>CAWBYY010000004.1:0-398393 GCA_963793095.1 uncultured Chloroflexia bacterium
CTGGGAGCGCCCGGATAGGAAACCGCCTGGCTGGTCGGGCGCGAGTTGCAGGAAGCCGCGGTTGGTGGAGAGCAGGGTCTGCGGGTGCGTCCGGAGGCGGCGGCGTGATAGGCGGCGAGCACCGTGTGGTTGCCGACCGGCAGGGCGACGTCCTGGAAGAACAGGTGGGCGGATTCCGATGCGAAAAGTCCGCCGAGTGATCGGCGACGACCGGTTGATAGTCCGGCAAGCGGCTGCGTGGCGTTGCGGTTGTTTCCGGAGCGGTCGGACCAGTTGCCGATGGCCTGGCCGACCGGAGGGATGGTCAGATCTCCATCGAGCCAGAGGCTCGACGTCGCTGCCGTCCCCGGTGCTGGGCGAGACGACGCGCACGAGCACCTGACCGGTGACGGCGTCGCCACCGTCGTTCCAACTGAGCGGCAGCGCGAACTGGCGCACCGCGCGGTCCGGTGGGCGATGGTCAGCCGGCCGGACTGAAGGTCGCTCAGGGAAAATGCGCGTCTCGCCGGGAGCCAGCGGCACGCCGTCGAACTTGATTTCAAAACCACGCCTCGCTGCCGGAGAGCAGGTCGATCCCGGCGGCCGGAGTATCGGAATCGAGGAGTGCAGATAGACGCCGGCCTCACCGGACTCCGGGACGATGATTTCGGCGGTCGCCAGCTGGGGATCGCGATTGCTAACGGCCGGATTGCTGCCGCGGCGGAACTCTTCGAGATTGCTCCAGCCGTCGTTGTCAGAATCGCCGTTGGCATCGGCGAGATCCGGGTCGAGCCCGTAGAGGTGCTCCCACCAGTCGGGCAGGCCGTCACCATCGGTGTCGGTGCTGTCGCCCGCCACCAGCAGATCGAGCCGGTAGTCGACTGGCGCGGCTGGCGAAGCTCAGGCCGTAGAACTCCTTGCTGCCGTCCGGCAGGGTGGCCGGGTGCGCCGTCGATGGTGATTTCCTGGATCTTGAAGTTGTGGTTGCCGAGCCGACGGACAGGAACTCATCGATCCGGGGGGCCTCCGGCAGATAGGCCAGTGGCACCTTCAAGGGAGTAGGAATACGGCTTTGGTATCTCCCGCCCCGGTCGGTCGTCAACTCGGTTTCGAGAGTGACGCGGTTGGCGGAGTTGGACTGATTGACGAAGGTCATTTCCAGATGCCCCGACTGGAGCAGGACGGTCTGCGCCCCGCCGACCTGGCGGACCTCGCCGTAGAAGAGGACGTCGGAGTCGGTGAAGCCCGCGGCGGACGACGTCGGCGCTGCAAGCCGAAGAGGAACGCGGCGGCAGATAGGAGGAGCAAGGTTTTCATCGGATGGGAAGATTGAGGATTGGGCCACGGTTCGTCTACTGGCCCTGATGGGAGTAGGTCATGAAGTAGAGTTTGATGTCCGAAATCGTGTCGGCGAGTTCAGTCAGCCCGGTCAGTCGGATCGGCGTGCAGTCCGGCACCGGGGATGATGAGCATCCACTCGGAGTTCCACACCGAGCGGCCGATGAGTCGGGAGTCCAGGATCAGCTCGCTGTCGTCGGCCGCGGGATCGCCGTTGTCGTGATACATGCGGAAGTCACCGTGGCGGCGCAGCTCGGCCGAAGCCACCGTCCACGCCGTTGAGCGTCGGGATGTAACCGGGCGATGACAGATTGCTTGGTTGATGACGAAGGGCGTCGGGATGCGTTGTTCCACCACGCTCCAGACGCGGACTGATGGGCGCGGCTGATGTGGAGGTCCGCAGGTAGTCGTTGCCGATCGGGACCATGTAGGCGCGCGGCGAGGTCGAGAGCCCGGCGGCATTGTAGTTGTCCAGCCAGACGCCGAAGCCGCGGATCTTGGTGGCGAAGTTGGCGGTGCTGTAGTCGTGATCGCCGGCGGCCAGTGGCTGTCCGAAGAAGTTTTTCCCAGGCTCGATATGGGTGCTGAAACGGATGACGATGCCGGGTTGCACATCCGGCTCGCGAACGGACGGCAGTAGCGGACAAACTCCGGCATCGCGTTGAGGTCCGGCACGATCCGCGCCTTGAGCGCGTCCTTCCAGCGGTCGTCGCTCGCAGTGGCACCGCCGTCAGCAAGCGGTGGCCCGATGCGGAACAACTCGCTGCGCAGCGAGATCTTCTCGGTCTCCGACTGCGGGTTGTTGATTCCGAGCTGGCCCTTGAGCACCTCGAAGTTGCCATTGAGCTGGGTGAGGATTTCAGCGAGTCCGCCGTGTGCCAGCTTGTGGCTCGCCATCGACTCCAAGCACCGAGTTGGCGTTCCTTGACGATCTTGTCCAGCAGCGCGCCGGGGGCCGCCGGATGTCCCGGATCGAGGCTGGTTTCGTAGTCATAGGCCCGCGCCGCCAGCCATGCGTAGCGGGCGGCGTCGTTGAAGGAGCTCTGATACTTGCTCATCGCCTCGTTGCGAGAGAGGCGGAAGATCATGTCCTGATAGCGGTTCTTCTGCACCTTCGAGGCGAGGATCTTGTTGAAGGCCTCACGCTCGCGAAGCAGGCGGAAGCCTTCGGCCTGCGCGGTGACGTATTCCTGGCGGTGAGTTTCGAGGTTCTGGATGGCCGTGCCGATCGCGTCGCGCTTCGGTTGTTCGTTGCCTGACAGGTTGACTGAAACTCCTCGATCATGCCTTCCAACTCGGCGATCTGATCCAGTTGCTCGTTTCTCAGGTCAATTTTGAATTCATTCGCCTCACCATCGCGGGTGACGATCGCCACACTCAGTTCCTTCACGTTTCCGCGACGGCTTGAGCGATCGAAGCCACACCTTGGACGCCTGTCGAAATGCCCCTTCCGATGGATGTGAAATCATTGGAGAATCCGTTCGCTGTAGGAAGGCCGTCACCCACCCATCGCGCCGACAGCAGCAATGATTCCGGTAACCTTGGATATGATCCCAAAGGCTGTCTCCAGCCCTATCACCGTATCACTGATTTTCCTGCGAAGTCTCGCGATCTCATCGTGATTGTTCTTTTTTGCCTGGAAGAGCGCCAACTGGCAATCAATCCGGAGGAGCTTGTTCTGTAGATCCTTGATGTAATTCGTATAAGTGCTGATGGCGCTATCGAGTTCGATCTCCGCCGCCAGCATGCTGTTCAAGGAAGCCTGGGTTCTGCCATAACTGGTCCGTTGGCCCCAACCTACCGGTGCCTGGAATGCATATTTGGATGCGGTCGTGTAGGGCGCGGTGAAGGTCGGGGTCTGAAGCGGGCCGGCGCCATCCGGATCGATAGGCTCGAACTGGTAGTTGTTGGCTCCGATCAGGGTCTTGAAGGCCTCCTGGCGCTGGGTGCTCCCTTGTCCGTTCCAGACTCCGTTGTAGAGATCCACCATCGACCGGCTTGTTCATGATTCCGATCACCTGGTTTGTGACCACATCGAATGTCACGATGTTGGATGAGCCCGCAGGAGCGGTTTTCGGTGGAACAATTTGATCAATCCTGGTTTTGTCCAGATAGGCAAAGAGCAGGGTGTCCGGCCCTTGATAGCCTTCGGGATAGGCCTTGCCGAAGCCGATCGTGCCGTCGTAGGGGCGGCCGAAGATCTCGATCAGGCGGTTGCGGTAGTCGAGATCCTGGCGCATGGCCTCCTGGATCAGATCCGTCGGTGTCGTCCGCGATGCGGCGCAGCTTGTTCTGCGCTTGGTGGCGAAATCGAGGGTCGTCGAGGGCGTTGCCGCCGGCGGTGACCGCACGTTCGTAGATCTGCTCGAAGTGAGTGCTCCGCACCCCATGACATCGTTGTCGTACGAACGGATCGATGTCGAAGGCGATGCGCGTCCGAATCGAAGCCGAGCGGATTGACGCCGCCGTTGGCCTCGTCCATGGCGATCTGGATTTCGTAGAGTCCGCCGGCGATTTCGCCGATCTCGTCGATGGCGACCGAGGCGCTCGATGCGGTCGAGGTTTTCCGGGTTATCGACTGGAGTGGCGGCCGCCGGCATCTTCGGGAAGCAAGCGCATTGGCCACGGCCCAGTCGAAGTAGGCGCCCTGGCCGGCGCGGTGCGCCCACTCGGAGACGCCCCAGGCACGGGCCGGATCGGCGCCGTCGGTGTAGCCCTGCCACTGGCCGTCGGGATCCTGGGTGTAGTGCGAGGCGGTAGGTGTCGCGGACGATGTCGCGCCCGGCGCGGGCCTTGCCGGCGGCGAGCTTGGCGAAGGTTTTCTCGTCGAGGAAATCGACCTCGAGGACGTTCTGCATCAGCGAATACAACTCCGAGCGGGTCTTCCAACTGAAGCCCGGGTGCTGCAGCAGGTTGTAGTGCATGTCGAGCGCGGAGACGTAAGTGCCCCCAGGCATCGCCGTGGCCCTGCGGGTAGAGCGCGCGGGCGTCGTCCTCGTTGATGAAGCCGTCGGTGTTCTCGTCGTAGATGTTGTAGTTGACGTTGTAGGCGGCTTCGCCGAGGCCCTTGGCGTAGTTCCAGAACATCCGGTTGTAGACCGGGTAGCTCTTGCGGAAATCGGTGCCGCGCAGCAGCGCCAGTTCCTCGTGCAGCAGGTCGGCCTCCATGTTCTGGAAGGCGTGGGTGAAGGAGGCGACGCCTGCGAGGCCGAGTCTGTCGTCCGTGACCGTGATGGTCGAGTCCTGCGCATCGCTGTAGGCCTCGCGGGCCAGCAGTTCATAGAGCACGGACAGGCGGGTGGCGGCGAGCAGCAGCGCCTGGTTGATGCCGTCGGTGCTCACCGGATTGCTGGAGTTGTCGATCGAGAGCTCCTTGGCGCGCTGCCAGCACGGTTTCGATAGAGTTCGATCAGGCCGGTGTTCTCGATGACGTTCTTGTCCGGATTGAGCGCCACCTTGCCGGCGAAGGGCGCGCCGGCGATCTGGATCTGGCTGCTGTAGGTGGCCGGGCTTTCGTTGCTGAAGAAGTCGGTGTAGCGCGCCTCGTAGGGATTGATGCGGTCGAGCACCCGCTTGACCCAGCCCATCACGAGCTGCGGGATGTAGCGCTTGCTGCCGTCGGCCTGGAGTTGCGGCGAGTTCGCGGCACCGGCCCATTGGAAGGGAGCGGGCGAGACGGGCGAGAGTTGCCCGGTTTCCAGTCGGCGGTGGCATTGGCGAACTCGAAGGGCACCAGTTTCCAGCTCGCCTCGTCCTTGTGGCGGTAGCGCATGAGCACCAGCTTGTCGGCGAGCACCACGTCGGGGCGGCCTTCGAAGACGATCGTGTGCAGGCCGAGGTGTTTCGGCATTCGATGATCGGTCAATGACCGCGCGGTCGGCCGGGATGTATTCCTGCCAGAGCGAGTTGCCCGTTGGCAGTCGGTCTCCGTGAGGGTGCCGTCTCGCGAGGACCTCGTCGGCCACCACGTCGAGCGGGGCGGCGTCGCGGATCCACCATTCGTAGTAGAGGTCGCCGGTGTTGGCACCGAACTCGCCGTTGTGCTGGAGGGTGATCTTTTCGCTGAAGGCGTCGGCGCGCCTCGATCACCTTGATCGCGCCGCGATAGCGGTCCGGGATGATCTCGATGATGTGCAGGCTGACCGGCGCGCCGTCGAGTTCGCTGCGGTTGTTCTCGGCGATGGTGACGTAGAGCGGAGCCGTTGGGCTCCTGCGTCAGCAGACCCGGGCTCGGCACCAGCGCGGAGCCGACGCCGAAGCTGTCGAGCGGCACGAAGTCCGGCACCGGGAGGTGCCAGGGCGATCGACGTCCGGCGGTACGACCAGAAGCGCAGGTAGTTCTTCTCGGGTACACCGCGGCGGGCAGCGCTTCGTTGACGCCCTGCAAGGAATCTCGGGTTGCGCGACGGTGCTCCGACGATCGCGGTGACGCCGTTCGGGTTCTGCGCCTTGACGATAGATCGCGTCGATCGCGGTCTTCCAAGCTGGCGTCGGCGGAGAGGGCGCGGATCGCGCGTGTAGTCATCCGGCGTCATGACGTTCGGCTCGAGGATGTTGAGTCGGGTCCGGGCCGGCGGTGAGGTCGGGGTCGCCGCTTTCCTTGTCATTGAGGTAGGCCGCGGAAGACGAGCTTCTCGGCGAGCGAGTCGAAGTAGAAGCGCTTCTGCAGCGAGCCGGGCAGGTCCTTGAAATACCAGCGCTCGGCGACGATGAAGATCTTCGGCGTGGCGGCGGGGTGAATCCGGCGGTGCCCATCTGCGCGACGGTGAAGCAGGCTCTCGCGCCGGTCGAGCGGCCGGATGATGCGGGCCGAGAGTCGCCGAGGTCGTAGCGTGTTCGGCTGGTGGCCGCACTCGATGGACCATGCTCGGCGTGGCGCTGTCGTAGACCACCTCGGCGGCCGCCATCGCGACCAGCGCGGGCAGGCCGTTGGAGCCCGGGGTTCTCGTTGAAGTATTCGCCGCCCTGATAGGTGAGCGTTTCGCCGCGCTTGAGCTTCGGATAGTCCGAGCGCCAGAAGGTGTTGTAGATCGACCTTGCACGCGGCTCGAGGCTGGTGCCGGTGCCGGTGAAGGTGGCCATTGTCCTGCGGCAGCCAGGCCACGGGAGTGCCGGCCGACGGAGCCCGGCAGGAAGAAGTCGCCGCGGAACGGATAGAAGAACTGGTGGAAGAAGCGCCCGTCGCCGGAGACGACCCAGGCGTTGCCGTTCACGTCGCGCCAGAGGGTGCGCTGGTTGACGCCGTCGACCTGGATGTTGCCGCCGCGCGCGTCGCGCATGGCGACATTGCCGATGACGAGGTTGAGCGGATAGGGCGGGATCAGGAGGTCACCGGCGAAGACCGGGTAGTCGAACTGGTAGGTGAAGTTGTAGGCCTTGGTCGGGATCGATGGTCGAGGAAGCGGTCCTCCGGAGTTCGTCGGCGCTCTCGTAGGCGAGGCCGGGTCGGCGGCATTGACCACGGCGTCCGCCGGGCGCGGGAAAGGCGAGTGGTGCCGGCGCGGGTCTTGAAGACCTGATAGGCCGCCATTTCCGGCTCGCCGGTGAGCGAGGTTGTTCACCTGCACCAGCACCCACGGATCGGAGGTGTAGCTGGCGCTGCGTCGGCGTTGATGTCCGTCTGCAGGGCGAAGGCGGCGAGCGGCGGGTTGTTGGGGATTCCTCGCCGAGGTTCTTGACCTTCAGCGCCGCGCGACCGGAGGCGGCGGCGAGGGCGTGCTCCTCGTTCGGATTGTAGCCCGGCAGCGCCTGGTCCGGCTGGTTGTAGATCTGCAGGTCCGGAGTATCCGGCGAGATCGAAGACCTGCTGCGGACGGCCCTTCTGGTCCACGCCTTCGGAGCCGATCCGGCTGGCGATGTAGATCGCCTTGTCCTTGTGCGGGCCGAAGGTCGGGATAGATCACCTCGTTGTAGTCGGTCGCGACATAGGGCCAGGCCACGTTCGGGTTGGGCAGAGCGATCGCGTGCGATAGGGATTCTCGTAGTAGGCGACTTCGAGCTTCTTCGCGGCGTCGGTGAAGAGCTGACTGTGGTTGACCGGGAAGACCGGGCCCCAGGTGCCGACCTCCGCCTCGCGCTTGTAGAGGTTCGCGTTGTAGTTGGAAACCGCGTTGAGGACGTAGCCGCTGCCGCCGAAACCGGCGTTGTCGAGCGTGCTGTCGATGCGGGTGGCGACTTCCTGAAGGTCGGTGTCCGCCCACTTGCCGGCATAGAATCCGGAACCGGTGACGGGGCCGACACCGACGTTCGCCAGAGTTCCCTGATTGGCGAACCAACCGCTTGATGGAGCGCTTTCGAAATTGAACGACAACTGTGGGCGGCACACTACGGAGTCGATTCGCGCCCACCGTCATGTCACGGACGGTCCGCAGTTTCCGGACTTCGCCGGTATTCAGATAGCCAAGCGGATCCGCTCCGAGTTTAAAAAGGCGGAAATTATCGAGTTGCAACCCGCTGCGCGGCTCAGCATCCACACCGAATCTCAGCGAGTTGCGGTCACTCCGCTGCCGATGGTTGACGGGGCGGTTCCTGGGAACAAGCTCGTGACGAAACCTTTTTCCTGGCGCACTCCGTCCAGATAGAAGTCCATGATCGTCACCTCGACACCGAAGAACGTATTGGTGAAGACATGGATGGCATAATGACGCCAAGCCACACCGGACTTGGACAGATGAGTGGCTCACCTGCACGCCGCGGTATGTCGCGGTAGCCGTCGAAGCCTCCGAGTCGAGCGTGACCTTGAGGCCGCCGCCACCCGTGCTCATGACAGTCACCGGCTTGTTGTTAGCAGTTAAAGACAAGCCACTGCCGCTGGCCGTGGCCGCGTTGCTGAGTATCAGAGTCGTTGTGTTGGTGTCGGCAACCGATGTGATCTTCGTGCCAGCGGGGATGTTCGGCCCGCTGATGTTCATGCCCGCCACTACCGCGCTGGTGCTGGCACAGGTCACAGTGTTTGATCCGCTAACAGTTACCGCAGCGCTGAGCGAGACCGCTGCAGGCGCTTTCAACCCTTTCGCATTGAGCCAGAAGTCCACCACGAATTTATTTCCTGGATCCACGGACGTGGATATCGGTGAGCCACCGGTCTGAACGACACCATAGGCACCACCTGACGTGGAACTGCTTCCAAGTTCGAGCGCCTTGCGACCGAGCACCAGCTGGGCGTTATTACGATTGATCACACTCAAAGGAGTGGAGTTGACAATGCGGACGGCGAGTTTCTCCTTGGTAAGGTCACCATTGGCGATTTCATCCGTATTGGGACGGAAGCTGTAGAGCAATACGCTGCGTCCCGAACCGTTGGTGTTGAACGGCACTCCGGAACTTGTCTTGTTAGCGGTGGCCTCGGCACTCTCTTCGGCAAAGGTCATATCCTGAAATGTCCATTCATCCGTGGCGCTCAGGTCCAACTTGGTCGGTGGCTGGCGGGCTTCCACCGGATCATACAGATGGCGATAGTGCGCAATCGGTGCCGCTGGATAATCGGTCGATACCTCAGCAAGCTCCTCTGTGACCATCTCATAGTTCGGTGGGGACTTGCGTGTTCCATTCTCATTCTCACGCGGTGTCGTTAGCGCCGCCGTTTCACCTGGGAAAGCAGTTACGACTTCGATCAGATAGGTTTCACCTGAATTACTTGCATCCGGCCATGCCACTCTGTGACTGCCAAGGTGGACGGGAAACAATTGTTTTCCGACGCCATCCCAGCGCAATGCCGTCCCGCTCAGAATGCTTCCTTCCGGGGATTGGATCTTTGTCTCAAATGTGCTTCCCGGCCCGGTGCCATCCAACTTCAGATTTCCATCCGTCGCCAAGTCAGGAACGAGTTGCTGATCCGGATTCGCCGGATCAAAACTTTGCCCAAGCGGAATTTCTGCACGGAAAACCGTAGGCTCGTAGATCCAATGAATATCTGTGGGAGTGGTCGCAAATGTGGTGTAAACTCTCGCAGTCTTCGCATCCACCGTGTCATCCGTGAGCGCAGACACGAATCTGCCGAGCGATGTGAGATTCCCACCCGGAGGCGCGGCGAAGTCGCCCATCGTCAAGCGCCGGTCCTCGGTTCGATAGAATGCTCCGACGGTGATTTTTGATCCCACAGGAACCCAAACCGTGTAGTCCGCTCCGATACCGTAAATAGGGTCGCCGGGTGTTCCAGCAGCGAACGGACCCGGAGTAGGGGGAACAAACCCCGTCCATATCCGGATGAATGCCTGACTGTTTTGAACACTGGTGGCAAGACCCGAGCTCATCGCATCGAAACGATAGCGCACTTCTCCCACCCAGTTCCATTTCAATCGGACAGGAGCCGTCATGTTAAGAGGCTTAGACTCGACGTAGGAACCCGCAGTGACGGGGATCGTATCCCCGATTTGGGCATCGGCTTTGTCATACAAGGAATATCCTGTGACTTTCAAACGCGTGCCCGACGATGATGCAAAGTCATCAAGTGGACTATCAAGCACGGCAATGAACTGGTCGCCGGGCTTGAGCCATTGACGGCCGCCATCATTGACAGATCCACCGTTTGGCTTCCCGCCCTCAACGATCGCTGCGTATTCCAAGCGCCATCTCCAAATCACCGTCACGTCATGATTCAGTGTGGTGGTAAAGAACGTGTGAGTCCCCTGAACCACTTGTCCGTCGATCGCGTAGCCGTCGTTCACCAAGCGATACCAGGCCTGATCATCGAGGGCAGGTGGGGTAGGGAGCCGGGTCATTAAGATTTCTCACTTGCCCAACTTCAGTCAGCACTCCAAAATCCTTGTCCAGATAAATGAATTCCGGTGCTTCAAACCGTTTTGAAGATTCATAAGGTTCTTTATATATGCCGATGGCGGGATCCAGGCCGATCGCCAATGTCCCCACATCCGTTTCCGTTCCATCCGGACGAGTGTATTTGCTTTCCACGTTGACCACGACCGGCCTGGTGAAAAGCATGGCCGTTCCGGCGGCCGGGCGCTGGAGTAGCGACGTATGTTGGATTCCAGTGGTTCCCGCGAAGTTTTCGATGCCGGTGGTGACGTTGCGTGTCGCAGAGAAGCCAGAAACTTTTTTGTATTGAATTTCAATCGAGTTACTACCCTCATACAGCAGGACTTGGAAAGAGATCTTGGCGCTGGCATTGCCGAATTCCTCCATATCCACGTATTCGATGACGAACACTCGGTTTGGAGCCGATCCTCGAGTCACGTAATAGATCTGACTGTTGACTCCCTTTAACAAATCGGTCCAAAACGGCGCAATGAAACCATTCGGACTGGATGCCGTTGGAATTATATTCGGACTGTAGGAACTTGATACGCTACCGAAAGTGAGCAGGCCATTGATCGAAGCCGCGCAAGAAGTGAAAGGCCTGTCATAGAGGTAGAACGTGAACCCAAGATTGACCGCTTGATAGTTATCGTCTCCTGCTAGGTCGGCGGCATTCACCACGTTTGGGTCCGTAGCTGGGTTCAGAGAGAACGCATTGACCGGCGTAGGTATGAGCCTGTAACCGAATGCGTCAGTGCCTGAGGGCGGGGTATTTCCTGATCCGCTCATCGTTATGTCATAGGTACCCTCGTCCGGATCATTGGTAGTGATCCGCAGAACCGCGGTTTTCAAACCACCCGAAGTAGGCGAGAAGTTCACCGCAAATTGAGTGGTTCCATTCGTTATCGCCACGGAATTTGACGGAGATGGAGGGCTAACCAGATCGAAATCCCCAGACCCATTGGGCCAGGAGAAACTCACCGGAGTTAGAGCGATATTGCCGGTGTTTTGAATGGTGAAAGTGATCTTTCTATTATCTGACACTGACACATTTCCGAATTGCTGTGTGCCGTTGTCAGCAATAGCGGCTCCTCCATCCCCTAAGACCCCGATCTCGGCAGCTTGACCCGTCCCGGTCAGCTCAATATCAAATGTGCCCTCATCCGGGTCATTGCTGGTGATCCGAAGTGTCGCCGTGTGGTTTCCGAATGCTGTCGGGTTATACCTTACCACCATGGGAGTACTGCCTGACGGACCAGCTACAGATGTCGCAGGGGCAGTCGTGACCGTGAAATAGCTGGAGCCAGTAGTGATACTAGCGCCAGTTATCGACAGGCTGGTATTCACCCCCAGGTTTTTGATCGTGAAGTCACGCGTCACAGGCGTACCCACCGGGGTCGTTGAGAAATCTACTGTTGACGAGCCATCGGTAAGGCTGGTGCCCGTAGGATACTGCACATCGATATCGGGCACCGTGCCCGTCCCAGTAAGATTGATCTCAAAAGGATTCTCGTCCGCATCATTGCTGACAATTGTGATCACAGCGGATTTAGCACCGGTTGAGGTTGGAGTGAAAGTGACCGTAAAAGTGGCGAAACCACCCGCCGCTATGCTTGTCCCGACCGGACTAAGCGCGGATAATGTGAATTGGCCCGTAGTTCCTCCATTGGACCTTGTGACCCCCAACCCCGTAAGAGTGGCCGTCCCGGTGCTTCTGATCGTAAAGGTCCGGGCTAAGGGAGAGCTCACCTGAACCGAACCAAAATCGAATGCCGATGGAGTCGTGAGGTTGGCACTCAAGTAATTCTCCACGGCGATTTCAGGCACCGTGCCCGTGCCTGTAAGATTGACAACAAAAGAACCCTCGTCCGCATCATTACTGGTAATTGTGATCGCGGCATTACGAACGCCAGAAATGGATGGATTGAAAGTGACTGTGAGGATGGCGTTGCCGCTGGGACCAGTTACTGGGGAAACAGGCGCGGTGGTGACACTGAAATCCCCCGAGCCCGTGCCGGAAATGGCCGTTGTCAGCCCCGTAAGATCTGCATTTCCAATATTGTTAATGGTAAACGTCAGTGGGCTGGTGGCTCCAGCTACAGCGACGGATCCGAAGTCTTGAGCCGGAGTCGCTCCGGAAACGAGAATGGAGTCAGCCGCATTTCTTACTTCAATTTCGGGAGCTTGCGCGAAAGCGTTGCCAGTTGAAACGGCTATAATAAACGCGGTGGCGAATACCTTCAGAAGCGGGAGCAAGGAATGATTTTTCATCGCAGTAGGGAGATTCATGGAATCGGTGAGTTGAAATTAGTTGAGGGTATCCACGGTGCTGACGCGGCTGAGCTCGACGCGCCCGGTGAGCGTGAGGTTGGATTTCATGAGGCCGGTGATGGTTTCCGTGCAGGTTCCACGGAGGCGGCCTGCGGCAGGTTGTTCCGCATCGAGCGCGACGCTAAGGATGCGGGTGATCTGCGGCCCCTTGACGAGGTCACGATGATAGGCGTGTCGGAACGGGTTGCTGCGATGGAACGAGTCGAGCTTGAGGTTGGCCGCCAGTGTCTGTCCGGCTCCGACAGAACCGCTCATGGGTGAGGTGAGGTCGTAGGCCTCTGCCAGCTTCGGTGGTCGTCCCAAACTGGAGAGGAGATAGTCTGGCAGCAGATCCGGAATGGTAGCCTTGGCGACATCGATGGCAGCGGTATTATTGGCAATCATGGTTTTTTGCGCCAGTGTCCGATTGAGTGGATCCTGTACTCAGGGCGGTCTGGAGATCCCGACTGAGGTTGGTTAGTGTTAGGAATTTTGGATCCTCGATCAGATTTCCCTGGCTCACGCGGTCGAGCTTGCGCGGCATGTCATAAGCCACTGCTTCGATGCGCAGTCCGACGAGTTTTCCATTGCGCTCCTTAATTCCCTCGAAAAATGGAATTTTCGCCGGATCCACGACCAACACCGGCATGGGGGTGATATCCGGATCAGCAGTCTTGGTTTGCATCACGGTCGCCTGTGAGAGCAGGCGCACCGTGCCGCTGTCATCGGAATGCAGAAGAATGCGCATCGGGGAAGATCCCGCGGAGGGTCTTACCGGAGCACCATCTTCAACAATGCTGGTCACTGCGTCGAAGACGATTTCACCGACCCACAGACCAGCCACCTCACTCGCAGGCGTTCCCGCACCACCCGTGGTGGCCTGCGGTAAATCGGTTTTGAGAGCGATGATAGGCAGCCAAAACGAAGCGCTGTTTTCGCCGGTCTTGACGCGGAAAGTATTGGTCCGTGGGGTGTTGTCGTTCCAATTGCGTTTGGCACCCAGGGTGAGGATCACGGTCTGCCTGGAAGCGACGGTTTTTTCGAGAGAAGAACTTGCACCAGCGCCCGCAGTGGAATCCACCTGATTGCCTCGTTCGTATGACAAGATATTGGGTGCCGGGTTCACCACATAAAGCGCCAAATTGCCGGCGGCGGGGTCAGGTGTGATCAAGTCCAACTCGGGAGTTGCGGTGGTGGTGCCGACGTTGCTGAAAACCAACTCCTTCAAATCCAATTCCAGAGCATCCACACCAGGGCCGACGACCACCGAGTCCAAGGGTCCGCCGAAGTTTAAAGCACCGGCGGCGAAGCGATCAAAGCTCACTGAAACCGGACCCATGTAGTTGGAAGGGCCCGCGCAGAAGACCCAGTAGGCTTTACCGGAAGCCATCGAAGCTGACCCCGTGACAGTCAGCCAGTTTCCTGTAGCGGCATCCAAGGTGAAGATTTTAGAAAGCGGGTGGGTCGTTCCGGATGGCCCGAAGAAGGTGTTGAAACTCGGTGCCCCCTGCAATCCAAAGCCTACGAGATTGTAACGATCCGGCACCCAGTTGTGTTTAAAGAACCGCACCTTACCGGTCAAATTGACCGAAAACGCCGCTCTACCGGTCGCCACTTGTATCAGATAGGGACGGTTGCCCTGAATCAGGGAAAGGTCGTTGATTCCAGCGGGATCAGTCTGTTTCCATTGCTGCCATTCTTCTTGGTTGAATGTCGTGATGGTGCCGGGATCCCCTGCAAAAAACTCCGACAACCCGGCGAGCTGCTTGGGGGTGGCAATCGTCAAAATCGAAGGATCGGCAAAAACCTCTTCTGGGGCCTTGCGTTGACCGATAGCATCGACCGGCTCAACTTCCAACCAGACGGCATTCCATCCGGCGGTAAGCGAAATCGTTTGGCTAGCGGTCTGGGCGCTGACCGGAGCGGCCAAGGTCACGACGCCGGCGAGAAGGCCTGCGATCAAGCACCAGAATGAAGAAGAGGAGTGTTTCATGAGATTAAGGAAATGGGACATGATTACTGCAAGGTGACGTTGATCCGGAGGAACTTGGCCGTTGCGGGCGCGGCGGTGACCGTGGCGAGAATCTGTTGGGTGACGGCATCTCCGCTGAGTGTCAGCTCGGTGACGCCGACCGGACTCCATGTGTCCAGATCGGCAGACCACTCGACGGTATAGAGCACGTCCGTGGCGGCGAGCACCTTGGTGTAGGTGAGTGAAAGCGAGGCGCCGCTGAGGCCCATGACCGGCATCCCGCCTGCGACGGGGACAAGCGGATCCAGACCGAAGGCGTATTTGAGCAGGTTGCACACTCCGTCCCCGGACGGTGATGCGGAGGCTCCGGAGATGAGCGGATTACCCGCATCGACGCCGAACTTCGTGACACGCCAAGCTTCATAAGCGGTGGTGGGTTCCGCGATATTCATGCTGATGATATTTCCGATGGTGGTGCCGCCGCCGTTGGTGGCGATGGCTCGGAAATAATAGGGAGCGGTTTCCGGGAGACCAGTGACCGGCAATGAAACGGATAGATCATCCGTGCCAGTGAGTCCGGCCACGGCTTGCAGCAGGATTTGGAGCGGGTTAATTTTGCGCACGGTCGAGCTGCCGGATTCGCCCACGATGACGCCGCCGCTCGCGGTGGTGGCCAGCGAGAACGGGCTGAAAAACTGCGCGACTTCTCCAACACCACCGATCGTTCCCGAAGTGCCTGACCCGGCAACCGTGGTGACGACGCCATCCGGGCTGATGGCGCGGATGCGGTGATTTCCCTTGTCCGCGACGTAGAGCAATCCGTTCACACCCACGGCGAGTCCAACAGGATTGGAAAAACGGGCGGCGGCGCCGGTCGCATTGACATAGTCTGCCGTGGTCGCCGAGCCGGCGAAAACGCTGGTAAATCCGTCCCCCGCGATCTTGCGGACCGCATGGCTGAAGGTTTCCGTGACATACACAAAACCGGCGGAATCGCGAGCGATGCCGACCGGCGCGTTGAACTCTGCGGCCGCGCCATTTGCCGAGCCGGCGGTGCCGGTGCCGGCCAAGGTGCTCACCGATCCATCGAGTGCGACTTTGCGGATGCGGTTGTTCCCGGAATCCGCGACATAGAGTGTCCCGAAACTGTCGATCGCCAATCCGGCGGGATTGCTGAAGCGGGCTGCGGTGGCGATTCCGTCCGTGAATCCCGGCGTGCCAAGTCCGGAGTAGGTGGTGACGACTCCTGCCGAATCAATCGCCCGGATGCGGTGGTTTTGAGAATCCGTGACAAACAGAACACCCGTGCTGCTGATCGTGACTCCGACCGGTTGGTTGAATTGCGCGGTGGCACCCGCTCCATCGGCAAAGCCGGCGACGCCGGTTCCGGCGAAAGTGGTGATCGTGCCATCCGGCGTGATTTTGCGTATCCGGTGGTTTTGTTTTTCCGCGACGTAGGTGTTTCCATCTGCGTCGGTGGTCAGATAACCGGTGGTCGAACCCGCTAGAGTCGTGACTGAAACGCCATCGAACTCAGGATCCTGCGACCATTCGAACCAGACTGTGGTTGCGCTGTCCTTCGGGTTGACGGTCGCATTGAAAGTCGCGGTGCTGGTTCCGACGGCGCTTGCAGCCTGAGTCGTGAGCACCGGCGGATCGAGAACTTCGCCGGTGATCGGGAAGGTGAAAGTTGGCTGTTCGGGCGCATCGCTGGAGATGACGAGATTTCCACTGAAGGTTCCCGCGCTGGCCGCCGTGAGCGTGACTCCAAAGGTGAGCGGAGTTCCCGGATTGACGACGGTCACTCCACCGGTGAGTTGGAATCCGGCTGGCAGATCGACCGCGCTTACGGTGAGCGGCCAGGTTCCCGGGTTGAAAATGGTGAAGGAGCGCGCGGTGGCCTGGCCGGTCGGAGTGCTGCCGAAATCCACGATGCCGGCCTGTTGGTCATCGAGCCCTTGGGCGCTGGTGCTGGCACCGTCGAACACGGTGATCATCGCTTGCGGAGTCGCAAAGCTGAGGATTCCGCCAGTCACCGAATCCCGGTAACCAGTTCCTCTCGCCTGGAAATAATAGGTCGATCCATACAGCAGAGGCAGATTGACAGCTGCAAACACGTCGCGTTCCCCGTTGCCATCAGCATCAGGCGTCACGGTCACGGTCGGCAGTGTGGCGCTGCGGGCGACTTTGCGCAGCATCCCCTCTTCGGTGACGAACAAGCGGCCAGCGGCGTCCACCGTGATTCCCACCGGTTGGTCAAACCGGCAGGCTGTGGCTGGATAGAGACCGATCGCCGGCGAGTTGATGTGGCCGGGAATTCCGGATCCCGCGAGCGTGCTCACTTGACCGTCGGTGGCGATCCTGCGAACGCGATGGTTTCCGGTGTCGGCGACAAAAACGATGCCATCTGCGTCCAGAGCAATTCCACGCGGCGAGGAAAATTGCGCGCTTCCGCCGGCCCCATCGAGAAATCCTGCACTACCGTCGCCCGCCAGCGTAGTCACGGTGCCGGCGTCGATCACGCGGATCCGGTGGTTGCCGGTGTCCGCCACCAACAAGGTTCCGGCCGTTCCCACAACGAGGGCCTGCGGCGAGGAAAACTGGGCGTTTGAGAAGTCTCCGTCGTTGAAACCGGCGACGCCTGTGCCGGCGAGAGTGGACACAATCTCCGTAGCGGCAACGATTTGGCGGATGCGCTGGTTCCCGGAATCCGCCACATAGACATTGTCATCGGCATCCACGGCCACGCCTGCCGGGTAAAGGAATCTGGCGGAGGCCGCCGCACCTTCCGCAAATCCCGCGATGCCGGAACCCGCGAACGTGGTGACCAGACCTGCCGGGTCGATCATACGGATCCGGTGGTTCGACTCGTCGGCGACATACAAATTACCGCTGCTGTCGATGGCGAGGCCGGTTGGTTTTTCGAACTGGGCGGAGGTGCCCGAGCCTTCGGCAAATCCCGCCACGCCGGAGCCGGCGAAGGTGCTGACGACACCCGCCGAGGTGATTTTGCGAATCCTGTGGTTCAGTCGGTCCGCCACAAAGACGTCGCCGGTCGTATTGGTGACGACCCCAGACGGATTGGAAAATTCCGCCCCGCCGGCACCGGCGAGTGTTGAGACTTCGTAGGGTTTCAGAAGGGCCGGGTCGGTCGAATATTCGAAGGTAACGATGGTGCGACCGTCCTTCGGATCGACGTTTGCATTGAGCTGCGCCGAGTTCGGAGTGAGATTGCTGGCGGCTTCGGTAACCACCACGGGGAAGTCATACAGGAAGAAACTCTGCCCCAGCAGTTGGGTGGCGCCCGAGGTCGAGGATTTCCAGCGGAAATAGTAGGTCACACTGGGATCCAGCCCCAGTGCGGCGAAATCGAGAACGGTTTTGACCTGCACTCCATCGGCGTTGGTGGTCCCGATGATGACCGAGGAGGGCACGGTGATGGGTTTGACGACGATGCGGCGCAGCACGTGGTTTTGGCCGTCCGCGACCACCAGATTCCCATCCAGGCCGACGAGAACTCCCGTCGGCGAGTTGAATCGGGCGACGTCGGATTTTCCGTTGATCAAGCCGAGAACTCCCGTGCCAGCCACGGTCGAGACTTCGCCGGTTGAAGTGATCTTGCGGATCCGGTGGTTCTGCTCGTCGGCGACGTAGAGGCTGCCAGCACCGTCGCTCGCGAGGCCGGATGGAGTGTCGAATTGAGCCGCAGTCCCGTTGCCTTCGGCAAATCCCGTGCTCGATCCGGCGAAGGTGGAGACCGTTCTGGCGGAAGGTTCCGACGAGATGACGATTTTACGGATGCGGTCGTTGAACGTGTCCGCCACGAACAGATTTCCACCGAGAATCGCGACACTCTGAGGCGTGTTGAACGAAGCCAAACTTGCAGCCGCAGCATCGGCCGCCCCCGCCGCGCCCGTTCCGGCGTACGTGCTGACCGCTCCCCCAGGGGTCACCCTGCGGATGCGGTGGTTGAGTGAATCCGCCACGTAGACATTGCCGCTGGCATCCAGGGTCAGGCCGTAAGGAAAATTGAAGCGTGCGACCGATCCGGCACCTTCCACGTATCCGCTGTTCCCCGTGCCAGCCAGGTTCGTCACCGTCCAGGCACCGCCGGAAATCGCCGGCCGCGTCAGCTTGCAAATGCGGTGGTTGAAGGTGTCCGCGACGTAAACATTGTCATCCGGGCCGACCGCCAAGGCGGAAGGAAAGGCAAATTGCGCGCTGGCACCGGATCCGTTCGCCAAGCCGTAAGTGCCGGTTCCGGCGATCGTGATCACCAGCCCGTCCGCGCCGAACATGCGGATCCGGTGATTCCCGGTATCCGCGAAAAAGATATTTCCCTGCGAGTCCTGCGCGACTCCGGATGGATAACCGAGCTGTGCCGACAACCGCGTGGCGTCCTCGAATCCATCGACGCCGGTCCCCGCCAACGTGCTTACGACCGGCACGAAATCCGGATCCGTGGAGATTTCGAAGTCCCCGAGTTGATCCAAGACAGGCACCCGGGCGTAAATCGTGACACCGGTGGGATTGTAGTCGGAAAACGGAATTTCAAAGGCCCCGATGTCGAGGCCGCCATTGAGAATACGGGCTTGCCCCCGCTGGTCGGTTGACAACGTCGTTGTGCCTCCGGCATCGATGACCGGCGAGTCTGGCAGCGGCGGCATGGTCGGCGTGGGACCGCCAAAGCTGCCAAGTGGCGAGAGCTTGGGATCGCCGCTGGTGAAATTATTGGCACCCTCCCACGGGCCGAAAATTTCCGCACCTTCCGGGGCCGAGTTGAGCGCGACAATGGAATTGGTGATGTTCGAGGTCGGCGTGCCGAAGAAATCGTTGTAAATGCCGCCACCGATCCGGAGCGCCGAATTACCGACGAGAGTGGAACTGGTGAGGGTCAGTCGCGGGCTGCCGTTGAAAATCGCGCCACCGAAGAAAGCCGCGCTGTTGGCCGTGAAGGTGGAGTTGTTGATCGTCAGCGTGCTGGAGAAATCGCTGTAAATGCCGCCGCCTTCGAAACCCGCCCCATTCCCGCTGAAAGTCGAGCCGGTCACGGTCAGGAGGCTGGAATTGGAAATCGCGCCGCCATACAGACCCGCCGAATTTCCGCTGAATGTGCAACTGCTGACGGACAGCGTGGCATCCAAGGCATTGTAAATGGCACCCCCGTAATTGACCGCAGTGTTTCCGCTGAAAATGCAGCGATCCACGGTGGTGATGCCAACATTGTAGATCGCGCCACCAAAACCGTTGTCCGACGCCCCGTTGCCATTGCCGGCAGTCAGAGTCAGGCGTCGCAGCGTGACATTCTGGTTGGCGCCCACCCGGAAGAGGCGCTTGGCCCCACCCCCGGTCAGAGTCAGCCCACCCGTGAGTCCGCTGGCGTCGATCGTCAGGTCTTTGCCCAGCACCAGTTCATTCGCTAGGGCGATGGTTTGGCCGCCGAGAGTTGAGCTGAAATTGATGGTTCCCGCCGCCGAGACATCCACAATCGCCTGACGCAGAGACCCGGCTCCGGAATCATTGATGTTGGACACCGTCTCATTTGCAGCAGCATGAGCGACCACTTGCAGAAGGCCGAAAAGCAACGCGACCCGAGTGACGCCGCCAAATCCCTTCGCAAATCCGCCCCGGAGCACCGAAACGCCCTCCAGACCGGTGTTGTGCGGCCTGACGCGGCGTTCACGATGGCACATGGTCCGGAAGGGAGCGGGAAGCTGTTTCATAGTTGTCTTTCGGCTTTGGGGCTGGAAATCGATTGTTTGTTTTCTCCCATTTCCCAGACCCACCGTGACCGTTATTGATGTTTTTTGATACGAAGGACCGGAGAATACGCCGTGGAAACCACAGCTTGGAAATGACTTACAACAAACCGGGCGAAATGCTCCCCTAAATCATTAAGAAGTGTAAACTATTAAATCACATAATTAGAATTTGCGGAGCCAGATGACCGTACTTACCGGCTATCGACTCGTTCATTAGCGCCTGAACAGGTCGTTCGAGATAATTGCGCCGCTTACCGTTCCACCGTGTGGACGAAAAATCGTGCGAGTGCCGTTCACGGTGGGATTTCCTCCGACCACCTTCGCATTCCCTCTTTTCAAATGTCTGAGCTCAGAGTCCTTCTTGCATCAGGAATTCCAATCAGTCCGTGGCGGACCCGGCCCTTCCCAATGGCAATCGAAGTCTGGCAGAGTCTGCATGCGGGAACACACCCGCCCTAGAGCTAGACCCTCATCTTTGCAATCCCTTGAAAACGAACCGGTGGCAGAGGGCGGATTTGAACCGCCGACCAAAGGCTTATGAGTCCTCTGCTCTACCACTGAGCTACACTGCCAGAGTTCTTCGGAGGCGAACGCCTCGTCAAGAGGCAGGTTGGGTAATGTCAGACAGGATGAATTGTCCACCGGAATTTCCCTAAAATCTCCGATTCGCTGATACCGCGTGGCGGCGTCATCCGGTTGATCCGCGCCAGCGCCCGCCCGGTCGGCGAGTTCTTGTTTTTCCGGATCACATCCGGCGGACCTTCAGCCACGAGCCGTCCGCCATGGATTCCACCGCCGGGGCCGAGCTCGATCACCCAGTCCGCGGCGGCGATCACGTCGAGATGATGCTCCACGACCAGCACGCTGTGGCCCGGCGTCGCGCAGGCGGAGGAACGCGGCCAACAGCGCTCGACGTCGCCGAAGTGCAGGCCGGTGGTCGGCTCGTCGAAGAGATAGAGCGTGTGCGGCGCCTGGCGGCTGCGCGAGTTCGACCGCGAGCTTCAGCCGCTGCGCCTCGCCGCCGGAGAGCGTGTTGGCGGCCTGGCCGAGCTGCAGATAGCCGAGGCCGAGTTCCTCCAGAGAATCGCGAGAATCCGGTGCGAGCTTCGGGATCGGCCGGAAAAACGCCAGCGCCTCGCTCGACGGGCAGCTCCAGCACATCGGCGATGGATTTCCCCTTGTAGGTCACCTCCAGCGTCTCGCGGTTGAAACGCCGGCCGCCGCAGGCCGGGCAGGTCACCCAGGCGTCCGGCAGGAAATGCATCTCGATCTTCAGGCGGCCGTTCCCCTGGCAGCGCTCGCAGCGCCCGCCCGCCGCGTTGAAACTGAAGCGCCCCGGCGCCGTAGCCGCGTTGTTTGGAAAGCGGCAGCTTGGTGAACAAGATCGCGGATCAGGTCGAACGCCCCGGTGAAGGTCGCCGGATTCGAGCGCGGGCTGCGGCCGATCGGCGACTGGTCGGCCACCACGCATTTTTCGATCAGCTCCAGCCCCTCGATCCCATCATGCTTCCCCGGAGCCTCGCCCGAGCCATGGAAATGCCGCGCCAGCGCCCGCCGCAGGATGTCATCCGCCAGCGTCGATTTCCCGCTGCCGCTCGGCCCGCTCAGACAAACCAGCCGCCCTAGCGGAATCGCCACATCGAGGTTTTGCAAATTATGCTCCCGCGCGCCGCGGATCACCAGCTCCGCCGCGTAGTGCTCGCTTCGTCGGATCTGGATGCCTGCCGCTGGCTTCACCTCCCTCGCAACCACTCCCCCGTCGGCGAATCAATCTCCCCCGGCGCTCCCGCCGCCAGCACCTCCCCGCCCGCCGCCCCCGCGCCCGGGCCCGATGTCGATCACCAATCCGCCGCCCGGATGATCTCCTCGTCGTGCTCCACGACGACCACCGTGTTTCCCAAATCCCGCAAGCCGGGTCAGCGCGCCGATCAACCGCGCCGGTGTCCGCCGCGTGCAGCCCGATGCTCGGCTCGTCCAGCACGTAGATCACGCCGGACAGACCCGCGCCGAGCTGGGTCGCCAGCCGGATGCGCTGCGCCTCGCCGCCGGAGAGCGTGCCGCTCGTGCGATCGCAGCGTTAGATAGTCCAGCCCCACCTCCTCGAGAAACGCCAAGCCGCGTCCGCACGTCGCTCGACCAGCCGTTTGCAAACCTCCGCCGGTTCGCCGGCATCCGGATCCCTCCAGCCACCGATCGCCTCCGCCACCCCAGCTCGCAGAAATCCTGAATCCCCAGCCAGCTCCGCCGCCCCCTCGATCCTCACCGCCAGCCACTCCGGCTTGAGCCGCCGCCATCGCAGCCGACACGGCCGATGCGCCATCACCCGCGCAAGCGCCGCCTGAGCTCGCTTTCGCCTCCGCGATCTTCTCCGCCTTCGCGCGCGAGGCCTTCGACCGATCTTCTGCGTCTTCTCCGCCCGACCTTCCATCCGGTCTCCAGCTCCCGCCTGAAACAACACCCCGCACGCCGCCGGTGCGCCATGAACTTCGCCAGCTTCCGCCGCGCTGATCTCCGCGAGCCTTCGCCTCCGCGGTACTCGCTTCACCAGACCGCGTCCACCTCCGCATCCTCGGCGCCCGGATCGCCACCAGCAGCCCCGGATCGCAAAACATCTCCGTGCCCAGTCCCTCGCAGGCCTCGCAGGCACCGAGGTGCGAGTTGAAGGAAAAATGCTTCGGCGAGAGCTCGCCGACCATGAAACCCGGTCCGCGGATTCCGATAAGCTCGTCTGAAACGCAAGGTCCCGCCACGCGTCCGCACCCGGTTCCTGCACCGCCGCCCGCGCCTCCGCCCCGCAGATCCGCAGCGCCGTTTCCACCGAGTCCGCCAGCCGCGACTCCACCCCCGGCCGCACCACGAAGCGATCCACCACGATCTCCACCGCCGCCGGCAACTCCGGCCACTTCTCCGCCGCCTCCTCGATTTCCAGCACCTCGCCGTCCACCCGCACCCGGACGTATCCCTGCCGCTGCAGATCGCCGAACAACCGCGCCGGCTCGCCCAGCTCCTCCTTCGGCACCGGCGCCAGCAACATCACCTTCGTCCCCTCCGCCAGCGCCGCCAGCACGTTCACGATGTCCGCCGCGCTCATCCGCTCCAGCCGCTCGCCCGTCTCCGGATCGTGCGGCATCCCCGCCGCCGCCCACAGCACCCGCAGGTAGTCGTGGATCTCGGTCGCCGTCGCCACCGTCGAGCGCGGGTTCAGCCCGCCGCCCCGCTGCTCGATCGCGATCGCCGGGCTCAGCCCCTCGATCGAATCGACATCCGGCTTCTCCAACTGATCGAGAAACTGCCGCGCATAGACCGACAGCGATTCCACATAGCGCCGCTGCCCCTCGGCATACAGCGTGTGAAACGCCAGCGACGATTTCCCCGACCCGCTCGGCCCCGTGATCACCACGAGTTTCCCCCGCGGAATATCGACGTCGATGTTCCTCAGGTTGTGCTGCCGCGCCCCACGGATCCGGATCGCGTCCACACGCCCACAACAATCCGCCGGGGAAAAACTTCCAAGCCTCAATCATCCAACTTTGTTCTCTCAAAACACAGAATGCCCGGACTCAGGTTCCCGAATCCATCTGACAGACAAGAGGCCCACCCGCCAGCAAATCGTCGCCGCTAGAAATCCAAAAAGATATTCTTGGCAAAACGCCATGAAAACGCATCGTTTTGCCGGGTAATTTACTCGATAGAAGCTGTGAAAGTCCCCATTCCACTCTTGGCAGCTCAACGAATTCGGTCAACTCCACTCCCCCATTCGCGGGTGAAACACTACGAAGCCCGCCCCTTGCGTCGCCCGTCGCCACTCCCGTTCCCTTTTGTATTCTGATGCGCGCCGTTTTACCAATGGCTCCGTCTTTGGCACCAATGCGCTCTCGCGACGTCCGCCTCGATTTTTTCAGGGGAGTGGCCTTGCTGGTGATTCTTTACGATCACGTGCTTGGCGATTCCGAAACCAATCTCCCGTTGTTTATTCAGGCAACGCCTATTTTCTGGGGTCTCGCCTGTGCGGCGATGATTTTCGTTTTCATTTCCGGCCAAGTTTACGGACTGGTGTATGGAAAGGCCTTCGACCGCAACGGACTGGGACCAATAGTGAAAAAATCCCTCTTGCGGGCCTGGCAGCTTTACCTCGCCAATTTCCTCACGTTCGCCGCGGTATGGCTGACAGTGCGGATGCTGCAAGCCCAAGGACTCGCAGAGGGCATCTTGTCCAATGAGATCCTTCAGATGCACAACCGATGGCAAGGCTGGGCGAGTCCCTTTCTCGCGTTTGCCGGATTCGCGAAGATGCCGCAATTCTTCGACGTGTTGCCGCTCTACATGGTTTTGATCTGCGTCGGCCCCGCAATCATCGCCGGTTTAAGCAAATGGCCGCGCGCTACGATCCTCGCAAGTGTGGCGCTCTATCTCAGTGCCCAGTTCGGCCTTGGATTTCCAATGCGCAACCTCGGATTACAACCCTTCTATTTCAACCCGTTCGCATGGCAGTTGGTGTTCACCGGAGGGATCGTCATCGCCCGCTTCAAACCAAAGATCACGAGGAGTGTTCCCGTGGTCATCGCTGGAATCGTTCTGATGCTTGTCGTAGCCTTGCGCGTCTGGGTTATTCCTTATTCGGTCCACCAAGGATATCTCTACGATTCGCCAGCATGGGCGGTAAATCCTTCCTGGTACGTCGGACAAACCTCCATTTCGTCCGCATTCTTTATTTCGCAGTGCTGACTTATGTGGTCGTTTTTTTTCTGCCCAAGGGCGATTGGTTCTGGAGATTGTCACTCACTCGGGCCATCCGCCTGCTAGGCAGACATACTCTTCTTGGTTTCTGCATCGGCGTGTGGTTCACGTGGGTGTCGGATCCCGTTCTGGTCCACCTGCACGGCACGTGGTTTGGCGCGATAGCGGTCTTTCTAGCAGGAGGAGGGCTCACCGCCGTCGTTGCACTCCTTGCCGAGCACCGGATCCGGTACCTACGTTCCTTGCCGGCGGCGCGAGCGTCCGTCTGACAATTCAATCAATCCCTTCCGTTTGACGGGACTCGCAAAATCAGAACGGCCGCATCAGGGGAAAATCGCCCGGCAAATGGAGTTGCAGCAGCCCGGCCAACCTGATGGATTCGACTTCAATGAAAAAACTCCCAGCCTCTCTCATTGGCTCTTGTGATCGGAATCGGCATCGGGTTTCTCATCACGAAATCGAACAGCCCTGCCGATTCCGGCCATGATGCCGAATCCCGTTCCCCGGATGGTGGATGCATCTTCGAATCTCCGCACCCGCCCTTCATCGAGGACCTCGTCCGCAGGCAAGTCCACCACCGGGCGGACGGCATCCTCCCCGCGAAGTCTTGCCGCCCTGATGGAGCTAACCGGCGATAATTGGAATGCCCAGGATTCCATCGCGTTCCTGGAGGCTGTCGAGCGACTGGGCGCGGAAGAGATCGCCGCGATGATGATCGATCTCAAGAAACTTGATCCGAACGATGCCCGCCGTTATCGGCTCAGCAATGCCTTGATCAACCGTTGGGCGGCGATCGATCCCGATGGCGCGTGGGACGCCGCCATGCAATTCGACGACAAGAATTTAAAACGACAGATGATTGCGTCGGTGATCGGGGCAATCTCCCGGTCGGACCTCGGCAAGGCACGGCAATTGCTTTCCGGAATCAAGGATCCAGCAGACCAAACAGTACGCACTCTACGCATTCCTCAACCAAGCGGCGTCGGAGGACCCGGAGGAGGCGTTTCGGGTGCTGGCATCCGAGTCACCAGACCGGCAGGGTTACAGTCATTATCACACTCTCTTTCAAAAGTGGGCCAAGGATGATCCCGATGCCGCCATCGCGAAACTCAACCTGATCAAAGGGACCTCGAACCGGCAGCAAGCACTGCAAGGCATCGCCATGGCGCTCGTCACCTCCGATCCGAAGCGCGCCCTGGACATGCTCGAAGGGATGCCGCCCGGGCAAAATCGCGTCAGCATGCTTTCCTCGATCACCTCCGCGTGGATGAGCCACGACAGCGATGCCGCCATCGCATGGATCAACAGCCTGCCCGCGGCCGATCAAGTCCAAGGCTATCCAAAATGGCAGTTACCAATTGATCCAGGAAGATCCCGCCAAGGCGGCCGCGTTTTTGTCATCGCTTCCCGCAAACAACCAGACCAGCCACCAGTTTTCGCAATCTGGCGGGCCAGTGGGCGCAGCAGGATCTCGAGGCCGCCCGAAAGTGGGTGGAATCCCTGCCTTCCGGTCGGACCCGGGAACAAGCCATGAGCGGAATCATCGGCACCGTGGCGCAGACCGATCCCGCGAAAGCGGCGGCCATTTTCGGCGGCGCGGTCGTGAACAATCAAAACTCCAACCAGGTTGGAATGATCGTCGGGGAGTGGATCAAGACCGATCAAACGGCCGCGCTTGCATGGCTCGACAGCCTCGACCTGAGAGGAGACGCCCAGCGGAATGTTCACAGCCAGTTCCTGAGCAACTGGGTCAATGAGGATGCCCGCCGCCGCCAGCCGTTACGCGCTGGGCATTCAGGATGAGAAGTCACGGCAGCAGGCGATCGGTTCCCTGGTTGGATGCATGGGGAAGCAATGATCCACAAGCGGCACGCGAATGGATCATGAACTCCCTTGAGGGCGATTCCAAAAACCGCTCGCTCAACTCCCTGATTCAGAACCTGAGCTATCAGGACTACGCCACGGCGCTGCAATACTATCAGGAAGCGACCGCGAACCTCGCGCCGGAAGCGATCGAAAAAACCTTCGGAAGCACCGCATCCCAGATCGCCAGCTATTGGGCGCAGCATGACCCCAAGGCCGCCGGTCAATGGGTGATGAGCCTCCCCGAAGGAGAATCCCGCTCCAACTCGATCCGATCCATGGTGGATGATTTGGGAGACAACGACATCAAGGGCGCCGCGGAATTCGTCAACACCCTCGCGGTGGGGAAGGAACGCGACCAAGCGGTGGGATCGCTGGTATCCGATCTCGGATAATCAGGGCGATCCGGAGTCCGCATTCGACTGGGCGGCCAGCGTCAGCGATGCCTCAAAGCGGGAAAGCATGATCCGCAACGCCGCGAACCAATGGAAGGAATATGACCTGGCGGCAGCCCGGGCAGCCGTGGCCGGCGCCGACATCAGCAACGAGGCCAGGAACAAGATCCTCAAGAGCCTTGAAAACTGAATCCCCATAAGTGACGGCGGCGTCGGAAAGGTGCTGGAGTTGGCGTGCATTTCTCCGGACAATCAGGAAGTGAAACCCTTCGTTTCCGGAAAAACGCATCCAGTCGGCATTTCGCCAAACGAAAACCAAGAACTCACTTCCACAAGCACCCAAATCAAAAACCGCGTCCCTTTCACCGGGCCGAATCCAATTTCCGAACCATGATCACCCGCTCCCTTGCCGCCTGCGCTTGCGCCCTCGCCTCCATGCATTCGTCTGCCGCAGCACCCGTCACCTACGCTGATGGAAAACTCAACAACGGCATCGTCTCCGTCGCGTTTGAAGCACAAGGCACCTTCACCATCCATGACGCCCAAACCGGCGAAATCCTTCTCGGCGACGCCCGTTTCGCCCTACCTTGGGGACGCACCGGAAACGTCGAGTCCATCACCATGGCCGCTCTCACCGACGAACTCGGCACCGGCAAGCGCGTCACCCTGGAAGTCGTGGATAACAACGAACTCCGCTACCAAAGCGCTACCAAACAACTCTTCACTTACGCGCTCTACGAAAACCATCCCGCACTCGTTTGCGGCTTCGGCCTCAAAACCCCGGGTTTTCTCAGCCTGCATGTTAGGGAAAGCCGCCCCCTCGGCGGCGGTAACATTTTCGGCGGCAAAACGATCGGGAAATCCGATGACTCTCAACGGCGGTGCAGGTGCCGCTCCCACCGCTGTCGAGCCTGGACTCACTCGCAGCGCCGCCAACGCCCTCATGCTCACCGGCCTGGTCGAGGGCACCCGCCGCACTGCCGTTTGGGGTGGACTGCGCTACCGCGAATTCGGTGCCTACGCCGTGCTGCAAGACGGGTCGCCCGCGTTTTACTCGGAAGACCCGATCGGCCGTTTGATCGACGAGGATCAAACCTGGCTCGCTCACGACACCCTTTACCTCGATGTCCACACCCGCGAGCCTTTCGCAGCGCCTTGAACGCTACGGTCTCGCCATGCGCGCCGCCAATCACGCCAGCCCTAACATCTATGACTTCCCCGTGCTCTGCGGCTGGAGTGTCGGGGCGCTCAGCAAGCTCCCCGACGTCAACAACTCGGCCAAACTCATTGAGGAGCTCGAACATGCTAACAAATCCGGCATCACGAAATACACTCCCGTCTCCCTCCGCGTCGAGCCAGACAAATATCACTTCGATACCGAGCAAGGTTGGTGGGATGACGAACGTTTCCGCCTGCATAAACACCTCGTCGCCCCTTACGACACCATGGCCAAGTGGTGCGAGGCCATGCGCGCCGGCGGCGGCATTCCCTACATCTACATGCAACTCGGCATGCCGTCCGACGACTTCGCCCGCCAGTTTCCGCAGTGGATGCTCTTCAACGACTCGTCCGAAGTGGAAAAAGCCACACCCGGCCGGAATCTCAAACACAGACACCCGCACCATCAGCCATACGTCACCTATGATTACACGGACAAGGAGTTCCAAGCCCACTTTCTCAAGGTCTGGAAAAAAATCGCCGCTGACGGCGTGCGCGGCGTCAAGGTCGATTACCCGGCCACCGCTGGCGTCCGGAAGGCGGCTTCGACGATCGCCACTCGACCACCAGCGCCGCCTACCGCAAAGCATTTGAGACTGCTGCGCGAGGCATTTGGTAAGGACGGTTTCATTGACGAGCGCAACCTCGGTGAATCCAAACGCCCCTGCCTCGAAGTCACCGCCGGAGTCGTGGACACCCAGCGGACCTGGGGCGATTCGAAGGATTACGAGCCGGCCATGATTTCCATCAGCGGCCTGCGTTGGTATAAAAACCGGTCGGTCTTCAACTACTATCCGGACACCAAGGCCGTGCACGGCATCACGCCGGGAATCCGCCAGTCCTTGCTCACCATGGTCTTCCTAACCAGCGGCCGGCTCGATCTCGCCTCTTCGTTCTCGTTGTTCACTCCGGAGATCACGCGCGATGTTTCCCGCACCTATCCGCATTACCCGGAGGCCAAGTCCGCCCGTCCGCTCGATGCCTTCACCGGCGTCAAAGACCCACAAGTCTATGATCTCGACCTCACGCCCGATTGGCACCAGATCACCTTCTACAACACCGGCAAAGAACGCGCCGTCATTTCCACCGCCATCAGCGGCGAGTGCGCCGGTAACTCCATCGGTCTCGATCCATCCGCCCAATACCACGCCTACGATTTCTGGACCGACACCTACCTTGGCAAACTTTCCCGGCAAGGCCCGCCTCGAACGTGAAATCGAGCCGAACCATTGCGCAATGATCTCCGTCCGCAAAGCACAGCCAAATCCACAAGTCGTCTCCACCGACCGACACCTCCTTCAGGGCTGGGTCGATCTCAGCCGACGTCCACTGGGATGCCGCCGGCAAGACCCTCAGCGGCACCGCCCGCGTCATCGGCAGCGATCCCTTCAAGATCGCCGTCGCCCACAACGGAGCCACCCCTCTAAAGGCCCAAGCCGCCGGCGGCGATGCCAAGCTAGAAGCCCATGCCGCCCAAGGCCTTGGCACGCTCGTACTCACGGCTAAGGAAAACACCGCCGTCGAATGGTCACTTCAATACGAGTGATCGCAGGATATTTTCCAGCGCTTCATTCCGGGGTTCGCCTGGGCTGAGGCGGCTGGGATTGGACGGACACGCACCGGCAGTTCCAAATCGCGGACAAAAAAAGAGGCCGGAGAAAACCGAAGTGGGGGAAACTCGATTTTCGCCGGCCTTTCTAAACCGTGAAGTGGTTCAACTCGGGGGGTATGTGTGTTGTCGCTGTCCGCTCCTCGGGGGGAAGGGGTGCTCGCGGCGACAGGAAAACAAATATCCTCTTTTCGGCCGGATTCACATTACGCAATGACGTGAAAGACCGAACCCGACGAAAAATCCCGCCCGACCGACTCTAGGATTGCCAAATCCGATCCTCGACTAGCAATTCGCCCCCGGCGCGAAACCGGCGCCCGCCAACCAGAAGCAACCACCGGCATGAAGGACCTCACCAAATACCGCAACATCGGCATTTTCGCCCACGTCGATGCGGGCAAAACGACCACCACCGAGCGCATTCTCAAGCTCACCGGCAAGATCCACAAGATCGGCGAGGTTCACGACGGCGCCTCCACCATGGACTTCATGGAGCAGGAAGCCGAGCGCGGCATCACCATCCAGTCCGCCGCCACCACCTGCTTCTGGAAGGACCACCAGTTCAACGTCATCGACACCCCCGGCCACGTGGACTTCACCATCGAGGTCTACCGCTCGCTCAAGGTGCTCGACGGCGGCGTCGGCGTGTTCTGCGGCTCCGGCGGCGTCGAACCCCAGTCCGAAACCAACTGGCGCTACGCCAACGATTCCGAGGTTTCCCGCATCATCTACGTCAACAAGCTCGACCGCATCGGCGCCGACTTCTACCGCGTCGTCGAGCAGGTCAAGAACATCCTCGGCGCCAACCCGCTCGTCATGGTCCTGCCGATCGGCACGGAAAGCGAGCTTCGTCGGCGTCGTCGATCTCCTCACCATGAAGGCCTACATCTGGGACGAATCCGGCCAGCCGGAAAACTTCAACGATCGAGCGACGTCCCCGCCGACATGGTGGACAAGGTCGAGGAATACCGCGCCGCCCTCATCGAGACCGCCGTCGAGCAGGACGACGACGTCGATGGAAAAATACCTCGAAGGCAAGGAGCCGGACATCGACACCATCAAGAAGTGCATCCGCAAGGGCACCATCGATCTCGCGTTCTTCCCGACCTACTGCGGTTCCTCCTTCAAAAACAAGGGCCTCCAGATCGTCCTCGACGCCGTCGTCGATTACCTGCCGAGCCCGACCGAAGTGAAGCCCCAGCCGGAAGTGGACCTCGAAGGCAACGAGACCGGCAAGTTCGCCATCGTCGATGCCGACAAGCCCGTTCCGCGGCCTCGCCTTCAAGATCATGGACGACAAGTTCGGCGCGCTCACCTTCACCCGCATCTACTCGGGCACCATCAAGAAGGGCGACACCGTTCTCAACACCTTCACCGGCAAGACCGAGCGCATCAGCCGCATGGTCGAAATGCACGCCGACGACCGCAACGAAATCGACTCCGCCCAAGCCGGTGACATCGTCGCCATCGTCGGCCTCAAGAACGTCCAGACCGGCCACACCCTCTGCGACGAGAAAAACCCGGCCACCCTCGAGCCGATGGTGTTCCCGGATCCCGTCATCTCCATCGCCGTCGCGCCCAAGGACAAGGCCAACGCCGAAAAGCTCGGCAACGCCATCGGCAAGATGATCCAGGAAGATCCGTCCTTCCGCGTCGAGACCGACGAGGAAACCAACGAGATGATCCTCAAGGGCATGGGCGAGCTCCACCTCGACATCAAGATCGACATCCTCAAGCGCACCCACAAGGTCGAGGTCAACGTCGGCGCGCCGCAGGTCGCCTACCGCGAAACCATCACCAAGCCGGTCAACGACAGCTACACCCACAAGAAGCAGTCCGGTGGTTCCGGCCAGTTCGCGAAGATCGACTACATCATCGAGCCCGGCGAACCCGGCTCCGGTTTCATCTTCGAGTCCAAGGTCGTCGGCGGCAACGTGCCGAAGGAATACATCCCCGCCGTGGACAAGGGCTTCAAGACCTCCGTCGACAAGGGCCCGCTCGCCGGCTACCCCTGCCTGGACTTCAAGGTCACGCTCAACGACGGTGGTTTCCACGCGGTGGACTCCTCGGCCATCGCCTTCGAAATCGCCGCCAAGGCCGCCTATCGCCAGACCGATGCCCAAGGCCGCCCCGCAGATCCTCGAGCCGATCATGAAGCTCGACGTCTTCACTCCCGACGACAACGTCGGTGACGTCATCGGCGACCTCAACCGCCGCCGCGGCATGATCCAAGGCCAGGAGCCGACCCCCGGTGGCGTCCGCGTCAAGGCCGAGGCCCCGCTGAGCGCGATGTTCGGCTACATCGGCGACCTCCGCACCATGACCTCCGGCCGCGGCCAGTTCTCCATGGAGTTCAGCCACTACGCCGCCTGCCCGAAGAACGTCGCCGAGGAGGTCATCGCCAAGGCCAAGGAAGGAAGAAGCGCTCCGCGCCGGCAAGTAACGGCGATCACCGGTCGCCAAGTCCCACCTCACAAAACCCGCCGTCCCGCAAGGGCCGGCGGGTTTTTTATTGGACCGAAAAATTCATTTCGCCCGAATTCTCGACTGTCCACGATTTCACCCTCAGGAAATGAACTCGAAGAACCTGTATCCATCGGCCATCGCCACCAGTGTGCTTGCCGGTGCCTTCCTGTCAGGAGTCCTTGCGGGAAAAGGTGCGATCTCCGCCCGGACACGATCCCACCGCAAGCTGGCCATTTCCCGATGTCACGGGATTGGCCATTTTCGCTTTTGGGGCGCTGGTTTGTCCAATCCTTGCCGTTTGTTTGGTGAAACTGCTGTCGCGCGTTCTTCCGAAATCTCCCTATCGCGTGATCTTCGCAACCTTCGTCATCCCGCCACTCATTGCGTTTCCTATGGGGTCCGCCCTCTACCGAAGGCATGTCCGGAACGACGCTGCCAATTCAAGGAAAGCCGCAGAGTTCGACCAGATCCAACGTGCCAAAAGCGATGCCCTTCAAACGCGGTTGATTTCCGATCCGGAAATCGCATTGCGCGAACGGTGGTTCGAATGGAAGCAGGGCAATGAGATGGTTCGATACCTGTTTACCGATTCCCTCAAGAACACACACGTTCCTTACTCTCCCACCCAACTGGCAAGGATTTATCAAGAAGCTCCTGAGGCGAGGGCTCTCGTGGTCGCACATCCCGCCTGCGACCCAGCATTTCTCGCCAGTCGTTTGAGCCAAGCTCTCAACGAAGCTGAACCGGGCAACGACGACATCCTGATCGCCATCGCCTCCGATCCGAAAACTCCGAAGGCATTGCTGGAAGTTCTCGAATCAACCTCACTTTCATCACACCGGAAAGTTCCGGAATCTCTGAAGCACGTGCTGGACGCCCGCATCCACCGGGAGGAACTGGTGATGTTTCGACATCAACTTATCCAAGCGACCACGGAAATTGGTCTCATTAAAATCTATGCGAGTTCGGATTTAAATCGATCGTGTGAGTGGAAAAGCGCAACGCGGTCAGTGATTTTGGAGGCTCGCAAAGAAAGCTCTGCCGACGGCCCGGTTCCATATTTTTACGGATTCAGCGAGGATGGCTTCGAGCACAATGTCACGAAACGCATCGAGTTCCGCGAGGGTGGGAAAAGTTTCCAAACGCCGGATCAAGCGGTCCAATGGATCCGCGAACAATCTGAAAGAATTCCCACGGTTTATCGAAACGATGGGTTGCTCGTCTCCTGCGATATGAACTCAGAAATAAACCAACTCACGGTTGAGGTTTGGCGGATTCTGATCCACTCGGACAAACCGGCGTCACTTTCCGGTGCTGATGATCGCAAAATCACCTTCACAGCTCCCACTTCCGCAGATTAAGTTCCAAGATAATCCATTGTCCCTCAAGGGTCGGCGGGCTGATTTTTCGATGGCATTTTTGCATCTCGCCGCTGACGGCCTCATTCCATCAATGTGATCTCGATATTCCCTATCACTTTGAGTTCGCACCGGAGGCGCGGGCGGATTCGAAGAGGGCTTTGAGATCGGCATCGAGAGCGCGGAGTGACTGGAGGCGCTCTTCGGAATGGTTGGGAATACCAGAACGCTCGCCCTCGCTGTGTTGCTCGAGCGAGTGGTAGTCGATCTTGCTTTTCACCATCGCGCCAAGGACCTGACGGGCTTGGTCCGGGGTGAATGTACCGTCGATGAGCGGGAAGTGATGCGTTTGATTTTTCATGATGATTTGAGTGATAGAGTGTCGTTCGTGGGAGAGTCAGGGGATCATCCACCCATGGGATGCCAGGCTCCGTCCCGGCGCTGGCGGGCGGTGTCGCCGGGGAGGACGATCAGGTGGATCCACCCGTGGTCGAAGAGCTCGCGCACGCCCGGCTGGGCGGCGAGGACCGCGTCGATGAGCTCCGGTTCGCTCTCGATGACGACCGTGAGCCGCCGCGGTTCGTGCACGAACTTCCCGCCGTCGTGGATCGACTGGATCGGCAGGCCGGTGCGCAGGTCGCCGCCGTTGCCCTCGATCACGCCGATGCCGCCGACCACCTGGTGGAGGGTCTTGTCGCCGGCGGCGAGCGGTCGGGATCGATACGGGATCCGTAGTATTGGAGGTTGATCCAGCTCGCGACGACCACCGGCGCGCTGAGGATGACGGTGAGCACCTTGAGTTCCGGGATCGGCCGCGGGGTCGTATTCGTGGAGGAAGACCCGGCCGTCGAGCTTGAGTCCGGCGGTGCGCGAGCGCGGGGCGGCGATCAGCGCGGCGTTGTTGGCCAGCGCCCACTCGGGCCGGACCTGGGCGATGTCCTGGCCGCGGCTGCGCACGGCGGAGTCGAGGGCGCCGCCGTCGAGGTGGCCGAGTCCGAGTCGCGGGGCGCGTTCCTTCCGGGTGGCGGCACCGGCCTTGGCGAGCGCGGCCTCGAGGGCGGCCACTTCCGCCGCGTGGCTGGCCGGAACGGCTTCCGTGTCGAAGAGCGGGAAGTCGTCGCTGAGGGTGTTGTGCAGGCCGGCGATGAAGACGGTGTCGTCCGGGATGGCGATGCCTTTGTCCGCGAGCAGGGTGCGGACATCCGGGATCGTTGAGGGTGGCGGCGGCGAGGCGGGCGTTGACGTCGCCGGCGTGGCCGCCGCAGGCGCCGCAGTCGAGCGAGGAGGCGTAGGGGTTGTTGGCGCTGTGGCTGCCGTGGCCGCAGATCAGGACGAGGCGGGCGAAGTTCTTCGTCAGGCTCATGTTGCGCAGCGCGCCCTCCGCGAGCGCGGCGCGATCGGCGGCGGAAGGTCGAGCGATTTCGCGGCGTCGGCGCGTGGCAGGCCGGCTGTGCTTGCCGCGGGAAGCGATCAGCTCGCACCGAAGGCGAGGCCGAGCGGATTCGACGAAGGAGAAGCAGGAGGCCGCGGAGTTCTGGAACGCCTTCCACGCACCCTTCTCGCGCCGCTGCCGGGCGGCGTCGGCCGGCGGGGCTTCGCGGCTGTCGACCGGCGGGACGAGCAGCACCGGGCAGCGCGGCGCGGACTTGCAGGCGTGGGCCGGCTGGTGCGCCACGGGAAACCCGAAGAAGCCGGCGAAGCCGAGCGTGTGGGTGCCGGGCAGCGCGGCCTCCAGGTGCCGCCGGGCGATTCCGAGCGGACGTCGATGCAGAAGACCGCCTGCGCCGCGGGCCGCGCCGGCTGGCAGCGTGGCGGGCTGCGCGGCGAGATCGGCGGCGAGCTGCTTCTGGTAGCCGGCCTCGTAGGCGGACTGCCAGCGGGCGAGCGCTTGGTCGAGCTCGCGGATTCGGTGACGGGAGCCTTCTGGTGCCGCCAGGCCGGCGGCGACCTGCGGGTCGTCGCGCGAAGGCGTGCGTGCAGGGCGGCGTCGTAGGCGAGCCGGATGGCGAGCAGCTCCAGCAGGGCGGGGTTTTCGTCGCCGCGCAGTGCGTCCTCGCGGACGAGGTACTGGACGTGGCCGGCCCAGCCGGAGACGTGGCGAGCTGGCGATGGAGGAAATCGGCGGCATCGACGCCCTCGGGGTCGAGCGCGGCGACGCAGTCTTCGATGCGCGCGGCGGGCGTCGTCGGGCAGGGCGCGCGACGAACTTCCGGAAGCCGGGCAGACCGAAGGCTCTCGGGCTTGCGGTCGTGGGCGGCGGCGGATTTCCACGCGGCGAACAAGCCCGAGGTGCCGGAACGGCGAGACCCAGGTGGTCTGGTTGCGGTCGAAGTGGACGGCGCACCATTTCGCGATTTCCTCGGCGACGAAGCGCGCCCAGTGGGCGTGCGGCAGGGTGCTGGTCGAGGACGTCGGCGAAGGTGGCGACCGGGTGGACGAGCGGGGCCTCGTCGGCGTGTTCCAGGGTGGCGACGAGCTTCTCCTGCGTCCATTCGGCGTCGGAAAACGGGGCGAGATCGTGCGGGGTGATGCGTGCCGCTCTTCCACGCGTCGAGGTAGGCCTCGGGCGACTGCACCGGGGCGTGGCCGAGGGTGCGGCGGAGCGTGGCGCAGGCCTCGGCGAAGGGTCGGTCGGTGAAACCGAGGAAGGGGTTGACGGCGACGAAGTGCTCGAGCGGCCAGAGCGGCGCGATGCGCTTGAGCGCCTCGGCGATGGCAGGCTTCGATGGCGGGGCGGTGGTGGCGGGCATGGCTAGGGTGGTGTTCATTTCGGGAATGGAGTTAGGTGATTGGATTTCAGGCGAGGTGGCTGGCGGGGCCAGAGGCGGTTGAGCAGGCGGTTGGCGAGGGTGCCGACGTAGAAGCCGTTGAGGGCGTGGACGTAGAGGATGCGGCCGAGCGGGTGGGCGGAGGCGCGCCACAGCAGTGCCTGGAAGAGGAAGAGGGCGACGAAGGCGACGGCGACGAAGGCCGCCGAGCCAGTGCGGAACCGCGGGCGCGACGGGCGTCGGGCAGCAGGTGGCCGGCGAGCGAAGTGCAGGCCGAGCGCGACGATCGCGATGCCGACGCGCGGCGGCGAGCGCGCGGCCGCAGGCTGCCAGCGGTTTCCGGACCAGTGCGCGGGCGATCCCGTAGGCGAGGGCCAGCGCGAGGATCGCGAGGAAAGCGATCGGGCGTTGCGACCGCGGTCGGGAGCCAGGAAGTGGAGCGCCGGTGGCGACCGGCGGCGACCAGCGCGGCGCCGGCAAGCGTGCCGAGCGCGAGGGCGCCGGTGTGCTGAGCGGGATCGCGGCGCGCGGGACGTGCGCTCCGATGGTCGAGCCGGCGCTGGAGGAAGGCGTGGGCCTTGTAGAGCGAGTGGGCGACGAGGTGGAGCAGCGCCAGCCCCCAGGCGCCGAGGCCGCACTGGATCATCATGAAGCCCATCTGCGCGATGGTCGAGAAGGCGAGCGCGCGTTTCACGCCGGGCTGGGCGAGCATGACGATGGCGCCGAAGACCGCGGTCAGCGTGCCGACCACCGCGAGCAGATGCAGCGCGCCGGGCGCGGCGGTGAAGACCGGGGCGAGCCGCAGGACCAGGAAGCCGCCCGCGTTGATGATGCCGGCGTGCATGAGGGCGGAGACCGGCGTGGGCGTGTCCATCGTGTCCGGCAGCCAGCTGTGGAAGGGAAACTGCGCGGACTTCAGCATCGCGCAGAAGGCCAGCAGAAAGGCGGCGGCCGGCAGGCCCGGCTGGTTTCCGCCGCTGATCGAGGCGACGAGTTCGTCGATGCGCCAGGTGCCGTGCCCGCGGTAGAGCAGGATCGCGGCGACCAGCAGCGAGAGCTCGGCGAGGCGGCTGAAGACGAATTTTTTCCTCGCCGCGAAGACCGCACCCACGCGATCCGGATGATGCAGCAGCAGGCGGTGGAGGCACAGGCTGGTCGCAATCCAGGCGCCGAGCAGGAGCAGCAGGTGGTTGGAAATGACCAGCGTGAGGACCGAGACCAGCGTGAGCGACATCCACGAGAGGAAGCGCGTGCGCTTCGGATCGCCCTCGAGGTAGCGGGCGGCGAAGCGCAGGACGACCGCTCCCAGGAAGGTGACGAGCACGGCCATCGTGACGGCGAGGGTGTCGAAGCGGACGAGACCGGCTTCGGACAGCGAGGATCGGGTAGGTTGGGGACTTGCATCGGCAGGAAAATGACAAAGATTTGCATTTTAGGGAATGACATGGTTTTTATCATTGCCGTTAACTTTTAATAAAACGCACCGCGAGACCATGGACTTCCTGAATTACCACCATCTTCGCTATTTCCGAGTGATCGCCGGCGAGCGGAACCTGACCAAGGCCGCACGCAAGCTGAATCTCTCACCGCCGGCGCTCAGCGTGCAGTTGCGGCAGCTTGAGGAAAGCCTGGGGCACGCGCTGTTCGAGCGGCTGCCCTCCGGACTCGAGCTGACCGAAGCGGGACGGGTGGCGCTCGACTACGCGCAGACGATAGGCCGGGCCGGCGAGGAACTGATGGATGTGATGCGGCACGGCGTCGGCGCGGGACGACAGGTGCTGCGTGTCGGTGCGGTGGCGACGCTGTCACGGAATTTCCAGCTGGAGTTCCTCCGTCCCGCGCTGAAACGGGAGGATGTGGAGGTGGTGGTGCGGTCCGGTTCGCTCGCGGAGCTGTTGGTTTCGCTGCAATCGCACGAGGTGGATGTGGTGCTTTCGAATGAGTCGGTGAGACGGGATGCGGAGCGCCCATGGCACAGCCATCTGCTGGCGGATCAGGCGGTGGCCTGGTCGGCGTGCCGGAGTGGAAGGCGAAGCGGCTGAAGTTTCCGCAAGACTTCGATGGCGTGCCGGTGGTGCTGCCGAGTCTCGAAAGCAACACGCGCGAGGGCTTCGAGCGCCTGCTGGCTTCGGCCGGCGTGCGCCCGCGGGTGATGGCCGAGGTGGACGACATGGCGATGCTGCGTCTGATCGCCCGCGAGGACGACGTCCTCGCCTTGGTGCCGCCGGTGGTGGTGCGGGACGAGATCGCATCCGGCGTGCTGGTGGTGACCCACCGCATCGCCGAAATCCGCGAGACTTTCTACGCCGTCACCGCCAGCCGGCATTTCCCGAATCCGCTGGTGGGGACGCTGATCGAAGCAATGAAGACGAAAGGCGTAAAGGTGGCACGACGAAAGAAAGTAAGCTGAATCTGGTGGCGAGCCGTTTATACCGTCGTATCACGGGCGGTTTTCGCATCAAAATCAACCCATGTTCGGCTACATCGGCGACCTCCGCACCAAGTTTCACATACTAGGCAGATTCAAAGAACCTGAATCCGCCAGTCATCGACAAGAATATTCATGTCGATGCATTTCTGTCAGAACACTTTTCAATCTCACCGCCCACGACCATTTCAAAACGCCACGTCATCGCCGTCGCTTTTCTTGGGATCGTGCTGATCCTCTCGCTCCAACCATGGCGGACAATATCCCTAGAAAATTCAAAGGATCGCGATGCCCACCATAAACCGGCCGACTCTAACAAAAATTCGATCGCGTCTCCTGACCTTGTTGAACCCACCCGCACGAAATCCCGCACCCGGACTCATCACCCAAAGCCGACCATTGAGGAAACCATTGAACTCCTCAAAACAACCATTATTCCGGTGGTTGACCTCCCTGCCGACCAGCCTCTGCCAGAACGGATTGCCCGAATCAACGAACTCGCCCAGAAAGCCGGAGTAGAACCCTACCGACTCCGATTGATTCTTAGAAGTGCGGATCCGGCCAGCCAATGGCGATTCAAGGATGAATTGAGAATCCGGAATATCCCGCTGGGCGTCGCCATGAAATACATCGTCGACTCCACCAAGCTCCGATACCATGTCCGGGAGAACGGCATCATCGAGTTGACGACATCGCAAGATCCGGAACCGATGCCACCCGTTGGAGAACCCGAATCCACTAATGGCGATCCCAATGCATCCGAAGAAGCAAATCCATTTGCGAATCCCACACCAGCATGTTGATTTCGAACAATGATTGTCTCCTGCCGCTGGTACCGGATGCCGGGTTTGTCGTTTGAGCCGATTTACCCCTATTGAATTGAAGTCTCGGGCGCTCCGTGCCGCGATGTTTCAGCCCGACCGGTTTCCTTCATGAAATACCCCGGATCATCGGTCGCCGCCACCGCGCAATGGCTGCGCCACCGACGTCAAACAGCGGGTTGACGGTCCTTACTTCGATTGAGGTAGAGAGACCCGGTAGTTCCGTCCGGTAAACTCCATCCGGTGCCTCGCACCATTCAGGAAATCCTGCCAACTTTCCCTCATGATCCATCCTTTCACTAAAACGCTTTGCATCGCCCTCGCCGCTTTCACCACGGCCTTCCCGGCCCAGGCTCAGTCAAACGCCATCCGACATGAGGAGATTTCCGTGAAAGCGCCGTTTGCCATGCCGGCAATCCGGGTGCCGGTGTTCCCCAACAAGGATTTCAACGTCACCCAATACCACCATGGCAACACCGGTGACATTTCCGAAGCCATCCGCAAGGCCATCGCCGCCTGCCACGACGCAGGCGGCGGGCGCGTGGTGATTCCCAAAGGCAAATGGAAGACCGGGAAAATCCATTTCCAAAGCAACGTGAACCTGCACCTCGAAAAGGACGCCAGACTCACCTTCAGCGGCGATCCCAAAGACTACCTGCCCGCAGTGCAATCGAGTTGGGAGGGCTTCGAGTGCTTCAACTACTCGCCGCTCGTTTACGCGTTCGAGTGCGAGAATGTGGCTCTCACCGGTGAAGGCACGCTTGAGGCGGACATGAGCACTTGGGAGAAGTGGATGAAGCGCCCGCCCGCGCATCTCGAAGCGTTGAAAAAACTTTACCACTACACCTCCACCAATGCCCCGGTCGAACAGCGGCAGATGGCCGAGGGCGAAAACAACCTGCGCCCGCAGTTCATCCAGTTCAACCGCTGTAAAAACGTCCTGATAGAAAACATCAGGATCCGCAACAGTCCGTTCTGGACCATCCATCTTTTTCTATCCGAATCCATCGTCGTCCGCGGCATCGACATCTGGGCGCACGGCCACAACAACGACGGCATCGATCCCGAAATGTCCCGCAACCTGCTCGTCGAAAACTGCCGCTTCGACCAGGGCGACGACGCCATCGCCATCAAGTCCGGCAGCAACCACGACGGCTGGCGCCTCAACACGCCCACGGAAAACGTCGTCATCCGCAATTGCAGCGTCATCGCCGGCCACCAACTCGTCGCCATCGGTAGCGAGTTGTCCGGCGGCATCCGCAACGTCTATGTGCACGACTGCAAGTTCGCGCCCGGTTACAAGCCGTTCAACCTGCTCTTCATCAAGACCAACATCCGCCGCGGCGGCTTCGTCGAAAACATCCACATGGAAAACATCGAGGCCACCGCCGCGCGCGAGAGCGTGTTAGGCATCGAGACCGACGTTCTCTATCAGTGGAAAACCCTCGTTCCCACCTACGAGGAGCGCGTCACGAAAATCAGCGACATCCACGTTTCCAACATAAAGATCGCGGAAACCGGCATCCCGTTCCGCATCGAGGGCGACCAGCGCGAACCCGTGAAGGATGTCACCCTCGACAACATCACCATCGGCAAGGCCAGCGGCAAAAAGAACGACTACAGGAACGCGGAGAACGTGAAGGAAACCAACGTCACCATCGGCGAACTGCTACCGGTAGTTAATAAGAGGAAGTAGCGTTCAGCCAATCAACCAACCTCTCTAAACATCATGCGCATTTCCATCGGTTTCGTTCTCCCCTTCGTTGTCGCCGCCCTGCTCCCGGCGCTCGGCGCAGCCACCGAAACCCTGAAACCCGTGCCGACGCTGTCGGATGTCCCCTACGGCCCGCATCCGCGCAACGTGCTGGATTTTTATACAGCGCCATCCGACATGCCCGCGCCGTTGGTCCTCTACATGCACGGCGGCGGCTGGGTGAAGGGGGACAAGGCGGACATCAGCAAGACGGGTTTCGAAAAATACCTGGCGGCGGGAATCTCGGTGGTTTCTATCAACTACCGCTACACCACCCAGGCGCAGGAAGCGGGAGTGAAGCCGCCGGTCGAGTGGCCGATGCGCGACGCCGTGCGCGCGCTGCAGTTCGTTAGATCGAAAGCCGGCGGGTGGAACATCGACAAGCAGCGCGTCGCCGCATCGGGAACCTCGGCGGGAGCGTGCACGAGCTTGTGGTTGGCATTTCACAACGACATGGCGGACCCGCAAAGCGCCGATCCTGTCGCGCGCGAATCCACCCGTCTCCGGTGCGCGGCGGTCAAGGACCCCCAGACGTCTCTCGATCCCCAACAGATAAAGGAATGGACGCCTAACAGCCGCTATGGCGGACATGCGTTCGGGTTCATGGATGCCAAGGACGAGAAGTCGCGGGACCTTCATTTCGCCGAATTCCTCGCTCACCGTGACGAGATGCTGCCGTGGATCCGGGAATACTCGCCCATCGAGCACGCGACGAAGGACGATCCGCCGGTTTACATGATTTTCGACGCGCCACCCGCGCTTGGCGAACCGCAGAAGGATCCGACACACACGGCGAACTTCGGCGTGAAGTTGCAGGAATTGCTCAAGGGCATCGGCGTCCCATGTGAACTCGCTTATCCTGGCGCTCCCGACGTGACACATCCGGTCATGGAGGATTTCCTCATCGGAAAACTGAAGGAATAACCTATCCGCTCTCCCGTCATGATCATCCGGCCTATAATTTCAACACTCGTGCTGCTCGCCCTTATCACCGGGGTTCACGCACAACAACCCGCGGATTCGCGGACCAAATATAACTTCAATCCCGGCTGGCTGCTGAAAGCCGCCGACGAGAGCGGCGCGGAAGCGGCAACCGTCGCCGATGCGGATTGGAAGAAGGTCACCCTGCCTCACGCCTGGAACGAGGACAGCGCCTTCAAGGTGGATAGCAAGAAGCTGCCGTCCGGGATTGCGTGGTATCGCAAGCATTTCAAGTTGCCGGCCGATGCGGCGGGCAAAAAAGTGTTTCTTGAATTTGAAGGCATCCGGCAGGCCGGTGAGTTCTATCTGAATGGCGAATTCATCGGGCGCAGCGAAAACGGCGTCATGGCGTTTGGGTTCGACATCACGGACAAACTGAAACCCGCCGAAAATGTGCTGGCAGTGCGGATCGACAACTCGACGAGGTATGCCGAAAAGGCCACCGGCTCATCATTCCAGTGGAACGTCAACGACTTCGCCGCCAACTTCGGCGGCATCCCGAAAAACGTCCGGCTGCACGTCACCGACAAGCTCTATCAGACGCTGCCGCTTTACTCGAGCCTCGGCACCACGGGCGTGTATGTCTATGCGCAGGATTTCGATATCAAGGGCAGGTCGGCCAAGGTGACCGCCGAGGCACAGGTGAAAAACGAATACGCCGTGGCGAAAAAGTTCAGCTACGAAGTCACCATCACGGATCCGGACGGAAAGCTCGTGCAGACGATCCAAGGAGGCGAGCAGACACTCGGTGCCGGCGAAACCAAGACTGTTAGCGCGAGCGCCAAGGTTTCCAATCTGAACTTCTGGAGCTGGGGTTACGGCTATCTCTACGATGTGGCCACGACACTCAAGGTCGATGGCAAGCCCGTCGATACCGTCACGACCCGCACTGGCTTCCGCAAGTTGGAGCTCGCTAACGGCATGGTGAAGCTCAATGATCGCACCATTCAAATGAAAGGTTATGCGCAGCGCTCGACCAACGAGTGGCCGGCGGTCGGACAAGCGGTGCCACCTTGGTTGAGCGACTTCAGCAACGACCTCATGGTGGAGAGCAATGGCAATCTTGTGCGATGGATGCACGTCACCCGGGGAAACAAGACATCGAATCCTGCGACCGGGTCGGTATGTTGCAAGCCATGCCGGCGGGCGACAAGGAAAAGGATGCCCAAGACCGCCAATGGACCCAGCGGGTCGAACTCATGCGCGACGCGATCATTTACAATCGCAACAACCCGAGTGTCGTTTTCTACGAAGGCGGTAACGAAAGCATCAGCGAGGCGCACATGGCCGATCTCAAGGCGATGCGCGACCAATACGACCCGCACGGCGGCCGCGCCTCGGGTTCGCGGGAAATGCTAGATAGCAGGATCGCCGAATGGGGCGGCGAGATGCTTTACATCAACAAAAGCGCGCGCATCCCCTTCTGGGCCACCGAATACTTTCGCGACGAGGCCCTGCGAAAATATTGGGACGACTGGTCGCCGCCGTTTCACAAAGATGGCGACGGACCACCGGCACCCAAGGGCGAGAGTGGCGCACCTTATAACAGAAACCAGGATTCGTATGCCGCCGCCACTGTCGAGCGTTGGTATGACTACTGGCGCGAGCGTCCGGGCACCGGCATCCGCTCCAGCGCCGGCGGCGTGAACATCGTTTTCTCCGACACCAACACCCACGGCCGCGGCGCGGAAAACTACCGCCGCTCCGGCGAAGTGGACGCCATGCGGATTCCGAAAGATGCATTCTATGCCCATCAGGTGATGTGGAACGGCTGGGTTGACGTCGAAAAACACGGCGCACACATCGTCGGTCACTGGAATTACGAGCCGACAGTGAAGAAGCCGATCTATGTCGTCTCCTCCGCCGACAAGGTCGAGTTGTTCGTGAATGGGAAGTCGATAGGCTTCGGCGAGCAGAGCCACCACTTCCTTTTTACCTGGAAGGAAGTGGCATTCCAACCCGGCGCGATTAAAGCCGTCGGCTACGATTCAAAGGGCCAGAATCTCTGCGAAGCGGAAAAGAAAACCGCCGGCGCGCCCGTGGCCCTCAAGCTGACACCACTCACCGCCCCAAGCGGCCTGCTCGCCGACGGAGCCGACATGGCGCTCATCGAAGTTGAAGTAGTCGATGCGAACGGCAACCGCTGCCCCACCGCCTTCCATCCCGTTGACTTTGATCTAAGCGGCCCCGCCGAGTGGCGCGGCGGCATCGCCCAAGGGCCGGACAATTTCATCCTCTCCAAGCAACTCCCCGCCGAGTGTGGCGTGAACCGCGTGCTCATCCGCTCGCTGCCTCAGGCCGGAAAAATCTCTATCAAAGTCACTGCCGAAGGACTCAAGCCCGCGACCATCGAACTCGCATCCAAACCCACGGTGGTGATCGACGGTTTGACCAAGATCCTGCCCGCCGCGACCCTGCCCGCCTCGCTGAAACGCGGCCCCACGCCGACCGGAGATTCCGTCACGCCGACCCGTTCGCCGCTGCGCATTACCGGTGCAACCTCGGGAGCCTCACCCGAGCTGGTTTCGCAAGCCTACGACGACAATGAAAATACCGGTTGGAAAAACGACGGCAAGCGAGCAACCGGCTGGATCCAGTTCGATTTGGAAGGAAATTCAACTGTTAGCGAAATCACCCTCAAACTGGGCGGCTGGCGCTCCAAGTCCTATCCGTTGCGCGTCACCGTCGATGGCAAGGAAGCCTATGTCGGCGCGACGCCGAAAAGCCTCGGCTATGTCACGCTGCCGCTCAAGCCGGCTCAGGGTAAATCCGTTCGGATCGAACTCGTCGGAACCATCGAGGAAAAGGACGGGTTCGGCATGGTCGAAGTCACGGGACAAAAACTGGCCGACACCGCGGGCCAAGGAACGCGCGGCGCGTTGGAAGTGATCGAAGCGGAAATCTACGGACCGCCCGCTCCGACCAAACCCTAACTGTGAGCGTCCTGCGAAAACCAACTGCGACTTCCGAGCATGAAAGCCACTTTTCTTTTCTCACTCCCCGTACCTCAGGTTACCTTTTGGCGACGACTGATCCGTCCTCTCAATCCCTTTTTGTTCCGCGTCTTCCTCGTGTCGCTGGTTCCATGGATGTCCGCCCCGGCGGAACCCGCCGTGAATGGCTTGCTGCCGCACGTGCGGATCGCCAGGTTCTCAGGCGACCGCGCCGCAGCCATTAGTTACACGTTCGATGACGGACTGCGGGATCAATACACCCTCGCCGTGCCGATGCTCAAGGAGGTTGGATTCAAGGGAACTTTTTTCATCATCCCCGGCAGCACCGCGGAGACTCCCGAGCTGGCAGAGGGAAAGCAGAACCAAAAACGAGCTTGGGGAGGTATCAGTTGGCCGGAGCTGAAGGCGATGGCCGAGCATGGCCATGAGATTGGCAACCACACTTGGTCGCACCCCAGCCTGCCCAAACTGACCCCGGACGAGGTGACCTCCGAACTCTCCCTATCCATCGACGCGATCAAGACGCGCCTCGACCGCCCGCCACTTACCCTCGCCTTTCCGTTCAATCAATCCACGCCCGAGGTGCGGGCCGCCGCGTTGAAACACCACGTCGCCTTCCGATCCTATCAGACCGGTCTTGGCGAGAAGTCCACCGTCGAGTCGCTAAACGCCTGGGCCGACAAGCAAGTCAGCGACAAGAGTTGGGGGGTCATCATGGCTCACGCCATCGCCCACGGTTGTGCCGCCTTGAGCGATCCGGAAATTCTCCGCGCCCATCTCCGTCATGTGAAGAGTCGCGAGCGCGAAATCTGGGTGGACACCTTCGCTAACATCGCTCGCTACGAAAAGGAGCGGGACGATGCGAAACTCGAAATTTCAGGCAAACACGGACATCTCACTTGTCTGCTCCGCAGCACCCTCGATCCTCGGATTTTCGACGTCCCTCTCACCATCGTGATTGACACGCCGGGCGTCACATCGGCACGCGCCGAACGCGCGGGGCGAGAATTGCCGACTTCTACAACGCATGGGTCGATCCACTTTGAAGCGGTTCCAGACGGGCGCTCAATCACCATCACATGGAAATGATCAACCACTGCACTCAGGTGCGATTTTTATCGAACCGTCCGAAACCACCCCACATCATCCCTGTGATAAACCGATGAAACCCTTGATTCTCACTTTCCGTGCGACATTGGCTTGTGCTGTGTTGCTTGCCGCTCATTCACCCGCCGCAGCACAGGAAGTTCCGGCCGCCAAAAAAATCGTGCTCGTCGGCGACTCCACCGTGGCATCCAAAAGTGGCTGGGGCGATGCGTTCGCGAGACTGCTCGCACCCGGCGTGGAATGCCGCAACCTCGCGCTCGGCGGACGCAGCTCGAAAAGCTATCGCAAAGAAGGCCACTGGCAGAAAGTGCTCGATGCCAAACCGGACTGGGTGCTCATCCAGTTCGGCCACAACGACATGCCCGGCAAGGGACCGGAACGCGAAACCGATGCGAAGACGACCTATCGGGAAAACCTCGCGCGCTACATCTCCGATGCTCGGTCCATCGGCGCGAAGCCGGTGCTCGTCACCTCGCTTACCCGCCGGAATTTCAACGCGCAGGGAAAAATTGACGCCGCCCGTCTGGAGCCGTCCACGGACTCACTAGTCGGAAAACAGCTCCAGGATTTTCTCAACGACTATGTCGAAGCCACGAGAGCAGTCGCCGTGGAACACAAGGTGCCGCTGCTCGACCTGAACGCACGCAGCATCGAGCAAATGAACCAGCTTGGACCTCAAGCCGCCGTTGCATTCAACACGAAGAGCAAGGATCCCGCGAAACCCGACACCACGCATCTATCCGCCGAAGGCGCGGAGAAAACCGCCGTTCTTATTGCCAAGGAAATCGAGGAAAAAGTGCCGGAACTGGCAGAGCTTGTTAGTCCGTGAATGAGATTCCTCCGGTTTCAGAACCGCGATGGAAAAAGCGGCCACAGCGTTTTTCGATGCTGGAGACAGGAAGGCACTCGACGACCCCGTGAACAATCTGCTAAAGGATTCCGGCAAGTAAGCCACCGTCTCCAACAGCGTCCTCCACGCGGTGCAGTGACATGAATCTCCCCCGTTTATAACACCATGAAAAACAAACTGATGGCCGAGTTCTTCGGCACCTTCTGGCTCGTCTTCGGCGGCTGCGGCAGCGCGGTCCTCGCGGCGAGTGTTCCTCAGCACGGGCGACCACGCCGGTCAACCTCGGCATCGGCTTCGTCGGCGTCGTCGCTCGCCTTCGGCCTCACCGTGCTGACCATGGCCTACGCCATCGGCCACATCTCCGGCTGCCACCTCAATCCCGCGGTCACCGTCGGCCTCGTGGTCGGCGGACGCCATCCGAAGTCCGAGGCGGTTCCCTACATCGTCGCCCAGGTGCTCGGCGGCATCGCGGGTGCGGCGGTCCTCTATCTGATCGCCAGCGGCAAGGCGGGCTTCAGCACCGAGCGGCGGCTTCGCCTCCAACGGCTTCGGCGAGCACTCGCCCGGCGGCTACTCGATGGTCGCCGCCCTCGTCGCGGAAATCGTGCTCACCTTCTTCTTCCTCATGATCATCCTCGGCGCCACCGACAAGCGCGCCCCGCAGGCTTCGCGCCGATCGCCATCGGCCTCGGGCTCACGCTGATCCACCTCATCGGCATCCCGGTCACCAATCTCTCGGTGAACCCCGCCCGCAGCACCGGACCCGCGCTCTTCGTCGGCGGCTGGGCCATCCAGCAGCTCTGGCTCTTCTGGCTCGCCCCCATCGTCGGCGCCGCGCTCGCCGGGATTGTTTACCCGATCGTCTCCGGCGAGAAAAAAGCCTGATTTGAACCGCGCGACAAACCCGCGGCTCCGCAAGAAGCCACGGGTTTTTTGTGGCTTTTCCCACGCGTGGATTCCATCGTTGGTTCGTAATGACGGCCACTTCCGACATCGTATTGGGTTCCCTGATTGGAGATGCGCTGGCACTCGGCCCCCACTGGATTTATGATCAAAGCGTCATCCGCCACAAAAATCTAATCACTACTCCGCTTCCATGGGAGGGATTTCGATATTGGTTTGCTTGTCCGATTAGAAAAGGAGGCCGTGTATGTGGTCGGCGGGTAGCTGTTCTCTACTTGCCCCCAGGTGAATTGATGTTTGGCTGCCGGCAGTGTCACAATCTAACCTATCGATCGAGTCAGACAGCCCATTGCCGTATAGATATCCCTACATATCCAGTGGATATAGACATCTGCGATTTGGAAAGCACAATTCCGGAGGAAGAGCTGGTTGGATATCGGGTTGAAGGATATAACCGTAGTGCGTTCTCAGAGAGAAGATAATGAGTTGCCAGACAATATGTACCCCGAGGAATTTGAGCATTTCTATGGCTACCTGAACCAAATGGAGCTATGCTATTGGTCCAGGTTAGGACAAGGGGAATTGGCAAAACTACATGAGGCTAGATTATTGGTTCCGGATAGAAAAGACGGCCGGTATCGACCTAAACTAGTCCTTTGGGCGGAAAAGCTGAAATATTTACTCGATGAAGGCTGGACCATACCCGAGATCAAATCTTGGGCAAGGGGTAGATTTACAACCGGCGAACCCAATGTGTGGCCACCGGTACGTGAGCAATGGCAGCCATGAGCCCCGCCGGCTAAAAATAATATATAAATTGGATAGGAGAGAGATCCATATTATGAGTTTAGATAACCAAATTGCTATGCCGAAATTGCTAAAAGCAGATGAGGTCGCCAAAATCCTCAATATCAGTCGCTCGTTGACGTATCAGTTGATGCAGACAGGCGAGATCCCAACTGTGCGTTTTGGACGGAACGTGAGAGTACTGCATAAGCGACTTGCAAGAATATATCGACCAATGCCGTACGAATGGCAGATATATCAGCCTGAGATTTAGGAACTGAACCGCGCATGGTAAGTTGCTCCTTATTAACCCAGATTATTCTTATGTTCAGTGGGTCGCTAAGAGTGTTAAAATGAGTCTGCTACATCTCGCACCTTAACAACTGGCAGACAAAGAGTCGCCTTTCCTTGAAACGATCTAACGAAAGGAGTAAAGGAAATGGCTAAAAAACGGCGCGGCAGGAATGAAGGCTCGATCTACCAGACAGAGAACGGCAGCTGGCGGATCCTGGTCAGCATGCACAGCCGGCGGTTCAGCAAGACATTTAAGAATAAGAAAGATGCCCAAGTCTATCTGCGCAATACTCTTCAGGAAGTCGACAAAGGGCTAACACACAACGCAACCCGTATTACCCTGAAGGAGTACCTGCCTCAATGGCTCTCGGTCCACAAATCAGTCCTCAAACCAAGGACAGCGGAGAGATATGAGCAGATTTACCGGGACTACATCCTCCCATACATTGGCTATTTCAAACTACACGATCTAACCCTGATCCAGATCGAGGACCTGTACCAGGAATTACTTAAAGAGGGGACCAGCATCCGGAATGTACGTTTGGCCCACTCTGTTCTACACAAAAGCTTGAAGGATGCCCTCAGAAGGGGGCTGATCGCCCACAACCCCGCCAATGGCGCCCGCCAGCCCAGGATGCACCAGAAAGAGATGCAGATACTGGATGAAAACCAGGTTATGCAGTTCTTCATCTGCGTGCAGGGCGACCGCAACGAAGCCCTGTACCACCTGGCGGTTAAGACCGGTATGCGCCAGGGTGAGCTGCTGGGGCTGAAATGGTCTGACCTGGACTGGAACAGCGGCAGGTTGCGTGTCCAGAGGCAAGCCCAGCGGGTACCTGGAGAAGGTAGAATGTTTGTGCCACCCAAGACCAGAGCCGGTCGGCGCACGATCTATTTGGGGAGTGCCACATTACAAATACTGAGGCTGCATTGGGAAAAACAGCAACTGGAGATCGCTATTGCGGATAGCCAATGGCAAAATCAAGATCTGATCTTCCCATCCAGGGTAGGCACACCCCAGAGTGGATCCAATTTACTGAAAGAGTACAAGGAACTGCTCAAAAGAGCCGGCTTGCCCCTGATCCGCTTTCACGATCTGCGCCATACCGCAGCCTCGATCATGCTCAACGAACGGGTGCCGCCCTTTGTGGTCTCACGGATCTTAGGCCACTCCAAGCCTAGCACAACCATGGACATCTACGGCCACCTGATCCCGGCAACTTATGAAGGGATTGGAGATCGCATGGATGAACTGCTGACACCGGTTCCGGTGAATGTGGGCGAGAAAAACAAAGTTATGGAACAGAATCTGAGCGATTCTACGTAAAAATCCAGCCCGAATTGCACCGCAATTGCACCGCCAAAGGCCTTAAAACAAAAGACCTGGACGATTTCAGGCCGTTTTGTCCAAGAATATTGGTTATTTAGTAGACAAACAACCAATAAACTGTAGTAGGGCGGGTGGGAATCGAACCCACAAGGTATCTCTACCGGCGGATTTTAAGTCCGCTGCGTCTGCCAGTTCCGCCACCGCCCCTTACAGGCTGTATTTTAACCCGAAAAGGGCTCCGGTCAAGACGGTTTACCCCAATCAGCCAGACCGCTAAATCAAATTTTTCCTCTTTTTATACCAGACCGCGTAGCGGGAGTAGAAATGCACCAGCGGCGATGACAGCCGGCAGTCCTGCCTGGCGTCCCTCAGGGCTTCTTTGAAACCGGAGGCGTCCTGGAATTCCGGCATGACCAGCCTGGCTTTGCCAAGTTCAGCCGGGTGGTGGGCGTCTGACCCGACTGTCTTCAGCAGGTTGTGTTCTTCAGCAAATTCTTCCGCTTCCCGGTTGAAACCCGCTTTCATGCAGCGGGCGTTGAAGGTCTCGACCGCGTCGATTTTATCCACGATCTCCAGCAGGTCGTTCAACTCCCAGGCGCCTTTGCGGTAGGCGTCGAAAGGGTGCGAGACGCTGATCACGGCGCCCTGTTCTCTCAGTCGCTCGATTGTCTCCTGCGGGCTGAGCCCCGGGGGGATGCGTTCCTGCATAAAATACCCCAGCAGTTCGCCCTTTGAGGTGAAGATCTCCTCCGCGATGATCACCCGTTCCGGAGCGATCTCCTTTACCCTGAGGGCGCCTTCAATCGAGTTATGGTCGCTGATCGCAACCATGTTTATCCCCTTGCGGTCGCAGGCCGGGATTATCTGTTCAGGTTTGAACAGGCTGTCTTTCGAGTAGATTGTGTGGCAGTGAAGTTCAAGGCTGGGCATGGCGTTTTTATGGGACTGTTGTGAATACCCGTCTGGATATTAATTCAGCTGGATTAAAGTTAATTTACCTCTTCCCTGGGATTATTAAGTCTGCGGTTTATTAATCCTGTGGATTTTTTATCCTGTGGATCAATAATCCCGCCCCCAGAACTGCTGCGGCGAGAAGCGTCAATCCAACCGCCGCCTGCAGGACTGTCTTTGGTTCCATCCCCGGCATCACCACCTCGCCGTCCGCGTAAGACTGGAACATTTTCCCCCATTTGGTATCCAGCGCCGCTTTTACCCGTTTGCGCCCGACAAACGGGTACCAGTAAACGTTATGGTAGAAATTGCTGGCAAAATAAGACCAGGGCACCAGCGGGCTTTGCAGCATTATTTTTTCAAGCGGTTTAAGCGGGCCGTGGTAGATCAGTTTCTGCCCCCGACTGGCGAAGGTGTCCTCCTGGATAAAACCCCACGGGACTTCGTTTTCGATATCATATCCGATTATGTTAATCTGTTTGGGGTTACCAATCCCGAGCCCGAGCTCGTGCGCCCTGCGGATGAATTGGATGCTCATAGGGTCAAAACCCTGCAGTTTCGCCGAGACCGCATCGATCGCCACCTGGTCGGCGGAGGCGAGCAGGATGTCTTTCTCATGCCAGCGCATCGCCCGCGGCCCCGGCCCGTCGCCCGCAAATGTACCGTCCATCAGGGCGAATATACCGGGATGGATATCCTGCTGGATCATCAACAGGTCGACGATTGTGTCGTGGATAACGGAGTGGGTCCAGTGCCTGTTGCGGTGCAATAACCCGCCAAACGCGTTTTTCATCGCCCCGGTGATCGTGGTGAAGACATGCGTCTTGACGGTCGGGAGGTGGATTATATTCATCCCCACCAGCGCCTTCGGGATGAAGATCCCGTCCGGGTACACCTTGTCCAGCACCAGCAGCTCTCTTTTGGGGATGTATTCGATCCACTCAAAATCCTGGTCGTACAGGTAAAGGCACGGCACGTTATATTTATCCGTGATGTATTTGTGTTTGTTATTGACCTCCGCATCCGATGTGTCAACCACCACTGTATCATTATGCACCCCCACCAGGTCAGTGTACCCGGCGTTTAGAAGCGTCTGGATGGCGCCTTCAATCTGCCAGGGAGTGGAAGAACAGGCCGGGTACCAGGTCTGCCAGGAAATATTGATTTTGAGACCGGTCTGGATACCCCTCGGCAGGGCCTCTTGAAACCCGGCTTTGTGCATAACGTTTGCTACATCTTCAAAAACAGTTTCGGGGGAGGTTTTAAGGACAGCCACTACCCCTTTACCCGGGTAATTGTTCATGATTTTTCACCCTATATGTGTAATAAGCGAAATTGAGGTATTAAAACCAGATCATATTATAAGCCAAATCCATCTGGCGGTTTCCGGCGGCCGTAATTTATAATTAACTTAATTGCGGCGACCAATAAATTAAACCAGGAAAGTGAAATGAATATTGCAGAGAGTACAAATTTTATTGCAAGCGAAGAAATTAATATTGCGCTGGATCGGGGAAGGCCAGTAGTGGCGCTCGAATCAACTGTGATCACCCACGGCCTACCTTATCCCGCCAACCTGGAGCTGGCGCTGGATATGGAGCGGGTTATCCGATCATCAGGGGCGGTTCCGGGGACGGTTGCGCTTTTGGACGGCCAGATCCGGTTGGGCCTGGCAGAAAGTGAGCTGAATCGGCTGGCGAGTGAAAGCGGGATGCATAAAATTGGGGCGTGTGACCTGGGGTTTGCAGTCTACAATAAATGGAGCGGGGGCACTACCGTCGCCGGGACCATTATCTGCGCCCATGCCGCCGGAATAAAGGTCTTCGCGACCGGGGGGATTGGCGGTGTCCATCGCGGGGAGGGCGCCGACGTCTCCGCAGACCTCATCCAGCTCTCCCGGACCCCAATAATTGTTGTATGCGCGGGGGCCAAGGCGATCCTCGACCTGCAGGCGACAGTCGAGTACCTAGAGACCCACGGGGTGCCAGTAATCGGCTACCGGACAACTGATTTTCCAGCATTTTACTCGGTAAAAAGTGGAATCGGGTTGGAATGTTCAGCTGAAAGCCCTGAGGAAATCGCTGAAATTGCCCTTAAGATGGGAAGCCTTGGCTTAAATAGTGCCCTGTTGGTGGTAAACCCACCCCCGGCTGAAAGCGCCCTGCCCTTTGAAGAAATTAATGCTGTTATAAATGATGCTGTTGAAGAAGCGGAGCGGGAAGGGATCTCCGGAAAAGAGGTCACCCCGTACCTGCTTGGAAAAGTGGCGGAAAAGACCTCCGGCGCGAGCGTAAAAGTTAACCTCGCTCTGCTCAAAAACAACGCAAAACTAGCCGCAGAGATATCTATTGCGTATAGCCTTAGATTAAAATCGAACCTATGAATGTGTTTCTGCAGATGATCATGGTGCGTTAAGTGGGTGTAGGCGTGCGGGTGCTGGTAGGCCAGGGCGTGATTGTGGGGGTTACCGGTGTGCGGGTAGGTGACGGCCAGGGCGTGCGGGTTGGAGTCCTGGTGGGAGGTCTGTAAGGAGTTGCGGTCGGTCTGAGTGTGCTGGTTGGACGCAGTGTAACAGTGGGGAATGGAGTCCGGCTTGGGGCTGTTGTGGGGGATGGCCAGGGGGTACGCGTCGCGGTCCTGGTGATTGTCGGAGTTTTGGATGGCGTAAATGTTGGGCTGGGCATTGCTGTTGGGGGATCGCCTTCCACGGTAAACACACCACTCTGCTTCCAGTTCAGGCCTGTAAATATCTGCACCTGGTACTCACCGGCAATCCACTCTGAAGGGTCAGGCTCCCAGTCGGTAAAACCAAGCCCGCCGGAACCGCCGTTCCAGGGAATTGTCTCATAATGGACCAGTTCATCCTCCCTGTACCAGAGCGCCGACCACTGCGAACCGACGACCATATTGTCGTAACTGAAAACCGCGTACATGTGGTTGACCGGGTTCTGGAAAACCTCCCCGGGTTTTAAAGGGCGGTATTGTTCATCCAGCCCGTCCGTAAATGTTAACCGGCTGAACACCGCATCCGGATTCGGAGTGATGGTGCTTTCGAACTCAATTTCAATTGAAAGCGGAATTTTTGGGGTGGGTGAGGAGGTTGGGGTGTGAGAGATAACCGGAGATGGGGTTATTGAGGGTGTCAGTGTTATTGATGGGGTAACCGTGATGGTAGGTGTGAGGGTGATTGTTGGGGTTAGCGTGAAGGTGGGCGTGGGGGGGAAGACCTGGTAGATTAAAGTTTCCGCCTGGGTCGGCAGCAGGAGAGCTACGATTATCAGGACCAGTGATAAGAACAGCAACCGCCATCCGCGAGTCATTGTCACTCTGCGCATCCTGAAAAATGGTAGCGTGCGCGCCCTCCGGATCATCCTGATCCCCTGCCACAGGAGGAATAATATGGCAATTACTGTGATTACCAGCGCAGTTTGGATACCGGTGTGAATGTCGAGGGACATTGGTCTGTTGATTATTTATTAAATGAAACACTCAAATAATTATTCGATAGAGGCGATTATATCAAAGCTGAATTATTTGTTCCAAATCGCTGTCTGCGGGGGATGCAGCTAGAAAGTTATTCTAAGGCGACATAATTTCGCAGGCTTCCAATCCCCTCAATTCGTGTTTCTAGGTTGTCGCCGTTGTTTAGCTGCCCCACACCGGCAGGCGTTCCTGTCAGGATGATGTCTCCTGCTTCCAGTGTCATAACCGAAGTTATAAATGCGATTAACTGCCGGATGCTGAAGACCATATCCCTGGTTGTGGACATCTGACGCATCTCTCCGTTTACATAACAGGTTATTAAAGCATCCGCGGGGTCAAAATCTGTCTCTATCCAGGGTCCAACCGGGCAAAATGTGTCAAAACCTTTTGCGCGTGTCCACTGCCCATCGCTCCGCTGGAGGTCCCTGGCGGTGATATCGTTACCAATCGTATAACCTAAAATATAGTCTTGGGCTGTCTCGGTGGAGATCCAGCGTCCTTTTCTGGAAATAACGATCACAAGTTCCGCTTCATGTTCGACTTGTTTCGATTGGGGAGGCAGGCGGATCACATCATCAGGTCCGATCAGCGCCGAGGGCGGTTTGAGGAAAATTAACGGCACTTCGGGTAATTCGCTGTTATGTTCTTTTGCATGGGCAGCATAATTTCTGCCGATGCAGATAATCTTTGTCGGCTGAACCGGTGTCAGGAGCTTCACATCTTCAAGAGGGATTTTGGCTTCCTGGCGCTGAAAATCACCATACGGATTTCCCTGCATCGGTCCAACCAATATGGAGCCCCGATCATCAAATGACCAGCCATTTTCAATATCCCCATTTGGTTTCTGGTAACGGACGAAACGCATGGATATACTGCCTGCGGGGTTTGAAGTAACTTAACCGGAATTCTTTAGGTTGAATTCCGTCTAATCCGAAACGGATTGGATTTGCTTTACATAATTTGAAACAGCCTGTTCTGAACCGCGGTAGCGCTCTTCATATTTCCAGCGCAGTACCTGTGATAGTGAGTAGACCACGGCTTCGAGAGAGACTATCCCAGCTCCAATCCCAGGATGCGTCTGGGCGGAAATGACAGTATCGGCATGTCTTGCGGAGGCTGAACGAAGCTGCCCCTACAATTGCGGCGGTTGGAATATTCTTATTCTGGGCTTCTTTTAATGCCCTGGCGATGTACGGGGCTTGGCCTGCAACCTCCATCGCAAGCAGTAAGTCCTGTGGGGTAGAGATATTCACTGTTCGGGCCAAATCAGCGATTCCAGACCTGGCGATATAAACCGGGAAGCCGCCCTCTTCAAGGTACAGCACCAGGCTGTATGCGGTTGGCTGGGTGGGTCCTTCAGCCAGGATAACAATTCGTCTGGCTTCTCCAATGCGATCAACCAGATTATTGAGAGCATCGACATCCAGGGAATTGCGGGTTCTCTCCATCGCCAGGGTGACTTCATCCATGGCTTTAAACGCGATTCCGGTCACTGAACCTGGATCCTGGGCTTCCACAGGCCGTATTAACAGCTCCGACTTCACCCGCGACCTGATTTCCCGCTGTAATTGTGGGTAGCCTGTATATTCAAGGGATTGGGAGAAGCGGACAACAGTGGCGGCATCCAGGTCTAGGGCATGGGCGAGTTCACTGGCAGTCATGAATGCCGCTTCAACATATGAATTTAGCAGGAAATCTGCAAGTTTTGCGAAACTCTTCGACATCTTGGAACGTTCAGCTCTGATTTTTTCTTCGTAATTCATGATATGCTTCCTCCCTTTATTAAAGCTTATATACTCCGGCCTTTGTCATTATAATAGTCAAACATGACTGCGAGTGTAACATATTAAAACAGATAGTGCAATACAAAGTGATTATTAATGCATCTAATACAAATAATGCTTACAGTTATATTCTTGAAAATAAATATGCGTAATGAACAATTGGGGTTCTATTGACAAATTGTTGAACTCGCAATATAAAAGGCGCTGAACTATTTCACCTATTTATTGGGCGGATAGCTCAGTTGGTTAGAGCGTTTCCCTTACAAGGAAGAGGTCGCAGGTTCGAGTCCTGTTCCGCCCACAAAAATTATCCACCACTGGTTCTGCCTTTGTTTTTCTACATTGGAACTCTCCAATAAAATTTTATTTTTAAATTCCATTAAGTAATTGCTCTTAAAAAAATTATTCCTCCAATTTTTGAAAAATTTTCTGTAAATATTATTATTGGATTACCCAGAGGGGCAGGTACTGGTGCAAGTGCCATTTACGATTCCCCAATTATTATTAGAGGTTACTTTTATGCGCTAAAAATTTCTGGTGATGATAAAATGAAAACCACGGATAGCAAATATCCCTTGACCACCACTTAGTGCGGTAATAAAATCAGATTGGAATGTCAGGAACCAGCAATGAGATTTCAATTTGTAATTTGGCTGTCAAAAAGGTGTTATTTTTCATACTGAGCGAAGCGAAGCATCTGATTCTCATCGAGAAAGACTCTTCACAATGTTCAGAGTGACACTATCTTTTTGGATAGCCCTTTTTATTTCACCATTAATATTACACAGGAGTAAATAATGGATGACTTTTTATTCCGGGGTTCATTCCAGGAGATAGACCCTGAAGTTTTTGATTTAACAAAAATTGAAGAAGGAACGCCAAACACGAAAATTAATTCTTATTCCCTCCGAGAGTCAAGCCCCACTTGCAGTCCGGGCAGCGCTCTCGACAGCTTTTCAGAATATTTATGCAGAGGGCTATCCTGGAGATGATACACGGATTCTCAGAGAAGATGAATTATTTGATTACCCCGCCCGATTGGCGCATTTTCGCCGGTATTCTGATCCCCGCTATTACAAAGGGGTGGAGTATGCAAATATTGTCGAAGCTCTCGCCCGGAGGCGCTGCGCTGAGCTGTTTTCAACCAACCAAGTTAACCCGGATGAAATATTCGTAAACGTGCAGGCTCTATCGGGAGGACCGGCGAATAACGCTGTTTTCCATGCGCTGGCTCAACCAGGTGACACCATTATGGGGATGGATTTACTGCACGGAGGCCATCTATCACATGGATCAAACGTAAACCGCTCAGGAAAATTTTATAACGCAGTACATTATTCTGTAGATCCAGAAACTGAAAAAATTGATTACAACCAGATAGAAGCCCTTGCTGTTGAACATAAACCTAAATTTATCATCGCCGGCTATTCATCTTATCCGTGGACTGTTGATTGGGAACGGTTTAAACAAATTGCGGATTCGATGAATGCTCTATTGTTCGCGGATATCGCTCATGTAGCAGGGCTTGTAGCCGCGGGAGTATTTCCGTCCCCTGTGGGAATTGCGGATGTAATCACTTTTACCACTCATAAATCGCTCTGCGGTCCTAGGGGGGCTTGTATACTCACAACTGATCCAACCATGTCAAAGAAGATAGATAGAGCAGTCTTTCCAGGGGAGCAGGGAGGACCGCATGTTAATACTTTTGCGGCAATGGCGGTCGCATTTAAGCTGGCAAAAACTGAACAGTTTCAAAAATTACAGGAACAGGTTGTAAAGAATTGCCAGGCTTTAACTGAAAAATTCATCGAAAATGGATTCAGAATACCGTTTGGGGGCACAGATACTCACTTGATGAACCTGGATTGCAGAACGATAAAAGGTTCTGACGGTACAACATTATCAGGAGATCAGGCTGCACGCATCCTGGATATAGCAGGGATAGTGGTGAACAGAAATACCATACCCGGGGACACTTCCGCTCTGGATCCTTCAGGTATTCGTATGGGTACTCCCTGGGTGACCCAGCGTGGTCTGAAAGAAAATCATATGCATCAGATTGCCGATATTATTTCCGGCATACTAAATTCAGTTCAACCGTACAGCCTGAGAGGCAAAACAAGAGCCCTTCGAAGAGCAAAGGTTGATTTTCAGACTTTGGAAATATCGAAACTGCATGTTCATGATATCGCCTGGAATGCAGGCAGCGATTTTGAGCCGGCTGAACATGGTTATCCCCATTTCTACTATCTCGATGATAAAACCGAAGGTAAGTGGGCAGCTTTTGAGTTGAGAGGTGAACAGCTCCGTGAATACATGAATTTTGTATTTGCGAGTAATATTGAGGAATTATCGTCAGGTGACACCCAGGTTACCAGGTTTAATACACCTGTCGGGCAGATTGAAGGGCTAATTACTCGCATTGATACCGATCGTTTCCTTTTACGGGTAACATCAGCAAAGTCTGGATTTGTATCGGCCTGGCTTAGAGACTTGTCTGATGGATATATTATGTTTGATGATGATCCATTACGAAAAATACCAGGCCCAGTGCAGGTGATACCGGTATCGGAAGACCAGAATTCTGATGGTGAAAAACTTGAATTTGTGGTTGGGAAAAAACCGTATTTCATCGGTATCGAGACTCAAGGCGGCGAATTGATTCAGGAATTCAATTGGGAAAATAGCGAACCAGAAACAAGGCGGACTCCTTTATTTGAACTGCACAAACAACTGGGTGCAAAAATGATTCCTTTTGCCGGATGGGAAATGCCAGTATGGTATTCCTCGGTTTTGGAAGAGCATATGGCAGTTCGAGAAAGCGCAGGAGTTTTTGATGTATCTCATATGGGTGTGTATCAGGCTGAAGGCCCGGATGCATCCATATTCCTGAACTGTGTGGTAGCGAACGATATCAATCTTCTGGCTAAAGGCGAATCATGCTATACACATTTTCTTGATCCAGATGCGGATGTGATTGATGATTTATTGATATACCGCCGGGATACGGATAAATATCTTATTGTTGTTAATGCTTCTAATGATGACAAAGACTGGAACTGGCTGCAATCTGTAATAAAAGGTGAAGTTTTAATTGATCGAAGGCATCAGGATGCGCTTGTTTTGGGCAAGAATGTCCTGTTGCGAAATTTGCGTGATCCAGTCGAAGGTGAAAATATGCGAGTTGATATCGCATTACAGGGTCCAAAATCAAGGGAAATTTTAATCAGACTTGAACCGGAAAAAGATTTAGAGAAGGTACTTCTTTCATTGAAACGCACTGAATTGTGTGAGGGGAAATTAGGGCAATTTGATTTGATCATTTCCCGAACAGGGTACACTGGCGAAGCAATGGGATTCGAATTGTTTGTCCATCCGGATAGGGCGAGCGAATTATTCAGCAGGATAATGGAAGTCGGTGAACCTTTAGGGGTTAAACCAATCGGCCTTGGAGCCAGAGATTCATTAAGAACAGAAGCAGGTTTGCCGCTGTATGGACATGAAATGGGTACTGGATCAGGTCAAATGGGTGAAAAACAATTAGGGGTGGCTGAAGCAGGATTTGGGAGTTATGTAAAAGTGTATAAACCCTGGTTTATCGGGCGAGAAGCGTTTATTGATAAAGAATCAAAACAGAACCGGATGGTGGCTCGTTTCCAATTTGAAGAAAAGGGTGTGCGTATGGCTCATCAGGGAGACCCCGTTCTGGATAAACGTGGGCGGGTGATTGGATGGGTGACCAGCTGCGCAGTTGATAGTGAAGGGAAACTGACCGGGCAGGCATATATAGATCAAAAACAGTTGAAGCTGGGTACTGATATTTATATTTATCAGAGCGCTGAAAGTGATCCTGGCAAACCTCCTGCGGAATTTAAAATTGGCGATAAAGCACAGTTGCCATCACATGCAAATATTGTCAGCCGGTTTAAATAGATCAATTATGGAAGTTGTATTTCACCACATTGTTTGGTCTTGTCGCTTTTGTTCAGGTTTCTAACGACTTGGAATTTCAACTCGGAAGAGTAAATACCTTTCAGAAAACTAATTAATTTAACTCCTTCCATATACAGGAATCGCTGCTCCATTTATTGCCGAGGCTTCATCTGAGGTCAGGAATAATATTACATCCGCAATCTGATTGGGATTCACCCAGCGAGAATAATCTGCATCTGGCATCGATTTGCGGTTCTGTGGAGTATCTATTGTTCCCGGTATCACACAATTTACATTTATACCCTTGTGCTTCAATTCAGCCGCCATACTTTCGGTTAATCGAATCACACCGCTTTTTGAGGCGCTGTATACAGCACTATTTGAAGATCCTTTAAGCCCTGGTCTTGCTGCGATATTAACAATTTTCCCAAAACTCTGGTCTATCATTATTGGAATCACCTGTCTGCAGAGCAAAAAAACTGAATAAAGGTTTAACTTAATCATAAAATCCAATTTGTCAACCGGGGTCTCGTGAAGGGATTTGCCGGAATAAAACCCCCCGACTGTATTGACCAGTATATCTATATGACCAGACCACTCCAGGGATTCTATAACTGCTTGTTCGATTGAGCCTGGATTGGTCACATCAACCTCGGATAATAAGAATCTTTCTGGATAAGATACTATTTCAGGCATATTTAATTTTATCGAATCCGGTTGACGGTCAAATAATATTAATTGAGAACCGGATTTGTAAAATTTCTTAACCACTGCCCCGCCTAAATTACCAGATGCTCCGGTAATCATAACCGTTCGACCAGAAAAGTCTGTTTTTGTAATCATTTTCTAGTGGATTCTAGGTTCAGATAGTTAGAGCGTTTTAATATAAACACGGTGATTCTTATAAGGTTTACCACCAAGGTTAACCAGATCGCGCCTCATTTGAACTGCTGACTCAGCGATCTGGGTCATATCGCAGTGTTCAAATTTGTAATTGTGTTCTTTTACAGTTTTCTCCAATTCGGAATAAAGAAGGGCGTTTCCGCCTCTCCCCTGGAATTCCGGGAGTATGCCAGCACCGTTTACCGCAATCCATTTGGTGTTTTTCATTGATAACAGTAAATGAAAAATTCCAAATGGAAGCAGTTTTCCTTTTGCTTTTTGTAAACCTTCTGAAAGATCTGGAAATCCAAGTAAAAATCCAACTGCTTCATCTTTGTGGGCGATGACTTTTATCAAACGTGGATCAGCCACATCAATAATTGTACTTAAAATAAAGTTGATTTCTCTATCAGAAAGAGGCGCGTATTCCCAATTGTTAATAAATGCGGAATTATACGTTTTCCCAATTCTCTGCGCCCATTTTTTCAACTCATTCTTATTTTCAAATCTTATAACACGCAGGGTACCGCGTTTCTTGACACGATCTGCGATACTGTGAATTCGCTCAGGGAGATTAAAATCCTTCCGGTTCAGGTAACAGGAAACAAAATCAACTACTTTTTCAAAACCTATTGATTCAACATAATTAACATAATAAGGATAGTTGTAATTCATCATGGTCATTATCTGGTGGTGTTCGAAACCCTCCTTCAGCAGACCATAGCCGTCCAATACTGCAAATCCTTTTGGACCCATTACTTGATCGAGCTGATGTTGTTTTGCCCAATTAAACACGTGCTCAAATAATGCTTCAGCAATCTCTAAATCCTGGACTGTTTCAAAATGATAAAATTGGGCAATTTTCTTGTTGTGGAATTTGTTGTAGGGACGGTGTTCCAATGCTGCGATTCTGCCAACTACCTCTCCATCCTGATATGCGAGAAAAAAGTCAGCAATTGAGTGTTCGTAAAATGGATGTTTCTCGGAGTTAAGTTGCAGTTCGACATCTGAGTATAAAGGCGGGACCCATTGAGGGCAATCTTTATAAAGCCTGAATGGAAACCGTACATAGTCATGTATATGGCGTTTATTTCTGGTATCTATTTTTTCAATAACTATCATCTTATATCCCTGAGGCTTTGTGTATTTGATTTCCAGTTTATCCAGATAACACCCGGTTCTCTCAATAGTTTCTGCTTGTTTAAATTGAAATAAACCGAGTTGCACTAACAAAAGCACAAATAAACACTACAAGACTGCACTGCACCCTAAGCCAGGTATATCTGAAGCGATCAACCAACCATTATCCAGCCTGAAACCGGGTTTGGTTGGATCATATAATAAACCCAGGTTGCCATCGAGATCTGCATAATCAATATTAGGACTGCTCAGAGCGAAATGAAGACCTGCCGCAATTTGAAGCGCGGGCTCAATGACACAGCCTATCATTGTTGTTATACCAGCAGCGCGAGAAATCGAATCAATTTGTTGAGCGCAGCGAAATCCTCCACATGTGGCAATTTTGATACACATACCGTCCACCTTTCTTCCCGCTGCGAGTTCCAGGGCAGAAGAAGGTCCTGTTACGCTTTGATCCGCAAGAACCGGCACAGGGCTGTTCCGAGTTACTTCCTGGAGGCTGAATTGGTCAGATGCTGGAGTAGGCTGCTCAATAAATTCAATCTTTTTCTCCAGGGCTCTCGCCACTTCAAGCGCAGTTTTAACATCGTATCCCCCATCAGCATCCAACCGCAGGACATGATCTGGTAATGCCCGTTGAATTGTCTCAATTCTGCGAACATCCAGACCTGGATCCTCACCACCTTTCACTTTCAGCACTCGAAAGCCTGTTGAAGCCAATTGTTTTGCCTGTTCAACGCTTGCATGAATATTCGATAATTCGATGGTGGCAGAGGTTTGAATTTTATACCGGTAACCTCCTAATATTTTGAAAAGAGGCATTCCTGCCGCAAGCCCTAAAAGATCATGGAACAACAGGTCAAAAGTACAGGTTGCTGCTCTGGATGAGGAGATCAGTGGTTTTAATTCACTAAGCGAATATTCGATATCTGTTGGGTGCAGATTAATTACTTTTTCCGCACCCATCATGCAGGCATTTATTGCATTTTCTACTGTCTCGCCTGTCAAGTCTGGATGAGCCACTGAGCATCCCCATGCAGTACGGCCATCCTTTATGTCGGCGCGAATGAATATTGATGTAACCTGATCTATTAATGCCTGGTTTGCAAACCGGACTGGATTTTTGAGTTTGAGTTCTACAGGGATAACTTCAACTTTTATGATTTGCATGTCTGTATTATCAACTAATTATATCTTACAGCAGAATCTCATATCATCGAGTGGCAAGTGTTACTTCACAAATTTTGAGCAATTGGGATAAAAAAATCGACTGAAATTTAACAGTCGATTTTCTTCCATGGGGTGGGTGACGGGGATCGAACCCGCAACAACTTGATCCACAGTCAAGTGCTCTGCCATTGAGCTACACCCACCATGCATCTAAGGATTTTATCACGAAGAAAATCCACGATCAAGAAATCTTGTTCTTCTCTCCAATTCTTTCTGAAATGAATTTAATAACATCCATCTCAAGAATTGTGGTTTGCTCACCAGTTCGCAAATCCTTGATTGAAATTTGCTTATTTTCGATTTCATCTGGACCAAGAATTAGTGCCAGTTCTATTCCCATGCGGTCACCAAAGCGGAACTGTTTACTTAGTTTGTCATGGATCGGATAAGAGACCACATTAAAACCCGCTCTTCGCAATGAGGATGCCATTTTATAAGAATTTGTCATTGTCGTCTGGTCAAACACTGTGACCAGAATTTGCGCTGCTGGTTGAGAAATGGATTTCGGAAAACGGTTGAATTTCTTTAAAACAAGACTAATAATTAAGTCCCCCATTGCGAAACCAACGGCAGGCAGCGGTTTTCCACCTACCGCTTCAACCAGGCTGTCATAACGTCCCCCACCTAATATCGCCCTGAATTCACCATCTTCATCCCAAACTTCGAATACAGTTCCGGTATAGTAATCCAAACCACGGATTATATGTGGAGCAAACTGAACATATTCTGAAACACCCAGTGATTCAATAACCTGGAAAAAACGGATTAAATCATTCGATTTGCGCCATAATTCAAAGTCACCGAGCAGAATTTCTAATCCCGAAATCTGCTGGGATGTGAGACCCATGTCTTTTCCATAAGACACCCAACCATCAGGAGAGAGTTTATCCCGCCGGTCTATAAGCCTGAAAACATTTAACCGTAAATCCCCTGGAATATCCAAATCCTGCATTTCTGAATCCATTAACTGACGGTTATTTACGAGAACTTTGACCTGACCAGATGATAATCCTAACTCAATTAAGAAATTAGCTGCAATAGCCACCATTTCAGCATCCGCTTCTGGCGAATCCACCCCGATAAGATCAATATTCCATTGAAAAAATTCGCGTGTGCGTCCTTTTTGAGGTCGCTCATAGCGCCAGAATGGACCCCAAGACCACCAGCGAAGCGGGTAAACGAGTTGGTTTTGACGCTGGGAAACCATCCTGGCTATCGAAGGAGTCAGTTCAGGTCGTAATGCAATCAGATCTCCACCACGGTCCTCAAATACAAATGATTGCTCTTTTACTAATTCCTCTCCGGATTTGGCAGCATAAAGATCGATCGATTCAAGAAATGGACCATCAATCTCCTGATAACCGAAGGATTCGGATACAAGGCGGGCTTTCTGGTAAATGTAAGAACGAACCGCCATTTCCTCGGGGTAATAATCTCTTGTACCTTTAATCGATATAATTTTTGATGACATATTGTCTTGATTATCCCCGTTATCTAGATGTATAAAGAATTTGGTATTGGTAAATTTTCCCGATTGTATTAAGGTCAATGGCTGCTCTAAGGCTGTGTCCAATTAAGTGTCGAATTTCTTGTATTCTGCCACTCAACTGGTAAATTTCGTTTGGTTTACGGCCATCAACGCGCATTTTCATCTCTCAATATGTGTAAATAAAGGAAGATCAAACGGATATTTTACCATTTAACGGTATATCTTCATCACTGCAAGTGATTTCTAAAATTAGGTTAAGCAGGGTTAAGGGCATGTAATTGATTATATGGTACAGTTGTGCTATTATTTACGGGATTTTTTAAATATTTAGATTGATGATAATTGATTTATGACAAAAGGCGTGACTCGAAGGGAATTTCTTAAGTTAACTGGTACAGCTGCCGTTGGGTTTGGTCTGCCAAATTACCCACCTGGCGGTAATCCCTATTTAACCACCCCGGTCTTGAAGCTTGGACGTGCAGCCAGGTCTCTTCACTATTATGAAGAACCAAAATATTCAAGCGCTCAATTAGGATTTTATAATACAGATGCTGTATTTAAGATCCTTGAGGAGAAATTGGGGGATGCTAAGAATGAAGAAAGCCCAATTTGGGTCCGATCAGAGGATGGCTGGTTGAATTCAACAAATATTCAACCTGTCAGGAATGAAAAAAATAAACCTGTATTGAATATTCCTGCAAATGGGATGCTAGCAGAAGTAACAGTACCGTTCACGCAATCATGGTCTGTGGAAGGTGAACGCCGGAAACGAGCTTACCGGTATTATTACAGCAGCACTCACTGGGTTTATAACGCATACCCAACTTCTGACGGTAGTGTTTGGTACCGTATTATCGATGATAGGGATAATATGGGTAGTTTTTTAGTCCTGGCGGAGGATTTAAGACCTGTAACAAAGGAAGAGCTTTCACCCATCTCGCCGGAGATAAAAGACAAAAAAATTGAAGTTGATCTGGGCGCTCAGAGGATGAAAGCCTTCGAGAATAATAGACCTGTTTTTACTGCCCGAATTGCATCAGGTTATTTTGAGGGAGATACACCCCGGGGTGAGTTTATTGTTGAAAGGAAAAATCCTTCCCGGCATATGGCTGCAAGAACTGAAACAAGCGAATTCGATTTACCGGGAGTACCCTGGGTTTGTTTTATTTCCTGGACTGGGGTGTCTTTACATGGCACTTACTGGCACAATAATTACGGCATCCCCCAAAGCCATGGTTGTATAAACCTTTCGCCAGAAGCTTCAAAATGGATTTACAGATGGACAGAACCATTTGTGCCAGTTGAAGAAGATTATGTAGAATCAGACAATGGAACAAAAGTTGTAATTTATTGAAATTTAAGGAGCAATAATATGAAAATAAAACACCCGAAAAAGATATTTATACTAATTTTTACAGGTGTTTTGTTTATGATTACAGTAGCGTGCAGTTTTTCAGTTTTTTCTGAGCCTACAGCTACGTCAGTTCCACCGGTCACAGTGGTGGTCACCCAGGTAATAACTGAGGTAGCCTCACCGACCCAACAAATACAAGTTACCAATACACCTGAAAATACAATAGAGCCTACAGCAACCTTATGGCCAACACTGGCAGGTACTTACGATCCGTATTCAATGCCAATCTGGTATCCTATTGAAGGATGCCCTGCCTCTCGATTACATATTGGTGATCGGGCTACCGTCACATATGGGGGAGGGCCAAACGCAATCCGATTTGGAGCTGATGTGCATTATGATACTGCTATTGGATATGCTGAAGAAGGGGAAGGAATGGTAATAACAGATGGCCCGTGGTGTTATTATAATTGGATAGTGTGGTTGGTAAAAACAGATGGAGGCGTGGAAGGTTTTACACCTGAAGGGAATGGTGAAGAATACTGGCTTCTCCCGGAAGAGAAAGGCCAATAATTTGAAAATACCCAAATAGTTGTATTAAGAATTATTCCAGTAACGGCCCAGAAAAAATTATACATGGGCCGTTTTGCTAAACCCTTATGGGTAATAAATCTAATATTTATGTTCAGTTTTGATTACAAATGATCTATTCTGACCCAAGATGGGACCTAATACCAATATCAGATTTGAATGGTATTCTAATGATCATCGGGGATACAGATACTGGCAAGACAACTTTCGCCAGATATTTATTCAAGAGATTAACATTTGAGAATCCTGGTATGGCCATCTATTTCCTGGATGGAGATCCGGGGCAAAGTTTTCTCGGAACACCAACAACTATTACCCTGACCAACAATCTCAACAATTCTTATCCATCTCATAAATTAAATTTTACAAGAAGATATTTCATTGGTTCAGTGTCTCCGCGAGGACATATGATCCAAATGGTTGTCGGGACATCGAAATTAATCAAAGCAATCCCAAACCTTGAAAAAAGTATAGTGATTCATGATACCACCGGCTTTGTTAATCCCGCTTTGGGGGGATTTGCATTAAAATCAGGGATGATCGATCTTCTGCAACCTTCAACTTTATTTGTATTCCAATCTGCGGATGAGCTCGCGAAATTGGTTTTTCCCTATAAGTTATCTGGTCGAGTAAAACTTGTTGAATTATCTGTATCGGGAAGTATATCGAGGAGGGATAGTAAAAACAGAAAGAATTATAGACAGAGACAGTATCGAGATTATTTTTCAAAAGTGTATCAATATAAACTTGCCTGGGATAAGATTGCAACTTTCCCATTTCCAGATTTGGAAAAACATAAATTAGTCGCTTTTGAAGACCAATGTGGTTTTACGCTTGATCTTGGGATAATTAAAACAATTGATCGGACCAGAACGGTGATTAATGTAATATCTCCAATATCATCTCTTGACCGGGTAAATGCCCTCCGAATTGGGGATGTATCTTTAAACCCTGAAACATTTGATGATAAATTGGACGCTAAGGATGTCTGAAGTATATCAAAACAATATCAATGTGGATATAAATAGAAGGAGAAACATAATGGAATTTCATGAATTGATCAGAACACGTTACAGTGTAAGAGCCTATAAACAAGATCCAGTTCATAAAGATAAGTTGAATACAGTTCTGGAGGCAGCAAGGTTAGCGCCTACCGCTGCTAACCGGCAGCCTTTTAAATTAATCGTCATAGAAACTGAAGGGAGAAAAGGTGAATTAAACCAGATTTACCGGAAAGAATGGTTTGTTCAGGCTCCGCTGCTAATTTGCGCAGTTGGTATACCTGCCAGCAGTTGGGTGCGTGAAGATATGCGTAGATATCTTGATGTGGATATTGCTATAGTGATGGATCATTTAATTCTCGCTGCTGCTGATTTAGGCTTGGGAACCTGCTGGGTGGCGGCATTTAATGCCCAAAAAGCAAGGGAGATATTAGAATTGCCGGATGAGGTAGAACCATTGATTTTTACTCCTTTAGGATACCCAGCGGATACACAAGGACCAAAGGAAAGAAAATCACTTTCTGATCTTGTAAGATACAATAAGTGGTGAAGTAATTCTGCCCAGTTATTAATACTAATAATAAAATGTCGTTGATAATCGACTTTCAGTGAATTGTTATGCCTATTTATGAGTATTATTGTGCGGACTGTAATGAAAAATTTGAGTCTTTACGAAGTATGAGTGAAGCTGACTCTCCAATAGATTGTGTTAATTGTGGAAACAGTCACACTTCCCGCACAATTACTGTTTTCTTTGCACAGAGCGGCGGAAAAATAATAGCTGGAAATACCCCTAATTGTTCAAGCTGCAGTGCCAGTTCCTGTTCTACTTGTAAACCGCTTTAATTTGATGGGAAGTCCAAAATTATTGTGGGTTGGATCAATAGATAAATCAGGAATTGATGAGATCACTTGTTATCAAATTGTTTTTGAGTTAATAGTTCAGTATAGAGTTTTGAGATATGCTCAATCATAACCTGCAGGTCAAAATCGTTTTTTATCAAGAGAATTCCTTTTCTTCCCATCTCCTCCCTGAGAAGGTGATTCTTCAATAAGAAGATGGATCTTTTTACCATTGATTCAATGTCACCTGCTTTGCAGAGATATCCAGTGATGCCATCACTTACAATTTCGGGAATCCCACCTGACTTATAAGCGACGACCGGGATTCCCATCGCCATCGCTTCTAAAACGGTACGCGGCAAGCCTTCCCATAGGGATGTTATTAAGAAAATATCTATTATAGAGAAGTATGATAAGACATCGCGGGTTAATCCTGGGAGAATAAATTTTTCCGATAGAAAAAATTCGTTTATTTCCTCTTCAACGTCTAATCGAAGCGGTCCATCTCCAACCAGCAAGAAAACCACATTATCTTCTTCCAGGGATATTTTTTGGGCGATTTGGATCCATTCTATTGGGTTTTTTTGATCGGATAATCTGCCAACATTACCAATAACGAGAACATTATCAGGTATACCTAATTTCTTACGATTAATCTCCTTGTTTTTTTCCAGGTTGTTGAATTGGATTCGAGGTATTCCACTTCTTATTAGCCGATACTGGGATTTCTTTCCGATACCGTTTTTTAGACCAGTCTCCAGATCAGCTTCCGATACAAAAACAAGCGCATCAGAAAATTTTGCAGCGATTTTTTCAAGATAAATAAAGAGCTGTTTTTGATAAGAGGGGAGGTAGTCGTGAAAACTCCAACCGTGAATGGTGTGAACAATAACTGGTATGCCAGCCATTTTTGCAGCCAACCTTCCCAGAATTCCTGCCTTTGAACTATGGGTATGCACAATATTATAACGATTATTGCGCATAGCAATGTATAATTTTATCAACGCAGTAACATCTTTTAAAGGGGAAATTTCTCGGACAAGTTCATTAATGAAGAGCAGATTGATCCCCTGTTCATTTGCCTCCTCGATCAAGCTGCCCTCGCTGCCTGTTTGAACGCCTGATAATATATCGACTTGAAATTTCGATTTGTCCAGAAGGGCAGCTGTAAAGATGGTATTTTCTTGAGCGCCGCCAACGATCAAACGGGTGATTGGATGGAGGACTCTGATTTTCTTCACCATTTCAATTCTTTTTTGGAGAGAAGATCGGAATATAGATTTTCGATCTGATTTGTGATCGGAATTACATCAAATGAAGATTTAATTCTTTCTTGACCAGCTTTTCCCAGGGCTTTTGCGAGATTGATGTCGCTGTAAATTTGAATTACCCTGTCAACTATCGCATCCGGGTCATCAGGTTGGATTAAAAAACCAGTCTGATTATTTGATATTACTTCTGGTATGCCTCCAACGCTGGTGGCAACAACAGGAAGATGGCTGGCCATTGCTTCAAGGATGACCAGCGGCATTCCCTCCGAATGGGAAGACAAAACAAATATATTCATTATCCCCAGGATTTCAGGTATATTGTTCAGAAGGCCGGTAAATGTCGTAAATTCCGATACTTCAAGGTTCTGTGCTATTTCTTCGAGAGATTCTCTAAGTTCACCTTCTCCAACGATTATCAACCAGGAATTAGGAATAATTTTTTTTATTTTTTTGAATGATTGAAGTAATACATTAAATCCTTTTTAATATGCAATCTTCCAATTGAACCAATCAGGAAAGCATTTTCTGGAATTCCCAAAACGTTTTTTATTCTTTTCTTTTCGATACCGTTTATCCTGGCGTAAATACTTGTATCAATGCAATTATTTATCACAACCACTTTTTCACTATTCACACCGGTTGATCTAATTTCGCTCTCCTTGACTGCATTAGAGACAGCAATAACGCAATCATCCCAATTTGATGTGATCTTGTTTATCCATTCGCGTAAATCATTTCCATGGTCGATGTTATGTCGCCAGGTGATGATAATCGGTACTTTTACGAGCTTTCCGACCATCCGGGCAATAATAGTTGCATGAAACAAAGATGAGTGAAGAATTATTGGCTTTTCCTTTCTCAACAGATTGTAGAAACGCCATATTGCAAATAAATCTAGTTTATTCCTCATTTGCAGATCGATCACCTTTATTCCTGAATTTTTAATACTTTCAGCGACTGGACTATCTCCACCAAAAAGACAAACCACAACCGGTTCAAATTTCCTTCGATCGAAATGGGGAAGAATGTTGCAGAGCATCCGTTGGGCTCCACCAATACCCAGATCTGTAATAAAATGAATAATCGAGATTGGATATGGAGGTTTCATTTTTTTAATAAATTAACAAAAATCTCTTCATATTTTGGAACGATAATTTGGATGGAGAAATCATTTGCCCGGATTAATCCTGATTTTGATAAGTGTTCGCGTTTTTCTGGATTTTCGATCAATTCAATGATTTCTCTAGCAAAGTGGTTATCGTCATTTATTGGGACAAGTATGCCTGATGTTCCATTCTGTAAAATCTCACGAGGGCCATGAGGACAATCAGTGGCTATCACAGGTATGCCCATAGACATTGCTTCAACAATTACATTTCCGAAACCTTCATGAATGGAAGTCAAAGCAAAAATATCTGCCTGGGAATAATATACCTGAGGTTCGGGTACAAAACCTAAAAAATTCACACGTGAAGAAATATTTAAGTTTCGAGATAAAAGTTCAGAGATTTCTCTCTCTCTGGCCCTTCTCCCAATACAATAAGTGTAATGTTGTGCGTTTTGAGAACTATTGCACAAGTTTTTAAAAGCATTGAAAAATTTTTTTGTGGGGTTAATCTGCCAATAGCCAAAATCTTGAATGAATCCTGGTTATTTTTGGAAATTCGTGATTTTGGAGTGAATTTGCTAAAATCAGTATCTATAGGATTGTAGACAACTTTTATTTTATCTGCCGAAGTTCCAGTTTCGGATTTTAGTTCTAACGCAATCCCTTTTGAAGTCGCGATGAGTAGATCAGCCTGATGATAAAGTCTTTTTGCGATAGGCCACAGTTTTCGCTGTCTGGCATCTGTAATAAGGCTGGAGAGAGGCGAGTTTTGTTCGTTAAAAATTAAATTTGTATTCAAATTCCAAAGCTTATCGGTCAGTCCAACAACAGCATTCGCCTGCCATAGTACTGACATTATGATGTCAGGTTTAATATTTCGGACTATTTTACGGATTGTAAATATCCTTTTCCAGGTGCGGTGAATAGAACCATAATCTTGTGGTTGAATTTCATAAACCGGGACATCATTAGCTAATTTGTCTACAAACTCCCCTTCTTTTTGAAATAAAGCCAAGTGAGGTTCAAATTTATTCCGGTTTAATTTATTAATTAAATTGACCAACGCTCGTTCTGCTCCCCCGCCACCGAGGTTAGAAGTTATGAATAGGATTTTTAATGGATGAAACAAAGTAAAGTCTCTAATTTATATTTTTGAAACCTTATAAAACCGAAAAAATGATGAACTCCATCGCGAAATTATCCGGCTGATAATAATTCCGATAATCCCCATTGAAGGAACTAATATCAATAATAAAGAAATTAATAAAACCCCAGATATTATATTCGCCTGGGCAATTGATTTTGTTTGTTTGCGTGATTGGAGCGCAGCAATAAGGAATGCGTCTGGAAGAGCGAATATTAGTGAAACCATTATAAGTTGAGCGAAAAATATTGAGTCACTATAAATATCACCATAAATTATGGGAATAAATATTTGAATTAAGATAATTATTATTATGACTAGAATCAGATTGATTATTTGTAATACGAATAACTGTCTTCGTACTCGATTTGAGTAGATTTGCCGGTTAGGGTGTTCAGCGATTTTTGGAATGGACAAGGTTGTGGCTATTTTCGTAAGGGTTTTATAATTTTTGGGGAAAATGGAAGCAACCCTGTATATCGCAACATCAACAAAGCCAGCTGTAAAACCTAGAATAACATTATCCAAGTATGATGCGATTGTATCAATAGACTACGCGAAGGTTAAATTTCGTCCATAGGTAACAACACCAGGATCACGAGGTGTGCCAATTACTTCTCGTCTTGCTTTAATATAAAAAAATAAATAAAAGAGAAGTTTGGATAGACTATCAACCAGAACCAACCATATCAAACCTCCTTCTACCATAAGAACAAGGATTAATAAAATTGTATTGAGAGACATAATTCCTGTTTGCATTAAGCCTACAATTTTGATTTGTTTTCGACCATTGTGATAAGCCTGGGCTACCTGAAACGCTGAATTAAAGGGAAGAAATGCTCCTGAAATTAGCAGTGCTGCCACCAATTGATCTTCCCCTTCTATATAGAAATAAACTGAGACCGCAGCCATACCAATTGTTCCCAAAAAACCAAAAATTGCACGTGCACGGGCTGCGTCAATCATTGAACCCCAATTGCCACGCGCCACAGTTTCAACAAGTGCGATGTTTATCCCTGGCAAGGTAAGAATTGCAAGAACTCCCATTGTGGCATTTACAAAGGTAAATTGACCATAAACAGATTGTTGAAGTAATCGTGCAAAAAAGATGCTTCTAATAATTCCCAGAATAATGTTGAAACCGAATGGCAGCAACAACCAGATTCCCCCACTTAAAAAGTATTTTAAATCTAAACCAAGTATGCCACTGAGCTTACCAAAATAATTTTGTGAATTGTTACGAAAAAAATTCATCAAGTTAATTCCAGATCCTTAAGATACTCCTGGATTTAATTCCAAAGTAATCTGAATTATGAAAACTTCAAATAATATTTATAATTTATTTTGATCCATAAAAAAGTAACCTCCGAGAAATATACCTGTATGTCTAAAATTCGGTAGGTATAAAATAAAATTTCTGGATGAAATTGAAAATTTTGTTGGAATTTTTCAATTAGGAACGATTTTCACAAAAACCAAGTACTTTTCAAACAGAAAATTTGCATCCTGATTTTTCTCACGAGATAAGATCTTCTTCAATAGAAAAGATAAAGTTCTTTAACGACTAACAATAACTACATTACATGATTTAGGAATTCCTGTATTCTCTTCGCTCGGAAATCCCAACTGTATTTTTGTACATCCTTCCAAGCTTGTTTGGCAAATCTTTCGGATTGGTTATGATGTGTTGTTAACCATCGAATTGCATCGGCTAAAATTGGTGCCTCATTTTGACTCAACTAAGTATGCATTATATTTATGTTTGAGAATTTCTTGTATAGAAGGTAACTTGGAGGAAAGAATAACTTGTTTTGAAGCCATGTATTCGAACAGTTTTAGGGGCGATACTTCATATGTATAATATCTGGTTCGAGGAAAAGGAAGGACACATATGTCAAATGCACATAAATATTGAGGTATAACCTGTGGTGGTACCTGCCTGATAAATATTGCTTCTGTTTCATTAAGTTCAAAATTATTTGCTATTAATTGGTATTTCAGGCAGATGTCTTCTGTGCCACCTACACAGCATAGAGAAACTTTCATATTGGGGTATTTTTTTTTCAAAATAGAAATGGCTTCAATAATTTGGGCGATACCCCTTTCTTTTTCAAGAGCTTCTAATTGACCAACAAAACCGACAATTATAATATCACTCGGCAATGATAGTAATGCACGAATTTCATTTTTATCTTTATTAATTTGAATAAAACGATCCAGATCCACACCATTGGGTGCGATTAAAATCTTTTCAGAATTTATTCCCTTTTTCAGGAAAAAATCCGAAATATATGTATTAGTTGTAATCAAGCCACCTATATAATTGTGTAGATTTGTATGTGTCTTTCCACGATATGATTGATCTGGAAAAACATGGGCTTCATAAATCATCTTTGATCTCAACTTGGGATATATCTTTCCTATCCATTGGATGATTGTTAAGTCTCTACAATAATAGAATTTAGCATGATGATCCTTTAAGTAAAATAAAAGAGATACACAATAAGTCAATAAGAGTAGCCTAAATGAGATTCTATTGAAAATGTTGAGTAATTTTGGAAAATTTGAAAACAGTTTATTTGATACGGGAAATAAATCAAGCGCAGGAAGCTCAATTATGGTGAAATCATTTTTCAGGTTATAGAACTTTCTAATATTTCTCACTTGGCTAAGGGGTGGAATGTTTATACGTTTTGGGTGTAAAAGGATAATTTCCAATTTTATTTGGGAAAATGCATCACACATTTGTAATACTTGGTATGTGTTCGCTTTCTCACCCGGAATACGGGAAGTTGAGAGGTAAATTAATCGCATTCCAAGTTTTGTTTTAGATTCGATAATTTTTATGTGCCAAGTTCTCGGAAAAAAAAGAAAATCCGATTCTTAAACTGTAATGATTGTTATTTAAGTCCAAGATTCAGGGCGCACTACAATCATACAATTTTGAAAAAATCATTATCCATTTAGTTTAAATTCCTTCGTGAGGATTCATTGAATTGAATGAATTGATTATATTATCGGATAACCTGTCGATATTGTGTAAGGAAATTATCTTTTCTCTCATTAAATGCCCGATTTCCTTATATTTGTCAACAGATAATTCTGCCAGATGCACAAGGCAAGTTGCCAAATCTTCAGGATCATCAGGGGTAAACATCAGGAAATCTGATTCTTCCCCCAATAACGATTTAAACACAGGGTTGCAAACTACAACCGGCACCTCAAATGCCATTGCTTCCAGGATTGCTTTGTCGAATCCTCCTATTCTTGCATTGACAAAAACATCACACTTTTCATAAATTCCTGCAATATCCGAATGTTCAATACTACCAGTAAACTCTACAAATTTTTCCAAATCATATTCTCGTACGAGATTTTATTAATTCTTTGAGATACTTTTTATGTTCTGGTCCTGGTGGTGAACCCACTATTAAAAGGTTTGGGGTAATTTTTGTAGTTTTTTGCTGCAGGTAAATTAATGATTTAATGATTACTTCAATTTTTTTGATCGGAGAAATTCTTCCAACTGTGACTATAGTAAAATCTGAATTCCTGGTTTTCGTTTGGGATCTGTAATATTTTGTTGTATCGATCCCATGACCGACAGCCTGAATTTTTGAACTTACAAGCTGGCAAGTCTCTGGGGTAGCAGTGAGAATTTTGTCTACGAGTACTCCTGCGATTCTCAACTGTATATTTACCGAGTCATGTGTGTACCACAATGCTAGTGGAATATTTTTAAATTCTTGCATATGGTGCAGCAATAATGGCAAATTTGGGATACATATGGGCAAATATCCCATTTACTGATTTCATTGCGAGTAATGTTCAAAATTGTGTTATGGAAATTGTGCACAGCATGGATTATGTTCTCACCCTTACTGTAATCCCGCCCAATTTCATGGATGAAGACATTATTGGGCAGATTTATTATTTCCGCTCTGGGGGTTATTACAAATAAATTGTCAAGCTTTTTTGCTATATGGGATATCCAGTTAGGAATAAAAGCTAATAATGGATCACTTTTTCCTACTCGAGGGGTAATCATGATCAAATTCATTAGATTTTATATTCTGGATTACAGATTTGATGCCACTTATTAATCATTCTTGTTGACTAAAAATTCAGGATCAAATTCCTTTAGAACGTATTCGAATCCTAGTTTTCCCATTCTGTATGCTTGTTCAGGATGATCGAGAAGCCAGATCACTTTGTTGGCGAATTTCTCTAAATCTTCAACTTCAGTAAGGAATCCAGTTTTTCCATTTATTACTATATCCTCCGGCCCACCGCATCGAGTTGCCACCGCAGGTGTTTGAAAAGTGTATGCCTCAACCAATACACGACCAAACCCCTCATACAAAGAAGGTAATATAAGAACATCAGCGGATTGATACCAGCATACTAATTGTTCAAAATTCAAATTAGTATGAAGGGAGATATTGATGTCATTTAAATGACGTATTTTCTTTTCAACAAAACCAAATAGAGGTCCATCACCAATTATGACAAATTTTACTTTGTGTGTTTTTTGAATGGTTTCAATAACTTTAAATAAACCCGGAATATTTTTTGGGTAACAAAGACGACCGACAAAAAGAATTATCCTGTCATTGGATTTGACATTGTTTTCAATTCTTTGACAATTATTTCTATTAATCGGATATATAAATGGCACGGGAATTATAGAAATGACCTGTTCGGAGATTGAAAAATCTCTGACAAGGTTGTTTTTTATTGAAGAAGATACCACTCGGATATGATCTACTGAGTGGATGATGTATCTTGATATGAAAAATCGAATTCGATTGAATATTTGGTGTTCGACAAACCAATAAGGAGAGAAAAAGTTGAAGTGAATCTGAATTTCCATAGGTGTTTTTAAAAGCCATTTCAAGATAAGAGCCAAAAAACCAATCTCGAAAGGGTTCTGACTGGTGATAAGGTCAAAATTATTTTTATTTCTTATTCGAAGTACTTTGATCAATCCATAAATGGGGAATAATTGAAGAAAGGGTGTTTTTACAGGATAATATGTTAACCCTCGGGTGGGAGAAATGATTAAAAAATCTTCTCGGGTATAAACCAAGGCAGTTATTGTGCTTTCGGATTCAATTTTCTGTAATGCATTTAAATAATATGAATGCCGAATGAAAGTATTATTGTTTGATATATCCTTCTTGAAAACGCTATCATCTGTCCCAATCATCAGTATGTTCATTGAATGGCAGCACTCAATATGTTTTCAGTTTTGTTGATAATTTGAACAGTAGAAAACTTTTTAATTGATTTTTTTGCATTTGAACCCAGAGTTTGGCGAAGAAAGTGATTTTCTTGAAGTTGAATTACGGCATCGAACAATAAGGAATCGGGTTCCGGAGGGATTAATAAACCGGATTCCAAGTTCGTAATAATTTCTGGATTACCTCCAACTGATGTCGCTATTATTGGAAGACCGCATTGGGCAGCTTCAATCAAGGAATGAGAAAAGCCTTCATAAGTTGAGTACAAAATAAAAATATCACAATATTCATGTAAAATCATTTGAATTGAATCCGCAGGAATTGGACCTGTGAACTGGACCCTCTCATTAAGATTTAGTTTTTTTACCAGCGCTTCCAAATTTTTCCGCTCAGGACCATCACCTATTATTGTTAAGTTTATTTTTGGCATCCCATCTATGAGAACTTTGATAATCTTGTCGATACGTTTATGTGGTATTAATCGCCCGATAGTTACCAATCTAAGCCCACTTCTAAATCCAATGTTATTAACTAGTTGATTATTATTATATTTGCTGGGAATTTGATCAGAAATAAAATTGTTGATAACATGAACCTTTGTTTTATCAATACCCCAAATTTTTACTATTCCTGCTAAATATTGGCTTGGTACGATTATAGAATCTGCTCTCTTAGCTGCAGTATGAAAAATCATTCTAAGCAATCTGATTCTCAGACCTTTCTCAAATTGAAAGTCCTCAAAATTCCTTTTTGTCCATTTGTGGTTGAATGCATATTCCCAGGTGCTATCTCCAACAATTTTTACTACAGTTGGTTTAGAATTTAAAAATCCTGCTAAAGTTGCAGGTAAATTCAAACCATTAATATATATAATTTCGAATCTATCGATATGTTTTAATATTATTTTTAATGCGTTGAATTGCTCAATTAAGAAGTTTAAATAGGGAAAAACATGAGAATGATTAAATCGAAATAATTCAAAAGGAGCATCCTGGTTATTGAAATTATCACCGGGTTCTTGTGGTGCAACCACGCAAACCTGGTGGCCTCTTTCACATAATTTACTAGCAATCATAGGAACATATCTAGCGGGACCACCCACTTCCGGTGGGAATATTCCTGTAGTGATTAGTATTCGCATTTTGTTATGGTAACATACCACAAAATTACATCAATCATAGAACATAAAATTCCAGAATTGTACATACAAACTAAATTAAGCAAATATTGCGATGGAGTCATGGAAGCAGCCTGGCTGGCTGCTGTTATTGTTGTTCCCGTGTTTTTTAACGTTTATTCAAGCCGGATATTTGAACCAGACAAAATTACATTACTGAGATCATTATCGATCATTATCCTGGCAGTTTGGATTATAAAATTAATTGAGGTTGAAAAACTTCCTGATGAAAATCAAAATGACTTTTGGATAAGAATAGATCAGATTATCAGAATCCCTTTACTCTTACCGTTAATATTTCTTGTGATTGTATATTTTAATTTCGACATTTTTTTCAATTTCACCCCTGGTAAGTCTATTTGGATCTTATCAACGACTGCAAGGAACATATACACTATTATCTTATTTGATCATATTCATAGCAATAATATTTAATCTCCGCAGCAGGGAACAGATCAGACGCTTAATCAGCGCAATAATTATAGCGAGCTTGCCGGTCAGTTTGTATGGAGTTTTACAAAAATATCAGATAGATCCAATACCATGGGGTGGAGATGTATCAAGCAGAATTGCTGCCAATTTGGGAAACTCGATTTTTGTTGCAGCGTACCTGATAATGGTATTTCCTCTTACGGTTATGAGAATTGTTAAATCTTTCGAAGAGTTATTAAATAACCAGGGGAATCTGCCCCCAAATTTTCTTAGAGCCTCTTTGTATGTCTTCATCGCTACACTTCAGATAATTGCGCTTTATTTCAGCGGCAGTCGTGGCCCCTGGCTAGGTTTTGGGGCAAGCTTAGTTTTTCTTTGGATATGTTTATCTTTGATATGGAAAATACGCTGGCTGACAATATCTGGGGTGATTCTCTTTTTATTGGCTTCATTTTTTTTAATCATGCTTAATCTTGCTAATGGTCCATTACAAAATATCAGGAGCACACCAGGACTGTATCGTCTTGGAAGTTTGGTGGATGTTGAAAGCCGAACTGGAAAAGTTCGCACGTTGATCTGGAGCGGGGCTTTTGAATTAGTTTCACCACATGAACCAATCGAATTCCCTGATGGAAGAAAAGATAAATTCAATATCTTCCGCCCTTTGATTGGATACGGTCCTGAGTCCATGTACGTTGTTTATAATCCATTTTACCCACCAGAATTGACCCAGGTTGAAAAAAGAAACGCATCACCGGATAGATCCCATAATGAGACGTGGGATTCCCTGGTGATAACTGGAATTTTGGGTTTGGCCGTTTATTTAATTTTATTCAGTTCAATTATCTTTTATGGTTTATCCTGGCTTGGATTAATCCAATCCAAAATTCAACGAAGACTTTTCTTTGGATTGTTAATTTCCGGTGGTTTAATCAGTTCGGTTTTATTTACCAGAATAATGGGGCCTGGATTGTTCGGTGTTGCCCTACCGTTTGGGATGATTCTGGGTGTATTGATTTATCTTATTTTAATCTCATTATTCGGAAGTTATTCACCCCCTGAGAGTACTGCAAAGAAAGTAAGATCCTATATCATTCTTGGTTTATTAGCTGCAATTGTTGCTCATTTTATTGAGATTAATTTTGGAATTGCCATTGCAGCTACCAGGTTAAATTTCTGGGTTTTTACAGGGCTTTTATTTTTGACAGGCTTTGTTTTTCCCGTATACGAATTACATGGTAGGGCAACAATTATTGATCAATTATCATTGTTGAAGATATCTAATCAATCCTTATCGGATTTGGATGCAGGTGCTTCTGGTGTAGAGGAAAATCTGAATAATAAGGGAAGCGAGATTAGAAAACACTCAAAAGATTTAAAAATTAAGAACAGAAAACGTCAGAAAAATAAAATTCTATTGAGGTCAACCTGGTCAGGAAGATTTTTTGGGATGAGGGAAGACCTTATTTATGGGTTTATCCTGGCAATATTGCTTATCACCATTGGTTTCAATATGCTTTCTAACTGCATTGGGATCGAATATTTATTACGAGATTATCTGGAATTCGATTACCAGGGCAGGGAAGGGCTATTCTGCCAGTTCTTATGGTGTTCTGATCATGGTAGCTGTCACCTGGATTGTTGCTGCTCTAATTTTTTCAAGCGAAACAGTTTTATTAAACAACCAAGATGACAGGTATAAATATTCACATCTTATAAAGAGTACTTTTGTGATATTGGGAGTTTCATTATTCATCAGTCTAATTTTTTTGGTGATCCACTCCAGCTATATGGCATCTCTGGCAAGAAATTCAGTAAATTCTCTGGAAACAATCTTGAGTCAGGTTAAAAAATCAGAAGGATTGTTGACAAATTACTATGTTTATTTATTAGTTTTGATTTTTCTCTTTTCATTTATATTACCGAAGAGTTGGCCTGAAAAAACATTCAGGCGGAAATTCGCGAGTGTTTTTACAGGCGTGTCTGCAATTGTACTGGCGATTTTGCTGGCATCATATACAAACCTGCGGATCATCCATGCTGATATGGATTTCAAAGCAGCCGATTCTTTTGCCCGTTCAAATTACTGGCCGGTAGCCATCCAAATCTACAATCGATCCATTGAACTTGCCCCAAATGAGGATTATTATTACCTCTTCCTGGGTAGGGCCTACCTCGAACATTCGAAAGAAATGGCTGATACTCGCGAGAGAGACGCATTGATTCAACAAGCAGCCCAGGACCTCACAAAAGCCCAGCTCATCAATCCCCTTAATACTGATCATACTGCAAATCTGGCGCGCCTTTTCAGTTTATGGGCAGTATTTGCTGACGACAATGATATTAAGCAACAGCGGGCTGAAATATCCTCCGACTATTTTTCGAGTGCGGTTGTTTTAAGCCCCAATAATGCCAGGATCTGGGATGAATGGGCGCTCCATTACCTTGCTGTGAAGGATGACCCGGGGGAAGCATTGCCGAAATTGCGAAAAGCTTTGAACCTGGACCCCTTATATGACTGGACATATGGACTATTAGGTGACTATTATTCGCAGAAATCGGAAACAATCCCTGAGAATCAAACAGAAGAAAAGAGAGAGATATTGCTTCTGGCATTAGAAAATTACCAGAAAGCGGTCGACAATTCCGATGGCTCACCGGATAACTTAAGATCAGGATATTATGCCGCCCTTGCTGGAATTTTTATTCAAACAGGTGATTTAGATCAAGCTATCAAGGCTTATGAACAGGCGATCCAAATAAATCCCAACCGGGAAGATGGCTGGAGGATACTTGAAACTTTGGCTCATTTGCATCTTCAACTTGGAGACATTGATTCAGCGCTTTTTTACGCCCAAAGAGCTCAGAGCGCAGCTCCTGAAGACCAGAAACGCAGGCTGGAAGATTTAATTTTAATTATTAAAAACCAGACATAAGAATTATATGGCCTTGATACTTTTTATTGGTGCTGGATTTGGCAGTATCATAATTGTGAATGTGATCCGACGGTTTTGTTATAAGAAAGGTTTGGTTGTTGAACCACGGTCGGATCGATGGCACAAAAAACCAACTGCCACATTTGGTGGAGTTGGGATATTTATTGCCTTCTTTATCAGCATGGCTGCATCTTTAGTGGTGGATAAAAGTATTCTGTATTCTCACTGGGGGATAATTCTTGCCTCATTACTGGCTTTTCTTCTCGGTCTGCTGGATGATATTTATCCAATATCACCTATTATAAAAATACTGTCTCAATTCATCATCGCTACATTCGTAATCGCCGCCGGTTACACAACAAAATTTTTCACACCAAGAATTCCAAATGAATATATCTCCTTAGTACTTAACATAGCTTTGACTTATTTATGGATCGTTGGTATCACAAATGCGATTAATTTGCTTGATAATATGGACGGACTGGCTGGAGGAATTTCGCTAATCTCTTCAATAATATTGAGTTTCTTTTTCTGGAATACCAGCAACCAATCCCTTTTATACATAACAATGGCTTTGGCAGGCAGTGTGCTCGGGTTTCTGGTCTACAATTTCCCGCCTGCATCGATATTTATGGGGAATAGCGGCAGCAGTTTCCTGGGTTTAACGCTGGCTGTACTGGCAATCGCTCGTGAACCACAGGCCTCCAACCTGTTTGCAGTTTTGGGGGTTCCCACTTTAATATTTTTACTCCCGATTATTGATATTACTTTGGTAACAATCAGCAGGTCAATCGAAGGAAAATCCATTATTCAGGGAGGGGTAGATCATACTTCACATCGGCTGATAGCATTTGGATTCAGCGAACGTAAAACTTTAATATTACTTTTTGGAGTGGCAGTAGTTGCAGGGATCAGCGCGGGTTTGCTGGAATACGCAAATTATCTGGTGAGTTTAATTTTGGTTCCATTGATGGTTATTGTTTTGACAATCCTGGCAATCTATCTGGGTGGAATTACAGTCCGAAATAATCGCCATCAATGAGTCAAATAAGAATTAATAAAATTTTTTGGGATTTATTTTCGATTCTAATCAGTGAAAATTACTGATTTTGACCACTTTCAGTTTTTGTCCCTACATGTTTTGATGTTACACGCTGCAAGCGGTGGCTCAATTCATCATGCTTTATTTTGATATTATGGTTGGTAACTCCGTATGGCATTTCATTTCCATCTAGACTCTGATCTATCACTGCAAGAGCCATGTCTGTCCAGAAGATTGCAGTTTCATAATCCTTAATATGATGTTCATAGAATTTCGCAAGCTCAATAAAAGATTCGATATGTTTAAATTCCGCTGCTTTCTGCCATATATAAATTGCTTTGGGATAATCGTTATTTCGCTTGTAAATCATTGATAACCGGTATAAAGCCCGGATAATTATCCCGATGTCAATTTGCAGGGAGATAATATCTTCATGTTCCAAACCTTTCGTATAAAGGTTTACAGCAGCATCATTATCCCCCAGGTCTTCATATAATCTACCAATTGCTAATAAATCACTTCCGTGGCGATTGCCATGTTTAAGTGGGTCAACCAATACACCTGCCATATGATTTAACAATGCAGATAGTGATAAAACATCGACTTCGTTATGATAGAAAATCCGCTTTAAAGGTCTAGCATCCCGATCCTGAAGAAACTCGAAATAGATAGAAGGAACCATCCATCCCGGAACATCCTCCTGAGATCGTTTTGATTTTAATATCTCAAATTCAATGTTTGAAAGTGTCCTGCTGGGTATCCTGTCACGCCACAATCTCCTGGCAAGATGGAGCAAATCAATATGGATCATTTCTGTGAATGGTGATTTCCATCCATGGAAGGTGTATCTTGAATTTAACAGAGGTATATCAAAAGCTTTTCCATTGAATGAGACGATTGACTTAACCGGGGCTAAAAATTGTTCCAGTGCCGCTAATTGGGCTGGCTCGTATTCGGGATTGCTCATAAAAAATTGAACGATTCGATAATTGTCCTTTTCAAATCTGCCAGCACCAATAAGAAACGCATAGGTACCAGTACCGCCTGATAGTCCGGTGGATTCAACATCAATGAAAGAAAATTCTTGAGTTTTGATTTCATTCACCTGCGGATCCCCCACCCATTCTGCTATTACATTTAAAGGCGCTTCGATATTTAACGTTGTTACTCCATGGATATATTCAATTGGATATACCGATTCAACGGTATATATTTCACCAAATTCAGTTTGCACCGATTGGGTATTGAGGATGTTTTCAATTGAATATGGATGTTTATCAACAGGGCGTGGGATGTTTTGGGCACCCATCTCAATGCCCAGCAATTTTAATTTATCGTTCAAAGATTGCATTTTGATATTTACTTCTGGATATTATTCACCAGTATATATAAAATTTCCAGTGTTTCACCTTTACCGCCCACATTTACTTCTTGGGTTGGTCCAACACATGAAGGACATCCATTGATGCACTTGCAATCCTGGATATGTTCCATCGCCTGAAAAAGGAACTGGTCGTGAGTCGTATAAAGATGGGCGCTGAAACCAATTCCGGCAGGTATTTGATCATAAACAACAATAACTGGTTTATTATCTACTAGCTTTGATCTGGGATCTGAATGTACGCCCAGGTCTTTGATGTCACACATCAAATTGAATGGTGCAAGATGATGCAGGACATAAGCTAATCCGGATAACCCGGTCTTGATTCTAATCATGGACTCAGCGCGCTGGTGGCAACTATGGCAGAGAGTAATCAGATTATCCCATTTATTTGCTAATTCAGGGGATGTGAAGGTTCGAAAAGGTAATTTGTGATGTACATCATGTTCTCGAGAGGTTTCCTTTACCCCGCATACCTGGCATGAATAATAATCTCTGGCACGCACTTGATTACGTATTGATTTCCAATTTGTTCCATAATCATTAGGATCGTTGCTCCATGAATTTTCCTGCCTTAATTCTGAAATGGTTTGATCATTGAGGGAAAACCAGTATCCTTTTGTAAAGAGTTCTGTAGCCGGCAAATTTAATTCACCAAAACCAAGGTGTTCGTGAGTTTCCCACTTGATTTTACGGAAACCAATTACCTGAGATCGGATCAGCAGGTCGCCAAAATATTTTTCCCCTCCATTGATAGTCGATTTTTCCAAAAGCTCGACCAGATTGACATCATTTTCTCTGCGAGGTTCTGTGTAATATGAAGGAGTAATAGGATTCAGATGTACAATTTTATTTTCAATGTCCAGTTCCTGGACTATAAATGTTTTTGCGTCATGTAAATAAATCGCTTCTGGATGTACCAACCAGTAAGCGCTTTGCTCATCCACAAATCCTATCGTGTTTGAATCTCCGTTTTCATTTGACATCAATAAAAAATTATTGGCTGATGCGCTCCGTAGAGAGACCTGCTCTGCTGGATATTTATCTGCCATCCAGAAATATTTTGATCCTGAGTTGTAAACTAGTTTTTTCTCCAGGAGTAACTGGAATATTATTTCTAAATTATTTTTGTTATCCCTGCCATAAGAATCTCCATCGTTAAAGGGGATTTCAAATGCAGCACATTTTACATGTTCGATAAGGATAAGCAAATTATCCGGATCGATCAATGCATGTTCCGGGGTGCGCTTGAAAAGATATTCGGGATGATTTGCAAGGAACTGGTCTAGTGGATCAGGTGTTGTAATCAGAACTGCTAATGATTGTTGTTTACCTCTGCCTGCCCTTCCCGCTTGTTGAAAAGTAGATGAAATCGTTCCCGGGAATCCAACCAGAATTGCAGCACCCATTCTGCCGATGTCGATACCGAGTTCAAGGGCATTGGTGGCGACTACTGCCCGGATTTTTCCATTTCTCAATCCTTGTTCGATTATTCTGCGTTCTTCAGGCAGGTAACCACTTCTGTATCCTCTGATCTGGTCTGAAAGATTAATTACGTTAAGATTATTTGACGGTACGTTCCAGATTCTGCGAAGGTACTTCAAAATTATCTCAACAGTTCTCCGTGATCTACCAAAGATGATGGTTTGAATATCATAAGTTAGCAAGTCATCAACCAGCCTGGTTGTTTCTTTTAATGAACTGCGCCTTAATCCGAGTTCTTCATTCACAATTGGCGGGTTATAAATAAGAAAACTCTGTTTCCCCCTTGCAGAACCATCATTGTCAATAATCTCAAACTCCTCTTCAATTAACTTCTCTGAAAATTGAAGGGGATTGGCTATCGTCGCTGAAGTTAATATGAACTTTGGAAAAGAACCATAGAAATGAGAGATTCTCTTAAGGCGTCGGATGATATTTGCGAAATGTGAACCAAATACACCACGGTAAATATGGATTTCGTCAATAATAATGATATGAAGGTTAGATAAAAATTCTAACCAGGAAGTATGATGCGGTAATATTCCAAGATGCAGCATATCAGGATTCGTAAAAACAATTCTTGCATCCTTACGGATTATGGATCTAACACTTTTTGGAGTATCTCCATCATAAATTGCTATTTTTATCCTTGCATTATTATCGAATGAGTGTTTATTCTTCAAATCGGTTGTTTCTTGTTTTTCGGGTTTGGCAAGCGATTGCAGATAAACATATTGATCCTGAGAAAGAGCTTTGGTGGGATGTATGTATAAAGCTCTTGCCAGGTCATCTTTCAAGAGAGTATCTAAAACAGGGAGGTTGTACGCAAGTGATTTTCCACTTGCTGTGCCTGTAGCAATGATGATATTTTTCCCCTCTTGAAATAATTCCCAGGTGTATTTTTGATGACTGTAGAGTGAATTAATTCCTTGAAATTCCATTGTTTTTAATAACAATGGGTGGATACCTTCAGGAAATACTGTTCGTACTGGTTCCCTTGCAGGAATATTGATTATCTCAGCGATATTATTTGCGATTTCTGGTTGGGCTTGCCAGTGATTCAATAGTCTTGCTACCATAGAAACGATTTTACCCTATCAGATCCCTGTATAAAATTGAAAAAAATCCGGCGGAATGCCGGATCTTTTTGGAAAAGTGTTTCAGATCACACGGATCTCACGGAGCATTGGGTCAACATGATGGTGGCAGACCAGGATCATATGGCAGAGTATAACTCATTGAAATAGGCTGGTCAGCAAACGAACCAGCACCAAACACTACCCCGGTATCTGATTTCAACATCCAGTTTCCAATAATCAATTCACCTTGTCCAGGTGTTTCAAAATTTATCCTTACTTCAACGGTTTGTTCAGGTTGTACTTCATTAGAAAGTGGTATATCAGGTTGAGCCAGGCTGTTATCTCCGCTGACAAACGTGAGGGCATAATTTGTGTTCCAAACACATGTGCCGATATTTTTTAATCTCCAAACTTTTGCATAAAGAGTATTTGGTTGTAAAAGAGCGCCATCATTGATTGACAGATGTCTGTCAACTTCGGCAACATTTGTACATGTTGGCTGCACAGGAGTGGGCGGTGTTTCAATTGTGGGTTGAATTTCTACTGTAAATGTAACTGTTGGCGCAAGCGTATCTGTAGGTTGCGCAGTAGGTGTTGGCGGTTCGGGTTGGGTGGGGGTGGAAGACGGGATAACCACCAATTCCTCAGTAGGAGAAGGGAGCGGTTCTTCAGCATCAGCGTTAGAAATTAAATCAGACAGTATCGCTAATCTATTAAACTCTGCGCATGAGCTGATAAAAAAAGTCAGGAAAATAAAAGTTATCAGATAAAACAGGATATTTTTTTTCATATATATTACAGGTATGTAAATTCAATAATTCAAACTGGACTAAGGTTGGCAATTATATCAAAATATTCAAAAATAGGTATAGGTATTTCAATCTGGTTCGATTGCCTTAAGTTTAACAGCGCATATTTTATATTCAGGAATTTTGGCAACAGGATCGAGTGCGGCTATTGTTAATTCATTGGCGGGAGATTCAGGGAAGTGGAAATTTGCGAATACCATTCCTGGTGGTACCCGTTCTGTAATCCAGGCCCGGGTTTTAATCTTGCCACGTCTTGAGGTGACTTCAACGCCCATGTCATCAGTTATCCTGAGGAGTTCTGCATCATCCGGGTTGATTTCAATTAATGAATGTCCATATACTGAAACCAATCCTTCTGCGCGGCGGGTCATCTCACCTCCGTGCCAGTGATATAAAACCCTGCCGGTACTGAAAAGCATCGGAAATTCATCATCCGGCATCTCAGCAGGCGGAATATGTTCGATGGGTGAGAATTTACCGAATCCTCTGGTGAATTCTCCAACATGAAGGATTGGGGTTCCTGAATGGGTTGAATCCTTGAGAGGCCACTGTAAACGTTCACCTTTTTCAAGCCTGCTGTGACTGACTCCAGCATAACTTGGTGTAAGGGCTGCGATTTCATTCATAATCTGTTCTGAATTTTCATATTCCCAATTTGCATACTGACCACTATTTATGGTTCGTTTTCCGGACTTAATAATTTCCCTGGCGAGATCTGAAATGATTCTCCAATCTTCCCGTGCCTCACCAATTGGTTCAATAGCCTTATGCACCATTTGAATGCGTCTCTCTGTATTGGTATAGGTTCCGGTTTTTTCAGCGAAACTCACCCCAGGCAGGAGCACGTCTGCGTAAGGGGTGGTTTCAGATGGGAATATCTCCTGAAGGACTACAAATTCGCAATTTTCAAAACATTTGCGAACATGGTTGCTGTCAGGATCACTCATGATTGGATCCTCACCCATAATATAAAGAGCTTTAACCTTACCTTCTCCTGCTGCTGGAATGAGTTCCGTTATGGTCATTCCAATGCTCAAAGACATCTCAGCCCCCCATGCTTCCGTGAATTTATCAGCTACTTCCTGGCTGGTTACTTTTTGATAACCGGAATAGACATTTGGCAATCCACCCAGGTCACATGCTCCCTGTACATTATTCTGACCGCGTAAAGGATTTACGCCACCGCCAGGTATTCCCATGTTGCCCAGAAGCATCTGAAGGTTTGCCAGACTCATCACATTACGAACCCCAACAATATGCTGGGTTATCCCCATCGCCCACATAACCGCCATTGGTTTTGATTTCGCTAATATTTCGGCTGCCTGTTTCAATTTTGAAACCGAAATTCCTGTGATCTCAGAAACGATATTGGGAGGATATGATTTAATTGTGTTTTTAAATTCTTCGAAACCTTCGGTCCTGGTTTGAATAAATTTTTTATCTTCCCAACCTTGTTCCATGATTATATACATTAAGCCGTTAATCAAAGCGACATCTGTACCTGGTTTATGCTGTAAATGTAAGGTTGCAAACTCGGTGATATCAATTTTTCTTGGATCTGCGACAATTAATTTCACATCTTCGAGTGCGAACAGCCTGACGGATTTTTGTTCCAAAAACCGGGTGTTGTTCAGTCGTGTTAGAACCAATAATCAACATCGCTTCAGAATTTTCTACAATATCATCCATTGAGTTTGACATCGCTCCGGAACCATATGCAGCGGCCAGACCGGCCACGGTACTGGAGTGTCAAAGACGGGCACAATGGTCGATGTTGTTAGTTCCGATCACCTGACGGGAAAATTTATTCATAAGGTAATTTTCTTCATTCAAACACTTTGCGGATGCCAGAATTCCGATACAATCGGAGCCGAAATTATCACGATATTCAATAAGTTTTCTTGCAGTAATTTCAAGAGCGACATCCCAATCCACCTCAACCCACGGACCGCGACCGTTTTGCCTGGGTTTATTCTCTAATAAGTACTCTCTCACTCTTGGTTTTTGCAGACGTTCTGGATGGTGTACAAAATCATAGCCGTAGCGACCTTTTACGCATAAAGCCATACCATTTACTGGAGCGTTGGGGTTGGATGTCACCCTGATAATTTTGTTATCTTTTATGTTCAGGTCTAATTGGCATCCAACGCCACAATATGTGCATGTTGTGGTCACTTTCCTTGTCTGATGTATACGACCCTTGCCAAAGGACATTTTGTCGCTGAGTGCACCTGTTGGACAGAAAGCAACACACTGACCGCAGGATTCGCATCGCGCTTCTAACAAATTTGCCCCATTGCCAGCGACAATCTCTTCTTCGAAACCGCGATATGCTACTCCCCAAACAAAACGTCCCTGTATTTCCTCACAGGCTAATATACATCGTCTACAGAGAATGCAGCGATTTAAATCAACTCTAATAAATGGATTTGGATCGCTGTCCGGGTTATACCTTTTTCCTTTTGATCCCCAGGCTGGAATATTCACCGCGTATTCATAAGCAAGATCCTGAAGTTCACAGTCTCCGCTGGTGTCACAGGTTATACAATCCTGAGGGTGATTTGCCAGCATTAATTCCAGAGTCTGTCTGCGGGAGCTGATCACCCGCTCATTGTTAGTGGAAATACTCATTCCATCCCATATTTTGGTAACACATGCTGCCTGAAGAAATTTTGAACCCTCAACTTCAACCATACAAATTCTGCAGTTACCAGTTGGGGTTAAATCCTTGTGGTAGCAGAGCGTGGGAATGTTAATTCCATTTGATCGGGCAGCAGAGAGAATTGTTTGTCCTTCTTCTACAGCTAATTTCTGGTTATCTATATAGATATTGGTGGTCATTTGGAACTCCTGACAGTGAACTATATAAATAGTGACTTAAACATGGTTGCTCAAAGCGGCTTCAAATTCTGATCTAAAATGCTTAACTGCTGTTTGAACAGGCATAACAACAGATTGACCCAACCCGCAGAAAGAAGAATTTTGCATATATTCTGCCAGCGTTATTAATTCATCAATATCAGCTCCTGTACCATTTCTTTCGGTAAGTCTGGAAAGTATTTCATATGAACGGTCAGTGCCTACCCTGCAGGGAGTGCACTTTCCACATGACTCAACTTTGAAAAAATATAAAATCTCACGGAGCAATGATATAACTGAAACAGTCTGGTCGCAAATCAATATCCCACCAGCGCCAATTGAAACGCCATCATTTACTGATGAATAATCAATTGGTACATCAAGCAATGATTCTGGAACGATCGTGCCTGCAGCCCCACCGGTGAGGGCGAATTTAAAATTTGAACCTTCTTTCATTCCGCCGCCGAATTCGTCAATGATTTGACGGAGTGTTATTCCAAACGGTGCTTCAAAAATACCCGGCTGTTTGATATGACCCAGCACGGAGAACATCTTGGTTCCAGGGTGTGAATATGAGCTGAGCGCTTTATACCAATCAGGGCCATTTAGAATGATTGAGGGAACCGCGCAATAAGATTCAACGTTATTAACAAGCGTTGGTTTAGCTCGAAATCCAACCTGGGGAGGGTAAGGGGGGCGTAATCTCGGTTCACCACGTTTACCTTCCATCGATTCAATTAATGCGGTTTCCTCCCCGCAGATATAGGCGCCAGAACCACGATGAATATGTATGTGAAAAGAAAAACCTGAACCATAAATATTATCGCCAAGCAGTTTGGATGATACTGCTTGGTCTATTGCATTTTCCAGTAAATTTGCCTGGTAATCATATTCTCCACGAATGTATATGTAGCCTACAGATGCACCGGTACTATAGCCAGCGATAGCCATCCCTTCTAAAAGCTGCTGGGGATTTGTTTCAATCAATACCCTGTCCTTAAAATTCAAGGGTTCAGATTCGTCAGCATTACAAATGATATATTTGGGTGTTTGGGGATTGTCTGCTACAAACCGCCACTTTCTACCAACAGGGAATCCAGCCCCACCACGACCACTCAATCCTGACTTTTCTATTTCATCGATGATCCAGGCAGGAGCTTGTTCGACGGATTTTTTTAGTGCATTGTATGAACCATTTTCAAGGGCAAACTCGATAGAAAATGGGTCGACTGCTCCGGCATTTTTCATCATCACCCGTATTTCTCCCGGATGCGCATTCGAATAAAAATTAATCTTGTAGTTGATTTTTTCTAAGTTAGGAGGGAGGTTTTCTTTTGTAACAGGTCCGTATTGGACCTTATTGATCAAGCCAGCCGGAGCAAGGTCACACAACCCTAAACAACTAGTTCTATCTACTTTCCAGGATTTATTATGGAGTTCTATGCGTACTTTCTGCTTTATCCTTTGAGCGCCAAACAGCCAGCAAACAGGTCCGTCACAGATTCGGATAACTTTATCTGGAGTCTCTTGTAAGAAAAACATTGAATAGAAAGAAGCGACCCCATATGCCTGGTGAGATGGTATTCCTAACAGGATTGCGACATCTTCTATTGATTTTTTATCCAGCCAGCCATTTAACCTATGAAGTTCTTGAAATATTTCGGATATGGCTTCTGGATTAAAATTATATTTAGATGCAATTTCTTTATTTTTTGGATCTATTATTTTATGTTTTGTGATTAATCCAGCCATGATTTTCCTTTTTACATAAATGCCCGAAGAATTGTTTGGACCTGTATTCCAGCAGTTCAGTCTCTTGCTTAATACATAATTATTATAATTTTTCTGTAAACGACCCGAAATCTATTCCCACTTCATTTGCGTAAATTCTAAATTGATTCCTGCGGGCGTAACCGATCAAGGTAATATCAAATTTTTTGGCCAACTGGATAGAGAGAGAACTGGGTGAAGTCCGGGAAATCACAGTGTTTACTCCCATCCTGATACATTTTTGGATCATCTCGGAGCTAATTCTGCCAGTTGTAACAATTAAACCGCCGCTCATTTCTAATTCATTCAGCACACAATAGCCTGCGATTTTATCGAGGGTGTTATGTCGACCGATGTCTTCTTTTGAAACCATTACTTTATTGGAAAAACAGAGTGCAGAAGTGTGAACACCCCCATACTTACGATAAAGTTTTTGTGATTTAAAAAGCATTTCTACTAATCCATTCACCTGTTCTGGTTTCAGAATCCCTCGAACTCGGTTTGTAGATTTATATTCAATATTTATTTCGTCAAAATTTATGGATGATACGCCTCCAGTGCAACCAGATGTACGGTACCAGTTTTTTGGTTTTTTGGCATCCTTATTTAACCAGATATCAATATTTGCACCTGAATGGCAGAGTTGGATTGATTCAATCTCTTTAAATGAATTGATAATCCCTTCGTTGAATAGAAAGCCTGCTCCGAGTTCTTCCAATTCGGTGGGAGTACACATAAATGTCAACCATTCTATTCCATTAACTGACAAAGAAACCGGATTTTCTGTTACTATTTCAGTCTCATCCAGAATGAATACTTGCTTTGAATACTGGTAATATTTAAACTTATTTGGTTGTTTATTCATTTCATTATGGGACAACAGAACTAATCATGAAAGTTGTTTCTAATTTATTTTTCGAGCCTCCCGGGATTTTCAGCTTCGATATGTATTTTTAATTTATCATAGTATATTATCAGGTGTTTGTAAGTTCTTTTCACCAACAAGCTCGGAATATTCTCAAATAGTACCAAATCTGTAACTTCTTTATTAGAGACGGATTACATAAATAAATTGGCTATTTATCATTATCTCTCTTTGGATATATTCAGCAGCTTGTTTGTAATTTCTGCATTATTATGCTTTCTTTGCAGAGGAATTATCGAAATTTTTCTAGAACCTACATTAAACTTGTACAGGAGAAATTTTGAAAGAATATAAAGTTGAGCCAGGGGTAAAAATAGAATTGGAAAAATGGGATCCAAACGAAATTACCGGACCCATTTCACAAAAATCAGAAGCAAAAGACCGGTTGGATGAATTGAACTATCAATTGGAGGAGCTTCAGGAACTTTTATATGCAGAACATAAACGGAAATTACTGGTAATACTTCAAGCTATGGATACAGGTGGAAAAGATGGAGTTATCAGACATGTTTTTGATGGTGTGAATCCCCAGGGGGTAAAGGTTGCTAGTTTTAAAGTGCCTACACAAAATGAGCTGGATCATGACTACTTATGGCGGGTTCACAAACATACACCCGCTAAAGGTGAGATAGTCATATTTAACCGCAGCCATTATGAGGATGTACTGGTCGTTCGCGTTCATGGTTTAGTACCTGAGCATATCTGGTCACGCAGATATGCTCATATCAATAGTTTTGAGAAAATGCTCAGCGATGAAGGTACCACTATTCTAAAGTTTTTTCTGAACATAGACTTAAACGAACAGAAGGAAAGACTGCAAGCCCGATTGGATGATCCGAAGAAGAATTGGAAATTTTCTTTTGGTGATTTGGAGGAGAGAAAACTCTGGCTCGATTACATACAAGCTTATGAAGAAGTATTAACCAGGACAAGCACTGAGTGGGCACCCTGGTATATTATCCCTTCCAACTACAAGTGGTACCGCAATTTGGTTATCGCTTCAATTATGGTTGAGACAATGAAGGGTTTCAGGATGAGTTATCCTGATCCAGAAGATGATCTCAGTGCAGTTGTTATAAACTGATTATCAATAGAATGAAATGAATATTGGTAAGTTCAATATAATTTCCAGTAACCGATCTCATCGATTGATATTTTAAAATTCTCAGTATTTTCAGATCTTATCATCAATCCAAGCAGACCGATTGTATATTTGTAGTCTTGAAATTCTGCTAAGATTTCACCATTTACATAAACAGAAAATCTTGGACCATCCGCTTTTACTCCCAGGCGGTTTGTTTGTCCGGGGCCAGAATTAATCTTTTCCGATTGAGTCCAATTGTTTATACCTACAAATTCTCCGTTATCTAATCTGTATACCCTGAACATTCCATCACATGAGATACCGACAATATAACCAGAATTAATAACACCATTTGGCTGGTCCGGAGCGCGGGAGAACAAGTCCATAACCGTCCTTGCCCGAACAATTTTCCCCATTCGTAACCAGCATCTCAATAAAAATATTTCCTAATTCAAACATCCTTATTACACGCCAGACATCACCTGTTAGACGTAAGGCAGTTATATTCAATTTATCGTTTTCTATTAAATAACTTGTGTTTCCAGCAGTGCCGAGGTGGATATATTTCCTGTCCTCATCAAAAGTATCTCGCCAATCTGGTTCCCCAAGGTTTAAACCTTCACCAAGGATTTGTTTATTTCCAGAATAGATTTTTACCCAAAGAGGTTCATCAGCCGTTGCCCCAATTCCAAATTGCTCCCCCTGACCATTCTGTAATTTCCAGAACCCTTCATAGTATCCTTGCTCCTGTGGTGCAATCAATTGAATATTTAATTCAACAAATTCATTAGGGTAAATTGTCTGGTTGAAAAGATTAGGACTGTTTCCGTTCATCATTTCACCGCCAACAAACACAAGCCCATAACTAGAATCCCAGGTACAGCTACCAACATTTTGGATCGTCCATTTTTTTTCAAATTGCTCACCTGGTAGAAATGAAGTTTGATCAGGTAATGTTTCATTTTCTAATTGTGCCAGATTATCACAGTTTGGGATTGAAGCTGGCAAGTTTGTTTGGATAATTAATAATTCGGAATTCTGAGAGGTGTTCAGCAGTGGTTCAATTGTTCCAGGAGCAACAGTCAAAATGCTGTCGATAGCGATTGATGTTTGGGTTTGAGCAATAAATTGTTTAATGTCAGGTTCATCTTCTGTTTGGAGTGGAGAAGAGCATGCCGATATATATATATAAAGGAACCCGGAAATTATAAAAGTTCCAAAATAAACTCGAATTCTCATGTTCAATTTACTCCAACATATTTTTCCAGGAACTCATTAACAGATTCTTCGATGGATAAAAAGCCGTTCAAGACGTTATTCTGGTAACTTTCTGCCCAAAAATACAACAAAGATTGAGCTGTGTGAAGTTCGGTTAATACAATTTTGGATAATGGCCCTGCACTTTCAAGGTATCCTGTAGAATGGAAGCGATCTTCGGCTTTTTTCAAATCATAATTAAGTCGTATGATACTGCTATTCCATTGGTTTTTCCGGTGTTCCCAAACCAATTGTGCATAACAAATTCGCTGATCACCATCAAATGGCAGACCTACAGAACCTACATTGATGACCAATGAATTTTTAAAATATCTTTGGAGCGGGCGGTGTGTATGACCCACACAAAAGACAGCAGGGGGTTTCCAATCATTCACGTGTTCTGAAGTACCTTCAATTTTCTTTTCTAATTCACTATCGCTGGTATCTGGATAAATCCCATCACGGTTGCTGATCATAGAACCATGAACAAAATGCAGATTTCTTCCATCCGGGCCGGGAAGGATAAAATCGGTTTCAAGTCCCCGGACATAACTGAGTTCTGAACCTAATTTTGATGCAGTCCATAATGATGGACTATGAACATCACGCTCAAATTCTGTTAAGTCATTTTTTTGATCATAATTTTCTACCACATAATCTTCGTGAATTCCTCGAAATATTGTCCATCGTTCAGATTTTTCCAGTAACCTTAATAGAGTGACACAATTAAGTGGATCAGGGCCGCGATTTATTAAATCACCAGCTACAATGACATAATCTGGTTTCCAATCTGCGATATTTTCAACAGCTGTTTGTAAAGCTATATAATTTGAATGGATATCTGCAAGTACTGCCACTTTCATAAGGATTATGAGGCGCCTTTCATTTGATAATTTTAATTTGTAATCCTGGAATTTAAATTGCAACTGTAACAACCGGTCGAAAGTATTAAAAAGGTTATAACTAAATTGTAATCTTTTCGAATAATTCCATTAACAGATACAATGAACTCGTATGCTATAATCGAGTGGTTTTTGAGAGTTAATAACCAAAATTTATAAACTCGTTATTATTGTAACTATATTCTTTATCACATACGCCAGGTAGTTAGATTATTTGACCAGGAGGATACTCAGAACGTGACTCAGAAAAGTAAAATCTGGTTTGTTGCAGGTTTAACTGGTGGATTACTGATTTGTTTGGTTACCGTACTGTTATTATATACTACCGTCTTGCGGCCATCAACAATCGCAATCTCCGAACTCACAACCACAGCAGAATACCAGGGTGCGGCTGTACAGGCGACACAATCAATTGCTTTAACTAATACATCTGTAGCACCTACGAGTACTTTAAAACCTGCATCTTCTACTTCAGAACCATTAGAAGATGAAACTGCTCCAGAGGCGGTTACGGGCAATATTGTAATAAGCGCGAAGTACGATACAAATTGCCGGGAAGGACCAGATACTCAATATCCAATCATGGGTCATTTTATCCGTGGGCAATCTTCAGAAGTTCACGGAACCAATTCGCTACAGACCTGGTGGTACATCAAGAACCCTGATAATCCTGATGATTACTGCTGGGTTTGGGGAGAAACAACATTTATCGAGGGTGACACTGGCGATGTGAGTGTCGTTCCGCCACCTCCTCCGCCTCCACCTGGTCCGGATTTCGATTTTGCCTATCATGAATTTATTACGTGTTATGGAACTGATGTTGTGACATTTAAAGTAGAAAATTACGGGGGATGTAAATTTAGAATCAATGACAATATTAGTAATAAACACTGATACCCAGCAGCAATTATTCTGGGATACTATGTCCAATAAACCGTTTTGGCCTAATTACAAAGACTGTGGAGCGACATGGAGTTATATTGAACCTGGGGATGTAGCTTATGTAGGCGCTCCAGTAATCACTTCGGGTCAGCTCGGGGACGATGGTTACGCACGGATAAAGCTATGTGAAGAGGAAAGCCTTAAGGGCAGATGTGTGGAGAATATTGCGGAATTCACGATACCTTACCAGTAAATATTAACTGAAAGTATTTTTTATATTAATTGAGTGTAGATATTAATACCTGCACTCATTTTTTTGTTAAGTTATGAAATTTATTTTTATTTTATTATCAATTACCTGCCTGGGCCTGGTTTCATGTACACGAATTGTCAATTACCCTGAACCAGATGGCCCAGTATTCTGGGGCGATTACCGCCAACACCAGACTTCCTCAGAGAAAAAAATAAAAGTGGTAACATGGAATATCCGTTATTCCAACAATTTAGAAAAAGCAATTTGGGAACTTGAAAATGCAGTAGAACTGCAAGATACAGACTTACTCCTATTGCAGGAGGTCGATGAAGAAAGTGTGGAAGAAATTGCGAAAACACTTGGTATGATGTATGTTTATTATCCAGCCTCAATTCATAATCATCATGGAAGGAATTTTGGAAATGCGGTTTTATCAAAATATTATATTAAAGAACATCAAAAAATCATTCTTCCATTTTCCAATCCTAAAAACGGTCAGATTAGAATCGCAGTCAAAACGAGGGTAGAGGTTGGGGGAAATGACTTTTTAATCTATAGTGTTCACACAGAGACGAATTGGTTAGGAAATGTAAAAAGAAATGCTCAGTATGATGCTTTGATAAATTCTATTGGAGATGATACTGGAATAGTTGTTGGGGGGGATTTTAATACTATGACTGATTTAAGTGTAACAGATTTACAGGAAAGATTTGCAAAAAATGATTTAACCCACGCGACCAGGGGGAATTTTCCGACAATTGAATTTTTGGGATTGCGGTTTAAAATGGATCATATATTTGTAAATAATATCAAAGTGATTGATCGAGGTGTCTGGGTAGGAACAGAAGCAAGCGATCATTTTCCCCTGTGGGTGATTTTGGAAATCTCACAATTATGAATAAAAAGGAATTATAATTTCCTACTCAGAATTTACAGCCGTTAAAGAGTGTGTCTTCAATCATTATTATTAATCAAAAACGAAGAATTTTTTTTATCAGGAGGAGTGTATGTCTTCAAAGAGTAAAATAAGGGAAAGAGGAATCTGGTTATCAATATGTTTGATTCTAATCGTACTCCATAGCATTGTTGTTGCTTTATTTGTTTATACAGCAGCAAACCAGCCCGATGCTCCAGCTTCTTTTCCATGGTATATAACCGTTTTAGTAATATCTGTGATTGTAAAATTAGTAGGCGCGATCGCTATTTGGAACTGGCGGCGCTGGGGTTTATATCTCTATACAGGTGGGGTCGTGCTGGCTGTAATAATTGGATTAATGTTGACCGGGTCATTATACCTGGTATTCGTTTATGTACTTCCTTTGGCGTTACTGGGTTGGTTGCTTAAAGATAAATACAGTCATTTTCAATAAAGCGACCTTTTTTTATAGGTGATTCTGTGAAAAAAGGAATACTGATCAAAATATCGGTCAAAACAATTCAATATTTGTTTTTATTTTATTCAAATTCTTATGTATTCTGTCTCTTTCAAGAACCTGTTCATCAAATTTCTTAAGTTCTGATTTAATGAAGCGTGTGTATGGGAACATTGCATCTGTAATCTTATCGAATCTTTGAGAATATCCTGGTCTTCCTGGACTGCATTAATTTTTGCCAATGCAAATGAAAGGTCGGTCAGAGTATCTCTTTCTTTTGACAATATTTTTCTTGAGGATCTGATAATATCTTCATTTCACATATTCCATTGATTTTATTGTTACGGGCTTATCAATTTTTTTACGACAGGCTTTCAATCAGGAGATCGTTTGTTTAAGATTGCTGATTTCACCATCAGGAAATACTAGAAAGTTTTCGGATGCGTTACCGAGATCAGAATAGTATCCCCGGTAATAGGGTGGAAGCAAAGCTGCCAGTTGATACATAATTTCATCTGTAATCTTCTGACGCTTATTATGATCAGTTTTTCCATCAGGATTATGAATTAAAAATTTATTTCCAATGACAATATTAAAGTTAATTCTTCTTAATCGTTTGATATCATCCAGGTAGGTTTCATTTCCGTAAAAAACCAGGGGAAGTAACTCTGCCCCACTTTGTAGGGCAAGAGTTACAACACCCTGATAACCGCGCTGTAATTTTCCATCTCCGCTTCGTGTCCCTTCTGGAGCCAAACCCACAATTTTTTTATCCTCCAAAGCATTCAAAGCAGCGCGAATTGCAGCAACATCTGGTTTCCCCCTGTGTAAGGGGATTGCTCCCCAGAGGTTAGCTAAATATCGCCCAAAGGGATTTTTCCATCCCTCAGCCTTGGCAAATCCAGTAACAGGTCTTGGAATCAGGTGTGTATAGAGTAGTGGCACTTCAATAAAATTAATATGGTTGCTTACAATGATAAGAGGACCGCTATCAGGGACTTTTTCTAATTCTTTTTCATCGATTATGCAAAATTGGCGAATCGCCTTTTTAATTACAAAATTAACGAAGACCTGGTCTATTCTCATTATCTTTCCGGGCATCAACGGTGTCTTTGATTTCGCTTGCTCTGATCAGGATTTGATCGCCAAATTTTTCTTTCAATACGTCAACAGCATCCAAAAGGCGTTTATCCCGTAAAAGGACCTCATCTTCCCTCTTATCCCAGAAATCAAGCTGTCGGATTGGTATTTCGAAACCACTAACCCCAACACCGATCAATCTGACAGGAGTTCCAGGTATCCAAATCTGGATGAATAATTTCATTACCGATTCATAGATAATTCTATCTTGGTTTGTAGCAACCGTTAGTGAAGTTTGTTTGCTGGTTGTGGAGAAATCAGCTTTCCTCAATTTGAGTTTGATCGTTCTACCAGATTTCTTGTTTTTTCGAAGTCGTTTGCCAACCATCTCTGAGAGTTTTCTGATCGTACTTTGTAATTCATTGAAATCATTGATATCTTTTGAAAAAGTCCTCTCGTGACTCACTGATTTTACTTCAAAGGTTGTTATGATGGGTCTATGGTCAACACCTTTTGCCCGCATCAATAAGCTTTGGCTGTGTTTTCCAAAAAGCTTATTCAATTCAATAACCGGCAGGCCTGCCAACTCACCGATAGTATGAATATTTAATTCTTTCAATTTTTCATCAGTTTTTGTTCCAATTCCCCATAAGGCGCTTACTGGCAAGGGAGCTAAAAAATCTTCTTCTCTTCCTGGTGGAATAACGGTGATTGCATTAGGTGGATGGTTTCCTGAGAACGAAGCCTTTCCGATATTGTTTGCAATTTTTGCCACTAATTTATTCGATGCAACTCCCAGGGAGCAGGGGAGATTGAATTTATTTATTATTACCGACTGAATTTCCCTGGCGATTTGTTCACCAGAGTCTGGCAAATCGCTTACATCGAAAAATGATTCATCAATAGAGATTTGCTCAACCAAAGGGGTAAGATTTTGAAATTCGTTCATTACTTCTTTTGAAATATTTGAATAATTCATATGCTTTGGAGTAACAATAATCAATTGCGGGCATTTTCTTAATGCTTGAGCCATCGGCATAGCAGAATGTATTCCGTATTTTCTTGCGGCATAAGAACATGAAGCAACAACCCCTCGCGAATCAGGAGAGCCACCAACTGCAAAAGGCCGTGCGACAAGACTTGGATTGTAAAGTTCCTCAACTGAACAAAAAAAGGCATCGAGATCGAGGTGAATTATCTTACGATATTGCATCTTTCGTCGGGTTCTACAGAAACTGTTATTTTCCCATTTATTTGTTTAGTTGATTCTATCTTCACAGGTAAAAATTTTAGGATAATTTCTCTATTCGTATAAAAGTGATTTGATAATTGATCGGTGGAAAATAGCGACTTGCCATCTATTAATGAAAGTGGCAGTAGAAGTTGGTCTGCCATAAATTTATCAACAGCGCCGCCTTTGTTATGGAATTTTAACATTGAATTTACAGCATCTTCAGAGACTTTTTCAGCTGGTTTTCCTTTTTCTCCTAAACTAGAAAACCCCCCACGACCATTTTCATAAAGGGCATCCAGGAATAATACGCTGCCTTTTGATTGAGAAATTAAGCGGGTCAATTTGATTTTTATTTTTGAGTTATCAATACCTAATTCCGAGTCATAGAGCATTTTCAATGCTCTTATCTTCTGTCGGCTGGCAATGTTATCATCTAAATTAGCCACTGAAGAGACCCCGGAAATCGATACCAATTTACCTCTATTTATATAATCCAAAGGTTTAGAATTGATGATTGGCCGGATCACTACGGTTATTCTTCCTCCTCCTTGAGGGTAAAATCCGGAACTTTCAAGAGAAAGAAGAAAATCATAACCAATCTCATTCATAAACGGAGACCAGGTGGTTTTTAAATATTCAAAAATGGGACTCCAGGGTACATGTGTGCCACCTGAGATCGTTACAGACGAAGCGGAATTTGCTAAACTTAATGGGACAAGAATGGTTTGCAGCACCAGAGAGACCGAACCAGCAGTACCAATATTGAAGAAGTATGAACCTGAATAAATTTTGTTTGGGATAAATGTAACAGAAGTTGAATTGAGAACGACTCCATGGGTTTCTGCCTTACTAATTTTTCGGGCGGCATTCAAGGCGGTTAAATGTTGAGACCTTAAACCCGGTTTTATTCGGTTATCTCGAATACGATCAATATGAAAAGGCGTACCTGTGATCATGGAAAGAGAAAGGGCTGTGCGAAGGATTTGCCCACCTCCCTCCCCAATTGAGCCATCGATATAGATCATTGGTTTCATTGGAAAGTGTATATAAACGAAAAATAAATATCTACTACATTATTATTTGCGCATAGACATTAATACTCAAAGAAATTTATTCAAATATTTTTATCATTAAAAATGAAAACATAAAAATTTTCCACAATTATTTGACCTTCGGAAATATTATAAGTGGCAACAAATAATTTGAGGAAAAAGGTAGAATAAGATACTATAAAAATAAAGATGGGAGACTTTGAGAGCAGCCTGCGAAACACTGCCTGGAACTGGCAACTTACTTTATGTGCTGGTCTTAGGCACTGATCCAGGCCAGAAATACGGTCACCAGATTTTCGAATATGTGGCAATATCAAACAATGCATGGCCTTTTGATGAAACAGGCAATGTAACTATGAACACCTCAGAAATGGTGGCTGCAATGCAATTCTATATTGATCTTCAGAGCTGTGCAATTCCGGGTCCGCAGTATTGGAGTGGGGCTCATGAAGCGTATGAATTAGGTCAAACAGGGATGCTTTTTTATAACACATATATTATGGATGACCTTGTAAAAGGTTCCGGAATGGAGAATGGGGAGCGAGTCCAAATTGCTGTTTAAGACCTGGCGTTCAATACTGGTTTTGTCCCGGAGATGGTAGGACCAAATGGTTCTGCCTCATATGGGCAGTTAAATACAGTAGCTCTAATTTAGTGTGCGGAACTGGCATCAAGGGATTTGGTCAAATTTTTCCTGACAGAAGGATATCTGGATGTCCTGGCTTTAGCGCCATTTGGAAAAGTCCCGGTAACAAAAAGCGCGGTTGATGGATGGAAAGGGTTGAGTTCTTTATTTGAAAATTACTCTGATCAAACCCCGGACCAGATTGTTGAGGGTTATAAAACGATGCAGAGCTGGCGCTTCCGTCCGGTTTATAATGCTACTCAGATGGCTGTAATTGCGGACATTGAAGGGTGGTTACTTATGCCCCAGGCTTTAAACAAAATTGCACTTGAAGGCACCATGACACCCGAGACAGGAGCGTGATGACTCCAGGAGTAGATTGAAGGACTTCTTGTAGAGCATCAGACAGAGTAAAAGCACATTTAATCAGATAATTATGAATAGCTTAAAGATTAAATTCATGGATGAATTGAATGATTTTTTACCACCTCAAAAAAATAATGTGGTGTTTGGTTACCAATTTACGGGGTCTCCTTCTATAAAACATATAATTGAGGCTATTGGGGTTCCACACCCAGAGGTTGGGGAAATACTTGTGAATTTTTATCCTGAAGAACTGGCATATAAAGTTCAGGATAAGGATTTTATATTGGTCAAACCAACGATTTATTTCCATCCATGTAATAATCTCAAAAATTCTAGGCAAGGCGAGGTACTGCCAAAGTTTGTTTTGGACAGCCATCTTGGAAAGCTGGCTGTATATTTAAGGATGTTTGGATATGATGCACTTTATCAGAATGATTACGATGATGAATTAATCGCTGAGATTTCCAGTCGCGAAAATCGAATATTATTGACCCGTGACCGGGGATTATTAAAACGTAAAATTATTAAGGATGGGTATTGGATCAGGAGCTTAGAACCAACAATCCAGATCGAAGAAGTTCTTGTAAAGTTTAATCTTGTAGAAAATAGAAAAGCTTTTCAGCGATGCTTAATATGCAACCAACCACTCCAACCAGTTGACAAAAACTCCGTGATCGACAAATTGGAACCATTAACACTTAAATATTTCAACGAGTTTTATATTTGTCCGGATTGTCGAAGGGTATATTGGAAAGGATCTCATTACGAACGAATGAAAACATTTATTGAAAAGCTTGTAAATAATGGAGGATCAGCAGCAAATGGGTAACTTTTTTATCCCCAGCAGCGCAATGGCAATTTTCGCCCATCCGGATGATATCGAATACAGTTGTGCGGGAACTCTGGCGCGGTGGGCAAGTGGGGGCACAAAAATATCTTATGTCATCTGTACCAGCGGTGATGTGGGAATTGATGAACCAGGTATGTCAAAAATGGAAGCGGCAAAGATAAGGGAAGCTGAACAGGATCATGCGGCAAAAATTGTTGGGGCATATGAGGTGGTTTTTCTGCGTGAACCGGATGGGTTATTAGAACCGACTATTGATCTTCGAAAAAAAATAGTAAGGGAAATCCGGCGGTTTCGACCTGAAGTAGTTGTTTGTGGCGATCCGACAATAATTTGGGCGGGCAAAGGTTATATAAATCATCCGGACCATCGGGCTGCTGCAACTGCATCTCTTGATGCAGCATTTCCAGCAGCTGGCCAACCGAATTTATTTGAAGAATTGGAAGAAGAGGGTCTAACCGCTTATAAACCGCGAAAGATCTATGCAACTAGCCGACAGCATGCCGAATATTTTGTTAATATCGAAGAAACCATTACGAAAAAAATCGAAGCTTTACGTGCTCACAAAAGCCAGATGAAAGGAAAAGACCCGGAAGATATTATTCGTGAGTGGGCTCGTGAGATGGGTGAAGGGAAAGAAATGGCTTACGCTGAAGGATTTAGAGTAGTAACCTTGATTGATGACCTGGAGTGGGAGGAGATTTCAAGTAAATAGTACTTTTTCCATCATTTTCGAAATAATTTGATATGAGGTCGAATTGTCCCCCAATTCCACCAGAGGGCGGCCATTGAGCTCAAAAGCTATTAAATTTTCGTCGTTTGGTATATAACCAAGAAAGAGAATCCCTAAATTTTCAATCTTTTTCAGTAAAGACTCCGGCATTTCTCCTGTCAATCTGTTTAAAATTAGATATGTATTCTCTATATTAATATCGAGTTCGCCTTTAAACGAATTGATTCGCTCTGCGGCAACAATGCCGCGTTGAGATGGGTCTGAGACAATCAACAGGTGCTGAACATCTCGGGTTGTTCGGCGGCTCAGATGCTCCATGCCTGCTTCATTATCAATAATGATATAGCGATAATTCTTGCTTATTGAATCAATAACTTCCCGTAAATTGTGATTGACTGCACAATAGCATCCTGGTCCTTCAGATCTACCCATGGCAATCAGGTCAAAATTTTCACCTTCAGATAATGATGTTCTTATTTGATAATCCAAGTATTCGTGTTTGCTGATGCCTCCGTTAAGTGTTCCCATTGCCGCGCCACCGGCAACAAGGGATTGTTTAACCTGATTTAGCATATCCTCCCGAATATCTCCCACAGTCCATTCAAGATCAAGCCCTAATACCATGTTTAAATTACTGCTTGGGTCGGCATCAATTGCCAGGACAGCACCGTCTTGATTTTGTACCAGATATTTAATGACCATCGCGGAAATTGTGGTTTTACCGACTCCTCCTTTTCCAGCCAAAGCGATTGTAGTTGTCATAGAAAATTAGATGCTCCAACCAAATAATAAATTGAAAAAACCGTAATCCCTGATACTAATCGTTGACTGGATTAAGTAATGATCCAGCAATCCGGGCTGCTTCATTCTTGAGGGCGGGTGCCAGGTCGTAAACTGGAACGCCTAATCTATCCGCTTCCTGAACTCTCATATCAGCGGGGAGGTAACCCAGAACTTCTATACCAGGTGATTCATTCCGGATAAAATCGGCTTCATCATCATTTCTGATTTTATTCCCCACTAACCATAACTTGTTTAACCCAATATCATTTGCGAGTTTTTTGATTTGGCGGGCTGTACCGAGGCTTCTTCTGGTCGGTTCGACGACAATCAGCATTGCGTCGACAAAATCTACCGTGGCTCGGCCAAGATGTTCAACGCCAGCATACATGTCCAGCAATAAAACTTCGTCGTTCCTGAAAAGTAAGTGGGTGAACAATGTTTTCAACATGGCGCTTTCCGGGCATATACAACCAGAACCGCCAATATCAACAGAACCCATTTCCAAAAGACGGACTTTCCGGTATTCAGCGCTGAACCTCTCAGGAATATCATCAACTTTTGGATTTAATGTAAAAAATCCACCAACAGTGCCTGGTTTTGCGCCAGTTCTTTCCTCGATTAAAGTATCCATCTCAGAAATTGGGGATAACTTGCTTTTAATATCTTCTGGAAATCCCAGGGCGCCAGCCAAACATGGAGATGGGTCTGCATCAACTGCTAATACTTTATAACCTAGATCAGCGAAAACCTGTGCAAGCAGAGCAGAAAGGGTAGTTTTACCAACCCCTCCTTTACCAGTGATTGCGAGTTTCATAGAGAAATATACCTATCAAGTGTAGAATCTACTGATTTTTGATATATTGCGTATAGACATTATTTATTAGATTCTAGCGATTTATCCAAACTCCAATTAACACAATTAAAATGGCAGAAAAAGCCACACCAATCATTATTTTTACCAAGTTTGGGTCAGCGGGTTGGTATATGCTTGCAGGTATTGATGTTGGTGTTGGGTCAGGTATCTGTATTAATACCGTAAGAATACCAATCATGGCAAATCAGAAAAAACGTTTTTTAAGAATTTTTCATCGGGACGGGCTTCCCAGGTATACACAACAAATGTACCTGCCAGGGTGTCGTGCCATGCCTGGCGCTGGTCATCAAATATTAACCAGAAGAATCCTATCCCAAGAGACAGCAGGGTAGGGATGTAAGCAATCAACCTTAATGTCGATCGGCCAAAAGATATCCCTTTCCCTTTTGTGCTGATTACTCGGAGACCCATTATCGCTTTTCCAGGTGTGTGACCGGAGAAAATAGTAAAGAAGGTGTAATAGATAAATATAATGCTAAAAATAAAAACCGAAATAAAATACGGATCAGTAATTACAGAAATGATCTTTGTGATAAACGGTAAATTATCAAAATCTATACCCAGTATCGATAGATTTTGAAGTAAGGCCAGTGTGATTGAGACAAACCAGCCGATAAAAAGGAAAATGATACTCAAAATCATACAATCAAGTATAAATGCCAATAAACGGCTCATTAAGCCTGCATAATAACCTTTCAAATTAAGAAGAGGGATATTTTCGGGGGAATTTGCCATTTTACATAATTTAATAATTATTTAAATCGATTTAGTACTCTCTATATCAAATTGTGGGGTTGGTATCTCTGACCTGGGTTTTCGTTTTAAAAAAGATCTGACAGTGCCATCAATGAAATTATCTGTACTTACTGCCCTTTCTCTGATTTCCTCCACAACTTCACCTGCAAATCCAACACTTTGGGATTGAATGAGTTCTTGAATCTCCTGGTTTGTCGCCAGGTAATCTACTGTTTCTTCAAAAGTATCATCAATCGCTATTTCAGCAATTTGATGGCTCTTTTGATATTCAATTCGGCCCAATAATATCAGTCGGTTGAATTCATCTTCGCCTCTCTCAACAAGTGAAGAATACCCTTTCCGAAAGGGAGTGATTACAGGAATCCGGCCAACAGTATTAATGATAGGGCGGGTAAACCTGTTGAGAGTGGAACCTATTGGCTGTAAAATCCGCGAGGTTGCTTCAATCCGATCCTGGGAGTCGATTAGCAAGCCGATCAATGCGAATTGTAGATTTTCCCTCAAGCTATCGCTTTTGATACTCTCCATGTAAAGGCTACTGCTATTAATTGTTTTATCTGGCTGGTCCTGGTAATTTATGGTCTCAGAACTGATGATAAAATCGAATTCATTTGATCTTTGTTCCCATTTATCTAGACGTTCTGAAAATTCTTCTAATCCCAATCCAATTGTTCCAATTAGAAAACGAGCTAACGATTTAAATCCACCAGTTTCTCTTCTATAATTAAACTTGGTGGGAAGGTCTTGGTTGTGTATCTTTTTATTCTCTTTGTTACTCATAGTAATTGCTTTTCATTCATATAACAGATTCTCATAATTATTATAACAGGCGTGGTTTATTTTATGTTTAAATACTCTTTGATACAAGTTTGGAAAATTAAAATTTCAAATCCTGGGAGAGATTGTTGATGAAAATAATCACCTGGAATATAAATGGTTTTCGTTCGGCATTAAACAAAAATGCTTTTGATTGGGTTTTGGTTACTGACCCAGATATTATTTGCCTTCAAGAGGTAAAAGTTAAACCACAACAACTAATTTATCAATCGATTGATGTATTTAAGAAATACCGGATGTACTGGAATCCGGCTCAACGACCCGGGTACAGTGGTGTCGCAACCTTCTGCAAAATCCAACCCATGTTTGTCCAGAAGGGAATGCATGATCGAAAATACTCTGGTGAGGGACGGATTTTAATGACTAAATACTCAAATGTGATTTTATTAAATGTTTACTTCCCAAATGGGAAACGTGACCAAAGCAGATTGGAATATAAACTTGATTTCTATTCCGCTTTCCTGGATTATTGTGATTTTCTTCATTCAAAAGGGGAAAAGATCATTGTCTGCGGAGATTTTAATACCGCCCATAATGAAATAGATCTTCGTAATCCAAAACTAAACCGGAAGACATCCGGATTTTTACCGGAAGAGAGGTTGTGGCTGGATAAATATCTAGAACATGGTTTTATTGACATTTATAGGGAAAAAAATCCGGAAAAGGTTCAATATACATGGTGGACATATCGCAACGAAGCAAGAAGTCGGAATATTGGATGGAGATTGGATATGTTTTATATATCAAGTGATCTATTAAATTATATTAATAGTGTGGAAATATGTGAAGATATTTATGGGTCAGACCATTGTCCTGTTTGCCTTGAAATTACGAATGAATAGTTTGTTTAGTAATTATTCTCCAAATTCAAGATCCAAAACCTGTTCTTTATCCCAATTATTTGTCAATTCAATTTCTATTTCGCTGAATAAATTCTCCTGCAATACATGCACCAGATGGCGTTTGATCAATTCAAGTAGAGCCAAAAATGTAGTAACAATTTCATCTTTAGTTGGTTCAGAGGATAAAAATTCACTGAAATGACCTTTTCCTTTACCGCTCAAGTATTCAGCTATACTCTCAATCTTCTGGCGAATAGTGAATTTAGGGATCGAGATTACATCTGTCAGTGTGGTTTCAGGTTGAATCCTGTTTAGAGCAACTTTTACGGCTGTAAAAAGATCTTCTAATTCGATACCGGTGAGATCAAATTCACTTTCAACTTGTAAGGGAGGCGCAATTCGCAGATATGTACTCCCTCCAATTTGTTCGATGATCCCCAATTCTTTCGAATATTCCTTAAATTTCTTGTAAAGGATAAGCTGGCGAACCAATTCATCGCCAATATCCTGGTCTGTGTCAACCTTTGAAGAGAACTCCGGCAACAGGTATTCTGATTTAATCTGGATCAATTTTGCAGCGATTACAAGAAAGCTGGAAAGCTCTCCAGTAGTAATCTCGTTCATATGAAGATCAAGATAAGATAAATATTGTTTAGTAACCTGTGCAAGAGATAATTTTGAAATATCTAATTCAGCTTTTTCGATTAACTGCAGCAGAAGGTCTAAAGGACCACTATAAGAATCAGTCTGAATTGTATAATCTGGCGAATTTTTTATAGAAGAATTAATATTCATTTTATGCCTGATTACCGTAGGTTAAAAAAGAACTGGCTATTAATATTGTATATTTATCATTTGCAAATTTCTAGAACAGTATCCCTTCTATGTTACAATCTTAGTTCAAAATTTAATACCTGTTAGAGGTCAGTAAACCATATCGGTATAATAATTTCGGAGTAAATTTAATGATATCTGAACCTGTTAATGTTACTGATTCTGCATTTGAAAAAACTGTTTTGCAGTCGAAAACACCTGTAGTTGTGGATTTCTGGGCACCTTGGTGTGGGCCCTGTAAAATGGTAGCTCCAACTCTAGAAGAACTAGCAAAAGAATACTCCGGAAGATTATTGATAACAAAAGTAAATGTCGATGATAATCATGAATGGGCGGATAAATTTGGTGTCAGAGGAATTCCAACTATGCTGTTCATAGCGAATGGAAAAGTGGTTCATCAGCAAACAGGAGCATTACCAGAACAATTGCTTCGCGATGTGGTTTCCCAATTCCTGCAGGTTGTGGACCAGAAAGAAAGAGGTCTAGAATAGTTGTTTCTATCTTTCATTAACCCTTTCAATTCGCGCTCCTAAAGCACGAAGTTTTTTGTCTACGCTGTCGTATCCCCTGTCAATCTGGCTAATGTTACGAATAATTGAAGTTCCTTTTGCAGCTAATGCGGCTAATATTAAAGACATGCCAGCTCGAATGTCTGGACTTTCCAAAATCTCACCGGCCAAGATTGTTGGGCCATTAACAATGCAGCGGTGTGGGTCACATAAAACAATTTGAGCACCCATACTAACAAGTTTATCGATAAAAAACATCCTGCTTGGGTACATCCAATCATGAAACAAAACATTGCCATTTGATTGTGTTGCCACCACGATTGCAATGCTCATTAAATCTGTTGGGAAAGCAGGCCAAGGCATTACGGTTATTTCAGGTATAGCATTTCCAAGATCTGGTTCAATGGATAACCTTTGCTCTTCCGGAACCAGTATATCCTCTCCTTCAACCTCCCAGCTAACACCCAATCTATTAAATACGATTCTGACCATATCCAGATAATGCGGACTGGCATTCTGAATACGTATTGCCCCCTTTGTAACGACAGCGGCCCCAATAAAACTGACGACTTCCAAATAATCTGATCCGATTGTAAACTCACCGCCTCCCAATTTACTCACCCCCTGAATATTTAGAGTATTCGAACCAATGTTTGATATTCTAGCTCCAAGTTTATTAAGAAAAAGGCAGAGTTCTTGGATGTGTGGTTCGGAGGCAGCATTCCTAATGATGGTTACTCCTTCAGCTGTTACTGCTGCCATAATTGTATTCTCGGTAGCTGTTACGCTGGCTTCATCTAATATTATTTCTTTACCAAATAATTTTTTTGCCTGAAATAAAAATTCACGTTTAGATTGATTGTATTCCGCCTTTGCTCCTAGTGCCCGAAACGCAAGAAAGTGAGTATCCACTCTTCTCCTCCCGATTACATCACCTCCAGGAGGGTATAAAGTCAATTCTCCACATCTTGCCAGTGCTGGACCAGCCAGTAAAATAGAAGCGCGAATTTGCCGGCAAACATCTGGATCGAAATCAGTTGAATGGATGTTTTTTGCATGTACAATTATGGAATTATTGCCGATATCTTGTATGGATGCCCCCATGCTTTCCAGCAACAACCGCATGCTATCGACATCTTTAATATCAGGCATATTATTCAGTTGTACTGGTTCTTCTGTCAACAAACATGCCGCTAGCATTGGAAGTGCTGCGTTTTTATTTCCCGAGGGCTGAACTACTCCGGATAGTGGAATTCCACCTTGAATTATGAATTGTTCCATAGAATTTCCAATTGATTAAAATTTTGTGTATCGATCTGACGAATAATACAATCATAACACTACCATTATCGTTCTGAAATAACGACGAGTTATCAATTTATATCTGGATGGGTTATCTAATTTGGAATCGAATTACTACATTGAATTTATCAGTATTTTGTTAAATTGTTTTTTGATTTTATATTTTGGAATTGTTTTATATTTTGATTTATTAATTAGGAAAATTTTCAACAAATTAATATTGATTGGAATGATCTTTGGATTGATTTATGGTACCTGGATGAATGGTATTGCCAGCACTGTTCTTGGAGGGGTGATCGGATTTTCGTTGATGTTTATTGTTTATTTATTGGGGAATATCCTAATGCCCAGCATTGCTAAATGGCGCAACCTTACATTGCGTAATAAAGCGATTTATCGAAATGATGTTCTTTTGGGATTAATATCCGGGTTGATTTTAGGATTTGGTTTAATTGATTCAGGATTATTTATCTCTTTACTATTTTTCTGTTTTGTCGGCTTAATTTATATACCCTATAAAATAATAAAAAAAGAATACAGTCCAGATTTATCACTTCCAGTCAGTCCATTTATTATTACAGGCTCGCTTTTTGTCCTTTTCTATCCTGTATTTCAAAAAATCATATGATAATAAAAATATGCGAATCACAAACAAATGATATCGCATATTTTTTGTTCATTTATTTATTTTGGTATGAAATTATACTGCAGCCGGACTCTCCTTCCGATTAAACCAGGTCCGCCATTCACGGTTTTCCCATATCACAAGGAGAGGGGCAGCAATAAATATAGAGGAATAAGTACCACTGAACAACCCGATAAGCATTGTCCATGCAAAAGGTTTTAGAGTAACTCCGCCAAACAACGCCAGTGCTAAAAGCATAAATTCTACAGTCATAAGTTGTGTATTTATGGATCTCTGGAGAGTTTGAACTATGGAATGGTTTACAAGAGTTTCATATGGGAGTTGGCGGTATATACTTGAGTTTTCACGGATACGGTCAAACACCACTATTTTGTCCTGGACAGAAAATCCAATCACTGTTAAAAGGGCTGTTAGAGACAGGGCATCAATTTGCCACCCCAACAGGTAACTTCCGATTGCTGTGATACTAAATACAACCAATACATCGTGAATCATCGCAATGATCGCACAAACACCATAATGAAAAGCATTGGGTATTCCCCTGAAAGCAAATGTGATATAAAACACGACAATAATTGCAGCAAAAGCAACTGCAAGAGCTGCTCTCTGGGTTACTTCTCGACCCACTGTAGGCCCTACACTTTCAATGCGCAGGATGGTTACATCCGCATCGAATTTATTCTCCATTTCTTCAATTATCATTCCTGGAACATCCTCATCCAATACGGAAGAGCGGGCAACAAATGTACCCTGACTTGTAGTCTGGACTTTAACATCATCAATGCCAATGTTTTTGTATAGCAACACAAGATCTGCTGGTTGCGGATTTTGATCGCTTGTTAGTTGAATTTCGATTAATGTACCCCCGGTGAAGTCAATTGCCAGTGGTAATTGTCCTGTAGCATACATCACAACTCCCAGTATTAATCCGGGAAGAATAATTGCCAAGGAAACGAAAAAAAAGACATAACGTTTACCAATGATATCTATATTCATGTTGACACCCTGTTAGATCCCGAACCATTTAATAAAATCTTTAGGTTTAAGGATATTGATTGCAAGATAAAGCAGAACTCTGGTAATAACCAGGGCTGTAAATAGACTAACCACAATTCCCAGTGCAAGTGTTAGGGAAAATCCTTTAACAATTGTGGCGCCAAATGTGCTGCCAAACCAGAACAATATAAAACATGTAATCAGCGTAGCAATATTTGAATCTCTTATAGAGGGCCAGGCTCTTTTCCAACCAAGTAACATTGACTGATTAACAGGTTTGCCGCTTCTCAATTCTTCTTTAAGCCGCTCAAAAATGAGGATGTTTGCATCAAGCGCTGCTCCTGTGCTCAATAAAAAGCCGGCAACACCAGCCAGTGTTAACGTAATTGGTATAAAACGGAATAAGGCGAATGCGAAGATAGCATATAGAATAATGGCCATATCAGCCACAAATCCCGGTAAACGGTAGTAAATACCCATAAAAAGTATAACGATAGTAAACCCAATAATACCTGCGACTAGACTCTTTTGGAGAGAATCCTGTCCCAAAGTTGGCCCGACTGTACGCGTTTCTACAATTTTTAATGGGATGGGAAGCGAACCATATCTGAGCTGTATTGCTAAGGCGTTTGAGGTTTCATAATCAAAATCCCCGCTGATTACTCCTTGACCATCTGTGATTGGTTCGTTTATTACAGGAGCGGATATGACCTGGTTATCAAGTACAATGGCCAGTGATTCGCCAATATTTTGGGTTGTGAAATCGCGAAATATATTTGAACCGTTCGGAGTTAGTTCAAAGGAGACCTGATATTCACCAGTAGGATCCGTAATCACCTGAACTGTTTTTAAATCCGCCCCGGTCATAACTGTGTGAAAAACTCGGTTTGATAATGATGATAAATTACCCTCCAAATTTTCGGTAGAATCAGCCGGCACTTCAACCGATGGTAGGAGATCATCTTCCTGTGCAAAATCTGTTTTTATCTTAATATTTGTCAGCGCAAGTACTTCTTGAGGGGTAAGATCAGAAAAATCTACAAATTCCAAAAGACCGGTTTGTTTTAGGGTCGATAAGGCTTTTTCTGGGTCGGTTTCTCCTGGTAGTTCAACCACAATTCTTCTATCCCCAGCTTGCTGCACAAGTGCTTCTGTAACTCCCAGCCCATTGACCCGGTTTTCAACAATTTTTACTGCGGTTTTCATAGCCTCCGGTTCGATAGTTGTGTTATCCGGTAGATCAGCTTCGAGCAGTGCTTGAACCCCACCGACCAGGTCTAATCCTAATCTTGTTTCGATTTCTTTTTGAAATCCGGCGATATTAATACCAGGATTGTCGGGCCAGATAATCCAGATTGCCATAACAACCGCAATTAATATTGGAATTAAATATCTATAATAACTTCTCTCCATCTGTATTAATCCTCCAAAGTCAAACAAATACCAGCCTGAGGCTGGCATCCAATGATTATACTCTGTAAAACAATACGTGTCTATTCTATATATGATTTTTTATTCTCTCCATTGCCTGTAAAAAAACCTCTTCTGAGCTTTGATTATTGGTATTAATAAAAATATCCGCATGATTTCTTGCATGGTTTAAGCGTTCTATTTGAATTTGATATTCATTTCTTGACCAGTTAAGTCGTTTTCGGATCATTGTGTTTTCATATGAGACATCCAAGTATATAAGCAAGGAAGGTTTTGAAATTCGTGCCCACATATCCTGCACATAAGAATGTTCTTGGGCGATTTGTTTGGCATGATAACCACGTTCTTCCAGCTTTTTAATTAAGGTTGTTTTGCCTGCTGCGCAAGGTCCGACCACCCCTATTGTAATTTCTCTGGTCATTCAAGTTCCTAAGGGAAGTCGGACTGACATTCTGCGAACTTCATCTCCAGAAGGTGGATCAACCTTAACGACCACAATGCTGATATCATCCGCAGGGCGTCCTTTGTCCTGATCAAGGGCATATTTTAAGAGGGAATTAGCAATTTTTTCAGATGAGATTTTATTATTTTTCAATAGTTTTTCAATATATGCACCGATGTCAAATTGTTCACCATATCTTGCACCGCAGTGAACTAGTCCATCTGAATAAACAATTCCGATAATTCCAGATTTGAGGGAAATCTCAGTGATATTTGGTCGGGTTCCACGGTAAATGCCAATCGGGTTACATGGTTCATTCAATATGTGAATATCGCCATCAACAAGGATAGCAGGGGCAGGGTTATTTCTTGTAATTAGCATTGTTTTTGATTGATTGTCAATCGAAATAATATTGAGAGCAGCAGAGACTCTTCCTCCTCGTTCTGTAAAGAGGCTATCAGAAGCAGCCCTGGCCGCTGCCCCATCCCTTACCCCTTCCGCAAGAAGAGTAATGACTTTTCGAACCACAAAGGTGGATACCCATTTTGCTCCTTTTCCTGAACTCTGTCCATCAGCCAGAACAACCGAAACGCCACCCTGCGGTCTCTCCGTAACTTCGACAGTATCTCCGCTTGCAGAAGTCGCATATTTCTTAATTTTTGAAACTGAGATTTGTATATCGAAGATCATTGCGATTTTTAAATAAGTTCAAGCAGAATTTTCTATTTTTTTGGCTATGAATAAAGGTAGTTCGCTTCTTTCAAACAAAATCCGTTGCGCCTTTACCTCAAATCCCATTAATATTAGGGGTTGGTCAAATTCTGAAGACCATTCCGGTGCCTGTCCGGTGATTCTGAAACAACCAGGCTGAGAGCCTTTGGTACCACTCCTTGCCCCTTATCCAGGCATAGGGTAGTAATACCATTTCACCATCATCAACAAGAATTCTTGATATCTCACTTAATGTTCTTGTATCAATGATATATTCAGAAGGAAAAGTAGAAACAACTTGATCGAAAGTGCCAGATCTGATTGGCAAATTTTCGGCTGCAGCTGTAAGTAATTTGTAGTCAAGCCCATTTTTTGTGAAGCGTGATTTTGTTAATTTACTCATTTGCGAACTCAAATCCAAGCCTGTAATATCTTTCCCATCTGTAGTTAGTGAAGCCGACAAAATTCCAGTTCCATGACCAAGTTCTAAAATTTTATTTTTCGTAATAAATGGTTTTATTGATAAAACCCATTCGTTCCACATTCCAAATGACACCATATAAGCAACAAAGTCATAGAGAAACGCAAAGCGGTTATAAAGTAAATAGAAAAAGTATCGTAGGATATCCGCAAGAATTGATTGGTGGAGAGGTAGTTTTTCTTTACGCATCTATTGCTAGCTGTCCACAACCGGCATTGATATCAATCCCTCGCCGCTGACGTATTGTGCAGGGAATTTGATTAGATTCTGAGTACATTCTTGAACAAGTATGCTCTCTTTTTAGTTGAAGGGTTACCTTTGTAATTCGAGACGGGATTTAAGGGTATAAGGTTGACATGGGAATGGCCGCTATCCAAGTTCCGGGAATTTTTTATTAATGAGACCAATTTGCGGGCTTGAGGTAATGAATTATTGACATTTTCTATCAAAGCCCATTCGAAAGTTATTCTCCTGTTTGTTTTTTGGACATATTCATCACATGCTTCCAATATCACATTGAGTGGGAACTTTGAATTTATGGGTACCAGAGTATTTCGGAGTAGATCATCAGCAGCGTGCAAAGATACCGCTAAATTTACCTGAGGGGCATCCTCAGCTAATTTTTGTATCCCTGGAACCAATCCGACAGTGGAAATTGTAAACCGTCTCAAACCAAGGTTGAATCCAGTTGGTGAATTTAAAATTCTTATTGAATTTAGGACTGAGATGTAATTCTGAAAAGGCTCGCCCATTCCCATATAAACAATATTAGAAATTCGTGTATTTAAATTCTTTAATTTTCTGGCAAAGAATATTACCTGTTCTATTATCTCCCCAACTCTCAGATTTCTATTAAAACCCATTTTTCCAGTCGCACAAAAGGTGCACCCCATTCCACAACCAACTTGAGTTGAAACACAAATTGTGTTTCTTGCCATTTCTTCGTTTTTACCAGCAAATTTCATCAGCACGGTTTCATATGCGTCACCATGCTTAGAGCGAAATAATATTTTCTCTGTCGATCCATCAGAAGATAATGAAGTTTTCTCTGGAAATATTGTACTGAAGTTTATGTTCGCTAAATTCTTATTCTGAAATTCTTTTGAAAGATTAGTAAATTGGTGTGGCTCAGACCAATAATTTGAATAAAGACCTTGCCAGATTTGATCTGCACGGTAATCTGGCTCTTTCCATTCTTGAACCATTCTCTTTAGTTGTGTAAAAGGGATATCGAAAATTGAATTCATTCAGTGGATATAATTCTAAACAAAATCCAGGATTTCGGAGACATTATTAAGGATAAAATCAATTTTTGGGCTCCATTTTCTAGCTTCTTCTTCGCTGGCTACACCAGTTAAAACCGCGCATGTCAGACACCCAATATTCTGTCCACCGGCAATGTCAGTTTCAAGGCGATCTCCTATAACGAGGGTTTCTTCAGGTCTGCATTTAAGCCTCTTCAAAGCGAGGTTATATAATTCTGGTTCAGGTTTTCCAATACACTTGGGTCTGATTCCCGATGCTGCTTCTAAGGCAGCCAGCATTGTTCCGGTGCCCGGTATTAATCCTTCAGGTGTGGGTAATGAAGGATCTGGATTTGTCCCAATAAAAGGCGCTCCGGATTGAATCGCAAAGGAAGCTTGTTTTAATTTTTCATATGTTAATTTGCGGTCTAAACCAACTACAACAGCCAATACATCCTGTTCCTGGTGGTAGAACTCAAACTCACGTAAAGTTTCAAATAATCCTTCTTCACCAATGATATGTACCGGACCGCCTTCCGGGAATTGTTTCTTAAGAAAGACCGCAGTAGCCAGAGATGAATTAATCACCTGCCATTTATTGAGTAGTACACCGAAGTTCTGTAGTTTTAGCAAAAAATTATCGATCGATAATGTCGTATTATTAGTTGCCAAAATAAATTGAATCCCACGTTCGTGCAAAGTATTAAAAATATAAGGAAGATCTGCTAATGGTTGGTCTCCTCTCCAGATCACTCCATCCATATCGAAAATCAGTCCATTAATATTTATTTCAGTATTGGTGATCATAATAAAGATGTTTTCAAACAGGATTATCCATAATAATTTCCGAGTGATTATAAGCGAAAAAACACCGGGTTATCTGGAGAACCCGGTGTTTGATTGATTAAAAATGTTTGTATTTAATTATTCACTATTTGAATTATTTATGGATTTCTTACTCTCAGGTGTATCCATAACCTGGTCAACCAGACCATACTCTACCGCTCCCTTTGCATCCAAATAAAAGTCTCGATTGGTATCGCGTTCAATGGTTTCGATATCCTGTCCAGTATGGCTGGATAATATGCCGTTTAAATGGTCTTTTAATCTGAGTATTTCGCGAGCCTGGATTTCAATATCTGAAGCTTGCCCTTGGGCACCCCCAAGCGGTTGGTGGAGATGGATTGTGGCATTAGGCAGTGCATATCTTTGTTTTTTAGATCCTGAAGTTAATAGAACCGTACCGAATGAAGCTGTCATGCCAACAGCCAGTGTGCTGATTGGATTTGAGATCATTTGCATCGTGTCATAAATCGCCAGACCGGCATAAACCTGACCGCCCGGTGAATTTATATACATCTGTATTGGTGCTTCTGGATCTTCACTGCTCAAATAAAGAAGTTGAGCAACAATAAGGTTGGCGACCTGATCTGTAATTGGGGTTCCCAGAAATACAATTCGGTTCTTTAACAATAGAGAGTATATATCAAACGCTCGTTCACCACGTCCGGTGTCTTCAATTACCATAGGGATAAGAGATTTTGGGATTTTATTATTCATTTCGCTCCTGGATTTTAGGTTAATTCTATAAATTAATAATTTTCTTCTGAAGAATCATCTGAATCTTCAATATCCAACTTACTCAATTCATTTTCAGGAAGGGTATTGCTCACATGATCGGTATCATTGTGTATCTCGTTAACAACTTCTTCATTAAGTACATTGACTTGTTGATTGTCGTTCTCATTATTATTCTCATCATCAATTTTTCCGCTGCATATGTCACGAAAATGTACCATTGCTGATCTGGCTAGTAAGTCAGCCCGAATATTCCACTCCAGATTGGCAACAATATTCTCATTGCTTAACTTTCGGGCATCCTTATAAGGTAGAGATTGGGACAGGTAATCTAGGGTTTGTTGGGCTTCTGTTTTCACCTTTTTATCATCAACCGCAATACCATCTTGCTTGGCTATTTCGTATAGAAAAAGGGTTTTTTCAAGCCTTTCTTTTGCAACAGGTGTAACTTCTTCCCTTAATTCTTGCTCATTAATATTGCGAGTTTTCATGTAAATATCAAGATCAAGGTTCTGACTTTCAAGACGGTTCTTCAAGCTTGTAACAACATCATTAATTTCATGTTCAAGTGCCTGGGGAGGGTATTTGAATTTGGAAATTTCAACTGCTTCGTTTAAAATCTCCTCATCATAAGATTGCTCATACATTTCAAGGTTTTGCCTATCTAAATTTGTTAAAATATCGGCACGCATTGATTTCAAGTCGGGATAACCGCCAGTATTTTTTGCGAACTCATCGTTCAAATCAGGCAAGTTCCTTGATTGCACATTCTCAATTGAAATCGAAAAAGTAATTCTATTATTTTTAAATGGCTCGGGGGCTTCATCGCTGAATTGGTGAGTTATTTCTTTGGCGCTATCCTTTTCCATGCCGATTAAATTACTTGAAAAGCCCAGAAATGGCCATTCTTTGTTGTTTTTATCGTTATTGTTGGGTTCTTTTGGATCAACCTTCTCGTCTGAACGAATGATGATTGGAACAGATCTCTCTGGAAAAACTTCAGAATTCTACTGCATCAGCATCAGAGGTTTTGAAAGCGTACAACCTGATATTAACCAGGTCCGATTCTTGAGCAGGTCTTTCAACCTCCCCAAGTTCTGCATGGCGCTCAAGCATATTATTCAATACTTGTTCCACATCTTGACCAGTGATTTCAGGAGGGTCGAATGGTTTTCGTATATTGAGAGATTCACCAATATCAACTTCTGGGGACAATGGGACTATAAATTCCATTTCAAGTGGTTCCACTGAATTTACATTCTCCAGGGTTCCAGGACCATATGGATCAATATTAGCTTCTTTTATAACTTCCGGGTATTGTTCTTTGATGATGATGTCAATTGCTTCTTCCAACACAGAACCTTCTCCGATATGTTTAATAATCACTGGATATGGCGCTTTCCCTGGGCGGAATCCAGGAATTTTTGTCCGTTTTGCTAACCGCTTGGCGGCTTTTTTCTTAGCTGCCAGTAAAGTGTCATCATCAATATCAACTGTGAGTTTTATCTGGTGATCGTCTTGGAGAGCACTCTCAATTTTCAATGTTGTTTTCCTCAGTGGATAATAAAATCAGCGAATAAATATGAATTTATTCTAATAAATTCGCTGGATTATATCATGCGAAATCGTCTGAATATATAAGATATTGGTATGAATCATTTATCCTATAATTCGTGGATACCAACGAACAAAAGGAATATAAAATAACCTCTCCGAAATTATGATTGAGAGATTATTTTAAGATGGGGAAGGAGGGATTTGAACCCTCACGCCTTGCGGCACATGATCCTAAGTCACGCCTGTCTGCCAATTCCAGCACTTCCCCGAAATTTTTAGTTAATCTGCTTATATGAAACGAGATTATATGTTAGAGTAATTAGAGCGTCAATAATTCTTCATTAGAAGTTAATTTCTTTGATACATGAGTTACAAGGAGACTGGATTGTCGAGAAGTCTACAGGACACGGAGCCTCAGTTCTGAAAGAAATAAGTTGCTAAAAATTATGGTATATGCCATATTCGAGGTCCAGGAGGAAAATATTGGTTCAGAAAGGTATAAAGATTTATCGGCTTTTATTGCATTAACATCAAAAGCGATAATCAGTTCTATTGAGACTACCATAATGGCATGGGAGAAGAGGGGATATTGGGTTAAGGCAGATCATTTTCGTGAGAAATGGAATTGGATCTTTTTGTATCAAAAATCTCTTGTTGAAATCATTCAATCTGAGCAATGGAATTCTTTAACCAGCTTAAACAACAGCATAATGAGTTCTATAAATGATGTGAAAACTTCAAAAACACAATCAATTGGTGAGCCATGGTCCGGATCATATAAAAAATTGAAAAACAAATAAATTAAATCAAAACCAATTGATGGTCACATTTTTTCCCATTGATAAGCAAATAGGGGGCAGCACGTTTGGTATCGATCCCCAACTTACCAAGTTCTGAAATATCGTTGAATTTATGATTTTTTCGAGCAGATAGAATTTTTCGAAGGCTTCTTGGACCGATACCAGGGATTCTCAGAAGTAATCTCTTTGGAGCTGTATTGATTTCAACCGGATTCCCCGATAGATGGGTCTTTGCCCAGTGTGTTTTTGGATCGATAGATGTGGAGAGATTATTAGATGGATCAAATACCAATTCATGTGGAGTAAAGGAATAATCGCGGATTAGATAAAAAGCCTGGTACAGCCGGTGTTCTCTAATCGGAGGAGTAGGATTAAGATTTTCAAAAGGAGTATCTGGGGCGGGATTGAAAGCCCTGAAATAAATCCTTCCCAGATTATATTTCATAACCAAATCATGTGTGGTAGACAATAATTCGTGATCGCTTTCTCCTGCCGGACCAACAACAAATTGTGTGGTGGAAGAAGGCCAGCGTTGGTTCCAGGAATTAAAAGGTGAATGATTATTACGGATTGTATCAATCCATTCCAGAAGTCTGATTAATTCCTGATTGTAATTCTTTTTTGGGGCAAGAATATTCAATCTTTTAGGATTTGGTGCTTCCAGGTTTACCGAGACCCGATCCGCCAACTGGAGTGAACGAAAAACCTGCTCATATTCGGCTCCTGGCATAATTTTTAGGTGGATGTATCCTTGAAAATGATATTTAAGCCTGAGGATTTCAACCGTATCGATTAAATTATCCTGCGTGCGGATTCCACCACCGGTCAATCCTGAACTGAGGAAAATACCCTTAATAATTCCTGCCTTATATAAACTGTAAAATAGACGTGCCATTTCGTGTGGTTTCAATGTTGCACGTCTGAAATCGCGGCCTGAACGAAAGGGGCAATAGTTACAATTCCTCTCACAAACTGAGGTAAGTAATGTTTTTAATAGGGGGATTTGCCTGCCATTTGGTAGGACAGCGTTTGTTATATAAATATCATCGATCTGTTTATTATGAATTTTTGGACATCCGACATCTTCTGCCAGTTCATTGTCCATCTGAGAGGAAAGCAGGCTTAATTTCCTGGATATATTCTCTATCATAACAAATTCCTCAACTTTGTCATCCAATTTGATAATAGAACAACAGTTCTTTTTTGTCAATGACAAATATCTGAAATGATCCATAAATATCGTATTAATTTCGAATCCGAAAACAAAGAGCAGGTGCCTCGGTATAAATCTTGTACAAATAGTCCTTCAGATTTAGTAAATTTAATGAAAAAAGGTCAATTTAATTCTTGACAGGGGAATGGGTATAATGTAAGATGAATTTATGTTCATGATAAGTATCATTATCATGAACATAAATAACCGAGTAATAATGTGATAAATGTTATGGTGATATCAACAGAATCCGCAATCGATAAATATCTGGAAAACGTAGGACTGTCGAGAAGCATCAACACCTCTCGCAGTTATTCAAATGCCCTTAAATTATTTAAAGAACTTCTGATGTCTCGCGGTATGAACCCCTCAAAAATACCCGTGTGTGATCTACAAGTTGATTCTGTAGGATGGTTTTCAACGTATCTTAAAGACTATGCGCCTGCAACTGAAAGTTTATACATTACTGCGGCTGCAGGTTTTTTTGAATATTTGGCAGCTGAAAATTTATCGAGACCAAATCTTCCAAGAATGCGGTTGTTGATACGCCAGCGAAAAAGGAAAACGGGTCAAAGACTACCCGAGTTTCCGAGAGAAGATATTGAATTCCTGATAAGTTTTGTAAATGATAATACATCCAGAAGTACTGATCATGAAAAAGAGTACTTACGAAACTTGAGGGATCGGGCTTTTTTGTTGACCCTGGCTGATACAGGATTGAGGGTTCATGAAGCATGTAAACTAAGACGAGGCGATATTGACTGGAATGAAGAGAGAGCCTTAATCATCGGTAAAGGAGACCGTCAGGATGTAATCCGCTTCTCAAATCGATCAGTAAACGCAATAAAGGAATACCTTAAGGCTAGAACCAGTATTTTGGATGGAAAATCTGGGCGCCCTCTTTCTTCCTTGCCACTTTTTTGCCGACATGACCGTGGCGCTGGAAAAAAAATAAAACCAATAACAACCGACACTGGAAGAAATATTGTGAAATATTGGGTCTCGAAAGCCTTTGGAGACAGTTCTGAAGGAAAAATAACCCCGCATTCGTTCAGGCATTATTTTGTCACAACAGTGTTAATGGGTTCAGGTGGAAATTTAAAACTTGCCCAGGAATTGGCCAGACATAAAAACATTGCAGTCACCCAGCGATATGCTCATTTATCAAACGACCAGCTGGATAAAAATTACTGGGAAATATTTAATAATTAAACCTTATTGCATCTCCCTACCCGAGAACTAAATACAGTTTTGATACAAGTTTTTTATTAAGTTTGCCTGGTAAACTGGATTAGAACTCATTTTTAATGATTATACTATACGCAATAACATATATTTGGTGCAATTTACCTCTCTCTATTTCCAGAAATTTAGACTTTACTTTTCCTTCAGATTATTTCAGGTAAATATTATTCTATATAATTGAGCATATTTGTGTTAAAATTCTTCTTTATTTAATTTTCGACAGAAAATTTTAATTTTTGAAACTGATCAAATTCTTGAGGAGAATGAGTGCAAAATGACAATTAGCCAACTTGGACGTTCAATCTCTGCCTCCTCCACCCTGGCGCTTAACGAAGAAGCGCGCATTTTACGGGAACGAGGAGAACCAGTAATCAGTTTGGGTATTGGAGAACCCAAAAATAAAACACCCATTACAGCACTTCTCAGCTCTGCAGCAAAATTGAGCGAAGGAAATGTTAAATATACCCCTCCCGACGGTACACCATCATTAAAAAAAGCTATCATCCGTTATACAGAGGAAAATTACAATCGATTGGTTGAACCTGAAAATGTGATTGTTTCCATGGGTGCAAAACAGGCATTATTTAACATAATGGTGAGCATATTAAATCCACAGGACGAAGTAATCTTGCTTGCACCATATTGGGTTAGTTATCCTGATATTGTCAAACTAGCCTACGGCGTACCTGTTGTGGTAACACCGGAGGACGGTTCTTTCACTCCACGGATGGAAGAGATAGAACGCGCTGTGAGCTCATATACAAAAGCAATTGTTATAAACAGCCCAAACAATCCTTCCGGTGTTGTTTTTTCGGAAGATTTTATTGCCAGTATTGTCGAATTCTGTGAAAAAAAGAATATTTATCTGGTATCAGATGATATATATCATAAACTTGTTTTCGACGATGTTAAAGCATACCCACCATATCAATTTACGAATAAAGATGTTAAATCAACACATGTAATTATCGTAAATGGAGTCTCAAAACTTTACGGGATGACTGGCTTCAGGATAGGCTGGGTAATAGCAAATCGAAAACTGGTAGAAGTGATGAGTAACATCCAATCCCAGATAACCTCCGGGACATCAGTCCTGTTGCAGGCAGGTGCTGAAGGGGCTTTAAACGGAATGCAAAGTCTTGTAGAAAGCCTGCGTCTAACCTTTGAAAATAACCGTAATGTTATCTTGCAAGAATTACGGACGTTCAATGATATTAAGGTAATAAAACCCGAAGGTGCATTTTATTGCCTGCCAGATTTTCGGGCATATTCCAATGATTCAGTAAAACTTGCCAGTCACATATTACAAAAAGCGCTAGTTGTGACTATACCTGGCGTGGATTTTGGCATGGAAGGCCACCTGAGATTGAGTTTTGCTGGTAGTGTAAAGGATATCATGTCAGCGATTGAAAGAATTAAATGGGCATTGGACCCGAATTCGCCCAATGAAATATATATTGGAGATAGAAAATTTATAAGGGATTGGTTATGAGCAATTTACTCAATATTAAGAGTCCAGCACAAGGACAAGCAGGAGCTCTAAAAAGCGATTATGGCCTGGAGAACCATGGCTTAACAAATTTGAATTTTGAATATTGGAACCTCCCAACCGAAGCGCTATATGAAGAGGCAATTTTCAGGAATGAAGGGAAATTATCATTTTCTGGACCAATAATTGTAAATACAGGTCAACATACAGCGAGGGCTGCGACCTCCAAGTTCATTGTAAAGCAAGAACCAACTGCATCCAAAGTATGGTGGGGACAGTACAACCGGCCTTATAACCCGGATAAATTTAATGATTTGTTTATCCGAGTTCAAGGTTTCCTGCAGGGACGAGATGTATTTATCCAGGATTGTTATGCTGGAACTGATCCAAACTATCGTCTCTCAGTTAGAAGTCATTGCAGAATATGCGTGGCACAGCATTTTTGTGCGTAATATGTTTCTACTGCCAAAAACGAATGAGGAATACCGCAGGCATGTACCGGATTTTACAATAATCGCTGTTCCATCATTTAAAGCATTTCCTCAAATCGATGACACTCCTGGCAAGACGGTTATTGCAATAAATTTCGAACAGAAATTATGCATTATTGGGGATACGAGTTATGGTGGAGAAATTAAAAAATCGATTTTTACAATCATGAATTATCTTCTTCCAAATGAAAATGTTTTGCCTATGCATTGTTCTGCGAATATGGGAGAAAATGGCGATGTTGCTTTATTTTTCGGTCTTTCCGGCACCGGAAAGACTTCATTGTCAGCTGATCCCAAAAGAGGTCTGATTGGTGATGATGAACATGGCTGGAGCGATGAAGGTATATTCAATTTTGAAGGCGGGTGTTATGCAAAAGTGATTGCATTATCACCAACGGCTGAACCTCAAATTTATGCCTGTACTAAGAAATTCGGGACAATACTTGAAAATGTAGTGTTCGATCCAATTACCAGGATGATAGACCTGGATGATGATGGTTATACGGAAAATACACGAGCATCATACCCGCTTGAATTTATTGAAAATGCTGTTACTGAGAAGCGGGGAGGACATCCTAAAAATATTATAATGTTGACATGTGATGCATCGGGAGTATTGCCCCCGATTGCCCGGTTAACTCCAGATCAAGCTCTTTATCATTTTATATCGGGTTACACAGCCAAGGTCGGTGGGACTGAAATTGGTTTAGGAGAGGAACCGGTAATCACATTCAGCACTTGTTTTGGGGGCCCTTTTATGGTTCACCATCCAATTATATATGCAGAATTGCTCAAAGCCAAAATTTTACGGCATAATGTGAACTGCTGGCTGCTCAATACCGGTTGGGTTGGTGGCCCATATGGCATCGGTAAACGAATCAGCATAAAATACACCCGAACTATCCTGGACTCGGTTTTGAACGGTATGCTTGACGATGTTGAATATCAGGAGGATCCAATATTCCATTTCCTTGTGCCCAAATCCTGCCCGGAAATTCCCAGTTCTGTTCTAGATCCAGCATCCTCATGGTCAAGTCAAGAGGCATATATGAAAAGATACCGTGATCTCGCCTCGAGATTTGTTGACAATTTTAAGAAATTTGAAGATGAATCCCCTCCAGAGGTAATCTCATCAGGTCCTAAATTAAATTGACCGAAAAAAAATTGAAGTAATTGAAGAGTTAGAGCCCTACTCACATTCAAAGTACGGCTCTAATTTTTGAAAATTTATAAACTATACCTTATCTCTTTTACTTTGAAATAGATGAGAATGATTTAGTTTCATAAGGTTGATATTGTTCGAAAATCCGGCCAGGAATCATTCCAACAATATGAATACCGTCAGGAAAATGTTCTATCCTTTCAATAATTCCATATTGATGGAATTGTGAAATCAACCCTCCTTCTTTGTAAGGTATATTAACTGTGATGGTCTTGTTGTCTGCAAAGAGGATATTTTCTACATGGTTTAGCAGTTCTTGAACTCCATCACCATTCAAAGCAGAAATGGCAGAGGCTTTTTCAAAATTACTTGTTATAAAACGGGCATTATTTGGGTTTTCAAGTATGTCAATTTTATTTAACACTGATATTACCGGGACATTGTTTGCATTAATCTCTTCCAGGGTTTGAAATACTGCTTCCGCTTGGGCCAGAGCATTTGGATGTGTTATATCGATGATGTGCAGCAGCAGATCAGACTCATTAATTTCTTCAAGAGTTGCCCTGAAGGCTGCCACCAGTGTGGTTGGTAGTTTTTGAATAAATCCCACTGTATCAGAAAACAATGCGACATTTCCATTTGGAAGGTTTATCCGCCTTACAGTTGGATCTAAGGTCGCGAATAATTTATCTGCAACATACACATTTGATTTTGACAGAAAGTTCAATAATGTTGATTTTCCGGCGTTTGTATAACCAACAAGAGCTATAACAGGTATGTTTAATTTCTTCCTTTGTGACCTGTGCTGCTTACGGTGAACGCGGACTTTTTCAAGGCGGTCTTTCAAGTAAGTTATTCTTCTACGAATATCTCTGCGGTCTACTTCTAATTGGGTTTCCCCAGGGCCGCGTAAACCTACCCCGCCTACACTTCCCGCCCGGCCACCTCCCCCACCCGCCTGGCGGGCAAGATGGGTCCAGGCGCGTGTTAATCGTGGTAAACGGTACTCATATTGGGCTAATTCGACCTGCAGTGATCCCTCTGCTGTACTGGCGTGTTGGGCGAAGATGTCAAGTATAAGCGCAGTTCTGTCAATAATTCGAACTTTATACTGGAAAAATTTTTCCAATTCACGCAGGTGCCTTGGAGATAGTTCGTCATCAAAGACTAGAATATCTGCTTTAAGCTCATTCAAAAGGCTTTCAATTTCCTGGATTTTTCCTGAGCCAATGAATGTTTTTGGATTAGGTTGATTTAATTTTTGACTCGCCTGCCCTACTACAATTAGACCGGCCGTATCTGCCAGAAGCGCAAGTTCGGTGATCGAGTCTTCTAAAGACAGCAATCTTTCCTGATTATATATTTCAACGCCAACCAGGAAAGCACGTTCTTGTGGTCTGAGTGTAGGTTCTGTTATTTTTTTAGGCATTTATCTGGATTATATCGGAAATGGGGAGATTATTTCTTAATATATTGTTTATTCAAAAGCCAGGTGAGAACGGTGTCTCCAACAATTTTAAGGCTTTCAGGTGAGATTTTATCTATCGTGTCTTCTGTAGTGTGCCAGTAAGGATATTCAAAATCGATTATATTCACAGCTTGAATACCTGCTTCAAGAAATGGAATGTGGTCATCTAATATCCTGTATTTGTCCAGCGGAATAAAAACTTCACCATAACCGAGTTTGTCAGCAGTTTCCCAAATCTCCTGGTTAATAATAGGGTCAGAGTTTCTTTCCTGATAGATTTTCAAGTTGGCGTCTCCAATCATATCTAGAACAATTACTGCTTCTGGGATATTATTCAGGTTTTCTACAAAGGAATTTGACCCCAGAATCCAGTCCCAACCAGGTATATTTCCGTTATCTTCAGCGTCAAAAAACACCAACCATACTTGTTTAATATCGCTATTTCCAAATACACCATTGTCGCTTACAGTTTCTGGAAGTATTCGCGCTAATTCTAATAGCACGGCAACACCCGATGCACCATCATTCGCTCCAGGTACTGGAGTTGAAATATTTTCTATAATTGGGTCCCGGTCTGATAGCAGCCTTGTATCATAATGGGTTCCTAAGATTACTAGCGGCTCACCACTTCCGTATTTACCTACGATATTTTGGATTACATGCTCTTCTGTTTTATAAATTTCAGATTCAATCTTCCAGCCGGATTTTTCTAGTTGTTGAATTATATATTCACGGGTTTTTTTGTGACCATCTGAGCCAATTATTCTGGGCCCGTAGGATACTTGAATTTTAGCGTGGTGGAAAGCGTTTATTTCATCGAATTGTTGGGGCCAATTTTTGGTAGTTTGATTTGTACAAGATAACAGGAAAAAGAGGAGAGCAGTTATGATGATTTTTGTCATTGTTTAAAGAAGAAATATGTATGGTTATGAAATGTATTTTAAGGTGGTAGTAAATGCCTATGCGCATTTATTAATTTGAATTAACTGCGATTTTTAGGCAGATGCGCTTTTAGATCCGTTAGCGCTCGCTCCTTGTAATCGTCAGCGCGCTGTTGTCTATTTTGCAATTTGCCCTCCGACAAAGCTGGAAGGATTCCAAAATTTGGTTTCATCGGCTGAAATTCCTTCACTTCTGCATTTGATATATAATGACACAATGCTCCCAGCATGGTCGTTTCTGGCAATCTTTCTAATGGCTCGTTAATTATTGTTTTGGCGGCATTCAAGCCTGCAAGTAAACCTGTTCCGATATTAGCTGCATAACCCTCTACGCCAGTTATTTGTCCTGCGAAAAATAAATTATTTCGTGAAGAAAATCTTAAAGTTGGCTCCAATAATTTAGGCGAATTAATATACATATTCCTGTGCATCTGGCCATATCGAACGAATACAGCTGACTCCAGACCAGGAATCAGCCTAAAAATTCGATCTTGTTCGGAAATTTTTAAATTTGTTTGAAAACCTACCAGGTTATGTAAACTTCCCGCTAAGTTGTCTTTTCTTAACTGAACAACAGCATACGGCTTTCTGCCCGATTTAGGATCGATTAATCCAACTGGTCGCATTGGACCAAATAACAATGATCTTTCATCCCTATCAGCCATAACTTCAATTGGTAAACAACCCTCAAAATATTTTTCTGGCCCAGCGGATACACCTGCAAAAATATCAGATTCAAAGGATTTGATTTTAATTCTTTCACTTTTTATTAACTCTTGGACAAATCTTTTGTACTGATCCTCATTGAAAGGACAATTTATATAATCGCCCCCCTTATTGGACATATATTCGTATCGAGACGATTTAAAAACAATATCCATATTGATCGAATGGGTTTCTACAATCGGGGAAATTGCGTCATAGAAATAGAGATATTTTTCTCCAACCAAATCGATAATTTTTCTCGAAAAGGTCTTTGCAGTTAATGGCCCGGTACTTATTACTGTTGTTTCTTCGGGTATTGCAACTACTTCCTCACGGACAATTGTGATATTTTCTTTTTTTGATAACTTTTCTGTAACCATTTCAGCGAAAGCATTTCTATCAACGGCTAGAGCTCTGCCGGCTGGAACTGACGTTTTGTCAGCACATTCAATTAATAATGATCCAAGAATTCGAAGTTCCTGTTTTAGCAATCCTGATGCTCGATTTATGAGGTTTGACCCCAAAGAATTTGAACATACAAGTTCAGCCAATCTTGAACTTACATGCACCTCAGTCATTTTCACAGGGCGCATCTCATATAGAATAACTTCAATCCCCCGGTTACCGGCTTGCCAGGCTGCCTCGCTACCCGCTAAACCGCCTCCCACTATAATAAGTTTTTTTATTGACATAAAAGTTTGATTTATTATATACAGGATATTTACTATCTTATTTATAATTTATAATTGAGATTCATATGATTGATCAAAAGTAGTATAATTCTAAAAAAAGCATACAAAGAATTAATTTTATACCAACGACAAAATATATATTTGGGAGAAATCATGCCAAATCTTGGACCAACCGAACTTATCATTATTTTAGCGATAATTATTATAATTTTTGGTGTAGGTAGAATTAGTAAAATTTCAGGCGAATTGGGGAGCGGAATAAAGGCTTTTCGAGAAGGTTTGAAGGGTGAAAATGAGGAAGAAGATACTCCGGATGATATTGCCCAATCGAATGATGAAGAAAATACTACCTCATCACAATAATTATTATTTAATTTTCAAAATTTTTAACTTTTTTTGCTGCGCACTTCCGTCTCCATATTCAATCGGTTGACGGATTTTTAATACCAATATTGATCAAATACTATAACCTGGAGCAAAATTTGAAACGCCTTTTATTTCTAGTGATATGTGTAGTTCTAATATTTAATCTCTTTCACCCAGAAGTTGCACAGGCAGTTGAACCTGAAATCCGGGCGATTTTGTTTTATTCCCCCACCTGCCCTCACTGCCAAATTGTAATAAATGAGGTACTCCCGGAATTATTAGAAGAATATGGAGACAATCTTTTAATAATTGGCATTGATGTTTCAAATGAAAAAGGCCAGACAATATATCAATCTGCCGTCACCCGGTACAACATCCCACAAGAGAGATTTGGCGTGCCAACTCTAATCGTTGGAGAGACAGTTCTAGTTGGATCTGCTGAAATTCCTGAACAATTTCCGGGTCTAATTTCTGCAGGTTTATCATCCGGTGGAGTAGATTGGCCAGATATACCCGGACTTGAAGTTATTTTAATTGAGCAAGGCCTTATAGATCCTGAACTCAATGAGAGTGTTGATATAAACACAGAAATTGTCAGTCCCCTGGATGAACAGGATTCAACTGATGAAATTACACCTTCTGTAAATACACAACCAAACCAAAATGAATTGAATAACATCGAACTGGAATCTTCAAGTTCGGAGGTTGAAGCTAACTCTAATAACGATGCAGAAAAATTGTTGGAAATCAATTCTGGCAATAATACAATTGAAATTCAGGATACTACTTTAAATAAATCATCCGACTTGTATTCTAGAATGTACCTGCGATATAAACAGGATGCAGTTGGAAATACCCTCGCTGTTTTTGTTTTAATTCTGATGTTAGCGGGAGTTGTGTCTGTGGGCTATGCTTATGTAACAAATAAATCTTTCAGGATATTCCAGTTTCCAGGGTGGACAATTCCTATACTTGCCGCGGCTGGGATTCTAATAGCGGGTTACCTCAGTTATATTGAATTGACCAGAACGGAGGCAGTTTGCGGACCTGTGGGAGACTGCAATACAGTCCAGGAAAGTCCATATGCGTACTTATTTGGAATCATACCAATTGGTTTACTTGGCGCACTTGGCTATCTAGCAATCTTGATTGCCTGGATTTTACAAAAAATTGGCCCCATTTCTATCCGAAAGCATTTGCGCTACTGCTGTTTGGTTAATGGCATGGATTGGCGTTCTATTTTCTATATATTTAACGTTTCTAGAGCCATTCGTTATCGGTGCAACCTGTGCCTGGTGTGTAACCTCCGCTGTTATCATGACTTTGATACTTCTTGCATCAACCCAAGCGGTATTAGATATTGATGCTACAGAATTTTCAGAGCCCAATTGATTTTCGAGACACTAGCAGTTTCTAAAATTAGCAATAATTTTCTGCAATATTTCCATTTGTAAGTAATGAGATTGCTCAACTTATTAGTGGAAATTCTAGCGATTTACCACCAAAAAATTTCAAATTGCGTTAAAGCACATAAATTAGATGACACTCTTCACTGGGATTATTTAGACATAATTGGTATATTTTATTCATATATAATATGCATGAGCTACCAGTATCACAGAATATTTTAGATATCTCATTAAAGTATGCCAATATAGAAAGTGCATCGAAAATTATTAAAATAAATATCGTTATTGGTCAATTAAGCTCATTCATTGATGAATCAATTAAGTTTTATTGGGATATTATTTCGAAAGATACAATCGCTGAGGGAGCAGAATTAATTTTTACACGAATACCAGCAGAATTTATCTGCCAGAAATGTAATACAAGTTTCCCTTTAACTGGTAGTCATTACTTTGTCCAAAATGTGAAAGCACCCAGTTAGAGATTATAAAAGGAAAAGAATTTTATCTGGATTCAATTGATATTGAATAAAATCTAATGGCCAAAATTGAAAATAAAATTACTATTGTCGAAAATATCCTGAGAGCAAACGATCAAATCGCACAACAGAATAGGTCTCGACTTGATAGTGCGAATTTATTTTCAATGAATTTTATGGCATCTCCTGGAGCGGGTAAGACTTCTCTGATTGAAGCAACTATTGGAAATTTAAAGGACAAATATAAAATCGCAGTTATTGATGGAGATGTCGCCTCCAGTATTGATGCTGATAGAGCCGCAAATGCAGGAGCTCAGGCTGTTCAAGTAAATACCGGTGGTGAGTGCCATTTGGATGCTGTAATGATAAATAATGCTTTAAACCAATTGGAATTGGTAGAAACGGATTTATTGATTGTCGAAAATGTTGGTAATTTGATTTGTCCGAGCGGTTTCCAGCTGGGAACGCACAAAAATGTCTTGATTGCATCTATACCGGAGGGCGATGATAAGCCTTACAAATATCCACAGATCTACCAAAATATTGAAGCACTGGTGGTAAATAAAATCGATTTGATGCCATACGTCGATTTTAATCTGGAATATTTTCTCAACGGTGTAAGTATATTAAATCCGGGTCTGATACATTTTCAACTTTCCTGCCGGACAAAGGAAGGTATCCAAGAATGGCTTGATTGGGTAGAGAGTAATCTTTAATGTACAGCGTTTCGGGAGCACACATTTCAATACAAGGAATTGTTCAAGGCGTTGGTTTTCGCCCCTTTGTTTATGGTTTAGCCAATCGATTAAATATTACAGGTTGGGTCCAAAATACATCATCAGGAGTTGAAATTGAGGCTGTCGGAGAAACAGAATCCCTGGATTTATTCTGCGCTTCCCTGAAAACCGAAGCTCCACCGCTGGCACTCATCGAAAGTATAAAAATTGAACACTGTGAACCAGACCATTATTCAAAATTCGAAATCGTCCATTCGAAAATTATTCCAAATGCGTTTCAACCAATTTCACCGGATATTTGTACGTGTGATGATTGTTTGAAAGAATTGTTTGACGAATACGATCGACGTTTTCTGTATCCATTTATTAATTGCACAAATTGCGGCCCAAGATTTACCATCATAAATGATGTGCCGTATGATCGCCCCAATACTACTATGGCTGAATTCCAGATGTGTCCGGATTGTTTATCAGAATATAACAACCCGGAGGATAGACGCTTTCATGCACAACCAGTTGCTTGCCCTGTATGTGGCCCACACATTCAGCTTGTAGATAGTAACAATACGCACATCACCAATTCCCAAATAAATTTCAATTTACCCGGAAATTTAGAAATCAATAGATCAATCAAATCCCTTGTGTCCGCGCAAAAAATGCTGGCGGATGGAAAAATTATCGCAATAAAAGGATTGGGTGGTTTCCATTTAGCCTGTAATGCTCTGAACCTGGATGCAGTAAATGAATTACGCGCAAGAAAACTGCGGGTTGACAAACCATTTGCTGTGATGATGGCTGATATTAGGCTTATATCAAAATATTGCAAATTGGATTCAAGATCCAGGAATCTTCTCGAATCTCGTGAACGCCCAATAGTAATATTGCCAAGGGAAAGAGATTGTGAAATAAGTACGGAAGTTGCTCCTTTCCAGAACACTATTGGAATAATGCTCCCTTATACTCCACTGCATTATTTGTTATTCTCAGGAATAAATAGTCAGAATTCAGCAAACAACATCCCACCTGCCCTGGTTATGACAAGCGGCAATATCAGTGAAGAACCGATTTCAATCGACAACAATGAAGCAATAAAGGATCTTTCTAATATTGCGGACGCTTTTCTAATTCATAACCGGGATATAAATACAAGGTGTGACGATTTTGTATTTCAGATTTATATTAACCCAAAATTTACTATCCAAAAAACAAATCAAAGGAATTTATCTTTTACCTATCCTGTACGACGCTCCCGTGGTTATGCACCTTATCCATTGCTTCTTCCCTTTGATCTTAATCAGGTTCTGGCTACTGGCGCTGAATTGAAGAACACATTTTGTATAACCCGAGAAAGATACGCATTTATCAGTCAGCATATTGGAGATATTGAAAATTTTGAAACGTTCTGTTCTTTTGAAAGCGGAATAGATTATTACGAAAAATTATTCAAAATAAATCCAGAAATTATCGCTTATGATTTACACCCCGATTATCTTTCCACACGGTATGCATTAGAGCGTGCTGAAGCTAATAATTTAGAATCTATTGGGGTTCAACACCATCATGCCCATATCGCCTCATGTATGGCTGACAATGGACTAACAGGTGAAGAAAAGGTCATTGGAATCAGTTTTGACGGTACAGGATATGGTGATGATAAAACTATCTGGGGTGGAGAATTTCTATTTTCAAGTTATTCAGAATATGAACGAATTGCCCATCTAAGATACACACCATTACCAGGGGGTGATAAAGCGATAAAAGAACCATGGCGCATTGGACTTTCATGGTTAAGAACTGCGGGATTAGCCTGGGACGAAAATCTCCCACCAGTGAAACACATTATCCGAAATCCATCACATAATGAACAATTATTACAGGTGATCGAACACCAAATAGATGCGGGAGTAAATGCCCCCTTAACTTCCAGTGTTGGACGGCTTTTTGATTCTGTTGCGTCAATAATTGGAATACGTGAGATTGTTAATTATGAGGCACAGGCTGCAATTGAATTGGAAAATTTATGTGATCCAAAGGAAAAAGGCCTATATCCGATAAGCATATACCATGCTGGAGAAAACGAACAGGATTTACATTCGTTCCCTTTAATAATTGATCCAACCCCAATGTTGAAAGCAATCATTGATGATTTATTCGCCGAGATTCCTACTTCAATAATATCCGCACGTTTCCATAACAGCCTGGCCTTTATGGTTCTTGAAGTCAGTCTTATCCTACGAAAAGTTTTAAATTCGAATTTGATCGCTTTAAGCGGCGGCGTATGGCAGAATTTAACTTTATTGGAAAAAACCATCAATATTCTTATTCGGGAAAATTTTGAATTGTTGATTCATCGAAGAGTTCCTCCAAATGATGGTGGGATCTCACTTGGTCAGGCAGTGATAGCATCAAAGCAATAAATTTCAATACTGGAGCGTTTTATTATGTGTTTGGGTATACCTGGAAAAATCATTGAAATCTATGAAATAAATGGTTTAAAGATGGGAAAAACTGATTTTGGCGGAGTTGTCCGCGAAATCTTGCCTGGCATATGTGCCAGAAGCGGGAATTGGCGACTATGTCCTTGTGCATGTAGGATTTGCCTTGAACTTGATCAGCGAAAAAGAAGCAAATGAGACAATGGAATTGCTGCGTAATATTGCTGATGTAAATGCAGAATTAAATCCATAACCGCATTATCCAATTAAATACCGAGAATTTCTTTTATGAAATACTTATCTGAATTCAGAAATTCCGAAATCTCCAAGGGTTTGATTGAGGAGATCAATCGTATCACTGAACATAATTGGACTATTATGGAAATATGCGGTGGTCAGACACATTCAATTATGCGATATGGACTTGACCAACTGCTGCCAGAAAAAATTGAACTGGTCCATGGTCCTGGTTGTCCAGTGTGTGTAACTTCGCTTGAATTAGTTGACAAAGCTCTTGATATTGCAAGCCGGTCTGATGTGATATTTACGTCATATGGCGATATGTTGAGAGTGCCTGGCTCAAGTGGCGATTTATTTTCTGTAAAAGCCTCTGGCGGAGATATACGTGTGGTTTACTCACCATTGGATGCTTTACAAATTGCGCAGAATAATCCTGACAAACAGGTCGTCTTTTTTGCTATTGGGTTTGAAACAACTGCCCCTGCAAATGCAATGAGTGTAGTCCAGGCAGATGCCTTAGGTCTAGATAATTACAGTATTTTAGTTTCCCATGTGCGTGTACCTCCTGCAATGCATGCAATTTTAAGTTCGCCATATAATCGGGTGAATGGATTTTTAGCAGCAGGCCATGTGTGCGCAGTTATGGGATACTGGGAATATCCTCCAATCGCTGAAAGATATAAAGTTCCAATTGTAGTTACTGGATTTGAACCTTTAGATATTCTCCGCAGTGTAATTATGGTAGTTAGACAATTGGAAAACAATACATATGAAGTTGAAAATGGTTACTCCCGTATAGTTTCATTTGATGGGAATATTTCTGCGCAAAAAATGATCAATCAGGTTTATTTGAATTGTGACCGGAAGTGGCGTGGAATAGGTTTGATACCAAATAGTGGTTGGTGTCTCCGTCCTGAATATCAGCAATACGATGCGGAATTATTATATGGAGTGCAGTATATCGATCCTGAAGAGTCTCCATTATGCATTTCTGGCACCATCCTTCAGGGATTGAAAAAACCAATTGATTGTCCCGCATTTGGTGTTGAATGTACACCTTCAACCCCATTGGGAGCAACAATGGTCTCTTCCGAAGGTGCTTGTGCTGCATATTTTCAGTATTCCTATAATAATCAAACCACAGTGTAACCATCAAATTTAAGAATATGGCATCCAAAATGAAATCAAATCCAATACACATGGAAGGCGCTAATTGTCCTATTCCGAACAAGCATAATGAGCAAATAATCCTCGGGCATGGAAGTGGAGGGAAACTGACCCAAGATTTGATTAGAGATTTCTTCTTTCCCTCTTTCGAAAACCAAATTCTTGCCGGGTTTAATGATTCTGGGATTATAGAATGGGGTAATTTAAGTGAAGAGTACCAGAATTGTATTCACAGAATTGCCATAAGTACGGATAATCATGTAGTGTGGCCGTTATTTTTCCGAGGAGGAGATATCGGAAGGTTGTCTGTTTGTGGTACTGTTAATGATCTGGCAATGGTGGGAGCGATTCCACTTTATTTGACTGCAGGTTTTATCCTCGAAGAAGGTTTAAGCATCCACACCCTGGAGAATATTATCGCGTCTATGAAAGATGCAGCCTTGGAGGCAGGGATAGAAATCATTGCTGGAGACACCAAAGTGGTTGAGAAAGGTAAAGCAGATTGTATCTACATCAATACTTCTGGTTTTGGAGTGATCAGAGACAATATAGATATTTCAGGAGCAAATGCTAAACCGGGCGATAAAGTACTCGTCTCTGGAACTATTGGAGATCATGGCATTGCAGTCTTAGAAGCACGAGGAGAATTGGGATTTGTTTCTGATATCCACAGTGATATTTCACCGTTGAATGAGTTGGTATCCAACATACTTAATGTTTCAAAGAATGTTCATTCAATGAGAGATCCGACAAGAGGTGGGCTCGCGACAGCGCTTAATGAAATTGCTAAACAATCAAATGTTTGCATTGAAATTGATGAAATATATATACCAGTCAATCCTGCGGTAAATTCAGCTTGTGAAATGCTGGGGTTTGACCCATTGTACATCGCCAATGAGGGAAAAATGATAATAATAGTTGCGCCCCAGGATACTGATGTTGTAATAGATTGTTTGCATTCCCACAAGTATGGTAAAGATGCAGCAATAATTGGGGAGGTAACCGCTGAACCAGCCGGTAAATTATTAATGAGAACATCAATAGGTAGCAGGCGTGTCGTCACAACTCTATCAGGTGAGCTTCTACCCCGGATCTGTTGATTTTTGCGAAGAATTGCCTTTATCGATTACTATCCAGGAATTATATCCATCGTATTCTATAAATGAATTTGAATACTTGAACCCGAATAAGCTTTTTATATTTTCGGGTAACAAAAAGCGACTCCTCATAAATACAATTTTTTCAGCAAAAGCTACCAGCTTAACACCAAATTTATGGTAGTTCGGCTCTTCAACTACTATCCGCCCATCCGGAGCCAGGACTTCTCCATAACTCGCGGGCAGTATTTTCCTGATTGCAGACATGATGGAAAGCATCAACCATAATTATTCTCTCAAAATAATTGCTTGGAAAAGGTAAGAATTCACTATGAGTACAGACAGGTAAAAGACCCTTCTTCTGAATTGTTTGTCTGAGCATAGGGTATGAAAGATCAGCAACAAATACAGACGATGCCCTGTCTTTTAATAGATTGGAAATTCTTCCTGTTCCTCCACCTGCATCGAGCAAATCTCCTGATATTGGCAAATTCAACAATGCCTCAAGGTTAGCATTATTGGCCGATTTGATCACCTTATCATATATTGGTGCTAGAAAATCAAAATGATTATTTATGGACATCTGAAATATTATTTATTGATTTTGGATGGCTGAGAAATAATAAAGCCTTCAAATGAGAAGGCTTAATAAATGTAATTCTGTAAAATACAAACTCTTCAAGAATTCTTGATGTCAAAAATATACCTATTATATTTCGTCATCTTCAAGCCAGAGTTCATCGTCTTCATCCTCATCTTCAATTTCATCCCAACCTGATAATTCCTGGTCTTCATCTTCCCAACTATCCTCTGCTTCCAGATCAGAAGTCCTGGAATAAGTCATACATCCAATATCTGAATCCAGTTCAATAGCGGCAGCTCTACAAAATCCTTCTTCCAAGAATACACAATCCATATAGTAACAACGAATTCTTGGCATTTTATTACTCCTGATAGGTTTATAATAATTACGAGATTTTTATTAGGATGAATATTATACAAAAAAGCTGATTGCTAACGGCTGAGAATTATACCATTTGTGTAATGAATAGAAACATAGCTTCTAAAATTTTTATTAACCAGGTCTGACTCTTTGCGCTTCCATTACGTTTGGCAAATTCTCCAACCGGTCAAGAAGACGGCTAAGCTGAACAATATCACGAACTTCCAGGATTAAATCAAAAATTGCCAGATTCCGGTGGGTTTCAACCCGAACATTTGGCATATTTACACCTTCATCAGCAATCAAAGTTGACACATCTTTCATGAGACCATCCCGATCATAAGCCTTCAATCGTATTGGTACGGGATAGGTTGTTTTCGGTTCTCCCCAGGAAACTCGCACCAATCTCTCTCGATCTTTTATCCGCAGTATATTTGGACAGTCCTGTCTGTGAATTGTTGCGCCTCTCCCACGTGTAATATAACCAACTATATCATCACCTGGGGCAGGATTACAACAGCGCCCAATCGTTGTCAAAAGCCCTTTCAAACCCAATACCTGGATGGAATCATCGCTTATTTCGGTTTCTTTTAAAGTATAAATTTCCTGTAACTCTTCAGGTTCAGGTTTTTCGCTAAATTTTAGGTGGTTAACAATTCTTGCAACAGGTAGATCGCCAGTACCAATCGAAACAAAAAATTCATCGATGTCCCTGTACTCAAACTCCTTTGAAAGTTTTTCTAAGTTTATTTCACTTAAACCAAGCCGGCGTAATTCTTTTTCCAAAACCCCCTTCCCCTGGATCATGTTCTGCTCACGCGCTTGTTTTTTAAACCATCGTCTAATCTTGGAGCGCGCCCGTTGAGTTTTAACCAGCCCCAGGTTAGTATTTAACCAGTCGCGGCTTGGCCCACCACGTTTTGCGGTTAATATTTCCACCTTATCTCCAGTTGAAAGCTTGTACTCTAAGGAGACAAGTTTCCCATTAATTTTCGCCCCACGGCATCGGTGGCCAATATCAGTATGGACATGATATGCAAAATCAATCGGAGTAGATCCTACAGGCATATCGATTATGTCCCCTCTGGGGGTAAAAACATAAACCCGATCTTCAAAAACATCACTTTTCATGCTGTCAACGAATTCTCGGGCATCTTCAATATCCTGCCGCCATTCCATCAAAGATCTTAACCAGATAATCCGTTTCTCATAATCCTCATCGCGTTCTGAACCTTCTTTATATCTCCAATGAGCAGCAATTCCATATTCAGCATTCTGGTTCATTTCAGCAGTTCGAATTTGAATTTCCAGGGTACTACCTTCTTCATAATTCACAGCAGTGTGCAAAGAACGGTAGAAGTTATCCTTCGGTGCGGCGATATAATCATCGAATTCCCCCGGGATTGGAACCCAATGTGTATGAATAATTCCAAGAGTTGAATAACATTCCGGGATACTTTCAACCATAATTCTCATTCCCCTGATATCGCGCACCATGTCAAACGGTACTCCCTTTCTTGTCATTTTCCTGTATATGGAATAAATATGTTTTGGGCGGACACTTATTTCAGGATATATCCCACTCTGGGCTAAAACTCTCTCTAACTCATCTTTGATAGCTTGCATTTCGGCCTCGCGCTCAGATCTTCTTTCGGCAAGGTTTTCAGCGATCTCGCGGTACTTTTCAGGATTCACATATCTAAATGCAAGGTCTTCAAGTTCCCATTTTATCTGCCATATCCCTAATCGATTTGCTAAGGGTGCAAAAATATCCAGAGTTTCTTGAGCTATACGTTTTCTTTTTGGTTCCGCAACATGTCCAAGTGTGCGCATGTTGTGCAAACGGTCTGCCAACTTTATGAGGACAACTCTGACATCTTCTCCCATTGCTAGAAAAGTTTTTCTTAGGGTCTCGGAAACCATGTCATACCTTCGGCTTCGATAAATTTTTTCAGCTTCTTCGAAAGGATCGGTTTCGCCTTTTCTTACTGCGATTTTTCTTAGTTTGTCTTCTTCGAATTCTTCTTCTAGATGTTGATCGCCGCGTGAAACTCTGGGGAGTTGAGTTAATTTTGTCACTCCGTCTACAAGTTTAGTTATCTCTTCGCCAAAATTATTCCTGATATCCTTCAGGGTAATCTCGGTATCCTCAACTGTATCGTGCAGAAAACCAGCAGCAATGACCGAGGGAGGAACACGTAAATCAGCCAATATCGAAGCTACCGCAATACAGTGATTAATATACTGCTCACCAGAAGCCCGCTTTTGATCTTTGTGAGCTTCTTCAGCTACACGGTAAGCGCGTTCAATCAACTCCCGGTCTGCAGGAGTATAATTTTCGGGCAACTTATTAAGAAACGCTTCTATTGTCATAATAATTAAATAATTTCTTGAGAAGTATAATCACAGCAGGTATTTGTAGCAAGGTATTTGCATCCAATCTTTATAATCACAAATGGCAATAATTAATCGTAATCAATTTAATATAATCATAAAAATAATATATGAGTAAAAGGACCAATCAAGATTGGATATCAGCATTAAAATCAGGCGGTATAAAACAGGAAGATGCCCTGGCTGATCTTCGATTAATTATCATTAATTCGCTTCCTTATTCTTTAAACAATTGGATGCAAAACAGCGATCCAAGATTTGAACCTTTAACTGAGGAGGTATCTCAAGAAACGCTTTTACGGGTATTAGATAAATTGGATACATTTGAAGGACGCAGTCAATTCACAACATGGGTGAATAAAATCGCTGTACGGATTGCTCTTTCAGAATTGAGGCGGCGACAGTGGAAAAATATTTCATTGGATGAATTAATTGATGAAAATAAATTAAAACATCCAACAAAGATCGTTTCTAAATCTGCTTCCAGCCCTGAAATGTCTATTGAACAGAAAGATATTTTAAAGAGAATAGAAAGGCTTATGGCCCAGGAGTTGACGGAAAAACAACGGAAAGCATTGGTCGCAATAAGTATCTATGGTATGCCAATGGAAGAGGTTGCCCGAAGAATGAATACCTCCAGAAATGCCTTATATAAATTACTGCATGATGCGCGTTTGCGTTTGAAAGATAGAATGAAAAAAGAAGGATTATCACCGCAAGAAGTTTTAGAAATCTTCGAAGCAGGGTAAGAATTTATTATAAATAACGTCAATTAATAAAGGTTTAATGATATGTTTGAAAAAATATTTTCTTGGATTACACGAGGTTCACCGATTAGCACTCAACCTGTACCAAGAGATAAAGAAATGATAACCAAACTGATGTCTATGCTGAATAATACTCATGAAAAGGAATTTTCGTGTGATGAAGTGTTTGAATTGCTTGACCAATATGCTGAACAGATTATTAAAGGGGAAAATGCAGGACAATTTTTGTCTTTAATAAAACAGCACTTAGATATATGTAAGGATTGCAGTGAAGAATATGAGAGTTTGATTTCTATACTGAATGCGGAATTAGCCTGATTGAATTATTAATAAGTAATCAGGAGTAAACCTGGATTTTTTAATAGCCATTGTTGTGTTAATAAGGAACAATCTTCAGGAAAATCTGCAACTTTGCACCAGCTTGAGATATTAAAAAAGATGGGTGTGCAATTATTCAGGTAGAATGAATTTTTAAATCATTCTACATTTTTTCTGATAATTAGTGGGATTTCTGGAAATAACCTGAATGGAAAACCACGTAGTTATATAGAATTATTAGTTCATTTGGGCAAACGATCATAAAGCACCTATTCTCATAGTAATTTTGGTCTTATAAAATGAAACACCCCATTAAAAAATATTTTCCAGATTCAAAATCTATTGGGGAACGATTGAAAAAAATAAGGGTGGAACGAGATTTATCTATCAGAGAAATGTCGGAAATATGTGGTCTGGCAGTAAACACTTTGAGCCTTTTAGAAAATGGAAAAACGACCCCAACAATCAATACTTTACAGAATATCGCGAATTCATTGAGAATCCCGATTACTTCCTTCTTTGATAACAATATCAGCGAATTATTTGTCGATTTTAAGAAGAGTATTGACCGGTTTGAAAAAAGTACCGTGTATGGAAAATTCTCAGCTCTATCATCAATTGAAGTTTCATCATCAAGAATTGAGCCATACATAGTAAGAATTTCCCCTTCAACAAAATGGGGACCCGAACAAATTTATCATTCTGGATATGAGTTTGTTCTTTGCCTGAAGGGAAATATTGTTTTTACCTTGTCAAATGAAATTTATCCTTTGTACAAAGGAGACACTCTGCTGTTCAATTCCGAAGTTCCCCATGTAATGTTTAATCCGAATGAATTTGAGGCGAGCATATTATTGATTTTCTTTCCACCCCAATTCAAGGAAAAATCAATAACCAAACATCTATAGATTCAAACGTGGTCACATATAAAAAAATTAATATTATTGAGATGCATCCTATCGGTGTTATTCATTCACCATTTAAATCAAAAAGTGAAACCCCGATTCAACCGGTATTTTCTTCATCAATTGGAGAGGTAGAAGTATTTTCAAGCTACCTGGATGGACTTATCGATCTAGATGGATTTTCGCACATAATACTGATTTATTATTTTAACAATACAGAAAACTTTCAACTAAAAGTAAAACCATTTCTGGATAACAAACTTCATGGTCTGTTTTCTACAAGACACCCAAATCGCCCAAATCCAATTGGCATTTCGATTGTTGAAATCATCCAGATTTCAGGAAATTTAATTACAGTTAAGGGGATTGATGTTATTGACCTTACCCCCCTGCTAGATATTAAGCCTTATATACCAAATTTTGATGTTCGTACCAGCACCCGTACAGGCTGGTATAAAAACCGAAACAGAAATTACCCTGAAATTTTCGAATAAGCTTTCATCTATGCCGATATAATTTTTTACTGCTCAACGAGCGGATTAGGTGTAGGTGTATCCGTTGTTAACGGAGTTGCAGTGCGAGTAATATTAAATTGTGATTCCCACCGGTACAATCTTTGTGGTTCTCCGTATATGAATGTTTCAATTACTCGGCGAAAAACAGGTGCAGCATACTCAGACCCTTCTCCAACATTTTCAACAACCACAGCAACTGCAATATCAGGTTTCTCTTCTGATTCTGCAAAAGTATAACCTGCAAACCATGAATGCGGTTCGCCACCAGTTCCAGTGGTAGCTGAACCTGTTTTACCTGCGACCGGGAAATCCAGGTCTGCCAGTTGCCTGTAGGCTGTTCCTGGTGGTAATTCACTGGAGATAACACCGATCATACCTTCTTGTATCACTTTTAGGTTCTCTGGTGATATCGGCAAAGAACCGATTTCCTCTGGATTAAAAATGATTTCTTCCTGGCCATCTTGGGATAAAATCTTTTCTATTACCTGAGGACGATACAGTGTGCCGCCATTTCCAATTGCAGCAATAAAATTAGCTACCTGTAGCGGAGTTGCTAGAAAATCGCCCTGTCCAATTGCGAGATTGATTGCATCGACTTCTGAAGTAGGGTCAGGCACATTGCCTGCTTCTTCTTCGATAACACCTATGCCAGTAGGAGAACCTAAGCCAAAGGCTCTAGCCATGTCAGAGATTGCAGTAGTAAGACCCTGGGCATATAAATCCAATCCTATGTGCCAGAAGTACGGGTTGCATGATCTGATCAGGCCTTCCACAAGGTTTAGAGTTCCGCTTGGTCTTGTTACACCATCCTCCTGGAACCGCTCATAGGTCCAGTCATATCTCGGAAATCCAAACAATTCCTCAAATACATATCCACATTCATAAATAGTTTCAGGAGTATATAAACCGCTCTCCAAAGCGGCCGCCATTGTTATCACTTTAAAGACAGACCCGAGTGGATATTGTCCTTGTGCAGCGCGATTGAATTGTGGTAGATCTTGATTATTGGTGATTTCAGACAGCCATGCGCTCCAGTTGTTATTCTCAAATTCGTAAGCATTGGGGTTAAATGATGGAGAGGAGGCCATTGCTAACAACCGTCCGGTATCTCTCTCGATGACAACTACAGCCCCATTAAATCCTCTTAAAGCTTCCTGAGCACCTCTTTGCAGGTTGCTGTCAATTGTTGTAACAATATGTCTTCCCTCTTGCCGGGGAATGGTACCAATCTCGTTCACAGGAGATCCATCTTGGTTCTTTACATACAGACTACCGCCAGGTGACCCTCTGAGAATATCTTCTCCCCATTTTTCAATACCCTCCCGGCCAACACGCTCGCTGCCTTGATATCCCAGTCTTCGGTATTCATCTAACTCATCCTCTTGAATTGTGCTCACATACCCAACGATATGAGGTCCGATCCCATTTCCTGGATAAAGGCGAGAATTATATCTTGAAGTAGCAACTGCTCCATAACTTGAAAGGATATTCAAGCGCTGGGTTTCTTCCTCAGTTGCTACTTCACCAATTGGTAGATATGCACCAGGAAGCGCTTCTCGAACCCAACCTTCAATAAGGCTTGCTTGGATACCAGTAACGCGTGAAAGGAGAACTATAATGCCGTATTCCTCATCTAAATCGATAAAATCCGGAAAAATACCTATAGATGTCGCTTCAGTCTGTGTTGCAAGCGGGTTACCATTCAAATCATATATATTCGCTCTTTCTGGAATATCATATTCCATATCCACAACATTCCCATCGCTTAATTCCGGCAGGATTAGCGTTTGGTCCCAATCAATAAGCCAAAGGTTCGATTCTTTAACTAAGTTCATCGCAATTTGGCGTCTTATGGTTCCAACTATAGAACTAACCATTTCAATTTCATATTCAACCTGAGCTGAATCGGGGTTCACCGTTGAATTAAATACCGAATAATTTACTTCTTTAAGAGCTAATTCCCCGGTTATAGTCTGGTACAATTCGGAAAACTCTTCTTCTGAAATAATCCCTTTCGATTCTCCTGAAAGCAGTTTATACATTTCTTGGTAATCACCAGCATTCCATGCATTGAGGAATTGTTCTGCTGCATTTTTCGCATTTGGAACACCTGTTGTGATTACTTCCGGGTTAGGTAATGTTGGTGAAAATGTTGCGGTGGGGGAAATATTAACTTCAGTTCCATTACAGGAAGTTAATAACAAAACAGAAATCAAAAGTGAGAGCACAAATCGTAGCATAGCTAATTTTTATTCAACTTTATAAGTAATCGGCGGTAAATCATAAACGATTTCAAATACAAAATCAAGCAAAGTCTCAGTATAAGAAATTTGATTCATAATCCGCTCATATAATAAATATTACAGAAAGTTGCTCAAAAGTAAAGAAAAATACCTGTAAATGATTTACAGGTATCACAACAAATTTCTGGCGGTCCCGACGGGATTCGAACCCGCGATCTCGGCCTTGACAGGGCCGCATGTTTGGCCACTACACCACGGGACCAGGCTCGGGTAGTTTACCATACGCATTTTTAAGCGTCAAGCAGCTATAAAAGCTTGTTCTTTTTCTGATAAATTCCATTGAAACCTATCACTATTACCATAATTTTTGAAAATATTTTGGATAATACTGGCAGACTTACCCCCAAATTATGAAAGTAATTACTTTTGTGTCCCAGCCAGACCCTAATCTTTTCTGGAGCATAGGCTCACCCTGATATCAAATTATGAACTGGATATATATACTCATTCGATTATTTTTCATTGTAAGTTGAGATCTTACAGCAGCAGAAATACTTTCGTAGAAATCATTAATTTAATGATTCTTAGATTATTATGGAAAACTGCCTATAATAATTGATGGAGTAGATTGATATAATTCTGCCCCTAATTCTCTTCCAATGATGATTGTAAGAGCCTTAATAACGATTTTCTTGCAAGCAAGTCAGAAGAAATAACACCTAATACAAAACCGCCTTCTACAACCGGCATTGCTGAAATTTCGTGGTATTCCAATTTTCTGATCAGGTCCAGTATATTTTCATCCGGTGAGGCGGAAATAACATTTTTTATCATAATTTCTTCTAAAGGTTGGTCGTCAGGATTGCCCTGAGATGTAGCTTTTGTAATATCCCATTCAGTAACAACACCTAACAGATCATTCTGGCTTGAAACAACAGCTAAGATAGAACCGTCTGATTCAATCAATCCTGACGCAGCTTCTTTCACTGTACTGTTGATTGAAATTATCGGAATCGGAGCCATAATTTCTTTGGCGGTTCGATCACTTTCGCGGGATGTAACTCTTCTGATACTGATTCTTTCAGCTGCTTCACAGGGAAGCATATCTGTATCGGATATTAATAATTCAATCAGTTCCTTCATATTCCTGCTGATAACTTCCTCTCGATATTCATACGCTGCACAGCGCCGGGTTTCAGCTAATTCAGAAAACTCCGATCTATTTTCAACCAACCAGTTCTCAACTTGATCTGGTATACCGAGAGATTTTTCTGGAATCCTGAGATGATCTGGAGTTTTAATTATTCTTTCCTGTGCAGCATAAATTACCCCACCGGAATTAACTAAATAGTCTGTCCCAATTAATACTCCCCTCCTGCGATATACTTCTCTCTCCATTCTAGCTCGAGCATTTTTTCGAGATGCTATAGGAGAATAGGTATTAGCCCCCTCAACAATCACCGACCATTCTCCCATCCACCTTGTGGTAATGCAGGGATTTGTCGAATTATCTACATCCAGATAATTTGGAAGAGGTGAGGCAGGTATAAGACAGAAAGCGGATTCCCTTAACAAATCATCCGGGCAGGTTGAATACTTCAAATTCAGAGTTTCAAAATTGCCCTTCCTATTTATTTCATTGAAGAATATTTTTGTTACAATACCTTTTTCTTTCCAAATTTCAAACAATTTATCGATGGGCAATCCATTTTCACAGAAAATATATCCATCCACATCACTGATTCCGATTACTTTAGCACCCGGAAGTTGCCTATTTAGGATACGGGATGCGTGCGCCCCAACTGCACCAAATCCTTGAATTAATACCGTTAGTTGGTTGACATCAGGTATCTCTAGGTTTTGAAATTGAGGTAGCACCCGCAATTTATCCATTTCTCCTAGTAATGCCGCGAAAGCGATAACAGTGCTTCCTGCGGCTGCGCCTAATTCATCGATCCGATTGCCGCCCATTTCAAGAGGTTTCGAAACCACAGCATCCAAACCATTTTCTATGGCAATGGTTTTCATGTCTTCATCACAAGTTCCCACATCTGGTCCCGGCAAGTAAATATCTCGATACCTGTAAATTAAGTTAGCAAATCCTCTGACAACAGTATCGTGTTCTTCCTGAGATCCTTGTCCAGCAACAATTCCCGATTTCCCTCCTCCATATGGCAAATCTGCAGCGGCATTTTTTAATGTCATCCCTCTGGCGAGATTGTGAATCTCCGATGGGTTTAAATTGGGGAGCATCCTGATTCCACCCATCGATGGTTTTCCCATCGCGAGATTATCTACCACAAGATAACCACCAATTTCCAGCGGTGAACTTTCATTCCACATGCAAACAACCAGACTTGGACCCAAATTGTCGACTTCGATATCCATTCTTGCTAATCTTTCAATGTCCTGGGAATTAAATTCAATGAAGCACATTCCATTATGCCTCACCAACCTGGTCGCCCATGTCTTTTCTGGCAATCTATCCCTTAAGAATATCTCCATATTTCTCGGAATCATTTATTCACCTGAATCTATTGGTTAATTTATCCAAACACTGGTTCAATCAATTCTTGTGTAGATTCGTTGCAGCAACGAAAGATAATCCCATTTTAGTAAGCGCTTGAGCGGTAAGATTAGTCAGATTCAAATTTATCTAAAAAATTTTTAGTGAGATTATCCCAGTCGCCAGAAGTGATGATTTCTTCCTTATCTCTGAAATAATCCAGAATGTCAGAAGGATAATTATTTCGCTGTTCAATTTCAATTTCCCCGCCTTCATGCTTCGCTGAAATATTGGCAATATGATCGGCGATTTCTAATAATTCATCTCGTCGATTATAGGGTTGGATAACAATGCTCTTCCAGGTCTCGGTTATATGATGCTCGAATCTAACAATTTTTTCAAATCCAAGCAGCTTTCTAACTTGATCCGAAGTCTCCATTGTTTCATTATTTACTGAATTACTCCAGTTGAACCCAATTAACGGCGAAGTACCATCTTCCCTTGAGAAGAGCTTAGCCCCGATCAGCGTCCATAATGCAGCATATGGGTTGTCGTTACCCATAAAAACAGAAATTTTAAATTTGATATCCACCCCGATCCTGAACAACAGGTATCCAAGCAGCACCGTACCTGGGTTTATATTTAAGACCTCCTGAACACCGTAATTTGTGTAGTAATAAAGGTATTCATCCACCCACTTCAGGGCATGGTCATTTGGTTGTCCTACGCCTCCGAAGTACCCTGTAATTGTTTCTGGTCCACCAAGGTGAATATTTGAACCATCAGTACCTTTAGTATCTAAAGTTTCAACATACGAGGCGCCAATAATTTGCATTGCAGCAGCAACCGCTGCCAAATCACCATCTTCTTCCTGCTCTTTCATCTTTCGGACACGGATAAATCGGGCTGGCATAAGCATACGATCAGAGATCGATCGCTTTGCGATCTCAATGATCCAGGGGAAATATTGAAATGCGCTAATTTCCAATGTAACAGCATAATCATCCGAAAAATCGAAACTGTCTGCATCCTCTCCCAGAATAACTCTGCGGTATTCAGGAATGCTGATAAATTTTTCCTGATCCCGCTGCACAATCAACCAATTGAGATCTGAAATGTAGCCGGAATTTTTTGATTCAACTTCCTTGTAAAGGTTCGTCAATTTACGGGCATTTTTCGCTTTTATGTTTATTTCTTCAGGAGTGCCATATTTAGATACAACATCAAGAAATTGATTTATTGGTATCGATTCCGGAAAAAGAAACAATTGATTAATTTGGCTTAATCGTTCTGCAGGTATTTCCAATAATTTACGGATGTCATGATCCATAATTATCCTTTCCTTCGATATTAATTTGAGATATCAATATGCTTACTTGTCCAGAAGACTGAGTAATTCCAGAAATTCGTCATCGTTAATCTTAAAATAATTTTCAGGCTGGGGAAATGATCGCTCAGATACTTCTTGCACATATTGTTCCAAACCGTTGAGGATAACAACTCCTGCATTCCCATAGACCTTAGCCATTCGAGGTTTGAATTTTGGATACAAACCAAACATATCATGATAAATTAAAAGCTGTCCGTGAGCATCTGGGCCTGAACCCAAGCTCATAATGATGCAGTTTTCTGATCTCTCTGTAATCAATTTGCAAACCCTATCTGGAACCATTTCAAGAAGTATACACATCGCGCCTGCCTTCTCAACAGCTTTTGCATCATCCATTATTTTTTTTGCCTGCTGGGCGCCTCGACCCTGGACACGAAATCCTCCCAAAGCGCTTACACTTTGGGGTGTTAATCCAAGATGTCCGAAAGCTGGTATCCCAGCATCGACAATACCTTCAATACGATCCGCCATTGCAGCCCCACCCTCTAATTTTATGGCATCACAACCAGCTTCAGCCATAAATCTGCCAGCATTCCGAATCGCTGTTTCAACACTTGGTTGGTAACTCATATATGGCATGTCACCAATCAGGAATACATTTGGTGCGCCTCTCCTGACTGCTTGGGTATGCCTGATCATATCGTCCATTGTTACCGGCAGGGTCGAATCGTAACCCAGCATTGTCATTCCTAAACTATCCCCCACCAGGATCATATCAATCCCGGCTTGTTCCTGCAAATAAGCAGTCGGGTAATCGTAACAGGTCAACCAGGAGATGGGTTCATGATTATTCACTTTTTCGAAAAGGGAAGAAACAGTTACTTTTTTTGTTGTATTCATTGTCTATCCTTTTTATTTCATAACATCTTAAAATTAGAAAATTATTTGTAAATCTCATTCTACAAATTTTACATTTGTAAAAAAGACGCATTAACCAATTTTCTGTTTATGCGTCTTTAATTTCCAGATTTGTTCCACTCACGAATGTGGTTGTTATTGTTCCAGATAACTATCTGCGTATATGACATTATTTAATAGAATTTGGCAGGTTTTCCATATAGCAACTTGTCCAGGATCACTTAAATCAAAATCTTCCTGTTTTGGTTGATCCATTTCCCGAATCCGGTCTGCAATTTTTATATATACTTTTCCTATCGGGGTGCTATCATCCACTTCTTCGATTATTCGAATTGTTTCTTTGAGTTCTTCATCAAATGGATCGGCAATCATCATTTTTAAATCCACACCCATTAACATTGCGCAGTAAACCCTGTTGATTAAAGAGCGATTTTTTTCCGGTACTGCATTCGAGACATTCGACATGCCTATTGAAATTTGTGGAGGTGGATCCCATGCAAATTGGAGTGTCCTGACTGCCTCCAATAATTCCGGGGCGTATTCCTGACAGCCAGATACAGTTAAGACCAGCGGGTCAATAATTAAATCTTCAATAGGGAAATCAATTTCCAGTGCCCGAGGTATTAATTGTTCCAATGCGATTGTAACCCTCTCATCAGCGCTGACCGGGATACCGCTTTTGCCCATGGTTAAGGCGATTAATTTTGCATTATATTTTTTGGCCAAGGGCGGGACTTTTTCCAACCTCTCCGGCTCGGCAGAGGTTGAATTTACAATAGGCTGTGCTTTTGTAACTCTTTTTAATCCTGCTTCTATCCCCAACACATTGGTGCTGTCAAAACTTAAAGGAACATCAATTACCGTTTCCAATGTTTCGACCATCCAGGGAAAAATTTCCTCCCAGTCTTTTTTTCTTGGACCGAGATTGACATCGATTGCAGATGCACCGGCTTCAACCTGGCGAATTGCTAAATCCATAAAAAATTCACGGTCGCGATTATTCAGCGCCTCCTTCACTTGACTTGAAATAATATGAATATTCTCTCCAATTATATACATTTTGAACCTTCCTTAAATAAATCAAATTTTTTTAATTTCTTCTCGTGCATTCATTACTGTAGGAAAAAGGGATAAATCGGTATGCGGCAAAAACAAAGCTGACATAAAAGCTTCGTAAAAGCTGTTATCTGCTGACAATTCAATATACGTCATTCTAGTAGATATATTTTGAATTCGGGTAAGCGCAATTGTATCAATCAATGCGTAATAAGCACCTTTAACCGATGTGTTCCCTAGAAATTGAAATCGTTCCCAGGGCATATCAGGAAGCAAACCAATTTCAATTGCTTTCTCAATATTAATATACTTTCCGAAGGAGCCACCAATTAGCATTTGTTCAGTAATTTCTAATGGAATTCCAACACTTTGGGCCAATACCTGATAACCAGCAAATATAGCCCCTTTGGCTCTTATTAAATTATCAATATCAACCGCAGTAATAACAATATCGTTGTTCGTTTGAGTTTGATCCTTCCAGACAACAACATACTCCATACCATGCTCGCCTTCACGAACACGGTCTGTAGATAAACCTGACTTTATATTTCCAGCTTTATCCACGATACCAGTCATAAATAATTCCGCTAAAAGTGAAATCAATCCACTTCCACAAATACCACGTGGTCGACCTCCGCCAATAACTCGAATTGAGGATTCCAATGTGTTCCCATTTATCCATACTTCCTCGATAGCACCTTTTGTAGCTCTCATTCCATTTACAACACCCGCTCCTTCAAAAGCCGGCCCTGCGGAACAGGCACAGGTAACTAACCACTCATTCGAACCGAGGACAATTTCGCCATTTGTTCCAACATCCATGAATAATGTAGTCCTTGTTGTATCATCCATACCGGAAGAGTACACACCAGCAGTGATATCGGAGCCAACATAGCTGGCTACCCCTGGCAAACAAATCACTGTTGCTTCAGGGTTAATATCCAATCCCACTTCTTGAGCAGAAAATATTGGTAGTTGATTTACTGCTGTAACGAAAGGCGAAAGGCGGATACTGATAGCTGGAATACCCAGGAAGAGATGCATCATAGTGCTGTTACCTGCGATTGCCGCCTTCACTATATTTGAAGGTTTGCAAATCGCACCTTTTATTCTTTTACATGTAGTTCCAATCAGCTCGTTGATGGTTGATAATACTAATGAACGCAATTCCTCAGCGCCATTTTCCTTGGAGGAATAAACTATCCTTGATATGATATCTTCCCCTCTAGAAATTTGCTGGTTATACTCAGATGCTTGCGCCTTCACCTTTCCACTGATTAAATCTACTAACCAAACTGTAACAGTGGTGGTACCGATATCAATTGCTATCCCCCAAATTGGGCTTCCTTGTTGAACCTCTCCGGGTTGTAAATCAATTAATCGAACTGCTTCTTTTCCCGCTCCCTCCATCGATGAGACATCCAGAATCGCAGTAATTTTCCAGTTAGACGAACGGAGCACATCTCCAATTTGACGATATTGATTTAGAGAAATTTCTATATCCTGGAAGCCAAAGTCTCGCCTGAAGGCTGCTTTAATCCGGTTTGCATCATCAATCTGATCCTCCATATTTGGAGGGGTTATTTCTGAATAAATTCTTCTTATTGTTTGGGTTGTTGTTGCATCATAATTATCTGGAACTTGAACATCAGCAACTGTTTTATCTGTGGTTAATATCCGCTCGATCTTCTCCTGTGGGGGAATGGATACAGTGAGATCGCTTTCAATCACAGTCTGGCAGGAAAGTGCCAATCCTTTCTCAATATCTTTCGATGAAAGCCTTAATGAACTGCGACGGCGCACTGAACCTGATTTTACGTGAACAGCGCACCGTCCGCATCGCCCCTGCCCTCCGCAGGGTTGAGTGATTTCGACCCCAGCCAATCTCGCCGCTTCTGAAATTAAACTCCCACTTTCAACTTCAATGGGTTCAGAAACGGTATCAAATTTTATTTTTATCCTAGCCATACATGGTAAGCTTTCTCGATTATGTAGATGGGTAGAGCGCTTTCTCCTTTTTACACCAATACTTGTTTCATAAATTTGGGGATATCAACAGCTTCGCGTGGACCAACAATAATTTCCCAATCCGGAAGTTCCTCTTCTAATTCGCCTGATAGAACAGCAGTATGGCCAGGTATTACAAGTTTCCTTTTGTTAATCTTTTCGGGTAGATTATATTCTTTAACAGATTTCGCTATCCTTTCTGCATCGAATTTCCCGGCAGCCCAGGCAGTTAGAACACTCATTCCTTCTGAATCAGTAACTAATAACCAGGCAGGATTACCTGAACTTTCCACTTCATTTGCTACACTGAAATATGTTATGCTGAAGTTTGTTGTAACCAGCACTGGTTCATCGGGAGTTGGGTTATTTATTTCGTATAAACCTGGTTTTACCTGGATTGGTTTTTGAGGGTCCGTGAATATATTTTCTCGCAACACAAGCAGCGGATAAGCAGTTTCTGGTGAGAAATTGTCAATAATAATAAAGCTGCTGTATTTTCCTATCGCTTGGGCAGCCAATGCGACTTCCAATGTCGGGTCATTAACGTCACCAGGAAGGCTCAGAATTGGAAAACCAAATGGTCGGAAGTTTTTCTTCAGAGCCATCCTGCGAATCAATGTGTTAGCCAGTAATGATCCATAAAATCCTCGTTGAGCAGGTGAGATAACGATGTCTCTTACACCAGATTTCTGGACTTTATTTGATATATCTACCATTTGATCCAGCGAATCCGCTTGAACAGCTACGGGCAGTCCTCTATTGCTCGCGATCTCCGCAATAGCCTGCCAGTTCTCCCCATTTGCAAAACATATTAAGGGTTTTTCATCTTCTGAAAGGATTTCAAGACCCGAAGCCAATTCTTCTGGATTTCCAATTAGAATTAACGGCAGCTTGCTGTTTTCTCGGATTGTTTTAATCGTAGCCGCATAATCCCCACCATCCGATTGGACTGCCAGGCCGCTCATTGTTAACTCAATACCTACATATTCCACTTTATAAGCATCTACTTCAGTTACCTTTTCTTTCACTTCCATGGGAGATTGGCTGTCATAAATCCTTAGAAACAGCCCCGGCCGGTTATAAAATGTCTTCTCATGCCGGAACAAAACAACTTCATTACCAGCCTTAACTTCATAGCCGTTAGATTTTATCGATAATGGTCTGACAGGTGGGGCAGCCGCTTCTGAAAGTTGTTCGGTTGCTTCCTCGCTTACATGTGGGCATAAATCTAATTCAACCTGCTTCGCAGCTAATTTCATGGCAAAAGCAAGACATGTAGGAAATCCGCAATCCTTACAGTTTGTCTGTGGAAGCAGTTTATAAATTTGAATTCCTGATAACGCCATATTTAATCTCCAGTGTGAATATTACAAAATTGTTATATTAACGGTGTTATTCCCTATTTGCCCTTCATTAAATCTTCTATAGCGATCCTAATACGTCTTAAGCTTTCTGGGTGGCGCAAGGCAACAATATTCGCGCCTGATTCAATCAGCATCACTGAAGTAAGCGTCTCCCATGTAATCGCTCTCTCTTTCCATTCCCCCCACTCCTCAGGAACGCCCTCGCCGACCTTGGACTCTTTGGCTTTCCAGCATTCCTGACCAGGTGTTACCAGCATTGGCATCTGGGTCATACTATCGCCCTGAAGTGCTGCTAACCTTAACCGTTCCATTACAGAGTAACCATACTCAAAACCGTAGCCTAAAGCTCCAGTTGTTGGATCCATAATGATTCTGTCCAGCGGCAGACCCATATCACTTATTAAAATATTGAGTTGTTTTGCAAGATTCACATCCATTGCGGTTCTTGCGTCAACTAGGTGGCCATTTGCCATCGCAGTAGCAACAATAGTGCGGTAATTTTTATCCTCGCACACTCCTAATAAGAGCCGTTCACCTTTAAACTTCTCAGCGATTGGCACCAGAAGTTCATTGTCCAATTCTGCCTGACCGGGTCCAAAAACTATCAAAGGGAGCCCGCTTGCTTTCAGGGCAACTTCAACAGCATTTACTGCCTTATCAGGGGTATTAGGATTGCCTTCTGCATCCGTTAGTGAAAGGTTCAGCAGGATTAAATCAGCCCCTATCCTTTCTGCCTCGGTTGCCCAATCAGATGGCGAATTTGTCACCTCTCCCCATTCGTTAAGTAAAATTTCGGACCAATCATCTGGCCTACGGTCAACAATTTCAACCGCGATAGCTGGTTTGTTAATAATTTTCCCTTCAAAGTCCATAAAAGGCATCGCAGTTTCTCCCCCGATTTCAACAACACGTTCCCTTGTTCCACCTTCTTCTTGGGTCGCACCAAGTCTGACTACCCTTACCTGACCAGACCAATCTTCTTTTAAAAATTCAGTTTTAGTATGTTCCGAAATCCAAGGCTTATCCTTTGGAAGTTCTACTTTCTTAATTTCCAACTCGGAAATCTCGTCTGTTTCGATAGGGAAAGTGGGGGTAATGGCTGATTTAAGTGTGGTTGAAGGGGTCTGTAATTCACCGGAATCAAAACCACCCAATTCTGTTAACGCTGCTATAAGCGCTCTGCGCAAGATATCAACCGCTTTCTCAGCCCGGTCTTCCGGTTCTTCGACAGTTCTTTTAATTCCTGAAATATCAGGTTCTTTATCAATTACCGGTGTTTTCACTTTCGGTTTTTCAACTTCAGGAGTTTCAGGTTCAGTTGAGGCTTTTTCCTCATGGATTTCTAGCTCGGGTTTAACTTCAGTTTTTTCAATGGCTGCTTCGATAACCGCCTCTGCCTGAGCTAACGTCTCTTGGGCTCTAACTTCCTCAGTCCTCTCTTTTGCTTGCATGGGTTCCATTGCAAGAACTGGGTGTTCCTTTTCCTTTAACCACTCCTGCAAGTTCTCAACTGTATCAATTGTTGAACCATCCGCAATACGGTCAATAAGGTCTGGAATCCCTTCTCGTTCTGCGACTACCTGAAATTCAGCTGCCATAGTTTCTTTGAGATTCTTGCTCATCCAAACCACTCGTTTAAAACCACCATCAGCAGATATGAATTTTGGGCTTATGAGGTAGTATTTTCCAACACCCATAACACCGGGGGTTTGCAAGCCTCCTCCGGCGATTCCAGCCAGTGTGCTGAATTTCATTCCCGCTGGGGTCATTCCCGTGTCTTCCCTGCTTACAATCATTACCCCGTTAACTTCTGGGATCACCATGACGATGCATTCAAAACATCCGCATGCAGTCATCGGATTTTCCATAATCGAATACATTGATACTTCTTGAACAACACCATGCGATCCCTGTTTCGCGTATTCGTTTGTACCTTCCCAGTAACCTCTATCGAAGTCAATAATTTTTCCCAGAGGAATCGGTTGATTTGGTCCGGTGGGATTAATACTGAAAGAAGCTTTACAATCAAGCCAGTTGTATGCACCACATAATCCCAGTCTCTCCGGGCTGATCACACAAACATGATCAGGAGCAAAAGACTGGCATAATGTGCAGGAATAAAAATCATCTACTTTATCATCGGTCAGATCAGCCAATCTTCGATTTCGGAAATCGTAAGACGCTCTGGCTGTTTGCAGCCATTCTTTCAACTTCTCCGGATCAGTGTACAAGGTCACTTCAACTTTATCGACAATTGCACCAAAATCGGTTTTGAACCGGGCGTGCAGAATTTTTCCAAAGTGTTCCAGATCGAAACCCTTTTCGGAAGCAGCGTTCGAAATCCGAATCCAGGCAATATCTCTCTGGCCAATGTGCTGGATACCGGAAGCGCCGTTGATGAAATAGTGAATTTGTCTTTCTAAAACAGGTTCAAAATCTTCCTGCATCTTTCGGCCGGCAACTTTGACTACGATGCCTAAATCCATCGCACCTTGCGGATCTTTATCTGCAAACCCTTCACCGATTACTTCGACTTTACCATCCACTACTTCATCCAAGGGGGCCATAAACAGATATTCAAAGCATCGTGAATATTTTCCGCCAAATTCAACCCGCATATCAGACTTTCTTACAACCTCACCCTCAAATGCAGAGCCATACGGGACTGGAACGGGCACATCAGCCAGTTTTATTTTTACCCCGCGTGATTTCAATACACTTTTGTACTAGCCGTTCAGCTTTTTCAAGATCATCTTTTCCATCAATTTCTTCAAAAGGCATTGAAACCACATGCTCATATGTAGTAACACCTGTTGGCAGTATTTCAGGGATAACAGTATCAGCAATCACAGGAAATCCAAAATTTATCGCTCCCGCTGCAGCAGCATATTTAAGGTCATCGACCTCTCCCAGAGCAAGTACAAATGCGAATACTCTTTCTTTATTATATAGAAGGATGTCTCTTGTCCTGCCTGCTTCGATACCGCCAAAGGTCAGAGCCGATCTCGATGCAAATCCCAGAGCATAAATCGCGCTCAGTGTATCAGTCCCGAATGGTACTGTATATGTGTCGTATCCTAGTTCAACTCCTTCTTCAACAAGTTGGTGAATTATCGAACGTCCGTTGACATTACCAGAAAGGAAAGTGAGAATGTTTCGCTTTTGAAGTTCACGGACAATTTTAACGGCAACCTCGTTGGATTTTGCAGCACCAACTATCGCGGCAAATCCTGGCATCCGCCCATCCACTAATTGAATGCCCCAAGATCGGAGTTGAATATCATCGATCGGTCCATTCAAATGTCCGAGTAAACCACCACCATTATCTGAATAGGAAGTACCTCCTGCCAGTTCAAATCCTTCCATTTTTTCAGGTTCGGTTCCATAAACAAACCGGATCGCCTCAATTGTTTCAGCTGCGTAAAGAGTCGCCATACCGCTGTCCAATGTTTCACCTAGATATGGTGTCCATTTTTTCTCAGAAGGTAATGGATGCAGTAATTGTCTTGAGTAATTTTAAAATCTCTTTCAGTTCACCGAGCGTGTTTACCTCTTTGCCAGTCATCGCCAGGATCAACGGTAAATAATATGCGGTATTTGGGAATGATACTGGTGCATCAGCTCCCTTTTCCTTAAGAGCATGCTCAAGCATCACTTCAGCCTCTGTAACAATCGCATTCGCACCCCTGATTGCACGCGTAGCTATGTATTTAGACATTCAAAATCCTCCAATATTCTGTACTTACTAATCTGCCGCCACACCATAAATCGCTTCTTTTCTCTGACTCAGTGGTAAACTCTCAAGTTCAAGCATTCGAGTATCTCCACTCTTACCCCATTTTGCTGGATCGTAAACCGGAAGACCGAATTCTGCCCTTTTTAGATCTATATGTTCGATTGTTTTCCGAATCATATCATCAGGATCTGCAATAAACTCCATCTTCCCGCCGTATAACTTTTCCCATCCTTTACTGATGTAATTAAGTACGATATCACTATCGGCAACACGGTCTGGCATACCACCAATTGGGGAAGATCCGCCAAAAATTACATAGGCACCTGAAGCTACACAGTAGGTACCAATTGAAAGCGCTTTTTCACTCATCCACTCCGGAGCTAGACCGACAGCAGGGATTTTATCTATATCGTCACCTAAACCGCCTTCTTCCACCATTTGAGTTAGGACAGTGAGAATTCGTGAATTATCCACACACGAACCCATATGAAGTACAGGGGGTATCCCAACGGTCTCACAAATCTCCCGTAATCCAGGACCGACTTTATCCAGGCCTGCCTCACCGAGCAGTAATCCAAGTTTTGCACTAGCGATCGCTCCACAACCAGTCTCAACTACGAGGATATCCTGCTTTAATAATTCTTCTGTAACATAGGTATGCAGGTAATCCTGCTTGCTGCGTGGGTTATTACATCCCACTACCGCTGCAACACCCCGGATTCTCCCTGACATGATGGCATCATTCAATGGTCTGAATGAAGCCCTGTATGAACCTCCCAACATGTAATTGATATATTCATGTGAAAATCCGGGTATCAAATCTTCCTTATCCTTTGGAATTTGAGTTACACCTCGGTTCTTATAATTATCAATGGCAGTTTTTAGGATCTCTTTGGCAATAGATAACGCCCGGTGTTCATCGAATTCGATATGTGTTGCCCCTTTGATTTTTACTTTTGGAGAGGTTGTAATGATCTGAGTATGGAAATTACTTGCCAGGTCTACAAGTGCCTGCATAATGCACTGTACGTCAACAATCATCGCCTCAACAGCCCCGGTTAAAATAGACAATTCCTGGTGCAAGAAGTTTCCGGCTGCAGGTATTCCCTGGCGCATAAGGATTTCATTTGCGGTACAGCATATACCGGATAAGTTTATTCCTTCAGCGCCCGCATCTTTGGCATACTTAATGATTTCTGGATCCTGCGTTGCAGCAACAATCATCTGGCTTAGAGTTGGTTCGTGGCCATGTACAACCACGTTTACCATATCATCCTTTAATACACCAAGATTTGCCTGTCCCAGTATTGGGGCTGGTGTTCCAAAAAGAATATCCGATACATCTGTCGCCAGTAAGCTTCCACCCCAACCATCTCCAAGTGCGGTTCTAACTGCATGTTGCAGAATATGTTCTGGATCTTGGTCATCGCCAATATGAGTCCGATGCAGCGCCTCTACAACCTCGCGGTCAATTCCTCGAGGAATAACTCCGTTTTCCTCCCAAACCTTTTTCCTTTTTTTCGGAGCACGGTTAACCAGTACTACTTCACCAGTCTGCTGGCCAAATTGAGCTATATACAGGTCCGCTAAATCATTTGCAATTTCATTTGGTGATCTGCCTTCTATTGGTATATCATAATAAGCAGCAGTGGTTCTTAACTTTGCTACATCTCGAATAACATATCCTTCCGCTTCACCATTTGCGACAGCTTTAAGAGTCATCGCCATATCGCGACCATGATCCGAATGGGCCGCTGCTCCAGCTGATATCGCCCGGATGAAATTGCGTGCTTGAATAGTATCGATCGTTGCACCACAAACCCCGGTCTGTCCATCTTTAGTTAGTCGGCATGGTCCCATTCCACAAATCTTGCAGCACATACCGGCTCCTCCAATATTGCACGGCGGAAGTTCATCGGCGCGGCTGAATGCGGTAGATATTCCCAGTTCGTCCGCTCGAATCAACATTTCTTGTGCAGCAGGATCTGCTGTTCGTTCTTCCTGTGTTCTCATTTTCTTTGCCATCACTTATTCCTCCATATCACTTTTAAAAATACCAATACCAGGACAGTTCCATAACGGTCTGCCAGTGTAATTCACATTCTGAGCGAAACTTACCACCTGTTTACTTGTTTCAAAAACCTCTGTGTGCCGAAAGTAGGATTCAGATCTATCCTCTTTCAAATATGTTGATGCATCCGCTTCAACCGGGAGTTTCCATTCACCAAAATATCCTGCTTCTTCCAAAACTTGCTCTATCTGACTTCCGGTCACTTTTTCGGGGTCAAATTTAACTTCAACCGCTTGAAAAGCGCTGCTGGCATAGATATCTTCAACCCCTGTGACTTCTTGTAAAATCCTTCTTACTTCAATAACATGATGGTCCCCATACATTGCAGGCAGTTCATAAGTTATTGTTTCCATTTTTTTATCCTTTCGTTACACTGATAATGTATTTTGTAGTTTTATATCCATGGATGACTGCAGAAATATAAATAAAGCCCAGCATTTTATGTTTCCTCAGGCTGGGCTCCTGTTAAGTATGTTGAATTTAGTGCAATAATCGGTTTGGGGGAGTTATGAATATTTATTATTAAATCACCAATAAAATTTTTTATAGTGTAAGCCATGATATGTAATAGAGTGGAACAATTGCGCAAATAAATTTGTATCAATTGTCACAAAATATAACAAAAGCGTAATAATGGAACAAGTGACAAATAACACTAATTTTGTATGGTTTTTCTTCCTCGGGAAAACGGCTTTTTAAATTAAGAATCTGGCATAAATTACTCGACCAGATTAGATAAAATTGTTATTTATATTTCAGTGGCGAGGGTGGGATTTGAACCCACATCCAAGAGCTTATGAGTCTCCTGCTCCACCACTTGAGCTACCTCGCCAGATGTTCAAAAATATTACTATGTGGCAATCCTTTTGTCAACAAGTTGCATTATTTTCTGACAGTGTAATCATCTTCGCAAATACCAAGATGAAAATGTAAACAATTATAATTTGCGATCAACAATGTAACGAGCCAGTTCGGTTAATCCTTCTTTTTCCGGATTTTCAGGCATATCCGCCAGAATTTTAATACTATTATCCACGTAATCAATTGCTACTTCAACTGCTCTTTCAATTGCCCCACTTTGGTTTATTGAATGAACCACACGGTCCATTACATTTTCTTCATAATGATTCCCGCTGAGAATGTGTATTAAATCTCTGTCATCCGATCGCATTTCAACATAATAAATTACTGGTAAGGTTATTACCCCCTGCCTCAGATCACTCGCTACTGGTTTGCCAACTGTCGCCTGCTCTCCGGTCAAATCCAGGACATCATCTATGATCTGAAAAGCCATTCCTATATCAAATCCAAATTGTTTGATTTTAAGTTTAATTTCCTGATCAGCATTTGAAAGCGCGGCAGCGGCTGAGGTCGCTAATTCAAACATCGATGCAGTTTTTGCATAGATTCTCTTCTCATATTTTTCAATATCTGTGAGACCTTCGCCAGGGAACAATTGATTTATTTCACCGTTTACGATAGCCGCTAATGTATCTGCAAATAACTGCATTACCTGAATCGAACCTGTTTCAGCAGCTAGTTTTGCAGCTTTTGCAAAAATGTAATCTCCTGTTAGCACAGTTGCAGCAGGAGACCATCTGGCGTTTAATGTTGAGATTCCCCGGCGAAGTAAAGCGCCGTCAATTAGATCATCGTGGACAAGAGTTGCAGTATGCAGCATTTCTATAGCCGCGGCCAGGGTGATACAGCTTTCTTTATCGCCTCCCAGCATTTCACCGGTTAATAAAGTAACTGTAGGGCGTATTCTTTTTCCACCAGAGGATAACAAATGATCAATCGCAATATTCAAAACCGGATTATGATCATTTGTGCTCTGGCGCATTCTTTTTTCAACTCGTGGGATTTGATCAATCACCAAATCCATAAAGTTGGAATTTTTTATTTTATCGATCACCAATTAAAAATCCTTTTTGCATTATTGGTCGTTATTTCAGAAACCAGATCATAAGACATTTTGCGAATTTCAGCAATTTTTTCAACAACATAATTCACAAAGGCAGGCTCGTTCCTTTTACCTCTAAAGGGATGAGGCGTCAAAAATGGCGCATCCGTTTCGACCAGGATATATTCAATATTCATATTCTGTACCACCGTTTTCATTGGTTCATTTTTTTTATAAGTTATTGGTCCGGTGATACCTACTGCAAAATTATACTTTGCTGCTAATTCTGCAAAATTTTCATCACTGCTAAATGAGTGCAGGACGCCCGGATTCTCTTTTAATTTCCCGTTTTCATTGGGAATGTTGGCCACCCATTTGGAGAGTATTTCCAGGGCATCCTCAATTGCTTTTTTGTCCTCATGATTCTTGTTACGAGTGTGGATTACAACAGGCAAATTCATTTTTGAAGCTACTAAAAGCTGTTCTTCAAATATACGTACTTGTAAATTGCGTGGAGCAGCATCATGAAAGTAATCCAAACCAATTTCTCCAATTGCAACCACTTTATCATCTTTGGCCATTTCTATGAGTTGAGATGCCGTTTCATCTGTCCAGGACTTTGCATTATTTGGATGCACCCCAATTGCAGCATAGACTATTTCATGTTTATCAGCCAATTTTTTTGCTTTTAGGCTGGAAATAACATCAATTCCTGGGTTTAACAACCGTTCAATTTTTACACGTTGAGCTCTATCAATAATCTGTAATCGATCAGTGTCAAATTGATTAAAATCCAGGTGGCAGTGAGTATCTGTCAGCATAAATTTGAAATCATCAAAAAAAATATTATTGATTTAATAATATCTGATGCGAAAAATTTTTTCCTTCTCCAGTGCTTTCGACATCAAGTAAAACAGAAATACTCTCAGCAACATCGCAAAAAGATTCTCTTGTCCCCACATTCACCCCTGATCGTATTAAGCTTCCATATACCAGTAAAGGAACACGTTCGCGAGAATGGTCTGTAGATTTGGTGGTTGGATCATTTCCATGGTCAGCAGTTATCATGAGTACATCACGGTCAGATAGAGTTTCTATAATTTCGGGAAGACGTTTATCAAATCCATGTAGTGCGCTTGCGTAACCTTCTGGATTATTTCTATGACCATATAATTGATCGAAATCAATCAGGTTAGCAAATATCAACCCGGGTTTTCTCATTTTGATAAAATTAATCGTCCCATCAACAGTATCATTATTGTTTCCGGTATGATTGGATTCAGTCAATCCTTGAAACGCAAAGATATCCTCAATTTTTCCAACTCCAGCAACCATAAAACCTGCCGCTTTTACTTTATCCAGTATTGTCTCTCTTGGAGGATATAAAGAAAAATCTTTGCGATTTTCTGTACGAACAAATTTACCTGGTCTTCCGATAAAAGGCCTGGCAATTACTCGAGATACACTTAATTCTCCAACCAACAATACTCGAGCTATCTCGCAAATATGATAAAGCTGCTGAAGTGGAATGATCTCTTCATGAACTGCTATCTGGAAAACAGAATCAGCAGAAGTATACACAATTGGTTTTCCCGTATCAATGTGCTCTTCTCCTAATTCCTGGATAATCTCTGTACCAGAGGCAGGGTAGTTTCCAATAACTTCTACGTCAATTCTTTCTTGAAATTCTTTAATAAAGGCTTTCGGGAATCCATTTGGGAAAGTCGGAAATGGTTGTATTAATGACACCCCTGCCAATTCCCAATGTCCTGTTGTTGTATCCTTACCCGCTGAAATCTCAGTCAATCTTCCATACGCTCCGGCAGGTTTGGTCACTTCTGATATTCCTGGAAAATCTCCCAGGTTACCTAAACCTAATTTTGAAAGATTTGGTAAGTGCAAACCACCTACCGCTATTGCTGTATTTCGAAGCGTGTTGGAGCCAAGATCGCCATATTTTTCAGCATCGGGTGCATCTCCAATACCAACGCTGTCCAGCACAAGTAAAATCACCTGATTTACAAGTCTCATTGATTACTGCCCTATCACCTCAGCCAATCCATAATTCAGGTCTGAAAGGTCCAAGTCGTTAAATTTTTCCAATTCATTCTGGACCAGATTAACGATTCCCTTCAAGTCATCTTTCGTTCTGGCTTGAAACCTTGCAGTTAATTTGGGTTGGGTGTTGGATGCTCGAACCAATGCCCACTTATGAAGATCAAAATTTATTCGAACACCATCAATATCCAGAACATTGAACCCTTTTGATTTAAATTTTTCCTCGAGTTCAGAAATAACTTCTGATTTCTTACTATCAGGGCAATTTATTGCCAGCTCACGGGTTGTGCATAATTCCGGTAACCCAGCGAAAAATCCGGACATACTTTGATCAGAATGTGAAAGAATTTCAAGGACTCTCGCAGAGACATAAACTGCATCATCAAATCCATAAAACCTGTCTCGGAAAAAAATATGTCCGCTCAACTCACCTCCCAGAAGTGCTGGTTTGCCTTCAGAAACAAGTTCAGACATCTTTTGTTTGATATTTGAATGTCCGGTTTTCCACATAATTGGTATCCCACCATGTTGTTTAATATCAACGATTAATAAATCAGAGCACTTAACATCAAATACAATCTCGGCACCAGGATTTACTTCCAGCACATTACGAGCTAAGAAAAGCACCAGAAGGTCTGATTCAATCTTATTCCCTGTCTCATCCACTATTCCTACTCGATCAGCATCGCCATCATAAGCAACGCCAACATCGGCTCCCAGTTCGACAACTTTTTCACCAAGTTCGATTACTTTACTGGGTTGTTCTGGATCTGGAGAACCCATTGGGAACGGGTAAATCAGGTCGGAGTTTATTGGTATTACCTCATACCCTAATTCTGATAATAATTGTGGCGCAAATAAACCTCCGGTGGCATTGCCCGGGTCTACAACAACTTTTAATGGTTTTCCTGCTGGATAAACCCGTTCTTTGAAATCGCTGAAATAACTTTCAAGAATATCTACTTCCTGGTATGTCCCCTTGCCGCTTACAAAATCTTTTATTACGATAGTATTGTATAGTTCCTGGATCTCGGAACTAATTAGTGTCCTGTAGCCTGATTTACTCAATTTCAACCCATTTGACCACATCGGATTATGGCTGCCAGTCACCATCATCCCTCCTTCGCAATTAAGTTTTTCCACAGAGTAGTACAACAGAGGTGTTGTTGACAAACCAATATCTAATATCTCACATCCGGTAGAAAGTGCACCATTTATAAATCCTGCAGCAATATGCAGCGAGGTTCTGCGGTTATCCCTGCCAATAACGATTCTGTTACCACCAGATCTTTTAATCCAGCTTCCGTATGATTTACCAATTAACCAGGACTGGCTTGCATTAAGATCAACTGCCCGAATATCTTCAGGATTAAGGGGGTCAATATCAGCTACGCCGCGGATGTCATAACTCCTGAATATTTCAGAAGATATTTCTATGTCAAAAACGACCTCATTTTTTTTTCTACTTCCATTATTCATTTCGAAATTCTCCATAATTTGAGAAATTAAAAATCGATTTCAGGATTTAACTCAATTCAATACTTTCAATCAATCGATTAATTCTATTTGCCCGCCTGCTTGACAATTAAGGATATCGATTTTGCCTCCAGGCACCCCGGCGTATTTCTGGGCTTTCCTGCAAAGTTGTATTGATATCTGGGCGAGTTCATTAATTGTCATAGCATAGTTTGACTCTATCATCACCCGGAAAATTGGTTCAGTTCCAGAATATCTCAAAACCAAGCGGGAAAGATCTTTGATTTCAGCTTTTATTGAATCCTCTACACGATCTAATTCTTCACGTTCAAACCTTGGACCATTACCAATAAATGCTGACGAGATGACCTGAGGAAGTTTTTTTTAATTGAGAAGAAAAATCAGAAAAAGATTCTTTTCCAGATTCCACAAAAGCTCGCATCACAAATAACGCTGTACGAATACCATCACCAGTTGAGAACTTATTATTCAACAATATCACATGACCGGCTTGTTCTCCTCCCAATCCAATCATTTTATTTTGGTCCGATTTATTTCCAATTTCTTTCAACGCTTGTACCACATACTTATCCCCTACTGGCGTTTCCACAAGGTTAAGATCAAGCGAATCAATATATAATTTTAATCCTTCATTCCGCATAACTGTTGTAACAATAGAATTTTCTAATAGCATGCTCTTTTTTGATAGATAATCAGCAAGCAACCCAATAATGTGGTCTCCATCAATCAACTCATTATTTCGATTGACTAATACCACCCGGTCTGCGTCCCCATCGAATGCAATTCCAAAAGAAGCACCGACATTCTGTATATTGTTACTGAATAATTCAGGATGTCTTCGTGTAAATTCAGATCCACAATCTTTATTGATGTTATAACCATCCGGATTAGAGTTTACAGAAACGACTTCTGCGCCAAAACTATTTAATACTTCCAAGGCTAAAACGGAAGCAGCGCCATTGGAACAGTCAACCAGTATTTTTAACCCATCTAGGTATTGATGAGGGTGTTCTTCATATAAAGAATGTTTATACAGATTTTTATAATCCTGACCATCTACTAATTGACCTTTAAAGTAGTTCTTTTCAAGAAAATTATTATTCAACAAAATTTGTTCAATTTCCTCTTCCTGGCTCTCAGATAATTTATCCCCTTCACGGTTAAAGAATTTAACCCCATTTTGATCAACAGGGTTATGAGAAGCGGATATTACAGCCCCTGCAGAGTAATCAAATTTCTTCACAAGCATGGAAACGGCTGGAGTTGGGATTACTCCCAGATCAATCACATTCATACCGCTTGACACCATACCAGATACTAAAGCATCTTGCAGTTTTTTACCCGAAGCTCGCGTATCTCTTCCAACCAGAATGTGTACTTTTCTTTTTCCTTCTGAAAGAGTGTAGCCTGCTGCTAAACCGATTTTATAAAAGAAATCTGAGGTAATCGGCCAGGTTCCAGCGTTCCCTCTGATTCCATCTGTACCAAATAACTCACCCATTCATGGTTCCAATAATTGGTTTTATAAATATGAAGGAATTTGATTGAATAATCCCAAAAAATTTTACCACTCTAATCGTATTGCTCCGAAATCGTTTGACGTTCGAGGAAAAAATTAGATAGAATATATACCTTCATTATCTAACTCAGTGCATGTATTAATCGTACCAAATAAATCTTTAGTCCAATTAATGAGAATCGCGAAAATAAATTTTAAAATGAATAAGATAAATAAGCGAAAAAGGGTGTATTTAGATTACGGAGCTACTACTCCTATAGATTCAAGAGTGGTTGCCAGCATGCTTCCGTATTTTGATCAGGATTTTGGAAACCCATCATCGATCCATGCATATGGACAATCAGCTGAAGGTGCTGTTCAAAATGCAAGGGATATTATTTGTGGTGGGTTAAACTGCCAGCAGGAAGAAGTAATTTTCACATCCTGCGGTACAGAGAGTGATAATTTAGCTCTCAGGGGTGTGGCTCTAGCAGAAAGAAAGCGCAGGAATGCAAATCATATTCTTATCAGCCCCACTGAACATCCTGCCGTTCAAAATACAGCGAAACAGCTTGCCAGCATATTTGGATTTGAAATTGAGTATTTGCCAATTGATGAATACGGAAAAGTAAAATTGGAAAAAATCCGTGATTTACTCAGAAAAGAAACAGCCCTGATTTCTGTCATCTATGCGAATAATGAGATAGGTACAATTAACCCAATCCAAGATATTGGAGAAATATGTAAAGAATTAGATATACCTTTTCATACTGATGCAGTCCAGGCAACGACTTATTTAACTCTCGATGTAAAGGATTTAAATGTCGATTTATTGTCCCTGGGAGCGCACAAATTCTACGGTCCTAAAGGTGTGGGGGCGCTGTATAAACGAAATAACCTTCAAATTGTGCCAATCCAGACAGGTGGACAACATGAATTCGATTTAAGAGCTGGCACGCATAATGTCCCTTATATAGTGGGAATGGGTGAAGCGTTTAAAATTGCGCAAATTGAGCGTTTAACTCGAATTGCTCACATAAAACCTTTAAGAGATTTTCTTATAAACAGTATTCTGAATTCTGTTCCAAATTCTAAATTAACCGGTCATCCAGTTGACCGAATGCCCAACCATGCCAGTTTTGTTTTTGAAAATGTGGATGGGAATGAGCTCTTGATGCTGCTTGATGTCGAAGGATATGCATGTTCCTCCGGGTCCGCCTGTCGAAGCGGCGATCCAAAACCTTCCGAGATTTTAAAGTCTCTGTCTTTAGATGATAACTGGGCATTAGGTTCGCTCAGAGTAACCCTTGGGACTGCAACTACGAGAAATCAAATTGAAAAATTTTGTGAAACATTACCGAAGATATTACATCGGATCAGGAAGAATAATTAGATGGTTAAGACTTTTCGTGTTGTTGTCGCAATGAGCGGTGGGGTTGATAGTTCTGTTGCTGCGGCACTGCTTGCAAATCAAGGTTACGAGGTAATCGGTTTAATGTTGCGGCTTTGGAGCGAGCCTGGTAATGAAAATGAAAACAAGTGCTGCACACCTGATTTAATAATTCATGCCCGCCGGGTTGCGAACATACTGAATATACCCTTCTATGTGATTGATGCCAGACATAGATTTCAAAACCAGGTGGTAAAGAATTTTATTCAAGGCTATTCACAGGGGATTACACCTAATCCCTGTCTGGAATGTAATCAATCGATCAGATGGGGTTTTCTTCTGGAAGAAGCCAAAAAGCTGGGTTCGCAATACCTGGCAACCGGACATTATGCAATACTCGAACGATCATCGGATGGAAGTATTAAATTGTTAAAATCCCTGGATAAGAAGAAAGACCAATCTTATGTAATGCATATGCTCAATCAAAACCAATTATCCAGTACACTTTTACCCATTGGTATTTACACCAAGGAAGAGGTTCGCGATTTAGCCCGGAATTTTTCATTGCCTGTATATACTCGTCCAGAAAGCCAGGATTTGTGCTTCTTAGGAAAAGATTCATATCAAAATTTTCTTCGCAGAAATGCCTCTAACATAGAACACAGGGGAAATATTTACTCACATTCCGGTGATCTCGTTGGTACTCATCCAGGGATCGCGTTTTATACAATCGGGCAAAGAAAAGGTTTGGGGATTCAATCCCCACAACCATTCTACGTAATTGATAAAATTACTTCAACAAACTCATTAATTGTTGGCAATAAGGACACAAGAGCGAATTCAAAATTTAATGTAATAAATTTAAACTGGATCTCAGGTCTACCCCCTGATTTTGCTAGGACTTTTGGCGTAAAGATCCGGTACCGTTCTGATGAGTTTCTCTGTAAGATAATTCCAATTTCCCAAAATAAGATTAAGGTTAATTTAATAGAACCGGCCGAGGATATCACACCGGGTCAAGCAGCAGTGTTTTATTCGGGTGAAAATTGTATTGGCGGTGGGATAATTTCTAAATGAAACCAGGCAAAGTAAGACCAATTGCAATTTGTTTTATCATCCATAAAGGTAAAATTCTCGTCCAAAAAGGTTTCGACAGTGTAAAAAACGAAACCTTTTACCGTCCTCTCGGTGGAAAAATTAAATTTGGTGAGTTAGGTGCTGATACCGTAAAACGTGAACTGCAGGAGGAGATAAATGCAGAAATCACGAATATTCAGTACCTGGGAACATTGGAAAACATTTTTACTTACAATGGACAGAAAGGGCATGAACTTATTCAAGTATATAAAGCTGACCTCAACAATCCGGAACTTTTTATGCAACCCGTTATCAAAGGATTTGAAAGTAATGGTGAACCAGTGGAGGCTTTTTGGGTTTCTTTAGAAAAGATCACTGAAAATAACAACAAAAATCTGGCAGTAGATTCCACCCCTGTATATCCAACAGGGATTATTGAGTTAATAAAAAATAGTTTATGAACAATCCCGCTGCAATCCTTGGTTTTTTTCTCAGCTTACTGTATGGCGCAGCTTTTCATTTATTAAAAGGCGGAGGGTTATGGAGGTTGTTATTCTATTTGCTCCTTTCTTCTGCAGGATTCATTGTTGGAAATTTTCTGGCCCAAATTTTAAATTTCTCCATATTCCAAATCGGTTCATTAAACCTTGGATTCGCAACAATTTTCAGCTTCTTATTTTTGTTCCTTGGATACTGGTTAAGTTTAGGAGGTAAAAAAAAGAACACTCCTCATCAATGATGAGAAGTGAGCCCTATGTTTTAGAAAAGATAATTCCACAACTGTCAGTTACGGCGATCTTGTTTTCCTTGTAGCTCCAAATAAGAAAAAGCACAAAATGTATGTGAAATGATATTGGGTTTATATTAGCCAGTACCAACTAAATTGAGCCCATCCGTCCGGATGGCTGCCCACACTTGCTACCTGATACTTTTAAGATCTAGAATTTTATATTGATTATTCCGGGAATATAATTTCAACAACCATAAATTGATTAATGGCAGATTATTTTTCTAATATCCCAGCAGCAAAGATAAGAACCATTCTCTTGGCATGGGAAAATAATGATTATCTATTATGCAAATTAGAAATTCCCAAACCGGAATTATCATCAACTCCGCATGAAGCGGCAGTTTTGATTCCATTGTATTTTTATAATGGTTTTTGGAATCTTCTATTCACTCGCAGAAACCAGGGATTGAACGATCACAGCGGTCAGGTTTCATTCCCTGGTGGCCGGTCTGATCCTGGTGATAAAGATAAGAATGCAACCGCACTGAGGGAAACCTTTGAAGAAATTGGGATTGCTTTCAAAGACGTGGATGTACTGGGAAAACTTCCGGATATTCTTACCATTACAAATTTTAATGTAACACCGGTAGTTGGGGTAATACCCTGGCCTTACCCATTGAATATCGCAGAACATGAGGTCAGTCGCGTATTTTCTGTACCTCTCCAGTGGTTAGCCGATAAGAATAATTTTGTCATCAAGGAGAAATACTATCCGGGAAAGGCTGATTCTGTATCAGTAATTTATTATCATGAATATGAAGGCGAAATATTATGGGGAGTCACTGCAAGAATTGTAGCTACCTTTATTGCAATATTGTCAATCGACTACAACCACAAATAAAGAAAGCCGATAAGTGATCGGCTTTCTATAAATATTGTGATATCAAAATACTTTCAAGTTCTTATTCTTTTTCTTCGTCAGCGGTATCCGTTTCACCCTCCATCTCTTCATATTTACCTTTTTCAATTACTTCAGGTTCTTCTTCTGTTATCTCAACTTCTTCAATCTCTTCTTCCGCTGCTGGGGCAGTCACCACAATAACCATTTCGTCCAAATCAGACAATATAACAACTTCAGGGGGTACTTTTATATCCCTGACAAAAATCCCGTCGCCAATTTCTTCAAGAACTGAAATATCTACAACCACTCTTTCTGGCAAGTCTTTTGGCAAACATTCAACCTGAATTGCTTCCAACCCGGTAACAAGGATTCCGTTCATATTCTTAGCTGCAGGGGCCTCACCTTGAATACTGATACGAACATCTGTCTTTAGTTTTTCTGTCATTGAGACTTCCAGAAAATCGATATGAAGAAGAGTTCCTGTAACCGGATGAAATTGCCTATCCCTTACCAACGTGGTATGCTTTTTCCCATCTACCGCCAGATTTATCAATTGCGATGATGAGATCGAAGATAACAATTTCTGGGTTTCACGGATATTCAAAGTAATCGACATTGTTGAAAAGCCTCTTCCGTAAACCACTCCTGGAACCATACCATCATTCCGTAATTCTTTCACTTTTTTTCCAGTTATATTTCTTGTACTGGCATTTAAAACGTTTTCTTCCATTTTCTTTTACCTTAACAATCGGTGTCGTTACTACTGGGTTGTTTTGTTGATTCACTCAATCTGATTTACAAATTATTTGTTATGCAACAAAATGTCCCCACGAAATGGGGACAAATCGTTACTCAAAACTAAATTTTAGCTGTGATCTTGAATTTCGTCAATAGTGTATCCCAGATCTTTTTGCAATCTTTTTGTACTGGGATTACATCGCTTGATTTAGAATACTCTCTAATTCAATATCCATTAACCGAATTGGATTGCCTTTCATACTGCTTGCATTTCTTGATTTTTTTAACAACTCCGGTATATTTTCTTCCTTGAATCCGTATTGGGACAATGAAGGAATCTTCATTAAATCAATTAATTTTATTATCCAATCGACACCTTCGTGGATACCTGCATTGTTATTATTTGTCAGTATTTGTGAAATCATTTTGTACCGACTTAAGACATCATTATTAGGTTCACGATTTTTAAGTGCTTCAATGTTCTTTGCCATAACAAATGGGAGTAATCTTGCACAAACAGCACCGTGAGGTGCATGAAATACTCCTCCAAAAGGACCAGCAATTCCGTGAACAGCTCCGAGTCCAGCATTGGTTAAGGCTAGACCACCAAAAAGACTTACAAGAGACATGTTTTTTCTACCTTCAATATCATTTCCATTATAATAAACTCTTTCCAGATATTGGGCTGCCCTTCTAATTCCGTCGAAACAAATTGAATCTGTCAATGGATTAGCCTTGTTGGATACAAAAGGCTCAATCACTTGAGTAAGCGCATCCATTCCAGTATATGCAGTAACCTCTGCAGGCATGCTGAATGTTAATTCTGGATCTATCAGGGCAATATCTGGGAACATTTTTTTATGTCGGAGACTTACTTTAACTGCATGATCTGGAGATTCCAACACCGCGTTTTTTGTTACTTCAGCTCCAGTGCCTGCAGTTGTTGGGATGGCTATGTAAGGAAGCGGATCCTGTGTGAGAGGTTTCCCATTACCGATTACCTCCAGATACTCAAAAACATCACTTCTATTGGTCAATAGTGCAGATATTGCTTTGCCACAATCTACTGCTGAGCCACCTCCAATTCCAATAACAAAATTTGTATCAAATTTTCTGGCTGCTTCAACTCCACTTCTTACGATTTGGATTGTAGGTTCGCGATCGATCATGAAAATTTGATGTTTGATTTTTTTATCTTCCAGAAGGTTTTGCAGGGTTTCATTTTTCTCGGTATTAGATCCGCTTACAATAAATGATCTGTTCCCAAATAAAGAAGCGTATTCACCTATATTATTTAATTTTCCATTGCCATATATAATCTGCGTGGCAGTCGCGAATTCAAATCCCATATTTACCATTCTTCATCAGCAGGTGTAGTATTTTTGAATTTTACGCTTTTTCGTGGAATTTCCATCATTTTTTCAACCGTATCGCACCATTTCTTATAATGCTCAGTTTGCTTATGTTTATAAGGATCATCAGGAGAACGATAAACCTCAATAAGCACAAACTTGGATTGTTCGTCAATTTGTTGGATTAAATCAAATCTTGCGATACCAGGTTCATTTCGACTTTTTTCTGCGTTTTCATTTGTCACGATAATAAATTCATCGATCCATTGTGGTTTGACCTGAATATGCACGTGCACTATTAACATAATATTCTCCTTTTACTTTAAAATATTTATTGGTAAAAATTTATTCCAGATATTTCTTAAAGTTTACCTAAAAACCCTTGAGAACTTTCCACTCATAAAATTGTCTTAATCATTCTCCGGATTGACGGGGTCATTCAACTATGTTTATACTTGATCTGTTATAAATAATCCTCGAAAATCATGATAACAAGCAATGGCAATAAAAGTAAATAGAAAAATAGGGATATTAACAAGCGGCGGAGATGCTCCTGGAATGAATGCTGCCCTCCGTTCTGTTGTCCGTTCTGCGATTGACCTCGGCATTGAAGTTTATGCAATTTATGAGGGATATCAAGGAATGGTTGACGGTCAGGAATTCATAAAGAAAATGAACTGGAATTCAGTAGGAGGGATCCTCCAAAAAGGCGGCACCATCATCGGATCCGCTCGGTGTGAGGAGTTCCGAACCCGGAAAGGTAGGCTCAAAGCTGCATTAAACCTTCTCAAAAATGATATTGATCGCCTGGTAATAATTGGGGGAGATGGGAGTCTGACAGGTGCAAATATTTTCCGGGATGAATGGCCAAGCCTGATCGAAGAATTGGTTAAGAAAAATTTAATATCTAAAAGTAAAGCAGGTAAACATCCTGTATTGTATATCACCGGTCTGGTTGGATCTATCGACAACGACATGTTCGGTACAGATATGACAATAGGAGCTGACACAGCTTTGCATCGGATAACTGAGGCGATCGATGCTATTAGCAGCACTGCTGCCAGTCACCAGAGAACTTTTGTGGTCAAAGTAATGGGCAGGAATTGTGGTTATCTGGCAATGATGAGTGCATTAGCGACAGGGGCAGATTGGGTATTGATTCCTGAATATCCTCCGGATGTAGAAAATTGGGGGGATGTGATGTGCGACCGCCTTATAGCTGGCCGGAAGGCTGGACGTAGAGATACAATTGTTGTGCTTGCTGAAGGCGCCCAGGATCGTGAGGGAAATCGGATTGGGAGTTCTGATGTCGCTAGGGTGCTGGAGGATAAACTGGAGGAAGAAGTACGTGTAACTGTTCTAGGTCACGTGCAGAGAGGCGGTTCACCAAGCGCATTCGATAGAAACCTTGGTACTTTGTTGGGGAATGCCGCGGTTGAGACCCTTCTTTCCGCTACACCTGAAAGTGAACCACAGATAATTGGAATCCGGGGAAACAAGGTTTCGAAATCGTCATTAATGCAGTGTGTAATTAAAACCCAACAGGTAGCTGAAGCAATTGAAAATAAAGATTATGCCAAGGCGCTTGAGTTGAGAGGAACCAGTTTTATTGAATCATTTAATACCCTTAAAACAATTATTCGGGCTCTTCCGCATGAACCCAAGGGTGGTCAAAAACAACACAGGCTAGCAATTATCCACTCAGGCGCTCCATCACCGGGAATGAATGCCTCAGTCCGAGCAGCTGTTCGAATTGGATTGGACAGAGGACATACAATGTTGGGTATTGAAAAAGGTTTTCCGGGTTTTGTAAAAGGCGACATTAAAGAATTAAACTGGATGTCCGTTCATGATTGGGTAGCAAAAGGCGGAGCCGAACTTGGAACAAACCGAATAGTGCCCGATTCATCAGACTGGTATGCGATCGCCAAGGCGATTGAAGAATACGATATTGATGGAATTCTATTTATCGGAGGGTGGCCTGCATATGAAAACGCCTATCGCCTGACGAGAAAAAGGAAGGATTACCCGGCATTTAATATACCTTTTGTACTGCTTCCAGCTTCAATAAATAACAATCTACCAGGATCGGATTTAAGCATTGGTGCAGATACCGCCCTTAATAATATTGTTGAGGCGGTTGATAAAATTAAAGATTCCGCAGTTGCTCTTCGTCGCTGTTTTGTAGTTGAAGTGATGGGTAGAAATTGCGGCTATCTTGCATTGATGAGCGGATTGGCCAACGGGGCAGAAAGAGTCTATTTACATGAAGAAGGTGTAACTCTAAGCGACTTACAGCAGGATGTTAATAACCTTTCTCAAGGATTTAAAGCAGGAAAGAGACTTGGTTTAATGATAAGAAACGAACATGCAAATGAAGTGTACACCACTGGTTTCATGTGTGCACTATTTGAAGAAGAAGGAAAGGATTCATTTGATGTTCGCCAGTCGATTTTAGGACATTTACAGCAGGGTGGGATGCCGTCTCCTTTTGATCGCATCCAGGCCGCAAGGCTAGCTGCCCGCTCCATTGATTATCTCATCGAACAGGTTGATCAATCACAGAAGCACAGCGCATTTATTGGATTGCAGGGCAGCGAAATCAAATTTCATGACCTCGATGATTTTGAACGTATGGTGGATATTGATAATCAAAGGCCTATCAACCAGTGGTGGATGGAACTGCGCCAGCTAGCAAGAGTTATGTCTCAACCAGAACCTGATATTTAAATAAACAATAAAATCTATTTTTTTCAGGAACTATCTTGAACGAGCCAGGAAATATAAAGGTTTATAAAAAACAGGTACAGCAATCAATACCGGTCCAGGATTCAAAAAAACCGAAAAAAGGATCAGTTTCCTGCTGCGGTTGTATTGCCCCTCTTTCAATTATATTGATTTCAATATCGTGTTTATTTCTCTATTTTTTGTTCCCAGTGAGGACAAATATCCTGCTACTTGGTTTGGATTATGCCGAGCAAGGAAGTACAATCAGTCGCACAGACACAATAATCCTTACCACAATAAAACCATTTGAAAATTATACCGGCATGCTTTCTATACCGCGTGATCTCTGGGTAAATATTCCTGGAATCGGCGAAAATCGCATAAATACGGCTCATTTTTATGCTGAACTAAATCTTAAGAACAGTGGCCCAAAAGCAGTTATGGATACGGTTCAAATAAATTTTGGAGTAAAACCTGATTATTTTGTAAGAATAAGTTTTGATGGCTTTCGTAAAATTGTAAATGCGTTGGGTGGATTAGATGTTCGACTAGATAAGCCAATGGCAGGATATCCGCCTGGTCAACATCATCTCACTGGAAATAAAGCGCTTGCATTTGTTAGGGATCGACAAAATTCTGATGATTTTTTTAGAATGGAAAACGGCCAATTTTTACTTAAACAATTGTTGGTTGAAATGGTTTCACCTCAGAATTGGATAAATTTGCCTTCAATCATTTTGGCAGCAAACGATTCTCTTGATACAGATATGCCCTTCTGGCTCTGGCCAAGGGTTCTTTTTGCTTTTCTGCGAACCGGTTTTGATGGTATTGACAGCAGGACAATAAATCGCGATATGGTTTCTCCATACGTCACTGAACAGGGAGCATATGTTTTAATACCTGTTTGGGAGAAAATATATCCGGTGATAATTGAAATGTTCAAGTAATATGTATATGGCTATGCGCAGTATTATGGTTAATTAATATGGGTATTAAAGTCGTAGCTACAAATCGTAAAGCCAGTCATAATTTCTTTATACTTGACCGTTTTGAAGCTGGTATTGTACTGCTAGGCACAGAAATTAAATCGGTGCGTGCACGCCAGGTTAGTATTGCGGAAGCTTACGTTCGGATTGAGAATAGTGAAGCCTGGTTAATGGACGCCCATATTGCTCCATATCAACAGGCAGGGTTTTTCAATCACGAGCCTGCTAGGCCTCGAAAGCTTTTACTTCATAAAAAAGAGATTTCCCGCCTGTCGGAAAATGTATCTAAAAAAGGAGTTACAATCATCCCCCTGCAAATGTACTTAAAAAATGGATTGGCAAAAATAGAAATTGCGGTCGCTCGTGGTAAAAAATTATATGATAAACGCCAATCTATTAAAAAACGTGATATTCAAAGGGAAATAGACCGAGAATTCGTCCAGAAAAAGTTATCTTAATCTCCTTGTTAAGTGTTTATATATTGACTATAATGGGTTATTCTGATAACATTTATCGAATTACTTTTAATAAATTTAATTGATGAAGGAAAAAAATATGCTTGTTGAACAGACACAGAACGAAACAACCACCGAGTTTATAACTCTAACGCCCACTGCTGTCCAAGCTGTGAGAGATCTCATGGAACAGCGCAATTTAGAAGATTACGCCCTTAGGATTTATATCTCTGGAGGGGGTTGTTCTGGATTTCAATATGGGATGGCGCTGGATAATAATTTTCGCGAAAGTGATCTGACAAGCGAATTTGATGGAGTAAAGGTGCTGGTGGACGAGGTTTCTATAAATTACCTGCGCGGGGCTACTGTTGATTATGTAAACGATGTGATGTCAAGCGGATTCAAAATTGAAAATCCAAATGCTCTTGCCTCCTGTGGATGCGGCAATTCTTTCAGGACAAGTGAAGATCCAAATCCTTCAGATTCTGCTGGCGGTTGTCATTGTTAATTTTGCTAAATTTATTTATTAGAAAATAAAAAAAGGTCTGGGCATGATGAACTCCGGACCTTTTTTTATCGACTGCCCAGAAATGAAATTAGGGTTCCAAATAAACCTACAACTGCCAGACCGATGATAACCAGTCCCATTGGAATACCGGCTGGTGTGTTTGAAGTTTCTTGCACCTCATAGGTTGGTAGCGTTACAGGCGCTGGAGCAGTATATGTTGGCAAACGTGTTGGAACAATATCAATCTCAAACTGGGCTACCAGGGTTGGGTCAATCGTTGGAGTGATATTAGGCGTCGGAGTTGGTGGTGGTTCAACAACAGGCAATGTACCACGTATGTCAACAAGGTCAGACCAAATCCACCCTATCCCACCTGGTACTCCGGGGTAAGAAATCTGAACCCAATCTCCACCTGAAGAGCGACCAAGGGCTGGCACCTGTTGACCTACTACCAGTACTCCGATGATTTCATATCCAATTGTTGATGGACCTGCCCTTACATTTGCAAACCCCTGTTCATTTGCTAGAACAACGGCAGTCGCGCCTGCTGGAGTACCAGTTACAGTTGGTACAGCGCCGGTTGGTAACTGCATATTGTTTTTTGCATCCGCTGATGAAACCTCAGAATACAATAGGGTTGCAACGAAAAACAATAGTAATATAGGGATAATCGTTAGTCGGGTTACTCTAATGAAAATCATGTTTATCTTCCACTGCTCATCTCAATACGATGGGTTATTATAATCAATCCACAGGCAAATTGGTCTGATCATCTTTCAGTGTGTAATATGCATTTGAAGGTAGAAAATCTTGATTGATTATAATTTTCAAAGAAATTTTCATGGCGCAATTACCCCGCAGGATATTGCCCAGGCTTTAATTGGAAAATTTAATCAGAGCAATATTAAAGCTCAGCAATTTGGCAAAGGTAAACAGATTTTCGTCCAAATCGCTTCAAAAGAACGTCCGAGATCTGGTGGCACTACCTCGATCAGCGTTTCTATCAGGGAAATTGAAGATGGAGTTGCCGTAAAGATAGGCAAACAATCCTGGCTAGGCGTAGCCGCATCTCTGGGACAGACAGCCCTGTATGCATGGAAAAATCCCTGGAGAATAATTGAAAGGTTGGATGATATCGCTCAAGACCTTGAATATCTGCAGCTTACCGACCAGATTTGGGATACTATTAATACAACAGCTAAATCGATGAAAGCTACATATGAATTGTCTGAACGTTTAAGAAGATTAACCTGTGATTTTTGTGAAACAGCGAATCCGGTTGGTGAACCAAATTGTATTGCTTGCGGCGCTCCACTTGGAAGTAAACAACCCTTTACCTGCCAGAATTGTGGTTTTCCCCTGAACAAGAATGATATTGATTGCCCAAACTGTGGAATAAAAATCTAGCCAGGAAACTGGGGGATAATTGTTTACAAATCGCATCTAATTTTAATAAACTCGTATTACGACGACCGCAACAACTGAATTGTTGTATCAAGTTTCCCGAGTAATTCTAATTCAGTTGAATTATGGTTTTCTGCATTTACCCGGTTTTTCATTCGCTTTTCTAATCTTTCTAGATCTGGTATGGCTTCTAAATAGCCTACATTTCCGATTAATTCCAACGATATCAGGCGAATTTCAGCTGGTTGATCTCTATCCATCACAATTCTTGTAAGTTGATCTCCAGCGCAGGCACACGAACATAGAAGTTGAACAACGAATTCCATTGAGTGAGGATCAACTTCTGCGAGTTCAAGAAGAGAAGTCAATTCCTTAACGCTGATTCTAGATAAATAATCAGCTAATATATTCCGGGATTTTTTGGATTGATCTGAGGTGGGTTTTGAACCATCCAGCATATCCGCCAGGACCTTTACAATGAATGAACGTAGAGATAAATCTGGTTCAGTTAGTCGGCTTGCCAGCAAATATACAATAACCGGGTTCTGCTTTATTTCATCAAGTTCAATAAGACTTTGAAAGCCTTTCTTACGTGCCAACAATTCCTGAGATATTAATAATTCTGCTGCAGCCCAAATTTCAGTGAGATTATCAGGCGAAGTAGGAGGGTCAGTTTTTTTTTCATCTGACCAATCATGTTGAAAATTTTGATTGGAAAACCGCGTTTTCAAGCCGCTCCAGTATCAAGAAATAAATTCATTCGCAGTATTAAAAATATTATCTACAGTCAGTCCATATTCTTCATATATTATTTCATATGGAGCCGAAACCCCGAAATTATTTACAGATATGATCTTGCCTTTATCTCCAACCCATTTCTCCCATCCCATTGAGATCCCGGCTTCAACCGCAATCCTGTTTGGAATATCAACCGGAAAAACAGATTCCCGGTATTGTGTTTCCTGGTTCTCAAATAACTCCCAGCTAGGAAATGAAACAACTCTTACATTTTTCCCGGATTCCACCAGCTTATATGCAGCTTTTAATATCAAATCCACTTCAGAGCCGCTTCCCATTAAAATTAACTCCGGTTGCTTATCACCAAAATCCCTTAAAACATATGCACCTTTTCTTAATCCGGTTGCAGAACTATACGTTGAACGGTCAATAACCGGTAGATTCTGTCTAGATAATAATAAAGCCGTTGGTCCTTCTCTCCTTTTAATCGCGATTCGCCATGCTTCACTGACTTCATTCGCGTCTGCGGGCCGAAGTACGACCAGATTTGGTATCCCACGCAGCGAAGCCAGTTGCTCCACAGGCTGGTGAGTTGGTCCATCCTCCCCCAGACCGATGCTGTCATGGGTGAAAATCCAGATACACGGATAACCTGAAAGTGCAGACAAGCGGATCGAAGGTCTCATATAGTCTGAAAAAACCAGGAAGGTGCCTCCATATGGAATTACCCCGCCGTGGGCTGCCATGCCGTTTATCGCTGCACCCATTCCATGTTCTCTAACTCCAAAATGGAAATTTCTGCCTTCACGATCAGAAATTTGAAAACTTGGAAAACCATCAATCCAGGTTTTATTTGAAGGTGTGAGATCAGCGGACCCACCAATCAATTCTGGAATTGATTTAGACAAAGAATTAATCACCTTACCGGATGCAGAACGGGTCGCCATTCCCTTATCGTCGGCTGGAAATTCAGGTAAAGCATTTTCCCATTTATACGGCAGTTTTCCCGAAATTCTTCTTTTTAATTCTTCAGCTAAATCAGGGTATTCTTTCCCATACTGATGAAATTGGTCTTTCCACTCGAGCTCAACTTCCTGACCGTGCTGCAAGCTTTTTCGGTAGTGTTGAAGAACATCATCAGGGACAAAGAACCGTGGAGAAACCGGCCAACCTAATTTTAATTTTGCGTTGTCTAATTCATCATCTCCTGGAGGTTCACCATGGGCTTTGGCGGTATTTTGTCGGGTTGGCAGACCAAAACCAATTTCAGTACGTGCAATTATCAAAGAGGGTCTTGGATCAGCTTTAGCTTTCCAGATGGCAGAATCGATAGCATCAGGGTTATTTCCATTTTCAACCTTTACTACGTGCCAACCATACAGATTCAAAACGAGCCCCGCGGTCTTCGGTAAAAGTAATGTCCGTGCTTCCATCGATCGATATTCGATTATCGTCATACACATATATCAGCTTGCCCAAACGCAGATGTCCTGCAAGCGAAGCAGATTCTGAAGCCACACCTTCCATCAAATCGCCATCTGTGACAATCGCATATATATAATGGTTTATTATTTTATAATCTCGTTTGTTAAAAATGGAAGCAAGATGTTCTTCAGCGATTGCCATCCCAACACCATTTCCAAATCCCTGTCCCAAAGGCCCGGTCGTTACTTCTACACCTGGAGTTATTCCTCGTTCTGGATGACCAGGTGTTTTACTTCCCCACTGCCGGAAACTTTTTATGTCATCCAAGGATAAATCATAACCAGTCAGGTATAACAGACTGTATAAAAGCATTGATCCGTGTCCACCGGACAGGATAAAACGGTCTCTATCAGGCCAGTCAGGATTTTTTGGGTTATGTTTCAGATGTCTAACCCAGATTGTATATGCTATTGCTGCCGCCCCCATTGGCAATCCTGGGTGACCCGAATTTGCTTCCTGAACAGCGTCTGCTGATAAAAAGCGAATAGTGTTAATTGATTTATTCACCAACTCATCGGATGTAATATTATTGTTTTCCATAACAATATCTCCACGAATAGATACTCGCTATTTTACCCCATCATTAAAATAAAAATATTTACCAAAAAAAGCTGATAAATTCGTTTAAATTACGAGAAAATCTAATCCGAAAGCCCAAGTGACAAATGTCTGAAAGGTATCATGTCTTTTGCCACTTACCATTTTGTGAATATTGTCACATACTTTATTTTGGATGCTTCCGGCATTCAGTATGGATTGTTTTAATAATTTTAAACTTTTGATTTGTTCGGTAAAAATCGTTTTCATTTTTTTGCTAGCATAATATCTGTTCATGTATTAATTACATACAGTAGCGCTCATGCAAATCACCTTTCCCGGCAACCATAATAACTACATTTACATCACTCAGGAGGTTAACTGATGGCGACTTCTGCTTTAGAAGAATTGTCGATTACCGAATCTTTTTATGAGAGTCTTTTCGAAGTTGAAGAAGGAGAAAGGATTCGCACATGCCTGCAATGCGCAACCTGTAGCGGAGTATGCCCATTTGGTTATCTGATGGAATACCCACCAGGAAAAATGATAAGTATGATGCGCGCCAACTTATTTGATAAAGTTTTAGATTCAGAATCAGTCTGGATGTGCATATCATGTTATGCGTGTACTGAAGTTTGTCCAAAGAAAATTCCACTTACACCTGGTTTAATGACTCGGGCTAAGGAAGAATTATTGCTTGCAGGGAATATTCCATCTGAACTTCAAAGCGCGTTGGAATTTTCCCAGAGATATGGTAACCCTCTAGGAGAATCTCCAAAGAAAAGAGCCGATTGGATAAGAGGTGTTACTCCGCCAATACCATTAATGAAAGAAATTGCCAGACCAGTTGATATCCTCTGGTTTGTGGGCGATTATCCTTCATACCATCCCCGTATCCAACAAACCTCCAGAGCGTTTGCTAATATTCTTAATGCGCTTGATATTGATTTCGGGATTCTTGGAAGGGAGGAGAGCAGCGATGGGGATTCACAGAGATTAGCTGGAGAAAAAGGCTTATTTGAGATATTAGCTGAAAAAAATGGTAAAGTTTTTGAAAATTACCAGTTCAATGAGATTGTTACTACCGATCCCCATGCTTATAACGCGATAAAAAATGAATACCCCAAATTGGGAATTTCCTATCCCGTACGCCACTATTCAGAATTTCTGTTTGAACGACTTGAACAAATTAAACCTTTGCTGGTTAATGAAGTCAATGCAAAAGTTGCATACCATGATCCCTGTTACCTCGGAAGAGTAAATGGAATATATGATCCCCCCCGTGAGCTGATAAAAGCCATCCCTGGAATCGATCTGGTTGAAATGTCACATAATCGCGAAACCAGTCTCTGCTGCGGCGGTGGAGGAGGCGGGATGTGGCTGGATGGATACCAATGGGAAAGAGCTCATGTCCGGCTTTCTGAATGGCGAGTTCGCGAAGCAGTTTCTGCAGGTGCTGAGATATTAGCCGTTGCTTGCCCTTACGAACCACCCAGGTTTGAAGATGCTGCAAAAATGGTTCAGGGCACCTCTACTTTAATTATTAAGGACGTTATCGAATTATTAGCTGACTCTATTGAAGAATAGCATTTTTACTCTCGCATAAAGGAGGGCTCTTATGAACATTGTGGTTATCGAAAAACTTGTACCCGACCTGGTTGAAGAATTGGAAATCAGTGATACAGGTACTTCACTCGATATGGAATGGCTGAGATTGATCATAAATGAATTTGATGATCATGCTCTGGAACAGGCAATCTTGATAAAAGAAAGTTCTGATGCGCATATAACAGTAATATCCCCACAATTTGAGGGAGTCGATGATATTCTGTTTACCGCAATATCAAAGGGAGCAGACCGTGTAATTAAATTAGTGGGCGACTTTGAAAACGATTTGAACAGCCATGCATTGGCAAGAGCGCTTTCCAATATTGTTAAGGAAATCAACCCTGATCTGGTTCTAACCGGCGTCCAGGCGAATAACGATCTGGACGGCTCAGTTGGCCCATTACTCTCGGAATATTTAGGAATTCCATATGTTGGATATGTGGCAGGAGTATCGATCGAAAATGAGAATGTTAAAGTGCGGAAGGAATACCCTGGAGGATTAGGCGCCGAAATGCTTGTCACGATGCCCGCCCTTCTTGGAATTCAGGCGGCTGAATCGCCTCCTCGCTATGTGGCTATCAGTAAAATCCGCCAGGCTATGAAGACAGCAGAAATTGTAGAAATGGATGTTTCAGACTTAGATACGAGTGGTGGTCCACCAGTAAACCGGATGTACCTGCCTGAATCAGGTGAAAGAGCGACCATGATAGAAGGAGATGAAGAGCAAGTTGCAGCTAGATTAATTGAGATCTTCAAGGAATTGGATGTACTGTAATGCCAAGGAGGAGCGAGATGACACAAGACATATACGTAATTATCGAACATCTTCAAGGAAATATCCTGGATATTTCCTATGTTATGCTGGCTGCTGCAAAAGAACTTTCTGTTACAACAGGTGGAAATGTTACTGCAGTTCTACTGGGGGAAAATTGCAAGGAACTATCGAGTAATTTTAATGCAGATACAGTTCTCTATATTGAACACAAGTCTCTGGCTCACTTTACTTCCGATGCATATCAGAACACTCTTACAGATTTGATAGAAAAAGAAAACCCGCGGGTTGTGTTGTTCGGAAACACATCAATTGGTTCTGACATAGCGGGTGTAATTTCAGCCCGATTGGGATTACCCCTGATAAATTCATGCAAAAAATTTGAAAATGGAAAATACATTAGCCAGATATGCGGTGGAAAAATAAATGTAGAAGGTGATCTTCCAGAACCAACAGCGCTTATAACTATGCTTCCTGGTGGTTACAAATTAGAAAATGGTAAAACGGATAAACCACCGGAAATTATAAATTACGATCCACCTTCATTAGATAATTTAAACGTCATGTTTATCAAATATTTGGAACCTGAAACAAGTGATGTGGATATAACTCAACAGAAAATCTTGGTCTCAGTAGGTAGAGGTATCCAAACTGAAGATAATTTAGATCTTGCAATTGAATTAGCTAAAATTTTAGGTGGAACAGTTTGCGCTTCCCGACCAGTTGTAGATCAGGGTTGGTTGCCGATTTCGCGTATGGTCGGAAAATCTGGAAAGAATGTGAAACCAAAGCTATATTTTGCTCTGGGTATAAGTGGTGCACCTGAGCATATAGAAGGTATCATGGATAGTGAAACCATAATTGCAATCAACACCGATCCATCAGCACCAATCTTTGATATCGCTACATACGGAGCTGAAGTTGATTTACTAGATTTGACTGAATTATTGATTGAGAAAATAGAGGCGGGTTAAGGTGGATAGTTATATGTCATATGGAACAATTAAAACAATTCTTGTTCTATTGGGGCTAATTATTACCTTTTGGATTTTTGGTAATCGAATCTATCAATTACTCTGGCTCAATTTACGTCGCGGACAGTCAAGCAATATATCAAAAAATTGGACAGAAAGAATCAGATCCGTGTTGATATATGTAGCTGCTCAAAAACGATTATTTCGTTTTTTAATTCCTGGAACAGCTCACTTTTTTATATTCTGGGGTTTTGTTTTTCTTTCATTGACGATTCTTCAAGCTATTATTGAAGGATTAACAGCATTTAAGGAACCCCCCTTTAAAATTCCGGTTCTGGATACTTTTGGCCCACTTGCTTTTGTTCAAGACTATCTTTTCAGTATTAGTAATATTGGCAGTTATTTATGCGCTTTATGTCAGAGTTATTGTAAATCCGGAAAGATATAAAGGAAGTCACCGAGAACAAGGGATCCTTGTGCTAGTTTTTATTCTTACTATTATGGTTAGTTTATTAATCATGAATGGAATTCGAATAAACCTGGGTTTGGATCCCCTTGCGAATTGGCGTCCAATATCCTCATATGTAGGAAGTTTTTTTTCAGGTTTGACTGTGAGAACACAGATCATTATTGAAGAATCTGCCTATTGGATTCATCTTATTGTTGTGCTATTGTTCTTAACTGAACTTCCAATTGGTAAACATTTTCATGTAATTACTTCAGTGCCGGCTGTATTTTTACGAAACCTTGATCCTAAAGGAAAATTATCGGCACCACAAGAGATTAACGGTGATATTGGTGTAAGTCAAGTTGAACAATTTAGCTGGAGACAAATGCTCGACTTCTACACTTGCACTGAGTGTGGTCGCTGTCAGGATGTATGCCCGGCATATATTAGTGGACTAACACTTTCTCCAAAATTATTAATGATGAATTTAAGAGACAATTTAAAGGAAAGTGGGGAGGTATTGTCATCAAAGTCAGATAATGGGGGACCTTCAAAAAAATTGGTTGGAGATGTAATAACAGAACAGGTTTTATGGGCGTGTACTACCTGTTTAGCGTGTGACCAGGAATGTCCACTATTTATTGAACATGTTACACCTATCGTAGATATGAGGCGATCTTTAGTCCTCCAAGGTAAAGTGGATGAAGAATTGCAGGAAACCTTAATCAACCTGAGTAGATATGGGAATTCATTTGGACAATCCGCCCGAGCTCGTGCCAGGTGGACTCGCAGCTTAGAACCCAAAGTAAAAGACGCCAGAAAGGAAACTGTCGAATATTTGTGGTTCCTGGGAGACTATGCGTCATTGAGCCCGACATTATCAGAAATTACACAGAAAACAGCGGAAGTTTTCAATCAGGCGGGTCTGGATTTCGGCATACTTTTTGAAGGCGAACAAAATTCTGGGAATGATGTCCGCAGGGTAGGAGAAGAAGGCTTGTTTGAAATGCTCGTTGAAAATAATATTGAAGAATTAAATAAATCCGAGCATAAATTTATTGTTACAACCGACCCGCATACTTACAACACACTTATAAATGAGTACCCATCAAACAACGGAAAAAATGTACCGGTTCTTCATTACGCTCAATTATTAGATCAATTGATCTCAGACGGTAGGCTAAAGTTCAAAAATAAATTAAATCTTAATGTAACCTTTCACGATCCTTGTTACCTTGGTCGCTACAATGGAATTTATGACGCTCCAAGAAGAGTAATTGAATCGACCGGTTGTTCAATTACAGAGATGCCCAGAAATCGGGATAAATCATACTGTTGTGGAGCTGGCGGTGGCCGGATCTGGATGTCGGAAGGTAAATTAACCGAGAGGCCAAGCGAAGCACGGATTAATGAAGCCGTTAGATTAAACAATGTAACAGATTTTATTGTAGCATGTCCCAAAGATGTGACAATGTATCAGGATGCAGTAAAAACAACCGCCAATGAAGAGAAAATTCAGGTAAAGGATCTTATTGAATTAGTCCATGCAGCATTATGATCAGGGTTCCCATCTCTGCGAAATTAACGCTGAGTTTTTTACTGGTTATTTTATTTACCAGTTTTGCATTCACAATTATTGGAATTATCTTGATACGCGACCGCATATTGTCAGATGCACGAGAAAAAATTCGTTATGATCTTGACACAGCGAGAGAAATATACCTGGGAAAGGTTAACCTTGTAAAAAATGCTGTCAAATCAGCATCCAAGATGACTTGTGTTAATGAAGCTTTGATAGAGGATAAATCGCAGTATGCATACGATTGTTTATCAATTGCTAAAATTGGCGAAGGATTGGATTTTATAACCCTTACTGATAAAACAGGAAATGTTGTATTGAGAACGGATAATCCTAGTTTTTCAGGTGATGACTTAAGCAATCATGAATTCATAAAAGAAGTTTTCGAAACACAGGAATCAATATCAGGAACGATGATCGTTTCAAGTAGTTTCTTACGTAAAGAATCACCTTCACTTGCTGAAGAACTGGTTACATCGAGCGGCGGCAATCAGAATGCGATGGTGTTAATTTCAGCCGCGCCGGTGATGGATTCGGATAAGAATTTAATCGGCGTAATTTACGGGGCTTTACTGCTCAATAATAATGTTGACATTGTCGATGAGATACGGCGAACAGTCTTCCATAATCTGCGCTATAAAGGGAAAGATATTGGCGTTGCTTCAATATTTCAGGATAATTTAAACATTTCGACCTTTATAAAAAATCAGGATGGCTCACGGGCATTAGGTACAAATATTTCTGATGATATCTATAATCAGGTTATTGGCGACCAAAGGAGATGGATAGGCAGAGATAATGTTGGAAATAACTGGTATATCTCAGCATATGAGCCAGTAAATGACATCAATTACCAAACTGTCGGCATCCTGCATCTTGGAGTATTGGAACAAAGATATCTGGATATTATTGATGAAACCGTGTTTGCCTTCTTTGGTATTACTGGAATCATCATTCTTGTTGCGCTTGGGTTCTCATATATCGTTTCCCGCAATATCTCGATCCCAATCAAGAATTTAGTTACGGCTTCTCAGGAAATTGCATCAGGCAATTTTGACGCAAGATTGGATATCAAGTCCAGTACAAAAGATGAGCTTGATGATCTTGCACAGGCATTTAATTCAATGGCGTTTGCTCTTGAAGAAAGGGATAATGCCATAAAAGAGTATACAAAAAGTAAAATCATGGAAACCGAAAAACTGGCCATGATAGGACAACTCTCGGCAAATGTCGCCCACGAATTAAATAATCCACTTCAGGGAGTGTTTACTTTTTCACACCTCCTGTTAGAGAAACTTCCTAAAGACAATCCTGACCGGAAATATGTAGAAAAAATCGTAGAACAAACCGATCGCTGCAAAACTATCATCAGGGGTTTATTGGATTTCGCAAGGCAACAAAAACCAGATATAACCCTTAGTAATATTAATCTTGTGTTGAATGATTGTGTTTCCCTTGTAGAAAACCAGGCTATCTTTCTTAATATCAATATTGAAAAAGATTTTGATGCAAAATTACCGAATATCTATATTGATCCCTCCCAAATCGAACGGGTATTCCTGAACATCATCATTAACGCTGCCGAAGCAATGCAAACGATTGGTACACTCCGTTTGGAGACAAAATTTGATCCAACAGTTAATTTTATTGAAGTCCATTTCAGCGATTCTGGCCCTGGTATTAAGCCGGAGGATATCGACAGGATCTTCGATCCTTTCTTCACTACGAAGGATGTCGGTCACGGTACAGGTTTGGGTTTAGCAATAAGTTATGGGATTGTCAAAGAACACGGTGGTGATATTGAGGTAAAAAGCGAATTAGGTAAAGGTACAACTTTTATCGTCAGGCTGCCTGGTGATCTGGGTTTCTGAGTATGAATATGGATAGAACTTACAAAGTACTTATCATTGATGATGAAGAGATTGTATTGGAATCCTGTACGGAAATCCTTTCATCGGAGGATTACCGGATATCCACTGCCAGCAATGGTGCAATGGGATTGGAGCTATTAAAGGAAATCTCGCCAGATATTGTATTTGTCGATCTTAAAATGCCAGGAATGTCTGGCATCGAAGTGTTAGAAAAAATCCACGCCCTAGATCCGAAAATTGTAACTGTGGTAATTACCGGTTATGCGACTGTTAATTCTGCAGTCGAAGCGATGAAACATAATGCCTACGATTTCCTGCCAAAACCATTTACACCAGATGAACTACGCCTGTTAACCAAGAGGGGTCTTGAAAGAAGAAGGCTTATACTGGAGACCCAGGCATTACGGAGAGAGAAGGAGTTATTGCGAGAGAATTTTGCTGCCATTGTTTCACACGAACTAAAGTCACCCTTAGGCGCTGTTCAACAGAATTTATATTTTTTATTGGACGAAATAACTGACAAATTAAATGATGAACAGAAGGATAGATTTCAAAGGATAAAAATTCGAATTTCCGATTTACTCGGACTGGTCAATACCTGGTTGAAAGTATATACAACCGACTTAGATACGATCAGTGAAAATTTCAAACCAGTTGATATGTCAGAATTAGTGTCAAATGCAGTTGAAAGTGCTCAACCGCATGCAATTCGAAAGGCTATCGATATTGATGTAGAAATTCAGGAACCAATCCATAATGTATTTGGTGATGCTGGAACTCTCAGCGAAGCAATTGTAAATATATTGAATAATGCAGTGAAGTATTCCCATATTGAAAGCAATGTTGTTGTTAGAGTATATGAAATTGAGGGAGATGCAATAATTGAAATTGTCGATTCTGGGGTTGGTATTGCTGATGAAGATATCCCTGTGATATTTGACAGTTTCTACAGTGGTCAAACTGATCCATCAATTGAAAAAGGGGTTGGGATCGGATTAACCATCAGCAAGAGGATCATAGAGATTCATAATGGGATATTGTCCGTTGAAAGTGAATTAGGAAAAGGAAGCAAGTTTTTAATAAAATTACCGATATTCGCAAACCAAACAAGTCCAATAAGTGACTCAAGCATTATCACAAATAATTAATAAGGAGTAAAAGATGAGTGATAAAACCAGGCTGTTGATTATTGATGATGATCCCGATTTTGTATCAGGAATCAGATCAATACTGGAAAAAGCCGGCTACGATGTAAGTGTTACCTACAATCCGAAAGATGGATTTGAGGCATTGGAAAAAGAACCCCCGGACCTGCTTCTGCTTGATGTAATGATGGGCAGAGGTGCGGAAGGAATTATGCTGGCAAGGAAATTGAGAAAAGATCCGGTTCTACGAGAAATACCAGTTTTGATAATCACCGGAATACGAGAACAGATAGCATATCTCTTCCCGGGTGAACAGGTTCATCCTGGTTTTGTTGCAGTTGACGAACTTGTTGAAAAGCCAGTCGATCCAGACTTTCTATTGAATCGGGTCAGCGTACTATTGGAGGCATCTGCAGAAAGGAAGAAACAGGAAAAATAATTTAAAATATAGTTTATTGGAGAAAATATATGGAAGCAACGCTGACTTTCAGTAAAGAAATTGCGAACCTCTTATATGCCGAGCATGGGAATCCTATTCGTGATTGCATCCAGTGCGGAACTTGTTCAGGATCATGCCCGGCAGTTGAATACATGGACCATTCACCCAGACAGTTAATCGCCATGATCGGTGCGGACATGAAAGAAGAAGTAATGGAGAGCAACACTTACTGGTCCTGCGCTTCATGTTATCAATGCAATGTGCGCTGTCCAGCAGGCATTGATATCGCCGGTATGATGTATGGTCTAAAGCGATACTCGATGTGGAGAGAGAGATATAAGGAAGGGCTTGTTGGGCCTCAATTTAACGAAAGCTTTATGAAGATGATCATGCGCACTGGAAGATCATTCGAGCCGGTTCTAGCTCCAACTTATGTATTCAAACTTGGAGCCAAGGATATGTTTGACGAAGCAATGATGGCAACTTCCTTATTTTTTAAAGGCAGGATGTCTCTAATTCCAAAGAGGATAAAAAGGATTGAAGATTTCAGAAAAATGGTTAAACGCATAATCCCCTTTGGAGGTGACGCGTGAAACAATTTGCTTATTACCCCGGATGCTCGCTTGAAAGCCTTTCGGTGAGTTATGACCAATCAGCACTTGAATCCGCAAAAGCGTTAGACATAGAACTGAAAGAAATTATTGATTGGAATTGCTGCGGCGCAACATCATATTTTCATGCCGATGAGTTATTGGCTTATACCCTTGTTGCCCGGAATCTGGCTATTGCAGAAATGGATGGCCTGGATTTTGTAGCCCCATGCAGCGGTTGCTACAAAAATGCATATTTTACAAATCAATATCTTAAAGAGGATCCGGATTTAGCCGACCATATAAATTACGCATTGGAAGCAGATAACTTACATCTTGAAGGCAAGTTAAGTGTAAAACACTTGATTGAAGTTTTTATTGATGATGTCGGTTTGGAATCGATTAAGGAAAAAGTTAACCACCCTTTAAAGGATCTCAGGGTAGCTGCATACTATGGCTGCCAGCTTGTTCGCCCACGGAAAGATGGGGAAAATGTTGAAGATCCCCAATTTTTCGAGGATCTGATCTCTGCCATTGGAGCTGAGAATGTTAATTATGGCAATAAAATGCGTTGCTGCGGCGGATCATTAATAATGACAAACCGGGCAGCCGCTTTGGATATGGTTTACCAGCTTTTGTTAGATGCAGATAAAAATCAAACCGATGTAATTGCAACAATATGCCCATTATGCAACGTAAATTTAGAAGCTTATCAATCACAGGTAAATCAAGAATATAAATCCAAATTTAAAATACCAGTTATGTACTTTACACAATTACTAGGACTGGCTTTAGGCATAGAGCCAGATCGTTTAGGAATTGGTAAAGAACTGGTATCAGCAAGAATTCTTAAACAATTCGAATAACAAAAATTATTAAAAATACAGTGAAGCATTCATTACCCTTAAAGGAGAAAATCTATGACTGAAAAAGTTGGAGTTTACATCTGCCATTGTGGCACTAACATCGCAAAGACTGTAGATGTAGTAGATGTTGCTACATGGGCTGGTGAGCAACCCAACGTAGAAATCGCCCGGGAATACAAATTTATGTGCTCAAGCCTTGGTCAGGATCTTATAGAAGAGGACATAAAGGAAAAAGGATTAACCCGGGTGGTTGTTGCTTCATGCTCACCACATATGCACGAAAAAACGTTCAGGACAGCCTGTGAAAGAGGCGGTTTGAATCCCTTTTTCTTTGAAATGGCTAATATACGTGAACACGATTCCTGGACAACCGACGATAAAGAAGCTGCAACTCAAAAAGCAAAAGCGCTCACTTTTGCAGCTGTTGAGCGAGTTATCCACCACCAACCTCTCGAACCAATTCCGGTGGATATTAATTCGAATACCCTGGTCGTCGGAGGTGGTATAGCCGGTATCAGCGCTGCATTGGAACTGGCAGATGCCGGATACCACGTTTACCTGGTTGAGCGAGAGCCATCCATCGGCGGTCATATGGCCCAATTAGACAAAACTTTCCCAACCCTCGATTGTTCAGCCTGTATCTTGACTCCAAAAATGGTTGATGTTGGTCAGCATCCCAACATCACCCTCCTGACCTACAGCGAAGTCGAGGCGGTTGAAGGTTACCTAGGAACCTACACTGTTACAGTTCGCAAGAAAGCCCGTTACGTGGATGAGGAACACTGCACCGGTTGTGGGATCTGTATTGAAAAATGTCCTTTCAAGGTAATCGATAACGTCTTTGAAGCTGGATTAGGCGAACGCAAGGTTATTTACAGGCCTTTCCCGCAGTCAGTTCCAAAATATCCGGTAATCGATACAGAAAACTGTGTGTATTTCCAAAGAGGTAAATGTAAAGCCTGCCAGTTATTCTGCCCTACTGAACCAAATTCAATTGATTTTGAACAGGAAGACCAAATTATCCAGATGGAAGTTGGAAATATAATACTCGCTACTGGATATGATTTATTTGATGTAGGCAAAATTCCCCAATATGGTTACGGCAAACTGGCGAATGTATTTACAAGCCTCGAATTCGAACGCATGGTAAATGCATCCGGACCAACCGATGGAAAAATCGTAATGCGGGATATGGAAACCCCGCCAAAAAGTGTTGCGATCGTACACTGTGTTGGTTCACGGGATGAGAATTATCATAAATATTGCTCAAAAGTCTGCTGTATGTATTCCCTGAAATTTGCGCATCTGGTTCACGAACGCATTCCAGAAGCAGAGGTATACAACTGTTATATCGATATGCGTACTCCAGGTAAGGGATATGAAGAATTCTACGACCGGCTACTAGAAGAAGGTACCCATTTTATTCGAGGAAAAGTTGCCGAAATAACCGATGTGGCCCGAATTCCCCAGGAAGAAGGGAAGCTGGTAGTTCAGGTGGCCGATACCCTTATCGGCAAGCAGCGCCGGATTCCAGTGGATATGGTCATATTGAGTCCTGCAATGGAGGCAAAGCCTGATTCACGTGAAGTATCACAGCTCTTCAAAATGGGTTGTGACTTTGATGGCTTTTTTGTTGAACGCCACCCCAAGCTTGATCCGGTTGCGACCATGACCGAAGGAATCTACGTAGTAGGCGCATGCCAGGGTCCTAAAGATGTGCCCGAAAGTGTCGCCCAGGGCGCAGCAGCCGCCGCACGGGTTGCAAGCCTTATAAGCCGCGGTACTGTAATGATGGAACCTGTCCGGGCTAGTATAAATCAGGAAGAGTGCTCTGGATGCCGGATTTGCAACAATATGTGCCCCTACAATGCGATTATATTCCATGAAGATCGACAGGTCTCAGAAGTAATCACAGCGCTTTGCCAGGGTTGCGGTACCTGTGTTGCTGCATGTCCAAGTGGGATTATAACTGGTGCGCACTTTACAAATGACCAGCTATTTTCCCAGATCGAAGGAATATTGTGGGATGTTCGTACTGAGTCCGAACTGGTGCCTGGAGATTAGGAGATTAATTATGAGTGAACAATTTGAACCTGTTATCGTAGGATTTTTATGCAATTGGTGTTCATATCGTGCAGCAGATTTAGCCGGAACCGCCCGGATTCACTATGCGCCTAATATGCGCCCTATCCGGGTGATGTGCAGTGGCCGGGTTGATCCGCAGTTCGTGTTGAAGGCGCTTAGAGAGGGTGCCGATGGAGTTATGATCGCTGGCTGTCATCCCGGTGAATGTCATTATGTCTCCGGTAATATCAAAGCCCTCCGCCGCTTTATTTTATTAAAGAAAATGCTCAAGCAATTGGGGGTTGAAGAAGAACGGGTCCAGATTGTGTGGGCATCTGCTTCAGAAGGCATAATATTAGCCGAAGCAGTGAATAAAATGACCGAACAGATTAGAAAATTGGGTCCGCTAAATTGGAACCAGACCGTACTGGGTGGCGGAAATGGGCACGGAAAAATGGCGCCAGTTGAAGTAGAAACTGAAGCGGAGGAGGTGTAATATGTCGGAGAATGGAAAACCAAAATTAGGAATGTACTGGGCTTCCTCTTGTGGTGGTTGTGAAATATCTATTTTGAATATCCACGAGCATATCCTGGTTGTTGATGAAGTTTTCGACATTGCTTTCTTCCCATGCATTGCTGATTTTAAAACAAAAGACGTGAAAAATTACCCGGATGGATATATTGATGTCTGTCTTTTCAATGGCGCCATCCGGAATTCTGAAAATGAAGAGATGGCAAAACTGTTACGCCAGAAATCAAAAGTTCTTGTTGCCTACGGTTCTTGCTCATATGAAGGTTGTATCCCTGCTCTTTCCAATCTAACAACCAAAGAAGCAACATTGAACAAAGTATTTCTTGATAATCCTTCAATCGATAATCCTGATGGCATCCTGCCGCAGCCTTTGTATGAAGTCCCGGAAGGGGAATTAGAAATACCTTTCTTTTATCACACAGTAAAATCCCTCGACCAGGTTGTTGATGTGGATTACTATCTCCCGGGATGCCCGCCAGAACCTCCCCAAATTTGGGCAGTTCTCCAGGTTGTTGTGGCAGCGCTCACAGAAGGGGCTCCATTACCTCCCCCGGGTTCAATAGTCGGGGCTCGTAATGTCGCAGTCTGTGAAGAATGCCCATTGGTAAAAGAGGAAAAATCAATTACAAGGTTTTTCCGCCCTTACGAAATAACACCTGAACCTGGTATATGTCTGCTCGAGCAGGGTTTAGTCTGTATGGGGCCTGCAACCCGAGCAGGTTGTGGGTCATTATGCCCTCAAGTCAGTATGGGCTGCCGGGGTTGTTATGGCCCGTTGCCCGGTGTTGAAGACCAGGGAGCCAAGATGCTATCAGCAATAGCCTCTGTAATTGGCGTAGGAAATCCTGAAATGGAAGAAGATGAACTCGAGCGAGAAATTGAAGCTGTAGTGGATACTATTGCTGATCCTGCTGGCACATTTTACCGGTTCAGCATGGCGCATTCCCTTCTTCGCCGAGCGAACTTAAATGGTGATGTACAAGGAGTTGACTGATGAAAAGAGTCACTATCGATCCAATTACCCGACTTGAAGGGCATGGAAAAATTGAAATATTCCTCGATGATGCTGGTGATGTGGAAAACGTCTATTTTCAAATCCCGGAGTTACGTGGATTCGAGCAGTTTTCAATCGGCAGACCTGCCGAGGAGATGCCCCGGATTACCAACCGGATTTGCGGTGTATGCCCGGAAGCCCATCACATGGCAGCAACCAAGGCATTAGACGCCCTTTTCCATGTTGAACCTCCTTCAGCTGCAAAAAAGATCCGCGAGATGTTCTATATGTCGTTTTACTGCACTGACCACACAGTCCATTTCTACGCCTTGGGCGCTCCGGACTTCGTTATTGGCCCGCAGGGTCCCCCTGCTGAAAGGAATATTCTTGGAGTGATCCATAAAGTCGGATTGGAAATTGGAAAAGAAGTTATCGCCTGTCGAAAACGGAACCACGAAGTGATTGCGATGTTAGGCGGTCGCGGGATTCATCCTGTAGCAGGTCTTCCGGGTGGGTGGAGCAAAGCAATCAACGAGGAAGAGCGAGCAGAGATCGAACAAGTTGCCAAGGAAAATATTGATTTTGGTTTGTTCAGTCTAAAACTCTTTGAGGATGTCGTTCTCAGCAACCAGGAATATGTTGATTTGATCCTCTCAGATGCATACACCCACAACACCTATTACATGGGCACCGTCGATGAAAATAACCATGTCAATTTCTACGACGGGATGATCCGGGTTACCGATCCCGAAGGTAGTGAATTTGTTAAGTATGAAGCCAAGGAATACGCCAAGCATATTGCTGAACGGGTTGAACCTTGGACATATTTAAAGTATCCGTATCTGAAGGAAGTCGGATGGAAGGGTTTTGTGGATGGAATGGACAGCGGCGTTTACTGCGCAACACCCCTTTCCAGGTTGAATGCATCTGATGGAATGGCTACCCCCAAAGCCCAGGAATTTTTTGAAAAGTTCTATGAAACCCTGGGAAGCGAAAAAGTAAATGGGCGGTATAAACCAGTTCATCACAGGCTGGCGACACACTGGGCACGGCTCGTGGAGTTGCTGTATGCAGCAGAGCGGATGCTAGAACTGGCGACCGATCCTGAAATTACTGACCCGAATGTTCGTGCCCCAGTAACCGAAACACCCGATGAAGGCATTGGTTGTGTTGAAGCGCCGCGAGGAACCCTGACCCACCACTATAAGACCGATAAGAATGGGATCTTAACGGATGTTAATTTAATTGTTGGGACTACGAATAATTATGCTCCCATCACTATGTCAGTTAAGAAAGCTGCCGAGTCCCTTATCAATAAGGATACCGAAGTGACTGAAGGGTTATTGAATATGGTGGAAATGGCGTTCCGCAATTACGATCCCTGCATGTCATGTGCGACCCATTCTCTCCCTGGGCAGATGCCTTTAGAAATAATCATCCGCGATACTGAAGGAAATAAGATCAAAAGATTAAGCCAGTTTATAGAATAAATTTGAAATTCAACCTTGCGAAATCTGGCGAATAACCTATTCGCAAGGTTGAAGGATTATTATGAAAACAATCATTGTCGGTTTGGGGAATCCAATTCTTTCAGATGACGGCGTGGGCGTTCTCTGTGCAAATGAAATCAAGAAATTAATACCGCGCAAGATGGAGGAGGATGTTGAAATTACAGAAGCATGTGTTGGCGGTATCCGACTTATGGAATTATTGGTTGGCTACGACAGGGCGATTATTATTGATGCGATAAAAAGCAATAACGGGCACAGTGTCGGTGCCATCCGCAAAATGTCACTTAATGATTTACGTGAAATAAGTCCGACCCAGCACAGCTCATCCGCTCACGATACTTCGCTGGTCACTGCAATCGATTTCGGCAAGAAACTGGGATTACGCCTCCCTTTTGAGTATTATATATATGCCATCGAAGTGGACAATATATCTGATTTTAGTGAGAACCCAAGTCATGAGGTATCCCTGGCTATTCCAATGGTATCTGAGATGGTTCTTAATGATCTCAAGGACTATTCAAATGCCAATGGATAAGAAGCCATTTATGAATATCAATAATAAAATAATAATTTTTTTTATGTAAGGAATTTGGAGGATTGTAATGATATCACCAGAAGTGCTGCGCAGATTCCCGTTTTTCTCCCGTTTGAGTTTAGCGCAAATCCAGATCCTGTCTAAACTTGCAACGGAGCAGAAATTCGAACCCGACCACTCCTTTTTTCGTGAAGATGAGGACGCGGAAAGTTTTTATTTATTACTGGAGGGAGCAGTTGCAATCATATTTGAACTGCCCGTAAGGGATGTCGAACACAAATTATCAGACCAGTTTTCCCGAGAATTAAAAACAAAAGATGTTGTTATAAGCACTGTAGGTCCTGGGGATGTGTTTGGCTGGTCAGGAATAGTCCCTCCCCATAAAGCGACGTCTGGAGCTAAATCTTTGACAACCTGCCGGGTTATAGCTTTTGACTGCAAAGCACTTGCTGAGGAATTTGAGAAGGATTGTGGTTTTGGATACATCATGATGCAAAAAGCAGCCCAGGTTATCAGCGAAAGACTGCGCGACCTCAGGATTGAGTCACTAGCATACGCAGCCTGATTAATGGTATAGATTTCTTAACCTTCCCTTTTTAAGGGAAGGTTTTTTTATTTAATCGATTCCATTTTGTAAAAATTTCTGAGGCTCCTGAAACAATAGATACTCAATTTATGGCCGACATCATCCTCACAGTAAGTTACATCCGCACCCGCCTTTTGAAGTAGATTTACTGATTCCCTTGCTTTTTCTACTCGCACATATTGATCTCTGGTCCCGTGAGCAATGAAAATACGTTTTCCCGCCAAAGGCTGGTCATCAACGAACAATTCAAAATTTTCTGGTAAAAACCCAGATAGCCCTGCAATAGATCTGATAGCACCAGGTTTTAATAACCCTAATGTATACCCCAATGCTGCTCCCTGACTGAAACCTAGAATTGATATTTTTGATTTATCTCCCCCGTAGTCATTTATTCTCTCAAACAACGGAAATAACCCTTCTACAGCCGGTTTGAACCTCTCCAGATTCGGCAATTCATAATTAAGATCTTCGAGCCAGCCGTAACCTCCTGAACCATATTCGAAAATCCCCCTGGGTGAAACTAAAAGCGTCTCACCAGGCAATCGACCTGAAAATATCCACATGGAATCCTCATTACCAGTCCAGCCATGAAGCATAATTATTACTGGATGTGGTCCCGAACAATCCGGAATAAGAATTCGCACTATAAGACCGTTTATTGTAATGATTTCGGTGTTATATAAATAATCATTTTTCATTGTCAGTTTCTTCGCCGGTCAAGATATTTATGCCATCAAACCCGATCAGATATTTTTTTCCTTACACGAACCGGTTCCCCGATTATCTACAATCTCACCAGAGATCAGGCAAGTGTGAATAATTTCTCAACATCTGCATCTACATTTAATTAGAACACACTGATTATATTCAAAACCTATCAATCTTATCTAATAAGGTAAAATTATATAATGTCTCAAAAATTTCAATGGGAGCGGGATTTTTCCAAAGAAATTGAAAATGCCAGATATTCTCGAGAAGCGGGAAATGAAGGCCGTGCGAGGGTATCTGCCCGTCGGGCAGCAGGAATCGCTGCAGGTGTATATCTCTCCCAGATTATGCCTGATTATAAAATAAAAGGCGCCCTGGAAAATTTATCTGATCTTCAATCTCACCCAGATGTTCGGGATAATATTAAAGAACTGGTAAATATTTTCCTTATCCGTGTTGATTATGACCACAATCTTCCAATCGAAGCTGATTTAATTGAACAAGCGATTAATTTAAAGAATTTACTATTAACACCGGAAGAGTAAAAATATGAATGATTTTCAATATATCTCCGACCTGAATAAATTAGTCACTGATTTACAACCAGACAGCATCCTGAGCCGGACTATCCATAACGAAAATGGAGTGAAGATAATTTTATTTGTCTTTGCCAGCGGACAGGCGCTTACTGAACATACCTCTGCATCAAAAGCGTTTATTCATGTAATCTATGGGAAAGCCGAAATCAAAGTGCAAGATTTCTCCGAGACCGTAGAACCTGGTGCCTGGTTTTATTTACCTGCAGAGGTCCCCCACAGTATTTCTGCGCTTACAGAAATGCGAATGCTGTTATATCTTTTCAAATCTGGTGATTAAAGGTTTCAGGCAGATTTATGAAAATTCTGGCAATTATTTCTGGCGAATATGGTAAAAGGCATGTTTCTAACATCCAAACTCATAGACCTTCAAACTGGGAAGTTCAGATATGGCAGGCACCTGAATCTTTCCCAATAGTGATCGATTACCCAGAAGAGTATATTCCAGCAAATTTACCAGAAACAGATTTACTTTTATCCTTTGGCGAACATCGCGGTGTAGCTGAATTAATTCAGGAGATCGCCATACAAACAGGCTCAAAATCTGTAATTGCCCCTGTGGACAATGAAAGTTGGCTTCCGCGAGGATTGGCGAGACAGCTGCGGAACTGGATGAAAGATATAAATGTTGTCTGTGTCACTCCTAAGCCGCTCTGTTCTCTCACTGAAACTGATTATCTCGAATCCAGGTTTAAAAGAATCAGCTACAGTGACCCACTGATCACTGAATTTGCTGGATTTTTTGGACAACCAGAGATTCAGCTAACAATTGACCAAAAAAACCGGAAAATAACACACGCAAATATAATTAGAGATGCTGTATGTGGTTGCGCTCGTTTTGCAGCAGAAGGTTTAATTGATGTACCAGTTGATGATGCAGAAGAAAAAGCTGGTTTGCTCCATCACCATTTCCCGTGTCTTGCCTCAATGGGAAAGGATTCGGATTTTGGAGATACATTAATGCATATCTCAGGCAATTTACTTAAAGAGAATATAAATAAACAGGTGAAAGCTTATAAAGATGTCCGGTTTTTCACTCCAGGGAAACGAAGTGAATAATCAATCCTCTTAGTTTCACCTATAGGGGAACAATCTGCGATCGAATAGGTCTTGTTATATCTTCATGAGACCTGGATTTTTCCTGTCTGAATATTTTAATCGCGCCAATTACTGTAAAAACTGCCCTGATGCCAGTAAGTAAAATGATAATTACGCTTGTAACTCCCGCGAAGAGTAAAAATCCATATCTAAGGAATTTTGGCAAGGTTAATCTCCACCCTGGATAGGAGAGTAAATCTAATTTTAATTTATCCCGAAACTCAGTTTGCGGATTTATCATGTGAAAAATTTTCTGCAGTTCAAATTCAATCAGATTGAGGTCATTTCCAGAATCTGATGATTGAGTTGAATTATCCATGAATGAAGTCATAATTCCTCCACTGGGTAAGCGATAATACATGAAGTTCCTGTAACTGAATTTGCAGAAATACTTGTTGATATTCCAGTCATTATTAATTCATCTTCTTCAGCTGAATGTCTTTGGATTTCACCATTTCTTCCCGCAGAGCTATCAAAGTCCGGTGGTAAAGACTCTTTATTGCACCTTCAGTCCTTCCCATTATTCGTCCAATCTCCGCATTTGAGAGATGTTCGACATATTTTAAAAATAATAATTGCTGCCGTTCAGGGGGGAACGATTGGACAATCTCCAACATTATTTGGTGCTCCTCGGTAAAAAGTAATTCCTGTTCAGGATAATTATGAGAATCAGTTGAAAATACTCCATCTTCAAGTTGAATTTCTTTACGACGGCTGTTATCACGGTACCAGTTTGCTACAAGGTTATGCGCAATACGGTACAACCAGGCAGAAAATGGTAGGCCTCTGTTATCATAGTTGACAATATGCCGTAACGCCCTATAAAAAACCCTTTCGGTCAGGTCCTCCGCATCGTTTCGATTTCCAGTTCGATAATAAATATACGAATATATCTTGCTGATGTAACGTTCATACAGCAATCCGAATGCTTCGCGGTCACCATTTGATGCAAGATTCAGAAGCTCATCATCGCTTCTTCCAGGCATTTTTTGTTCCTTCAATTGTGGAGTTTGCGACGATCGCGAAAGAATGCCACTAAATCTTTGCATTTTTCTTGCATGTAGAAACCCCAACTGAATATAAAAGTTTCTTTGAGTATATCATGTCAAAATTTGATCAATATTTTAGTATTTAGAATAAAATTGGTATAATATCATTACGGGGATGAAAGGTCTCGACGGGAGAGGCTGGCCCCGGATTGCGAGCCGAGAGGCGCCGATCTCGTAAAATCAGCGCAAACAAAAAGTGCCAATCGCACTGAATACGCTGCTCTCCCGCTTGCTGCATAAGCGAGCCTAGGAGCGCATGATCCTCAAAGTAGGGTCACGTCCTCTTGCTCCGAACTCCGATCGGGAGCAGATGCAGGGCGACAAAAAGATTGGAGTGCTGCACGTCCATATCGCTAAACGTGAATAAGAGAAGCTTTCGGGCTTCAGCGGTTAGCCAACCGGCTTCCTTTGTTGGTCCGGGGCTGGCAGGCGAATAACACAGATCAACTACGCTCGTAGATATCCGAGGGACGAATCTTTCGGACTCGGTTCGATTCCCGACATCTCCACTATACTCACTGTGGTTCTTTTTTGGGCAGTGAGTATTTTTTATTTAAACAGTTTTTATGTATGCAATGTCTAATTAAATATCTTAAATAATGCCAATCTTTTTACCCGCTTCTTCAATATCATTCATAGCCTTGGAAATATCCTCAGGATCATGAGCAGCTGTGATGGTTGCCCTCAATCTTGCCAACCCTGGTGGTACAGCCGGGGAAACAACAGGCAAAACAAATGAACCTTTGTGCTGTACTTCCCTGGTCATACTGTAAGCATTTTCATCACTTCCGCATACAATCGGGACAATTGCTGTTTCTGTAAGAAGGGTATCAAAGCCTCTTTCCTTTACTCCAGATATAAACTGATTTGTATTTGTATTCAGTTTTTCAACCCTCCATGGTTCATCCATAATTACTTTGAAGGCTTCATTTGCTGCAGCTGCCTGTGCAGGCGGTAGAGCCGCCGAAAATATATATGCCCGGCTGGTATGGCGAAGATATTCGATCAGGTCTCTCTTACCAGCAACATACCCGCCAACCGAAGGGATCGTCTTGCTTAAGGTACCCATTTTTACATCGATTACACCTTCCAGTCCAAAGTGTTCTTCAATTCCGCGACCATTTTTTCCCAGTACGCCTACAGAATGGGCTTCATCGATCATTATCCAGGCGCTATACTTGTTGCAGATATCGACCAGTTTTGGAAAATCAATAATATCCCCATCCATGCTGAACACAGAATCTGCCACAACAAGCTTTGTCGCCTCAGAAGGAATCTTTTCAAGCCTCTTTTCCAATGCATCCATATCATTATGTGTAAACCTGACAAATTTCGCTCCGGACATGATGCATCCATCGACAATACTTGCATGGTTAAGCTTGTCACAGATCACATAATCGCCGCGGCCCAGAAGTGTTGAAATAACAGTTAAATTTGTGGCATATCCAGAAGAGTAAGTCACAGCATCTTCTGTACCCTTGAATTCTGCAATCGTTTCTTCCAGTTCCTGGTGAATTGTTAGTGAGCCTGCCAGTAAACGGACACCATGGGTTCCTGTCCCATATTTATCCAATGCATCTTTTGCGGCCGCGTTTATCCTCGGATGGCCAACAAGGCCAAGATAACTGTAAGATGCATACATCCCCATTTCCCGCCCATTTACAATCACTCTAGAACCTCCCCTGAGTTCTGAAATTGGCTGGTTATAAAAATATAAATCGTTCTTCCGGATTTGTTCCACCCTATTTTTCATAAATAAAACCCGCTGGGTTATCATATCTTTTTCGTTACTGAAATCCATTGCCTTCTCCCTAGTTCTTATCTCATTTTCAGAAATTTGGTTGTATTATCCTTCAACTAATGTCTTTAAACTGTTAACGTCGATAATATTTATACCCAAAGATTGGGCTATTTCAAGTTTTGTTCCAGGGTTCTCGCCAACAAGGACATAATCCGTTTTCTTGCTGACAGTACCTGTAACTTTACCACCTTTTGATTGGATGTATTCTTTTGCTTCATTCCTGGATAGTCCCTCCAATGAACCTGTAATAACAAAAGTTAATCCTGATAGAGATTGAAATTCATTTTCTGCTGAAGATTTTTCACTCGTTGGCCAAACACCTTCATGTTTAAACTTCTCCAGAATTTTCAAATTTGCTGGTATTGAAAACCAATCTACTATCGCCTGGGCAGTATTTGGTCCAAATCCCTCAATTGCTTCAATATCCTCTTTTTTGGCATTTGTTAGTTCCTCCAGATCTGAGAACTTTCCACCCAATTCATTAGCTGATACTTCTCCTACTCCACGAATACCTAGTCCGATAATCAACCTGTTTAGTGGATTATGCCGTGACAAATTAATAGCTTCAAGCAAGTTTTCGACTTTCTTTTCAGCGAACCCTTCTAAATTTATTAAGTCTTTGTGGTTTAGACGGTATATATCCGCCACATCCCTGATTAATTTTCCCGAAACAAGCAGTTCGACAGTCCTTCCTCCTAAACCTACAATATCCATCGCTCCGCGGGAAACGAAGTGCTCCACATTTCGAATTAGTTGTTCCGGACATGCTGCGTTCATGCAGTACCAGGCGACTTCTCCGGGAATATTCTCAACCGGCTCACTGCAAATTGGACAAACATTCGGTAAGGAAAATTCTGTTTCTGAGCCATTTCTGGCTCCTTTTACTGGGCCGATAATGTAAGGAATCACCTCTCCCGCCCTTTTTACAAGCACCTTGTCACCTATGCGAATATCCTTATCCAATATAAAATCAAAATTGTGCAAAGTAGCCTGTTTCACTATCACACCCCCGATATTTACCGGTTCAAGAATCGCGTAAGGGGTGAGGACACCTGTTCTACCGACATTGATTTTTATATCCAAAAGTTTTGTAGTCACCTCTTCAGACGGGAATTTAAATGCTACCGCCCCGCGCGGATCCTTCCCAACAAATCCTAAATCAGATGATAATTTCAGATCATTTATTTTAATGACCATACCATCTACCTGAAATTCCAGTTCTTTCCGTTTCTCAATCCAGGATTCACATTCCTTAATCGCATCCTCGATACTTTTTTGTAGAGTTGCATATTCAGTAACTGGAAATCCCAGCAATCGCAAAAAATTCAATTGTTCCCACTGTGTATCAGGTGCTCTACCAACAAATGTGACTATTGAATAAACGAGTAGGTTTAGCGGCCTTGAGGCAGTTAACCCAGGATCTTTCTGCCTTAAAGATCCAGCTGCAGTATTCCTTGGATTAAGATAAACTTTCTCACCTTTTTCTTCAAGTTTATTATTCAATTTAACAAAATCATTTTTGTAGATAAAGACTTCTCCCCTGACAACCAAATATTCTGGTATTTCTATTTCTTCTGGTTTAACCGGGATTCTCAATGGAAGGGAATGAATAGTACGTAAATTATGAGTAATCTCCTCACCAATTACGCCATTTCCACGCGTTGCACCTTGATTGAACAGGCCATTGTTGTAATGTAATACTACAGATAACCCATCTATCTTTGGCTCGACAACAAATTTAGCGTTTTTTACTCTCTCATCCAGCCGGACTAATCTTTCATACCAGGCGAGGACTTCATCTCCCCCGAATGCATTCCCCAGGCTTAATATTGGGGCTGGATGTTGTATTTTCTTGAAACCTTCTGAAAGTATGCTGCCCACCCTTTGTGTGGGAGAATCAGTCGTAATAAGTTCAGGATTCTCGTTTTCAATTCTCTTTAATTCATTTAGTAGTTGATCATATTCCGAATCACTGATTACTGGATCATCCAAAACATGATACCTGTAGTTGTGGAAATTAATTTCATTCCGTAATTCCAGAACTCTTGCTTGTAAATTCATATTCATGATCAACAAAATCAATTCCGGTATTATAGCTCAAACAACTTGTGGTTTCAGCTAATTATCCAGGGCTATATTTTTAGAAGTAAGCGCCTTTCCTTGAAATGAAATTGCAAATAATAATACAAAAAGAATCCAGAGCAGGTCTGCAAAAAATAGGTGAACTATTTGCATCCACACCGGCGCTAAAAGAAGTAGATTCAATAAACCTGCAAGTAATTGAAGTACTACGATAAATATCAAAATTAATGAAAAACGTTTGATCCATAATTCTTCGTAAAACATTCTCAACAATAAACCGATAGACATTAAATAAAACCCAACTATCACCGCCAGAATAGGATGCCATACTCGCAATCGGACCAGAAAATGGGCTGAGGGGGAAAAATCCACTCGAATCCCTTCCATTAACGATTCTGATCTGAATAAGGTATCCCCCAATGCAGTTACAGCCCCACTTATCCCAATTAAAATAATTCCGATGAATCCGATTGAATAAATGACAATTAACAAATTTCTATTCTTAATCGAAACAGCGGTATTCGTTGAAGCCCACCAGCTTGTCAGCGTTAAACATGCCAGCAAAATAAATGTATTTATTAAATGTAAAGAAATAGATATCACCCGTCCGGAAGACATATCCCCTGCTACCCACTCAAAAATAACCAATCCCGCCCCAACAAGGGCTTCGGTGATAATAAAGATCATTGATAGCAGCGCACCTTTACGAATAATATGCCCCTTTGGATATTTTCGGTAGGCCCAGACCAGCAATATCAAAACCAGAATCAATGCGAATCCTGATGTCAATCGATGGATGAATTCGATGATGGTTTCTAATTGTGGTGTGCGGGGAATAACAACACCATTGCATAGGGGCCAATGGCTTCCACAACCCGCTCCGGAACCAGTTGCCCGTACATATGCCCCCCATAGGATAACTCCCATATTGTATGCCAGCACAAACCAGGAAAATTTCGTAAACCGATTTAATCTCATAGATAATTTTTCCTACTATGTATCTTGAAATAATTTCGACTGGATTGGAAATCTGTAGTCAGCTGGATGAAATCCAGCGATTTTTTTGAATTCAATCGCAGTTTGTGGAGAAAATCCAGAGTAGTCATTATTGAAATAACCGTAAATGCTCATTATTCCTGCATTTAATTCGTTCAACCTCTTAAACCATTCATTTAATTCTGTCTGCCTCTCGATCGATACTTTTGTAAAATTACTGAATGTCCCGTGTTTCCCTATCCAACGAATATATAGAAAGTCAGTTGTTGGATAGATTTTATTCGGCACACCTGGATATTCAGTAGCAGCCCAGCATATATCATAGTTTCTCAGGAGATCGACTAATTTTGGAGTCTGGGTATTTTTATCGAATTCAAACCATAATTTATTACGTACTTCAAGCGCATATCGGGTGCCAACTGGTAGTGATTTTAAAAATTGATCCAAAGTCTCAATCAATTCCACGCTGAAAAATGGCGGCATTTGTATAAGAATGATCCCAAGTTTTTGACCTAATATGTGAACCGCATCAATAAATTTATTTGTTTCGTATTCAACATTCTTCAAACCTGAATCGTGGGTGATCGAACGAGGCATTTTTAAACTGATCTGGAATCCTGAAGGTGTGCTTGATTTCCAACGTAATAAAGTACTGCTATTTGGTGTGCCATAGAAGGTTGAATCTATTTCAACGCTGTTAAAAAAACGGCTATAATAACTTAATAATCTATCCTGGTTTATCCCACTTGGATAGAAAACACCAATCCAGTCTTGGAAACTGAACCCCATTGTCCCGATAAACCAATTCATACTTTCTGATGGAGAATTCATGCTTGATGAGAAAATTGTATTTTACGGAGTAAATTGGTGCTGGCAGAGCCGGCGCGCCCGCCGGTTCCTGGATAAGAATAATGTACCATACAAATTTGTGAATATTGACAAAGATACGGAAGGCGAAATGTTTGTAATTAAAACAAACCAAGGAATGAGAAGCGTCCCAACCATTGTTTTTGAGGATGGCTGCATTTTAGTTGAACCAACTAACTCCCAGATCGCAGAAAAGTTAAATCTATTATAGATATTTTAGATTTTGAATATACATTACTCGTCAGCAGGTTAATCCTTATGGCAGATACTATTCTGGTCGTTGAAGATGATCAAACACTTGAAAGAAACGCTTGTCTACAACCTCGATAAACAAGGTTATAAGGTTCTGTCCAGTGCTGATGGTAAATCCGCCATCGACATGGCGCGTGAAAATAAACCAGGCTTGATTGTTCTGAATATTATGCTGCCAATCATTGATGGTTTTGAAGTCTGCCGGGTTCTTCGCCAAGAAATGAATGTACCAATATTGATGCTCACCGCAAAAGACGAAGAAATTGACCGGGTAATTGGATAGGATAAAACATAGTTGCAACAATCGATATTATGCAGCCAATAATGGCTTACGATTTGTGGTTGATTAAATCCATACTGGAAGTTGATTCTGAATTTGAACGATTGGATGATTATAGAAAAATTATTTCTAAGATTTACTTAATAATTAGTACTCAACCCCGTATTAAACCACTGATTGATATCCCTCCTATGGCTGATTTAATTATTAATATAATCCGCAGGGCGATAGGTGCTTATGTAAATCGAGATGGAGAGACTACTCTTCTGAACCCTATAGATGTTCATAAAATGGATGCACTGGATAACCAAGTGTATCGCGCCTAAAAATTGTAATTTTTTCCAATCTAGACATAATAGATCGGGAAAATATCCTGTATTGGCTGCCCATCACCCGGTATGTCTGATTGAACGGGTTATCAACATTTTAAGAGATTGATCTCTGTAATATCTGGTAATCTAACGTTGTTAACTGCATCGAATGATGAATTATACAATTGATAAAGAATAATCGTCACCAAATTTTCATAAATATTCATTAAATCTTGTTGATAACTAGGTTCTAAATTTTCTTAACATCAATAGAAAATCATTAGAAAATATTTCATCTTTTCTATTAGAAATTTTGTCCTCATATGTAATTGTTTCATCCGACACGGCCGGTGATATAACTTTCTGTTGTTTCCTTTTTCTGGCCGGGTGAATAATTTTTCAGTATTTGAAAATTCAATTAATTCCCCTAACCAGAATAATCCGGTGAAATCAGATACCCTTGCTGCCTGCTCCATGTTGTGGGTAACAATAATCACAGTGAATCTTTTCTTAAGATCGTCAATCAATTCCTCAAGTGTTGCCGTCGCCATTGGGTCCAATGCTGAGGCAGGCTCGTCCATTAATATCACTTCCGGTTGAACTGCAACAACCCTCGCAACACACAATCTTTGCTGCTGCCCGAGGGATAGGCTGAGAGCATTTTCGTTCAGAATATCTTTCACTTCCTTCCATAAACCAACGCTTTTTAAGCTAAATTCGACCAATTCTTTCAGCTTGTTTCTGTTGGACACTAACCCCAATCTCCGGGGTCCATAAGCCACATTTTCAAATATTGATTTTGTGAATGGATTAGGTTTTTGAAAAACCATCCCTACTCTTTGCCGTAAGTTCGGCAGGTTGATATCTGGATCGTAAATATTCTTCCCATCAAGCAATATTTTCCCTGAAAGCGAGGTGTTTGGGATTGTATCGTTCATACGGTTTAAGCATCTGAGAAAAGTTGATTTTCCACACCCGGATGGACCAATCAATGCAGTAACCTGGTTTTTAAAAATATTAATATTAATGCCGCTAAGAGCTTTGTTTTCCCCGTAATAAAAACATAAATCTTCAATAATAAATTTTAAATCCTTATTTATCATAAAAAGAATTTTACTAGATAATCAATTTTACATACCAGGACAAACACACTTTTGCCTATTACTTGTCTTGCATTTTGTTTATAGATATAATCGCACAGATGGATAAATTGAGAATTTGCTTTATCCTGGTTGTTACACTGATAATTTGGGGTTGTTCCGATCCCAGCAAAAATGCTGGGAATATTAATTCAGGCACATCAGATATATATATTGAGAATAAAGGCTCAGACACGATTGTAAATCTTGCGCTAGCCTGGGCTGAAGCGTACCATTTAATCCATCCAGAAATCAACATTTCCGTGACAGGTGGAGGTTCAGGTACTGGTATTGCGGCTTTAATTAATGGAACAGTGGATATCGCCAACGCTTCGAGAAAAATCAAAGACGAAGAATTTCAAAATGCAAATGATAATGGTGTAGAACCTGTTGAGCATGTAATAGCAAAAGATGCCATTGCCGTAATTGTAAATCAATCGAATCCCATAAAAAAACTTACCCTGCAACAAATTTCAGATATATACTCAGGAAAAATTGATAATTGGAAAGAAATTGGTGGGTTCGATCGCCCAATAGTACTCCTTTCCCGTGAGACTAATTCAGGAACGCATGTATATTTTCTGGAAGAAGTTCTGAGGCTCGGTGATAATAATAACAAGACACTCTTCGCACGTGAAACTCTTCTCCTCCCTTCTTCAGAAGGTATAAGCTCTGAAATACGGTTAAATCCTAATGCCATTGGATATGATGGATTGGGATACGTAACCCCTGATCTAAAAGTAATCGCAATTTCTGAAAATGAGGTTAATGGATACATCTATCCCACCCAGGAATCGGTGTTAAACAATACATATCCGATAGCGCGTGATCTTTATATGTATACCAATGGTTATCCGTCAGGTGCGATAAAGGAATATATCGATTGGATTTTTACTCCTGAAGCTCAAAACATCGTTTCTGAACTTGGATTTGTACCAATAACAAATCCCAGATAGATGATTTTCACAATTAAATTTCTTCAATTTTTGGGAATTGACTTGATCAGAAGAAAGTTCTAATTCAACGTTTATTAGTAAAAATAAACGGATTACACCCAAATATTCGTTGAGAAAAGACAATGAGAAAAAACAGCTATATTTTTGAATTTTTTATTACCCGGTTAATTAAGTTCACGGGTTATTCAGCAATAATCTTTGTAATTTTGATTTTTTTCTTTTTGGTCAATGAAGGATTGCCAACTTTTTTCCAAGTTCAATTCAGTTCGCTCTTTAGTAACCGTTGGTATCCAATCGAGGAGTATTTCGGTATATTCCCTCTAATTAGTGGATCTCTGGTTGTTACAGTGGGAGCGACAATAATTGCAATACCAGTTGGGTTGTGTACGGCAGTTTTCATATCCGAAATTGCTCCTGGTTGGGCAAGAGATATTCTCAAACCCTCTTTCGAAATCTTAGGAGGTATCCCTTCTGTCGTCCTTGGTTTTCTGGGAATAATTATTCTTTCTCCATACCTAAGAGAATTATTTAATTTACCCACCGGACTTTCAGCGTTTACTGGTTCGATTTTACTGGCAGCGATGTCCCTCCCAACAATCGTATCAATTGCAGACGATTCGCTGGATGCAATTCCCCGTTCATATAGAAATGCGTCGATAGCCCTCGGGGCTACAGACTGGCAAACAATCTGGCACGTCACAGTTCCTGCAGCGCGCTCGGGTATTCTTACTGCCTTTATGCTGGGGATTGGAAGGACAATCGGAGAAACCATGACAGTTATGATGGTTACTGGTAATGCGCCTGTTTCATTTAAAGGATTAAACTCTTTCTTTTTCCCTGTCAGGACTATGACTGCAACGATCGCCGCTGAAATGGGGGAAGTGGCTACCGGAAGTGTGCATTACCATGTCTTATTTTTCGTGGGATTGATCCTCTTTTTGTTTTCTCTTTTTATCAATCTCGCTGCTTCGGCTGTGGTTTTCAGACAGAGTAAACGATCTGAACGATTATTATCTTAATTTTATACACTTGGAATCGATAATTAATGATAAGAGAATATTTATCAACGCCTAGGATCAGACTCGGAATCCAGCGTTTCGGTTATATATTTCTCACACTAATCGCTGCAGCCACGTTGATCCCGGTTTTAGCTATCGTAGTTCATATTTTTATCGAGGGGATTTCTACAATAACATGGGATTTCCTTACAGGTTATCCCAGGGATGGGATGCGAGCTGGCGGTATCTTCCCTGCAATAATTGGAACTCTATTGTTGACAATAGGAACAGCATTGTTTTCTATTCCGATTAGTCTCGGTGCTGCAATTTATCTTGCTGAATACGCACCCGATAACCGCTGGACCAGAATGATCAGGATCGCAATAATAAATTTAGCAGGGATACCATCAGTAGTTTATGGATTATTTGGATTAGGCCTTTTTGTTATTTTTCTACAATTTGGTACAAGCATATTGGCTGGTTGTCTTACACTTTCTATTATGACTTTACCGGTTTTTATCAGCACAGCTGAAGAGGCTATGCGAACGGTTCCAAGATCTTTCCGAGTTGTCAGCATTTCTTTAGGCGCCAGCCAATGGCAGACTATTAGGCGTATTGTCCTTCCTCAAGCACAACCTGGAATTTTAACTGGTATCATCCTTGGTTTAGAAAGAGCAGTTGGTGAAACAGCGCCAATATTATTTACCACGGCAGCATTTTTCCTGCCTCAATTGCCAAATTCTCCTTTTGATGCAACTATGGCCCTACCTTATCATCTGTTTGTGATTTCTACCCAAATTCCCGGAATGCCATTAAATCTTCAATATGGAACTGCTCTTGTATTGCTGTTATTCATCCTTGGTATGAATATTCTCGCTACAATCATCAGGTCAAAAGCACGTGCCAAGCGCCAATGGTGACTGAATAAATTGCTATTATGGAAAAACTAATAATTGAGGGGTTAAATCTTAAATATTCAGATGGCGTGGAAGCTTTACGCAATGTTAATATGAAAATTCCAGCCAACAGAATTACAGTAATTTTCGGACCTTCGGGTGGTGGAAAATCATCATTATTACGTGTAATTAATCGGTTAAACGATTTAACTGATGTCGCTAGTGTAACAGGAAAAGTAATGTTGGCGGACGAATATAATCAACTCACAAATATTTTAGATCCGAATATAAATGTCATCAACTTACGCAGAAGGATCGGTATGGTTTTCGCAAGACCTGTGGTTCTTCCCCTGGATATTCGCAGCAATATCACATTTAGCCTGGAAATGTCAGGAGTCAAGGAAAAGAATAGGCTTGATACGAGCGTTGAATCGGTTCTAAGGCAAGCAGCCTTGTGGGATGAAGTCAAATCGCGTTTAGATGAACCTGCCATTGCGCTCTCAGGTGGTCAACAACAACGCCTCTGCTTAGCTCGCAGTCTAGCTCTCGAACCAGAGTTGATTCTTCTTGATGAACCAACCTCCGGTCTGGACCCCATATCTACAGGATATATAGAAGCCACGTTACAGACTTTAAAGCAACAATATACAATAATATTGGTTCCCCATTCAGTTCAGCAAGCAGCACGAACTGCAGATTATGCCGCATACTTTTTACAGGGTGAATTAATTGAACATGGTCCTGGCGATAATCTCTTTATTAATCCTCAGGATGAACGTACATCTAATTATATTGAAGGTCGTTTTGGATAATTAAAGAAAGTTTCTCAGGAGGTAATTAATGTCCTCAAGAGTTCAATTGGATAAAAAGATCCGCCATTTACTGGACGAAATCTTGATAATGAACAGTATGGTAGAAAATGCAACTCTGGAAGCCATAAACGCATTAAAAAACCGCGATACTGATCTGGCGTTGAACGTTTATAGGAACGATAGTATGATCAATGATAAACGTTTTAAATTAGAAAATGACATTATTGTCACCATCGCAACGGTCCAACCTATTATGGCGGGAGATTTACGTTTAATAGCTTCAATCTTGGAAATTGTTGGCGAGCTAGAAAGGATGGGCGATTATGCAAAAGGCATCGCTAAGATCTGCCTGAAAATCGGATCTCAGCCCCATGTAAAACCGCTTATTGACATTCCCCGAATGGCAGATATAGCGGTAGATATGCTGCACAGAGCAATCGGAGCATTTGTAGAACAGGATTCCGAGACAGCCAGTTTAATTCCCCAAGATGATCAACAAGTGGATGCTTTATACAACCAGGTGTATCGTGAGCTTGTAACCGTGATGTTGGCTAATCCTGCAACAATAGACCGTGCTAATATGCTCATGTGGGCTGCCCATAACCTCGAACGAATGGCTGACCGTGTTACTAACATTTGCGAGAGGACCATTTTCGTTGCAACAGGTGACCTTATAGAACTAGCCGCATCCGATGATGAATTTAAAATTGATGAAGAATAACCATTCCTTCCTAAATTCTATTAGTCTGTGCATTATCTTATGCACAGATTTTTTTACCTGTAAAAATAATAACAATAATTATAGGTAATAAATCAGTTGCGCGCAGTTATAAGACAGGATAAACTATAAAAGGAAGCGAGGTCTATATGGATGTAATTAAGATTATCCTTTATATTGCAGCGGCGATATTAATATTTTTTGGGGTTCTATTTATATGGGGCGCTTTCGGTCCAGAAGGTTCAACAGGTTGGATACCTGTGGGAATCATCAGTGTGGCGATTGGATTTGGTTTAATCTGGTTAGGGAGTCGCAGAGCTAGGCAATCTGAGGCTGAAGGTTCTTCTATAACTTACCAGGTCGACCTGCCAGGTAATATCGAACTCGATCAATTCAGCTGTAAATCATGTGGCGGGGCTTTAAAAACCGACAATATTGAGATGGTTGCTGGAGCGCCGGTAGTCAATTGCCCATATTGTGGTACTTCATACCAGTTAAGTGAAGAACCAAAATGGTGACCTTCCGGTTGTTAGAACATTTGACCATTCATAAATAATTTAGAATATTCATCTTGCTGGAGTGCTTATGAAAAAGTTATTCGTCAGCATGGTTGTTTTGAGCATTATCTTGGTTATCCCGATTCAAGTTGCCGCTCAAACGTATCTTTTCAGCCTGGATAAGTTGGATGTACATGTATTTATAGATGAGGATGGAACATATGCAATCGACTACATTCTGGTTTTTACAAATAATCCGGCTGCTTCTCCGATCGATTTTATAGATCTTGGCTTACCAAATCCCAATTTTGATATAAACCTGATCAGCGCTGAAATCAATGGGACACCCGTGGCGGATATTTCCAAAGGAGACTATCAGGGCACCGGATCCGGCGTTGCGCTTGCTCTGGCGCAGGATTCAATTCAACCCGGAGATTCGGGAGAGGTTCATGTATATATCGAAGGTGTCAGGAGAGTGTTGTATCCGGACAGCGAAAATAATGAATACGCCAGCGCTGTATTTTCACCCGTTTATTTTGGTTCCCAATTTGTAGAGGGCGACACGGATATAACAGTGACATTCCACCTGCCTCCCGGCGTTGAGCCTGATGAACCAAAATGGCATTCAGCTCCCCAGGGTTTTCCATCTGAACCTGTAACTGGTGTTGATGGTGACGGCAGAATCACTTACACCTGGTCAAATTCACAGGCCTCTGGAGACCAGCAATACAAATTTGGAGCTTCTTTCCCATCCAAGATACGTCTCTGAAGATAGCATTGTCAGATCCGATACAAATTTCCTTAGTCTTCTGGGTATTGGCACTGAAGCGGTCTGCCCGCAAATATTCTGTTGTGGGTCAATTCTTACTTGTAGCTGGTGGAATTTATCTGTCCTACCGGAATACCAGCAAGAGAAAACTGCAGTATCTCCCGCCAAAAATTGCAATTGAAGGACATGGAATAAAGCGCGGGCTTACCGCAGTTGAAGCCGCAATTTTATTGGAACAACCGATGGAAAAGATTTTGACCATGATTCTTTTTTCAGCAATAAAAAAAGGCGCAGCTGTTGTCGTTGAACAAGATCCCCTTACCTTACAGGTGAGTGATCCGCCTCCGGATGGATTGTATAAGTATGAAACCGATTTCCTTGAAGCTATGCAGATGGAGAATAAGCTAGCGCGCAGAAAAGCAATGCAGGATGGGATGATCGACCTTGTAAACAGTGTAGCGAAAAAAATGAAGGGATTCAGCAGAAATGAGACCATCGCATATTATAAAGATATAGTCAATCGCGCCTGGATCCAGGTTGAAACTGCAGAGACACCTGAAGTGAAAAGCGAGAAGTTTGAAGAAAATATGGATTGGACCATGCTTGATGAGGAATACGAAGATCGCACCAGAGATATATTCCGAACGGGTCCGGTCTTCATCCCCACCTGGTGGCCCCGCTATGATCCTGGCTATGGCCAGCATATACCTTCATCACCTAGACCAGCAGGAGCGCCATTACCTTCCACCGGTACACCTGGAGCTCCTTTGCCGCAGTTACCCGGTTCGGTTTTTGCTGCCTCAATTGTCAACAGTGTTCAGAATTTTTCTAGTGAGGTGGTCGGGAATATTACCGATTTTACCAATGGAGTGACTCAGAAGACAAACCCGGTCCCTCTCGCAAGCCGGGGACGAGGAGGCAGCGGTCGAAGTTTTTCCAGCGGTGGATGCGCCTGCGCCTGTGCGTGTGCCTGCGCAGGATGCGCATGTGCCTGCGCTGGCGGCGGCAGGTAGGATTCTAAGTTATTGAGAAGGATTAACCCACAGATGAATCGTTTTCTGTCAAACATTAAAAACCGATTGCGAAATTCACAATCGGATTATGCACAACCAGGTTTGTTTCAGTACCGGAGGGAAAATATAGGTGAATCCTCCAAAATCCATCTGCGCGTTGACAGTGATGGTTCTGGCCTTCTCATTGTTAATGCAAATAGGGTTATGCATCTGAATCCAACGGCCGCGTTTATGGCTAGATTATTTTTGGAAAACACTTCGACTGAAACTTCAATACATTTGATTAAATCCCGTTACAGAACCACTCTCGATGAAGTAAATTCTGATTATATTCAATTTAAGGACCAGATAGAGGAATTAATCCGACCAGATGGAGCCTGTCCAATTCATGATCTTAATCTGGAAATAAACCCTCCGTTTCATGTCAAGCCAACTGCTCCATACAGGATGGATCTTGCGCTTACCTACCGGTGCAACAATGATTGCCCGCATTGTTACAACGCACGCCCCAGGAATTTTATGGAATTAGATACTCAAGAATGGAGGCAGATCATCAGTAAACTCTGGGAGATAGGCATTCCCCACATAGTTTTTACTGGAGGTGAGCCCACGTTAAGAGGCGATTTATGTGAATTAATCTCACACGCAGAGAAGATTGGTCAGATTTCAGGATTAAACACCAATGGTCGCCGGCTTCAGGATAAGGCTTATGTCAGGGATCTGGTAAATGCTGGCCTTGACCATGTCCAGATAACCCTGGAATCGCACCATGCCGCTATCCATGATCAAATGGTTGCATCCAGGGGCGCCTGGAATCAAACGGTAGCAGGGATAAAAAATGCCCTTGATAGCCCGCTTTATGTGATGACCAATACTACCCTCTTACAACCTAACCGCGAAGACCTGGCAGATACTATTAATTTTCTGGCGAAGTTAGGCGTTCCCACTGTTGGGATGAATGCACTCATCTACTCAGGAAAAGGTAAAAGTGTTCACACTGGGATAGACGAACGGGAATTACAGCCTTTTCTGGAAACCGCCCGTTCACTGACACAGAAAAATAATCAAAAATTGATCTGGTACACACCAACTCAATACTGCAATTTTGATCCGGTTCAAATGGAATTAGGTGTAAAAGGTTGCACTGCTGCCCGCTACAATATGTGCATCGAACCGGATGGCAATGTACTTCCATGCCAATCTTATTACAAAACGCTCGGTAACCTCCTTTTTGATGAATGGGATTCAATCTGGAACCATGAACTGGCAGTTACGTTGAGGGAACGAACAAATCTCCCTGACAAATGTTACCAGTGTGCGCTTTTATCTGAATGTGGTGGCGGCTGCCCACTATATCATCAACATCTCAAAAACAACTGATATTCCAGTATTGTTTTAACTGAAATCGATCTAACCAATTAAATCTGGGACGGAAAATGCAAAGAATAACCAAATCCTTTAAGAAATCAATATCTCCTGAAAAAATTGTTCAACCCGGGATTTACCAGTATCTATCACCTGCTGATGATCCTAGAAATTACCGACTGCACTTAAGGATCGAGGTGGATGGGAATGGAATCCTGATAATTAATGCCAGCACAATCCTGCATTTAAACACGACCGCAACAGAATATGCCTATTTTCTGATAAAGAATACATCTCCAGAAATTGTAGCAAAAGAAATCTCCAGAAGGTATAAAGTTCAACCTTCTACTGCCAAAAGAGATTATCTTGATCTATCTGAAAGGATTCAGGATCTTATAAATACACCTGATCTTGATCCTGTTTCTTTTCTGGATATGGAGCGGATTTTGCCATATAGTGGACATATCTCTGCTCCATACAGATTGGATTGTGCAATAACATATCGCCTGCCAGCATTGGATGACCCGAATTTTGCTCCCTCTGACAGGGTAGGTAAAGAATTGGACACAACAGAATGGTTAAAGATTATTGATAAAGCATGGTCAGTTGGTATCCCACATATTGTTTTTACCGGAGGCGAACCAACCCTGAGGGATGATCTTCCGCAGCTTTTACAGCAAACCGAGAATAATGGCCAGGTGTCAGGATTGCTAACAGATGGCATCCGACTCTCGGAACCTGATTATTTAAATGAATTATTGCTCACAGGATTGGATTATGTGATGATTGTTTACAACGACAAAAAAGAAGTAAGGGACGGACTGCAGGCATGTTTGTTGGAAGACTTATTTGTATCGGTTCATTTAACTCTTGCGGAAAATAATTTAGATGACATTACAAGTTCTATTGAAAATTTTAAATTAATCGGAGTAAAGGGAATTTCCCTCAGTGCCCAGACCCAAAACCTGGCTCCCCAGCTTGAAAATCTTCGCAATAAGATAGCTGAGCATCAGCTTGATTTGATATGGAACCTTCCGGTCCCATATTCATCATTTAATCCAGTAAAATTTGAAACAAATTACAGGGGAAAAGAATCGGGGGAAGGTAGTGGCTGGCTTTATATAGAACCTGATGGAGATGTTTTACCTGCTCAGGGAATAAATCAGGTTCTGGGTAATTTCCTTAAGGATGATTGGAGGACTATCTGGAAAGGGCATTCTGATTGACCCCAACTTTAACCGAATGGCATAATCGTTTCCGGCAGCAAGCCGGGTGGACCGCTGCAGTCAGGGAATATCTCTTCAATAGAATACCGGATTATTCCAATTTAAAAATCCTTGAAGTGGGAAGCGGAACAGGGGCGGTACTGGGACACTTTAGGGATGAAATCATAAATTCAAACCCAAATAATTTTACTGGCATGCAAAGCGCAAATCTGGTTGGGGTCGATATAAATCAAGAATTCCTTGCATTCGCAAAGGTTCATTACCCATTTGTTTTTTATACTTTAGCCGATGGAATTACATTACCGTTCAATGACAATACATTTGACCTATCTTATACCCATTTTTTTCTGATGTGGTTGAGTGAACCTGTTAAAGTTCTCAAGGAGATTGTAAGAGTAACGAAACCAGGTTGTCCTGTACTCTCACTTGCAGAACCTGATTATGGCGGTCGAATTGATTATCCCGATGATTTTAAGCCAATTTCAAAAGCGCAGAGTAATTCTCTTCAAATGCAAGGCGCAGATCCCTTCTTTGGCCGGAAATTAACTGCACACTTGGTCAAGGCAGGCCTGGTGGATATTGAAACCGGTGTATTGGGGGGAAATTGGAATAGAACGGAATTGATAAAAGATTTCAAAATTGAATGGCAATTTTTAATCTCAGATTTGCAAATGGTCAATTCAGATTTAGATTTGGAAGCGTTTCGTTTGAAAGAAGAAAAGTACCGCCAGGAAGGAGAGCGGGTATTATTCGTTCCCACTTTTTATGCATCCGGTAAGAAACCGGATAGAGTCGCGACTTAGGTTTTTAGAAATCCAATTTCTATATTATTATTTCGAATCCTGACAGGATAAGCGCAAATATCTATTACAGCCGGCAAAGATACTGCCTTCCCAGTCCGGATATCAAAACGGGCTCCGTGGCGTGGGCATATTATGTTGTCTCCTTCCAGATCACCCTCACCCAGAGGGCCATCATCATGGCTGCAAATGTCATCTACGGCGAAGTAATCGCCATTTATCCTGAACAATACAATCTGTTTATCATCAACTTCAAGAAATAGTCTTTCCCCTTCATTTATCTCACCAATTGAACAAATTTCAATAAATTCGAAAGTATCAGGGTCATATTTAGTATCATCAAGCATAATTGTTTACTATTTTTCAGAAAATGACCTTATAGTTTGGATTTCCGTTCATTCACCAATACTTTCACCAACACCATAAATGCCAGCTTTGAGGACCTTCAATGAAAGTAAGGCACATTTTATACGTGCTGGTCCTAATTCTAGACCCAGCATTTCAAGTAAATCCTCTTTTGTATACTCTTTAATTTCTTCCAGCGATTTTCCCTGGATGGATTCAACAAGCAGATCTGCGGATGCCTGTGATATCGCGCATCCATAGCCGTCAAATGCTGCATCAGTAACAACACCTTCTTCATCTATGCGCAAATCTATCCTTATGTGATCTCCGCACAGCGGATTGTCATCTTCAAAGGATATATCGTGTGGATCTAATTCCCCCTTAAATTGTGGGTTTTTATAACGGTCAATGATGATTTCTCTGTATAAATCTTCCATGTTTTAATTTTAATAATTATTTTTTGTCGGTAATTTATATTCCGAATATATCTAGCACCGAATATAATCCTTCAGCCAGTTTATCAATTTCATCCCTTGTATTGTACAGGTAGAAACTTGCCCGCGCTGACGCAGGTATGTTCAATTTTTGATGCAGAGGCATAGCGCAGTGATGACCAGCTCTTATGGCAATTCCTTCATTGTCCAATATCTGGGCGATATCATGCGGGTGCGAACCACTCATAGTAAAAGATACAACACCCCCTTTTTGCCTGGCATCTGGACCATAGATTTTCAAACCGGGGACTTCAGTTAACCGCTCAATCGCATAACTTACAATATCCTGTTCGTGCTCAAAGATCTTTTCCATTCCGATTGATCCTAGATAATCAACTGCAGCGCCAAAACCAACCACTTCCGCAATTGCCGGGGTTCCGGCTTCAAATTTATATGGCAGGTCGTTTGCAGAGAATTCCCGCAACTTCACTTGCTTTATCATGTCCCCGCCTCCCAGGAATGGAGGCATCTTTTCCAGTAAATCCCGTTTACCGTATAAAACGCCAATTCCACTGGGTCCGCACATTTTATGCCCTGAAAATGCCAAAAAATCCATATCCAAGGCCTGAACATCCACAGGGAAATGCGGTACTGACTGGGCTCCATCGACAATGGTTGTTGCTCCAGCATTGCGAGCCATTTGTATTATTTCAGAGGCAGGAGTGACCGTTCCAAGTACATTTGACATTTGTGTGAAGCTAACCGCTTTCGGATTTAATTTCAACAGCTGTTCATATTCTTCAAGATCAAGCAGCCCTTCTTCTGTTACCGTGATGAACTCCAAATTTATATCGATAAATTCGGACAACAACTGCCATGGAACCAGGTTCGAATGGTGTTCCATCTCGGTCAAAATTACAGTATCACCCGGTTTCAAATTTGTTCGGCCCCAACTTTGAACGATCAAATTTATAGATTCAGTAGTATTACGGGTGAATATGATTTGTTCTGGTGATGGGGAATTGATAAATTCAGAAATTTTATTTCGGGCGCTTTCATATTGCTCAGTAGCATCCTCCGCCAGTTTATGGATTCCGCGGTGAATATTGGCATATGAATTTTTATAGAGGTGATCCATTGCATCCAGAACCTGTTCAGGTTTTTGACTCGTCGCAGCTGAATCAAGATAAACCAGTGGGACACCTGGTTTTATATCCAGTGCCAGGATTGGAAAGTCTTTTCGGTAGCGGAGAAAATTAGAATCATTATCAGCGTGTGATGTAAGTATCATAAAGTCTTCCAATTCCCTGTCAGTATAAATTAATAAGCACAGATGTATATCTTATATGGTTTGTCTTTTTCTCTTACGACGAAGAGGTCTGCGCAAATTTTGTGAATCTTTTGGACACCACAATACATGATCTGGAACCATCCAGCCATCAGTGAGGTAAACGTTTTCTTTAAATTGGACTGCGATCATTTTTGGATCAACCTGTACTACTGTGCCTTCCAACCAATCACGAATTCGATCGGTGTTATCTTCGTGATCGCAATACACCTCAACTCGATCGCCGACTTTGAAACCTCTTTCTTCATCTGGATCTCTAGTAAAAAAAACTCCTGACAATTTCTTCTCCTTATTTATAGTGCTTTTTATTTTTATAGTATCCCAACCAGTTCAAATTTAAGGATTCCCCACTTAAATTTTTATTTTTTTCTACTAATACACCGCAGTTGTGAAGGATAGATGTAATATTTTACTTTATCTGAGGTACAGTTCAAATTTTATTCGAAATTAAATTTACATATCAGAAAATTAATAATCTGTCTTTAACCTGATCGCCTCTTGCAGGCGGTTCCGCACTCCTTCGTAAGGAATACGCTGCATGATTGGATCAAAGAAACCCTCGATAACCAGTTTCTCAGCATCTTTTTTCGGAATGCCTCTTGTCTCCAGATAAAAAACCTGCTCAGGATCAATTTTTCCGACAGTCGCACCATGTGTACAGCGTACATCGTCTGCAAGAATTTCTAAGCCGGGAATTGAATCAGCCCGGGACGACGCATCCAAAATTAGATTCCGGTTTGCCTGGTAGCCATCTGATTTTTGAGCGCCGGGCGCAACATAAATCATGCCCTGCCACACCGACCTGCTTTTCTCTCGTAATGCTCCTTTAAAGAGTAAATCACTGGTTGTATCGGGTGCAAAGTGGTTCTGCTGGGTATCATGATCGAGGTGCTGCTCACCATCTGTAAAATAAAAACCTGACATTCTACCTGTCGAACCTCTGCCAATCAGATCGATATCGGAAAAATTTTTTGTGAGCCGGCTTCCAATTGCGCCAAATATCCAATCGATGCTGGCATCGCGCTCTACTTTGGCGCGCTCATGGCTGAAATTCCAAACATGTTCTCCCCATGATTGCAATTCCACAAACGCTTAAATTAGAACCGGAACCTACATAAATTTCAACCACACCTGCATGTAAAGTTGAATGGTCCGGTACGGTCGGGGAGGCAGCCTCGTGCACATAGGTGGCTGATGAACCCTCTTCCAGGTAAACCATCAGATGGGTGAAGAACGCCAGCTTATCACCCGGACCCCATAAAATACTGTGTAATGGCAACTCAAGATCTACACCTCTTGGAACATAAAGCAAAACACCATTTTGTGAAAGAGCAGAGGCCAGCGCAGCAAATTTTCCTTCGTCGGATTTGACAATTTCGCCCATAATATTCTTCAGTTTTTCGGGATGCCGTTTCCGGGCTGTATTCAAATCTGTAAAGATCACTCCTGTCTCTTCAAGTTGCAGGTTGCTGTCGATTTTCACGCCTGTGGGTGTAAATATAATTTGGCCACCGTGTGTGGTTCCCGCAAGAGGCCGAAGCAATTCTTCCGGTACTGCCGGCAATTCTGATTTCATCAATCTTCTGCAATTCTGGCAGAAGGAAATCCCCTGCAGGTAATGACCTCAAATCGGTTCTGCGCCATGCTTCTTCCTGGGTGGTAGGTATCGGAATATTGATAAAATCGTTCCAGGCTCTAGCGCGAATATTCTTTAAAAAATTCTGGGGTTTCGCCGTTCCCCGAGATTGTGGTGAACATTTCCCTGGTAAAGGGAAAATGTTTTTGTACTGATGTTGAACTTTTCTTTCTGGTAATTACTTTCTTATTCGCCATTATTAACCAATAGATCCTTCCATTTGCAGTTGTATCAAGCGGTTCATTTCGATTGCATATTCCATTGGTAATTCTTTAACCAGCGGTTCAATGAAACCAGAAACAACCATTGTCGTCGCTTCTTCCTCGCTCAATCCCCGACTCATCAGGTAAAATAGCTGTTCTTCACCGACTTTCGAAACAGATGCTTCATGCCCAATTGTTACATCGTCCTCATCAATTTCGATATATGGATATGTATCTGATCGGGAATGTTCATCCAGCAATAATGCATCACACACTACATTTGAACGAACATTTTTAGCACCTTTATGTACTTTCAATAATCCCCTGATATGAGGCGCGTCCAGAGCCTTTGCTGATTGATTTTGAGGTGATTTTGCTGCTCGTGTTAGGAGCAAAATGAATCACTTTCCCACCAGCGTCCTGATGTTGTCCTTCCCCGGCAAATGCCATTGAAAGAATTTCACCATGCGCTCCCGGACCTAATAGATAACAAGATGGGTATTTCATCGTCATTTTTGAACCCAAATTTGCATCAACCCATTCCATTGTAGCGCCTTCATACACCAGTGCACGTTGGGTCACCAGGTTATATACATTAGTAGACCAATTCTGGATGGTTGTGTATCGCACACGAGCATTCTTCTTCACAATGATCTCAATCACCCCGCTGTGGAATGAATCAGTCGTATAAATTGGAGCAGTGCAGCCCTCAACATAGTGAACTTGTGCACCTTCATCAGCGATGATTAAAGTTCGTTCAAATTGTCCGATATTGGCGATATTCAACCGGAAATATGCCTGCAAAGGCAAATCCACCTTTACACCTTTGGGAATATAAATAAATGAGCCACCAGACCAGACCGCACTATTTAAAGCTGCAAATTTATTATCTTCAATTGGAATTACCGTACCAAAGTATTCTCGAAAAAGTTCTGGATGTTCACGCAAACCATCTTCGATGCTCAGAAAAATTACTCCCTGTTCTTCCAGGTGCTCCTGTACCTGTGGTAAACCATTTCGGATTCATATTGCGCTCCAACACCAGCAAGAAATTTCTGTTCAGCTTCGGGGATTCCCAAGTTTGTCAAAAGTATTCTTTATTGTTTCAGGAACATCATCCCAGCTATTACTTTCTGCTTCAGTGGGTTTGACATAGTAGTAAATATCATCCAGGTCCAGTGATGATAGATCAGCCCCCCAGCCTGGCATGGGTCGCACCATAAAATGTTCGAGAGCTTTCATGCGGAATTCCAGCATCCATTCTGGCTCTCCCTTCATGGCTGAAATTTGTGCGACAATTTCTTGATCCAGACCTTTCCGTGATTTAAAAACATAAGTTTCGGGATCTTTAAACCCGTATTGATATTCTCCTATACCTTCCAAAATTTGAGCATCGCTCATCAAGAAACCTCCGGGCAACAATAAAATTGGGAATATCGAAATTGTGTGGTGCTACTGTGGGAATCTTCCGCTTTTTTGTTTAATCCAGTCATATCCTTGTTCTTCAAGCTGCAGGGCGAGTTCAGGTCCCCCAGTTTCAACTACCTGCCCATCCAGCATGATATGGACAAAATCTGGTTTTATGTAATTTAATATTCTCTGGTAATGTGTAATAACAAGCACTCCAAATTCAGGACGATCGAAGAGCATTAACACCTTCGGAGACAATTCTTAATGCATCGATATCCAAGCCAGAATCTGTTTCATCCATCAATGCAATTTCGGGCTGCAATGTTGCCATCTGTAGCACTTCAGCTCTTTTCTTCTCACCACCAGAAAACCCTTCATTCAGATAGCGGCCGGCGAAAGAATGATCCATTTTTAACAAATCCATTTTCTGCTTTAATGTTTTCGAAATTCTGGGATCGGAATTCCTTTATCATCTGGATCATCAGCTTTCCGCTCCGCGTTAATAGCAGTTCTTAAAAAATTCGCAACTGAAACTCCCGGAATTGCAACAGGATATTGAAATGCAAGAAATAGTCCCAAGTGGGCACGTTCATTTGGTTCCAATTCAATAATATTTTGACCTTTGAACCATACTTCTCCAGTTGTTACTTCATAATTGGGATGTCCCATAAGCGAGTATGCCAGGGTGGACTTCCCGGTTCCGTTTGGTCCCATGAGCGCGTGGACTTCGCCTTGTCTTACTGTAAGATTTACACCTTTTAGAATCTCTTTATCTTCGACACTTACATGAAGATCATTAATTACTAATTCAGACATACATACTCCTGAACTTATACTTTTTTTAATTTTTTAACCAGCAGATTATAGCAATTGTGCCATTTACTGTCAATATTTAGCATAAAAATCTAATTTATTTGCCCATTATATCAAAATCACAGCTGTAAGTCAATAATATTTAGGATAATAATCTTAAATATTGACAAAATTAATTCGCCATAGTATACTCTCAACCAGATAAAGGAATATATTCTAAGCACAACAAACAAATAAAAGAGTCAACATTCCATGGACATATATGAGGATTCAGCTAAATCCACCCGTGAACGAGTGTTACAGACACTCTTAATTCATAACAAATGTACAATCAATGAACTGGCTGATGAGGTTGAAATCAATCCTATTTCCGTTCGCCACCATATCACAAAATTAGAAGCTGAGGGTTTGGTAGTTTCTGTTGAGGAACGGCATGGGGTAGGAAGGCCACGCCGGCTATACTTTTTATCTGAAAAAGGTAGAGAACAATTTCCCAGACGCTATTTAAGACTGGTACTCAGACTGCTGGATCAATTGAAACATATATTACCCGACCACAAGGTTGATGAATTGTTTTCTGAGATGGCAAGAGATTTGGCTGAAGAGCATAAGGGTGGTCTCAGGGGTATGAATATCGAACAAAAGCTCGATCTGATTACCTCCCTGCTTTCCGAGGAGGGTTTTACAGTAGATTGGGAATCCAAAGATGATGCATACTATATCAATGAATCGAATTGCCCGTATATTCATGTAGGTCATGACCACCCTGAAATCTGTTCAATTGACCGTACATTGATTGCAACGATACTTGATTTACCTACCAAGAAAATCAACTGTAAATTACATGGGGATTCACATTGCACTTATATTGTCCCTAAGCCCCAGATACTGGAGACTGCCCGGTTATGACTTCCAATGACAAAAGCAGCAGTGAATCAAGATTATTCTGGCAGGCGGAACAAACGCATCCAGACCTGGTTGAACCAGTTAAAGAAAAACTCAGAGAAGTAATCGATCCAGAAATTGGTCTCAATGTAATTGAACTCGGTTTGATCAGGGATTTAAAGGTCAATGACCAAGACGCTGAAATCACAATGATCCTGACCACACCTTTCTGCCCATATGCCCCGGCGTTGATGGAAATGGTGCGTAAAAACAGCGAAGAGGTGCTGGAACGACCCGTGTCCGTAGAAATGGGCATGCAAATGTGGGATCTTTCGATGATGGAAGAAGGCGCTGGTGCGGATTGGGGAATCTTTTAGTATAAAATAACCACCTTTCCTGGCTGACCGGGACACACCTGGTCAGCTTTTTTAATTAATTGAGTCGTATCCACTGGCATACAATTTGCATTACAGTAAAATTGTCAAATGTATTTTGAATTTATAAATATCCCTTTCATAACATTTTATCCGTTCTAACAAATTGGCGGAGATACTCTTTGTAAAAGTGACCCAGGAAAATAACCAGAAGGCGACCTCATCGAAAAATAATGGCTTCTTCTACCAGTTAAAAATTATTCTGGGAGTCGCTTTTGTATTGGCGAAGTCTATTCTCAATGTGGACTCCAGGTATAAAAACCCAGGTTAATTCGTGGGAAGGAGTAAATTTAGAACCTGTACCCACAAAACTGGAAATCAAAAATGAAAATGATTCTCCTGCTCTGACACCCTCAGTTGGAATTGTGGCAGGTCACTGGGGAAACGACTCTGGTGCGGTTTGCAGTGATGGTTTAACTGAAGCCGAGGTCAATCTTAATATAGCCACGATTGTCCAGAAATATCTGGTAGAAGAAGGGTTTGAAGTTGATCTGTTAAAGGAATTTGATGAAGATTTGGCTGGATATAACGCAACTGCGCTTATTTCAATTCATGCGGATTCCTGCGATTTTGTTAACAACCTTGCCACCGGATTCAAAGTCGCCCAGGCTATGGCGAATAAACGTCCAGAACGGACTACCAGGTTAACGGCTTGCTTGAGAAATCGATATACTGAGGCGACAGGATTACCGTTGCACAGCACCAGCGTGACTGAGGATATGACCAGTTACCACGCATTCAGTGAAATCGACGAAGGTACACCGGCTGTCATTATTGAAACTGGATTCTTAAACCTCGACCGCCAATTGCTCACCCAGACCCCTGAAATTGTTGCACAAGGGATTGCATCTGGTATCATTTGTTTCATTAGAAACGAAAGCATAACCGCGACGCCAGAAGCATTTTCCCAATGAACAATGAAAATTCCATCTACGATACGTACCTGCAGAGAGCTTTTCACTCCCTAAAACTTGGAGATAAATCAAGCGCAAGAATATGGGGGATGAAGGCTGCCCAAAATAATCCAGAACGGGAAGAAGCCTGGCTTGTTCTTGCGGGGCTTACGACACCGCGGGCTAGCATAAATTATCTGAAACATGCTCTCGAAATCAACCCTGACAGTGTCCAGGCCCGCAAAGGGATGCATTGGGCAATTCAGCAGTTGCGATCTGAAAATTCTTCGATAAATCAAATTCAGTCACCCGTCTCTACAACCGAATACAGTGTCAAACCTTTTGAGAAGAAATCAAACATACCCTTTTTCGCATGGTTATTTGTCCTCCTGATTGTGCCCGGGTTTATCCTGTCATGGCTTCGGTTTCCAGGTTTCACCCAGGCTCTGAACAGCAGGAATATGAATATTCTTCAAGGCCAATCCATTCCAAAGGCTTCCAGAACAGCCACATCAACCCAAACTTTTACACCAACATTCACTCTTACTCTTACACCAACCCATACTAATACACCAACTTCAACCCCGACTTTAACCCCGACCGATACACCTACTTTAACTCCTACTCAAACACCCACTTTCACACCAACTTTCACAAGCACACCTCCCCCACCCACCGAGGTCGAATCACAACCAACGGAAATTGAAGTAAAAGTTAATCGCCCGGAAGGCGTCAAGAAAAATGAACGCTGGATAGATGTTGTTTTATCTCGACAGAGATTATTTGTTTACCAGGGAGATGAGTTGATTGAGAAATTTATTGTATCAACAGGAATAGCAAAATATCCCACAGTTAAAGGAATATTTAATATATATGTAAAATACAAATTCGCTGACATGCGGGGGGACGATTACTTCCTGGAGGATGTGCCTTTTGTCATGTATTTTTATGAGGATTACGGCATTCATGGTACATACTGGCATAATAATTTTGGAACGCCGATGAGTCACGGTTGTGTAAATCTTCGAACCGAAGATGCAAAGTGGTTATTTGATTTTGTCAATGTGGGAACGAAAGTTAGAGTCCGACGCTAAAATGCGGGTAAATTTATACAATTTTTATATTGTTTACCTGAGTCTTGAATATAATAGTATCGGAAGCAGTCAAAATCTTATGCCAAAAAAACCCCTTTTTGATGGATTAGTAATCGATGAGCAGGATAGAGTCGTTGAAGTCATTTACGTCGGCGACGAACCTTGCTATGTCGTCGATGATATTGGATTTCGCCGGCATATACCTGCAGAGCAGGTTGACCGGCAGGTTTTAAAGTCAATGAGTGAGATGATTGAAGGTCATGAAGAATTTCTAAGTGAACAAACCGCTAAAATGCTCGGCCAGGAGGATATTTTTTCTCAGGCGATGATTTCCTCCCAACTGAAAAATATCGATAAACAATTTGAAAACCTGATCCAGACTGGCATTCCAGAAGATACCAGGAGCATATATGGGGATGATGGGGTTTTATATCCGGATCAATGTTCACGGAGATGTTGTGGAAATTGAACAACCTGGAGTAATTGATCCAGATGAAGAATAACGTTTGAGAGAATTTTTTAAAATAGTGTTAGATAATAAATCTTTTGAAGTTGTGAATTAAACAATTTTTTTATTTTCTACCCTGAATAACTCCAGCCAATTTTTGGCAGTGAAAGCGTGTCCTCGGCTGAGCCTGGTTTCCTCACCCCTGCACCAACAATCTCTCCTACAACAATATTGTGATCTCCACCAACATCCTGAATACTTCTTACCCTGCATTCAAGGTAAGCAGCGGCGTCATCAAGAATTGGACAACCGGTTTCTGCCCCGGGTTTATAGTCCAGATTTTTCATCTTTTCTGGGTTTTTCTTCCGTCCCTTTGTAATTGGTATAACAGCATCTGCATCCTCAATATTAAAAACGTTCAAAACAAAGACTTTCCCTTTTTCAATCAAATGGTAAGAGAAAGATGTTTTTTGGACGGCTATTGCAATTAACCTGGGTTCAAATGATACCTGGGTCATCCAATTCAAAACCATTGCATTTTCTTCATCACCGAATTTGGAAGTGATGCTATAAAACCCGTAAGGCAATCTTCGCAGAACCTCTTTTATGTTGTCATTAGACATTTTTACATCCTCCAATCATTTTCCGAAATCTTATAAGTCAATTGTTAGGAAAAATAACTAGAGATCATTTTAATTAATAGCACTTACCATATCCATAAATTCTTTGTTAGAACTGGAAATTATCTTAAATCCAAATTCCTGATTGTATGCCAGCGTCTGATCCATAAAACCAAGGAAACCAGAATAGATTCAAAATGACGTTATAATCAAAATCCTGCATAAATATTACTTGAATCCTATTAAATGAGAACAAATATCCTATGGTGATACAAGAACAATTTGATCCTGATTCTGCAGTAAAGTTAATTGAAAATTTTCTTTCACCCTGGGAAGCATCCCTGGAGAATCCTGAACAATCTCAATTTCAGGTACTTGAAAAATTGATACAAGATTATTCCAAGACTGGATATGGAAAAATTCAAGGTGTCCAAAATGTTGACAATATTCAGGATTATAGACGAATATTCCCTGCTGCCACTTACGAGGATTTTAAGCCATATCTCGATTTAGTAATGGCAGGTGATTTTGAACAATTGCTGCCTGAAGAACCAGTCGGATGGGCTATCACCAGGGGAACAACTAAAGGTGAATCAAAATTTATTCCAATGACCCCAACCGATTTACATATGCGTGTCAGCGCTGGCAGGGCAATGCTGGTTTATGTATTGATGAATAAAAAATTCAACTTGTTTTCAGGAGTCAATTTAAATCTAAACTTCCCTTCGATCGTTGGAACAATTACAGTCGGTAACCAGGAAATTAATTACGGATATAGTTCTGGGATTTATGCAAAATATGTCTCTGCTCAAACACCAATTCAATCTGTACCTTCTCAAGAAGAAATCGATGCATTGGGGGGCGGAAAATCGGTAACAGACTGGGAAAACAGATTTGAACTCGCCTATCAGTCATGCAAAGATAAAAATGTGACCTTGGTGGGCGGGGTATTTAACACTGCTTACCGGTTTGCCCGCTACTTAAAAAAGATTCATAATTTATATCCAAAAGATATTTGGAAAACCCAGATAATGACATTGGGCAGTGTGCCGGGAATCAATACTAAGCATCAGCCCGTATTGCAATCGTTATATGGTGATGTCGTTATCCGGGAGATTTACGGCGCGACGGAAGGTATGTTCGGCCAGCAGCGGGACCAAAACAGGGCGTGGGTTCCAAATTACGATCAATTCTTTTTTGAGGTGGCTACCAGAACAGGTACAAAATTGTTACACGAGATGACCCCCGGAGAATCCGGTGGACTAATTGTTTCAACACCTGTATTTCCACGTTACAGGATCGGAGATATCATCCGTGCATACCAACCACCATATTTCCGCTGTTTAGGGCGCGAAAGCTGGTGGGTTCCGATTCAATACGCCTGGGATGAATTATTCTCTTTAAATTTTGGCCGACTTTAAAAATTTAAACTTATTCTCTTTTCCTCGTAATTCCACGAAGTAAGATCGATAATCCAACCGCAATCAAAATCAAAGGCCATATCAAAATCCAATTTAAACCAATAATTGAGTTTAAACCGATTGCGATGAGTATAAAAGCAAAAATCAACGTCCCACCTACAGGTCTTCGATATGCAGGTATGATTAATCTTAAAAACACTTCAAACAAAAATAAACAGCCTGCACCTATTAAAATAATCGGCCATGCGCTGATTGTTTTATCAATCGACTCTATACCGGTACTGAATGTCAGTGTCTGTAGGAATTGATCTAGCAGACCCAGGTTGCTTAAAAGCAATACTATTCCCGCCCAGATAAAAATTAACGCCCATATTATCGGAGTTAGTGGATCTCTGCTCCATTTTTCATCCCAGCTCTTTTCAGCGCTTTTTTCACTTTCCTTTTCATCAAATTTTTCATCTTTTTCACCCGGCATTTTTTCCTCCCGTTAGTTTGGTTTCTCAATAATTGAATAACATTTCTCAAATATTAATAAATTATATCCCTGAATTCAGGATTTCAATATCAATATCTTTCAGGTAATTCCTGTATGCATTCGTTTCTTCAATTAGCAACTCGATCTGATTCATTAATAACTCTGATTCATCAGTTTTTAGGAATTCATTCCTTGTTGCAATCTCGAAAGTTCCCTCAATGCTGGGCATAATATAACCCTTGGAAATAATCCAATCCAGTCCTTTACGAATGGTTATCTCCCTCTGCCCCAGATAGCTAGCCATTTTCTGGACATCTAAAATACCATTATTAGCATTTATTCCAAACTTAACCATACCCATGAGTTGTTTCACAAAGGAATGAAAGTCGAGGGAGTTTGGATTAACACAAAAGAATATAAGTTCTGTTGGAGATAATTGTTCAATAACATGGCGCAATTCCCATCTTCCCGGCGGTGTTGTCCAGATTACAAGTCTCGACGCTGGTTTGATGTTGTATCTGTCTACCAGAGCAGCCTCAATTTTTCTATGGATCCCTTTTGTTCTTAACTCACTATCTCCACCCGCTTCGATCCAGATTTGCGTTTCTTCCCCGATCTCCAGCTGGATTAATTTTTCAAGTTTTGAATGAATTTTTCGAAAATCACGGATTTTCCAAATTCGGCTCGGCTCCAGATTGGTAATTTTCTTTTCGATAACCTGGAAATCAACCCACTCCAGTTGTACACTTTTTGATCCTCGGAAAGAAGAAGAACGTGCAGTGTATACCAGATTGAATCGAGAATTTTCCAAAATTTTTTTATCAAATTCATCAGCTCCATTCCACCAGATCAATCTATATTTGGTTTCCTCTCGATCAGATACTGTTATTGAAATATGTTCATCTTCACGTCCTAACGTTGTATAGTTCTGAAATTTTAGATCCTCACTCATAAATATTAACTGCCGGTTTCCAGGTCCAAATGGAGCCAATCTTTCGACATCTTCAATAAATCCCATGCTTATCTCCCCCAGATCGATAGTACCATCAAATACTGCTTCTTTTACATCCGGTATATCTAAAGCAACAACATAATCAGAGATTGATTTTGTGAAATCCTCAATTTTTGCGGGATCAATTTTTAAGCCAGCAGCCATTGGGTGCCCGCCATATTCCAATAAAAATCTGCTGCTGTCCCGGATTGCAGCTGAGATATCAACTCTTTCCACAGACCTGGCAGACCCCTTTCCCGCATGACCGTCAGCTGTTGAAATCAGGATAACAGGTTTATTGTATTTCTCTACAAGTTTACTGGCGACAATGCCGATAATTCCTGGCGGCCAGGTTGGATTTGATATTACAATTACTTTGTTTTCCATCAATCCAGGGTTTTTTTCAATTCCAGACAAAGCTGCCTGGTACACCTGGTTTGTTAGCAATTTCCTGCGGGAATTAAATGTCTCAAGTTCCAGAGCAAGTATCCGTGCTCTTGCCATATTATCGGTTAATAATAGCTCTACTCCCTTTGCAGCATCATCCAGCCTCCCGACTGCATTCAGGCGGGGTCCAATAATAAAACCTATATGTTCTTCTGAAATTAAGTTTGGATCTAATTCAATTAATTCATACAATGCCTGCAGTCCCGGTCGTTCTGCCTGGCGCAGTTTTTTAATCCCGGATTGAAGCAAATAACGGTTGTCTTTCGTAATCATAACAACATCCGATACTATACCCAATGCAACCAGGTCCAGGAATTGATCCACTTCATCATTTAGGCCAATCCGGGTATACAGACCTTCAATGAGTTTGTATGCCACACCCACGCCTGGCAGGTTGCGGAGTGGATGATCTTCAGCCAACATTTTAGGATTCAGGATAGTTTCTGCATCTGGCAGCTTTTCCGGTAAATCATGGTGATCTGTGATTATCACGTCCACCCCGGATTGGTTTGCGAATTTAATCGCTTCGTGAGAAGCAATGCCGGTATCACAGGTAAGCAGCAGGTTTATTTTAGGATGGTGGTCGTCCCCAATTATCTTTTCTAAGAATGGAATGTTTACCCCATGCGATTCAATATCCCTCAAAGGGACATGATAGACCGTATCAATATTAATATTACGCAGAGCAGAGATTAATAGGGCGGTGGAGGTTTGCCCATCTACATCAAAGTCGCCCCAAACACAAACTGTTTCCCCTTTCTCCAATGCTTTGATCAATCGGGATACAGCTTTTTCTAATCCAGGAATATCACTGGATGGAGATGCTTTAAATAAATCCGGATTCAGAAACGACAGGGCTTCCTGAGGATTTCTTAATCCACGCCGGTATAGAGTGTGCGCTACAACCGGATGACCACCTACGATTTTTATAAAGTCATCCGGGACTTCTACCGGTTCAGGTTCAATCCAGGCTGCCATAAATCCAATAACCGTTATTGCTTAAAATTCAATTTCTACTATTTGATCAAAATCATATTCATATTGTGCGGATTCTTCAGAGAATATTAATTCATTTGCCTCTCCATCCTGCCCTGGTAAATCTCCCCTCTCACAGAGTGCCCGGTAAACACAAAATTTACACTTAACTTCCTGATCGGTTTTTAAAAATTCTTCAGGATTCATCCCAGAAATTTTCTCTATTGTGTTTCCAATCTCATCTTTTGCCTGAGTCAATTTATATTTATCGAATTCGAATATCTCCATATTCCAGGGATATTCCGCAAACCAGTAGATCATTTTTAGCTGGTCAGGTTCGATCCTTTTCGAGGGACATAAATGTTTGCCCGCACAGAATAGAATATAAGGATAAACTTTTGATTGAAAGTGCTCGCCAAGAACTCCGCTTTTATATCTAATTTTAGAGGTTTTCCAATCATAAATTATCCAGCGCCCATCTGGCTTGATGGCAACCAGATCTAATTTCGCGATTACCCGGAAACCCTGGATAACCGAGTAAAGTCTCACTTCCGGAAGGAATTTATCCGCTTCATCAAGATTCTTTATAATGGAAATTTTAAAATTATCCCACCATTTTTTTAATGAGGAATCCACTAAATAATCTTCAATTTTTTCCTCAGATACTCCGGCAAAGTATTGGTGGACAGCCCGGTGGAAATCTGCCCCGGATTTAGCACGTAATTCGAGTTCATTAACTGGATCTAATTCGACAGCAGGCCAATTAATCCTGTCAATGTAACGGTATTTAAACAGCCTCCTGCAGTAAACGAAATCTTGCAAGCTTTTTTGACTGTAATTGAAATTCTCGGGTAGTATCATTTTTAAAATATACGACAATTTATTCTGGATAAGCTTTTTTTTGGGTTGATTCAAGCAGTTTGATAAGCGCTAATGCCGCCGAATTTTTTCCATTTCTACCGTTGTTCCAGGTGACTACCAGTTCCTTCTTTGCGCGAGTAATGCCTACATATAATAATCGTAACCTTTCACGGGCAAAGTTCAACCGTGCCTGATTTGTCGCAAATCCCCTCCTGATACCATTCGTAAGGTTTCTCCAAAAAAATTGTCTCCAGCTGTGCAAGTGTCTCTGCTTGCAGGTTCAACCTGTCACGGATGAAATATTTTTCATCAAAATAGACCTCCTCCGGGTAGCCAGTTGGAAAATTGTAATTGTTGGCTGACATTAGATAAACCCGGTCCCACTCCATACCCTTGGCTTTATGCATCGTAGATATTACAACTACTCCTTTATGTTTTTCGGGATGAAAACCAGTATCTGAATCGCTTAAACCAAGAAAACTTCTCCGGTTTTTAAGAATAATTTCGAGCTCGGCTGAATAATCTTCAACTCTCCAACCCGGATTGAATCGTCCTGCCTGACGCATTATCAGTGCAAGTTTATAAGCCAGCGCTAAATCCTCAGGTTTCTTGAATATCTCTTTTGAAATGGTTAAAACCATCTGGTCAATTGGGATTGTCACAGATGGCCCCCACCGCTGAATTTCTTCCCGGAATTGTAAATAAAACTGGTATTCCTGCTCGTTCTCCAGAGAATTGTGGACACCTTCCAGCCAATCACGGCCAGGTTCTGGCTGGAAAAAATCCTCGATATGCGGCACTTTTTTTATCCTTCGGGATGATTTCTCAGGTTCAAATTTAAGTTCTTCATTCTGGGCTTTCAGCGCCAGCCAATCTTCGTATACTTTTGATAATTGTGAGGCAGATTCAGGGTTAGCGAAGAACTTCAACAAGTTATTTATTATTCCAACCGTCCTGCGGGTATGTGAAGTGACCTTCAATAGGTCATCATTATAGGAAATATTTGCCTTTTGCAGTTCAATTGCAAGAGCCGACCCGCGATCGTTTCTCGGTACCAGAACTGCCACTGTCTCATTTTTATGATCAGGCAGCCATCCAGCAATTGAATTTACAACGACCTCCATTTCCTTTTCGGGTCTGTGATTGATATGGCTTATAAAAATCTTTGAGAGATAATCTGGAGGATTTGGTTGAGGATCGTCCTGGGTAGCAGGCTCGATAAGCGGTGGGTGAGTCAAGCCGCTTCTAACTTCAATAATAGGATGATTGTGAGCTGTCCATGTGACCAGATTATTTGCCAAGTCGATAATACTCTGCGTCGACCGCCCTGATACAGATAGATATTTTTCTGTTACATCCTCACGGATAATGAAATTTCGCAAATATTCAGGATTGGCTGTCGTAAATGTTTCAAAGATCGCCTGGTTCGGATCGCCCACTCTGACCCAGTTACCGTTCCTCTCAGAAAGCAGCTTTAAAATTTTTTCCTGAAGCCGGCTGCTGTCCTGAGCTTCATCTTCAAGAATATATGGCCAGCGGTCTTGAAGCCTATCTGACAGGTATTCATCATTTTCCAGAGCAACCAGCGCATAGGATATGAGATCATCAAAATCTATCGCCCCGCGGTAATTTAAACTACGTTCGTAATCTCTGTAAATTTCATTTCCCATTTCAAGGAGCGGCATCTCAACCGGGATTTCTTCAAGACGTGCACGGATTTGGGATGATGTCAGACGTTTGTCTTTTACACTCCGGATAAACCCTATCGCGATATCCCGAAAATATTCAGGGACTTTGTCTCTGATTGTTCTGCCACGCCAATATTCCTCCATCTCAGGGTTGATATATTCACTCAATATTCCAGAATTGGAATGAATCCATGCCCTGGCTGCATCTTCTATGATCTTATTAGTCTCCATTTCATCAACAATAATAAAATCCTCACCAATCCCAACCAGGTCGGGTCTTTCTTTCACAATATCATGCGCCAGTCCATGGAGTGTCCTAACCCGAAATCCAAGCGGCAGCAGAGCTTTCTGGGAACAAAACCTGGTAACCTGGCTATAAAAATTGTCCACTGCAGAATTTACCAGGGTCACAATCAACACTTCTTGATGCTCCTGTAATAACCCCCGGTTTATAATTTCTGCAGCCAGCAATGAAAGTGTCCAGGTTTTTCCACTGCCTGGGACAGCCGATATCCCAATCTTCCCCTTTTTATAATTAAGAATTTCCTCTTGCTCAGGTCGTAGTCTGATTTCACTCATTATTAATGTTTTCCAGCACCAGGTCCCGCTACCCGGGGAAATTAGCAGTATCTATTAAAAGTCGTTGTACTGCTCGAATAAATAGACCCTGTGATTCAAAACCTCTTTCGTTCAATTCACATAACCCAAAATAAACCTTGTTCCTGCACCTGCGCAGCAATCCAGTTGTCACCCGGCTCAGCGTATCTTTTCCATAGGCAAATTCTTCTTTATCGGTCCATTTTTGTTCGCGGTTCCAAGACCGGCTCAGTACATATGGTTGGGTTAAGGGCTGGTTCAAGCGTTCATGCCACCCACGGCTGCCAGTATCCAGCCAGATCTGATATTCCACCGGCCGATTATGCATCAAAAAAGTGTACGCAGGCGCGATATATACCGCATCCCTGGGAACCTCCTGCCACTGCTGGACATATTGCGCCGCTATCACTCCCTCCTGAACCATATAGAAGAATTCCTTCCCCATCTGGCTGCGGTTCCCTTCAATGCTGTCTGAAGTTGCCCATCTGAATTTTTTGATCAACTCGACAAAATTTGCCACAATTTGACTGGAATTTATATCCAGGTACAGACCAAAACCAGGCTGGGATAGTATTTCCCCGAACAATTTACTGACAAATACATCTAAATTCTCATCCATGGATTGATTTTCCAGCAGCCAGATGCGTAACTTCTCATACTTTTCTCCAAATCTGTAAGTTATTCGCTCCTGCATTTCCGGTTTGATCAGAATAAATTCGGATAAATCCGGTGGGTTATGTTTATCCCTGTAAACAATTTTGGTCAGTAGATTCGCCCGGATAATGTCTAATCCCTGGATAGCAGTAATCAATGCATTGGTTACTTCAGTTTTAGTAGGTGGATATCCCCAATTCGGGTATGAAAGCGCTATCAAGGTTAAAAGACACCTGATCACAGGCTCATCCCGGAGTGCCCGGGAAGGCCGGTGGGTATAAAAAGGTATTCCAGCGCTTTTAAACCTTTCCGTCAACATAAAACTCAGTGAATCAGAAATATATGGAGCAATAATAACAATCTCCCCCGGCGAAGTTCCATCTCTGATAAGGCAATTCGCCATTTCAACTGACCAATCCAGCATTTCCGGAAAATATCTGTTGACGCCGATTTCAAAAGCATTTTTCGGATTGATTCGGGGTCCTTTATCAATGGGTTTTATTTTATCTGGCGAAGGAAAAGAGACATCGGGTTTAATCTGTTGCGCCAGCAGTTGGTTAAATCCATCAATCTCTTTCGACATTACAAATGAATGCTCGAATTGAATTAAACTCGAACAAATTACTTTCAGTTCACAGGCTGATTCCGGGTCAGCGCCTAAAAAATTTCTGAATCCAGAATTGGAATCATATACAAATAAAAGCGAATTCCATTATAGGCGCCCATGACCGGATAATTTTGTGGGTAACCGGTGTATCTTCTTCAATATTATCCGCTATCAGGTGTTTATAAGTCCGGGAAAATAAATTTTCGAACTCTGGCATGTGTATGATGTATCGGTGAAATATTTCCACCTGAAGTGAATAATCCAGCAGATTGTTCTCAAGACAGTGCTGCCGGAATAAATTCACACACTTCTGGACATCATTGTATACATTTACCTGGCCTGGATCCCCGCTCCAGGCTGCCTCTAAAATTGAACCAATTTCAGTGTAATCAAAACCCACCAGAGCAGATTTGTTTAAGTTGTCAAGTATCTGGCTGTAAAGCCTGTTTCTCTCAAGCGTGACGGAATCAAATAACCCTTCTTTGAAGAACGGCTGGATAATTTTTGATAGAAAATATTGGGCCGTTTCCAGGGTTAAGAAGATGGGGTTCTTCCCTTTGGAAATGAATCCTGCTTTCTCCGCAATCTCAGGCCAGAACAGATCGATCATTCTCCTGGCGATGCCAGCGATTGTCACTATCGTCACCTCCCCTCCAGCCATCACTCCAGGATGCTGAACTGCATCCCAATATGGATTTCCAAGTGTTCTCTGGGGGATCAGGACTAGAATTGAATCTCCTGGAACTCCCTGTTCCATTAAGAAAAGAAGTCGCTCGACTGCGGTTGTAGTCTTTCCCGTGCCAGCTGGGCCCTCAAGAAATATCTTGCTCTTTACTGGTTTTTGGATAACCTCTACCTGCTGCTCCGATAATCTGACCATTCTTTCCTAATATTATTCAAATTCAAAGGGATCAAAATATTCAGACGAAAAAAGCCAGCAATACCCAAAGGACAATCATACCGATTGCTACAGTCAGGATAGGGCTTTTTGTCTTCCAGGCTACAAGGACCGCGATTATGCTCGCAATCAAGCGGAAATTTCCAAAATTTAGCTGCAGTTCATCCCCGCTGTACAGAACCTCTGGCAGGATAATGGCAGTTAATACTGCTGGGGGTACAAAGTACAATCCGGTTTTAATATCACCCGGGATTTCCCTATCTCCAACCAGAAGGATAAAGGATAACCGCAGACCATATGTGATCGCTCCAGCGATGATCATAATCAGCCACAGATTCATAATCGTTTTTTCAAGATTACCCCAACTGTGATACCAACAAATGCGGCTGCAACCAGGCCGATTTTATACGGCAATGCATAAGCAAACACAGAAATTAAACCAGCAACTAAGGCTGCCATCAAACTGGCTCGATCGTCGAAGGTTGGGACCACAAGCGCAATTAAAGTCAAGGCGAGGGTAAAATCCAGAGACCAGCTTTCCGGGATTATTGCACCAAGAAAGATGCCTGCTGCGGTGGATATCTGCCAGATACTCCACAGCCCAAACCCAGCCCCAAGATAATAAAAATTTTTGTATGTATATCTGTCGTTTAAGATTTTAGGAATCCTTTCACCTGGATTGAAGGCTTCCAGGTCTTTTTCAAGTTTTCTGAAATGAGCTATCGCTACTGCATATGCTTCATCGGTTAGAAAATAAGCCAGAAAGAATTTCCACTTTTTTGATAGATTTATAAAATACGGTGCGATTGATGCGCTGTAAAGCAAATGGCGCAAATTGACTACTGCAATTGTGAATACGATAACAAACCCGAAGACACTGTTGCCAATCAGTTGTGTGGCGATAAACTGGGATGAACCTGCAAAAACGATTGATGACATCGCCTGGGCTTGCACTGGCAGCATTCCAGCATCCAGGGCAAGCACTCCATAAATCATCCCGAAGGGAATCACACCAATAAGTATCGGGAGGACAGCCTTAAAACCGGATATAAACTCGGAAACCTGTGGGCGCATCCAATGATCAAAAAATCTCTGTATTCAACTCATGCTCATTGGTTCTCAAGCTGGCTGATAATCCTGTTGAGCTCTTCTTTAAGGTCTGGTTCAAGCGGTTCCGGATTGTATTCCTTCAATATTTTTTGGGCTTTTTTCCTTGCCCATTCTCTGGCGCCAGATTTATCTTTCTCCCACGCCTCGTATGAACGCCTGTCCATAAGATTCGGCTGCCAGCGTTTTCGCATATTATTACGGGTGTGTTTCTGACTCAAATAATTGCCTCCTGGTCCAACATCCTTAATGACATCAACAGCAAGCTTATCAGCATCAACAACAATCCCCTTAAACATTGACTCCAGGATACTCCAGATTTCCGAATCCATCAGCAGCATCTCAAAAGAGAAAATGCGCGAACCATGCAGTAAGCCAGCGCCAAGCAGCATGTCGGATAATGTCGAAACAGCCATGAATGAAGAAAAACTATTATCAACTGCGGCCTGCCAATCCGGTTGCTTGGCGCCGGTGGCAAATGCGCCCATTGAAAGCGGGATATTATAAAAATCAGCCAGAACATTTGTCGCTGCACCAAACAGAAAATCCTCCGGTCCTCCTCCAGTGTATGCCCCGGTTCGAAAGTCTATGGATGTTTGCGCAGCGGCATAAAAAAATGGACTCCCGGGAGCAGTCATTTGCATAAGAGTCAGGGCTGAAATCACTTCCGCATTTCCGACAACCAGGTTGCCTGCTAATGTAACTGGCCCGCTTGAACCGCACGAAGCCATTGTCATATAGCCAACCGGGATGCCAGCTCTGGCACAGACAAGACCCGCCTCAATGCTGCCCCCATCATGGCCCAAAGGACTGATTGTGCACTGCATGATTGAAAGCACTGGCCTTCTCCGTAGTTCCTCCCCTGCCGCCAGCCATGGCTGACGCCATTTCCGCTGCGGCAATCATTTCACGTTCAGTGACAATTGATTCTGTTTGCAGGTGTTTTTTGCTGACTGACCAAACCGCTTCCAGTTCATGCAAGCCCCTGCTCTCGGGTGGACAATCCTGGGCGGAAAGGGCTACCCAGTGAAATGCAATTTCCTCAAGATAGTCCGCAACTCTGGCCACATCCTGCACATCCTTTTTCAGCGATCTGCTTTTATCTCCAGTAAAAACATCGATTATCTCAACCCCACATCCATCTGTTCCCAGGTAACTGTGGTTGCCATCTAATGGCAGATCAAGGTCTGAATCCATCGCCGCTAAATCATACACAGGCGGGGCAAGTGCTATGAATTCTTCGACGATCTCCCCAGGGATACGGGCGACTTTAGCTGCCCGGTCTACGCTTGCCCCGTGATCCTCGAGAACATCCAATGCCTTTTCGGATGGGAATTTAACGCCTACCGATTCGATCACATCCAATGTTGCCGTATGGATTTTATTGACATCTTCAGGGGTTAAAATTTCCAGTTTTAGTTTAGGGTTTTCAACGCTCTTTATTTTATTTCCCATGGTTTTCCCTTTGGTAATTAAAAAGATGGGTTTAATATTCAACCAACGATTGTATTCGATTGCATTTCGATCGGGTTGTATGTGAAAGGCAGCGACTGTAATCCAAATCTGCTGGCCTCAGTTTCCGCAATCTTCTTCAATTCAGAACGGATATCCTCGTCTAAAACAGGCGCCTGGTATGAATTGATTAAATGTTCAACCCGGCTTGAAGCCCGTTCAACGACTGATCTGGCTCCACTCAAATCCCATGAGTTATACGACCCGCGGTCAATAATTTCCGAGGGGATATAAAATTCATCTTTATACCACTTTCGTGTATGGGGGTTTGAAAGGTAGCCCGAATGATGACCCATCTCCCTGATTAAATCCATACCGATAGGATCATCCCGTTTCTGAATACCCTGAACAAATCGTTTTGCCAGCCCAATTATTTCTGCATCGATCACAAGTTTTTCAATACTCTGGCAGCTTTCAAAATCCAGCATCCCCGCACCGGAAATCATGTTTGCGCCAGTAAGAGCGGCTGCCAGTGCGCCCCCCATCGATTCAAATCCGCATTGAGCGTCAATAATTTTGGCATCGCTCATCCCCATGTAAACATGAGTTGGAATATTCAGGCTCTTTCCAATCTCAACATAGGCTGCATCGATCAGCCATGTCCCGGCTGCGCCCATCGGCGTGGTCCCGTTTTTCATGTCAAAAATTGAGGGCGAGCCGCCCCAGATAACCGGCGCCCCAGGGTTTGTAAGCTGGTGAATGACAATCCCACTCAAACTTTCAGCTGCATGCTGTACCACTGCGCCTGCAAGCGTAACCGGGGCGGTTGCCCCTGCCAGCGGCATTGATACCAGCTCAGCTGGAATTCCAGTCCTGGCGCAGTCCATCAAATTCTGGCAGGTCAGATTACTCCACAACAACGGTGGAGATGGACATACATCAAAAACAGCGATCGGTTTTGAAGCCAGCTCCAGGTCTCCTCCGGAGACTGCTGAAAGCATTTCCTTCATAACCCACCAGGTGTCTATTCCGAAAGCGCCAGTAATGACCGGTTTTTTCATAAAGTTTAGTGCCAGGTATAAACGGTACCAGTCACCCATCCCTTCCGGGACATCAGAAGGGATAAGTGCGGTACTCTGGGCATCGATCTGCGGAAGCGTTTCTACAATTTTTACAAATTTAATTAAATCCTGGGTTACAGGCTGGCGGTGTTTCCCGGTTTTTGTGTCCAGATAAAATATCGCGGTAGAACCAGGGTCAAAATGGATATTATCCCCACCATAGGTAACGACAGGTTTACCTTCCAAATCATAAAGATAGAAAACATCTGGAGCAGTTGCGACTGCATCAAAAACCACCTTTTCAGGGATTCTGGCGACTGAAAGGCTTTTATCAATAGATCCGCCAGAGTCTGCAATGAGGTTGAGTGCTCCCTCGTTTTTGATCCTCACACCCGGATCCATCAAAACACTTACAGCCTCGCTTATTATTTTTGATTTAAAATCATTTTCTAGCACCTCTATTTTTATTTCGTCCATCTACAATCTCCAGCTATAGATTTTTTATTGCCCAGGATTATTAAAAGTACTTGAACTATCTTTACGTTTTTCTGTATTATTTATATAATGTTCAAATCCAAATCTTATGGTGTGTTATATTTCAAGCGAGATTTGAAAAAGAGAATTTTATTAAAATTTAATAGGAGGTGATAACATCCAGTATTATACAATGGTTACCATTTCAAAAACATGACGGCCCAAAAAATTCTTCCTATCAATCAACCAATTAGTAATTCTCAAGGAGGAGAAATATGTCGCACTTTAAGCGAATCAGATGGTTACTGTTTATTCTGGTTGTAGTAAGTCTAATTCTGGCTTCCTGCGCACAACCAGCCGCTCCACCCACGGAAGAACCGGCTGCTGAGGAACCGGCAGCAGAAGAACCAATGGAAGAGGAACCTGTGGCAGAAGAGCCTGTGGAAGAAGAACCAGCAGCCGAGGAACCAGCCGAGGAAGAACCCGTCGCACCCCCGGAAGATCGTAAAGTCGCCACATTCATTTTCACCCAGGAATTTGACACCCTCAACCCAGCTTATACAAACATGTGGTTTTCTCTGATCACACAGCAGTTATGGAACTGCTGGGCATGGACATTTGATGATCAGAATCAACTTATACCGGACCTTGTTGCGGAAATACCCAGTACTGAAAATGGAGGTATTTCTGAAGATGGAAAAATAATAACATTGACCCTGCGTGATGACATCGTCTGGTCTGATGGCACACCAATTACAGCCGACGATTTTATTTTCACCTATGAAATGTACATTGATCCAGCCAACACGGTTGCTCAGGTTTCACCTTACGACCAAATTGAAAGCATGGAAGCCCCTGATCCCCAAACAGTTGTGATGAATTTCAGTGAACCTTATGCTCCCTGGGCAGGATCGCTGTGGAAAGGTATTCTTCCCGCCCATGTATTAAAACCAGTTTTTGAAGCGGAAGGTACAATCGATACCGCAGACTGGAGTCGAGAGCCTACTGTAGGTTGTGGTCCCTATGTTTTTGATGAATGGGAATCAGGCAGTTTTACCCGTTTCGTCGCAAACGAGAACTACTGGCTGGGCAAACCTAACATCGATGAAATATTCATCCGGTTCGTTCCAGATGATGCCTCCCAGGTAGCTGCTCTGATCGCTGGAGATGGCGATTTAGGTACTTTCTTCGCATATTCCGACATGCCAGCATTGGAAGAAGCTGGGGTGATTCTTTACAAGGTTCCTTCTGGTTATAATGAGGGCTGGTTCTTAAACCTTGGGGAGAAAGGTCACCCAGCGCTGAAAGATCAAAAAGTTCGCCAGGCGCTGGCTTATGGATTTGACCGGTTCTCGCTGAACAGGGACCTCAACTACGACAAGACTGTCCCGGCAATCACATACTGGGATAATATGGGTTTCAACGATCCATCACTGACAGAACCCTATCCCTTCGATCCTGCAATGGCAAACCAGCTACTTGATGAAGCCGGCTGGGTTGACACCAATGGAGACGGAGTCCGTGACAAAGATGGGGTTGAATTGGTTCTGAGATATGGGACTACAACCCGGGAAGTCCGGATCGATACCCAGGCGGTAGCCCAGCAGCAGCTTGCGGAAGTAGGAGTCCAGCTGGATCTTTTGAACTTCGAATTAGACATTTTCTTCTCAGGCTACGGCGAGGGTGGGCCCTGCGCCTCCGGTGAACTCGACATTTGTGAATTCTCTACCAATCCGAATTTCCCGGATCCAGATGCTATGGATTGGCTCTGTAGTGAGATTCCCTCAGATGAATCACCGGGCGGCACAAACTGGTCAGCTCTATGTGATGAAGATCTAGATGGGCTGTTCCTGCTGCAGACTACCCAGGTTGATCCTGCTGAGCGCCAGCAAACATTCAATCAAATTACTAAGTTGATCTTTGACCAGGCATACTGGATTGGCATCTGGCAGGATCCTGACTGGTTTGCTACCAGCGACAAGCTCTCAGGTGTAAAATTCTCTGGAGCAACTCCCTTCTACAATATCATGGAATGGGAAATGGTAGAATAACGTCAACCAGTCTTTTCTTATCGAAATTGAGCCGGGGGATTGTAATTCTCCCGGCTCGGTTTTTTTTTCTGAATTTTTACTCAAATTTTTTCAACAGAAATATTTTGAAAACGGCATGGCTGAGTAGAAGGAGTAATAGATGACCCGATATATCATTCGACGTCTGCTTCAGGGAATCCCCCTTCTATTTATTATCAGTGTTATTTTGTTCTTTTTAATGCAAAACCTGGGTGACCCTGTCGCAACCATGGGCGGTAGGAATGTTACCCGGTCACAGGATAGAGAACGTCTTACCCGCCAGCTTGGCCTGGATAAACCAATATACGTGCAGTATATTTACTGGTTAATCGGAAATGATTGGACCAAATCTGATATGGATGGCGATGGAATCCCGGAGACCCAGGGAAGACGCAAAGGCGTATTTCGGGGAGATTTTGGTACCTCGCTGGTCAATCGCGGCCGTCCGGTAACCGAAGTTATCTGGGACCGGCTGCCTAATACACTCCTGCTTATGCTGACTGCTGAAGCAGTGATTATATTCGGAGCGGTACTCATCGGAATTTATTCAGCCCTTCACCAGTACTCTCTGGTTGATAACACTGTTACAGCCTTAACCTTCGCTTTATATTCCATGCCAGTTTTCTTCTTTGGACTGCTTGGGATGTATATTTTTGCTGTCAACTTCAAACAATTTGGTTTGCCCTATCTGCCCACAGTGGGGATGTTCGAACCGGAAGCTGGAAAAACTACCTCCCAGATTGCATGGCACATGATACTGCCTGTTGCCACGCTGGCATTCCCATTTTTCGCCACTTACAGCCGTTATACCCGCAGTTCAATGCTGGAAGTCCTCAGCCAGGATTATATCCGTACGGCTAAATCAAAAGGTCTGCCGCGCCGGGAAGTGATATTCGTGCACGGTTTGAAAAACGCCGCTTTACCTCTGGTTACATTGATAGGGCTTGACCTGCCAATATTATTGGGCGGCGCGATCGTCACCGAAAGGATATTCGCCTGGCCAGGCATGGGTCGTTTGTTCCTGGATCACCTTTCCAGGTCAGATACTCCGGTCGTAATGGGAATATTAATGCTGATTGCAGCGGCGGTGATCGTTTTTCAAATTATTACCGATATAACTTATGCCTGGCTAGATCCCCGTATTCGATATGATTGATCGGAGTTGAAAATGGAAACCACACCCGACGCAATCCCTCTTTTGATACATGATGAACTTGAAACACCACCGCTGTCTCTCTGGCAGCTTGCCTGGCGCAGATTCAAACGCCACAGGATGGCTATTTTCGGGACTATATGCCTGCTGGGAATTTGTGCTTACTCACTCGGCGGCGCACTTTTTTATTCTGAAGCCTATGCAAACTACACCGAGACAGGCCTCAGGTTGAATAGCCCATCCGCTGCGCATCCATTCGGCACTGATACGGTTGGCAGGGATATCCTTGCCCGCACGATTTATGGCGGTCAAATTTCATTGTTGATCGGGGTTACTGCAATGCTGGTGATGGTGATTATTGGTGTTCTGATTGGTGCTGTATCTGGCTATTTTGGAGGTAAGATCGACAGCCTGCTGATGCGGTTTACCGAGGCGGTATTAATCATTCCCCAAATATTCCTGCTTCTGGTGATAGCAAAATTCTTCAGTGGAACAATTCCTGATATCACCCTGCTGGGACGTACTTTCAGCGGGAGTGTGGTTGTGATCGTTTTGATCATTGGCGCTACAAGCTGGCCTTACCTGGCGCGTATTGTCCGGGCGGAGTTCCTATCCTTAAAAGAAAATGAATTTATCCTCGCCGCTCGCTCCACCGGAACTCCAACAAACCAGATAATTTTCAAACACATTCTTCCTAACTGCATGGCTCCAATCATTGTAGCTGCTACGCTTGGCGTTGCTAATGCAATAACACTCGAAGCATATATCAGTTTTCTCGGTCTTGGGGTTAAACCTCCCACAGCTACCTGGGGAAATATGCTGGATGGAGCCCATAATTATATCGAAACCGCTTACTGGTTGTGGCTCTTCCCGGGATTATTAATAACTTTGATTGTTCTCAGCATCAACTTTATCGGCGACGGTCTTCGTGATGCGCTTGACCCGCGCAGTCGTTCAGTATAGTAAATTCGAGATTAGCATGGGACATTTACTCAAGGTTGATAATCTGGTCACCAAATTTCACACCCCTGAGGGAATTGTGCACGCTGTTAATGGAGTTTCTTTTCATGTTGATGATGGCGAAACGCTGGCTGTAGTTGGAGAGAGTGCCTGCGGTAAAACCGTGACGATGTTATCGATCCTCGGTTTAATCCCAATCCCTCCCGGTGAAATTTCCTCCGGATCCGCTCTTTACACCAACCGGGATTTGCTGCAGTTATCAGAAGAGGAGATTAGAGTCAATTCGTGGCCGCGAGATAGCCATGATTTTTCAGGATTCAATGACCTCATTGAATCCTGTGTTAACAATTGGCCGGCAGATGACCGAGTCCCTGATCGTCCACCTGGGCTTCAGCCACGAAAAAGCTGTTGAGCGGGCAATTGAGATGCTGACTGCAGTCGGCATACCAGATGCAAAAAACCGCCTTGGCGAATACCCGCACCAATTCTCGGGAGGCATGCGCCAGCGTGTTATGATCGCAATGGCATTAAGCTGCGCACCCAGTCTGGTCATAGCAGATGAGCCCACAACCGCACTGGATGTTACCATTCAATCTCAAATCGTTGAACTGGTTATCCGGTTTCAGGAAGAATTGGGGATGTCTTTAATTTGGATAACCCACGATCTTGGTGTGGTCGCCGGTGTAGCGGATAGAGTGATCGTAATGTACTCGGGAATTATCCTTGAAGAAGCTGTTGTGGATGAATTATACGAAGCTCCCCTGCATCCATACACCAATGCTCTCCTGGCTGCCCTTCCTCGCATTGATCAAGAGACCCACGAACCTCTCCTCTCGATCCCAGGCGCACCTCCAAACCTGCTTATTAAACCGAAATACTGTCCATTTGCACCGCGTTGTAAATACGTTCGAGATATTTGCCGGCAGAGCATCCCCCCATTGGAAATGGTAGACGTTAATCACCAAGTTGCTTGCTGGGTAAATATTGAAACAGGTGAACTTAGATGAACGAAAATAATCCGATTGTCAGGGTCGAGAAATTGAAAAAACACTTCCCGATAATTAAGGGATTGGTTTTTGATAAACAGGTCGGCGCTGTAAAAGCAGTTGACGGGGTAACTTTCGATATATACCCCGGTGAAACACTTGGATTGGTTGGCGAAAGCGGTTGTGGCAAGACAACTGTAGGAAGGACAATGCTCGGTTTATATCCGCCCACTGCGGGAAAGGTAATCATTGATGGCCATGATATCCAGAATAGTGCTTCTGATAATATCATGGCCATCAGAAGAAAAGCTCAGATGATCTTCCAGGATCCTTACGCATCCCTGAATCCGCGCTGGACAGTAAATTCGATAGTCAGCGAACCTATGCGCGTTCATAAACTTTATCCGGACAAGAATGAAAGGACAGAAAAAGTAAAGGAACTGCTGTCCCTGGTGGGATTAAGCAGCCGTCTGGTTAACCGCTTCCCGCATGAATTTTCTGGCGGCCAGCGCCAGAGGATCGGCATTGCCAGGGCGCTCGCTTCGGAACCGGATTTTATCGTCTGTGATGAACCAATCTCCGCCCTGGATGTTTCTATCCAGGCTCAGGTGGTCAATTTGCTTGAGCATTTGCAGGACCGCTTCAACCTTTCTTATTTATTTATAGCTCACGATCTGAGCATGGTGCGCCATATCTGTGATCGGGTGGCGGTAATGTACCTGGGGGTCATTGTCGAACTTGCCGACCGGAACAGACAGTATGGTAATCCCCTTCACCCTTACTCGAAAGCACTAGTCTCCGCAGTGCCAATCCCGGACCCCAAAAAAGATCGCGCCAGAAAACGAATTGTACTCAGCGGGGAAATACCCAGCCCAATTAATCCCCCTTCAGGATGCCGCTTTCACCCGCGCTGCCCAATCGCGATGGAAATTTGTTCACAGGAAATTCCGAAATGGCGTGAGGTTACAAGCGACCACTGGGTTGCCTGCCATGCGGTTGAATAACAATAATAAAGTTATTAAATATTTTCCAAAATTCCCAAATTATTTAAACATATTCACTAATTTCACCCCCGCTCTGTGAACCTGGCGGAAATTTCCTCCCTGAGAAATAACCCGGATGACTGCTTGAATGTTTTCAACCAGTGCGCCAGAAATAACATCGACGCCGTAATCAAATAACACCGGACTCAACGGAGCGCTGGGTCCTAATACCATTACAAAAGCCTCAGGTGGACACAATCCCAGCAGGTTATCGAAGGTATTATTGATCAATGCCATTCCGGTTATTGCGACCACATCCGCCTGTGGGATGATTTCAACCGCTTTTTCAGGTGGATAATCTCCTGGCTCAGGATTCTGGTCAATCACTGCCAGTTCCCCAACTTGTGTTTTCAACCGATTTGAAAATGGGAATCTCCCAATAAGGGCAATTTTTTTATCTTTTCCACGTTCAGCTAAAACTTCAGCTGCGTTTGATTCTTCAAACTTCTGGATATCAGGAGTGATAGAGGCGTTCAGCGCTGCGATCCCAACACTTCGTAGAGTAGGGTTGTCAGATAATGAAAATTGAGCAAGCTCTATGTTTGAAAAATCTTCAAAATTTCCCGCCGGTTCGATTCTGGGTTCCTCTGAATGTTTATGGCTCTGGATTAATGTTGAAGCAATTCCACATTGTTCAACACCATCACGGGTGACTTCTACCGCAGTCCAGTTCAACCCGATACAGACTCTTAATACTTCGGAAGGTTGTATTGTCTCCAGTAAATCAGTTAATATTTTCATGATAATTTATTTTACTTTGAATTCTTAATTTTAGATTTCATCGATAATTTAAAATTCAAATCAAATTTATCAGCTTGAACAACCCTTATTTTCTATATTCAGTAACAGAAAAATGTATTCTTTTGACCAGCCCTGATTATTAAAAAAACCAACAAGTCAATAAAATTAAGATAAAATAAGTTTCAATAATCAGAAACGGTGTAACGATTTAAGAAAACAAAAAGGAGTGAGTAATGAGAAAGTATATGTGGGTGTTTGCTCTATTAACTTTGGCGAGTGTTTTATTTGCTGCTTGTGCACCGCCGGCTACTGAGGTACCTGCTGGAGGTGAAACTGCATTGGGACTCCCAGACCTTGGTGGAAATACCGTGACAGTAGCCATAGAAAACGCTTACCCGCCATTCAATTACATCGATGAAGAAACAGGCGATGGTGTTGGGTGGGATTATGACGTTGTCAGTGAGATTTGTAATCGTCTTAACTGTGTACCTGAATTTAAAGAGTCATCGTGGGATGGCATCTTCCCCGCTATGGAAGCTGGTGAATATGATTGGTTAGCTGACGGCGTTACTGTCACCGCCGAACGCGATAAGATCATCGATTATTCTATTCCATACGTCACCATTGGTCAGGTTTTGCTGGTTCAGGAGGGTGAAACCAGATCTGTAGAAGATATGCAAGGGGATAGCGCAGCATTGATCGGAACCCAAATAGGAACTACCAATGAAATCGTTGCCAAGGAAACTTTCCCCGACAAGGAACTCAAATTGTTTGAAGATTTTCCTGCTGCAACCTTAGCCTTAATGGCTGGTGACGTGGATGGAATAGTGATAGATACAGTATCTGCAGTTGGTTTTATGGATGCAAACCCGGGTGAAATGGCGATTGCTGGTCAAATTACATCTGATGAATTACTTGCCTTTGTTTTCCCACCAGGAAGTGATCTCCAACATGCAGTCAACTATGCACTTGTATCCATGAAAGAAGATGGTACGCTTGCTGAATTTAATAAAAAGTGGAAACTTGAAGAGTAAAGAATTATCCTTGAGCCGTTTCTGAGAAATTAAAAGTACAGAACAGTTATTTAAACTAAACAGTACTGAGATTTCAATTCCTCCCGCAGAGAAAATACATCTCCTGCGGGAGGATAATGAATATCTAATTGATTAATTACGGGTTAATTTATGGAGACTACACGAAAAACAGGGGAACCATCAATCCCAAGACCGCTTGATATTCAACTTTCAAAACTACCCTGGTGGATATTAATTATTATTGCAACCGGCATATTAATTATCTGGTTTATTTTTACAGATGCAAATTATTATGAAACATTCAAATTCTTGCTGGTAGGTGTAAAAACAACATTACGCATCACTCTGATCGCGTTTCCCATTTCGATTGTGATCGGATTAATCACCGGTCTGATGCGATTATCGAAGAACACATTTTTATACACCATATCAACATTGTACGTGGAAATTATACGCGGAATTCCAATGGTGGTGCTTCTGCTTATGGTTGCTTTTGCGTTTATTCCAATAATTGTCGAACTTATAAACAATCTCGGGGAATGGGGACTTTATTTTTTTGATAGCTCTATACTTTATAACATTTCATATCGTATGGCAGAATTCAGTATCCGGACGATCCCGATGGAACTGCGGGCAATCATCGCATTGGCGATAGGTTATGGCGCTTTTGAGGCTGAAGTTTTTCGGGCTGGCATACAATCCATCAGCAAGGGGCAGATTGAAGCATCCCGCTCTCTGGGTATGAGTTATTTCCAATCAATGAGGTATATAATTCTTCCGCAAGCAGTTCGAAGGGTACTGCCTCCCTTAGGTAATGATTTTATAGCGCTCCTGAAGGACTCATCCCTGGCAACAGTCCTTGCGGTTGCAGAACTGACCCAGCTCACCAGGATCAGAAAGGCGAGCACATTCCGGGTGATGGAAACGTTTTTCGTCGCTGCTTTTCTTTATTTATCTCTGACATTAATTCTTTCAGCGGCTGTCCGCTTTTTAGAAAAAAGAATGAAAATTGTAGAATAAAAAACCCTGGAGTTCATCCAGGGCTGTAATGCGCTGGGAGGGAGTTGAACCCTCACGCCTTGCGGCACATGGCCCTCAACCATGCCTGTCTGCCAATTCCAGCACCAGCGCATATACTCCGGTATTATAATCTGCCCTTGATCATTGTCAAGAATACCCAATTTTCCATAAGGAGACGCCATGCGAATTGCCCTGGATGCAATGGGAAGCGACGACTGCCCCCTGCCTGAGATTCAGGGAGCCATACAGGCTGCCCAGCAGTTTGAGGATGAAATACTATTAATCGGCCCCGAAGAATTGATCCGCACAGGATTGCCTGACAGGCAGTTGGAAGGCTTACCAATCCAGATCATACATGCATCCGACGCGATTACAATGGAGGACAAAGGTCTCCAGCTGGCATTAAAAGCAAAACGCAGGGAAGCCCAAACAACAATGGCGGTCGGTATGGATATGCTCAAAACCGGTCAGGCGGATGTTTTTATCACCGCCGGAAATACAGGTGGGGCGCTCGCGACCGCCTTTTTCCGGCTTGGCACCATTCCTGGAGTCGAACGGCCTGCTCTGACCGCTTTATTTCCGGTTATGGGTGGTCACTGTACGGTCCTGGATATCGGTGCAAACCCGGATTGCGAACCGGAACATATCGTCCAGTTTGCAATTATGGGATCAGTGTACGCCAACAAAGTTCTGGATATCCGGGATCCTAAAGTTGGACTTTTGGCTAACGCTGAAGAAAAGGGTAAAGGCAATGAACTTGTCAGAGCTGCTTTTCCCTTATTGGAAAACAGTGACATCAATTTTGTCGGTAACATTGAGGGAAAAGAATTATTCGGGGGTAAGGTAGATGTTGTAGTTACAGATGGTTTCACCGGGAATGTGGTCCTGAAAATCAGCGAGGCTGTTGCGAAAATGTTTGCCGATATTCTCCGAATGGAATTAACCAGCAGTTTCAGGACCAAAATTGGGGCTCTGCTGGCTAAACCGGCATTTGACCAGATTAAAAAAACCCTGGATCCCTCCGAAATTGGAGCCGCGCCGCTGTTGGGAATTAATGGCTTGGTCTTTATCGGTCATGGCCGGTCGAATCAACGTGCAATCGTCAGTGCAGTCAGGTCTGCCCGCCAGGCGGTCAAATCAAATTTGCTGGTTGAGATCAACGACGCCATTCAAAATAGGGTTGGAAACCAGGGAGCAAGAAATAACAGATGAATATTTATCGCAATGAAAGCTTAATCAAGCGAAATGCAAAAATCGCCCAGTTCACGTTATTTGGTGGGTTATTAGTGCTTGCAGGTGGGATGTACCTCTCTTTTCGTTATCCAGACCAGTTCTATTATTCACTTTTAGCTCTGGTGTTTGGTTTTATTCTCTCACAAATTGGAATTTATTTCAGCAATCGCTGGTCAAGAAAACCCCGACCGGATGAAATTTTGGATCAAGCCCTTAAAGGTCTTGATGATAAATACTATCTTTACCATTTCCTTTCACCAGTTTCACATTTATTGATCGGACCATGTGGAGTCTGGAATTTGCGTACATATCATCAAAAAGGTTTGATAACTTACCGGGATGGTCGCTGGCGACAAAAGGGCGGCAGCTTATACATGAAAATATTTGCCCAGGAAAGCCTGGGCAGACCGGAACTTGAAATCCAGGCAGATGAAACTCGTTTATCAAAATTTTTAGCTGAAAATTTTAAAGATAACTCTGTTCCGGAGATCTTCTCATCGCTTGTTTTCACGAATTCGGCTGTCCAGATTGAGCTTTCTGAAAACGAACCTCCCCCGCCGAGACTGTTTACGTGGCGAAATTGAAGGATCTGTCAGGAAATTCGCAAAATCCAAAACGCTTTCTGTAGAAAAAATCGACCAGATAGTCAATATCCTGCAGAAATAAATAAATCCCTCCATATTTCAATAAAAAGACGGGATTTATTATAAATTTCTATTTTCTTACAGATATTATCCGCCGAGAAATTCCTCAAGGGCTTCTTTGCTTATCCGGTATGCGTTTCCGATTTTTCTGGCTTTAAGGTCTCCAGCATCTATCGCCGCTATAACATCTTCTTCCGAAACTTTCAGATGGCTTGCTGCTTCAGCAGGGGTCATAACAGGTGGGAAACCACCAGCAGGGCCGCTGGATTGAGGATGGCTGCAGTCTGTTGTCCGCCTGCTGCTGCCGCCCCGGTCATGCCCTGTAAAGATTGGCTGATCACGCTCGCCCACGCCCATTCCAGCCCCGATTCCAGCGGTAAGCCCCGCTCCACCGCTCGGATTTTGGGCGGCATCCCTCATCGCATCCGCTGCCTGGAGCTGGGTATATGTTTGCATGTCCAACATACCCATCGCCCGTAGTTCCTCTGCAGATTTACTTGAGGGTTTCAGGTTTGAAATATAAAAGCTCTTTAATGTCAATCCGAGTGCAAGAAAATCGTCCTGGGATTTGGCGCGCACGCCTGCACCAAGTTCTTCGGTCAAGCCAATCAATCTCAGGCACATCATGTTCTGAGGCAGTCTCGCCAAGTAAATCTTGCAGTTTAGAGAGCAGCATCGATCGCAGCCGGCTTTCTATCTCATTCATCCGGTACATCCCCCGCGATCCAACTACCTGGGTTGACAAATTGTTGCGGATCTTTTATCTGAAAGCTGTAAGTGCCAAAACCCTGCAGCAGCGCTACTCCTAATCCCATATTCGGATTGCGCACAATTATTGGCTGCGGGGTGCCCCACTTCCGGTCAACAAATTCTCGCATCGCAACAAAAAAACCTCAGCTGGGAAAGGGGATTTTTCATCAAACAGTCGCCCTAATAGGTCAATGAGTAATGGAATATTGCAGTAACAATTGTGTGTCGTCCTGGACCAAAAACATCCAAGTGCGTTGCCATCCCGGAAAAAGATTGCTGATTGCGATTCACGGACAATCACCTGTGAGCCAATTCTGAAAATTGCCAGGTCCGACTTCCGGAAACCGGTGGACGATTTCATCCGCCATTTCATTTGGATATTCAACTACATCAAATACTCTTGCCATTTTTTCTCTCCTGCGTTTTCTCTTTACAACTTATATAATTGTTATCCTGGTTATAATCTAATGCTTCTCCACCAAGAATTGCTTCTTCCCGCCTATCGTAAACATCAATGCATTCCTGCGATACACTTCGCAGGTGACGAATAGAGGCCGGTAAGTCCATCGCTGCCAATTGATACTTCTACATTATCAACCGCCCGGCTTACTTCATCAACCAGATCCAGCATCTGGGAGTCGTACTTGTAGAGTAAACCGAGTTCTTCCTCGTTTATCTTGACCGCATCAAAAAGTCCTGAATAACCTCTGGTCGCCCGCCTGATTCGGTCAGCAAACGTGCGAAGTTTTATGGCGGAGACTTCAAGATCATCCACATATGACAATTTCACCAGCGCTGATTAGATCTCGCTGTAATGATGATATTCGTTGATAAATTGCTGTTCAAAACGGTCAGCAATCATCTCTCGTCAGCAACTTGTCAGAATCACGCCGTTTTTGCCGTTCGATATAACCTCTGAACCGGGAATCTTTTCTACAATCTTTTTAAATGGATCTAGATCGGAGTCCACCTTACCATATACTTGATCACTCATCACTATCTCCTGAAAATCTCCCTCAATTTATTTTTGATTATAGCATCAGTTTTTCATAATTAACCACAGATAATCTAATATTTAACAGGCAAATAATTTTCCTGATTAGATTAATGACACTCTAAACTGGTGGAGTTAATTTATTCTATTCTGGATTGTCCACTTTGAAATGCATCAGGCGGTGGTTGCCTGCATCGCTGACCCAGATGCCGCCTTTTTTATCAACAGCAATTCCGGCAGGCATCCCGAAACTGTCTAATCCATTTCCGTAATCGCCCCAGAATTGGATTAATTCCCCGTTTTTATCAAACTGGAGAATCCGGTATCCTTCCGGGTCCGTCGCGAAAACCATATCTTCAAATTCCGCGGCGATGTAAGGTTTATTATCAAGTGATTGGCCATACCATGCTGCAACTTCCCATTCAGTATCTGGTATAAAAGAGAATGAACCTTCTTCAAATTGAGTTAAAACCTGGATACGCTGGTTCCATGTATCGACAATAAGTAATTTCCCTTCCTCATCAATGCTTATACCCACCGGTTCGTCAAATTGTCCGGGAAGCAAACCAGGTTCTCCGAATTCTGCCAGCGGATTGCCTTCCTGGTCAAATATCACCACCCTTTTATTTCCTGTATCGGAAACATAAACATTTCCGTCCTTATCGAACGCAATATCTCGCGGTCCCCAAACAGCATCAATCGATTCTCCCTGCCCAAAATAGCCCCACATTGTTATAAATTCGCCTTCTGGCGAGAACTTTTGTATGCGATGGTTCCAGGTATCGGCGATATAAACCGAACCATCCGGACCTACTTCGATACCCCAGGGTTGGTTGAAGTACCCTCCGGGAGCATTTCCTGCAGTTATATCGCCAAAATGCCCCAGGTATTGATCACTTCACCTTCGGAGGATAAATGCTGGATTCGATTATTATCAGAATCAGCGACAAATATACTTCCATCATCTGCTACCGCTATGCCACGCGGATCGATTAAATTGACCGGGCAGGTCGCCCTGTATCCCGATTGTTTTATCCGCCGAAATAGCGATTTCTTTGCCCTCATAAGGATCTGCAAGGATTAATTCCGGTGATGGAACTGCGCCGTAATTCCATAATTTATTTACGATATCCTTGCGGATAAATAACTTCATTCTTGCCGACGGCGACCAGTTAGGCAGGCTCATGTCCTTTTCTGTGATCTTTCCATAAGATGAATAATCCCGGTTTAACCAAATTTGAAATAAAGCCGCCCTCATTTCTGGATTAGTGACGGCGTTTTTAATCCGCTCCCAGGTTAAATTGTAGTAATCCTGGTTTGGCCACCAGATTCGAATATATTCAAATTCGTTGTAAGCTTCACCAACTACTGGTTCGATTTTTCCATAATTGGCATCCCCCACCAGAATCGCTTCTGATTCTCGCAGGCTGCGAGTTGGATCTGCTCCGAAGTAAATAGCGTTATTGTAATTGCGTAAATACCACCAGTATGGGTAAGAAGTCTCGTTATCATAGGCAACATTAATCGCCAGGCCATTGGTCGTTCGCTCGGAAATTTCTTCGATTTGTCTTAATGCTGTCTTTACGCCACCACCCGAATGGGCATAGACCAGTAATTCATTAGCATTATCGTAATTGATATAGGCAGCCTGTGCGCTTGTCCTTGCCGTGAGTATTCCAAAGATCGCAAATCCTGTCAGCAATCCAACATACAAAAATTGTGTGAGGGTCCACTTTTTAAATAAATAAATCAATCCTATTCCGCTCGCGACCGCGGTGATAAAACTCACAATAAACGAGCTGGTGTCGCGCAGTTGCTGGAGAGTCTTTCCTTGAAAGGGCGGGTTCACTCCAAAGAGGGAGCCAACCGTTGCTGAAGCGCTTAAGATAAATATAAATAATATGATTACTAACAGCCAGCCCTGGTTCTCCTTGAATTTACTCCAATTGATAAACTCAATTAACTTTCCAAGAAACCAGGCAGCGCATAAGATTAATGGCCACGCTATATGAACCGTCAACCAGGGCATTTTTTCCCCCGCGATAGTGTAGGCAAACAAACTTGTTAACGACCAGAAAATTATCAACGCCAGAAAAGTGGGTTTTATGCTCTCCTTATCAGACTTGTTCGGGTCATTCTGGGTTGCTGGTTCGTCATTCTCGCCTATTACTGGATCCTTGGGAAAAAACCATTTTCGGAAAACCACCATGACCAGTAACAGCAAAGTGCCAAGTGCGGGCAGGTACTCATATATTGGGATCTGTACCAGACCATAGTAATACCAGGGCTGGCTGCCACGATTTACCCCCTGTTGTTCTAACCAGTACCCGAGCGAACCTACCAGTCCTGTAAAAAAACCAGCTCCATTTGTAAAAACTGTGGTGTAAAAGACAATAAAAATGCCGTAAAAAATTGCCGCGTTTACCAGCCATCTGCGCGGGCTCCACCATATTCCGATGAGTGTGGAAATCAGGATTAATGGCACCAGGAAAACGCCAATCTGTAAAATGCTTGAAGTTGTGATATTTTGGACCTGTCCCGCATTGGTTGGGATATCCCAACCCATAATACTGGCTGGTAGTGCGCTCAGATGTGGCAATACCAGTGTGATAAGTAAAATTAGAACATCAAAAGATCTTTCAGCCTTTAAACCCTGGGCTGAATAACCGATCAATAAAATAATAACTGCCGCGGTCAAGCTTATTCCACTGATTATTATTGTTATCAATGAGAGTGTGGGTATATTGTTTAATAAAGAGACCGTTCCGCTGTTGATTTCATTTGTCGCAGACGTTTGATCAACAACCTCCTGTATCCCAGAATCTTGATTAATTATGATTGTCACTCCGGCAATCAAAATCAGGATAAAAATTAAAATTATTAAACCCAAAAAATACTGCTTGAAATTTTGTTTTTTCCAGGGTTTCTGCAGGATGCGATACAACAGATAACCAGCCAGGAATATTAACAGCTGAGCGGTATAAATAAAGGCTGTTTCCTTTGCCGTAAAATGAAGCGCCGTCGCCGTAGTCAACCAGAATAAATATCGATTTCTCCCCGTTTCGAGATAGCGCAATAATGCCCATAATGTCACTACTCCTAAAAATGCAACATAGGCTTCATTGCGGACATATCTTCCATAAAACAGCATATATGGGGAGAATAATATTAAAACAGATGCGATAAGCGCGCCTATGCGGCCCAGATACCTGCGGTAATTCCACATGAACAGTACTGTCGCTACACTGAACAATGCTGCTGGAATCCGGGCTGTAAAATCATTGTCTCCAAAAATAAAATAACTGAGTGCAACCATGTGGAATTGAAGCGGACCATGCATCAACGGATCATGAGCGAAACCCTGACCTTTAAATAATCGCCAGGAGTAATAAACATGCGAATTCTCATCATGACTCATCACCCGTGATTCCAGGTCATAAAATCTTGTGAAAAGAGCCAGGATTAAAATAACCAGTAATATTACGTGTTCAATATTTATATTGAACTTTTCCAACAAAGGTTTGTCGACCCAATTGTTATGAGTATTTAGTTCCATTTCCATTTAGACTTTTAATTTATTGAGATCGATTCTGGCGGGATTATACACAATTTGACCGGGAATTACCTGAACTGAACAGGAGAATAACATTAAAAATCATTTATTCAGCCATTCTGAAATTACCCATTTAAGTCGAACGATTGGTTTGAAGATTTAAACCTCTTTTCAAATCTGATACTTCTTTAGAAACAAGCATCCGAAATTCTTTTGGCCTTAATTTTCCAAGTTTCAAACTACCAATTCGCACCCTAATAATTCTTTCAACCGATAACCCGATTGTCAAACCCGTTCTTCTTATTTGATGTTTTTTTCCTTCAGTGAGGATTATTTGCAGCCATGCACTTCCAGGGGAGCTAGAAATAATATTTACCCCAGCAGGTCGGGTTTTATATCCATCATCAAGTACGACACCCCGCCTCCATTTCTCTAATTGATCTTTATCCGGTCTCCTCTTTACCTTCACGCGGTATTCTTTCTCATGTTGGAATTTTGGGTGTGATAACCTGTATGTCAGGTCTCCGTCATTTGTTAGAAGCAGTAATCCCTCGCTGTCGATATCCAAACGCCCTACAGGGAAAACCCTGGTTGAAAAATCAATCAATTCATAGATATTTGGTCTGGGGTCATTTTTATTTTCAATTGACAGGTATCCCCTGGGTTTATACAAAGCTATATACACCTTTTTATCCAGGTCTTTGATAATTTTTCCATCAATCGCTATCGTATCATTCTGGACATCCGCGCGATCACCCAGTTGAACAATCCGGCCATTTACACTCACCCGTCCTTCACTTATGATCAGCTCGCAATTTCTGCGCGAACCAACTCCTGAGCGCGCCAGTATTTTTTGAATCCTTTCTTCAGGCATGTTTGGTTTATTCTAAGATTGATTCTCTATCTTCCCAGGGAACTCCCAGATCCGGTTCGATATCCAGTGATGGGAGTTCTTCCAGTGAATTTAATCCAAAGTGTTGTAAAAACTCAGGAGTTATTGAATACAGTATTGGCCTTCCAGGAGAATCCAGTCTACCTTCTTCCTGGATTAATCCTTTCCGCAGCAGGCTTTTGATTACCCCGTCACTGTTGACCCCCCGGATGGAGTCAATTCTTGGTCTGGTAACAGGCTGGAAGAAAAGAACGATTGATAGAACCTCAAGGGCCGCGGTACTTAATTTAACTTTTGAATCAAGGCCAAAAAACTTCTCAATATCCGCTGTGCTCATTGGCGAAGTGGTAAGCTGGTATCTACCTCGATAACGCTGCAATCTCAATCCCCGCGTGTATTGATTATCTTTGTATTGGATCTCCAGATCCTGCAGCCCTTTTTCAACCTCTGAATTGCTTTTTCCCAGCACCTCAGCTAATTGGTTCAGCGTTACCGGAATAGGAGCCGCAAAAAGAATCGCCTCAATTCTTGCCGATGTCGTTAATTCATTCGCTTCAGTAAATTCATCATGCATGTTATGATAAAATTTCCAACCTGATTTTCAGAAACATGGAGCCTATATGTCTAATCCAGTTAAAATAACCACTTATGTTTTGCTCGGGTTAATTCCAATATTACTTGGTCTGGCTTGCAACCTGCCTTCGTTAAATCTTTTTGAATCTGCTGATACTGTCCAAATATCAACTCAGGCGGTTGAAGAATTGATCACAAATGTTGATTCAGTTGTCGAAAGTATTCAAAACGGCGAATCATTTCAATTAGTTGTTACTGAGGCTCAACTTGCTTCAATTATAAATTACGAACTCCAATCTTATCAAGAATACAATGTAAGTGATGTCCAGGTTTTCTTGAGGGATGGTGTTATCAAAATCACAGGGCAGGCTGAACAGAACAATATTACCCTGCCCCTGACCCTCATCTTTTCGGTCTACCCGGACGCAAAGGGAGAACCTCAATACGATATTGTATCTGCAAAAGTCGGTCCTTTCGATCTTCCATCCATCCTGGTTAATCAATTAACAGTGGCAATGGAAACAGCTTTTCAAAACAGTTTACTTCCTTCAGTCCAACAGGTCTTTGTGGAGAGCATAATCATTGACCAGGGTCAGATGAAAGTGAGTGGCTATGCGAAATAATTCGGTGGGCCATTAATTATTACCCTCGAATCACACGTTCAAATCGGGTTTTTATTGACAAATGAGAATTTTGCTAACTGGTGCGGCTGGATTTCTTGGTTCCCACCTATGTGATTTATTAATACATAATAATCACTCCGTTATTGGGATGGACAATTTTATTACCGGAAACGCTGAAAATCTTGCTCATCTTTCCGGTCATAACAACTTTTCGTTTATTCGCCACGATGTATCTGATTTTATTTTTGTACCCGGTAAAGTTGATGCGGTAATGCATTTTGCCTCGCCAGCAAGCCCCAATGAAAATTCTCCTTTAGGGTATGTCAATCTTCCTATTCAAACAATGAAAGCGGGCGCGCTCGGCACCCATAATACCCTCGGAGTTGCCAGGGAAAACAATGCGAGATTTCTACTAGCCTCTACCAGTGAAATTTATGGCGATCCAAAAGAACACCCCCAATCTGAGACATACTGGGGGCATGTTGATCCGATTGGTAAACGTTCAGTTTACGACGAAGCCAAACGGTTTGCTGAAGCATTGACGATGGCTTACCACCGATTTCACAATCTTGATACTCGAATCGCCCGGATTTTCAATACCTACGGTCCGAGAATGCACATCGATGATGGACGGGTAGTCCCTAACTTCCTGAGGCAGGCTCTCTTAAATAAACCCCTCACAATTTACGGAGATGGTTCCCAAACCAGGAGTTTTTGTTTTATTGATGATATGGTCCTGGGGATTTACAATCTCCTCCTTTCAGAAGAGCATAATCCAATCAATATAGGCAACCCAGATGAAATCAGTATCCTTGACCTCGCTCATCTGATAAATGATTTAACCGGTAACAACGCTGGTGTCAATTTTATTGATGAATTTTCCAGTTCGAGTGACCCGCAAAGGCGAAAACCGGATATCTCGCATGCTCGCAAGATTTTAAACTGGGAACCGGAGATCGACCTTATCGATGGACTTAAATTGACTATCCCCTATTTCAAAACAAAATTAAATTTATTATGACTTCGATCATTACAAATCCACGTGAAAGGACAAGATTCCTAAAATTTACCCTTGTGGGGTTCATCGGCGCGATTGTGGATTTCGGAGTTATGAATTTATTGGTTCTTGGTTTCTCAGCGAAACTTGTTGTTGCAGGAACAGTTTCTTTTATCGCAGCTGTAATAAGTAATTTTCTATGGAACCGCTATTGGACTTATCCGGATTCACGGACCAAACCAGTACTCAAACAAATGATCGAATTTTCTATCGTGAGTGTTATTGGATTAGCGATCCGTATACCAACCCTGGCGATTATGGAACCGCTTGTCTATTCAATTATTTCGAACCTTCCATTTGAAATTTCTTTCATCTCAACTGAATTTTTAACTGACAATATAACCCTGGCTATCGCTGTATTGATTGTTCTGTTCTGGAACTTTTTTATTAACCGCTATTGGACATACGGTGATGTTGATTAGAACAGTCAATTTCATAAAGATCTGTAATTTTTCATGCTGATTGTTTATTTAATAGAATTCTGGAGGAGACCTTATGCTGACACATCGCCAACGCATCGAGCATTGCCTGGCTGGAGAAAAACCGGACAGAGTACCCCTGGCTCTCTGGAGGCATTTTCCAGTCGATGATCAATCACCTGAAACTCTGGCTAATGCCACAATAAATTATCAACGTACCTTCGATTTAGATATTATTAAGGTCAGCCCTGCCTCTTCTTACTGCCTTAGAGACTGGGGGGTAAAAGATGAGTGGTTAGGCGCACCTGAAGGAACACGTGAATACAATGGACGTTTGATAAAACTCCCTGAAGACTGGGAAAAATTACCGGTTCTGGACCCGGATAAAGGGTCTCTCGGAAATCAAATCTCTTGTCTTAGGATTTTATTTAACGAATATGGCCCGGGAACACCGATAATCCAAACAATATTTAACCCTCTGTCCCAGGCTAAAAATCTAATCGGGAAAGATAATATTGTGCCATTTTTAAGGATGTATCCGGATGCGCTTCATACCGGATTGAAAATTATCACAGAAACCACTATTAAGTTTATTGAAGAAATAAAATTAACTGGAATTTCAGGTATCTTTTTTGCGGTTCAACATGCGCAGCACAGTTTATTGACAATAGATGAATACGAAGAATTCGGAAAATTTTATGATTTAGCAATCCTCCAGGCCGCCGAAGATATGTGGTTAAAAATGCTCCACATTCACGGGAAAGATATTATGTTCAACCTTTTTCTGGATTATCCGGTAAATATTTATAACTGGCATGACCAAGAAACTGACCCAGGCTTATTTGAGGCAAAAGCACTTATCGATGATGGTGTTGTATGTGGTGGATTGAACCGTATATCTACGATGGTGCTTGGTAACTCGCATTCTGCAGTTAATGAGGCCCAAATGGCGATTGAACAAACTGAAAGCGTCCGTTTTATCCTGGGTACAGGTTGTGTTCTGCCTGTAACCACACCATTTGGAAATATCATCTCAGTGCGCAATTTTTTAGAGAACATCAGGTTATCATAATTCTGTGGATATAATTATTTTTATACCAGCGGTATAAGATTTTTTTAGGGTAAAAACCATGAGGGTCATCAGTGGTAAAGCTAGAGGGTTCAAATTGCTTTCAGTCCCTGGGGTCTCCACCAGACCTATATCAGATAGAGTAAAAACATCCTTATTCAATATCATTGGAAGCGATATCGAACAATCAAGTATTTTAGATCTTTTTGCTGGAACTGGCAGTGTTGGTATTGAAGCGCTGAGCCGGGGTGCAGAATATGCACTTTTCATTGACAACAATATTCGTGCAGTTTCAACCATCAAGAAAAACCTGTCTAACACAAAACTGGTTTCAAATGCTCATGTTTTAAAGGCAGATGCATTCAGATATATATACAATCAACCTGCCCGTGAGTTTGACTATATATATATTGCCCCTCCTCAATACAAAGAAATTTGGAAAAAATCAGTTTCTTTATTCAATAAGTATTCAGGGTGGTTATCCGGAACTGGATGGATGATTGTTCAAATACATCCAAAGGAATATCAAGAGGTCGATACAGAAAAATTTTGTGAATTCGATAAAAGAAAATATGGATCAACGCTGCTTGTATTCTACAGATTTTCAAACAATGATTAACATAAAAATATATGGATAACAATATGCAAACTCAGGATTATATAAATATAGAAAATCAAATTGGCGCAAATATTTACAAAGAGTTAGATGTTGTACTTACCCGTGGAGAGGGTGTTTGGGTATATGATGTTGAAGGTAATCGTTACTTTGACTGTTTGAGCGCCTATTCGGCGTTGAATCAGGGACATGTACACCCGCGCATATTAAATGCGTTAATTGAACAGGCTTCCAGGTTAACTTTGACCTCAAGAGCTTTTCGCAACGATCAATTGGCAGTTTTTTATGAGGAGATTACGGAATTAACCGGGTATGAAATGGTGCTCCCAATGAACAGCGGCGCGGAAGCAGTCGAAACCGCCATTAAATTGGCGCGAAAATGGGCATATGAAGTAAAAGGTGTTCCAAAATACCAGGCTGAAATAATCACCTTCCAGAATAATTTTCATGGAAGGACAACGACAATTATTTCATTCTCAACAGATCCTACTTATAAAGATCCTTTTGGTCCGTTCACTCCCGGATTTATAACTCTCCAATATGGAGATATAGAAGCAATTGAGAGGTCCATCAATCCTAACACCGCTGCTGTACTGATTGAGCCAGTACAGGGTGAGGCTGGAGTACTTGTACCTCCAGCAGGCTACCTCTCAAATATACGTGAATTATGCGATTTGAATAACATCCTTTTTATGGCAGATGAGATCCAGACCGGTCTGGGCAGGACTGGAAAATTATTTGGATTGGACCATGAAGAAGTTCGGGCTGATATTCAAATAATCGGGAAAGCTCTCTCAGGTGGTTTTATTCCGGTTTCTGCAGTACTTGCTGATCGGCCGGTAATGGGTTTGTTCAAACCAGGAGAACATGGTTCAACCTTTGGGGGTAATCCTCTATCAGCAGCAGTTGCCAGGGAGGCACTGAAAGTCATCGTTGAAGAGGGATTGATTGATAATGCGGCGATTATTGGAGAATATTTTCAGGAACATTTAGCTGAAATTCCCAGCCCTTATGTAAAAGAAGTCAGAGGTAAAGGCCTATTAATAGGAGTTGAACTTAATCAAAGTGCTCGCCGATTCTGTGAGGCTTTAAAGGACAAATCAATCCTGGCTAAAGAAACCCATGATAATGTTATCAGGTTTGCTCCGCCTTTGATTGTAGATAAGGACACAATTGATTGGGCGATTCCAAGAATAAAGGATGTTTTAAATTTATAGGGGATTGAAAAGGATATTATCCGAGAATTTGTATTCAGAAAAAATTTTTGTTAAATAAATTTCTTGACCCAATGCGAATTGATGCTGAGAAAGAATTCTCTGAAGAAAGTACATTCGGAAATCACCCATTTCTACCGGGAGTGATTCCAGAAGACCGTATTCCCCTGAGTCGTTATTTACCCCCAGAGTCTTTTGGCGTTGTAAGCTCATGGGCAAAAACCAAATTCAATCCAGGTGATTGGATTCTGGACCCATTATGCGGTTCACCATGGACCGCTATCGAACTTGCAAATGCTGGTTTTAATGTACTTGTGACCGCTCACAACCCTGTAATGCAATTTTTAATTGAATTTCTCGCAGATCCCCCTTCCGAGAAGGAATTTAAAACAGCGTTATCTGCATTAGCCTTGGAAACAAGAGGGGAGATGAGAATTGAACAATTTATAAATTCGCTTTACCTTACCGAATGTTTACAATGTGGTTTAGAAACCCCTGCAGAGGCATTCATTTGGGAACGTGAGGCAGATTTGCCTTCAAGAAAAATCCTAAACTGCCTACATTGTCTGGAGAAGGGGGTTTTTCCAACAACGGAAAGAGATGTGGAACGAATAACCCAGTTTGGTCGAGCCGAACTGCATATAGCAAGGGCAGGTGAACGGATTGCTGCATTGGATGATCCAGACAGGATGGATGTTGAAGAGGCGCTGTCCATATATTTGCCCAGGGCAATATATGCAATCCTGACTTTGATAAACCGTTATGAAAATATACCTGAAATACACCGCAGGCCGCTATCTGCGATTCTTCTTGCGGCATTTGACCGGGCAACAGTATTATGGCCTTTTCCCCAGGAAAAATATCGGCCAAAAAAATTAGCGCCTGTATCCACATTCAGGGAGAATAATCTCTGGTTGGCACTGGAGGATGAGCTGGTTGGTTGGATAAAGGGAATCCAAAACTTTCCATACAAAAATGGAAAGATAACAACATCAATCTATCCAGAAAGATTAATAGGCTCAGGCAATATCTGCATTTATAGGGGTAGATACAAGGATTTAGCTAATAATTTCCTTAGCGGAAATGAGGATATACCAATAAAAGCTGTCGTTTCGGCGATTCCACGCCCGAACCAGGCATTCTGGTCCCTTTCAGTAATTTGGACTGGTCTTCTATGGGGGAGGGAGGCAGCATCCAGAATAAAAGGTGTTTTAAGAAGAAAAAGGTTTGATTGGACCTGGTATTGTTCTGCATTAAATAAAACCTATTCTTCATTAGCGAAAACTTTATTTCCGGATACTCAATTAATAGGGATAATATCCGAACCAGAAGCGTCCTTTCTGGGTACTATTTTGACAAATGCATGGATTAACGGGTTTTCGTTGAAGAATATCGCACCACGGCTAGATTCTGGTGATATCCAGATTCAATGGGAAAAACCTGGTGTTGAAGACATTCCAAGAAATAGAATTGCTGAAAAAATTGGGGCAAGTTTCAAAGATTTTATTCAATCATCAGTAACAAATTTTTTGCATATTGTTAAGGAACCATCTCATTTTATTACTTTGTATGGGTACGGTTTCTATTCATACTTTCAAAAATTCACTCCAGACATTCCAAAATTTAAATTACCCACAGAAGATTTCTATAACCTTGCAGATAATTTAATTCGAGAGATTTTATCAAACAATACCATTTATGTCGGTTCTGGTCGGAGCGAGCACTCATTGGAAAATGATAGGTTCTGGTTTATAAGACCAGACAACCTGGAAATATTCAATAAGCCCGGTTCAATGACCATTATTGACAGAACTGAAATGGAGGTTTTAAAGGCAATCAGTAATGAAGATGAACTGCCCTTCAAACAGATTGACCAAATTATCTGTCTTGCGCTTCCAGGTTTTTTAACCCAGGAAACTGAAACAATCCAGGAGTGTTTGAAATCGTATGCAAGAGAAATAGATGGGAAGGATGTTTGGAGAATTCGCAATCAGGATACATACGAAAACAGAAATAATGATATATTGCAAATGGAGGAAATTTTAGTAGAACTGGGAACGAGACTGAATTTTCAAGTATCCAAAACCCTAGATCCCACCAACCTTCCCTTGAATTTTTTAACTCAAATCCCTGTTATTTTCGATTGGAAAGATTTATCAGGGGAGAATTCTTTCCGCTTCTATATCATTTCTACTGCAATTATCGCAAAAATCATCTTAGCAGACCAAGATAATAGGATATGAAAATAAAACCGAACTGGGTTCATCTCCAAAAAAATTTATTGTCCTACCAGGAGGAAGATCCAACCTGATCAGATATAAAACTCAGCGTGACTTCCGCTTCAGGGATTTAACCGAACAGAACTGGTATTTCTTAAAATTCAGGCATATGAGAAGGCTTTATGAAGATCGAGGTATCACACTTGAGAAATTCAATCAAGATCTCTATCTCGATCCTTTAGCAAATAGGGATCCTCAAATCACTTTCCTGTAAAGAAATTTTTTATTCTGAAATAATCAAGGCTTTCCAAATAAGCTCTCCTGTATTTGCTGAAACAACTCAAATGGGTTCCATTCAGTTTGAGAGCTGGTTGGTAGAGATGCAGATTCGGTAGTTTCTTCTGGAACCGGGGTTGCAGTGCTGGTTTTTTCAGGAGTATTTGAAGGCACTGGTGTGTTTGTTTTCGTTAATGTGGGAGTCGATGATGGTAAAGGCGTCATTGTAGGAGTCGAAGTGGAAGTTTGGGTAAGTGTTGGAGTAGGCGTTGGAGTTGGTACATTTAAATTTAATGGCAGTCTCTTTTCTGCGTAAGTATCCTCAGTGCTTTCTAAATATAATCTCAGGGTTATTAATCCATCCGGGATATCAGTTAAATCCCATGTATATAGGAGTTCTGATCGATTAATTTGCTCATTTCCTTTGGCAAGTGTCTCCCAATCTTCAGGGTCTTCACCTAAACCAAATTCTAATCTCACCGATTTAAACCAGTCGCTTGCATCCGCAAGTCCAAATATTTTTAAGGGGTTGGAATTGATTGTTTCAAATTTATCCGGGGAAGTGAACTCGATCAACGGCTGTGGGTCATCCTCTTCGCACTCACGCTCTGGAGAAAAATCGATTTCCTCTTCAAATCCATTTTCCTCAAGCCATTTCTCTCCTTCAGGGCTCCTGCGCAACCATTTTCGAGCCCAGGGATCTACAACATTGAATAAAAATTTTTCCTCAGTATATTCAGAGCAAGCAGCGGAAGCTCTCAGACCAGTCCAGGTATCTATCAGGACTTCCTGCCATAAGTCCTGTGATTCTGAGAGCGGTGGTTGGTCAGCCGCAAAGTATTCAATAGTTTTCTTCTCACACCAATCTGCTGGTTCCGCGCCTGTCAATTTACATATTTCTCGTTCAACAATCCCACCAGGTCTGGTAAATGAAGACGGATTGTCATTAGTAATCTGTGGTATTGCCAGCCTCATAAAATGAGCCCAGATAGGTGCAGCGCCTCGCAATCCACTTATATTGGTCATAGGAGTGTAATCAGCATTGCCTACCCAAACACCCGCTGTCAGATCGGGTGTATATCCAACCGTCAAACTATCCCTGAAATCGTTGGTAGTCCCGGTTTTTGCTGCTGCCGGGAAGGGTAAATTTAGGACCGAATCCGATCCCATAGCTTGCGATCGGGCCTGGTTATCAGATAAAATCGAACTGATTAAAAAGGCATGTTCAGGCCGCATAACCTGTACGCCGGGAGATTGCTTGTGTTCAAAAACCACATTTCCATCATGATCTAGAATTTTTGTAATGGCTACTGGATGGATAAATCGACCGTTATTTGCAAAGCTTCCAAATGCATTAGTCAGTTCTAGTAATGTGACCTCCCCTCCTCCGAGTGTTAAGGAAAGTCCGTAATCATCCTGGGTTAGTGTAGTAATCCCTAATCGCTTTGCAATTGAAATAAAACCATCCTCCCATGGAGTCGAAGGATCATCAAATATCCCAATAAATTCAAGCGCTTTTACAGCAGGTATATTGTAAGAATTCGCCAATGCAGACCGGACTGTGACAGGACCGTGGAAACGACCATCATAATTGACAGGTACATAAGCTGGTCGCAGGTCATTTTCGGATCCAGAAGGGGGGAATTCAGAGGGTACATCCCATAGAAGTGTTGCGGGTGTCCATCCTTTTTCTAAAGCCCCCAGATATGTAATTGGTTTAATCGCGGAGCCTGGCTGCCGTGGGCTGATCGCCATATTAACCTGGCCAGAAATTTCTTCGCTGAAAAAATCAGTCGAACCTACCATCGCCAGAATCTCTCCCGAAGAAGGAACAATTGCAACCATAGCAGCATCATTTGCATTATTGTTCTTTAACTCTTTTAGGTGTTCCTGAATGATATTCTCAGCCTGATTTTGTAATTCTGGTTCAAGTGTGGTGTATACAGAAAACCCGGACCGGTAGATTGTTTGTGGATCATATTGTTCTTCTAACAGCGACCGGATGTAATTGACCCAATGCGGTGACCGGATTTTGATGTTCGGGGATTCAAATTCATAATTCCTGACTTCAACGACAGCCTCGGTAACATCAACAGGGTTCAAACAAATCCTTTGCGAATTATTGCTTACATAAATACATCCCTGCTCCTGGCTTGTTTGATACATCAATAAAAGGACATCTTCCATCCGTGAGAATGCCGCCTCGCTATTTGTGTAAACATCATACACTGCAGGTGCCTGTGGCAATCCAGCTAAAAATGCTGACTGTCCTAAAGTAAGTTTATCTGCTGTGGTATTGAAATACGTTTCGGCCGCTGCTTGAACGCCGTAAGCTAAATTCCCATAATAAATCTCGTTCAGATACAGCTCCAATATTTCATCTTTCGTGTATCTTCTAGTAATTTCTGTGGCCAGGATCGCTTCTCTAATTTTTCGGTTATATGATTGTTCATACCTTTCTTCCGGTGAAAAAAGCAATGCCCGCGCTAATTGTTGAGTTATTGTTGATGCACCGGAAACAGTTTCACCACCCTGGTAGTTTTGTATGAATGCTCGCAGAATTGCTCCAGGGTCAAAACCCGGATGGGTATAAAAACCTTTGTCTTCGGTAGCAACCGTTGCGGCGACCAAAAAAGGTGAGATCCGTTCCAAAGGCACGTATGTTCTGCGGCCTGCATTTGGATCCAGGATCTCATAAAGAATATTTCCATTACGGTCAAGTATGCGGGTTGTTTCGAATTTTGATGCGCTTTCTCTCAAATCACTGATGTCAGGTAATGTAGATGCTATCTGGTAATATTGAATCAGACCAAAAGAAACCGAACAGAGTCCAAGTATTATTAGTAAAAATAAAAAAATAAGAGACAGCCTGATAAGACAGCCAGAGACTCCCTGCCGTCTGGGTCTCTTATTCGAACCTGAACCGGCTCTCTTCCCCCGATTTTTCTCTTTTGAGTTTTTTGATGGAACTTTCTCGGAACGAACGACAGCAGTATTTTCTAAACTGGAATTGCTGCTGGTGTTTACTGATTCACTCTGCTGTGGAAATTCTTTCGACTTATCCTGTAAAGGGGTATCTTCAGCTGATATTCGATCGGTATCGAATGAGAGTTCTACCGGTGAAGTGTCTTCCAGGAGATCTTTATAATCGCCCTCCCGATCTGATTCAGATTCATTATGGATATCCTGGTTAACCTCTTCACTGGAATATAATTCTGGCTCGCTGGACTCCTTATACCCAGATTTATTCTTTCCCAGCTCGTCATTGTTATTGATTAACCTTCTGAAACGAGCATTAGGAGATAAATTATCTTCAGGATTACTGTTATTTGTCATTTGAAAAAACTAATCACCACAGCTTATATAATTATTTACTGGAAGACATTAACACCACCCAATCGCCTTTCATTACCGTCTCTTTTTCCTGATTTTGAACATCCAGTGTGATTTCAACAGATCCGCCTCCAATACGCCGGATTTCTTTTACTGATTTTACAATCAATTCGACATGGATAGTATCACCAATAAAAACAGGCTTGATAAATTTCCAGTTAGAAATTTCGCGGAAAACTAGAACCGTTCCTTCTAATACTCCGGTTTGGGCTGCTAATCCGGAAGCAATCGACATCACCAGCAGTCCATGTGCTACCCTCCTACCGATCGGAGTAGTCTTACTGTATTCAACATCGGTATGGATTTGAGTGTAATCACCAGATAATCCGGCAAAATTCACGATATCGCTTTCAGTTACAGTCCTGCCGCTGGAAATGATCTTCTGTCCCGGTTCAAATTCTTCAAAATACATTCCTCTGGGTGTATCAGGCATCGGGTTCATATTTTTCACTCCTTTCTTGAAATTGAATTCCCGATTCTAGCATTAAAACCAAATCCGGAAATTACTACCTTTGACCTATTTATGGAGATACCATAAAATGTGTATATGCGTATCTGGAACCTGACTATCAACGATCCACTATGTCTCCCTCTGGCTGCTGATGCACGAATCACGCCACCAGATTACACAGACGATCAAATCTGGGAGTTCGCGCTGGCTGAAAGAGATCCACAAGCTTTATCTTTAACCACAACATATGGCTTGAGAGCCCGTTCAATCCGGTTATTCCCTCAATTCATTTTAAATAATACAGTAAGAACTAATCCATATGATTTTCACAAACAACCAGTATTCAAATCAATATATCCTAACTATTTGGAATTATCATTTTCACCTTTTACAGGTATAGACGTTCTTATGGAATATTGGGTTCCCGAATCAAAAGTTATTGCTGGACGAATTAATATTATTAACCACAATAATACGAATAGGATGTTGTTCATAAATTGGACCGGCATCCTTAACCCAAGCAGTGGCGAAAGGTTCTCACACAACAAAGAACAGACTGCTACGATCTTATCCGGTATTTCAGATGATTTGATTCCGGTTGTTTTTGTCACAAATGGACCCAAAAGTGCCTCTGGTTCATATCCATCTCTCCAGCTCGAATTTGAGTTGACCCCCAAAAAATCTATGTTCTTTATCTGGTCCCATGCAGCTTTGCGCGATAAGGAATCTTCCTTTACAACCCGCGAGGTATCGCAACCAGAAAATGGGATTCAGAAAGAGCAAGGATAGAACTGACAAACCAGGGTCAGATCGAGATCTACACTGGCGAACCTGACTGGGATGCTGCATTCATGCTGTCCCAGAATATTGTAAATGGATTAATATTTGGGCCATCAAACCATCTCCCATATCCTTCATTTGTACTTAATCGAACACCCGACCAGGGTTTTTCGTTGCGTGGTGATGGCAGTGATTACAACCACATGTGGAACGGTCAAACAAGTTTAGATACATACTTTTTATTGGATTATCTTTTACCTTCTTCTTTAGATGTGGCCAAAGGGATTGTGGAAAATTTTTTCTCTGTTCAGGATGATACAGGTTTTATTGATTGGAAACCGGGTATCGCCGGGCAAAAAAGTAACCTTTTAGCAACTCCAATATTAGCGACCCTGACATGGCGAATATTTGAATTCAACCAGAATCTTAACTTTCTGGAGAAAGCATTTACCAGATTGCTGAAATTCAGCGATTGTTGGTTTTCTGAACTGCACGATCGGGATAAGGATGGCATTCCAGAGTGGGACCATCCATTACAAACTGGATATGAAGATAATCCAAATTACTCTCAATGGGATCGTAGATATCTAGGGATTGATATTCAAACTTCAGAAAGCCCTTCTCTTTGTTCATTTCTGTATCAGGAATGTATCACTCTAATTAAAATTGCCAAAACTCTTGGTCAGATCGAAACTATTCCCTTCCTTGAACATAAATTAAAAGTGTTACAAGATTCATTGAATGAGTTCTGGAGACCAGATGAGAAGTTCTTTTCTGATCGAGACCGGGACTCGCATTTAAGTTCAGAAAATTTATTGCTGGGAAAACAGACCGGGCCGGGCATTTTAATTCTCGATGCAAATTTTGACCTTCCATCTAGACTTTTATTTCATATAGAAACTAAAGACGCCACCAGGAGAAACCCAACAATTTTCATATACGGTTATGGAGCATCTGGAAAACATAGGGTGGAACAGGTAAAAAGTGATGAAATTACCTGGCATCTTGGGACAGGTCGGATTACCGGAAAACATCAATATAAAAAAATCTCGCAAATTGAGATCAGAAATTTATATCCAGAGGATATTTTTCTTATTTTCAATGCAGGTTACAGGACAATCAATCAAACTTCATTCATTCCCCTCTGGGCAGGAATTTCCGATATTGAAAAAGCTCAAAAATTGATTAACAATCATATTGTTAATCCAGAAATGTTTTGGAAGCCCTTTGGCATCCCTTTCGCCCAGCCAAAGCAATTATTTATAGAAGAAGATAGGTCTAATTTAATAAGTGTCCAGTGGAATTCCATTATTGGTAAAGGATTACTTCAATATGGTCATCACAATTTTGCTGCAGAGTTAGTTGAAAAATTGATGAATGCCGTTATTTTGAACCTTAAAACTGATCGAAACTTCCGCCAGCACTATGATGCTGAAAACGGGACTGGTGTTGGGGAGAAAAATGCCCTGACGGGTTTAGCACCACTGGGTCTTTTTATGGAAACTTTAGGAGTTCACATCTACTCCCCGCACAGGATTGCGATTGAAGGTGTAAATCCATATAAATGGCCTGTAATAATCAAATATAGAGGTACATCCATTACTCGGGAGAATGAAAAAACCATCATTAATTTCCGTGATGGGCATACTTTTGAAAATTCTGATCCCGAACCTAAATTGATTACTATTTAAAACAAAAATTATTACTCAGAAAATTTCTCGACCTGGTAAGTCATTACTTCTATTTTCTTATTCCTCCACATTTCAGCAGGTGCGCCCATTTTTTGACATAAGTGGCTTAAGAATTGTTCCTTATCGGGAATTTTTGACCAAACCTGAGGTAAAAATGTGGCTCTCGCACTCCCATCTTTTAAGATAATCCCATCTATTCCGGGTTGTATCAAATTCAGAAGTTCATCAATATTTGAATAATTTAATTTTCGTGGTGTGGATAGTAAAGATATTTCAATTTTTATATTGTCCACTTCATCGGCTTCAAGGGGAGGAAAACGATAATCATCCATAGCTGCTGCAGCAGCATGGTCGCAAACGTCAGTAATTATGGATCCTGTAGGGTTGAGTGTGCCAATACAACCTCGCAGCATACCATTTTTTGTGAGAGTTATAAATGTGGCGCCGGGTTTTTTCAAACTCTCAGGAATCCTTTCGTAATTAATTTCAAGGTCATTTTTCACTGAAACAGCATTTTCTATCGCTCTCCGAGCTGTATTTAATAATATTTCTTTCTCCATTGCTGTCAATTTTTCGTTCATAATTCATCCTGATTATTCTCTCTGGATATGATGAATAATATTTCCTCCCGGAAATTCCCTGAATGTTGATTATATTACGAATGGACCTCCAGTAATCAACAATTTGACCTGGTTTTTGTTCTGTTGGTTACTTTATTTGCATCCCTTATTATTATTTTCCCTATACATTTGAAATAAACCATGATAAACTCGCACGTCAGCTATGCCTAAACAGGCTTGCTTTCCGCTCCTGACTCACCAAAGGTGATAACCAGGGGCTATCCCAGGGAAAGGAGGCATCCCATGCGGCAGTATGAAATAATAATAATAGTTCATCCAGAATTGGATGAAAACGCGCTGGATGATGTTGTCAAAAGGATCAAAGACTGGATAACCGATGATGGTGGCGAAGTAACTAATACAGAACTATGGGGAAAGAAGAGACTTGCATACTTAATTAATAAACAGAATGAAGGCCAGTATGTATTTATGCATGCTCAAATAGCTCCAGCATTCTGCTCCCAATTGGAAAGAAATCTTCGCTATCTGGAACCATTGCTGCGCTATTCAATGGTTGCCAGTTAACTAATTGTGGGTTACCAGGAGATAAAAGTGAGCCGTGGTTTAAATAAAGTCCAGCTCATTGGTCGTTTGGGTCGTGATCCAGAAATGCGATACACTCCATCTGGTCGACCCGTTACTACATTCAGCGTTGGAACCACTCGAAAATGGAATACTTCCGAAGGTGAACGCAAGACCGAAACAGAATGGTTCAATGTTGTAACCTGGAGCAATCTGGCTGAAATCTGCAATCAGTATTTAAAAAAGGGGGGCTTGGTGTATATCGAGGGTAGATTACAGAATCGCCAGTGGGATGATGCTGAAGGTATTAAACATTTTGCCACGGAAATTGTCGCTAATGAAATGATTATGCTGGACTCAAGACGTGATTCTTCCATAAATGATTCACTTTCAGATTCCGCAGAAGAGATTGAATAACCCCCAGAGACTAATATTAAATGTCTATATTTGGAAAGATGGAGTAAAAAATGAATGACCAAATAACAAATAATGATTCAGATTCCCCGGTTAGACGTTATTATTCACGTCCCCGCTTTTGCCAATTCTGCACAGACACATCTATTAACCTCGATTATAAAAATGTTGAATTGCTAAAGAGGTATATAACAGCTGATGGCAAGATAAGACCCAGAAGGCAAACGGGTACATGCGCAAAACACCAGCGGGAGCTTGCCCGGGCAATAAAGCGCGCTCGCCATATTGCATTTCTACCTTACACTGGTGAAGTTCTTCGTTGATTGCTCTGGCATAAGTCAAAGATAGTATTCCAAATGCCAAATCGACTTTGTAAAAAAATTCCATATTAAAAACCAATACTTGAGGATATCCATAGAATGGCAAAAAATCCAAAAAAGCGGATAGAACCAACTAAGAAACATCTCGCCAGAATGGAACGAGAAAATTTGCAGAAAAGGTATATCCTCATAGCTAGTGTGGCAGTTGTTGTTTTGGTAGTAGGATTGGTGATTTATGGTGTAGTTGACCAGTACTATTTGCAGTCTAGAAAACCAGTCGCGGAGGTGAACGGTGGAAAAATCTCCGTTGCAGATTTTCAAGGCCAAACCAAACTTGCCCGCTACAATATGATCCAGAGCGCCTTTAATATATACCAATTAACACAATTGATGGGCAGTGACCCTGCAACGTTGCAGCCGATTGTAAACCAGCTCCAGTCAATCGATGGACAACTTTTTCCTCCAGTAATCGGGCGCCAGGTTTTAGATCAAATGATTGACGACCTGCTCATAAAACAGGAAGCTGAAAAATTAAATATTTCTGTATCTGAGGAAGAGGTAGACAGAGAAATTGAAACTGCATTTGGTTTTTTTCGAGATGGCGTTCCAACACCCGCTCCAACAATAGAACCAGAACCAACTTCAACATTAACTGAGCTCCAGCAGGAGATCACACAAGGTAACGAAGAGGCGCAAATTACTGAGGTGCCTGCTCCAACAAGTTCCGAAATCTTCTCCCGGTTCTGAAATCGCACCTGAATCCTCTTCTCAAGACGATACAACAACACCTCAACCCACCTCAACACCTTTAACTTTTGAAGGATTTCAGGATCGATTTAATGAAACGATCGCAGGATTGAACTCCGAATATGGAATAACCGAGAAAGATATGCGCAGCGCATTCCGCTCCAGTATATTCCAACAAAAGATTATTGATGTGGTTGTTGGAGAAGTTGAATGCTCCGAGGAACAGGTTTGGGCGTCTCACATTCTGGTTGAAAATGAAGAACTCGCAAAAGAGATTAAATCACGCCTGGATGAAGGCGAACAGTGGTCGTTAATGGCCGCAACCTACTCAACTGATACAAGCAACAAAGATTCAGGCGGTGACTTAGGTTGGTTTGGTAGAGGAGCAATGGTTCAAGAATTTGAAGAGGCTGTTTTCCAAATGGAGATTGGTGAGATCAGCGATCCGGTAGAAACCCAATTTGGCTGGCATATAATCCGGAAAATTGGTCATGAAGATAAACCCATATCCAATGATGATTGCCAGCAATTAAGAATTGAAGAGTTAAATAAGTGGTTGGAAATTCAACGGGAGAATTCTGAAATTGTGATCAATGAAAACTGGGGAGAATTCGCACCAGACGAACCATCTATCCCGATTGAAATGAAACAATTTATTGATGCCAATCAAAATTTTCCCGCCCCAACCCCCAGTCCATAAGAATAATTATTAACAAAATGCTCGCATAAAAATTTTTGCGAGCATTTTGTTAATCAATCACCTTTGATAATTCATCAATTTTTAAACTCAATACCTGGCTAGTCGAATCCCGCCCCATTGTAACGCCATAAATTATATCTGCTGCTTCAACTGTATTGCGATTATGAGTTACGACAACAAATTGCGTTTTTTGACTCATTTCTTTCAATAAAGCTCTGAATCTTCTCGAATTTGCCTCGTCTAACATTGCGTCAACTTCATCAAGCAGACAAAATGGGGTTGGCGAAACCCTGATCAATCCAAAGACCAAAGCTATTGCAGTAAGGCTTCTTTCCCCCCCTGAAAGTAAAGTTAACCCCTGGGTTCGTCGTCCGGGTAAACGTGCATCGATCTCAATACCCGTGTTGGTAATATCTGAAGGATCTGACAGAATAAGATGGGCTGATCCTCCTCCGAATAATCTCGAGAAAATTTCTTCAAATTCCTCCGCAACATTTTCGAATGTCCGGCAGAATTCTTCTTCCATTAATTGATCTAATTCCTTAATCACATGCCTTACATCTGCATCTGCCTTTTTTAAATCATCTATCTGGTTTATCAAAAATTCATACCGGCTCTTTACTGCCTCATATTCTGAGCTTACTTCAGGATTAATTGGTCCAATCTGTCTGATTTGCGATCTCAACCTTCGTAGTGACTTTTCATAATCCGGAGGTAACACCTCAACTACCGGAAGTTGCTCTACGAAACCATCAATAGGTAACGGATACGGACCTGAAACTTCATCAGCGTATTCGAAAGCTACCAAACCGAGATCATCTTCGATTCTTTTTCTAAGGTTTTCCACACTCTCCCTTTGCCTGGCAACCTCAATTTTTGCATTTGTGAAAAGTTGGTCCACTTCACTTATCCGTTTTCGAATATTAATTGAGAGTTTGGATAATTCTTCCCTTTCATACTCGACTGCGATGAGGTTTTGTTCCTCCTCATGAATTACTAATTCTAATTCTTCAAGCTGTTTTTGGATTTCATTTTCAGATTCTTGTTCTTTGATTAATTCCTCTTCAAGTTTCCTGTATTCTTCTTCAAAATGAATTATTCGTTCAGCCAGTTCCCGATATGAGCTTTCAATCTCTGCAATAAGTAGTTTTTTATCATTCAGCAATTTTTCTGAATCTGCAAGCGATCTGGCGCTCAACGCATACTCTGTCCTGGCAGTCGTATAATGATCTTGAAGAAGTTCTTGGTCTAAGTTACCCAATTCATTGACAACATCATTGTATTTTCGATCAACTTCCGGGATCAACTCTTCAATCTTTTTTATTTCTACTGATGACGATTTAATTTCCTGGTCGTTTTCTTTTTTTTCATTTTCTATGCGCAATATTTCATTTTTGCACCAATTTATTTGCCAGTCAAGACGTTCTAACAATACGGTTTGTTCCCGTTCCTCCTCCTTCTTCATCCGAATTTTTTCCTGGACATCTACCAGCTCAGATCCAAGATCATCGTAAATTCTGGTCTGCGCTTCTAGTTCCCCCTCCAGCTTAATTAATTCAAATTCAAAATCCCCTATCTTTTTTTCAATCCCACTGAGTTCTTTAATTAGCTTCTCTATTTGTGCTGACCTTCCCAGAAGAGAATTATCCTTACTATCATATTTAGTCCCAAATGAAATTATTGGACCTTTTGAACTGAATGCTTCACCATCCAGTGTCACGGCAACTATTGTTTTTATTTGATTGGCTGTTACACGTTTTGCTGTTTTTCGATCGTTTACAATCAGCACATTTCCGAGAAAATAGTCCACAATATTCTTAATACTTACCGGGTAATTAATTAACTCACTGGCAATTCCTATTACACCGCTGCCAAAATCTTCATCTTTTGATAATAACATCTCATCATCGCTGACTATTGAATCAATTGGCAGGATCACCCCTTTGGCTGAATTCTCCAGAAGTATGTCTAAAGCAATATCTGGATCATTCTTTAATAAAATAGCATCGATATACATAGCAAGAGCTGCCGCAATTGCAGTCTCATGCTCCTTATCCACACCGATTATCTGGTGTAAAACGCCGGTTATTCCTGAAATTTTTTTCTCTTTGGAAGCGTTCAATAATACCCGGGAGCCTTCGGGGTATCCTTCTAAACTTGATTCTGATTGTTTTAAAAGTTGGATTTTTACGAGCAATTGTTCATGCTGGTTATTTAAACTCGCAATTTCTAGTTTCAATTTTTGAATCTTATCTTCAATTTTTCGCTTTGTTTTTTCACTGTTTTCTGAATTTGATTTGATAGTACTGAATCTTTGTTCTTCATTCTTGAGGAGTTCCTTTATTTTTCCAATCGTGTCGGCTGCATTTTGGGAATTTTCCTCAATACCTTCTAATCTTACTTTTGTATTATTTAATTCCTTTTCAAGCGATTGATTTCTACTATGGCGAGTTTCAATTAAGCTTAGAAGCGTTTCCCGTTTCGATTTTAATTTGATTTGTTCTTCATTCAAGTCATCAATACTGAGCTCTAATTTTCCCCTCTTTTCATGCTTATTGTCATAGCTTATTTTTAATTCCTCATATTTTTGTGTTATTGATTTATTATTTCGTTCGATTAGATCAAATTCTTCCTTGGTTGAAATCAATAATTCCTTTTGGATGCTCAATCTTTGTTGTATTCTTTCCAATTCCCCAGACGTATCTCTTTTTTGCTCCTGCAACCATCCTTTACGTTCATTACCTACCGCAATTTCGCGGGAAACCACTTCTCTCTTCGATCGCAGGGTATCTTTTTGTTCATTCCATTTGTTCAATCGATTTCGGCAATCTGATATCCCGGATTGGATACCTTCGATGCTGCTACTGATTTGAACTTCTTCATGCTGTAATTCCATTAATTTCTTTTCGTATTGTTCCGAATTATTATGCGCTCTTGAAAGAGCTTCCTGAGAGTTATGCCAGTGAAAACCATACCATTGGCGCAATACATCCGACAACTCGGATGCTGCTTCCTCGTACTCTTCTGCCCTGTTTACCTGGCGTTCAAGACTGCGTAAACGCGGTCGAAGCTCTATCAAAATGTCCTGTACTCTTTCCAGGTTTCTCTGGGTAGCCTCTAACCTTCGAATAGCATCCTCACGGCGGGAGCGGTGCAATCCAATCCCTGCGGCTTCTTCAAATAACCGCCGCCTCTCATCAGCCCGTAATGATAACGCCGCATCAACCAGCCCCTGTCCAATTATTGTGTAAGTCCGTTCCGCTAACCCGGATTGCGCTAATAATTCCGAAACGTCCATCAAGCGCACACGCTGACCATTTATTAAATATTCATTCTGCCCATCACGATAAGCCCGGCGTGTAATTGCTACCTCATTAAAATCTATCGGAAGCCAGCCATCATTGTTGTCAAAAGTGATCGTTGCATATGCCATCCCGGCCTGTGAACGGCTTTCAGAACCCGAAAAAATCATGTCTTCAGTTTTCTTGCCGCGCAGCAACCTGTATGATTGTTCACCTAATACCCACCTCAAGCTGTCACCAATATTGGATTTTCCGCTGCCGTTTGGACCTACAATAGAGGTGACAGTATCCGCGAACTCAAATACTGTTCGGCTTGCGAAAGTTTTGTATCCGCTTAATTCAAGTGACTTCAACCTCGAGCCCATATTATTGTCGCTTAGCGAAATCCTAAAGAGTTATATCCAGTGATGCAATTGCTTCTCGAGCTGCCGCTTTTGCAGCAGCTTGCTTTGTGTGTCCCCGTCCCCGGCCATATGTTTTTCCATTTACCAGAACTTCAACCTCAAATACCTTTTCATGGTCGGGTCCCTGCTCAGATATCGTATGGTAACTGGGCGGGCCAAACCCTTTTGATTGTACCCATTCTTGAAAAACACTCTTGGGGTCCTGGTCAGCCCGTGAGCTCATTATTTTATAAACTGCGTGTTCTAAATTCGGTTCTATAAATTCTTTAACCGCATTCAATCCTGCATCCAGATACAGAGCACCAACCAATGCTTCAAAAGTTCCACAAAGAAGCGCTTTTCGTCTCCTCCTCCACCATGAACTTCTCCCACTCCCAGATGGATTGCAGCTCCGAGATTGATTTCCATGCCAAACTCAGCTAATTGTTCTGTTCTCACTAATGCTGAACGCAGTCGGGTGAGGTCGCCTTCTTTTAGCTCAGGAAAATGATTGTATAACCAGGCAGCTACGATAAAATCTAAAACTGCGTCACCCAGAAATTCAAGCCTTTCGTTATCTTCAAGTGCATCCGGATTCTCGTTCAAAAATGAGCGGTGTGTTAATGCGCGACTCAATAGCAGGTAATCCGTAAAAGGCAGATTGTTTCTCTTTGCGAATTGTTGAGGAGTTTCTTCTGGATCAATTGGAAAATTCTCATTCATAAAGATATCCCAAGCTTGTTTATTAAAGTATGATCAATTAATTTAGAGACCGGACTGCTCAATGAAATTCCGTTAGACTTGATCAACGAAACCGGGATATTATAAGCCATTTCGGTTATGGAAATGTTGTGCATTCTTATAGTCGATGAATTAAAGATTAATTGAATTCTTTATATTCGTTTAACAAATGAATTTAAAGAATCATTTTGATAATCTAACCAATGCAGATTGATTTAAAAAAATTCTCAGGCTTGCTCACTCTTTAAACCAGAACCGGTTAAAATCGCAATTATTGGATCGGGGGAATTACCAATCGCTAGCTCGATAGCCTTATAAACAACCGCGGAGGTTGGTTCTACAAAAAAACCTAATCTGGCTAACTCTGATTGACCTGATTTTATCTCATCTTCGTCAACAGCAAGCATATCGCCGTTATATTTACTTAATAACTCCAGAATAACATCACCCCTTAAAGGATGGATAATCCGAACCCCTTCAGCAATTGTTTCCCCTTCCGTAATCATACTTAAACCTTGCGCTCCATACTGGTAAGCCGCCCAGATTGGCGCACAAGCTCTGGCCTGAACGCCGACAATCTTTGGCATATGTTTAATATATCCACCATGTAACAAGGATGAAAATCCGTATATGATACCCAGCAATAAACTTCCCTGTCCAACAGGTAAGATGATTGTCCCTGGGGTCTGTTGAACTTGATCGAAAATCTCGAACGCAATTGTCGTAAATCCATCAATTCCATAAGGAAAGTAGACATGAGACGCATAACAGACGCCTGATTCAGCCGCTCTCAATGCTTCTTCAGCTGCAGCAGATCTAGGGCCAGGAACCGGTTTGGCTTGGGCTCCATATGCTTGGATTTGATTCCTTTTCTGTATGGATGCATAACCAGGTAGATAAATAGTCGCCTTGATATTCGCTCTTGCGGCGTAAGCCGCGAAGGAGGAACCCGCATTCCCGGAGGAATCTTCAACAGCAGAATTTACTCCTCTCGATTTCAAGAAACTCACCAGCAGAGATGAGCCTCTATCCTTAAAAGAGCTGGTCGGATTTAAAAGTTCAAGTTTAAAACCTACTTTGTGATTATGGATATTTGCCCAAACCGTGGGAGTATCCCCCTCGCCAAGGTAAATTGCAGGAGAGTTTTCACCAATATTGAAGAAATTTCTATATCGCCACAACCCAGGCATTTTGGTATCGATAAGATTTAAATCAAAAGCTTTGATTCCCGGGTGCCGGAAAAATCCGCCGCAGATGTTACATTTATAGGGAGTTCCTTTTTGGGGATATTCTGAACCACAATTTGAACAATTTATGCCTGTCAATTTGAATTACCTTTAGATATATATTTAATATTTGATCGCATGTTCCGTGGATTTATTCCAAACTCAATTTTTCGGTACTGCCGCATAGATGGATTCGTTAATCAGAAAAATTATAACGTCACAAATTGATAATAATGGTTCAAAGCTCTGATATTCTATACCAAAATCCCTTTAGATCAGCGTGATATAATTGCGCTTCATGTCTAACGTACTGTCCAAATGGAAAACTGGATTAGAAAAATCCAGCAAAACAAAATTTGGTCAAATAGCTACTTTTCTTGGCGCTACCGAGATAACCCCAGAAACATGGGACGATCTAGAAGCTTTGTTAATTCAAGCCGATATTGGGGTAGATACCACTCAGTTTGTTATAAATAACCTGCGAGAGCGGATAAAACAGGAAGGAATAACAAAATCTTCCAATCTTCTACTCGCTTTACGCGATGAATTAAGAAATTTGCTGATAGATCCCCCCAATATTGAATTCAGCGACCATCCTTCGATCATACTAATTGTAGGTGTAAATGGCTCCGGAAAAACCACAACAATTGCCAAGCTCAGTTACTTGTTTATAAATCAAGGGAAGAAAGTTTTATTGGGAGCAGCGGACACTTTCCGGGCGGCGGCAGTAGACCAACTCCAAATCTGGGCTGAACGGCTGGGGGTTGGGATTGTTTCTGGTCAGCCCGGTGGGGATGCCGGTGCGGTAGCATTTGATTCAGTTAAATCCGGTTTTGCCAGAGATGTAGATTTTGTGATTATTGATACTGCCGGAAGGCTACACACCCGGTTTAACCTGATGGAAGAATTGAAAAAAGTCTACCGGGTTGTAGGTAAGGCGCAAACAGGTTCTCCTCAGGCAGTCTGGCTTGTCATGGATTCCACCACAGGGCAAAACGCCCTGCAGCAGGCACAAGCATTCACAGAAGCAGTTAACGTGACGGGTGTAATTCTGGCGAAACTTGATTCCTCTGCACGCGGTGGGATGGCATTTGCTATCCAGAGGGAGTTGAACTTACCAATACTTTATGCTGGTTTGGGGGAGGCCCTCCAGGACCTTCAGCCCTTCAATCCGGATGCCTTTATAGATGGAATCCTGGCGGGTTGGGATTTGTAGTCAGGACACCCGCTCAAATTATTGCTATAATAACAATGGTATTGAACGGTCAAATAGCACCAGTTCAGGAGATTTGCGATGTTAGAAATTATCGAAAAGCTACAAGATTTCAACCAAAGATCTCAAAAACTACAGGAGAGTCTTTGACTTAGCGGGGAATAATAAAAAGATAGCTGAACTTGAAAAGTTATCTCAAGCACCAGATTTCTGGAACGATCCTCAAACTGCTAAATCAGTGATGAAAAAAAAGGCTGCCTTGCGTAATGAAATTGAAAGCTGGGAGCAGTTTCAAAGCCGGATTAAGGATGCTCTTGAACTATCACAACTGGAAGATGAGAGCTTAAATCTCGAACTTGAAAAAGAGATTCTGGACATACAACAGGAGTTAGAAAGGCGTGAATTTAATGCAATGCTTTCGGGCAAGTACAATTCTGGAGACGCCTTGCTGGCGATACATGCTGGCGCAGGTGGAACCGACTCGCAGGATTGGGCAGAAATGCTTCAAAGGATGTATTTGCGCTGGACAGATGCTCATGGTTTTGATACCGAAATTCTGGATATGACTGAAGGGGAAGAAGCTGGTATCAAGAGCGTCACCATTTCTGTTGACGGCTCTTATGCTTATGGGTATTTACGGCCCGAAAAAGGAGTTCACCGGCTTGTCAGGTTATCTCCATTCAATTCTTCCCACCGCCGGCACACTTCATTTGCCTTAATAGAAGTACTGCCTCAGGTGGAGGATGAAACAGAGATCGAAATCGATCCAAACGATCTGCGAATCGATACATATCGTTCTGCAGGCGCTGGCGGACAGAATGTCCAGAAAAATGATACCGCAGTCAGGATAACCCATCTCCCCAGCGGGATTGTGGTCACTTGCCAGAATGAACGATCACAGATTCAGAACAAAGAAAACGCTATGCGAGTTCTGAGAGCAAGACTTCTTGATATGAAACAGGCCGAAAAAGCCGACCAACTTGCCGAGCTCAGGGGCGAATACACAAAAGCGGAATGGGGTAGCCAGATACGTTCATACGTTTTACATCCATACCAGATGGTAAAAGACCACCGCACTAATTATGAAGTTGGGAATACCCAGGCTGTCCTGGATGGCGATCTGGACGGGTTTATTGAATCATATTTAAGAGATAACCTTGGCAATGGGAAATAATGGATGGTTATAGCAGGTCAGTAAAACCATCCTTATTTTGTTTAATTTTCATAATTTCCGCAATCTCAATTTCAAGTTGTGTGACACTTCAGGATCCTGAATCATCACAGGAAAATAGGGGACAGGTCGTTGCCTATATTCAACCAGGAGAATATGCAGGCCAGACAATCAAACCACGAAGAACCCATTTCGATAGCCTTCAACTCTGGCTTCGGATTTCAAATGATGTGCAAAACACAGATGGAATTATACAATTCGTCTTATTTGAATATCCTGAGACGTCTGAACCTGTCTACATTGTTGATGTTCAAACGGATGATATCGAATGGATCAATCCCGTAACAATTAAATTCCCCCCGCAATCCAACTCTTCCTATACAAATTATTACCTTAAAATATTATCTGATACATCTTCATTTGAAATACTTGGTAGTCTTGAGGATCGTTACCCAGATGGTGACTTATATCTAAATGGCGCTGCAACTGACGGGGATATCGCCTTCCGAGCATTCTATAAATATGGGATTGATTCCTTTATAGATGACCTCACTCGATGGTTTTCACATCTCCTGTTGATTTTTCCAATGGCCACATTAATCTTGCTGCCAGGATTGTTTATCTTTAAAATTATCAACCGCAATAAAAACAATCCCCTTCTTCCCCAGTTTTACCTCGAGGAGAAGATCGCCATCTTGATCGCTGTTAGCCTGTCTGTTATCCCAATTTTTTTTCTCTGGTTTTATAATCTCGGGATCAAAATTGATAGAAATCTTGTCATATTATTTTACGTATCTGCCCTGTTGTTTCTATTATGGCTCTACCGGGTTGAGATACTCACAATAATTAGAGGGGAAAAACACTGGTTCAAGCATCCTGATAAAACCTGGGTGGCATTATTGATAATTTTTTTTATGTCACTTGTTATCCGGTTAATAATAATCCGCGATCTTTCCGTGCCCCCCTGGGTTGATTCAGTTCACCACAGTTTAATGACCAGAATGATAATCGAACAAGGGGGTTTGCCTTCCACATACTTGCCATATATAAATATTTCTCCGGTTAACTACCATTCAGGTTTCCACACAAATCTGGCAGTATTGCACTACCTTACTGGCATAGAAATCCCTTATTTGATGTTAATATTTGGGCAGTTATTAAACGCGCTGACAGTATTTGCTGTTTATTTATTCACGACCGCTGTAATAAAAGACAAATTGGCGGGCCTTATTTCTGCGTTCATCACAGGGATGGTAAATCCAATGCCAGCTTACTACACAAGCTGGGGAAGATATACTCAGTTGATAGGCATTTTAATTTTTTCAGCAGCTCTGGCGCTAATACTATCCATAATTCAAAACCGGGAAAAAAATCAGAAACCGGAAGCGTTTCACCTGTTCTTTTTCCAATATTGGAAAACCATATTTATTGCTGTTCTTGCATGTGCAGGCCTGTTCTTGTCCCATTACAGAGTAGGAATATTTTTAGGTTGCTTTTTCGGATCGTATTTTGCAGTATTAATTTTACGTGAATTTATCATTCGAATTAAAATCAATTATTTATTTCAACAAATCCTAATTTTTATACTGGTTGTTGCATCTGCGCTTTTATTGACTTTTCCCTGGTGGCCTGATACCTTAAACTCATTCTTCCTGCCACGTTTATTCGTAACTATAGCGGCCCGACCTGCATTCCAGGACTTTCACTGGAGTTACCTCACTGCCTCCTCCGGTAAATTTGTCTTAATCCTCGGTATATTGGGACTGCTGTTAGGGTTTCTACAAAGAAAGAGATTTGCCCCGGTTTTTATTCTTTGGATAGCCATGATGTTCGCTTTCGCAAATCTGCACGCTCTACCACTGCCTGGAGGGGGATTAATCAATAACACATCTGTTTTAATTTTTCTGTTTATTCCCATTTCTGCTGCTGGTGGATATTTGATCTCTGAGAGCATTACCAATCTGAGTAATTTGATCCCTGACAGACGGAAATATTACAATTATATATTTGTGTTTCTAACCATTTTATTCATTTCAATAGTTAGTGTCAGAAATATGTTATCGATACTCAATCTGCAAACCATTCTCCTCCTAAATTCCGATCTGACCAGTTTGAAGTGGATAAAGGAAAACGTACCCGAGAATGAGGTTATCTTGATTAATAATTTCCCCTGGGCGTACAGTCTTTACGCAGGAAGTGATGGTGGCTACTGGATATCTCCAATTTCGGGCAGGCCAACAATACCCCCTCCGCTTTTATACGGATTCGATAGAGCTTCAACAGTTAGACAGGATATCAACAAATTCCTTTTACAGATATCAAGATATAAAGATCAGCCTGATATATTGTACGATTTAATTTCTGCAGAAAATATTAAATATATATACACAGGAACCAGGGGTGGCATGATCTCACCTCAAAAATTATTACAACATGAAAATTTTAAGCCTATATTTGAATACAATGGAACCTGGGTTATCCAACTGGTTTCAGAAAATGATTATTAAATTTAATCCAATTTCTCCATAACCAGCTAACAGGCGCCATTGTAATTGTATTTGAATAGAATATAAGTGGATTTATTGAATGTTATTTATCACTATTTGCTTGACAGGTATAATAGTAATTCGTATAATTCATCGTCTTGCCTCATTGGCAATTCTGTTTTTTTATAACGCAAATAACCAAGAGATATTGAATTTTTGGAGTAATTATTATGACACCGCAACCTAAAAGAAAAGTCAGCCAGGGAAGACGTGACCGCAGGCGTGCACATCATGCATTAAAACCACGAAACCTTGTGCAATGCAGTAATTGTAGTGAAATGAGATTGCCTCACACGGTGTGCCCCAATTGTGGCCATTATAAAGGGCGTGAGATCATTAATATTAAAGAATAAGACCTGATCGCAGGCTGAATATTCTCAGTCCGGAAATTTATTAGAAAAATGGAACTTATCGAATCCAGAACTGCATTTCTATTTCCTGGCCAGGGTTCCCAGAAAATTGGGATGGGATCAGACCTGGCATCTGCTTTTCCGATTGCAAAGAAAGTTTTCGATCAGGCCGATTCCCTATTAGGTTTCTCTCTCTCAAATATTGCCTGGAATGGTCCTGTTGAAGTTCTTAATGACACAATTAATACCCAGCCAGCTCTTTTAGTGCACTCCATTGCAGCACTGCAGGTTTTTAAAGAAAAGTTGTCAGGTTTTAGACCAAGAATGGTTGCTGGACATTCAATGGGTGAATTGAGTGCAATTGTCGCATCCGACTCAATCCCATATAATGATGCGCTCAATCTGGTAAGAAAACGGGGGACCTTTATGAAACAAGCCGGTGAACAAAATCCCGGCGGTATGGCGGCAATTCTTGGTCTTGATCTATTGACGGTCGAGGATATTTGCACCGAAGCCAGTAATGATAATGATATGGTCCAGGTAGCAAATGATAACTGCCCCGGTCAGGTGGTGATATCCGGTGCCCGTAGAGCGTTGGAAAAATCGCTTCAACTTGCCGACAAAGCTGGCGCGAAAAAGATCATCAAGCTGGCAGTGAGCATTGCTGCCCACTCACCACTCATGGCTAATGCCCAATCAGATTTTAATGAAGCCGTCGATGAAGCCCCAATATCTGATCCAAAAGTTTCAATCATTGGAAATGTATGTGCAGTCCCACTGACAACTGGCTTTGACATAATTACAGATCTAAAATCACAGCTAAATTCACGAGTTCGCTGGAACGAGAGCATCAATTATATGGTCTCACAAGGCATTGATACATTTGTTGAAATTGGCAGCGGTTCTGTTCTGACTGGTTTATTAAGAGGATCAATCGCAAAGTTACTGGAATTTCCATCGGTTCACCTGAAGACTTCGAAAGAATTAAGTAGTTAATTTCTGGCCTCGGACAGTTTTATCATTCCCTTATAAATATTATATAATTTGATCTTGAAAAGAATAGACCTGGTTCTCGCGGTATAATGTTCACCGCGTTTTTTTATTTCTTATTCAGGAGACATAATCGAATATGAGCATGAGTGATAAACACGCTATTGTAACTGGCGGTTCCGGTGGAATTGGTCGAGCTATCGTTGAAGAATTTTCCAGGCAGGGCGTCGCAATAGCAATTGCAGATATCAACGAAGAAAGAGCAAAGACAACAGCCAGGGAAATCTCAGAAATTACAGGAAATCAAATTTTCGGTGTAGAGGTAGATGTCTCTGACCATGAAAGCACAAAAGGAATGGTTAAGCAAGTCCTTGAATCCTTTGGAACTGTGGAGATTTCTCATTAATAACGCTGGTATTACCCGTGACAATCTGATTATTCGTATCAGCGAGGAAGATTGGGACCAGGTCCTGAATGTAAATTTAAAAGGGGCTTTTAATTGTTCACAGGCTGTAATTCGACCCATGATGAAACAAAGATATGGGCGAATTGTTAATATTACATCAGTATCTGGTCTCGCCGGCCAGGCAGGTCAAACAAACTATTCAGCCTCAAAAGCTGGATTGATCGGTTTTACAAAAGCTTTAGCCAGGGAGGTAGCATCCAGGCAGATTACTGTAAATGCTGTAGCTCCCGGATTTATCCCCACTGCATTAACCGTTGATTTACCGGAAGAGTTCAAAGAGTGGGCAATTAACCTGACCCCAGTAGGTAGGATGGGCAAACCAGAGGAAGTCGCCTACGCTGTTGCATTCCTGGCTTCGGATGAAGCAGCCTATATTACCGGCCAAGTTTTAAGCGTTGACGGCGGGATGATGATGATGTAATTTGGAGGAATATTGAACGATCAAACGGTTGAGCGAATAAAAAAAGGCAAGAAACATCCAGTTGATGACAAAAATCTCCAGAAGCGTAATTCAGCTGGAAAAACCACCATCGCGCCTGAAGTGCTTATCACCATTGCACGCTTAACAACCCTGGACATTCCCGGCGTAAGCAGGCTGAGCAATATACCTTCAGGAGTTAATCGATTATTAAATCGCAGATACGGGGAAGGTGTCCTGTTAGATTTTTCCAATGACTCAGTATCTGTCGAATTATTTTTAATTCTTAAAAATGATGTGAATATCCGGGATGTAAGCCGAAAAGTTCAGTATGATGTGGCCAGAGCAATTTCTGAAATGGTAGGAATGCAGGTTGGTAGAGTGAATATTCACATAGAAGACATTGATTACGATCAAATAAATAAAACTGAGTAATTAAGAAATTTGTAACAAATAAAATGAAACCCCGCACTAGAGCACGCGGTCTTGCATTACAAACCCTATTCGAATATGACCTTGTGGGTCATATTCCCATGTTAGTGATTGAGGAAAGAATTAAAGAATCAGCGCTCGAACCTGAGATCGCAGATTTTGCCCGCGAGATTGTCAATGGAATTTTCCCAGTAATCAATATTTTAGATAAATTCATCGCGAACCATGCTCCTGAATGGCCACTCGATCAGGTTGCTATTGTTGACCGTAATATCCTCCGAATCGCGCTGTGGGAAATCACATTATTTGATAAGACTCCAATTAAAGTTGCCATAAATGAAGCGGTAGAATTATCAAAAATCTTTGGATCGGATAGTACTCCAAGGTTTGTTAACGGTGTACTTGGGAGCCTTGCTAATCAACAAAATGAAATTCGGCTTGGAATTAATAAAGAATTAAAAGTTCAATAAAATCTCGGGTTTTTTTTCTAAACACTGGTCTTATAATGGAAATTCTGGGTATAGGCCCACTTGAAATATTATTTATATTATTAATTGCGCTCATTGTTCTGGGGCCAAGAGATATGGTCAATGCAGGCAAAACCATCGGAAGAGCTCTGAGAAAAATTGTCACCTCACCTACATGGCATGCAGTGCAACAAACATCACGCGAAATTCGTAATTTGCCCAACAGGCTGATACGTGAGGCAGGATTGGAAGATTTGAAAGACCATATGCCTGATCCCGATCAATTAAGAACTGAATTAAGTTTTAACGACCTTCAGACTGATATTTCGGGTTCAATCCAGCCTGAATCTTTAGAGGGGAAAACAATTGAATCAAACGATAACCAGGGTTTTTCAGATTGGATATCACCTCCTGATACGACCGAAAACATTCAATCTCAAAAAAACGATTCAAATAAACTTCAGAATAATGATTGACTGCTCTAATTCAATCGATGCTGAAACCAGGATTATCAAATTTCCTGGAATCTACCACGTATCGAATTCTATGGTTTTGATAATTCAACCGTGCAACAATGTTAAAAAATATCAAAAATTTCTTCACAGAAGAAATAGAGGACACCCCTCTCCCTGAAACACTCTCCAAGACAATGGAGAATCCCCAGGATTTATTTGTCCATCTGGATGCCCTGCGCAAGCATCTTCTCCGGTCTGCAATTGTATTCGCACTAGCGACTGGTTTGGCGTTCTTTTTCAACAGGCAGATTTTGGAATTCCTTTCACGCCCACTTGAATTTGGAATGGACTCTTTAACTGCCATTGACGTAACGGAACCGATCAGCACAGTGATGCGGGTATCCATAATGACTGGATTTGCTATCACATTTCCTTATCTCGCCCTGGAAGCCTGGTTGTTTATTGCTCCCGGTGTGCACAAAAAATCCCGGATAAATGGATTAATCGCAATCCCAATAGCAACACTATTCTTCTTAGGTGGTATGGCTTTTGCATACTTTGTGATGCTGCCTGCTGCATTGCCTTTCCTGTTGAATTTTATGGGCATAAACACCATTCCAAGACCCTCATCCTATATAAAATTTGTAACCGGAATTATGTTCTGGATTGGAATCGCATTTGAATTTCCAATTGTAATTTTTATCCTCGCAAGCCTGGGAATCGTTTCTGGAAAAATGTTATCCCAGCAATGGCGTTTAGCGATTGTAATCATCGCTGTAGCGGCGGCATTAATTACCCCAACCGTCGACCCTGTCAATATGGCACTGGTTATGGGTCCACTGATTTTGTTGTATTTATTCAGTATCTTTCTCGCAAAATTTGCCGATCGCAGGCGAAGACGTTTATCTGTAACCCAGGATACTCAAAATACATAGATGATTATTGTTTGACAGGTCCAATTTTACAGGGGGAAATATGTAATTTTCACTACTAGAGAAATAAAATCACAGGAATATTTCTTGCATCAAGTTTTGAATGGTTTTTTATAATTACTATTTCAATAATTGCTCCGGAAATATTTTCTTATTGATCGATCCCATGGGAATTTAATATGACCATTAATCAAATGCAGAAATCAATTATCTGGTTAATAATTGCGTTTGCAGTACTGCTTGTTGGATGCCAGGTAGATTTCCAGAATTATTCTGAAATTTCCCAATTCTTCAATTCTGAGACTATTCAAAATCTTCTGGATGAAATAAATATCCAATCCAACGCCTTGACTACAGATCTAGGGAATTTTATCCAACTTTATAGATTTGAAAACCTCCCAGCCCTTGAAAACAAACCCGGACCAGCTAATACTGAAGCTTTAGTTACATTTCAGGTTCAGATTCCGGATAACACCCCCCAGAATGATATAGTATTTCTCAGTATTCTTGATGAAGTAACCGGACTTGCATTGAATTCTGAACATTATAAAATGGAGGAACTGCCGGTTTCCACCCAAATGGAAACAAGTGAAACCTCCCGGTACTATTCAGTAAGTCTGCCAATGAAAATCGGTTCCGTAGTTAAATATAAATATGAAAGGCAGACTGGAAATGTTCTGGTGGCAGAACATTTTTCTGACGGCACCCCGGTAAGGTACAGGCTTTATCATGTAAGAGGAACTGGTAAAGTTGAGGACATAAGCAGTACTTGGGCAGATTCCGAGTATTCCGGTCCTACCGGTCGAATTGTTGGAGAGGCCACCGATTCAGTGTCAGGAACTCCAATTCCAAATCTACTTATTACAGCCGGCGGCGCCCAAACGCTATCAAATTCGAATGGCTCGTTTGTTATTGAGGGTCTTCCCCCGGGAATACACAATCTGGTCGCTTATGCCATTGATGGCTCGTTTGCTACATTTCAGCAAGGTGCAAGAATAGCCCCAGAAGCAAGCACACCTACACCCGTAAAATTGCGACCGTCTGATTTTGTGGATGTGACTTTTTCAGTCTCAGTACCAGTAGATACCCCTCCAATCGTACCAGTCCGGCTTGCAGGAAATCTTTTTCAATTAGGTAATACTTATGCAGATTTATCAGGTGGGGTTAATACCCTCGCTGTAAGGATGCCCACGTTAAATAAGGATTTCAGACTTACAGTATTCAATCACATTGAGTTTGCCGTCAGGCGCTGATATCCACTATAAATTCACATTGGGAGATGGATTCTGGAATGCAGAACATGATGAAAACGGAAATTACCGTCTCCGTCAGTTGATCGTCCCGGAGAAGGATATTAAAGTTGAAGATCAAATCGAGACCTGGTATTCAGGCGGATCCCACCCCTTGATATTTGATCCTTCAATCCCCAACTCAACACCAAAGGATGATTATTTGACTATCCAATTCCGGCCATTATTCGGATGGACAGAACCAATTCCGATGTGGGAAATTTCAGAAAATCGGTGGGCATATATACTTTACAGCCCATTGAACCTGCCGGGGAATCTTTTTTACAGGTACTGCCGTAACGGTCAATGTGGTATAGCAGATGATATCGCAACCCAAGGCTTCAATCATGAAGGTCGTGAACTTACATTAAACAATCAAAACAGTTCCCAATCTGTCCAGGATCAGATAATAAGCTGGGCAAATTACACTCCTGAAAATATTTCTACATCTGCCATCACAACTACTGTAAAAGAACGTGACGAGGAATTTTGGGCCGGGATTGAGATTCAGCATAAGCACAACCCCTCATGGATGTCAACATTTCCGGATGCATTCTACAGAATAAGCGAAGCAGGTATTAATTGGGTTGTTATTTCTCCATCCTGGACTTACGGTTCAGACGCCCCAGGTAATAACCCTCCGATATTTCACCAGTTGCCGGATCGAAATGCGCTCTGGCATGATATTTTGGATGCATCAGCCATTGCCGATGAAACAAGTATGGAAGTTGCGCATTATCCGGTCGCCCATTTTCAAATTGACATGGATGAGTGGTGGCAGAATGCTGGTCGTGATTACAGCTGGTGGCTGATCTGGTTTGATCAATACCGGGAATTTATACTACATCATGCAGATTTAGCTCAACAATCTGGCGCAGGAGCCTTGATTTTGGGTGGGGATTGGCTCTCCCCTGCTCTTCCAGAAGCAAAATTTATTGATGGAACCCATACTGGTGTGCCTGCAGATGCAGAAATGAGATGGCGAGAGTTAATCACAGATGTAAAAAACCGGTTTGAAGGAGAACTTCTCTGGGCTCATCCTTCGGATCAAATGGATTCATTGCCAGTTTTTATCGATCAGTTTGATCACATTTACCTCGAGTTATCCCTTCAGGAAGAAAAAATTAATGGTGCTGAGAATTTTCAAGAGGTCTTTGAATCTGAATTAGTATATTGGCTTGACAACAAAGTTAAGATAATCATGGAGGAACAGGAAAGCAGTATAATCCTTTCTTTTTTAATTCCAGCGATACCTGACATGCATTTCCAGGCGGAAATCTACCAAATTATTTTGAATACAATCAATGAGAGAGACTGGATAAACGGTATTGTATCCGGGGGGTTCTACCCACCAGCAGAATTGCAGGACTTCTCACCCTCAATAAATGGGAAACCTGCGTTCAACCTGATATCCACCTGGTATCCCAAATTACTCGGTGAAGAGATAAACCTGGAATAATTTATTTTTAAGCGAATATGCTATCCAATTCAGCGTCTGGAACATCAAACACAGAATTGTGAGGCGGTAATTGTTCTAAAGTCATCCATTCAGGAATACGGTCATCTGTGTTTGTAAACCCGGCTTGTTTGTTGAACATAATTTCCAGGTCAATACATTTCTTTCCCAGCTCAAGCACAATATCCTCTGATACATCCCAACCATAACGGCAGTTTAAGAATTTCGATATCAACTCTGGGGCAAGAGAGAAACCAAAACCCGCAAAAGCACATACACCGAGCGAGTCATACCCTGCACTTTTGAATTGAGCAGTTCTGGAAACTTCCACCTGTCCTTCTGGATTGAGATGATCAATATTCGCTCTGATAGTCAATCCACTGGTATGATCCGCTCCTTGAGGTGAGGTGGCATAAGTTACACCAGTTCCTTTTATTGCCCGAGGATCATAAGCTGATATGGCCTGTTTTTTAACTGCGGGTATCCTTTCGATTCCTAACACATTTCCGGTACAATCCACTCCATTTCCAAGAATCCTGCCGAGTGCTGATCCAGCACGTATCTCTTTCACCAATTCCAGAGCTCGGTAGCCATCACCAAAATCCATAAGACCCGCTTCCGCTGACACGCCCAGGGCGGCTCCAATCTCAATAGAATCCAGTCCAAGGTCATTTACTTCATAATTTAATTTTGCGATTGTATCCAGGTCGTTAATTCCCAGGTTGGAACCCATTAATCCGATTGTTTCATACTCTATTGGTGAAACAATTTCTTCACCTCCTGCATCCCCAAATACATTAGAACACTGGATCGAACAGCCCACCATGCACGCATGAGCAGTTTTTGATTGGCCTGCCCTCTTGAGCAGAATCTCTCTTAAATACTCGCCGCTAATCTTATCTGCCACCTCAAATACCCCTGAGGAAAAATTTCTGGTTGGCATCCCGCCAAAACCATTGCACATTTGCGTCATTGCTGCAGTGCCGTAATCAAAATACACTTTTGTCTGTGGGTGATCGGATAATGCCTTGTTGTATCCTTTCTTGGAAGCTTTAAAACCTGCAATGTCGACAACTGGTGGGTCACTGCAACCATCATCATCAAAGACAATCGCCTTAACCCTTTTCGTCCCCATTACTGCTCCTAATCCTCCCCGGGCGGCGATTCTGGAGGGCACCTGATCCTTATCAAGATTTTGAATACCAGCTGCTTTTAATTTCATTTCACCAGCTGGTCCTATTAGAGATATCGCGACTTTTTTCCCAAAATCACCCACCAACATTTTGGCGCATTCATAAACGCCCAGCCCTCTTAAACCATCTGCATTTAAAAATTTAATGCCATCCCTGTTTAGGTAAATGGTCCATAATGAATTTTTTGCAGCCTCCCCCTCCAAAATTAGCACTTTAATCCCGAGTCGCGCCATATGGAGCCCAGTTTTTCCACCTGCATTTGCCTCTTTTACACCACGTGTAAGCGGACTTTTTGAACCTATGGAAATTCGGTCGCAGCTCGATAGCCGGTGGCCAACCAGTAAACCAGGTGCAAAAATCAGTTTATTGAATTGTCCCAGCGGTTCACAATTTGGAGGAACCTCATCAAGCAGAACCCTGGCGATAAGAGCCCTCCCGCCCAGCTGAGACCAGCTATCCGGTACAGGTTCGATTTGCAATTCTTTTGTTGTAAGGTCTATCCGCCAAATATTCCCATAAAGGTCGGATTTTCCAGTATTTTCGTGCTCCATTGAACCTCCAGCCAACTTTTTACCCAATAGCCAATAATAAATCCTTGAAAATCTGAAGGCTATCCGCAATTTGCTGCTCCGTTACAATTAAAGGCGGGATGAACCGGATCGTATTATCCCACGGTCCACATGTCAGAACTAGCATCCGCCGGTCGAGACATTCCATCAGGACTCGTTTCACATAAGCCTTATCCGGTGTCCCATCTAGATCCCGGAATTCACATCCCACCATTAAGCCCAGACCCCGGATATCAGCTATATTTTTGATATCTTCCTTCAATTCCATCAAACCGGACATTAATTGCTTTCCGCGTTCAATTGAATTTTCAAGAAGACCTTCATCCCGGATTGTCTGAATGGTTGCTACTGCAGCAGCAGCTGCAATAGCATTCCCGCCATATGTGCCGCCGTGAGAACCAATAATCCACCTTTCCATTATCTCTTTTGTGCTTATAACCCCTGAAATTGGAAGCCCGGAAGCCAATCCTTTAGCAATAACGATGATATCTGGGTCCACTGTAAAATGCTTATATGCAAACCAGCGACCTGTTCTACCAAATCCAGATTGGATTTCATCAAGAATCAGAAGGATTTGATTGCGATCGCAAATCTCCCGCACTCCCGCTAGAAATTTTTCTGGTGGGACCACGTATCCCCCTTCACCCAATACCGGCTCCACAATAATTGCTGCCGTTTCTTCTGGAGAAGTCTGCGTTTTTAACAAATAGTCAAGTTCGTTCAAACACCAATCAGCGGTGTATTCATCTCCCCAGCCATAACGAAATGCATATGGATATGGCGCAACAAAAACCCCCGGCATTAACGGTTGGTAACCTGCTCGATAAATAGTTTTAGAAGTCGTCAGAGACATTGTGCCCACTGTCCGGCCGTGAAAACTACCCTGGAATACAATAATATTGGTTTTACCGGTAGCGTGGCGTGCTAATTTAAAGGCGCCTTCAACCGCCTCCGCCCCTGAATTACTGAAGAAAAACCGGTCAAATTTGGGATCAAGAATCGTTCTGAGCTCTCCCATGAGTGCTAAAATTGGCTCATGCAGAATAATGTTAATCTGACCATGTAAAAGTGACTCAGACTGCCTTTTTACCGCCTCTACAACTCGTGGGTGGCAGTGACCTGTGTTTGTGACGCCAATCCCACTGGTAAAGTCCAGGTATCTGTCCCCGTTCTGGTCATAAATATATGCGCCTTCACCGCGCTGGGCAATAATTGAATTGTATCGAGACCATACCGGTGATAAAAAATCTAAATTGCTGTTTTGAATTTGCATGCCTGCCCTCCTGAATTATTCACTGTTTGTATTTTATGATATCAAGTCATTATGATCAAGATAATGCAATAATGTATCGAAAGATATGTGTTATCCTTCAATCCGTTAATGTTACCTCCAATTTATTGACATGAAAAAGAAAACAGTCTCAATTCAAAAAAAAGCAGTTGTGATCATCTCCGCGAATGCTGAGTGGAAAGTCATTCGGGAAATATATCCCAAAGTAACGTTAAAGCGTTCACCCTTTGGAGAATGGTTCAGCGATACTATCAGCATTAGAACTGGTAAAAAAAATGCAGAAACGCTAATTAAAATAATATATTTTCATGGTGGCTGGGGGAAGATCGCTGCAGCGGCATCCACTCAATATGTAATCGACTGCTGGAAGCCAGAACTGCTCCTAAATCTTGGGACCTGTGGAGGATTCCAGGGTGAAATTGATCGTGGAACCATAATCCTGGCCGAAAAAACAATTGTTTACGATATATACGAACTGATGTACCCATCACAGGATCATGTTGGCCACTACTCAACCGACATAGATTTATCATGGTTGGCTGACGATTTTCCAATTGAGGTACGGGAAACCTTGCTTGTTTCTGGCGACAGGGATCTTTCCCAAGAAGAAATACCAGAACTGAAGGCAAAATATCATGCTGTTGCCGGAGATTGGGAATCAGGAGCGATAGCCCATGTTGCAAGATTAAACAATACGCCCGTGATTATTCTGCGGGGCGTGTCAGATCTTGTGAGCGATGCCGGCGGAGAGGCATACAAAAATGTGGAAATATTTGAGAGTAATACGCGGCAAATAATAAAAAAATTAGTCGAAAACCTGCCTAAAATTATCAGCTCAAGTAAATTTCTTTGATCCAGTTCTCCACCTCACCCAAATCAAAACCATTTCCAATTTCTACCATTCTGGGTATTTCATCTACATTGTCCATTGCAATTGAGAATGGAAGTAAGGGGTTAACTCTAAAGTATCTATCTCCGAGGAGTTGCCTGCATTGGTAATCGGCAAGCCCAGCGCTTCCTTCCGTTACAAGGTTGATAATTTTTGTCGCCCAGTGTAAAACTCCCCAATCACCAAATTGGACAGGTATATGATGTGGATTGTGACCTGTTCCGAATGAAATTAAAACAATATCAGATAGTTCTTCCCCTCCTGTTTGAGGGTTTAAAGCCTGCGCCAGTGCACACATACTGGGGTTATTTGCCACAACTCCTCCATCAATATATCCTTGAAATATTGGAAAATAAGTCGGAGCATTAGCAGTTCGAATAGCAACATCAAGTACGGATTCCATTCCATCTGATTCAGGACCTGGATAATTATGAAAAAATTTTGCTTTCCATTTGCGGTTTGTCCCGCTGGGATGCAACCCATTATCAAGATCAAAAGATGAAATCAGGACTTTTTTTGGTAGATCGCCCAATTTTAAATCACCAAATTGTTTATGCAATTCTTCCTTCAGTGGGTTCAGGGAGTATTTTGCGCCAATTAAGTTTCCCAGCGCTAAAATTCTCCGAAGTAGCGATACCTTAAAGACTACATCACCTTTATCCTCGTAAATTCTTCTGGCTTGGGTGGGATTTAATCCTGAAGCCAGACCAACCGCGAGCAGTCCACCAGTTGAGGTACCGGCAAACAGGTTTACTTTTGACAGAAAACCTGGGATTGAATGTTCTAACCGTTCGAGCAGTATTGTTGTAATCAATCCCCTTATACCGCCTCCGTCGATGGTCAGTATCCGGTATTTTTTCATAAATTCTCCCAAAACTAATTTTCCTGATAACTCAATCAATTATTGCATCCTTTATGCCAGCATCCCTGGATAGATAAACAAAAAACATGGGAATTGAATCCAAATCATGCAATAAATAAATCGACATATTGGGGTAAACTTTTTAAAACGGAGGCTAAATATGAAATATGTCACTGTTGACGAGATGATCGCGATTGAAAAAGAAGCCAATATGTCAGGTCTTACCTATGAAATGATGATGAATAATGCTGGAACTGGATTGGCGGAAGTGATCTCTAAGGAACTGGACCATTTTAAAGATGGCGGAATTTTAGCCCTGGTGGGGTCGGGGAATAACGGAGGAGACACACTGGTTGCCTTGACTTATCTTCAGAGAAGAGACTGGCAAACCACTGCATACCTCGTGCGTGAACGTAATAAACCTGATAGATTGGTTGAATTATATTTAGAGGCTGGGGGAAAACTGGTCGAATTGAATGCGGATAAAAATTTCACACTGCTGGACAAAATGTTGACCGAAAATAAGGTCCTCGTGGATGGTGTCCTGGGGACCGGAATTCAGCTTCCGCTAAAACCTGGATTAGCGAGATTATTTCAACATATAAAAAATGAATTGGCTTTATTGAAACTCCCACCATACATTCTTGCTGTTGATTGCCCTTCTGGGGTAGATTCTGACAGCGGCGAAACATCTCCAGACTGCATCCCGGCTGATATGACTGTGACAATGGCAGCGATAAAACAGGGATTACTTAAATTCCCGGCACATAATCTGATTGGTGAGCTTAAATTGGTCAGTATTGGACTCCCGGGAGATGGGGAGGCACTGGATGCCTGGAAATCAGTAAAAAGATTTGTACCAGATGAGGCATGGTTATCGAGATCTTTACCGGAAAGACCTTTAAACTCGCACAAGGGTACATACGGCACTGCACTTATTGTTGCTGGTTCAGTAAACTATACTGGGGCTGCATATCTCGCTGGTATGGCAGCCTATAGGGTAGGTACCGGATTGGTCACTATGGCTATCCCATCCCCGTTGCACACCGCTCTTGCAGGAATTTTTCCCGAGGCTATATGGCTGCCCTTACCTCACAATAGCGGTTTTATCGCCTCAGATGCCGTTGAAATTGTTCTGGATAATGTCAGTAAAGTTACTGGCATGTTGATTGGACCAGGATTTGGGATAAATCAATCAACATCAGGGTTTATTTCAGGAATTCTTAAACATGGAAAAGCCAGAATTGAAAATGCTGGTGATAAAAATCCCAATTTTGAACTTCCGCCTTCAGTAATCGATGCCGACGGGTTAAAGCTTATTGCAGAATTAAAACATTGGTGGAGGTATTTACCTCCTCTAACAATCCTGACACCTCACCCGGGGGAAATGGCGGTACTGACCGGCTTGAGTGTTAAGGAAATTCAATCCAACAGGCTGGAAATCGCGTCTGAATACAGTAAAAAATGGGGCCAAATCCTGGTTCTCAAAGGCGCGTTCACAGTTATTGCACATCCAGATGAAATCGTTGCAGTGATTCCAATTGCAACTCCTGCATTATCAAAAGCAGGTACTGGGGACGTGTTGGCGGGTATGATCGTTGGTTTTTTAGCCCAGGGATTACAACCCTTTAAATCAGCAGTACTCGGTTCCTGGATTCATGCAAAATCAGGGGTGCTAACTGCCGAAGAACATGGGAATACCGCTTCTGTTATTGCAGGTGACTTAATGGATGCAATCCCTGAAATAATATCGACAATCACCGGATTAAAAAAATAGGATTGCTTCCGAATTCCTGACCCTGATTCAGTCTTTAGCAATCCTAATAATCAAATTATTAATACTGGCTTTCTTCAGATACGCAGATTGGCTCCATCCAACTTCCAAATTCTGGAGAAATTCTTCCCATCAACACCTCATCAGGTTAAGATTCCACCTGGTCGATTTCTTCAACAATTATCCCTTCTTCAGTTTTTTCCTGTTTCTTTGATAGACGTGTTTTTTGTTCTTCCAACACAACCTGCCCGCGCTTTTGAAGATCTGAAACCCCATCTTTTGTTTTTTCCTGCAATTCGATGCTTTTATCCTTAATCATCGTCCGGGTTTCTTCTCCTGACATAGGAGCTAAAAGTAATGCAACTGCTCCACCTACAAGCGCCCCCATTAAAAAACCTGATAAGAACGCACCAAATTCTCCATCTTTCTCTGCCATTTCTATCTCCTTTTTTAGTCCGATTTTCTTGATGTGCGCCGGGATAATCCAAGCAAAATTAAGAGTTGTCTTAGACCGGCTGCATATTCATTCGCTTTGATAACTGGTTGAACAAGATTTTCACTGAGAAAAGCGGTTGTTCCACGCAAATTACTTACAGTTTCATTTGTTGATTCAACTATTGGCTTTATTTCATTCTGCAACAAGTTCAGTAATTTGGCTAATTGAATCATCAATATAACCAATGTTAATCCGATTAATATCGATTCAATTGCCAGAAAAATGATAAAGACATCCCGGATCTTACTTGTATTGGTGGTTGGCAGCATCAAATAGTAGACAGTCACTGCTAACACCAGCATAAAAATGATAACCAGAAATATTCCAATTATTACGTATTTTTTCTGATCTGAGGTTAATTCTTGTGGATCGTAATCGGTTTGTCCTGAGCTGCTGCCAATATACTTAGCGTTGTTCTCAGGTTGAATTGATTCTTCTAAGTAGTTTTTTTCTTGACTCATTATGATGTTCTCTTCCAGGAAGATACAGCCTCGCCATTATAACATGAGGGGTAAAGCTTTTTTTCCAATATGCAGAAGTATTTTTGATACTAATTAATAAATTCGGTTATTCAGTTCTAGCTATCACAAACTTTGAACAAGTTTATAAATCCAAATATAATTGCAGTTGATTTCACTAACTACATAATGATTTCGGCTAAATATTCGATTATATAACGAATACTCATGAATTACGAACAATCATTTATTCCCCAAAAGTTTAGTAAATAAAGAATTGTATTATCTTATAGATTATAATTCCATTTGATTTCAAATCAAATTTGGGGCACATCCGACGGTTGAAACAACGAAACTTCAAAATCTTCATTCATCATAATAAACCTAATTGATTGTGAAAGAATTTGCGGTTGAACTCAAAAATGTAGTAAAAAAATTTGGAAATGTTACAGCCGTAAATGATGTTTCACTAAAAATTCCAGATGGGGAATTTTTCTCATTACTGGGACCCAGCGGGTGTGGGAAAACGACCACTCTGCGTCTGATTGGTGGATTTGAACTGCCTACTGATGGAGAGGTTTTTATCCAGGGAGAAACCCAGGGATACAAACCCCCTTTCTGGAGAACGGTCAATACTGTTTTTCAGAATTATGCCCTTTTTCCTCACATGAACGTTTTCCAGAATGTGGCATTTGGGCTGTAAATGCAGAAAATCCCGAAACCTGAAATTGAAAAAAGAGTAAATGAAACCCTCGAAATGGTTCATTTACCTAAAATGGGAAGCCGTAAACCCAACCAACTATCTGGCGGACAGCAGCAAAGAGTTGCCCTGACGAGAGCATTAATTAACCACCCAAAGTCTTGTTGTTGGATGAACCGCTGGGCGCTCTTGACCTTAAACTGAGAAAAGCGATGCAGTTAGAACTCAAGATCCTCCACCAAAGAGTGGGAATAACTTTCATTTATGTAACCCATGATCAGGAAGAAGCACTTACAATGTCTGATCGAATTGCAGTAATGGAATTTAGTAAGATTCTTCAAGTAGGTCCTCCAGAAGAGATTTATAAAAACCCGCGAAAGTATTCGTGGCTGAATTTATCGGTGGGACAAATTTTATGAATGCGAGTGTAATCTCGATTAACTCTGATGTTGTTTGCTTGCTGGTTAAGGAACAATTCGATGTTAGCTCTACAAAGGTTCCCGGTTTATCAACCAATCAGTAAGTATCCCTTGCTGTTAGACCAGAAAGAGGGTCTTAATATGAATACTCCGAATTCTATTAACAGGATCTGACCTTTATGTTTATTAATGGAAAATATACATCTGGATATGCCGAGCAAATGTTTTCAGTGATCAATCCTGCAACTGAAGAGATTATTGATGAAGTCTATCGTGGCACACAATTGGATTCCCAGGCTGCCGTGGAAGCGGCGAAAAAAGCGTTTCCAGAATGGCGCAAGACGCCCGCTTCAGAAAGAGCTGCAATTCTGCATTCAGTCGCTGCAAATATTCGCCAACACCATGATGAGTTAGTTAAGCTGCTAACAATGGAAGAGGGGAAACCGGTCCCTGAAAATAATGAAGAGCTGTGGTGGACTGAGGAAACTTTTGATTACTATGCCGAGATCGGACGCCACAACAGGGGAGAGGTGATCCCACCCGGGGATCCCTCCCAATTTAACTTTGTCTTGAAGGAACCCTGGGGGGTTGTCGCCTGTATTGTCCCCTGGAATTATCCACTGTTGCTCCTGGTCTGGAAGATAGCTCCTGCTCTTGCTGCGGGGAACACAGTTGTTATCAAACCTTCCAATCTCACCCCTTTGACCACATTGAGGATCGCCCAGATTGCTTTTGAACGATTTCCACCTGGTGTGGTGAATATTCTTACAGGATTTGGTCCGGAAGTTGGTGAACCTCTGGTGTTGCACCCGGATGTATCCATGATTGCTGTAACCGGTTCTCTGGAAGTAGGCCAGCATATTGCCAGTCTTGCAGCTCCTAAAATGAAAAAACTGCACCTGGAATTAGGAGGAAAAGACCCAATGGTAATTGCGCCGGACGTTAATATCTCCACTGCAGTGAGCAGTCTGGCATATGCTTCACTAATAAACACCGGCCAGGTCTGTACCAGTACTGAAAGAGTGTACGTAGATATCAAAATATTTTCAAATTTCGTCGAAGAGCTTACTGATTTTGTCTCGAAATTACGGTTAGGAAATGGACTCGATGAGGGGACTGATATCGGTCCCATGATTCGGGATAAATTTCGGAGAAAAGTCGATGCTCAAATCAACCAGGCTGTCAAATCTGGGGCGACTGTTCTCACAGGAGGAAAAATTCCCGAAAAATTCACACGCGGCTATTTCTATGAACCAACTGTAATGGTCAATGTAGACCATTCAATGAGCATCATGCGCGATGAGACCTTTGGACCGGTTATCCCGATCATGCCCTATAAAGATTTTGATGAGGCGATAAATCTGGCGAATGACAACCAGTTTGGCCTCGGTGCATCATTAATGACCCATGATGCAAAACTTGTCAAACGTTTTTTTGAAGAAGTCCAGGCAGGAAGTATCTGGATTAACGATCCATTGACCGATAATTTCGCTGGCCCATTTGGCGGGATGAAAATGAGTGGAATCGGAAGAGAATTGGGACAGGAAGGATTTGATGAATTCTGCCAGGTAAAACACGTTCACTGGGATATCGAGGGTAATTTGAAGGATTACTGGTATCCATATTAATCAAGTAATTTCTCCAACTTACCTTAAATCTATTCACCTGCCAGCAATTCGATTTCTGAAAAAACATACTTGAGTTCATCAACCATTTGGGAGTCGGATTTTTCCTGGAAAATTTCAATCAGCGAACGGTAATACCAGAACATCCCTTCTTTACCACCATTAAACTTTTCCCAAACCTTGTCACCTTCGCGTTTATAAACCTGAAGAAGTGAACGTGCATTATGGAGTTTATCCGCCAGGGATACTAACAATATGGCCGGGTCGGCTTGTGTCAATTCGGCCAGATATTCTACTTTTCTAATTTTCCAGGGAGGTTTTGGTGTTTGAAACGTATCGCTGCAGCCTGCAACAATCGCGGCAACTTTCTCGCCAAAATGAAACTTAATCAATTCAAGCGTTTCTAAACCGCCCTGGTCTTCCGCTGCATCATGAAGCAAAGCCGCAATAGCCTGGTCCTCATCGCCGCCATTTTCAACCACCAGTGAGGCAACTGACAGGAGATGGGTGATATAGGGAGCGTTTGTAGCTTTTCTTCTCTGCGAAAAATGAAGTTGATTGGCTATGATAAAGGCTCGTTCAAACCGGCCTGATAAATTTTTGTTATCCATTAAATCTCCGCTACTCAACTCTCAGGCAGGGATTGTAAGGCTGCTAAGAACACTTGGGTAATAGGTTAATAACTCAATTCCTTCTTCGGTAACCAGCACTGTATCTGAATGCCGGTATCCTCCCAAATTTCCAGCATACAACCCTGGTTCAACAGTGAATACCATACCCGGTTTAATAACTGTATGATCTCCAATATCAAGAAACGGACCCTCATGGTAACGCAGTCCGATAGCATGTCCAGCATGGTGTTTCCAGAATTTCATCAGGTCATGTTTTTCATAATATAAACGCACTTCCCTGTCAACTTCTGAACAGGGTATTCCGGGTTGGATCGCCTCCAGAGCAGTTTGCTGTAATCCTAGCATGTGGTCGAACAGGTACTTTTGATCATCATTTGGAGTACCGATGATCATTGTCCTTTCGAGTTCAGAGTTATATCCCCAGACAGGTGCATTAGCCCCGGTTACCAGGACATCTCCTGTTTGGAAGACAATATTTCCAGCCAGCGAATGCGGAACAGAAGCGTTACGGCCGATCTGGCCTCTATAACCAGCATGCGCCCCACTATCGAATGCGCTTTGGGATTGATAAACAGGACCAATCGCATCCAGCATGGATCTGGTTGCTTCCATACTGGCTCTAAGGCTCACTTCGGTTTCTGTTTCACCTGGTCGAGTATAGCGCTGAAGTAGAGTGTGAGCCAGATTGCCCCATTTAACACTCTCCTTTATTAGCGTTATCTCCGCAGGGCTTTTTATCGTCATTTTCTCTTCGATAAAATCCGAAATTTCAAGCGGTATATTTCCGGCTAATTCTGTCAGAGTTGGCCCTTTGTATCCGAAAATAGTTGGGTAACCATCATTATCTGAGCAGAATAGATCTCCAATACCCATATCATTCAATAACTTCAGTAATCCTTCCATCGGGTGCAAAATATAAGGATACTCAGGATAGGAAACCACCTGGTCAATTGTAATCTTTGTTTCAGCGTGCTCCTGCTCAAGAAAAGGTACATATAATGCCTGGTCACCTTTAGTATTCATTATGAAAACAATCGGTCGTTCGGTTGGGATGAATGCAAAACCGCAATAATACAGGATGTAGTAATTGTTAAATAAGATGACACCCTCGGCGTTTAATGAGAGTAAATGTTCCTGCAGCGCCCTGGTCCTGGTTCGATATTCATTTACAGACAATTTCATCTATCTGATCTCCACATTTAATTATTAATTTTAAATTCACTTGTGAACGGTACGGAGGGACGCAATGTGTTGATTACCGAACAGTATTTGTCCTCTGATAATTTGATTGCCTTCTTCAGTTTTTCAGGATTTACCGGTCCTTCAACGATATACTGGAGGTGGATTTTCGTAAAAATATATGGGGGCTCTTCATTTTGATCGCCGTGACAGATAACCTTTAAGTCTTTTAAAGGCTCACGCTGTTTAACAAGAATTTCGACAACATCATAAGCAGAACAGGATGCCACAGACATTAACAACAGGTCTGAAGGTTTGACCCCCTCCCATTCAAATTGCTGCTCGGGTGAGCGTCCGATCACAACCGAATGACCGTTCGAATCGCTTGCCATCATTAGTTTTTCTTCAATCCATCTGAGTGTTATTGTTGACATTGTTACGAAGTCTCCAAGAATAAAAATGTTAAAATATTAATTAAACCCTCCACATATTTCGGGCTTCCCTTACAACCGGTATCCAGGAATTCCCTTCAGATCTGGGCGGTGGTCCAAGATAGTCATTCCATTCCTCCCCAAGGAGCGCCGCGACAGCTGCCTGAAGACAAGCCGCGGCTGCTTCAAGATCATACCCTCCTTCCAGAAACAGGGCGATACGCCCCTGACAGTTTGTACCAGCCCAATCTACCATCCATTTAATTATCCTGCCGAAGCCTTCCGCCGATAGGACAAGATGGCCAAGGGGATCCCTCCAATGCGGGTCAAAACCTATGCTCAACAGTAGCATTTCTGGCATATATTTATCCAGGAGTGGGATGACCAGCTCTTCAAATACCGCTCTGAAACCCGTATCACCCGTACCTGGTGGAAGCGGAAAATTTGCAGTGTAGCCTTGCCCCTTACCGCCCCCGGTTTCTTTCAATTGTCCTGTACCAGGGTAAAGTGGAGACTGGTGGGTTGAAAAGAAGAATACATCATCCCTTTCCCAGAAGATATCCTGGGTGCCATTTCCATGATGCAGATCGATGTCTACAATTGCCAGTTTATTAGCTTTAGATCCAAAACCCGCCTCTAAATTTAAAAGGTAATTTGCTGCAATAGCGATATTATTAAGAAGACAGAAGCCCATTCCTTGTCTTCTGGTAGCATGGTGACCAGGAGGTCTTGTCAATGCCAAACCAGCCCTGCTTTCTCCGATCCAGACAGAATTTGCTACAGATAGAGCGCCGCCGGCAGAATTTAGCGCAAGTTGATACGAACCGGTAGTTGTGTAGGTATCGGCGTCGAGCCGTAAACCCGACATGCAGGATTTGTATAAATTCTCTATATAATCTTTGTCATGGACTTTCCTGATTAAATCCCCAGACGGCTCCTGAGGTTCTAGTTTTGGAAATGCATCCCACCATCCCGCCTCCAGTAAAGCAGTTCGAATCGCTTCAATCCTTTCAGGACGTTCCGGATGTCCCGGTTCGAAATGCACTTCATGTCCCTCGGGGTAATAAAAAACCAATTCATTAACCATTATGACTACGTCCTTTCTATTATGGTGAGGCCTATTCTGCCTGACCTCAGATTAAATGTCAACTACAGTGCTCAAATAAGAACCGGGTATCAGATAATAAAAATTGTATTCCTCAAACTTCAATTGTAAAAATCTAAGGTAATATTCTTTCACTGCCAATTTACATAACTAACCAAACAGCACAAAAGACCCTGATCTGGAGCAGCAAATGACCCAGTCCGATATTACCTATGTCAGCCACCTTGAATGTTCAAACTGCCATAAAACATATGATGCAAATAAACTGACAAACCTGTGTCCTCAGTGCAACAAACCAATATTCGTTCGGTATGACCTGAATGCAGTGAAGAAAAGGATGAACCGGGAAGAGATTTCATCAAGAGAACCCACCCTCTGGCGCTATCACGAACTCCTTCCCCTTAAAAATCCAGCCAACAGGGTCAGTTTGGGAGAAGGTAATACTCCTTTGATCAAAGCCAGGCGTTTGGGGAAGTCGCTTGGTTTGAGTAATCTTTACATAAAGGATGAAAGCCAGAACCCTACTGGATCATTCAAGGACCGGGGCATGTCTGTGGCGGTATCGCGTGCTTTAGAATTGGGCGTATCATATTTCTGCATCCCGTCTGCAGGAAATGCCGCCAGTTCTTTGAGCGCTTATGCTGCCTTTTCGGGTTCACTCGCCCAGGTATTCATGCCCGAGGATGTTTCAAGGACTTTTTTAGTTGAATGTAAAAATGCCGGCGCTAATGTTGCGCTTGTAAAAGGGACAATCGCTGATGCAGGAATCAAGGCTGGAGAATTTGTTCGAGAATCAAACAGTTTCAATATCTCAACCCTAAAAGAGCCGTACAGACTGGAAGGTAAAAAAACAATGGGGTATGAAATTGCGGAACAGTTTGGCTGGAAACTTCCGGATGTAATCATTTATCCTACTGGTGGAGGGACTGGTCTTATTGGGATGTGGAAATCATTTGATGAAATGGAAAAACTCGGCTGGATTGATAGAGCTCGTCCACGGATGGTGGCGGTGCAATCATCTGGCTGTGCTCCTATTGTCGAAGCTTTTAACAACGATCTCTATTTCGCCTCTCCCTGGGAAAATCCGAAAACAATCGCTGAAGGCCTGCGGGTACCGGCAGCAGTGGGAGATTTTTTAATCCTGAAAGCTCTGAATGAAAGTAAAGGAATTGCTCTTTCTATAGGTGATGAAGAAATCATCCAATCAATAAAAGAATTCGGGCAGTTTCTGGGAATTCTTGTCTCCCCTGAAGGCGCAGCAACCCTGGCTGCTTTGAAGAAACTTCTCAGAGCTGGCTGGATCGAAGCTGAAGAAGTAGTAGTCTTATTTCAAACTGGGAGCGGATTGAAGTACTCTCACCTTTTAGATTATTGACAATAAAAAATGGTGATTTTACAATACAACAAGATATTGGTTAGTCTTAATAAATAACTTTAAAAAAAATGCAAGGAGTTTAAAATTAAACCAAAACTATTTTTACTCCTGATATGCATTGCCTTGCTTTTTGTTTCCTGCACAACAACTTCTCCTGAGGCGGAAGCCCAATTTTGCCAATCAATGGGAGAATTGGGTGAATCTCTGGCAGAGTTCAAATCAGCAAGTGAGCAAAACGACATGGGTGCATTGCAAGCAGCCTGGGAGGATATGGTTGAAGCCTTTGGTGAAGTTCAAGAATCAGCCAGTCAAATGCGTGAGGTGAATTCGAATGACCTGGCACTTACATGGAGGAATCTAGAAACAACAGCAAAAGCTGCCTTGGGTGCCTCTAATCCTTCTGATTCGATTGCAGGAATTGAACAGGCCTGGAGTAATGTGGAAAAAGCTTACAATAATTTAATCGAAGTGAATTGTAAATGATAATAGCTTGTATTAAAACCTTCACGATTCTGTTCAAAGAATTATTCATGAACGGATAATTTTCCATAACCGCAATTAAAAAGGCAAAATTAATTTCTTTTTCTTAAAAAATTGTGACCGATCTCCTTTTCCATATAGATAGCTACCTGCAAGAATTTAATGCTGAAATTATTGGGTTAGCTGCAGACGAGAAAGCTGTGATTCTCAACCGGACTGCCTTTTATCCTGGAGGCGGAGGCCAACCTGCCGACAATGGTTATTTGAACTTTAACGGGGAGAGGATCGCGGTTAAGAGGGCAAAAAGAGTTGGTGGAGATATACTTCATTATCTCGAAATAATACCTGATTTTCAAGTACAGGGGTCAAAAGTGCAAGGTCAGATAGACTGGGAAAAACGCTACCAGTTGATGAGAACCCATACGGCAATGCATGTCCTTTGCGGGGTGATTTTCAGGGATTATGGAGCATCCGTCACAGGTGGGGATATGCAGCCGTTAAAAGGTCGCATGGATTTTGAATTTGAGACCATGCGTAAAGAACTGGTGAAAGAAATTGAGGAGGCGGTAAATTTTGAGATCGACCAGGCCCGTGAAGTATCTGCCAGAATCCTGCCTCGGGAAGATGCCTTCCAGATACCAGATTTAATCAGGACAAAAATTAACCTGCTGCCTGAAGGGATCACTGAAGTGCGTGTCGTTGAAATCGAAGGGTTAGATATTCAAGCTGACGGCGGCACCCATGTTAAGAACACCTCCGAAATTGGAAATATTACTATTGCAGATTATAAGAGTAAGGGAAGAATTAATAAACGAATTTACCTTGAAATATCTGAGTGAAAGCGGAGCCACCCAATTTATTAAGGTTGGGCGATTAGATTGAATTTAAGAAAGAACATAGTAATCTGCGGCGCTGGCATTGCAGGGATTAGTGCTGCCTACGCATTGGCTGTCCAGCATGGCATCAAAGAAATCCTGCTGGTAGATCAAAACCCGCCGTTAAGTCTCACAAGCGACCAATCATCGGAATGTTACCGCAACTGGTGGCCAGGTCCTGATGGCGCTATGGTTGGGTTGATGAACCGCAGTATCGATATTATGGACCAGATTTCCGCTCAAAGCGGAAATTCTATCCACATGAACCGCAGGGGTTATTTATACCTGACTGCCGATTTCGATAAGATACCCGAGATTATCTCTGGTTCGCAAACGATCACAAAACTTGGGGCGGGTCCACTCCGCATACATCGTGAATATGATTCGGAATATTTTTCTAAATCCAAAGATCCGGATATTTCTCATGACCAAACTACCGGTGCGGACCTTATCCTCAATGGAAAGCTGATCGAAAAAAATTTCCCGTTTTTGTCTGGAGAAATTGCTGCCGCTTTACACATAAGACAGGCAGGCTGGTTAAGCGCGCAGCAGCTTGGAATGTATTTGCTCCAATGGGCACGCCTTCATGGAGTTCAATTTCTGCAAGCCCGGGTTGAAGGAATTAAATTACGAAATCAGCGCGTAAATGATGTTCTGCTCAATGACGGTACTCATATAACGCCAAATATTTTTATCAATGCTGCTGGACCTTTCTTGAAAGATATCGGGAATATGATGGGTATAGAAATCCCTGTATTTTGTGAGCTTCATCAAAAGGTATCCATTAAAGATCACAAAAAAATTATCCCAAGGGAGGTTCCATTGCTGATCTGGACAGACAAACAACATCTTCCCTGGTCAGAAGAAGAACGCCATGAAATAAAAACCGACCCTGATTTAGGTTGGCTGCTTGAGGAACTTCCCTCCGGTATCCATACCCGGCCGGAGGGTGGATCGCTCAGCGAGATTATTCTTATGCTGTGGGAATACAAATCAAAAATAATGGAGCCCGAATTTCCCATCCCGCAAGACGAATTCTATCCCGACATGCTGATTCGCGGCCTCCAGAGGATGATCCCAGCTATGGCTGGCTATTCTGGTCAAATTCCTAAACCAGTTATTGATGGCGGGTATTATACAAAAACACTCGAGAATCGCCCATTAATTGGACCTACTGATATTGAAGGATCGTTCATTTTAGGAGCATTATCTGGTTTTGGGATAATGGCTGCCTGTGCAGCAGGGGAACTGCTTGCCTCAGAAATCCTTGGCAAACCTCTCCCAAATTATGCACCCATGTTCTGGATGAACCGATATGATAATCCCGCATATATGAAAAAAATCGAAGGGTGGGATTACAGCGGTCAATTGTAATTAATTATCTGATACGAAATCTCTTATCCCCAGCAAGGCTAAACTGTAAGACCTCCAGCCGAATCCAGAGATTTTTCCCAGACAAACTGGTGAAATTAGAGATTTTCGCCGGAAAGATTTCCTGGAGTCAACGTTGGATAAATGAACTTCAATAACTGGAATTCCGATCCCAGCAATTGCATCCCTCAATGCTACTGAAGTATGGGTATATCCACCCGGATTAAATACAATCCCATCTGCCCATTTTCTGGCTTCCTGGATCGCATCGATTAATTCTCCCTCATGATTAGATTGCTGGGTCCGCAGTTTGATCCCCATTTCTTCACACATTTTTAGCAGCCAGCTGTCCAATTCATTTAGGGATTGGGATCCGTAAATCTCCGGCTCACGCTCTCCAAGCATGTTCAAGTTCGGACCGTGAAGTACAAGGATATTAATCATCAAATACCTCCAGCTTTCAGGAATTCTTCGTCATCTATCTCGATCCCCCACTTAACTTCGCCTATTCTGACTGGCAAAACTGCTTTTAATTTTCCCGATACTCGTTTTTTGTCCACTCCCAGAGCTGATTTTATTTTATCTCGATCCAGCGATCCTGGAATTTCCACCCTCAGATCAAGGGCTCTCAGAGCGCTGGAAATTATTTCTTCCAAACCCGGTTCCCCGATTCCCAATTTTTCGGATACCCGGGCAGCGGCTACTATTCCGATTGCAACTGCCTCGCCATGTTTGATCGAATAACCGGATGCAGTCTCGATTGCATGGCCTAAAGAATGACCCAGATTTAACACCGCTCTCTCTCCTTTCTCATAAGGGTCATTCTGAATCACTCTAATTTTTACCATCACCGCCCTGCTGATAATTTCAAACCATTCATTTTCCAGCGCTTGTATCCCACTGCTGCACAATTGAAAGAGAACTGGATCGGCAATGATCCCGTGTTTCACCACTTCCGCCAGCCCATTTCGAATCTCCTCCACGGGCAAGGTGTTTAGCGTTTCCGGATCAACCAATACATAACCGGGGTGGTGGAAAGATCCAATCAGGTTCTTACCAGACGGTAGATCTGCGCCTGTTTTACCTCCCAGACTGGCGTCAACCATCGCCAGCAGGGAAGTTGGAAGGGCTGCCCACCGGATTCCACGTTTATATGTTGCTGCTGCAAACCCTGCCAGATCACCCACTACACCACCACCCAAAGCGACAGCAGTAGAATTACGGTCAAGACCCGAATTTAGAAACCCTTCCCAGATTCGTTCGATTGTATTAATTGTTTTATATCCTTCACCTGGCGGAATGACTACATTATTTACAATGTAGCCTGATGCCCTGAGTGATTCAATAACACCTGCCAGGTGATAACGCGCAACATTCTGATCGCTTACAATGCAGACTGGTTCGTTAAAGCCCCTGGATTGAAATGCTTCCCCAACTGACTTGAGGCTGCCTGGATTCACCCTTACATCATAGTCGTAATCCTGCCCGTGGACCCGGAACATACCAATCATGATTTGAACTAATTCACACAACTTTGAAATATTAAATTTTGATGAATCCAGCTGGATTGGGAATGAATCATAGTGATTTCTTCTCTCTACCAGCAAATCAGCCAGTTGAATTTCAGGATTTGAACTGACCAGCGGTCGTTCATGCTTGTCTTTATCCAATCGTTTTAATAACACTTCGTAAGGGGAACGCAAACAAATTACTGGACCATTGTTTTCCACCAGAGAGCGGTTGCGATCATCCAGCAATGCTCCGCCTCCGAGTGCGACAACCTGAACCCCTTCATTTACTGCTGAATTCAATTCTCTGCTTTCTAAATCTCTAAATCTAATTTCTCCCTCTTTCGAAAAGATGGTTGGAATATCCATTCCCGCAATCTCGGCAATTCTCCTATCAAGATCGCTAAAGGTGAGCTTCAATTCACGACCTAAATGCTCTCCCAGGGTGCTTTTACCCGATCCGGGAGGACCGTAAATGAAAATTTTTTCTTCTGATTGGTTCCCAGCCATAATCTACTGGTTGTTCTCCGGCCAGAAAATATGACCCTCGCCATTCAGAAAAATATCTTCAAGACGGCATTTTTTTAATTTTGCAAACCGGTCCTTGATCTCAGCCATATTGTCACCACCAAGTTTCTCAAGTAAAACATCCGCGATTGTAACCGCAACCATTGCTTCAATTATTGGTACTGCCCGCGGTACCGGGCAGAAATCGGACCTCTCGTAGCGAGTATCGACCTCCTTTCCTGTATACAAATCGACTGTACGTTGAGGAATAAGGGTAGTCGCGATCGGTTTCATTGCCGCCCGCAGTACGATCGGCATTCCATTACTAATCCCGCCTTCGATGCCTCCTGCCCGGTTGGTCGGACGGTGCAGAACATTTCCCCTGAGTTCAACTGGATCATGTACTTTTGTGCCTTGCAAACGGGTGTTTTCAAACGCAGGGCCAATTTCACAACCTTTAATCGCCTGGACGCTCATAACTGCCGCGCATAGCCGGGCATCCAGCCTTCGATCCCATTGTATGTAAGAACCGAGCCCGGGGGGTATACCAAGAACTATAGTTTCGATTATTCCACCCAGTGTATTTTTGTCCTCCATAACCCTTCGAATGAGGGTTTCCATTTCAATGCTTTTCCCCTTATCCGGACATCTGACCGGACTTTCCTCCGCCAGATCAATCCGCTCCTTTAAATCTACATTTTCTACATCAGCAGCAATATCTCCTATTGATATTACATATCCTCCAACCTTTACATTTAATGATGTCAGAAACTGCTTGCATATCGATCCTACAGCTACTCTGGCGGCTGTCTCCCGGGCGGAGGCTCTTTCTAACGCTGGGCGCAGATCGTTATAGCCGTATTTTAATGTGCCAGTAAGATCTGCGTGACCCGGTCTCGGTGCAGTTAAAGGAGGGATTATTTCGCCTTTCCATTTCAGGTGATCGCGGTTCTTTATAATTACAGAAATCGGTCCCCCGGTTGTTTTGCCTTCCATGTACCCGCCTATAATCTCAGCCTGGTCTGATTCAATTTTCATCCGGGGTCCAGCTCCATAGCCTTTCTGCCGGCGGGCTAAATCCGCATTTATTTTGCCTAGCGATAATTCCAACCCTGCCGGTACACCCTCCAAAATTGCGACCAGTCCAGGTCCATGGGACTCCCCTGAAGTTAAGAATCTAATACTCATATCTATATCCAGTTTTGTAATCTTTCCATTGCTTCCACTATTCTTGCCAGTGTTTGTACAAGAGCGATCCGAATAAATCCCTCTCCGTTTTTTCCAAATACAGTTCCCGGCGTAAAACTCACCCCAGTATTTTCCAGGGCGGAGTTAACAAAATCATCACTTCTTCTGCCCCCGGGTACTGGGCACCACACGTACAGCGTTGCGCCAGAAATAAACGGTCTTAAACCCATTTTATGCAGGTAGCTGATCACAACCTCTCTTCTCTGGCGGTATTTTTCATTTCGGGCAGTCCTCCACTGCTGGTCACCGGTAAGCGCTTCGACAGATGCCTCAATGATTGGTTTAAAATGGCCGCTGTCAATGTTTGTTTTTAATTTATAAAAATTTGAAATGGCAGCTGGATTTCCGACAACCGCACCTGACCTCCATCCAGCCATGTTATGCGATTTTGAAAGTGAATTGAATTCAACCGATACATCAATCCCGTACTCGCAGTCCAGTATACTGGGAGCAGTTGAATTGTCATCAAGCACCTGGGTATATGCTGCATCATGGCAAAGTATAAATTTGTGTTCCACTGCTGATTCAATAATTTTTTTAAAAAAATCCTTCGATGCAGTCGCGCTGGTAGGGTTATTTGGATAATTGAGCCAAAATAATTTTGATCTCTCCAGAATAACTGTATCAAGCTGTTCCAGATCAGGTAAATAATGGTTTTCTGGCGATAATGGCAGTTTGACCACTTCCCCTCCTGCAAATAACGCCGCTTGCTCGTAAGTTAAAATATGCCGGGTCAGGAACCAGCACCACGTCGCCTTTATTAATAAACGACTGGGTCAGGTTGAAAATACCTTCTTTTGATCCTAATAACGGCAAAACCATGGTCTCAGGATCCAGATTGACATTGTATTCACGCTTATACATGCTTGCCCAGGCTTCCCTCAGATTATTGGTTCCCTTATGAGGCTGGTAACCATGCTCATCCTTGTTTTTTGCGTGAAGAATCAATTTATCAATAATGGATTCAGAAGGCGGCATATCTGGTGAACCTACATCCAATCTGATCACATCAACCCCGCTTTTCTGCATTTTTTGAATTGTCCTTCCCTGGTTAGCGAAGAAAAGTTGATTCAGATTATCCATTCTTCCAGCAGGTTCAATCATATTATTTACTCCCTCGCTTTTCGATCTCGATTGACTGACGCATAAATTCAGTTGAAGGTGATTTTCCAGTCCATTTTTCGAAAGCCAGAGCAGCCTGCTCCACAAGCATACCTAATCCTGATGTTGCGTATAAATTTTGCTGGTTAGCAAGTTTAACCAGTCTTGTGACTCCTGGATTATAGATCAGATCGTATACAAGCGCATTTGCAGGCAGATCTCTCTCATTAAACCACGGGCTGCTATTAACATCCGGCCACATTCCTGCGGAGGTGGCATTGACCAATAAATGCACCGGATGTTGTATTGAATTGATTTCTTCCACCGAAAGCTTTATTGATTTCACTGCCCAGCCCCCCCAAAACTGATTAATTCTATGCGCAATTTCATTACTTTTTTCAACTTTCCGAGCAGCAAGGGTTACCTGCCAATTCTCTCTTATCAATCCATACACCACTGCCCGGGCAGCCCCGCCTGAGCCCAATGTCAGAGCATTGCGCTGCTCTAGACATCTCGGATCTGATTCATCAGGAAGGGAATTAAAAAAATTATTAAGGTCTTTCAAAAAACCGCTTACATCAGTATTGTCACCAATGAGCTTATTTTGATCCAGAAATATTGTGTTCACTGCCCCAGTTTGGTCAGCAGTATCTGTGAGTCCATCCAGGTGTGTGATAACGGTTGTTTTATAAGGTATGGTTACATTTAAACCAACAATTCGACCCTGTTTAACCTCATCCAGGATTTTACTCAACCGGTCTTCCAGGTATTTATCTGCTGGAATTGGATACAGCTTATATTCGCCATCCAGGTTTGTGTCAGCAAGCGCAGCGGTATGTAATTTTGGAGACAGGCTGTGCTCCAATGGATATCCAATTAAACCCAGTGAATAGAACTTCTTCGCCGACATAATCTGAAACAAGAATTAAGTAATTTGTATATCTGCCCCTAGATACTTGAAAATATTTACAAAATCCGGAAATGATTCTTCAATTACTTCTGCACCATTTACCCGGATTTCATCCTGGCTTGCCAGTCCAGCAACAGCCAGAGACATCGCCAGGCGATGGTCGCCGTATGAAACCACATCTCCACCTGAAACCTGATGGCTTCCATCGATAATAAAGCCATCAGGTTTCTCTTCGATTTGGACGCCAATTTTGGATAACTCAGAACAAATTGCGGCGATCCTATCCGATTCTTTATATCTTAATTCCTGCGCATCCATAACCCTGGTCTTACCTTCTGCATATGCTGCAGCAACCGCAAAAACAGGAAATTCATCAATCATCCTGACAATATCCAAACCGGATATTTCCATTCCTTTTAACCTTGAACTGCGAACAATCAGATCGGCAACCGGCTCATCGTTTAGTAACTGCTGGTTTCGAATTTTAATGTCTGCACCCATCTTCTGCAGAACCTCCAGTAATCCAATTCGGGTCGGATTAACCCCTAAGCCCGTTATTTCAATTTCAGAATCCTGGCAGATCAACCCTGCTACTAAAACAAATGCCGCAGATGAAAAATCACCTGGCACAGTCATCCTGAGAGGAGACAAGCCTTTATTTTCTGGAGGGAAAATCCTGGTAATAAAATTGCCTCCGGAAGGTTCCTTTACTTCACTTATATCATCACCACTGATCTTATGTATTTCCACTCCCATTGTTTTTAACATTCTTTCCGAGTGGTCTCGTGACGGTCCCGGTTCAATTACGGTAGTCTCCCCCTCCGCTGCCAGGGCTGCTAATAGTATGCATGTCTTTACCTGGGCGCTCGCAACCGGGAGTGAATATTTTATCGATTTCAATGGGATTGGTGCCCGGCTGATTTTCAAAGGTGCGCATCCATCCTTATCTTCAATAGGTACACCCATTTGTTGAAGCGGCTTAACAATCCGAGTCATGGGCCGTTTACGCAAACCTTGCGATCCATCCAGAACAGCGGATTTACCCATTCCGGGTAGTGCTCCCGCCAGCATTCGCATCGTAGTGGCTGAATTACCGCAGTCAATTTTCCTTACTAGATCTTTAAATTCTGGTGGATTCTTCAGGATGCCTTTTCCAGATATTTTTAACGTGGTCCCTTGAATTTCCCATATGAAACCAAGTTCATATAAACCATCCAGCATCGCCCGGGTCACTTTAGATTTCAGAAAATTCGATATCTCACTTTCACCCTCAGCCATTGCACTGAACAGCGCCGCCCGGTGGGATATAGATTTATCCCCGGGAATATTTAATTCGTTCTGACTGCTGAGATTTCCTTTGAGTGGTTTACCGGATTTGATCTTTAACATAAATATCTTCCATAAAACAGGAACTGAAGCGAGTTGGTTTTTTTATCTTTTTTTCATTTCGGTGAAGGTTTGGGCAGCAGCTGTGATTATTTTTCTCAATTCTGAGTAATCTTCCTTTTCAAGAATAACTTTTATCTTTTGAAAATGATTTCCGTATTGATCCATCGTTTCTAAAATATTAGTACGGTTTGTCACCAAAATATCCATCATCATATTGATATCACTTCCCGCAAGCCTCCCGGTGTCGCGGAAACCTGGCCCAATAAGTATAGTTGACTCCGGTGGTGTACTTAAGGCAAGAGTGATTGCAGTTAAATAAGGAAGGTGGCTGGTTGAAGCGATTAATTTATCATGCACATCCGCCTCCACCCAGACCGGAATCGCCCCTATCCTGACGACCAATTCCTCAGCCAGGTGGCTGGCTTTAACGCTGGTCCGTTCCATTTTTGTTAAACAGAAAGGCGCATTCAGGTAAAGATTGCTTTCAGCATATACGATAGAAGATTTGTCCTTGCCGCATATTGGATGTCCGCCAATAGGGTCAAAACGTGGAGGAAGCGTTTCAAATGCATCTACAATCCCTTTTTTTGTCGAACCAATATCCAAAATGACTGCGCATCCGTTATGAATTTCAGGCATTTGTTTTATTAGTTTAATAATCGATAGAACTGGCGCTGCCAGGATTACCAGGTCAGAATTGTGGAGCATATCATCCGGGTTCGCAGACACATGATCAGCCAGTTTTTTATTGATCATTGCGTCTAAAGTTTCCAGGTTAGGATCATAAGCATAGATTTTCTTGCATTTCCCTCGTAAAGCCATTGCGAGGGAACCACCCATTAATCCCAGCCCAAAAATCGCTATACGGGAGGAAGAAAGAAAATCCGATTTTTGCCTATCATGACTTTGTTGTTTTTTCTCTGATTCAACCATCTAAGACATATCCAGGATTATTTTGTAAACAACAAAATTTACCGACTGATAGTTCGGCCTACTGCCTGAGCGACCGCTTCGACTTCTTTCATCATGTCTAGAAATCGCTCTGGCTTAAGGGACTGCCCGCCATCACTGAGAGCTTCACCGGGATTGGGGTGGACTTCCACCATGAGACCGTCCGCTCCTGCTGCGATCCCAGCCCTTGCGACTGCGTTTACATACTCCCAATGTCCTGTGCTGTGGCTTGGATCCAGGATTACCGGCAGGTGGGTCAGCGATTTCAAGACCGGAATGGCGTTGATATCGGTTGTATTCCGGGTAGAGGTCTCAAATGTACGAACCCCCCTCTCGCAGAGAATTACCCTTTTATTTCCATGAGAGAGAATGTATTCAGCAGCCATTAATAACTCTTCCACGGTTGCCATCATGCCTCGCTTTAATAACACCGGGTGTCCACTTTCCCCAACCTCATGGAGCAGGTTGAAATTCTGCATATTACGGGCTCCGATTTGAAGGACGTCCACATATGGCATCATTATTTGGATCTGAGATATGCTCATAACTTCAGTCACAATTGGCAGACCCGTCACTGCTTTTGCCTCTGCCAGCAGTTCCAGCCCTTCTTCCCTCAAGCCTTGAAACGAGTAAGGTGAGGTTCGCGGTTTATATACCCCTCCCCTGAGAGCATGCGCGCCGGCGTTTTTAACCGCTTTTGCGGCTTCTAATATTTGCGACCGGCTTTCTACCGAGCAGGGACCCGCAATAATCACCACACCCTTATCGCCTATTTTCATGCCATCAAAATTGAAAATTGAATTCTGGGGTCTGAACTCCCGAGAGGCAAGTTTAAAAGGTCTTGATATCGGCAACACCCGGTCTACGCCCGGCAAATGTAAAAATTGATCTTTAAAGACCGGACGGCTCTCACCCACCGCGCCGATAATAGTCCTCTCTTCCCCGGTTGAGATATGGGCAGTCAGACCAAATGATTCAACCCGTTTAACGACAGTTGTTATTTGCGGTTCTGTCGCATCGGTTCGCATAATTATCATCATGTCGGTATCCTCCTAGACTATCTTTCATCCTTATGAAACATTATCAGATAAATCCGGCCGTAATATTTTCGCCTCTCTGAGATATACATGCCGGATTTCTTCCTGAGTCAATTCCGTGTTCCAGTGGATAAGTACCCGGATGCACTTTTCCAAACTATCTGGAGCAGTTATCTCCTGGGAACCAAATAATGGGACCATGCACCATCCAATTTGGCGGGCTGCTTTAGCAGGGAAAACAGCATCCAGGTCCTCCGTGACGCTGAAAAATACACTGGCGATTGAGTCTGGTTCCATCTCCGGATTTCTTTCTAGGATTGTCTCCAGCAATTCCCGTGTGGCATCCAGGATCTGCTCTTTGTTATTTTTTGTTACTGTTATCGCTCCGCGTACACCCCGGACTGGCATAATCTTCTTCTCCAAATAAAAAATGCGAGACCGCTGGCCTCGCATTCTGGATAATATTTATTCTATCTTTTCCGCTTACGCGTAACCAACGGCTGCATTATTTATGCTGCCATAATAATAGTAAGCAGAAAAGTATAACTTTATCTTAATCAATGTTCTTTACCAGAATGCATAGAGTCTAAACCAGGCGATTAAATACGTCAAGGGATTTTAAGGGTTATTTTGAGATATACTCAATCTAACATAAATGACCTCCCTAAGTATAGCTGATATGCCAGAAAAGTCTCCAGGGAAGGCTGTATTGATCAGCTTATTCCTGTTATCAGGTGCACTGCTAGTATTCGAGATAACCCTGACGCGGTTGTTTTCTGTAACCCAGTTTTACCACTTCGCATTTATGGTAGTAAGCATTGCATTGCTTGGTTTCGGAGCAAGCGGTACAACCATAGCTATTTTCCCTTCATTTGTAAAAAATGATCAATATCTCACCACTTCTGCGTTGGCTCTGGCAGCTGCAATTTCAATCATTGCTTCTTACTTAATATCGAACTGGTTGCCTTTTGATTCATTCAGCATTGCCTGGGACAGGTCGCAGGTTTTAATCCTGATCATCCATTACATCTCACTTGCCAGCCCTTTCTACTTCGGCGGTATGCTGGTTGGCTTTCTCCTGTCCAAATATCCAGATTCAGCAAACCGGACTTATGCATATAATCTCACTGGCTCCGCAGTGGGATGCCTTTTTGCGGTAATTCTGCCTAATCTGGTCAATGGGGTCGGCACAGTTGTTGCAGGTTTTACCCTGGGGGTTTCTGCCGCCCTTATCCCATCAGTATCATTATTGATAAAACAAAGAAAAACTGTTCATCCCAAGCGGTTATCCATGATATTCATCACAGCGGGAGTTCTACTTTTTATATCAATGATCGACCTCAGTTTTCGGTATCTTGACAGGACACCGTACACATGGCTGGAATTAAAAATATCCCCATATAAAAGCCTTTCATATACCCTTCAGTACCCTGGTGCCCATATTGTGTCAAGCCAATGGAATTCCTACTCAAGAATTGATCTGGTCAGGAGTGAAAGCATCCGTTCGCTTCCCGGTTTGAGCTATCGATATCCAGGCACCATCCCAGAACAGGATGGATTGTTAAAAGATGGGGATGACCTTAATCCCGTTATAAAAAAGCTTGCAGAAAATGAGATTTATACATACCTGCCAACCTCTGTAGTTTACAATCTCAGACCATCTGGAGATGTTCTGGTTCTGGAACCAGGTGGTGGGCTGGAAATTCTTACAGCTCTCCACCATGATCCAAAAAGGCTTACTGTTGTTGAAGAAAACCCTCTGATTGTCCAGGCTGCTTCCCAAATTTACTCAAGCAGTTCTCTCAATTATGAACCTGGTATGGCAAGAAATTACCTCAAGAGTTCAAAGGATCATCACGATATTATTGTTTTATCACTGATCTCTAATTATCATCCGGTCCGTTCCGGTGCTTACAGCCTTGCTGAAGATTACCGCTATACGGTCGAGTCAATTCAGGACGCGGTAAACAGGTTGAAACCAGACGGTATTCTGGTATTTACCAGGTGGCTCCAAAATCCTCCCAGCGAATTCCTGCGGGCTTTTGCCATCAGTTTGCATGCACTTGAAGGTCTGGGAATCAACCCCCGGGATACTATCATTGCATTCAGGGGCTTCAATACAGGAACTTTGCTGGTTAAAAAGACTGGTTTTTCAGCAGACGAGCAGTCCGAGATAGAGCGGTTCCTTGAAGAAAGGAGTTTTGATCTGGTCTACGCGCCCGATATCAATCCTTCTTTGGTCAATAAATACAGCGTACTACCGGAACCGCTGTATTATTTGGCTTTTCAGGATATTGTTAATTCAAAAAACAGGTCCGAATTTTACCGTAAGTATAGTTACGACGTATCCCCTCCAACAGACAATAGACCGTTTTTCGGACAGTATTTTAAGTGGAGCCAGACCTCTCAAATTCTTGCAGAATACGGAAAAACATGGCAGCCTTTTGGGGGCGCAGGTTTTTTTGTAGTATTTGTGTTACTGTTTTTGACAGGTTTTATCGCTGTCCTCCTGATCATAGTCCCGGTTGTGATTGCACAGATCAGAATATCAAATCTTCCCCATTCTACAGAAGTTAATAACAGACCTGACGCGGACCTTAAGAGACGCTTCTTTCCTTATTTGTTATATTTTGGTTTCCTTGGATTTGCCTTTTTGATGGTAGAGATTCCCTTAATACAAAAATTTATCCTGGTGCTGGGTCATCCTGCCACATCTCTAACCACGATACTATTCACAATATTATTTTTTTCAGGTTTAGGTAGCATGATGAGTCCAAAACTTAATTTAAACCTTGTATTTATATTTTTATTGATCATACTTTTGTTGATGTCGCTGTTTCTTGCTGTTATCTCCAATCAATTATTAGGTCTCCCACAAATAGTTCGGATCGCTCTGACGATAGGAGTAATCGCTCCGGTTGGCTTTTTAATGGGCATTCCATTCCCAAAAGGGATCGGGTTGACAACCTCCAGCGAATCTAATCCAATCTTGATCCCCTGGGTCTGGGCGGTAAATGGCTCCACATCGGTAATCTCTTCGATACTGGCAGCTCTGATTGCATTATCCCTTGGTTTTAACTGGGTTTTTATAATTGGCGGTCTCTTTTACCTTGGATCGTACCTGGTCGCGCTGAGAATATTCAATCTCCGCCCTTTTCAATACCTTTCCCGGTAAAAGGCACAAACGAAACCCCACCCAGATTATATGCCCTCATTTCCCCCTCCTCTTTTACAAACTTCCAGAGTGTTTGATATCCACCTGGTGGACCAATCGGAATAACCAATCTGCCCCCCTCCTTTAATTGCTGCGCAAGTGGGATAGGGAGATGGTCTGGCGCTGCGGTCACAATAATGGCATCAAATGGACCTTGATCAGGCCAACCGTAATATCCGTCATCTTGTTTTACATTTACATCATTGAAACCTAGATCTATTAGCCTTTCGGCTGCGCTTTCGGCCAATTCAGGCACAATTTCAATGCTGTAAACATCAACAAAACCTAATTCCGACAGCACCGCAGCCTGGTAACCAGAACCGGTTCCAATCTCAAGCACAATTTCGCCTTGCTTCAAGTCAAGCAGCTCCGTCATCAAGGCAACGATATAAGGCTGGGAAATAGTTTGACCATATCCAATCGGCAGGGGGTGGTCATCATAAGCCTGAGATAAAAATTTTTCAGGGACAAATTTATGCCTGGGCACAGTTCTCATTGCACGGAGCACATCGGGATTTTTTATCCCCCTTGTTTCAATGGTTCGTTCCACCATTGAATTCCTGGTGACCTGGTAGTCATCTATCTCCCCGATATTTTCAGAGTCCACCAGGTTGAATTCGACTGTTTCTGTTTCAGGTGTGATTTCATCCGGTACTTCGCCGTTAGAATTTAATCCAGGTGATTCCACCGGAATCCCACAGCCAGACAATAGCACTATGCCTATTAAATGGATGAATATTACTCTTGCAAGCCCAGTTCTGATCAGATTAATGCTCACTGCTCTATGCTAAATAAATTCTGCGAAATCATTTACAGACCTTCGATCCCGTATAACCGGTTTTTCATCCCCATAACCAATTGGGAGCAACGCGATAGGCTTGAGTTCGGATTCCAGATTTAAAATATTTCTAACTTCTTCCTCTCTGAAAGCACCCACCCACACGCTTGCCAGCCCAATTGCTGTTGCGGAAAGTGTCGCATAAGTACAGGCAATTGTCGCATCCTGCACTGAATAAAGGTCTCTTCCGCGTGTTTTATATTTCCATTCATTCCGGGTTGAATTGGTGCAGAAAACAAGCACAACCGGAGCCTGGTAAACAAAATCCTGATTTAAGGCTGCACTCGATAACTTGCGGCGGGTTTGTTCATCCTTCACAACATATATTTCATATGCCTGTAAATTGCCCGCTGATGGAGCCAATCTGATTGATTCTAAAATTTCTAAAATTAATTTATCCGAAATTGATTCTGTTTTAAATTTCCGTATTGAATTACGCTTTCTGACAACTTCAAAAAATTCCATTCTACTCCCCGGTGACAATCAATTATTTGGATGGCTTATTCCCAGAACGGCTTTTAGCCTTCTTATGAGCAAAGGATCTGAATCCCGTTTCATTACAAATTATAAATAATTTTATAAGAAATTCAAAATACTTCTATGAATTTAAAAATTGGGGAATGGTCGAATTGGACATGACAGCACCAAGGTCATCTCCATAAGATATAACCCGGATGGGCACTCCGAGCGCCTGCAGTGTTTGGCCAAGTTCAACCGAACTGAAACCCCCACCAAAAGAAGCGGCGTTGATCAATATCGCAATTGGCTTCAATCCCCTGCGGATCATTAAATCGGCAGTCTGAAAGATTTTTTCCGATGGATTTGATGTTACTAGAATTGCAGTGCTGCCGCGTGGTAAATGTCGGGCCTGCAGTTCAACCAGCGATACGAGCGGCATACTTCCAGTTGGGTTAGCAAGAGCCAGTGATTCGAGGATTTTTCCCAGTTGACGCCCGCCGCGATCAGCTGGAAGAATTCGTAGATGCGGGCTCGCAGAAACCAATCCCACAGCGCGTCTTTTTTCAAGATAATACCTGGCCAGTGAAGCGCAGATCGTGACCGCATATTCTATTGTAGAGAGTGGTAATTGGAATACAAATCTCTTTTGCCAGAATTCCTGGGGCTCAATAACCTGCTCAGGCAGCTCTTGTTCCACATTGACGGATTGATCTGCATCCAGGAATATCCAAACATCAGCCAGAGGATCAAGTTCAAACTCCTTCACTATCAGTTGATTTCGTCGTGCAGTGCTCAACCAGTGAATCCGGTTTAAAGGATCACCCTCTTCATATTCACGAACCCCAGCTGCATTTGATGTAACTGTGTGGGTCATTCTGCGCAAAGCCTCACCGCCTGGCAGCAATCCGGCAGGGTTGGGAAAGCTCTGTATGCCAACCATAGGGGGATAAACAAGCAGTTTGTTTTCAGTGGTTATACTTCTCTCATTTGGAAACATACCGAATAAATCGCCCGAAACCATTACAGTCGGACCTAAGGTAAAAACTCCCCTTTTTGTGAGGCGCGTACGGGATAAATATGAATGTCCTTCCTGCCCCCGAATCATTGTCACAACATGCGAACCATGCGAACCCGGCAGACTTGAACCATCACGGATTTCAATCCAGAGACGTAGGAATTTTCCGGTGTTGAATACCTCGAACCTTTCTTCAAATATCTGGCCGACCTGCGACCGGTATGTGCGTGATTTTCGGATCACTCTTATGCCGCGCAAAGTATAAAATGACATAAACCAACTTGTCAGTATCAGCAGTACCCAAAGATAACCCAATCGATAATAGAATGAATTACCAGTTATCGCGCCAGCGAGTAAACTCAACGCCAAGAAAAATAATACAATCCGCAGCGGTGAGCTTATTGATTGAATTTTTTTATTCGATAATTTCTTCAGTTTCAAGATTCGCTTCAATTCGGGTTGGGTCACCACCCGGAACAGGGACAATGCTTATCACGTCTTCGACTATCTGGTTGGCACTTAAATCCCGCAAACGTGCCCCGGGACCAATGATTAATCTATGTGCTAAAGTGGGTACCGCCAGCATTTGGATGTCATCCGGTAATATATAATCGCGCCCCTTGATGGCCGCCAATGCCTGAGAAGTACGGTACAACGCCAGGCTGCCTCTGGGGCTGGCGCCCAGGTAAACCTCCGGATGCTTTCTGGTCTGGTGCATAAGATTCACAATATACTGTTTGAGTGAAGGCGAAATATAAACTTTCTTTATCGCCTCTTGCATAGCTTTTAATTCCTCTACAGCTACTTCTTGGCCCAATTCCTCAAAAGGATGGACGTACTGCTGGCGGTCCAGTATTAGTATCTCATCTTCAGAAGCCGGATACCCCAACTCCACTCGCAGAAGAAACCGGTCTACCTGGGCTTCAGGGAGCGGAAAAGTGCCTTCATATTCGATCGGGTTTTGGGTAGCCAGCACCATAAAAGGCCTGGGTAGGGTATGGGTAATGCCATCAACAGTTATTTGCCTTTCTTCCATCGCCTCCAGCAGAGCCGCCTGGGTTTTTGGCGTCGCCCGGTTTATCTCATCTGCCAGTACAATCTGCGCCATAATTGGCCCGGGACGAAATTCAAATTCCCGGCTAACCTGATTAAAAATTGATACACCTGTTACATCACTTGGAAGCATATCTGGTGTAAATTGAATCCGCTTGAAGGAACAACCTAATGATTTCGCGATGCTTCTCGCCAGCATCGTCTTGCCGACACCAGGTACGTCTTCAATCAAAATATGACCCTGGCATAACAATCCAATCACCGATAATTCAACCGAGGATTTTTTTCCGATGATTACTTTTTCAATATTCGAAATTAATCTTTCCGCAAACAATTGGACTTTTTCCATTTATCTCTCCAGATCAAAATTATCCATACCATTCAATTATATCCCTGCCTCGGAACACATTAAGTACAATCATCAAGCAATCTGAGTTCAAAAAATATTGAATATATAACCACAACTACGAGATACCTTCATCTTTCTAATATGGAAAATGTTATCCGGTTGTTCATCAATCTGAAAGAATATCCTGCGGAATAGTAAATTGTGTGGATGTGAATCCATTTTTTTCCATAATGGAAAACCTGGTTTTATTCGTTATGCCCCTTGCAATTACGATAATCAAACCCTATAATTCTCTTTCGGGTGAATGAAGGGAACGACTTTAATAAATATATCCTTTTTCAGGAGGCTCAATAAAGATGAGCCAGCCGTTTAAATTATTCAGGCTGCAGCAAAAAGACAGTCAAATAGATCAATTACATGTTCGGTTAAGACAGATTGAAACTGAAATCAAGGATGATATTTCTTTGAGGAATGCGGAAAAAGAGGCGGAAAGGACCGAGAAAGAATTCCATGAAGGTAGAAATTTGTTAAAGAAAGCTGATGACAACCTCCAGAATCAAAAATTGAAAATTGAAACTGCAGAATCTAATCTATACAGCGGAAAAGTAAAAAATCCCAAGGAATTACAAGATTTAGAAAGTGAAGCCGCTTCCTTAAGACGTTACTTTTCGGTCCTGGAGGACCGTTATCTTGAAGCCTTGCTTATTGAAGAACAACTGGAAGAAGAATACAAAATTGCACAGAATGAATTTGTTTCTGAAAATGAAAAATATTCCAGGAAGTTGAGTATGCTTGAAGGGGAAAAGAAAAAACTGGAATCTGATCTCAACCGCCTTTCCCAGGAAAGAGCAGCTATTGCAAATTCGATTGATACAGATGATCTGAGACTTTATGAAAAACTGCGAGAAATTCGTAGTGGGGTTGCTGTAGCCAGAGTAACTGATAAAGCCTGCTCTGCCTGTGGCACTACTCTCAGCGCAACGTTACTGCATGCGGCCCGCAATCCAAATCAAATTTCACGCTGCGACACTTGCAGCCGAATATTATATCTGGGATGAATTAAACGGAAACCGGTTATCTCCCGATATAAAATTATTTATTCCGATAGGCGACAGGAAAGGATCAGCTGGAGAAGTCGCATTTCAAATTTTCAACCATTCCCCATTTTTGATACTGCGCTTATATTCATGGCATCGGAAAGAAGGATATCAATATGTTCTTTTTCGATATCCTTGATTGAAATTAATTTTTGCCTGGCCGTATCGCCGGAGATTATCCTGACACTGGAACGGGGAATTTTCAGAATTGTTGACAGATATTTAATCAGGGCTTTATTCGCTTGTCCTTTTTCAGGCTTCTCTTTTATCCGGATTTTATAAGTACCATCCGAAAGAATATCATAAATCTCAGTTCTTTGTGCCTTGGGAATTACCCGGACTTTGATGCAGGATTCCATTTTACTGCACACAAACCAATAATTTTTATACCCACGATAACTATTAGAATATATTACGAATGAACATATTGATTATTTGAAGGATAACAATCAAAATTATCGGGCTGAAATCAAACATGCCAACTGGAGGGATTAATCGGCGGATAGGCTTTAACATTGGTTCAACTATCCGGTCAAAAAACTGGCGCACAGGATGATAGGGAGGTATAAAAAATGTCAGCACTGCCTGGATAATTACTACCAGGATTACCAGTTGGATAAATCTTGAAATGAGATAAGGTATCAACTCCATAATCAATTAACTTCTATCATTTTTGTTTATCGAGAGCCCATGATGGCGGTACCAATTCTGACAATCGTCGCTCCTTCTTCAACAGCAGTTTCATAATCAGCGCTCATTCCCATCGATAGTTCTATCCATTCATTTTCAGGCAGTGAATGCCTAAGGTAAGATTGTAATTTTCTCAATTTCTTAAAATAAGGCCGCACTTTTTCCTTATCCAAAAAAAGAGGCGGCATTGTCATCAATCCAGTGACTTCGAGGTTATCGAGTGAGATTATTTGTTCGATCTGTGGTATTAAACTTTCCCACTTATCTTCCTGCCATGCAGAAAAACCGTACTTTGATTCTTCAGCGCTCAGATTAAAATTCAAACAAAACCGGCGCCTTTCTATTAGCCTCGCCTAGAAATCGATCCAGGCGTTTTGCCAGTTTCAGGCTGTCCAAAGATTGTACACAATGAAAATTTTCGCTAACCAGCCGAGCTTTACGACTTTGTATATGCCCAATCATATGCCATTCTATATCACTGCAATCAGAAAAATGATCAATTTTACCGATCGCTTCCTGGACATAATTTTCTCCAAAGGTTCGAATTCCAGCATTGTAAGCCTGCTCAATTTTTCCAACGGATTGGCCTTTAGTAACGACTACCAGTTGGACCTCATCCGGGTTCCTGCCAGATGAGATAGCGGCATTTCCTATTCTCTCCAAAACTTCCCGGTAATTTTTACAGATGGAATTATTATCCAATTTATTTCCCAAATTTGAAGAAAAACGTTTTTTATTTGTCCCATATATACCAGATTTTTATATATTCAACGCAATCAGAGCTCCAAATCTTCCCGTTTTCCCCTTCTCGCCGCGATGCGAATACCAATCAGAGGGGGTACAGGCAGTGCAGATTGGAGAGATTTCGATGGTTTTGACACCTGCTGATTTTAAATTATGTTCATTGGCTTTTTTCAAATCAAACTTTTTTTTCTCCCTGCTTTTACTTGCAGTTTCAAATAAGAAGGTATTTGCTCCAGTTCCATATGAATCTCTAACTGATTTGATAACCTCCGCGCCAACCTCGTAGTGTTCAGTACAGATTGATGGTCCTATGACGGCAATAATATCTCCAGTTCTTGAGCCGTATTCATGCGACATCTTTTTTACAGTTTCCGAGGCTATTCTCCCAACTGTTCCCTTCCAACCTGCATGGGTTATTCCGATTACCTTTTTTTCCGGGTCATATAGGAAAATTGGAACGCAGTCAGCAAACCGCATAAACAGCCCCAGGCCATTTACGTTTGTTATCAACGCATCCGCTTTTTCTATCTCGGTTTTTTTATTTCTTATTGAATTCACTCGAATGACTTTATTGCTGTGAACCTGCCATACATCAAAAATTCTGCGATTGTCCAATTCAAATGTTTTGAATACTCGTTCTCGGTTTTCAATTACCCGGTTAATGTCATCGCCGACAGTTAGACCTACATTTAACGTGTTCCAGGGTTCAGGACTGACCCCTCCATGTCTTGTAAAAACACCGTGCAAGATATTATGGCCGTTGAAAATATCAAATGTTAAATATCGAGTGTATTCAGTTTGGTGAAAATGCATTTTTTATTGTTATCACCCCGGATAGATATTTATACCCTGAAATTTAAATCCTATCCTGATGAGTGCGTTTGAATTTTCCTGCTAAAATCTTACGTGTATCAGCCATTGTCTCTTCAATAAGAGGATAGCCAAACCAGGCAGTTGTAAATCCGAATAAAGCGCCTGTAATAGACCTTAACACAGGTGTGCTCTCCCGATATGGCAGCAAGCTGAATGGAGGCTGGCTGATAATCTGGCTTATGCCGTCCAATCCAATAGGCACAATTCCAAATATAATCCAAAGGTACCAGGGAAGTGGTTTTAAACGTTTCCCGCTTAACGCATAAATAAGCCCAAATAATAAAATCGCAGCATAAGTTGCAATATCGCGCTGGCACAATGCAACCTTATAACCAACATGTTCATCGCCATAATACCCACGGGCGGCAAATATATCGTGGGCTGAATTCCCTTCACCTAAACCAGTCGCCTCTGAAAAACCCATCCATTCTTCAAGCCCAGCTTGGGATCTTGGATAAAAAGGTTGATCTCCAAATATAAAGAAAGACCTGAATGACAGCTGGTGGCAAACCATACCATACCCGCGATATATCAGCAGGGCAGGTGTTTTATAACCGGATTTCATTAATATGGGGGCAACGAATGGCAGGCCAATATAAAAAGCGGCAAGGATATTGAACACTGCCAGGTAATGTTTTGAAAACCAGAATGTAAAATTATCAGCCTTCGTCCAGCTTTCAGGCTTGCGGACTATAGCGTTTTTTCCTCGGATCTCTTGCGGATGTTTTTCAGAAACTTCCTGAACAGCCAGTAATGTTCTCGTGATATCTTCATTTTTAAAAGGTGCTTTTAACTGATACGAACCCACCTCAAGAACCGGAATGCTCTCTCCATATGTTCTTTTCAAATCTGGATCGCTATCAATATTGACAATTGTTAACTTATGTGGAATTTGATTTTCCAGTGAGCTTAAATGTTCAATTGCTTCATCACATAAGTGGCATTCATTACGGCTGAAAAGCACAACCTCTATCATTCTGCTCCAATTTTTTCCATGTATTTATGGAATTGATCTTCATTCATCACGCCCACATGAAGTGCCTGAATCAATCCCTCCCGGTCTACAAAAAATGTGGTGGGAAAACCAAGAACCTGATATTCCAATGCGACATGAGCATCCAAATCATATAAGATTTCGTATGTCAATCCCATTTTTTCAATAAATGGCAACACTTCATCTTCAGATTCTTGATTGTTTACAGCCAGAATTTCTAAATCAGGGGAATATTCTTCATACATCTCTTGAAACATGGGCATTTCATAGACACACGGACCACACCAAGTCGCCCAGAAGTTTACAACTACAACCTTTCCCCTTAAATCAGATAGTCTGATGGTTTCCCCCGCGATATTCTGTAATTCAATATCAGGCGCGGGTTTGCCTACTGAGGGGACTGAAACAGATCCTTCATTACCAGCTGAGATTTCTGCATTTCTATTCCTCAGGATACCTGCGCCTGCAAAGGTAATAAATCCCAGGCCAGCACCAATCAGGATACCTACAGTGATTTTATTCAATCCATTTTTTCTGGTGGGGTTTGCCGGCAAGTTTATTCCTCCAACAGGTTGAAATTTATTTAGTTAATTTTATGCTATGCACAAAATCAAGATATCCCATCCGATTCTGCCGGGTCATCCTTGATCATCAAAGACATTGGTAGAGCGATTGGGAATAAACCGGTGCCAAAGAACCACCAGTCAAGGAATTTCCTCCCTTTTCTGGAAGCGATTACAGCCGGGATTAACCCCAGTAAAATAAGCGCCACAAACAAGATCAGTAACAATCTGCCTAATTCAAGTTCATTAAATACGCCGAAGAATGTCCCAAAACTTGCCAGTCGTTCAAATCTGCCGGTAAAAAGGAGTACACCAATGATAATTAGCAGTATTCCGCTAATTTTTTCAACATAATAAGCCACTTTAGCGTAGCGCCTGATTCCATTTGCAATGATGTCAATTTCCACCGATGCAATCAGGAATGGGACCGCAAGTCCAGCTGAATAAGCCGCCAGTAACAATCCTCCATGAACGGAAGAACCTCCACTAAGAGAAATCGTTAGAATCGTACCGAGAATTGGTCCCACACAGGGCGACCATCCTGCTGAAAAGAAAACACCCATCAAAAATGATGCAAGGTAACCGCGTTTGCGATCGGGTGCAGATTGGGGACGTAAATCATATTCTAAAAATTTTATCCGGTACATTCCAGTCAAATGGATGCCAAAAATAATTACAACAATGCCGCCAATTTTTGTGAGCCAGTACCGCAGGTCATACAGAATTCCTCCAATGGCGGAAGCAGCTATACCAAGCAAGATAAAAATAACACTGAAACCCACCACAAATGCCAGCCCATGACTGAACGCAATCCAGGAGTTTTTCCGTTCACCAGAAGCCACCGACCGGCCACCAAGATATCCAATATAAGCCGGTACCAGGGCAAACACACAGGGTGATAAAAACGACGCCAATCCAGCTAAAAAAGCAAGCCAAATACCAATATCTGCTAGCTCCATAAAGTATTATCTCCAGTAGAGAACAAGGTTTAAGTTTGTTCTTTTACAAATACTTTTGTACTGCCTTCACCAGAAATAGTTATTTCTCCTGGATCCGGTTCAACAACAGGCAATGTCCAGCGGAAGATCCACTTGGCATCCTCCGGATAGGCATTCACACAACCGTGCGATTTAGCGATTCCATAACTGTTGTGCCAAAAAGTGGAATGAATTGCCATACCTTTTCCAGAAAAAAGGACAGTCCATCCAATCCCAGGTAGATCATAACCGCCACCGGTTGTACCACCGGTCATATGTACCGATACCAGTTTACGCCAGATAGTGTGATTTCCAACCGGTGTTGCCCATTTATCAGACTGGTTACCTTCTGAATCGTATCTCCCGCCAGTTGAGACTCTGCAAAAATAGACCTCATTATTTCCCTCGAAACAGGAGAGCGTCTGGTGAAGCAGGTCTACTTCAACTCTTTTATCCTGAACATCCGGTGAAAGCGGCGTCATTTCTTCATCACTGATCACTCGCAGCGCTTCCGCCTTCACCCAAAAGATATCCCCAAATGAACCATATTTTTCCATAACCCGAAACCAGGTCTGGCCAGTCTCATCAACCTTTATTTCATCAACCCACATGATCTGGCTATAGTATAGGCGTGGGGTGTTTGTGTTCTTCAACCAGGGTGATCGGGCTGGTGGATTTGCAAGCACCAGATCGACAAAAGGTACACTCACCTCCACCCAAACTCCTTCCGGTTTTGGTAATTCTGACAGCGGTTTATTAGGCAAATTGTAGACCTGCTGCAGGTTGGGAGCGTATACATAACCTTCGGGGATTTCGACAAATCTTTGATTTATCCAAAGCGGTCTGGAACCGGTTACCTCGCGCAGCCAGGGAACAACATCGTCTATATTTAATTCTCCAACATCGGGACTTTCGTCGTCTGGATGCAGTTTAATCGGTACTCTGCCATCAAGCACACGTCCAAGTTTTTCAGCATTTGGAAATTCAACAGTATTACTTCGACTGAACGTGTAAAATAACGAATCTAAAGGTTGAATATAAACCAGACTCAATCCCGCTGCTGCCGCTTTAATAAATTCACGGCGTGTGATGTTGTTTGCACTCATTTTTTGCTAACCAGGCTTTATCCTTCAATTACACCAACTTGTGTACTATTCTCTCCAGTTACAGTAACATCTACCATTCCTGGATCATACTGAACAGACGGCAGAGACCAGCGGAAAATCCACTTTGCATCCTCAGGATTGCAGTTTACGCAGCCGTGTGAAACGGGATCGCCAAAGTTATTATGCCAGAATGTTGAATGGATTGCTACTCCGCCGGTTGCGAAAATAGAAGACCACCCAATCCCAGGCAAATCATAACCAGCCCCGGTTGTGCCGCCGCTCATCTGCAGGGATATATATTTCCTTGTAAATACATGGCTGCCTGCAGGTGTTTCCCATTTGTCAACTACATTTCCATTGATATCAAATTTTGCGCCTGTCGAAACCCTGCAATAATAAACCTCATCATTTCCTTCAAAACAAGACAGGGTTTGATCACTTACATCGACCTGCACACGTTTATCTAGCGTTCCTGCATTAATGGGTTGGAGTTCTTCCAAAGTGATTGGACGGAACGCCTCCCCAGCAGCCCATAACATATCCACTCCACCGTAATAATTTGGGTTTACCCTATAAAGTGTGTTTCCCTGGGAGTCTTTTCTGATCTGGTCCACCCAGAAAACCTGACTGTAATAAAGCCTTAATGGCAGGCCATCTTCAAGTTTAAATTTTACCCAAGAATTTGAGGAAGGCTCTTTATCCAGCCTTGCATCCACAAAAGGTACAGTTACCTCTGCCCACATCCCTTTGCCCAAACTCGAATCAGGCAACTCAGATATAAGTTGATTAGGACGGTTAAAAACAGGTTGGATGTATGGACCGTAAATATATCCCTCCGGTGTTTCTACCCAACGCTGGTTGTTGAAGATATAATTCGGCTGATTTCCTACAATTTCCTGGTACCAGGGCAGAACCGCATCCTCATATAAATTCTTGATTGTTTCACTGTTCGGGTCAGGTTTTAACTTTACTTCCACCATGCCAACGCAAATCCTGCCTAGTTTTTCATCTGCAAAGTTTTTGAATAAAATAGGCAAAGATTTTTCTGGATTATAAACTACACCTCCTAACCCTAATCCAGCGATCTTAATAAATTCACGTCGAGTAATTCTGTCCTTCTCCATGGATTGCTGGTTTATAGTTTTAATGCCTAACCGAATAAGGATACACTCAAAAAATACACACTCAATAAAAGGACCATAAAATTGGAATTAATATTCAGTGAGAGAAATCAGGTAAAATTTTCGATATTTTATGCTTTACAGTTTATAACCCTTTATTCGCAGGCTGTTGCTGACTACAAAGATACTGCTAAAAGCCATCGCTCCTGCAGCGAGCATTGGATTTAATAAACCCATCGCTGCTGCCGGGATAAGCAGCACATTATAGAAAAAAGCCCAGAACAGGTTCTGTTTTATTGTTTTTAAAGTTTTACGCGAGAGTGAAATGGCATGCGGCACTCCAATTAAATCACCACTTATCAGGACAATTGGCGCTGCAGCAATTGCCACATCGGTACCAGTTCCGATTGCTATACCTACGTCACTTTCAGCCAGCGCTGGGGCGTCATTTATACCATCGCCCACCATCGAAACTGATGCACCAGTGGATTTAATTTCTTTTATTTTTTTGGCTTTTTCACCTGGAAGCACTTCCGCCAGTACTGAATCTACCCCCACCTCTTCTGCGATCGCTTGAGCCGTTCTCAGGTTATCACCGGTTATCATCCACACTTCAAGACCCATTTTGTGCATTTCACTCACTGCTCTCGCTGACCTCTCCTTTACTGTATCGGCAATTGCCAACAATCCTGCTACATCATCCCCAACAGCGATTAAAACGGCTGTCTTAGCATCATTTTGGATTTCTTCAACTTTCTTCTGAAGACCATTTAATCGCAAACCCTGCTCAACCATCATTCTGAAATTTCCAACTCTGATGTTTTTACCTTCAATTTGAGCTTGAATCCCCATTCCGGATATTGCCTTAAAATTTTCAGGTTGCGATAATGATAAATTAAGATTTTTCGCTTCCGATAGTATCGCCTCACCTAATAAATGTTCGCTCCCTTGCTCTGCTGATGCGGCCAGCCGTAGTAATTCTGTTTCGTAATATGATTTATCTTCCTGATCTCTGCCCTCTAATAAATAACTGAAATTTTCAGAAAGAAATATATCTGTGACTGCAGGTTTACCTTTTGTAATCGTACCGGTCTTATCCAGGACAATTACCCTGACATTTCCAGCCTGTTCCAAAGCCTCACCATTTTTTATTAGAATACCCGCCTCTGCGCCTTTCCCGGTTCCGACCATCACGGCGGTTGGCGTCGCCAGACCCATCGCACATGGACACGCAATCACCAAAACTGCAACCATATTGATAAGAGCCATGGTAAATGCGCTATCTTCAGATCCTGGAGGAACTGGTATTAAAAAATACCAGATTCCAAATGTAACCAGCGCGATGACAATTACAATTGGAACAAAAACGGCTGAGACTCTGTCTGCAAGTTTTTGGATCGGCGCTTTGCTGTTCTGGGCTTCCTCTACTAATTTTACAATTTGAGCAAGGGTGGTGTCTTTTCCAACCCGCTGTGTTTCAAACTTTATATAGCCAAACTGGTTGATCGTCGCTCCAATAACAGGATCGCCTGGACCTTTCTCGACGGGAAGCGATTCTCCGGTGATCATTGATTCATCGACCGAGGTCCGGCCTTCGATAATCTCACCGTCCACTGCTATTTTTTCGCCGGGTCTGACGATGATGGTATCACCTACTTGAACATCATCCACCTTAGTTATGATCTCCTCGCCGTTCCGTAGGACCCTTGCGTTATTGGGTTGCAGATCAAGAAGATTTCGGATAGCGTCGCTTGTTCTCCCGCGAGCACGGGCTTCGAGATATTTTCCGACTTTTATCAGGGTGATTATCACCGCCGAAGTTTCAAAATATACATGTCCATCGATAAATCCAAGCACCACCGTTATGGAATAGAAATAAGCTGCGGATGAACCCAACACAATCAATACATCCATATTTGCAGTTCTATTTCGCAGGGACTTGAAAGCACCGACATAATAATCCCAGCCAACATAAAATTGAACAGGAGTGGCTAAAGCCCACATCAACCAGTTCATCCAAGAAGCATGTTGAATATGAGCTGGCAGCAAACCAAAGTCTCGTCCCATCGAAAGAATCAACAGAGGGATTGTAAATACCAGTCCCACGATTAACAATTTTTTCTGGCGTTGGGCTTCTTTCGCTCTGGCAGCCTGTTCCGCATCCAGGTTATCCATTCCCAGATCAATTACATCGAATCCAAGTGATCTAATTTTTTTTATTACATCTGTTGAGGAGACCACATTGGGGATAAATTCGATCCTCGCCCGCCCATTCGCTAGATTTACACTTACATTTAACACTCCCTCTATCTGAGCCACACTGCGTTCAATCAGACGAGCATCCGAGTCATCGCTCAATCTCTGGATAAGGATTTCGATCTCACCGCTGGCAATTCCATAACCAGCCCGGTCAATCCGGTTTATAAAGTCATCCAAGTTAGCGATTTCTGGATCGTACAGTATTGCTGCACGCTCAGAAGCCAGGTTGACACTCGCATCTTTTACTCCATCGACTTTTTTCAGGTTACGTTCGACGGTTGCAACACAATTAGCGCAAGTCATCCCGGTGATGGGCAGTATCAGGTTTTTTTCTGAAGACAAATTTATCCTCTTATTGGTACAATCGCCGCTGGTTATTAAGGGAAATTCTGTGAATTTAATCGGCAGGGTAATTTATTTCTTCAAGCAATGATTTAATTATTTCTTCTGTCGCAGGTGGTTCAAAAGTGATGGTTGCCTGTTTCGTGGATATCTCTGCTTCTACCGATAAAACTCCTGGTAATTCAGATACTTCAGATTTAACTGTATGAACGCAGTGCCCGCATGAAATGTTTGGAATACTGTATGTTACCGTTGTCATAATAACCTCCAGAATATTTTTTTTGGCTTTTCGCTGATCCTTTGACAATTTCTTTTCAAATCACGTCCTGGTAGCGGTTTCAAAAACCTCAGCTATTTCCTTCAGAACTCTTTCTCTTTCATCAACATCCTCACCCCGAACTGCGGTTGTTAAACAGGTATCAAGATGCTGTTCAAGTATTATCGAGCTTACCCGGTTTAATGCTGCCTGAACAGCCTGGATCTGGCGGATAATATCGATACAGTAAACATCATTATCCATCATTCGAATAATTCCACCAATATGGCCTTCGATATTCTTCAGTCGCTTGAATGCATCTTCGTGTTTCATTTTATCCACTCACATACAACCTGGTTATACCCCCCCCATGGGGGTCGGGATATTTATATCAAATTTTATCCTTTATGTCAATTATTCTAACCCTTTTTTTATAATTCTAACGAGCAGTTGGAGATATCGCCTCGAATATTTCAACCAGTTCTTGATATGAAACAAATCCTACCCATTCCTTTTGATTTTTACCTTCCCCATCAACCAGAATAAAATGAGGCTCTTTCTGGAAGCGCAATTCCTTTTTAAAAAATTCATTTGCAGGATCATCGATATCCAGGTATGTGAAAATAATATCCCCGCCATACTTCTCTTCAAGGTTTTGAATCTCTGGTGCAAGGGCCTGGCAGGCTCCACACCAGAATGCAAAAAATTCGAAAAACTGATATTTTCCGCTGTTTAACTTAACCCGGGTTGGGTCACTTGCCCGGAGTTCAGATTTGATCCAGTCAGGTAGTTCTACCGGTGTGCTGATAGTTTCTGGCATAACCGCTGTCTGCGTAATGGCAGCTTGGTTTCCCGTTGGTGTGATTGTAGAATTTATTACAGGGATGGTTTCTGTGATAAATTCGCCTGTCGGTGTAAAGAATCCCCTGATAATTGCATTCAGTTCATCCTCCGCCCCCGGAGTCTTATTCAGGTTTCTTACATTAGTTCCCCTGGGAATTTTGATGGCATTCTCCACTCCGACTCCATTTACTTCCAGCTCCGCTGCAGTCTTTGTGGCTTTCTTCGGAATTCGTTCTTTAATTCCTGCAGTCGCAGAAGGAGACAATAACGCCTCTATCGGCATTGTTAAAGTCCTGCATGCCAGAAGAACAAACCCAATTATTATCAGGAATGGAATAAACCTGATGTGAATCCGGCTATAATACTTCATTTCAATTTGGGCATCTATCCGAGTTATTTATTCAATCTTACCGCACAAAACATTAAAAATAAAATTTACCCAAAGTATCAAGGATTTTTACTGTAGCCGCCAGATCAATTGGTTAATGATTTTTTCAATAAACACTTAATTTTATTGTCCATGGAACAACCAGATATTAAGAAAACAAAGAATTCAGCTAACATCATTTTCACAAACAGCAGATGGGCAGCTTTTTCCATAATACTCCTTTTCTCAGGGCTGGTTTGGATTTTTATCAGCCGGATCGATCAGACCAGTGTCGGAGCAGAAGGTCAATCCGCCCCGTTTATTGGGTTCGATGCGCCAGAGTTTTCCCTCCTGAATGATAGAGGGGAAACCGTCTCATCGCTCGACTACCTGGGAAATCCCTTTATTATAAATTTGTGGGCAAGCTGGTGTCCACCATGCAGGGCTGAAATGCCTGCCCTGGAGCGTGTTTACCAGGAGTACAATAGTGCAGGCTTGGAAATTTTATCGATTAATATTACATCTCAGGATGACAAGCAAAAAGCTATCCAGTTCACCCGGGAAATTGGGATTTCATTTCCAACCCTTTTTGATGAAAAAGGTCAAATTTCAGAGCTCTATCACCTTCAGGCGCTTCCGACCACTTTTTTTATTGATGAAAATGGCGTAATCCAGGATATTGTAATTGGAGGCCCGATGTCCGAAACGCTCTTGCGCACCAGGGTTGAGGAAATGTTTAACACTCAGGGTGATCGGTGATGTTCCCCATAATAAATATAGGTCCTTTTGCTATTCAAGCCCCTGGATTGTTTGTGCTAATCGGAATTTGGGGGGGACTTTTCCTGGCTGAAAGATACCTGGATCGCTACAAAATTGAACCGAAGAAATTCAATAATCTGGTTTTTATCTCATTAATATCAGGTTTAATTGGCGCCAGGCTATTTTTTGTAATCCAATATTTAGAAATCTTCCTCCAAAACCCGCTAAGTATTCTTTCAATTAATCCAAATCTTTTTGATATGTTTGGCGGGATAATCTGTGCAATCCTTGCTGGCATGATATTCGGGAATAAAAATGGATTTAAACTATGGGTGACTCTGGATGCGATTACGCCTATTCTGGCAGTCCTTTCGATTTCAATCGGTCTGGCGCATCTTGCTTCTGGTTCCCACTTTGGGATACCAACAAATCTCCCATTTGGAATTGAATTATGGGGACAAATTCGCCACCCTGTACAAATCTATCACATCCTTGCAGCAATGATGATCCTCGTATTTCTCTGGCCGGGAAGAAAATTTAACGCAGGATTACCACCCGGAGTTTATTTCTTATTTTTTATTTCAATCAGTTCAGCAGCATACCTGTTAATTTCGGGATTCCAGGCAAAGAGTCATGTCATTTTTTATGGCTTTCGCAGTGAACAAATAATAGCGTGGATGATACTGGCAATTTGTTTATATGGCATAAAAAAATTAGGTAACAGGTCGGCTGACCATATTAATAACAAACGATCTCTATGAAACTATTTTTAATTTTTAACATCTAAAATAATAAAAGGATCAGAGCGTAAAACTATGCTAAATATTGGTTATGAAATCCAGTCAATGCTTCCATATGAACAAGCAATGGAAGAGGTTAAAATTGCTCTCAATAACGAAGGATTTGGATTCCTTACCTTTATTGATGTACGGAAGACAATTCGTGAAAAACTTGATAGATAATTCAAACCTTATGCTATCCTTGGTGCATGCAACCCTCCCCTTACACTAAGAGCCCTTTCCAGCGACCCTGCAATAGGACTTTTACTTCCGTGTAATATTACAGTAGAAGATGATTTGAAAGGTGGAACAATTATTCATATTTCAAATCCGGAAACACTGCTTTTATCAATTGAAGTTAAACATAATGAAGAGCTTCGTGAAGTAGCATTTCAGGCAGGTGAAAAAATTAAAAAAGTTGTTGATAAGACAAGCGGAATTTAATTACAATAAGAGAATATTTATATTAAATCATGGACAAAATTTTTATTAATAATCTGGTAGCTCGCGGAATAATTGGTATAAACGATTGGGAAAGAGAAAAACCACAGGAGATCAGGATCAATATCATCCTTTTTGCTGACTTGATCGAGGCAGGAGAATTGGACGATATATCAAAAAGCATAAATTATAAAACTGTCGCAAAAAAAACGATTGCATTGGCAGAATCTGCCCAACGGTACACAGTTGAAGCGCTCGCATCCGACGTAGCAAAGTTATGCCTGAAAGAACCGGGTGTGTTGAAAGTACAAGTCCGCGTTGAAAAACCCGGCGCAGTCCGTTTTTCGGAATCAGTAGGTGTAGAAATTGAAAGATCAAATTAAAAATCAGAAATTTAGTTATAAGAACCAGGTTTATCTGGGTCTGGGTTCGAATATTGATCCTGAAAGAAACATATTAAAGGCTGTCGAACTGCTGCAAAACATCTTTCATCTTGCAGGAATATCAAGTGCCTGGGAATCTTTTCCTGTCGGATCTAATGGGCCCAAATTTATTAATGCAGCCTTAAACTTCAATACCGATTTGAACCTGGATAAATTGAAGCAAGATGTTCTCATTCCGGTTGAAGCCCAATTGGGACGTGTTCGAACCAGCGACAAGTATGCCCCCCGGACAATTGACCTGGATGTTTTAATTTGGAATGAAGAGACCGTTGATCAAGAGCTGGTGAAACTCCCTCATTTAGCTGTCCCTGTCGCAGAATTATCTCCTGGATTCAGACCATTCAGGGGAACTGAAACTATCGAGGAAATTGCCGGGGTATTAAATTCAAACAAAGCGCTGGTTTTCTGCCCTGAAATCAGCCAGAAATTAAGAGAATTATTTCGGTCATAAAACCGGATTCGATCGGCGTGAAATATTTGCCAGAAACTCCTCTCTGGTGGCAAGACTCTGGCGGAAAGCACCCAGCATCGTTGAAGTTGTCATCCTTGCATCATGTTTTTTTACCCCGCGCATCGTAGCACAAAGATGCAAGCCTTCTACAACTACCGCAACTCCTAATGGGTGCAGTAAAGTATCAATAAATTCCGCGATCTGACGGGTCATTCTTTCCTGGACCTGAAATCTTTTAGCAAATAAATCAACAATCCTTGGAATTTTTGACAAGCCGATAACTCGTTCACGTGGTAAATAAGCAACATGCGCACGACCGATGAAAGGCAGTAAATGGTGCTCGCACAGGCTGTAAAATTCAATATCTCTTACGACAACCATTTCGTCATATTTCACATCGAATAAGGCATCGTTTACGAGAGATATTGGATCTGTGCGGTACCCTTCAAGTAATTCTTCATACATCCTGGCAACTCTTTCTGGAGTTCGCCTTAACCCCTCCCGATTAACATCTTCACCTATCGCCTCAAGCAATTTAAGGATTGATTGTTGAATTCCTTCATAATCAATATCGCTGTCCGAGATCAAATCTGCAGCATTTTTTATAGCTGTTGTATTATTAAAAGTCATATTAGCCCACTTCCGGTTCTATCAATCCAAATGAACCATCTCTACGTCGATACAGAACATTTATTGAATTTGTATTTGCATTAAAAAAGATAAAAAAACTTTCATGACCAAGCAGCTCCATTTGTTCTAATGCTTCAAACTCATCCATTGGTGTCAACATAAACTGCTTTCTGCGAGCAATCACCGGCTTCAATTCACCCGTGTCTTCTTCTAACAAATCCTGTTCCACCACAAATTCACCTGCTGGCGTCCCATCCCCTCTACCCCTATATCTTTTCCCTTTATACCTTTCTATTCGGCGCTGGATCTTTTCCAGAGCGATATCAATTGCTGCAAATATATCATCTGCCCTCTCTTCAGACCGCAAGATAAATCCTTTTCCCCGAACAGTAATCTGGGCTACCTGGCGATCAGCTGCGCTACGGGCAGATTTAATATACGCGAGATCTACCCTTGCTTCTTCAATACCAGGTAAATATCTATCCAGCTTGGAGATCTTTTTATCGACATATTCCCTGATTCTTTCTGTAATCTCCATATTTCTTCCTGAGATCTCAACATCTAGTGTCATCTTTACCTCCAAACACCTGATTATTTTTAGTATTTTGTAACTGACAAACCAGCCAATTTATAATTAACTTACAGCAAAATAGCGTGAACGGGCAAGAGTGAGGCAAAATACTTCCTTCGCTCCCGCCGTTTTCAAAGCAGCAGCACAGGCTTCCAGTGTGGCGCCGCTTGTTGTGACATCATCAATTAGTAGAACTCTTTTTCTTTCCACATAATCCGAATCTGCAAGAAACGCTCCATTAACATTTACCATCCGTTGGGTAAAGGTTAAACCCACCTGGGAGTCAGTCTCCCTTATTTTTAATAACCCTTTAGTTAGATAAGGTTTTCCAATTGCCAGAGCGACCGGACGGGCTAAAAGCGGGATTGATTGTATCCTCTCTCAAAGTATCGCTTTTCACCCAATGGAACCGGTATCACTGTATCAGGATTCCAATCATAACCTTCAAGTAACTTGATTAATGGGCGAGCTAAAATCTCTCCGAGCGTTTGATCGCCGCGGTATTTCAATCTGTGAATAACACTTCTCAGCGAACCTTCGAAATATGCCCATGATCTTAATTTGTCAAAAGAGGGGGTGCGAAGCATACAGTTGTGACAGGTGGAATATTTATAATTCGGGCGTCCGCACCTATCACATACTCGGTCCGGCAGACGTTGGACAGTTTTCTGGCAATTTTCACACCATCTTGATCCAAAAACGTCACATCCTCCACAATTGGGTGGGAAAAACAAATCCAATCCCATCCAGGAATATTTATACAAACGATAAACAAACCTTTCCCTTGTTTTTGGTTGATCAATTAAATTTTGAGATGATTTCAAGGATTGATGAGTTAACCTAGTGGGTCAAGGTATTGATAACAAGCATAACAATCAGGCTCATTTGTAATTATTGTTTCGATGTGTTTATTCGATTGGTTTCCTTATCCCAGATTGATAAATGAAAATCAGATCGTTTGTAAAAAATCATCAATGTAATTGGTTATCCATGGCCCCAGTAATTCAATGATCACCCAAACGATAATAACAACTAAAATAATAATAAGGGCATATTCGACCAGGCCCTGCCCGGATTGGTTCGAATCTGGAGACACTTGAATAACCTCCATTTATTCTGGATTATTGTTGACCTGATTATAGAAAATTATTAAAGAAAAAGCAATATGCAGAATTTAATAAAGTCCTTTACCGTAAATAATCTGAGACTTTTTCCAAAGGCAGCTGGTCAGGATTTACTGCCCACCATTTCACCCAGTAAAGCCCTACTAAAATAACCAGGGGAGTAAGAAAATAAATTATCGGGTCCAGGTCAGGCTGTATACCTCTCTGAACGCCATTCAATAATAGGAGCCAGATCCCAATCGAAGTAACCAGCAGAAAAATTACAATTAACCATCTCCCAAGCAGTCCCCACCGTTTATACCAGGTAGCCAGAATAAGCATAATCGTCGGGAACAGCAATATGTAGTTTTCCAGAGTGCTGTAAACACCAATCAAAGTTGTAGCGGTCAGGGTAACCATTGCAGTCCAGGTGAACCAGCGTTCATCCTTACCAATACTCGACCTCCACTCAATTAGAAGCATGGCTACCATCACACCGGTTAGAATCCATCCTGTCTGCTTTCCTACCCCAGGAACCCAGTTCATTAGGATGGAACCGGGAGTACTGATGAACATGATATCGTTGTACCGGATTATCTGGCGGACATTTTCCAGCAACCAATCCTGAATGAACAGGCTTCCAAAGATGATTAGAAAAACCAAACTACCCAGGAAAGTCCAGATTATTCTCCAGCGCCCTTTGAATATTGACCAGACAATAATAAATAAATAAAGCATAATTACCATTTGCGGTTTAATGCTGGCCATTGCAAGTAAAACTCCCCCTAAAGCATCCTGTTTGGAACGGATAGCCAGAAGAGCGCTGGTCACCAGGAAAGCAACTAAAACTGAGACATTGCCACTTATTACTGGCCGAATTCCATGATACCAGAGAAAAATAAATATAAACAAACCTATTAGCATTAATATAGATGGTCGCCAGTCTACCAGTACCAAACTGACAATTAATAATCCCACCAGAATGAATTCTAAGAATGTCATCCATAAAGAAAAAGCGGAATCGTGATTCTCAATCAGAGCAAAGGGCACATACAGGATGATTGAATAAAATGGGTATACGAAATAACCTGGATCTTCATTAGATTTTGCCAACCGTCCATATACTGTTCGTTGAATCTCACTGGTCGCTTGTTCACTGAAAGGATTTGTCCCTTCCATCAGGAAAGATCTGGTGCCCTGCCAGCGAGGAATAAATTTATTCATGCCCATGTTCTGAGATGCATACTGGTAATTCAACCAGGTTGCGATCCCAATAATTGAAACAATCAAAATGATCAACCCAAAGAGCAAAAGATTAGCTCGATTGTTACTCATTATTTTTTTACTTGTTATTTAATAAAAAATGCTTTCCAAATAAGTAAACAGGAAAGCATTATAACCAGATAATCGGATTTTCCGGTAATTTTTGGTGATAAAATTCAAAAAATTACAGCGCCTGGAAGGAAATATCCTTTGTTTTAACCCAGGTATTCACGCAATTTGCGGCGTATTGCTGGGTGACGCAACCTGCTTAATGCCTGAGCTTCAATCTGGCGGACTCTTTCTCGGGTCACCCCCATTTTACGTCCAACCTCTTCCAGAGTATAAGCCTGACCATCCAGCAGACCATATCTTAATTGTAATATCCGGACTTCGCGGGGAGGCAAGCCATCCAGTACAACGTCCAGGTGTTCACGCAGCAAGTTGAATGTCGCAGTATCGTCAGGCGCGGATATCTCGTCATCCTGAATAAAATCTCCAAGCACTGAAATCTTCCTCGTCATCGGTAGGTGTCTCCAAAGAAAGCGGCCTGCGCGCAACCTGGATCATATTCTCAACCTTTGAAGGATGGACTTCTAAAGCGGTAGCTAGTTCTTCCACAGTTGGGTCGCGACCCAATCTCTGTGTGAGCTGGTGCTGGATTCTCAACAGCTTATTAATTTGATCGCCCATGTGTACCGGAACCCGGATCGTCCGACCCTGGTCTGCAATCGCCCTTGTAACTGCCTGCCTGATCCACCAGGTCGCATATGTACTGAATTTATGGCCTCGACGGTAATCAAATTTCTTAGCCGCTCTGATCAACCCGATATTGCCTTCCTGAATAAGATCAAGAAATGGCACGCCCCTTCCCATATATTTTTTAGCCACGCTGATGACAAGCCTTGAATTTCGCGGTAATTAGATGTTCCCTGGCAAGCCATCCATCCTGGACAAATAATTGTAGTTCCTGCCTCCTCCTTACTGTGACATTCCCCCGTGCCAGTTCTTCGCGTGATAACCTGCCCTGTTCAATTCGCTGTGCAAGTTCAACTTCTTCCTCTGCAGTTAACAAAGGAACCCTCCCAACTTCCTTTAAGTAAAGTCCGATTGTATCGTCTGTGTCAATATTGGCAAGGAAGTTTTCTTCTATCGATATTTCACGGCTGACTTCGTCATCGAGATCTTCTTCTTCAGTCAAGTCATCGTCACTGGGTTCAACAGCAGTTAATTCGTCAATGTAGGCGATGCCCGCACTCAGCAATGCCGCGAATGCTTCTTCCAGTTGGTCAACATCCTGTTCAGCATCAGGAAATAAATTTAATATATCATCAATAGTTACAAAGGACTTCTGCCGTCCCAGTTCAATCAATCTAGCAATTGCTGGGTGCTCTTCCTGCCCTTCTATTTCACTCAGAAATTTATCATCAATCATCAGTACTCCCACTTATGAAACAGAATACACCTGTTTTATTCGAAAATCAATACCCAAATTAAAAATTTTTATTTTCTCAATTCATAACCCTTCTGTTAGAAAGGGTGGATTATTGATTAGATTTACCAGCGCTTCAACTCCAGATACGCTTACAACAAAAACTCTGTCATCGCCCGTTCCAATATAGTAACCACTCTCAGTCTGGGTCTTCTGACCTATAAGGAAGGTGTCCATTTCGTTTTGTAAATATCCTAACTCGACGATATACCCAGGATTATCTAATCCAGTTGCCTGCCCGGGTGGGGCTGGATCTAATTCTGAGAGTATCCTTGAGGTGACAAAATTGGTGACTGCGTTTTCCAATGCGGTTGTGTCTACCATTTCATCCACTGGTTTTACTAAAACCCAATCATTACCTTTTTTTCAACTTCAATGTATTCACCCGTGTCTTTTTTAATCATCACTGACTTAATTTCAATGAATGACTTATCCACGAGTGTCTCTGCAGTTATTGAGGGTGTAATGTTTGCTGCCTGTTCTACATTTCTCCTGCTGATCATTACGGCTGCTAAAATTAAACCTGCCAGAATAAGGATTACAAACCAGGTTGACCGTCTGATCATAGCCTAACCTCTCTGACGTCGTTTGAACCATACAACAAAACCCGTTACCAATGCGAGACCCGGTATCAATATCACAGTGACCAGCAGTATCAGATTACTTGTCACTGGTGTTAATGGCATGAGTGAACGCCGGGTAGTCTCTTTTGGTGTTAAACTGATAATATCTTCTTTGCCTGCTAACCAGTCGATGACATTAACAAACAAGTCACCGTTCGCATATGCAAAGAAGTTGGAATTATTTGCGAAATCCGAATCACCCATAACAACCAGCTTACTATCCGAAGTGAAGATTTCCGCAACAACCGCCAGCGAAACTGGTCCTGGCAAATCCTGTTCTTGATTAAATGCTGCTTGCTCTGGATTGCTTGCAACTGAATCCAAATCCGTTTCAGCCCAGGATTGCTGGCCTGTTTTCACCAATTCTGACCTGCTTATCTGCGTTTCAGAATCAGAAACCGTCACACTCCTGACTGTCGGATACTGAGAGGCGATATTTTCCAATTTAATTGTGATTGGATGGGAGCTATATTCAGCAGCAAAAGGAGCAAATATTTGCATTGAATTAAGATCAATTACAATATCATTTCCCATTATTATCCCCCAATCTTCTTCCAGGTAATTTGCAAGGTAATCGGTTTGTCCTTCAAACTCTGTCACAGGAAGCGGTTCCTGCATTACAAATAAAGACCCACCCAGCATTATATATTCATTCAAAATTTCAACTTCATTTGAAGCAATAGGAATTCTAGGACCAGCGATTACAATAACATTTGCATCATCTGGAATTTCATTTGTGGATAATAAATTCAGGTTATCAACGGAATAATTCCTGCTCTCCAGAGATCGTTTAACCTGAGAATAGCCTTCTTCATCTGTATCTTCTGGATTATATTCCCCATGCCCTGTCAGGAAATAGACCTTGCGTAATTCTGGGCTTATCAATCTGACCAATGCCGCTGTAATTTCTTGTTCGCTTATAAACGAAACTGGCTCCTGATAGTTACCTTTTTTAAGCACAATCGTTCCATCTCGGGAGATCTGCGCCTGCTCAGCAGCAATAGGATTAGCATCAGGGTCAATAAACTCGAATTCAAATTTACCATTTGAGTGAAATTTATAAAGTTCAAGCAGCTCCCTGGCCTCATCCGAAGATATTCTCGGGGTAAAGAAAGCGGATGCAAAAACTGGTGAATCAAGCCTCTTTAATGTCTCGATCGTTTCAGGCGCCAGGGTAAAATTTTTATCTTCAGTCAGATCTTTCCGTAAAGGGTTTTGATATGATAGATAATTCAGGACAATTAATACCCCCAAAAATGCAGCGCTGAAGATCAAAGCATTACTGCCATACCGGGCATGTCTCCCAGAAAAAAACCGTCTGATCCGGTTGCGATCCAAAATTACATAAAAAACAAAACTGAAAACCGCAATTCCCAGTACTAACAGTAAAAATTCATCCCAATCTGGCCTGAAAAAGAAGATTGCGACTGCTCCAATCCCAGCGATTCCAGCAATAATTATTAATACATTTGTCAGATGCCTTCTATTAATCTCCATTAACGCCACCTTCGCATTTCCATAGAGATCGAGGCAACCATAAGTGAGATAGCTGTGACACTCAGGTAGTAGACCACATCTCGAAGATCCAGGATGCCGGAAAACAGGTTTGAAAAGAAGTGATCGCTGAAGTTCAAATAATTAATCAGCTCAAAATTTCCTCCACCTGCACCAGCAATCCTGGCCACAGGATCCAGAATCCACCAGATGATAATGAACACTCCCAATGTAGTTATAAAAGCGGCAATCTGGTTGCTGAAAAATGAAGAAACCGCCACGCCAACTGCAATCAATGCCGCTCCAAGTAAAGCTATTCCCAGATAACCGCTGATAAATGGCCCCTGGTCAATGCCTGGTTCGATCAATTGATTCAGGATCAATGGGTAAATTAGCGTTACAGCGACAATTGTCAGGATCAGCAGAAATCCTCCCAGCCATTTACCTACCACAAGTTCATAATCCTTCACTGGCGAGGTCAACAGTAACTCAATTGTCCCTAAACGCTGCTCTTCTGCAAGCAGTCTGGTGGTTACCGCTGGAATCAACAAAACCAGCATTGTCGCTAAAGGGGCTAAAAAGACCTCAATACCGGGAGCATATCCAGGTTGGATTATAGATACCTGTAAATTTAAATAGAAAAAGATCCCCAGAACTGCTAGCATTACAAAAGCGATCATATAAGGGACCCAGTCCGCAAAATATCTTCGATACTCGCGGCTGGCGATTATCCAGATATTAACCATGAGCCTTACCATCACCTTCTGAATCAGCCTGAACGTTCATAATGGAGCTATCTCATCCCTTTCCTCACGCGTTAATTTAAGGAATATTTCTTCGAGGCTCAAATCTGCTTTCCGAATCTCAAGAAGGTCATAACCAGCAGAAACAACCGCTTTTGCTAAATCCGGTCTCGGTTCAGTACCTGGGAGAGTCTCAATTTCCAGAATTCCATTTTGTATCGAAAGAATCCTGTTGACCCCGTTCACACCTCGGACATGAGATTCGATCCCCTCCTGATTGCCGCCTATCTCCATAAAAATGTGTTGAGCGCCGGATATTCGGGATTTTAATCTTTCCGGTGAATCTTCAGCTACCAGCTTGCCCCCATTTATTATCAACACCCTGTCACAGACCTGCTGCGCCTCGGAAAGAATGTGGGTTGACAGTAATATTGTTCTTGTTTTTCCTAAATCCTGGATCAGGCTCCTTACTTCGATTAATTGGGCTGGATCCAAACCGATCGTCGGTTCATCCAGAATCAGAACTTCCGGATCATGAACCAGCGCCTGTGCAAGGCCAGCACGCTGTTTTAACCCTTTTGACAGACTGGAGATATAACTTTCTGACCGATCCTCCAAATTCATTAACTTTATAACCTGGTTAACTCTCTCTTCTGCATTTTTAGTGCGGCGCAGATTGGCCATGTATTTTAAATAATCAAATAAAGTCATATCTGGATATAGAGGATTAGATTCAGGCAGGTAACCCACCCGTCTTCTTACCTCCAAGGACTGATCAACAACATCATACCCGGAGATGGATGCTTTCCCCGAAGTCGGAGGCATGTAACCGCACAAGATCCGTATGGTGGTAGTTTTTCCGGCTCCATTTGGGCCAAGAAAACCGAGTATTTCATTCTCACCAACATGAAATGAGAGCGAATCGATCGCACGGTTTGGTCCGTAATCCTTTGTTAACCCTTCTACTTCAATCATCAATGTCCCGTGAAAACCAATTTACTGACATGAAAAAGCACCGCCGCCCGTTCAGGCTGCTGTGCTTTTATTATCAAACCTAATGTTTATACAATAAACAAACAATCAAAGTCAAGTATCTTGAATACTTCTAATAAAAATTTAATACTTCCATTTCTTGTGAGCCTGAAATGTGGTTGAAATCTTGCACGAAAAACAGGATTAAGGCATACTATTGTTATTGGAGTAAGTGAACATGACTATGATACCTTTACGAGTTTATGTCAGGCAGATCAAACAATTGATCATTACCAGGCAGACGGAAGAAGCGATTTCACACTGCCTCCATATCTTAAAAACGTATCCTAAGTACCTGGATGCATATCGGGTTTTGGGTGAAGCTTATCTCGAAAAAGGCAATCAGGCTGAGGCATCAGACATTTTTCAGCGGGTGCTCTCATCAATACCTGACGATTTTGTTGCCCATATTGGTATGAGCGTTATTCGTGAAGAAGACCAGAAATTGGATGAAGCTATCTGGCATATGGAACGCGCTTACGAAGTTCAACCATCAAACAGTACCATTCAATCCGAGATACGCAGGTTGTATGGTTCCAGGGAAGGTATTGAACCCCAGAAAGTCCGCCTGACCAGAAGCGCCCTGGCGCGTATGTATGTTAAAGGAGAGCTTTTCCCGCAAGCGATCGGGGAATTGCAGGCCGCCCTGGCTGAAGATCCAAACAGGTTTGACCTCCAGATATTATTGGCAGATGTTTATTTTCGAACTGGAGCGGATGACAAGGGAATTGTAATATGCAACCAGACCCTCGATAAACTTCCTTATTGCCTGGGAACAAATTTATTACTGGCTCAATTTTACCTGGATAAAGATCAAAAAGATGAAGCTGAGCCATTCATGGAGCGTCTGTTTGAACTTGATCCATATTATGCCCACCTTGATAACCTCAATAAAAATCCGGAAACAGTCTCCGACGAGTTAATTCAAATTGAAAAATTTATCTTATCCCCATTAGCAGTCGCGGCGGTTAAGGAATCTCTGGAAAAAGTAATTGAGGATTTTCAGAACAATAAATCCCAGGAAGAACATACAACCGCAGTTATCGCTGCTGCTGAAATCGGCGGTGAAATTATGGATGATGAAACCAGTTCCCCTCCTGTTGAGGTGGAAGATAGCAGCCAGGTCTCCGAAGATATCGAACCTGTTCATCACTCTGATTGGCTGCAGGAACTGGACAAAGAAATAGAAGATGAAGAAGATACAAAGCCCGTGATTGTTCCTGTATCTTCAGAAGCGGAAATTGAACAGGTTGAAGCTAGCAAGCTTGATCAAGAAATTCAGGAAAAATCCCAGTCTGAAATCCCGGATTGGTTGCAGGAACTGGCTGATGAGGAAACGTCTTTGGAAAGTGATGAAGCTGGTGAAGAGATAACAGATAAACCCGTAGATATTGACGGTATTGAAGATGTTTCCGATGAAGTAGTTTTGGAAAAAATGTTTCCCTCCGAGACGGAGCCTGAGGAGAAAGGTTTCGAAGAGCACGTCCATGGTGATTTGACCAGGTCCCTGGAAAGCGTTCAGACAGGCAAAACTGAAAAATCTTCTCGAAATTATTCGGAGTTGATAAAATCGTCCCAAAATCTACCCGAGGTTATAAAGGAATTGGAGCAGGCAGCAGACCAGGATCCAGAAAATGAATCCATCCTGCGAAATCTTGGGGACGCCTATCTACGGAATAATCAGTTATCCGAAGCCATGGAAGCTTACACCAGAGCAGAAAAACTTTAGATAATAATTATTTGGAGGTTTTTGTGGAACGGTCACTTGTGCTAGTAAAACCAGACGGTGTTCAACGTGGTCTGATTGGTTTAGTCATCTCTCGTCTTGAAAATCGGGGATTGTTGCTGGTCGGGGCAAAATTTATGCCTGTTTCAAGAGAATTAGCTGAAAAACATTATGCTATCCACAAAGGGAAACCTTTTTATGCAGGCTTGATCACTTATATTACTTCATCGCCGGTAATGGCGATGGTCTGGGAAGGTCCTAACGCTGTCCAGGCTATACGTCAGACTATGGGCTCCACAAGACCCACAGAAGCATCCCCAGGTTCAATACGGCACGATTTTGCCCTTGAAGTTGGACGAAATTTAACCCACGCTTCCGATTCTCCTGAAAACGGCATCCAGGAAGTAAAACTCTGGTTTAATGAAGATGAACTTGTGGACTGGAACCGTTATTCAAACCCCTGGATTTTTGAATAAACAGTAATAATTTTATCCATTTTATTTCCCGGAAGACAATAAAATTTAACATCATCAGGACCAATCCAGCATAAGCGCGCGGTTCATTTCTGCATTCTGGATGTCTTTCTGAGTTTTGATATAATTCCAACTATATGAATAAAATTACTCCAGAAAAAATTTCGGAGACACTCGAAGCTATTCTGCCCGGTGTTCAAAAACCTGGACGATATACTGGCGGTGAACTCAACCAGGTTATTAAAGACTGGGAATCGGCCAGAACACGCGTGGCTCTGGTATTCCCGGATATTTATGATCTGGGGATGTCCAATCTCGGTTTAGCCATTCTATATGACATTCTCAACAGGCAGCCAGATGTACTTGCCGAACGTGTATTTTCACTCTGGTCGGATATGGAAAAATCCATTCGAGAATTGCAAATCCCGCTTTATTCGCTGGAAACAAAGCACGCGCTTTACGAATTTGATATCATCGGTTTTTCACTCCCTTATGAAACTCTGTATACAAACGCCCTCAACATCCTGGACCTTGGCGAAGTGCCGCTTCTGGCAGAGAACAGGAAGGAACAACATCCCTTGGTTATTGCGGGAGGACACGCCGCATACAACCCCGAACCGATGCACGCATTCATCGATGCCTTTGTCATCGGAGAAGGTGAAGAGGTCATCTTAGAAATTGTGGATGCTCACCAGGAATGGAAGGATTTAAACAGCGCCAGACCGGAATTACTCCTCAAGCTGTCAAATATCTGGGGCGTTTACGTTCCTTCACTTTACCGGGCTGATTACCACCAGGATGGAACTATATCCTCTGTAAACAGGATTGAGAGGAATGCTCCATATCCGGTTGTGAAACGGATTGTGCCCAAACTGCCTCCACCGGTTACTCGATTTATAGTCCCTTATATCGATACAGTCCACAATCGCATCCCGATTGAAATCATGCGCGGATGCACCCGCGGTTGGTAGATTCTGCCACGCCGGCATGATTACCCGTCCGGTACGTGAAAGATCTGTAGAAGAAATTCTGGATTCAATTGAACAATCTCTTTTACAGACCGGTTATGAAGAAATCGGATTGCTGTCTCTCTCTTCTTCAGACTACACTAATATTTCAGCGTTGGTTAAGAATATCAGCCAGCGATTTCAGACTGACCATCTCAGGGTCTCGCTGCCTTCTTTGCGGATAGAGTCCTTTTCAGTTGACCTGATGGATAATTTAGATAATACAAGGCGGGGCGGTTTTACCCTGGCGCCAGAAGCTGCCACTGAACGAATGCGCAACCTAATAAACAAACCGGTATCCACTGAACAGGTACTCGAGACGTCCCGTGAGATTTTCAAACACGGCTGGTCGAAGATTAAACTTTACTTCATGATCGGACATCCATCAGAAACGCTGGAGGATGTGATTGCTATCGCCGATTTATGTAAGGCGGTTCTGAAAGAAGGGCGAAAGTTTAAGGGTAATCGCGGCATCTGTCACTGCAGGTGTGAGTACATTCGTTCCTAAGCCCCATACACCATTCCAGTGGGTCGCTTGCGAAAATATGGAGGTAATCGAGGAAAAACAAAGTTTGCTAGACAAAGTCCCTGCGTGGACCCGGGTTGAAATTAAACTGGAATTCACCGGAAATTTCCATGCTGGAAGCCGGTCGTCACCGGAGACCGGCGAATGTCTCAGGTAATCCTTGAAGCCTGGAAAATGGGCGCAAAATTTGACGCCTGGAATGATCACTTTCAATTCGATATCTGGTTGCAGGCATTTGAGCAGACTCGGGTTAGACCTGGCGCTTTTACACCCACCGTGAGCGTCCGATCGATGAAATATTTCCCTGGGAGCACATCGACTACGACAGTACGGAAAAAATTTCTAACGGAAGACTATCTCTGGAGCTTGGAACGGCAGAACTAGGGTTGACTGTCGCGAACAGTGTTTTGCCTGTGGGATTTTACCAACATTTGCCGACTTTCGCCGCGCTCACCCTGGCGACGTCTGGCAGTGTCCGGAGGTAAAATTCAAACCAGATTTCAGAGTTCCGGAACATAATCGCTGATTAAATCCAAGCTCGGTACTCAGCGATTAATGAAGCTGGTCATATAGTAATTGATCGAAAATTCCAAACCGATGCGAATCCGGATAGTTTTTTCAAAATTGGATCAGATGCGCTTTACGGGCCATCTGGATCTTTTAAAGACCTGGGAGAGATCTTTTCGTCGGGCAGACCTTCCGGTTACTTATTCCCAGGGTTATAATCCGCGCCCGCTGGATCAATATCGGGGCAACTCTGCCGCTGGGCTTCACTGGTGAAAGTGAATTAATGGATATATGGCTTGATACCCGGTGTCCGCCCGCAGGAGTTCTGGAGACTTTAATTCCGGCTCTCCCACCTGGAATTATGGTTAAATCAATTCGAAGAGGTTGAGACAGATTCCCCTTCATTACAGAGGCTAATCTCTGGTTCTGATTACATTGTCACACTTCCGGATTTTGTCAACGAACTCCCATTGCGATTAATGGATCTATTACGCGAGAGAAAGAAATCTGGCGTGAACGCCGGGGGAAATCGTACGACCTTCGTCCCTTGATACTTGATCTTTCTGGAATCCGATCCAATGATAACTCGACTTAACAAATAAAGATGCGCCTTCTAACCCAGGAAGGTGCAACCGGCCGGCCGGATGAGGTCCTTTCATCTCTAAATATTGAACCGCATAGGACCCGGATACACCGCCTGAGGCTCATCATCAATTAAAAATCAATCGAGAAAATCTTCCCATGGTAAAATCTGGATAATTTACAGCCCCCATAGCTCAGTGGATAGAGCGTTGCCCTCCGGAGGCAAAAACCCGCGTTCGAGTCGCGGTGGGGGTACTCAAGATTTTTTTACCAACCCCTGGGTATCTTTCAGGGGTTGTACTTTTTGAAATTTCCCGGTGACGATCTTGAACTTCCTCCAGTTAAAATATGTTGCATTATTGTTACTGGTTATGGCTCTGTTTTCCTGTACTAATATGGAATTCAGTGGGGAAATTCCTGCCTGGGCGTACGCGGATCTAATTGCCCTTGATCCACCAGACACCTCCGATCCCGGAAAGGACATTATTGCGGTCTACTCACGATTTGTAAATGATGAAATCCAGCTCAGGCTGGACTTTCTGGATCAGAGCGATCATTCCTCTTATGATCTGCATCTGGCTCTGGATACATCTCCAGGAGGCAGTAACCATTCACCTCTGAATTATGGATCAGAACTGCATTGGGAGGATTGGATAAAAATACCAGCGTCAGGTGATATCCAGATTCTTTCAACTTCAAAAAGATATCAGAAGGAATGGGGTATGCTGGTTTTTCGTGATCCGGAACGTGATTTTATTGTAATTAAATTCGACCGGATCGCGCTGCTTGGACCTTACCGGGCAGATTGGGAAAAACCAGGCATTGATTTACAGGCATTCACAACAGAAACAGATTTAAAGGAGGTTGTCGATGCAACCAGTGTTGCAAATACTAACGACACCCCGCCAGAACCTGTAAACGTATTGTTTGCCTTCAATAATACACTGCCTGGATACAGCCCCTCACAGGTTTTACGGAAGTGGGATGGCGCCCATACAGGTCCATTCGGCGGCAGGCATGGTCTGTTCAACCTTCTCCGTACAGCCCGCAGCAGCCGTATCCCGCTAGTATTGCTGGATTTAAAGTATCCTTCAACTCTCGCCGCCCTGGATGCAATAGGTGCGCTTGCGACCTTCCGCCAGATGGAAGATGAAGGTCTTCTGATTCTGCCCCTGCCGCTCCCTGATACCCGTTATTCGCCTCTGGAAGTTGATCAGAGGTTCATGGATACCTGGATCCAAATATTAGAAAATAACGCAATTTCTCACGGTTTAATGCCCTCTCTCAGCGTGTTTAACCCCGAATCTAACTTGATATCCCTTAATGGATACCCGTTTTTTTCTCAAACCACCACTGTTGAGGAGCAAACCACTCCCAAATTTAAGAATATCCTGCAATCCGGTAATACTAAGACTATCCGACTGGACTACTTCTTTAATTCGCTCTCTGGTCAGCAGGTTGATTTAAAGGTCCAACCCTCGATACTCGCCGCTTATTAATTTCAGAGGCAATCTCCAACAATCTCTCTCCGCTGATCCGCAGCGACCGCATCATTGTGCTGGGAGGAGATCTGCCAGCCAGCGCCTGGGGTGTTCCTGAGATTGGGCGGGCTTCCTTCCAGTATTTCGCTTCCCATCCCTGGGTTAAACCTGTAGATGTTAAAACATTAGAATTTCTAATACCAGAAAGGAACCCGCGGGATGTATTTGAAGGATACTTTTACAATTTAAATGGTCAAAATCGCAGTCTTTCTGATCGTGTTGTTGACACTTTACTAATGGCATTTAACCATCTGCCAGATAATCCGCTCGCAAAAACCGCACTCGATTCATATATCTCCTTTTTCTACCCGATCTACCCATTTAATAACAATCTTGTTGAACTGCGGAAAAACTACATCCCCCATCTCTGGACCCTGGTGGAAGCAGCAAAATGGGCTGGGGATCCATCTGAAAATTCTGACTGTAGAAGGGATATCGATCACGACGGCTCTATTGAATGTTTGCTTACATCCAGAAATGTATTTGCGGTTATCGAACCAGATGGCGGCTATTTGTCATTTCTTTTTATCAGAAATTCCGGTCAATTCCACCAGATAATCGGTCCATCTTCCCAGTTTACAACTGGAACTACAGACCCGCTTTTCTGGGATAAATCGCAAGGATTTCACGCGGATCCGAGGGTTATGGTTGGCGCCTTCGAAGATCATGGGATTATGTTTCAGGCTGAAACCAGCCAAAATGGGATCAAATTATTCAGTAATTCTATCGATTACGCCAAGTCTTTCAACCTTCTAGATAAGGGGATTAACTGTTGAATACACCGGGATAAAAACCGGTAGTACGCTTTCGACAACCATTCCTCTTACTCTGGATCTGAGGAGATTCTTTTATAATTCAAGCGAAAACCCATTAATCTATACGAATAATAAGGGATTTCTTAATATAAAGCTGGGTGGAAACGTTCTCCTACAGGTAAAGACCTCTGCTGATATGCATGTCGATTCAACCCTGGACATGATAGATTTCTTGAAAAGGACAGAGAACCCCAATTTCGAGTATCCGCCTGGTTTCTACCTTCCTTACCCTTTCACCCTGATAAAAATAACCGGGTTGCAAGATTTTCAGACCTCTATAAGTCTCCTACAATAATTATTTGTTATGATATAAAAATGATATATTAGTTTGAATAATTAAATATAGCGGGCTTAATAAATGTAAAGCCCAGGGGTAATTATTAGATGAGCTTTGATTCTTTTGAAGAATTCCAGGCGGAAGTAAATTCCTTACATCTGGATGGAGATTATTATCGTGCCATTGAGCTAATTTTAAGCAATAAAGAGCGGTTTCCTTCCAGGTATGGCCTGATAAATTACTGGTTAATTAGCTTATATTCGCTCACAGGAGATACCGAGCATGCGCTGAAAACTTTCGGTCAGACAGTTTCATCCGGTTTCTGGTTCAGCGATTTTTTACTCCGGAAAAACCCCGATCTACAATCGCTGCAGGGGTTGGAGAAATTTGAGCGTTTGGTCGCATTAAATAGGGAAAACCGCACACTTGATAAGAGCCACCAATTTCCCCTTTTAATCCTGCGTTCCGAAGGTGCATGTTTATCCTCCGCTGAGCCCTGCCCTATAATGCTGGTCATCCATTCATACGCTGCCACTGCTGCAGAATCACTTGATTTCTGGCGCGCAGGTTCTGAGGCTGGCTATCTGGTTGCTGCACCGCAATCTTCACAGGCGCTGTGGAAAGGCGCCTACATTTGGGATGATCTGGAAACCTCCACATCAGAAATTGTGGGGCATCTCCAATCAATTCAGGATAAATATGAAATCGATCCGGAACACATTATCATTTCCGGTATCAGAAAGGGAGCGGAACTGTGTATAAAACTCGCCCTAACCAGGACAATCCAGACGAAAGGGTTTATCTTAATTAATCCCGATTTTTCTTTTATGTTTCAGCCAGATCCTTTCTCCTTAGAAAATCAAACCAATTATCCTGAAAAAGAACATGAGGGGTGGAATTTGCGGGGTTATATAATCAATGGTGAAAATACCGCATCACAAAGAGAAAATCTACTGGAAGCATTTACAAATTCCATGTTAGAACTTGGCATCGTATGCAATTCGGTTTATGTTCCCGATGCAGAATATGAACATATACCGGGTTATGACCCATTCCTGCTGAGAGCGATCGATTTTATCGCTCAGGATTGAATTTACCTGTATAGATTGCGTGATTGGATAATCTTGTATACCTTATCCGGAAGGAAGTACCGGTATGGTCGTTCACTTTTAATCCGTTTCCGGATTTGTGAGGAGGAGATTTCCAGAAGAGGTGCGGAGATGAACCGTACTTTTTCTACAATACCCGGAAGTTGAGCTTCAATTTCATCAAGGTCCGGTTCGGTGCCGGGTCGGCACATTACTCCAATCTCATCACTGGCTCTAACAAGGCTCTCTGAATTATGCCAGCCTGGCAAATTGATTAATGAATCCCCGCCAATCAAATAAATCAATGTATCAGAAGGGTATTGCTGGTGTAAGAGGTGCATTGTTTCATCTGCGAAATGGGGAGGGGAACGGGTTATATCAATATTTGAGAGGTTAAAATTCTTATCTTCATTTACCATCGCTTCGACCATGCTGAGTCTTTCCGCAAGAGGCGCCATTTCCTGGAGTGGTTTATGCGGCGGGTCTGGCGTTAAAACCCACAATACAAGATCGAGATTCAAGACCATAATCGACTCGGAAGCAAGAATCTGGTGCCCGACGTGGGGTGGGTCAAACGTCCCACCAAAAATTCCTAATCTGCTCATTAATCACTCCACTCCAATACATAGTCGCCAATGTAAACTGTATCCCCAACTTGCACGCCAGCTTCTTTCAAAGCAGCATCGATGCCGAGATTTTCCAGAATATGCTGAAACCTTCTCACCGATTGATAATGGTCCCAGTAAGTCATATGCGCGGCTCTTTCTATTGCTGCACCAGAAATCCGAAAACCTTCACCTTCAGGGATGATCTCAAATTCAGTTGGATCCGCGCTAACCCGGTAAACTGGTTTCTCATCCATTTCTACCTGTACCGGCAGATTTCTCATTAGCTGGTATGTCTGGTTGATTAATTTATCCAGTCCAATCCGGTGCAGTGCTGATATCGCAATCGGTTCATGTGCACCAACCAAGCCTGTGACTGGAATTTCCGCGTTTGAACCAAACTTTTGAAGAAAAGCTGGCCAGCGTTCTTTCGCTTCAGGCATATCGAATTTATTGAATGCCACAATTTGAGGCTTTTCCTTAAGATTTGGGTCAAACAGCGCAAGCTCACTGTTTATCTGAGAGAAATCCAGTATCGGGTTTTCGGCTGTGCCATCGATTATATGGATCAACATTTTTGTACGCTGGATGTGACGTAAAAATTCATGACCCAGACCAATACCACGATGGGCGCCTTCAATGAGGCCTGGTATATCTGCCAGTACTAGCTCTGTATCAAAATCGATTTTTAACACACCCAGGTTTGGCTCTATTGTGGTAAATGGGTATGACCCGATTTTTGGTTTAGCACCGGTGACTGCTGCCAGCAGGGTGGACTTACCGGCATTTGGCGCGCCTACAATCCCAACATCTGCAATTAATTTCAATTCAAGCCTTAGAACTCTTTCCTCACCCGGTTCTCCTCTTTCTCCGATCTGGGGTGTTTGTCTTGTAGAGGAAACAAACCGGGTATTTCCTCTTCCGCCGCGTCCACCTCTCGCGAACTGATAATTTCTGCCCCACTAAAGTCAGATCTCCTAAAAATTCGCTGGTTTCCTCATCGTAAACGAGAGTTCCAGCTGGAACCGGAATGGTCAAATTTTCACCGGATCGACCTGTTTGCTTGTTTTTTCCGCCATTCTTGCCATTCCCGGCAGAAAAATTCTCTTTATATCGGAAATTGGAAAGAGTATTTAGATTGGATGCAACCTCCAGCAGGATATCCCCCCCCTTGCCTCCATCACCCCCGTCCGGTCCTCCTCTGGGTACAAATTTTTCTCGCCTGAAATGGATCGATCCATCTCCCCCTTTTCCTGATTTTATCCTGATTATGGCAGTGTCGATAAACATTATTACTATGATTGGGTAATATAAAACGGTATCTGATTAATCAATGCGATTATACCAAACGGTATCCCTGTTTGTACGCTATTTGTGGCAGTTTGCACAAATAGCATTATTATGGTAAATTCAAAATAATACTAACAAACACACCATTAATATTCTATATGACTGGAGTGAGCCATGAAAACCAAATTGATACCTGATATTATTATCAGCCGTCTGCCGATGTACCTTCGCACATTGCAGCGGATGCAGGAAGAAAACCGTAAAGTGACCTCCTCACAAGAATTGGGAGAACGCCTGGGAATTTCAGCTGCCCAAATTCGCAAGGATCTATCTCAATTTGGAGAATTTGGCAAACAGGGAACTGGTTATAACATTGATTACCTTTTGGAACAATTATCAATTATTCTTCACGTTGATCGAGAGTGGGATATTGTTGTGGTCGGCGCTGGAGATATCGGGAGCGCGGTAGCCAGGTACAGGGGGTTCAAAAACCGTGGATTTAAAGTAAAAACCATTTTTGATAATAATGCTGCAAGGATTGGCAGTGAAATCGGCGATTATACTGTCCAGGATTCAATTAACATGACCACTTATATCAAAGACAATGGAATAAAAATCGCCATGATCGCTGTTCCAGTTGTCCACGCTCAGGAAGTCGCTGATCAGCTAGTTGAAGCCGGTATTCAAGCAATACTGAATTACGCCCCGATACACTTAAATGTCCCGGATTCAGTCTATGTCCAGTACATTGACCCTTCAATCCACCTTCAAAGGATGACTTATTATCTTTCCTGATCTGAATTTTATACCACTACCAGGTTGCGCCGGATAAGTGGGAACATCGCCAAACCATGAAACGCCCCCTCAGCAGTGCAGACTGTTGGATTATCCACAAGGTAGGCAGGCACCCCCAGTTCTTTTGTTAATAACTTATCAATTCCTCTCAACAGGGCACCCCCTCCAGTGACCGCAACCCCACGATCGATAATATCGGAGACCAGCTCGGGTGGAGTTTTTTCCAAAACCCGTCTGGCAGTTTCAACAACGTCCCTCAATGGATCTTGGAGTGCCTCCACAACTTCTCCGGTTGTCAACGTCGCCGGTCTCGGCAGCCCACTTACCTGATCCTGACCCTGGATATCGACCGTCTTTTCTTCATCCTGGGGCACAGCTGCACCGAATCTTTAATTTTATCTGTTCAGCGGTCAATTGCCCGATAATCAAACCATATTTCTTCCGGACGTATGAAATTATCGCCTCATCAAGCGCCATACCTCCCTGACGTAAAGTATCTGCAGCGACAATTCCATACATTGCCATAACTGCCGCCTGGGTGGCGCCAGCACCAAGACACAGGATCATATTCCCTGATGGAGTTCCAATTGGTAAATCGACTCCAATTGCAGCGGCAAGAGGCTGCTGGATAAGGACTGCCTCTCGGCTGCCCGCCTGCAGGATCGCTTCATGAACTGCTCTGCTTTCGACGCTTGTCACTCCATTGGGTACCGTGATCATCACCCGAGGGCGGAAAATTCGCATCGGTCCGCCTACTTTTTTCAACACCGCCTCTAGCATATATTCTGTTACTTCATAATCTGCGATAACCCCATTATGCAAAGGGCGTGTAATTTCCAAAGATTCCGGTACGCGACCCATCATATTTTGAGCTTCCTGCCCCCAGGCAACCATCTTTTGTTCATCTGTCACAATTGCCGCCACAGTTGGCTCTTCCAGAATAACGTTATTTCCTTCGGATACGCGGATAAAATATGTCCCCAGGTCAATCCCCAGGTCCTTTGAAAACATCGCCATGATTATTTACTCTTCACTCTTTACCACTCCGGGTCGTCCACGCCTCTGCTGGTATCCGCGATATTTCCTTGCCGCTTCCAAACGTAGATTTGAACGTTTTAACGCTGCTTCCATTGCCAGATATTCATCCATATCGGGCGGTGGTCCTTTTTTCAAAATATCCTCAGCCCGCCTTTTTGCCGACTCAGCCCGGGCGATGTCGATTTCCCGGACATTTTCCGCAGCGTCTGCCAGGATGGTAATAACATCAGGTTGGATTTCAACTATCCCACCGGAAATTGTGAAGTCCTCTTCCTTTTCACTAGATCTTACTTTTATTATCCCAATTTTCAAGGTCGAAAGCAAAGGAGCATGGTTTGGCAGGATACCCATTTCACCGGATTCGCCAGGGATAATAACAATATCTGCATCCCCTTCAAATACCATCCGGTCCTGAGAGACAATTTCACATCTAATAGGCATGTTTAACTCACGTTTTATCCAATCCGAAAGAACAATCCTGAAAATTATTCAAAGATCATATTTAGATCATTCACTTCGTAATACTTCAGCTTTTTCAATTGCCTCATCGATCGTCCCAACCATCATGAATGCCTGTTCCGGAAGATCATCACACTTGCCATCCAGAATATCCCTGAATCCCTGAACGGTTTCTCTCAGCTTGACATATCGTCCTTCAGTGCCTGTAAATTGCTGGGCAACAAAGAATGGTTGGGAGAAGAAGCGTTCAATTTTTCTGGCGCGTGATACGATTAGCTTGTCATCTTCGCTCAATTCATCAACACCCAGGATGGCGATGATGTCTTGTAAATCTTTATAACGCTGTAAAACCACCTGCACTTCTCGAGCGGTAGTGTAATGGTCCTCTCCGACAATATTAGGATCAAGAATTCTTGATGTGGATGCGAGTGGATCGACAGCCGGATAAATCCCTTTTTCGGAGATTGATCGTTCCAGCGCAATAGTCGCATCCAGATGGGTGAATGTTGCAACTGGCGCAGGGTCTGAGTAATCATCCGCAGGTACATAAACAGCCTGCATTGAAGTAATTGAGCCTGTTTTTGTTGAAGTAATTCTTTCCTGAAGTTCTCCCATCTCAGTCGCCAGGGTTGGTTGGTATCCTACTGCGGAAGGCATCCGCCCGAGCAAAGCTGATACCTCAGAACCAGACATACTGAAACGGAAAATATTATCAATAAAAAGTAGGACATCCCGCCCCTGGTCGCGGAAATATTCAGACATGGAAAGAGCTGCCAGTCCCACCCTCAAACGAACCCCGGAAGGTTCGTTCATCTGTCCGAAAACCATCACTGTATCCTTCATAACGCCTGATTCAAGCATCTCCCGGTACAACTGTGTTCCCTCTCTTGTTCTTTCGCCCACCCCTGCAAACACAGAATTTCCCTGATGCTCGATCGCGATTGAACGGATAAGTTCCATTATGATGACAGTCTTTCCAACTCCTGCCCCGCCAAAAATCCCTGTCTTCCCTCCTTTGGTGAATGGAGCGATTAGATCGATTACTTTCACACCAGTTTCAAAAACTTCCACCCGGGTTGATTGCTCGTCAAAAGGCGGTGCTGGACGGTGAATTGGATAGTAAAGTTCTGTATTTACCGGTCCTTTTCCATCTACCGGTTTCCCTAATACGTTGAAAACCCGTCCTAAAGTTTGCGGTCCTACCGGGACCTGAATCGGGCTGCCGGTCGAGAATGCCGGCCTGCCTCGCTGTAATCCATCTGTGGTATCCATAGCCACGGTCCGGACCCAGTTATTGCCCAAATGTTTCTGTACTTCCAAAACTAATGGATCACCGCCATCTCTTGGTACTTCAATAGCATCATAGATCTCCGGGAGATGGTCACGGGGAAACTCCACATCCACCACACCACCTAGAATTTGAATAACCTGACCCTGTACTCTTGCCATTCAATCCTCCGCTAACTACGGGCTAATGCTTCTGCTCCTCCAGCAATATCGAGCATTTCATTCGTGATTGTCTGCTGGCGCGCTTTATTGTATTCAAGCTGGAGTGCTTCAACCAGTGCTGAAGCGCTGTCGGTTGCATTTCTCATGGCAACCATGCGGGCAGCATGTTCGCTGGCCAATGACTCCAGGACCGACTGGTAAACCTGTATGGCCGTGAATCTCGGAACGATTTCATCCAGGATTTCTGACTGGCCTGGTTCATAAATGTACGCGGCTGCAAGGCCACGGTCTGAGATGGATAAATCGTCAACCCGATCCTGTCTCTGACCTACTTCAAGCGGCAGCAGTTTTTTCTTGGTGGGTACCTGTCGGACGAGATTTATAAAATCTGTATAAACAAGATAAACCTCATCAAATGTATGCGCTAGGAATTCATCAACCGCCAGCCGGCCAATAGCAGATACATCTGTGAACGCTAGGTCTGCAGGCAGGTTGCTGAATTCAGCGATCACATTTTTCCTGCGCCGCATAAGCATATCTCTGCCCTTTTTCCCAACCGCGATATAGCTTACCTCAGCTGGAAAATTGTTAAACTCATTTAAGGTGAATCTAACAATATTGGTTATATAAGCCCCGGCAAGGCCCCGATCGCCGGATACCTGCACCACAAGTACTTTTTCTCGTTTTGAACTTGTCGTCAATAAAGGGTGTAGAGTTTCTCTATCTGGTTGAGCAGCGATATGGGTCAGTACTTGCCAGGCTTTGGAAGCATAAGGGCGTGTGTTCAACATCGCTTGCATTGCTTTACGAACTTTGCTCGCGCTTACCGCTTCAAGTGCTCTCGTCACTTGAGAAATATTCTTTACACTCTGTATTCGTAGCCTGATCTCTCTAGTGTTTGTCATTGTAATCTAACAAATTGGATCTAATAAATGGATAAAAAATAATTTCTATTTTTTATTGCCAGGTGCTTTTGAAAGCATCCAATGCTATCCGTAATTTCTGTTCAGTATCTTCCACAATTATGTTCTTTTCGTCGATGTCTTTACCAATCTCTGGATAAGATGTCTCCATAAAACGAACCAGAGCGGTTTCCCATGAGCGCATTCTATCAAGCGGAACACCGTCCGCGTACCCATTTGTCCCTGCATAAATTGTTATTACCTGGTTGCTGAGCGATACAGGTTCATATTGGGGTTGTTTGAGGATCTCCTGGAGGTGTTGGCCGCGGTTCAACTGCATTTGGGTTGATCTATCCAGGTCAGAGCCGAACTGTGCAAACGCAGCCAGTTCCCGGAACGAGGCCATTTCCAATCTTAATTTGCCTGCAACCTGGCGCATCGCCTTGGATTGGGCATCGCCTCCAACCCTGGAGACTGAAAGCCCGACATTAATGGCAGGTCGAATGCCTGCATAAAACAGGTTGTTCTCCAGATAGATCTGACCATCGGTGATTGAAATGACATTAGTTGGGACATATGCTGAGACATCGCCGAGCAAGGTTTCGATGATTGGCAGCGCTGTCAATGAACCTCCAGAACCTTCAACTTTTGTTATCTGATAATCATCTGGGTTTTCCATCTCATGAAGGGCAGTTTCAGAATCATGCAGGGCTAATGGCCCGCCAAAAACCTTTCCATCCACAGGTTCAAAACCATCTGAACCATCCCTTCCCTTCGACTTTGGCGTGATGGCGTACTTATCCGCGAGCCGGGCAGCCCTCTCGAGTAAGCGGGAATGCAGGTAGAAAAGGTCTCCCGGATAGGCTTCCCGTCCCGGTGGCCGACGCAGCAGCAAAGAAACCTGCCGGTATGCCCAGGCATGTTTTGAAAGGTCGTCATAAACAACCAGTGCATCCTTACCGTTTTCCATAAATTCTTCGCCCATCGCACAACCCGCATATGGTGCGATATACTGAAGCGCGGCAGGTTCATCGGCAGAAGCCATTACTACGATGGTGTAATCCATCGCTCCAAATCTCTCGAGTATCGCGACGGTTCTGGCTATCGCAGCTTTTTTCTGACCTACTGCAACATAAATGCAGAACAGGTCCTGTCCCTTTTGATTGATGATCGTATCAATAGCAATCGCTGTTTTTCCCGTTTGGCGATCACCAATAATCAATTCTCTCTGCCCGCGGCCTATTGGTATCATGGAATCGATTGCCTTTAGACCGGTTTGAACCGGCTTGTCGACATCTTTTCGTTCGACGACCCCGGGTGCGATTCTTTCAATTGGGCGGTATTTCTCAAATTTAACCGGCCCTTTACCATCAACAGGCTCCCCAAGCGCATTAACTACTCTTCCTACCAAACCCAATCCAACCGGAACAGAAGCTATCCTGCCGGTTGAACGAACCTGCATCCCCTCTTCAATCTCCGAATACTCACCCATGATGATTACGCCCACCTTATCCTTTTCGAGGTTGAAGGCGATCCCCAGCACACCGTTTTCGAATTGGACTAGTTCCTGTGCCTTTACATCGCCCAATCCTCCAACCAGGGCGATGCCGTCCCCATCTTCAATCACATTGCCGACATCGCGTACCTCTAATGATGGTTCGTAATCTTCAATCTGTTTTTTAAGTTCCTGGGTGATTTGATTAATCAGGTCGGACATCCTGCCTCCAAGCTAAAAGAAGTAAAAATTCTCGAAAAAATCTCTTTCTAAATTACCTCGAACGGCCATGTTACATGCCGCCGCCCGGATGGTTTATATAATCCGGGCGCGCATTTGATTGCACCATAAGTGGATATTCAGTGCAATCGGTTTACCATTGAAATAAGTATCCTCCGATTTCTGCCAAATAATACTTGATAGGCAGGATATTGTCTAGTTTTTAGATACACTTTCCTGTGATTACAATCTCACTGCTGCTCCGGAGGGTGGCTTTTAGCATCTTTGCCGAGTTCCTGAGAACGAACGTATGCTGCCCAGATCGCCCGCGATATGGCAGTTCTGAAACCCGCCTTTTCTAAATAATATAAGGCTTCAGCGGAAGTGCCTCCCGGAGATGTCACCTCATTCCTTAATCGCTGCCAGGTGTACAGGATCGTCCCTTTTCTCGTAATAGTCCACTGATCCCCGCACTGTCTGTGCCACCAACCGCTCCGCAATTCGCCTCGGGAAACCAAGATGCACTCCGGCATCCACCATTGCTTCCATGAACAGGAATACATAAGCAGGTCCGGTTCCCGATAAGGCAGTTGCCATATCAAGGTAATATTCTTCTTCAACAAACACCTGCTCGCCGAGGGCGCCCAATATCCTGCGAGTCATTTCAAGTTGATGCTCAGTGACCTCCAAAGAAGGTGTCCAAACTGTTATTCCCCTGCCGATCTGAGCTGGAGTATTTGGCATGGTCCGGACGACCACACTGTGGCCGCACCCGCTGCTTATTTTTTCAATGCTAGCGCCTGCGACAATCGAAATAATCAATGCTTCAGGTTTTACAATCCCGCGAATTCCCTGCAGTACTTTTTCCAACCGCTGTGGTTTAACTGAAAGGATGATTACATCCGATTTTGAAGCCGCTTCAGCATTATCAATTGTGTAACCAATTCCGAAGCATCCTTTCAATTCCTCCAAGCGCTCCTGGCGCGGTCCGGCTGCAATTATTGAACCTGCTTGGGCAACATTTTGATGGATCAATCCATATATCATCCCTTCTGCCATCGCCCCCGGTCCAATAAATGAAATTATACAATTTTCAAACATAGATAAATACCTGTCCTTATTGGAAATATTGCAGCGCAATCCGCAAACGAGGCTCCACCTCCTCCGGAGCATCTTTCGGGATGGATTGTATCGCAGTTTGGGCTTCGACAACACTGTACCCAAGGCTGGTTAATGCTTCCAACACTTCCGCATCTGCTTCAGCTGTCACAGAATCAAAATCAATAATCAGATCGGAAGGAATTTGATCCTGCAGCTGCAGGATAATCTTTTGTGCGGTCTTCCTGCCAATCCCAGGGACCTGGTCAATTAGTTCTGCCTGGTCCAACAGTATTGCCTGGCGCAGCTCATCAGGAGTCAGAATAGATAAAATATTAAGTGCTGAACGAGGACCTACTCCATTTACACCCAGCAAAAGTAAAAAGAGCTGCTTCTCTTCTTTTGAATGGAATCCATAAAGAGTAAGCGAATCCTCACGGACTATAAGATTTGTATACAAAAAAGTACTTTCACCAACCTGGCAATTATCTGAAAACGGAGCAGGGACATTAACTTCCAATCCAACCCCACCAATATCAATGATTATGCTGTTTAAACTTACCTCAAGAATCCTTCCACTAATATTAGCGATCATGATCTATTTAGTTCCATCGATCAGCGTTTTTAACTTTTTGCTGTGAATATGGCATATCGCAACAGCCAGCGCATCTGCAGCGTCATCTGGCGAAGGAATATCTACAAGAGACAGCAATGCTTTTACCATATTTTGCATTTGAAACTTATCTGCCCGGCCGTAACCCGCTACAGCCTGTTTTATTTCAAGGGGGGAATACTCCTCCATGGGTATTCCTGCCTGAGCCAGAGCAAGCATTGCCACCCCTCTTCCCTGTCCTACACTGATAGCAGTTTTTACATTCCTTTGAAAAAATAATTTCTCCACCGCTCCGCTTCCGGGCTGGTGGAGATTGATCAATTTTTGGAGCTGACGGTAAATTACTAACAAACGCTGGTGTGGTGGAAACTTTGGTGAGGTTTCAATCACACCAAATTCGATTGCCTGTAAACTGCCATCCTCGTTTGCCTGGATAAAACCATATCCTGTCGTAGCAGTACCCGGGTCGATACCTATAACCAACATTCTGGATCAGGCTGTCTCAAGTTTCTCCATTATCTGGTCAGTGAGCCGCAGGTTTGAAAATACGCGTCTGCACATCATCAAGATCCTCAAGGGCTTCAATAACCTTTAGAACTTGCACTGTTTCATCAATTTCCAACTCAGTTTCATTGTTGGGAATCATACGCAGTTCCGCTTCCTGTGGCTGTATGCTTCGCTTCTTTCAGGCGGTCGCTGATTTCCTTAAATGATTCCACCGCTGCAAAAATTTCCACCAGGCTATCTTCAAATGTGACATCATCAGCTCCAGCCTCAACCGCAAATTCAAAAATTTCATCTGGATTGAGGTCATTTAATGGAAAAGCAAAATAAGAAATCCTGGTAAACTGCCATCCCACTGATCCTGCTTCTGCAAATGTGCCTCCATATCTATTAAGAGTGTGTCGTAGATCAGCTACTGCTCTATTCCGGTTGTCAGTGACACACTCTATCATTAAAGCAATCCCTGATGGTCCATATCCTTCATAAGTGATTTCTTCGATCTGGGCTCCATCTTTCAATTCACCAGTTCCGCGTTTTATTGCCCGTTCGATGTTTTCCTTGGGCATATTCTGCGATTTTGCTCGATCAATGGCATACTGCAGCTGAAGATTCATGCCCGGGTCCCCACCTCCTTCCCGCGCCGCGATTGTGATTTCTTTCGCTAACTTGGTGAAAAGCTGACCGCGCTTGGCATCCGCTGCGCCTTTCTTACGCCGGATGGTTGACCAGTGCGAATGTCCAGACATTTTTTTCTCCTGAACCGGTGAATTGAAGTATCAAATCCGGAAAAAATTTGGTATTTCGTCGCTAGAATTATATCAAATCAGGCGTCTTTTCCATTTATGAAGGACTTTGTCATTTCCCGGGCAATTTCGTCTTTATATTGTCTGGGTGGTGACTTCATAAAATATGCGGCAGGGCCAAATAACGGGCCGGAGATGCCGCGATCCAGGCCAATTTTTGCGCATCTAACAGCATCTATAATCACACCGGCTGAATTGGGCGAATCCCAGACTTCCAATTTTGCTTCAAGGTTTAGAGGGACATCCCCAAATGTGGTCCCTTCCATCCTGATGTAGCACCATTTTCTGTCACTCAACCAGGGTACATAGTCACTCGGTCCAACATGAACATCATTTTTGTCCAATTGGTACGGCAGCATACTGGTAACCGCTTGCGTCTTGGAAATCTTTTTGGATTCCAGGCGTTCCCTGTCGAGCATATTAATAAAATCTGTATTGCCCCCGAAGTTCAATTGATATGTACGGTCCAGTTTCACACCCCTGTCTACAAAAAGGCTGGCGAGTACACGATGTAAAATCGTTGCCCCAACCTGGCTCTTTATATCATCCCCGATAATTGGAAGGTTGCGCTCTTTGAATTTGCCGATCCAGTAATCCTGGTTTGCGATGAAAACTGGGATGCCGTTTACAAAGGCGCACCCAGCATCCAGAACCTGCTCAACATACCATTTTGTCGCCATCTCAGAACCGACTGGCAGGTAATTAACCACAACATCTGTTTTGGTTTCCTGCAAAATACCAACAATATCATCTGTAGGTCCGGGTGCTTTTTCCACCATATCCTTAATGTACTTTCCCAGTCCATCGTGGGTCATACCCCTCGCGACAGGCACATTGAGCTTTGGGACTTTTTGGAACTGGTATGTATTGTTGGGGTAGGCATAAATCGCTTCTCCCAAATCCTTACCGACTTTGGTTTTTACAACATCGAAAGCGGCTGAAAATTCAATATCACGGATATGATAGCCTCCCAGGTTGACATGCATAATACCGGGAATCTGATCGTTCTCCTCAGCATCCTGATAGTAATGTACACCCTGTACCAGCGATGAGGCGCAGTTGCCAACACCGATAATCGCAACCCGCACTTTTTTATTTTCACTCATATTATTCTCCTGTTCCTTCGACGCAATATAATTTGCGGTCGTCATTATAACTTGTTAATACACTAACAATAAGAAATTTTTACTCTTTCAAAGCCGTTCTTGTTATTTTCATAACGATTCCTGATGAAGTGGGATCAATGCAGCGCACATATTCTGTAGTGACACCTTCCGGGTTGATCTCTTTTTCATAAGGGGTGTCTTTGTATCTCCATGTCAAAGTGCCGCCGTGCTCAAGCGCCCTGATAACCCCTGTCAGGCTGTCCAGAAGCCAGGGGCAGATTTCACCAAGGTCTTCAGGGTAGCGGAATTTATCACCAACTTTGTAGCTCCGTCCGCCATCGCCACCATACATCCAGGCGCAAATACCTTCTTTTACATAATCCGGGTCCGGAGAGTCAGGATTGAGATCTCCCCCTTCTCCCTCGTATATTTCAAGCTCAATTTCATATTCGATCATCTTATTCTCTAATCCTTGAATGTGAAAATTTAATCAGATCATTCCATAAATAAAAAATATAAATTATTTGACATAATCAGTAAATAAAACTACAATCTCGCCTGTCAGGATTCTGCTGGATTATAATCCTTTCCGACAATAAATGTTTTTTCGGGGCGTGGCTCAGCCCGGTTAGAGCGCACGGTTCGGGTCCGTGAGGTCGGCGGTTCGAATCCGCCCGCCCCGACTTAACTTATTTTTTTCCGTCCAAACAGCTCTCCATCCTTATTCCTTATTGACTTTTGTCTTTTCTTTTCTGATCTCGCTTAATTTTCCCCTTTTAATCCTGCCTGTATTTCAAGGTAAGCATCCCTTTGAACCTCAAACAGGTAAATTTGGCTGGTAAACAACTTGCACCACGACCGATAATGACTGTGAAAATCTATCCACTCTGGTTCATCCTGACAATTTTTCTCGTAGCAGCATCACCTCAACCAAACCTGACTCCAGAAAGTGAGGCCAATCCAATCCCTCCTGGTTTTTATTTAATTGACGCTTCTATTGGGTGGGAAATGTATCGAAAAGATTATCAGGAAGGAAATCCGGATTTCGTGCAGTTAATTCGATTGGATGAAGGCGCTGGTATTGAGCTAATTACAGGTGATATTGCCAAAACCGGTACAGACCGCGGCGGTTATGGCGGGGACAACCCACAATTTTTCAGCAGGTCACTATCTGAATACTGGTGGGATATCTCCAGCAATAATTCAAACGCCCTGTGTGTCTTAAATGGCAGTTTCTTTTACCTGCCGGAGCACCCCACAAGGCTGGCTTTTCCATTGAAAGTAGGCGGCCATATTACGACAGATGGTTTTGGTCTTGACACCTACCCGTGGCAGAAATTAATGCTTGAATTGTGGGATGATAAAGCTGATATCCGCCGCCTTACACGCTGGAACCTGCATACCTCAGATGCGCCGGATATTATTGCAGGATTAGCTGAAGATGCGAATAAGAAAGCAAAAAATTACACTGGACGGACATTTATTGGTGTAGACGACCGCGATGGCGATAAGGAAAATGAAACCTTGTTGATTTTCAACACACTGACCGCCCGCCAGGAAGATGCCGCAAATACCTTATACGGTTTTGGCGCTGATGAAGTAATGATGCTGGATGGAGGAGGGTCCACTCAGCTTCTGTGCAAAGGGGACAAAATGGTTGAATCCGAGCGGCTAATTCCTCAAGTACTTGCAGTTACCCGAGGAGATGGACCCTTATATTCGGGCAGCATATTGAATTCACCAGATCATCCCATTCTTGTAGAAGGCGAAAAGTTAGGAATTGAATTAACCCTCGAAAACAATGGGGCGGAAAGCTGGAGACCTGATAACGGATACATCCTTGTAGATAACGGGCTAGGGAATTTAACCCAGAAAATTCCTTTTGATAGGATTATTTTGCCGGGAGGTAAACTGGATATCACCTGGAAAATTGATCCCGCTAATTATCACGGAAACATTAATTCTAATTTTTACATCATCCAGGGTTCTCAAAAATCCCATCTGGAACCTGGAGATATCCCGGTCATTCTCCTGCCGAAGAAATCCGGGGACAAGGTAAATCAGATAAAATCTGAGTTGAAAATATTTACTGCAGGAAATCCAACAAACGTTTCAGATAATTACGCTATCCAATCCGCCGGCTATGATGTACCACCAATCCGTTCATTATCTGGTGAAGCAGTAGCTGTTGAAAAAAACATTAATAAAAATGGACCTTCCCTCCTGGTTGTCCTTATTCCATTTTCAATTATCATCATTTCTGGGGTGATTATGGCTGGAATTAAACGGCGTAATTATAAGTAATAGCATTGTTGGAAATTTTTTCTAAACTGAATAAAATAAACTGATGTAAATTAGCGATTAGAATTAAGTCCCTTGCTGTCCATCCAATAATTGATTGGACCCGGGGAATTTAAATCGAAACGAAATAATTTAATGATGAAGAGAGTGTTATCCATAATTGGTACCCGCCCCGAAGCAGTAAAAATGGCTCCGGTAATTAAGGCGTTACAATTAAAACCGGAAATTGAACCTGTCATTTGTGTCACTGCCCAGCACCGTCAGATTCTGGACCAGGTATTAAATGTGTTCAACATTAAACCTGATTACGATCTGAATTTGATGCTGCCGAACCAAACCATAACAGAAATATCTTCAGCGATATTCACCCGCCTTGATCCGCTTATAAAGAGAGTTCAACCTAATTGGATACTGGTACAGGGTGATACAACAACTGTAATGGTTTCAGCAATTCTTGCATTTTACAACCGCGTTCTTCTTGGTCATGTTGAAGCAGGTCTGCGAACATACAATAAATATCAGCCATTTCCAGAGGAAATCAACCGAACGATAACAAGCACAATCGCTGATCTGCATTTCGCCCCTACTCAAACTTCAAAAAACAACCTGCTCAAGGAAGGAATACCCGACAGCCGCATATTGATTACCGGAAACCCTGTTATTGATGCGATCCAGTCAATTGCAGAACTGCCTTCCACAAAGGAAGTCTCTAATATTGAAAGAAAAATGGGGATTTCATTACACGATAAAATACCTGGAAAAAGGCCTTACCTGATCCTGGTCACCGCCCACAGGCGTGAAAATTTTGGCCGTCCGCTCGAGAATATATGTGAAGCTATACGCATATTGTCGAAAAATTATGGTCAGGATATTTATTTTCTCTTCCCTGTCCACCCGAATCCAAATGTCACCGAAACCGTGTACCCCCTGTTGAAAGATCTGGAGAATGTTTGCCTGGTGCCTCCGCTTGATTATTTAACCTTTGTCCACATGCTTAAACATTCCTACTTAGTCCTCACCGATTCAGGGGGGTTACAGGAAGAAGCGCCTGGTTTCGGCGTCCCGGTGCTTGTATTACGAAATCTCACTGAACGTCCTGAAGGAATTGAGGCTGGAACGGTCAGGCTGGTTGGAACGGAAACTGAAATTATAGTCGAACAGGCATTTGAACTGCTCAATAACCCCCAAGCCCATGCTGCAATGGCAAATGCGGTAAACCCTTTCGGCGATGGAAAGGCAGCCGGTCGCATCGTCCAGGGGATTATCGACTTTGAATCTAATTAATATTGGAGTGGAATGTTGAAAAACTTATCTGGAGACATTGAAATTGAAGGAATAAATGGGGGCAGGTACATAACAATCGTTTCTGGTCTGCCGCGTTCCGGGACTTCTATGATGATGCGAATGCTTGAGGCTGGTGGGATGGACATTCTCACAGATCATATCAGGGTGGCAAACTATGACAACCCGCTCGGTTATTATGAGTTTGAAAAAGTAAGGAAATTAAAAAATGGGGAAACCGAATGGCTGCAAGAAGCAAACGGAAAAGCAGTAAAGGTGATATCTGCGTTGCTTGAATATCTGCCGGAGATTTATCACTACCGGATTATTTTTATGCGCAGAAATATAAATGAAATTTTAGCTTCCCAAAAGAAAATGCTGATCAACCGGGGTGAACCTGTAAACTCAATTGATGATGTTGAAATGGCCCAAATTTTTCAGAAACATCTCAACCAGGTAAATAACTGGTTGATCCAGCATCATAATATAAAAGTGGAAAACATAAATTACAACGAATTGCTTCAAAACCCATCTTCAAATCTATTAAAAGTCAATAAATTTCTTGACAAATATCTCGATATTGAATCGATGCTTGCAATTCCTGATCCAAACTTATACCGGCAGAGAGAAAATCGACCCGGCACGACATAGACATAATATAATTCTCTGTCATCTTTATAAGGCAGGTTTATTTAAATAACTGAACTGCATAAGGTGAGCCTAAAGAAAAATGAATGTTCTCATAACTGGCGGTGCGGGTTTTATTGGCAGCCATCTGGCTGAACTTCTGTTATCAAACGGATACTGGGTGACTGCTATGGATGACTTATCCACAGGCAGTCTTGAGAATGTTCTCCATCTGATCCAAAATCCTCAATTTCAATTTGTACGCGAGACAATTCTAAACACCCAGGTGCTTGACCGGCTCTCTAGCCAGGCTGAAATTATCATCCATCTGGCTGCCGCTGTTGGAGTTAAGTTGATTATAGAAAATCCTGTCCATACTATCAGCACCAATATTATGGGAACAGAAGCTGTTTTATCGACTGCAAATCGCTACGGCTGTAAAGTGATGATCGCTTCATCATCCGAGGTCTATGGAAAAGGAACAGGAATTCCCTTCCGTGAGGATGATGATTGCCTCTTAGGACCGACCACCCATAACCGCTGGGCATATGCCACCTCAAAAGTTGTTGATGAATTTCTAGGACTGGCCTACTTCCAGCAGTACAATTTGCCGGTAATTATCATGCGCTTTTTTAACACCGTTGGGCCTCGCCAGACCGGAAGATATGGAATGGTAGTCCCCCGATTTATCCGCCAGGCCCTTCGCAACGAACCGGTTACGGTTTATGGCGACGGTACTCAATCAAGGTGTTTTGCAGATGTTACTGATATTACGATCGCAGTTAAACGCTTGATGGAGAGACCTGAAGCTGTAGGGCAGGTATTTAATATTGGCAGCACCGAAGAAATTACCATTAAAGATTTAGCTAGCCGGGTAATTCAATTGACGGGTTCGAACTCAAAAATTAAATATGTCCCATACGATCAGGCTTATTCGCCGGGATTTGAAGATATGAAGCGAAGAGTGCCTTCAATTGATAAAATTTCTTCAGTGATTGAATTTTTTCCGAACAGAACTCTAGATGAAATTCTTGCTCGGGTGATTAACTTTGAAAAAGATCAATTATCCAGAAGTGGAGAGCTATCATGAAAATAATGGTTACTGGTGGGGCTGGTTTCATTGGCTCACATGTTGTTGATATGTATTTAGAAAATGGTCACGAGGTTGTGGTTATTGATAATTTATCTACTGGCAAAATCCAGAATATCAATCCGGGCGCAGTCTTTTACCAGCACGATATTCGAAATAAAAGCCTGAAGGACATTTTCGAAAAGGAAAAACCGGATATTGTCAATCACCACGCAGCTCAAATTGATCTTCGTTATTCAACCGAGAATCCTGGAGTTGATGCTGAAATTAATATTCTGGGTTCAATAAAATTACTGGAATTGTCCCTTCAATTTGGCGTTCGGAAATTTATTTTTATATCGAGTGGTGGTGCGATATATGGCGAACCTGAATATTTACCCTGCGACGAATCACATCCTGTAAAACCTTTGTCGCCTTATGGTGCAGGAAAATATGCATTTGAACTCTACTTATACCTGAATAAAGTAAACTTTGGCCTGGATTATACAATTCTTCGTTATGCAAATGTTTATGGTCCCCGCCAGGATCCATACGGCGAGGCTGGGGTTGTTGCAATCTTCTGCGGTCAAATGAGAGAAAACACTCCGGTGACAATCAATGGCTCTGGTGAACAGGTCCGGGATTTTGTTTATGTTACTGACTGTGCTGCAGCAAACCTGATCGCGCTTGAGCATGGAAGCGGCGCGGCTTACAATTTGGGTTCTGGTGCAGGCACATCCATAAATCAAATATTTTATACACTCAAACATATTAACCAGTATCATCTGGAACCTGTTTTTGGACCCGAGAAGAAAGGTGAGACGTTTAAAATATATCTCGATATACAGAAAGCTTCGAGAGAGCTAAAATGGGTTCCGGATATTGATCTGGAAGAGGGATTACAAAAAACTGCACAATTCTTCAATAAACCTGCCGTTTGAATAAGACATCAATATTGATCAGGGCTGCTCCCCCATCATAAGGACATTTTTAATCACATAAACCCGCTTGCTTGGGATAACGGAGCATATCGAGGAGAAGTCAGTCCCCTGGTTTTTCTTAAGCAGGAGACCATCCGGTAGATCAGAAGTTAACTGTACAGCACCAAAGTTGACTTAGAATTTTAGCCATCACTCTCAACTTACCCTACGTTGACTTGTGATATATTTTCCCGTAATATATATCGCACAAACATTCTATAAAACTGGTCGTTTATCTGAGATAACCTGGATAATTGGAGTTATTTATGGAAATTGGATTGGTCAAAAAAATCAATATTAATGATGAAATGGAACAGGCGTATCTTGACTATGCCATGAGTGTGATCGTTTCGCGGGCAATACCAGATGCTCGCGACGGCCTGAAACCGGTCCACCGCAGGATATTGTTTGCCATGCGGGAATTAGGTCTGAGCCCAGGCTCAACTTTCAAAAAATCGGCCCGGATAGTGGGTGAAGTTTTGGGGAAATACCATCCCCACGGCGATATGGCTGTTTATGACGCCATGACCAGAATGGCGCAGGATTTTTCTTTGCGTTACCAGCTTGTTGAAGGCCAGGGAAATTTTGGAAGCATTGACGGAGACGGTCCGGCAGCAATGCGTTATACCGAAGCGCGTTTGCAGCCAATCGCTGGATTATTGCTGGAGGACATAGACAAAGATACTGTCGATTTTGAAGAAAATTTTGATGGGACCCTCATCGAACCCGTTGTGCTTCCCGCCTCAATTCCGAATTTCCTCATAAACGGGGCAACTGGAATTGCTGTCGGTATGGCGACCAGCGTACCTCCCCACAACCTGAGCGAGATCATCGATGCTGTTCAATTTATGATCGCAAACTGGTCAGAATTGGACAATATCGGTATAGAAGATTTGATGCAGTTTATCAAAGGACCCGATTTTCCGACTGGAGGCATAATAATCCAGAAAGAAAAAGAGGACAGCCTTGCCAGCGCCTACAGCACAGGGAAAGGAAAAATTACCCTCCAGGCCCGAGCCCACCTTGAAGAAATGGGGCGCGGTAGAAACCGCATTATTGTATCCGAATTACCCTACATGACCAACAAATCTTCATTAATAGAGCGCATTGCTGAGCTTGCCCGGGAAAACAAGGTTGAAGGCATCGCCGATCTCAGAGATGAATCTGACCGTCAGGGGATGCGGATTGTGATTGAATTAAATAAAAACTCAAACCCCGAAAATGTGTTAGGCGCGCTGTACAAAAATACGCCAATGCAAAATACCATCAGCATCATTATGCTGGGGTTGGTGGATGGAGAACCTAGAATACTCAGCCTGAAGCAATCGCTCAGGACATATATCGAACACCGCCTTGAAATAATCCGGCGTAGAAGCGAACACGACCTGGATAAAGCCCGTAAACGGCTCCACATTCTTGAGGGGCTTAGAATAGCCTTGAGCAACCTGGACGATGTAATCGGCTTGATTCGTAACGCGCCGGATGCGGAGATTGCCCAAAAAAGGTTAATGAAAAAGTATAAACTGAGCGCCGTGCAAGCCCAGGCGATATTGGATACTCCGCTCCGCAGATTAGCTGCGCTTGAGAGAAAGAAAATAGATATCGAACACCGCGAGGTCAAAACGAAAATTAAAGAACTTGAATCCCTGCTTCACTCAAAACAGAAAATGCTCAATTTGGTGAGCGAAGAATTGGATAAGGTAAAGGAGAAATTTGGAGACCGCCGCAAAACGCAACTGGTCAAGATTTCCCCAAAAACCAAAGCCAGCCTCACCCTGACCACAACTGATTTAACCCCCCAGAAAACCACCTGGATTTCCTTGACTGGCGATGGTCTGGTCTCACGCACTGTGGAGAATAAATTACCCAGATTAAGTGGGAAAGGCGCGCCTGAATTAATCGTCAAGGCTTCCACTCGCGATACCCTCTACCTGGTTGCTGAAAATGGGTTGGCAGCTGCGATACCAGCCCATGAAGTCCCTGAATCTGATAAAACCCTCCAGGGTACTCCCTTCCATGATATCTCTGCGTTGACTGCAGAACACAAAATAGTCTGTATGCTGGCTTTACCGCCGCGCACCGATAAAATTAACCCCCTTCCAGGTTTTGATGACTGGTTCTTCATCTCGATTACCTGTAATGGAATGCTTAAAAAATCCAGAATTTCGGATCTGCCTGGCGCATCTGCGGAAACTTTTATGATGGTTAAGGTTAATAACAACGATAGATTGATCGGCATACGTTTGACAAACGGTGGAAATGAAATCATTTTAGCAACCGCCCAGGGTATGGCGATCCGGTTTGAAGAGATTGATATTAGACCAATGGGACTGGTCGCTGCAGGAGTAATGGGCATTAAATTGAAATCAGAAGACCAGGTTATTGGGATGGAGATCCTTCCACAGGAAGGGGAGCTCTTCCTGATCCTCTCAAATGGATACGCCAGGCGGAATAAAATTACCCAGTATCCAATTCAGGGCAGATATGGTCAGGGGGTACAGGCTTGGAAATTACCCCCGGATGCGCAAATTTCAGGCCTGGCGGTCGGCCGTGGAACATTGAGGACAACATTGTTCCTGAAAAAGCTTCTACCGAAAACCTTTCGTCTGGATGATGCCCCAATACAGGGCAGGACAGCCAGCGGAAAATCACTTCTTGAATTAAAACCAGGCGATGAAGTTACTCATATTTCCACACCCTGGGAGTTGCCCAATTTAACAACAGCCAGTCTGAAGAAAAGAAGAATGAATTGAAGTAACATTCGGGTCCTTTCCAGGCTCCACTCAACCCGTGATTTAAAGAGAAATTATCCAATTTTCGAGGGTGGATTATCGAACTTACTTATATTAGCAGGTTGAATTTAAAATGATAAACAATTTGATTGTTTTGGAACCGGAATATATCCTTCCCTCTAATTATTTCCAATTCATCTAACATTGCTTTCCAGTCCAGATAACAATAATCACCAGTGCAATCGTAACTGGTTTGTTCAAACTTAATACCGGGTTGCAGATTCTCCAGATAATTTAGATACCATTCTCGGACTGCCTGATGGTTGTGCATTGTTGATTCTCCGGTGACAAGGTAAACATCATCAGCATACAAATCCATAATCTGGTCTATTTTACGATCGTTAATATAATTTAGATACCGCTGTGTAAAATCAACGCCAGTATACCCGTTATCCCAGTCGTAATCATTGATCACATCCCAGATTTCAGGCAGGTTTTTTCGGCAGTTCATCCACTCCCAGAAATTTATTGCACCCAGGTCAGTATCTTTCACAGCAGTAAACACTTCGATTATGTCCTCAACATAAGGCTCCCATCCATGTTCAACAAACGCCGCGCCAGTGGGGATAATCGGTCGGTATGGCTCCAACGCCTGGAACTCCGCCATGCAGCGGGCTAACTGTTCCCTGGGATTATGGGCGCCCACCCAGTAGAACTGGGGCATGTTGATATCACATTTTTCCAGGAATATCTGCCAGGGGATTTTAGGATGAAACGTTGGATACCGGTATGAGCTCAAAGCAATCGGAGTATTTGCCAGACCCGGACGGATCTGATCCATGAATATCTGGGCTGCTTCGTATTTCCTGTCGTATTTATATGGTGCCTCAACATCGATCACATATCCATCAAGAGAATATTCTTTCACTCGCTGGATGGCTATTTTTGCTTCTTCAATAGGTTCTCGACCATATACATAATGCCAGCCCCATACTCCAATATTATTCTGCTTTAAAGCAGCAACAACGGGGGGCAACAGATCGACACCGGTATTCATATCGATGTTATATGCCGCAGGTCCATCCGCGATTTTGATAATAACATGGGTAAACCCGGCATTTTTTGCCAGGTTTGCGATTGCGTTCGGGTCGCCGTTTTCACAGAACCGAATTTGCCAGATAAAAAACCCTTTACCGGATAGCATAATTATTTTAAGTTTTGGGAACTCCGGATGACGTTCATAACCTTATCTTTATAAGGCACCAGAACCATTGCCCCTCCGGCTGTTATCGAATTATAGACATGGGTGGGTTTGATATAAAGCTGGTTTAACTGCGGGTTATTCATGAACCTGACAGCAAATGGAACCCATTTTAAAACATCCAGCAGTTCCAGGTCGGTCTCAACATTCTTTTTATAGAACTGGAAATATGCTGGTGCTTTAGAGAGTGTTTCAAGTGAAAGCAGTTTTCTCAGGATCGCTTCAAGCACTTCCTGCTGGCGCCTGTTGCGCTCAAAATCATTGGTGCTCTTTCTGGACCGCACATACCACAATGCATCGTCTGCGTCCATTACAACTTTCCCTTTTGGTACGGTTACATACTTTCCAGCCTTGTAATCAGAGACCGATTTCTCTACTTTGACATCCAGGGACCCCATCTGGTCAACAATTACTTTGAAATTCTTAAAATTTACCAGGACATAGTGATCAATATTGATCCCGAAATATGATTTGAAGGTTTGTTTGACCAGGGGGATCTTGCCATAGAAATAAGCGGTGTTGATTCGGTCCAACCCCCTTCCCGGGATATCAATATAGAGATCTCGTGGGAAAGAGGTGACATTTACATTTCCTTTCTTGGAATTAATTGTAATCAGAATGATCGTATCGGTTCGGAACTGGTTCTGACCTGGACGCCGGTCCGCTCCCAGCAGGAGGATATTTATCTGCCCTTCTGGGGCTTCAATCGTTTCATAACCCTCAAGAGTGAACTCAGTGGGAGTCAGGGTGGGCGTAAATGTCGGTGTAATTGTTGGTGTGGGCGTGGTTGTTGGCAGCGGTGTCTCTGTCGGTGTTGGTGTATTGGTGGGCGTGATAACATCCGTCGGCGGGATTGGTTGAAAAGGAGTTGCTGTCGCCTCCCCATTCACTTCAAGCATTTCCGGAGTAGGGCTGTTAGTTCCGGTCGGCAGCAACGCAGCCGCCGCGACACCTGCTTCAAATGGCATCCCGCAACCTGTTAGAATCATTAAAAGCAGTAATATTAGGGAAGCTCTCTGGATTGAAATCATCTGTGAATTGAAATATTTTAAAGTAATAAAATAATCTCCCAGAAATTAATAGCAAGATAGATGCCAGAATTACAATATTCCGGCAGAATAATTAATTCAATCTATTACAAATTATTGGGGATTTTTTTTGAGCCGGTTTTTTTAACTATTTTCTCGCCTGGATTGGTCCAGTTCTGACCTGAGAAGAGAAATTTCTTGCAGAGCTAAATTTAATTCCGACTGCAGCCGGTCTAATTCGCTGGTTTCAAATTCAGGTATCCACCGCTTTGCGATGTCCTCGCTAGCTTCTTCAACGCTGGTAATTTCTTGTACCGTTTGAAACTCAGCGCCTTCAGTTTGTGATGCAATCAGTTGTTCAAAACGTGATCTCTGGGGGATATCTTTCTCTTTGAAATGTGACACCTGGTCTAGAAAAAGCTGGTGGCTCAATTTAGCTTCCCTGTACAGGTCACGCGCCTCAAGTTCCAGGGTACGGGATTCATCTAACTGGAGCTTTAAATTATTAATATCCTTACGCTGGTAAAAGAAGTAAATCAGTAATTTTGCAAGAATGCCGATGTAATATTCATCGCCATCCGTCCATTCCCTTCCGGTATATGGCGACATAAGCAGGACGCCCGCAACCGATTCATTTTTTGAATTTAAGACCGGAATATAAAGCGTTGGGCCGGCTTCTCCAAGAGCTAAATCTTGGGCAATCCGGGAGGTTTCTTCCTGATCGTCAAGGTTTGTAGTGTTGATTACGCTACCTGTTACATTTGCGGATTGGATTTGAGGTAATTGATCACTTTTAAATTCAACCTTTTCCAGAACAGCCTCATTTTTAGAATCATAGCCACAATAAATCTCAATTCTCCCATCTTCATCCGGCGGACTCAATACAGCGCAAATATCTGCCCGCATAATCCGACCGATAGTAACCGCGATTTTCGTGCAGACCTCATTTAATTGCTCTTGTGACATTATCTCAATTATCGCCTGTAGAATCTTGGGGTCGGTATAGGATGGGCGTCGGTCCAGAACCGCCTGCTGCTGCTCCAGATGGCGCAACAATTCCTCTTTCTCTTTTTTATCAAAATCAAGTTCATCGCTTCTTAACCCCCAGTAAAAACGAAAAGGCAGAATCATAAATAATGGGAAGCTGAGCGCAAATGCCAGATATACGGCTGCAGGGTAATCATATTGATAAGGTAGAACGATGATTTGGACCACACATCCTATCAGAATTAGAATAAGAGACAACAGGCCGAATCCCCACAACGCTGGTCGCTTGAATAATAGAAATAGCCCTCCGACCAGGAGAAACCCAAATGCGGCTAAACCGCTGGCGATGCCAAATAAAATATTTTCCAGGTAGGAATAGAATCCAGATGAAGGTAACCAGAATAATGCCAGCCCAACCAGGATAATTATCAGTACACCGATCAGACCTGCGGTAATATCCACAGCTTTTTCCGGTTCGGGAAAAACCCACAACCAGATAATCAGGATAATATTTATAAGCGTGATCCCGATATAAACAAATTGAACATCAAGGTTTAAACTGAGAATGTTATTTTCAAAAATTAGGATAACCAGCAGTCCGATATTTATCACCGCCAGCAATACAATACCCAGAACAGTCCGCTTGAAAATGGAGCGATTGCCTTCCTTTTTTAATCTAATAGTAAGCAGAAGACCAAGGCCAAGGAATAGCAAAAGGATCGACTGGATCACAATCCCGGCTTCAGAGACTGAGAGCATGTCGTAGATTTGCTTAACAGTTTGAATAATTGAATTAATATCGAACATGAAAGGAAAACCCGGCTCATTATAGCACTAAGCAATTTTGAAAACAAACCATATTTCGCGGTTGACAAATGGTTTAACTTCTGTTTAAATAATTAAAACTGAATAGTAATACCAGCCGAAGTGGCGGAACTGGCAGACGCGCTACGTTCAGGGCGTAGTGGGCTTATGCTCATGAGGGTTCAACTCCCTCCTTCGGCATCCGACTGATTGACCCCCTCACAGGTGGCAAATAATTTGCAACTTGAGGGGGACAAGTCGTTTAAAGAGCAGTTTCACTTAAATTGGTTAAGCGTTCTTAAACTGAGGACAGTCTGGAACTTTAACAGGAGATTAATATGAAATACGGGATACTGGCTCTTGGAATAACCATCCTCTCAATGCTGGTTATGGAGTTCAATAGTCGAACAACAGAACTGAATTCGCTAACCGTGGAAAGGGATCTCGTCAGCACCCAACTGGCGCAGCGCGAACAAACCAGAGCAGCCCTGGATGCCCAAATTGCGATCGCAACCTCTGAAGCAGCAGTCGACCACTGGGCGCATGAAGACGGCCATATGGTTAAGGATGGCGAGATCCCGGTTATCCCTATCCCGGCTGGAGGGATTTTGCCCACCCCCACTCCAACACCCCTGCCGCCAGTGCAGGTAACAGAAAACCCGAACGGCTGGCTATTGCTTATTCTGGGACCCGGCGGTCTCTAAACACCAATAAAATTCAGTTCCAATTGCCTGAATTTAAGAAAATTATGAAAAAAATTGCTGATTAAACCGGTCAGCTTGACGCATCCTATCTGGCGTGATAGAATGACAGGCCTGCATGGGAAATTGTGATTTCCCATGCAGTTCAGAAACGATGCGGGGTGGAGCAGTGGCAGCTCGTCGGGCTCATAACCCGAAGGTCCCAAGTTCGAAATCTTGGCCCCGCTACCTGATCAAAGGCGCTCACTTGAGCGTCTTTTTACTTAAGGTCCCAGTCTCTGACGAGATGCTGCGCGATTCCAATCCTGGCCCCGCTACTCTAGATTGAACCGCAGATCTCCAGGTCTGCGGTTTTTGATAGCCTGAAGGTCTATTGTTGCATGAGGCTGGCAAGGAAGGGAGACTTGCCATGAATTGTAAATCGCCGGGCCTTAAACCTTCCAAACCACTTCCAAGCTTCCTCAATTATAAGTCCGCTAAAGAACCCAGCCCCAGAACTCTCTACATTTATAAAAGCACTCTTGAACTTTGGTTGACCTACCAGGAGGATAACGATATCAGACAGGTCACGTCTCGCGTCCTTAAAGATTACCTGAACTACCTTCGGACTGAATACATCCCACGCCAATTTATAGGTAATAACAACAAACCATTAAGTGGTAAGACCATCCACAATTTTTGGATCACTCTGTGCTCTTTCTTCTCCTTGGCGAACATCGAATTTGAGATGCCCAATCCAATGAAGAAAGTGCCGGCTCCGAAAATTCACGGATGCCCCAGTTGAACCTTTCACAAAAGAAGAAATTAAAGCCTTTCTCAAGTTGTGCGACTTCTGTAAAGAAGCTCAGACAACCGACCTGAGTAAATTTATGTTGCGCCAGCCGACAGCCCAGCGGGATCGGACAATCATCCGGACCCTACTGGACACCAGACTGAGAGCCTCAGAATTGTGTTCCCTGACGGTGGAGGATGTAGACCCAAGAGAATGGGAAAATAAACGTAATATACAGCACTAGAGGGGGTTCTTTAGGGGAAAAAAGGAAGAGTTGTGTTTTTTGGGAAAGTCACTCGCCGGACTGTGTGGCGCTACCTGGCTGAAAGGGCAGACGGAGAAGACCCAGATGCCCCTCTTTTTGTCAGAAAATCAAACCGCCCACTCAATAAGGAATCGCTCCACTGGTGGTCAAATCCCTGGCGAAAAGAGCCGGCGTTACCAATTGGTATCCTCACAGGTTTCGACACACCTTTGCAATCACCTACCTGCGATCCGGTGGCAATGTTTTCACCTTGCAGATGCTTCTTGGACACAACTCCTGGATATGGTGAGGCGGTATGCCTGAATTACAGAGATTGATATCGCCAGAGTACGCAAAACCGCCAGTACAGCAGATAACTGGCGCTTGTAATCCTTTCACCGGTCAGATAATCTTTGAGCTGCTGCAGTAATCAATTGGGAAAGTTAATTATCACTCAAGTTATTGACATCAATTTTTAAATCATTTTTAGGGTGATAAATAGAAACTTGATTTATCTCACCGATCCTGCTCGCCACTTCCTCCGGAAGGATGGGAGCATAAATCTGGTCTGTGATCTTGATATCGCTGTGCATCAGATTTATTGAGACCGCTTTGTAATCAGCCATGGTCCTGGCATGCTGGAGCCCATAAACAGTGTAGCAATGGCGGAACTTATGCGGCGATTTGTATTCAAGGCTTGCAGCTTCAAACAGGGTTTTCAAGCGCGGGGATAGCGCCTGGCTACGGTTATTTCCCGGTGGATCTGTAGAAAATGTCTGCTCACCCCAATTTCTCTTCACAGGTGCATACCAACGAGCTGTTTTAGGGAGAGCGTTCCTTACATACAAATCCTAACTTTTTATTACTTCAAGTAATTCTGTGATGTGTTATAGATAGGTGGTTGCTCTTTTACCATTCTTGGTTAAACCCTCAACTCTGGCTATTGCTTTATACTGTTATTTTCTAAATCAACTGTCTCAATTAGTAAAGTAGTTAAAGCAGTAGCTCGCATCCCTGAAAGATAAAGCATGGCAGCGGCTGCCTGATCTCGCTTTTGAGCAATGTCATTATCATCGACCGGAATATTTATCAGCTGCAGAACTTCCTTGAGAGATACATATATTTGTTCTATAGTTTGCAGAGAAATTCGGGGAGTATGCAGAGCATTTATCCAAAACTCAGGTAGAGTACTGAACTTGCTTCGGGATCACAATGGCCAATAAAAAAAGCGGCACTCTTTATCTGCAACCCTTTCCCGTGATTAAGATCGATCGTGTTGTTACAGCCTTCGAGCTGTGGGAACACTTCTTCGACCAAACTGAAAACAGCTAATTTTCACAGGGCATGACAGGATTTGTGGCCAGAAGATATACAGAGAAATTTACGTTGCATTTAGAGCCTTTATTCATGTTGATTTATATAAGTATGCCGTAATAAGATCAACTCTGGTACACATGAGGAAAAAAGATGGTACAAACCGGTCTTTCGATTAGCTCGTGACAGCATCAGTGCTGTAAGAGTGGCAGGAAAAAGGTGCTGTAGGTATTGACTGGTTCGCTTTCGTATAAGGTCTTGGTCCCGTCTAATTCTAGGATCTCCAACCAGTAATAGATACAGAACCTGATGGAGCGCCCATGTCTTTAAACTGATATGTGTCGCCATGAGGGCGCCGGGATTATTTGCATTGATGAAAGCCGGATTGACCTGGATCTTTTCTCCATCCGGCGAAGATGAGCGATGAATATTAAAACCCAGAACATTGAGTTCCTGAGCGGTCGTCCATTCCAGCCGATTATAGTCAGGTTCTGGAAGGGCTGTGAATGAGGATAACGCCACCGCAGTTGGTTCGAGAAGAATCAGCTGACGAGAAATACCGCTGCCGTAATAATTCTCCCGGTCTTCGAACCTGATATTATCAAAAAGACCACAAATACTGCAGCTTTCCCACTGGACAACAAAAGAGACTACATCATCCCCCCCGTTGGCTGTGCGCTCATGTTAATAGTACTCCACGATACTCGTGGATGTGAAAATAATATTTGTGCCGTCTGCAGAAGCAGACTGAGTGTCCAATTTTACAATTGGCGGTGGGGCATTGGAGTATGTTAGGGTCGTCTCATCGCCATCCCCACCAGCAGACCCATTCCAGTCGTCAGAAGTACTCCAGAATGACAGGGTTCCTATTGTGTTGATAGGGCCATATACAACATGTATCAATAAGTGGGAGTTTGATGAAGCATCCTCTGTCAATGATGAGAGATCAAAACGAAGGTAAATCGAGCGAGTGACGGCAAAACTTGGCTGATTGGAATAATCCGCCTTAAGCCCATACCCGTCCTTAGGTGTGGACGGGTCGTTTATGTCAACGTAAGTATCATCCGTAGCGGTTAGGATACTAGTCGGTGAGTTGTTTGTGAACCCGAGTGTTAAAAAGAGCAAAATAGTATTAGTAAAAGGAGCAGTTTCTTCATTGTTACTCCAAAAAAATTATTAGTCATATTCATATTGGGTCTGGTCATGGCCACTGTGCAGGTGCGCCGCCAGCCAGTATCAAAGCGAATGGCTCGCCGATCGCCAGCGAGAAATCCGTATCAGGCTCGCCTGGCAAGTATGCTTGGTAAGATTGCGTTTCGATCCGATATCGCATCAAGTAGACGATCCCTGACCCAATATCACTGACCACATCCGAGGCATTAGTAAGACTGCCCTGGTCCAGCGGCAGCGAGAGAAAGTTGTACTTTGCCGGGCTGCCCGAGACCAAAGAAAAGGTTACGTTCCCTTCTGCTGGTACGCCTCCGACAAAAGCGACCGAAGCAGGTGCTGTGTTATTCGTGACAATAAAGACAAACTGCCCGGTTGAAAGGTTGAAATCCGTATCTGGCTCTCCAGGGATATAAGTCTGGAAGGACTGAGTTGCAGATCGATATTGGGAAATATATAGGACACTGCTGCCGACATAGGTTGCCAGGGCTGATGCAGTACTGATTGGTGTCTCCAGCACCATGGCGATATCGTTGTAATTGTAGGCTGAGGCGGTGGAGCGCAGGGCGTAATCGTAAGCCCCCACCCGGTTTGATGGGCTGCTCTCGAACCCATTGGGGCAGCTGGCTTGCATGACATAATAGTGCTGGATAGCTACATCTCCCAGGACTCCCAGGTCGTTGTAACTCAGGCTCGTTGTGGTCTGGTAAGCCGGCTCGCTGGGGATGAAGTAGGGGCTGGTGGGTGTTAGGATGGCCCGGTAAAGGCTGTAGCTGCTGGCACCGCTGGCTTCGGGCCAGCTCAGGCGGATGTCGCTGCTGTTGATCTTGGTGATCGAAGACTGGGGGCAAACGAAGCGGACGTCTGAATGCTACCGCCGCTGGGGGTTGCAGGGATGGGAGTGCCATTAACGTCTGATAATTTAGTGTAACTGAAAGACAGGGCTGAAGTGCCGGCGGTTTTTACTTTCAGGTGGATAATCGCTAAAGTGCCGCTACCGCTTTTCGGCGTGGATGGGTACAGCTGGGTTGCTGCATACCAGATGGTACCGGCTGTGTTGTTTGCTTCATTCCTCACGACCCACAGGTTGGTCAAAAACGAGTCAGAAGGCGTGATGTTGATACCCGTGTTGCCCAGACTCGTCGACTATCTTCAGCACCGCCGGGTCGAAGGTCAGGCGTACATCCACGCCGTACAGGTCCGTGACGTTATTGACCAGGATCTCCACTTCCAGGTTTCACAGCCGGTCAGCACCCGCTGGCTGGTGAAAGGGTGATCGTGGTCTCTCCATTTGCCAGGGCGTGGCTGGCCAGCCTTGGCATTTTCCAGGTCGCTGGCAGTACGCTGACCAGGGCGATGATGAAGAAAACCTTGAGCAGACGCAATGCCAATACGGGTCTTTGATTTATGTTTTGATGCCGAGGTTTTTTTTGGCTACGCATAGCACCTCTCGGTGTTATCGTTTTGGTCGGGACCTTTTAAAGTAAACAAGCAGGACGATAATCGTTATCAAAATTCCAGCCATCCCAATGAGCACGGCCGTCCCCGCCGCCGAATAGGCGATCCAGGGCAGCCAGCTAAATTTTTCGGTCGCTTTTTGGGCGGCTGGCGGATCATTGCTCTGAGGCAGCAGGGGGGTCACGATGGGTGTACTGGGCGGTGCGCCGATCGCCTTCGGCAGGATCGCCGCGGCCGCCTCTGTTGGAGAAGGCAGGGGTCGCTAGGGGCGCTGCGCTCGTTACCTGGGCCGTGGGTGGTACCTGGTTGGCTGTCGCAGAAGATTCGGCGGTTGCGGTCAAGGCGGCTTCAGGCGGGCTGGCTTGCGCTGAAGAGCTTGCAGTGGGGTTGTTTTGAGCCTGCGAGACGCTCGCCGATGGGTTTACGGCGGTCGCATTGGATGAAGTTGGCTTGCGGGTTGCCGTGCTGGAGATGTACTCGCTGTCGGCGTCGGTCGGCATCGGGGTACCGGCATCCTTGACCGGGATGCTCGTGCTGGTCGGGCCGGAGAGGCTCTGGAGCACCTTGATTTCGCCAGAGACCGGGTTGTTCCGGATCTTTGCGCCGTCTGGTTTGACCAGGTCGACTTCAATCAGGGTGATCGCCGAGGTGCTGCCACCCTGCTTGCCGCGCACGCGCACCACGATCAGATTGCCCGAGCCACTTTTCGGCTGGCTGGGGTTCAGCTGGGTGAGTGCAAAGCGCACGCTGCCCGCCTGGTTGTCAGCCTGGTTGATGATCACAAACCCGGGGTCTAGTAAGGTGCCCAGCGAGACCTGTGTACCACTCTGCTCGGGGTCGGCGTCGACCACATCGATGACCTGCGGGTCGAAGCTCAGGCTGATATCGAAACCATATAAAGCCTGAACGTCGACCACCTCGACAGCGAATTCGGCCGTCCCCCCACGGCCACCTGTGCCGTGTAGGGGCGAGGCGCACCTCCACCACAGCCTGCTGGGCTCCCGCCCAGGAGACGACCGGACTGGTTAAAATAAGTGCAAAAATGATGGGTATGAAGCGATAGATGATTTTTCGCATAAAACCTGTAATCTTATTCTCAATAGGCTGGCTGGCACCCGCTTTGGGTTGCAAAGCAGGCGCCAGCTTGGTTTTTTGTTGCCAGATGAAGGCTCAGCGAGTCCTTCATCTGGCATATTGATACTGACCAGAAACGGCGTTATGGCCAGTTAACCGGGCTGGTCTTTGTATAGTTGCCGCCCATCAGCGCCAGGTCGAGGACATCAACTGTGCCATCGTTGTTAATGTCCGCCCTCCAATCGGTTACAGTGCTGAGACCGAACATCGATCCGATTATGGACGCATCGGAGATGTCGACCACATCGAAGTCAGTCTGCATCGCCGCCCAACAGCTTCACCAGGTTGAGGGTCGTTCAGCCGCCAGCTGGGACACTAACCCCGCTGGCGTATTCACCCTTCTGGCTGTCCAGGTAGCGTGCCATCTCGATATTCACCTGGTATGAGGCCGCTGGGATGCCGGTGAAGCTCCAGTCGCCGGACAAGTTTACCGTGGTCGTATCGGTGTATCCGCTAGCGCTCAGGATGGTAACCACACCGCCGCTTTCATCCGAGAAACGGCCTTGCAGGTCGACCGTGCCGTCCAGGTCGCCGATCCCGAAACAGAGAGACCCAGGCGAACTGGGTGATATAGTCAAGCGACTCCCCGTCGCTGGTGCTGAGCAGCACCTGGTCGAAGTCAACCTTATTAGGACCCGCAGCTGCACTGCTGACGCTTTTGAAGGTTACCCTTGCCAGGGTCCCGTCGCCTGCCAGCGCCAGCTCGGGGTAGATCCTGGTGCGGGCAAAATAGACTTTACCGTTCCCGTTGTCTATATATGCATCCCATAGAGGTGGGACTCCTGCGAGCTGACAAAGAAGGTATCATCGAATTCGGCGCTCTGCGCCTGCAGCTTGCTGGGGTCAAAGGTGACCA
>CAWBYY010000005.1:0-46501 GCA_963793095.1 uncultured Chloroflexia bacterium
TGATTTTTTTCCACTCTGCCTGCAGGCGAGTCCTGGAAGGTTTGGCTTTCGAGGCGATGATAGCGGAATACCCATTTTCATAATTACGGTCATATTGGAGCAGAATTTCTTCAGGAAGGGGGGTATTGAACTTTTCCCGGGTTTGGTGCAAAGCAATGGACAGGGATGAATCCCAGTGGAATTCCCCCGCTTTTTCCAATAAAACGTCCCAGTTGATCCGATCTGAATTTACCCTGCAGATGCGGTCCAGATCGTAAAACCAGATCAACGGGGAAGCAGTCAGACCATGCTGGAGTGTAATGTGGGCGGTTGAAAAAGAGGATTTGGGCTGTTGGGGTGAGCTTGAATACGTTTGGGTATTTTTTATCCTTCTCTAGATTTAGTAAGAAAAATGGTTCAGTCTGCGAAAAAAACCAGTCCATCGGCACGTTATATCGAAAGGCATCTCCTCCCACCAAGGTATGGTGCAGTTCCATCTGAACGGGGGATCGATTTTCTTTTATCAGATATACATGATGGGATAGGATCTCTTTTCAAACCCGGTCCAGCTTCTGGAAATGGATCGTGATAGCCTGAAGATTTCGCCATTTCGACTGCAGCTACTCAAGGTTATCCTCTGGAATGAGTAAATCGATGTCTGCCATTGGTCTTAAACCATTGTCGTGATACACAGTATTTGCCAGGGCAGGCACCTTTTAGAACAATGGTCTTGATACTCTGCTGGTTAAGCAGATCCAAAAATTGTTCTAATTCCCGAAAGAGATGGAGGTTGCGCCTGGTTGATTCGACATACATCAACAGCAGCTGTTCGTTTATGGTCCTCGGGTATTTGGTTTCTCGTTGCCTGGCTGGCATTATTAAATCGACCAAAATAACAACGGACCAAGCCTGTGGGAATAGGTAAATTCAATTATTTCCCTCCAGTCCTGTGATGACAGGCGACCCCATTCCACATGCTCAGCGCCTTCAGAAATCGCCAAGCAGATCGTTTTCTGTAAATTTTGTTCAATCATGAAATTATCAAGGTAATAATGATCTTTGACCGGTTATTTCAACCTTCTTGTGTCCCCGACTCTTTTTGTGAGCCCGACTGCGTCAAAGTGTTCGAACAGCGCCAGGACGTACTTGCGGCTGGTTTTGAACAGGTCGCGGCCCTGGGCGACCGTGATTGTGCCGTTCGCCTTTAAATAATTGCGGGTTTCGGCTTCCAGCCTGGCGTAGTCCTCCGCCTTGAAAACCACATCCTGGCTGACAGGCACCAGCCTGCCCTGAGCAACCAGGGCTGTGTATATATCCGTACCTACCCCCGCCTGGCACTCTTTCACCGAGGGCGGGGAGTTGGGAGCGGAGTCAAACTGCTCCAGCAGTATGCGAACCGAGCGCTCCTGTTCCGGTGTGAAGCTGACCCGGTGCCCGGGCAGATGCAGGACTTTGCCGTTTTCGATAAGTTCTCCATCCAGGAGCAGTTTATCAACCGCCAGGCCCCCCAGCCCGGGCTGCTTGAGCTTTGTCTTTAATTCCTGAGGCGGGATCCCCATTTTTAACGGGTAGCGCTCCTGGTATTCCTGCACCTGGGTGAGCAGACTTGAAGATATCCCTCTCCAGGTTTCTCTGGTGAGCAGAATGGCTTTCTTGCCGGCAGGGTTTTCCCCGCCAAGGATAACAATTGAGCCATCCTTTACCAGCTCCGAGACCAGCTCACCTACCTGACCGGCTTCCATGTGGGCGCTCTCAGTCAGCTCAACCAGGCTGGCTGGTCCGAGGGTCTCCAGGGTCTCCAGGATAACCTCGTCCGGTGCCCCGGCCGCCAGGGCTTCAAGCCTGGCGAGATTGGTTTCTGAAAAGCGTTTGTAGCGTCTCCTGGGGTGGGGATCGACCACCAGCCCTCCCCCGAGGGTCTCCCCGGGTGAGGGCCGCCTGATAATAAAGCGGTCCCCTTTTACGGCGACGACCGGTTCGTTCAACTCAAGCTGCACCCAGCCCTGCGTGCCGGGATTAATCTCTTCCGCGCCGAGCAGGCGCGTCCGGGCGACCACATCCGAGGCGCCGATGAAAAATTTTAATTCCTGGTTGTGTCTTAACAGGATGCTGGCATCCGGGAGCAGTTTAACTCTGGCATCCAGGCGGCGGGTTGCTCTATAGGTGCCTGGATGCGATAGCACATCGCCGCGCCGGATATCTTCAACCGGGACGCCGGTGATATTGACCGCGGTGCGGCTGCCCGGGACAGCGGAAGTCTCTTTATGCCTGTGAGATTGTATGCCGCGCACTCTTGTGTGGATCCCGGAGGGCAGGACCTCGATCTCATCTCCTGCTTTTAAAGAGCCGTCCAGCAGGGTGCCGGTGACCACGGTGCCAAAACCGGGCATGCTGAAAACACGGTCGACCGGCAGGCGCGGGCGGCCTTTATCGGGCCGGGCAGGCCGGTTTGCCAGCACCCTGGAGATAGCCGTCCTGAGCTCGGGGATGCCCTCCCCGCTGAGGTTGGAAACCCGCACGACCGGGGCATCTTCCAGGACGGTGCCGGCTGTAGCCGACCTGATATCGGATTCGACCAGTTCGAGCCAGTCCTCCCCGCCCAGGTCTTTCTGGTCGACAGCATCAATTTTTGTCAGGGCAATGACCGCACTCTGGATCTGGAGCAGGTCGAGGATCGCCAGGTGCTCACGGGTCTGGGGCATAACCCCTTCGTCGGCGGCGATCACAAAAAGAGCTGCGTCAATCCCGCCAATCCCCGCCAGCATGTTCTCGATAAAATCGCGGTGGCCGGGGACATCCACAATACCGACTTCTTCGTTCCCGGCCTGGCCATCCAGCGGTAGAGTCATCCAGGCAAAGCCGAGATCAATGGTCATCTCGCGCTCGCGCTCTTCCTTCAGCCGGTCGGGATGGGTGCCGGTCAGGGCTTTAACCAGGGTGGACTTGCCGTGATCGACGTGCCCGGCGGTTCCGATGACGCGCATATTCGGGTGCTAGGACTTCCCTAATGTGCGCTCGTGGATCGAAACCCAGTCGTGAATGTTTGACAAAAGGGTTTGCATTCGTTTTATGGTCTGTTCCGACATCTGGGCGTAAACATCCTGCAGTTCCTGCAGGTCATCTTCAAGATTGGTGGTCCTTCCGGACAATTTTTCAAACTGGCGCAGCATTTCCGCCCGCTGCTCGTCCACGGTCAGAGTGTAATTGGTCCAGCGCTTCTGGTCATCGGCTTTAAAGGTGACCCATTCCTGGCGGAACCTTTCATCTGCCAGGCGCTGGACCTCGCTGATCTCGCTGATCCGGCGTTCGACCATCCCGGACAGGTCTTCGACGGATTTGTGCGTTCGGCTCAAATCTCTGCGGGTTGTTTCCATTAATTCGAGCTGGTTTTCCAGTTCGGCAGCCTGGTTTTCAATGATGGAGAACCTGTTCTGCCAGTCTTTCCAGGTGCGCTCGCGCTCCACATCTCTGACAGCCTGGTTTTCGAGGAACTTGTCCATCGCTTCCCGGCGTTCAATATCTGTCAGGCCGAATTCGTTCAGGCGCGCTTCCAGTTTTTTCTGGTTGGCGGAATTCAGGTCGATACTTGAACGGTGTTCATCGCTCCGTTTGCGGAGACCGCTAACTTCGCCGTGCAGATCGGTCAGCCTTTTTGCGTCCTGGCGGCGGCTGTCGTCGATCAGCTTCACGGTGCGGGTGTATTCCTCCTGGCTGCGGTCAATGCCAGCCAGGTCTGACCTGAGTTCTTCGGTGATCCTCAGAATGCGGGTATCTTCTTCGACCCGGGCGGCAAGCCCGCGCTTTATATCCTGAATCTGCTCCAGTTCCCCCCGGATTTCGAGGATCGATTTATCTATGGAGCCGATTTCCTTCTGGCGAACAGCCGAAAAATCTTCTTCCCTCTTCCGAAATTGTTTTTCAAGATCATCAAGGCTTTGTTTGACATTCATGCGAATTTGAAGCAGGTCTTCATCATAACCGTCCATCCTGGTCAGCAGGGTTTCCAGGCGGGAGAGCTGGCTGGTCTGTTGATTGACTTTAGAAATTAATGTGGAGACATTTCCGTCCAGGGCGTTGATTCGCTCTTCAAGCGAACCGATCCGGGTCTGGTCTTTACGCCTCTCATCATCAAGCCAGTCAACTTGTTTTACGATCTGATCCACATTCATAACGCGATCTCCTTAATTTGAGTGTTAATTCACCCGGATAGGCAGAAGATATTATAGATGCTTGCTTGGCCTCCGACCTGCTTCAGGCGGCCCAACTGAACAACCAGGGCTGTACGGGAAATCCCTTCCCAGGGTGAACCATGAGGGATTATAGCATGCCCCAACCAGCCTGTGCCGGGGGTTTATTTTAAATTCTGTTTAGGAGAATGTGTTGCTTACCTTATCATTTTCCGGCAGGGAAGGCTTATTTGAACGGGGCAATGTGGATAATCGCCATATTGGTCAGGATCGGGATAAACAACTGGGGCAAAGTTCCGACGATAATCAGCATCAGCCAGCCGCCTGCAAGGAAAAAAACCTGGGAAACCCTTTCAGTCAGCCTCCATTTTCGACCTTCAGCGTTTTCCTGAACAAGGGTAACCAGGGTGCGAATCCCGGCAACAACCAGACCCATTGTCCCCAGAAATGCCAGAATTACGACCAGGGGGGCGCCGGATAAAAGGTTTGACCAGAGCGCTATCTGGACAGGGAAACCGGCAAAAAAAGGCAGCCCGGCGATCGAAAATGTCGAGATCACCAGGCCTGTGGATATTAAAGGTATAACACGAGCTGCGCCAGCAACCTCGTCCAGCTGTAAGCTGAACCCGGCCTGCCGGAAAAAACAGAGCGAGAGCGCCCAGAGGGCCAGGCAAATCAGGCGCGGAAGCTGCTGGGCGAAGTAGAAGCCGTACGCGGGAGTGATTACGGCTGTATCCGCGACCAGGCTCAACGCCAGCAGTGACATCCCGATTTCATAAATAACGGCATAGCCCATGATTCCAGCCAGGTTGCGCTCAACCGCCGCCATCAGGCCGCCGGCCAGGATCATCACCACCCCGAGCAGGCGCAGAGCTTCGCCCGTATTCAGCGGGATGCCTATGCTGCGATGTTGTTCAATATAATTCACAATCAAGAAACCCACAATTGCCGGAAACAGGAAGAATACATATGCAGAGGCATAAGGATGCGAATCGCGGGCGACCATCGGTATCCAGGTATGGAAGGGGAAGATGGCTGTAATCAATGCAAACCCCAGGCCGATCAGAACCGTAACTCGAATCGCCAGATATACATTGGTTGGATTTAACTCCACATCGGATAATAACCGGCCCCCGATTAATAACACCGCCATACCGATCGCCTGGAATATTAGAAACCTCAAAACACCCTGGTTAACCGCCCTCCCCGGTGGATTGAGAACCGGGACGCAGATTAAAGCCACCCCAAAAATGATGACCGCCGCATATAAAAACGGCTCAACCGCCAGTGCGGCGGTCGCCAGACCGGCGATCCACAGCCCAAAGGGGATAAACAGGGTATTCACCCGGGAGATGTACGCCCCGCAAAACCAGAGCGAGGTGCCGAGGAAGATCAGAATCAATGAAGGCCGGGAGGTATCATCCAGGATGAACCTGCGTCCCAGAATTGTGAGGGTATCATCCACCCTTATGGAAGGGATGCTAGGGAGTTGTATCAGCCGGATCGATTCTTCAAACGGCAGCGACCACGCCAGATAAACCAGCGCCAGCGTGGATAAGATCCCAGCGATATGGACAAACAGGCTGTATCGTCTCAATAAAATCAGGACAAGACCAACAAGTGCCGGCGCCAGCACCCATATTCCCGGGGAGCTCATTCCAATGCCTCCGCCAGCGGTGCCGCCATCAGGTACGCTCCTACCAGTGCGATTCCCAGGTTAACTCCCGCCAGAAGTCCGGCGACCAGGGTTGAAGAATCAAAAATAGCGTAAAGGATTTCAAATCCGGGGATAATTGTCAGCAGGCCTATTGAAATAGAGAATGGATCGCTTGAAAAAGCGACCTGGAGCAGTCCAATGCCTATCAGGATCAGCCCCGCCACCAAAACAGGTAAATAATCTTCACCCAATAGGCGCGAGGACTGGAAGGCAATTGATATGGATATGATCAGAACGAGGCCCGCTGCAAAAAGCCCGAAAAGGATTCCCAAAGAAAGAGACGGCTCGCCGCTTGCATCCGGCTGGCGCCCTCCTTTAAACCAGGAAAAGGGGTTTATGTCCTGGACAGGCGGCATTCCAAACAGGTTTACCCCGGCAATCGCCAGCACAGAACATGAAATCCATCCGGCGATCATTTTTACAATCGCCAGTCCGAAAGGCCAGACCTGGCTGATAACTAGAAATACCCCCAGGTACTGCACAGCCAGAACCAGGATGGATATGCGCCAGTCTTTAAATACAAGCAGGGCGGTTGAGGTAAGCGCCAGCAAAACCAGGCTGAATGTGACCACAAGAGGAACCTGCATTATTGTTTCACTTTCAGGATTGATATAACACTGCAAAAACAAGCGTGAGCAGGAGAAGAGACCAGATGATCCCCCCGCGACCTTCCAGAACAGAATTTCCGGTAAGAAGGACCAGGCCTGCCAGCCGGAGTGCAAACTCAACGAAGCGATACAACCACCCGAGCGAGGTGAGATTTCGCAGGGCATCCAGTGTTCTGATGGGCATGGAACCCGGTCGCCTTATTAATAAAAGGACCAGACCTGCCATTGATATCACTACCAGCCCGGGCCAGGACGCCCCCAGGGGAGGGATTACCCCCGCCGAAAATTGACCTGTCTGGATCACAAACCAAACGGTTAGCAAATTTATCAACGGCAGCAGGAGCAAACCTGCCGGGTAGATTAAAAGCATCCACCTTTCCGCGCCCAGGCTTTCTCTATCCTGTCTGGCGATAAAGTCAAAATACGCGGCCAGAATGAGTCCCATGGGCATAAACAGCAGGTAAACCAGCGGGGAGGTTGGTTCGGAAAATAAATTTACGAGAAGCCAGGTGGTGCTCAGCGGGAGGGCTGTGAGGTTAAACAGTCCAAAGTAAAGTATCAGGCGGGATGTTTTTCTCTGCGAGAAGAACAGGTAGAGCAGCCCTCCCGAAAAAATAACCGTTAATCCCCAGACCACACTCCCTTCAGGCTGGCCGAGATAGGATGCGCATAGGCATAAAAGGGCCGTGCTGACCAGCCAGTATGGAAGACCGCTGGTTTTATTCCGCGCTGAACGCCCACAGCAGGGCAAAACCAGTTGAGAGAAAAACAAGGATAACAAGAAGGGCGGTGTTTATAGAGGTTCCCTGGACAGGCTGGGACAGGCGCGCAAGCAGGATTAAATAGGTCCCGAAAGGCATGATCTGTAAAATATCCAGCGCCAGGGAAGGCTGCCGGTCACCTCCATTAAGAGGCGAGCTCAACGGCAGGGCTATCAGCCGGAGGGTGCAGGCGGTATAGATTAAAACCCTGACGGGCGGATTCAGGTCAGAAAAACCTGAAGGTAGGTATGCCGAAAAGGAGATCACCCCGGCGAAAAAGAGAATATACAGGCTGGTGAAACGGGCTGCCAGGTTGAGAGCCAGTTTTTTGGCATCCGGGCGCACTCCCGGAATCCCCAGCCAGATGAGCAGCTCGGCAATATCCAGCGCCGTCCAGGCGAATATTAAGGTCAACAGATTGCCTGCCATCAGGGAAAAGATGGTCACAGAGGCGAGATACAACAAACTTAACCATTGGGGAACGTCTCGGAAGGACTGGCGTGTGAAGGTTTTTTGAGTCGCACTTACCAGCAGTGTAGCGAGTAACAGGACGGTCAGGCTCAGGGAAAACATCCATGTTATCCTGTCAGCCAGCAGTAACGGGGAGAGCGGGAATAATTCTTCAGGTCTCCAGGTGGATAGATTTATTTCGCCGGGCTTGAGAAAGGGTGCAAGAATTAATAAGAAAAGGGCAATCCCCCCTGCAATCACACAGGACAACCAGTACTGCCTGAATTTCGGCCGGAAATATCGGACAGCTACGATTATGGTTGGGGCAAGAAAGAGCAGGGATGAGGCGGTAAGGATCAGCATTTCAGGCTAATGTTTGTTAAATCGATTTACATGCGTGGTTTTGGGGGCAGCCAGTTGAATTCATGGGCGCCCTCCCCGAGAATTTCCCTGAGGTCTCTCATCAGGCTGCCGTCAAATGGGGTGTAGATCAGCTCGCCGTCCCTGCCGAGGATCAGGGCGCCTGATCCATCTGGTGTCCATAGGATATCGGTGGTGTTGTTGGGAATAACGACAATTTCCTCCAGCTCGTTCTGTCCGGTATCCAGCCGGTAAAGGACCGGCGCAAGGTCTGAATCCGCCTTGCACAACCCAAAATTAAATGTAGTATTGTCTACCTGGTTCAACCAGTTGGGGAAGAAAAGACCCTCGCCTTCTTCACCAGCGGTTACCGTAGGGAAAATTTTCGGTTCGAGCTGGATCTCCTGCTGTTTTACCAGCAGTTCGGTTTTGGTCGGTATTATCTTCCAGATAACAATCCGGGGCGCGGATTCATCCGGGGCTGGCACGCTGTGTCCCACCATGAGATCGCCTTCCCTGGTCCAGTTTGCGCAGGCTTCCAGTTCGGAATAATCAATCGACTGAGGGATCTTCACTATCTGACCTGAGCTTGAATCCAGAACCCCCTGCCAGCGGACGCCATAATCTGAAGGTATAACATCCACAAGTACGAATCTGGAGCCGGGAGACCAATTGAATGACCTGTATTCCACTTCAATTTGTTCTTGCTCTCCTTTAGGATCCGTAACTGTAATTGTATTGGGATGCAGAAGATAACCGGGAAGGTCAGCGATTTCTGCCATCCATATTCCGTTTGGATTGCTCCAGACTACCTTCTGACTGTCTGGTGACCAGCTGAAATCGCGGCAGTCCCTGTTCAGGCTGCCAATACAAACCCCCAGCAGTTCCGGTTCTGGATTTGGTTCATTTTTTACGATATAGATTTCAGCGGTTGGGGACTCTTTATTGTAAATAACCATCCCCCCATCCGGAGAAATGGATATGTCGAACATTCCCGGGAGCGATTCAACCAGATAATTCAGCTGCTTGGTTTCGAAGTTAAAGACCCCGAGATTATAAATTTCCTGCCCGTTCGCGGACATGTTCGTCTTCTTTAATATTGCGATCTGGTCTCCATTCCCGCTCAGGTCGTATTCCTTCACACCATCTACCAGCAGGCTGGAATAATTTGTAACGTGGTCCCAGCGCATCAATTTATCGCCGTCCAGGTATAAAAGGTCGCTGGTTTCTGAATATTCCGAAACGGTGTCCGTCAGGGGTATTACAACCGGGGGCTGGCTGGTTGGGGCAGGAAAGGTTGGAGTGGTGGTAGCTGATGGTGCTTTTTCACCATCTCCAGCAGGTTCTGTCGCTGTTCGGGTTGGGAGCGGTTTGGCTGTATTTGGGAGGCTGGTTTCACCCGGCTGGGATGTACTGGTTGGTGATGTTTGTGGAAATAACCCCAGGGCGGGAAGGAAGGTGCTCTGCAGATTCTGCCCTAGGCTCTCCGGTATTGCTGTGCAGGCAGATACCAGCAGTAACAGGCAGATAAGCGCTCCTGTTTGGATCACAAAATACAGCCCTTTTCGGATAAAAAAAATCAAAAATGGAGAGGCTGCTGAATTACTGCGCGTTAAAAATCCAGTCATGAACCCTAGAAGTTTACACGTAAGATAACTGAATTGTCCAGTTAAGACCTGGTTATATAACCGGGGCGTCTGGGTTACGGAAAAGATACATACCCGCTCCTGCGCTGCCTAGCCAGCGGTCTCCATCGACGATTAAATTCCCGCGGAGGTAGACTTTTTCAGGGTATCCGGTTAGCTGCCAGCCTTCAAAAAGGTTGTAGTCAGTGCGGTGGCGGGCTTTATCTACCCCATAAGTCACCTTCAGATCGGGGTTCCAGATCAGGATGTCGGCATCTGAACCGGGAGCGAGAACGCCTTTACGGGGGTAGAGCCCAAAGATTTTAGCCGGGTTTGTGCTGGTAAGGGAAACAAACTGGTTGGGAGTCAATCTACCGGAAACCACGCCCATTGTCCATATCAGGGGCAGCCGGTCACCCACTCCCGGGAGGCCATTGGGGATTTTTGTAAAATCGCCCGCGCCAAGCTCCTTCCCCGGGATCGTGATAAATTCGTCTTCATACCGGATTGGAACCCTGCCGTCATAGAAAAACGGGCAGTGGTCAGTCCCGATCACCTGGAGGGTATCCTGCTCCAGACCCAGCCACAAGCGGCGATTGTCCTCTTTTGTGCGCACAGGCGGGGAACAGATCCATTTCGCCCCATCCTCTCTCTTCAGGACATCAATTGTGAAGAATAAATACTGGGGGCAGGTTTCTCCCATGACCGGGATACCCCTTTCGCGCGGCGTACTGGAGCTGGTCGACCTCGCCTGCCGTATTCATATGGACTATATAGAGTGGAGCATCCGCCTGGGCTGCCAGCGCGCAGGCTCTCAAGGTTGACTCAACTGCTCCCCATGCAGGTCTTGTGAGGGCATGCCAGACTGGAGATGTATGCCCAAGCGCGAGGGCTTCATCGGTCAGGATTTCGATCACATCGCCGTTCTCTGCGTGCAGCATTGTGAGCAACCCGCTTGCCCCTGCGATCCGCATCACTTTAAAAATCTCCCCATCCTGGAGCCTGAGGCGGTTGTTGTAAGCTGTAAAAACTTTAACAGTCGTTATCCCAGATTCTGGTAAACCCGGGATCTCAGCCGCAATCTGGCCATCCAGGCGGGTGATGTTCATGTGGAAACTGAAATCAACGGCGGCTTTAGGATCAGCTTTTTTGTGCCAGATATCAATCGATTCTGCAAGCGTAGGCGTGTCCTGGGGGACAAAATCGATGACCGTTGTGGTACCCCCAAAAGCAGCCGCCTTGTGGCCGGTGTAATGGTCGTCTGAGGAAACAGTGTCGAACATGGGCAGGTCTAAGTGGGTGTGGGGGTCAATCCCGCCAGGCAGGACATATTTTCCGGAAGCGTCCACAGTATGCACGTCTGGATGCTCCAATCCCGGTTCAACTCTGATAATCTTCTCACCAGCGACCAGGATGTCTGCCTGATACGTATCCTCGGCGGTGACTACCGTACCGGACTTGATCAGGAGGTCCGCGTTTGGGAGGCTATTTTCCATTTCGTTTACACTACTCTTCACCTTTCTGGTTTAAATAAAATCTCCAGCACTTTCCCGCATTCCAAAAAATTCTTCCAGGAATGCCGGATCTATCTCCATCTCAGGGATATTTTCTGGATAGTATTTCTGGGAGAGAGAAGCCCGTTCGTGGAGCGCTTTCCAGAGAGTTTTGCGTTCATTTGAGGTAACAACCAGGTCATTTACTGTTTCTGCTCTGGATAAATATTCCCCGGTTGTGTAGAAAAATGTTATCCGGCGCCATTTTCCGGCCGGGATAGGTTTGGGTAAGGGAGTTAAGGGACCAATCTGTAATTTATAGTATTCCTGATCTGCGTGGGGGTGGTCTGGCTGATCCTGCAATAGTTCAGCCCGGGTGGTCAATTCGTGCCCGACTACCGGGGCAACATATTTAATCTGCCACCTGTCCTCTCGAAAAGCTGCAGTCTGGTAGAAAGCCAGATAATCCACAGCGACTACCCTGGGGGCTGAACGGATCGGAATCCGGTACCATCCCAGCAGGCGTGCGATCTCCAGGTCGTGGGGGTCGGTGATAACAGCCACAAGCACCAGGGATGTCTCGGGCGGGTAAGTAGCCATTTAATATGTTTCGAAATATCTAGCCGATCAACCCGACATCGGCGTTAAATTCTTCAATAAGGGCATCAATTTCGTCCACCTGAGTCTGGACTTCTGTCCAGTAATCCGGTTGGTACCACTGCGCCATAATCTCTTCGTAGGTTTTTCCCTGCTGTTCAACCCAGGTGAAATATTTTAGGTTATGGATGCGGCGTTTGCCTAAATAACTCAATTCTTCCAGGTTATCGGTGGCGGTACCCAGCAAATAACGGGCAAAATCAGCGGCGGCATCGAGTTCGCGGTATTCTCCCAGTTCCCGGTGCATTTCAACCAGGCGGCTCTGGTAGAGTTCCATCGAGTCTGTCAGTACGGTAAGCACGATATCATTGGAACCCATTTCGTAATACTTGGCGAATTTGATCGCTGAAATTAAATTAGAAATGCCAGAAAAACCAAGTAAATCAAGCTGCTGGACGATTTTTTCAGGCACACCCTGCTTAACCAGGTAACTCCTGCCAGCCGGTTCGTTAAATAAACGCGCCAGGTTGACAACCGCGTTGTCATCGATCGCGACCACCATGTCAGTGTTCTTTGAATTGTGGATCCAGGGCACGTGTTTATCGCCAATGCCTTCAATGCGGTGGGCGCCAAATCCGTTTTCCAGCAGGGTAGGGCACTGCAGCGCCTCGCTGGCGACAATTTTGCTGCCCGGGAATAGCTGTTTCAGGTAGTCGCCGCTGGCGATTGTCCCGGCTGATCCGGTGGCTGAAACCACACCCCGGTAGGTATCATCCGGTCCCATTTCTCTTTCCAGGACTTCTTCAAAGGCTCTCCCGGTCACTTCATAATGCCAGAGATAGTTGCCAAATTCATCAAACTGGTTGAAGATCATCAGATCTTCACCGGAACGGCGAAGTTCCCAGCACTTGTCAAAAATTTCTTTTACATTTGATTCGCTGCCGGGCGTCTTGATCACTTCGCCAGCGATATTCGCCAGCCATTCAAAGCGCTCGGCACTCATTTCTTCTGGCAGGATTGCGATTGATTCACAGGCCAGCAGTTCTGAATCGTAGGCGCCGCCGCGGCAGTAATTACCGGTTGAAGGCCAGACTGCTTTCTGGGTGGTTGGATCAAACTGCCCGGTGACCAAACGCGGCACCAGACAGCCAAACGCCGCCCCAACTTTATGGGCTCCGGTTGGAAACCATTTGCCAACCAGGGCGATGATACGGGCATCGGTGCCGGTCAGGGAGGCTGGGAATTCCAGATAATTCACACCTTTGAAGCCGCCGCCCTGCGGCAGGGGTTCATTTTTCCAGGTGATCCGGAAGAGGTTTCGGGGATTTACATCCCACAACCCGATTTTACTGAGCTCATTATTGATGTTATCCGGCACTAAACCGGGATCATTCATCTGGGCGAAGGTTGGGATAATGATATTGCGCTCCCGAACCCGTTTAACCGCCCGCTGGCGCCGTTCAGGATGGATGGAAAGGTCAATCTTACTCAATTTGGTCACCTCTTTGTGTTCAATATTTTGAAGTTTTTATTTATTATTTGTCTTTTAAAAATCTTCCGGACTTTCTTTAACGATATACAGGGGGCGGCCTTTGGCCTCATCATAAAGACGGCCAATGTATTCACCCAGGATTCCCAGCGAAATCAACTGCACTCCGCCCAGGAACAGGACCGCGATCAGGGTGGTCGCCTGACCTAAAAACGCCTGTTCACCAGCCAGGCGCAGGGCGATGACGAATGGAATTGCCAGTATGCTGAGGCCTGCCGCGAAAAAACCCAGGTATGTCGCAAGCTGGAGGGGAAAGTAGGAGAAACTGGTGATCGCATCGCTGGCGAATTTGACCATCTTTCGCAGCGGGTATTTTGTCTCCCCGGCAAATCTGGCTGCCCGTTTGTAAGGCACTCCGGTCTGGTTGAATCCCACCCAAACGGACATCCCTCTCAAAAAACGGTGGCGTTCACGCATCTGGTTTATTACATTGACCACCTTGCGGTCCAGCAGGCGGAAATCGCCGGTATCCAGGGGGATATCCACATCGGTGATTTTATAAATAATCCGGTAAAACGTTTTGGCGGTGAACAGTTTGAACCAGCTCTCACCCTCCCGTTCGGTGCGGTATGCGTAAACGACCTCGTAGCCTTCGTGCCATTTTTCGATCATATCCGGGATCAGCTCAGGGGGATCCTGCAAATCTGAATCCATAATGATTACCGCATCCCCACGGCTGAAATCCAATCCGGCGGTCACTGCAATTTGATGGCCGAAATTGCGGGCAAAGATAACCGGCCGGACGCAATTGTCTTCTCTGGAAAGTTGCTTAATGATCTGGGCAGACCGGTCTGAGGAACCGTCATCAACCATTAACAATTCCCAGGACTGCCCGCTGCTTTCCATTGTAGTTTTTACCCGCTGGTAAAGCTCTGGGATCGTTTCGGCTTCGTTGTAAATCGGGGTGACGATGGAAATCATCATTAATTTAAAAATAAAATATATTTTTTATAGGCCGCTGCTGCATCTATTGTAACAGCCAGCATACTACTCCCGGCGATATGTCAGGAAACAGCTCTTTTCAAAGCATCCAGGGATGGTTCAATCACCAGGGGCTGAGAGACCGCCTGGCGGGCTGCGTTGATATCTTTCAACCCACTGCCAGTGTTCAGCACCAGCACAGGGGTGGAACCTTCAATTAATCCATCCTTCAGAGCCTTTTTATACCCGGCAAACGAGGCTGCACCGGCTGGCTCAGCGAAAATGCCCGCTTCGCCAAGATCCTTGATTGAACGCAGGATCTCACGATCTTCGACGATGATATAAAAACCATTTGTCTGGGATACGGCTCGCACCGCCCGAACGCCATCGCGGGGCAGGTCAACCGAAATGCTGTCAGCAATCGTATCAGCGGATACTGGTTGAATCACTTCAGAATCCAGGTTGAAGGCGTTTGCGATCGCGGCTGAACCAGCTGCCTGGACGCCAAAAATGCGCGGAGGTGCTTCGATCCAGCCCAGTTCCAGCAAATCTTTAAACCCCTTGTGGATACCAGAAATGATGTTGCCGTCGCCGACCGAGACGAAAACAGCCAGGTCTTCCAGTTTAGCGGGTGATTTACTTTTATAGTTTTCGAACCATTCCCAGATTTCAAATGCGGCTGTTTTTTTCCCTTCAGCCGTAAATGGATTAAACCCGGTATTGCGGCAGTACCAGCCAAATTCCTCTGCAGCCTGGACGCTTAGATCAAAAGCGTCATCGTATCTGCCATCCACCAGGATCACCTGGGCGCCGTAAACAAGTAACTGGGCGATCTTCGCTGGCGGGGCGGTCTTTGGTGCCATAATAACCGCTTTCTGGGAGACCGCAGCAGCCATCCCAGCCAGGGCTGCGCCCGCATTTCCGGTTGAAGCGGTTACGACAACTTCTTTACCCATCTCCCGGGCTTTGGTCACCACAACCGCGCTGGCGCGGTCCTTGAACGATGCGGTTGGATTGCGGCTCTCGTCTTTAATGAACAGGTTTCGTACGCCCAATTTTTTGGCAAGGAGTTCGGGTGAATATACCGGAGTCCAGCCAACAGAGTGGAGGGGAGTTCCCGTTCCGATAGCTTCATCTACCGGTAATAAAGGCAAGTATCTCCAGATGGATGGTTCTCTGGATTGTTTTATGTCATCAGGAGAGAGCTCGCGCTGCAGGTTTTCATAGTCGAACAAAACATCCAGATTGCCGCCATCGATTGGGCAGGTGTATCTAATTTCTTTGTTGTTGAATTCTTGCCCGCAAAGCGAGCATTTATAAATAATTTCTGTGTTCATAAAATATTTCGATCCATATTAAAAAAAGTGATGGGATAAAGCTTATTCGAGGGATAATAAAACGCTGCCCATATAATTATTGGTTTTCCGGCTCAGCCGCCACTCCCGCCATCATTAACCCGAGTTGTTCTGGAGTTGCATCTTTGCTTGCCACTTCTCCCATTATCCTGCCCTCATATATCACTGCAATACGGTCAGAGAGCGCCAGGATTTCATCCAGGTCTTCAGAAATCAACAGAGTGGCGGTGCCTTCACTGCGCTGCAGAAGCAGCTGCTGGTGAACGTACTCTGTCGCCCCAATATCCAATCCTCGGGTTGGTTGGGAGGCGATTAATACGCTTGGTTTACGCGAAAGCTCCCGTGCCAGTACCAGCTTTTGGATATTTCCTCCCGACAGGTTTTTTACTTTTGTATCCCGGGAAGGCGTTTTTACATTGAAATCAGTGATTAATTTTTCAGATTGCTGTTCGATTTCTTTAAAATTCAAAAAGCTGTAATTTGACACTGGTTTTGTACTGACATCGCGCAGGATGATATTCTCGGAAACCGAAAAATCTTTAATCATTCCATCCCGCATTCTTTCTTCGGGTATGTATGAAATACCACCCTTAATGAGAGTGCTGGTTTGGGTATTGGTTACATCTTTTGAATCCAGCATAACCTTGCCGCGGGTGGCTGGGCGCAATCCATTAATCACTTCCGCCAGTTCGGTTTGTCCATTACCCGAGACACCCGCCAGCCCTAATATTTCACCTGAATGGATATCCACATTAATCCCCTGGAGTGCCTGGGTTCCACGATCGCTTTCAGCCCAAAGATCTTTGATCGAAAGCCGGATATGACCTCCCTCAAACGGCACTTTTCCAGGCGCCATCAATATTTCCCTGCCGACCATCAGGTTAGCCAGGTCTTTTTTTGTCGTTTCGGCGGTTTTGCGGTTGCCTACAACCTGTCCATCCCTCAGAACAGTCACCCGGTCAGTTATGTTGAGCACTTCATGAAGTTTGTGTGAAATGAAAATCATTGCATAACCATCGCTCGCCATCTGGCGAAATATTACAAACAGCTCGTCAACCTCCTGGGGTGTAAGAACCGCGGTAGGCTCATCAAGGATCAACAGGGCTGCACCGCGATAGAGGGCTTTGATGATCTCCACTCTCTGTTGCTGTCCAACAGAAAGCTGCCAGACATAAACATCAGGATCAACCTGCAATCCATATACTCCAGCTAATTCAATAATCCTGCGGGACACCGCCTCAATTTCTGTAAAAGGACCGCGGGAGGTTTGCAAACCAAGGGCAACATTTTCAGCTACGGTTAAAGTCGGAACAAGCATAAAATGCTGGTGGATCATCCCAATCCCCAGGCTGATCGCGTCGGAAGGGGATTGGATGTTCACTGGATTACCATCGATTCTGATTTCGCCTTTGTCAAAATGGTAGAGACCGTATAAAATTTTCATCAGGGTGCTCTTCCCGGCTCCATTTTCACCGAGCAGGGCATGGATTTCTCCTGATTTAACATCAAAATCGATGTTATTGTTTGCCAGGACACCCGGGAAGCGCTTGACAATTCCCAGCATCTCGATAAGTTCTATCCGTTTGATACCTGAAGGCAGTAATCCAGAATCATTCATTGCAGCACCTTATTCTCACCCAGAAAATCCTGTATTTGCCATAATTGAATGAGTAATTCCTTGAGAGAGGGGACAGGATTACCCCATCCCCTCATCGGACTAAAAATCTTTAGGGAAAACTATTCGCTGGGACCTTCCATCCCCTGGAGCAGTTGTTCCAGATACCAGATTTGTTCATCAGTGGCTACCTCACCATCAGCGACCAGCTCAGTGCCATCCTGAAGGGCTAGAGGTCCAGTCCACACATTGATATCTCCAGATGCCAGTCCGGCGATGAATTGTTCCAGACTTGCCTTCATTTCATCCGTCAGTCCTGGGCCATCTAACCATCCAACCGCGGTTGTGGAATTATCGGTCAGGTCTTCCCAGTTTGGAAAATTCCAATCCCACGCTTGAACCCAAGAGCCGTCTTTGACCGCCAGGGCGGTTTCCAGATAGGAGGGACCCCAGTTGAAATACGGTACGCCGAGGCAGATATCGGGAGCCTGTTCGCAGGCACCTTCGAAGTCATACGGAACTGCCCAGACAGCCTCTCCCTGCGCCGCACGCTGACCAGCCACATCAATACCTTCTGTGGTATCAATTCCGCTGAGCACAACATCAGCGCCGGTGTCAAAGAAGTTGTTCGTCACTTCTGTTGGATCCAGGGTAACTCCAGGGATGTTGAACCAGAACCCGATCCAGGAGACTGTAAACTTGAGGTCATCCGGATTCATACCTCGGAAGTTTTCGTAGCAGTAACGAGCGCCCAGGAAAGCGGAGGACGCTAAGCGGCGGGTTTCATTGTTGATTAATGGTCCAAGGTAACCCAGGTTTCCAGTTTCAGTTGCCAGAGCAGCAGCACAACCGGCGATCGCTTTCATGTCCTCCATGCGTCCCATGATATTACCTTCGTTTGGAGGTGCTTCACCTGTGAGTACATCATCCCCGGAGATGTTGATGAATGTAACATCGGGGTATTTCTCTGCTACACCGACCGTATCCTCTTCGAATTCATCGGAGGTGGTCAGTACCAGCTTGGCGCCATCTGCTACCATATCATCCACTACACCTTCCAGGGTGGCTTCCGGTTTGTCAGCAGGATTCAGGGATTCAAAAACGATCATCCGCGAACCAGGCATGTTCTCTTCGATATATAATCCGGCTTCATGATGAGCCTGGCTCCAGCCACGATCGTTCTTCGGACCGACCAGAACGATCCCGAATACAAATTCTCCTTCTTCTTCCATTTCGGCTTCAGGGGGTGGCGCTTCGCCTACTACAATCGAGCCATCGATGATGCCGGCGACTGTTTCATCAGCAAGGGCTATCACGTCGTCCGGGATGGCAAAGTCCGGGTTATACTCCATCACCAGGCCGCCATTTTCCAGAGTTAGGGCGTAAGCAGTGCCGCCCAGGGTTCCGCCTTTGACCAGGCTGATGATCTCATCCAGAACAACCGTCCAATCGTAGACCTGGTTTGCAACCACAATACCAGGAGCCAGGGAGGTCTGGTTTGCCTGAGTGCCAAACCAGGCAATACCATTTTCTTCAGCAACTCCGATCGCGCCAACGACCATCTGGGCTGTACCGGTTAAGACCATCCGCGCCGGCATTTACATGGGTCTGAGCAGCTTCGGATGCCAGGGCGACATCGCTGAATGAACCGATGTAGTTGACGTTAACCTGAACGTCAGGATTGGTATCCTTCAGCGCCAGCGACAAAACCATCGACATAAAGTTTGGCGTCACCGGTCTCGATTGGACCTACCACGCCAAGCACACCGCTTTCCGATAGGCTGGCGGCGATCACGCCATTAACATAGCCTCCCTGTTCGGAGCGGGCTTCGTATGCGAACACGTTTGTTACTCCCTGATCAACGAACGTATCGACCGTTGTTCCCCAGGCAAAAGCTGTCTCGGGGAAGTCAGGTGCGATTTCAAGCAGTGAACTGCCGTACTGAGACCCGTGGGCTATCACCAGGTCGTAACCCTGGCTGGCATAATCGCGGATTGCTGCAGCCGCATCATCAACAACAAACATGCTCTCAGAATACGCAGAATTCAAAATTGTCCTCGCCCATTTCTCCCTGAATAGCTGTCAAAGCGTCATACATGCTCTGGCTGAATGCCAGGTCATTAATTGCGCTAGGCATGACAACCGCAACCCGGAAAGGTCCCATCATCTCTTCTTCTGCGGGAGCTTCTTCGGCAGGAGCAGCCTCTTCGGGCGCTTCTTCAGGCGGGGGGGCGGCTGGTTCCGTGGCAGGCGCCGCACATGCGCTCAAAACGATCGCCAGCAGGAACAGCACACTTAATACTTTGGTTAAATTACTCATTTTCTCCATCCTTTATTATGAATTTTGGATATTTGAATTTTCGGAAATTTTTCAACCAAGATTTATTTATCTTGCAATCACCTCCTTTTAATAATTGATTCTAATCACCTCTTTCAAACGGTTTGGTCAATGCGGAAGGCGGTCTCACCCGCTGCCCGGCGACCACCAGCACAAGGATTGTCAAAATATAGGGGAGCATTACTGCAATATCAGAGGGTATTGGGCTTCCCAAAATCTGCAGCCAAAGCTGGAAAGCGATCACAACGCTGAATAACAGTGCGCCAATCAGTACACCGAATGGTCTCCAGCCACCGAAATAAACGAGGGCAACAGCAATAAAGCCCAGCCCGCTTGTGAGATTCTGCTGAAAAACATTCAGGAGGGCGACTGAAAGGGATGCTCCCGCGATTCCGGAGAGGATGCCTCCCAGGATTACGGTTGAATAACGGACGCGCTTAACGCTGACACCCAGGGAATCGGCTGCTTCCGGGTTTTCGCCAACCGCCCGCACGTTCAAACCAAACTTGGTTTTCTTCAGGACAAATATCGCCAGAGGTACCAGCAGATAAGCGCCGTAAACCATCAGGTTCTGGTTGAAGAAAACCTCTCCAAAAAACGGTATATCACTTAATATTGGGATTTCAACAGGCCGGAAACCGCTTACTGTTTCTACTGTTCCCATGGTCTTCTGGAACAGTAGGTCGCTCAGCCCCAATCCAAACAGATAAAATCCAATCCCGCTGATTCCCTGTTCGGCATGCAGGGTGACACTGACGAATGCCATCGCCAGACCCATAATTGCACCGACAATCACCGCGGCAAGCAGTCCAAGCCACAGGTTTTCGGTGGTGAATACCACAAAGAAAGCTGCATATGCGCCAAGCAGCATCTGTCCTTCCAGTCCAAGATTAAGCACTCCGCTTCTCTGTCCGAAGGTTTCACCAATTGCGGCATATAAATAAGGAGTAGCCAGCCTGATACCCGATCCGAGGATCCCAGCGATCACATCCATAGATAGTATTTCTGTGATCATGCTGCCACCTCCGTACCGGCTGGTTTTTCTGTTTCCTCCATGCTCTCAATATCCATCAGGCGTTTTTTCTCCAGGCGTCGTTTAAAGTACTCGCTGCTGACCACAAAAACAACCAGCGAGTCCGTTGAGCGCAATGATCAACGCTGAGGGGATTTGCATTGCCCTCTGCATCGAGTTCGCGCCAACAATCAACGCGCCAAAGAAGAATGAGGCCGGAATGGTGCCGAGAGGATGAAGTTGACCGAAAAGGGCGGCGACAATCCCGTTAAATCCGGCGCTGCCAGTAAATCCTGTGGCGGAACCATCCGTGAACATGCGGTGGTGGACGCCATAGACCTGAACAGCGCCAGCCAATCCCGCCAGAGCGCCGCTGAGAAGAAGAGCCAGCACCATGTAGTGACGGACATTTATACCAGCGTATCGGAGGCAGAACATATTCAGACCGACAGCCCGAATGCGGTAACCGATGGTCGTCCGCCACAGGAAGATGTAAACCAAGACTGCAGCGACCACAGCCAGACAGCCCCCGCATGTAAACGGGTTGGTATCAATCGCGGCAGATCATAGAGCCTGGACAAGCGTGCAGTCTGGGGAATTCTGTGAGGCGGCTTCCAATTGAACCGGATCGATCAGAGGACCGCGCAGCAGATAATTCATCCCCTGAACAGCGATAGCGTTCATCATGATTGTGCTGAGAATTTCATTTACATTGAAATAAGCTTTCAGAACACCCGGAATTCCGCCCCAGACCGCGCCCCCAAGAAACCAGCCAGCATGGCAATCGGGACCAATACTCCAAAGGATAATTCCGGAAGAGCCAGACCAACATAAGTTGCGCAAATCGCCCCGACTATTAGCTGGCCTTCGCCGCCGATATTTAACACACCTCCACGGAATGAGATACAGATCCCAACTCCGACCAGAAGAAATGGGGTCGCCTTTACGATTGTGTCCGCAAGCGCATTCTTGCTCCCAAACGCGCCTTGAATCATGGCGGCATATGCTTCGATAGGATCTGCGCCAAGCGAGATTAAAGCAGTACCGCCCCAACCGCCAGCGCAGCAAGTGTCGCCAGTAAGGGCATCAAAATAACAAAAAGGCGGTCATAACGGGGAGTGATTTTCTTGTTTTGACGGATTTCATATCTTCACTCGATGTAAAGGTTTATCGCTCAACAAAATTTGTGCTCAATGCCATTGGAGGTGCAATTCTAAACAACACGTCGCAAAGGTGGTTGAATCCTCCTGGGCATAAAGGAGATTATACGATCTGTGAAATCACTCGCCACCACCAGCAGTACAAATATCATTAAAACCCAGGGTATGGCGTTAAACGCAACAACAGATACTTCTGGGAAGGTCCTTTGAAGGATGGTCGCCAGAACTTTTGTGGCGCCGAAAAAGCAATGCGCCCAGAGCTCCCCGGACCGGCGACCAGCCTCCAAAAATAACGATCGCCAGCGCAATCCAACCCAACCCACGGATATGTCCATCCGACCATCCGATCTTGACATCCAGCGAATAAGCAGGCGCCAGCGATACCGACAAGCGCGCCTCCGACGATTGTATAGATATAGCGAACACGGTTCACTCCAACTCCGCGTGCAAATGCAGCTTCGGGTCGTTCTCCAGCGCTCCGGAGGCGCAGTCCTGGTTGGGTCCGATTCAAGTACCACCAGGAGACCATAACCAAGATAAATGCAAAGTAAACGACCACACTTTGATCGAAGAAAATTGGGCCTATTATGGGAATATCTTCAAGGATCGGAATCCCGAAGTGTTTGACAACTGGTCCCGGTATCCGGGTGAAATTCTGTCCTAGAAATGCGCTCAGGTCATCGCCTAAAAGAGTGAGTACAAAACCGACCGCAACCTGGCTTTTATTTAATGTTATGCTGCCAAACGCTACAACCGCGGCGAAGACCATCCCGACGATTGCTCCAGCGACAAAACCAATCCAGACATTCGAAAAAGTGAGCGCAACCATAAAACTGCTCATGGCTGCCATCAGCATTGTACCATCCAGGGAAAGATTCACTATTCCCGAACGTTCTGTAATCGTTTCACCAACAACCGCAATTATTAGGGGAGCAGATGCAAACACTAATCGAGGCAAGAATTCGCACAATTTCAGGTTCGTTCATTTATGTCCTCTTTGTGGAAGAACTTGAATATGCGGCTATCACCGAACAACAGGACAAAAAGAACCATCACTCCGGTCAGGATCCCGCCAATAGAAGAGTGTAATTGTGTTCGCAACTGCAGGGTTATACTGCCATTAAGAATTGCGGAGAAGAAAAAGGTGATAAAAGGGACGTACAAAATTCTATAGTTTGCCAACATTACAACCAGCAAAGCCAGAAAACCAATTCCGCCAGAAATGCTTTGCCTGAGACTATCAAACCAGCTGAGAACTCTTATTGAACCACCCAATCCAGCCAGAGCGCCGCAGAACATCATTGCCAGTATTGTCTCACGCTCGCTTGCCACCCCGAGTAAAAATGATGAAAATGGGATTTTTTCCCAGCGATTTAAGCTTTAATCCCCAGAATGTGCCCCGTAATGTAACGTAGACCATCCCGATTGCAACCAGGGTGATCACAAGTGAAATCGGGCTGAAGCGGGAATCAGCAAATCTCGGCAGTAAAGCTGCATCTGCAAAAGGCTGGGTTCCTCTGAATGTCCCGCCTTCTGGCGGCTGCCAGGGACCCGATATCAAATAATTTGTCAGGATAATGGCAAGGTTGTTTAGGGCTAAACCGCTGAATATTTCGTGTACCTTTCCTCTCGTTTTGAGGACCGCCGATAAGGCAGCCCAGAACGCTCCTGCCAGCATCGCCATGATCAATTCCAGTGGAATTGAAGGGGATCGGGGAGCATCAATTTTCAGGGCAACCCAGCTTGCTGCAATGGAACCCATAATTATCTGGCCTTCTATTCCGATATTCCATAAACCGGCTGTGAAATGTTATCAGCAGTCCGATGGAACAGAGGGTTAAAGGCACCCAGAACGCCATAACGCTGAGTGTTTTCGATTGGTCACCAAATGCGCCCTGGAATATTGCAACCAGCGATTCAAGCGGGCTGGCATCAAAAATGACCAGCAAAGCTGCAGTGAAAAGAAGCGCCGCGATGATTGGAACTGCTGGCCAGGCATATCGTAAACAAACGGCGTGCGCTCACTCCCGGCCTCCAATTAAATGTCCCAATTCATCCACGTTTGTACTCTTGGCATCCACGATCCGTGACATAATGCCTCCCGAAAAAACAGCGATGCGATCGCTTCGTTCAATGATCTCATCCAGATCGGCCGACATAAACAGGATGGCTGTACCGTCATTCCTTCTGCTGTAGAGTTTTTCCCAGATGTAATTGGTTGATTGTACGTCAAGTCCCCGGGTAGGATGTTCGAGCATAACCAGTTTTAGAGGGTTGTTCAGCAGGGCAAAAAGCAAGCCGCTGCTGGTTACCACCGGACAGTTCGTCAGCCATCGTGCCTGGTGTACCTACAATCTGGTACTCTACGATTCTTTTTTCGCTGTCCTCTCTCGATGCTTTCCAATCCACAAAAAATGCGTGTTCTGGTTCAGCCAGCACTACATGTTCTGGTTATGCTCAAACCGCTGACCAGCCCGGCTTCCAGGCGACCTGCCGGCACGTATGCCGACAGTTCATCCTGGATTCGGTGGTAAGACCAGCCAGTCACGTCCACCCCGTCGAGAAAAATTTTCCCTTTTGCAGGTTTGATCAATCCGGCAATGGTTTGCATCAGGAGTTCCTGGCCGCTGCCCTCAAGACCGGCGAGTCCAAATACTTCACCTGACTTGGATTTCAGATTGATGCTTTCAACTTGCATCCGGTATGTCGAAATAGTCAGATCGTGTATCTCAAGCATGGCTTTATCCTTGATCTGGGGGGCCCGGTCACTTCTTTCAGGGATCTGACCAAACATCATTTCAACCAGTGATTCGTTAGAGCAGGGGATATTTAATTTCGCCAACCAGTTTTCCTTTTCGCAGGACAAAAGCGTGGTCACAGAGTTCCTGGACTTCATCCAGCTTGTGTGAAACCAGAATGATAGTTTTTCCTTCCTCATGAGCTAATATTCGAATCGAATCGAAGAGCAGTTCTTTTTGTTCTGCGCTTATGCCTGTGGTCGGTTCATCAAGTATCAGCACCTGAGCACCGCCGGCAAGCAAGCGGACCAGTTCCAATTGCTGTCTCTCCCCCAGAGAAAGACTGTCTATAAATGCTTGCACATCGAGGTTCGAAATTGTACCGGGATGAAAATTCCATCAATTCCGCCTCAACAGTTTTATAATCCAGCCTGAGACGGTTGTCCTTTCCGAGCAGATAATTATCGATAATTTTAAACGGTGGAAAATCAAGAGGTTCCTGGTACAGCATCCCAATTCCGGATTTTAAAGCCTGGGCAGGTGAATCAAATTTACTTGGAGATTCGTCAAGCAGTATCTGGCCGCTGTCGGGTGGCTGGTAGCCGGAAAGTATTTTCATTAAGGTGCTCTTTCCGGCTCCGTTTTCGCCCAGGAGACCGTAAATATGCCCGCCCTTAAGCTGCATGTTTATTCCATCATTTGCTTTGACGCTGCCGAAGTATTTGCGGATATCCTGGAGATCAATTTCCATGATATTTACGTCTCTACATAAGAATATAACCAATGATCCGGTTAAGGGGTGATCCAGGTCCCGGTCTCACCGTTCAGGGCCCGATTGATGTTTTCTGGATTTGTGATAATTGCCTGCTTGCCTCCGAATTCAAGGAACCAGATGATCGCTTCAATTTTTGGCGCCATCGAGCCTTTTGCGAAGTGGGTGCCCTCTTTCAGGTAGTCTTTCGCCTGACTTAAAGTCATTCTATCAAGCCATTCCTGGTTCGGTTTTCCAAAATTCACGGCGACTTTTTCGACTGCAGTGGAGATCAATAAAAGATCCGCTTTAAGTTTCATCGCCAGGAGACTGCTCGCAAAGTCTTTGTCGATTACCGCGGCGGTACCGATATAATCCCCATCTCCTTTGTCGATAACCGGTATACCGCCTCCGCCGACTGTAATAACCACCACACCGTTTTCCACGAGCGTTTTAACTGAATCAAATTCAACCACTTCCACCGGAAGGGGAGAAGCTACAACCCTCCGCCAGCCTCTGCCGGCATCTTCAACCACGTCCCAGCCAAGATCATCAGCACGCCGGTGGGCTTCATCTTCGTCCATAAAACCTCCGATGGGTTTGGAGGGTTTCTTGAAGGCGGGGTCTTCTCTGTCCACCAGGACCTGGGTAATGACGGTTGCAACGTTCTTTTTTATCCCCCTTTTATTGAGTTCATTCTGAAGATTCTGCTGCAGGGCATAACCGATCGCGCCCTGCGAATCCGCTCCGCAGACATCAAGGGGAAGTTCATGCATGCCTTCAACCCTGTGGGCTATTTCAGACCGGCGTAAAATAAAACCCACCTGGGGTCCATTACCATGACCGATAGCCACATCCCAACCCTTCTCAATCATATTTGCGATATGAAAAGTGGTTTCCTTGGCTGCCAGATACTGGTCTTCTACAGTCTGGCGATTTTTGTCTTTAATCAGTGAATTGCCGCCAATTGCGACTACAGCAACTTTGCGATTTTCCATGTATTATTCTCCAATTTTAACGCATAGTAAGAGCCATAACGGCTTTTTGGACATGCAGCCGGTTTTCAGCTTCGTCAAACACAACAGAATTCGGGCCGTCCATCACACCATCGGTGACCTCGATGTTTCTATCGGCTGGCAGCGGGTGCATGTAAATGGCATCAGGTTTTGCAAGCGCCATTTTCCGCTCGTCGGTGATCCAATCCTGATACTTGTCCTGGATTTGTTTGCCCTCCTCAGGATCCTGGGTGGTCAGGAGCGGGCCCCATGATTTGGCATACACAATATCAGCGTCTTTGAATGCGGATTCCATATCATCGCTGGTATCGAAACCGACCCCATACTTTCTGGCTTGTTCTCTGGCCTGATCCATAATCTCTGGCATCAGTTTGAACTCAGGGGGGTGGGCGAGCACTACATCCAGGCCGAACCTTGGCATTTGCAGTACCAGCGACTGCGGGACTGAGATTGGTTTCAAGTAAGAAGAAGCATAGGCCCAGGAGACAACCAGCTTCTTGCGGCGTAAATCACGGCCTTTCTTTTCGAAAATCGTCAGCAGGTCAGCCAGGATTTGAAAGGGATGGTAGTATTCGCACTGCATATTCAATACCGGTACCCGGGAAGCCTCAGCCACCAGGTTGAGGTAGCGGTTGCCAATACCCCAATCCACGTGCCGGATGGCGATACCATCAAAATAGCGCCCGAATATTTCACCCATCTCCTTTTCCGTATCGCCGTGTGAGATCTGGGTTGTCCTGCTCTCAATAAAAGCAGCATGCCCGCCCAACTGCGCCATACCCGCTTCAAACGAGCCTCGCGTGCGCGTGCTGGAAAAGAAAAACAACATCGCCAGTACTTTATCCCGCAAATAGGCATGCTCTTCACCAAGGGCACGTTTACGCTTCAGGTCAGCCGCCACTTCAAGAACGGTTTCAACCTCTTCCTTGCTGAAATCCAGGTCGCCTATCAGGTCTCTGTTTCTTAAATCTGTTTGCATTTTGATATTCTCCCGTTCCAATACTCAGATTATTCCATCGCTCCCAAAACCAGCGCAAGCAAAGCCATCCGCATAACTACACCGTTGAATGCTTCCTGCCAGTAGCGCGACCAGCGGGTGATATCCACATCAGGTGGAATCTCATCCATCCTCGGGAGAGAGTGCAGCAGGATTGCATCGGATTTGGCTTTTGTTTGCAGCAATTCACGCGTGATTTTGTAGTTAGCAGGCGTCAAATCAACATCCCCTGAGCGTTCATCACGCGATTTCGTGTAGTCAGGCTGGACCACCGGTTCAACCAGGATCACATCCGCTTTGTGGATGACCTGTTCAACATGTTCGGCTTCACTGAAGTTAAGACTGTACCCCTCCAGCTCGCTCTTAAATTCATCTGTCAGGGAAATTTCAGGCGGAGCTACAAATGTGATCGGGCAGTCAAACTGGGTAAGACCGTAAGCCAGGGAGTGCATGGTACGCATGCGCATATCTCCGACCGCCAGCCATTCCAGCCCATCTATGCGGCCCTTTTCCTGCAGAACTGTATAAAGGTCTGTCAGGATTTGGGTGGGGTGCTCTCCCCAGCCGTCGCCGCCGTTGATGATTGGAATGGAAGCCCAATTGGCGGCTTCCTGTGGAGCGCCCTGCTGGAAATGGCGCATAACAATCACATCACCGTAAAACTCGAGCATTTTTACGGTATCCTTGATCGATTCCTGGTAAAAATCCCCAGCCCGGGTCATTTTTGCATCCGAAAAGCCGGTCACGTGGCCTCCAAGGCGGTGCATGGCAGCTTCATGGGCCAGGCGCGTGCGGGTGCTGGGCTGGTAGAATGCTGTTACGAGTGTTTTTTGCGCCAGAAGATCGCTGTTTTTGCGGTACCTGGCAATTGGTTCCAGCTGTTTGGCAACCTCAAAGACTTGGAAAAATTCATTTCTTTCAAAATCCTTGAGTGACAGGATATCCCGTCCGGTAAAGCTTTTCATTCTAATTCTCCTTTTTAACTAATTGAATTTCAAAAATATTAAAGATTTTGTCCTATCCGGCGTACAACGTGGAAATTAAAATATCCCGGCAGAAAGTAACTGCGGGACTGGTCAACAATCTGTCTATCCGGGTTGTATAAATCTGCGCAAAAATACAATAAAGCATCCCCTCTCTGGATGCCGAGCGCCCGGGCAATGTCGGCTGATGCGTTAATTGCATTGATATCGGTGCGGGCGATAGATAGCTGGGGCGCTCCGCGCTCCAGCAGCAAGTCCAGGATAGAGCCGCGAAAATCTTGTTCGATATCTTCTGGAAGCAGGATAGCGGCAGGCAGAACATCCCTCAGAAAAGCAGCCGGGCGGTCTTCTGCGATGATCACCCTAGAGATGTCAGTCACCGCCCCGCCTGGTTCAATCCCCAACACTTTATATTCTTCAATCGTGGGCGATCGCAATTCAGCTTTCCATTTTCCGAGTTTCACTTCAAGGCCGATCCGGTTTGCGATCGTTTGAATTGATTCAAGAACTTCCAGCCCGCTCTCAATCACCTGCGGGGTACTGGTTATAAAAGTCCCCGATCCCTGCCTGCGCCGGATTTTACCCTGGATTTCAAATGTACGCATGGCTTCACGCAGGGTTGCCCGCGAAACCCCGAGCTGCTGCGAAAGTTCGGGTTCCGAGGGTAATTTCTGCCCTGCAATTCCTGAATCAATCATGTGTTTCAGGTCTCTATGCAGCCTCCAGGATATTGATTGGTTATGCATGTTCATATAATCCTGACGATTTTATTCCTCAACAAGGGGCACAAAATCGAATTTAGTGACATCAACAAGGCCAAGATCGGAAATACGCAGTTCCGGGATCACAACAAGCGCCAGCAGGCTGAGCTGCATATTGGGGTTGTTTAATTTACAACCGCAGGCTTCAAATCCCGCCAGCACACTTCCAGCCTTCTTAGCGACTGTATCCGCCCGTTCGCTGGACATCAAGCCAGCGATTGGCAGGTCAACCTCGCCGATTACCTCCCCAGCTTTTACAACAACCTGCCCGCCTCCAATGCGGGCCAATTCGTTGGCGGCTTTCGCCATATCGCTTTCGCTGGTGCCCACAACGATCATGTGGTGGCTGTCATGGGCTACCGTTGAACCAACTGCGCAAGGCACGTTGAACCCGAACCCGGTCACCAGTCCGACAGTGACCCCACCGGTGCCTTCGTGCCTTTCAATCAGCGCGACTTTATTAATATCGCCCTCAATATCAATCAGGATTTCTTCATTTTCTACCGGGAGTTCAATTTGCAGGTGGCGGGTTGGGGCCTGATTCTCAATCACTCCAATCACATTGGCGCGAACCCGGTCCTTCCCGGGAGCAGCCAGTTTAAAATCCGCCTCGCTTAAGGGGTGTCCGAGATGGATGGATTGTAGAGCCCAATCGGGGTAGTCAAAGGCTGGCAGATCAAACTGGAGGTTTCGATTATTAACCAGGATTTTGCCCTTTGCTATCACTGTATCCGGCCGGAAATCTTCCAGGTCCCTTACCAGCAGGATATCTGCGAACCGGCCAGGAGCGATCATTCCAACGTCTCGCCAAACGCCAAAGTGTTCGGCTGTGTTTATGGTCGCCATCTGGACAGCAGTAAGGGGCGGGATGCCGTTCTTTACTGCCTGCTGTACCGCCAGGTTAACATGCCCGTCGTTGACAAGGGTCTCGGAATGTGAATCGTCTGTACACAGGATAAAGTGACGCGGATCAAGACCGTCTTCTGTGACTGCCCTCACACCTTCAGCGACATCATGCCAGGCTGAACCGAAGCGCAGCATAGCTTTCATGCCCTGACGGACCCGAATCACGGCGTCCTCTTTGCGGGTGCCCTCGTGGTCATCCTGCGGTCCGCCAGCGGCGTAACCGTAAAAAGGCAATCCCAGGTCTGGTGAGGCGTAGTGCCCGCCGATGATTTTTCCGGCAGCGATTGTCTGCGCCATTTCGGCGTGCATTTTTTCATCGCTGTTAAATACACCCGGGAAATTCATCATCTCTCCCAGTCCGATTATACGGTCCCATTTCATTGCCTCGGCGACTTCCTCAGGCCCAATGCTGGCACCGGGCGTTTCCAATCCCGGGGCGGAAGGCACGCAGGAAGGCATCTGTACCCAGACATGGATTGGCTGCTGCGTGGCTTCATCGACCATTAATTTCACCCCTTTTATCCCGAAAACATTGGCGATCTCATGCGGGTCGATGAACATCGCGGTTGTGCCATGCGGGATGACCGCCCGAACAAATTCGGTCACTGTCAGCATGCCGGATTCGACATGCATATGCCCGTCCAGCAAGCCGGGCACCAGGTAACGATCCCCAGCCTCAATAACGGTCGTTTGGTCGTTTATTGTGTGAGATGCGTCTTCGCCAACATAGGCGATCCGCTGTCCTGCTATGGCGATATCTGTGTTTGGCAGGATTTCGCCAGACTGCACATTAACCCAGCGCCCGTTTTTTATTACCATGTCTGCTGGCGCGCGACCCATCGCAACATCCACCAGGTGTTTTGAGTGATTTGTTAATTCCCTGACAATCATCTTTCCTCCGAAGGATATGCTGATAACGGATAGGATGGGTAAAAAAGTTCCGCTTTATTTCTTGAGAAAAGGAATATATACAATTTCTTCAAGACAGAAGGGCAGCAGCAGCTTTGTTATGTTCTTCAATTAATAAATCCTGATCCCAGGTTTTTAACCGCGAACCTTCAACGATGATTTTTCCTGCCACTACTGTATAATCGGCAATCACCGGCGCGCAGAAAACCAGCGCGGCGACGGGGTCGTGCAGCCCGCCTGCGTAACCTAAACGGTTCAGATTTACCGCAAAAAAATCGGCGCATTTTCCCGGTTCCAGTGAGCCGATGTCTGATCTGCCCAGGACCGCCGCGCCGCCGCGGGTCGCAATTTCCAGCGCCTGGCGGGCGGTCATTAATGGCGGCGCATTTTCAAGCGACAGGGAGGCCCCTCTCAAACCGGCATCCAGGCGGGCGAGTAACATCGCCTGGCGCACTTCTTCCAGCATGTGCGAGCCGTCATTGCTGGCTGAACCATCCACCCCCACTCCAACCCGGACACCTTTCCTGAGCATGTTCATTACTGGAGCGATCCCGGATGCCAGGCGCATGTTGGAAGTGGGGCAGTGAGCAACCCCGCACCCGGTTTGTTTGTAGAGTTCGATTTCACTCTCATTCACGTAAACGGAGTGGGCGAACCAGACATCCTCACCGGTCCAGTTCAGGGTTTCCATGTAGGCGACCGGGCGGTAACCGAATTTCTGCTGGCAGAATTCTTCCTCATCCTTTGTTTCTGCAAGGTGGGTATGCAGTTTTACCCCGTATTCGCGGGCAAGTCCAGCGCTCTGCACCATCAGTTCTGAGGTAACGCTGAACGGGGAGCAGGGAGCCAGGACGATCTGCACCATCGAACCCGGTTTGGGATCATGGTAAGTCTCGATCAGCCGCTGAGATTCTTTTAAGATTGTCTCCTCATCTTCAACCACACTGTCGGGTGGCAACCCGCCCTTGCTTTCGCCTAGGCTCATTGATCCCCTGGATGCATGCAGGCGCAGCCCGATCTGCGCCGCCGATTGGATTTCATCATCCAGCCTGGAACCGTTTGGAAAAAGATACAGGTGGTCGGAGGCGGTTGTGCAGCCGGATAGGGCCAGTTCCGCCAGGGCGGTCCTGGTTGAGATCCGGATATCTTCCGGTCCCATCCTGGCCCAGATCGGGTAAAGGGTCTTTAACCAGTAAAACAGGTTAGCGTTCTGGGCAGCCGGGACAGCCCTGGTGAGCGTTTGGTAGAAGTGATGGTGGGTGTTAACCAGCCCGGGCAGGAGGACATGTCCGGAAAGATCCAGTACCCTGTCCGCGCTGTTTGGCAGTTCTGAGCTTGAGCCAACATTCTGGATAAATCCGTCGGAAATAAAAAGACCACCATCCGGTATCTCCCGGCGGTGGTCATCCATGGTAACCAGTACGGCTGCATTGCGGACCAGTAAAGTAGTCATTGTTTTTATGTTTTGTAAAGATTTATGTTTATTCTGGCAAATTGGATTTTTAAAACGCTGACCTGGTAAGTTTATCAAACTAAAAATGGAAAGTCAATTGTCTGACAATTAATTTAAGAATTTAATTCGGATATTTGTATTGATATACTTGATGATTGTGAATCGCCGGAATAGTTCCTGCCTGCGAAAATCAATTCGAGCCCGGGGAAACCGCAAGAATCGGGTGGTGTTTCAGGAGTTACCTGTTAATATTGGTGGAAACCTTTAATTCAGGATAAAAATCATGCCCACAAGCCAACTCGATTTGATCCAGCTAAGCCAGGATTACAGTGTTATTGAAAAAGCGTTATATTACCTGGAAGGTGAATTTAAGCGCCAGCCAAATCTTGAAGAAGTCGCCAGCAGGGCGGGTTACAGCCCGCACCATTTCCAGCGCGTCTTCACCCGGTGGGTTGGCATAAGCCCAAAACGGTTTCTGCAGTTTATTACAAAAGAACATGCCAAGTATCTGTTAGGCGAATCCCGAAGGGTCCTGGATGCCGCCATCCAGAGCGGTTTATCCGGGCCGGGCAGGCTGCACGACCTGTTTGTAACCTGCGAGGCGGTTACACCCGGAGAATTTAAAAACAAGGGTCTGGGTCTGCTTATTGAATACGGGTTATATCCCACCCCATTTGGAGAATGCCTGGCGGCTTCCACTGGAAAGGGGATCTGCCACCTGGCATTTGTCGAGCCAGGCAACCACCAGGATGCCCTTCAGGATTTGAAGTCGAGCTGGCCAAATGCGGAAATATCCGAAAAAACAGGGGCTCTGACTGACTTTATGGAACGCCTGTTTGTGTTTGAAGCACGCCAGGAGGGACCTGTCCACCTGCACCTGTGGGGGACAAACTTCCAAATAAAAGTGTGGGAAGCCCTGCTGAGAATCCCACCCGGCTGTCTGCTTTCTTACCAGAATATCGGGGAGGCGCTGGGAAATCGAAATAAATCGCGGGCAGTCGGCAGCGCGCTTGCCCGCAATCCGGTTGCATTAATTATCCCATGTCACCGGGTGATCCGCAGCATGGGCTCATTTGGAGATTACCGCTGGGGCGCGGTCCGTAAAAAGGCGATTGTGGGCTGGGAACTGGTCCGGGTTGGGGCATGAAGGCTAAAACCTGGACCGGTTTGATCACCCTGTATCTAGTTTGGGGTGGCACTTACCTGGCTATCCGATTCGCGATAGAGACAATGCCGCCTTTCCTGATGGCGGGCAGCCGCTTCTTTCTGGCAGGGCTGTTGTTTTATAGCCTCGTCCGGTTACGAGGCTCAGCCAGCCCGACCAGGGTCCAATGGAGGGCAGCCGCGATCATCGGACTTCTGCTGGTTACGGTTGCCAACGGCTGCCTGACCCTGGCTGAGAAAAGGGTGGCTTCCGGGGTTGCTTCGCTGGTCATCGCAACTGTTCCCTTATGGATGGTGCTGGTCGATACAATCCTGGCGAGATCCTTCCGGCTGAGCATGTTGGAACTTGCTGGTTTGCTGGTCGGATTTACCGGCATTATTCTATTAATCGGTCCGGCTCTGGCTGACCTGAATTCCGAGAGCCTTGATCCAGCCGGTTTGCTGCTGCTGCTGGTCTCTGCCATCTCGATTGCAGTGGGTTCGATTTACAACCGCGACGCCAGTCTTCCGCAGTCGAGCCAGCTGGCAGCCGGGATGGAATTATTAGCCGGGGGCGCTGCGATGCTGTTAATCGGATTTCTGCTTGGTGAAATTAGCAGCCTGAATCTGGAAGATATAAGCGCAATCTCATGGGCAGCCTATATTTATCTGCTGATTTTCGGTTCTATTATCGGGTACAGCACCTTCATCTGGCTGCTGCGGGCGGCTCCAACCCCGCTTGTGTCTACCTATGCCTATGTCAACCCGCTGGTTGCGCTAACCCTGGGTACTCTGATTGGGAGGGAGCCGCTGAATACGCGTATAATTTTCTCCGCGGCTGCGATCATCGGTTCGGTCATCCTGATTAATCTTGGCCGTGCCAGGACTTCAAAAACAAACCTGGAAATCACTGCTCCCCTGCCGGCTGAAGATTAGAAATCAGATTATTTACTGGTGGGCTTTAACAATCGCCTGGATAATTCCAGCATCCCAGGCGTGAATAAATCCCGAGACGATCTTTGGGTCGTATTGGGCGCCCTGACAGCGCTTGATTTCGGAAAAAGCTTCTTCCATGCTGTGGGCGGGGCTGTAGGGACGGTCGGATATCATTGCATCAAAAGCGTCCGCGACTGCCACGATCCTGGCGCCGGGCGGGATTTCTTCCCCTTCTAATCCATCCGGATAGCCGCCACCATCCCAGCGTTCATGGTGGTGTTTTATGATTTCAACTGCCCCGGACAGGTAGGATATGTCCCGGATCATCTCTGAACCGATCCGTGGGTGATTTCGGATTTCCTGGATTTCGGTCTCATTCAGTTCGGTGTTTTTTGATAGGATGCTCTTACTGATTTGGATTTTTCCGATATCATGCAGGATTGCGCCGTATCGAAGCGCCTCAAGCCTGGATTCACTCCAGCCCAGCTGGTTCCCGATTGCAATTGAATATTCTGTCACCCGTTCGATATGCCCGCCGGTGTAGCGGTCGCGCAGTTCAATCGCCCTGGCAAGGGCGGTCAAGCTCGCCTGGTAGGATTGTTTAAGCTGCGCCATCTCGAGCTGGCGGGCTCGCCTCAGCCTTGAGCGCACAGTGGTGAGCAGTTCTTTATTCGAGACCGGTTTGATCAGATAGTCCTCCGCCCCCAAGTTTTTCCCGGCGATGACATCCACAGTTTCGGCTCTCGCGGTCAGGAAAACAAAAGGTATTGTTATCCAGTCCGGTCTGGCGCGGACAGCGTTGAAGAATTCGAACCCGTCCATTTCCGGCATGGCGATATCCGCCAGAATCAGGTCCGGTAAGGATTGTTCCATTTTTGAGAGGCCATCCAGCCCGTCACATGCGCTGGTGACGCTGAAGCCCTCCAGGGCAAGCAATTCCTCCAGACCTGCCCGCATCACATCGTTGTCTTCGACAATAAGGATCGTATCGGTTGCCATATGTTATTCAGGATTTGGCAGGCTGGTTGCCGCTGGCAGTCCGCCTGCTGGAGTGGCGGATTGTACGGCATTCAGGACTGCGCTGGCGGTCACTTCAGCGGCATATGCCTGGACGATATTTACATCAATATCCAGGTCGCCGCAGGAGAGGGCAAATACCGTGTCGCCGTCAAACATGGTATGGGCAGGGCGGATTGTGCGCCCAATCCCATCCTGGGCCATCTGGGCCAGCTTATTAGCCGCCTCCACGTTCAAGCTGGCGTTGGTGGCCAGAACCCCTATGATGGTGTTCCTGGATGTAATAAATTTGAAGATCTGCCTGCCAATCTCTGCTCGCATTATTTCCAACGTGTTGGCGAAATAACCCTCCTGGTGGCTCTCATGCGGTTCTGCTGTGACCGAACGCGCCCCAGCGATGATCCGGTTTGTATCCGGATCGATCACATCTCCAAAAGCGTTCACCGCGAAAATCGTGCCGAGGATCACGCCCTCGCCCAGTTCAACGCTGGCGCAGCCGATACCGGATTTCATCGCCTGGTTTACACCCAGGATGGTCCCGACCCTGGCTCCCGTACCAGCACCTACGTTACCCTGCCGGATAGGATCAGCGGAAGCGTTCTGGCAGGCAAGGTAGCCCATAGCGGCATCCGGTCTGACCGAGGGATCGCCAATATCCAGGTCGAAGAGGATTGCAGCCGGCACGATCGGCACCCTGGCGACGCCCGCATCCAGCCCGATTCCTTTCTCCTCCAGGTAGCGCATCACCCCACCGGCAGCATCCAGACCGTAGGCTGACCCGCCAGAAAGCAGTACTGCGTGAATTTTTTCGACCAGGTGCATCGGTCGCAGCAGGTCGGTCTCGCGGGTCCCCGGTGCCCCGCCGCGCTGGTCAACCCCGGCGACCGCCCCCTGCTCGCACAGGACCACAGTGCAGCCAGTGAGCGCCGAAGTGTCTTCGGCGTGTCCCACCTTTATACCAGGGACGTCTGTAATGCAACCATCTAATTTCATATGGGTATTAAAACCTTTTTCGTAATTTTATCTCATTATGGTTTAAAAACTGATCTCGGGCAGACAGTGTTCCTTGACATCACTATTAATTCTTCAATCCCCTATCTCCAATCCCCAATCTCTACCACCTGCAAAAACCTGGCTCAATTCGATCCCGTAACGCGGTCAATTGACTTTCAACCCTTTTTCGGTATAATCTGCCCAAACGGCCCCGTAGCTCAATTTGGCAGAGCAGTTGACTCTTAATCAATTGGTTACAGGTTCGAGTCCTGTCGGGGTCATCAAAAGTTTGGAATTATTGAGGTAGAGAAACCTTCTTAACGCCATAAATGGTGAAAAAGGAGGTTTTTTATTATGTCCATCAAGGTGCTGGACTAGTTGACTTTGCAAATTGTTCATGGGTCAATCCGCAATGTCATCAATGGATTTCTTGTTGAAAGAGAAAGCCGGCAACTCTCAAAAACGACGCTAATATATTTTGGATGGATTGGAGTTGAAATATTTTGCGGATTACTTGGATTCTGTTGGAGTTCAAATGCTATAAGAATTCACTTCAACTCTAATAAGACAATATTTATTATCCCTATCACAACATAGGTATAAAGGAGGTTGTCATGCAGCCTTTAGGGCAATAAGGGCGTGGATATATTGGATTTGGAATGAGTTTGAAATTGAACTTCTAAATCCAATAAAAAGAAGTGACCCCCCCAAAATAAATACAAATCCCAAAGAAGGAGTTCCAATGATCATGCAACATCTTTTCTGTAAAATTAGTCAGGTGATCCAGTTTATAAAGTAGTTCAGCACCATAAAATTTGTAAATAAATCTTGCCAGTCTGCCAGCTCTATCTAATCTCCATCAACAGAGCACTCACTAGCCTCAAACAAGAGGGCTCATTGGGGAAGATTCTTGCAACCCGGGTTCTTCTTCAGATTTCCAATCCTACCCGCTCCAGGCTGTTAACCGTGCGTTTCCCGTCTGGTTTCACTCTACTGACAATCAGCACAGCTGCGTCCTGGATCTGGCCATCCACCCTACATTCTCTTACATCGCATCCAGGTACAGGTAAATAATTGTGTCCAAGGGACGGTTGCGCTAGGCTTCCAGGACTTCATCCAGCAGTGTGGCCACCCGGCTAACCTGCGTGGAAGAGATCTCGCTACCGCATCATCGTTCGGTGATTGCGGCAACTTTGCGGGTGGACATGCCCATCACGTACATCACCGCGCCATCAGCGCGAACACCCCCCACCCCAAGTATTCACGCGTGTAAGTGGCGTGGCGTTCGGGTTCCGAGGTCAGTTGGGCTCGCACTTCTTTCGCGAACTCGTCATCGGGATTTGCTTCGAGCCATCGGCGCATGGTGAGCCACTTGGCTGCCTCGTACCTGTCCCAGCCCTCTTGGTCTGCTAGAACCATTTCGACGACGTCGTAATCGAGTTTGCCGAAAGACGCGATCAGTTCTGGAAGCATGAGAAAGTCAGATATCGAACCGGCATGGCAACCCTTGGCAACGTCTTCGGTCGGCGGTAACTGCAACCAATAGGGCTCGCCGATGAGGATGATCCCTCCCGTGCGGAGGCTTTTCGCCAGAAGTTCGATCGTACCCACGACTCCCCCGCCGATCCACGTGGCGCCGAGACAGGCTGCCACTCCGACCTTTTCGGCGGCTACGTAGCCGGCAGCGTCGCCGTGGATGAACTCGACTTGGCCGACAACACTGAGTTCTTCAGCGCGGCGCTTCGCTTGATTGGAGAACAATTGGCTCATGTCGATACCAGTGCCAATGATTTCGTAATCGTGTGCCCAGGTGCACAGCATCTCGCCCGAGCCGCTGCCGAGGTCGAGAACATGGGTCCCCGGTTCCAGGCGCAACGCCGCGCCGAGAGTAGCGAGTTTTTCTGGTGTGAACGGGTTGTGGATGCGATGAGCACTTTCGGTGATGTTGAAGATCCTTGGAATGTCCATTGTGAAATATCTCCTTACAGGTGTGAATTGATTTCTCTACTGCAATGGTAAAGGTTTGATGTGGCGGCTCAAAGAACTGGCGTTTCGACTTTCCCCCATCCCGCCACATCAAACCGAGTTGAACTAAGCCGTATTAGTAAACGCACCTGGATATTTGGGGTTTAATGTATGCTACTAGGTCAAAACTGTCATTAAATCGGTAAATATGTATTGATTGTACGATAATAAAGCCTGTCTGCACAAGCCAGGAATCTGGTGAAAGAGACAAACGGATAAATATTTCCTGGCATTAGACGAGTGGAACCAAGGTTGCAAGTGCGCAATCAAGCATCCAGTGAAAAAGTGAGGACGGGGAAACGTAGCCGCTCATGGTAGGCAACGTCCAGTAGATTGAATTTCACAGCGGAAAAGCGGCGGGTGACCGCAGCTTGGGCGACGAGCCTTCGGCAGAGACCTCGGCAGCGGGCTTAGCTAACTTCACAATCGCTTGGGATAGCCACGTCGGGTTCAGCTGCGTGTTGGTCAGAGCAACGATGTATGGTTACATCTTTCAGTAAATCCCCGGAATCAACCGATAGCGCACGCGATAAGCATATTCCTGATACCCCGGCAGCTCTTCTTGCAGCGTTCGGTCTTCCAACGTGGTTCTGATCACCGCTATGACCAGCGCCACAGCTGCCGGAATGAGTGTCCACAAGGAGCTTAAAGCCAGCACAATTCCTAGCAGTGGCAGTATATTTCCAGCATAGCCTGGATGCCGAATGATTCGATATGGGCCGCTGTCACAGACTTCATGCCCTCGATCCGTTTGAATACGCACCACGCTGGAAAAGAAACGGTTCTCCACAAATGCCCACACAGAAAAAGCGTATCCGAGCGCGATTAAGAAAAACCCGAGCACGATGAGCCATAGCGGGAATACAGGTGACCACCCAAAGCGATGGTCCAGCCCGGCCACTATGACTAGTGGGAAGCCTACACTCAATGCCATCAACGGGGCAAGCGTTTTATCCCAAGTTTTCGCTTCTTGGAGCTTCTCAATGTTTTGTCGTTCTGCCATCAATCCCGGATGCCGCCGTTCCGCCAAAATACGCCCTCCCACTCCAGCAGCGACAATTAGCAGGGAATACACCCAGGCCTGCCACCAACCGAAATCACCTCCGCAAACGAATAGAACCATTGGTATGAAGAGATACACCGCAATCAAACGGATCCACTGGCGAGCGGAAATTGTTAGTACTACCTTTTGACCAACTACCTTCTTCGACGTCATATCATCCTCCGAAACAAAGATTCACTTTTGGTGACTGCTCCACGTGGGTGTTAGGCGGTTTTTTTGTTTCTCTTGGGTTCATAAATTATCAAGTCCACGTTGTTATCCTCCATTATATTATCTGAGGAAAACGACATTAGCTGAGATGCTATGATAAAATCGCCAGCTGCTCCAGCTGCGTTGGAGGCAACAAAGAAGAAGAAAAGGGGGACAAGGGCGATGGGTGCGATTAGCAGGAGAAGCAGGTCAAATGCGGAAAGCAACACCAGAGGGGCTAGACCTATGGTGATCACTTGATCTTGTTCTACCCTATTCGCTACTTTTCGTCTAGTACAAAAAACAGGGCAGGTCAGAACATTTTCTCATTTTTTTGTCTTATTTATCAAGGTATGGTGATTTGGGAAGAACTTACAGCTTCAATTTCGGGTACTCCTTTATACAAAATTATTAGACCTCTTGTACATATATATTTTGAATCTTACTAATATTCTGGATTAGGCGGAAAAATTTTTCTGTTCCTACCCAAAATTAAAAAAGTGAATTCTTGGTTTGGATATGGTTTACCGCAATTTAGAAAAGTAGGCGAACCATTCGTTGATGAAGCATATCTAGTGCTAACAATATTTCCACAAACATTCATTTTTTCACCAACATAATTAATCGCTTGGTCACATACTATAGTATCGCTTGGGATTTGTTTAGTAGGTGTTGTTGGCTTACTTTTTTTGTAATACGTCCTACCCTCCTGGACAGTTTGGATTAGGATCTATGCTACACCTAGAAGGATCATATGCACAAAGAAGCCAAAGAAGAATTGATGGTCAGGCTCAAACTAGTCGTACTTGACTTTGCGAAAAATATCGGAGTGACAAAAGCCTGCATAGAATTCAATATCCCTCGTTCAACATTTTATGAGTGGAAAAAGAAATATGATACAGGTAGGCGATCTGGGTTGTATCGAAAGAAACCCATCGTATATAGGTATCCCCGGAAGACATCGCCTGAGGTTGTTGAGAAAATTCTCGAACTTCGCAAAGAATATCAAATCGGGGCCTTACGAATTGTGTATTACCTGGACCGGTACCACGGGATCAAGATCTCAGAGTCCACGGTAACCAGGGTGTTGAGAGCTCATGGAGTAGGTCGACTTCCAAAGACAGCCCCTAGGCGTGCACTGCACACCAAACGGTACACCAAAAAGGTCCCCGGACACCACGTACTAGGTAGACGTAAAGTTTCTGAAATTGAAAGATCAAGCGGAAAAGACCATCAAACGATACCAATACACCGCGATTGATGATGAAACGCGTATTCGTGCGTTACAGATCTATACGAAACATAACCAGGATTGTGCGATCCAGTTCATCGATTATGTGATTGAGAAGAATCCTTTCCGAATCAACACGATCAGAACTGATCGGAGTCATGAGTTTCAAGCCCGTTTTCACTGGCATGTTGAAGACCAAGGAATTCGATATGTGTATATAAAACCACGCACACCACACCTTAACGGCAAAGTAGAACGGTCACACAGAACTGATCAGACAGAGTTTTATCAACTACTGACTTACACAGATGATGTAGATTTGTATAAGAAGCTAGAGGCTTGGGAAAACTTCAATAATTATGATAGACCTCACATATCCCTTGATGGAAAAGCACCTTACGAAGTTATGAGGTCTCTATTAAAATAGTTTGGTATTTGTCCCACAGGGTCTGACGTAAAATAACATTATTTACACGCCCTTGCATTGTATTAGTTCAACCTGACATCCAAATAACATCTAAAGCCAACATCATTGAATGAATTAGTCATGCTTGTGATTAATTCTCTCGGACCAAGAATAGGTGCTCTTCTTTTTTGAGCTTCACCTGATGGAGGCACATTTGAATCCTCAGGATAGGCATTACCTCCCCATTCACTTAAGTTAGGGTCGACAGTAATTAAATTCTCGTCATAGGAATCGGGTCCAAAATAAGAAAGAGACCTGCCAGCCCATTGACAGTAGTTCCAAGCTCCAAACCAGGTCACTTCCACAACCGGATTATTATTAAAACCTGCTTTTGGTTTCCAGGTTCCCCCGATGAATTCAATTTGTGCATCTAAAGACGAAGCATCATACCAATAAGTATCAGTACTTTTTTCGATTCTATTTCCTCTTTCATTCAAGAAATTCGCGAACATTTCATTCGTCACAGGCGTTTTATCCACCCATCTTTCATTGGCAGGTTTAGAGATTTGTGTAGAATTAGGCAGTGATGGGGAAAAATCGCCTTGAATAATCTTCACCATCACCATCCCATCTTTCTCAGATATCTTTTCACCGCCAATTCCAACACTTGAAGAATTTTGAATTGTGAATTTGGCACTTTGCATCAATGTATCATCAACAACAAGTTTTACCTCATAATCCCCACTTGGAAGAGAACTCCTCAATTTCGGGATTTGTTGACAAACATACAGTTTCTTTTCCATTTTCTGATATTGACCAAGCACTTGTTAGCTTAGAACCTTCTTCACCATTTCTGTACCACATTCGTGTAAATTGCATTTCTGGCTTCATGTTTTCATATTGAAAATTCGCACATACTTCCTTGGTGCCTTCAGGGAAACTCACACCTGGATTTATCAAGGATCCTTGTTCAGTGATTCCCAAACCAAGAGTAATTGGACCAATACTTGGTTCTTGTTCAATAATTTCTTCGGACTCACTTGTCGAGAGTCCTTGATTATTCAAAATTGAAGGAATATAAACTGCCACAGATGATTGCTTATCCGCTCCAATAATTTCATTTATACCTCCAATAATATTGCATTTTTCGATCCTGAATGTGATAGGTCTATACAAATCAAATTTATATCCTACTTTATATAATTCACTGTTGTAGTCAGGCTGACAGTTAGGGTTAGGGACAGGATGGTATATACCGGTTTCTTTATCTAAAACATACAGCCACCATAAATATTGAAGCTTTTCGATTTCTACATATTCTTCTTCATCAGTATTAATATGTATATCAATTTGTCTGCGGTTATCGACGCTCAACGGATTATATTCCTTCAGTAATAATTTAATATCCTCACCCGTATCATTTATTATCCAAAAAGATACTTCATTGTTGTAGGTAAAAGGTAATGTAATTCCTAAAGTCTGAGAAATGAAATCAGCATTTTGATAAATTAATAAGAAAACAGAAATGACGAGAATTATTAATATCAAAATATAATAACCTTTCTTGGTATTCATTAATCTCCTAAAAAGAACCATACCTGTTAAGAATATTACAATCCAAATTACAAAATTTGACAAGCCATGCAATAACTAATCTGAGATGTAGACTACAACTCAAAATGTTTGTAATAAACTTCGACGTTGTGCTTCTCCTACCGAAGCTAAATATACCGCAATTCCTATCCCTAGAATGACTTCCCCAATTATTGTCGACTTTCCCAACTTGTCCCATACATATTCTTTATCACAATTTTTATTAAATCACTTCCACAATAACGCCATATAGTTGCCTCGTCTTGAATGGCTTATCCACATTATGGAAATTTGTTCATTTATTAATTTCCAAATAATCATCCGCAAACAATCGAAGTAATAATAAATAATTACCATTCACAACCCTGTATCTCTATCGAAATCTTATTTTAACTCACCTAAATACTTTTTAAATTAAGTTTAACTAATTCGATAACATGGGTCTTCTAATAAATTTTTTTCTTCTGAAGATAAATCTCCAAACACAAAGAAAGAGTCTGATTTAATCGTTATTTGACTAGGATTTGACCTGCCCCCTAAAAACTGACCCAAAAGATTAGTTAGGACTAGAACATAATGTATGGGGGTAGAATCATAAAGAGATAATGTAATATTTTTAGTCGCCTTTCCATCATTATGCTCTGTCTTTCAGAGGCGCAATTAGAATATCAAAGCATGGTAATAATGGGCAGAATGGACGTTTTTTTTAAACTTATTATGTTACAAATGGACGTCGTAAGACAATAAAGCACTTCATAGACAAGCTCTCATCAAGCTTAAAATTTTAAATTGTATGGTATTTTAATGTTATTCATTACTAATAAGCTTGATGTTTTGACAAGAAGCTTATCTGATTAATCAATAGACTGGGAGAAAATGGGACATTGTGACTCTCTGATAATAAACTCATATTCACCAGCTGGTGATTATTCCGAGATAAAAGCACTTACAATATATTTCAACCTGATTACGGGTGTCAAGTATGGACTTGAATTAATAGTAAATAATATATTACTACATGTAAGTTACGTCTTACTAAAAGTAAACTCAAATAAACAAAATGTGGTAAATATGTCCGTTCGAGGGAAAAACTTCACTGCATCCTTGATCACCTTTCTACTGATCCTGGGATTCTATCTTATCAGATTGTTTCAAATCTTCCAGAGTGGAAATTATAATTTGACAAGTGTTATCCGCCTTTGGGGATTCATCATCGCATTCGCAGTTGTTGGAACGATTTTTGTCATGATCCTCACGCATATCCTCTCTGCTATCACTCATGCAATAGAACAAGTGAATAGGATCCGAAAATCGACGATGTTCAAGTTGGGCAAGACTAGTTTGGTATCTTCGCGCAGATCGTTGTCGATATTTCACCCCTGGTTCTTTATCATAGGTGGTTCTAAGATGGGCAAATCTCGGATCAGAAACAACATCCGCAAATTACGCTTCTTTAACGGTGAGACGATCCAGCAGGAATTGGCTGAGAAAGTGGGAGTCACGCAGCAAACCATCATCGCCAAGGAACAAGAAAAATACTCCCCATCATTGGAATTAGCTTTCCACATCGTGCTTGCTTTTGGCTTACTGTTAAACGATGTATTCTCTTACGATGCCGAGGGTGAGACAGATAAATATTCAAAAAATCTAACTAATCAATCTCTAATTTAAAAATTAGGAGAAAACACATGAATGCAATCAGAAGGAGTTCAATAATTATTGGAATACTATTTATCCTTGCAGAAGTCTTCTCAATACTTGGTCATGTTTTATATGGTCCTATTCTCAATAATCCCGATTATATGATCTATGGCCCAACAAGTGAAAACCAAATTGTACTGGGAGCCATTTTTGAGATGCTTGCTGCTATCTCGGTTGCAGGTACAGCAATTGCGTTCTTCCCAATCCTAAGAGAGCGCAATGAAAGGAAAGCACTTGGGTATATTGGTGGCAGTCTGCTTGAAGCTTTTCTCATAATTATTGGTTTAGTCAGCATTTTAACGCTGTTAACGTTGCGTCGAGAATTTGCACTCGAAGGCGTGTTGGATTCTTCCTTCATTGCATACCGCAGACCGACTGTTACGTTCAATGCATGCCTGGGCCTTCATCCTTGGGTTGAATTTCATTTTAGGTATCAATACACTACTGTACAGTTCGATACTCTATAGATCGAGGCTCATTCCTCGTAGATTAGCTACTTTGGGGATGGTGGGTGCCATATCTGTTATTTTCGCAGCCTTGTTGGAGCTATTCAGTGTAATCCAGGTGTCCGCTTGGGGAGCTGTTTTATCGCTTCCAGTAGGAGTTTATGAAATAGCCCTTGCCGTGTACCTTATCGTTTACGGGTTTATGTTATCTGCAACCGATTCCGAATCTGCAAAAACGGAAATAAAAGAGCAAATAGCAGCAGCCAGAATTAAGGAAGAATCAAAATCTGCAAAAACGGAAATGAAAGAGCAAATAGCAGCAATTAAAAATGTGGAAGAATCAAAATCCGCTAAAACGGAATTGATAGAGCAAATAGCGGCAACCAAAAATAAGGAAGAATCAAAAATGAAAGCGATCAAAAAAACCGCATTAATTGTATAAGTATTGTACATAATTGGGATGGCAGCTGGCATATTAAGATTTGTTTTACCAGTCCTGTTCTAAATGAGCCGGATTATCTTACTCAAGTTTACACAAATCCAAACCAAATCGTCATGGGGGCACTCTTTGTTTTGACGAGGGTCTTGCACTGGCAATGGTCCCAGTGTTGATGTTCCCAATCTTGAAAAGGTACACCGGAGTTTTAACCCTTGGGTATGTTGTATTCAGGGGAGAGCTTGAGGCTTTTATCTATCTTACCCAAGTCATCGGTTGGTTCTCCCTACACCTGATAAGGCAGGGATACGTCGTAGCAATCACTACGGGTGTCTTCTATTTTCAAGCTTTGGGTGATTTGATCCTGCAAGCCCATTATCAAATTGATCAAGTTTTGACAATCGTTTTTATCTTGGGGGCTTTGATGTTCTACTACCTGCTGTACCAATCAAAACTTGTGCCTCGCTGGTTATCCGGTTGGGGTCTGCTTGCAGCAATCCCTTATTTCGTTTCCGGGGTTTTAGGCTTGTTAACTTTGTTCAGTCCGATGTCGACGGACCAATTGGTTATGGTATTTCCACTAGCCGTACAAGAAATGGTTCTTGCGGTATACCTGAACGTAAAAGGGTTCAACTTATCTGCAGTCGATATTAAGTCCAATAAAGTGAGTGTTATTTAAGGAGATGAAAAGTATTAACAAATCCTCTAGAATTTTAGGTGTTGCATTCCTATTTCAGTTTGTCACTTCGTTTTTCAGCATGACCATTATTCTGCCTCAGACGTCGGGTATATCAACCATGAGCCCACCTGAAAACACCGTTGAGAGCCAGATACGCATTGCGAATCATCCTGGGTTAATGATGGTAGACATTCTGAGTTAAATGTTCACTGCTCTTGGCATCGTCTTTTTGGGAGTCATACTTTTCCTGATTCTCAGAAAATTCGGAGAAAAATAGCCACAGTCGCCCTCGGGTTTTATCTTATGGAAGCATCCATCCTGGAGATCAGTAACCTGTAGATTTTATCGCTTCTGCACGTCAGTCAGGAATACCTTGCGGCTGGTCAACCTGAGTACCTTCT
>CAWBYY010000006.1:0-3235 GCA_963793095.1 uncultured Chloroflexia bacterium
AATTTAGTGAGCCCGGAAATATTCTTTCAAATCATAGTAAACGGCTTATTTACCGGGGGGATTTACTCATTGGTAGCTGTGGGTTTGACACTAATTTATGGGGTCATGATAATCGTCAATTTTGCCCATGGTGAATTCTTAATGCTGGGAATTTATATTGCCTTTTTGGCATGGACTTTGTTAGGAATGGATCCATATATTGTTATTCCCTTAGCTTTTGTTATGGTGTTCGGTCTTGGTGCCCTTATCCAACGAGGATTAGTCCAGCGTGTTTTGGATGCGCATCCATTAAATCAAATAATTTTATTAGTCGGAGTTTCTACATTATTAATTGGATTGGTGCAATTTTTCTTCAGCGCTGAACCTAAAGCCATACATGTACCATATGAGACAGCCGTTATATCAGCCTTTGGCTTGCGGTTTGCTATAGCAAGGCTAGTAGCATTCTTTGCTTCAATGTTGATATCGTTATTACTGTATTTATTCCTTCACTACACAAGAACTGGAAAGGCTGTTCGTGCAGTTTCTCAATCACGTGATGCAGCAAGGCTTATGGGGATAAATGTAAATTTTATTTACTACCTAACATTTGGGATTGGGGCAGCAGTTACTGCTGTTGCCGGTGTATTACTTGCCCCAAACCACAGTATGATCCCCACAATGGGTCAGGCTTATGCGGTAACCGCCTTTGTAATTGTGGTATTAGGAACAATGGGAAATTTTATTGGTGCTTTTATTGGGGGATTGATTATCGGCGTTGTTGAAGCAATAGCTGGATTTTATCTTGGTGGAGATGTCAAAATTATTGCAAGTATGATGATTTTTATTCTCATTCTATTGTTCAGACCGGCTGGATTATTCGGGAGAAACCGCTCATGACAGTTGAAAATTCTGGAAATAATCATAATGGAAAATTTCGTTCCTGGCTGAGTGGTTTACTTCTAGACTGGGACCGAACCCAGATGCTGATATGCTTCTTTCTTGTTGTTTTATTGGCAATAGCACCATTTTTCATAAGCTCAACGTACTATCTTGGCATAATCATTCTTGCTACCATCTATGCATTTATTGGAATTTCCTGGAATATCGTAGCAGGTTTTACCGGACAATTATTGATTGCTCATATCATTTTCCTGGCAGTAGGAGCCTATACAACAATCGTTTTGTTTAATAATTTTATGATCTCCCCTTGGGTTGGAATTCTGATTGGTGGTGTTATCGCGGCATTGTGCGGCGCCATTGTGGCGTTTATCACGCTTCGTTATGGGCTAAAGGTAGATTACTTTGCTCTCTTCACTATCGCTTTAATGGTGGCATTGAGAACACTTTTCCTCAAGTGGGATTATGTGGGTGGCGCAGTGGGAATGTGGTTTCAGACTCACCAATCCTTCATTCGACAAGATGATTTTTGAAAACAAAGCACCATACCTTTATATTGCAATTGGTTTGGTGGTGATTGGCTTGATTATTCAGTACCGAATTTATCGTTCAAAAATGGGAAAGTATTTCTTGGCAATTCGCGAAGATGATGATGCTGCCTCTGCACTGGGTGTGAATACCTCACAGTATAAAATGCTGGCAGTCGTTATCGGTGCTGCAATGGCCGGTATTGGTGGGGGCTTCTATGTGATGTATGTGACCTTCATCGAACCTCCTCAGGTGTTCAATTTAGGATTGAATGTTGAAATCGTTATGGCAGGACCGATTATCGGTGGATTAGGCAGTCTTGCAGGACCCGTTGTTGGTGCGCTGCTTAACAAACCATTCGCAGAGATCATGCGTGGTGCACTTACGGAAGGACGAAGCGGGAGCAGTCTGATCGTTTACGGATCATTTTTAATTTTGACCATAATGTTCATGCCACGCGGCGTGACGGGTGTTCTACACACAATTTACCGCAGGATTATCAGTCGTATTCAGAGAAAAACGTAAGGAGACAGCTAGTATGGCGCTGCTTGAAGTAAATGGAATATACAAAACGGTTTGGTGGTCTCGTCGCAGTAAATGATTTGAGTCTGAAATTGGATAAAGGCAACATATTAGGCTTGATTGGCCCAAATGGTGCTGGAAAAACTACTGCCTTTAATATGATTTCCGGGTTTTACAAACCAGACGAAGGCGAAGTCCTTTTCGACGGCCAGAGAATTAATGGTCTAAGGCCTGACCAGATCTGTAGACTTGGCATAGCCCGCACCTTTCAGGTTGTGAAACCATTTCCCCAATTAAGTGTGCGAGACAATGTTATGGTAGGAGCATATAATCGCACGAATAAACGCAGTGAAGCCCGCCAGAAAGCGTTGGAGATCATAGAATTCCTGGGAATGCAGGATATATCGGAGACGACAGCAGGCAGCCTTTCTGTTGCCTATCGTAAACGTTTAGAGGTTGCCAAAGCACTAGCTACAGATCCAAAAATTATCCTGTTAGATGAAGCCATGGCAGGTTTACGGCCGACTGAAACAGATGAGATGATCGAGCTGGTGCGACAGGTTAGCAAGCAGGGAATTGCGCTTCTGCTGGTGGAACATGTAATGAGGGTGATCATGTCCCTGGCGGAGCAGATTGTAGTTATCCATCACGGAGAAAAGATTGCAGAAGGAGAACCTAAACAAATCGTTCGGGATAAAGCTGTTATCGATGCATATCTTGGAGAGGTGGAAATTGATGTTAAAGGTTAACAACATTGACGTTGCTTATGGAGATGTCGAGGTTTTACACGGTGTCTCCCTCAACATAAATTCTGGGGGAACTTGTGGCTGTAATTGGTGCCAACGGCGCCGGTAAAACTACGTTATTAAAAACAATATCTGGTTTGTTGAGACCACTGGAAGGTACGATAACCTTTGAAGATGATGTCATCAGCAGCCAGAATCCGGATAAGATTGTGGCCAAGGGTATCGTTCAGGTTCCGGAAGGGCGTTTATTGTTCCCGGACATGTCGTACGAGAGAACCTGGAAATGGGTTCATATCTCGAGAGAGATAAAAATGTTAGTTCAGAGCGTTTAATTCGGTACATGAGTTATTCCCGGTCCTAAATGAAAGGTCTTCACAAATTAGCTGGAACTTTATCAGGGGGAGAGCAGCAGATGCTCGCCATTGGGCGAGGTCTTATGGCAGGTCCTAAATTATTCATGTTTGATGAACCTTCTCTGGGATTGGCGCCTAAACTGGTGCAATCTATCTTCGAGATGGTGCAGCATATTAATAAGACCATGAAAGTAACCATTTTATTGG
>CAWBYY010000007.1:0-67359 GCA_963793095.1 uncultured Chloroflexia bacterium
GGTTACAGAGCAACTTTCACAGTCCCAGATCAAAAAGCTTGAAGGGCAGATCTCTGATCTGCAGGACGAATTGATCCAATCTTCACAACAGAACCAGGTGATCGAAGAGACCATGCTCCAGCAGCAGATCACTGATTTAAAAATCCAGCTGGATAACACCGAAGCCGAGATAATTAATACAGAGAGAAACCTAGAAAGTTTTTTCCCCACCCCATTTCCCACCTCAACACCGGAAACGAGTTTTTCGTCCACTGCGACCCCCGTCCCGACTCCGACTTTGTCCCCCTCAGCCCAAATCGATTACAAGGAGACCCAGAACCAGCTTGACCAGCTGAACACCCTGCGGGAACTGTATAAAGAAGCTTACGCGAATTTGCTGGTTATCGGCGATCAGGGGGAAGAAGCAAGCCAGAACACCTCCAACCCCTCCCGGGTTGCCCAGATCCAAACGACGCTCGAGCTTTACCAGCGGCTTTATACCGAACTGTTAAATAATTATGAAACTGCTGCGCATGTCGCGCCTGCGCAGTACGCCCAATGTGGTCCAGATTGAAAGAGCCGGGGTGCCATCAGGATCCAATCCAGCCCCAGCCTGCCCGTAGCACGTTTCTGGGTGTTATCAGCGGGATATTCCTGGCTGGCGCAGTCGTTTTTATGATTGAATACCTGGATGACACGCTTAAGACCCCCGAGGACATAACTGACCGCCTGGGGATTCCGGTGATCGGTTTGATCGGGGATATGGACCAGATCAAATCCAAAGGCAACGCCAAAACCGGCGTTTATGTGATCGATAACCCGCTCTCGCCGATTACGGAGGCATTCCGTAGTTTACGGACCAACCTGAATTTTTACAGCGTTGACCACCCTCTAAAGTCCCTGGTGGTCACCAGCGCCAATCCGGAGGAAGGCAAAACCACGGTTGCTGTAAATCTTGCCGCCATCCTGGCGCAGTCGGAGCAAAAAGTCTATCTTGTTGACGCCGACCTCAGGCGCCCTTCAATGCACCGTTTATTTGATTTACCTAACCGGGTTGGATTATCCGATGTTTTTAAATCTGATTCACCGATCTCCGAAATCAGCAGTGACTGGAAGAAACTGAAGCTCAGGATCATAACCAGCGGAGCCCTCCCGCCCAATCCAACCGAGCTACTCGGGTCCAAACGAATGAAGAGTTTTCTGGCGGATATCAGTTCGATTTCAGATATCGTAATTATAGATACACCGCCGGCGGTTGTCACGGATCCGGTCGCATTAGGAGCACAGGTTGACGGCGTTATCATCGTTGTTGAACCCGGAAAGACCAGGACCGGACAGGTACAGGTCCTTTTAGAGCAGCTGCACCAGGGAAACGCCAACATCCTGGGAGTGGTCCTCAACCCAATCCCGCGCCAGTTTTCAAGCTACTACGGTGGTTACCGTTATTACTCCAGGTATTATTCCAAGGAGTTCGGCGACTACTTCGGTGGAATCGAAGGGGATGAAGAATAACGCTTCAGATGCAGTACGGAGGAAGGAATCCAGTAACTGCCCATTTATTGGTATAAAAGGTGAACCGGATTCCTTTTTTGGCTACGCCAGCGCTTCAAATTATTGCTTCCATGCCAGCCCACCGGGAAGCGTAAAGCTCTCCCATCAGGAAAAATACTGCCTCTCGGGTTCCTTTCGGGAATGCGAAATATTCTTCTCCTCCGGTCTTGAACCCCTGCCTGATTCAATTCAATGCACAGTAAAAACCAGAAAGCCAGTTTCTTCGCAGGAAATTATCCGCTTTGGGCTGCCATCTCTGATCGCGCTGGGTGTGATTGTTCTCTTTCTCTTTCTAATCTTTCGCAGGCCGCTTTACGGGGATAGCTCCGCTATTCCAAATACTTCCACCAGCCCTGTGATAATCGCAAGCAATACGGTTTCACCAACAATTTCCAACCAAACTGGCGCGAATGCCCATGAAACCGGAGATCTAGTATTGGGGATATTCCAGGAAACTACGTCTTCCCTAAACCAAATTCCTACAAGTACGCCTGAGCCTACAGGTACGTTCACCCCTACCGCCACTTTCACGCCTGATTTTACTCCCGGACCAGGCCTCGAAACACCATTCGGTCCTGAAAACTCCTATATCCTTCATGCTGTCGCTGAAGGCGAAAGCTACCCCAAACTTGCTCAAATTTTTGATACTACCGCGGAGGTCCTCAAAGCCATCAATCTTATCCCTGGGGATATCGGCTTGAGAACCGGGATTGTGATTGTTGTTATTCCAGGGGAAAAAGACATCCAAGACCTTCCCGGGTTTATTACCATTCTTGTTGACCAGGCAACCTCCGTAGAAGATATCGCCCTGGAATATCGCATCAGTCCAGACGAAATTATCTACTACAACCAGATAAATCCGCAAAAAAACCTGCCAGTGGGAAGGTATTTGATCATCCCACTCCGTTCAGATCTCCCCTGACGAACGATTGTTAATTTGATAGTTAAAGATTCATTTTTGGAGTATATTATTAACAGAAACCGGTTTATCTTTGACCCAGATTTTGCGTGTTAAAAAAAGAATTTTCAAAAAATGAAAATAAGAGCGGTTCTGGTTATTTTCGTATTTTCCCTCTTCTGCATCAGCTGCGCCTCAGCGGATGCGCGGGTGCCCTTTTTTACATCAACGCATACCAGCACACCTGTTAGCCAGGCAATCACCACAAACAGCCCGGAACCCACCCACACTCCAGAGATTCTTCAAACAGATCCCAATGCAATCCAACCAACCCCAGCTGGCAATCTTCAAGAGATTCCGTTCGCTGATCTGCCCTTCCAGGCCTTCAATCTAACCTTATCCAATCCCTCCGGATGGGATACCCACCTCTTTGTTGATAATGTTTTTGCCCTGACAATCCCGGCAGGAGATGGGCGAGTTTATCCTGGTTTGAAGGGAGGCGAAAGGACCCTCCACTTCTGCCAGGTAAAGGATGTATTGACATGCGAGCCTCCCAAACTGGTCTTTATCAACGGGGATTTGGAATGGGTGATCGGGGAAGAACTTCCAAAATCAATTGTGATCAGGAGCGGTCCCGAATCCGGGAGTACCTCAGTCCCGCTTCCTGTTTTTATCCCTCCCAGGAATCACAAGATCAAGATCAACAATCGGACCCCCTGGGAGATTTATATTTTTATCGAGGGCCAGATTAGACTGGAGCCTACCGAAACTCCTTCTCTCAGAACAACTGAAGAACCCGGAAAACCGGAAGATAAATATGCCCCATTCCTTGTGATCCCTTCAAATTCTCACCGCACTTACGATGGTCTGACAACCGGAACTTACACCTTCATCCACTGTACCTACAAAACAATGAAAAACTGTTTTCTGGAGAGGACTATCGTACTAGACCGGGATACCGAGTGGTATGTTTATCCTTAACTGACCAGAAAAACCTGCAATCAGGGACTGTCTGAAAATTAGCTAAAGGTGGATGTCTCGAAGGACAATAAGAACTGATTTTGTGTTACAGATAAAAACCGCCAACCTGGAAGACGCCCGGGCAATTCTCGACCTGCAAAAACTGGCTTATGCGAGCGAGGCGGCAATTTATGATGATTACTCTATCCCGCCCCTGCAGCAGACCCTGGAGGAGATCCAGGAGCAGTTTGCTAATCACACATTTTTAAAAGCGATCATTAATGGGCAGATTGTGGGTTCAGTTCGTGCCAGGAACAGCCAGACCGGTTGCCTGATAGGCAGGTTGATCGTCCACCCCGATCACCAGAATAAGGGTATCGGGACTATCCTGATGAAGAGGATCGAAGAAGTTGAATCTTCCACCCGATATGAACTGTTTACAGGTTCTAAAAGCGAAAGGAATTTATATTTCTACCATAAACTCGGTTACCGAGAATTTCGCCGTAGGAAAGTAAACGATAAGCTCACCCTGGTATTTCTGGAAAAATAAGCAATTATTTTTACTTCTTAATGCCCGCCAGCCTGCAGCACCCCAAGGGCGACCAACCCATTGATAATCGATTGGACTCCCAGGGCAGCCAGCAGCAAACCCAGTATCCTTTCAGCGACATTTACAATCTGGGGGTGGATAAACTGCGAACCCCTTGCGACCAGAATCAGGACAGCAAGGTCAATCAACATGACCACCAGCAGTACAATACCAATCAATAAAAGGACCCTCAGGTTATTGGAATTTGCCGCTGAGGCGGCTGTTAACATCACAATACCCATCGGGCTGGCCATTAACGGAACCGCCAGCGGGTAAACGGATATATGGGTCGGTTCGAAATCAGGATCAGTGATATTGTAATACTTGTTCTCCCCTGTCCCCAGAATCAATCTGATCGCAAATATGAACAGTATCAAACCTCCAGCGATAAACAGTGCAGCCAGAGAAAAATGGAACAATTCCATCAGGATTTTTCCAGCCAGAATAAATATTAAGCCGATAACCGCCGCGATCAGGACAGCTCTCAATGCAATCCTTGTCCTCTGTTCGGGATTAAATTCCTTACAGACTTCCGCGAAAACAAGGGATACTTTCAGTGGTCCCATCGTCACAAAAAGGATTGTAAATACTTCAATTACATCCTGCATTCCTGGTTTTTCCCTCCTGTCAGATCGTCATTTTTTTTAAGTAAATTGTTTTAAGGATACCCTTCAATCACGCAGGTGATAATAAGATTTTAATCATACCCTAAATTCTTAATAAGATAGGGACATTGATTATTTTATAAAAAGCGATATACTCACACTGTTAAATTGTGTGTAAATAATCTATAAAAAATGTCTTGGAATTAAGAGGAGGTTTAATTCATGTTTCAATTCTTAGTTATAGTCCTGATCGGTGGGGTGATTGGTTATTTCCTTGGAAGAAGTAAATACGGGAACAGCCTTCAGGACGCCTTCGACCGCTCAAAGACTTCTGTTACAGATGTATACCAGAAGAATTTCGGGAAAGGGAAAAAGGAATCTGAAAAGTCAGCTCCCCCTGAAGATGCAGCTCACGAAGAAGAAGTGACACCGGACTTAGAATAAACCGCCCGACTGTTACGGCGCTCTTGCTTTTTTTATTAGAAACAACTGAAGAATCTTCAGCTGGAATGCCCTTTGAAGATTACGTCAAATGTCTCTTGTACTGAGTGCAGGGTATGATAGGATTTTACTGGCGGTGTATACTACCCGGATAAAAGCAGGATTTGCTGATAAAATAAGGAATACAAGATGAAAGTAACCACAGATATTCGTGCTGGAAATTTGATTGATGATGCCAGCCAGGCCGCAGAGCAGATATATGATCAAGCTGCCGGGTTTGTTTCAAGTGCTAACCAGCAGGCTGAAGAAATCAAGAATCAAGGGGTCCAGCTTAGCAGCCAGCTCTGGACATCAGTTTCAGACTTATTTTCAATTCGTTGAAATTTAAACTGTAATAAATAATTATAAGAAATAATAGAATAGAAAAAATCGAATTTAAGAGAGGAAAAAATGAAAATCAGATCCAACCTAAAATCAGGCGATGCATGCTACACAGTTCAGAGTGGTGACAGTTTGAGTAGAATTTCACAGAATTTCTACGGCAACCAGAGCGCTGATAACGTAGCCAGAATTTATTACTCAAACCAGTCAACAATAGGTCCAAACCCGAATGTAATTTCCCCCGGGCAAAAACTGTACATCCCCAGCTAGCCAACAAAAACCAGAATTAAGAAATAATAACCGGACTTCTCCTGGAGGGCAACCTTCCGAGGAGTTCGGTTTTTATTTAACCAACAAATGGGCAGGAAAATAATTCCTGCCCATTTGTGTTTTAATGGATTCTCAATTTTTGTAGTTTCTATTGAGTTAGAAAGACTTTGTAACACATTTCCAGGCATTCGATAAACCACCTGTGATTTTCTCTGCCGCATTGCTGGCCTCGGAGATAAAATCAGTTGTCTGGTTGACCGCCTTAGTCACTTCCCGGGTGGTGTCACTCACCACATTTCCCGATTTCAGGTTTGTTTTTACCTTCATTATTCTATCTCGCTACACACAGGTGCCGCTTTTATCGGGGTAATAATACACCGTTCACATAACCGCTCGCCACTGCTTGGGGTGGGTAGAGGGCTGTGATGGCGGAGTTGTGCTGCTGCCGCAGGTGCCGCTCATATCCGGGTAGTATACGCCGTTAACGTATCCACCACCTTCACCGGCGCGCAATCCAGAACGTACTTTTATTTGAAAGGTTTCTTTATTTTTTGTCATTTACAATTTACTCCTTTATAAAGGCAATTGTTTACCCGAGATTGTTGACAAATAATATTAATACTCAAACTGTGAAATTCAGGCTAAACTATAACATGCTGTTATTTTTAGGACAAGGTCATTTTGTCGGCTTAATCATTATCTGTTTATTAAGACATTTGTCTGATTTTTGATTTTTATAAGTTAGTCTTTCTCTCTCAAGTTATAATAGCATTCTGGTAATAATCTGCAAACAATCGCAGTTTTCAAACTAAATAAAAATTTTGATCAAATAGAATTAACTAAGGCAAACTCTCTATGCTAGATCAATCTTTAAATACAATTACCTTGATTGCGTGGGGTTTATTTGCTCTGGTTCTGCTTTACGCCGGCATTAGTGGATTTCAGGAAAGTGGACCGAGAGGGATAGTAAAAAACATTTTCTCAACCAGGATTCTGGTAATTTTTCTGCTCGTCCTGGCTGTGACCCTTTTCAGCGCGGCACTAATTTTTATTGAGCCGCAGGAAGTAGGTGTGGTAGTGTCTCTTCTGAACAGGGATGGTTTCCGGGATGAACCTTTCCGCTCAGGTCTGCACTGGGTCGCGCCCCTGATGGAAAAGGTAGCCCATTACCCGATTTACTGGCAGACATACACAATGTCATCAGCGCCGCTGGAAGGTGAAAAAGTCGGCGATGATTCCATTGCTGCCAGGACATCCGATGGTCAGGCGGTCTTTTTGGATGCATCTGTTATTTACCGGATTGACTCCAACGATGTCATTCGGATACATATCGACCTTCAGGACCGCTATGTAGTGGATTTCATCAGGCCTGTCCTGCGGGGAATAGTGCGGACCGAAGTCTCCCAGTTTACCGCCGATGAAGTCAACAGCTCGAAACGAAAAAACCTTGAATTGATCCTGGATGAGAAGATCAGGGCAGCATTCGCTGAAAAAGGATTCATCCTTGACCGCTTTTTATTGAGGAATATTGGGTTCTCTGAAGAATACGCTACGGCGATTGAAAACAAACAGGTTGCAGAGCAGCAAAAAATTCAACGCGAGTTTGAAGCTGAACAGGTCCGAAAACTGGCTGAAGGCCAGCGTGATAAATTAAAACTTGAAGCCGCTGGTAAGGCTGAAGCAACCATCCTGGAAGGGGAAGCGGAAGCGAAAATCATCCTGATAAAAGCCCAGGCTGAAGCGGATGCGCTGAAATTGATAAATGAAGCCCTCCAACAGAACGAAAACCTGCTTACCTACCGCTACATTGACAAACTCGGTCCTGGTGTGCAGGTAATGCTGGTGCCATCGGACAACCCTTTTCTCCTGCCGCTTCCAGATTTAACTGGAGCGATGGACTCCGGCTCAATTTCAGGGCTTACGGAAGCATTAGCGACAACCACACCCATCACAGGCACCCAGGTCGTTACACCGACGCTTGACCTGTTGGTTACTCCAACGCCGACAGTCACCCCCTGAGAAACGGGAAAATTTTAGGATTATTTTACAAATGATCCAGCAGTTCAAACAAAGCCTGTAAGGTTCTGCCGGCGGGGATTATCTGATCAGACTGTGCTATAATTCTTGTGTTTTTCTGAAATACAATAACTTTGGAGGTGTAAAATGTTAGCTTTAATAATACTGCTTGTAGCGGCAGGCGCAATCGGGTATTACATTGCAACCCGGCGGAAGGAAAAAGAAGACGCCTGAAGGTTATACATCAAAAAATTAACCGGAGTAAAGTATGACACTGCTTATCTTCATTCTGGTCGCAGTTGCGATTGGATACTGGCTTTCGCGAAGCAAATACCAGCAGTCCATTGACGAGAAAGCCTCCCAATTAGCATCATCATCTCAAAGCTGGAGTTCCCGCGCTGAAAACTGGTGGAATTCGAGTGTGATGAGACGTAATTTTGAAGAACAATTCACCAGTTGGGTTTCGGCGGAAGGTTCTCAATTTTTACCAGATGAATTTACAAACTGGTACAGCGAACTCTCTGAGAGTAATAGAAAAACATTCACAAACCAGTTAGAATCAAATTTCAAGAGACAGAATTTAGAATACCAGGATCTTTTACAGGGTAAATTTGAGAATCAACCCGCAAAGATGCAGCTGTATGTTGAAGCAATAGTGGTAACCAGCCAGGAATTTCGTAAAACCAAAGAAGTAGAAGAACCTCATAACCCGAAACCGGAGAAGAGGAAACCCAAAGATACTGAGGTTGGGAAAAAAACGGCTGAAAAACAAACCAGCAGGCGTAGAGAATCAAACCAAGATACCTCTGAAGCCATCGCTTAACTTTAAATACAATCAACTGGAAAATTTGAACTGTTGATAAAAAGAGATAATAGAACAAAAACCGGGATAACACTCCTATCCCGGTTTTTGATTCCAGTTCATTACATATTTCACCAGGTCAGCATATTGTTCTGCAGCCCGGCTGTGTGGCGCTAATTCGAAAATTGTCTTTCCTTCAACCGCACATTCGCGTAAAATGGTAGCCCTGTGAATCGGGTTTAACACATAGCGGTGAAAATTATCCCGTAAATCTTTTAGTGTTGCTTTACTTTCCTTGGTGACTTCATCATAGAATGTAGGCAGAACACCCAGAATATTGCCCTGCCAGCCAAACTCCTCCTCCAGATTTACAAGCGTTTTAGCAATACTGAAAACCCCATCAGACGCAAGATAATCAACCGTACAAGGTATCAATACACCATCGCACGCCCACAAAGCTTGGATCTGCAGTTCCCCAACACTGGGAGAAGTGTCGATAACCAAATAGTCAAACTCATGCAGGGTATCAGAGGAATTTAACCGCTGAAATATATAAGAAATCGGCGCCTTTTGAACACTGAGAATAGTTTGGGCTGTGCTTGTCTTGCGGTCCCCCAGAATTACATGGAGGTTCTCGCGGTCAGTTGAACGAGCAACCTCAAACAGTGGTTGTTCAGCAACCAGCAAATTAAACACATCCGGTACCTGTTTTAATCCCAGTATGGTCGCGCACTGCCCCTGTGGGTCAAAATCTGCCAGCAGAACCCGCTTACCCTCTAAAACAAGTCCATGAGCAAGATTAACTGCAGTGGTTGTCTTGCCTACTCCCCCTTTCTGGTTAGCGATGGTAATCTTAACTGTCATTCCCAGGCTCCATGGCAGATCGAATGCTATTCAATTTCCTGGGGATTGAAATCTGGCGGCCATAATGTTGATTCATCATACTGAACATCATAAAAGTCAGCCCCAGCGAGTGTAGCTCCTTCGAGAGAGCTTCCGTATAATTTCGCGCCTGTCATATTGGCCCCATCCAGATTAGTTGGCAGCAGGATTGTAAAAGGTGGAAAATTCTGATTTACATAGATTGTGTACTGAGTGTTCAGCTGAGTTGTCTCAAAGAGATTCGCTCCGCTTACACGCGCGCCTGAAAAAATCGCGTTTCTTAAAGTAGACTCCGTTAAATCAGCCCCACCCAATTGAGTAACTGTAAAATCCGCTCCGGTTAAATTCGCTTTTGCCAGGTTGGCGCCATTCAGGTCGGTTCTGTCAAAGGACACACCTGACAGATCAGTAAATTCTAAATTCGCGCCATGCAGACTGGCGTAATCGAGGGTTGCACCTAACAACCTGGCGCCTGATAATAACGATCCATCCAGGTTTGCCCTGGAGAGATCTGCGCCATCGAGTGTTGACCGATTTAATTTTGCTCCCAGCAATTTTGCTCCCGACAACTTTGCGCCGTTTAGATCTGCTCCCGTAAAATCAGTATGGATTAATACCGCATTTGTGAAATTCACTGCAGTCAGGATAACACTATCTGAAAATTTAACTCCGGTCAGTATAGCATTAATAAAATTTGCGCTTGTCAGGTCGGCAAAATCTACTTTTGAAGCAGTGAGATTCGCTTCAGAAAAATCCGTGCCAATCATTTGAGCACCAGTAAAATCAGCCTCAACCAATGATGCTTTCTTGAACGTTGCGCCGCTCAGATCTGCTCCAGAAAAATTTGAATTATTCAAGGATGCACCTGTAAAATCAGCACCCTTCAAACTTGAGTTCGAAAAATTACTCCCATCCATTGATTTACTCCTGAAATCCGCTTTGGTCAGGTTTTCATCTGAACAGATCGGTGGACACGCCAGTTGGGAGTACAAAAACTCGTAAGCAGCAAAAATTATCAATAATACAATCGCCAGTATCACCAGTGTCCAGGTGCTGCCGCCATCTTGGTTAATTTCTTCTCGTGATTTCATGATCCAGAATTGATTTAAAGTGAAAATTATTTGTTATATAAACCTACTACTTTTGAACAGCCGTAGGTGGTATTTCAAATCCTTCCGGCCATTTAGTATTGCTGTCATATAAAGTCCCCTGGAGTTTTGCGTCAACAAGCACCGGTTTCAAACGAACTTCATTTAATTCAAGGATTTCCGGGTCATAAAGAGCTTTCAGGACATCGGTTTTAGCTAATTCGGCGATCAGTTCGTTTCCCGAAAGATTTTGATAATAATCGCTTCCAGCGCCTTTTGGAAAAGGCATGATTAATACCGCGCCGGTTAAATCCGCTCCCCTGAGATCAGCGCCGCTGAGATTAGCGCCAATCAACATCGCCCCGTTTAACATTGAATCCGAAAGGTCAGCGCCTGTGAGATTTGCGCCAAGAAATGTTGAACCGGATAAATTGGCGTTCTTCAGTTCTGCTCCTTCAAGAGTGGTGAGGTTCAACCAGGCGCCCATAATACTTGCCCCAAGCAACTTAGTGCCGCTTAAGTTAGCAAAACTTAATGCTGCGCCGCTGAGATTTGAACCGGTACCGCTGATATCCGCACCGCTTAAATTGGCTTCATACATTGATACCCCACTGAGATTTAAGCCACTCAAATTACTGCCTATCGAGCTTGTACGATCCAGGTTTGCTCCGCGCATATCCGCTTTAGTCAGGTCTACCCGATCCAAAATCGCGCTTTGGAGATCCGCGCCTCTCAAATCAGCACCTGTCATATTCGTATTCCTTAAAAATGTTCCGGTGAAATTCGCACCTACCAGAATTGAATCGCTCAAGTCGGATCCTTCCAGATCTACCTCAATAATACTCGCTCCGCTTAAATCCGATCCGTGCAGATCAGCATCCACCATATCAGCTTTGTCCAAATTTGAATTCATAAATAGGGTATCACTGAAATCAAAATTGTTCAGATCATGCCGGGATAGGTCTTCGCTTATACAGTCGGGCGGGCAACCTGCTGGTAATCGCGAACCGCATCCGCTTAACACACCTAAATTGAATAAGATAAATACGAATAGTGGAGTTGAAATTCTCATCAGGAGTTATAAATCACACCCAGGGATGGGAGCTGGATTTTGTTTAAACTGTGCTTCCTTTGTTCACAGCCACAGGATCTTCCAGTGATCGTTTCATAAGATTCGGCTATTTGATCGATTCCGGTGATCCGGGTTATTTCGCTTATGGAATCACCCAGGCCTTTCCCTGAAATAATTCCGGTTTTTATTTTCATGTTCTTTCTCTTAAGAAATATTGTGATTTTGAAAATGATTGTTTCTTAGAAAAAATCTCAAGAATTATATCAATAATTGATTATTCGTTCATGGATGGGCGATCACCAGCAGCGAAGGCGCCCGGGACAGGACAGTTTGCAGGGAGCGCTTTAAATTTTCGGGGTCCAGAGCTCCAAAGCTTTCATCGAATATGATCAAATTGGCTTCCTGCAGGATTGTCCGGGCAATAAACAACCGGCTGCGCTCACCATGCGAAAGCTGCCAGCCATTCTCGCCGATCATCTGTTGAAATCCGGAGGGCATTTTATTCAACAATTCATCCAGTCCAAGATCGCGGCAGATTTGTTCTGCCAGTTCCAGGTCTTCCTTTTTGGGAGGCCAGCGTCTTCCCATCAACAAATTAAACGCAAAGGTCTCTGAAAAGATATGGTTCTCTTGAAATTGGGGTGCCATAACGACGCTTTTTCGCCATTCTTGGGTACCCATTACCTGGCGATCAACCCCGTTTAATATCAATGTTCCGGAAACAGGCTTCCGCAACCCTGTGAGGATTGCAGCTAATGTTGATTTTCCGCTGCCAGATGATCCCTCCAGCAGTATCCTGTCACCCTCATATATATTTATAAAACAATCTTCCAGGACTGGTCTTGATTGGGGGGTGTACTGGAATTTTAACTCTCTTCCTACCAACAGCGGTTCTCTATCTAGTTGGTCTCTTTGCCCATAAAAATTACGTTCATTGTTCTCTAAAGACATGCTTCTTTGGGAAAGATAATCGAGCGATGGCAACTCCAGCGGTCTTTCAGCGGCTTCAAACAACGGCTGGACCTGATCCCAGGTGATAAACAGATTGACCAGGTTTTGTGAACCTGCCAGCAGTCTGTTCAAAGCTTGAACAGCCAGCAAAATCCCGCCAAGGCTAATTGCCAACTCTACAGAAGTGGCTTCATTTGTGATAAAAGGGAAAACGATTCCTAACATCCCCAAAACCATCCAGCCGCGAGCGCTGATTGAATTCAACTGGATTCCAACCCGGTCCAATTTCTCGGATTGTTTCAGGTAGCTGTCGAGTGTAAGGTCTTCCATTTCATGCCATCTGGCAGGATCCTCCTGGGCTAAACGTGTGCGATGACCCACCATATTTTCAACCAGCTCATTGGTCATATCGCGGTACATTACTGCCCAATTTTTTGCAATCCGGTAGTATCGGTACAACAATCCAAGAACCACAAATACCCACAAAACAAGCAAAACCGCATGCAGGGCGCCGCCCGCGCCCTTTGCGAGAACAAAGATTGCAAAACAAAGTTCGATAAAAGATAAAATCGCTAAAAATCCCCCGTTTATCGCGAGCATCTCAACAAATTCCGATTCCATTACTCTTCCCAGGAACTGACCGCGTCCCTGGTGGCGGATCTCTTCGGGTTGTAACCTCAACGTCCCGTAAAGCAAGCGCCGCTTGAATACAGTTCCGGTTCTCAATGCCAGTTCATTCTGGGCATCTCCTACTAGCAAAGAAACTGGAATGGCAGCAAATAATAAAATAATCCAGGCTAACAGCCAGCCCCAGTCATAATTCCCCTGGAATATGCCCCTTGCGATAACAAACCACGCCGCAATAGTGAGCAGAAGCTGCATGAAATAAAAACCAAACATAATTAATAATGGCCGAACTGCTCCGGCATTCTTAACCTGACGCCAGAAGCGAAATCCGGGAGATTGGCGCAGCATCCAACCACAGTCAATTTGAACTGGCGCAAGTTGGGCTTGGAGGATAGCCTTTCGAGTGCTGTCCCGTCTCCCTTGATCAACTTCAGATTCGTCCAACAGTTGGTTTAAATCATCTATTATTCCAGAATCATAAGGGGCGCATATCACGTTTCGGATTACTTCAACATTAATTCTTTTTTTCTTAAATCCAGGTGTTAAAACCAGGACGCTTTTTTCCCTCTTTTTAATAAGGCAATCAATCCGGGATGGCCATTCTCAAGTAATCCCGGTAATCGCAGTATTGCCGGCGCAGAGCCTCGAATCATTTTTTCAACTTGATCATAAAAGACTGTAAATGATTCCACCTCTATATCAAGGTAACCCGCGGCTGATTTTATCCAACCATCTAAATCGATGTCGGATAATTGTTCCAATTCAAATCTGGGTTGTGGGAGTTCGAGTGGATCCTTGGATAATTTTGAATCTCTGGCTAAATATCCAATTAATTCCCCCAATCGAGAATGCGGCCAGGTAATCGATTCAATAATTACTTCCGGGTTGTCCATTTATAAAGGTATCTGATTCTTGTATTCTAATTCTGGGCGTTAACAAATTCATTCATAAAGACTCTTGGCTGGGAGATAGTTTCGCCTGCTATTTTAATAATATCTTTAACCTGCTGGAGCGAGTCCTGGAAACTGTAACCTGCTTTGAGGTTTGTCTTTACTTTCACCTTTATCCTCTTTCAGTCAAAAATTTTTACCCGGTCAATCAAACACCTGCTCAAGTAATTATAATCCTATCGTCACAATGGTCATTCACTGCATTTTATAGGAATTGCAATTAATTCGTATATAAGTCAAATGTCTGAAATATAAGTAACTCTTTTTCGACATACATTACTTTTATTTCATACTATAATACCCAAATTAACGCTGCTAATTTAGGCATAGAAAGCGTTAAACAAACTAACGGAAAAAAAACAGCAGCACCCTTTTCAGGGGCAGCCCTATGTCATTACCATTTTCGCGTTCAATCCGATCACTTGAAATTGACAGTTACAAAGCATCTCGTGTGGGAATGATACTTGCGATTTTAATTTTGCTGGCTATACTCCTTTGGTTTTTTCTCGTAAAAATCACCATATATGAATTCAGTTCACAAATTGAATTTATTGGGAATGACAGGATTTCTGCGGTTTTTCCGGATGAAATCAATTAAAAAGATCAGAACCGGCCAACCAGCGATAATAAATCTTGATCTCGGACCTGACCTTCCAAAAGCGAGCCTCCCGGCATTCGTAATTGAAATCGACAAAGAACAGGGAAAAGCCGAACTGATAATAGTCTCGGAGAATTTGTATCAAATCCCGCTCAGTGAGGATATGACCGGGCAGGTCCAGGTCGAAATTGAATATGTCACTCCTGCCACTCTCATCAGGAGGGCATCTGGAATGTATGTAAAGGACTCTCAATACCCTCTGAGCCCTCAGAATCCGGTCGAGTAAGTTTAATGAGTTCAACTAAAAACCCTTCCCCTGTTAAACAGAGGTTTTTTGCGTATGAAGTTGTGCAGACTTCTGCAATGGATTGTGGGCCAGCGACTCTTAAATCCATTCTGGAAGGGTACGGAATCCCGGTAAGCTACGGCAGGCTGCGTGAAGCCTGCCAGACAGATGTTGATGGCACTTCGATCGATACAATTGAAGATATTGCTCTATATCTGGGACTCCGCGCTGAACAGATTATGATACCGGCAGACCATCTGCTCCTTGATGAATCTGAATCGTTGCCAGCGATTGTCGTAATTCGACTACCCAGCGGCCTGACTCATTTTGTTGTTGTCTGGAATAAGTTGGGAAAATTTGTCCAGGTCATGGATCCATCAACTGGAAGACGCTGGCCGACCTGGGAGGTTTTCCTGAAGGAATTGTATATACACTCTTACAGGGTATCTGCGCAGGAGTGGAGAACCTGGGCAGGCACTGAAGGCTTTTTAGCACCTCTCCGCAGACGGTTAACAAATTTGAGGATTAATGAAGAACAGGTTGAGCGCCTGATCTCTATTGGACTGGATGATAGCGGTTGGCGAGGATTGGCGACTGTTGATGCTGCAACCCGGATGGTCACCCAAATCGTTAAATCGAAAGGGATCGCGGAGGGAGATCAAGCTAGCCGGGTAATTGAACACTTCATCAAGAAAAGCCTTACCGAAAATCTACCAGAGATTGAGCGGGTCTCCGGGTCATTAATTGAAACAAGCCAGGGTCATGAAACCTTGCAAATACCAACTGATTACTGGTCTGTGATTCATATTTCACCGCAAGATTCCACTGCACCAGCTGCCGATTATTCTGGAGGAAAAGTCGATATTGCCAATTCAAACGGCGAACTGGTTTTACGCGGAGCAGTCCTTATTCGGATTTCAGGATTTAGGGAAGAACATGAAGCAATTTCTGAGTCCATTAAAAAAACTTTACCTCCGGATTTGGAGATTGCTTTACAGGAGCCTGCTCATAAACCAGAAAAGGAAGTTTTCAATCTTCTGAAAAAAGATGGTTTTCTGACCCCGCTGATTCTTCTGGCGGCGATCCTGATGGCCACTCTAGCAGTAATTTTTGAAGCTTTCCTCCTGCAGGGAGTGGTCCAGATAGGAGAAGGTCTGAATTTATTGGGTCAACGGATATGGGCTGCCCTGATATTAATGTTTTTTATCATTACCCCTCTGATACTCGAATTCCCGATAAATTCGACCGTGCTGCGAATGGGACGGCGCCTGGAAACGCGTTTGCGGATACTATTTCTTGAAAAGATCCCCAAACTGGGGGACCGCTATTTCCACAGCCGGCCTACCTCAGATATGAGCCAGAGAGCTCACGATCTGCGCACCCTTCGTACCCTTCCAAACCTTGGATTCAACCTGCTGCGGACCGGGTTCCAATTATTCCTCACTATGATCGGGGTTATCTGGCTGGACCCAATCAGTGCGCCTTTAGCGCTTTTGGGAACTGCATTCTTCATCGCCACAACTTTTATTTCAAGGCCATTTGTTGATGAACAGGACCGTAGATTGCGAACCCATATAGGGGCATTAAGCCGGTTCTACCTGGATGCCCTGATCGGGCTTGTACCCATAAAAACACACACGGCTGAGCGGTCTCTGCGACGCCAGCATGAAATTCAGATGTTTGAATGGATTCGATCAGGTCGAAATTACTTCAATTTTTCGACTGGAATTCAGTCATTTGGCGCAATTCTTTACACACTGTTTTCAATATTAATTATTGTCAATTACATCGCACAGGGCGGCCAATCCAACGAAATACTGCTCCTTTTTTACTGGACTTTATCCCTTCCAGCATTAGGTCAGGCGCTGGCTTTACAGTTCCAGCAATACCCCATGCACCGCAACCGGATTTTAAGAGTGATGGAACCGCTTTCAGCGCCGGATGAAGAACAGATCTGGTTCAGGGAGGAAGAAACATTAGAAGTTGATGAAAAAAGCGCCCGGGAGGATCAACCTGTATCAATTTCTATCGATCAGGTATGGGTGCAGGCTGGCGGAAATGTAATTTTGAAAGACATCCAGCTGGAGGTTGAACCCGGGGAACATATCGCGATCGTAGGTCCATCAGGCGCAGGTAAGTCCAGTCTGGTTGGATTATTACTTGGGTGGCACAGACCAGCAAAAGGATCGGTGGCGATTGATTCGAACATACTTGATGGAAGCAAAATTCAGACCCTTCGTCGTGAAACCGCCTGGGTCGATCCTGCAGTACAGTTATGGAATCGTTCCCTGTATGAAAATTTGCTCTACGGTTCGGAAAAGGATTCTCAAAGCAGCCTGGGGAGTATCCTCCAATTAGCGGACCTTTACGAGATACTGGAATTACTTCCCGAAGGTATGAAAACGAAACTTGGAGAGAGCGGTGGCCTTGTTTCTGGAGGAGAAGGCCAGCGAGTTAGATTAGGTCGCGCCCTTAACCGGGTCAATGTTCGACTTGTCATACTCGATGAACCTTTCAGAGGTCTTGACAGAAAGCAGCGGGGGGAACTTCTAAAACGCGCCAGAGAGATATGGAAATATGCAACATTGTTATTTATCTCCCATGATATCACTGAAACATACCAGTTTGAACGGGTGCTCGTGATGCAGGATGGCAAGATAATTGAAGATGGCCGCCCGGATAACCTGGCAAAGAACATTCATTCCCAGTATAGAACATTGCTGGATCTTGATAAAGAAGTCAGGAAAACCTTCTGGGAAGGACCGATCTGGAAAAAATTGATTCTCGAAGACGGTGTTTTAAAAGCAAAAAAGAATTAATTATCAATCTTATTTAGCTTTAATCACCAAACGTTATAATCCGAGCTAGAAAAATTGTAGTATTCCGGTCCAAATACAAAGAAGGTATCAGATAATCAATGCAAATAAAAATTTACTTTTTCAGTCTATTATTTATCACTCTAGCACTTCTGGTGTACGGGTGCAGCAGCGATTTATCGGAGGATGTTACACTCCAAACCCAGGAAGTATTATCCTCTGCAGAATTCAACCAGGCGAATTTCACACAGGAAGCGCCAACATATCAGGGTGACATTCAGGGGAACGAGATTGGAGCCAGTAATTCTAAATTTCAAGATTCCTCACAGGCGACATTATCCAGTGAGGTAACTGGCGAAGCTGGACAAAACACCACAACCGGAGGGGATACCGAGATTGAACAGATTGAGGAAATTGAAATTCCTCCTGTTGATCCTTCGAAAGGGTTTTCAGCGCCAGAGTTTTCTCTTTCAACAATTACCGGATCCAACTTAACTCTCTCTGAATTGCGCGGTAAAAATGTGGTCTTGAATTACTGGAAATCCTGGTGTGTACCCTGTATGGAAGAATTGGTCGCGCTGGAAAATCTTCACCGGACATATCAGGATGAAAACCTGATCATACTCAGTGTTAACGGAATAGAAGACGATAACCTCGATGATGTAAATAAAACTATCCAGGAAAAAGGCTTAACATATCCTGTGATCCTCGATTATGGAGAGGTTTTCTGGAAATCATATAAAGTCTTATTCCTGCCGACATCATTTTTTATTGATGAACAGGGAGTGATACGCGACATAGCAATAGGCGGTGATTCAGAAGCAGACTTCAAGCTTAGAATTGATCAGTTAATCGCGGACGAATTATAGAAAAAGGGATTTTATAGATAGTTGCGGGCAGCTTTCAAAACTGCCAGATATTCTGCCAGGTATATAAATCTACTTCGAGAAGCCAGACGGTGGTTCCTACCGCTGGTGAATAATTTCCGGTTTGATCTTATTTGATACACCCCCCCTATCCTTGGGGGGGGATATTTAATGGCAGAAAAATATTCACAAATACAGAACATGAGCGATACTGAGGTAATCCGCAATTTTATTCATGCCCTCGCCCAGGCGGTCGACCTGGACCAGGCTCTGGAAATTGTTCTGGTGAATTTAAGAGAAGTTCTGGAGTATGACCGGGCGGGGCTATTCATCCTGGACAAGAATTACCATTTAATTTTAAACCGGGGCTCCCGCTCAAGTAGTGACCGTCTTCTGTCGCTTCGAAAATCCGACGATCCTATAATTACCCAGCTTGCAATAGTAAAGAAGCCGCTCATCTTTAAAGATATTCAATTAGATAATCGCTTCAAAGATTGGGCAGAAATGAAATCAATCAGAAGCTGGATAGGTGCGCCTTTAATCATCAGGGACAAACTGATTGGGTTCTTGTCCATTGGATCACTGAAAAGCGATTTATACGGACCTTCCGATGGATTGATGATGCAGTCTTTAACAAGCCAGATCGTTCTTTTAATGGAAAAAGCCTGGCTTCATGAACAATTTACACGAAAAACTGAAGAACTTGAAGGTATCACCTCACTAAGCATTGCACTTGGTCAGGCAGAAGGACATGAAATTATCCTGGATGCCATATTCGAACACATCGGGAATCTTTTCGGCGCGCAGAGATGTTTGATCCTTTTCCCGGATCAATCCGGCCAAAAACTTATTGTGAGGTATGGTACTGAACCCTCCCTTGTTGGGGCTTCTTTTTCCAGGTCTGACAAAATCCTCTGGGATGTTTATTTATCTGGTGAACCACGGGTTTACCCTCTGAATTTCACCTCTCAAACTGAAAACTTCACCAAACATTCTCTGGCATTAATGAATGGGCTACAGACTGCTGTAACCGTCAACCTGAAATCTGGTGACATTTCGACCGGGATATTGTTTATTGGATTTGAAGATTCCCGCGAGTTCGAGCGTGCAGAACATAATCAATTCATTTTTATTTCTGAAATTGCAGGGAGTTCACTGGAAAGAATATTACTCCTTGAAAAATTAGAAAACAAAAATAAAACCCGTTCCGACCATCTCGCTGTACTTTATGACATAAATACATACGCATCAAAACAGCTCCATCTGGACAATATTATCGAAAATATTTTAGCGCATGCAAATACGTCACTGAATGCAGATGCCAGTGCAGTTTACCTGCAAAGCCAATCTGAAGATACACTCAACTTAATTGCACACCAGTCACACAATAATTTGGATTTCTCCTTCCCTGAAAACTTTAACTCTTCCTTAGATGCTGTGGAATTACTATTCGATAAGGGAAGACCCCAGGTTATTTATTCGGGTGAAAGTTCAGTTTTCGATTTTCGACATTCAAATAAAAATATACAATCATTAATCACCCCTATATATCCAAAAGGTTCTCCAATCGGGATTATTGTTTGCGTTAATAGCTCCCCAAATAAGTATTCATTAGATGATTTTTCACTCTTCAATTCCATGGCTGACCAGCTCGGGATATTTATCGAAAGAGCCATGCTGATCTCAAAAGCTGAGGATGCTGCAGTTCTTGAAGAACGGCAGAGACTGGGGCGGGATCTTCACGATTCAATCACACAGTTGCTTTACAGCCAGGTACTATTCGCTGGCGCTGGAAAACGAGTTTTGCACCAAAACCAGCAAAATCTCACAGAACAATACCTGGACCGGTTGGAAAACCAGGCTCAACAAGCATTACGGGAGATGCGTCTGTTAGTATACGAATTACTGCCTGTAGATCACCTTGATGAAGGCCTTTACCATGCCCTCAAAAAAAGGTTAGATGCTGTGGAAATTCGGTCTGGAGTACAGGCGCAATTAATCGGGGATCGAAATATTAACCTTGGCACGAAAAGTAATTTTGAACTGTACCAGATTGCCCAGGAAGCTTTGAATAACACCTTGAAACACTCCACCTCAAAATCAGTAATTGTAAAATTAATCCGGTCTGAAAGTCACACAATTCTGGAAATTATCGATGACGGTTGTGGTTTTATCTATGATGGCAGGTCTCACGTAACTGGAGGGCAAGGAATAAAAAACATGTATGAGAGATCTGAAAAATTAGGAGGCCAGTTCCTAATAGAGACTTCTCCTGGAAATGGCACAAAGGTTCAAGTTATAATCTAAAGATGAAAAACGAAGAAATTATTCGTGTTCTTATCGCCGATGACCATACGGTTGTCCGTGACGGAATAACAGCGCTGCTTGAGGCTGAATCAAAAATCCAGGTGATTGCTTCTGCATCCGATGGAATTGAAGCAGTTGATCTGGCGGAGTCGCTTGATCCTGACGTGATCCTGCTGGATCTGGTCATGCCAGGAAAGGATGGGGTTCAGGCAATCATAGAAATTAAGCAGGTTAATCCTGAAGCTAAGATCCTTGTATTGACAAGTTATGCAGAGAGTCACCAGGTTTATTCAGCCATTAAATCCGGCGCGATGGGTTACCTATTGAAAGAATCATCCTCACAGGATCTTATTAACGCTATCCGGGATACCTACCATAATATTCCAGTCTTACAGCCAGAGATAGCCCACAAATTGATTATCGATATTCGCAATTCTGATGACCGGGTGCCTTCCACCAATGAACTAACTGACCGGGAAATTGAAATTTTATCCCAGGTCGCCTCAGGAAAAACAAATCAAGAAATCGCCAATGAGTTATTTCTGAGTGAACGAACTGTACGGACACACATAACCAACATCTTGGCAAAACTCCAACTGACAAACCGGACCCAGGCAGCAATTTATGCCCTTCGTGAAGGTATCGCACACATCGATTACACCAAAGATAAATAATTAATAATTTATTTTTGGGGGGGAATTTATTCCCCTAATATATATAACCACCCAGATTTGAACCAATATATTCAGTACGAAAGAAAACAAAGGTATGTTTGTTATAATCAACAACCGGGAAGAGCAAATAGTTTACAAATTGAATTTTTTAGAAAGAACAGCTATAGGCCAATTTTGTAATTACTACTAACAGTTCAATTCAATTAGAACGGTAACAGTCGCGACGTTATCAAGATTGAAGCGTATACTAAGACGGGACGCATAAAGAAAGTATACGCTAGCTCGTGAATATTTTTTCGAAGAAGGAGCAAACACATGTCAAAACGAGTAGCGATATTAACCGGTGGGGGTGATGTTCCAGGCTTGAATATGTGCCTGAAAAGCCTTGTTTATAGAATCAGCGACCTCGGGTTAACCCCTATTGGAGTCAGGAAGGGTTGGGAAGGATTCATCAATTACAATCCAAACGACCCTACGACATACCACGACAATTTTAAGGAATTATCAAAAAATATTATCCGGCCTATTGACCGTACTCCAGGTTCGTTCCTACATTCCTCTCGAATTGAACCGCGCAAAATATCCGCTGCTTCCGTACCGGCATTTCTGCGCCGGGATAATCAGGAGAATATCGATACAACCGCCCATATTGTAGATGTAATTGAGAGATTAGAATTTCGTGCATTGATCGCCATTGGAGATGATGATATGCTCCATTATGCCGCTCACCTGAACCAACAGGGTGTCCCCATCATCGCTATTCCCAAAACTATACATAACAATATCCACGGCACCGATTACTCGCTTGGATTTAGCACCGGACTCTCCAGAGGTGTATCCTTTATCCATGAATTACGGGCTTTAGCAGGTTCTCGGGAGCAGTTGATTGTCGTCGAAACATTTGCAGCGAAATCAGGATACAGTACCTTACTTATTGCGCTTTTATCCGGTGCGGATCGGGTAATCATCCCGGAAGTTTCATATAATCCAGAACGCCTTGCTGGACTGGCGATGCAGGATAAACACGAAACGCCTGCAAATTATGCAGTGATAGTGGTTTGCGATGGATCGAATATGGATGCTGAATCATTTGAAAAATATCATGATCTCCTGTCCAGCAAAACCCATTCGGGCAGCGGGATGGAAATAGCAGACTTGCTCCAGCATATTACCGCCGAAGAAGTCTTCCTTCAGCCATTAACATACTTGCTGCGGACCGGATTCCCGGACGGGCAGGACCTCTTAGGAGCAGCGAACTTCGCTTTCCTGGCAGCCAGGCTGGTGAACGAGCAACGATATGGACGAATGACTGCATTTGTACAGGAAAAAATGTGGACTGATGTAGATTTAAACTTGGCAATAGAAGGCGTAAAAATAGTCGATGTTGAACACTGGTATGACCAGGAGAACTATAAACCTAACCTGTCATTAATCTGGTCAATAGATAACGATTAAAGCTGGTAATTGCATTTGGAGTTTTGACATGAGTTTAACGAATAAAGCTGAAATTAATAATCCGAATGGCAACGGCCACATCGTTGAAATCAATGATGTAATTAAAACTTTTCCGGTCGGTGATGGGGAAGTAACAGTTCTGAAAGGTCTCTCGCTTGATGTTGAAAATGGTGAATTTATATCCATTGTCGGCCCATCTGGAAATGGAAAATCCACATTATTGAATATGATCACGGGAATTGACAGGCCATCTGAAGGGGAAGTAATTGTTACCGGCAGAGAAATTCACAGAATGAGTGAAAACAAACTGGCTGCCTGGCGAGGACAGTATGTAGGTATTGTTTTCCAGTTCTTCCAGATGCTGCCTGCATTGAGCCTGCTGCAGAATGTTATTCTGCCTATGGATTTCGCCAGGAAATACAGTTCGAAAGAAAGGCGAGAGAGAGCAATGGAACTGCTGGATTCAGTTGGTCTGAGCGACCAGGCGAACAAACTGCCGAGTATGGTCTCTGGCGGTCAGCAGCAGCGGGCAGCCATTGCACGAGCTCTGGCCAATGACCCCGAACTGCTGGTAGCAGACGAACCAACCGGGAATCTGGACACCCGCTCCTCGAATGATATCTTTGACCTTTTTTGCAGTCTGGTTGACCAGGGTAAAACCTTAATAATGGTTACACACAATAAGGAGCTTTCACGGCGTGTCCCAAGAGTTGTTGAGATTATTGACGGAAAGATCGCCCGGGACGAGTATGTTGGCGGTGCAGAGTGGACAGGTTATTAATCTCCACCATGATTTACAGGACATTACATGGGAATTTTAAAGTATAAAGTCCTTAGAGATCTCTGGAATAATAAAGGTCGAACCCTCCAGGTGGTTCTGATAATTGGGATTGGCGCTGCATCTATTGGAATGATTCTGGGAACCCGTAATCTCGTCATTCCAGGGATGGAAGATATCTGGAGGCGCGCAAATGCGCCATCCATATTCTTTTTCACATCCCCTGGTGTGAGTGAAGATGAGGTTGAGGTACTAAAGAGGGTTGATGGCGTTGCAGAAATTGACTCATCAAACAGTGCCACTATTGAGTGGAGGCTGAGCCCAAACGATGAATGGAAGCAGGGTGGATTGAACGCACGTCCTGATTATCCAAACCAGAAACTGAATAAATTAGAACTGATTGATGGGGAATGGCCGCAGGATGAAATCATTCTGGTCGGTCAGGATGCTGAGACTTTTTACGGGATTCCGAAATCCGGAAATATATTTTTTCGAATTAACGACCGTGAATATGAGATCGATCTGGATGGGATGATATACAACTCATTTACCCAGCCGGCATATTTTGGCGGTACAGCCCAGTTCTACTCAACGATCGACTATTTTGAAAAATTAGTCGGCAACCGCGATTTTAACCAGCTGTACGTCAGGGACACAAACGAGATATATGATGAGGAATTTACAACAACAGTTGCAGACCGAGTCCAGGATAAATTGGAACAGCAGGGTAAAGGAGTGGGGCGCTTAATCACAGACCCGAATAAACATTTTTTCCAGGACCAGATGGATGGAATCTTCTTCTTGCTGGGAGCCCTTGGTTTTTTATCGCTGATATTGGGTCTACTGCTTGTATACAACACTATTAATTCAATCGTCTCTCAACAAATCGATCAAATCGGCGTCATGAAAGCGATTGGCGCCAGGACCTGGCAGATTCTACGTTTATACCTGACCTTGATCTTTGCCTATGGCATTCTTGCATTATTGATTGCTGTCCCTCTGGGTATTTTTGGCGCCTGGGGTGTAACCAGCTGGCTGATTGGCAGTTTTGGAGCCGACCCGGGTGAGTTTACAGTATCCAATGACGCAATCATTTATATGGCAATAATCGCTCTGATAACTCCTTTGCTCGCAGCAATAATTCCTGTGATTTCAGGCAGCCGAATAACTGTCCGTGAAGCTATCAGCACCTATGGTTTGACTACTGATACTGGGTTGATTGAAATGCTGTTTTCCAGAGCGAAACGAATCTCTCGCCTGGTAATTATCACAATCAGCAATACTTTCCGGCATACACGGCGGGTGATACTGCTCGAAATCGCACTGGTAATTAGCGGCCTGATGTTCATGATGGTGGTTAGTGTACGCGATTCAGTTGAATATACAATCAAGGATGTAATGTTCACAATTCTCAACGCTGACATTACCATGGCATTCGAAGACAACTACAGGATAAGCTACCTGGAGGAAATCACATTCGCCCACCCTGATGTTAAGAATGTGGAAATGTGGGGGTTTGCCACCGGGTCAATCCGTCCTGCCGGCCAGGAAATTTCAGAAGATGATGAGGAAATTACTTTATTTGGAGTTCCGCTACCCACGGAAGTATATGGCTACCAGCTCCGTTCTGGAAGGTGGCTTGATGCTCAAGATCAGTATGCAATCGTTTTAAATCAAAAACAAGCCGGGGATATCGGTGTCGAGGTCGGAGATTGGGTCACAGTTGAGTTCGAAGAAAAAAACGAATTTGACTATCTTGTTGTGGGGCTTGTATTTGACCCAATCCTTACAACCGTAGCGAATGTCCCCCGGGAGCCATTGTTACGCGATACCGGCAATGTAGGTAAGTCGAGTGTTGTATGGATACAAACCCATAACCGCGCTAAAGCAAGTACAGTCGCTACAGCAAAGAGCTTGAGAGACTATTACGAAAAGTATGGTATTAATGTAAGTCCGCAAAGAGGAATCTTTGGCGGGATGGGAGGGGATGCAACCGCAGAGACAGTAGATACATTGATAAACCAGTTTAATTTTCTGGTTGTTTTACTCGCAATCATGGCAGTAGTTATTGGTTTTGTTGGCAGCATTGCTTTGAGCGGAGCGCTTTCTTTGAGCGTTTTGGAAAGAAAACGGGAGATAGGGGTCATGCGTGCGATTGGCGCCTCTTCATGGACGATTTTCCGATTGTTTATTGGTGAGGGTTTGATACTGGGATGGTTAAGCTGGCTGATTGCGCTCCCGCTCAGCATCCCGGCAGGGAGGGCTATGGTGGAAGCGATTGGTAGAGCTTTTGAACTTGATTTCAGTTACAACCAGACTTTTACGGGCGCAATTATGTGGTTTGGAATTATCACTTTCCTTTCCATCCTCGCAAGCTGGCTGCCAGCCAGAGGCGCAACCAGAATCAGTGTTCGGGAGAGTCTGGCATACCAATAAATGCCTAAAAAGTGTTATCATTCCTTGTTTATATTAGGAGAAAAAAATGAAATTTAAGAATCTACACATAATATTTATCACAATAGGAATCGCGGTTGCTATTGCATCCTGTGGTTCTATCCAATCTCCCGGAAGTCAACCAGAACCGACAGAAATTCCAGTCGTAATTTCTGACACAGAGATAGTTGCGGAAGGACGCATTATCCCTAATGAAGAAGTGGATTTATCTTTTTTTACCAGCGGCCAGGTTGAGGAATTGTATGTGGAAGAAGGCGACCAGGTCAAGAAAGATGATGTTGTCGCCATCCTTGGTAACCGCGAAGAGCTCGAAGCCGCGATAGCGAATGCTGATGCAGAACTTCTCACTGCTAACCAGGCGCTGGATGACCTGAATGAAAACAATGAAATCGCAAAAACGGAAGCCCTTCGAGCTATAACCGAAGCAAACCGGGCAGTAAGGGATGCTCAATATCAGCTTGACAACTTTACCATTCCTACTAACCAGACCCAGTACGAGACATTTGAAGCTGTAACAGTTATGAAAGAACGTTTGGATCAAGCCCGGGAAAATTTTGAGCCCTATAAATACAGACCTTCTAGTAATGAAACTCGCCAGGATCTTAAAGATGACCTTGAAGAAGCCCAGAGTGATTACGACTCAGCCATTAAACGGCTTGAATATGAAACAGACCTGAATGAAGCCCAGAACAACTGGAATGAAGCCCATGAAGACCTGGAAATTTTACAGGAAGGTCCGGATCCGAAAGATATTGAACAGGCAGAAGCAAGGATAAGAGCAGCAGAGGCCGCATTAAAATCTGCCGAAGCTGCATTGGATCACCTTGAACTGGTTGCCACAGTTGATGGAACTGTTGTCGAGCAGGATTTAATCATCGGCCAGGACGTAACTGCCGGTCAGCCAGTTATGAAAATCGTTGATTTTTCAAAGATGTATGCCGAGACTGATGACCTGACCGAGTTAGAGGTTGTAGATGTCTTTATAGACCAAAAAGTAACAATTGAGCCTGATGCCATCCCAGGCCTGGTGCTGAATGGTACGGTAGAAAAAATCAATGAAATATTCGAAGAAAAACGAGGCGATATCACATATACAGCGAAGATAGCAATCGATGATATTGATCCACGATTGCGCTGGGGGATGACCGTATTGATTACATTTCTAGAAGAATGATCCAACAAATAAAAGGAATCAATATGAACACAAACACAGAGTAACTAACTGTTACTCTGTGTTTAATTTATAAATAACCTCTTTAATAATGTGAATATTTGGATCAATCAGTAAACTTCTGGATATCCGATCCCAGCAGAGCAAAATTGAACTCACCACCCACATGTTCTTTGAGCAGATTTAATAAATCACCTGAAGCGTTCTTCACATCTTCCATACATCCCGCATGCTGTCCTTCAACGCTAAAAATCGCCCGCCGGGCAACTTCACTGACCGCGCTGTCATCGCTCTGACGCCAGCACCAGCGGCGGGCGATAACCAGGTCGCTTTCATCGGCAAAGATCACCTCCCCCTTCTCAGGTGCCTGGGGAACATTTTCTCCCAAAGGTGTATATCTTTCAGTCCCGTTGGAAAAACGGACTGTAACCGCTCCTGTCAATGCTTTTACATCAAATCCTGCAACCGCAATTTTATATCTGATACTGACCAGGTTACAGCAATCAACAATCTTGTTTATACTCGGGATGTCCCCTTTTTTCGATAGTCGGCGCAGCAACGCTTCAGGCGCGCAGCGGTACTTGGTTGGATTTACGCCAAATTTTCTAAATGCAGCCCTCCAGGCAGAAATTGCCCCAATCTCTGAAATTGGATTATCCCCAATCTCAGCAATAACAGCTTGCTGCTCAGTGGTGTATTCCTGATTAAGTGCTTTGCTGGATATTCTGTTGTCCAGATTCGCGGATATGATAATTCCAGCACGCAGGTCTGGAAACGACCGAATGATTTCAGAATCATAGATAAAAGTTGTCATATCTCCGTCCAGCTGATTAAGTGATCGTAAAATGTTTCTCGAAAAATTTTAATAAACTATCGTTGAATTTGGGGCTGAAGGAATTCTAAACCGGAATTGAATACCATCGCTCACATAAATTATTTCCTCAAATAATACCCGCTGGTTTCTTTGCTCTACCTGCTGATTGAGCTTACTTTCAAAAAAATCGGCAGTGAGGTCGGATATCCCTCCTGCTGTATCAATGCCATCAAATTCAATATTTATAATATCTGCCGCTATATTTCCATCCGAAACAGCAAGGTTTAAATCAAAGAAACCTGTGCTTTCAGGTTGGCCGTCTTTCTCAAAAGTGGCATAAACCCGGATATAATCATCCTCTATTTCCATATTAACCACCTCAAGTTCATAACCATCCTCAAGAGCGACCCTGGAATTTCCAATCAGCTTGTTGAGATTTTTTTCACTCAAATTCAAAGTCATTAACTTCCCTGAAGAAATGCATGCTATTGAAATTAATACAGGCATAACCAGAATTAAGATCAGTTTTGGGGTAGTAAATTGCTCAAATTTCTTTTTCATCAGGTCACTTTATAGGGCAGTAATCACATGCTCCTGTAAATTATAAACTCATGCGGGTCTTTAGGTGAGTCCAAACAATGCAGTAGGTTTTTTTAAAATTTATGCAGCACAATTTCAGGCAATAATCAGTATTCAGTAAACTGGTAGAATTCTCGGAATAAAAAGTTTAAGCCAGCCTGAAGATTTACATTTGAAGGATATTATATGAAAGAAAAATTGTTATCTGAATACCTGGATTTTATGCGAGAAACTGCTTATTTAGCTGGCCGCATCACACTGGGTTATTTCAACACTAATTTGAAAATTGATTACAAAGCCGATGAGTCACCTGTGACAGCAGCGGATAAAAAAACGGAGGAATTTATCCGGGGCAGGATAGAAAGGAAATATCCAAATCATGCTGTCATTGGCGAAGAATTTGGGGAGAAGAATTTTCCTGGTTCCGGCCACCGCTGGTTTATCGATCCTATCGATGGTACTAAATCCTTTATTTGTGGGGTGCCTCTTTACAGCGTCTTATTAGGTCTGGAGATTGATGGGGTGATCGAGGCAGGAGTAGTATATTTTCCAGCTCTGGATGAGATGATATCCGCTGCTAACTCGCTCGGCTGCTGGTGGAACGGGCGCAGATCATTTGTATCTGCGGTTGATGACCTCAGTAAAGCCACCGTCGCCTTTACATCACCATCCTTCATCGAACAATATAATCGTTCCCAGGAATGGAACCGATTAATAAATGCTACCTATTACCAGGCTGGATGGGGCGATGCTTACGGGTATTTACTCGTTGCAACCGGTCGGGTTGAAGTGATGCTGGACCCTGTTATGAATGTATGGGATTGTGCTCCGTTTCCGCCGATTCTGAAGGAAGCGGGAGGATATTTCGGCGACTGGAATGGGAATAAAACCATTTATGCCAGAGAGGGACTGGCAACCTCAGAAAAACTGCTTCCTTCAGTTTTATCGTTAACCAGCCGCTAAATCCCCAGGCTTGTAAGCGAAAATAAACCAGATAGAATTTTTTTTATTCGATAACGGAGATATAGACTGCGCAAATTGGCTGTCCGATTTCATCCCCGGGTTTTACCACCAGAGTCCAATCTGAGCCTTCGGGATCGACATCAAATGCCAGTTTTGTCCGCCATACTCCACCTTGCCTGATCAGGTCCTGATTCAAGTTCACCGGGTTCTCAATGTACAGGTAACCGCTGGCGGCTTTATCCGGTTTATAGACCAGTTTCTCTTCTCCTTTTACTCCTTCTAACGAATAATCTTCGTCCCATATCTGGACAGGCTCTTGCATATTGTTGCTTATCTCCAGGTCAAGGAGCACAAAAATTCCATCCGCATGGTGTTCAAACATATCCCGGGTCTGTACAGGTGGACTGGGAACATTGATAACCAAAGGTCCGCATTCCACCGGCACGCCGGTATTATTTTTATGCAGGGGCACTGCCATATTCGATATTTCAGTCTCGGTACCCGCACCTTCACCATCTGTTTGACCCGTATCTGGTTGACCGCTTTTAGAATAGGTAAGCAGATGATGGTTTTTTAAAGTATTGTAAATATAGTTTTGCCAGAGGAGGATCATATCCTCCATTGCGTATTCATGTGAGCTGAATGTTTGGATAACCATCCTGCCGTTCATGCAGTTGGCAAGCGTTCCGTGGTCAACGTCCCACAACCCACTTGTACCCGCAATTAACTCCCCCCCTTTATTGACTGGATCTATCAGTAAAAGGTCGCCTTTGTCGCCTCTCCAGAGAGATTGCGATTCTCTCAACTTATTGGATATCTGATGCGGTTCATTAAGCAATGGATGGTCACTTTTAAGCCAGAAGATTGACCGCATTTCAGGATCAAACCAATCAGACTGAAAGTCTACTCCGCAGTCGTTTAAAAGCGGTTTTATCCGGCCGGCAGGAGCATTATCAATATCCCAGAATTCAATAATCAGGGCCGAACCTCTTTTGACCTGATCATGTATATATTCAAAATATTCGCCGCCAAATTCACGGCGGGCTTCAGCAGCAACGATTACCAGGTCCCACTCTTCATTCGATAAAAGCTGGTCTTTAAACCAGCCGGTCGCGCTGCCAACATCCAGGTAGAAATATCCCCCATCATCCAGGGCCTTTTTTGCGTACCTGATCTGCCGAGAGCCCGATAGGTTTTCGAACAATAGAATTTTCGAGGCTTTTATTCTCCTTTCCAATTCCAGGTCATGAACTGGACCCAGTTCCTCAGGTGCTTTAGTTGACTGGATAACAGGGGAAGGCGTTATGAAAATCCTGGAGTTAAGATTGACCAGCGCTGTTTCTGTTTGCTGGATATCAATAGCTTGCGAAAAATTTGCGGTTTGAGTGAGAGCGATCTGTGTTCCAACAACTCCAGTTTGCTGGAACTGAATCAGGTCAACTGTTTCCTGGAGCGTTCTTTCTATATTCACAGCTCCCGCACAGGCTGTAGCCGACACAACCAGTAAAAAGAAAAAGACTACAGTGATAGCTAAATTAAAAATCCGCATATACTATGCGCATTGCTCCCCTGTTTTGTATCAAATTTTCTTCTGGCTGTACAGGCAGTTTTCCGGATCAGCTGTTGTATTATTAACAAATATTCTCATTCATCCTGATATTTTTTCAACACAAGGCAGGCGTTTTGGCCCCCAAGTCCAAATGAATTGGATAATACAATATTAACATTTTTCTCTATAGCTTGATTCGGAACATAATTTAAATCACAATCCGGGTCAGGGAATTCATAATTTATCGTCGGAGGGATAACGCCGTTGAAAATTGTCAGAGTGCCTATAACCGCTTCCAGCGCACCGGATGCGCCCATTGCGTGTCCTATCATTGATTTTGTTGAAGAAACCGGTATGTTGTATGCCCGCTCACCAAAAATATTCTTGATAGCCAGTGTTTCTGTTGGATCATTAAGTAATGTGGATGTACCGTGGGCATTAATGTAGTCTATTTCATCCGGGTTTACACCAGCGTCGTTCAATGCCCATTCCATCGCCCGGCTTGGCCCTAATCCATCCGGTTTTAAAGCAGCGATATTGTAACCATCCGATGATGAAGCATGTCCCCCAAATTCTGCATAAATCCTGGCGCCCCGCGATCGGGCGTGATCTAACTCCTCCAGTACAACAATCGCAGCGCCTTCAGAAAGCACAAATCCCTCCCTTTTTATATCAAACGGGCGGGATGCTTTGCCCGGATTATCGTTATAGTTTACCGGCAGCGTACCCATAACGCTGAAAGCTGCAATAACCAGATCCAGCACGATCGCCTCCGTTCCACCGGCAAGTACAATATCAGCAGCCCCTCTTCGGATGTATTCCGCGCCTTCTCCCACCGCCTGGGTCCCTGCAGCACAGGCAGTAGTTGTAGTGTTATTTGGACCAAGACATTGAAATTCTTTGGCGATCTGGAAGGCGGGTATATTGGGAATACCGCTTGGAATCTGGAATGGGCTTAACCGTTTATAGCCTTTTTCTCTCATGATCGTATTGCCATCTACAATATTCTTCACCCCTGCGACACCAGTCCCGATCATCACTCCAGTCCGGTCAGGTTCTGGCATTATCAGTGGTAAGCCAGCATCTTCGATAGCTTGATGGGCTGCTGCAACTCCCAGTAAGGTAGAGCGTGGAATTCTCCGGACAGTTTTATAGTCCAGATAATCCTCCGGTGAAAAGTCTTTCACTTCACCTGCTATTTTGCAAGGCAACTCCCCTGGTTCAAAATTAGTTATTGGGCCAATCCCTGATCTGCCCTCAACCAATCCGCTCCAAAACTCATCAATCGTATTTCCCAGACAATTGACAGTCCCCATTCCGGTGATTACTACGCGTCGTCTTTCCATAAATTATCCTTCCATCATGCAAAGTATTCCCAAGATTATAACCAAATTTCAGGTTTCAAGTTTAATTCATCCCAGGGTTTATTCAATTGCTGTTATCCGCCAGGCATCCTTGGGCTATAATCTTCACTAAATTATTTTAATAAAGTTAAGAGATTGGGCAATCAATTATGGGTAAAAAATATCCATTCAAAAATCTGGTTTTTAAGGGAGGCGGCGTAAAAGCTTTCGCCTATCATGGAGTAATTGAGGTGCTAGAAGAAACTGGAATACTGCCTCAAATTGAGCGAGTCGCCGGCACTTCAGCCGGGGCGATAATCGCCTGTTTGTTAAGTTTCAGGTTAAGCGCCCAGGAAACCCTATCTTTGCTGAACACGATTGATTTCACAAAAATTTTAACTCCCAAAGGTGCAGGTGAAAACATTGGGGAAGATAATTCCACGGATAAAAAAGCCTTTGGGATCGAACGATTTTTGGGGGGAGTTGATACACTGCGCAGGTTTTTTAATCACTACGGGATGAGGTCATTTGTACCTTTTCATAACTCAATTAAAGAGATAATAGGTTATATAAACAACGGAAATGAAAATGCCACATTTTTTGACCTGAAAAGATCAGGATGCCGCGAGTTATCTATCGTAGCTGCTAATCTCACGGCTAAGCGAGAAATAATTTTCTCTTTTGAAACAACTCCGGAAGTCGCAGTGGCAGACGCAATTTTGCTTTCCAGTTCGCTACCTGTATTCTTTGAAGCGCCCCAATTTGATGGAAAAAAAATTGGGCAGGGAGACTATTATATCGACGGCGGTGTTCTGGCAAATTACCCCATCTATATTTTTGACGAAATAAAATATGTGGAATCCACCGGTCATTTCCAGCATGGCATAAATTGGGAGACTTTAGGATGCCGCTTATTTACCCCGCCTGAATGTCCTGATGACGATACCTCAATAAACAATATCCTTGGATTCTTTGAAAATTTATTTGATATGTATGCCAGAGGCCAGGAAATTGCAGTGGAAGGCAGCCTGGTTAATCAATTAAGATCCATAGATATCAGCAACTGCTGTATTTCAACAACGGATTTTGATATCAAACCCGATCCAAACAACAGTAAGTATATACAATTAAATCAATCTGGGCGGCAGGCTGCAGAAGAGTTTCTGGAAGATTACATCCTCCCCATAGATAGATTCTATAAATTGAAAAATGGCTGGATTCAGGCGAGAAAGAGATTTTCAACCGGGTTTAACCACTGAATTAAATATCGGCATCACACAAACCAGGTTCTCAATGGCAAAGGAAGAAATCCAGGGATGTAATGACCCCATGAATGCAATAGATCCTATCTTCCCAACTCCAGGGGGTAGGATGGACATTAAAAAAATCCTTCGGTTAAAAGAGTTTTATAACAATGACTAAATTTAAAGGTATTTGGGGCGTGACCCTTGTATTCCTTGTCATCGGGCTGGCTTCGCTTATACCTCGCATCGCTGGACTCGACCAGTATGTGATCACAGACGAAGTCCCCTGGCTGGTCAGGTCAGCGAATTTTTATTACGCCCTCGGACAGAAAGATTTTTCAGAGACTTATGTGGCTGAACATCCCGGTGTCATTACGATGTGGATTGAGGGCTTAGTTTACCTTTTTGAATTCCCCCAATACCGCAGTTTCGGTCAGGGTTACTTTGACAGTGATAAATATTCCCAGTTTGAAGAGTTCATCACCTCTCAAGGAGTCGAACCACTTGATTTACTGGTCAAGAGCCGCATCCTTACTGTAATCATCAATACCGCATTATTATTGCTTTCATTCCATTACACCCGGCTTCTGGTTGGTGCAAAACCGGCATTATTCTCCTTCCTGCTGATCGCTTTTGATCCATTCCACATTGCAACCACCCGCCTTGCCCACCTGGATGGACTAACAGGCGGTTTCTTGTTTCTATCTCTGCTTGCGTTCCTGGCTTTTTTACTCAAAGAAAGGAAAGGGATTTATCTCTTCACATCTGCTGTCTCTGGAGGTCTTGCGTGGCTGGCTAAGCTGAATGGTTTGATCATCCTTCCAACGATAATCGTCTTTTGTATAATAGATTACATAATTAATAACCGAAAAATAGAAAGCCCTGATTCCACTGCAGTCTCTTCAGTTGCAGATCGAGTACTGAAACCGGTATTTCTCTGGTTTGTCATTTTTCTTCTGACAGTTATGATTGTATTCCCATCAGCCTGGGAAAATCCAGTTGAAACAATTACTGAATTGACTGTTTCGCCGCTGCTGGTGGGAAATATCATCCCAACCCAACGTATTGAAGGGACTTTGATACCAACCCAAAGCGAAAACAAACCAATCGAAATTATTCAATCGATTTTTGAAAATAACAACCAGTTTGAATTTCTATCCCAGTCTTCCGGCTATTTTTTGAGATACATAAAAGGATATTTGGAACGGGCGACTCCATTCATTTTGATAGGTTTAGCCGCAGCCGCAGCTGGGATTTTATTAAGATTAAGTCTGTTTATAAAAAAGGGACAACCGTCAGCTGATCCTATATTTAAGCCTCTTCTGGTTGATATACACAGTCTTTGTAACCCTGGCCAGTAAATCTTCCCCCAAGTATTATCTACCGGTTTACCCGGTTTTGGACTTGATTGCTGGTTTAGGGTTATTTTCTGTTGTCGATCACTTCGCCAGCCGGGTAGAATTTTTCAGGAACAAATATACACACGCTCTACCTTTCCTGGTGATCATCATCCTGCATGCCGTTCCAGCGTTCAGAACTTACCCTTATTATTCAACCTATTTCAACCCTCTCCGCCCCCTGATGAGCGAGACAGGTGAACTTCGCTTCGCTGGTTTGGGGGAGGGATTGGACCAGGCTGCCCGCTACCTGAACCAGAAGCCAAATTCCGAACAGCTGAAAGTTATTTCCTGGTATGGTACTGGCCCTTTTTCTTATTTCTTCAATGGTGAGACTCAGCCTCTTTTTTCATATATTTGGACTGAAGAACAAATATCCATTTTAAATGAAATGGACTATATGGTCGTTTACTCCAATCAATGGATCAGAAACCAGCCCCTGGGTCTTATGCCTCACCTGGAGAACGCAACCCCTGAACATAGAATATGGATTGATGGAATTGAATTTGCACGCATTTACCGGGTGGACAAGTTACCCCCGGGGGTTTTTCAGCCATACAATCCAGAGGATTAGATAAAATCTCCAGAACCCGTCACCAGCCATTACAGAGATCCTGGCTGGCCAGATCACCTGGTTTCAGTCAGGAACTGATGGTGCGGATTATCATGGTGTGTCAGGGAATGCGGTCGCTCTAAACCGTGCGACTGCATTAATTCAACATCTGCCATAACCTTTCCGGGTAAACCATCAGCAATGACCTCGCCATCATCCAGCAAGATCACACGGCTGCAAGTTTCAAGAATCAATTCCAGGTCATGGAGGAAATCATGGATGTTCCAGCCGAATTCTGGAGATAATTTATCAAGCGCCTGCGGGAGCGCATATCAAGACTTGCGCTGGGCTCATCGTAAACGATGAGTCTTGGTTCCATTGCGAGTATACCTGCGATTGAGACCATCCGCTTTTCGCCTCCGGATAGATGGTGCGGGACGCGCTCAGCCAATTCGTTTGTGTCGGTAATTTTCAGAGCGCTTGCAACCCTCTCGTTCACCTCATTCGTGGACAGCCCCAGGTTTTGGGGTCCAAAGGCGACATCATCACTCACTATCGGGCTGAATAACTGGTCATCCGCGTTCTGGAAAACCATCCCTATCTCAGGATTGAATTGGCCGGACTGTAATGGTTTGCCGAACAATTCAATTTCTCCGTCCCCCGGTTTAAGCACGCCGCATGCCAGCATAAAAAGGGTGGTTTTTCCGGCGCCGTTAGGTCCGATCAACCCGATCTTATCTCCCTGTTTCACGGTTAAATTAATATTATTCAGCACCCTGCGGTTACTATTGTACGAAAAATGAAGCCCACGGATCCGCAAGGCGGGTACAGACCTGCTGCTCTGATTTATCAAATCTATTTTCCTGTTTTTATCCATAAATCATCTGCTTAAAAATATTTCGCCAACAACGATCAAAACTGATGCCAGCAGAAATCCTGCCAGAGCAATTCTGTCCCAATGGGTGGCGTGGAAATATAATTGATTGGCGTTTCCAATTGAGGCGTTGTTACCATAGCCCCGCAGAATCATTGCCTTGTATATTCGCTCCGAACGTTCGTAACTCCGAACCAGGAGTGTGCCAGCCAGGGAGCTCAAAGTACTCAAACCCGCAAAACTTAACCGCCCGGCTTTAAAATTCCGCAGCCGCATGGCAGTCTCCATCTTCCTGAGATCATTCCCAATTTCGAAGATGTAGCGGTAAGTTAAAAGGGCGATATCTGCAATGATAGGAGAGAGGCGCATGGCGCGCATGGCTTTAATATTTTCCAGCACCGGCGCGCTGCTTAGAAGGACCAGAGCCAGGGTCAGAATACAGACGAATTTCACCAGGATCAGGAGCAGTTCTAGCGAGCCCTCCTGCTTTACGGACAGCGGTCCAAGCTGGGCAACAACATTTGTCCCGGAAAAAAGGGGCAATACCACCGCAATAACCAGCAAGAATATACCCGGATATTTCAAGCGGTTTAAAACATAGCTAAACGGTATGCGCGAGGTAATTAATACCACCAGGGTGATTAGAATTAGAATGGGAAGCAGATATAAACTTCTGACAAACGAGAAGGAGAAAATTAAGCAAAGAATTCCAGCCAGTTTATAGCGTGCATCCCAGCGGTGGATTGGTGAATCAAGACGTGCGTACCTGTCAAGACCTATCTCCATCTCAATACCGGCACATTCAGACCGATTGCGCGATCATTTCCGGCTTCACACGCATAAGGAAAACCACCACCATGGCTGTAAAAATTCCTTCAATAAAGATCAGAGGGATATGGGCGATAAAAAGGGCAGTGATAGCAGCCTTTTCAGCCCCCGCATCAATATTACCGGGGATTGCCAGAGTTAAAATTGAGAAAGCCAGCAGCACAGAGATACCAATTCCCAGCGCTCCACCGCAAAAACCAAATACACCCGTCCAGAAGCGGCTGTTCGATAATCCCAGTTTTACCCGGAGTCGAAATACAGAATAAGCCAGAAGCGCAGGTATGCCGATGATGGCTGCATTTATGCCCAGTGTGGTTAATCCCCCGTGCTGGAAGAAAACCGCCTGGAAAAACAGACCTATCAAAATGGCTGGAAAAGCATAGTACCCAAGCACGACTCCCAGTAAGCCGTTCAAAACCAGGTGAACACTGGTCGGCGGAATGGGAATGTGTATCCAGGAAGCGACAAAGAATGCCGCCGTCAGCAGCGCAGTCTTAGGGATATTTTCCTGGGGGTTCCCGCTGCTTTCGATTTTTCGAAGTGAGTACCAGGTTGTTCCTGCAGTGGCAGCATATCCAGCTGCTGAAACAGCAACCGGGAGGATACCATCCGGGATATGCACTATGAACCCCTTCTGTAGAAAAATAGCGCCGTGCCCACAAATCCCCAAAGCGCGCATGCGCCCATCAGAACAATTTGCAGCCTGGAAAATCCGGTAGTATTCGAATTTAAAGCGCCATCCTCCAAATTGATGTGCACGATTCCTCCGTGACCAGCCTGTCGCACCTGGATATCCCATGTGCCGGGTATAGTTGGGTCGGGGCTGAAAGTAAAGCGACCATTCTGGTCGGTGGTCCCACTCATCCAGGAAATTTGGGGATCATCCGGGGCGAAAATGTTCACCTGGGCATTCTGCATTGGTTCACCCGAATCGAACGTAGCAAATACTTCTATAACCGGCTTCATTGAATATTCAATTATTACGCCGTGCGCCCTAACGATGGTGAAAGTGAAGACCGTCAGCAATACCAGAGCAGGCAGGATCAAGAACCTTTTATCCATCTTCCTAAGGAATCTCACTATGGCAGTGTCCTTCGCCTGTATGTCCCAGGGTTGGCAGGATTTCGACTAGCATCTGGAACTCCTCCGGTGGGAGTGATTTCTGCAATCCAGCTAAATTTATTTCTAAATTGCCGTTTTGAGCGGCATTCGCAAACGGCTCAAATCCTGGCGCTTGTTGATTCAGTTCATCCTCCATCGGGTGTGACCCATCCCCAAAGATATGGTCAAAGTGGAAGGTCAGTTCGAGGTCGGTTGTACCGCCTTCCTCCAGGAAACCCTTGCGTTTATCCCCGATATATTCACCGCAGGTGTAGGCGTAACCAGTTTCAACATTAATCCTAAAGTCTATTGTCTGCTCTCCTTTGGTCGCAGTACCTTCCACTATAAGCGGATATCCGGAATCCCCCGGGACCATTGCCCAGGATACAGCATTGTAATGCCCTGCTGGAGCGTTTTCGACCTCTCCAATAAGAATTGGTTCAGAATCCGGACCTCCTTTAGCAAGGTCAACCTTGTAGGTTCCATCAAGCTGGATTTCCGATTGAGAACTGATCCCCCCGCCCTCTTCGGGGTTGTAAGCTGGATCGGTAATATGAGCTCTAACATCTCCCAGGTTTATATAGATATGCTCAAAATCGATCATCCAGCCGTCCTTCGATTCGAATCCCTGGCGCACAAAGTCTTCTCCGTTTGCCCGGAACACAACAGTCCCAACTCTTTCAACCGTACAGGCTGTTATAAAACCGGCAGTAAATAAAAAACTGAATAGAAGTCTCCAAATTATTGTCATTTTCTCACTCGAAATTCCATTAGATAATCTGGAAGGAATGTGGTCGAATTCTATACATTATTTGATTTATCTTCTTTACATTCAGCACAGATACCAAATACTGTCATATGCCCTAAATCAGGGGTGAACCCATGGTTGGCGACCAGTCCTTTATCAAGCATATCCAGGATATTTGGTTCAGAGTCGAATATACGTTTACATTTCCGGCAAACAAGATGAATATGGGGACCGTGCTCCATGTTTGCGTATACTATCTTGCCTTCGCTCAGATCATTTCGCCGGGCAAATCCTTCCTCGCAAAGCATATCCAGGGTCCGGTAGACCGTCGCGATGTTGATCGCGCCCGTACGAACCTGAAGTTTTTCGAATATTTCTTCAGCCGAGAGATGGCGGTCGCTGTGAGCAATCGCCTCAATAATCATTTCGCGCTGGGGCGTGATGCGGTAACCGCGCATCCTTAAATCAGCAATCACACTCTCGCATGGCGACATAATAATTCTCTTATTGCAAATAATTGCAACTACAAATATTATATATTACCAGGGGGTTTTGTCAACCCATTTTTCTTGTTAGCTTCTAATCGCTGATATTAATCAAAAAGGTGTAGAAAAACTATCCCCCAATTATTTCAATTTCTCCTGGATAAAATAACAAGAGGAATTTCTCGATCGGTATCCCTCTGGTACTTAGCGAAGAAAGGATACCTTTCAGCCATCCTGTTGAATAACTTTGACCGTTCTGGCTCTTTTTTCACCGTCGGCATGAGCCTCAAATTCTTCCTTCCCCAGCTCCACCTTTACTTCCGGATTGGCGACCAGGTTGTAGTACCAGTCAGGATTGGTCAGGGCTCCGCCTTTCGAGGCGATAATTACCAGGCGGTCCCCATCTGCCATATAAATGAGAGGTGTAACATGCGGCACCCCAGTTTTAGCACCGGTTGTATGCAGCAGTAAGAGATCCTTGTCTTCAAAAAAACCGCCGACCCTGCCTTCGTTCGCCCGAAATTCTTCAATAACCGCCTTATTGCGCTCATTAAAATCGTTCATCCTGCAATACTCCCATTGATGGACAGGACCAACGCTTCAGATCTGTTATGTCCGCCAAGTGTGGCGGAATCTTACCGCTCGCCAAAACGCCGGGCTGGACAGGTGTAGTTTTTCTGAGGTTTACCGGCAGACTGGTTATAAAATTTCTCTCGCCCAGGAAGCAGCCCATTCAACTTCGCCTTCTTAAAGCGGGCCTTCCACACCCAGAACGATAAAACCTTCTGGTTCTACCACCAGTTTGGCGCCCTTTGCCTGTAGTCTGCGGTCGAGCCGAAGGGCAGCACATCCACGTCTATCGCTTCGCCAACAGCCCGGGCGATGATTTCCGTGTTGCCATACTTCGAATCAAAGATCACGAGCACGTTCAAAATCTACCTAGCTTCTTGAAATCAAAGCAGCGATCAGAAGGCCAAGTCCTAACCCCGCCAGAATGCTTCCGACAAATGCCAGAGCAGATTCCGGCAGGAAAAAGAAACCGATGCCCAATCCGACCAGCAATCCCCCACCAACTGCCCAGGTACTTTTATCCTTCTTCTCCTTTTTTTCTTCCATTTTTTTCACCTTTTCCTCTTATCCCGTCAGATATTATTTAATATTCAGTACCAGGCAAGCACCAATGACTGACAATTCAACATACACTAATTCCTGCGCTATACGGACTTAGTTTACCAGAAGCCCTCCTCACGATAACGCCAACCTTTGCCTTAATCACGCAGCCAGCTTATCAAGCACACATGACCAATAATGAAGCGGCGCAATTCATCCACCAGACGCATGCGCCAGCGCCGATGGCGTCTGGCAGCCTACAATCGCGGGCGCTTCGTGGATGAGCCCGTCGTTTTCGAGCGCCGCCACCATAAAAAGGGCGAAGTCAGTCCGGCGGGTCAGGTTACTTTCCAGGACCGAGTCGCCCACATGCCGGCTCCAGACCGGCAGCCCCTGGCTCTCGCCTTCTTCCAGGTCGCTGCCGCGCACTACTGTCCACAGGGTTTGGCTGGCGAAAATCCGCCGGCAGGCTTCCACCTGGTCTTCGATATCCACAAACCGGAATAAGCGCCCCAGAATACTCGTGGCTTTCTCCTGGAGTTTCAGGGAAGACGGGTACACATCCTGGCCGTCCATCGTAATATGCCACCCGCATGAGAAAATCAGCCGGGCTCCTTCCTGCGCCTCTTCGAGCACAGCCTGGGCAGTCCCGGATGAATAATTATCCATCCCCCAGGGCACCAGCACGGTCAGCACTCCATCGCATCCCGCAACTGCTCGCTTAATCACCTGGCGGTCATTTGTCTTTCCCGGGAATAATCTCGATCTGTCCATTGAACCGGTCCAGTTTTCCAACGCTTTTCTCCCGGCAGACGCCGACCACCTCATAACCGCGCTCCAGGGCATGCTCAACCATGTACTGACCCAGCTTTCCGGATGCTCCAACGACACAAACTTTTTTCATTATCACCACCTTTTAAATTCCAATTTATTTTTTATGATTCTCGCAGCTATTACTGAAACCAGGATTAATCACAAAATGCTCTATAGATTTTACTTTAATCATTTCGGCGACAGTCTTGAGCTGCATTATAAATCCCACATATTGGTAAAATTTTTGACCCAGGCTTCTTGGGATACTGTTTCAATAGCGTGAATCCCAGATGGTATCAGGTTTCGACATTAATAAGGGAGATCGGATGGAAGCATTTTCTGATTATATAGCTGAATACCGGAAACAACTGGAGAAAGGCGCTGTTCAGGCGGCATACAGAGGATTAATTGAATATATTACGGGACTCAGAACCCACCTGAGCAACAAATATCCTGATTACTCCGTATCCGGGGGTATTTATCAGGGAACCATGGACATGACCTATTTTTCCTTCACCCCGGAACCAATTAAGAACCGGAAATTGAAAATCGCAGTTGTTTTTGTTTATGACAGGTTCAGGTTTGAAGTCTGGTTAGGGGGTGTCAACCGGCAGGTTCAATCGGAATACTGGAAATTGTTGAAGGACAGCGGGTGGGACAGGTACCGCATCGTGTCACCGGGAAAAGGGATTGATTCAATTTTGGAGAATGTCCTGGTCGAAGACCCGGATTTTATAGACCTGGATTCTTTAACTGAGCGGATAGAAACAGGCACGTTGAAGTTTATTGCGGATGTGGAGAATTTCTTGTCCGTGTAATACAAGCTCTCCGTTTAATTTCCCGATAAAAAAGAAATTTGTGGCTTCTCAGAATCTCATATAGTACAGGATAAAGGCGGCAATTAATCCAACCCCTCTTATAATAGAACATAACCCCAGTGGAAATGTTCTGAACTGCGATCTTTTTTTGAACCAGTGGAAAATATTATGCTAGGGGGTTAACTTTTTTAGATTCTTGGTGTTACCTAATGATACTTTCTTGAATGTGTCAGTATATCTTATTTTTTCACTTCCTTATCTTGTGGTTTCTTAACATACTCAAAATTTTTAAATCATTTTCGTGATCAGTTCAAAAGTAGCTGCTCCTACAAGCTCAAAAGATACTTCTTGGAGAACAGTACTGACAACTGGCCAGTATTTTTTCTTAAATTTAGGCAATACCCCACTGACGGGCTCCAATTCCTCTCGACCGCCTGAAGCAAGCCAGGTTTGAACGCTGGTTTCGGATTCTTCTTCCCCGGGAGGCGCAGATATCTCTCGCACAATCCAGTTCTCCAGGCTTACCGAAAATAAACGATAAGTGCCAGATTCCACATCTTCCAGCAGCAAGCCTCGTTTGATGAGTTCCGGGATATCTAGATATGCACGAGAATGAATCTTGGCGATATTTTCAATGGTGGTAATGGTCTTCTCGGATGGCTTCTGTTGGTTTAGAGCAATGATCGCCAGCAGGGCGATCTTCTCGCTCTCGGTTGAGTGAGACCACATATAGGTAAAGTGGGATTCAGCCTGGGTGTCGAAATGATCTACCATATCCTTCACCGCAGCTTCGGTCTGCAATCCCTTCTCTCTCGCCTCTACCATATAATTCCCTGCGATTTGAACGAAAAATGGGTATCCGCCGCCCAATCGCGCAATGATTTCTTTCTCTTCAGGGGAAAGAGTAAATTCTGTCTCCGAGAGGTAACCATCGAGCATTTCAATCACTTCTTCTCGACTGAAAGGACGCAAAATGACGTTGGCAAAAATATTGAAGAAAGGGGAGCCTTTCAGTTCCTCAGAGTGACATAGATCAATCAACTCGCGGCGAGTTGCAGTGACCAGCGGCATGTTTTGATGAATTGCCAATGCCCGCAGACCGCCAAAAAAATCAGATCCAAAGTTGGGATTCTGGGTTACGTATTCAAATTCGTCCAAAAAAAGAACAGTGGTCAGCCCCGATTCGGCAATCCTCTCGAACAGGTCTTCCAGATCGAACAGGTCGAATTCACCTTGCTCTCTGACAGCCTGGATCTCAGGCACGAGATCGGGGATGCAGATCGAACGTTCCATTTTTCGCAGCACACGCTGCCAGAAGCGCTGCGGGGTAATATCTGTCAGACCCTGGAAGTCGATATAGATCACGCAGTATTTTTCAGGATGCAGACCATGACCCACAGCGACTTCTGGGGTATCGAGGTGCTTCAGCAGGGACGTCTTACCAATGCGGCGCTCGCCGACCACCGAGGTGCTCTCGTGGGCGCTGGAAAGCAGCCGGTTGACGATCTGCCGGATATCTTCCTTCCGACCGTAAAAACGATTCGGGTCGCGGATCGGGTTGCCAAAGGTAAAGGGATTAGTGTTCAAAAGAGTGCCTCATTGGTCTAATTCCACCCCCTGTAGATCCCAGAGTTTGTAATTGTCAAATTCGCATGAAGCCCCAAAATTTGCCTGTAAAATGTGCTGGGTAAATACGGTACCTCTGTCCGGGTTGGGAACGGTGTATGCCAACTCCCCATTTAGAAAGACAGTAATTTGTTCATCAAAAACAATTACTGTCGCACTATTAAATTGAGTAAAATCGTATTTGTTGTGTGTTACAACAACTTCAATCCACTGGTCTGGATGCACGTAATGTCCCAAAGAAGTCGTACCGTCAGCAAAGAATCCAACAGGAACATATCGTCTGAGTTCCCCAGTTCCATCATTTATAAAATTAAAATTACAGTGACCCAGGGAGGTGGAGACTTCCAACATACGAATCTCAAATTCGACTGCGAAGCTGTCAGATTTGAGGCGGCTCGGTGTTGCGTTGGCATCTTTATCACGACTTTCACTGGTAACTATTAACTTTCCATTCTCCACACGAGCATCTCCCACAGGGATCACCAAAAACCCAGGTGTCGAAGTTAGTCTCAAAAAGAGGCTGCTCATTCTTAATGATTTCAAGCGCGTTTCTGGTAGCCGGGTCAAGTGGGGGTGGGATTCCCGCATCAGTGAAATCTACCTCACTTAAATCCCAGATCCGGTATTCATCGAATGAGCAAATAATTTCCCCCTCGGCACCGAGTCCGTGATTGTAATATAAGGCGCTTCCGTCCGGGTCCAATGCGGAATAGATAATTTGCCCGTCAACCAGAGTGGTTATCTGCTCTCCAATAACTATAAACGTGAGTTTGTTGGAATCCGCAATCTCGAATTTGTTACCTGTAAAAGCTGGCCAATCATCTGGATGCACATAATGTCCTAAACGCGCATTCCCATCATGTGAAAAACCAGCCAATAGCATTCTGGTCGATTTGCCGGTATGATTATTCGCAGATTCTATGTAGCAGTTGGCTTCGTCTGTTTCAGAACCCGAAATTTCTAGATCGACTTCCACCGCGAACCTCTCGGAATTAAGATTGCTGAGATTGATATACGATTGCTGCCCCAACATTTCATTGGCGATAATTAACATTCCATTCTCTACTGCAACATTCTCAACGGGGGCACCCAGATCCCAATAGTCGAAGCTGTGCTTGTAAGTAGGTTCTTTGATCTGGATTTTATTGAGGGCAACTTGTACGGCTGGATTCACTTTAATATCTTCTTCTGCTTCTTGTTTTTCTGGTACACTCGAAGGTTCCGTTGAGACAGGCATTTCGATGTCAGTTACCGTCGGTTTGCTAACAACAGCCGTGACAGGCGAATCAGTCACTGTGATTGTCGGGCTGGTATCAGCCGTGAAAATTGCGTTCAATAACCGCGGTCCAAAAAATATGCCAAAAATAACAAATGAAGCAAATACCAGTACCGCTGGTATCCACACACGTCGCCAAACATTGCGGTAGGCTTGATCTGATGATTGTGCAGTAAAATCCGTTTCGATCTGGCGGATTGTTTGCCGTATACGTTCTGATTCAGGCAGGTCAAATTCGAGCAGGCGCCGCCAGAACGCCAGCGCTTTTACGTATTCACCAGCATCCGTGAAAGTCCTTGCCCAATGGTTCAATTTACCGACCCTGGTTGCCTGGGCTTTTTGGCGGCTGGATTGCAACCGATCAGAATCCATTGGCGTTTCGGGATGCTGTTGGGCCAGGTAAGAGTTGATCAAGTAACCTTCATCCCAGTGTTCCCGGGCAAATTCTTGCTCAGATAAATACTCCAGGATCTCGAAGCGGACGTCTTCTGAGACAGTCATTTTTTGAATGGCTTTGGAATAAATGTCGAATTCATCAGGATCAGGTGAAACCTTGAGTGCCTCAGCCAATAATTCCTGGGCTTGTGGGATGTCTCCAACAAGCAGAGCCTGAACAATTTCTATACGGTATAACCGCATCAGTTCTTGCGTTGCGTTGCGATGCAGGGGATTGACCTCCAGGACTTGCAGGAAGGCAGCTCGTGCTGCTTCCCAATGTTCCAGGGCAGCCTCGGCATCGCCAAGCGCAAAGTAGGCATTACAATAACCCGTCTGTACACGAATACTTTCCCCGAAATTCTCCATGAGATCCGAAAAGACCGTGACCGACTGATCCAGATTCCCTGCGCCCAGGTAACATTCCCCCAATCCTAATTGGGCATCCAGATTATCCGGGTCTTCTCCAAGGGCGGTGTTGAAGCATTCAATCGCTTTAGCAAAGCGGGAACTGGCCTGATACTCCTGCCCCAATTCCAGGTTGCGGCTGATGATGGGATTAGCTTCTGTCAGCTCCTCCCGGACCCTGTCAAAAGGTCGGTTAATCTGCATCCACATCCTCATCAGATGGATCACAAATTGATTCTTCTCCGTAATGACATCTTTGTCTCGCAAATAGATAAGGGCAGAATTTAAATCCGCTTCTGTGAAGCGGACCTGTTGTTCTCGGAGCAACTGGCTAAGTTGTTCTGTTGCGGTTTCTGTATTGAATTGAGCCAATCCTGCCAGAACCCATTTCTGCAGGATGGTTGCCTCATCCCACACAAATTTTAAATTGACTGTACCCCGTTCGACCACATCCGATAAGATGTTTTCGACATCTTCTCCATCAATGTTCCGCTTGCCAGTTTTCTGACACATAGAGAATAGTTCATGGCAAACCAATTGAACAAAATACGGGTGTCCAGAAGTAACTTCAAAGATCTGTTCTAAAGCCTGAGGATCATAGCTCAGGGCACCTGCAACTGGTTGTGTAATCAGGCGGGTACAGTCATCCTTCTTCAGGAAACTAATCTTACGATATAAAGCCGTCTTGAAGAAATCCGTATATGCGGCCTGCATATGTTCCAACTTATTCCCCGAAGACCCTATTGAAAAAATAAAATTGAGTTTTTTATTTTCCATCAGCCGCCGGAGATAGGCGATGAGCGGCTTGCTGAGAGAGTTCCTGTATACTGGGATCAGTGAGCGTGTCAAATTCATCAAAGGTCAAAGAGGAGTATATGATCGTCGAGCAGCGAGCTAATACCTGGTAGAAATTCTTGGATCAGGTATTCAGGATTTGTGGAAAAATCAACCCGGTTAGGGGGAGGGGTGGTGATATTAAGTTCTTGTTTCAGGGTGCGGGCGATCTCGCGTGCAAGCCACCAAAGAAAACGATCCAGTGTTGTATTTGTCCTTCCTTGTAGATCAAAAAACACCTGAATGTATTTCTCAGGTAAAAAATTGGGGATCTGTTTCAGGACAGAGGTTTTACCAACCCGGCGCTGACCGTGCAGGACTAAAATGTGGTCAACATATTTCCCCGCTAAATTGCGCTCGATCCAGTCAAACACGTCTTCGCGACCAAAGAACATACTGGCCTCGACGACGGGTGCTCCTGCAATATATGGGTTGAGAATTTCTTTCAAGTATGTATCTCTACCCTTTGTAAATGGTTATTGAAAGGTTTGATTAAGGCTTAATCTGAGGGAATTATAATACATTTCACAATCTTGAAAAATCAAATTTTTATAACCAAGCCAAATATAGAAACAAATTGATAATTATTATTTTTCTTAAACGGCTCTATTGGTTAGTAGAATGAAAAATGCGCACCTTTATTATAGCTAAACTATTGATTGGACTGGAGCCAGGATTTAATTTATATAATAAAAATTTGAAACAAACCTTATATTTTCCCAGGTTTTCCTTAATTGCAGAACTTATTAATAACATGGAACCGCTCAACACCATCTGTTGGCGGTTCTATTAGGACTTATGACCCCGACAGGACTCGAACCTGTAACCAATTGATTAAGAGTTACAAATAGACAATTCCATTACGTACAACTACGTGCTAATCCGTCCATCCAGTCTATAAAAAGTGTAATTTACATTCCATTGTGTCCATTATTTCCATGCTGTGCTATCCAATCTGCACTGGAACTGCACCGGAACGTAGCCAGAACTGCACCAGATCTGCACTAAGCATGATGAAGGAAAGGCGACTCAATTCTGTTTAATTAACAAATTGGGCTGCTTGGTAGGAGGGGACCAAGTGACTATAATAAAATTAAACAAACATTTATTATCAGACGGGGTTGGGAGGTGTTCCTTGAAGGATGTGGGTAGATTTTTTTATACCCCGTTGTACTCGAGTAAGTTTGTGTCTCCAAATTCTCATGCATTTGATATTGGAGAAGAATGAGGCTGGGATACAAAAATTTTTTGATACACACAATACGGAGCAGGTACTTTGAGCGCTTACTACAAATATCAAGAGTGTTGAAAAAGTGGTTCTGTAGTATTGATGTAATCCATTATTGTGAAAATTGAACGGATAAGCTCCAGTATTTCACTTTATACACGTAATTTGTTCTGATAAAATCCCAGTGAATGACGTTATCCAAATTAGATTTCGATTTTGATTCAGTTAAATTGACTTTGGTGGTTTTCGTGCATTAAAATTTTTAGATATCAACCAGTTGGGGGGCACATATAGACTGAATGGTTGGGATGGGATCAATTACAATTGTCAAACCCAAATTTTCTTTACAGAGGTCAAAGTGAAGGAAGCAATTCCGCGCCTGACAACAGCCGATTCTATTTTTGCCACCAACAGGGAATACGCCCTGCACATTGATCGGATTGACTGATCGACTAAATTCGGTTAGATTTATTATACAATGCAAACAAAACAAGGACTCTCATGTCTGGTGGCAACCGGCCATTTGGGTTATTCTCCGCTCCATCCTGAAACATTTTGGCGCGGTTTGGAGCAGTTTGAGCCAAAGGCGGTGATTGCCGATTCCGGTAGTTGTGATATAGGACCAGAACCCTTAGCCTCTGGCAGAGCTTCGAGTTCAGCCGAATGGCAAAAGCACGATATTGAGATTTTGTTGCTGGGCGCCCGTCAAAAAGGAATCCCATTGATCATCACCTCAGCGAGTGATACCGGCACAAACAAAGGGGTTGACCAGTATGCCCAAATCGTGCGTGACTTGGCAACTGAGCATCGCTTGGGTCCGCTGAAACTGGCGCTGATTAAACACAACATGACTCGCGGCTATCTACGGGGTCTGCTGATGAAGGGCACTACCATTCGTGGGCTGGATGGATTTCCGCCGCTGCAACGGCGGGACATCGAACGGACAACTCACTTTGTTCCGGTGATGGGTTCGGAACCAATTATGCAATCCCTGACCGAAGATCCGGATGTGATTATTACATCCCGCACAAGTGACTGCTGCCCATTCGCAGCGTTTGCCATGCACCATGGTTACAGTGCGGACTTGGCCTATTTCTGGGGGAAGGTCCTTGAGTGCGGGTCGTTTGTGGCTTATCCCAAACTGGTTAATCACTCGGTGCTGGGAATCATCTACGATGACAGGATCGCCGTGACTGCTATTCACGACGAACAACGAGTCACCCCACTCTCCCTGCGCAAACATGCAGCCTATGAAAGAAGCTCGTTTAAGGGAGAGGCAGTGGCCGGAGGCTTTATTCATATCGAAGGGATGGAAGCCGAAGAGGTGGATGAAAAGACTTCCGCAGCCTGGGGATCACGCTTCAAGCCCAGCCCGACCTACAATGTCAAACTGGAGGGGGCTGGCTATGTGGGTCATAAAGCCGAGTATTTGATTGGAATTCGTTCACAATCCTTCATCGAGAAATTGGATGATGTAATCTCTTTTACACGCCAGGAACTCAGGAATTCTTATGATGGTGTCCCCTATGAACTCTACTTTTCAAGGTATGGGATCGATGGGGTGCTGGGAGCAAGGGAACCACGGAAACGGGATCAGATTCATGAAGTGGGACTGTTGATCGAGGTAATAGCCGCTACGAAAGAACTAGCCATGGAGATAGCCAAGCTTACTGGAAGATTGCTCCTCTTCACACCTGTCTTGAGTGAGCGGGGGTCTGCCGGCCGTGTGCAGCTGCGCAATGAAGAAGCAAGCTATTATGGCAAGGCGTATGAATGGACCATAAATCATATTATTGAGTTTGCCTCGGCGCAGGATGCGGCAGCCCATTTTCCGATCACGTATGAGACTGTAAGGCCTTTAAAGAGGATTAAGTAATCATGGTGACATTAGGAACGCTGACCAACGATATACAGTCTAAAAACGCGGGGATCAACATGATATGCTGCGATATTTTCTTTAGCAATGAAGAGATCTTTGAGAAAGTACGCAATTCCGGCTCTTTAACCCAGGATAAGTTGGCTGCCTACTTTCATCTTGCCCCCGAACGAATCATTGTTTTTGAAGTGGATGAGCGCTTCTTTGGGTATAAAATCACTATCCAACGCGCCCAAAGTGCAGGCTGCCCCTCTGAACGTGATCTCTATGGGACGGGTCTGTATGGGCCATTATCCGAATACGAAATTGATATTGCTCCACAGAGTTAGTGATAGCGTAACGGCCAGCAGAAATATAGAGATGATTCTCGGTTGTAAGTGGATATCGATGTAGTAACGCAGTGTTCCTATCTATGCCACCCAACCCAGCGTGCACCCGACTGGTAGGACTTGCCGCGTCTTCAGGCAGTTTACTTGGCTCAAAGTTGGTTCCGTTTCGGCGGCGTCACCTCGTCCAACCCACTTGTGGGTAACGCAAGCTCTTAGATTTCAATTGAGGCCATCAATCTAACATTGTAGCGTGTCAGAACATGTGAGACAAAAAAAAGTGGAAAAATTAGAGTGACTTTTCAGCCAAAAAGAGGTTTTAAGTACTAAGGAGGTGATTATGGTCGTGATAAAAACGACGTATATGAATGGGACCTGAAATACCCCATCAATATCCCAATCACAGTGGGGAAATGCACAAATATCCTAATTGAAAAAGAGGGATACCACGATTGGAAGCAAACCTTCTGTCCCCACACAACAGAAGGGATTTATGTTGAGATAAGTCTTGTGCCCCAAAAACTTCCCCCTTTACAAAAACAAGAATCTTAAAGCATTAGCAATCAATAGAATTTTTATTTTGCCAAAAAATATTCGAGTTAAGAACATATAAATTTAATTCGGATTTTTTACTTCACTAATACCCTCGATTATATGATCTGCTGCATATGCATATCCAATTCCCACATTCGCCGATCTTCTTAAATCACGGGCAATTCTCTCCATAATTGCGAATGATTTTTGTGTAGCATCTAGTGGATCAATGCCCATTATCATCATGCCACCTCTGGAAGTTGTTTTTCCAAGAATTTCTTGATTGGTTCTCAATGCATTAATCAGGTTATTAAATTGATCTTCTATTAATCCTGTTACAGCGCGAGTTATTATTCCCACAACTTTACCGGTCTTTAGATCCAATAGAGGACCTCCAGAATTCCCGCCATTAATACTTCCATCAATTTGAATTATTTTTATATCATCATTTTTGTGAATGCTAGATATGTATCCTATGTGAGATGTTAAATAATTCATGCCAAATGGGTACCCAAGAAAAACAACCTGCTCCCCAACAGACATATTTGATGAATTTTCAAGTTCAAACACATAACGTTCGTCAAATTCTAGTTCAGAGAGATGAATGTATACATAATCCTTTTCATCTTTATAAGATTCTGATGCAACAAAATTAATAATATCTTCTTTAAGGAAACGGATATAATTTTCGGGATTATCAGGATCAGTGTCAGCAAATCTAAAGTTAATTGCATCAAAGTCTCTCTCTCTGATTACATGGCTATTTGTTACTATTCCACCCTTTACCAAAAATGCGCTTCCAAAACCCTTTCTTTCTCTATTAATTTCCAAGGATATTTGAACAACACCTGACCTAACTAAGGAAATTATTTCAACAGGATTCATTCATTCCTCCATAATATATTTCGTGGTATTACAATACCAATATTACAAAATCCAGAAACCATAGTCAACACTTCCCCATAAAACTCCACATCATCTAGAAACAAAAAAATCCGACTCGAATTCGAAATTCAATAAAATTAAATATTTTTCTGAGTGAGTCTGCCCTCTGAAATAATTAAATCCACAGGTAACATTGTGGCATGAAAGTATTTGAGAAATGATCGCTGAGAGTTTTTGTTGTTTGTGATTCCGGTGTTAATCAGAATCCTTGTTGATAAAAATGCTCATTATTAGCTGAAAATGAAAGTTTTTTTGTACAAATTACCCAAGCATCTCCATACAATTCAAATGTCCCTATTGATATCCTTGGGAATCGATTCTTGCATTTTTTGCAGAGTCAACTGGTCTAGCACCTTGATGGACATAATAAAAAACCTCCTTTTTCACCTTTTATGGCGTTAAGAAGGTTTCTCAAGTTCGATAATTCCAAACTTTTGATGACCACGACAGGACTTGAATTTTAATACCCTTCAGGGTACCTCTAACCAATTGATTAAGAGTTACACCTGGACAGTTCCATTACGTGCTTTTACATGGTAATCCGTCCATACAGTCCACGAAAGGTGTAAAAAGATGTCAAATATGTCCATTGTTTCCATGCTGTGCAATCCAATCTGCACCAGAACTGCACCAGGATTGCACCAGGCATGAAGAAGGAAAGGCGACTCTAAATATCACATTGTTTCCTTGGCATCCTGCATGCCTCCCTTTTCGTACTAATCCTAACTTATCTTTTAGATTAGTTTTGGAGGGCAGGTCAATAGGGGCGTTTGGCTTTCAGAAGGTGACACACATTTGTGGATTGTGATTGACTATACTCTCTCTAGAATAGTAAAGACTCCTGACTGGTAATAGTTTTGCACTTTTATTGTAATCGTTATATTGGATTAAAAAGATAACGGGGTCAGGTAATTTCTGACCCCGTCTCTAATTAAGTTTTGACTTGTTACTCTTTATTTCTTACTAGTATGGACGACGATATTACCTCCGCTAATTTCCTGATCCATCCCGTTATCATAGACTATAACTTCGCTGCTATTGTTTTCGTACCAGATCTTGATGCGGAAGGTATCCGGGTCTTTGTCGCCAGCCCATAGCATAAACTTGTACTCGCCTTCACCATTGATTGAGCCAGTACCTTTGAATTTGGCGTAGGCGCTACCAGTAACTACCAACCATTCGTAACTAGAACTGTGGAAATTATGTTCCCCAGCTTTGAATTGAAACTCTGTTTCTCCGGTGGGAGTGGTGGTCCCTTTCTTGTACTTGGACACGAAGCCGAAGTTTGCTTTTCCTGAAAGTGCAGGATCGGCTAAATAGGCGCCTTCAGGCGAATCTATCCAACCACCACCTGTGACAAAGCCGCCTTCGGGATTGTAAATGACAATGAACTCGTATGTGGACTTATCGAAGTAGTCATCATTATCAGAAATACTTAGATTTATTGTGTACACACCAGGCTCGTTGTAGTTATGAGATCCAAAAACAGTACCTGAATGACCGAATGGTGGCTCTGTTATCGAGCATTCTTGATGGACACCAGTTACACAAAGGCTATTATCTCCCCAATCCCAAATTGCAGTATATATATCAGAGGTGCCTGCATCGAAGGTCTCGATATCGGAATATGTAGGATCGGTGAATTTGGCGCTGATTTGGACGGAATCTCCAAATTCAACCAGGTTTTCTAGTGCAGTAATTTCAATATTGTTGCGGATTCTATAGTTTGTACTGTCCCTATCATCGTCAATATTACCAGCTTTACCACTAACACTTTCATCAAAAAAACATAGCTCCTCTTCGTCAGGAACACCTCCAGATTGTGAGAAATCAGTAATCCAAACGCCTTCTTCATCAGCGATTTGAGTTCGATATGCCACGCAATTACCAGTTAACTTGATAAAGACAGTACTACCAGGTTCGGCGATCCCGGAAATCGTGTAATCATTTGTATTTACATCCAGCACTTCAAAGGCAGTCACAACATGCCCTTTGGTGAAGTGCCCATCTGTTACCGTCACCAAAAATCCAGGCTGAATGTCAATCTCATCTACATAATTGAACTCTACCTCAGGACGACCATCTACTTTAGTTGAAATTTGAGTATCGGTATAATCTGGTTTTTCAGTTGTACCCGGGTCGTCAATTTTTATCGTTACCTCAGTGTTTTCAGGCCAATATGCACTAAAGGTATAGTCATCATCTGGGAACACACCAAAGCTAATCAACCTGTTAGGAAAATCGATTCGAGTACGATCCCAATCAATATCTTCCTGACTTGCATGCCCGCGCATCTTTTTGAAGGCATCAATATCACATATTTCTGAAAAATCTGCTGTCCAATTACCGTTTTCATCGGTAGTCACATCTCGTACTGCATTGCAGCCTACCCAAAACCTAACCCTTATCCTGCTATTCGGGGTTGCTGTCCCTGAAACTTGATCGGTAACAGGATCCATAGAGAGTACTTGCAGATCTGTCACTACATGCGCCTTGATGAAATTGCCGTCTGTCATTGTCACCCGAAAGCCCGGCTGAATGTCGAGCTGACCTGCCGTCATAAACTCGACCGAAGTACCATCTTCTGTGCTAATTGAAACTTGTGTATCTTCGTAATCAATTCCCAGACCATTATTCGGATCGTCAATAGTCAACGTTACTGTTATACCTTCCGGCCAACCCGAACCTTCGATAAAATCATCCTCTGGTCTAACAGAAAAATAACCTTTTAGAAGATTGGCGCCAGTATGATCCCAATCATTATCGTCCTGTTTTACACCCCCCTCATAACCTACCCACTCGTCAATGTCGCAGATATCCGTGTCGCGTGGATCTTGACCTGGCTCGGTGAAGTCTGCAGTCCAGGTGCCGGGCGCAACTGAGGTAACGTATCTTTGTGCGTTGCATCCTCCATCTTCCCAAAAATCTACTACCACTTCACTTCCTTCGGCTGCTAACCCTGAGACCTGATCGCTTTCAGGATCCATAGAGAGTACCTGCAGGTCTGTCACAACATGCGCCTTAATGAAAATGCCGTCTGTCATGGTCAACCGAAACCCGGGCACGATGTCTAACACATCTGATAAATCGAACTTATCAGGTGCGGTGCTATAGTATGTGTAATCGATGCCTTCCCCGTTGACTGGATCGTCAATAGTCAATGTTAATGTATCACCTTCCGTCCAATTACGTGGGCTGACTCGATCTTCATCCGGATATACCCTAAACCTAGCCTCTGTAAATTTGGTGGTAGTTTTATCACCATCTTCGTCTTCTTGCCAAGTGTCACCTAAATTGCCTACCCACGGATCAATATCACAAGTCTGTTCTTCGCCAGGATCACCCCCTGGTTGTGAGAAGTCAGCAAGCCAATTACCGGATGCATCAGTGATCTCATATCGTGTTGCATCGTATGGCTCTAGCCCTATCTCTACACATAGTCCTAGCATTATCTCTATTTCAATTCCTTCAACTTCATCTCCAATATTCGCTATTCCTGAAACCGTCTCGTTATCAATATCCATCGATAGTACTTCAATGTTAGCTACTGTGTGCTCTTTGGTGATATCTCCATCTGACATCGTGATAAGAAAACCAGGTTGGATATCAAAGTCAATATTAAATTCTACCTCGCCGTATGCTGTTTGCACTTCCGAGTAATCCATGCCGGGTCCATTGCTCGGATCGTCCACAGTTAACGTAATAGTAACATTATCCCCCCAACCCCCACCTAATACAGAATTATCGTCCGGGTTAACTTGAAAGGTAGGATTGGTAGAGGACTGCACATCGAAAAAGCTCAGTGTGCTAATATTATTGTATTCGAGTGGGATTAAAGTCGTGATCAGTAATATGCTGAATCCTACAGCAATGCAAAAAAATTTACTAAAGAAATACTTGGATTTCATATGAATTGCCTCCAATTGCTATGTGTATTGAATAGGAGACTTTCAAGATTGATTTACTCCCTCCTTTCGAATAATTGGTAATTAAAAGACCGCACAATTACTTATGCGGTCGTCAAAGAATTGTTTTGGTTCGGTCGCTTCAGAACAGACCGAAATCGCTTGCGATGGAAGAACTTTATATTATTGTTTTCTAATTCATCATTATATCTAAATATTTAAGAAAAACAATTACCAATTTTCAGGAGGTTTGTCCCACTAGTTGTTGGCAAATTTATTGATTATTTTACGTCAGACCCTGCTAGACATATTTTCATCTATTTTAGTAGAGACCTCATAACTTCATAAGGTGTTTTTTTTTCAAGAGATATATGAGGGCGATCATAAATATAAAAGTTTTCCTGACATGCCCCCATAATATGTACCAGTCACAATGTTAGACTAACTAGATTAATTTGGGAAGGTTGAATCACAATGGCAGCTGGGGCTGGTGGTCTGTAACCCAGTGAACTGTGCGGTCTGACGGTATTGTAGTGCTTCCTCCACATTTCAATTAGAATTTGGACCTCCTTTAGCGAATAAAAAATCTCTATGTCCAATAGTTCATCTCTCATCTTGCCATTGAAGGATTCAATATAACCATTCTCCCAAGGACTGCCGGGTTCGATGAACAAAGGCCTGACAGACATCCTGGAGAGGAACATACGCACCTTCTTGGCAATAAACTCCGAGCCATTATCCGAGCGGATATGGACCGGTACTCCTCGTTCAAGAAACAAATCCAATAATACTTCCAGAACATCTTTGTGGGTCAATCTGCGAGCCACTTTGACGCTCAAACATTCGCGGGAGTATTCATCGATCACATTCAGAATGCGGAAGGGAACGCCATTATGGGTTCTATGCTGCATGAAATCATAGCTCCAGACATGTTTGGGAAACTCGGGTTTTAGTCTCACGATTGAACCATCATTGAGCCATAATCGACCCCGTTTGGGCTGTTTTTGGGGTACTTTCAGCCCTTCCTGGCGCCAGATCCGCTCTACTCACTTATGATTGACATCCAGCCTTGATTTTTCAGCATGGCCGTCACTCTCCGGTAGCCATATCTTCCACAATCACTTGCCAGCTGCAGGACTTGTTCTCGCAGTAAATGCTCATCATCTGGAATCCTTTTGTTATATCTTTGTGTTGATCTTGGTTGTCCAATTACCTGGTAGGCTCTTCGTTCTGAAACGTCCAGCACTTCCTGCACTTGCTTCACCGCTTCTCGCCGCCTGTCCGGGCTGATCACTATTTTGAGAGCACTTCCTTCAAAATCGCATTATCCAATGACAGCTCTGCCACCAGTTTCTTCAGCTGCAGGTTCTCTCTTTCGAGTTCTTTCAATTTCCTGGCCTGGGTAATATCCAATCCCCCATATTCTTTTCGCCAGCGGTAGTAGGTCTATTTGCTGATTCCCAACTGCCGAGCAGCCTCTAATACAGTCATGTCCTGGCTCAAAAGCACTTCGGCTTCCCGGAGTTTGGTAGTGCTTTGTTCAGGTGTAAAATGTTTCCTAGGCATTCGGCCTGCCTCCTTTTCGTTCTAATCCTAACTTATCTTTTGGATCAGTTTTTGGAGGGCAGGTCAGAACAAAAACCTGTGAATTCAATTCGAATTCAAATTAAGTATAATTCATGGGAGAAGATAATAAGAAATTGTTACAAATTGAAATTTTCTAGTAGTATGATAAAAAAACTACTCGTGTCAATCAGAGTTTATTATCATAATGTCAATTGAGGTTTAGGGAGTTGCGATGAACACAGAGTCTCGAGTTAAATTTTAGTCCTTTGAGGAATTATTTACTTAAAAAAGATAGTAAGTTAGCGTTATCTGCAAATAGAACATGGGAAATTTTGAACCCAATCCATTTTCGTCAGACCGAAAAAGGGGGAAATATTAACAGTCGAATGCATGTCGAGGCGGTAGAAAAAAATATTTGGAGGTTACTCAGCGAATCGAATCAAGGACCTCCAAATTATCAACCATACTTAAAGAGATTTACCCCGTATGATCTCTACCTTCTATCACTCGCAGCAGGTTGTCTTGATTTTGATAAAGGCGTCCTAATTGAGGTTTTGGGCGAAGAATTCAAACATGGTGAAGGAACAGGAAGATTCTTGTTCGATAATTGGCAAATACTTGCTATAGAAAATCAAACTGCCGCATCCCATCTGGATTGGATAATCAGTATCCATGATTATGAAGATTTTGACAAGGCGCTACAATCTATTCCTGAATCTGAAGCACTTCCTCCTTTGCGTTTATTAGCAATTATTCTTAAAGCTGCAGACACGCTTCATATGGACAAGTCATGGATATCAAAGATAGCAGTATCTGATGATATCCTCGTTGGTTTCGATAGTATGAAACAATTAGCACGGGGGAGCATTCAACAGTGGGAAATCGACGGACGACGAATTGAAATAGCCATATCTGCAAGAGATGAAGAAGCCAAAATAGCACTACAAGAATTCGTGAGTTATGTGAAACAAGTTGAATGGCCTCCTATTGCTCGAAATTTGCGAGATAATCACTTTCCATTTGAATTAGATTTTACATGGATTCCAATTCAAAGTCTTGAAAAGGAATTATTAGGTAAAGGTATTCCTAGAACAGATAGCTCGAAAGAGTATTTAAAAGAATATCCACATATTCCTGAAATTTCTACCTCAAAGGTTATTACAACATTGGTCCCAGAAGGACCTTTTAAAATTATCGCAATCAGACCTAAAGATTTAGGCGAATACCTTTGTGAAATGGGATCACTTAGCGTGATTAATAATGATTATATTGAACCAGAAATTCGTAATTTAGGATCCAATCCGAGTGCTATCAGTCGAGTTTTTTTAGGTCCAGCCAATTGTGGAAAAACACGTGCTGCATATGAATGGATTATGGATAAGGTTGGTGTGAACGAAAAATCATGGGTAATCCTCCATCCGGAACCAGGCAAAATTCCTTTAAATACTTTTAGATTTGAAATAGACTGGAAATCCCAATTTGGTGAAAGACGAAGGAAACCAATCCATGCTATTTTATTTATAGATGATCTTCCCGAGTTCCTTCCTTTACAGAGTAAAGAACCAGAGGCGATAGAATCAGTTGAATATATTTTAAATTGGTTGAATTGTTTACCAAATTTTCAAGAATGTTGCTTTGTTGGAACCATACGAACAGAGAAAATAGTTGACAAACCAGAATGGCCAGAGAGTTTATTGAGATTGGGTGAAGATTTGCACTTGCTATACATTGAAACATTCAATAAATTTAAGAGGCGTCAGCTCTGGAAAGGTATGGAGAGAGGATATGCAGATTTTCCTGATGGTGTCCAAGCGGTTGGGATGCAATTGGACGATAATTTTATAAATATTGTTGCCAAGCAAAGTGCTGATCCAGAAACCATTGCATATTTTATTTGGGAATTGACAAAACGTGGAAAGAAAAAACTTGAAATTGAAGATGCGGATTTATTTTCCGACAGTGTAATAGACATTTGGTTGAAAGAGACTTGGCCTGCGATCCATAAAACATATGGTCTGTCAGCAAGTATATTTTACTCGCTTGCACGTTTTCTTGAAGCTAAATCACAAACTGGCTACCTGGTTAAAGGAAGTCTTTCACCATTGTGGGAATACCATTCAACATTTGGACCCGAATTACTAAAAGTGGAACATGGAAATCCTGATGAATATATTCCAATGGTTGAACGTATGATATCTGATGGTCATGCAGTAGGAGTAAGGGGAAAATGGATCCGCCCAAAATTTGACTTTCTATTCCAAACATCTTCAATCGAGGAGATCCTTGTTGATTTACCGACTGTTGACTGGTTTGCACAGTATGCAAATAAACTTTCCCCGCTTGGTCAAGTTGCATTGTCAATGCAATTTTCCTTAACTAATAATATATATTTAGGTGAAGATATAACTGCAAATTGGTTATTTGGTCATGCCATTGCACTTGGGAAGCTTGCTGAAATTAACGATGAGAGTTCTCAAAAAATTAGAATGGAAGAAATTTTTACCTATAAAGATTTAGTGCAACGGTTTGGAGACTACGAGCAACTAGATGTACGGGAGGTGGTGGCAAGCGGTCTATATAACATGGGGGTGACCTTCGGTTTCCTGGGTCGCGAAGAAGACGGTATAGCGGCTTATGATGAGCTGGTGGCGCGCTTCGGAGATGATGAGAAGCCAGGTGTGCGGGAACAGGTGGCAAGCGGTCTATATAACAAGGGAGTTGCCCTCGGTCGCCTGGATCACAAAGAAGACAGTATAGCGGCCTATGATGAGCTGGCGGCGCGCTTCGGGGATGATGAGAAGCCAGGTGTACGCGAACAGGTGGCAAAAGGTCTAATATAACAAGGGAGTTGCCCACGGTCGCATGGGTCGCGAAGAAGACGGTATAGCGGCCTATGATGAGCTGGCGGCGCGCTTCGGAGATGATGAGGAGCCAGGTGTGCGGGAACAGGTGGCAAAAGGTCTATATAACAAGGGAGTTGCCCTGGGTCGCCTGGATCGCGAAGAAGACGGTATAGCGGCCTATGATGAGCTGGCGGCGCGCTTCGGAGATGATGAGAAGCCAGGTGTGCGGGAACAGGTGGCAAAAGGTCTATATAACAAGGGAGTTGCCCTGGGTCGCCTGGATCGCGAAGAAGACGGTATAGCGGCCTGTGATGAGCTGGTGGCGCGCTACGGAGATGATGAGGAGCCAGGTGTGCAGGAGGTTGTGGTAAGAGGTCTATATAACAAGGGAGTTGCCCTCGGAAGCCTGGATCGCGAAGAAGACGAAGTAAAAACCTATGATGAGCTGGTGGCGCGCTACGGAGATGATGAGGACCCAGGTGTGCGGGAACAGGTGGCAAGCGGTCTATATAACAAGGGAGTTGTCCTGGGTCGCCTGGATCGCGCAGAAGACGAAGTAAAAACTTATGATGAGCTGGCGGCGCGCTACGGAGATGATGAGGAGCCAGGTGTGCGGGAACAGGTGGCAAAAGGTCTATATAACAAAGGAGTTGCTTTCGATAACCTGGGTCGCGAAGAAGACGAAGTAAAAGCCTATGATGAGCTCGCGGCGCGCTTCGGAGATGATGAGGAGCCAGGTGTCCGCGAACAGGTGGCAAAAGGTATATTTAACAAGGGAGTTGTCCTCAGCCGCATTGGTCGCGAAGAAGACGGTATAGCGGCCTATGATGAGTTGGCGGCGCAATACGGAGATGATGAGGAGCCAGTTGTGCGGGAACAGGTGGCGAAAGGTCTATTTTAACAAGGGAGTTGCCCTGGGTCTCCTGGATCACGAAGAAGACGGTATAGCGGCCTATGATGAGCTGGTGGCGCGCTACGGGGATGATGAGGAGCCAGGTGTGCGGGAGGTGGTGGCAGAAGGACTATATAACAAGGGAGTTATCCTCAGCCGCATAGGTCGCGAAGAAGACGGTATAGCGGTCTATGATGAGCTGGTGGCGCGCTTCGGGGATGATGAGGAGCCAGGTGTCCGCGAACAGGTGGCAAGCAGTCTAAGAAACAAGGGAGTTATTCTCAGCCGCATAGGTCGCGAAGAAGACGGTATAGCGGCCTATGATGAGCTGGTGGCGCGCTACGGGGATGATGAGGGGCCAGGTGTGCGGGAACAGGTGGCAAGCAGTCTAAGAAACAAGGGAGTTATTCTCAGCCGCATAGGTCGCGAAGAAGACGGTATAGCGGCCTATGATGAGCTGGTGGCGCGCTACGGGGATGATGAGGAGCCAGGTGTGCGGGAACAGGTGGCAGAAAGTCTATTTAACAAGGGAGTTATCCTCAGCCGCATAGGTCGCGAAGAAGACGGTATAGCGGCCTATGATGAGCTGGTGGCGCGCTACGGAGATGATGAGGAGCCAGGTGTGCGCGAACAGGTGGCAAAAGGTCTATTATAACAAGGGAGTTGCCCTCGGTCTCCTGGATCGCGAAGAAGATGGAATAGCGGCTTTTGATGAGCTGGTGGCGCGCTACGGAGATGATGAGGAGCCAGGTGTGCGCGAACAGGTGGCAAGCAGTCTAAGAAACAAGGGAGTTGCCCTCAATCGCCTGGGTCGCGAAGAAGACAAAATAGCGGTCTATGATGAGCTGGTGGCGCGCTTCGGAGATGATGAGGAGCCAGGTGTGCGGGAGACGGTGGCAGAAGGCCTATTTTAACAAGGGAGTTATCCTCAGCCGCATAGGTCGCGAAGAAGACGGTATAGCGGCCTATGATGAGCTGGTGGCGCGCTACGGAGATGATGAGGAGCCAGGTGTGCGCGAACAGGTGGCAAGCGGTCTATTTAACAAGGGAGTAGCTTTCGATAACCTGGGTCGCGAAGAAGACGGTATAGCGGCTTATGATGAGCTGGTGGCGCGCTTCGGGGATGATGAGGACCCAGTTGTGCGGGAGACGGTGGCAAGCGGTCTGTTTAACAAGGGAGTTGTCCTCGGTCGCCTGGATCGCGAAGAAGACGGTATAGCGGCCTATGATGAGCTGGCGGCGCACTTCGGGGATGATGAGGAGCCAGGTGTGCGGGAACAGGTGGCAAGCGGTCTAAGAAACAAGGGAGTTACCCTCGGTCTCCTGGGTCGCGAAGAAGACGGTATAGCGGTCTGTGATGAGTTGGTGGCGCGCTTCGGGGAAGATGAGGAGCCAGGTGTGCGGGAGACGGTGGCAGAAGGTCTATATAACAAGGGAGTTGCCCTCGGCCTCCTGGATCGCGAAGAAGACGGTATAGCGGCCTATGATGAGCTGGTGGCGCGCTACGGGGATGATGAGGAGCCAGGTGTGCGCGAACAGGTGGCAAAAGGTCTAATTAACAAGGGAGTTGTCCTCAGCCGCATAGGTCGCGAAGAAGACGGAATAGCGGTCTATGATGAACTGGTGGCGCGCTTCGGAGATGATGAGGAGCCAGGTGTGCGGGAGACGGTGGCAGAAGGCCTATTTAACAAGGGAGTTGTCCTCAGTCGCCTGGGTCGCGAAGAAGACGGTATTGCGGCTTTTGATGAGCTGGTGGCGCGCTTCGGGGATGATGAGGGGCCAGGTGTGCGGGAGACGGTGGCAAGCGGTCTATATAACAAGGGAGTTGTCCTCAGTCGCCTGGATCGCGAAGAAGACGGTATAGCGGCCTATGATGAGCTGGTGGCGCGCTACGGAGATGATGAGGGGCCAGGTGTGCGGGAACAGGTGGCAGAAAGGTCTATTTAACAAGGGAGTTGCCCTCGGAAGCCTGGGTCGCGAAGAAGACAGTATAGCGGCCTATGATGAGCTGGTGGCGCGCTACGGAGATGGTGAGGAGCCAGGTGTGCGCGAACAGGTGGCAAAAGGTCTATATAACAAGGGAGTTGCCCTCAGCCGCATAGGTCGCGAAGAAGACGGTATAGCGGTCTGTGATGAGCTGGCGGCGCGCTTCGGGGATGATGAGGACCCAGTTGTGCGGGAGACGGTGGCAGAAGGTCTATTTAACAAGGGAGTTGCCCTCGGCCTCCTGGATCGCGAAGAAGACGGTATAGCGGCCTATGATGAGCTTGTGGCGCGCTACGGAGATGATGAGGAGCCAGGTGTGCGCGAACAGGTGGCAAAAGGTCTATATAACAAGGGAGTTACCCTGGGTCTCCTGGGTCGCGAAGAAGACAGTATAGCGGCCTATGATGAGCTTGTGGCGCGCTTCGGGGATGATGAGGAGCCAGGTGTGCGCGAACAGGTGGCAAAAGGTCTATATAACAAGGGAGTTGCCCTGGGTCTCCTGGATCGCGAAGAAGACGGTATAGCGGCCTGTGATGAGCTGGTGGCGCGCTTCGGAGATGATGAGGAGTCAGGTGTGCAGGAGGTTGTGGTAAGAGGTCTATATAACAAGGGAGTTGCCCTCGGAAGCCTGGATCGCGAAGAAGACGAAGTAAAAACCTATGATGAGCTGGTGGCGCGCTTCGGGGATGATGAGAAGCCAGGTGTGCAGGAGGTTTTAGTAAGAGGTCTATATAACAAGGGAGTTGCCCTCGGAAGCCTGGATCGCGAAGAAGACGGTATTGCGGCCTATGATGAGCTGGTGGCGCGCTTCGGGGATGATGAGGAGCCAGGTGTGCGGGAACAGGTGGCAAGCGGTCTATATAACAAGGGAGTTGCCCTCGGTCTCCTGGATCGCGAAGAAGACGGTATAGCGGCCTATGATGAGCTGGTGGCGCGCTACGGAGATGATGAGGGGCCAGGTGTGCGCGAACAGGTGGCAAAAGGTCTATTAACAAGGGAGTTGCCCTGGGTCGTATAGGTCGCGAAGAAGACGGTATAGCGACCTATGATGAGCTGGTGGCGCGCTTCGGAGATGATGAGGAGCCAGGTGTGCGCGAACAGGTGGCAAAAGGTCTATATTAACAAGGGAGTTGCTTTCGATAGCCTGGGTCGCGAAGAAGACGGTATAGCGGCCTGTGATGAGCTGGTGGCGCGCTTCGGGGATGATGAGGAGCCAGGTGTGCGGGAACAGGTGGCAAAAGGTCTATATAACAAAGGAGTTGCCCTGGGTCGTATAGGTCGCGAAGAAGACGGTATAGCGGCCTGTGATGAGCTGGTGGCGCGCTACGGAGATGATGAGGAGCCAGGTGTGCGGGAGGTGGTGGCTAGCGGTCTACATAACAAGGGAGTTGTCCTCGATCTCCTGAATCGCGAAGAAGACAAAATAGCGGTTTATGATGAGCTGGTGGCGCGCTTCGGTGATGATGAGGAGCCAGGTGTGCGGGATACGGTGGCAAACGGTCTATTTAACAAGGGAGTTGTCCTCGGAAGCCTGGGTCGCGAAGAAGACGGTATAGCGGCCTATGATGAGCTGGCGGCGCGCTACGGAGATGATGAGGAGCCAGGTGTGCGGGAACAGGTGGCAAAAGGTCTATTTAACAAGGGAGTTGCCCTCAGTCGCCTGGATCGCGAAGAAGACGAAGTAAAAGCCTATGATGAGCTGGCAGCGCACTACGGAGATGATGAGGAGCCAGGTGTGCGCGAACAGGTGGCAAGCGGTCTATTTAACAAGGGAGTTATTCTCAGCCGCATAGGTCGCGAAGAAGACGGTATAGCGGCCTATGATGAGCTGGTGGCGCGCTTCGGAGATGATGAGGAGCCAGGTGTGCGCGAACAGGTGGCAAGCGGTCTATTTAACAAGGGAGTTGCCCTCGGTCGCCTGGGTCGCGAAGAAGACGGTATAGCGGCTTATGATGAGCTGGTGGCGCGCTTCGGGGATGATGAGGAGCCAGGTGTGCGGGAACAGGTGGCAAGCAGTCTAAGAAACAAGGGAGTTGCCCTCGGTCGCCTGGGTCGCGAAGAAGACAAAATAGCGGTCTATGATGAGCTGGTGGCGCGCTACGGAGATGATAAGGAGCCAGGTGTGCGGGAGACGGTGGCAGAAGGTCTATTTAACAAGGGAGTTGCCCTCGGTCGCCTGGATCGCGAAGAAGACGAAGTAAAAACCTATGATGAGCTGGTGGCGCGCTTCGGGGATGATGAGGAGCCAGGTGTGCGGGAACAGGTGGCAAAAGGTCTATATAACAAGGGAGTTGTCCTCGGAAGCCTGGATCGCGAAGAAGACGGTATAGCGGCCTATGATGAGCTGGTGGCGCGCTACGGAGATGATGAGGAGCCAGGTGTGCGCGAACAGGTGGTAAAAGGTCTATTTAACAAGGGAGTTGCCCTCGGTCTTCTGGATCGCGAAGAAGACGGTATAGCGGCCTATGATGAGCTGGTGGCGCGCTACGGAGATGATGAGGAGCCAGGTGTGCGGAAGGTTGTGGCAGAAGGTCTATTTAACAAGGGAGTTGCCCTCGGCCTCCTGGATCGCGAAGAAGACGGTATAGCGGCCTATGATGAGCTGGTGGCGCGCTTCGGAGATGGTGAGAAGCCAGGTGTGCGCGAACAGGTGGCAAAAGGTCTATTTAACAAGGGAGTTGCCCTCGGTCTCCTGGATCGCAAAGAAGACAGTATAGCAGTCTACGATGAACTGGTGGCGCGCTTCGGAGATAATGAGGAGCCAGGTGTGCGCGAACAGGTGGCAAGCGGTCTATTTAACAAGGGAGTTGTCCTCAGTCGCCTGGATCGCGAAGCAGACAGTATAGCTGCCTATGATGAGCTGGTGGCGCGCTACGGAGATGATGAGGAGCCATGTGTGCGCGAACAGGTGGCAAAAGGTCTATTTAACAAGGGAGTTGCCCTCGGAAGCCTGGGTCGCGAAGAAGACGGTATAGCGGCCTATGATGAGCTGGTGGCGCGCTTCGGAGATGATGAGGAGCCAGGTGTGCGCGAACAGGTGGCAAAAGGTTTAAGAAACAAGGGAGTTACCCTGGGTCTCCTGGGTCGCGAAGAAGACGGTATAGCGGCCTATGATGAACTGGTGGCGCGCTTCGGAGATGATGAGGAGCCAGGTGTGCGCGAACAGGTGGCAAGCGGTCTATATAACAAGGGAGTTGCCCTCGGTCTCCTGGATCGCGATGAAGACGGTATAGCGGCCTGTGATGAGCTTGTGGCGCGCTTCGGGGATGATGAGGCCCCAGTTGTGCGGGAAACGGTGGCAAGCAGTCTAAGAAACAAAGGAGTTGCCCTCGGTCGCCTGGGTCGCGAAGAAGACGGTATAGCGGCCTATGATGAGCTGGTGGCGCGCTTCGGGGATGATGAGGAGCCATGTGTGCGCGAACAGGTGGCAAGCGGTCTATATAACAAGGGAGTTGCCCTCGGTCTCCTGGATCGCAAAGAAGACAGTATAGCAGTCTACGATGAGCTGGTGGCGCGCTTCGGGGATGATGAGGAGCCAGGTGTGCGGGAACAGGTGGCAAAAGGTCTATATAACAAGGGAGTTGCCTTGGGTCTCCTGGATCGCGAAGAGGCCTATGATGAGCTGGTGGCACGCTTCGGGGATGATGAGGAGCCAGGTGTGCGCGAACAGGTGGCAAAAGGTCTATATAACAAGGGAGTTGCCTTGGGTCTCCTGGATCGCGAAGAAGACGGTATTGCGGCCTATGATGAGCTGGTGGCGTGCTACGGTGATGATGAGGAGCCAGGTGTGCGCGAACAGGTGGCAAAAGGCCTATTTAACAAGGGAGTTGTCCTCGGAAGCCTGGATCGCGAAGAAGACGGTATTGCGGTCTATGATGAGGTGGTGGCGCGCTTCGGGGATGATGAGGAGCCAGGTGTGCGCGAACAGGTGGCAAAAGGTCTAAGAAACAAGGGAGTTGCCCTGGGTCTCCTGGATCGCGAAGAAGACGGTAT
>CAWBYY010000008.1:0-84117 GCA_963793095.1 uncultured Chloroflexia bacterium
CCTGCATGTTATCCAGATGTTCGAGTTGTTGATCCCTATCCTGGCCCTGCTTGGAATCGCTGTCTCAGGTTACCTGGCTTATGTAGAGACCCAATCTGTACCAGTAGCTTGCGGTCCTGTTGGCGACTGCAACACCGTCCAGAGCAGCTCATATGCAAACCTTTTCGGATTTCTACCTGTGGGTATGCTAGGTTTGATTGGTTACGTTGTAATCCTGGCGCTGGAGGTTATAAAAGGCAAGTCTCATGGAAATCATGCAGCCTTGGCAGGTGCAGCTCTGTTTGTTGTCGCCTTCGGCGGCACCCTTTTTTCGCTGTACCTGACCTACCTTGAACCGTTTGTGATACAGGCAGTGTGTATGTGGTGCCTGGCTTCAGCGGTAACCATCACGCTGATACTGCTGTTGAGCCTAGGACCGGTAAGCGGTTTTTTCAAAAACAGGAGATCTATTTGACACGTAAATCGAAACGAATAAAAAAAGATCATCAAGTTCCAAAAATCCTGATCGCCCTGAGTGTGGTAATCGCTGTAGGTTCTGTGCTTTTTCTGAAAAATCAAAGGGATATACAAGCGACATCTACAAATTCGCCAGCTGATTTATTACACACCGCCACATTAAATAAACAGCCAATCCTGGCTTTTTTCCATTCGAACACCTGCGATTCGTGTTTGCAAATGGTGGCAATAGTTGAACAGGTCTATCCAGAGTTCACCGATAAAATCACATTGGTGGACGTTAATGTTTATGACGAGCAAAATCGGACCTTGATTAATGAAATTGGCCTGCAATTCATCCCTACATTATATTTTTATGACACCTCTGGGAAACGCAATACCCACATAGGGATCATGGAAGCTGACCAGCTTCGAAAAACCTTGAACCTATTGAGTGCGGGAGATTGAAGATGCTGTTTGATGAGAGTATTTTACAGGCAGGTTACATGCTCGCATTCACTCTGGTGTTCCTGGGCGGTCTTGCCACCAGTTTAGGACCGTGCAACTTGGCGACAATCCCATTGATAGTAGGCTATATCGGCGGGGCAAAAGGACTTTCCCGGGGGCGCGCTTTTGTTATTTCTTTAACTTTCGCGGTAGGTCTCGCGATCACATTTGTAGCCTTGGGCGTTAGCGTGGCGCTTATTGGCGGTTTTTTCGGTTCTAACACCAAATGGTGGTATTACCTGGTGGCAGCTATATGTATAGTAATCGGGCTTAATCTGCTGGGGGTATTCACTTTTTCCATACCGACCATGTTTGGCAGTTTGCGCGAACGCATCGGATTGAAAGGAATCCCTGGGGCGCTAGCCTTGGGCTTGGTTTCTGGTCTGGTCGCCTCGCAGTGCGCTACTCCGGTGCTGGCTGTAATCCTTACATATGTGATGTTGAAAGGCGCGATAGCTTACGGCGCGGCACTTTTATTCGTGTATGCGATGGGCCGGGGTGTCCCGGTGGTGCTGGCAGGAACGTTTACGGGCGCATTAAAGCGCATGCAGGGCTTGGGTCAATGGTCTGAAATGATTGAAAGAGCCAGCGGAGCGTTGATCGTCGCAGTTGGGCTATATTTCTTGTGGATAGCATGAGAATAATGAGTAAACGAAAGCGAATTTTCATTCTTATAACTGTAATATTTTCCGCGATTGCAGTCGTTGGATTCAAAGCCTACCAATCAGGCTTGTTTGAACCACACCAGCCATTGGAACTCAATGGAAAGCCTGCCCTGCTGTTTTTTAATGTTTCAAAAGGATGTGATTGCCAGATGGTTGTCTCAAATAACGCCAATGCCCAGATCGCCTCCTGGTCCGAGAGTGCCAGGTATGGTGTGTCTGTATATGAAATCGACATTGACCGCCGCCCTGACCTTGCAGGACAGTATGACATATTTCGAGTGCCAGCCTTACTCCTGCTGGACAGCCAGGGGCAGTTGATGTGGATGCAGGACTATTCTATTAATGATGAGCTTCCGCTTGACCTGCATCAATTTGAAACTGAAATTAAAATGATGTCATCTGAATAATGAGAGTGAGAATATGAATGGCGAGTTGATTAAATCATATGATCTGAAGGTCTTCACCCCTCCCTGCGAACCGGGCGCGGAGCGGTTCGCTGTTACAGCCAGCCTGATCGCTGATATCAGCGATGTGCTGCCTTATTTAAACACAGCTCTGCGCGGCGCAGTTTACCACCCAGCTGCAAATTCCCTCACCTGGAAAAAAGGCGGCCATAACATCGCTTTCCATGCATACGAAATCTCTACCAGTAATGTGGAAGACCGGCAGGCAGCTGAAAAGGAAATCGAGGGATTGGTAAATTTGGTTAACCGCACCTGGGAGAGGAGGGAGGAGATTACTCCCAGCACTGAAAGCCGTCAGCGCCCGACTCCAATGGCTGTTTACGAGTTGCTCCCAAAAACTAATTGTAAAGAATGTGGTCAGCCGACCTGTTTTACTTTTGCACTAAAACTGACAGTCTCCCAGTTAAAAATTTCTGATTGCCAGGAATTATTCAAATCTAAATACTCCGACCAACTCGCAGCCCTCAAGGATATGATCATTGAGGCGCCTTCAATAGGATAATTCGAGGTGCATATGGTTGATAAAGAATCAGATTTAGAAAAGCAGGAAAGTCAGCAGGTCCCAGATGGACCTGAGGACTGCAGCTGTACTGCTGACCCATTCGCTTCCTTACCAGCGGAGTTACAGCCGAAACAGAAGTCCTGGAGTGCAAAACTTCGGAAAGCAACCTGCCCGGGATGCGGCCTGGTTTTCTGGACAAACCGCCAGACTGATTTATGCGGCGAATGTGAAAAAAATTCTGTAAAACCGTATTCGTAAAATTGAAATTATAAAAATGGAGTGTGAGATGCTGAATTTTAAGATTCTTGGCCCGGGATGTTACAACTGCATGCTGGTTGAACAGGTAACCGCGCAAAGTTTGGATATTCTTATCGACGAAAATCCAGAGTTAGAAGCAACAATCCAGCATGTTCAAGACCCAAGTGAGATAAATAATTATCCGATCCTGTTCACACCTGGACTGGTATTGAATGAAAAACTGGTCTGTGCCGGGCGAATCCCGACCGTAGATGAAATTACAGGTTGGGTAAAAGACGAACTGAAAGTGGAGGAAAGCGGACAAGAGGTCGAAAAAGGTACTCAAAATATGTGAATCAATTGGGCAGAATCAAACTCGGGACGGACATTATTAATAACGGACTGATGACATTTTAATGGTCAGGCAGGGAGGTTGGATATCTCCTTATATGGGCTCTTTGCTGACCCAATCCCATTCAAGGGCACCATACGGGAGATCGATTCGATAAAACATACCATAGCACTGCCCCTGGTTGAGTTGAATCAAAATGATAGCCTGCCAGAATGATAGTATTTCAGAATGGTTCTGAATATTGACAGGAGAGAGATCGCTGTGAAGAAAGGAATTTATGTTGTTCTTGATGACCAGGAATTAATTGAATTGTCGCGCATCCTGACGGATGACGATGAAGGGGAAGCGCTTCTCTTTCTTAAAAACCACTTCAAAAGAAAAGTGCGCGAGCTTCTCGAAGGTGGTTGAAAAGTGATGATCGATGTGCCCGGGAAAGGTACACTGAAAGCAAGAGGTAACGATTTCATAAGGTAGAAACGACGGAATTTAATTATGTTTCTGGAAAGGATCGCTTTTATTAGGTCCACGCCCTGCCTGGCTGAGCCCGGGAGCATCATTGTCACAGGGGAACCTTCCCGTGCGCTTGATCCAGTCCTACCTTACCTGGCAGCCCTCCCGGATGTGATCGGTTTTAACCCAGAGACACCGACTGTTACGTTCCGCAGGAAGCGGGGCTTTATGACGTTATTCGACCATAGTGTCACCATTACCCAGGTCGCGAATATTCAAGAAGGTGTCGAGCTCTTGGCTGCCCTTACCGAAGCGATAAATGCTACATGGGAACACCGCCACACACTGGTTAAAGAAACGAAAAGAAAACGCCCACCTGGTCACCTTGATATATATAACCTGCTTCCGCAGACTAACTGCCGTCAATGTGGACAGGCGACATGCCTGGCATTTGCTGTAAGGCTGTTGCTAAATGAACTGAAAATTAAGGATTGTTTACCACTGCAGCAGGATCCATTATTTAACGAACGGCTTAAAACGCTGGAAAGCATAATTTCTTAATTGTGAAAAGAAGCAAGTCGGGAAACTTTCGTAATGGGTATTTCATAAACGGAAGCCAGAGTTTTATGCGCATCAGTTTGTACGCTCTCCTCAACACAAAGATTCTTAACAGCTCCCGGACAATAAAATCGAAAAGATGACGATTATCACAAAGTGGATATATCAAAGCGGTGCTGCGAAATTAACAAATTTCTAAGAGCGATTTTGGATGAAACTCGCCAGAAAATCCAGCTAATGAACTAGAGAGCGCAGCTAAGGCTGCGCTGGAGAAGTGGCTCGCGGAGGATCGTCCAGGTGTTGCCGAATACAAGTAGTTAGCCACGGTGAGCCAATCATAATTTGGGAGTTTATTGAAGTGAAAATTACAGAAAAGGAAGTGGTGGCTGTATTGAAAAGACAGATCGAGAAGTCGCAGAATAAATTTACAGAGTTAGGATATGATCCTGCTGCTGTACGCGATAGAGTTGTAGCTTTAGCTAGCAGCTACGGTAACCCGGTACTGGACGTAGGTACAGGTTCTTGCGCCTGTATGGCGGTGGCACTGGCCAGAAGAGGGCTGGTGGTTACTGCTATAGACCACGCCTCCAGCGCAATACGCATTGCTGAGCAAAGAATAACCAGTGAACTGAATAATAACCTTAAAGTGCAGCACGCCGAAGCAACCCGTCTGCCATTTCTGGACAACTCATTCCAAGTCGTGACCGCGTTTGATGTCCTGTGCCATGCTGCTGATCCGCTAGCGGTGGTTGCTGAGATGTTTCGCGTTGGCTCTAATGGCGGAACAATAATTGTATCCGAATTGAACGATGCTGGTCGGAGGATCACCAACCACCTTGACTATGGTTTTGAAAAGAAGTTATCCGAACTGCTGATCCATAACTGCAATCATTGCCAGCAGTTAGATGATAACCACCATGTAACCATGGTTTGTGAAAATCGGAAAGTCCATTACTAAATAATATGCTTCTCTGAAGCCTGCAATGGGAAAATTGGCCTGATAAATATAGATAAGATATAGTAGGATAAATTTTGGGAAGAGAAAAGGATTGGTTTAAACGACGATTTTTAACCGTTGACCATCGATGAAATGGATTAGACTGCTGCCCTGTTGATATTTCGTAAAGGAGAAAAAATGGGCAACCTGGTTAATATGGCTTTTGAAAAGGCTCAGGAAATCTTAAGCAGTGAATGCAGCCCGATCGGGTTAATTGCCTCTCCGGAAGGATATCCTCACGTCTGGGCCCGTGACAGTGTGATCACATCCTTAGGCGCCCTGCTTATCCCGGGGCATGAAAATTGCCTTCGCTCCTCATTGCACACCCTGGGGGAGCAGCAGACGGAATTGGGGGCGATACCAAACAATGTCAGCGCAGCGACAGGGCGCCTGGACCATACCAATGCAGGCTCTGTCGATTCGAATTTATGGTTTATCCTCGGACATGCGTTTCAGTACCGGGTTTCTGGAGACATTAAATTCCTGCAGCACAATTGGCACAGACTTGAATCAGCTTTACTCTGGCTGCGCTACCAGGATTCGAACGGCTGCGGTCTTCTGGAAATTCACGAGGCTGCTGATTGGGCTGACCTTTTAGCTAACCGCTTTAATGTGCTTTACGACAATGTTTTATGGTTCTCGGCTTTAAGAGCCATGGCTGAAATGTCGGCTGCTATCGGAAAGGATGCAGATGCTTACCATTCCACTGCGGATGACGTGCTCCATAAAATCCGTATCATTCTGTGGGTAGGCGAGGAAAACAAGGACGAATGGGGACCCGATTGCCCAGGTCATACAGAATGGGTGCATACACTCAGCCAGGTAGAACCGGTTCTTGTAAAACGGCCGTTCTTCTTGCCATATGTGGCGTTTCGAGATTTTGGGGATTATTGCGACGTGTTTGGAAACCTGCTGGCAACCCTTTTCGGAGTAGCAAACCCGGCACAGGAAAAGCGAATTCTGGATTATCTGCACCAGGTAGGTATCGCTGAACCATATCCTGTCCGGGTGCTTAACCCAGTCATCCATCCCGGCAACAAAGATTGGCGGGAGTACTACCGCAACAACAATCTGAACCTCCCGGACCAGTATCATAACGGCGGTATATGGCCATTTGTGGGCGGCTTTTATGTGGCAGCCCTTGTCAAGTTTGGACGTTTAGATGAGGCGAAACGACAACTAGAGAAGTTGGCAAAAGTAAATCAATCGGGGATCTCAGAGGAATGGGAATTCAACGAATGGTGCCACGGGCGCACCGGACGCCCTATGGGTTACCCGCACCAGGCGTGGTCCGCGGGAATGTATGTTTTCGCATTTGAGTGTGTGAGAACCGGTAGAGTACCAATTTTAATTTAGGTTATACAAGTTATATTTTTGGAGTATTATCTTTATAAACAGATTTTTAAAAATTACATGAATAAGAATTTCTGCATATTTTTATTATTCAAGCAGTCATGGCTCTCCTCTAAAATATAATTGCACTTCTTATATGCAGCAGTTTTTAAATTTATCAGCGATCAACCGAAAGGGATTGTGAATATATATGCAATATTAATTCAGGTCGCTACACATCAGTTTTTTATATAACCAACCTACCAAAATCCAGTGTGAATGCTTTCCTTCATTCCGCGATTCAAATTTTAATCAACTATAGGGGGTTCCTTTTTGCGGCAAGGATCAGAAATCCTATCCTGATTTAAACAATTTATCTCTGTGATCTAAGCGAATTGATGATAAAAACTATTCCAAATCATCAATGGAATGGCTTTTTTAAGCCTTTGTCCATACAGAACATCGTCCTTATGGGTTGCTACACTACATTACACAACCCCCACGGAGATCCCCTTGCCGGGACGGAACGCGGTTCACATCCTGTCTTATACTATAAAAGAAAACGCTCTGGTCCCCTCAACGATAGGGTGATATAAAAAAGACTTCACTTTTGATGAAGTTTTATTAGTGCCCCCACAGAGAATCGAACCCCAGTTTTAGCCTTAAGAAGGTTTCAATCTTCGATCATTGGTAGTTGTTTTTCTCAATAAAACATACCCCTTATCGACTCCCGTTCGGCCTCTTCTGCCTCTCCATCCAGGCTCTCGCCCGTTCCAGTTCGCCATCCACAAGCGGTCCTTCAGTGCCGGTAACGTAAAACCCTTCCGGCGGAACCGAGAGCGTGCCGCCTTTCTTTTTGAGTTCTTTTGCGATTGGATCAGCCGCGTATCCCCAGATTCCCACAACGAATTTCAAGATGCGGACTTTTTCAATCTCCTCATCGGTCAGGCGGGTGTCGAATGCGGCAACCGGGAGTCCCTTCAATCCATTGGCGGGAATTTGTTTCAGCCATTTGCCTGCCGCTTCGGTTGGACGAAGGCGCTGGGTTGGTGAGCCAACGATCAGCAGATCGTATCCAGCCAGGCTCTTTGGATTGACTTCAGAAATCCTTTTGACCTCAACTTCATCCGGGGATTCAAATGCCTCCCCGATCGCCCGGGCGACCTTCTCCGTGTTTCCAAATTGTGAATCGTAAACGACCAGAACTTTCATGTTTTTTCCTTATATTTTGTTGGATTCTACTCTGACTATCAGAAAAAGTATATTTAAATTTAATGGGATTATATATTTGGCGGTGAACCGCAAAGAGTGCGGGTTGCTGGTCAGCTCGAGATGACGCACACCCAACCCGTCATTTCGACGGAGGCTTGCATTTTTTGCAGGCCGATTGGAGAAATCCCCGGGATGTGGTACACTCAGCGGGAATACTCATTGAGTGAGTAGTAACAGGTAATGCATGCGCGCAAGTGATATCTCCCCCGAGTACCCGCTGCTGGGATTTCTTTCCCAGGAGCCTGCCCACGGCTACGAACTGAACAGGCGCCTGGATGAGGAATTGAAAGGCATCTGGAACCTGAGCCAGAGCCAGGTCTATAACATTCTCAAACGGTTGGAAGCCCAGGGGGATATCATCTCTGAAATTCAACCGGGGGAGGCTGGCCCGGACAAACGGCTGCTGAGCCTCGCGCCGAGTGGGGAGGAGCGCTTTAATTGTTGGCTGGAAGAACCCACTCCGGGTAGCACCCGGGCAGTCCGGATCGAGTTCCTGACTCGCCTGTATTTCGCCCGGAGCCGGAATAAAAATTACGCCCTGAATCTTATAAAAAATCAAAAACAATCCCTTGGAAAGGACATCGAACGCCTGGGTGGGGCCTACGATAAAATCCCGCCGGATTTAATTTATTACCGGCTGTCTGCCCAGTTTCGGCTTCGGCAGTTGGAATCCTGCCTCGAATGGCTGGACGACTGCCGGGAGGATCTTGAAAAGACAGAAAATTAAAAGTAGGAGAAAATCAATGAAATCACAAAAGCCAATTCTCGTAATAACACTGTTTGTGCTGCTGCTGGCTGCCTGTTCCACGGGCGGCTCGAGCCCGGTGCAGACTGCAGAAGAGGCAGTCGCTACTGAGGTTGAGCAAACCATGCAGGTTGAGCAAACTCTGGAGGAAAAAGCCGCCCAAATCAGCCTGACAGACGCCAGCGGGAACAACCTCAGCTTTGAAGGACCGCCCCAGCGCATTGTGGTCGCTGGGAAAGCGGGACAGTTAATCCTGCATTCAGCCTACCTGTTCCCCGAAGCGAACGAGCGAGTTGTTGCAATGGAGCAGCGGCTGCAGAGGGATATCTCAATGCTGCCCCTGGTTGATCCAAAGCTGGATGAAAAAACCCAGCTGGAGAAAGATGCTGCGGCGGAACAGATCGCACCTTCCCAGCCGGACGCGGTCCTGATGAAAACATATATGGCTGATGGGCTTGGCGAACCCCTGGAAGCGCTCGGCATCCCGGTGGTCTACTTCGACCTGGAGACCCCCGAACAATTCACCCGCGATATCCAGGTATTGGGGAACCTGCTTGACAACCCGGAGCGGGCAGAACAGGTTTTATCCTTTTACCAGGACCGGCTTGACGGGGTTGAAGCCGGGCTGGATGGACTGGCGCCGGATGAACAGCCGGGCGTCCTGCTGATCCAGTACGACAGCCGGGGCGGCGAGGTTGCCTTCAAGGTGCCGCCCGTGGAATGGCTGCAGACGATGATGGTCGAGCTTGCCGGAGGCGAACCGGTCTGGCTGGAGGCGGCTGAAGGGGGCGGCTGGACGGTTGTAAATTTTGAGCAGATCGCAGCCTGGAATCCCGAGACGATCATCCTGGTCGATTACTTCGGCGATACGGAGGAAGTGATCGCTGGGCTGGTCCAGGATGAAAAATGGCAGGCCTTGAAAGCGGTCCAGGAGGAAAAAATCTACGGTTTCCCGTCTGATTTCCTGAGCTGGGACCAACCTGACCCACGCTGGATCCTGGGCCTGGAATGGCTTGCGACGGTCATCCACCCGGAGAGATTTGAATCCCTGGATATGCTGGACGAACTGAAAACATTTTACAGCGAGATGTACGGTCTGGATGCGGACGTGGTTGAAAAAGAGGTGCTTCCGCTGGTCAGCGGAGATATAGACCTGTAGATTCTAGAATGGACCATCCGATAAACGGTGCAAGCGGGCGCAGGCAGCAAGCCAGCCGGTGGTTGATTCTGACAGCCGGACTGCTGCTGGTGTTCGGCCTCTCAATCTTCATCGGGCGCTACCCGCAGCCGTACTGGATGCCGTTGAGCCGGCTGGGAGAGGACGAACTTGCACGTCAGCTCGTAACTGCGCTGCGCCTGCCGCGGCTGCTGGCGGCGCTGATGCTGGGCGCCAGCCTGGCCGCAGCCGGCAACGTGCTCCAGATGGTGTTCCGCAATCCGCTTGTTTCGCCGGGGATCCTGGGCGTCTCCCAGGGCGCAGGGTTCGGGGCAGCCCTGGCGATCCTGGCGTTCAGTTCAAGAGGGCTGACGGTTGAGCTTTCGGCTTTTGTGTTTGCCTGCCTGGGCCTGGCGCTTTCCTATCTGGTCGCCCGCCAGCTGCGCTACGGCGGTTGGGTACTGCGCCTTATCCTGTCCGGGATCGCAGTCTCGGCCCTGTTTTCAGCCGGGATCGGGCTGCTTAAATACCTGGCTGACCCGCTCACCCAGCTGCCGGAGATCACTTTCTGGCTGCTGGGTGGGCTGTGGGGCGTGACCTGGCGGGATGTGATCCTGATGGCCCCGTTTGTAGCCCTTGGACTGCTGGTGGTGTTCCTGATGCGCTGGAGACTGAATCTGCTCTCTCTTAGCGAGGAGACCGCCTTCTCGCTGGGTTCCCGGATCGGGCGCGAACGAGCGCTGCTGCTGGTCAGCGCGGTGGCAGCTATCGCGGCTGTAACGGCGGTGGCAGGCGTTATCGGATGGGTTGGATTGATCATTCCGCACATCGCCCGCAGGATTTTTGGAGCCAGCGCCCAGGCCACCATACCGGCAACCATCCTGATCGGAGGCGCATTTGTTATCTTCTGCGACACAATCGCCCGCTCGCTGAGAGCCGGCGAAATCCCCCTGGGCATCATAACCTCCCTGCTGGGCGCCCTGATTTTTATCCTGCTGATGGCCTCGGTCGGTGCCAGGTGGAAACCATGACCGATGCGCTGATTTCAATCCGGGACCTGGAGTTTTCCTACAACGGCGACCACCGCAAGGTCCTTCAGGGGTTAAGCCTGGACCTGCCGGCTGGCTCGATCACCGCCATTCTGGGACCGAATGGGGCTGGAAAATCGACTCTGGTGCATATCCTGCTGGGGATCCTTAAACCCGCTGGAGGCCAAATATCAATCCTCGGAAAGAGCATCCAGGTATACACCCGGCGCGAACTCAGCCACCTGATCGCTTTTGTACCCCAGAGCGAGTATACCGCCTTCGATTTCAGCGTAATTGATTATGTATTGATGGGGCGCGCCCCCCACATCGGGATGCTGCAGATGCCGACCAAAAAGGACATCGAGCGCACCCTGGAGCAGCTCGAGAACCTCGGCCTGACCCACCTGGCACGGCGTTCTGTGCTCGAACTGAGCGGGGGTGAGCACCAGCTAGTCCTGATCGCCCGGGCCCTGGTTCAGGAGCCGCAGATGCTGCTCCTGGACGAGCCCACCACCCATCTCGACCTGAGCAACCAGGGGCGGATCCTCAATACCCTCACCAGGCTGGCAGAAGCGGGCACAACGGTTGTGTATACCACTCACGACCCGGACTCAGCCGCCAGGACCGCCCAGTACCTGGTGCTGATGCGGGAGGGACAGGTGCTTTCAAGCGGTGAGGTAGGACCGGTGCTCACCGCCCAGAACCTTACCCGGACCTACGGGGTACCGGTGAGGGTGGTTCAGGTCGACGGGTATCCGTTCGTTTTGTTGGAATCGTAACTAGGATGTTTGGTAAAGGTAAAATTTATCTTGTCAGCGGGGAAATTGAAAGCGGAAAAACCAGGTTCTGCCGGGACGCGGCGGATTACTTAAAGGAAAAGGGCTGGGATACAGCCGGTCTGCTTGCCCCGGCGGTCTTTGAGGGTGGCCGCAAGACCGCCATCGAAGCTCTTGATCTGCGCAGCGGGGAGCGCCGCCGCCTGGCGGAATTGAACGAACCCAACAGGACCCCGAGCAGCATCCAAACCAAACGCTGGCGGTTCATCCCGGAAACATTGCGCTGGTGCAACCAGGTGCTGGAATCTGCAGCGCCTTGCGACCTGCTGGTAGTCGATGAACTGGGGCCGCTTGAACTGGAGCGAAATGAGGGCATGCTGGCTGGCTTTAAGGCGATTGATTCGGGTCTGTACCGGGTATCACTGGCCGTTGTGCGCCCCTCTCTGCTGCACAAAGCGTTCGTGCGCTGGCCCGGGGTGGAGGTGGTTAAGATCAGTGAACTGAACGATGCTTCGATGTCAGAAAATGAGTGGCTGAGACGTTTGATCAGGTAATTCAATAATCCAAACTCACTCGTATGCTGCACTGTCGTTTCCCTTATTTTTCAATGGCGGGTTGTTATTTCCAGACCGGTTTCGACAATCCCCTTTTTGCTTATATAATATAAATACCGCATGAAGTCACATGGAGAAGACACTTTATCCCATGAGTCAGGTAGATAGGATTTCCAATAGGGAACCTCAGATTAAAAAGACCTTCGAATGTGCTTCTTATTGAAATGGATATATCATTCGAATTTCAGTAATCTATCACAGATGGGCTACCAGAACCAGTAATGGTAATAAGTCTGGATTACCGGGTAATGCTGATGAACAAAGCCGCCCACCAATTTTTCGCAGAAAGGAAGGAATTTCAGGGTCCGGTATTTTGTTACCAGATGTCGCATATTCGGGATAATCCCTGTACGGAGATCCATCACCCTTGCCCAATAAAGGAAGTGCGAAAAACTGGCCGACCTGCGCGAGTCCTGCACCAGCACTTCAGCGCTTCTGGTAAAACGAGATCTGTTGAAGTCTTGGCCTCACCATTATGGGGTCTGGAGGGTGAATAAATCGGAATTATCGAATTGATACGAGACGTAACGAATCAAATTAAGGAAGAAAAGGAACTGATAGACTGTAACAAAAAAATGCAGTCGCTCAGTATTCAATACTTAGCGCTCCATTACCCTAAACAGACAAAAGCACATATCAACTCACCCTATCAACTCTTCATAAAGAACTGGTTTCTGAGATTTTTGAAAGCGAATGGAGCGGAGGTTATGCGTTGAAATTACACCAAACTGTTCAGTTAGCCATGGAAACCTTTTGAAGAGGCATTTTGGGTCTTAAATGGAAAGTCAAACAACCATCAATTATTACCTGACGCTCACAGGTACATTTTATAGCGACTTATTAAGGTATAGCAAATGCGAAAATTAATACTGGTGTCACTGTTGATCCTTATTTTCTTTGTGTGTTTGGGGCTGGTGGGCGGTACCCTGTTTTTTCTGGCTGAGAATCAAGGGTTTCTATCCAGGTGGGAGGGATTGGGAGTGACTCCTGAGAAGTCTGTGGAGATTGTTACGGGAGACATCAATACGGTATACGTCAGGACTGATTCCGGCAGTATTTACGGATGCAGACATGAGGAAAAGGATGTTTCGCAATCTTGCTGGTTCAAAGCATCGCCCCCGCTCGATGTTGATCCTGAGACTGTATTTGACAGCCCTCTGTACGATGGTGCGCCCGAACCGCCAAACAACTCGATCCTTGACGACCTGGATGCGACCATCTGGTATGCGGATGCGGCATTCGAAACGCGGTATGCCCTGGATGCAGATAGTATGGTTTGGAAGTGGGAATACGACCGGAACTGGCTGGATATCTTCACATGTTTTCTCGGCCCCCTGGTAGGAGCCGCGGTTGGGCTCCTGTTGGCGATTGGTTTGTGGTTTTTTGTATGGATAAGCCAACTCTTACGCCGCAGAGAGGTTTAAGAACTCTTAGAAAATTGGACAATAAGGTCATATTGTGGCAGAAATCGCAGAATCATTCCGGGACAGTTTTTATATCCGAGAAAAATGTAAACGGACAGGTGTTAGTTCTGCCAGGTGAACGCCAGGTTAATTACTATGATAAACCAGAGGTAATTCGTTGAAACCCTTATCAGAACAGCATTTCGAGGAATGGATGGTCAGGTACGGTAAAGCCAGCGCAGAAAATGATGCGAAAGCCTCGTCCGAATTGTTCGCATCGGACGCCGAATATTATGAAACGCCATTTAAGGAGCCGTTAGTCGGGAAGGATGCCATTTACCAATACTGGAATGAGGGTGCAAATAGATTGAAAGACAAGGAATCCACTTTTAAGATAATAGCTATGAAAGACAATCTTGGAATTGCAAGATGGCAGTCGAAATTCACTGTAATCCAAACAGGCAGAAGGGTGGCTCTGGATTGTATATTCCTTGTGGAGTTTGATGAGCATAAAAAATGTAAGGTTTTTCGTGAGTGGTGGCATCTTATGGATATTAATCAGGAGAGACCAGCGATTATTGAAAAGGAGCAATAAAATTGGAAGACAGGAGCGCGAAAAAAGGTACCTATGGCTGTTATTATTTTCTGCAGCAGTTATTTCTGGGGGTTGCTTTCGTAATTAAGTTTGATTAAATGACGATCAAAAGAATAATGTTTGATAATGGTTCTGAATTGATTTTTTAAAGCAAATAGATACCAAACAACTTTAAATCTATATCAAATAATCGGAGGAGGTTGAAAAGATTCGAAATTGTTACTTATACTGGTTTCCACCAGCTATGGAAAATATCAAGGCATTGTTCATAACAGGATTAAAAATAAAGAACCTACTTATTAGATCGAGGGGGAACGAAATGGATATTAAAAGGATAATTATTATGCTGGCACATACCTTGGTCGGAGGGGCGCTTTGCGGTGCTTCGATGGGAATTGGTATGGCAACGATATCTCTATATGTTTGTCATCCCAGCCGCTACCTGGATTCCATTTACACTGATATTCTTTTCAACCTATCTGACCGGGGAAGATGTTGAGAGAAAAACTGAATACCAGGAAGGGTTATCCGAGTAATACTTGAATCCAATATAACCAATTATTAAATGAAGGGAAAAGACAAGGGTTTTGAAGATGAATAATATCTCCACAAATAAGAGGGGGTACTTTTTTGCTGCACTTGCAGGCGCGATTGGAGGCGGGCTGACAGTGGCTATCGTTACAAAAGCTTTACCGAAGATGATGCAGGCCATGATGAAGAATATGATGGCAACAATGGCGGAATCCGGGTGCGATCCCGGAGATATATGACAGCAGATTATGGCAGGCTTCGGCGAAGCCCGGGATAACAAGTCCATCTCACGCGAGGGCAGCACTTAAAACTTAAGGGCACTTACCAGAGAATCAAGGGGGAAAATCGTGCTGGGAATGTGACAGAATTTTGATTTATAAGGGGAGTGGGGATGAAAAACATAATGAAGAAAGTACTCCTGCTGGGAGCCGGATTTATTGCTATCACCCTGATTTTGTACCTGATAGCGGGCTCCCTGGTATATCCCCCCGAGTATATAAGAAGGGCGATACTGTGGGGGGAGTCGGATGTATATGATTACCAGAAATTTCCTGAACGCAAAATAGAACCGGGTGATGACCCATTCAAGTTTGAGATCAATTATGAGGATGAGTCAGTTCAAGCCTTTTTTGAAGCTGATCCTAAAATCGATGACCTGGATTCGTTTCTTGCCGAGACTAAAACACAAGCTTTTCTTGTAATCCATAATGACCGGATTATATACGAAAGGTATTTCAATGGTGTAAAGCGCGATTCGATCGTCACTTCCTTCTCAGTCGCCAAATCTTTCACTTCCGCACTGGTGGGGATCGCCATCCATGAAGGTTATATCGGCAGTGTTGAAGACCCGATTACCCTTTATCTTCCGGAGCTTGAAGAGAGGGATGTGCGGTTTAAAAACATAACCATCCGTGATTTGTTGATGATGGCTTCTGGGATAAATTATTCAGATGTGGTCCCTTTGCTGCATGACGATGGGGCCAAGACTTATTATTACCCGGATCTTCGAGATATCGCTCTCCACGGAACACACATTGCTGGCCATCCTGGAGAACATTTCCTGTACAACAATTACCACCCGCTCCTGCTGGGGATGATCCTGGAGCGATCGACGGGAATGACAGTGGCTGGTTATCTGGAGCAGAAAATATGGAAGCCGGTTGGGATGGAATATGCAGGTTCCTGGAGTCTGGACAACCCGGAGAGCGGCTTTGAAAAAATGGAAAGCGGCATCAATGCACGCGCAGTTGATTTCGCCAAGCTTGGACGCTTGTTTCTAAATCAGGGGGTATGGAATGGCAGTGATGTCATCCCAACTGCCTGGATTACCGAGTCGACGGAGGAGGATAAGTCGATCCAACGGGAAAATTATTATCCCGCGGACGAATTTTTCACGAAAGCAGAAGGGTATTACAAATATATGTGGTGGGGATTACCACGTTCCGGGGGCGTGTATGATTATTCCGCGGCAGGAAAATACGGACAATTCATCTACGTCTCGCCCGAGGCGAATTTAATCATCGTTCGGAACGGAGAAAAATACGGAATTGAATTTGCAGATTGGTTACAGGTTTTTTACCGGTTTGCCAGCAGTATCGCGAAATGACCTGAAGATAACATAATAATTATATTCTGGTGAAAGCCCGTTTCATTATCGGGAGGGTATACAGAATGAGTACAAAACAAAAGGTTGTAATCTTCTCGCCAATTTTTGTAATGGGCACAATGTATCCTGTGTTCCAATTGCTTTCGGCAAGTGTCGGAGAAAGGTTAGGCTGGTATCTTGGACTGGTCATTTACTGGATATTCTGGGGAGGGTTATTTTCGTGGTTTATACTCGGTCCGGAAACGATAATCAGAATTATCAAACCGCAGAGGATAAATTTAAGGCTGTTTGTTCTGGTGATCCTACCGATTATCCTTGCAGGGATTTTCAAGTTCATCACTGGAAGCAACTACGAAATATCGGATTTCTGGGTAGCTCTGATGCTGGTTTCAACAACCATTGGGAACGGCTTCTTTGAAGAGTTACTTTGGCGGGGGGTCTATATGGTTCAATTTCCGTTTAATTTATTCTTCAGGATTGTTTGGGCGAGTGTCTGGTTTGGGTTATGGCATTACGTGCCCGGTACGGTTTCTTCCAACAGCAATGCCGCTGGATTGATCATCGGGTCAACACTGTTCGGATTTTATCTGAGCTACCTGGCAAACAGGACCGGCACGATCTGGTGGTCGATCATTGCGCATGTCCTTGGGGGGCTGGTCATGGTTCTTTAGCCGGATAATTTTTCTGGTCTGGTTGATTTTTTATATTGGATTTCTAATAGATTTTTAAGTGTTGTTTTGCCGCCCGGTTGTGAGATAATATTCCTTCATATGGACATACTGGATCAATTTGCTAAAACGCTTGACCCAGCAGATCCCAGGACGATCACCCGGGTCCGGGAATACATGGAATGGCAGGCTGGCAGAGTGAGCGATTTTGTGCCCACCAACGACGATGACGTCCACCTGCGGACCTATATGCTGGAATTAAAACACCGCAGACTTGACCAGGCAGCCCAGCGCAGACATTTAAATTCTCTGAACCGGTTCTATGGGTGGGCGAAAAAAGAAGGGTTGATTAACTACACCCCGGACTATTATTACAGAATCGAAAGGCCTGCTTTAAGCCAGGAACAAGTCCGCCGCAGGGAAGAAATTTTCCAGGGAACCGAAGAACAGCGCGAGATTGCCAGGCTGAATGTGCTGAACAAACTGGCTGTTGAACTCAACCGGTCAAATGAAATTCAAGAGACCCTGGATAAAAGCCTGGAGGCTCTGGTGTCCGCCCTGGGCTTAAAAACCGCCTGGGTGTTCTTGCTGCCGGGAGCAGGTTCGAAAATCCAATCAGACAAGAAACCGCCCCACGATTTTTGGCTGGCTTCCAGGCTGGAACTGCCGCCAGGTCTGGAAAGGGAAGGCTGCAAATACCTGACCCAGCCCGGGGACTGCCAGTGCCAGGCGATTATGCGGGCAGGGCAGATGAGCCGGGCGGTAAACATCGTAGAATGCAGCCGGCTGGTGGACTCAGCTGAAGCGGATGGCGACAACCAGGGCCTGCTGTTTCATGCCAGCGTCCCGATCATCAGCGGGGGCCAGACGCTTGGAATGATCAACGTCGCGACAGAGGAATGGCAGTTCCTCACCGCTTCAGACCTGAAAGTACTCTCCACGATCGGGGCCCAGCTGGCAGTAGCGCTGGAACGCAGCCGTTTATACGAAGAAATCAACCGCCAGCGGGAACGAATGGAAGGCGAACTGAAGTTAGCCCACGTGGTCCAGACCAACTTGCTTCCGGAGCGCATCCCGGAGATACCGGGTTACAGCCTGGCTGCTGACTGGTGCGCCGCTCGCGAGATGGCGGGCGATTTTTACGATATATTTAAACTGCCGGGCGACCGCTGGGGGATTATCGTGGCGGATGTCAGCGACAAAGGCGCACCGGCTGCCATGTATATGGCGATGACCCACGGTTTAATCCGCTCCCAGACTGAAATCAACTCAAATCCGGCTGATACGCTGAAAGTGGTCAACCGCCATCTCAACGCTTATTCCAGTTCCAACATGTTTGTGAGCCTGTTCTACGCTGTACTGGATGTTAAGAGGAGCATGCTGATCTATGCCAGCGCCGGGCACGACCCGCCTATAATGCGCCGGAAAACGGGGGAAGTGGAGTTGATCAAACCAACCGGCCCGGTACTCGGTGTATTTGAGGAAATAGAATTGCTGTATGAATCGATATCACTTTCCGCTGGCGATACTATCTATATCTACACGGACGGCGTGACGGATGCCTTAAACGAATTGGGTGAGGAGTATGGGATAGAACATTTGAAGGAAATTATCAAGGAACTACCGGTTGCCAATGCTAGGGAGCAGATGAAGATGATAAAAAAGGAGCGGGAACACTTTATTGGAAATGCGCCTTCATTCGACGACATCACCTGTTTTATTCTTTCCCGTGAATGACCTGCGCTAATAATCTTGATCCAGTATCTATTTCTTGACATACGTTAACGGATAACTGGAGAATTAACTGTCTGTGGAGTACAGGAAACCCTGGAAAAGAAAATCATAACCATTGTACGAAACCAGACAGGCTTATCCGGAAAACAGCCAGCAAGCCGGGAATCTGGAGCGCAATCTTATGTGCTGATCTCGGCTACGGCGAGCGTATTTCAGGAGAATCTGGCGAAAAAAAGACCATAAAAAAATAATCCGATTAATTAAATGAAGGAGGAAGACATGTCACGATTCCTGATCGCATCCCGGTATCTTGTTATTGTCCCAATCCTTGGCCTGGTAATTGCAGCATCGTTCTTCTTTATTCTCGGCGGGTACGGACTGATAAAATTGTTGTTTGATTTATTTGTTGGAGCGCTCGACCTCGCTGGACAGGAGAGTGCCCCAATAGAACGCGGACTGATCATCTTTGAGGTGGTTGAATTTGTGCACACCTTCCTGGTAGGCACTGTGCTTTTTATCACCGCTATAGGACTGTACCAGTTATTCATCAAGGAAATTGATTTTCCGGATTGGCTGAAGATAGACAGCATTGAAGAATTGGAGGTCAATTTGATTGGGGTTACTGTGGTTGTGCTGGCGGTAAATTTTATGGGTGCGGTGTTCATTGGTGGAAGAGAGAACTTCCTGGAATTTGGGGCTGGGATTGGTTTGGTTATCGCAGCTCTGGCTCTTTTTGTTGGCCTGCGGGCATGGTCTTCAAAAATGAATAAAGAAACAGAATCCATCCGGAAGGACAGTCATCAAAAATTAGAAAATCAAACCGTATCCGGCGAAAAACAGAATAATACGGGAGAATGAAACCAAATGGAATCAAAAAACCAATCTAACAAGACACCTGTTGAGCCCCCCAAATCCCGGAAACATCATCCCCTGTATAAAGCCCTTTTCCTGGATGTTCTGTTCGACAGGCGCACCCGCCCAATTTTTATTTATGCGGCAGTAATGCTGGTAATTGGTGCAGCGCTGTTTCATTTCCTGGAGGGCTGGACCTGGCTGGATTCTTTTTATTTTGTTGTAATCACACTGACGACGATCGGATACGGCGATTTTGTTCCAACCATGCCGGTGACCAAACTGATCACAATTTTTTACGGGCTGAACGGTATCATCATGCTGTTGATGCTTTTTGATGTGATCCGGACCTTACGCGGCTGGGAGATTAATTCACCATCACGGGAAGCGGTTGAAGACAACCAGGATTAAAGTCCTGGCAGGCTGCTGGAAAAATAAATAATTCAACAAATAATCTTTTGAAAAACAGGCAAAGAAAATGGAAAAAACCGATGATCAAAATCAAATATTAAACGAAGCCAGTCTGACCGTAGCACGTACAGCTCTGCCGCAGACACATACACTCTCTCTGGGAGAGCGTTTTGTTTCTGGTAAAGCTTTACGAAAAGAGTGCGGGCGAAAATTGCATGCCGTCTGGGCTCCGCCCTCCGATCGGGTGGATCCGATAGACCTGCTGGAGCAGGACAACCAGGGTCGGATAGAAGAGCTGAATTCCTATCCGTTTTGGACGCATGGCTGCCAATCCATTTGCCTTCTTCCGTGGCGCAGCTTCTATTATGGCGTACGATCTGGCACGGACACCCTCAACTGATTTGAAACTTGTAATTTGCGGCGATTGCCACCTTTTGAACTTTGGCGGTTTTGCAACTGCTGAACGCAAGACCATCTTTGATATCAATGATTTTGATGAGACTTCAATCGCTCCCTGGGAATGGGATCTAAAACGCCTGGTAACCAGTTTTGTAATCGCCGGGAGATTTAACAGTTTCAGCCAGGAAGATTGCCGCATGGCAGCCTGGCAGGCAGCTAAAAGCTACCGCACCACAATGATCAATTTAGCTTCCATGCCTGTGCTGCAGGCCTGGTATTACGCCATGGATCTGGAGCTGATTATCAACAGCATTTCCAATCCTAAAGTCAAAAAATTCTACACCAAGAAACTTCTCGACGCCAGAACAGAATCCGAACACGAAAAGGAATTTGCTAAACTGGCTTTTATCGCCGGCAACTCGCCCCGCATTATCGATCATCCGCCGTTGATCTTTCATTATGATGATAATCGCTCCGACCAGTTCCGGAAAAATTCGGAAAAGAGCTTATCCGATTACATATCATCCCTTGCTCCGGAACGGCGGGTGCTTTTAAGCCGTTTTAAACTTGCTGATGTGGCAGTTAAAGTTGTCGGTGTTGGGAGTGTGGGGACGTTTTGCGGGATTGCCCTGCTTATTTCCGGCAATGGCGATCCGCTTTTCCTGCAATTCAAGCAAACTAAACAGTCGGTTTTAGAACCGTACGCCGGCCCCAGCCCCTTCTCACACCCCGGACAGCGGGTGGTAGTGGGGCAGCGTTTGATGCAGGCGGCCAGCGATATGTTCCTCGGATGGTACACAAGTTCAGGGGAGCCTAAAACAACATATTATGTGCGTCGATTGAGAGACGCCAAGATCAAACCGGTCGTTGAGCTGATGGCAGCGCCCAATATGGCAAACTATGCCGAACTGTGTGGGGAGACGCTTGCCCGGGCGCATTCCCGCTCGGGCGATGCGGCTGTTCTGGCGGGCTATATGGGTAAGAGCAGTTCTTTTGAGGATGCACTGGCGGAATTTGGCATTGCTTATGCGGATCAGAATGAACTTGATCACGCTGCCTTGTTGGAAGCAATTCGGGCAGGGCGCATCGAAGCCGAATTTGAGAGTTGATGTATCTATCTGGTTGATCCTATAATCCTTATTGAAATTGATTGTCTCAATTCTGCTGGCTGAACAGATTATCCATATCGCGAAAGCGGTTGAAGAAAAAAATCTTTATTACCCCGGGAGCATGTAATGTCTATAAATTGGAGGCTCATTAAATTCTCCAGGACTCTAAACTGCGCCAGAAATACCCTGGCATATAAGAGGGCGAAATGAAAAAAACAATCGCAATTATCGGCTCACTGGACACTAAAGGAGAGGAATTTAAATTCCTGAAGGATGAGATCGAAAAAAGAGGCTGCGATACCTTTGTGATAAACGTTGGCGTGCTGGGTAAAGCGCCTTTTTTCACCGAGGTCAGCGCAGAAGAAGTGGCGCGGGCTGGTGGAGCTGAATTATCAGGGCTGGTGGAACGGGCCGACCGCGGTGAAGCGATGGCTGTGATGACCAGAGGCGTCACTGATGTCGTCGTCAGGTATTATGAAGAGGGTAAATTTGATGGAATTATCTCGATGGGCGGCGGCGGCGGGACCGCGATGGGCACCAGCGCCATGCGTGCCCTGCCGGTGGGGATCCCGAAGTTGATGGTATCCACTGTCGCATCCGGCGACACCAGCCAGTATGTCGGCACCAGCGACATTGTTATGGCGCCCTCTATTGTGGATGTCGCCGGGTTAAACCGCATCAGCCGGACCGTGTTCGGCAACGCCGCCGGCGCGATCTGCGGGATGGTCAGCGGAGATGTCGAAAGTGTCAGTAATGAAAAACCGCTGATCGCGGCGACTATGTTCGGCAATACCACCCGGGCGGTTGAAAATGCCCGCAGGATTATGGAAGAAAACGGTTACGAGGTGCTGGTGTTCCACGCCACCGGGACCGGCGGCAGGACCATGGAAACCCTGATTGAGAGCGGTTTTTTCGCCGGCGTGCTTGATATAACAACGACAGAATGGGCGGATGAGGTCTGCGGCGGGGTGTTGAGCGCCGGCAGCGGACGACTGGATGCCGCCGGAAAAGCCGGAGTGCCGCAGATCGTCACGCCAGCCTGCATTGACATGTGCAATTTCTGGGCGCCTGAGACTGTTCCTGAGAAATACGGAGACAGGTTATTTTATGAGTGGAATCCAAATATCACTCTGATGCGGACAACCCCGCAGGAAAACGAACGGATGGGAGTAATCTTCGCCGAAAAGCTCAATGCAGCCAGGGGTCCTGTAAAGGTCTTTGTCCCAATGGGAGGCTTTTCTGAACTCGACTACCCGGATAAAGCATTCTGGTGGCCGGAAGCGGACCAGGCCTTTGTGGATGGGCTGAATAGTGCCCTCAACCCGGATATCCCGGTTTTGATATCGGAAAAGGATGTGAATGACCCGGAATTTTCGGGTCAGGTTGCGCATTCGTTATTAGATATGCTTTCAAAAGGAGGCTGAATATGGCAATACCGCGCCGTGAAATACTTAAGAAACTGCACAAACAGGCCGAACAGGGAATCCCGATCGTCGGCGGGGGCGCCGGGACAGGCATCTCTGCCAAGAGCGAAGAAGCTGGCGGGATTGACCTGATCGTGATCTACAACACCGGCCGCTACCGCATGGCAGGCCGGGTGTCCATCACCGGGCTGTTCGCATACGGCGATGCCAATGCGGTTATGATGGAAATGGCGGGTGAGGTCCTGCCGGTTGTCAAACATACGCCTGTGCTGGCAGGGGTGAACGCAACTGACCCGTTCCGGTTGATGCCGTACTTCCTCAAGCAGGTCAAAGAGATGGGCTTTTCCGGGGTGCAGAATTTCCCGACGGTCGGTCTGTTCGACGGCAATATGCGGGCGGATATGGAGGCTACCGGCCTTGGGTATGACAAAGAAGTGGAGATGATCCGTCTGGCCCACGAGCTGGACCTGCTGACCACCCCGTACTGTTTCAACGAGGATGAGGCCCGGGCAATGGTCAAAGCCGGGGCGGATATGATTGTCGCCCATGTCGGTCTGACAACCGGCGGCACCATCGGCTCGCAGGCCGCGATGGCTATGGATATGGCCGTCAACACCACCATGCGAATCGCGGAAGCCTCGCGTGCTATCCGGAAGGATATCCTGGTTATCTGCCACGGCGGCCCGTTTGATGAACCCGAGAACGTGGCGGAAGCCATGCAGCGTATGCCCGGCATCAACGGTTTTTACGGAGCGAGCAGCATGGAGCGCCTGCCGGTTGAAAGGGCGATCAAGGAGCAGGTTCAGAAATTTAAAGCGATGAAGCTGTCGGTTTAGTTTAAACCATAAGAAATTCCGGGAAAAATCAAATCCTTTTTAACCAAATCAATCGCGAAAATAAAAACGACCCCGGTTGAATTCCGGGGTCGTTCTATGTCTTTTTATGCCTGGAATGGTTGGATAACCTTCTTGTCATAAATGTTTCCGGAAAAATTCCACAGTCCGGGCCATTGCCTGTTGAAAGTAAGGGGAACTGATATTGTGGCCTCCGCCGGGGTAATTGTAGAATTCGTACTCCTTACCGTTTTGCTGCAACACCGCCACAAGGTCATACGTGTAACCGATGCTGACAACCTCATCATTCTGGGCATGGTGGAGCTGGATAGGGTTGTTGAGGTAATCGATATTTTCGGTCAGGGAGACCGCTTTCCAGTATTCCCCGCCTTCACCGGGCCGGCCGTACAGATCGAAAATCTCAGACGAGCGCCTGCGGGGAGGGGAACCACCCTGGTTTTGAGACTGTTCAGGAGGGCGGTAAGTATTGTCGTCGATCCCGTATTTGTCAAAATCCTCATAGCTGTAAACCGCCCCGGCCCAGATCACTCCGGCTTTGATGTCCGGTTCGACCAGCATCGCCCGCAGGACCAGGTTGCCGGCCATGCTGTGGCCCCACATCCCGATCCCCTGGGGATCGACAAAGTCCAGGGTCTGCAGGCTTTTCAGAGCACTGATCGCATCGATTGTATAGCCGGGTGAGAAATATGACCCGGTCGGTTCGCCCTGCGAATCTCCGTGCCCGCGGAAATCAATCTTGAAGACCACAAAACCGCTCCACGCCAGGTAGTCAACGTAGGCGGCATATCTTTCCGTGGTGCGGTATTCAGCGGGAGGCACATAACCGTGGTTGAACACGACTGCCTTAAATCCGCTTTCCGGCGGTTCTGATGTGGGGATGGTCAGCAAACCGTAGTTTTTATTGCCTTCTGAAATGTAGCTGACAATGTGCTGCTCGTATGCGGCTGTCGGAGTGAGCTCTTCTTCGAAGGTAATCTCGCTTCCTTCGATTTCCAGCCCCCTGAGGTACTCTATGGTTATTTCCTCCCCGATTTCGAATCCTGACGCTTTTCGCTCTGTGGTTGCTGGGGTAGTTTGGATTGGATTGGCAGGTGGAGTGATTGAAGGTGCGGTGTTATGGGCGCCGGGCTCAATTGGAGAATCTGCAACAATTGAGGCTGAAGGGGTTAAGTTCTGGCTGGTTATTGGTCCAGATAGGGTGGACTGGCTTTTATTGATATCAGCCATTTCTGGGGATACACAACCCGGCAGGGAACAAAGGAATAAAAATGTAAAAAGGAAGAGCTGTTTTCTGGATTTCATATAAAAAAATTCCTATTTTGTGATGTGGATATTGTAAAGGTGAAAAATTAATCGTGATTAATCAATTTGGGACTATCGCTTCGGGGATTTCTCCAATTGGCCAGCAAAGAACGCCGGCCTCAGTCGAAATGACGGGTTAGGCGTGTGTCATCTCGAGCCTGGCAGTAAAGGGGCGGAGCGGCTGAAGCAGCCTTTACGATAGCTGGCAGCTTTGGAAAGCTGCCCTACTCTTATCTGGAAGCGTAATAATCTTTCAATAAAACCTGATTGATTCCATCAATCCCGGGTGAATATTGAAAATCAGCTCCAATCAGTAATCAAAAAGGGGTATTTTAGTTAATATCCTGATGAATAGGCTAAGCCAAGCGCATCGGGACCAGCGTGAATTCCAAGCACGGGCGTGATTTCCGAGGTTATCAACTCATCCGGCGCGTAGCGCTCGCGAATCCGTTTTGCCAGTTCCCAGGCTTGAGATTCTGCATCTGCATGGAGGACGGCCATCCGAATCGGTTTCTTTCCCTCCAATCGAGTTGAAACGAGTTCCAATAATCGCGGAATCACATTATTAGGTTGTCGAACCCTCTCCACCATTTCAATTGGTCCGTTTCTTATTTCCATGATAGGGATAATTTTTAATGCCGAAGCGAAAAAGTATTCAATATGATTGATACGGCCGCCTCGCTGTAAATACTTCATGTTAGGTGTCGCAAATACAACACCGGTATTTCTTTTTATTTCATCCAAAATTGGTAAGATTTCATCAACACTTTTTCCTGCCCTTGCTGCACGGGCAGCTGCGAGGACCTGAAAACCGTGTCCCATTGAATTTAAATCTGAACTGAAAACAGTAACCCGGATATCAGGTACCATATCTTTTGCCAGATTCGCAGATTTGTATGTGCTCGAAAAGAATTCCGCGACGGTAATTGCAAGAACAGGCCTGTCATCAGCTCCCAAAGCCTCATACTGCTCTTTGAATAATGCTGGTGGAGGCCCTGAGGTCTTAGGGATCGTACTGCTGTTCCGTAATTTTTTATAGAAATCTCTCGGTCCGATATCGAAATCATAGTATGTTTGCCCATCCCACACATACGGCAGAGGGACTACTTTGATGCTATATTCCTGGCAGAGCGCCTCAGGGATATTGGCCATGCTGTCGGTAACAATCTGTAGGTTTTCCATACTAATAATATATACCAAGCATGTCCTATTTGTCAACTTAATTAGATCCAGACTTCAGCACCTTGGGAGTTTGGTTGTAAGTAATCCTACATAACTGATAGAAGAAAATCTTGAGTTTGAAAATTAAGATTTGATTAAATTAATCCTAAATAGGACAAATTGTATAGTAATTATGATAATATTGTAAAAGTTCAATTATTTCCCAAAGGAGAAAATTAAAGAAGATGTTAAAAGTTGAGTTTTTGTCGAATAAGCGTACCATTCTGTTATTCACTGCCATGGCAGCGCTGACGTTGGTGATCGGCGCCTGCCAGTCATCCGGGGAGCAAGCTTCTTCGATCCCTGAGGTTGTCATAACAGCAAGTGATTATACATACGACAACCCGGCTGAAATCCAGGCTGGCCCGACATATCTAAAGATGGAAAACGCAGGAGAGGAATACCACCATGTCCAGTTATTACGCCTCAACGATGGCGTTACACTGGAGCAGTTCCAGGCTGCCCTGCAGCAGGGAGAAGAAGCTGCGCTGCCTCTTGTCACAATGCATGGTGGCGTTGGTGTCCTACCGAAGGGCGAATCCGGGCGGGTGCTGGTTACACTTGAAGAAGGCCAGTATGTGCTTACCTGTTTTGTTCCCAGTCAGGATGGAGTCCCGCATCTGGCAAAAGGCATGCTGACCCCTATGAAGGTGGTTGCCAATGAATCAACCGAGGCGGTACAAATACCCGAAGCGGATGTAACGGTCGCCTTGAAAGATTTTAATTTTGTCCTCCCGGAAACTATAAGCTCCGGTAAACAGACCTGGGAGATCAGTAACGAAGGTCCCCAGCCGCACGAGATCATCATCATGAAATTGGGCGACAACATGACCATGGCGGATATCCAGGCTTACTTTGAAAGCATGGAAGGACCGCCGCCGTTTGAGTTTGTGGGTGGAATGCAGGGCCTCAGTGTTGGCGAGAGCGGTACCCTCGAGCTGGACCTCGGCCCTGGGAACTACATCGTCGCCTGTGCAATCCCCGACCCGGCCACCGGGATGGCGCACTCAGACCTTGGTATGGTGATGCAGTTTGACGTCCAGTAAATAAAGCGATATTCAAAGCATCACTAACTCGATGTTCTATAATTTAAAAACTTCCGGCAATTCAGCAGCCGGAAGTTTTTTGATTCTGGTTTTGCAAACTTTATAATCAGTTTGTTGTTTGTCTCCATGCCGAAAATCGATCCATGTGGCTTCTTTCATGGATATGACTTAATGTACCAGGAAATTTCGATAGGTTTGTGAAACATTTCCAAATTTAATGAAGCAGTATAATTGTAGTGGTATCCATGAATAACCCATCAAAAACAAGTATCCTGACCCTGACTTTTCTGTTCACAGACCTGGAAGGGAGTACCCGGTTGTGGCAGCAGTTTCCAGAGGCGATGAAGACCGTCATGGATGAGCACGATGCGCTTCTAAGGGCAGCCATCCTGGATTACAACGGTCAGATCGTCAAAACCACCGGGGATGGTTTTCATGCTGCCTTTACTTCTGCCCGGGACTGTTTGAATGCATGCATCCATGCTCAACTACGCCTGGTGGAAGAGGATTGGCAGGGGATAGGCCCGCTGAGGGTGCGGATGGGAATCCATACAGGGGAGGCGCAGCCGCGAGGGGGCGACTATTACGGCACGGCAGTCAACCGTGCAGCCAGATTGATGTCAGCTGCAAGCGGTGGACAGGTGCTCCTGTCGGCAGCGGTGACGGGGATACTGGTCGACGATCTGCCTGATGGCGTTTCATTTCGTGATCTGGGAGAGCACCGCCTCAAAGATCTGGGGCTCCCGGAGCATATTTACCAACTTGTATACCCGGAGCTGCCAGCTGACTTCCCTGCTATCGCTTCGCTTAACCAGGTGCCGAATAATTTGCCCTCCCAACCTTCGGTCTTTATCGGACGGCAGGCAGAGCTGCTTGAGATCAACAAACTGCTGTCCACTGATACGGTGAGGCTTGTCACACTGGTGGGACCAGGGGGGACAGGTAAGACGCGCCTGGCTCTGCAACTGGGGGCTGAAATTGCAGATCGATTTGCCGATGGGACTTTTTTCATCGACCTGGCTCCCATCCGTGATCCGAATTCCGTTCTGGCAAGTATCGCCAGGACGATTGGGTTGTATGAATCGAGTAATGGTTCTATGCTGGAGCACCTGAAGGAACAGCTGCGGGAAAAAGCCATACTGCTGTTACTGGACAACTTCGAACAGGTGACATCGGCTGCCCAGCCTGTAGCGGAATTGCTTAATTTTTGCCCGAAATTAAAACTGCTGGCAACAAGCCGTGAAGCCCTGCGTGTGAGGGGTGAACACCTTTACCCTGTCTCGCCGCTTGGATTGCCAGGTTCAGACACCAGACGACCAACGCTGCCGGAGTTAGTTAAATATGAGGCGGTTCAATTGTTTATCGAACGCGCTCAGGTAGTGAGACCAAACTTCGAAATAACCCTTGAGAATGCGGAAGCGATTGCTGAACTGTGCCTGCGATTGGACGGGCTCCCGCTGGCGATCGAGCTAGCTGCAGCGCGCATTCGCATGTTCTCCCCTCAAACCCTTCAGCAGCAGCTGGATAACCGCTTAAAACTGCTTGGAAGAGGCGCCCGGGATTTACCCGAGCGCCAGCAAACACTTCGCCACACAATTGATTGGAGCTACGAATTATTGTCAGACCACGAGAAGACATTATTTGAATTGGTATCTGTATTCTCGGGCTGTAATTTTGAGGCAGTAGAAGCGCTGGTAAGTGCAATCGAACCTCTCAGCAGAAGCGAGCTGGACGTTGTTGAAGGTTTGGTGTCGCTGGTTGATAAGAGCTTGATTCAAATGTTTGACGAAGGTAAAGGAGAACCAAGGCTGCGGATGCTTGAGACAATCAGGGAATACGCAAGCGACTGTCTGAAGGCAGATCCTGATCTCTACGTGGCCGCCAGCCGGGCGCACGCAGCCTATTTTGCCGACCTAACCCAGCAGCAGTGGCAGCGCATGGCTGGTTATGAACGTGAAACAGCGATGGAAGAGATGACGGTCGACATTGAAAATCTCAAGATCGCCTGGCGCTACTGGGCAGCCGAAAGGGATTTAGCCCAACTTAACACAATGGTAAACGGTCTCTGGCTGTTTTATGACCGGCGCGGCTGGTTCCAGGAAACCATTGGATTGACCACTGATTTGCTGGATATCCTCTCCTCGACGCCTACCTCACCTGAGCAAGCCCGGCAGGAGATAATGCTGCAGACCAGTCTGGCCAGGGCTCTGATGGCGATTAAAGGCATAACACCAGAAGTCGAAGAAGCCTATACCCGGGCATTACAGCTTAGCGAGGGACAGGGCGAGATTCCGCAGCTTTTTCCCGTTTTGCGGGGGTTATCAAGCTATTATATGTACAGGGCTGAATTTGATAAAGGCTTCCGGATCGGCGAGAGACTGCTCGAGCTGGCCGAGAGCAGAGACGATGACAATCTGCGGTTACATGGTTACCTGGTCCTGGGGGCAAATAAAGGATTCCTTGGTGATTTAAAGAATGGCCTGGAGCTGTTGGACAGGGGAATTTCCCTGTTTGAAAGTGGCCAGAAGAGCATTCAGCCCTTCCAGCTTGGAAATAATCCAGGCGTTGTGTGCTATACAACCTCAGCTTTCTTTTTATACTGGCTTGGTTATCCGGATCGGGCTGTTGAACGGGCGAACCGAGCGATTGAAATTGCGGAAATTCTTAATCATCCATTTACGATGGCATACGCCCTCTTTCATACCGCCAGTCTGCACATGTGGAGAGGGGAGACGGAACTCGCCCGGGAAAGGGCAAAGCTGCTGCTGGAGGTAGCCCGGGAGCAGGAGTATCAAATATGGGAATCCCTGGCAACGATGCTGAATGGCGCAACCCAGATGACTTTGGACTCACCCCGGGAGGGTCTGGCAATGATTGAGAAGGGGTTCGCCGTATATCAGGAATTCAAAACCCCACCTGTGTTTTATCCACAACTGATAGGCATGCGGGCTGGGGCATTCGCCCAGGCAGGTCAGCCATCACAAGGGCTTGAATTGATCGAAGGTATGCTGAAGGATGTTAATGAAGCCCGCCAACTGAGTGATTTCGCCCAGCTGCTCCTGATCAAGGCTGAGCTGATGCAGGCTGTTTCACCTGAGAACAGAACCGAGGCCGTAAAAATTATAAAAATGATTCTGGCCAATCCCGGAAATATGGGCGGCAAGATTCTTACCCTGCAGGCCGCGACCCTGTTGTGCATGCTGGAGATGCAGGATGGGGTCGCCAGAGAGAGCGGCGCATACCTGAAAGAGATCTATGACACCTTCACGGAGGGGTTTGAGACAGCCGATTTGAGAAGGGCAAAGGCTGTCCTGGATGAGTGGCAGGGCTGAAAAACGGCCTCCGTCGAAATGACGGATTGGTAGGCTGTCATCTCGAGCTGGGCAGCGAAGATGATAAATGGCTGAAGCAATCTTTAAGATGGCTGGCGGCTTTGGAAAGCCGCCCTTCAGGAGACTACCGGAAGTTTTTAGATTATGGATTTTTCTGTTTGATGCTCAGCAAGGTTTGATCTCAGAATTTGACCCGGCGGTGAATACAACCATCCTGTAGGAGATTGAACATCTCAGATTGCCTATCAATTCAATCATGACGTTTGGTATGGATACTAATATTCGCCCTAAATTAAATGCCTTGTGATCATGCCCTGGAATGAGGAGTCTTGAATTCTCAGCCAGGTCTCGTGATTCCCTCATTTTGAACCTGGCATATTCTCTGCCTGAAACTTCGTTATACATTTCCGCCTCCGTATTGAAAAAATTTGCCAAAATAAAACTCAGCAGGGGTTGATCCTGTTTGGAGAATTAAGGGTACCGGCGGTTTTCCTGTAATTGATTGCTGTAAATAACTTGCATATAAATGCAGCCCACAGATTATTTACAACATATATATTCCGTTGAGATTTTAGAGACCGGGTGGATTTGGCTTCTTTAATCAGTCTGTAACCTTCAATTTCATTAGTCATATCTTTTTTACGCTGCTTCATCGTTTCCTCAATAGAATACAGGGTATCCATTTCTTTGACCTCCTTCAGGTTCCATGAACACTTTTTGTTCCATGAATTGAGTTTATCAAGCAGGTGGTGGGGTTGTCACCTATCGAAAGTGGGGAATTTGGATAAATTTAGGCATATTAAGATATAATCAAGGGTATTATGTTATTTATTTGCACAAAAAGTGAATACATCACCTGAAAAAATAGATCTTAGTGATCTTCATTTTATGATAGAACCACTAACCGCACGCGAACTTCAGATCCTAAAGCGTCTCTCTCGAGGATTGTCCAATCGTGAGATTGCTGATGATCTTGTTCTGAGTCAGGGGACAGTCAAGTGGTACAACAAGCAGATCTACCAGAAATTGGGGGTGCACAACCGCACTAAGGCTGTCGATCAGGCAAGGAAAGCGGGTTTATTTGAGGCTGAACGCGAATCGGAACAAACAGCAGGAAACTCTCCAGAGAACAACCTCCCAGCTAATATAACCCCATTTATTGGCCGCAAAAAGGAGCTCAAGGAGCTATCCGGGCTTTTAAATGACCCAACGAGCAGGCTTGTAAACATTTTTGGTCTGGGAGGTATTGGCAAGACCCGCCTGGCGATTGAGGCTGCACGAGCTCTCAACGATGCGTACAAAAATGGTGTGTATTTTGTCGATTTGGCAGCGGTTGAAATTCCCGATATGGTTGTTATTTCTATTGCAAAAGCCGTCAATTTTAATTTTCAATCACGGGGTCAGTCAGAAGAGCAGGGTGAGTCATACCTGAAACAACAACTGCTTGAGTTCTTACAAAACAAACGAATCATGCTTGTCCTGGATAACCTGGAACAGTTTTCCGGGGGGCTACAATTAATATCAGAAATTCTGCAATCTGCTGAAGCGGTAAAGATTTTGACAACTTCACGCGAAAGGCTTAACCTGCAGGGTGAAACCCTTTTTACGCTGGGCGCTATGCAAATTCCTGAGACAAATCACCAGGATAATCTGGATGTATTTCGGGATCATGATGCGATTCAACTATTTGTTAAATGCGCCCAGCGCGCCCGCCCTGGATTTGACCTGAACTCGGACAACGCAAGGGATATTGTTGAAATATGCCAGCTTGTCGGCGGGCTGCCATTAGGGATAGAAATGGCAGCCGCGTGGGCGGAACTGCTAACACCAGAGGAAATTGCGGCGGAAATTAAAACAAACCTGGATTTTTTGTCAACCCATTTACACGACATACCTGAACGCCAGCGCAGTATTCACTCGGTGTTTGAATCGTCCTGGCAAAAGTTATCTGGCAGTGAACGGGTGGTGTTTCAACGGCTGTCGGTGTTCAGGGGAGGATTTACCCGCAGAGCGGCAGAAAAGATCTGCGGCGCAGCGCTTCAGGATCTTATCAACCTGGCAGCTAAATCGTTTATTAAACCGGACTTCAATGGAAGATATTTTATCCATAAACTTTTAAGGCAGTATGGAGATCAGAAGTTGAGGCAGGCAGCCGAAAATGAACAAATCCGGGATAAACATCTGGAATTCTTTCTTAAATTCGCGGAAGTGGCTGAACTAAAAATCCAGGGAGGGGAACAAATAAAATGGATAAATAAATTGGAGGTTGAACACAACAACCTGCGGGCAGCCCTGGATTGGGGCCAGATTTCTGGAGGAAAGGCTGAATCCGGACTGCTTCTCGTTGGAGCGCTGGAGAGATTCTGGGCTGTTCGCTGCTATTTCGATGAAGGGCGTAAATATTTATCCGCCGCCCTCACAAGACCGGAGGCTGAAAAAAGAACTGGCGCACGTGCAAAAGCCCTGCATGCAGCCGGTCACCTGGCATATATGCAGAGCGATTACAATGCTACCCTGGCTTTGCTTAAAGAAAGCCTTTCGATCTACAGGGAAATTGGCCCTTCTGGAAGAAGGGGGCTGGCGGATGCCCTCATCACACTTGGAGATATGGAATCGGAACTGGGCAATTATGAAAAGGCAGCCTCTTTGATGTATGAAGCCCTGGATATTATGTGTGATTTGAACGATGAACGCGGAATAGCAAGAGCATACTGGCAGCTCGGACAGTGCGCTGTCCGCCCAGGTGATTATAAGCGAGCGGCTGAATACTTTGAAAAAGCGCTGCCACTGTTGAATAAACTGGGAGAAGGTAGTAGCACTGCCATAGCTCTCTCAGGTCTGTCAGAGGTGGCGATCAGGCAGGGTGATTTCGAGCGTGCCAAAAAATTTGAACATGAGAGCCTTAAACTGCGCCGTGAAATTGATGAAATGTGGGGTATCGCCATTTCACTCGCTAATTTTGGCTGGATCGCCCTCCGCCAGGGTGACCTGGAACAGGCTGCAAGTTTATTATCGGAAAGTCTTAAACTGCGGTTTGAAATAGGGGATAAAGGTGGGATTGCCTGGTGCCTTGAGAAATTTGCGGAAATCAGTTTGACTCTGGGAAATAAGAAAACTCCTCCAAGGAATCTGGGAGATTTTCAACGGTCGGTTAAGCTATTTGGAGCCGCACATGCTATTCGAGCGCCTATGGCCTCGGCTATCGATCTGGTTGACCAACCTGCTTATGAGCAACATATCTCTGCTTTACGAGATCACCTTGATGTAGCGACCTTCACAGCGAATTGGAACGAGGGAATGGCGATGAATATCTCAGCAGTGGTCGATCTTTCCCAAAAGTTAATTAAATAAGAAAACCTGGCTGGCATTATTTTATTCTCCTCAATTTCCCATATCCAGCATCATCAAGAAAATTTTAAGAAAATGAGGGTTCCTCGGGTTTTTATACCCTGGGAAAAGGCGCAAATAAATATTTGCAGGTTCATTTCTCCCTTTTTGCGCTAGCGCAAAGACAGAAATAAATATTTAGGCTATTATTTTTGCTGGAGACCTGGCAGGTGGTGAGGGAAATCCCGCTGCTGGGAGGCGGGGGGCTGTTTGTGAAGACCCATCCGGAGAGCAAATGGATCTGGGCGGACCATGTGCTGAACTCGGACGAGGCGATCCAGCGCACGATCTGCGTGATCGCCAAGGAGAACCCGACGGAGACCTACAAGTGCTGGGAGGCGGCGGATTACGGGCGGGCGGTCCATTTTGAGTACAACAAGGACGGGGACCAGGTGTGGGTGAGCATCTGGGGAACGGCGGACCAGCCCGGGAAGACTGGCGAGATCGTGATCTACGATGACGCCAGCCTGGAGGAGATTGCCCGGATACCCGACCTGGTGACGCCAACTGGCAAGTTCAACGTCTATAATACCGTCCACGATATTTATTAATTTTCGCCAGCCCTGAAGGCAATCCTGTGCCTTTATCATCCGGGAATGGCGAAACAAATATCGCAGGCAAGCCGGAAATGAGGCCTTCAGAAAGACTGGCTTAATACAGGCCGGAATAGAACAGCGATGGAATACGATTTAATCAACCCGGATATGTTCATTGCGGATATTATGGAGCGCTGGCCGGAAACTATTATACTTTTCCTGGAACACGGGATGGCCTGTGCAGGCTGTAGCCTGTCGGCTTTCTCTACACTGGCTGATGCCCTGGAAGTCTATAATATCCCCCAGGAAGAAATCCTGGTTCGCCTTAACCAGCCCATCATGCTCCAGAAAAATAACCCTGGACGATCAATTGGCTGATATTGGGAATAAAGTGGTCTTGGAGGGTATCTATGTCCAGTAATCAGGAGGACAGTTATTTTTCCAACTTTGTGGGTGGTGAATTTGAGATGCCTCTGGTCATGATTGAGTCGCCTTATGCAGGGGATGTGGAGACGAACATAAAATTTGCCAGGGCGTGCATGCGCGATTCGCTGGACAGAGGCGAGGCGCCGTTGGCGATGCACCTGCTGTATACCCAGGAGGGTATCCTTGACGATGATATCCCCAAGCAGCGAGAATTGGGAATCGTGGCGGGTTTATCCTGGGGCAGGCACGCTGACAAAACGGTCGTTTACACCAACCTGGGGATTACCGCGGGCATGGAAATCGGGATTCAAACAGCTGAAAGGGAGGGGAGGCAGGTTGAATACCGGGAACTGGGCTCGTGGAGCCCATAGCCGAAATCCACTGGAACTGCTATCATAGCGCACAGCAACCTGATCAAATCCAAATGGATAAGCTGAAATAATATGAATGAGAAAAAATCAAAACTGGAAGGTGGATATACAATCCATCCTTTATCAAAGATTGGCGCCATTGCATTAAATGTATCCAACCTTGGGAACCAGATCGATTTCTACCAGAAAGTCCTTGGATTTCAACTTCTCTGGCGTAAAGAGGATCAGGCTGGTTTGGGCACACCTGAACGAGAACTGCTGAGGCTGGTTGGACAGCCAGGTTACAAACGCTATTCCCGGGCGGCCGGGCTGTACCATTTTGCGGTCCTGTACCCGAACCAGGGCGAACTGGCGCGTGCAATCGGGCGGTTATTCCACCTGAATTATCCCAACTCTCCAACCGACCATATTATGACCAAGACCACCTACCTGGATGACCCGGAAGGCAACGGCATCGAACTGTACGCCGAATCGCCCGAAGACGGGGAATGGTTTATAGATGGGGATAGCTTTGGCGCCCGGCGGGCGGACGGTTCGCTTTCCAACGGGCGTGAGCCGCTTGATCTGGAGGCGCTTTTCCGCCAGCTAGGAGAAGATGACAGGCTTGAAGACCCGATCCCACCGGAAACCCGGATCGGGCATGTCCACCTGCATGTCAGCGATATCGATGAAGCCTTGGGTTTTTATCACGGGACGCTTGGATTTGATGTCATGGGCGTTTCCCCTGGAATCGGGATGGCGTTTGTCTCGGCAGGCGGCTACCACCACCACATCGGCCTGAACACCTGGAAGGGTCGCGGAATCCCGCCTGCGCCACCGGATGCGCTCGGGCTTGACCACTTTACAGTGGAACTTCCTGACCGGGCCGCGCTGGAAATAGTCAGTGCCAGAGTGGAAACCGGAGGCTTGGCTACCAGAGAAGAAGCAGACGGGCTGCTGCTGCGCGACCCGTCTCAGATAGGTGTGCTCTTAAGGGTTAAATAGAACCAGCTTGTGTTTCCGGGAAATTGTTGGGATTCCTCGACCTCGCTTACAGGCTGGCTTCTTGCGAGTGGTAACCGCTGGAGCCTGAGGGTCTGGCTTTTGCCTCTTCCGCAATCTGGGGGGTTCCATCGCCTTCCTCGCAGCGCACCTCAAAAACATGATCGCCGGCTTCAAAAGGCCAGTCGAAGCGCCAGATCACCCAGGTGGTCTCCGAGAGCGGTGAGCGCAACTTGGCCTCCTGCCAGGGGCCGCCGTCCATGCGCACTTCCACTTTCGAAATGCGGCGGTCGCCGGAATATGCGATCCCGCCGATCGGAACCAGCTGGTCCCCGCCGCTCTCATAGACCGCATTGGCGGCGACTGTGTCGATCACAGAGGTGGCTTTGACCTGGGCGATTTCATCCCAGCCGCGTTCAACCCAGTATCCCTCTTCGTATGTATCGGTCACCTCAATAGAAGTGATCCACTTGGGCTGTTTCATCCCGTAGCGGTCCGGGATCCAGATACGCAGCGGAAAACCGTGTTCGGAGGGGAGCGGGTTGCCGTCCCAGTTGTAGCAGAACATGATCCTATCGTCGGATTCAATCAGGTCAAGGGCGATCGTCTCGTAAAAACCGTCGGCGGAGTTAATCTTGAGATAGCGGGCTTCCGGTTTCAAGCCGGCATCCGCCAGGACATCCATCACGCTGGCGCCTTCCCACAGGGTAGTCCCGATCAGCGAGGTTCCAACCCGGCCGGAGATGCAGGAAATGGTGACATACTGGCTGCGGACCGGGTAATTATCCCGCAAGTCATCCGGGGTAAGCATGAGCGGGTTTTCAACAAGCCCGGTGATTGGCAGGTGCCAGGTATCCCCGTCAATTTCGGTGGGTTGGACTTCTATGAAGACCTTGTAGTGGTCTTTGAGAGGGGTATATTCAGGGCGGGTCCCCGGGGCGGGAGTGACCGGGTCATCGATGTTGGGCAGCTGTTTGCCCTCCGGCGAGTCAACCTGGTGGGCCATGCCTGCTTCGAGTTCAAGCAGCCTTTGAGACTGTTCGGACCGTTCCAGCAGGGCAGCCAGACCGGCGCCCACCACTGTGACCGAGGCGCTGGTCGCCCCCAGGGTGATCAGGAACTGGCGCCGGTTGAGCCGCTGGACATCCGCTGTTTCTTGCTCTTCTCCGCTGGCGGCTTGCTCGTATTCAAGCAGCCTGGCAGTGACAAACGACAGCAGCAGCCCCCAGGCTCCAAACAGAACCGCCAGCCAGAGGATGTTAATAAACGGGTTCATTTTTGAGGCCCCGACCCCGATGCTGACTGCGATCATGGGCAGTCCCAGCAGGGCTCCCGCCACCAATCCGGCCGGGATGCCGGGTTTGATTTTCGAAATGGATGTATAAAGGAAGAAACCCGCCCCAACCAGGGTCGCCACTACAAAGAAACCGAATACAGCCATCATCTGCTCGGCTGTTTTGGCTGCGTCGGCGACGTTGATACCCAGCAGAATCAGCGTGTCGATCATCAAATCGATCCCGAAGGTGACCACCGGCCCCGGCAGGATTTTGGTGACCCAGTTGAACAGGTCGTAAGGGATAAACGCCAGGTCAAAAAGCTGGTTCGCCAGATACATCAGGACAGTGAGAGGGGCTGCCAGGAGGGCGCCCACCAGCAAACTCAGTCCAATGTGTGATTTCCGCATTTTTTCGCTCCTTTCAATAAACTCGGCGTGGTGGTAGCTAAATATGAAATAAAAATTTGAAATAATGCATAGATTTTGGATTTATTATACGTAAAAATTGTTAATATTTTTCTCCAGCAGTGTATATTTTGAAAATAAATCCTGTGCGGCAGAATTGTAGTATACCGCACAGGATTGGAAGGCAGTTTATGGGATAAGCTTCTTACCTGTTCCAGATAGCGGTATACCCGACCTCGCCCGGGCTTGCATGGTCGCCGCCGGGAGTTCCGGCCCCTTCTCTATTTGTAGCATGGGTGGGGACAAAAACATCAGGGCCTGGCACCGTATAGTCGCCACCGCCAATTTCAACAATATTTGCCGGATCAGAATTTCCGTGTTCCTCTCCTGCCTGTCCTCCGAGCACGGGGCAAACAAAGCCATCTCCTTTAACTGGAGGCCCGGCAAAGGCAGCTGTGACAGTGAGGGCATATAAAATCCCGGTCAGGACCAGTACGTACAGTATTTTTTTCATCTTTAACTCCTTTCTATCTTGCAAATCGGACCGCCTTCCACAGAACCAGTCTAAAACCGATTGGTTGTGGATGTCTTTAGGGAAAATTACAATTTCATTACAGCGGTTCATGTGTTCGGGGAGTGTCCAGGGTCCGCCCGCCCGTCAGAACAACGGTCATTTCGAGCCGGTCGAAAAATCCCCCACAGTGGTTGTTAACTGATCTGGTAATCAGGTAAAAATGGGAAGACGGCCTGATTGATCAGCAGCCGTCAGGTCCCAGCAGTAATACTCCTCCGGGGTATCAGAAGTAAAAAATGATGGTGAGCCAGTATAAGCTGGCTCAAATTGGCTAGAATAATCTGGAGTGGAAGCCCAAAAATTTCCAGTAATTTAAAAAACTACAAATTATCCAGAATCTAAGACCAGTAAATATGCGAGCCCCCCTCATACAAACCTGGGTTATATCGACCTGATCTCGTAAACCCTGATAGCGGTGATAAAGGGGCAGGATTTTGCAATCTCTTCGGCTTCTTCGATGTCTTCAGCAGTGATCACGTTGTAGCCTGTGATTGCGTCTTTATCAAAAGCCAGTTCCCTGGTCCCGGATCTGGTGATCTCCCTTCCCGGTCCCAGACCGGTGCCGGGTTCTACCTGTCTTTCTGCGATGGATTGAAACCATTTATTCCAGGCATCCATGATCTCCTGGGTAGGCATCTCGAATCCGATATGGAATAACACAAATTTTTTCAAATCAATCTCCTGTACTATTCTGATGTTTGAAATAAACCCGGTAAAAGAAGAAACGGCTTTAAAATCCCGGGCAGCCAGATTATACACTAAATCATATCTAATTCATCTAAATATTTTGGGCTGGATGCAACCCGATTGGGCCAGGGCTGGATGAAGATTATTCCTGGGCTGCCGTAGAACTGGAATCGGAGCGATTGAGGATAAATAATAAAGCCCTGACCGGACAAGGCAAATAGGACTGCTGCCAGGATATTATGAAGTGCTGGTAAAATCGTTCAGCAGGATATTCAACAGCGAGGGAATAAAAATGACAGGTAAAGTACTGGTGGGATATGCGACCAATTACGGCTCAACCCGGGAGGTCGCCGAGGCGGTTGCGGCTGTGCTGGAAGAGTCCGGTTATGCGGTGGATACCCAGCCCCTGCGGGAGGCAGCCAGACTCGAAGGCTGCCAGGCGGTGGTGATGGGAGCCGCCCTCTACATGTTCCGCTGGCACAAGGACGCAAAACGGTTCCTTTCGAAGCACAAAAAATCGCTGGTGCAAATGCCGGTGGCGGTCTTCGCCCTCGGCCCAACCCATGACCCTCACGATGAGCAGGAGTGGCGCGAATCCCAATCGCAGCTTGATAAAGAATTAGCCGGATACACCTGGTTTAAACCGGTTGATATTAAATTGTTCGGGGGCAAATTCGACCCTGAGAAGCTCAAATTTCCGCTCAACAAACTGGCGGGGAGCGAGCCGGCTACAGACATCCGCGACTGGGAGGCGATCCGGGCATGGGCAGGCGGACTGCCGGAGCTTTTTGGTTTATCATAATATAATTTTGCAGCACACCGGCTTGCTTTATGGGTGGACCGACTGGCCGGTCGAAAGCCACCCCAGGTTTGTTGCACCACTCCGACCGGGACATCTCCGGCACAATCATAAAAGTTATTAAATAATTCCCGGGTGCAACTTACCCGTGTCCACTTTTTCTGTACCATACGACCTGTGTAGTGCGATGCACCTGCGAGGTGCGTTGCACTAGATTCCTCAAACTTTAGGTGCAACGCACTTATTAAGTGCATCGCACCACCTGTACGATAGTACGTTGCACTTGATTCCTCAAACTTAAGGCGCAACGCATTTTAGATCCTTCGTTCCTCCCCCGAAGCGATGCTGCACGATCCCACAGGGATGCTTCGCGATCAGGATAAACTCAGGACAGGCTGCATCACACCACGGTTATCCCGGGGCTGACGCTGGGAATTATTGCCGCTTGTTTAAAGGGTTGGCAAACTTTATAATAGGTTTCTCGTCCATAAAATTCGCGAAAGGACCATAAATGAATACAATTATTAAGTTTCTTCGAAAGTTTGTCCGTTTCCTCGTTGTCTGGTTTGTGGACACCGTGGCGCTGCTGATAACAGCCCGGATAATGCCCGGAATCAGCTTCCAGACAGATGGTGAAGTCTCAGTATACGTGGTGGCGACCGCGGCCGCGTTACTGCTAGGGATTGTTAACCTGCTGGTGCGCCCATTACTCCTGCTGATCGCGATGCCCCTGGGATGGATGGTGGTATTTGGGTTGGGCTTTTTTATCAACGCGATCACGTTAAAGATCACCTCCGGACTGATGGCAGGTTTTACGGTGGACACCTGGCTGGAAGCTTTTATCGGGGGCCTGCTGCTGTCCTTTGTAAATATGGTCCTGATCGAGCTGCTGAATATCGATAATGACGAGTCCTTTTATGCAAATCTGGCCCTGCGCCAGGCTTCAAAAGAAGCGGTTGTTGAAAAAGGGGAGACCCGGCGCGGGCTGGTTATGCTGGAAATCGACGGTTTGAGCTACCACCATATCAAGAAGGCGGTTGAAGACGGCTATATGCCGACCATAAAGCGTTTAATCGACGAGGACGGATACCGGATTTCGCGGGTGGACTGCGGGCTCCCCTCCTCCACGCCTGCCTGCCAGGCCGGGATCCTGCAGGGCAATAACGACAATATGCCCGCCTTCCGCTGGCTGGACAAGGAAAACAACCGCATGATGGCGGGCGGTCTCCAGATGGCAGAACTGGAACCGGTCCTGTCGAACGGAAAAGGTCTGCTGGAGGGCGGCACCTCCATCTCGAACATGTTCAGCGGGGATGCAGATAAGGCGATGCTGACTATGACAAAAATGAAAGCCGGCACAGAAGAGGAAAAGAAGAAGCGCGCCCGGGATATGTACCTGTTGATGAGGAACCCGTATTTCTTCATGCGGGTGCTGGTGTTGTTCTTTGCGGATGTGTTCCGGGAGTTGTGGCAGTACTGGCAGCAGTCCCGCAAGGATGTGCAGCCGCGCCTGAACCGCCTGCATAAAGGTTATCCGGTTCTGCGGGCGGCGACCAATGTTTTCCTGAGGGATGTCAGCGCCTATCTTACGATCCTGGAGATCGTGCGCGGGGTGCCCGCCATCTATACCCTTTTTGCCGGTTATGATGAAGTCGCCCACCATTCCGGCCCGTGGACGAAGGATGCCATGGGGGTTTTGAATCACTTCGACCGGACAATATCCAAAATCCTGGTGGTAGTTGAAAGATTTGCGCCCCGGCCATACGAGTTTATCCTGCTCTCCGACCACGGGCAGTCGTTTGGAGCCACATTCGAGCAGCGTTATGGAGTGTCGATCACCGAATTTGTTGGAAGCCTGCTTCCTGAAGGCACCCAGACTGCGGAAACCGGCGGGGGCGATGACGGCACGATCGGGGTGGCGGCAATGATGAACGAAATGGAAAATATGCAGGATGAAGACGTGAGCGGCAGGCTGGGTTCGGCGGTGGTAAAAGGTACCCAGAGCGCCCTCAGGAGCAACCTGGAGCAGCAGACGGGTGAGCAGGAGGTCCAGCCCGCAAACATGATTCTCTGTTACAGCGGCAACCTGGCCCAGGTGTATTTTGACCTGCAGCCGCGTAAACTCAGCCTGACCGAACTCAACGAAGCTTTCCCGGGAATGGTCGATGCGGTGATGGCGCACGAAGGAGTGGGCATTGTGGTTGCTTATGAAGATAGCGGCGAGCCGGTCGCCTTTGGCAAGAACGGCGCCCGCAACCTGCACACCGGCGATATCGTCGGTGAAGACCCCCTGGAGCAGTACGGCGACCCGGAACTGCGGGCGTGGCAGCTGCGCCGGGTGGTCGATTTCCCCCATTCCGGGGACCTGACCCTCAACAGCCCGCTCTACCCGGACGGAACGGTTGCAGCCTACGAGGAGTTAATTGGCAGCCATGGGGGATTGGGCGGAGAGCAAACGGATGCCTTTATTTTCCATCCCGGGGATATGGAAGTGCCGGAAACGCGCAATTCAAACGAGGTCATGGCGATCCTCAAGGCGCGGGTCGGCCTGCCGGGATCAGCCCCCAAGCCGGAAGTTGAAGAGCAGCCGCAGAAAGACCAGTGGACCCTGCCTGTTCTGTCGGCCGGCCTGGGAAGAGTGAGCAAGTGGCTGAACTATGCCTGGCAGGCAGTTACGCTGAACCGGGATGCCTACCGTGAAATTGGAAAGGATATCTACATGACAGGCCCGGCGCTGCTGATTGCTGTGATTGCCCAGGCTGTTCAATCCTACTTCAATGAGGGCGGGTTTGACGCGGTTGATTTGCTGCTCAGAATAGTAACATGGTTGATCGCAGCCCTGGTGCTTTTCATGTCTGCCCATGTGCTGAGGGGCAGGCAGGATTTCACAACAACCATGCGTGTGGCTGGTTTCGCCCAGAGCGCCCACATCCTTGAACTGCTTAGATTTATCCCAGTGGTTGGCGACCTGGCCCGTTTGATCGCAGTGGTGCTGGCTGTTATCGGGACCTGGGTAGGAACCGCCGCCGCCCAAGAGCTTAAAGGCTGGCGCACAATCCTGCTGCCGGTCCTGTTTATAATCGTCGTCATTATTGGCAGTGTCTTTATGGAATCCGTGATTGAAGGCGCAGCTTTAACGATTGAAGGACTCCTGGCTGAGTTTGGGCTCTGATCCGGTTATATCACCGGCCAGACTTTTATTATTTACGGCGGGCGGTTAGCCGGCCAGAAGCCCTGGAAAGTGCTGTCTGGCGATACGGTAATTTAAGCAGAGCGGAATGAATTTTCATGAATGGAAAATCGGACCTGCTTTAAAGCCGGGCACATGCAGGATTATCCAGTTGTTATTGTGTTCGCTCCCAAGGCGGGGGCTTTAAGTTAACCCCAATCCAACCCTTTAATTAAAAAGATCATCCTGAGCTTGAATAAATTTCATCTCGCGGGAGGTTTTTCAAAGCTCAGGATGACTGGTTTATGTGTTTTAGCTGGCTTATTTTTGGGGACATTACCCCGGACCGGTTTGAATCAGGAGTTGCTTCCCGGCTCTGGGAGGGGCTGCTGCGGTCCTCTCCAGGGACGCCGGGGCAGATCAACATCCGGGCAGATTTCCTTGAATGGTGTCCCTTCCTTTAATTGTTCTCTGAGCTCTTCCACCGAAAAGCCGCACTCGTCAGCCAGCTTTTCAAGAGCCAGTCCTTTTAACCAGGGGGGACTCAAGCGCAGGCGCGGGGCTGGACGTCTTGTAATCTCAATCCCCTGCTCTTCGGCGATTTCTTTAATGGTCATGCCGCTGTCGAGCTTTTCCTTAAGCTGTTCTTTTGTTAGGCCGAGCCTTTCCAGAAGGGCATCGAGGCGATCGCCGCGCTGTTCAACCCGTCTTTCATGACGGTTAGTGATCCTTCCCGCCTGTTCTTCAGTGATCAGCCCTTCCCCGACTGCTTGATCCAGGGCTCCCTGGAAAACCTGGGGCATCTTCTGGCGAATATCTTCATCTGACCAACCTGCATCTCGAGCGATTTTCACCAGGCGGATTTTACCGGCGACCAGCTCCTGGACTTCCTGGAGGTCGAGGCCGAACACCTGGGCGAAAAACTCCAGGACCAACTCTTTCAGCGTGCCTCTCTCTGGCTGATCCGGCTGGGGTTCCTGGGCGAAGGCCGGGCTGAAAGCCGCCATTGTGACCGCTATAACGGCTAAAATAATCAATATTCTGGTGTTCCTGTTCATTTTTGGACCTCTTTATTTTTACATAAATTTTTCCTGCATGGTCAGGATATCAGGGGATTGTGAATTAATTATGAATAACTCTGGTTAATAATTTAAAGGATTTTCCCAATATCTCTACACCGGGAGCCAGAAGGTAAAAACTGCCCCATCCCCGGGCTGGCTTGCGACGCGAATATCGCCTCCATGCGCCTGTACCAGTGATTTAGCGATCGCCAGGCCCAAGCCCGAACCGCCTTCTTCTCGCTGGCGGGACCTGTCCCCCCGGTAAAAGCGGTCGAATACATGCGGCAGGTCCTCGGCCGAGATGCCCTGACCGGTGTTCGCGACGCTTATTTCAACGGACTGCTGGTGTCCAATGGCGGAAAGTGTAATCGCCCCGCCTCCAGGGGTGTAGCGGATGGCATTGCTGATAAGGTTGTCCAGCACCTGCTTGATGCGGTCCGGGTCAAGGTGTACTTCCGGAGGGAACCGGTCGAGACGGTATATAAGGGAGATGTCCTTTTCAGATGCGGGTTCTGAAAAGGTGTCAACGCAGGAGGCCAGCAGGTTTTCGATCGAGGCAGACCGGCGTTCAAGCTGCAGTTCGCCCGTATCGGATAACGACAGCAGGCGCAGGTCTTCAACCAGGCGGTTGATGCGCCTGGCTTCCTGGTATATCACCCGGTAAACCTGGGGGGAGGGCTCCAGCATTCCTTCAGCAAGGGTCTCAGCCCGCCCGAGGATAATGCTGAGCGGGGTACGCAGCTCGTGGGCGATGTCGGCTGTCATCTGGCGGCGCAGCTGGCGCGAACGGTCCAGCTCTGCGATCATCCGGTTGAACGCGGCGGTTAACTGGCCCACTTCATCGCCGGATTCAACCGGGACCTTTGAGCTCAACTGGCCGTCTGCTACAGACTGGATTGCGGAAGTGAGCCTGGCAAGCTGGCTGGTAAGGCGGCGGGAGAGGAAAAAGCCCAGCCCGACCGAGATAGCCAGCGCGATCAGGCCACCCCATACCAGGGCGAGGTTGATCTGCCTGGAAAACCTGGCCGCGACCTGGTTGAGGGCTGCCAGCCTGGTGGTGGGGGTGATCAGGGTGCCAACAACCTGGCCGTCAACCTCAAGCGGTATACCCTGGCGGATCAAACGGGGCGGCACTGTCCTGCCGAGCGGGATTGTCCTGCTTGGATACAGCACCCTGCCGTTTAAATCGATAACAGCCACATTGCGGGGGGGAAGGTTGGGGGTTGATGCGAGGATCAGCTTTCCGAGGTTCACGCGGATCAATCCCCTCCCAGCCTTTGTTAGAGCGGTATAAATCAGCGAGTTCATCCAGCAGGGCGCTCTCGTTCTGGGTGTTGAGGAAATTCCTGAAACTCCTCTGGGTGATCTGGCTGGCGAAGACCGCCACCAATACAATGGCAAGCAGGCTGGCGGCTGCAAACGCGGCGGTATACTTGAAGGTTAATGAGCGGAACATGGTTTTCAGTCCGGCGGGGCGCCTGCCAGGCGGTATCCGACTCCGTAAACAGTTTCGATGCAGCAGGGGTTGTGCGGGTCTTCTTCGATCTTGTTTCGCAGGTTTTTGACATGGACGTCAATTGTGCGTTCATAACCCTGGACATAGCCGCCCTGCATCTTTTCCAGCAGTTCGCCCCGTGAGAAAACCCGCCCGGGAGCGGACATCAATACCGCCAGAAGGTCGAATTCAGAGCGGGTCAGTTCGACCGGACGGCCATCCACTTCGACCCGGCGGCTCTGGTAATCCAGGAAAAGCCCGGCAACCCTCAGGTTGCGGGTCTTTTCGGTGGGGCTTTTTGCCCTGCGCAGCAGCGCCTCAACCCTGGCAACCAGCTCCGCGGGCTGAATGGTTTCGTTATGTAATCATCGGCGCCCATCCGCAAGCCGAGAACTTTTTCTTCTTCCTCTACCTTTGCGGTGAGAAGGATAATAGGTGTATCACGCTCGCGGCGGTGCTGGCGGATAAATTCGTAACCGTCCATTTCGGGCATCATAATATCAAGGATAATCAGGTCAGGTTTTCCCTGGCGGGCGGAATAAATCGCTTCCTGTCCGTTCCGGGCGCTGATCACCCGGTAACCCTCTTTGGTGAGCACATCACTCAGCAAAGATAAAAGCTGGATTTCATCGTCAACGAGCAGGATTGTTTTTGTCATCTTTATTTCTTGGGAGTTGATACTCCGGATGTACTATAGCAGGTGATTGTGTGGAAATTGTGAAGGAATTAAAAAGGAATTATAAATAACCCTGGCCTCTAACAGCAATTTAAAATAGATTTGGACTCTCCCTGGGATGCTAACTTATCCAGAGGTCTTCGTCAAGTTTTTTGGTTTGAATATTCGCTGGTTGTATAATAATCAGGCGCAATCGATGGGAAGGGATAATAATGGTGGTCAATCCAGCAGATTACGAATTAAATACGAACAGAATTTTGCGGATATATTCTCTGATCGATCTAATGAGGGAACCTATAATCTGGAACGCCATCCGGGAGTTAAAAATCCTGCTGGGCAGCCGGGGCCTTGATGCTGGATGCGGGATAGGGAGTAATACACTTTTATTGGCAGAAGCTGTCGCCACAGGTGGGCATGTAACCGGACTTGACCTGTCTTTTGAATTTATTTCAGTCGCTGAAAAAAGGGCCCAGAAAGCTGGCTGTGCTGGGAAGGTAACCTTTCAGCAGGGAGATGTCCGGGATATTCCCTTTGAAGAAAATACTTTCGATTGGGCTTGGAGCATGGATTTAGTTGGATATGCCTCTATGGATATGCTTCCCTTACTCAGGGAATTGATCAGGGTTATTAAACCTGGCGGTAAATTAGCGGTCTTGGCGTGGTCTTCTGAAGAATTACTCCCTGGTCATCCTCGGTTGGAAGCCCGCCTGAGCGCGACAAACTCGGGGATAGCACCATTTGTCCATGGCAACGCCCCCAAAACGCATTTTCTGCGAACTTTGGGTTGGTTCAAACAATCTGGATTGATAATGAATAAAGCCCAAACATTTATTAAGGATGTACAGGCGCCTTTGGATCAGGATACTAAGCTTGGATTGCAGGCGTTATTCGAGATGCGCTGGTCTGGAGTTGAGTCCGAGCTGTCGGAAGACGATCTGGATGAATACCAACAATTTGTAAAACCAGAATCACCGGATTTTATACTTAACGAGCCTGACTATTATGCATTTTTCACATACACAATGTTTACTGGAGAGGTGCCTGGGTGAGGGTAATAATTCCCAATTATTAGATGAACCTCAGGAGAAGAATATGATGGTGGAAATCCCTGATTCATTTCTTGATTTAATCAACGGTCCGATTTCCGCGGCTTTCACAACGGTGATGCCGGATGGGCAGCCGCAGACAACGGTAGTGTGGTGCAACTACGACGGCGAGTATATCCTGGTCAATACAATGAGCAGGTTTCAAAAAGCCAGGAATATGCGCCGAGACCCTAAAGTGACTCTGTTTGCTTATGAAAGCAGGAATATGCTGCGTTATATCGAAGTGCGCGGGAGGGTGGTGGCGATGACCGAAGATGGAGCGCTCGAGCACCTGGACCAGCTGGCCGAGTTGTATGTTGGCAAGTCGCCTTATTTCGGGGAAGTAATCCCGGCTGAATGGAAGGATAAGGAAACCCCGGTGCTTTGTAAGATCAAACCGGTGAAGGTGGTCGCCAAGGATTTTTCGGAGGAGAAATAATTCCTCTATGTTATTCTGAAGCCGAAGGTTGAAGAATCTAAATTTTTTCGATGAATAAGTGTTAAATCTATATTTTAACCAATGTAAAAAACCAATGATGCAATTTTTCAGGAGAAGTAAGTTTTAAATGGGATTTAAAAAAAGGAAATTGAGTTGATTGAATTAGTCAATTTGGAATGGGAAGATCTGAGTGATGAATGGCATTAGTAACGAGACTTCCTCGCTTGCCTTCGGCATGCTATGCAACGCTCAGAGTGATAAATGTTTGAGTGAAATAATGATGGAACAAAGCTTAGGCAGTAGTCTACCACTTATCCAAAAAATCGCTTTGTCGGCAAAAGCCTGCTCGCGATGACACAATAAATTATATGAGTGGAGAAAAACTTTGTCAGTTAAGATACCTTCTTCCCACATTGATTTGATCGTAGAACCTATCTGCGCAGTATTGACCACCATGATGCCGGACGGGCAGCCGCAGTCAAGCCTGGTATGGTGTGATTATGATGGCGAACATGTGCGGGTGAACACTACCCGCGAAAGACAGAAAGGCAAGAACATGGCCAGGAATCCCAGGGTGTCCCTGCTCGTGATCGACATGCATGATTCCAGCCGCTGGATTGAAGTGCGGGGCGAGGTTAAGTAAGCGAGGAAGGCGCACTGGAGCACCTTGACGAAATTACCAGGCAATACACTAATCATCCATGCTATTATGGATACGTTTACCCGGAGGATCAAAGGGAGCAAGAGACACGCATAATCTGCAGAATAAAACCAGCCAAAATTAATCTGGATGCGATCCATAAATAATGTTACCTTATTCCACAAGAAGGGTGTCCATCCAATATCAATTTAAAGCTTCGTAATTCAAGTGAAAGTTACAATGTTAATTCCTGAACGTCCGCCAAATATTCTGCTATTGGAAAATGATCACAGAAAGTTTCATAATATATTGAGGAGGGGAAAAATGAATTCTAAGGAAATTTTGGCGATTATTGTTCTTGTTTTCACCATATTTGCCTGCAGTTTACCTGATATGTCTTCATTGTTGCCACAATCCATTTCGGTATCGGGAAACGCAATTACCAGGGAGGAAGCAATAACAGACTTCGACAGTGTCGATGTCAGCGCTTCATTCGAAGTTCAAATTCAACAGGCTGATGAATATCAAGTAATTCTCCGTGTTGATGACAATTTAGAAGAGTATCTTCAGGTTGAAAAAGCCGGCAACACATTAAAAATTGGATTGAAACCAAATCTCTCTATCCAGGGCAGTGCTACATTGGAAGCAAAAATCATGATGCCGGAGTTGGTTGGAATAGACTTGAGCGGCGCAAGCAATGCCAATATTTCAGGTTTTTCATCCAGTCAAAACCTGGTTTTAGATCTGTCCGGCTCCAGTTCTCTGAAAGGGGATATTGAGGTAGGCGATGCCAGGATGGATATATCCGGAAGCAGTGATATCTATTTGTCAGGTACAGGCGGGAATCTGATCCTGGATGCCTCCGGCAGCAGCGAAGTTGACCTGAGTGAGTTTCAGGTCAAAGATGCCAACCTGGATGTAAGCGGGGCGAGTTCTGTAACTGTAAATTCGGGCGGTACTCTGAACGTGATCGCCAGCGGCGCGTCAGAAGTATTTTATCTGGGCGATCCAACTTTTGGCAGGGTTGACACCTCAGGCTCCTCAAATATCCAGGCAAGATAATTATGTGATTTTCGATCATGCATGCATTGCAGAATATAGAAATTTTTATTTAATTCTTGCCGGTGAAATCTGCTTGTATCAACGATACAAGCGTTCCGTGATTATTTTGCCAACATGATCGAAACCAGATCAGTTGAAGGAGGAATGAACCATGAAAGAACGCAGGTACGATATAGACTGGCTGCGAGTAATAGCCATGCTGGCAATATTTTTTTATCACTGCGCCCGCTTTTTTGGCACAGAAGGCTGGCACCTAAAAAATACTGAACAGAATGAATTAATAGTGATCGTGAGGGCAGGTTTGATCTGGATGTGGGTAATGGAATTGTTTTTTGTGCTTTCAGGGGCGGGCGCTTGGTTTGCTTTGAAATCAAGGGCGGGTGGAGAATTCCTGCTGGAAAGGGTAAAACGCTTGCTGGTGCCGCTGTATACAGTGGGTTTATTTATCCTTATCCCTCCCCAAGCTTATTTTGAAGCCGTAACCAATGGAGGATTTACCGGAAGTTTCCGGGATTTCCTGCCCCTGTATTATAAAAGCCTGCCAGCTGAAGTTATCGGTGTCGCCCTGAGCGATTTAAATGACCCCAGCTTCCTGGTGCCATTTACTTTTTCCGGGCACCTCTGGTTTCTCCAGTATCTTTTTCTTATCTCACTTTTAACACTTCCGCTGCTCCGGTATCTAAAATCTGAAAATGGTAAACGGTGGATCGACTATATCGCCGGCTGGATGGAAAGCTGGGGCGGAATATTCATGTTTGTGATCCCCCTTGCTGTAATCATGATTTGTTTCCGGTTCCTTTTCTCAGGCGGCAGAACCTGGGCTGATTTCCTGTGGTACGCGGTTTTTTTCGTGTTTGGCTATATCATGGTTGCCGACGAACGTTTCACCAACAGCATAAAAAGACACAGCTGGCTGTGCCTTGTTTTGTGGATTGCTGGCTTCGCGGGGATAAGTATTGTTGTATTGATTTTTGGTTACAACCCGTTTCCCGGAAATGAGCCGTTTTCAATGATTTATGTACTTTTCCAGATTTTGTGGAGTATTACCTGTTGGAGCGCAGTTGTTTTTATGTTGAGTCTTGGTGCAAAATACTTGAATTTCACCAATAGAACCCTTGCATACGCCAATGAGGCTGTGCTACCGTTTTATCTGCTTCACCAGACTGTCATTCTTTGCATCGGCTGGTTCGTACTCCCATTGGCTAATGGGCATCCTGCCCAAGTACCTGATCATTGCTACCATTTCCTTTGTATTGATCATGGGGATTTATGAATTGCTCATCAGACGCTGGAATGTCGTACGATTCTTCTTTGGCATGCGGCCACAAAAGAAGCCCCCAAAGGCACCTGAGCCCAGATTGGAAGGAAGATCTACCTAAGAAAATTTTTATTAATTACCCAAAATAAATAAAATAATGGAGGAATATCGATGCAAATAGAAATTTTATACCGACCAGCTTATTCTTTGGCGAGAATAAAGCTTACTGGTGGCGAAGAGGTAAAAGTCGAAGCAGGATCCATGGTCAGTATGTCGGGCGGGGTTACTCTAAAGACGGAGGCCACCGGAGGATTGCTGAAGTCTCTCGGCAGGGCTTTTTTTGGAGGTGAGAGTTTCTTCCAGAACACCTACATGGCCCCAAGTAATGGTGGGGAGATTTCGGTCGCGCCCGCACTACCCGGTGATGTCCTGGCTGTTGATCTCAGTCAGGAATCTTTGATGGTCCAATCCGGTTCCTACATGGCTTCTGAGATCGGCATCGAACTGGATACCCGCTGGTCCGGAGCGAAGACTTTTTTTGCATCCGAGGGCGCGATCATGCTGAGAACAAGGGGGACCGGCAAGATGGTGCTTTCTGCCTACGGCGCCATACACGAGATTTTACTTGAATACGGCCAGTCCTATACTGTCGATACCGGCCACCTGGTGGCTTTCACAGAAGGCATAGACTTTAAAGTCCGTAAAGTGGGCGGATTAAAATCAACTCTTTTCAGCGGTGAAGGGTTGGTGGTCGACCTGACTGGACCGGGGAGAGTGTTACTGCAGACTCGTTCGACGGATCAATTTCTATCCTGGTTGATACCGCAATTGCCACATGCGGAAGACCAGACTCAATAATAAGTTGTTCCCCGCTACAATAACCTGTTATTACAGATTTGTGATATCTACCATGTTGAAGCCGGAATATCAATCAACCAGCATCACCCAGACGTCCACCGGTTGGCTCTTGCCTTTTAACTCCAGGGTTCGTTTTTGGAGCCGGCCGGGGTCGATTCCGGCGGAAGAAAGGGCAGATTCGCTGACCAGTATCTCGCCTTCACCTGCGCTGGAAGAAAGACGGGCGGCGGTGTTGGGCACGTCGCCCAGGACAGTGATATCGGCTGTGCCTTCTTCTGAACCGAGCGCACCGACGAATGCTACTCCAGTGTGCACTCCCGCGCCCAGAGGGATCCAGGGACCGTCCGGGCTGCTGTAGCCCGCATCGCTAAGAATCTGGCGGCCTGCTTCAACTGCCCGGCGAGCGTGATGCTCCCCGGCGAAACCGGGCACATACATCCCGGCTGCCTGGTCGCCGATGATTTTATCGATCAGGGCATCGGTATGGACCATAACATGGGTGGCGGTCCGGTAAAAACGGTTTATTAACCGGCTGTACTCGCTTGTGCTCATGCCTTCCGCAAGGGAGGTCGAGCCGCGCACATCAACAAACAACAGGGAGAGTTCAACCTCTGCCCCGCCCTGGTATTCCCGGGCGAACACCTCGCACACGTTACACAACTGGGGATTCAAATTTGAAGGTTTTTTTCCGTACAGCATGCTTACAACCCGGCTGCCGGCGCCCTGAAACGGTGCGTAGCAGTTCTTGCAGCGCGGTGATCCTGGCAGCATCCGGAAGAACTTTCGCTGGCGGGTTTCCTTAACAAATTCTCCGGTTGTCAGGTATTTGCGCCAGAATTCTTCCACCATTGTTTCATTTAAAGTTGAATCTGTTGACATTGGCTGCTTCTCCATACTGCCTGAAATATCGTTTTTTTGTTTTCAGGCTTATATGATAATTATAACCTGACATATCCAAAATCTTTGTCCAATAACTTTCTGGAAGTTTTGGTGTTAAAGTAATTATGAAAATCCCTAGAGTAAAGGGTAATAAATTCATATTTAATACAGTTTCTTAGATTTGAAAAGGAGCAAATTATGTTAATGGATAGAATTATTGGAGCTTTTACTTTTCGTAAAGGGGTGTACGCCGAGGTCGAAAATGACGCCAGTTTCACGTCGACCGCCTGGTTGATCGTAGCGGTTGTGGCGATTCTCAACCAGATTGGAACAAATGCCTCAACCAATGTGCTCGGCTGGTTGGGAGGAGCCGTCGTTGGAACCCTCTTTGCAGTAGCCGGGTTTGCGGTAGGTGCCTGGGTAATTAATTGGGTAGGACGGGCGGTATTCCATGCCGATGTGACGTTTGAGGAGATGGTGCGTACGCTTGGTCTGGCTTACGTCTGGAATGTAATCGGTTTCCTGGGCATTTTTGTAGGGTTTATTCCGGCTTTGGGCTGTTTGTTAGGGCCGATTATGGTTCTTGCGGTGATCGCCCTGATTGTGGCCTGGTTCATTGCGGCAAAGGAAGCCCTTGATCTAGAGTGGCTCCAGACAATTGTCACTGTCGTGCTGGGATGGATTGCCCTGGTTGTTATCGCAATGATCGGCGGAGCAATTCTGGCGATGCTGGGTTGGGGAGCAGGCCAGATCGGAGGTCTTTTTGGTTGATAAATGGAGATAATTATTTCTGATTAAAGTGGAACGCGATCTGTTTTATATAATCTCCCTACCGGAGCGCGCCCTGCGCGCTTCGGCTGTTTTTCTGGGAGGTTCTATCTACGAAACAACCGAGACGCTGATACCGGAGTGGGTTCGTGAAACGCGTCTGTACCAGGCAATTGTTGCAGGATTACTTAGAATCACTATTGAATTGGTCGGAGGCGCAAAAGGTCTGCTTCCCGATCATGAGGTTGAGGTCCGGGAATTTGCCCTGCGCAAAGCAGCTGGAACCGGGATTGAGATGGCAGGTTTTTTGACGGTCGGCTGGTCGCCTTTGTGGCTGTTCGCTGTGGCAGCGGACATGACGGGAGGTGTGCGGACTTACTTAGATGCATTGGTTGAACAGCTAAAGCTGGACGGTATGCTGCTGGAGGATGCAGAGATTAATTCGACCAAAGAACTGTTGGATGCCTTTGAAGGGGCAACAGACCTTGTTGCAGAAAACATTGATATCCCCCCATTAACAATAAGGGAACTGCAGTCTGCCTGGCAGAAGTTAAAATTGAATGTTCATGATCTTCCGGATCCTGACCGGCTGAACCGGATTTACCAGGAGTTGAGGCAGACGGCGGATCGGGGAGATTCTTCCTTGGGAGATCTATCGAAATTACTGGCGTTCAGCGCCATCCGGGCAGGAATTCAGATTGGCAATGTTCACATCTTTGATTTTTACCGATCCGCTCTGCGAGAGATTGAGGATGAAGGTCTGCATCTTTATACCAAGCGGTTGTCCAGGCCTTACCTGGCAGCAGCAAGGGCTCATTTTGACCCGGAGCAGATCACATATACACAGCGCCTTCTGCCGCATGGAAGAACGAAGTGTAAAAATCAAGTTGTTGATTCAGATTGAAAACCTTTTAAAAATCAAATGAGAGAGAGTAAAGGAGAAGCGATGGAATCCGAACACGGAGATTTATCTTTTTTTGTATCCCAGTTGTACGCATTGGCTGCCAAGCTGGAGGGTGAAGGCCAGTATAATCTGGCAAAGCTGGAGCGCTGCGCCGCGGATGCCATCTGCCGCCAGGCGGCATACGGACTGGAAATGCCATCAAACCGGGAGGAACTGGCGGCTGAGGTAAAGAATTCTGCCGGCGCCATATCTGAACTCAATACCAGCCCGGAGCTGGTGGAAGCGATCCTGCACGGTGCTGAGATCATGGCTGACGGACAGCTTCCTTTTATCGATGTGGCTCCGAACCCGTATTTATGCCGCTACTGCGGGTATGTGACCCTGACCAGGCCGGCGGTAAACTGCCCGAACTGCAGCGCCCGCCCGGATACATTTAAGCTGTTCAACCCGGTGTACTGGCTGGACAGGTTCGACCCGTTTGAAGTCATGATCCGGCTGGAACAAACCCCGGCAGACCTGGCGGTGCTGCTGGATGGGTTGTCGGAAGACCAAATGAGCCGGATTCCACAGGAAGACGGGTGGAACGTGCGCAACGCCGTGTCCCACCTGAGGGATGCCCAGGGCGTACTGGAATTCCGGGTAAAGCTGATGCTGGAGCAGGATAACCCCAGGCTCGAGTCAAAGGCGGTGTTCGAGTGGGCTGCGGATGAGGCTGACCGCCCTGCATCTGTTGAAGAGATATTCAGGACATACCGGGATTCTCGCCTGAAAACTATTGCGATCCTGGAGGAACTGCCGCTGGCTGAGTGGTGGCGAAAAGGGCAGCACGAGGAGTTTGGCGAGGTGACCATCACCCAGCAGGCCAGTTATTTCGCGGCACACGAGCTGACCCATTTCCCGCAAATTGAAAAGCTGGTCGATAATCTGTAAACAATATCCGGGAGGCGTTAGATTATGAAGAACAGGGTGATCGTATCGCCGTTTTTCCTGGACGAGCCGGAGCCGGAGCTGGAAGCGCTGGCGGGGGCGGACTGGTATTTGAATAAACCGGAACTGCCGGCAGGTGACAGGATGCACCGGATGGCGACCCTGCACCAGGGCATCGCCAATTTTACAGAGATGGCGCTGGCGGCGGGTGAGAGACCGGTCAGCTATGCAGGAGACTGCTGCGCGGTGATCGGGGTGCAGGCCGGATTACAAAGGGCTGGGCTCGAGACCACCTTATTATGGCTGGACGCCCACGGGGATTTTAACACCTGGGAGACCAGCCCGAGCGGATTTCTGGGCGGCATGCCGCTGGCGATGATCGCCGGCAGGGGTGAATTGACTCTGCTTGATGCGCTGGAAATGCAGCCCCTGGCAGAGGAAAGGGTGATCCTATGCGATGCCCGTGATCTCGATCCAGGAGAAAAAGAAGCCGTAGCCCGATCGAATATCCTGCACCTGAGAGACCCGGTGTCGCTGCTGGAGGATGACCTGCCGGAGGGCCCCCTGTACGTGCATTTTGATGTGGACATCCTCGATCCGGGTGAAGCGCCGGCGGTCAGCTATCCCGCCCCGGGCGGGCCTTCAGCAGGTGAACTGGAACGGATTTTCAGACGCCTGGCGAAGAGCGGGCAGGTTGCCGCCGCCTCGATTTCATCCTGGAATCCAGAACTGGACGGGGACCTGTCCACCCGGAAATTGTGTGTTCGCCTGTTTAATATCCTGGTGGGCGGTTGAGGGTTTTTTCGTATCTGCTGGCAAAACCCGGACAATTGGGATGGAGTCTCGTTTGACATGCAATTTATTTGTTGTTAGAATTTTTCAGGCGGTGCCAATGCGCCGGCAATACCCTCCGGACTATGCCGGTTTATACCCCCTGTCAGGGGAAGTGTAATGTAATTCTAATAAAAGGAAAAGAACTGTGGAAGAAAGAGAAGTCGGAATTGTAAAATGGTTCAGCGATTCTAAGGGCTACGGATTTATAACACGCGAGAGCGGTGAGGATCTGTTTGTCCATTACACTGAAATTACGGGAGAAGGATTTCGAACGCTTGAAGAAGGCCAGAGAGTGGAATACTCTGTTGAGGAGACCGAAAAAGGGCTGCAGGCAAGCAGAGTGATGGCGTTGTAATTAGATTTTGCTAAAAATTATCGACCAAAAAATCCCTCCCAATTGTTTGGGTGGGATTTTTGAATTTAATCCGCCTGGATCCGGGAAGAATTCCGCCACCAAAATCACCCCTGGATTCAGGTCCTGAAAACCAGGCAGATTTTCTCTCTACAGGGGGAGATAACCAGAAAAATTACTATTCCCGTTAACCGGACCGCAAATAATGACAGAAAACGGCAGGTTGGATTTGATTAACCCCGATCCCCGGATAATCCTATCAGAAGATGACCGACGCTATCAAAAGCATAGCCAGGAACATGTAGAGCGAAGCGTATTTAAACAGACCGAAATTGAGCCGTTCCGAAGGGCGGACCATACTGGCGCCAGCCAGAAAAATCAATCCCGCTGAGAGCACTGCCAGCAGGCGCATACTCCCGCCCTCAAGGTTGATTCCGACCGCGGCGGCTCCAATAGCGAGGGCTGCCAGCGCGCTGGAAACTGAAATAATCCGGTGGGTCGTCCTGACCCCATAGCGGGAGGGGAAGGTTGGAATCCCAGCCCGGTCGTAATCGTCCTGGTAGCGGATACTGAATGTGAGAATATGGGTCGGGATCCAGAACAGGACTGAAAGGCTCATCAATATGCCTATCCATTCGATTGCACCTGTTCCCAGGGCGCGGCCCGCCAGGACAGGCATCCCGCCGGCGAGGCCCCCCCAGATAACCGACCAGGGGGTGCGGCGCTTAAGCCAGATTGTGTACAGTAAAACATCAAATACAATCCCCGCCAGAACGATAGTGCCGTAAAGGGGGTCGATCGCAAGAGCCCAGCCAACGCCAAGAAAAGATAGGAACAACCCCAGTACTAACGCCTTCTTGAGGGTGATCTGGCCTGAGGGAAGCGGTCGCCAGCAGGTGCGTTTCATTATGGCGTCGATATCGTGATCGTGCCACATGTTCAACACCGTGCTGCCGCTGATCGCCAGAAACAGGCTTCCGGCAACTCCCACGACGGTCGCGATGTTAAACCAGGGACAGCGCGAGCTCATAAAACCAGCCAGCCCAGTGGTAATCAGCAAAAAGGTCTGGGGGCTCTTTATCAGTGACCAGTAGAACTTTAATTTCGGTTTGGAATTCATCGAAGGATTCGTTTTGTCAATAAATCTGGTTGCCGGGCACAGCGGAAGAAGAGGTTCAGGCTGCAGTACTCCAGGCCAGCAACCTGGCTTGTCCGGGTGGTCAGATTATACCCGCAATTATGCTCTCCGCCGTTGCGCACATTAAGCAGGTGGGCGTCCTTTTCAACATAAAACCCAAAAAAATCAGGCCGAAAAAGTTGTTCTGATGGAAATTGCCCGTGAGAAGAGTGTTCAGGGGTGACGCTTTATGAGCCTTTCTGGTGCAGTGAGAGCCCTGGAATCCGGCTGAAATCCTGCCAGAGGTGCCTCACTCCCATTCGATGGTTGCAGGGGGTTTGGATGTTATGTCGTAAACAACCCGGTTAATCCCCTCCACCTCGTTGACAATCCGGTTTGAGATTTTTTCCAGCACAGAATGAGGCAGCCTTGCCCAATCCGCAGTCATAAAATCGGTTGTGGTGACCGCCCGGACAGCGGCTGTTTCCTGAAATGTGCGCTGGTCGCCCATCACACCGACTGACCTGACCGGCAGTAAAACCATAAAGGCCTGGGCGATGGTACCCTTGTTTGTGTCATTTCGGGATTCCTGGAAGTAACCGCCATGTGTAAGCTCTTCCAGCAGGATTTCATCGGCGGCTCTCAGCCGGTCCAGCCTTTCCCGGGTGATCTCGCCCAAACAACGGACTGCCAATCCCGGTCCGGGAAACGGCTGGCGCCAGACTATTTCTCCCGGAAGTCCAAGATGCTCGCCCACCAGGCGCACTTCATCCTTAAACAGATAGCGCAGGGGTTCAACCAGTTTGAAATCCATATCCTGCGGTAATCCACCCACATTGTGATGGGACTTAATCCGCTGGGCTTTTGAGCGGTCAGGCGCGCTTGATTCGACCACGTCCGGGTAAATCGTACCCTGGACAAGATATGGCGGTGAACCGAGCGAACCTGCCTGCTCTTCAAAAATACGGATAAAACACTCGCCGATAACATGCCTTTTACGTTCGGGATCAGTGATCCCCTCCAGCGCGGCAAGAAAAACATCTTCCGCCTCTACCAAAACCAGTTCGACTCCCAGGTGCTGCTGGAGCGAGGTTTTTACAGCAGCCGCTTCGCCTTTACGCAGCATTCCCGTATCAACAAACACAGCTGCCAGCTGTTGGCCGACTGCCTTGCCTACCAGTGCAGTCGCCACGCTTAAGTCAACCCCGCCGCTCACAGCCGAGAGCACCATATCCGAACCCACCAGCTGGCGAACATTCTGGATAGCCTGGGTGGTCATCGACTCAGGCGTCCAGTCAGGCTTCATTCCGCATATGTTCAGGGCGAAATTGCGCAGTATTTCGACGCCCCGGGGTGTGTGCTGCACTTCGGGGTGGAACTGAACCCCGAAGTAGCTGCGTTTCAGATCAGCAATTGCAGCAACCGGCGAATTGGGGCTGCTGCCCACTGTCTCGAATCCGGGCGGCGGGGACTCTATTCTATCGCCATGCGACATCCAGACGGTGAAATCCCCGGGGGGCAGCAATGGGTTGTCCCGGATTGTGGCAAACCTGGCAGAGCCGTATTCATGGACGTCTGCCGGCGCAACAAGGCCTCCGAGGGTGTGGGTCAATACCTGCATGCCGTAGCAGATTCCCAGGATGGGCAGTTTGCTTTCGAACACATAATCCGGAATGGAAGGCGCATCACCCAGGTAAACGGAAGCCGGGCCGCCAGAGAGCACAAAACCAGCCGGGTTCGCCCTCAGCACATCCTCAACGGGCGCATCCCAGGGGAAAAGCTGGCAGAAAACCTGGCTTTCGCGGATGCGCCGGGCTATTAACTGGGAGGTCTGGGAACCGAAATCAAGGACTGCGATAGATTTGAAGCCCATTTGATTATGAGTGTCATGCGGGTCCGGGTACGTGCCGGTTTGGGATGATTTATCAATACCAGGATAATCAAGCGGTTCTGGGGTTAGGCTCATCGAATTCAATCAGGTCACCCTGCATCGATTTGATGGAAACAAGTGAGATGACTGGCACTTTCAGATAGGCGAGGGCTTTACGTCCACCTTCAAAGCTCTTCTCGATCAGGGTCCCTATCCCAACGATCTGAGCCCCGGCAGCCAGGGTAAGCTGGACCAATCCCTGGATGGTCGCCCCGCTTGCCAGGAAATCATCAATAATCAGCACCCGTTCACCGGAAGAGAGATACTCGGGCGATACGATCAGCTCCACCATGCGGCCTTTTGTGTGAGATGGTGAAAGGATCAGCAGGACCTGGTCAGGCATTGTTATGGGCTTGTGTTTGCGGGCGTAGACCACCGGCAGGTCCATGAAACGTCCGGTCATCAAAGCCGGCGCGATGCCTGAGATTTCAGCGGTCAGAATTTTACTGGCCTGGATATCTTTAAACAGGGATGCGAATTGTTTTCCGCAGGCTTCCATTAACGCAGGGTCCACCTGGTGGTTGATAAATCCATCAACTTTCAATATCCCATCCCCAAGATTTTTGCCCTCATTTAATATACGTTCCTGTAATTCTTTCATCGATTTTCCCGGGTGTTTGTCCAGAACGGGATAGTAAAACTGGGTACCGTAAAATTATCCGGTTTTGACCAATATTGTAACCCCTCCCGGGATGCCTTACAGGGTTAATTTAGAAATAAGTTCCATATTACAGATATCAGTCTGAACAGTGAAATTTGTCATTGGCGAAATCGACCTGGAAATGTATAATATTATGGCAAGCCATAAAAATTACCCCAAATTCTATATGGAAAGACATAAAATGGAGCTGCGAAGTTACCGGGAGCTGAGTGAGAACGAGCAAATGTACCTGGTTACAATTGCTAAATTACAGGAAAACGGGGGCGAACGACTGGTGCCGTTATCCGACCTGGCGGAGACGCTTTCATTTTTGCCGGTTTCAGTCAACCAGATGATCCGCAAACTGGCGGATGACGGTCTGCTTGATTACCAGCCGTACAAAGGGGTCGACTTCAGCCCGGCCGGGCGGGAGATTGTTTTACGGATACTGCGCTACCGCAGGTTGTGGGAGGTCTTCTTGGTTAAACACCTGAATTTTGACCTGGATGAAGCCGACGCGCTTGCCTGCCGCATGGAACACATCACAAACGACCGGGTAGCGGATAGATTGTCCGGATTCCTCGGCAACCCGCAGGTATGCTACCACGGGCATACGATACCTTCACCGGGAGGCAAATACGAAACCGTTCCCCAAATCGCTCTGAATAAACTGGGTGCAGGAGAGGTCGCCAGGGTAAGAGGGATCATGGCCGACCCAGCCGCCGTGTCGTTCTTGAGAAATGAAGATTTGCAGCCCGGCAGCCAGGTCAGAGTGCTTGGAATCGGAGATGGAGGAGCGATGCTCCTTGAAGTAAACGACCATCAGGTCAATTTATCGGCGGGTATCGCCAGCCAAGTGGTTGTCGAAGCAGAGTTTACGGAGAACCGCTCAGGGTTTCCCACACCTGGGGACCAGGATGGGATTGGCAGGTAGAGAGATGGAAAATGAATCCCTCCCCCTGAGCGCCTTGAAAGTTGGCGAAAGCGGCAGAATCATCCAATTGAACCTGAAAGGGACCACCCGCCAGCGCTTTATGGCGATGGGCCTGGTAAGGGGCGAAGTGGTCAGGGTTGAGCGGGTCGCCCCGCTTGGCGATCCGGTTGAATTTGTTGTTAAAGGCTACCATCTTTCAGTCCGTAAATCCGAGGCAGGCCAGATTTTTGTGATACCCTGCAGGAATGAGAGTACTGATGCACCATGAGACACTGCCCCTTTCGATGGTGTCCGCCGGCGAAAAGGTGCGCCTGGTCAAAGTGCACGCCGGACACCGGATGGTCAGCCGCCTGACAACAATGGGGCTGACGCCGGGAGTTGAATTCAGCGTTCTGCAGGACTGCGGAGGGCCTAAAATGGTATCTGTGCGCGGCTCCAAGGTGGCCCTTGGACACGGGATCGCCCACCGGATTATGGTTGAACGGATCTGATTTTTTTTACCAGCCAGGATATAAAATTTTATGGCAGAGCTGAAAATCGCCATTGCTGGAAACCCGAATGCAGGTAAAAGCACTGTCTTTAATGCGCTGACAGGTTCTCACCAGCATGTCGGCAACTGGCCCGGGAAGACGGTCGAGAAGAAAGAAGGTAAATTCCGTTTTAACGGTCTTGATGTAAATGTGGTTGACCTGCCGGGTACCTACAGCCTGAGCGCCCTTTCTCCAGAGGAGATTATCGCCAGGGACTATATCCTTAACAACAAACCGGATATGGTTGTCACGGTGATGGATGCAGCCAACCTGGAGCGTAACCTGTACCTGGCTGTTCAAGTGCTGGAACTGGGCGTGCCGGTGCTGGTTATGCTCAATATGACTGATGTCGCTGAGTCAAGGGGTATTGTGATTGATGAAAAACGCCTGAGTCAGGCGCTTGGCGCTCCCATCATCCAGACAGTCGCCAACCGGGGAGTGGGTATCCAACGGCTGAAAGAGGCCATCGCAGAATTTGCGAAAAATAAGAACTGAACAGCATGCAGACAGGTTTTTCTATTTATTATGGCAGGGATATTGAAGCGGAGATCACCCGCCTTCAGAGGCTGGTTGAAAATTCTCCATCGATCCGGACTTTATACCCGCCGCGCTGGCTGGCGATTAACCTGCTTGAAGGGGACCAAAATCTAAGAGAAAGACTGCCCCAGCTTGAAGGCGGGCAGGTGGTGCTGACGGAAGTCGATAATGCGGTTGAGCGTTTGGAACAGATCTACCCGGATGAGATTGACATCATTATCGCCGATAACCGTTATGGCTGGATTAACGGGCTGGTGCGGGAAGCGGTCAGGCGCACCGGCCCCGAAAGCCGCACGCTGACCGACAGGATCGATAATATTGTCACTAACCGAATGCTGGGCATCCCGGTATTCTTTATTTCGATGTGGCTTGTTTTTATGCTGGTGACGGAACTTTCGGTTCCCTACCTGAACTGGATCGAAAGCGTTATCAACGGCCCTGTAACAGAATGGATCGCCTCAATTCTGGCTTCAATCGGATTATCCGGCACCTGGTTAGAAAGCCTGATCCTGGATGGGATTATCGTCGGGGTTGGGGGTGTGCTGGTTTTTGTTCCGGTATTGATGTTCCTGTACATATCGCTCTCAATCCTTGAGGATTCGGGTTACATGGCCAGGGCTGCATTTGTGATGGACCGCTTGATGCAGGCAATCGGGCTGCATGGAAAAAGTTTCCTGCCGATGCTGGTAGGTTTTGGGTGCTCTGTCCCCGCTTTTTATGCCACCCGGACCCTCGAGAATGAAAAGGACCGGGTGCTTACCGGGCTACTGGTGCCTTTTATGAGCTGCGGGGCGCGTTTGCCCGTTTATGTTTTATTTGCGGCGATTTTCTACCCCAGGAATGCCGGGATGGTGGTTTTCAGCATGTATCTGGTTGGAATACTGGTTGCGGTACTGCTAGGAATTATTCTGAAAAACTCCCTGTTTAAAGGCAAAGAAAAATCAATATTTGTAATGGAACTCCCGCCTTACCGGATGCCAACCTTCCGGGGTATCTGGCGCCATACCTGGGACCGGACCGGATCGTTCATCAAAAATGCCTGGACTCTGATCATGGCGGTATCGATCGTCCTGTGGATTTTGCTGGCTATCCCGGCGCCCGGGAACGCGGGATCACCCGGGCAGGCCGATGTGGATAACAGCGTTTTCGCTTCGGTTTCGGGTTTAATCGCGCCGGTCTTAAGGCCGCTGGGGTTTGGCACCTGGGAGGCGGCTGGCTCGCTCGTGACCGGTTTTGTGGCGAAAGAGGTGGTTGTGAGCACCATGGCGCAGATCTACGGGGTGGATGAGATCCCTCAAGAAACTGCGGATACGACCTTCCTGCAGGATGTTTGGGCGATAGTCGCGGGTTTTTTCCGGGCTACAATCGATACAATCAAGACGATCCCAAAAATCTTCGGGATCGATTTCTTCGAGCAAGAGCCGGAAGCAGATTCTTCCGCCCTGATGACCTCTGTCTATAAAAGTTTTCAGGTTTCCAGCGGCGGGCATGGCGCCCTGGCGGGCCTGGCGTTTATGGTTTTTGTGTTAATTTACACACCGTGTATGGTCGCGATTGCAGCTGAGAGGCAGGAGCTGGGGATGAAATGGACCTGGATAAGCATCATCGGGCAGCTTGGGCTGGCCTGGGTGCTGGCATTTATCGTGTTTCAGGGTGGGTTGGCGCTTGGGTTGGGATGATGGTTTGGGATAAAATCACCAGCAAGTACCCCTCATCCGCTGCGCATAGATATTTAACGCTTGAGAGTTAGGCATGCTGCAGAGAATTCTGAATCAGATCCGCAAATCGGAAGGCACAGTCAGCCTGGACGAACTGAGCCGTAAACTGGGAGTTGAAACCAGCGCCCTGGAAGGGATGCTGGACTACTGCGTCCGGAAAGGCATACTGCGCGAATCCCAGGACTTTCCTGAGGGAGCAGACTGCGAATCCATCGGGGGAGGCTGTGGGAGCAGCTGCCAGGGATATCACGGCTGCCCGCTGATCGCCCGGATGCCCAAAACCTATGAGCTGCAAAAACGCAAGGCGGGGGAAGGTTAGACTGGCCATCCCTGAATAAAATAAAGGGATCAGTTATAATCATCCGGCATGTTTAGAACAGAACGGTCGCTTACACCAATCAGGGTAAATTCCGGAATCTGGCTGCTCTTTCTTGTTGTACTGCTGGCTGTATTCCTGGCAGGCTGCCGCAGCGCGGTTACTCCGGAGCCTCAGAATTTAACCGGTGCTGGATCTGCAGCAGTCCCGCTTGAGAGTGCCAAAATCGAACTGCCCCTTGAAAACCCGGAACAATCTGTTTTTACCGCGCCAGAAATTACCCAGGAAGCGGAGATCAACCCCCAGCCCTCTCCTCCGGCGGTTGATTATTTTAATTCAGAATACCCTGCCGGCAGTATAAATTTTGCCATTCCACTCACCCTCCGGCATGTGGGAGCAGACCGGGCGGTGCTCTTCTTTGAACTGGACGAGCCGTCAGAAGGCAGACTGGTTTACAAATCGCAGACCCTGGATTCCTATGAGGGTGGGGAGATCCAGCTTGACCCGGAGGAGACCCGCCACCTGATCGAACTGGAAGGGCTGACCCCCGGAGCTGATTACGCTGCAAAAGTGCTGCTTGGAAACGAGGAGGATGGTTTTAGCGAGCCTCTTTTTCTGGATGAGAGCTGGGGAGTGGTGGAATTCGGGACAATCACAGCCGGAGAACCGCTGCGGGTGGGGGTAATCGGGGACGCCAGTTTTGGAGACCAGGCTACCGAACAACTGGTAGAGTTGATGGCGGATTATAACCTGGACTTCGTGCTCAACACTGGCGATGTGGTTTACGAGGCAGACAGCGCTGACCTTTACGCGTCTTATTCCGAAAAATTCTTCCAGCCTTTCAAACCGCTTCTGAAAAATGGACCGGTGTACACAGCAATGGGAAACCACGATTATGACCGGGCAGTGATGTGGCAGGAAGCCCCTTTCTACGACCATGCCTTTCCGCCATTTGAAGACCCGGCTTTTGGGTACCCTGCAGAACGGCGCGGCAACCAGTTTTACGGACTGGCTTTTGGTGACCTGCAGTTTCTGATGCTCGATTCCCAGGCGATCTTTGGGGCAGGAGGCCGGGAGGTCCAAGACGCCTGGATGAAAGACCGCCTGGCGGATCCGCGCTACCGGTATACAATCCCGGTTTTTCACGTCAGCCCGTACAGCAGCAGCATCGTACACCCGGATGACGGCGACCCGGTGCGTTTATCCTGGAATTACCTTTTTGAAGCCGCCAGGGTGCCGCTGGTGTTTTCAGGTCACTTCCACCACTACGAACGCCTGAGCGCAAATGGGATTACATACATAGTCAGTGGAGGGGGGTCATCAACCCTGTATGCCCAAGGCGGGCCGCTCCAGGAAAGCCACCTCTATGTGCCCCGGACCCATTTTGTGCTGCTGGAGATCTACCCTGACCGGATTGAACTGGGCGCCATTGCAAAGGAGGGGGATACCTTTGACAGAGCGACGATTATGCTGGAATGAAATTATAATTATCCAGGCTAAAAAATATGTTTAATTGGAGGGAAGAATGCAGATTGTAACAGACAGTGGAACTGATCTCTGGCTGCCTGCTGAACAGGCTACGGAACTGAATATCCATATAGTGCCGCTCACAGTAACTCTTGAAGGCAAGACTTACCGTGAAAAAGTGGACATCCAGCCAGAAGAATTCTATCGTTTACTGGAGGCTTCTGACAGCCTTCCGACGACATCCCAGCCATCAGCGGGGGATTTTGCGGATTTATACCGCCAGCTGGCAGCAACAGACCCAAATATCCTGTCCATCCATATGACTTCAGGCCTGAGCGGAACGTTTAACTCCGCCCTGGCAGGAGCGAAGCTTGTGCCTGAGGCGAATATAACCCATGTTGACACCAAAACCCTTTCAGCCGCGGCAGGCTGGCAGGTTGAGGCGGCGGGAAAGGCTCTGAAAGCTGGCTGGCCGCTGGACCAGGTTTTGGCTCTTCTGGAACGGATCAGTGACGCCAGCGAAAGCATATACACACTTAAGGAGCTGAAATACCTGATCCACGGCGGGCGCATCAGCCATATGAAAGGCTTGATCGCCTCTTTGTTGAATATCAAACCGATCATCGGGGTGGAAAAAGTGAATGGAACGTATATCCAACTTGGACAGGAGCGAACATTCAAACGGGCAGTTGCAGGATTAGTTAATTTTATCTCCAACCAAAATCCGGCTGGCAGCGCACTGCGTGTTCAGGTGCTGCATGCATACAATCCCGAAGGGGCAGATATGCTGCACGAGCTGGTTGACCAGCGTTTTGACTGCACCTGGCTGCCTGTGGGACCTATGTCACTGGTGCTGGGAGCCCATACCGGCTCCAGTATGGTGGGAGTCGCATTTGCCCCCCTGGATGTATTTAATGAAATTCCATGAAGGGGAATAAAAAGAACATTTACCGTTACCTCAGACGGAAAAACCAGGTGTGCAATCCATCCTTTTACCAGCGCTGGTGAACCTTTTCTTTAATTAAACGATTGTAAATACCCTCAAGTTGGACCATCGTATCTGCGCTTACCGGCGGCAGGTCGCTGGCCTGAGCGTTCTCAGTTGCCTGCCTGGAGTTCCTGGCGCCCGGGATCGCCAGGGTGACTGCGTCGAACATTAGCGTCCAGCGCAGGGCGAACTGCGCCATGGTTGTTCCTTCTGGGAGAAGAGACCTGATCTCTTCCACGGCAATCAGTCCGGTATCGAAGTCGATACCAGAAAAGGTCTCCCCGACGTCGAATGACTGGCCTTCGCGGTTGTAGTTGCGGTGGTCGTCATCGCTGAATTTTGACCCTGACGACATCTTGCCGCTCAGCAGACCGCTGGCGAGCGGGACTCGCGCCAGGACCGCGACTTCGTGTTTCTTTGCCAGGTCGAAAAACAATTCGGCAGGACGGGTACGGAAAATATTGAAGATGATCTGGACACTCTGGACGCCTGGAAATTCAATCGCTTTTATGGCTTCTTCTACTTTTTCAACGCTGACGCCGTAGTACTGGATTTTACCGGCTTGCACCAGATCGTCCAGGACCTGGAATACCTCAGGATTGTAATAAACCTGGGTGGACGGGCAGTGCAGCTGGAGCAGGTCGATTGTATCAACATCCAGGTTCACCAGGCTGCGTTCTACAAAAGAGGTCAGGTTCTGGCGGTTGTAACCCTCGGCTGTATGGGGGTTCAAACGGCGACCGGCTTTGGTTGCGACAAAAATCCTTTCGCTTCTACTTCGACGAAGCTTTGCCACTAATTGCTCACTGCGCCCATCCCCGTAGACATCCGCAGTGTCAATGAAGTTTACGCCCTGATCCACCGCGGAGTTTAGAGCTGCAATGGCGTCACTTTCTGTTACATTTCCCCAATCTGCGCCGATCGCCCAAGCGCCAAAACCAATCTCAGATACTTCCCAGCCGGTCCTTCCGAATTTTCGATAGTTCATATAACCACCTTTCGCATTGTTAATCCAGTTTTATTTTTGTGAATTATATCAAGGGCATTTTAATCGAATTTAGCCTCAAGATAAATCCCCGGGTATTTTTTGATAAAAAGATACTGCGCAGCTCATTAAGGGGTTTTAATTTAATTGAACCCCTTGAGAGGATCGATTATCATATTCAAATTAGGAACAAGTTTAATTCGCAGGGCGGATGCCTTCCAGAATGTAAAGAGCCCTGGAGAAGAAATCCTCCAGGATCTTAAGCAGAAGCAGAGGCCAGGAATCTGTGAGGATCAATCTTACTATCTTTAAGATCGTTAGCTGGAAGAAGAAAAAGGATATAAAAATATTCTAAAAACCCAAATTTCTTTTGCACTTTAATTTTTACTGAGGAGCTCGAATGGCAAAACAACAGTATCCTGAACCGACAGTTGGAGCCTTAATCATCAATCCGGACGGAAAGATGCTTTTGATGAAGACCCACAAGTTTCGCGGCAGTTATGTGGTCCCGGGCGGCCATATCGAGCTGGGGGAGAGGATGGAACAGGCACTTAAACGGGAGGTGAAGGAGGAGACCGGGCTGGATGTGTACGATATCCGCTTCCTTTGCTTCCAGGAATTTGTGTACGATGAGGTCTTCTGGAAGAAGCGCCATTTTATCTATTTCGATTTTTGCTGCCGGACAGATTCGACCGAGGTCACCCTGAACGATGAAGCCCAGGAATACCTTTGGGTATCACCGGAGGAAGCGTTCAGTCTGGACATAGACGCATATACCGGGGTGGCGATCAGGAAGTACCTGGAGAAGAACTGGTGGGGGTGATGTTGTTTAGTTAGCTGTCGGCGGTAATATTTACTATTCTAAAGGAAGACAGGATCACGCCATAATACATTTATGGAGTGAAGCTGATGATTAATTCGGCAGGTTTGGAAACCTGCCCTACGATGCATAATGCCAGACCGCTTTTTGGAAAGCATCCCACAAACTGATAAAAGCCCTCGGATCGCTTCGGTTCTCTGATCGGGATTTTCCGACGCTGCGTGCCGCAAGGAACGCGGCATACTTCGCGTCCCGCAAAGAGCGCGGCATGCTTCGCGAACCGCAAGGAACGCGGCATGCTTCGCGAACCGCAAGGAACGCGGCGTGCTTCGCGAACCGCAAAGAACGCGGCACACGGCTCCCTCGCAAAAAGGAATTGTAAACTTCCCGACCAGGCCGGGACAAAATGCCCATGACAACGGGACAGGCGGGGGACTATCATTTACGGTGTAATTTTCCCTGAAGGAGGAATATGATGAAAAAAGTATTGAAATGGATCGCGATTGTTCTGGGCGTGATGCTGGCATTGCTGGTGGCGGCGTTCCTGTTCCTGTTTATCAGCGGGCAGTCCCAGTTTAATAAAACCTACGATGTCCAGGTGCAACCGGTTGATATTCCCGAGGACGCAGCCTCAATAGAGCGCGGCGCCCATATTGCGGCATATAACTGCTCCGGATGCCATGGCGAGGATTATTCCGGGACAGCCTTCTTTGATGATCCTGCCATGGGGTATATCCCATCATCGAATCTAACCCCCGCGGGCCCGGTCGGGTCGTACAGCGATGAGGATTGGGTGCGGGCTGTGCGTCACGGTATCGGACCGGATGGCAAATCGCTGATTATTATGCCATCCCAGGCAACCTATTATTACAGCGATGAAGACTTGGGCGCCTTGATCGCTTACCTGAAATCGCTGCCCCCGGTTGATAACGACCTCGGACCGGCTTCAATTAAACCGATGACGGTGCTGCTGGTAAGGCTGGGCATGTTTGGGGATATCTTCCCGGCTGAAATAATCGACCACGACGCGCTCCGCCCTCCTGCGCCCCAACCCGGCGTATCTGCGGCTTACGGTGAGTACCTGGTGAATGTGAACGACTGCCGGGCTTGCCACGGCAGCGACCTGAGCGGTGGGGTTTCACCTGAACCAGGCTCACCTTCCGGGACGGATTTGACCCAGAGCGGCATCCTGGGCGCTTACAGTACGGCTGAGGAATTCATCGAATTTTTCCGGACCGGGGTCACTCCCTACAACAAGCCTGTCGACCCGGCGTACATGCCCTGGGAGCATTATGGCTTGATGACGGATGAGGAATTGAGCGCAATATTCGAGTACTTGATTTCGCTCCCGTAATAAAGTAAAACTGCCTTTTCACTTGGAATCGGAATTAGATCGACTTTGAGCGGAATGATGGATGCAGAAAAGAGGACACTGGTTGCTGCACATTGGAAAAGCAATTACCGGGCGGTGGAAACAGAAGATGGCCGCTGGGAGGTTGAACGGATCCTGCCCGACCAGGATGTGCGCTGCCTGGAAATGGACCGCCGCCAATCGGCTGTCCTGTATGCTGGCACCCAGGGGAATGGTGTGCTGCGTTCCGATGACCGGGGAATAACCTGGCGGGCAGCCGGGCTGGAGGGTTTGGTTGTAAAATCGATCTCATGCAGCCCGGTTGAGCCAAATACCCTTTACGCCGGCACCAAACCCGCCGCAATTTTCGTCTCACGAAATGGGGGAGAAAGCTGGACCGAACTGGAGTCCTTCCAGGATATCCCCGGAAGGTGGTACTGGTGGTCACCGGCTGAAAAACCCTTCAAGGCGTATGTCCAGTCGATCGGGCTTTCGCCCTCAGACCCTCAGACGATCGTGGCGGGCGTTGAATGGGGCGCAGTTGCGCGCAGCACGGACGGCGGGAAATCCTGGTCGGGCCACTTGAAAGGTGCCCTGCGGGACTGCCATTCATTGATGTTCCACCAAAGCGACGGCGATTGGGTTTATGAAGCCGGCGACGGAGGCGCAGCGCTCAGCCGCGACGGCGGCGGAAGCTGGACCAGGCCCAAAAAAGGGCTCGACCGCCGCTACGGCTGGGCTTGCGCAGCCGATCCCGGGAAACCGGAGGTCTGGTATGTATCCGCCTCGCCGGGTTTCTCCGGGAGGCATTTCCAACCTGCCGGGCATGTAGATGGGCAGGCTGAAACATACATTTTCCGCAAGGCAGGCGGCGCGGCATGGGAAAAACTATCCGGCGGGTTACCCCAACCTCTTGACTATATGGCATATGCGTTGGTCACCGATCCGCACAACAGCGGCCACCTATATGCTGGCCTGAGCAGTGGGGAGGTCTGGTTCAGTGAAGATTACGGTGATCGCTGGGATAAACTGCCGCTCAACCTGGCCGGTGTCCGCAACATGCTGCTGGTCGGGTGAGTTTTAAAGCGGGTATAAAATACCCGCAGAGCCAATCCATTTAATTTGCGCGGTACAATGGAAACAGGATGACAGCGACCAGTGGATTTGAGGGTATCCCAGAGAAAAACCATCCCTCCAGAGAAGAGCCATACGCTTCCCGGATAAACCCACGCTGGCAGCCGCTGGTAAACCTGGCATGGGCGGCTGCCGCTATGATCGCCCTGGGGATATTCCTGATATCGATTCCAGCCTACCTGAATGCGCTCAACAGCCAGCATTTTCTGGCCGGAAGGGTTGAAGACCCGACCTGGTTGATCCAGGCGATCAATATCACCGGGGGAATCGCGTCATTCGGAGCAGCAATTTTAAGCCTGCTCCTGGCGGCGATGCTATTTTTCAAATGGCCGTACGACTTGATGGCAGTGTTTGTCTCCTTCTATATTCTGGGCTACGGGATTGTTATGCCCGGTCCGCTGGAAGTGCTGGGACTGGTCAATTACGAAGGGTTTACTAGTATCGAGGCGCTGCTTTCAATCCTCTTCGTCATCCCCACCATTGCGCTTTTATGCATATTCCCGAGCGGCAGGTTTGCCCTGCGCTGGACCCGCTGGCTTGTGGTCGCGGCTTTTCTGTTGGCCCCCACCCTGCTGTTATTCCGATCTGAAAGCTGGTCTTCGGGGGGCAGCCCGCTTATCTGGGCGGTCACACTGGCCTGGATAATAATCCTGGGCGCCAGCCTGTATGCAATGGTTTACAGGTACAGGCGGATTTCAACCAGCGAACAAAAGCAGCAGACCAAATGGCTGGTGTACGGCGTGGTGGGAATGATAATAATGATGCTGGTATTGACCATCCCGTGGATCTGGACCCTAAACCAGCCTCCGAGCACAGAATTCCCGTTATGGGCTCACCTGAGTTCAACGATCTGGTTCCTGTCCATGAATATTCTGCCGGTTTCGCTAGCGATTTCAGTCAACCGCTCCATAACCTGGGATATCGATACAGTTTATAACCGCACGATTGTGTACGGGGTGCTCACTTTAATCACAATGCTGATCTATATTTTTATTGTCGGATATATCGGGGAAAAACTGCAGGCTGGGAACCGGTCTTTGATTGCATTTCTGGCAACGGGATTAGTGGCGGTCATCTTTCAGCCCCTGCGGGAAGTTCTGCAGAGGAGTGTAAATCGCCTAATGTACGGAGAAAGGGACGAGCCCTACACAGTACTCACCCGGCTGAGCCGGCGTCTTGAAACCGTCGTGGCGACGGAGGAGGTACTCCCGGCGATCGTAGAGACCATCGCGAACGCATTAAAACTCCCTTATGTGGCGATAGAAGTTAGTGGGAAGAGTAGGGATAGAATCGCGGCATCATACGGCCTGGCCCGAGAATTAAATAAACCAGGGGTAAAAAAGCTGCCGCTGGTATACAGGGATGAAGCACTCGGCAGTCTGGTGCTGCAGCCGCGTTCAAATGAGCTTGAGTTTACCCGCTCTGAATTGAGAACAATGGTGGATATCGCCAGGCAAGTGGGTGTCGCGGTCCATGAGGTCCAGCTTAATAATGAACTGCGCCGGTCGCAGCAGCAGCTGGTCGTCGCCCGTGAAGAGGAAAGACGGCGGCTGAGGCGCGACTTGCATGACGAGCTGGGTCCGCAGCTGGCGAGCATGACATTAAAACTGGATGCAGCCGGCAACCTGGTTGAAAACCGCCCTGATCAGGCTAAAACGCTGCTGGACGAACTGAAAGACCAGACCCGGCTGGCGCTGGATGACATCCGCCGCATCGCCTATAACCTGCGCCCGCCTGCCCTGGACGAAATGGGTCTGGTGCCGGCGCTGCGGGAACATTTCGCCACCCAGTACGAATCCAAGGGGACCCGGGTGAGCATTTATGCTCCCGAGCCGATGCCGCCTTTGCCGGCGGCGGTGGAGGTGGCAGCCTACCGCATCGCAATGGAGACGATATCCAACTGTCTGCAGCACGCCCGCGCCCAGAACTGCACCCTGCAAATAAGCGCCGGGAGTGACCTGCGCCTGGAAATCAGCGATGACGGGATAGGGCTGCCGGTAGAAGGAACCCCGGGGATTGGCCTGACAAGCATGAGGGAGAGAGCCAGCGAACTGGGAGGCACGTTTGAACTTTACAGCCAGCCGGATGTGGGGACCAGGATCGCGGTTAACCTGCCGTTGGTTGATGCCGGGAGCATCTTATTGAAAGAGGGCTGATCAGGTCTGCTTGAATGGATAAAAACGTATTATGGAAGAAATGAAGACAATTAGCGTTTTAATCGCGGATGACCACACCCTGTTCCGGGAGGGGGTGCTGGCAATCCTCAATACGGTTAACGATATTCAAGCAATCGCTGAGGCGGCGGATGGCCGGGAGGCTGTATCCAAAGCCGCTGAGCTGGAACCGGATGTAATCCTGATGGACATCCAGATGCCTGAACTTAACGGAATAGAGGCAACCCGGCTCATCCAGCAAAGCGGCCTGGATGCGGGAGTGATTATTTTAACCATGTTTGAGGACGACGACTCAGTGTTTGCTGCTATGCGGGCGGGGGCGCTCGGCTATATTCTCAAAGGGGCTGACCAGGAGGAACTGCTGCGGGCAATCCGGGCGGTTTACAGCGGAGAAGCGATTTTCGGCCCGGCTATCGCAACCCGCATGATGAATTATTTCAGCGGGCTTAAACCGGATTCGGAACAGGAAGCTTACCCTGAGCTCACCGACCGCGAACGGGAGGTGCTGGATCGGATCGCCAGGGGAGAGAATAACGCTTCAATCGCCGGGGAATTGTCGATCAGCCAGAAGACAGTCCGTAACCATGTCTCAAACATTTTTAATAAACTGCAGGTCGCTGACCGGGCCCAGGCGATCGTCCAGGCAAGGGAGAAGGGCTTCGGGGGATAAATCGCGAAAATGATTGAATTAACCAGATTAAAGATTTGAACCAGAAATTCCTGGAAACCGGGTAAATTCGGATTTACTCAATTCCAGGCCAGGGAGCCCCGGGCCGCCCAGTACTCCTGTGGGGGTTCGACCAGGCCGGCAAGCCGGCTGATTGTTTCCTCATCCAGGTCAAGATCCAGGGCACCCAGGTTGGACTGCAGGTGCTCGACCCGGGCTGCGCCGCTCAGCACCACGTCCGCCCAGGGCTGGGCAAGCACAAAGGCCAGGGCCAAAGCATCTACGGATGTTCCAAGGCGCCCGGCTTCACGGGCGAGTTTTTCAAGATCCCCGCCCGGATTCACCTGCTGGTTTTTGGCGGTCAGGCGCCCGTTGGCGACCGCCTCCTTTACAATCACCCCCACCCCTTCCCCGTGTGCCTCTTCCAAGCGCTTGAGTGGTGGACTGTTCCAGGATATTCCAGGTCACCTGGACGGAATCAAACAGGCGCGAGCCCTCAACCATGATCTCCAGAGCAGCCTTAATCACCTCAACCTGCTGCGGCCCGCTGACCGAAAAACCGACCAGGACCCCTTTTGATTTCAATTTGGCGAGTTCTTGGTGGACTTCATTGTTCTCCAGCACACCGCTTTCAAAGGTGGCGGAATGGATCTGGTACAGGTCCAGGTAATTACCCAGGTTGGTCTGGCTCTCCCCCCACTGGCGCCGGAGAACGCCGGCGGAATGTTCTTTAACTTCGTGTACATCCGCATCCACCTGCCAGCCGGCGGTGTAGGTGTAACCCCATTTTGACCCAACTGCGACCGTGCCCGGATCGATCTTGCGCGATTCCAGCCAACCCCCCAGAAACTGCTCGGCTTTGCCGTATGAGCGGGCTGCATCGAAATAGCGGATACCGCCCCGGTAAGCCGCATCCAGCACCTGGTGGGCGTGGGCGGTCATTTTTTCGATTTCGTATTCGTGCTTGAGGTCCGAGGCATGATCCAGGTTGATATAACCCGGGCGGCCCAGGGCGGCAAGCCCAAGTCCGAGAGGGGTAACCTGCAGGCTGCTTGATCCATAAAATTTTACTTCCATTTTAGATGTGCTCCCATTTACAATCCCGCTCTGGCGCAGTTTAGCTGTCAAAGGATTCAATTCCGGGCTCCGATTGATTATAACTGGATTTCTTCCGTATCCACAATAAGCATCCGCTGCAGTAAGCTCCCGGTGAATTTTGGGTCGCGCCAGCTACTTGATCACCGCCAGGAGGTGATAAAATCACTGGGAAAAAATTGCTGAAAATTAAAGCGCTTCAGCGAAAATCACCAAATAATTTTTGATCAGGAGATCACAATGGCACCGTACCAAGACCTGAACACCCCGGAGAGGATCCTGCTGGGACCGGGACCAAGCATGGCCCACCCACGCGTGCTGCGGGCGATGGCCCAGCCCCTGGTGGGGCACCTCGACCCGCAGTTCCTGGAGGTTATGAATGAAGTCCAGGAGTTGCTGCGCTTTGTATTTCAGACCGAGAATGAATTTACCCTGCCGATATCGGGGACCGGCAGCGCCGGGATGGAAGCCTCCCTGTGCAATTTTATTGAACCCGGAGATGAAGTGCTGGTGGCTGTTAACGGCTATTTTGGGGAGCGACTGTGCGAGATGGCAGGCAGGTACGGCGCCCGGGTAACCCGGCTGGAAAAACCGTGGGGAGAGATCTTTGATCCGGCTGAAATAGAGGAGCAGTTAAAGAAAAGCGCCCCGAAAATCGTGGCGGTGGTGCATGCAGAAACCTCAACCGGGGCGCTGCAGCCGGTGGAAGAGATAAGCCAGATTGTGCACCGTTACGGGGGGTTGTTCCTGCTGGACTGCGTCACCTCGCTGGGTGGCCTGCCGGTCAAGGTGGATGAATGGGGGATTGATATCGCCTACAGCGCCTCTCAAAAAAGCCTGAGCTGCCCGCCGGGCCTGGCGCCGCTGACCGTGAGCGAGCGCGCCCGGGAGATCATGTGCATACGCTCGAAGCCGGTCGCGAACTGGTATCTTGACCTGTGTTTGCTCGATAATTACTGGGGCGGGAAGCGGACCTACCACCACACTGCCCCCATTTCGACTGTATTTGGACTGAGAGAGGGACTCAGGCTGGTTTATGAGGAGGGTTTGCAGAACCGCTTTGAGCGCCATCGAGAAAACGCCGGGATTCTTTGGGATGGATTGGAAAGGATGGGGATAAAATTGCACATCCCGGCAGCTAACAGGCTGGCGACCCTGACAACCCCCCGCATCCCGGAGGGAGTGGAAGACCTTGCGGTGCGCCGGCGGCTGCTGGACGAATACAATATTGAGATTGCGGGCGGATTCGGCCCGCTGGCGGGACAGGTGTGGCGGATAGGGTTAATGGGCTACTCATCGCGCCGTGAAAATGTGACCCTGCTTCTGGCTGCCCTGGCTGAAATATTGGAACATTAAGCCTAAAAAACCGGACAGTATTCCGTCAGACAAGAGCGGTCATCCCGGCGCTGATCTGCCAAAGGCGTTCTGCTGACTGCAGGTCAAGGGCGGCCGGGTCGGGCTCGCTGATCTGGCAGTCGACAAAGTATTCCCCGCTCACTCCAGCGATCCGGGGGGACGAAGCCAGGTATATGCTGGTACGGGCGCCTTCATGAGGGGAAAGGGCGTTTAGCTGGATGAGCGGAAGCAGGCCGCGCACAAGCCAGCCGTTGTTCCTGCCGATATCGGTCGCAACCCAGCCGGGGTGGAGGGCGTTGGCGGTCACCCCGTCTCCCGCCAGGCGCCGGCTCAATTCTTTTGTAAACAGGAGGTTTGCAAGCTTGGAACGGCCGTAAGCCTGCATGGGATGGTAACGGCGCTTCATCTCCAGGTCTTCAAAATCCAGCCTTTTGCGAGAGTGCCCGTTGGAAGAAACATTCACAACCCGGGCTTCGCCCTGCCTGAGAGCCGTTTCTTTGAGTGTTTCCAGCAGCAGGTTTGTGAGCAGGAAGTAATTGAGATGGTTGAGGGCGAAAGTCATCTCGATGTTGTCCACGGACATCTGGCGCCATAAGAAGAAAGCGCCGGCATTATTGACCAGTACATCCAGCCGCTCGAAGCGGTTCGTAAATTCACCCGCCAGGCGCCTGATCTGAGTCTGGCTGGAGAGGTCCGCGACCAGTGGATATACATTCGTACTGCCGGTACCGGCGTGGATATCCGCGGCGGTCCTTATGGTTTTAGCCTCATCTCGGCCGACCAGGACGACAGTGGCCCCCATTTGAGCCAGACCAATGGCGGTGTGTAGCCCAATCCCGGCGGTGGCGCCGGTTACCAGACAGACCCTATTGCGCATAATTTTTCTGATATCCTCCATTTTTTTCAACCGGCCGTTTGGGAGTCAAGCGCGGTGTTTTCAATAAAACACCACCGGCTGAAACACCTTCCGGTGGTGGTAAATTCTATTTACTTTGTTAGTACAGAACAGATTTTTTAAATTAGATGGAATAGGAAAAATCCTCAAGGAACAGCCTGAGTGAATGCAGGGTTGGGTTATTCGTGCTTGAGCTTAAAGATCGATTTCGTCCTCATCCCATTCGATGGGGCGCTTCAGGATGATCTCAGAGCCCTCCCGGACACCCGCCATTCCAACCACCTCCCAGCCTTCCAGACCGCGTTCCATCAGGAAATCAGACAGCATCTGTCCCATCGGCTGCCCGCCGGACATGCTGCCAACCTCCTGCTCATTAACAACCATCACCACACTTCCGAATGATCTGATGACCAGATAATCCCATTTCTGCATATCTACCTCCTTTTCTCTGCTGGTGTACTGCCAACCGGTATAGTCTAGCACGCGGTCAAACCGGTTGTCAAATATTTTGAACGATATTGTAAAGAAAGTTCTCGCGATTTTTATTTAAGCCAACTTGAAGACCATGGCAACCTTACCTGATGACATCATAACTGCAGAAAAGCTGGCCGAGTCCATTGAGGGCATGAGGGTCATAATAGAGCGAGTTGAGCCTGAAGTTTTGCGGGGGGTCTAAAAGATCCCCTTCAACGATGCTGGAGTACGGATCGCCTCCCAGGATCCGGCTGGCAAAAGAAAGGTACAGCCGGTCAAGCACGCCATCTTTTAGTAACAGATGCAGGACTTTTGGACCGGTGGCATTGTAAATCAATTTATATCCCAGTTCGGAAAGTCTCTTGAGCGCCTCACGCCCGCTGACGCGGCGCTCTCCGGCGATATATACCTCTCCAGCCTGCTTTTTAAGGCTCTCAACCCGTTGGCGACCGGCAGCCTCAACCGTTAACACAATAACCCTGCGGCCCTCAGCAGTGAGGGTGGGGGGGATCGGGAAATCCAGGCTGGCGCTGATCACCACCAGGTCCGGCCGGGGGGAAAGGCCTGCTTCCAGGCGCCATTCCATCAGGTCGGAGAAGCGCGGCTCGTCGAACACGGTCAGAATCTCCTGGACCTCGCCGCGCTCATACTGGCGAAGGTAACGCCCGCTTGTGATCAGTATGTCGGCTTGAATCGCCAGTTCCTGGAAAAGACGCCAGTCACGCGGGTTGGTTATCGCTTTTGGCACCACCAGTTCTGATTTTGAGGGGTTTGGGACCGCAATCCGCCCGTCCAGACTGGTGATGTAGTTGCTGTAAACAAAAGGACTTTTTCCAGGGCCGGTGTACTGGCGGAGGTCCTGGCCCAGATACAGCCCTTCGAGCTGGAATTCAGCGGGGGGCTGGGGGTATAAACGGGTTAACAATTTGTTCATCGGTACCAAAATATTACTTATTGACCTTCGTTTGACTCCGGAAAATCAGCGGGTTCGAGCTCCTGGAGCACTTCAAGATCCTGGTTGAGGTTGCGCTGGCGTATAACCAGGCTGACCAGGTACAGCAGCATAACGCCGAAGATGACCGTAAATCCGGCGATCATATAAGATGTGGTGTTGGCGGGTCCTTGCAGAAATATTGATTCCATTAAACTGTCTCCAGATTCGGTCTATTCGAGTGATTTTAATTTCAACTGCTCAACTTTAAGCGAAAGGCGACCCAGACGGATGCGGTGCCAGAGCAGGTCGGCGAAGATAAAGGTGAAAACCAGCAGGCTGAAGAGGAATGTCTGCAGCATGGCGGTGGTCATGTCAAATGATCCTTCCGCCCCGGGCTGGTTGGTCCCGATCACAACCGGGTGGATAGTGCGGAACAGGCGGGCTGAAAAAAAGGTGAGCGGCACACTCAGGAACCCGATTATCGCATAGACCGCCCCGAAACGGGCTCGCCGGTCCGGATCCTCTATGCCAGCCCGCAGCATAAGGTAGGCCGCGTAAATTAGCATCATGATGGTGGCGGTGGTCAGGCGCGGATCCCAGGTCCACCAGGTATTCCAGATGGGCCGGGCCCAGATGGAACCGGTCACAATGTTGATAAAAGCAAATACCAGCCCGATCTCTACCGCCGCCAATCCGGCGATATCCCATTTAAAATCGCTTCTAAGCAGGTACATCAGACCGGCGAATGCAGCGGCCAGGAAGCCGAGCATGCCAACCCAGCCGGCGGCAACGTGGAAGTAAAACACCTTCTGGACCTGGCCCATAACAGCCTCAAGCGGGGCGTAGAAAAATACCATTAGAGTGGCAAGAAGCAGCAACACGACAGTTACGATATCCAGAATTTTAAGCGTGGTTGGTTTGGGTTCCATAAGAGTTCTCCTCCGGAAGGAATTTATTCTTCGACGACAAAATCAAACACCATAAATGAGGCTGCCAGAAAAATTATATCGTATACGATTAGCAGGTTGATCCAGGGCATAATTTCAGATATCTCGATGCCCTGTAAAAATCCGCTGCTGGCTTTTACTGCCGCGACCAGCACCGGGATAGCGACCGGAAAGAGCAGGATCGGCAGCAGGATATCGCGGGTGCGGGTCTGGACTGCCATGGAAGACAGCAAAGTCCCGACTCCAATATACCCGATCGATCCCAGCAGAACGACCAGCAGCAGTCCTGGTTTTAAAAGGTTTGTATTGTACAGAACGCTGTACACCGGCAGCACAATTGCTTCCACGACCAGCATAAATACCAGATTGCTGATTGATTTTCCGAAATAGATCGCGCTGCGGTCAACCGGGGCAAGCAGCAGGCCGTCCAGGCAGCCGCGGTCTTTTTCCATCGCCATTGAACGGTTCAGACCGAGAGTGCCTGCGAAAGCGAAAGTGACCCAAAGTACCCCGGAGGTCACCGTGGCGCGTGTGCTGGCATCGAGTTCGAGGGCAAAGTTAAAGATAATGATGACCAGCAGGGCGAAGACGAGCATCGCCGAAAGCATTTCGCGCCCGTGCAGCTCAACTGAAAGGTCCTTCCAGACCACAGCCCAGACCGCACCCAAAAAACCAGGTCTGGAGGCGAGCGGTTTTGAATCAGTACCTGGACTGGCGGGCAGCCGGGCGCCTTGCGGTTGGGAGATCCCTATGGGGGTGGATTCCTGTTCGTCCATTGCCAGTTCCCAGTCAGTGGGTGTTGGTCGCCTGGTTGTAAAATGAGAGCAGTTCTTCGGGGGCCAGCTCGTCTCTCCCGGCCGAGGCCACAATCAGGCCGCGCGAGATCACATCGAAGCGGGTCGCCAGACCAGCAGCCCGAGACAGATTGTGGGAGGTCATGACGACGGTCCGGCCGCGGGCAGCGACTTCCAGCAGAACTGAATCGAGCATTTCGCAAGCGTCCTGGTCGAGGCCGGTGTGCGGTTCATCAAACAGCATTATCTCCGGGTCATGCAGCACAGCCCGCCCGATTGCGAGCCGCTGCTGCATGCCGCGCGAAAAAGTGCGCACCAGGTCCCGGCGGCGGGAAAACAGTCCTACAAGCTGCAGCACTTCGACTATACGTTCGTCCAGGTTATGTATACCGTACATACGCCCGTAAAAACGAAGGTTATCCTGGGCGGAAAGGTCTCCGTATAACAGAGGCAGGTGTGATACAACCCCGATCCGGCTGCGCACCGCTGAAGCCTGGGAAGGAAGGCTGTAGCCGGCAATAACCACCTTACCGGATGCCGGTTTTGAGAGCGAAGACAGGATGCGTAAAAATGTGGTCTTTCCGGCTCCGTTAGGGCCAAGCAGGGCCACAAATTCCCCCGGTTCGACGCTGAAATTCAGCCCGCGCAGGACTGTTTTCAATCCAAAGCGTTTGAAAAGTTTATTTACGTGGATTATGGTCCTGGTGCCGGCATCCATTAATGGTTTGTTGATATCCCCTCCCCAGATTTCAATCTTGGTTCTGAGCTTCGTCCCGGTCGATAATTTCCTGCAGGTGGGTTTTTAATTCCGCCCGGCGCTTCAGGTATGCTTCTTCCGGCAGCACGCCTTCCTGGTATAAGTCATCGAGCGCCAATATGGCGTCCATTGCGCTCTTCGCGGTCATCGATTCCATTTTTGAAGTCTCCGGGCAAAACCTCGCTTTCAAACGGGGCACTCTCAGGTCCAGACCTGCTGCGCCGGTAGAACCAGACCCCGGTTAGGACCAGGACCAGACCTAGGACCGCGATTCCCAGGTAGGTTGTTGTGGAGCTTCCAAGCAGACTATCCAGATCGGAAAGCGACATGTTTTTTGAAATCTTCAGGTTGATTTCCTGGCCGGGCATTGTGCGGCTGAGGTTGTAGGAACGGTAGGGGATTCCTTCCACATCCCGGGTGCCGCCGTCGCTGATACCCCTGCCTTTTAATCTGGATGCCGTCTTCGGGAACCAGGATTACCACCGCGTTTGTCAGCAGTTGAACCGGGCGGACCAGCTCCAAATTCCCGTCGAAAGGCAGGTCGTAAGCGAACATAATCTGGACCTCGCCGAAACCCGGGCGGATCTGGAATGTGTCGCCAAACCCTTTTTCCGTTTTTACAAACCGGTCCCCAATTTCTCCATCCAGAATTTCAAGGTTGGTCGCCTCAGCCGGAAGTTCAAACTCCAGGGTGGTCCCGCTGGATTTATCCGGGATAACGCTCCGGTCCCCGGGATTTGAGATGATATAAAGTTCAGCCATGCGCAGTGTTTCCGGATCGATCTGGTCGACGAAGTAATGCAGCCGGTCGACAACCAGCCCGGATGAGTCGTCGGTTGTTTCATATATTTCAACAGGCAGGTCGAGCTCGCTGATCCCGGGTTCGATGATGCTGACCTGGGAGCCAAAAACAGCCCCGTTGTAATCAACAGTGGTGAAGTAGATAAACCCTTCTGTAAGCTCAATATCCTGGAAGATATACGAGTGATCTTCTTGAATGTTTGTGGTGGTGGTGTAAACCGGATCAAAATGGTCGAAACCGTGCAGAGTGACCATCATCCCCTCCGGAACCTCGCCACCGGACAGGTTAGTAACCTCGCCCCTGACGATGTTCGCTAATCGGTCGCCTGTTTCCGGTTCGGATTGCTGTTTTTGTTCAGGTTCATCAGCCTGATCTGCAGGCGGGGCGCTATCAACACCAGTGGATTGTGTATCAGGGGGAACCTGCGCTTCTGTCGAGGGGGGGGTAAATGCCAGCGAGCGAATGTAATCCGCTATCTCCCAGCGGTCAGTTTCTGAAAGCTGGTCGCTGAAAGCGGGCATATCAGGCTGGATGCCCTCGACCATCGCCCGGTAAAAATCAAGCGAGGATCTTGCGGCATTGTATTCAAGGTCGGTGAAATCGGGCAGGGCAGCGGATAAATCGCCAACGTTTTCGCCATCGCCCTTACCGCCCTCGCCGTGGCAGCTGGCGCAAATCGAACCATACAGCGCTTCTCCAACTGCGATGGAATCGGAGGAGGCGCTCAGGCTGTAAGTGTATGCAACCACATCCCAGCGCTGCCGGTCGGAAAGGCTCTCAAAGGGGGGCATAAAACGCTCAAGATTGCCCTCCGTGACCACTCTGTACCAACCCGAGGGACTGGAAATACGGGCGACTTCAGCGGTGCCGATTGGAGGAACCGGATTGGGAAGATCGCTCGCCCTGGGTCCGTTCCCAAGGCCGGTCGCTCCATGGCATGGAGCGCATTTCTCCTGGTAAATCGGCTGCCCTTTGCCGGCATCTGGTGGCACAAGCGGGTAAAGGGTCTCATTTTCTGCATCAGCCTCGTCCGGGTTGGGAGCTGCCGCCTGGAAATCCGGCGGGGGCGTGATATCAGCAGCCAGGGATAAATCGCAGGCGGATGAGGCGCTGAAAAGAATTAAAGTAAGCAGCATAAAAAACAGTTTAAAAAGGAATTCCCGCTTTTTATGAATAAAGGCAGCAGTCAGATTGGTCAGGTTAATATCCATCCGGTGGTGGTTCCATTATAAATAGTTTAATCCGCCAGGCCTTGTTTCAACCCTGTTCAGAAACTGGCCGGGGGAGTTTGAACCCGCATTTAGAGCAGAATTGATCCGATTTTTGAAGCGGGCCGCCGCATTTGGGACAGAACCCGGAGGCTTTTTCATTTCTTGAACGGCGCCGGCTGGCAATTATAGCTTCAAGTTCATCGTTCGGATCGCTGGCTGGGACCTTCCGCCGTGAATTGGCTGGCGTGTTGATTTCAGTACCGACTGGAGACGCCTGCAGGCTTTCACTTGCATCCGGAAAGTGGCCTCCGGACAGGGTGGGGTCCCCGGAGGCTGGAAGGTTATCCAGTTCTCTTAATACCCCGGCGCCTGTTTCCAGCAGGGCTGTGCGCTGGCGCCGGTAATCCTCCGGCGGCATTTTACCGAGGTCAAAGTCAAGATCCAGTTCGTGGATTGAATTCAGAATCCGGTCGCGTTCAGCCAGCAAGGTCGAACGCTCGTGGTCAAGGGAACCTGACTGTGGTTCTGGTTTGTTATTCCCATTATTAAAAAATGGACGGCTGATAAAAAGAACGATAACAACCAGAAACGCCAGAAGCAGGAAAACTGAACCGAGTCCCATAATCTAAATCCTTGACTTAACCAGAATCACTCCGCCAGCAGCGGGTCAACTGCATTCTGGATCTCTTCCAGCGAGAGGAAGGGGCTGAGTTTACGGGAAACAAGTATCCCGGTCCGGTCAATGATATAGGTCTCCGGGACACCGGTAATGCGGTATGCCTGCGAAATCCGGGTTCCCAAATCGGGACCGTTGGGATAGGTGATACCAAACTTTTCGAGATACTCGAGCCCTTTTTTCTCGGTGTCGGTCCAGTCGACACCCAGAAAGACGACATCCTGGCGGGGCTGGTAAAACCGCCAGGCTGATTCCAGATCTGCGGCTTCCTGTTCGCAGGGCTTGCACCAGGATGCCCAGAAGTTCAGGACGACAACTTTCCCCTCAAGTTCAGGAGCTGGTACTGCTCGCCATCATATGTGGTTAGTGTAAAATCCGGGGCAGCCTGCCCGATTGCGACCGGCCCGCTTTGAGACCTGAGCAGGGCCGCGCCCAGAAGCGT
>CAWBYY010000009.1:0-151549 GCA_963793095.1 uncultured Chloroflexia bacterium
GTTTGGCAGCGGTTGGTTTAAGACAAGCCGGATAAAACTAATCCCGGTGTAAACCAGCACAAGTACAATTACCAGCATCACCAAAATTGCTAGGAAGAACCCGTTTGTGGTGCTGGTTGTTGTCTGCATAGGGTCAGCTGATCCAGCAGGAGCGATGGTCTCCAAAGGAGCTATGGTTGCTGTCGAGGAAGAATAAATATCCGGCGTTTGGACGCCGGTGCGTTCAGGTAATTTTGGATATGCAACCCCGCCAGAAGATAAATACTCTTCTACCAGACCTGGCAGGTCGCTTATTTTCTCTTCTCCTACAAGTGCATCATCACCAATGATCAAAAGGGGCAGATCGACCTGATCCTGCTTGAACCCGTAACTAGCTGCAGCGCGATAAAGGAATTCAACATCCTCCGAAGTGATGATATCAATTGTATGCAGATTGAGTGAATCTCCAAATTTCTCACGCGGAGGGGTGATCACCTGTCGGTAAATCAGATCACATTCGTGGCATCCAGGTGTATTAAAAAATACCGCGTGGACAATCCCTGCTGGAAGATCTGGATTTGGAATAGGAGACTGGGTCGGCATAATGGAGAGTGGAGTGGAAGTACCTTCTCTCGTATCTGCCGGAATACCCGGAATTTCGGGGAAATCTACCCCTCCTGCGGCGAGGTAATGTTCGATCAGTCCGGGCAGTTCATCCGGGATCTGTTGGGAACCGATGAGCGTATCTTCTCCGATCACCAGAAAAGGAACCGCGACCTTGTCTTTCGGAATGCCCCGGTTTTCGGCCAGTTGGTAAAGCGCATTCACTTCTTCAGCGTCCACAAGTTCGATCAGCCTGATTTCCAACTGTTCACCATATTTTTCCTGTATGGGAGGCAGCACATCATCAAGGACTTTATGACAGTGCTGACATCCATCCATCCAGAGCATAGCCACACGCACGACGCTTTGCCTTCTGTCGGGAATAGCAGTTGCTTTCATCTGGATGCCAACTATCTCCAATGGATGGGCTGCGACTGCTGGCTGGGGCTGATCACCCACAACCGGTTTTGTTATCGGTAGGATAATGGCAAGAAATAATCCGAACTGAATAATCAATTTACCGCTCATAATTTATATTTCTCACCAGTGAAGAATAATTTTCCGGGGTTGTATGATCCCGTTCCTTATTATTCACCGGATGCCTAAGAGCTCTTTTTCATTTTATTTATCTTCCGGTATAAACTGCTCTACGGCATCCAGTGCATGGACAGCGTAAATCGAGCCAGGACCGCCTGACATCATGACCCCAACACCAATCGTTTCAAGAAGCTCTTCCCTGCTCGCACCTGCTTGCACGGCATCGTGGGTGTGGTAGGCAATGCAGCCCTCACAGCCAACCGCGATGCTAATAGCAAGCGCCATCAGCTCCTTGGTCCTGCGGCTCAACGCACCATCGGTGACGGCTTTCTTGTGCAACCTGGAAAAACCGCCCATCTGCATGGGGATTTCTTTCCCGAGCTGCATTAACCTTTCATCCAGATATTTGTGCAGTTCTACATAATTTTTCATTTATTTATTATTTACTCCGTTGTTATTTGATCATTGTGACCAGTTTGTAGGCGGTCATCAACACGATAAGTACACCAAATAGCTGCTTCAAACGGTTGGGAGGCATATACACGCTGGTGAACCGTGCTCCGGGCAAACGTGCCCAGCGAACCCACCAGTACAAGGCTGATCGTGAGCGGTATGTTCCAAATTGCTGTCTCCAGATGAGGGATCAAGGCTGAAAAGGATGGCGGGGTGACCGCAAAAGCGTTCATACCCGCGGCAACTTTGGGGGCAAACCCCAGCAAAATCAGGGTGGGCATAAGCAAGAAACCAGGCCCAATTCCCAAGACTCCAGCCAGGATTGAGATCGGTACCGCCAGAATCAAAGCCATTCGGAAGTTCTCCTGGACTTCTTCCCGTGCCTTCACTGGACGAAACAACGTATATGCCAGAAATATTACTGCAAGGAAATACACCCCGAGGATATACGTCTGGGGAATATAATGGGCAATCCAGGCGCCAAAAGGTGCGGATATTGTAGTGACTGCTGCCAGGGGAATTGCCTTAGACCAGGCTACAAGACCACTCCTGGCAAATCCAAATGTAGCAAAAAGCGCCGTGAAGCCATTCAAAAGCAAAGTCAGCGGCTGCACCATGTTGACAAGATCGGGCAGGAACAGGGACAGGAAAGGGACAGCTGCAAATGCTACTCCCAGCCCGAGCATACCTGATACAACAGCCAGAACCCCCAATCCTATTACCATAATGATATATGTGTTCATATCAATTATCCTTTTATTAGGATTTAGGGGAGCTAAATTCAATCATCTCGGCTCCCCTCCATTTCACACCGCTTACTTCACTCGCAGTTGCTTCACCATCTCCACTACATGTTCTTTCTGGGCGAAAGTAATAGCGTCTTCCTTACAGTTATTAGAGCACACCACGCATTAGACTGCGCAGTTTTTGGGTCGGACAACGGTTGGGTAGCCATTAGACACGTCCCAATCATAGACATCCCGTGGGCAGGTATCTATGCAAGCTTGACAGCCTATGCAAAGTTGGGTGTCCACCGCCGGGAACCAGGGGATTTCGTGTCAGGGATTCCCTTCCCACATTTTTTCACTCATGGCGACCGCCTAGTTTTCATTTTCCGCCAAAGTACGGCTGACCTTTTCAATCACCTCGTCAGTTTCCATACTTCGCAAGTCCAGCGCAGTTATCTGGCTGTCGAAATCAACACCCACATTCTCAAACGCTTCCCGGTACATTTTGCGCTGCATTCGTGGATCGCAGCCGCCGACAACGTACTTCTGGTATGGTTTGCCAAAATAATCCCAGAATTGTTCATAATCATCCACACACAGTTGCGTATGAACAATGGCGAATTCTACATCCATCTCATTTCGAACCCGGTTGATAAACTTCCACAGATCCAGATTTTGAAAACCTGGACATTCCCCGGTGCAATTACACATTACAAATATTGATTTTTCCGTCATGATTAAAATCCCCTTAAATGTTGAAAATTTGTGTATCAAGATTAGAATGCGGTAAATCAAACAACCAGCACGGGAGGCGGGCATTTGAACTAAGGGGAACACACACCCATACATAAACAACAGTTTTTACGACGAAAGCACAGAGAATTTTTCATAACAAATTGGTTTCCTCAACCAGTAAAATATTCAGGTTTTTTTTCCTAATCTGGACAATCCGTAACTGGATCTTCAGCTATACCAATAAGTTCTTCTATGGTGTTCTCTTAAACGTTTTGTATAACGAGTTTAACTAATTCATAGCGAATGCATTTTCCAATCCGCTCTGCGCGAACTAAGCGTGTTTTCCGCAGTACGGATAATTGTTGAGAGATGTATGCCTGCCGCTGGTTAAGTTGTGGCATCATATCGCACACACAAATCGGATCCTGAGAAAGACACTCAAGGATTGGAAGCCGAACGGAGTGAGCCAAGGCTTTAAACAACTTACACGCGGTCTTTATATTCTCTTTTAATCATTTAGGTTTAAAACTCCCGAATTATTTCACCGGATTATGCCGGCGTGACTGGTTGTCAAATGATTATTCTTTTGATTGTTGATAGTAATAAATTGTATAGGCCTTTTTCAGAGCTGAACCATAGTCTGCTTCGATCTCTGGGCGTGATGTGATATAGTTGAATTTTCGTGCCATACTTACCAACTCGTTATCTTTAACATCCTCTGGCTTGCGATCTAATTCGAATAACTGAAAGAATACAAAATCCAGGTTCATCATTCCGACTACTCGTTCATCTGATCCAATTTTGATATAGCTTAGACCAGCAGAGTATGGAAGACAACATGATCCACTTCCGGGAGGAGGTTTATTCATCGTCTTTCTCCTTTCCTCGAACCACAGCAGCTGCTGGTTGGGAAAGTTCGATTCATACAAGTTGATAAAGCGACTGCAGTGAATGTTTGGCGGGTAAGGCTGCTTCTGTACCTTGGGCAAGCAGGTTTCCAACCGGAGGTTTTCTTTTTAACTGTGGCGAAAGATTCAAATTCGCTGTCACATTCTTCACAACTGTATGTATAAAAAGGCACGGTCAACTCCCCTTTCTTTTCTTGAACACTGGTATGTGCATCGTTCGATCGTGATTCACGCTTGTTGAATATATTCGGGATTACGAATATATTATGGGCAAAAAAAATCCCGCAGTACGGGGGAAACAGCAAAACTTTACTCAACGATTTCAATCTGCGATTCGACAATAATCTCGGATTTAACCGAATTCGCTACTAAACTGTACTTTTGGGCGGATTGCAGCGCTCGCTTTATTCGCTTTCCCACCTTTTCAGGGTCATCGCCGTTTGCGCCTACGCGGATTACTGGCCAGAAGCGCAGGTGTGTGAAAATCTCGGTTCGGTCCAATTCAATCAGTTTGGTCCCTTCCGCTCTGCATTGATAAGACCGGAGATCGAGTTTGAATCTCTCCGCAGCCCAGATAAACATCAACATGATGCATGTGTTGGCGGCAGCAACAAATGCATCTTCGGGAGTAAATACATCCGCATGACCTTCCGCATCAGGAGGGGCGGAGAAATCCATCTGCGGTCCGTTACCCATAACCAGATGGCCCCAGTGTTCCCCTTTCCAAGTAACGGTTGTATTGTATACTGCGGTACGGCTCATCTAATTGTCTCCTTTCTGTTGTAAAAAATCGCATACTCACGCATAATGGTTTCGGCGTAAGGTTCTTCTGCACCAACCGGCACAGGGTTGTATACTTTTACAGTCTCCAGCAGTTCTTGTTTTAATTCATCAGATGGCTGTTTTTGGTCCTCTTGGAATTGTTCGAAGATAAGCGGCAGGCCGATTAGAGTTACTTCCTGCCCATTAATACTCACTATCTGGATCGGGATGCCCGAGCCGCACGCGCAGGTAGCTTCAGTTTCTTCCTGGAGTTCAGTGGATTCTTCCAGCTCGAAGAACTCGCCATCTGACCGGCTCCAGCGTTTTCCCAGGAGTTCATCAACTACCAATGCCATTCGTTCAGCAGTTGCATCGACAGCGGCAATACCAGCCTTATCCAATTTGCGTAGACCTGATGGACGGTCTAATCCCTTTTCCTGCACCAGATCCGATACGATAATACTAGCGGCCGGTTTGCCAGAGTATTTTTCTGTCGCCCGGGCTGCACATTTTAATTCACAGCCATCTAAAGCAATGGTCGGGTAAAATTTGGCAAACGCCCGGTCGCCCTCACCTCCTGCCAAGAAAAGCGGCAGGCAGATCGTGACGGTATCAGCTGGACGCAACTTCTCTAGAACTTCGAGAGCTGCTAAACGCGTTACTGTCCCTTCAGGTAATTCCTCGCCAGAGCAGGCAACAATTCCCACTTTCTTTTTTGGAAGGTCAACCATTGTTGCCTCCTTCTGAACTTCGATCGCTTTGTATATTAATTTCAAGATCGTCAACCACTTCTGCTACTTCTTCGGCAAGTACGGAAGCCAGCTTGAACCCCCCTTCATTCAATTCGGCGATGCCTTTGGGTTTAAGTTCGCGGTGTTTTCTGTAAACATCCAGCACTGCGAAATCTCTTGCAACCGTGCCGCCGCTTTCCTGCACCATCTTTGTGGCGCATGCCAGCTTACAGCCGTCGATGGTGATCGCTGGGTTCTGGGTTACTGATTCTCTTGATTTTTCATCTCCTAAAACCAACAGGGATAACGGTACCAACTGTGTTCGGTCAGGGCGTACTTCCTCAACCACTTCATAGGCAGCCTCCCGGCTGACTGTACCGTATGTTTTGCCGATTCCACTGCACGGGACGATCACAACTTTTTGTTTGTTATTTCCCTTCTTCAAATCACTCATTTCCTTTTGCGAGCTCCTCCTCCGCTTCTATCTTCATTTGGGAGAAATACTGCTGTGGGTCCTTCAAGCGCACCTTATCCGTTTCCCAATCCTCAGGCTGGATAGCAGCCATCCAGCCCTCACCGTAAGGGTCTTCATTAATCACTTCCGGTGTTTCTTCCATCGCCGGGTTTACTTGAATAACCGTACCGGAAAGTGGGGAGGAAAACGCGATATCCACTTTAATCGTCTCAATAACCGCGACTTCGTCATCAAAATTCAATTTCGTGCCTTCTGATTTGACTTCAGCAAAAGCGACATCGCCGCTGCGCTGCTGTACGAAATCGGAAAGCCCGATTTTCACCAAGCCTCCGTCCTGTTTTGCCCATACCCCTTCGTCGTTGTAAAAACAGTCTTTGGCAACCCGGAAGATAAATTTGTCAATTGTAGTTTCCAAAAATTCAGTCATTTTTTTCCTCATTTAGACGACGTTACATTTTTTATTGATTCGACGCCTCACACCGCCTCCATCTGGGCGTCCGCCAGCCAGGTCATGATCTCCGATTCTTCCGGAATCCTTCCTGCGCAGACAACTTTCTCGTTAATCACCAGCCCGGGTGTCCCCAATATGCGGTATTTCTGAATCTCAGAATAATCGCTGATTTTTTCAAATTCAGCTTCGACTCCCATATTGGTTACAGCGCTGCGAGCATTTTCTTCAACTTTGTGGCAGTTTGGACAACCCGGTCCTAATATTTTTATTTTCATCATGATATACCTCCAAGTAATCTGATTTGATTTTCGATAAATTTTTACTGATTATTGCAATCCCTAATTCATGATTCGATTTTTGATTCTTTATGATCCGGACTTCTCTAAATTTATCCAATGTTTCTTCTTCATCACCAGAAAATGCAGCCGGGTTGATCCCCCTCGGCTCCAAACTTGCGCTGAAGACTTCAAACTGGTCTCCAGCATAATTAAGCAGGAAAGCCTCCGCTTTTTGACTCCTGGCAGAATTTCCTGTACATAAGAAAAGCACCTTTCATTCTTTCATCAACCTATTCCCTTCAAGTTAATTCGAATTGGTCTGTCATTGGTTCAACCTGGATCAATGGTTGACAGCTTGGACAGCCGCAATTGGAATATTTTTCAATCCTATTAACAGGTTGTAAGTCTTTCTCGGGAATCCCTGCGATAGCACCGGCTTCCTGAATTAATTCAAGAATGCGGATATCACTCAGCCTGTAGAATACGAATCGACCTTCTCGTCTGGTATCCAGGATATTTGTTTCCCTTAAAGACATGAGATGCTGGGAGATATATGCCTGCCGGTAGCCCAGAACAGCTTCCAGGTGGCACACGCAGGCTTCATCCTCTCCGATGGCAAGCAGGATTTGAATCCTTGCAGGTTTGCTGATGCTCTCAAGGAGCTTGCTGATTGATTTCCGGTTCTTACGATTCAATACATTCATAATTGCGAATATATTTTAACATATATTCGCAAAAAGGAATATGACAGGAGTCATGTTTTCTTGATGATAAGCGGCACAATGGAATTAGAACGGAAAAATTATTGGTAGTCCATGGAGACATAGTGAAGACCATCCGATTCAGTCTCGGAGGACCACCGCCTGGCTCCGGCATGCAGCGCGACACCCAGGGTTACAACAATTTAAAACATACCAATATTTTAAACAGGCTTTGGCGGGATAGCTCGTTTGCGACCGGGCGCCTGATCAATCTGTCTTTGGGTGTGTTTTAAACCATTCAATTGTTTCACCGATCCCTGTCTCCAGTGGGGTTGTTTTTATGCCAAAAGTATGCTCGAGCTTGCTGCTGTCCACAATAAAAGGTTCTTCGAATTCATAAAGCATTTCAACCATCTCTCTTACGGGAGGCGAGAACAAACCCGCCAGCCGTAACATGCTCCTGCCCACCCACCTGATCCTAAGATCAACACCCGCTTTTGCCGCAAACATCTCCAGCAGCTCTCCCTGGCTGATACGCGGCTGGTCATTGGGGATATTCCAGACCTGACCGTTTGCATTCTCCCGTTCACCCAGGATAACAAGCGCCCGTCCAAAATCTTTCAAATACGTATACGTGTGGGGAATATCAGTCCGGCCGATTATTTTAACCGTTTTTCCTTCCAGGAGAGGGTAGAGCTGGCGGCTGCCGATTGAGGACTCCAAACCCCAGGGACCGTAATAATCAGACCCGCGCCCGATTGCTAGCGTAACTTTTCCATCCTGGTGGGCGGCAAGGGCGGCTTTGTTCATTTCAGCGCGCGTTTTCCCTTTGCGGGTGTGGGGATTATGGGGCATATCCTCGCTCATCAGAGTACCATTGGTCGCCCCGAGCATGTATAAGTTTTCAACGATAACCAGTTTCGCCCCGCTGCCTGTAAGTCCTTCAATAATGGCTTCCTGCAGCAGCGGGAATTTTTCTGGCCATACATTATAAGCCGGCTCGGCGGATTGGTAGACAACCCGCGCCTCTTCCGTCACCTCCCTGACACTGGCTGGATCATACAGATTGCCGCCAGTAACTTCCACCATTTGCGGAAGTTAAGCCATTTCTCCAGACCGGTTGACCATCCGGACCTGCTTCCCCTGCCGGACAAGTTCCTCCATTACAACTCGGCCTACCGCCCCGGTCCCCAAAACAACATGCAGTTCAGACGTATTTTCTCCTTGTATCTGCGATTAAATTTAAAAACATTATCTACTTACATCAGCCTGCCGGATATACGGCTGTCTTTTCAACTGGGCCTGCATGCCGTAATGTCTGGCCTGCTGCTTCCAGCCAAACCCGCCTATCAGCCGGTAAAGCCAGGCCGGGACGAATGATTTCTCCAGATACGCCTGGGCTTCCTGGGGTATTTCCAGGCCTTTGCCTAGCCGTTCGGCTGCTATTTCGAGCGCCCGCTTGAGCGAATCCACACGGCCGTCTAGCTGGCTCAATTGTAATCCGTGCACCAGCCCCTGGCCCGCTCCTAAAGCCAGCGAGCCCGCCCATTCAAAACCGGTTTTCTCGGCGAAGTTCGCACAAATTGCCAGGGCAGCCGCGTTATGGTGCGCCTCGGGAAAGCCGCAGTTGGCAATCGCCGCAAATCGCTGGCCGGTGGGCTTGCCATCCCGCTGAAGCGCAAACCGCTCAAGCGCTTCCATAACCGGCGCGGGCAGCGAATCCACATAGAGCGGGAAAGCCAGCAGCACCAGATCTGCCCTGTCCATCGCCGCTAGCAGGTTTTTCATCCGCTCCGGGTTGCGCAGCGAAGTATGGATAAAAATCGTTTCAGTCTCGATACCCTGCAGGTTCAGCCGCTCGCACAGGTACCCACCCAGGGAATTGGAGGTGCTTTTGCGGGTCCGGGGACTTCCAACCAGCAGGAGCGCCCGCTGGATTTGAGTCGGGTCCAGGTTTTTGTTGCGATTTTCAGGCAGTTCAACCGGCTGCATAGTTGGACCGTTTTTCAGGTCTTCCAGAAATCCTTTCAGGGAATCCTGGATCTCATCATCCGTCTGGGTGCTGTAAATTATTCCTGTGGCAACCTGCTCTGCAAAAAAATTGAGCGAGTTGCGCCAGACCAGGTTGCGGAATATCATCTCTGCATTCTGGTCAGCTCCTTCCAACCACCCGATTGCCAGGAAATCCGGATAGGTTTTGTAGCGTCTCTGGTGGTGGGTCTCCCCATTAACAACCCCAAAAAAGGGCGAAATATTCTGGATCTGGTGATCGACCGCTTTTTTCAACACCGAGCTATAGCCGCCAAAGGTGATTGGTGTGAGATAAACCAGGAGATCGCTGTTAGCAATCGCTGCCGCTATATCGCGATTGTCGTCATCCACGTTGCACACCCCCGGGCTGCGCACCCAGCAGAAAAAGTCGCCGGCGCAGTTCCCGATCTGATTTTCGCGCAACAAATAATGTTCAGTTTCCCAACCGATTGCGCTTAGCTGGCTTTGCAGGGCTGCCGCCACACGCTCACCGGTCCGGTCGTTTTTAAACGAACCATCTAAAATTAGTGCCTTCATACATTTCCTCTCATTTATAGATTTTGTAGCGCAAAAATGGTCAATTCCCGCATTCAGTCCTTAATAAACTGCCGTTTGATTGTTTCCATCTCATATATGTACAGGCCTTTTCCATTAAAGAAACCCTATACCAAAAGGGGATTTTCCCGCATTCAGTCCTTAATAAACTGCCGTTTGATTGTTTCCATCTCATATATGTACAGGCCTTTTCCATCCGGCCCAAAAGGCGGCAGGTTGCCTGCGATCTCAAGTGAAACGATTCCGTGAACGCGCGCCCATACCAGAACCGCCACGGAAAGGCTCAGGATATCCACATCCCCGCCGTAAGCCTTCCAGTCTTCAAATCTGAACTTAAATTCCTGCTTTACTTCAGGAAAACCAGAGGCGTTTAGTTTTCCTTCCAGGCGCAAACCCTCAATCACGCCTGTCAGGGCCCGGATCGAACGAGCCGCTGATGGCATTACCCGGTCAACCGGAGCCTGGTAGCCGGGGATCGGGGTCCCGAAGATGAGCTGGTAACGCTGCGGATAGGTTAATGCCCAATTGCGGTATGCCAATCCGACTGCCATCAGCCGCCCCGCCAGGTTTTTTTCCGGGACGGAATCACACGCTTCCAACTGCCAGTCCCCGAATGAGGTATATGCATCGATGATCAAAGCCGTCACCAGGGCATCCCGGTCCGGGAAGTAGTTGTAGATCGCCGGGGCAGTTATCTTGAGCTGGCGGGCGATCGCCCGCAGGCTGAGCGCAGCCGCGCCCTTCTCGGCGATATGCCCCCAGGCGGTTTCCTTGATGGCTTCCGCCAGGTTGGGGATCTGTTCGTTTTTGGTAGGTCTTGCCATATTATTCTCCCTGTTAAATAAACACTGTATATATACACTGTATATTTAATTCTGTCAAGGCTGAAAAAATTCTCGTTATAATAAAAACGTTTTACAAGTCCCCTGTATTAAGCGGACACAGATTTGACCGGCCTGCCGCTATAGGAAAAGATTGTCCACTGAAATCAACACACAAAAATATCCGACCGGAATAAACTACAAATTGGAACAAAAATGATGAGTGAAGGCGAGATTGATATACCATGCTAACAGATATACTCCTGATATTCATATTAATCCTTCTGAATGGCTTCTTTGCCGCCTCCGAGATGGCGGTGGTTTCCGCCAGAGAAGTCCGGCTGCAGACCCGGGCTGAAGCTGGAGACCTGCGCGCGGCTCGGGCGCTCCGGCTGCGCCGCAAACCGGGTGAATTTCTGACCACCGTCCAGGTAGGAATAACCCTGGTCGCCACCCTGGCTTCGGCAGTCGGCGGCATCGAAGCCGCCAGCTGGCTGGCGCCTCGCCTGGCCCAGATTCCGGGTCTGGCGCCCTATTCTTCCCAGATTGCGCTGGCCCTGGTCGTCCTCACCCTGTCCTATTTGACTCTTGTGTTGGGGGAATTGGTCCCCAAGCGCCTGGCAATAAGGCAGCCGGAAAGCTGGGCGGTTTCGGTTGCGGGGTTGTTCGAATTTCTATCCCAGATAGCAGCCCTGCCGGTCCGCTTTCTGATCGTGACAGCGGACCTGGTCATGCGGTTATGGGGTGATGATAGCGGGACGGATGACAGCATCAGACCTGAGGAAATTCAAATTCTGGTACGCCACGGCACCGCCCAGGGTATTTTCCTGCCAGTTCAGGAGAATATGATCTCGCGTGTGCTGGATTTTTCCAGGCGGGCTGTCCGGGATGTTATGACTGCGCGCCCGAAAATCGTGGCGTTCGAGGTGGGTACCTCCATCCAGGCTGCATTACAGGCTGCAAAATACAGCGGGCATTCACGTTTTCCGCTCTATAGCGGCGACCTGGACCACATACTCGGTTATGTTCATGTCAAAGACCTCTTCTGGGCGGAGCCGGGTCAGGACCTCAAGCAAATTATGCGTCAGATGGTTTTTGTCCCTGAGGGTGCCAGCCTGCCGGAAGTTTCCAACCAGCTTACACATTCCCAGCGCTATATGGGTATCGTCCTGGATGAATTCGGCGGCACAACTGGCCTGGTAACACTTGAAGACATTATGGAGGTTGTGGTCGGCGAGATCGAAGACGAACACAGCCCGGCGGCTGAAATCCCCGAACGCGGTAAACCTGGCGAGTGGTCTCTGCCCGGCGATCTTGCTGTCAACGAGCTCTCTGACCTCTTAAACCTTAATTTTGAACCGGGCGGTGTCTATAACACTCTGGCTGGATTCATTATGTCGGAAATAGGCCAGATCCCACAGGAAGGCGATTTCAATCCTATACCAGGGATACAGTTTTACAGTCGACAAGATGGACCGGTTCCAGATTAAATCCGTAAGGGTTCAACGTCAAAAAACTGAAAATAATTAAATACTAGCTGCGGCTGATGAACTGTCAATAATGATCAGATGGCTGGATATTGAAAGTGCAGCTTGAGAACTTTTGCAGGGTTGGCAACCCGCTAGAAATTATGATATAAATGAAAATCATTTTCAATTACAGTGTGAATTTTATGGGAATTCTGACCATAGTCCTGATTTTGTCCTTGCTGTTTGGCTGCGCTTCTTTTCCCCCCCCCACCCTGACCGTAGAAAACGATGCGACCCTGAACGTGCTCGCCACCACCAATATCGTCGGTGACGTGGTCGCGCAGGTCGGAGGAGATAAGATCCGCCTCACAGTTTTACTGCCACCTGGGAGCGACCCGCACAGTTTTGAGGCTTCCCCTCAGGACCTTGCCCAGGCAGCGGAAGCAGACCTGGTTTTTGCAAACGGAGCCGGGTTCGAGCAGTTTCTGGATGACCTGATTGAAAGCGCCGGGGCAGGCGACAGGGTCGTTCATGTTTCTGAAGGGATTGACCTGCTCGGACAGGAAAAGGATGCAGACGTCCCGGGCGATGTCCATGAATTTGATGATAGGACACGAGTACGAAGGTGCTGACCCGCACGTCTGGACAGACCCCAACAATGTAAAGGTCTGGGTGCGCAACATCGAATCCGCCCTCAGCAAGGCAGATCCGGATAACGCCGGGTTGTATACCTCCAATTCGGACGCTTACAAGTCCGAGCTTGAAAAACTGGAGGCCTGGATCCGTTCCAGGGTAGCCGCGATCCCGCCCGAAAAACGCCTTATTGTCACCGATCACGCCCTCCTGGGTTATTTCGCGGAGCAATACGGATTCAGGCAGGTGGGGGCGATTGTGCCCGCTTACAGCAGCCTGGCTGAGCCCACCGCCCAGGAGCTTGCCCGGATTGAAGACTCCATCGCCAGCCTGGATGTCAGGGCGGTGTTTGTCGGCAAAACCGTCAACCCGGCTCTGGCCGAGCGCCTTTCACATGACACCGGCGTGCAGCTGGTTTTCTTCTATACCGGTTCGCTGAGCGAACCCTCCAGCGAAGCTGGGACCTATCTCGACTATATGCGCTACAACACCCGTGCAATTGTGGATGCACTTCGCTGACAATTCCCAATGGATGCATGCGATCACTCGTCACGTTGATTATTTTGGGATTGTAAGGTAATATTTCCAAGTCATTTGAATGGATCATTTTTATCATAGTGGCCTCAAAAGTAAAGCCCTAGACGTTTCTCTAATCTACGGTAAATCCAACGCCTGGACTCCTTCAGAGACCAGGCGTTTTAGATTTATTATGGGTAAATTAATCTGATTGAACGACCTATCGAAAATGAGACTGTTTAAATTTAGATTAAATTCGGATCAAAGAAATTTTGGTAATGTTATCAGCGACTGGCTGAACAGCAGGCAGCCGCCTGAAGAAATTGTGCTTTTCGGCACAGCGCTGCTTGTTGGAATAGGCGCCGGAATTGGGGCGGTGATATTCCGTTTTTTAATCCAGGCTGTCAGCTGGGTGGGGTACACCTGGTTTCCGGCTGTCACCAGCCGCTGGGGAAATGCTTATGTGGTGATTGTTCCGGCAGTGGGTGGTCTGATTGTCGGACTTCTGGTATTTTTCTTCGCCCGGGAAGCCAAAGGGCACGGTGTTCCAGAGGTTATGGAGGCCGTTGCACTGCGCGGTGGACGCATTAGGCCTAGAGTTGCAGTGATTAAATCCCTGGCATCATCCATCTGTATCGGTACAGGAGGTTCTGTCGGCCGTGAAGGTCCGATCGTACAAATCGGTTCGGCAATTGGGTCCACACTAGGCCAGGCGCTTCATCTTTCTGACGACCGTGTGCGCAATCTGGTCGCCTGCGGCGCGGCAGGGGGCATCGCCGCTACCTTCAATTCCCCGATCGCAGGCGTGATTTTCGCTCTTGAGGTAATCCTGGGCGATTTCAAGCTGCATTATTTCATCTCGGTTGTAGTCTCATCAGTGACAGCCAGCGTGATCGGACGGGTTGTGTTTGGCGATTTCCCGGCATTCCCGCTTCCAACTGAATACGGCATAAATAGCCTGTGGGAATTTGGGTTTTACGCCCTGCTCGGCGTACTGGCTGCGCTTGTTGGTGTGTTTTTCGTCCGCCTGCTGTACTGGACTGAGGACCTGTTTGATAAGTGGCGAAGCGTTCCGGAATGGGTCCAGCCTGCTGTTGGCGGTGCTCTACTCGGCGGTCTGGCCCTGGCATACCCATTTTTTACTCCCACCACCTGGGTTGGAATACCGCAAATCTTTAATGTCGGTTATGAAGTTATCGGAGATGCCCTTTCAAACCAGCTGCTGCTGGGAGTGGTTGTCTCGCTGTTATTGTTAAAAATTGTCGCGACAAGTCTGACCCTCGGTTCCGGAGGGTCCGGAGGGGTCTTTGCGCCCAGCTTGTTCATGGGGGCGATGCTGGGCACCGCGTTTGAACTAACGATCAGGATATTTTTCCCTTCGGTTGTCGCTCCACCCGGCGCTTATGCTCTGGTAGGGATGGCTGCAGTGTTCGCGGCAAGCGCCCATGCTCCCATTACCGCCATTATTATCCTTTTTGAACTGACAGGAGACTACCGGATCATCCTGCCGCTGATGCTTACCGTAGTGCTGGCAACCTACCTCGCCCAGAAGATGCTCAATGGAGAGTCTATTTACACTCTTAAACTCTCACGAAGGGGAGTGCATCTACAGTCCGGACAGGACGTAGACGTCCTGGAAGGGGTAACTGTTGAAGAAATCATGACCCGTGATGTGGAATCAGTGTCAACCGAAACCACCCTTTCAGAAATTTTGGAGATCTTTTCGCACACCCGCCATCATGGAATGGCTGTGATGGACGACCAGGGAAACTTCTGGGGACTCGTGACAGTATCCGACCTTGATCGGGCTATTGAACAAAATTTACCTGATGAAACGCTGGTGACTGTTTTCGGTAAACGTGCCGCGAATCTTCAGATCGCTTTTCCTGATGAATCCATGGGTGCAGCCCTAACCAGGATGGGCATTCGTGGTGTGGGCCGTCTGCCTGTAGTCTCAAGAACCAACCGTGATCATCTGGAAGGTCTAATCCGCCGGGCAGATATTATCCGGGCCTATAACCTGGCGCTTACAAAACGGGCTGAGATTCAGCAGGACAAGAGGCGCACTCTATTTATCCGCAGCAAGGATATAGATAAACTGCACGAATGTATGCATGGGCAGGAAAACGGAGAACCTAACCAGACCCAATTAATTGGACCCCATTAATATCGGATTCAATACTCCCAGGTATCGGCAGGCATCGCCAGGGTTGCAACGACCACAATGGCTGTATTATTCGAAAAAAGAATGGTATACAAAATACTCCTATTTATACTTGGGTCGACAGGCATTATATTGATTTCTCATTCCTCTTTTTATAATATACGTCAGCACGGGTTCTTCCGGTTTCTCACCTGGGAGTTGATCCTCATCCTGTTCCTTATAAATCTGGACTATTGGTTTATTGACCCTTTTAAGCTTTCCCAGGCCATTTCATGGTTTTTTCTAACCATTTCGCAGGTCTTTATCACCCAGGCGGTATGGATATTTCGAAATAAAGGAATGATAAACAGCTCTGGTCGGTATCGGGAAAACAACCGAACTGGTGACAAGCGGCGTTTACAAATATATCCGGCACCCTTTTTACAACTCGCTCCTATTTCCCGCCTGGGGCGTTACCTTTAAAACCTTTAAAACCATTAACTGGATCAGAATAATCTTTGCCGTCTCAATTACAGGATTGTTGACAATACCGCAAAAATTGAAGAGAAAGACTTATCTCTTACAGTCTGCAGCAGAATTAATACTTGATTTTAGGAATTCCTTTTCAATTCTCTTTCGCAGGAATGACAATCAGTGGGATTCGAGAACCCCTGATGACATGATCAGTGGTGCTGCCCAGCAACCAGCGTGAAATCCCGCTCTCACCCCTTGTGCACATAACAATCAGGTCTATAGCCTGTCTTTCTGTGTATAGGATTATCTCTTTATAAGGAACACCAATTACGCTGTCAATAGTTGTATTAATGCCTTCCTTCTTAAGTTCATCTGTAAATTTTTCAAGGTAATCGTAGGCAAGAATTCTAAGTTGTTCCTCTGCCTTTTGAATGGCAGAGACAGATGCAAGACCTGAACGATAAGACTTCGCCAGAGGGTAGATTACTCTGAGCAAAAATAATTCAGACTGAAAGCGCTTTGCCAATTCAACCGCCACGGGCAACGCTTGCTCTGACATTTCAGAGCCGTCAAGAGTCAACAAAATGCGTTTATACATATCATTTTCTCCATAAATTAATTGTTCAAGCAGTGATTATATTAATTCATCCAGGTTAGGAATAAATATAATCCGGACTTAATTCCTGCTTTAAAATACTTTTCTTTTTCCTCCAATTTGTTGCTTTTCCTAAATTCAATTATTCAGATCGTTCCTTTCGGTTTTAGCAAAAGGAATATTTATTCTATAAGCTGCGGAAGCCAGGGCATGGCTTACAACCGGGCCTGAAACCAGCAACAATGAGATTAAAACCAGACCCTTACCAAAACTAAGTGGTGTAAAAATGATCGCAGCGGTCATTAGCAGCACAATCCCAAATACACTTACTTTTGCCGATGCATGTAAGCGGGTATACACATCCGGGAAGCGAATGTAACCCAATACACCGGTAAGTGAAAAAAGTGTTCCGATTGAAATCGCGATTACCGCAAATAGGGTTGAGATATTTTCCATTTTCATTTTCCATAAATTTATTCGCTAAATATCTTATTCATCAGATACACCAGTTTTTAAGACTAAAACATTTGCTCATCAGCTAAATATTTCGCTAGCGCAATGGTGGAAACGAAACCCAGCGCGTTTAAACCAACTGCAACATCAATAAAGATGCTGTTTTCCTCGAACAATGCAATCAGGATCATAATCGCAAGCGTAAGCGTACTGATTAAATCTACACCCATCAAGCGGTCGATAATATTATCACCTCTCCAGACCTTCCATAAACTTATTCCAGTCAGCAGAATGTGAATAATCAGTGAAATATACAGTACGATCGATAATAAGTTTTCCAAGCCTGATTTCTCTGGATAAATTATTAATTAAAAATATTACTTAATAATTCTCTTCTCAATTTCTGAGCCTGCTTTTTATATTCTGGTTCCTGGCGGATATCCAGTATATGGGTGTACATAACACCCTCGTCATCGATTTCAACAACCAGCTCTCCAGGGGATAAACTGATGGAATGGGCACTTAAAGCTGTCGCAAGTTCAGAATCACACTCCGATGGAATAGCTATTACTCCCGGATTTATTTCAATTTTCCGGCTTAAAGCCAGCCTGGCGACCATTAATCCGCCGCTGACAATATCGTAAATTAATACCCCCAAATACCGGATAAAAGCGAGAGTTGCAGATGGTAACCTTCTCCATGAGGCTTTTCTAATAACAGGTCTTAATAGAACTGTTATTACGACCGAAATGATTAATCCGGCAAAAATATTCAATAATTCCAGGTTTGTGGTTAGTAATAGGTAAATTATTGTATTGAAGATTACAAATGGCAAATAGCGCATATTCATCCTCCAAATGCCACAATGATCGTAGATCCCATAACCGCCTGGATGTAATTCATTGGGTCCTGCAGCCAGGTGCTTGCTGCTTGGCTGATCTGTATAAGCGGTTCAGCCCAAACCCCGAAAACCAGGATTAGTGCTACCAGAATTGCCGGTGCGATTAACCGGTCACCTTCAGGTTTTATTGCGCCATTATCCAATTTTGGAAGCCACCAAATCTTCTCAAATGCGCGCAATGTATAAATGATTGAAAGAATTCCTCCGAACGCAAGTGCAATCAAAATTAAATATTCATGCAAAGCAGCACCGCTGGAAAATATTAAATATTTGCTGATAAAACCATTGGTAGGCGGAATACCGGCAAGTGCCAGGCTTCCGATAAAAAATAAAATGCCAGCGAAAGCCATATATTTTCCGGTCCCTGTGAGAATGTTAAATGCCGCCGATTTAATACTTGTGCGGCTTGCAACCGAACCCGTCAGCATTAACATCGCGGCTTTAATCAAACTGTGGTTAAAGGCAAAAACCAGGGCCGCCGCTATCGAAAGGGGAGTGTTCCAGCCGATTCCAACCAGAATGAAACCGATTTGCGCCAATGTCGAATAGGCAAGCATACGTTTTGCATTGTGTGTGCCAATTGCTGATAATCCTCCAAAAAATACGCTGAATATGCCCAGGCTGATTAATAGAATTTGTATCTGAGAAGATTGTTCTACAAACAACAAAGTGGTCATACGCAAGAAACCGTAAATCCCAAGTTTTACAACCACAGAAGAGAGCATGGCGCTGACTGGGGTTGAGGCTGCAGCATGAAAATCTGGTTGCCAGAAATGAAAAGGGAAAACTGCGCTTTTAACCATGAATGTTGCTGTAAGGAAAGCGATCGCAACCGGTAGCAGCGGTGGTCAGGGTTTGAAACAATTCGAATCGCAAGATCTGCCATGTTTAGCGAACCGTAGGATACATAAAGACAGCCGATTGCCAGCAGCATAAACGATGACGCCAGCAAGCTGATATAGAAATATTTGTATGCCGCTTCTGCACCATAACGATCATCTGAGATTGCGGTTAAAACCGTTCCTGAAATTACCAGCAATTCTGCAAACACAAAAAGATTAAATAGATCCCCACTCAGAAAAGCGCCTGTCAAACCCACCACCAGGCATAGAAATAATGGATAGAAAGTTGGGTACTCGATGGCTTTATCTTTCGCCCCTAATGAATAGACAATCCCCATAAAGAGCACCAGTTGACTCATTATTACCATAAATACTGATAATGGATCCGCCACCAGCGTAATTCCGAATGGAGCAACCCAACCACCTAGTTGATACACCACTGCATCTTTACCATACCAGACCTTGCTAAATAACCAGAAACTGCAGCCCAGCGATATTAGCATCACAAGAAAAGCTAATCTACCCTGCAAGGATTTCCATGAACGTAGTAGCAGCACCACAAAAGCGCCTATTAGAGGGATTATTACTGGAAGAAGGATAATCTGCCTAAGATCCATTTTTTTTCCTAATATCTCTTGTTTGCTTAATTCCTTAATCCCTGGATTTCATCCAGATCACTGGTCTTATAACGGGATGAGATTACGTAGAGTATTGAGAGCACAAAAGCAAAGCCTCCCATACTGATCACGATTGCAGTCAGTACCAGCGCCTGAGGAAGGGCATCGCTGTGCAGTCCCTCGGTGTATCCGTATATGCCGGCAGAATACCATTATATGCGCCTGAACTCAGTAAAAATAAGTTTATCGCATTCGACAAAATGATCAATCCGATTGCAGACCGAATTACGTTCCTGCGCAAAATTTGAAAAATCCCTATCATAAAGAGAAACCCAATTGCTGTTGCGGTTAATAGTTCCATTTAATTTTCCTGGTTTTGCATTCTTGATCATTCCCGTCCTGTCCAATAGTAAATTGGGCATGAAACGGTGAGAATTTGGTTTTTATTCATCTCGGCTGGATTTGACTTTTCCGTTGAAATTAGATCCTTCATGTTTTTCGATTCGCTGATTCTCGGGTGACCCAGGGCGCCAAGCATGTAAGAAATGCTGCCGAGGACACTCAGGAAAATCGCTATCTCGAATAAGAAGGAAGTGCTGAGGTTAAATCCTTCTGGTAGGGGTATGTTATATATAGCACCAAAATCTACGTTTGAAGAAACTACCTGTTGTAAAAGACGCCAAAAATCCCGTTTAAAATAGCAAGCAGTATCCCAATGCTGATCAGCAGCATCGGTTTTAACCACCACAATCGCGCTTTACTACCGAATAACTGAATACGACATACCAGAATGCAACCACCAATCCAACAATTACTCCGGCGGTAAAACCATCTCCTGGCTGATCATGCCCGTACATCATGTGAACCACTGCAAGGATTAATGCAAACGGAAGCGAAGCATATGCCAAAGCATGTACAAAGTATGATGTTCTTAACCCACCAATTCCAGAAGTCTTCATAATGTGAGTTTTCGGCAACGGCTCATCAACCACATGGTCACCAGCCAAACGGGAGGCATATAACAAGAGTGTATAAATACCAAACCCAGCGATACTGAAAACAGTGATCTCCAGCAATGTGTCGAATGCCCGGAAATCGACAACAATTGCGCCGACAATATCTTTTGCGCCAGTTAGCAGTTTTGAGTTTGCTTCATAGAACGGTGTCACCACGCTCTCCCGCGGCCTGGTGAGCAGAGCGATCATTGATATCCATGCCACAATTATCCCAAGAGCAGCCGATACCAATATATCCCTGGCAAGGCTTAATTTATTTTGTTTGTAGGTTAACTCAATCGCGCGCATACGTTGAGCTCTGGGCAATCGTGTTAGGGCCAGTACCAGTATCACAACTGCCAGAAGGTCAACAACCATCTGGACAAGAGCTAAATCCGGATCCGGTTCAAGCACCATAAAAACCGCGACACTCAAGCCCATTGCGCCTAAAGTAAGAATCGCAGAAAAATCACGCTTGATGAAAACACTGGCGAGGGCTGCGCTGATGATCACGATCAAGGCAAAAATGCGCAGAACTGAAATCTCAAACCCGAGATTAGAAGACGGTTGAAGGGTTAGTATGGTCTTATCCACCACTGGCACCCTGACGAAGAAAACAATCAATCCAACCATGCTGAATAGTATTACCGTTAGATATGTGCGAAGTTTTCCAACCTGCAATCTGGTGACCCAAATTCCTGATTTTTCAACCGCACCCAATAAACCATAGTAGAAATTATTTATGCTCAGGTTTGGCGCGATTGTCGATTGGATTGTTCGGACCTCGTTCTGAAAATAAAGATTAATGTGCCAGAAATGACCGCGGCGATTGAAAGAATAACTGGAACTGTAAGGCCAGCCCACAATGCCAGAGAGACTTTAACCTTTCCGCCGTATGCCATACTGGCAGCATTCGAAAGAAAAGAAGCAAATCCGCGCGGTTCCGGTAGTAAACCCAGCATTATTGAAAGAAAAGCCGGGATAAACGCTGGAATTAGCATCCCCCAGTGCGCTTCACGGGGCTGCAAATCCGGATTGCGACTCCTGCCAAGAAATGTGCCCCATACAAATAAGACTGCTTGAGCGAGAATAAACGCCCCAGCGATAACAACGCAGGCAGGAAATAGTGCCGCAATAAACTCCGGCAGACTAGGATGAATGGATGTAGAAAGTAGAGTCTCCTTAGCCAAAAATCCAAACATGGGAGGTAAACCAGCCATTGAGAGACCAGCCAGGATGGCAATCCCCATACTATATGGCATCCAGCGACCCAAACCGCCCAATTCCCGTATATCACGTGTCCCAGTTTGATGATCAACAATGCCAGCGATCAGGAACAGGGCGCTCTTATATAAAGCATGGGCGATCACCGAAATTACCAGGGCTTTAAATGCTATATCGGTATCCTGTCCGATTAACAGAACCATCACACCAAGCTGGCTGATAGTTGAATAAGCCAGCAACGCTTTCAGATCGTTTTGTTTGAACCCAAGGTAAGCCCCGGTTAACATTGTGATCAAACCAATCGAGCTGAATAACCAGAACCATTCCTCAGTCAACCCAATTGCAGGATTCAATCGCGCCAACAGATAAATTCCAGCTTTGACCATTGTTGCTGAATGTAGATATGCACTGGCAGGCGTTGGAGCGCTCATTGCATCCGGCAGCCAAATATGAAATGGAGTCTGGGCGCTTTTTGTAAATGCTGCCAGAGCGATAAGGCTCAATATAAGCAGGTATAGGTCACTTTCTCTAATGAAATCAGCATTAAACAAAAGGTCCGCAATCTCTGTGCTTCCTGTGACTGAAAAAATTAATATAATTCCTAGCAGCAGAGCAACTCCACCTGTACCTGTTATCAGGAGGGCTTTGAATGCTCCTCTCCTGGCTTCTTCGGATTTGTATTTGTAGGCAACCAACAAATACGAAACAATGCTTGTGATTTCCCAGAAGATAAAAAGCAGGAGAAGGTTACCGGCCAAGACTAAACCAAGCATGGCAAACATAAATAACATCAGGTAAGCAAAGAACCGCCAGGAGGTTCGATCACCCTTAAAGTAATAACCGCTGTAGATAATTACCAGGGTACCGATCCCGGTTACTAAAAGGGCGAAGACCGCGCTCAGGTGGTCAAAATACAGGCTGCCAATTATTTTCAAGCTGGGTAACCAGTTGTAATTAAAAGTTAAATATGATTCATCCTGCATTTGGACAAGTGCGATTAACAAACTAACAAATGCCGCAAAAGGAAATAATGCCAACAACCAACCAGTCAGGTTGACAGATAGCCTTTTATTAATGAATTGAATGCTGTAGATCAGAGCGATTAATACACCAAAAAGGATAAAAGAAAGTGGAAGGTATAAGGGGAAATCAGTGTTCACCACTTTACTTCTTGTATCTCCTTAAAGCGGCCAAATGATCGGCAGGAAGATAACTGTCATGATCAGTATTAGTAAATTAAGCCAAACCCCGACTTTTGTATAATCAAAGAACCTGTACCCGCCCGGTCCGTACACCAGGATATTCACCTGATGGCCTATAGGCATCAGAAAAGAAGTTGAAGCGGCGATTACAATTGCCATAACAAAGGTATGTGGATTTGCACCCAAGCCCAGCGCAGCATCGATTGCAATTGGTACTGCCAGTACAGTTGCCGCTGCGTTTGACATCACCTCAGTTAACAATCCTGTCATGATGTATACCCCCATCATAACTGCGAGTGCGCCTTGATCACCAATAAACCTAATGATCTGGTCTGCAATTAGTTGTGCAGTACCCGTGCTTTCCATCGCCAAACCAAGCGGTAGCATACCTGCAATTAAAAATACTGCTTTCCATTCAATGGAACGATAAGCTTCATCCATTGTTAGGGTACCGCTGAGCACCATCAATAGTGCGCCGATGAACATTGCGATTGAAACATGCAGCAGACTGGTGCTTACAACCATCAGCACCCCTAAAAGGATAAAAATCGCGATTGGAGCTTTATTTATCCGCCGCAGTTCTTGTTTGGGCATGTCAAGCAGCAGAAAATTAATGTCTGTACGTAACCTTTCAATGTTTTCAACCGGTCCCTGAACCAGGAGGGAATCTCCAAAAGAAAGCGGTTTTTCTGCCAGCCTGGAGTAAAGCAACTGGCTTTGATGGCGCAATGCCAGTACCGACAGACCATATCGAGAGCGAAAGTCAATCTCCTTAAAAGTCCTACCGTTTAATGAAGATTTTGGGGATAAAACCACCTCTGCCAGTTCAAATGCGCTGCGGGATGGTTCATCTTCCATTGTCTGAATCTCGCGGTCTGGCACCGGTGCAAGCTTGAGGCTTTCCGTCGCTTGCAGAATTGCTTCCGCATTTGCTTCAATGTGCAATTCATCCCCAGGTTCCAGGCGGTGTTCACTGGTTGGAGTGGCTGTTTCACTGTCCTGGCAGCACAGGTGAATGTGGATCACGTTCAATCCAAACTGGTTGTCCAGGTCTGCCTCTTTAACAGTTTTGCCTATAAGCGGGGAATCCTCCAGAATGCGAACTTCTGTCAGATAATCCTCTATCTGGTAACTCTGGGTAAGTTCAGCTCCGCTCATCCGCTCAGGAAGTAATCTGCGACCGATCAACACCATATACAGGATTCCGGTACCAAGCACGATAATCCCCATTGGCAGAAAATCAAAGAATTGGAACGGTTCCAAATTTCCATAAGACTCCAATATACCTGAAGCCAGGATATTTGGAGGCGTCCCGATCATTGTCATGTTGCCTCCCATTAGCGATCCCCAGGCTAACGGGATTAAGAATTTGGAGGGTGCTGTATTTGTTCCACGAGCAATACTAATGACCGCCGGTAATAAAATTGCCACTGCGCCGATATTATTCATTAAGGCTGACATCAACCCTACTCCCACCATAATTAATACAATTAATCGGATTGGATTCGTCCCTGCAAATCGCATTACCAGTCTGGCAATAGTATCAGCTACTCCGCTGCGGGTTAAACCGCCACTGACAATAAAGACTGACCAGACTGTAATCACTGCCGGACTGGCAAAACCGGAAAACGCCTGCTCAATCGGCACCAGACCTGTCAGCACCAGTGAAGCCAATACAATCATGGCAACTACATCCACGCGCAATTTTTCACTTACAAACAGGATAATGGCACCGGCTAAAATACTAAACACCAGGATATTGTCGATAGTCAAGTTTATCCCCTGCAACAACGTTTAAAAATCAAATTGTTCACTTAAAGTACTGATCGGAAAATCAGGTTAAGCGGCTATTTTGATTTTTCATTTTACTCGGTTTTCCCCTATTTCCCAATATCTAATCAAAAAGGAGCGTTTATTCCAATTAAAATAACAGCCTTATCAAACCATCTCGATCATATGTTAGCTTCTTTTATCTCGAGAAATAACTGATCAAATAAATATGTTTATAACAATCAAAGGAATTTTTTTGACTTCCATTTAGAATAGTCCTTGGATTGTATATAAATAACTTCTGTTATAAAGGGAGAGAAGCCTGCAAGACTTTATGGTTAAATATCCAATATTGAAAAGTAATTTTATGAAAAATCCATTATGGTATATGCGGCTGGTTGAAACGGGCTGGGTTCCCGATTCGGTAATTCGTTGGGTACTGCAGATCTCATTCAACCTGCAGATTTTCAGGCGAAATTCTCACAGCATAAAAAAGCGCTCGACTGCAAAGCGGGTATTAATACAAAAGTTAAAAAACAGCCCAATCGCAATCCGCACAAATGACCCCAACCGCCAGCATTACGAGGTACCAAGTGAGTTCTTCCAGCTTGTGCTGGGCAAGTGGCTCAAGTACAGCTGCTGCTACTGGCCAGCGGGCGCAATCACACTGGACGAGGCTGAAGAAGCTATGCTCGACCTGACCTGCAGGCGCGCCCGGCTCGAGGATGGAATGCGGGTGCTTGACCTGGGCTGCGGTTGGGGTTCGCTCAGCCTCTGGATCGGGACCCATTACCCCGGATGTAATGTGCTGGCTGTATCCTATTCGAAAACCCAGAAAGAATTTATTGAGAAGCAGTCGAAGCTCAGAGGATTGAACAATATCAGCGTTATGACAGCGGACATGGCGGATTTTGAGAGCGACCGGCGTTTCGAACAGTTCCCCAGATTCGACCGTGTGATTTCTGTTGAAATGTTTGAACATATGAAAAATTACGAGCGCTTGCTGAAGCGCATCTCCGAACTGCTTGACCCGGATGGGAAGCTGTTTGTGCATATATTCTCTCACCGCGAGTTTGCCCACGAGTTTGATGCGGATAATCCCAGAGACTGGATGGCGCAGACCTTTTTCTCAGGCGGGACAATGCCCAGCGATGACCTGCTGCTCCATTTCCAGCGCGATCTAAAAATCCGCGACCACTGGCGGATCGATGGCTGGCACTATCAAAAAACCCTGCAAGCCTGGCTGGCAAAGCTCGATGCCAACAAGGATGCTGTTCGCGGGGTTATGGCTCAGACATACGGCCCGGAAAATGAGACTCTTTGGTTAAGCAACTGGCGGTTATTCTTTCTTAGCTGCAGCATGGCCTGGGGGTTAAAGGGCGGCCGGGAATACCTGGTGTCCCACTATCTGTTTGAACTTTAATTTTTTAGCGCCCTGATAATAATCCGGGAATTTTGGCGTTTTAAAGAAAATCCTGCCAGGAAACCAATCTGGTAAAATCTGTTGAATAAACCCCAAACTGGGAGGTTGGGAAGTGAATAACAAATCATATCGTCTTGGTGAATTCATCCACCCCGGCGACGGGCGCAGCCTTATTGTTGAAGCCAGCGGCGGGCTCTCGCTTGGACCGCTCCCCGGTCTGGAGGATTTTTCCGGGGCGGTTGTTCCAATCCTGCCGCTTGTGGACGGAATTGTCGCCAGCCCGGGCCAGGCAGGCCGCCTCACCGGCAGGTCAAGGGCTGACGCCGCCCTGCTTGTGCGCGCCGACTGGACCAACGCCCTGCGCGGCCCGGAATTTGTCCTGCCGCCGGAGACAATCAGCCACCTGCCTCTTCTGACACCCCAGGATGCCCTCGATATCGGTGCATCCGGGCTGGTCATTTATTTCCTGCTCGGTTTCGAAGAGGGGATTGAGGCTGGCTGCCTGAACCTGACCGTTCAGTCCGCCCTGGAGGGCTCCAGGGTTGGAATGCCCCTGATCGTGGATGTCCTGCCGGTCGGACCGCGGGTGGTGCTGCGGGAAAAAGCGATCGAACTGGGGGTGTCTTACGCCCTGGAAGGGGGCGCGGACGGCCTGGCTGTGCCCTGGCCCGGGAACGGTTCTTTCGAGACGATCCTTAAAATGGCCGCCGGGACGCCGGTCTGGGTGAAACCATCCAGGCTGGAAGAAGCAGAGAGCGAACTGGGAGCCTGCTTGGAACTGGGCGGGACCGGCCTGTGGCTGGGAGAGGTCCTCTTTAACCAGCCAGGCACCGCCGGGTTGCTCGAGCGTTTCCGGGCTGCCCTGCACCCGGATAATTCAGGCTAAAGATTGGAGAGCGGAGATGAAATCCGGACTATCAGCCCGTTTAGAGCGACTTTTTAACCGTCACGGCGACGGGCGCGCCATCTGTGTCGCAGCCGACCACGGCTACATGAGCGACGTCACCGTCAATGTCGTCCAACTGCGCCTGGTGGTTGAGGCGGTCATCCGGGGAGGCGCGGACGGCATCCTGCTCAGCCCCGGCCAGGCTGTGCGCCTGGCGCCGCTTTTTCAGGGCCGCCAGGGGCCCGCCCTCATCCTGCGGGCTGACTGGATGAACATGCCCCGCCTGGGCACTTCCAACGTGGCCAACGCGGTCCCCCAGCGGCTGCTTCTGCACGAAAAGATTATCAGCGCCAGGCAGGCTCTTTCGCTGGGCGCCAGCGCAATCACGATCTATTTATTTCTGGGTTACAGCGACCGGATTGAAACAAAGGGCATCGATAACTGCGCCCAATTCGTAAGCGAGTGCCGGGAGGCGGGATTGCCCTGCATTATCGAGCCGCTGGCTTACGGGGGCCAGGTGACAGGCGCCAACATTGTCGAAATCCTGACCCTTGGGGCCCGCATGGCGGTGGAGATCGGGGCAGACGCATTAAAAATTCCCTACACCGGGGATGTCGAATCCTTCCGCCAGCTCATCCGGGTCAGCGGTGTGCCAACCCTGGTACTGGGGGGCGCCCGTTCTGACAACGAGCGAGATGCTCTGGAACTGTATGCCGAAGCCCAGCAAGCCGGCGCATCCGGCTGCCTGATGGGACGCAATGTCACCAAATCGCCCGACCCGGGAGCCATGATCGAACAGCTCAGCGGCATTGCCCATAAAAACTGGACCGTGGACCAGGCCCTGCACGGAGAAGCCTGGGATTTCCTGCGCTTGAAGGCAAAGCCAGCCCTCTGCACGGGCTGCAACCTGTGCGTGGTTGCCTGCGTCGGAAATCACGACGGCGGAAGTTACGGAACCGCACAGGCCCTTCTGCGGATCGATCCCGGGCGCCTTCCCGGGCAGCACCGGGTTATGTTCTGCACTTCCTGCCAGAAGTGCATCGATGTCTGTCCCAGGGATGCCCTGCGCTGGCACCCGCAGAGCGGGGCGGTCGAGCTCCTGATAGAACGCTGCGACAACTGCTCGGAATGCATCCAGATCTGCCCGACCGGGGTAATCATCCATTCGGACCGGGGGATTACTTTTGACGACGGACGCCTCCTGGACTGGTACCCGCTGGTCTGCGATTTGTGCGGCGGAGCGCCGGAATGCGTCCGCATCTGCCCGACCGGCGCCATTTATAATGCCGAGCGGGTTGATTTTCACCCGCAACAGGTGTAGGTAACTGTTATGAACTTAAAACAACGGGCTTACTGCGACCGCATCCTGCAGGTAGATCTCTCAACCGGTACGGTTCAAACCAACCCGCTGCCGGGCAGGATTATGCCCCTGATCCTGGGTGGAAAAGGGCTGGGCGCATGGTTGCTGTATACAGGCCAGCCAGCCGGGGTCGACCCGCTCTCCCCTGAGAACCGCCTGATCTTTCACAACGGTCCCCTGACCGGCACCACCGCCCCCACTTCGGGGCGCTTCGGTGTGACAACCAAAAGCCCCGCCACCGGCACCTATTTTGATTCCTACTGCGGCGGTTACTGGGGAAACGAGCTGAAATATGCCGGATACGATGCCCTGGTTGTGACCGGCACTGCCCCGGGACCGGTTATGCTGGTGATAGAAAATGAGCGGGTCGATATCCGGCCAGCTGATGACCTGTGGGGCACGAGCATCTCCCGGGCAACCGAAGCGGTCAGGGAAAAACTGGGGGTAGGCTGGCAGTCCCTGGTGATCGGTCCGCCCGGTGAAGCCCAACGCAACCTGGCGGGTATATTCAACGAGAGCCGTGCCCTGGCGCGCGGCGGTGTAGGGGCAGTGATGGGCTCCAAAAACCTGAAAGCTATCGCGGTGCGCGGGGGGGGAACGGTGAGCGTCCACAATAAGGCGGAGTACGAACGCGCCCTGCAGTTGGCTTACCGGGCAGTGCGCATGTCAAGCCCGGTCAGCATGCTCAGCAGAGAAGGGACCGCAAATATTCTGGAGATTGTCAACGTGATGGGCGCCCTGCCCACCCGCAACTTCCAGCGCGGCCAGTTCTCTTCCTCCGCTGAGATATCAGGCGCTGCCTTCCGGGAGAACAACTGGAAGAGAGAGTATGCCTGCTTCGGCTGCCCGATCGCCTGCGGGAAATGGACTGCAGCCCTGAGAGACGGCGTGGTCATCGAAGGTCCGGAATACGAAACTATCTTCGCCCTTGGCTCGAACTGCGCTATAGGCAGCCGGGAGGCGATCATCCGGCTTAACTGGATTTGCGACGAGTATGGGCTGGATACCATCTCGGTGGGCGGGGTGATTGGGTTTGTGATGGAAATGTACGAACGCGGCAGTTTAAGCCCGGCCGACCTGGATGGGATAAAGCCGGAGTTTGGGGACGTAAAAGCAGCCCTTGCCCTGGCGGAGAAAATGGCGAAGGTTGAGGGCTGCGGGAGTTGGCTGGCGCAGGGGGTGTCCTCCATCGCCGGGCGGTACCCTGAGTCGAAATCATTTGCCATGCAGGTAAAAGGCCTGGAAATGCCTGCCTACCACCCCAACGCCGCCAAAGGCACCGCCCTGGCTTACGCCGTCTCCGAGCGTGGGGCCTGCCACCTGCGCGGCGCCCCGCTAGGCGAGCTTTTTGCCGGCTCGGCTGACCCGCTTGCCACCGAAGGCAAACCGGGGCTCTTCCGGGACCACCAGGCTGAAAAAGCGGTCTGGGACAGCGCCTGCCTGTGCGTTTTCCCGGCTTACGGGATGAGTCTCAAGGAACTGTGGCAGCTGGTCAGAGCCGCGACCGGCTTTGAGTATCCCAGGGTTGTTGACCTGGAGCGGGTTGGGGAGAGAATCTCAACCCTGGCGCGCATGTTCAATGTGCGTGAAGGCCTCCGGCGGGAGGCCGATACCCTGCCCGAACGCAACCTGTCACAGCCCATTTTAGACGGGCCTGCCCGCGGGCAGGTTGTTGAACTGGAGGGCATGCTGGATGAGTATTATGCCCTGATGGGCTGGGATGGGGACGGGGTGCCGCTTGTAACGACTCTAAAAAAACTGGAACTGGACCGCCTGCTGGAGTAGGGGGTGTATTCGGCCGTAAAAAAACCGCCACGAAACACATAATTTATGGCGCGTTTAATAATTTCAGCACAAATAAATGACTTTTTTTAGCCTGTGTTATAATTACAATCAGTTCGAGAATAGATTTGACGTGGTTGTGTGCGAAAATTATTTAGAGAATTTCGAACTGCGGACCTGGTAGCAGCAGCCAATTGGGGATTGTGGCTGCAATCGTTTTGATTACCCGCTGAATTTAGTAAGTGCACACATCTTTACAAGCTCATCCTTTACACCCGGATGGTCATTTCCCTTCCTAAATTGTACATCCGGGATGTCGTCTGAACGCATTTTTTCCGGCTCCAGTTCATACGAAAGAGAGAAAGATGGCAACAGACCTGCCTTTTTCTACCCACGATTGGGTAGTGCACCTTCATTATGGCGTCGGTCAGATCACTGCAATTGAAGTGAAACCGGTCGACGGACAGGATACGGAATGTTACAAAGTTAAAACAAAAAACAGTACATACTGGTTTCCAACAAACGAAGACGACAACCCCCGCATCCGGCCAGTTGTTTCCAATGAGATTATTCCCAAAGTGATCTACCACCTCAGAAGAAAAGCAGGCAGCCTGGATCCAGATAGAAAGTACTGGAAGAAAAAAATTGGTGAAGTCAAATCCAGCGGCGACATCATTTCCATCAGCAAATTAACCCGCGATTTATCATCAATCCAGGCAATCAGAGGGTTGAATGAATCTGAAAGAAAGGCGCTCGAATTCTTTAAAGAGCGCTTACTGCGGGAATGGGCTTCAAGCACTCACGAAGATGTCGAAAAAATCCGGCCTCTCCTACAAGAACACCTGAAGGTGAGTAAATCCAAAATTGAAGACAATGGAAACAAGTAAGTTACGAAGACAAAACGTGACCTTCATGAGTCCAAAGAAAAAAGGAAATACAAATAAAAAAAACACCAAGCCAACGCCAAACGATTTCGAGTAACTGGCAGCGGCAAAATACTGCGTACAAAAGTGCTCAAGAGCCACCTTAGGCGCTGAAAATCAATAAGGGTGAAACGCCAATTTAAACGCATGCATTAAGTGAAAGAGCGCCGTTATAAAAGTCGCATTCAGAAACTTTCCCCAAAGCTCAGCCGTTAAGTAATTCTACCTGAGGGCGAAAATCAATTTCAATAAGGAGAACCAGATGGTTCTGAAGAAACCAAAATATACTGTAATTGGAGCCGGAAATGGCGGGAAAGCTATGGCAGCCCATCTTGCCATTATGGGGTTTGAAGTAACCCTGTTCAACCGCACACCAGAAAATATCGCCGGGATAAAAACCAGGGGCGGCATCAAATTAGAATCCCCGGATCCCGCTGGTCCTTATGGTTTCGCCAGGTTAGCCTGCGTTACGTCCAGCATGGAAGAAGCGGTCAGGAATGCCGATATCATAATGGTCGTAACTCCGTCAAATGCGCACTATTCCATCGCTGTAAACGCATCTCCTTATTTAAAGCGGGAACAGGTTGTCGTCCTCAATCCCGGGCGGACTTTGGGCGCAATCGAATTCAGCCGGGTACTTGAACGCAATGGTTGTGCGCAAGGAGTGACTGTCGCTGAAACCCAGACTTTTATCTATGCTTCCCGTTCTGAGGGACCTGCTCAGGCTCGAATATTCCGGGTTAAGAATGCAGTCCCGCTTGCAGCTCTACCGGCTTCCGAAACACCCAGAGTATTAGACTTACTTGCATCAGCCTACCCCCAGTTCATTGATGGAGTAGATGTACTGCAAACCGGTCTTAATAATATCGGTGCGATTTTCCACCCGACCATCAGCATAATGAATTTGGGCTGGATTGAATCCACACAGGGCAATTTCCAGTTCTACCTGGATGGCGTAACTCCTACCGTGGCGCACTTGATGGAAGTCTTTGACCGCGAGCGTGTTACAGTCGCTTCGGCTGTCGGCGTTCGGGCTGTTACCGCAAAGGAGTGGTTGAATATCGCCTACAACACTGAAGGAAAAAATCTTTACGAAGCAATACATAACCAACCCGGTTATCGCGGCATTAAAGCGCCTACATCATCTTTACACCGCTATATCACCGAAGAAATACCGATGAGCTTGATACCCATCGCCTCTCTTGGAAAACGTTTCGGAGTATCTGTCCGGGGAATTGACAGCATCATTCGCCTGGCGTGTATCATCCACCAAACCGATTACTGGCGCCAGGGCCGTACACTCGATCGTCTGGGGATCGACCATCTCAGTGTTAGCGAATTAACAAGCTATGTGCAGGAATATAGAACAATCCGCAAGCCCATCCAGACCAGGGTTGCAAGAACAAACCACCCTTTAATAACCCGGCAGGCATAGGTTCTTCCAAATCCACCCGCAAGTAAATAACAAGATTGCTTGAATTCTAAGAAACACAGGTGGTTATCATCAACGCGAGAAATAATAAGGTTGGTAGAGAATAAGACTGAGTGCATCGCTGTAGACGAAACCGGCGAGCCTATCTGCACCATCTCAAGTATATAGATTATTACAAAAAAAGGATTGAAAGAAGCGATATTACCTGACCAATAAGTAAAAAAAGACCAGGATATATCAAACCCGGACAATCCGGAAAAATGATACTTTTTTTTATCAGGAGACAATAAATTATGAGCGGCATTGCTGGAGTGCTTTCATCCGAGAACCAGGATCTCATCGAAACAATTCTTCAGAAGTTGGAACATCGCGGCGATTCAAGATACCAGATTTGGAAGGGACCTGCTGCAGCTCTGGGAACAATCGCGTACACACGTCTTGGGGAAAAACCGGGTCCGGTACATACAAGCAGAAATGAAAGAGCTATCGTTCTGGATGGCAGGCTAACAAATCCGGAACCCGTCCTGGAGAACCTTGAATTTCATGCAGTTAGAGAAGGGACAGATGCCGAGATCTCACTTCACGGTTATGAAGAATTCGGTACCAGGGTATTTGGCAGGCTGGAAGGTGAATTTGCGCTGGGAATTGTGAGCGGGGAAAGTTTTCTGCTCGCCCGGGACCGCCTGGGAGTTCGCCCGCTTTACTATGGGTTCAAAAACGGCACGATGTGCTTCGCATCAGAAATAAAAGCCCTGGTGGATATCGTTGATCAGGTTCACGAGTTTCCCCCGGGGAATTTTCTGCTATCAGATCATGGGATGTATGATTACCAGCCGTATTTTCCCAAGCCAATCTACCTGGATGGCGCTCAACAAAGCGCGCTGCAGCTTACAGACCACCTGCGAAATGCCGTCCAGAGGGCAATCCCTGATGGCGCCGAGGTCGGGGTGTGGTTAAGTGGGGGGGTTGATTCTAGCGTTATTGCTGCGCTCGCCCGCCCATTTGTAGACCGCCTGTACACCTTCTCCGCCGGTATTGAGGGTGCTCCCGATCTTGAGTATGCCAGCCAGGTTGCACAGTTTATTGGCGCTGAGCATTACGAATACATTTACCAACTGGAAGAGATGCAAAGCGCGCTCGAAAAAGTCATCTATCACCTTGAGTCCTTCGATGCCCCACTGGTTCACAGCGCGGTATCCAATTTTTTTGTTTCCAGACTGGCTTCCGAATATGTGCCGTTTGTTTTATCCGGGGAGGGAGGCGATGAATTATTTGCAGGTTACTCTTACCAGAAATCGTATTCAAGTGAGGTTGAGCTTACATTGAGCATCCAGGATGCGATCGCTGCCCTTCACAATACAGCCCTGCAGCGGGTGGACCGCTGTGCTACAGCGAATAGTACCGGTGTCGCAGTTCCCTTCCTTGACCCTGATGTCGTCCGGTACGCCCTGGCAATCCCGGCTCGCTGGAAGATACGCGGTCCCCAGGGAATGGAGAAGTGGCCCCTCAGGCAGAGCCTGGTCGATGCGCTGCCAGATGAGGTTATCTGGCGAGGAAAGTCTAAATTCTGGGAGGGTTCCGGCTCGGGAGAGAAATTGAGCAATTTTGCCGAAGTGAAAATATCTGACGAAGAGTATGCTGCCGAACGTGACCTGGGTATTGAAGGCCAGTTGAATTCCAAGGAGGAATTGTTATATTACCGGATCTTCAAGGAATTCTTTGGAGACTCAATTCCGCTTTCCGAGGTAGGTCGGACCCAGTATATTTAACCCAGGTTGTTCTTTGGCAGTTAAATAGTTTGATGCAAGCGGCTAAATCCAGCTTTTAGCAGACCTGACCGCTGGTTTGCCTCCCCCCGGATTGTTCTACCCCCCTTGAGATCCCTCCAGCCGGCATCAGGGCTCAAATGGATTTTCTGGGCGGATAATAACTCTGGTCAGGTCCAGGCAGTCCCCAAGAACTCAACGATCCTTGCGACAACAAACCGATAAAAGGAGAAAAACTCCTGCCCCGTGCTGCTGGATCTGGCAGCTTATTGTTTATTTTTGGCCGTATTCATTTCGGTAGCGCTTATTGAGCTTCTCAACCACATCTGGTGGGATCTCATCCGGCTGGCCGATCTGTAATGCCAGCATGGCGGTTTTAGCGATATCCTCTACCATCACTGCTGCTTTCAGGGCGGCTTCACCTGAAGGTCCTACAGCAAAGACTCCGTGGTTTTTTAGCAATACTGCCGGAAAATCGCCAATCGCTTCTATTACCGCCTTACCTATCTGTTCACCGCCAATCATAGCGAAAGCCCCGCACGGCACCGGACCACCGAATTCATCTGCCTGGGAGGTAAGGTAAACCGGGATTGGCCTGCCCAGGATGGCAAAAGCGGTCGCATAATTTGAGTGCGTGTGCACAACCCCAAAAACATCCGGGCGGTGCCGGTAGATATACAGATGACTGGCGGTATCCGATGAAGGCTTCAAAGCTCCTTCGATGATTTCGCCATCCAGGTTGAGCACAACCATACTTTCCGGTGTCAGATCCTCGAATGTGACACCAGAAGGCTTGATCGCAATGTAACCAGTCTCAGGATCGCGGACGCTGACATTCCCGCTGGTCCAAACCACCAGGTTATTTTTGGGGAGTTCAAGGTTAAGTTGAACGAGCTGTTCTTTTTGTTTTTCGAGCATATTTATCTCCAGAGACCGGATAACTTACAGGGACATGATCCGGGGGTTGTTGACCACTTACAGCCTGTGATTTTCAACTCATCTACGCAAGCCCATCCACAGCGGCTCTTTCGATGACAAGTCCCTTTTTGTAGCGTTCCATGAATGCTGCAAATCCTTCGACGTCCGCTTGATCGGGTGCAATCGTTGTGCCTTTTTCCTCTGCAAAGACCTTGTTGGAGAGATAGGCTTCCAGGGGTTCGTTTTCTTTCTTGTGGATCAAATAGGATGCAAGCAATGCGATCCCCCAGGCGCCGCCCTCGCCCGCAGTCTCCATCACGGACACGGGGACATTCATCGCTGTCGCCATAATCTTTTGGCCCACTTCCTTTGTTTTAAAGAAGCCACCGTGACCGAGGACTTGATCAATCTTAACATGCTCCTGATCAAAGAGAATATCCAATCCAATTTTCAATGCGCCGAGCGAAGAGAAGAGATGCACACGCATAAAGTTGGCAAGGGTGAAGCGGCTTTCGGGTGTTCGGACGAACAGTGGTCGCCCTTCTTCAAGGTGCGTGATGTGCTCGCCTGAGAGGTAGTTGTAGGCAAGAAGCCCACCACCATCCGCATCACCCGCAAGCGCCTTTTTATACAGCATATCAAACAGCTGGGACTGATCGATCTCCACCCCAAGTTCATCGGCGAATTCTCTGAACAGATTGACCCATGCGTTGAGATCGGATGTGCAGTTGTTGCTGTGGACCATGGCGACAGGTTTGCCTGAAGGGGTCGTTACCATGTCGATCTCGGGGTATACCTTCGATAAGTGCTTTTTCCAAAACAATCATAGCGAAGACGGATGTTCCTGCGGAGACATTACCTGTTCGCTCTGCCACGCTGTTGGTTGCAACCATACCTGTGCCTGCGTCACCCTCAGGTGGGCAGAGGGGAATACCCGTTTGTAGTTGTCCCCGTGGGATCGAGCAGTTTTACACGTTCTTCGGTAAGAACACCTGCGGCTCCCCTGCCGCAAGGACTTTCGGCAGGATGTCCTGGAGCTTCCACGAGATGTTTTCTGCTTTGAGCCGTTCGTTGAACAATTCGAGCCTATTTGTTCATCGTAATCGTTGGTTTTACTATCGATTGGGAACATACCTGATGCTTCGCCAACACCCAGCACCTTTTGCCCCGACAGTCTCCAATGTACATAGCCTGCCAGCGTGGTTAGATAGCTGAATCCTTCACATGAGGTTCCTTGTTCAATATCGCCTGATGGAGATGGGCAATGCTCCAGCGCTGGGGAATATTGAATTGAAACAGCTCTGTGAGTTTCTCTGATGCCTGTCCAGTCATGGTGTTTCGCCATGTACGAAACGGAGCGAGAAGATTGCCGTCCTTATCGAATGCCAGATAACCGTGCATCATACCACTGAAACCCATAGCGCCAATAGTCGTGAGAGGAGTGTCGTACATCTCAAATACCTCATTTCCGAGCTCCCGATAGGTTTCCTGCAAACCCGTCCAAACATCTTCGAGACTATATGTCCAGATTCCGTTTTCGTATTGGTTTTCCCACTCATAACTTCCCGAGGCGATCGGGGTATGGTCCTCGCCGATCAGCACCGCCTTGATGCGGGTCGAGCCAAACTCAATCCCGAGGACTGTCTTTCCGTTCTCAATTGCTTTTTGGGTATCCTTTCGATCCATGTTCATCTCCTTTGATTTGAGCAGTCATTCCAGCAATTTTTTCTCTTATGATATAAGTTTCGAGAGAAGAGTCACCGGATTATTCGATGATCAGCGAATGGGTGATTTGTATCCTCAATATTTATACTCCCTGAATGGGGCTGAAATTTTAATCGAGCCTAAATATCCATTGCAGTCCAGTTGAAAGCCCATAATAGATTAGAGACCTTTCGCAAGCTGGTAGTACACTTCGTTCCATTTCAGTTCTTTCTTGAAAATTGAACAGGTCCGTATTGGAGTCAATCAGAACGTATTCAATATCCGCCATAGAAGCGAAATCCTCCAGATGCCCGGGCGTCAGCGCCTGGCTGAAACCTGTATGGTGAGCGCCGCCTGCTAAAATCCAGGCAGCAGCGCTGGTTTCGAGATCAGGGTTTCGGAACCCACACCGCTCTTGCAACAGGCAGTTTGGGCAGTGGTTCGTCCGGAGCCACAACATCGACCGTATTTACGAGCATCCGGAAGCGGTTGCCCATATCGATGATTGAAGCATTCAACGCAGGCCCGGCAGGCACATTGAATACCAGTCGGGCAGGGTCAGCTTTACCGCCGATCCCCAGGAAATGCATCTCCAGGGATGGCGTTCCATCTGCGATCGAAGAGCATATCTCAAGCATATGGGCGCCCAGCACTTTATTATTCCCCGGTTCCAGGTGATAGGTATAATCTTCCATAAAGGAAGTGCCGCCAGCCAAACCGGTCGACATTACCTTCATCGCCCGCAGAAGGGCAGCCGTTTTCCAGTCTCCTTCAGCACCAAACCCGTATCCTTCAGCCATCAGCCTCTGTACAGCCAGACCCGGGAGCTGCGCCAGGCCGTGCAGGTCCTCAAAAGTGGTCGTGAAAGCTTTAAAGCCGCCCTGCTTCAAGGAAACGGTGGATGCCGGCTTCAATGCGGGCAGCCTCGGCGCAGTTCTGGACGCCTCCGCCCATCTGGCTGCAGTTCTTCAGAAACTTGATAGCTTTGATCATATTCTTCTAGCAGTGCATCAATCTCGCTGTTCGGTATCTGGTTGATAACCGCCACCAGATCCCCGACCCCGTAGCCATAGACGGAATATCCCAATTGGATCTGGGCTGCGACTTTATCGCCTTCAGTGACTGCCACCTCACGCATGTTGTCGCCAAACCGGGCTATCTTCGCCCCCTGGGAGTCATGCCAGGCACAGGCAGCCCGAAGCCAGGTTTCAAGTTTGTCTGCACCGATCTGTCCTGCCAGAAACCAACGATCACCTTACGGTTCAAACGCATCCTGGCGCCTATGAAACCAAACTCACGTCCCCCATGAGCTGACTGGTTCAGATTCATGAAATCCATATCAATCTCAGACCAGGGGATATCCCGGTTGAACTGCGTATGCAGGTGCACAAACGGTTTTTGCAGCTGGCTCAATCCAGCAATCCACATCTTGGCGGGTGAAAAGGTGTGCATCCAGGTTATCAGCCCAATACAATCTCCGGCTGCATTTACATCTGAACAGAGCCGGGTTACCGCATCCGGCGAGGTGAGCACTGGCTTGAAAATCACCCGTACGGGAATTTGAGCCGATTGATCAAGGGCTTGGGCAATTGCCCGGGAATCTTCAGCCACCTGCCGGAGGGTCTCTTCTCCATACAGTTCCTGACTCCCCGTCACGAACCACACTTCAAATTGTTTCAGGTCTTTCATAGATTATCCTCCAAAATTTTTTGATAAAAACAGGACAACCAGCCAACTTCCGGAACTCACCGCTTTCTGCTTTGTAAACATTGAGCGGCAGTAATTACAGTAAGGGAAATCAGTCTGCCGGATCTTTAATTGAGCTTTTCCGCACGATCAACTCCGGAATAAGCGTTATAACTTTTGGTTTGATGATCTTCGTCCTCCAGCGAGTTAGCCTCGACGATTCGAACCAGTTCACTGACAGCAGTCCCGCCTAACTGGCGCAGGTTCTGGCGTACAGTGGTGAGTGGTGGCCAGAAATACTTTGACTCGGGCAGGTTATCGAAACCAACAAAAGCGATGTCCCCGGGAATATTGATATTATGCTGGCAGGCAAGCTGCAGCGCACCAAGCGCCATCTGGTCATTGGCGATAAAGACAGCATCCATCTGCGGATAAGATCTTCAAAATCCTCGCCATAGCCTGCTGCCCGCTGGCTGAGGACCAGTCTCCCTCTTCCCAGTGGTGCAGTTCAACCGGTATTCCAGCTTCCAGCAAAGTATCATGCCAGCCGGTTTTGCGCTGTTGTGATTCCCACCAGCTGAGCGGCCCGCTTATATGACCAATATGCTCATAGCCCTGTTGGAGCAAGTGCTGGGTTGCCTTACACCCGCCAAGGTAATTGTCAACCGCAACAATGAACATATCTTCTCTCGCGCTCATTGTCAAAAAAACCATTGGGATAGAGATTTCCCTGTGGAGCAATTGCAGGTTCTCGCGATTTTCCCCGATCTCCGCAACGGCCCATATAATTCCATCCACCTGCCTGGAGATTAAAAAGTTCAGGATTGGTTTGATGTCATTTGAATTAAAACTGGGCAGCTCCTTGAGCAGTAATCCATACCCCAATTCTTCAGCTCTTTCAGCTATCCCGTTCAGCGTACGGGATGGTCCGATATATTTAAGTCCTGCAGTGACTATGCCAAGAGTCTGGCTTTGTTGGCGGCTCAAACTGCGGGCTATCGCGCTTGGCTGGTAGTCCAATTCTTCAATTACCTTCCACACCAACCGGCGGGTATCTTTGGCTACATCCGGGCGGTCGTTCATCACCCGCGAAACTGTCTGGTGCGACACACCAGCGGCTGCAGCAACATCCTTAATTGTCACTTTTTTACCCATTCGCGGACTCTTCCTTTAGCGGATTTGATTGGACAAATCCGTATTGTGAACGTTCCTGTTACCGTTATCGGGAACGTTCACATTATAGCAAGCTCGGGCTTAACTGTCAACAAGATCAGCCTTTATCCAATCAATATCTCACATATCGTTCGGTCCATGCAGCTCGCGCATACCACTCAACAGCGCTTCAACATTCTCGTAAGGCACATCCGACATCAGCCGGTGGGAAGGCGCCAGCAGCAACCCAGTTCCCTCAGGCGCTAATATCCCGGCGCACATTTTTACAGTGGAAATAATCTGCCCGGGATTACCATACGGCAGGGTCGTCTGGGTCGAGATACCGCCATAAAAGGACAACCTGCCGTAAAAATGCTCGCGCAGCCAGCGATGATCCAGCACCTCCGGTTGGATCGGGTTGAGAGTCGTCAACCCAATCTCGACCAGATCTGGAATGATCTGTTGAATCTGCCCGTCTGAATGCAAGAGGACGGGCAGGCCGCGCTCGAGGAAAGGCGTAAACAAGCTATGCAAACGGGGTTTGATCAATTTTCGCCACAAGTTCGGTGAAAACAGCAACCCATTCTGGGCTCCATAATCATCGCCAAAATAACCGCCATCTACTCCGATATTTAAGAAATGCTGGATTAAAACCAGCTGGATTTCGACAATGCGGTCCAATAGAGATTCAACATAACCGGGATCCAACACCATGTCCATGAGGAACTGTTCAAATCCCCGCAGAGACCAGGCGCGCTCAAACAAAGCCCACCCAAAATCAGGCACGCTGAAATATTCATCTCCACATAGCTTCGCAAGCTGCTTTGCATTATCCAGCAAATCCGGGGCGTATGGATCCGGCCAATCGAAAGAATCCAGTTCCCTGTTATTTGACAGCGGGCTGCTGTTAATAAAATAGCCCTCCTCACCGGTCGCATGTCCGGCTCCCCACCAGTCGTAAAGACTATGTCCATCGGGGCTGTGTCGTTCTGGATAGGAGAGATCTAACCTCACCAGATGATTGCCCAGAATAACAGGCAATCCTTGCTGGGAAATCCCGAAATAATCAGCCAGTTTTTCCGCCATTTTGGCAGTCAGATTGATTTGGGTTGGCAATCGATCAACTGGCTCGAATTTCAACGATCTTCGCAGGCGTTCTTTATGGGTGAAGTCCATAAAAATATATACTACCCTTTCGAGTCAATCAGGCTTTAAATAATTATCAGGTTGCCAGGCTGATTTTTCCAAATTTTTTTACCGTAATGAACCGGTTTATCCCCAGGATTATAAAGCCAGCATTCCCGCGCCCGAAGATGCAGCCACGGGGTAGACTTCAGGGACAATGCCTGTGCTGGTAAAGTACTGTTCATGAACGTCCTGAATAAAAACATCCAGGGATTCTTTGTGAACGAAAGCCACCATACAGCCGCCAAATCCAGCCCCTGCCTGCCGCGCCCCGATCACAGCGGAATGGGTCATGGCTTCATACATCTTCTCCATCTCGATACAGCTGATCTGGTAGAGATCGCGGGCGCCGGCATATGATTCGCCTGTCAGCACGCCGATCTGGTCATAATCAGACCCAGCTAAAGCCTCAGCCATATCCAGGACGCGCTGGTTCTCCTGGATGATAAACTGGCATCTCCGGGCGACAGCAGCGGGCATGTCTTTCCTATGCGCATCGAACTGCTGCAAATTTGCATCACGCAGAGATTTAATCTCCGGGTAGAACTGCCCAAGAATATACGCACCTTGTTCGCACTGTGCCCTGCGCTCCTGGTACTCAGAACCGGTCAGCGCCCTCTGGGTACGTGTATCGCAGATCACAACTATAAGATCGCCTGCAATTGGCCGGGTTTCACTGGTAATATGGCGGCAGTCTAGGAGCAGCACCTGCCCGGCTTTACCCATAATCGAACTGTATTGGTCCAGGATGCCGCAATTCATGCCGACAAAATCACGCTCGGCACGCTGGCAAAATTTTGCCATATCGACAGGATCGAGCCTAAGGTCACTGAGGTGGTCCAATAAAACAGCGCTGGCAACTTCCAGGGCTGCCGAAGAACTTAAACCGCTGCCGAAAGGCACAGTACTGTGCACCAACCCGTTAAAACCGTTCAGCCGGTATCCTTCCTGTTTGAGGATTGCGGCGACACCGCTTATGTAGTCCGCCCAGGGAGAAGAGCGGCTGTGCTGAATGTCGTCCAGGTCGATCTCCGCGCCTCCACCAGTGTTCATCGAAGCAATATGGATTTTATGGTCTTCCCGGGGCGCTGCAGCGATCCAGGTATTTCGGTCTATAGCCTGGGTTAGAACAAAACCTTCATTGTAATCAGTATGGCTTCCCATCAGGTCTACACGGCCCGGGGCTTGTGCCCAGAGCGAGGGAATTTCACCATACAGCTGAACAAATTTTTGGGTAACGCGCGCTTGCCTGTCCGAATCGCCCAAACCAAACCTATTCGACCTTCCGGCGCACATATGCATGCATGATAACTGAAATTACAATAATCAACCCGTAAATCAACTGGGTCCAAAATCCAGTCAATCCAATTGCAACAGTGGCCGCTTCAATTGCTCCGATGATGAACGCGCCGATGAAAGTACCAAATAACGTGCCTACACCGCCAAATACCGACGTCCCCCCTAAAAAGACCGAAGCCAGTGTGCGCAGCAGATAACCATCCCCAAGGCTCGGCCAGAAATAGGTTACATGCAGGCTTGCAAGTATCACCCGCAAAAGCAGCGACCAAGCCCACTAACATAAATGTGCGAATACGCACCCGGCCTGTATTCACTCCCATCAATTTAGCGCTCTCGGCATTATCACCTATCAGATAAACATGGGCGCCAAATCGAGTGCGGTTGAGCAAAATCCAACACAGGATGGCTGACAACTATCAACCAGACCATCTGCATGGGGATAACGCCGAACACTTTGCCTACCAATATAGGGTGAAGCAGGGTCTCTTTTGTATAGACCAGGGTGCCGCTCTTTCCTTGTGAGAGCACCAGAACCGCGCCGCGCCAGAAGAATTGCGTGCCGATTGTTGCCACCAACGACGGGATCCCAAAATGTACTATGATAATCCCGTTCAACCACCCGGCGAAAAGCCCGATCAGCAACGGGCTATGAGAGAACCAAGCCAGACAGATTGGCGTAACATCATAAGCAAGCAAAAAAGCCACCATCCCGATCGCCATGATCGCTGGAAATGACAGATCAATTTCTCCAGCAATCACCGTGATTGTGAGCGGCATCGCCACTATGGCGAAGAATGGGATCGTCGACATGAAGGCATAATAAATCTGCGGAGAAAGGAAGGTTTCGGGGGCAGAAACAATGAAAATACCCCACAATAATACAAATACAGTAAAAATACCCAGCTGGGTACCGTTCCTGCGGAAAAATTTTCTCAGGCTAAATGTACCTTTATAAGTTTGAGTATTGGTTTCTTCTATCGTTGTCATATTTTATTTTCCTTTTATTCCCGACGGGCTTATGCAAAGCTGCCCGTCTCGGCAATGTGGATCATATTTGCCATCAGGTCATCCAGGCTGATTTCATTGGTCATAAATTCACCAGCCACTTTACCGCGGTCAATAACCACAACACGATCAGCGACAGCATAAACGTGGACGATATTGTGATCGATAAAAATGGAAGCTTTACCAGCGTCTCGGATACCTCGTACAAAATTGAGCAGTTTATGGGTCTCTTTCAGCGATAATCCCATTGTGGGCTCATCCAGGATGATGATATCGGCGTCAAAGTACAGTGCTCGCACGATAGCAACACCCTGGCGTTCACCACCGGAGAAGGTGCCTACTTTCGAATCCGGTGAGACCGCTGCGGATGTGAAACCCATCGACTGGGTCATCAAGCGGTGTGTTTCTTGCTTCATCTTCTTTACATCCAGCAAGCCAAATCGGTTGTTTAGCTCTCGGCCCAGGAAAATATTGCGCCACAATGATTGCAATTCTGCCAGGGCGCGCTCCTGGTAGACGGTTTCTACCCCCAGCTGGCGGGCTTTGGGCACTGTCAGGTCATCGACCTTCTCACCATTGAAGAACAGTTCTCCCGAAGATTGGTTGGTAATAACCGGTGATGATCTTGATTAAAGTGGATTTACCTGCACCGTTATCCCCAAGCAGACCGACTACTTCATTTTGTCCCAATTGGAAATCGATATCTTGAAGCGCACGCACCTCTCCAAAGTGATTTCGAAACTTTGCGCAAGTTCTACCCGATTGGTCATACATCACCTCATTAAAGGATAGCGAGGGCTGAACTTGAGCAATCGACATGGAAACCACAGAATAGAGATATCCTGATCACCAAACAAGCCAGCCCTCGTCCAATTTTCAGTTTACATGATGAAAATCTACATGCGACACTCAGTGCAAATCAGCGAATCTGCTTCTCAACCAGTTCGGCCAGCAGTTCGACATTGTCTGCATGCGCAAAGCCCGCGCCGGTGTCAATCTGCAGACCGGTGAAGGCGTAGTTGTGGGTTAGGCAGATCTGCAAGACCGACAGGTAACCCTGCAGCCACTGCTGCTGGTCGATCACCAGGTCGGTCCAGCCGCCGCGGATGGCTTCCACGGTGGCGGAGGAAAGGTCGAAACCAACTGCATAGACGTCATCTGGTCCCAGACCTGCGCTGGTCAGGTAGGTCTCCAGGGTGGCGGTCAGATGCGCCGTGGTCGGTGACCACCAGCTTGATGTCAGGATTGGCAGACATGATGCCCACGAAGGTTGGGACTCCAGCAGCTGCGTCGGCGTTGGTGGCATCATCGATTTCCTGGTAGATTACTTCCAGACCAGAATCTTCCAGCGCATCGACCACACCTTTGGTGCGCTCACCGCGCCCAGCCTGCGCCAGCAGACCCCAGACAAAGGCCTTGTCGCCAGCCGCAAGCCGGCGCGTGACAACTGCTTCCTTGCCCAGAGCCCAGCCAGCTTCGTACAGAATGGCGCCGACATAGCCAAAGCCATTCGAGGCGTATCTGTCCTGCAGTCGTGGGTAATTGGGTGTTCGAGCTGGTCACAATAATGCCCTGCGCTTCAGCATCGTCGACCAGCGGCTCGAAAGCGTCATCGCCAGGGTGTCCCATGATGGCGATGCCATCCGGTTTCGTGGCGACCGCCTCGGAGAATTGGGTTACCATCTTCTCAGGATTCCATTCGGACCAGACTGTCTCCATGTCGGCACCTAGATCGGCTGCCGCAGCTACAGCGCCGTTATAGACGACTGTCGCGAAGGGGCCTCCAGGAGAACCACCAGGGAAGAATACGATTTTTGTCCCGGAGCACCACTTGTCATCCGCAGCGGAGCTGGCTCCGGCTCTTCTGGTTCTTCAACCACAACTTCTTCGGCGACCTCTTCCGGAGTTCCGGGGGGTGCTTCTGCTGCTGGTTGGCAGGCTGAAAGCACCAGGCCCAGGGTCAGAAGGGCAACAAGTAACAGGCCAAATTTTTTCTTCATGATTTTTTCTCCTTGCCTCGGTTAAATTTGAATTTTCCTTACAACCATTATACGAGGTTTTATCTGTCTCTTTTTTATCTGTTTGTGATCTTGCACCTCCTTTTTCATGAAAAAATTTTATGGATATTATAGGATTCTTGACAGAACACCCTGTCATGATCCACATCCTGACCAATGGTTTAAACGTTCGATGATTTTTCGTTCCTGTTCTTCATCATCGGACGCGATCCACAAATACAATCCATGGGGATCCATTACATCGATGAATGCCTCTAATTCAGTTGGAGACAGATCCACGATCACGGGAACTCTCATGGCTTGTAAATCCTTAATGAATGGCACCCACTGCATGATCGGATAATCATCACCCACGCCCTGCACCCATTGTACTGCATTCACTTCGGGTACACTCAAAATTGCCTCGAGGTTCTTGGCGACACCCTTGCCATCCACGTGGAAAATGTTGTGGGTCATCGATTTGACTTCTTCCTGCAAGATCGGCAAGCCAAATTCCTCAAAGAATTCGGGGGAGATTAACGCCGAGAAATCACAACTAGGGATATGCATCCGCCCATAAGATGGAATTCCCATCCAGCTCACCGATAATTGACCGGCCGATCTTCGAGTATGCAATCAAAATGATTGTAGATTGTCTCAAAATCGGCAATCGCCAAATCAGCTAAACGCTTGACTCTTGAGGGGATTTTCGATCATGTCAAGACACAATTGTTGGGGATCACGCCAGGCTGCTACACAATCCAGTCCCGGGTGCAGATCGGTATACCCGACCAAGAATTTTCCCACACAGCGCTCGAGTGCATGATGGGTCAGTTCTTCGATCTTCTTGAAATAAACATTGTTCAAATCCAGTTGAGATCATCCACTTGATCCCAATCTCGCACCAAGGGCACCGACCAGGAAGTAACTTCACCAAATACGAGTTGAGCGCCGTAGAATGCAGCGTAAACATCCGGTCCCAGGTTGGGAAAATAGACCGGAAAGGTCTCAGCATGGAAACGCCGACCTTCGATGGATTGTAAGAACAGGTCAACCTGAAGTTCCAGCATTGAACCACCAGGCTTCTTTCTCTGTCTCGATAAACTTGCGATATCTTTCTTGGCAGTTTCCAAGAAATGCATTATGCGCCATAAATCGCACCGGTGGACGATCGATGATTTGGTTTTCATACCAGGCATACACACGCTTCATTGCCATCTCGAAATGAGGCATGCCTTCGATCTCTACCGTCCACCAATCATTCGTATTCATCGGATCGGGCGCCGATTCATGACTTGAAAGTCATACACAACAGTTTTTTATGATTTCTAAAAAACGGTCTCATAAGGCGTGTTATTAATTGTGTTTACCATCGTCCAGAAATTTTTAAGCGGCGTATCAAGCTGCACATGGTGAGTTGGAGATAGGATCAAACCGCCATCTTTGCCAATGGTCTTCAGGCGTTGGATAACTTCCCTCTTCGACGTCTTCCGGTGAACCAAAAGGCAAAGTATGCTGCTCATCGATTGTTCCCCAGAAACAAAGCCGGTCGCCATATAACTCTTTGATCTTTGCTGGATCCATACTGGCCGGCTGAACTGGATTCAAGACATCCACACCTATTTCTATCAGTTCCGGGATTATCGGTTCGACATTTCCATCGGTATGGTAGGCAAGCTTGAGTCCTGGGTTAATCGATTTCAGTTCTGAGATGAAATCTGCCATGAGTGGCTTCAGATACTTGCGCCACATCTCTGGAGAGATCAGCATGCGGTTCTGTGCGCCCACGTCATCGCCCACCCAGATCATATCCACGCCCATCCGGGTCAATCTACTGGCAGCCTCAAGGTGATATCTATAAGGGATATCTAATAAATGGCTGGTCAAATCCGGGTCCAGGACCATGTCTTCCAGGATCTGATTTCAAGCCGCGCAGAGCCCAGGCTGTCTCAAAGATGGTCGTCACAGTGACGCCAACAATCCAGTAATCATTCTTAAATTCCTGGAGCATCTTTTCCGCATCAGCATATAATTCCGGGCGAGTAGGGTCTGGCGGCTGGTAGCTGCTGATCACGCTTTCATCAGCCAGGGGGTGGTGAGAGATTTCAGTGTAATGTCCGGTACCAAATTTTGTCTCGTATGGCTGCACTTCCCAACCGATTCCCCATTCATCCGTGTAAGTTTCGTCACACATATAATAGGAATTTGCCCACCCCACAGAAGTCAGCAGCATATCTTCACCAAGAGACCGTTCCAATTCATATGTATTTCCCCCTCCATGCGGATTGTGCTGTACCTTACCTGTTAATTCCATATCCTCACGCAGCCGTCTGGCAAATTCAGGCGTAAAGCTGATTTGCATCGGGCAGCGATCTGCTATCTGGTGGTTAAGTGCTGTTTCAACTCGCTCGCGGGCCTTCACATGGCTCTCCACTTCAGAGGAACGCAATAGATAACCTGTAATTGTTATCGTTCCCGTTACCGGTAACGAAGTTTAGCATACTGCAATCTTGATGTCAAGTCTCCGCGTTCATTCATCTAAAATGTTACCGATACGGTGTCGTTCTGTCAATTGAAAATGTTAGCGGGGTACTTCTTACTGTTTCAACTGCATACGCGCTGAAGCCGTGTTTCTACTCAAGCAGTTCCAGCATTTGCGAAATATCGGTGGTGGGAAGTTCGCAGTAATAATCCAGGCAAACGTAGGCGGTAGACTGGCCGTTGCGGCTTTTGTTAAATTGTAAATATTCCGCCAGCCGTACGATCTCCGGGGAATCCCCGGGCGGGCGCAGCAGGACCACTTTGTTGGGGATAAATTCCTGCCTCAGCGCAGAAAGCATAGCCTGTGTATCAGCCGCCGAGGGGTCACCGGCTATCACAACTTCGTAGGATGGTCCGACGGCAAAATCCACAGCGCTCATCATCAGACTGTAATCTGAAGGGGCGCCTTCGATTTGCAGCCCAAACGCCTGGGGGATGCCGGCAGCTTTCTCTTCGAGCTGATGGTTGGCGGTCATCCTGCTCAGGCGAAGTAAATTAAGCATCGCCACTGAATTCCCGGAGGGCAAATCCCGGTCTTTGCTGATCTTCTGGCGCACGAGCAGATCTTCACCATCCTCAGGGGTGAAGTAAAAGCCGCCCTCACCTTCATCCCAGAAGTGGTCAAGCAGTTCCTGGTTAAGGCGCAGCGCATACTCCAGGTAGTTAACCTCAAAAGTGGCTTCGTATAATTCGATCAGACCCCAGACCAGGTAAGCGTAGTCATCAACATTTGCCCTTAATAGATCGCCCTTATCTTGCGGATACCGGTGCAGCAGACGCCCATCCTCACCCCTCAAGTTTGACTGTATAAAGTCTGCCGCATTCTGAGCAGTCCGTGTGTAAGCCTGATCGTTGTATACCTGACCTGCCCTGGCAAACGCCGCGATCATCAAACCGTTCCAGGCGGTCAGGATTTTTTCATCGCGATGCAGCGCAAAACGTTTATTGCGTGCGGAGAACAGCTGTTGTCTGGCTGCCTCCAGGCGGGAGACCAGGTCTGCTTCAGGTATTCCCAGATCAGCGGCAATTGCTGAGGCCGGTTCACTGAAATAAAGCACATTCTGCCCTGAAGGCAATCCCTGGTTCTGGTCAGTGTAATTTCCCACATCAGTGATATTAAAAGCTTTGATAATCAGCTCCGCATCTTGCTCGTTGAGGATTGAGCGGATCTCGTCAACCGTCCATAAATAGAAACCGCCTTCTTTTCCGTCACTGTCGGAATCCTCCGCCGCATAAAATACGCCCGCCGGCGCGCTCATATCGCGCAGCACATATGCAAAGATTTCGTGAGCGGCCTGGGCATATTCGGGTTTTCCCGTAACCTGATAGGCTTCTGTATAAGCCAATGCCAGTAATGCCTGGTCATAAACCATTTTTTCAAAATGAGGTTTCTGCCAGGCTGCGTCGATTGTGTAACGGTGAAAACCGTAACCAAGCTGGTCGTACACACCTCCCCTGCGCATTGCCTGTAAACTGGTCTCAACCATTTCAAGCGCATGTTTTTCCCCGGTACGCCGCCAGTACCGCAGTAAAAAGAGCAGCCTGTGAGGTGCCGGAAATTTCGGCTCCGTCCCAAAGCCGCCGTTCTTCAGGTCGAATTGTCTCTCAAGCCCCTGGTAGGTTTTATCAAGCAGGGATCTGTCCATTTCCAGTTCACCGCGTCTGCTGGTGCTGGCAATTCGGTTAATTTCTTCCGCTACTTCTCCGGCAATATCCAGCAGTTCATCATTCTGATTCTCCCAGGCAGTTTTTAACTGTGAAATTAATTCGACCATCCCCACTCGCCCAAACTGGCTCTCTTTGGGGATATAAGTTTCAATGTAGAAAGGTTTTTGATCGGAAGTCATCATCACATTCAAAGGCCAGCCGCTTGTGCCATTCATGGAAACAGCAACGTTCGAATATATGCTGTCAATATCAGGCCGTTCCTCCCGGTCAACGAGAATGTTTACAAAAACCTCATTCATCATCCTGGCTACTTCAGGGTCACTGAAAGTCTCTTCCTTCATAACATGGCACCAGTGGCAGGTGGAATAGCCTATAGATAAAAATACCGGTTTATTTTCCAGGCGCGCTTTTTCGAATGCCTCTGACCCCCATGGATACCAATCAACCGGATCGTAGGCGTGCTGCTGCAGGTAAGGGCTGTTCTCGCTGATCAGGCGGTTAGACCTCCCTTCCGGATGGTTGATCACCTCCGGGCGCAGGCTGGTTGAGCGCGATTCTGTTGGTTTGACCGGGACTGGATCGGATACCTCAGTATAGCCCGGGGCAAGCGGGGCTATCCGCGAACAACTGGCAAAAAAGGCAAGGAACAAAATGACGGATACCAGAAAAATACCCTTTAATTTGGACGATTTTTGGCTGAAAGGATTCATCTTGCTTGATAAATGTTGCTGTTTTTTAGATCAGGTTTACCCCTGGTGCCCCCATTTATTACAACCTGGCCGCTTGATCAGGGCCGGATAAAGCCTTGAAACGCAGATATTATCAGCCGCCGCAGGGCTGACAAAAAAGGATGGGCTATATGCGTTTATGTTCAATCAACGGGACAGGTGAGGTTCAAGACTCTCAACCAGGGATTCCGCACTCTTTCTGCCGTATTCCAACAAATGGACTTCACCCTCACGGTCGATTACCAGCATCGGTGAGATAGGCGGATTTAAATACTGGGCGCTGTAAAGATTGCCGAGCGCCCGTGCAACTTCAAGCGGGGCGACAGCGAAGTGCCATTCGAAACCGTACTTTTCGGAATATTCCTTCAACGATGCCGCGTCCTCATTAACATCAACATCCAGGCTGACCGAAACCAGGTCCTCGGGGTTTCCAAGCAGCTCATGCATCGTTCTTACCTCGTCTGCCTGGACCAGGCAGTTTGGGCACCACATAGCCATAGTTTCAACCAGCACAACCTTCCCCGCAAATTCGTTCATCGTAAAAGCCTCACCGGTTTGGACGTCTACCAATTCAAAATCGAACCATTCCGGGCTGTCGCTCGCGATCTCAGGCGGTGGCGATGAAGGGAGGGGATTACATGCCGAAACCACCAGACCTGCCAGGATGAGAGCAAGAACAACTGCCAGGGTTTTATCCTTAATTCGCATAATTTCTCCTGATGCTTGAGCGAGAGCCTGCCGGTTCCGCTCCTGCCAAGCTTGTTTTATCTGGACGCAAAATGCAGCCGGTTTCTTACGTGCCTTTATTAACATTTAAGGCTTGAATCCTGAAAGAAATAGTTGCAGCCCGATTTCCAGAAAATCATCTCGTGATTTTCGTAACAGTTCATCATCAGGCATTCAACAGGTGCCGATAAACAAAATCCGTGCAGCGGATTAAAATCAAATTACTTAAGATCTTCCCCCTTCATTTAAATAACTCAGTACTCGCTGATATCGAGAACGTAGTTCAAATAAGTCCTTGGCTTTTTTGATTCAACGCTGAGCAGGATATAAAAACCCTCGATATCCAGCGGGGCAGCAACCGCGGTTGTCCATTCAATCTTCTCATTGGCAGGGGTTAATGGCACAGGCACAATGTCAATAATCTCGTATGGACCGTAGATGATGCCGTCAGTACCGATAACAGGGGGAGTGCCGATGTGGGTTTTCAGGGCAAACTTTGTGGGATTAATATTTTGCCAGGTAAATTCGAGCCCTTCATCAGTGCGGTTTGTCTCGAGCAGGGAGATCTCGTTGTCGCTCAGGGCTGTTATGCTGGTGCCCGTATCCAGTATCAAATCTTCCTTCGCTGAATATACAGGATAGGACAGGTCTCCCACAACTTCATCCAGATTTAATTCCAGTTTTCCCTCACTCTTATTCGCCTCCGGTTCGTAATCGTCAAGCTCGCCCTCAAAACTAACATAATCTATAACAAGTTTGGATCCGGGACCTGCCTCGGCGCCCTGGCATTCTACATAAAGAAGCTGAGTCTCCTGGGCATCGCCTTTGCCGGTCATAAAACCGCGCATTTGAAAACCCGGAGGGAAGCGGTGGCTGCCTGTGCCAACATTTACAGTATTACAACTCACAGTATTCCCATCGCCGCCTGTCAGAACTGCCGGCTTGTTCTCGACAGCGTGCATCGTGCTCCATTCCCCGGTGTCGTTCCGGATGGTTAGATCGATTCGCAAATCGCCCGATTCTGAATTGCCAACATTAGTCACCACAGCGCTCCAGCCTTCTGATCCTTCGCCAGCCTGCTCCTCTTCTATGCCCGCAGGCAGTACTATATAGGCACATGCCAGGCTAAAAATCATGTATGCTAGAAGCGCTGCAAAAAGGATCTTCCTAGCTTTCATTATTCTCTCTCCTCGAGTGTAAAATCCAACTGGTGAAACAATGTTGTAACAGGACGTCTTCAAATTTGTTCTTAGTCCGGGAATTCTTCATTTTCTTCTGGTTCAAATCAATCATGGAGGAGTTAAAAATTTCCGGCAGTGCAGGTCTGATAATCGCCAGCGTAAGCCCGTACCCGGGCGGCATATCAACACCGCCGTCTACTGCGGTAACAGCTTTCTCCTGGCCGCCATGCGAAGCAATGATAAAGTGGGTGAAGCACTGCCTGCATGGGTTGTGGTAGGTGTCGTAAATATCATCTGTAAACCAACCGTAATCATCGCTTATGGTTAACAGCAACTGCTCAACATCTTCCGGGGGGACCTGTTTTACAACATCGTTCTCCCCATTATTGCCGGTAATTCTTCCATCCGGGTAAATTGCAAATATTTCATCAACACACTGGGGCCCTGCTGCCCGGTTGTAAACAATAACCGCGCCATCGGCAATCAGGCTTGCGGCCTCTTCTTCCCGGTATGGGGGCACCACGCAGGTTCCGGCTTCCGCAGTTTCAGCGGCGTTATTGCCTGTAATTCTGGGAATAAATATAAACCCTGCCACGAGGATAACCACAAACCCTCCCCATACCAACGCCTGCCTTCGACGCCTGATCCTTTTACTTTCCATTAACTCCGCATCAAGAGCAACCTGGTATCTATCTTTTCGGGTCGCCAATCCGGTCTGCACACCAATAAAAATAAGTGTAAGCACTCCGATCACAATTTTTGTCCACCAGGAGCTCAGAGACCCGATAAACTGGATCAAAGCCTGTGTCACAGCCAGCACCAGAACTCCAAACAAAGTGCCCAAAACATACCCTGAACCTCCGGTCAACATGGTTCCTCCCATTACGACCGAAGCGATCACTTCCAATTCAAATCCCGGGGCATACAAACCATGGCCTGAATATACAAAGAGCGCCAGGGTAAGGCCTGCCAGTGCAGAACAAAATCCGTTGAAAGTGTATACAAGCAATTTTGTTCTGTTTACCTGTAATCCCGTTAACCGGGCTGAAATTTCATTCCTGCCCTCATTTCCGCCTATTGCATAGACTGTACGGCCAAAGCGTGTGTAATGGGCGATAAAGATCGCTACTATCAGAAGGACAAACCCCACAACAACTGGAATGGAGATATACGGGGCTGGACTGCCTTGTTTTTCAGCCAGTTCTGCCAACCCGGGAATCAGAATTTTGGTTTTTCCAAGGATCGTGAATAAACGGTCATCAATCCTGACTGCATCGTCGCTGATAAAGAAACACATTCCCCGCGCAAACCACATTCCTGCCAACGTGGCAATAAATGGCTGGACCTTCAAATAAACGATAAAACTTCCCATAATAAAGCCAAGGGTCATACCCATTGCCAGCATGAGGAGAATGACGCCCCAGGAATTCCAGCCTTCTCGAAGCAGAACGGCAGAGGATACTGTTGTCAATGCCACCACACCGCTTACTGAAAGGTCAATCCCTCCGGTCAAAATGACAAATGTCATCCCAATTCCGCTGATTAACAGGTAGGAGCTGTTACGGAACAGGTTGAAAAAAACCTGCGGGTTCCGCATTCCAACGAATAAATAAGCTCCAATCCCGTAGGCGACTAAGGCCAGTACGGCCGTTGAAAAAATTGGAATAAATTTTCGGTTTTTCGCAATAAATTCGTTTACCCGTTGCGACATGCCTAAACCTCTTTTTTCTGTGAGCTAAAGCCACGGACCAAATTTCTCACCTGTTGCGAAAACAGCAGGATTACAAATACAACCACTACAGCTTTAATCGCTTGAAGGGCAAAGGCCGGGACACCCATTGCGTACATGGATTGAGTTATCGCCTGCATTACCAGCGCGCCGATCATACTGGCCAGAAGTGAGAAACGGCCGCCTGCCATCGAACCCCCGCCGATCACAACGGCAAGTATGGCGTCCAGCTCGGTCGTCAGTCCAATATTATTGGCATCCGATGTCCTGATATTTGAACTTGCGACCAGCCCTGCAATTCCAGCGCACAAACCGCAGAATGTGTAGACCAGCAGCTTAATTTTCTGTTCGTCAATACCGCTGAAAAAACTGGATCGGAAGTTGATCCCCACCAATTCGATAAACATACCTATCGCAGTTTTGCGGGTAAAAAGCCATGTGAGCACAAATACAATAGCAACCACATACAGGGAAAATGGCAGGATTATCCAACCCTGCCCCAGGTATGCATATGGCCTGTATGTGATCTGGACCCGCAGCCCATTGGTGATCAATTGTGCAATCCCCCGGCCGGCAATCATCAAGATCAATGTCGCCACCATGGGCTGGATCCTCATATAGGCGACCAGCACCCCGTTCCATAATCCACAAATTAATGAAACAACCAGTGCTGCTCCAATTACTACCCAGAGCGGTTGGAAGGTATAAGTCGGGTCTGTGACAAAAAACACCTCGTTTCGAAGCGCGGAGGGGATTCGTTAATATTCCTGCCACTGAAGCGGCAATCGCCATAACAGCGCCAACTGAAAGGTCAACCCCGCCGGTTGCAATGACCAGAGTCATTCCAATCGCCAGTAACATGACTGTCGATCCGTTTCTGAAGATATCGATCAGGCTGCCGTAAAGGTTGCCGTCTCTGTGTTCGATATTAAAAAAACCGGGTACAAAAATGAGGTCAAAGATCAAGATCAGTATCAAAGCCAGCAGCGGAAAGAAGAGCCTGCTTTCTACGATATTTCTAAACTTGAACGAAGGTTTCTTTTGATTTCTCATTCCTCACTCCCTGCAATTGCATGAATAATAGTATTCTCATCAACCTCCCCTGAGAATTCAGCCACCATCTGCCGTTCCCGCAGCACGACAACACGGTGGGATGTTCGAAGCACTTCTTCCAGTTCTGAGGAGATAAATACACATGCTTTGCCTTCATCCGCCAGGGAGAGCACCAGTTTTTGGATCTCGGCTTTGGTGCCAACATCGATCCCCCGGGTTGGCTCATCAAGGATCAGCAAATGGGGGTTTGTGGCTAACCACCTTGCCAGAATAACTTTTTGCTGGTTGCCGCCGCTCAGGTTTCCAACCGGTTGGTCTGGCGAAGGAGTGGCAATTTGGAGCAATTCAATGTACTTATCCGCGATTTTGTATTGTTCCTGCACGCCCAAATATTTAAACCAGCCGTTGTTCGCCTGCAGAGCAAGGATGATATTCTCTCTCACGCTGAGATCATCAAAAACTCCTTCGGCTTTCCGGTCTTCCGGACAGAGCCCCGCCCCGCGTTTGATGGACCCAAGCGGGGAGTAATCCGTTATCTTGCTCCCTTTAAAGGTAATTGAGCCTCTATCAGGCTTCTCGATACCGAACAACAAATTGGCGGTTTCCGTTCGCCCTGACCCAAGCAGCCCTGCTAACCCAACCACTTCGCCGGAGTGCAGTTCCAGGTCAAACGGCGTCATGGAACCCGCCCGTCCAAGTCCATCTGCCTTCAACAGCGCTTCGGTTCGAATATGCTTGCTGGTTTCCAGCTTAATTTTTGACATTTCATCCAGATCTTCCAGACTGCGCCCGATCATTTTCGCGATTAATTCAACACGCGGGATCGCTGATGTCTCGAAAGTTCCGATTAACTTTCCATTGCGCAGGACAGTGATCCTGTCCGAGATTTCATAAACCTGGCCGATAAAGTGGGTGATAAATATTATGCCCACACCATTTTCTTTTAGTTTCCGCAAGACTTTAAATAATTGCTGGACTTCATGCTCGTCCAGACTGGAGGTCGGTTCATCCAGGATCAGAATTTTTGCGGAGGAAATAAAAAGCGCCCGGGTGATCGCGACCATTTGTTGAATTGCCACAGTGTAAGTTCCCAGCAATTGGGTAACGTCGATATCAATATCAAGCAAGTTTTTAAGGATTTCTGCGGCCTGAGCATTCATCTTCCCCCAATCTATGCCGCTTATCCTGCGGGGTTCCCGGCCGATCAGAATATTTTCCGCAACCGACAGGTTGGGACATAAGTTGATCTCCTGATAGACTGTACTGATGCCAAGGGTTTGAGCGTGTTGTGGTGACCGGGTGTGGATCTCTTCGCCATCCAGGATAATTTTGCCTGCCTCCGGGTGATCCACCCCTGTCAAAACTTTTATCAAAGTGGATTTTCCGGCCCCGTTTTCCCCAACCAAACAGTGAATTTCACCTCTTCTCAATGTGAAATCCACCTTGTCCAACGCCTGTACACCCGGGAATGCTTTATCGATACCCATCATTTCGAGTATATTGTTATTCCACTCAGACATGCTGGCCTACCTTCATATGCAGTGCTATTAAAGATTGGGAAGCGATTTCTAGAATCACTTCCCAATCATTCAATTTTATACAGCAACTTTGATATACATTCAGCCTTCGGCTAATGGATCAGATCCCTGATTTTAGTACTTGCGACCTTCGGCAATCGATTGAAGGTTCGGATCATCCATGAAGAATACACTTTCCTGGGATGGGATCCACTTGGGCAAGGCCTCGCCATTGACAGTCGCCAGAACGGCTTCATAAACCTGCGGGGCAAGCAGCGGGTTGCATTCTACCGTCACGTTCAGGGTGCCATCGAGCATTGCTTGAAAAGCACCGGCGGTTGCATCAACAGAGATAATCTTGACATCCTCTGCAGGGACCAGTCCGGCTTCCTTCAGCGCTTCGATCGCGCCAAACGCCATTTCATCATTCTGGCCAAAAATACCCTGGACATCCTTGCTTTCCTTCAACCAGGCTTCCGTCACCTGTTTACCTTCTTGGACGCTCCAGTTTGCAGTCTGGCTGTTCACTACTTCGATTCCGCATTCCTGGGCTGTCTCGCGAAAACCAGTGCCGCGGTCGATTGCAGGGGCAGCGCCAACATTACCAACCAGTTCCCAGACTATCTTGGATTCACTGCCTTCTAGCAGCTTGCACATCTCTGTACCAGCTTTGCGGCCTTCTTCAACAAAATCCGCGCCGATGAAGGTTACATAGTAATCTTCAAAGCCGTCGATGCGGCGGTCTGATAGAATTACGGGTTTTCCGGCTGCGGCAGCGTCCTTGAGAACCTGTTCCCACCCAGTTACCTCAAGCGGGGACATCACAATCGCATTCACTTCAGGGTCCTCAATGAATTGCTGGAAACCGGCAACCTGTTTCGCCAGGTCATTCTGGGAGTCATAGAACTTCAGAGTGAGGCCCAGCTGATCGGCAGTCTCCTTGAAGGAGGCTGTGTTGGCAGCGCGCCAGCCGCCCTCTGAACCAGTCTGCAGGAAGCCGACAACCAGGTCAGAATACTGGCAGTTGGGCGCGCAATCGAGCGTATATGAAGGCGCTTCCGCTTCAGGCTCTGCGGGTTCCGCAGGTTCTTCCATTTCTTCGGGTTCAGCTGGTTCCTCGGGTTCTGCGGGCGCTGCAGGTGTGCAGGCAGCCAGGACAATCAAAGCAACTATCAACAGAAATAACAGTTTTTTTAAGTTATGCATTATTTTCTCTCCTTTTTTTATTTTTTACTCCTGATAAATAACGTATTGAACAATCAGGTCGCGCCGTGGGTCTCCTGGTTCGCGAGAGCTGGGTGGTTCACCCGGGTGCAATTAATTGCAGACAAGGATCACCCGGCCAGCACTTCCCTCTTTATCCTTGGCTATTTTCTTATAGATTCACCTCTTCTTCCACCTTCAGGTGCTAAGCATTTTGTAAGTTCTGGTTGCTGCCGCGAAAAACGGCATTCTGATCCACAATCAGATTAGCAGAAATGGGTTTCGCATTCAATAGAAATTTCTGGGGATTTTGTTAAGAATGGTATTTAACTTACAGGAATCAAATAAACCATTCCTGCGGAACGGTTAATTTTTGTTCGATAGAGGTTAAATATTCTTCGAATGGGAAGTTGTGCTGTATTGTCCTTAGCGGTTATTCCCGCAAGGAAATCCGCGCAGATTCTTGCAGCCGCCGCAGGACGATGATTTATAAATGGGCTTACCTCAGTACTTGCGGGTCGGGAGAATTTCCGCCGCATCCTCCGGGAAGTAAACGCTTTCTTGAGAAGGGATCCACTTCTGGACATATTCACCGTTGACAACTTTTAAAGCAACCTCAAAAAATGTCGGCCCCAGGAGAGGATTGCACTCGATTGTTGCATTTAATTTTCCGTCGATCATGGCCTGGAAAGCATCTCGAATAGCATCGATTGAGACAATGATGATGTCCTGGCCCGGTCTCAAACCATACTCCTCAATGGCCCGGATCGCGCCGATGGCGCTGTCGTCATTATGTGCATATAATGCATCGATCCGGTCGCCATATTGTTTTAAAAATTCCCGCATAACTTCTTCCCCTTTGGCGCGGGTGAAATCTGCGGATTCAGACGCGATGATCTTCATTTCCGGGTAATTCTGGAGTACTTCCCGGAAACCAATATAACGATCATTAGCCGGCGCCGACCCGACAGTGCCTACCAGCTCCACAATATCCCCGCTGCCATCAAGAAGATCTACCATGACCCGGGCCGCCCTTCTGCCCTCTTCCGCAAAATCGGACCCAATATATGTCGCATACAAATCTTCGGGAACATCCGCCCGCCGGTCAACAAGTATGATCGGGATGCCAGCTTCTTTGGCTTCTTGAAAAACAGATTCCCAGCCCGTCTCTACAATCGGAGAAACACCGATTACATCTACCTGCTGGGCAATAAAGGTGCGGATCGCTTTGATCTGGTTCTCCTGTTTTTGTTGGGCATCCGAGAAAATTAATTCCACCCCCAAATTTTCAGCGGCTTTTTTAATTGAAGCGGTATTGCCGGTCCGCCACTCGCTTTCAGCACCAATTTGAGAATAACCAACCACCATGTTCCTGTAGGTTTTGGTGCCATCCGCTTGTTCGCTTGATTGCGGTTCAGTGGTAACAGCGCTGCTGCAGCCCCAGAGAGCCGTGAGCAATACCAGTGTGACCAGGTAAAAAATTCTCCAGATATGCCTCATATCAGAACCGCATCCAGGGTTTGAGCCGGTTTCGATTCCACCTGAAGGGGAATTGTAACAGTCACGCGGGTGCCTTTTTGATACTGGCTCTCTACAGTCAGCCCGTATTGTTTTCCATAATACAGCTGGATCCGCTTGTGGACATTTTCCAATCCGAAACCTGAACCGCTTTTAATAATTTCATCCGAATCATTCGTTATTGAAGCCTTGATCTGCGACAGGTCATAAGGTGTAAATCCCACTCCATCATCCTGTACTTCCAGTAAAACCAGGTTCTGTTCAGTTTTTCTGACCCTCACCCGAATCATTCCCCCATCTCTTTTGTTCTTTATCCCGTGGTACAGGGCATTCTCAACCAAAGGCTGCAGAGTCAGTTTTAAGATTGTGCCGTCCAGTATCGTTTCGTCAACATCGATTTCAAAATCCAGGATATCCCGGTAACGGATCTTCTGGATTAGGAGATAACTGCGGACATGTTCGATTTCCTGCTGGATAGAAATCCAGTCTTTACCTCTGCTCAGGGAAATACGGAAGAAACTGGACAGCGCTTTAACAATTTCAATTACCTGATCGGGCTGGTTAGATTCAGACATCCACACAATTGTATCAAGAGTGTTATAAAGGAAATGCGGGTTGATTTGGGCCTGTAAGGCTTTCAGTTCGGCTTTCTTCAGGTTTTCCTGTTCCTTCACTTTCGAATCCAGCAAATCCCGGATCCTGCCGGTCAGAATATTAAAACTCATCCCCAATTCGGTGATTTCATCAACATTCTCCCGGGACACCAGCACCTGGAGATCATCTTTTGTAATGGTGGTGGTCAGGTCCTGAAGTTTCTTGATCGGGATATAAATGCTCGCCGAAATTATCCATGCGGCAGCTATAGAAAAACCTATAACGCAAGGAAGTAGAATTGAATATAGAATAATCCAGCGGTTAAATCGAGTTTGATTTTGGCTGTGTTGTTGTTCCGCCTGTTGGACTTCAAAGAGCATATAGTCCTGGACAGTGTCTTCCACAACATCTGAAACCCCGCGGATATTTTCAAGGACGAGCTCGTTTTCAGCGACCAGACTTCCACCCTCAATCTGCTCCCCCATTTTGTCGACATAGTTAGTCAATGTGGCCATTGTCCTGCGGATAACATCAAGTTTGATCCTTGATTTATCTGAATTTGTATTCGCCATCATCGACTCAATCTGGAAGTTGACCTGCCTGATAATCTGGTACTGGTTTCCTTCGGAAAATTCCTTCTTCCCAGCCACAATGTTCCACATCTCTGTATCGATGGCTGGTTTGATATACCCGTTTATGCTGTTAGCCGTGGTGATGTTAGTAATAATTGAATCGTACTGGCGGTTAAACCGCAGCACTTCCATAACCAGCAACGTGTTTACCGCCACCATCAGAAGGATCACCGTGGAAAAGGCGATCAAAATTTTCACCCGCAGAGAGAGATTAATTCGGCTGAAAATATCGATGAATTTACCGATATATCCGGGGGTTGTTTCGTTAATGCTAAGTCCTATGTCCATATTGGTCACTCAACTTTTTGGTTATCCTGAGACTGCTCACGAAATTGTTGGGGAGTCAGACCGGTTTTATTTTTAAAATTTGAACTGAAATAGTGCGGGTCGTTGTAGCCGCTTTGATATGCCACTTCCGAGCACTTAAGATTAGTGGTCCGGAGAAGTTCCTTAGCCCGGTTGATTCTGATTTTGCTCAAGTATTCCCGGAAGGAGATCCCAACTTCTTGTTTGAAAACAGTGCTGAAATAGCTGGGGCTGATATTGAACCTGCCAGCAACCTCATTCCTTTGCAAATCCGGATCCCAAAAACGGTTATCGATATAGGCTTTCGCCTGCTGGATAATAATGCCGCGTTCATGGTTTGGGCGGCTGTTTCGAAACACGAGGGCAGGGATCATTATTCTACCCACTTCTTCCTTGATCTGCCCAAGACTATTGATACCGCTCAGTTTGCCTTCAACTTCATGAATATCCAGAACGAGCTGGGCTTGTTCTCCGCCTAAATCGCTTATAAATTGGGTGGTAGTCATAAGGATATCAAGAAACATATAATGTTTTACCAGATATGACTTGAGGGCGGATACAGCAATCGGTTGGATGGAAGCAGTGAAGAACTGTTCGAATTCAGCGATCGACCCAAACTTTAAATAATCCTCGATTGTCTGGTGGTCCATCACAGCCAGATCCCCCAGGTTGAGCGCCTCATCTGTTCGCGCAATCTGTTGTTCGTCAATCTGAGATTTTACTTTTACAAGCGCTTCGGTAAAGGAATGGTGGATATCTCCAAGCCGGTTCTGGGGATTCCCCATCGCAATTATCAATCCACAGGAGGTCTGGCTTTCCACTTCCGTTTTAATCAGTCTGGTAAAAAAGTTGCTGTTCTGCTCTAACTGCTCGAGGCTGTTACCTTTAAACAGCACAACAAGTTCCTCCATGTCTTTTCCTGCCAGAAAAACATCCCCGTTACCGCCTGCCAGGCTGGAGGCGATCTGTTCTACTTGTTTATACTCCTGATAATCAAATGGCTGGGATTCGTCACATAATTCAATCCGGATCAGGGCGACCTGATAATATCTGGCGACCAGATCCAGGCCTAAATTCTGGCTCTTTTCCAATGCTTCAACTGAAGATACCCCGCCCATTACTAACCGGAGCAGGAATTTTTCGCGGGCCATCCCTAAATTTTCTTCAACATTGTCATGCAGGAGTTTCATTTGTTTCCGTTCGCGAGTTTCCTGATCAAGAGCCTCCGATAAATTCTTTAAAGCATTGCTTAAATCCTGGGAACTGATAGGTTTCAGCAGGTATTCTGTAACCCCTAATTTAAGCGCAGATTGGGCGTATTCAAACTCATCATGGCCGCTCAGAATAATGATCCTGATCCACGGCATCCGCTCCCGGACAATCCTGCTAAGCTGCAACCCATCCATAAACGGCATTTTAATATCTGTGATTAAAACATCCGGCTGAATGGCTTCGATCTCTGGAAGCGCAGCTTCTCCATCTGAGGCCTCACCGCAGAATTCGTAATCCACAGATGCCCAGTCCACGTTGTCGCGGATGCCTTCTCTTGTGATTACCTCATCCTCGACAAGGAACACTTTATATGGCATTCAATAATTCCTCCGGGTGCAGTCCGGGGCTCCGCTGAAAAATACTTGTTTTGAATATGACCATCTGTTTTTACACAAATGAAGAAAACTATGCAGGGGCAAAAAATGAAGGAGTCTTTTTAAAATATATCATAATCTTAGCCGTGACTAACTGGCGGTGGATAGATTAAATTATACATCGATGCGGATAATCTTTCGATTCAGATCCGGCTAATCTTTCCGGATTGAACGATCCTTTTTCGGCAGCAAACCGGTAAAATGGGAAAAGTCGGGGGGCTTATTTTTGAAACGATTATTTCCAATTATTAATCAACAATTTATATAATATATATAAAAATTATCTTTTTAATATGATACAGTAATAAAAACCATAACAGGAGTAACCATACTGATGCAACTGACCGGAATCCACCATGTAACCGCAATCACCGCAAGGGTTGCGGATAACCTCGAATTTTACACCCGCGACCTGGGACTGCGCCTGGTCAAAAAATCCGTAAACCAGGATGATGTATCGGCATACCACCTGTTCTATGCCGACAAACTGGGAAGTCCGGGCACCGATATGACCTTTTTCGACTGGCCGCACATGAGCCCGGATGTACGCGGGACCGACAGCATAGCCGGGACAGCTTTCCGGGTCGCCAGCCAGTCAGCACTGGAATTCTGGCAAAAACGATTTGAGCAGAGGGGCATCAAACAGGAAGCGATCACAGAATTCGCTGGACGCCCACTGCTGCCCTTCGAAGACCCTGAAGGCCAGCGCCTGTACCTGGTGAATGACCGGGGAGCCGGGTTTGAAGGCGAGATCTGGCCGCAGCCCGATATCCCTGACGGGTTCGCCCTGCGCGGGTTCTACAGCATCCTGCTCTCGGTTCCTTCAATTAGCCGGCTTGAGGTCATAATAAAAGGAATCCTCAATTATGAAGAGCTGGAACGCCAGACCTGGATTGACAACAAATCGGATGCAGTCATTTACAGAACCGGCCAGGACAGCGGCCCTGGAGCTGAGGTCTGGCTGCTGGAACAACCTCACCTGGAGGGCGCCCGGCTGGGAGCCGGCGGGACACACCATGTCGCCTTCCGGGTGGACGATTTTGAAACCCAGCAAAAATGGCACTCGCACCTGAACCGGGCTGGTCTGCGCGTCAGCGGTCTGATCGACCGCTTCTGGTTCCGCTCGATCTACTTCCGTGTTTCCAGCGGGATCCTGTTTGAAATCGCCACGGACGGCCCTGGCTTTGCCATCGACGAAGAACCAGATCAACTGGGCGAAAAATTGATCCTGCCGCCTTTTCTCGAAAACCGGCGTAAAGAAATCGAGGCTGGCCTGACCCCCATTGGGGCTTAGAGAGTTATGAGCTCTGATATCCACTCCGGCCAGCCAGTACTGTTTGCCGGCGCCGGGATTAAGAACGCCGACCTGGCGGTGATTCTGCTCCACGGGCGGGGCGCGACTGCAGAATCTATGCTGCCATTCGCGGAAGCCATCCAGGTCGCCAACACCGCATTTTTGATCCCCCAGGCAGCTTTAAACCGCTGGTACCCGCAGTCCGCCTTCGCCCCGCTTGAAGCCAACCAGCCCGACCTTTCTTCAGCCCTGGAAGTCATAACCGGGCTTGTGAAGCAGGCCCGGGAAAATGGTTTGTCCGACCGGCAGATTGTGTTTGGCGGTTTTTCGCAGGGCGCCTGCCTGGTATCCGAATACGCCGCCCGGAATGCCGGAAGGTACGGCGGCTTATTCGTCCTAAGCGGGGCTCTGATTGGCCCGAAGGGCACACCCCGAGACTACCCGGGGTCATTCGAGGGTATGCCGGTTTTTATCGGGGGCAGCGATATCGATCCCTGGGTATCCCACGACCTGATGGAGAACACTGCCTCTGTATTTCGGAAAATGGGGGCGGAGGTGGATTTCCGGACCTACCCCGGTATGGCTCACATCGTTAATCAGGATGAAATTGACTGTGTCCGAGATTTACTGGTAAAAACCAGGCCCCAATTAATTGATCCTCCCAGGAAATTTCCGCCGGAGGAAGGATAACCTCTCCAAAATAGATTCACCCGTCCGATGCATTTTTTTCAAGCTTTGAAACATAAAAACCGGACAGCGATACTGACTGCTGTCCGGTCTCTGCATATTTATCTTACAGGGATGCTGGCAGGATTTAAACAGGCCAGTCGCGCAGCATTCGTTCGGTCTCTTCCGAGTGTCCCATTTCGTCCCGGATCATATCTTCAAGCTGGACAACCAGCCCTTTATCGCCGAATTCTTCAGCCTGCTGGGCGCGGCAGGGTGTAGTCCTTTCCGGCCTGGATTTCGGCAGCAAGCACCGCTTGAAGCATCTCCTGGTTATTTGCGGCTGGCGGGACTGGCGCCGGTATTGTTACCGGCTCGCCCCCCAGGGCTACGATTTTATTGGCTAAAAACTGGGCATGCAGCTGCTCGTCCACGACCTCCGCAAGGAAGAATGCCGCCAGCTGGGGCCGGTACGGGCCGGTCGCCTTGGCGGCATAGGTGATGTACTGGATAATCGCGCTAAGTTCGTTGGCTAAATCCTTATTCAGATTGTCGATTAATGTTTTTTTATCCATTTAAAGCTCCTTATTTTGATTATGGTCAAATTATATACGATAAACCCTGGCTATCAAACAATTTACAGGGAGAAATTCTAATAGATTGCCGATTCGAATGATTTTCCGGTTGAGAAATTCTCAATAATATCCTGTGGGCGAATATTCTAGTTAGATGAAAAAATGGGCTTTTAGTTACACTGTTCTGCGGGAAACATCAACGGAACATGTATTTAGAACAAATTTGTGAAGAAGATTTTTTCCAGGCTCAGTAGATTTGTAACATTCCTGCGTTTCGTGGAATCAGATCAGACAGTTTAATCCGGCAATCAATTCTCACTGCGGCGGCTCTCAAACGATATCAACGTGTATGAAAGTCATAGGATAATAAATCCTTAAGATACGATACCAGAATTAAACCCGGCGGACTTTCCTTTAATGTTATGTCCGGTACAAATAAAGGTTTTGGAACCCGCTGCACATTCGAAGAAATCGGGTTGGTGATCATCGAATAAATCCTTCCTAATCAGCCGGATTGGTCCCGCTTATGTATCCTGGTGATTGATTGAAATGCTGCCGGGAACCATCAGAACCGGTTCTGGATTGGATCACCAGTTTGCCTGCTTGGCAGCCCGAATGGTCTTATTAATTCTTGTTAAACCCAGCCCGATCAAAATGAAATAGCTGATATAAGCCAGAACCTCTGTTAAAGACGGGTTTCCATTGTAACCAAAAAGTGCCTTCAGGATCTGCCCGGCCAGTGAATCCTCGTCCAAAATATGATTTATGTCCCAAACATGCTCAATTACAGGGGGGATGATGCCGGCCTCGTTAAGCTCATGCACCCCGTGAGCTACAAGCCCGGCCGCGAACAGAATCAGCAGGATATTTGTTACCTGGAAAAACCGCTTTAATGACAGGTTCCTGGTTGTTGTAAAAAAGACCCACCCAAACAAAACTGCCGCTGCCAACCCCAGTAAGGCTCCCAAAAAAGTGTTCAGCCCTTCTACTGTCATCTGAGCGGCTGCGAGGAAAAGTGCTAACTCCAGCCCTTCCCGGGAGACTGAAAGGAAAGCAAGTAAAAATACCGCGCCTGCGCCTCCCCTGATTGCAGCCCGGCGGACATCCATTTCAAGCTCCGTCTTGAGCGTTTCCGCATGTGCTCTCATCCAGAAAACCATCCATGTCAGGATTCCGGCAGCCAGCAGCATTGCAAAACCTTCAAATATCTCCTCCGCCCTGCCTTCAAACCGCGTTCCCATCGAGACCAGCAGCACAGCCGCGATAACGCTTAAAACAGCCGCGCTGGCTGTTCCCGCCCAAACAACCGGTTTCAGGTCAGGTCGTCCGATTTTATACAGTGCCCCAACCACAATTCCAATGATAAGCGCGGCCTCAAGCCCTTCCCGCAGTGAAAGTAAAAAGCTTGGTAACATTAATCTTAAAGCTTCCTATTATTCGTTATGTAAGTATGACGATGCGGGCTATTAAACCAAAAAATATGTAATCCTTAGAATCTAAAAGCCGCAGGCCTTGATTGTATATATAATTGATCTAATTTGTCAATATCAAAAGCGGGAACATTTATTCACCCAGGATGTACAATTCTGCAAGCGATTAACCCCTGAAGCGCTTACAGGGCCTGGCGCCAGCCTCTTTCACTCAGCGCCAGCCCGATGGTTAACATTCAACTGGATAACCAGCGTCCACCCAGGCGCCCATACCGCCAAGAATTGGATTTAACTTTTCGAAGCCGTGATCACGCAGAATGCGCGCCACACAGGCGCTGGATTCCTCCGACGGTCAGGTCCAGTAAGGGATAACAGGCCGCTTCGGTTCTCGGTTTCGCTCATTCTGCTGGCTCAAATTACTTCCCAGCAGGCTCAATATCACCTGGGTAGTAGGGGTGGTAATGGACGTGAACACTTCTCACAAAATCAATATTCTCCATCAGAGATCTCTCGACTTCTGTGGCGATTTCATCGCCATCGTGAACAGAAATAGAACCATCGACACAAATTGTAATATTGAGAACAAGATATGGGCCGAACCTGTGAGCTTTGATCTCCTCGATACGTTCAATCTGGTTTATTCCATCCAATACCGATTTTATCTGGCGGTTGAGCGTTTTTCCAGGGACCGTATCCATTAACTCGTAAGTAGATTCACGCAGGATAACCATTCCAGTACGCAGAATGACCAGTGAAACCAGTGCGCCTGCAAATGGGTCCACCCACACGTAACCAAACCTGCCAAGCAGAATTCCCGCTGCAACCGCTGATGAGGCATATATATCGTTGCGGTGATCAGAAGCAAGCGCCAGCACTGCTGCATTGCCGGTTTCCTTCCCAATTCTCCCGGTATATGCCGATAAGATGATTTTGATTATTATCGTAATCAATACAACCCACAGGGCAATCGGGGCGGCGCCTGTAAATTCTCCCTCGCCGGTGTAGATTTCGAACAGAACATTTAAGGAATTCCAGAAGATCATTATCGCGGTCGTGATTACAAAAGCGCCGACCACCAGCGCTCCGATGCTCTCAAGCTGGCGGTGCCCGTATGGATGTTCATCATCAGGCGGTTTGCCCGCAGCTCGCATGAACAGCCATACAACTACATAATAAGCCACATCCGAGGTTGAGTTAATGCCATCTGCGAGCAGGGCTGGGCTGTGCGCCAGGATTCCGAAACCCGTTTTCACTACAGCGAGAAATATATTTGCGCCCAAACCGAGTTTGAGCGCCTGCAAGCCTTGCTTTTCCCTGGGCTTATGGCTCATAATAATTTAAAAGGCTAACTTTCAGAATAGAATTATTGAACGTTTGGATAACTAACTGCCCAGCACTTTAGCACCCGTGGGGCCCGGGCTGCCGCCTTTGGGTTCAACAGTTATACCAAATGCATTGAATTTTGATAAAGGGGCAGAGGAGTCTACCAGCATGCTGCCGTATCCCTCTTCATTTACCGAGAATACTCCTCCGCTTATTCTCTCGCCATCCTTTATTAACCACAGTTGGTACTGCTCAGATTCAATGAGTTCAGGCAGTCCGTCCACGATCAAAACCCCGTATTCGCTGTCCCGGCTCATCACAAGCATCCCGGATGCACCGGGTTTAAAGTCCGTCCCCTGAAGTTCAACAGTGACCAGTGCACTCTGGCTTGTGCTTTCCACATTTTTCAAGCGCTCCCAGAGCAGAAAGTTGCTGGTAAATAACACCGCTACCAGAACAAGGCTGGCCGCTCCCCAGACATGGATATTGCGGTTGAAAGCCGCCCGGATCGAATCCCAAAAACTTACCATTCCTGCACCCGCCTGCTGGCGGCTTTCTTCCCGTACCCGCGAGATAACCTTCTGCTTCAATTCCGGCGGTGATGGTGTGGTTTTCACCGCCAGCGGCAGGTGTTTTATAACCTGGTTATAACCATTAAGCTCTTCCCGGCAGGAAGCGCAGAATTTCAGATGGGCTTCTACTTGCTCCCGCTCCTCTTCTGAGGCGGAACCTGCCGCATATCCTGGGATCAAGTCAAAGACATGTTCTTCCAGCATGTTTATAAAGTCGATTCCTCCATAACTTAATATACGAATATCCAACCAGTTTGGATTTATTCTGTGAGAAGATCGCTTCCTTCCAGGTCGATCTTAATTTTTTTCATCGCCAACCGTATACGGGTTTTGATTGTGCCCAGCGGTTCGTCCAGCAGCCTGGCGATTTCAGAGTGGGAGAATCCCAAAAAATAAGCATATGTGAGCGCCTGCCTCTGCTCTGCGGGGAGGCTGGCGACCGAAATCCGGACCCGGTTGCTTTGTTGCGACAATTCAACATTTTGTTCCACATCCGCAATATCTGCCCACAAATCGGATTCGCCGTCCTCCCAGAAATTTACCTCCACCTCAGGGCGGATGCTCAAGCGCCGGATCTCATCTATTGAACGGTTGCGGGTTATACCCGCAATCCAGGTTGCTACTTTCCCGCTCTCTTTCCGGTATGATGCTGCATTTTTCCATACTCGGAAAAATACGTCCTGTGTGACTTCCTCCGCAGCAGACCCTTCTCCCAGTGAATTGAGCGCGATGCTGAATACCAGCCGGCTGTAACGGTCGTAAAGCTCGCCCAGCGCGTTCTCATCCTTCTGTTCCATCAACTGCAGCAGGGTTTGATCGCTGAATTTTTTATAGTCCACACCACTTCCTTAAATTATGGTCCTGTAAAAGGAAGGTTTTTTATCGCTGCCAGTATCTGCGCCTCTGATTATATCCTCTCCTGCATATTTTTTCTCTCGCCACAATTTCTACAATTCCTATCCAAATACACTAATATTCCCCTAATTTTTATAGACATCCAGCCTTAAATAACCTGCGTATATATTTCATAAGACCAATAAAACCTATTTTCATTCCGAAGGAGGAAACAAAAATGTCGTTAAAAAAAGTTACCGGAAAATCGTATCATGCAGGTAATCTCTGGAAGTGGACCGGCGTATTGGCGGTACTGATACTGGCGCTTGCAGCCTGTCAGACTTCCACACCAACACCTGCAGCTACGGAAGCCATGGAAGAGCAAGCGGTGGTTGTAACCGAGGAGCTGAAAATAGCCCCTTCCGTCACGGTTTCCGACCAGTCTATAGAAAGCGGTTCAGTGAAGGTGGACCAGGTCATCAGCGACGGACCTGGATGGATTGTCATCCATGCGCAGGCTGAAGGGAAACCAGGAGCCATCCTGGGTTTCAGCCAGGTTGAAAATGGTGAGAACGCTGATGTTCTGGTTGATATCGATCCAGCCAAAGCTACCGAAACCCTTTACGCCATGCTGCACAGTGATCTGGGAGAAGCAGGCAGCTTTGAATTCCCGGATGGACCGGACGTACCTGTGAAAGTTGGTGAAAAGGTCGTCACCCCACCTTTTAAAGTCACTGCTGGGCTGGTTGAGCTAATCCCTGAAGTCGTCGTGGAAGACCAATCGATCGAAAACGGCAGCGTGACGGTCTCAAGAGTTCATCAGCCAGGGACCCGGCTGGCTGGTTGTGCATGCCCAGGCAGATGGCAAACCCGGCCCAATCATTGGCTTCAGTCCAGTTGCGGATGGGGAGAACCAGGGCGTTGTTATTGACATAGAGATAGAAAAAGCATCTGAAACGCTATACGCCATGCTCCATGCTGACCTGGGAGAGGCCGGCGCGTTCGAATTCCCGGATGGTCCGGATGCGCCAGTGATGGTCGAAGGGAATGTTGTGACGCCTCCCTTCGCAGTTACCGGTGGCCTTCAGGCGGAAGCGCTGATTCTGATCGCCGAGAGCGAAGAGCTCGGCCAGTTCCTGACTGATTCAGCCGGCATGGCCCTGTATACATTTTCCAAAGACCAGGCTGGCGTTACCAACTGTTATGACCAGTGCGCTGTCAACTGGCCTCCATTATTCCTGGAAGAAGGCCAGGAATTAACTGCCAGTGAAGGGATATCCGGCGAGCAGGCTTCCATTGAAAGAACAGACGGCGGCATGCAGGTTACCTACAACGGCCTGCCCCTGTATTACTGGGTAAATGACACGGAACCCGGCCAGACTTCCGGCCACGGAGTAAATGAGGTCTGGGCAGTTGCCCGCCCGGAGGTGCCCCTAGTCCAGGTCGCCAGCAACGAGCAGTTTGGCGATATCCTGGTCGGCCCCGATGGGATGACCCTGTATATTTTCACTAATGACCAGCCCGGCGTAACAAACTGTTACGACCAGTGCGCTGTCAATTGGCCTCCCCTGATGCTGGCCGAGGACCAACCATTGACAGGCGGCGCAGGCGTGATTGGCGAACTTGGCACCACTGAACGCACAGACGGAGGCAGGCAGGTCACCTACAACGGCTGGCCGCTGTATTACTGGGTGCAGGATACGGCCCCCGGTGAAACAAGCGGGCACCTTGTAAACAATGTCTGGTTCGTTGCGACATCCAAAGACCAGGTTACTCAAATTCCAGCCACCAGCGAAGACGAAGATACAACCTATTAGATATTTCAGCCAAATCTAACTTACCAAAAATATGCACCATAGTCTGGTGCATATTTTTATTTATGTTAAATCAAAGCCGGGTAGAATCAGGTACTCCTAAAAACAAAATGACCGCGAATTTTCCGCCCGGAAAATGGATCGTGAATTTTGTGAGGATTTTCCAATAATATTTTTTTGTAGTATAAATCTGGGAGATTTAAAGTCAGAGGAATAACAAATAATAACCATGCTGGAGAAAAACCAATTTGACCGCGTTTCCGCGGTTTACCCTTTTTTAGAAGAGGCCGGGAATCCCGCCAGGAGGGAATTTGTTGATTATGCCTATTTTGTAAAAATACCCTCGGGAAGGGAAATATTTGCTGAAGGGGATGTGGTAAATGGAATCGCATTGCTGGTCTCTGGCATTGTACGGGTATATAAATTAAGCCCGACCGGGCGGGAGATCACCCTTTACAGGTTTGGGGAAGGCGAGTCCTGCGTTTTTACAGCAAACGCGATCCTGCATGCACAGGATTTTCCCGCCATAGCGGTAGTGGAGCGGGAGGCTGAGGCGGTGATGATACCGGCTGACAAATTCAAAGAATGGGTGAGCAGTTATGAACCCTGGAGAGATTTTGTTTTCAGCCTGGTCTCTCAACGACTTTACAGGGTAATGGAAATCGTTGAGCAGGTCGCTTTTCAGCGTATTGACCGCCGGATTGCGGCTTTTCTCCTGGAACGATCGCAGATTATAAATCCCATCAAAATCACACACCAGGAATTAGCTAATGAGATTGGGAGTTCAAGAGAAGTAGTCAGCCGTTTGCTTGAAGACTTTGTCCAAAAAGACCTGGTATCCCTTGCGCGGGGGAAAATTGAAGTGAATAATTTTGGGGGATTGAAAGAAATCTCATCTTTGTGACTTAGTTACAGACAGAATGGGCGGATTTATATATAATACACTTCACCGATATAAACAGTAAATAAGGAGATTAATTATGAACCCAATCATTAAATTTATGGCCTCTAAAACCGGCAGGATTGTCCGGATACTCGCTGGGATCGCACTGGTTGCATGGGGACTAATGGGATTGACCGGAACTGGCGGGATTATCGTCGCCGTTATCGGTCTGGTTCCCTTACTGGCGGGAATTTTCGACGTATGCGTTTTCGCTCCATTATTCCGAAACCCCTTTAAGGGGGCCGATATCCGCGGCGAGTAGCATAGTGCTGTCAGTTGGTATGCCTGTTATCCGGATGCTGGCTTCCCAAACCAGCATCCGATTTTTTTGAATAAACAATATGGCAGACAAAACTTTATTTTTATCCGTTGTCCTGGTAGGTATTCAATTCGCCTGCCTGGGCACGATTGCACTCACCGGGCCGCTTACCCCAGACAATGATGCCCTGCTGGCAGTCCAGCTGGTAGGCTTGGGTCTGGGCGTTTGGGCTGTGCTCATAATGCCGCGTCGGGTATTTCAACATCCTGCCGCAGCCGCTGGCGTGGAGCAAACTGGTGACTTCAGGGCCTTATAAATTGATCCGCCACCCAATGTATCTCGCCCTTTTACTTGTAACCCTGCCATTAATCATCGACACCTTCAATTTTTTCAGGGCAGTTGTCTGGCTAACGCTCCTTGCCGACCTGCTGGTGAAGCTCTTACTCGAGGAAAAACTGCTGCGGGGCAAACTGGAGGGGTACGAGGTCTATATCCAGAACAGCTTCCGGTTATTCCCTTTTATTTTTTAATTTTTTTTTGTTGTTATTCCCTGACCGCGGTTGGGAATTAGTTTTTTTTACAAATTCATTCCCGGAATCTACCTCACCTCTATCCCGGTATAGGATTCGGTCCGGTTGCCGTCCAGGTCCTCGGCGATAAACCCGATCACATATTCACCAGCCGGGGCATACAGCAGTTCCCATTTTAACGGCGTATCGCCAAAGACCAGGGTCCCGCCATCTTCGCTGGCCTGCTCCACAACCCGGCCGCGGCTGTCCAGGTCCAGCCACTGTTCCCGGATTGTAAACCGGTCGCCCTGAGCCGGCAGGATTTCACGAGGCGCGCCGGAGGAATCGTAGCCAAACACCTGGGTCATAAAACCGTCGCTGAAATACATGCTGGCTTCGCGCTGCTCGCCGTCGCTGTAGGTGTAGAGGCCATCCACTTTATACACAGCCTCCTGCGGCGTGGCGCCGTAAGTCGTCGGCTGCAGCAGGGTCAGGATGGACTGTTCGCCGTCATTAACCGCGAACACCAGCGGTTCCCATTCAAATTCGAGCGTAAAAGCGCCCTCCCCCCAATCCGGATAATAGACCCCACTCACTTCGCGGGTGTCCCCGCTCTCGATGAAATCGCTGTCGATAATGTTTATAGAATTCGCCGTCCGGTCAAGATACCCGGCAAATAGGTAGACATAACCGATATTCTCGCCGTCTATATCGGCGCTCATCAGCACCGGGTCATCCGGTCCGGCAACCTCATTCGACAGGCTGATCTCTGAAATTGTAATTTCTCCCTGCCCTGGCGCGCTGACAGCCCGGTCCGGCACTGATAGCGCCCCGGCCTGGACCTGGAACGGGCGGCCTGTGTAGTGGAAATTGAGGAATTCATCCCAGGCCGTCACCCCGGAAAAACGCTCCGCAACCCGCACATAAGACTGGGGTCCGGCGGCCGGGTTGCCGTAAAGCTGGGAACCCGGGAAATAAATCGAAATCCCGTTCGCGCCGGGTTTTTTGCTGCCGCTTTTCTCGGCGATCACCACTCTCTGGATCGCCTGGATTAAATCGAGGGTCGTGTCCCGGATTTCGGGGTCACCGCTTTCCCGTTCAAGCAGTGCCGCGAAGTGTGCCAGGTCAATATAAGAGGGGGGCACCCGGTCTCCAAAAATACTGGTGAAGGGCTGGGCGTAATTGCGGGCCTGGGCTACCCGCCGCTGGTCCACGCCCTGAAGTTTGTAAGCGTATTCGTTCAGGCTGTCCACCAGGCCGGGCATCTGCGACAGGTCCGCGGCGGACAGGGTCACACCCTGCTCAAGCTGGGCGACAACCTGTTCGGCGGAGGGGGAGAAGAGACCCCTCCCGGCAAAATCAGCCCTGGCCTGCGGGTTCTGGATGCGCTGGTCCTCTATTATGTAGCTGTCGACAATTATCCGGCTCAATTCATCCCCGCCCATATCCGGGTCCCGGACCAGCTCGTCCAGAATGGCGGCGTACGCCCAGCCAACGGAGGGCTCCACTTCCTGGGAAGCGACCGCATAGCGGGCGTGGGGCGTCAGGGCGGTGAAGACCTCTATATGGCCCATCAGGCAGGCGTCCAGGCCGACGACCTCAAACGCTTCGATCCCGGTCCGGGCGCGGATTTCTCCCAGGGCCTGGTCCAGGTCCATCAGGTACATCGCCGTGCCGATTGCCCGCGCCAGGGGCACCCCCTCCGGGGCTCTCGATTGGGGCTCTTTATCTGTCCAGCCTCCCGGCCAGCCCAGGCCGTGGTCAGACATGATCAGCACATACTTATCGGCAGGGTAGTTCTCAACCGCCCAGGAAACAAAATCAACCAGGGTCTCTTTATCCCCCATATTTATCTCGCCCAGGTCCATCAGTTCCCGTGAGCGGATCTGCTCCAGGTTGTTATCTTCGGTCAGGTAAAAACGCTTAGCGGTCGTCCAGTCCCCATCGCCCTGGTATCCCCCCCGGTAGCGGTCGATCTGGGCAACCACGTTAACCCGTTCGCTCGATCCGACCAGTTCGGCTTCGTTCAGGTCAATATAAATGTCCCTCTCCAGGATTTTATCGTCGGCGTCCTGGTAGATCATCACCGTCCAGGTCTGGCCGGGTGCGGCGACCGCAGAAACGGAGGGCGCGCTCAGGCCCTGGACGTAATCGCTGGCAAATGTCGGTTCCGCATATTCCACCTGCTCATCGAAAAAGGGCTGCTCGGTTTCAGCCGGAGAGACCCCGGCTGGCCCGCTGTCAATAGTTCCCAGGTCGCCGGTATCGATTCCAGACAACCCGCCGTTTAACAGCATATACCCGCCCACGCAGATGATCAACAGCAGGATGACGCCGATGCTTAACCCGCCTTTTCCCATCCCACCCGAACCAAAACCCGGCAGGGGGAGGCCGGTTGGTTGCGTTGATGGGGGACGCGGGGGAGGGGCGCCAGGCGGGCTCCCGGATGAGGCTGGCGGGCGCTGCTCACGGCGGGGCGCCTCAGCCCGGTCGCTCGGGGCAGCATCGCTGCCCGGCCTGCGGCGCTGGCCGCGCACTGTCCGTTTTGAAGACGGGTCTGAGCTGTCTGAACTGAAGAATGATTGTTCCTGTTCGGGGGTCATTACCGCGCAAAAACCGGAAATAGTCCAGTACACGCCAGAGACGGCGGCATTCTTATCTAATCCAGGAATATTTTGTTTGAATTTTTTATCCGCATTTCTTTCTCCTTGATCAAACTAACGGCAAATGATTGCTTTGCGCTTATTCACCGCTGTGCGCCTGCAAATCCTGGCGCGGATAGGGCTTGGATATGCCAGCTTGCTTTAATGCTTTCAGCAGCTCTATCTGGAGCTCCCGGCCGATTTCCAGGCGCTTATCCGGTTTCACTTTTAGCGAGACCCGCATGGTCACTGTCCAGTCTGTCGAGGCGACCGGCCCGACCACCCTTGGCTCGCCCAGGACTTCCGGGCTGTAATCGGATTCAGCCGCGAAAGCATCTGCAGCATTTTTGAGGACCACCTGGACATTGTTCAAATCCTTATCGTATGGGATATTCACTTCCGCGATTGCGTTTGCCCAGCCCTTGTTATAGTTCGCGATAATCCTGATTTCCCCGTTAGGCACGATGTACTCGATCCCCCTGATATCGCGCACATAAGTCGCCCGCAGGGTAATCCGTTCAACCTGCCCGCTGACCGCTTCGACCTGGATCTCATCTCCTATAACAAACTGTTTCTCAGCCAGGATCAGGAATCCGCCAATAAAATCCTTGATCAAAGTTTGGGCTCCCAGGCTGACTGCCAGACCTGCAATGCCTAAGCCTGCCAGCAGCGGACCTATGTCAACCCCAAAATGGCTCAGAACCATCAGCACCCCAATACTTATCGCCAAAACTCTGACAACCCAGGCGATTATCTGGACAAAAGTCTTGGCTTGCTGGCGGCTTTCCCTGGCCATCCAATCAACACCATCAAAAGTTTTATTCAGCCGGTTGACAATCAGTTTCACCAGGATGAGGACAATTATTACAATCAGTATTGTCACCAGGCTGTATATCAGGTTCTCTCCCCATTCACTCATATTTATCTTCCTCCATTACATCATCGCGATGAAGGGGGTATCCGGGGTCCCTTTTAAATAGCGCAGGATGCCGGCTTCCAAGTTAAAGGCAACCTGTCCGGGGTCATCACCATCCTTCATATAGATGTGCCCGGCAGCCATCACACCGTGGCCCCCGGCAGCGCCTTTATCCTTTAATATCTCCCGGACGAGTTTGCCTGCCCCCTTTATTTTACTCAGTGTCCTGGCGGAAATAATAAATTCCCGGTTGAACACTCCCATACAGAACACCCACTTGATGCCCTGCAGCCGCATCAACAGGTCGGCGATTTCAGCGCACTGGTCCGGGTAGGTTAATTCCCCCATGTAGGCGATTAATATTTCTTTATCATAAATCTTCGCTGCGTGGATCGCATTATCGAGGCTTTTAAAATAATCCAGCGGCACCTGGGCTTGCTCGATCCCCGCCAGCGCGTTTACATCTATCCTGGACTGCAGGTAAAAATAAGCCGAGACATCCCCGGGTTTGGCATTGCGGCTCAAACCTTTTGTATCGCTCTTTATCCCGTAAAAAAGGGCGGTCGCCAGGTGGGCGGGAAGTTCAATTTCAGCCTCTTTCAGGTATTCAACCAGGATGGTTGAGGTGGCTCCTAATTCAGGCCTCACATCCGCATAAAGGGCTGAACCTGTGCCGGCAGCCAGGCTGTGGTGGTCAATCACAATAGCGGGGGTGAACCCCTCCGGCAGGGGATTATTGCCTGCTCCCGGCTGGGTGTCAACCAGCGCAACCGCCTCTCCAGACTGGATGCCGCCTTTTTGAAGCTTGAAAAGCGGTTCTCCCAGATATTTCACCAGCGCCCGGTTTTCCGCCCTCCCAATAAACCCCTTATAGCTGATCCCGGATTCGAGCTGGAATTTTTCAGCCAGCAAGTGGCTCAAACCAAGCGCCGAGGCGATCGCGTCCGGGTCGGGGTCATTGTGCGGCAGGATAAGGACCCTGGACACGCCGCTCAGCGCAGTTCTTAGTTTCTCTAAATGGTTACTGACCATGCCGGACTCGCCCGGTTAAATTCCTTTGCAAAATTTAACACCTGCTTTTTTATCAATTTCCCCCAATTATACATATAAGCCAGGCTTTTCGCCTGTTAATCAGGACTGGATGGAGAAGCCGGTTCGGTTGGAAAATTTCAAAACCCGCAGAAACCCGGAAAGGGAAGAAAGGGGATTCTTCAAGACCTTTCATTAAACTCAGTATTTATTCTAACAATTTTAATGTATAATACCGTATTAGTCCTATTATTCCCGAGACCTGATCCTGGTGCACCGTTTCAAACATACCCCACCCACATCAGATTGGGCGTTTTTGAATACAATGGCGAATAGGCGGCTTTCTAAGCCTCCAAACACAAACGTTTAATCTAACACTGGCGAGCGCTTCAAAGTAATCTGGGCAATTGAATAGATTTCTTATAAAAGAGGATCAATCAGATCCAGATCATTATGAAAATCAGAAAAGCTGACCTGACTCTTGACCTGCGGGGCAAGGTGTGCCCCTACCCGACCCTGGAGACTCGCTATGCAATTGATGGGCTGGCTGATGGCGAATCTCTGGAAGTAATCTCTGATTATTACCCTGCCCGGCAGACAATCCCCGACCTCGCTCAGGACTTGGGCTGTAATTGCGTTCTTTTTGAAGATAGCAAGGATCAATTCAAGTTTCTGATTACAAAAATTCGCTAAAAAAAGGAGAAAACAATGGCTAAAATACTGTCAGTCGCCACCCATGCCACAGATGACCCCACCAAATGCACAATGGCGTTTATTACTGCAATAGGCGCGGTTGGTGCGGACCTGGAAGTTGAAATTGCCCTGCTTGGTGAAGCCGCTTACCTGGCGAAAAAGGAAATCGCCAAAACCATCCACGGAGTTGGCTTCCCCCCGTTGTCCGAGTTGATCCAGCAGGTGGTTGATGCCAATGTCCCAGTATTCGTCTGAGGGGCTTGCTCCGTCGCCCGTGGGGTGACCGAAGAAGACCTGAAATCCTTAAACGCCAGGTTTATCGACCCGATAAGTTACGCCAAAAAGGTGGCTGAATCGAGCGTTGTCAGTTACTAACCTGAAGATGAGCTAACCGGATTTGGATTCAGCCCAACCGGTTGCTGGGCGAGGTGTTTTTTAGCGAGACCTGATTAATTTTCCGGGTCTCGTTTTTTATCTTCAAAATTAAGGAAAATTATCGCTGCTGTTTCATAAAATTAAACCCTGCTTTTCAAGAGAAAAACCAGGGGGAAGTTGAATGAATAAACGAAAGGGGCTGTCCAAAAAAGTTGTGATTTAACCATTTTTAGACAGCCCCCTACACCATTCTGCTGGTTCGATAAATTGTTAGTTAAGTTTACCCTGCTCCCAGCGCTTTCATAAAACCTGCCATACCTGCCTCGGGTCCGGTGTCAAGGCTGTGAGAGGAGACTATTTTATTGTCAGCATCGAAACTGACCCTGCTTTTGTCGTCTGGAAAAACTACTTTTTTGCCTGTCGCAGGGATAACACCCATGTTCATTGCTGACATGTCAAAATCCTTTTCAAACGTTCCCACGAAGCGCCCTTTCATGATAACGTCCTCACCTTCCTGGTGGATATCTTCAATTTCATAGGTAATATCAGGGAATGAAGCCCGCATCATCTGGCCCATTCCGAACCAGGCCTGCTTGTCAATCGGTGGGCTGCCGACCGAATCGGTAGACTGGAAATTATCGGCGAAATATTTCTCGGATTCCTCAAACAGCGTATCAAAATTCATGGCGTACTTGACAATATCAACTTTATCCATTTTAAATTTTCTCCTTTAGCGAATAGGTGCAGTTCAACCCCTTGAACTGATTGGTATGACTGTACAAATTTATTATATACTATTTATATCCAATTTATCCTAATGTTTCATGAAAAATTCTCTCGCTGGATTCAATAATGGATTGCTGATGGAATCAAAGAATCCCACTCTACCTTCTCTGAGGATCTATCCTTACAGCATATTAGGACAGAGACAATGTTGTAATCAGATTTTTGGGCTTTATAATAGAAAAGTGAACGGGCTGGTTATCCATTTGTCCATATAAATCTTTCATAGGCTTTCAATTGAATCAAATCTACTTTGCGCTTATTATCACCATCTCCTGCTTTATCCAGGCGGTGGCTGGTTTTGGCTTACCGATGGTCGCCACGCCTTTCCTGGCAGCTTTATTCGGCATCCGGACAGCAGTCCCATTGATGGCAATTATTATCCTTGAACTGCAGGTTATGATGATCCTGCGTTACCGCCGATCGTTAGACACCCGCTCAGTTCTGCACATTTCTGCAGCAGCTCTTCTGGGGATACCAGTTGGGGTGATCTTCCTTGCACGCGTACCTGAATCGATCACTCTAACAATACTCGGTTTGATCCTGATCTTTTACGCCTTATACTCCATCCTGAATTTTCCAGTGCCCGCCCTCGAACACCCGAACTGGGCATATGTTATCGGATTTATCAGCGGCCTGGGAGGCGGCGCATATAACATGGCTGCCCCCCCAATGATAATTTATGGAGATACCCAGCGTTGGGAGCCGAGTCTTTTCAAAGGCAACCTTCAGGGATGCTTTCTGATCATCACAATCGCGGCGATCGTTTCTCACTTTCTAAACGGCAGTCTGGGAGCGGATGTTCTGATTAAGAAGCGCATTAGCGATCCCATTTGTACTGCTGGGAGCATTCGCTGGTTTTTTCCTGGACCGCTTCATCAACTCCGGGATTTTTCGAAAGATTGTCCTGGTCCTTCTACTGGCACTTGGAATCAATCTCGCACTGGCATGGAGAGGATGAGAGAAAGACTGATAATATTAAAATGTGGAGATCTATCATAATCCGATCTCCACATAAAATACACAATTTTCTTACCGGTAGTGGGATACCCGGGTTTGACCTTTTTAACCCAGTTTATCCCGCTCGAACAGGTCCCAATCTACCCGCAGCCGCCGCTGGTGGGGGCACGCTTAAATTCAAGCTTGACCTTTGGCGTGTAGATCAGCTCAAGTCCCTCCGCATCCGGCTCGGCGGCCGGGTTGCGCGAGCCCAGGGCGGAATCAAAGATATAACAGAGCTGGTCGTCGCCCGCCCCGCGGTTAAATGTTTTTGTCAGGTCATCATCCCCGAACGCTGCGATCCAGTTGTTGACCCCGCCCTCCAGGATATATACATTCGGGACGCTCTCCGCAACCAGGTATTTCCAGGCCTCCGTGGCGGCGGTTTCATCGTTGCTCATGGTCACAAAGACAGTATTGGCTGGTTCGAAGTGCAGCTCGGAGACGATTCCCGCCAGTTCGCTGACCGGGATGTGTCTGGCGTCCAGGATGTGGAACAGGTTGAAATCCATTTCATCCCGCACATCCAGCATGACCACCTTGATCTGGTTATCGTGGATCAGGTCAAGCAGTTCCCCGGGGTGTATCTGGATCTGGCGTTCGTCCAGCAACGCCTGCTTATCGCTGGAAATGCTCGCCCAGCGTTCGTTATTGGTCGGTTGACCAACGACCACCAGTGCGACCGCAACAGCGACCAGCATGCCGGCTGCAGCGTAGCGCCATTTTGGCGCTTTGCGGGGGTCTTTCTTGCCAAAGATCTTTTCAAGCTGTTCCGCCCCGAAGAACATAAACAGCGCCATCAACACGACCCCCAGCACAACCCAGCCGGTCGGGATACCGAATAACTCCGGCAGAGTGAAGCGCCCCAGATAAGAGGAGTGCCAGAAGGTGGTGAAATTACTGACCGTTTCGCCAAACAGGAAGATACCGAAGAAAACTCCAAGTGTGAAGAAAATTGCATCCAGTTTAAATGTCGCCGAACCGACGAGCGAGGTACCCGGTCAGAACCCTCCGATGATAAAACCGAACCCCATGATCAGACCGCCCACGATCCCCGGCCACAGGTAGGTCGGGTTGACCCAGATCAGGTTATAGTCCAGCAGGCCGAGCGCAGTTGCGCTGAACAGCAGCACCATGGCGGTGATGATCGCCCCAAACATCACTTTAAGAACGGTCATATCCCGGAAGTAAAACTGGGCTGCCAGCTTGCGCGAGTTGCCGAACCCGGCCATCTCAAGCACATAGCCGAACGCGAACCCGATCATCAGGTAGACCAGGTAAACCCCGAACGGGACGAAGTACTGTGATAAAGGCAGAGGGAATAATGTCATGGTTTAGCTCCTCAGATCCACAACTTGCGCACAAAATATGCCAGGGCATAAGCTCCGGCAAAAACGGCGAACATGAACGCCCAGCTTCCCGCCGAAAGCACCGCCCCTCCAGAAAGCGCCTGGCCGGAGGTGCAGCCCCGGGCAAAGCGGGCCCCGTAACCCATCAACGCCCCGCCGATGAACGCCGTCACCCAGCGCAGTTTGACCGGCACCCTCGGGCCGCGGTTGGTCTCGACTTTCAGGCGCCCGTTGCGCCAGCCGGACACAAAACCGCCCAGTACGGTACCGACTGTCACCCAAACAACCCAGCTGTCCAGCGGGTTTTTGTTGCCTCCAGCCATCTCCAGCAGGTAGGGTGTCCGGTCGACATGGTCCGGTGCCAGGGCATCCTCGACCACCACCAGCAGGCGGTTCATACCTCCGGAGGCTCCCAGGCCGTTCCCGGTGATAAAAAATGCGCTGAAGAGCACCAGCCCAAGCAGGATCCCCGCCAGGTAGGGATTGATATAAGGCTTGGTCTCCCGGCGCAGGCTAATCTTTGTTCTGGTTTTCGGCGCCGCTTCAGCGGCATCCTCAGCAGTTGAATAGGTTGTCATGGTCCTGTACCTTCCTCTTGAGTGGGATTGGTTTGTATTTCCATTTCCTCCCAGCCCATAATCATGGATTTAATGCTGGCTGTTGGGCTGTACCCGGTTGTGGTCAGGTAGACATGCAGAACCACAAATGCCGCAAACAGCCAGGCGATGAGGGTGTGGAACGGCGCCAGAAACGGCAGCCCTCCGAGGGCAACGACGATTTCAGGCCAGCGCTGGGCTCCCCACATGAACATGCCTGTCAGGATTTGAAGCGGCAGCAGGATGTTTAGAATACCTAAATATGTCGCCTGCTGGAGCGGATTTAATTTACGCTGGGGCGTTTTTTCGACCGGGTGCGCGCCGCCCTGGAAGATATCCTTCAGGTAGTACTTCGCCTGCAGAATAGCCTGGTTGAAGAAACCGTGCGGCTGGGGGAGATACTGTTTAATCTCACCGCTCGCCAGGTGGTAAAACACGGCCAGAGCCGCGTTCGCAACCAGGATAAACGCCAGGACGTTATGTACCTGTACGACGTATCTGAAGCTGAAAATGCCAAATGTATCCGGCTTGTGGATGACCAGCCCGGTGAAAATCAATCCCAGTATAAGGATGGTCTGCAGCCAGTGCCACAGCCGCTCGTAGACAGTGTACATGTAGACCTGTTCCAATTCCGGTTCTTCTTTCGCCCGGCGGCGGGCGCTGAAGAAACGGAAACCGGCGTGAATGGTTATTCCAACCAGCGTGGCCATAAAAATTAACCCGCCCAGCCTGTCAACCCAGCTAACGTAGTCGTGCCCGATTATATACAGGCCGGGGTTGGCTTGACCTTCGCTTCCGGCGCTCTGCGGCAGGTAATACAGATCACCCGCCTCGTTCAACTCCAGAATGCCCCCCAGCTTAACCGACGGGTCGCTCACAAATTCCGGCATGACTCCTCCCGGCAGGCGGTCAGCAAGCAGCATGGGCGCATTAATCCTGGAATCATCCGAGTGGCAGACCTGGCAGTCCTTGATCGCCCATTCCTCGTGGGTGACAGTATGGTTGATGCTGTAGGGTTGGATTTCGCCCTGGATGCGCGGGTTATCCAATCCGCGCTCAACCAGACGCCTCGTTATCAATTCTTGCTTCTCCTGGTTGTCGATAACCAGTTCAGCATCCTCAAGCTCACCGTCGGCGTTCGCATCGAAGGTAGCCAGAATTTCGGCCGGGTAACCCCCATCCTCGAGCCAGACTGCGGTAAGATCACGCAGGGGCACCGGCCGCGGCGGGTCGCCGTAAACCCAGAACCAGGAGCTGATCATATTATGCGGCGCCAGCGTGGTGCCCCCCTCTCCGTTCAGCGCGCGGCAGCAGGACCGGCTCAAAGCCGGTGATGAAGGCATCGCTGAAGGTTTCGCCTTCCCCCTCCAACCCCCGGCAGCTTACCTTGGGGCTGTTATCCGGCCGGAGCACTGTCCAGTCGTAATACAGGCGGGCCGGGGCGTACATTTTTGGCACGTGGCAGGATTCGCAGCTAAGAGCCTGGGTATGGCGCTCCTTGTACGGCAGCCAGTCGTGGGTTGCCTGGATGCTGTGGCAGGACTCGCAGCCCCGTAGGGTGTTGTCAAATTCGGGCGCCAGAGACCCCTGGGCGCTCTGCCCCTTGGCGAACTGGTGCAGCGGCCGGTAGAGGTATTCGCCCAGGTCGATCCGGCGCGGGTCAAATAACAGGCTCTCGGGCTTCTTATCGCCTGACTCCTGGTAATAGACCGGGTTGTTGAGCGAGTAGTGGCAGTCAGTGCACCTGAGCACTCTTTCCGCGTGGATGTCCCAGGAACGGTTCAGGCTCTGTTTATCATCGATATTTAACCCCGAGGTGGAAATGCGCTGCGGCGAGAATATCTGCCCGGTGGTGATTGTGCTCCACTGTTCCGGTGTACAGGCGTACATCACCAGCGGCGTCTGGGCATCGACATGCACCAGCCCGTGGCACAGGCCGCAGTTTTGATTGCTGGGCTCCTGGATCTGGATATTTTCGGCTTTTACCTCCCCGTTTTCCGTAAAGGCTTCCTGGTTCCACTCCCAGTTATCTCCGTCCCTGTTAATAATCCCTGATCCCAGCAGGGTGGCGGTATTGGCCCAGCTGAATTCCCCATTATGCAGAGCCTCCAGGCGGGCGGCATTGTCGGGCTGGAAAGTATGGCACAGGAAGCAGTTCATCTCGACCACGCCCGATTCGTCCCAGTTCCAGGCAGCCAGATCCCCGCTTTCAGAATTGACAATATTCGTTTCCGGGTCGTCTTCCTCCGGCTGAAGGCTCATAAGCGGCTGGCCTTCCCGGCTGGTGACCGCCGGGCCTCCGCCGGCATGGCGGGCGCCGAACAACTGGACCCATTCCGCTGTGGTCAGATCAAGCCGCTCATCCCCGGCTGGCGATAAATAGCGGTACATGACCGGGTTCCAGTTTCCGAACAGGCCCGGGCTGGTATCCCAGGGCCTCCCGGACGGGGTGCTGCCCGGCAGGTTATAAGAAGACAGCCCCACATCGCTGTGAAAGCTGTGATTTTCGATGAACCCGGTGTCGTGGCAGCTTTTGCAGGTCTGCATGGTCGAGACCGGGCCGCCCGCCTCGAGTACATTCTCGCCAGATTCATTTAATAAAGGGAAATCCGGGTGAAGGTTGGGTTCATCCGCGGCAACCGGGCGGATACCCAACAAAATAACAGCAAAGAGCAGGATTGCCCCGGACGCCCCCATAAACAGGGTCCTTTTTCGTTTAAGACCGGTCTTTGCGAATATCATCCCCGTTCCCCCTTACTGCGAAGACCCGCCAGGCAATACATGGCGGCCTCCCCAGCGCAGTGGGTCGCCGAAATAATCCAGGGCTTCCCAGTCTATCCGGCTTCCCTCTCCGTGGCAGTCGGTGCACTGCAGGGCGTTCTCTTTTGGAGCCACCATGTGCGAAAGCGGCCAGTACATCTCGGTCGGGGCAAATCCATACTGCCCGCTGTATTCCATTCCGGCCGCCTCCGAACCCAGCCTGGCAGCCAGGTCCCAGTCGAATTCAGTCCAGTACCCGCCTTCGCCGACCGTCTTGGGCTGGAGCAGATAATTGTATATTCTGTCATAAATCTGGTTGGCCCGGTGGACCTTAAAAGGCCAGATTTTGGCAGTTGGATCGCTGATATCACCTTTTGGTTTGTTCAGCTGCGTGGTTTCACCCGGGTCGATATTGTCCCCGAGCAGATATCGATCAGAATTGCCGTTTGACCAGTGATATTCAGGCATAAAATCTTCTTCGTAAACGAAGGTGCCCTTTATTTTCAGGTAGGTGTGGGGATCTTCCGGCAGGTCCTGCCCGGCGGATGACCAATCCCAGTGCATCTTGGTGGCGTCCCGCACCGCCCCCTGAGGGATGTGGCAGGTCTGGCAGGCGACAGTCTCGAGGTGGGCGTTAATCCTTTCATCCTGGTGGAGATCCTCAGCATGGCAGTCATTGCAGAAGACCTGGTTGTTGTTGTCCACGCTGACCGACATGGCTCGCCCGCGGATATTATGGTCCACGGTTTTGTGGCAGTCTGTGCACTTGAAGTCATGGCGGCCCATGTGGACATCGATCGTTTCAGTCGGGAAAAACAGGCTGCCGTCCAGGTCGCCGTGTTTGACAGCGTTGCCGCCGCCCCCGTTAAAATGGCAGCCCCCGCAGTTTGAGCGGGTCGGTTTGGCGACGCTTTTCGCAACCGCCAGCAAATCTACGTCGCTGTTAGGAAGGCCGAAGTTGCTCTTTACATAACTCCCGGTCTGGTCGTGGCAGACCAGGCAGTCGATGTTATCCTGGTTCCCGAAATCGAAATCCGCATCCTCCCAGCCGTATCCGGCATGGCAGCGTGTGCAGCCTTCCCAGTTGGACTGGATGCCAATGCAGAAGTTGTTGAGCTGGTTTTTCTTGCCGATCGTAACCGGCTCCTCTCGCCCTTCCATCAGCACCGGTTCACCTTCCCACTTCCAGTGGACCGTTTCCATGACCTGGCTGCCGGCGTCTGGATGGCATTCCAGGCAGGCCCGGGTGACATCCTGGCCGCTTTCAAATGGCCCCTGGACAATATCCTGGTGGCTGACCGGGGGCACTTCCGCCTGGATGGAAGCCCACGGGTCATCCTGCGGCTGGGGCTCAGCCGAGACCAGCGAGACGATTGGTACTGCGATGATCAGGAATGTGGCAATAAGACCGACAACCCAGATGTACTTAAAATCCTTCATCTAAACCAGGACGCTCGACTGGAGTTCAAGCAATTCACGCAGGATCGCCCGCATCGCTTCGAGCACAGCGATGATGTCCGGGTAAGCCAGGCGGTAATTGACACTCTGGCCGTCTCTTTCAGATGTGACCAGGGAGCTGCTTTTTAATATAGCAAGGTGGCGTGAAACCGTGGGCTGGGGCAGTTCCATCAGCTCCGCCAGCGAAGTCACGTTGTGAGGCTGCTCTGCCAGGATATAGAGCAGCTGGATGCGGGTGGGATCGCCCAGCGACTTGCAGATCTTATCGTGCAGAAGGCGCAGTTCATCAATTGTTGGATATTCCATTCTTATTCCTTTCAATATATTCGCATATTCGAATAACTTCTTGAGTATATGCCAGGCGCCTTCATTTTTAAAGCGTAATTTGTAACCTGTTCCGGCGACATTTGTAACATAGATAGTATATTTGCGAATATATATCACAATTAATATGTGTTATCATCACAAATTCTTTGTATACGGGTATAAAAAATCGGTTTTACTTGTCGGCTGTTCCTGCATACCCCTGCTCAACCCCAGCCTGCCTGAAATGGGCAACCCTGATCCCAGGATCCGGTTCAGACCCCCTTCCGGGCACTCCCCACTGACAGCATAGTATAATCCGGGCGTTAATACAGGAGGAGCTATGCGTTTCGGATATTTTGATGATGAGCGCCGCGAGTATGTGATCACCCGCCCGGATACGCCCCTGCCCTGGATAAACTACCTGGGCAGCCAGGACTATTTTGCCCTGATTTCGAACACCGCCGGCGGGTACTCGTTTTATAAGGACGCCAGCCTGCGCCGCATCACCCGCTACCGCTACAACAACGTGCCTCTCGATACTGGCGGGCGTTACCTGTACCTGCGCGACGCCAAAACAGGCCGTTTCTGGTCGCCTACCTGGCAGCCGACCCGCCAGGACCTTGACTCTTATTCCTGCCGGCACGGGCTGGGCTACACCATTATCAGCTCGAGCTTTGCCGGGATAGAGACCGGCATCCGCTACTTCGTGCCCCTGGACGAGAGCCTGGAGGTCTGGGACGTGCGCATTAAAAACCGTCGGGCGGAGGCCGTGTCCCTGGACATTTTCTCCTGCCTGGAGTTCGCCCTGTGGGATGCCCGCGATGACGCCACCAATTTCCAGCGCAACCTGAGCATAGGTGAGGTCGAAGTCGCCGGTGGGGTCATCTACCATAAGACCGAATACCGCGAGCGCCGCGACCATTTCGCCTTCCACGCCTGTTCCGAGCCGCCGGCTGGGTTCGATACCCAGCGGGAGGATTTCCTGGGTCCGTACCGGGGCTGGGATAATCCCGCGGTGGTTGAAAGCGGCAAATCGACCAGCTCGATCGCCCACGGCTGGTCCCCGGTCGCCTCCCTGCATTGTAAATTGGATATTCCCCCGGGAGAGACCCGCCGGGTTATTTACTTGCTGGGTTATAACGAGAACCCCGGGAAGGCTAAATTTGACCCGCCCGGTTCAAACACCCTGGACAAGCGCACTGTAATCCCGGTCATCCAGCGCTTCCTGGATCCAGCCCGGGTCGATGGGGCTTTTGAAGAACTAGGGCATTACTGGGAAGAATTGCTGGGAATTTACCGCGCAAACACCCCCGACCCGCACACAGACCGCATGGTGAATATTTGGAACCCTTACCAGTGTATGGTCACCTTCAACCTGTCCCGCTCGGCTTCCTACTTTGAGTCGGGCGTCGGGCGCGGGATGGGCTTCCGCGATTCCTGCCAGGACCTGCTCGGGTTTGTGCACATGGTGCCCGGGCGGGCCCGCCAGCGCATCCTGGACCTGGCCGCCACCCAGCTGGAAAACGGGGGCGCCTTCCACCAGTACCAGCCGCTCACAAAACGCGGCAACGACGCCATCGGGGGAAATTTTAACGACGACCCGCTCTGGTTGCCCCTGGCGGTCACAGCCTACATCAAGGAGACTGGCGATTTCTCAATTCTGGAAGAAACTGCCCAATACGAAAACCGGCCGGGTACAGAGACGCCCCTTTACGAGCACCTGGTGCGCTGCCTGGACTATACCCTGGCGCGCCTGGGCCCGCACGGTCTGCCACTGATTGGTAGGGCGGACTGGAACGACTGCCTCAACCTGAATACGTTTTCAGACCAGCCGGGTGAATCCTTTCAAACGACCACCTCACGGGACGGTAAAACAGCCGAGTCGGTCTTCATCGCCGGTTTGTTCTGCCTGGCAGCCGGGGAGCTGGCCGGGCTTGCCAGCCGGATAGGATACGCCGGGGATGCCAGTAAATTCAACCAGGCCGCTGCCCGGATGAAGGAAACCACCCTCAAGCACGGCTGGGATGGGAAATGGTTCCGGCGGGCTTACGACGATTTTGGCGAGCCGGTCGGCTCCCAGCTGAACCAGGAGGGGCGCATATTTATCGAACCCCAGGGCATGTGCGTGATGGGCGGTATCGGAGTCGCAGACAGCCTGGCGGAGCAGGCGCTCGATTCGGTCGCACAGCACCTGGCGACCCCCCACGGGATCGTGCTCAACCAGCCCGCCTACAGCAGTTACCGGCTGCACCTGGGCGAGATCAGCTCCTACCCGCCCGGTTACAAAGAGAACGCCGGCGTGTTCTGCCACAACAACCCCTGGGTGATGATCGCCGAAACGCTCATCGGGCGCGGCGACCGGGCTTTTGACTACTACAAGCGCATCAACCCCTCCGCCCGGGAAAAAATCAGCGAGGTCCACCGCTGCGAACCGTATGTCTATGCCCAGATGATCGCCGGGAGTGACGCCCATATCCCCGGTGAAGCCAAGAACTCCTGGCTGACCGGCACCGCCGCCTGGAATTACGTCGCTGCAACCCAGTGGATACTCGGGGTCCGGCCGGATTACAACGGGCTGGTGGTCGCCCCTGTTATCCCTTCAAGCTGGGACGGATTCGAAGTCCAGCGGGTGTTCCGGGGGGTCCGCTACCACATCCGGGCGGAACGGGTTGGCCCGGGAAATCAAATCCGGCTGGAACTGGACGGCAGGCCAGTTGAGGGAACTCTTATAGGTCTGCCCGAACCCGGGAGGAAAAAGGTCACTGTTACGGCATGGATCGGAGAAAAAGGAGCAGGCTGATCTTATGCAGAATACCTGGTAGAAATAATCTGGATTATTGGGCTGAACCAGAAAGCGGGGCAGGCCCGGGGGTGCTGGTGCTGCATGCCTGGTGGGGGTTAAATGGTTTCTTTAAGAGCGTCTGCAGCCAGCTTGCCCGGGATGGTTACGTGGCCTGCGCTCCCGATTTGTATAACGGCAGGGTCGCCGGAACCCCGGATGAAGCCCTCCAGCTGGTATCCCAGGCGGACAGCCAGGAAGTTGACAGCATACTGATTCAAACGGCTGAACAGGTGCGCAGCCATCCTGCCGTGACCGGACCAGGAATTGGCGTGCTTGGTTTTTCGCTGGGCGCTTTTAACGCCCTGAAGCTGGCCGTCCACCCTGACATTGGGTTCATCCGGGCGGTCGTACTGTTTTACGGCACCAATCCGGCATTCCAGTCCCAGGACTACGCCAGGTCCCGGGCTGCATTTCTGGGGCATTTTGCAGAAAAGGACAAATTTGAACCTCCCGAGGAAGTTGAAAAGACCCGGGCAGAAATTCAGCTCGCAGGCAAGACCGTCCAGTTCTATACATACCCGGGAACGCAGCACTGGTTCGCCGAATCAGACCGGATTGATGTCTATAATATGGAAGCAGCCGCACTCGCCTGGGACAGGACACATGATTTTCTCAACCAGAACCTGAAACAGGATAAATGAAGCCCATTAAACCCGCCAAAGCGGAACTGTCCGGGTTGTTTTACCGGGATGGTCCGGGTTAGGAACCGGTCCAAGAAAAAAACCTGCGCCTGTGTTTGACCCAAACGGTGTCATGCTCATTTTTTAGATTCTTCCTGGATATAGAACGATAGGAAGCCTGCTGGTCCTGGTTTAATTAATCCAAGAAAAACAATTTCAACTATTATGGTTGAATAAGTGAGATTTATTGTCAACTACCTGTCCTTTAATTACTAAATATTCAAAACCAATTAAATATTCCCTGAATTAGCGTCTCGGAGGTCCCTGAGAAATCTTCTCATTTAGGAGTATTTTCCAGTTCACATACCTGTTCAACAACAAGTTGGGCAGCAAATTAATTCTGATTGATTTTGGGGAGAGAGATGAAAACATTTTGGCTGGTCTTAATATTAGCGCTGGTCAGCGGTTGCACTGGCCAGTTCACCCAGGTCGATGAATTGTCGTCCGCCAACATTGTTCAGGGAACAATGGCCGGGCTGGAAAACTGGGGCACCGCCTGGGGACCGGACGCCTTCCAATCCGGCGGGGAACGGATTTTCTTCACAACCATCAACCATCAAGATGAATTTCTCACTTACTCAGGCGGCCCGAAATCGGACATGATGATGGGCGGCTTTCTGGCATGCGCTTCCTGCCACGGCCCCGCTGGAAAAGGCGGCACCCATGAAATGTATAACTATACGATGATCGCCCCGGACATCCGCTTTATAACCTTGAACGCACGCAAACAGGGACTGACTGGAACCAACCCCTCCTCGCAATCAGGCAAGGCAGGCGAATACGACATCGAAGATTTAAACCGGGCCCTGATCAGAAGGACTCCGCCCTGACAGCAGCGGACTGAACGAGTATATGCCTCGCTGGATTTTAAGCGACCAGGATCTTACAGAACTGCTGGAGTACCTTAAAACGCTCCCCTGACCACCTCCCAGGAAGTTAGTCGAGATTAAATCCTCATCTTTATTGACACCTGCTAAAATTGGTGTAAAATATTAGATATAATTCACCTTATTAGTCCCCTTATCGCCATCCCGCATCCCGGGGGAGAATTGAACTTGACCTGCTGACCTTTAAAATAGGAATCGCCAGGTTAATTAAACGGGTCTTCTTATGACAAATGATATTGAAATCAAAAAACTGGAAATAAAATTAGAGCAGGCCAGGAAAGAAATAGCCCGCCTGGCTTCCTTTCCCGAACTCAACCCGGCTGCCATTATCGAAGTAGATCTTGATAAGAACGTCCATTATGTCAACCCGGCCGCAGACAGGATGTTTCCCAACTGCTGTGAAGTTATTTTTAATACCATCCTGCTTGATGATCTTGAAGAAATTGTCGAGGATTTACATAAAGCAAACCAGCACTCGCATATGCGGGAGATCAAGCTGAATAACACCTGGTACCAGCAGGTGATCCACCTTGTGCCGGACAGCGACCGCATCCGCTGCTTTATCATCGATATAACCGAACGCAAGCAGGCCCAGGAGCTGCTCCAGCGCCAGAACGAATACCTTGCCGCCCTCAACGCAACCACCCTGGGGCTGATGAGCAGGCTCAATATCAATGAACTGCTGGGAGATATCCTTTCACGGGCCGGGCAGCTGCTGGGCACCTCCCACAGTTTTATCTTCCTGCTTGAGGGGGATGAACTCGAACAAAAAGTCGGCACCGGAGCATTTGCCGAAACGATCGGGGGGCGCCTCACGCCCGGCGAGGGTGTATCCGGCAGGGTCTGGCAGACCGGCGAAGCAATTGTGGTATCTGATTACCGCTCCTGGGAGCACCGACACCTGCGCTACACCGAACTCGAAATCAAGGCGGTTGCCGCTGCCCCGCTGAGGTCCGGGGATCAATTTATCGGGACGATCGGTATGGCTTACAATGCTGATTCCGGCAGGTTATTCGAAGAAACTGAGATGGAACTGCTCAAGCGCTTCGCGGAACTGGCATCGCTGGCACTCGATAATGCCATCCTGTTCAGCGAAACCCAGCAGGCCCGCAGGACGGCCGAGGCAGCCAATGAAGCCAAAAGCGCTTTCCTGGCAAACATGAGCCATGAGATCCGCACCCCGATGAATGCCATCATCGGCATGACCAGTTTGCTCAGGGACACCCGACTGGATGACGAACAACGCGATTATGTCGAAACCGTCCGGCAAAGCGGCGAAGCCTTGCTGACCATTATCAATGACATACTCGATTTCTCCAAAATTGAAGCCGACCGGCTGGAACTTGAGAACCAGCCTTTTGACCTGCGCGAATGTATTGAAAGCGCCCTGGACCTGCTGGCGCCGGCAGCCGCCGGCAAGGGCATCGACCTGGCTTACTTGATTGACAGACCGGTCCCGGAGGCGATCGTAGGCGATGTCACCCGACTGCGGCAGATCCTGGTCAATCTGCTCAGCAATGCGGTCAAGTTTACCGAACAGGGCGAGGTCCTGCTTTCAGCTGCCCTGCAGGAGTTCTCCAGCCCGGTTAAGCAGGAGGGCGCTGAAACGCTCACCCTCCATTTTACCGTCAGAGACACCGGCATCGGCATACCCCCCGACCGGATGGACCGCCTGTTCCAGTCCTTCAGCCAGGTGGACGCCTCCACAACCAGGCGTTTCGGCGGCACCGGGCTCGGGCTTGCCATCAGCCACCGGTTGAGCGAATTGATGGGCGGCAGGATGTGGGTAGAGAGCGAGCTAGGGGACGGGTTCCACCTTTCATTTTACAATCCGGGCAAAACCCGCGCCCGCCCCGGAGCGGGCATACCTGGATGAAGTCCAGCCTGCCCTCGAAGGACGATGCGTGCTTGTGGTGGACGATAACGCCACCAACCGGCTCATTTTAATCCGCCAGCTGGAGATGTGGCATATGGTGCCGCACGCCACCGGTTCCCCCTTTGAAGCCCTGGAGCTGATTAAAACGGGGGGCAATTTGACGTAGCGGTCCTGGATATGCAGATGCCGGAAATGGACGGCCTGGCCCTGGCAAGTGAAATAAGGTCCCTCTCAAATCCCGCTTCCAGACTGCCGCTGATCATGCTGACCAGCCTTGGCCGGCGGGAGGTCAACCAGGAAGCCGGGGACTTCGCGGCCTTCCTCAATAAACCCCTGAAACCCTCCTCGCTTTTTGATGCCCTGGTGGGGATTATCACCGGAAAGCCAACCAGGGTGATGTCCAGAAAAGAAAAGGACCAGCCGAAGTTCGATGCCAGCATGGGGGAACATTCTCCTTTGCGGATTTTGCTTGCGGAGGACAACGCCAATAACCAGAAACTGGCGACCCTGATCCTGAAACGGCTCGGCTACCAGACCGACCTGGCGGGAAACGGCCAGGAAGCCCTGCAGGCCCTCGGGCGCCAGGTCTACGATGTGGTTTTAATGGACGTCCAGATGCCTGAGATGGATGGGCTTGAAGCCACCCGCCGCCTGCGGGTTGAGCTTCCGGATGAGCGCCAGCCGCGCGTGATCGCCATGACCGCCAATGCCATGCAGGGCGACCGCGAGATGTGCCTTGAAGCCGGGATGGATGACTATGTCAGCAAACCGATCCGGATCGAAGAACTTGTCAGGGCATTAAGCCTGGTCATCCCGCTCGACAATGACGGGGCTGAAAAATTAAGCCGGGATTCAGGTTCGAAAGAGGGGAAGGAAAGCGCACCCTCCGTTCAATCCCATTCCAACCTCTCGCAATTCGAGGATGTGCTCGATCCTGAGGGCCTGAACCGGTTGATTTCAAACCTTGGGGGGGAGTTTGAATACCTGGTAGAGCTGATCACGGCCTTTCTGGAGGATACGCCCGCATTGATCCGGGAATTGAACCAGGCGGTCGAGGTGCAGAATATACCGGAAGTGCACCGCCTGGCGCACAGCCTTAAATCAAACGGAGCCGATTACGGGGCAACCCGCTTTGCCGGGTTGTGTAAGGACCTTGAAACGGCTGCCAGGTCAGGAAACCTGAACGGCGCATCCGGGCTGGCCGCCCAGATCACCAGCGAATATGTTTTGCTGGAAGGCGCTCTGAATTCTGTCCTGGAAAAGGGCGCGGTTTAAGAACAGGCATTCCGGGCGAAGAAAGTCCGGAATAACCGGATATCAGGAAGGAGAGATAAGACTGTATGGCAGAAGAAAAAGGCCGCATCCTGGTTGTAGATGACAACCGAATGAACCGCATCAAGCTTTCCCGGGGTCTTGAACAGCAGGGATATGCTGTTGAACTGGCCGAGGGCGGGCAGCAGGCGCTGAATATGCTTGAAAACGCTGCTTTTGATGTTGTGCTGCTCGATATCATCATGCCGGAGATGGACGGCTTTCAGGTCCTGGAACAAATCAAGTGCAACCCGGAACTGCGGGATATACCGGTGATTGTTATTTCAGCCCTGGATGAAACTGAAAGCGCAGTGCGCTGCATCGAAATGGGAGCGGAGGACTACCTGCCGAAATCTTTTGATCCGGTCCTGCTGCGGGCCCGTCTGGGGGCCAGCCTGCAGAAGAAAAGACTGCGCGATTTGGAAAAGGCCTATCTTGAACAGGAACTGACCCTCAGACAGAACGAAAAGCTGGCCACAATCGGCCGTTTAAGCGCCGGTATGGCCCACGAATTGAACAACCCCAGCGCTGCGGCAAACCGCGGGGCCCAGAACATTATTGATATCCTGCCGCGCCTGCGGGAGGCCTATGTTCAGCTCATCCAGAATGCCCTGACGGGCGAACAACTAGAGCGCCTGGAACAACTCGATAACCTTGCGGCGGAAAAAGCCCGGGATCCGATAGTAATCGACCCGTTGTCCAGGGGTGATCTGGAGACGGAGCTGGAAGAATGGCTGGATTCGATGTCGGTGGAGGATTCCTGGGAGATCGCGCCGAAACTGGTCAGGCTTGGACTTGATGTATCCGAACTCGCCAGCCAGTTTTCCATGTTTGACCGGGCCCAGTTTCCGGCTGTGATCCAGTGGTTGAACTGCACCTGTGAAATCTACCGCCTCTCAACGGACATCTCCCACACGACCAGCCGCATCGCCAGTATTGTAAACGCATTGAAAGTCTACACTTTCCTGGACCAGGCCCCGGTCCAGAGCCTGGATATTAACGCCGGGTTGGACAGTACTCTCACCATCCTGCAGAGTAAATTAAACGGGGTCACCGTCCGGCGCGACTACGCAGAAAGCCTGCCAAAAGTCGAAGCCTACGGCAGCGAATTGAACCAGGTCTGGACCAACCTGATCGAAAATGCGATCGACGCCCTGAACGGGAACGGTGAGGTCCGCCTGAGCACCCGCGCTGAGGGGGACTGGGTAATAGTGGGAATTGAAGACAACGGCTCTGGAATCCCAGCGGACATCCAGCTAAAAATCTTCGACCCATTTTACACAACCAAACCGGTCGGGCAGGGTACCGGTCTGGGCTTGAATATCTCCCACAACATTATCGCCCAGAAACACCGCGGCAGAATTGAGGTCGAATCGCAGCCCGGTAAAACTCGCTTCGACGTCTGGCTGCCGGTAAAACTGGCCGGGAATGTGGATGCAGCCAGCCAGGATCCGGGCGACCGGGTTAGTTGATTAAACATCCATCCGTGGGGACGAAGTAACTTTTTTTCCGAATCGGGCAACCCGCGAGTATAATCTTTCCCAATAACCCACAAAAGGTGTTTCTGTGAAACCTTTGAGCCGTTCCGGGGTTAATTTTGTTATGGAGGTGGAAAATGCCTGATATAAAAATTGTCACTGACAGCACCGCGAACTTATGCCCAGAATTTATTGAAGAACATGCCGTAAAGGTCATCCCGCTGAATATCCACTGGGGTGAAGAAACCTCAAAAGACGGGGTCGATATTACCCCTCTGGAATTCTACGCCCGCCTTGAGAAATCGGACGAGATCCCCAAAACATCCCAGCCGTCCATGCAGGAATTCTTGAATGCCTACAAGGAGATCGCTCCGACCTGCCAGGGGATCATCGCCCCGGTAATTTCATCCGGGATCAGCGGAACATTCGCTTCCGCCAGCTCTGCCCAGGCCGAATTTTCTGACGTGCCGTTAGAAGTTGTCGACACCAGGCAGACCGCCGCCGGACTGGCGCTGGTAGTAATCGCCTGTGCCCAGGCAATCCAGGCTGGCAAGAGCCTTGATGAAGTCAAAGCGGTCGCCGAAGATGTATCCAGCCGGGTCAAGTTCTACTTCATGGTCGATACGCTCGAATACCTGCACAAGGGCGGGCGCATCGGGGGAGGTAGGCGCTTTCTGGGCTCCGCCTTAAATATCAAGCCGATCCTTTTCCTGGACGAGCAGGGCAAAATTGGAGCCCTCGAACAGGTCCGCACCAAGAAAAAAGCCGTTGCCAGGCTGGTGGAATTGGCGGTCCAGGAGTCCGGGGGAAATCCGGCCCATATCGGGATCATCCATGCCGACGCCCTGGAAGACGCCCAGGATTTTAAAAACCAGCTCGCCCAGGCGGTTCACTGTAAATTCCTTGATATCTACGACCTCAGTCCGGTGATCGGGGTGCACGTCGGGCCCGGCACGCTCGGAATGGCTATCTACACTGAAGGATAAAAATTGAACCTGTTTTTCGGGTTGGGTTCATTTTTTGCAGGGCTGGCGGTGATCCTGGGAGCGTTTGGGGCCCACGGGCTGGCAGATAAACTGACGCCTGACCGGCTGGCTAACTTCGAAACGGCTGCCCGCTACCAGATGTACCACTCGCTGGCGCTGCTGGCGGTCGCGCTGGCCCTGGCTTATTTCCCGGCTGGGACGAAATCCCTCCAGATCGGGGGCTGGCTGTTCGTGGCTGGCATCCTGCTGTTTTCCGGCAGCCTGTATATCCTTTCAATTACCGGCATCCGCTGGCTGGGCGCGGTCACCCCCTTTGGAGGGGTCGCATTCGCCCTCGGCTGGCTGATGCTGGTCCTGGCTGCCTGGCAGGCGCGCTGACCTTGAGGAGCATTACTCCTTTTTTTCAAACACGGATTCCGGATGCGATCAATCCCGGTGTGAACCGCTTCTCGATTATCCAGGCAAGGAGTAACACTCCTTACCACAAAAAGTAGGGCGGCTTTTCGGGTTGCATCCCGCAAGGGACCAAAGCCGCCTTATTAAGTTTCACGTAATTAAACAGCTAAGAAACCCTCCCAGCAAAACCACAGATCCTGAATATTTGTCAGGTTTGGAAACCTGACCTACTTTACCTTTGATTTTATACAGCCGCCAATTTGTTTGCAGGTAAGGTATGGAAACCTGACCTGCAGACGCATTCAATATTTTATTATTTAACCAAAAACCGCTTGCAGCCTTCCCTCAACCCTTATAACACAACACCGGGTTCCTGGCCGCGGCGGTCTCATCCAGCCGTGAGACCGGGGAGACATGCGGGGCGCTGTGCAGCACTTCCGGCTCATCCTGGGCTTCTTCCTTGATCTTAATCAACGCTTCCGCAAAACTGTCCAGGGTCTGCTTGCTCTCGGTTTCGGTCGGCTCGATCATCAGCGCATCGTGCACGATCAGCGGGAAGTAATTGGTCGGCGGGTGGTGCCCGTAATCGATCAGCCGCTTGGACACGTCCAGGGCGATCACATCCGTACCGGCGTATATCCCCGTGCACCACAAACTCGTGCATGCAGGTGCGCTCGACCGCCAGCTTGAAGTGCGGCGCGACCTTTGCTTTCAGGTAGTTGGCGTTCAGCACGGCATTCTCCGAGACCTCCCGCAGGCCGTCCGGCGCCCATCATGCGGATGTAGGTGTAAGCCCGGATGAAGCATGCCGTAGTTGCCGTAAGAAGGCCTTCAGAGCGACCGATCGACTGCTCCGGCGTTATCAGCTTGTAAACCACCGCCATCCTTCACCGCCATCGGTCCCGGCAGGAAGGGCGCCAGTTCTGCGCGTCACCCCGACCGGCCCGCAGCCCGGGCCGCCACCGCCGTGGGGGGTGGTGAAGGTCTTGTGCAGGTTGAAATGCAGCACGTCGAAGCCCAGGTCGCCCGGCTTGGCGATGCCCATCAGGGCGTTCAGGTTGGCCCCGTCGCCGTACACCAGCCCGCCGCAGTTGTGGACCGTCTCGCACACCTCCAGCACCTGCTCCTCGAACAGGCCCAGGGTGTTGGGATTGGTCAGCATCAGCCCCACCACCGTGTCATCGCACTCGCGCTTCAGCGCCTCCAGGTCGACATTGCCGCGCGCGTCCGAGGGCAGTTCGACCACGGTGAAACCGCTCATGGCGGTCGAGGCCGGGTTGGTGCCGTGGGCCGAATCGGGGATCAGCATCTTGGTGCGCTTGCTGTCGCCCCGGCTCTCGTGGTAGGCGCGCATGATCAGCACACCTGCAAACTCGCCGTGGGCGCCCGCCGCCGGCTGCAGGGATACCCCTGCAAAGCCGGATATCTCCGCCAGCATCTCCTGCAGTTCGTACATCAACTGCAGGCTGCCCTGGACCGTGGCTCCGGCTGCAGGGGATGCACGTGCGGTCAGGCCTTCGATCGAAGCGGCCCGCTCTCGTTCACCTTGGGGTTGTATTTCATCGTGCACGAGCCCAGCGGGTAGAAGACGGTATCGATCGCGTAATTCATCTGGCTCAGGTGGGTGTAATGGCGCACGAAGTCCAGTTCGCTCACCTCCGGCAGGTTGAGGTCGTCTCCCGCAGCAGTTCAGCCGGCAGTTCGAGCTGCAGGCACGTCCAGTTCCGGCAGGGTGTAGGCCCTCCGCCCGGGGGAGGAGATTTCAAAGATCAAGGGTTCAGTTGTTTTCTCATTGTTCAGGCTCCTCTATCCGATCCCTGCCAGGCTGCTCGACCAGGTGGTCGATCTGGGCTTGTACTGTTCATCTCGGTCACGCACACCAGCATCTGGTTCACCCTGTCCGGGTAATCCGCCTCAGGTCGTACCCGCCCAAAATGCCTGTCTTCGAGCAGTTCCCGGTTGAGTTCCGCCACCGGTCCGGGACACTCGACCACAAACTCGTTGAAGAACGGGCCCTGTTGAGAGCACTCGTAATCGGCCAGCTTATCGATCTCCCGGGCGGCATAGTGGGCTTTGTGGTAGCACAGTTCCGCCACCGCCCGCAGCCCCTGCTTGCCCATGTAGGCCAGGTACATGCCCGCGATCAGGGCGATCAAGTCCCTGGTTGGTGCAGATGTTGCTGGTCGCTTTTTCGCGCCGGATGTGCTGCTCGCGCGGCGAGAGGGTCAGCACATAACCGCGCCGGCCTTCCGTGTCGACTGTCTCGCCCACCAGCCGTGCCCGGCATTTTGCGCACGTTCTTCATCGTCGCCGCAAACACACCCAGGTACGGGCCGCCGAAATTCAGGCCTGCCCCGAACGGCTGGCCTTCGGCCGACCACGATATCCGCCCCGTACTGGCCGGGCGGTTTGAGCAGTCCCCAGGCTGTGGATCGGGTTGGCTACCACCACCAGCAGCGCCCCTGCAGCATGGACTGCTTCCGCCAGCCCGTCCAGATCGCGGCAATTCGCCGAAGAAGTCCGGGTTCTGCACAATCAGGCAGGCGGTCTCCTCATCCAGCATCTCCCCCAGGTCCTCCAGGCTGGCATCCAGGTCCTCATCGCCCGTCACCTGCAGTTCCGCCGCCCGGCAGGTATGTCCGCAGCACCTGCCGGTACTGGGGGTGCACGCCCGGCGAAACCAGTGATCTTATTGCGCTTGCCGCGGGTCGACGTTGAAGCTCATGATGGCCGCTTCCGCCATCGAGGTGGCCCCGTCGTAGTGGCTGGCGTTGACCACCTCCATGCCGGTCAGTTCGGCGATCATGCTCTGGTATTCAAAGATGGCCTGCAGGGTGCCCTGGCTGACCTCCGGCTGGTAGGGGGTGTAGGCTGTCAGAAATTCGCCCCGCCCCGCCAGGGACGAGACCGCACTGGGCACAAAGTGGTTGTATGCCCCCGCCCCGATGAACGTGTTGAAGCACGCCGTTGATTTGTTCTTTTCCGCAAGAGCGTGCAGTTCCGTTAATATCTCCATCTCGGATACAGCCTGCGGCAGGTTCCAGTTCCGGGAAGCGGTATCCCTGGGGGACATCCTCAAACAGGGCCTCCAGCGATGGAACCCCGATCGCCTCCAGCATCTCGCCCAGCTCCCGGTCTGTTTGCGGTAAATACGGGGTCATTCCTGCTCTTCCTCGATTTTCTTCTCGTAATCCTGCGCTGAAAGCAGCAGATCGAACTCGGACGGGTCGCTGGCTTTGAATTTCAAAATCCAGCCTTCCCCGTACGGGTCGCTGTTCAGAATCTCCGGGGTGTCAACCAGGGCTTCATTGACCTCCACCACCTCTCCGCCCATCGGCAGGTACAGGTCCGCCGCCGCTTTGACCGATTCGACCACCCCGATTGTGTCGCCTTTCCCGAACTCATCGCCAGCGTCTGGCGGCTCCAGGTAAACAATATCCGAAAGCTGGTCCTGGGCATGGTCGCTGATTCCGTAGGCGAACAGGTCGCCTTCCGGTCGTAACCCACTCGTGATCTTTCGAATAGCGGGCTTCCTTATCTATTTTCATTGTGAGTTTCTCCTGGAAAATTGGAATGTTTTTGATTGTTTAATTGGATTTACCTGACCTTAATTTTACACGATGTGCCATACCTTAGACAAGCCGTATCCCCGGGTTCGCCGTTTTTGCCCGCGGAACTAAGTTGATTCAGCATCCCCTTCTTATTCGCTTGAGTATTTCTCTCAACAATTTCCTGTGCTGCCTGTTTCTATTCATTTATAATGAGAAAATCCAAGTAGTTTATATTTAAACTTAATGTACTTCGTGCCTTTGTGGTTCAAAATAATAAATAACCTTTGCGTTCTTTGTGCCTTTGTGGTTCAAAAATAATCAAATTCCTATGCGTTCTTAACGCCTTTTTGGGAGAAAAATGATCGATACGCAGCCTCTCCACCATTACATTCGCCAACATATGGCGCGCCACAAAACCCCGGGACTGGCTCTGGCCCTGACAGATCGCAGCGAGACCCTTCATCTGGCAACCTTCGGGTATTCCGATCTGGAAGCCGGGACCTCCCTGGCTGAAGCCGACCTGTTCGAAATAGGCTCGATTGGCAAGACATTCACCGCAATCGCGCTTCTCCAGGCAGTTGAAAGAGGCGAACTCGACCTGCACTCCCCTGTGACGGATTACCTGCCCTGGTTCCGGATAAAAAACAGGTACAGTCCGATCACGATCCACCACCTGCTTACCCATACTTCCGGGCTGATCGAAGGGACCGATTTCACCCCAGACGGGCGGGGCGAAGTCTGGGCGCTGCGCCAGACTGAGATCGGCTCCCCACCCGGAGAGCGCTTCCACTATTCCAACGTGGGGTATAAAGTTCTCGGGTTGGTCCTCGAGGCCGCCACAGGATGCCCTTACCCGGAAGGACTGCGGGCGGGCATCTTCGAGCCTCTAGGAATGGGCGATTCACTCGCCGAAATCACCCACCATGACAGGCCGCGGATGGCAAAGGGCTACCGGCCCCTGTATGACGACCGGCCCTTCCATCCCAGCCAGCCGCTCTATCCCGCCCCCTGGCTTGAGACAAACACCTCCGACGGATCGGTCGCTTCCAGCGCCTCCGACATGGCGAAATTCGCCCGTATGCTGCTCAACGCAGGGAAAGTGGAAGGGAGGCCGGTAATATCAACTAGCAGTTTCGAACTTATGACAACCCGCCACATCCCCCAGGATGAAGACTGGTATTACGGTTACGGCCTGGATATCTTCGCACGCGAAGGCTATGCGCATGCCGGTCATGCCGGCGATATGCCCGGTTATGAAGCGTTTATGTGGCTGGACCTGGATAACAGCCTGGCTTGCGTTATGCTGGCAACCCATCCCCACCCGCCCGGAATCTCGCTGCCTATCCTGGATTACCTGCGGGCTTCCCGGCTGGGTGAAACCCCGGCCGAACTGCCTGCCCCACCCGATCCCTTCAGGCTGGTAGAGGCAGATCCAGCGGTTTATGCTGGCTTATTCAAGAAAGTCGACAGTGTTTCACCAGCTATTCAATCAGGCCGGGTTGGCGCCTGGCACTCCCCCGGCGGGTTGCCTTCAACGCTCTTATTTAAATCCAGCCGCGACAGCCTTTCTCTGGAGTATTCAGACACCCTGATCCCGCTCGAACCGCGTGGAAAGGATAAATTCTTTACCAGCCACCCGGATTTTGACCGTTTTTTTTTCCAGTTTGGATACATGGATGCAGGTAACGCCAACCAGCAGGCTGATGAATTGTACTGGGGACCGGACTGGTTTGTCAGAGATACTTATAAAGGGGCGCTCATGTTTGATATTCCGCCAGCTTGGGAGGCTTTTTGCGGCCATTACCGCTCTCACAATCCCTGGGAATCCAATTTCCGGGTATTCGAGCGCAAAGGCCAATTGATACTGGCATGGCCGTCCGGGAAAGAAGAACCTCTCCACCCATTTGGCGACAGCAGCTTCCGGATTGGCGAACAGGGCTCACCCGAAAGGATTTCTTTTGACCAGATCGCCGCCGGCCAGGCGCTGCGCGCCAGGCGGTCCTGCTGCGACTATTTCCGCTTTTTTACACCATAGCCGGCTCAAGGCTTTCCTCTTAACAGCTGAGGTTTTATACGCTCCGCAAGCAGACCCGACCTTTTATGAAGATACAGTCCTCCATTTGTTATTTTCCAAATGCACCTGAAAAATCCTGTCCAATAATAAAAAAAAACAATATAATAACTAACAGCCATTTATACATACCCGGTTGATCCGGATATGACCTTTAAGTCCGGTCCTGATCCATCCAATTACCATGCAAAATGAGGAGGTTAAGCGATGAGACTTCAATCCCAAATTCACAAAAATAAGCTTCAAGTACTGCGGGCATTTATTCCAGGCATTCTGCTGGTCCTGAGTTTTCTTATCAGTTCCTGCGGTTTGCTGCCGTTCTCCTCCCAGGGGGAAGAACAGGATATGGCTGCGATTGAGCAGAGCATCCAGGCCACAATCATGGCGGACCAGGCCACCCAGGCTTTCCTGGATGCGGTAAAACAGCAGACAGCCATTTCGATCCAGGCGACCCAGGCCGCTCTGGAGGCCGGGGTTGTTGAAACCGAGCCGCCCCAGGCGACCGAAGAACTTGAAACCACCGAAGAGGTAACCGCCGAAGACGCCCAGGAAGAGCCTGCTGAAACCGAAGCCCAGGAAGACGCCGCCGAAAGCCAGGCTGCCGCCCAGTTCTCGGAGGAAGATTTTGAAGCCTGGCTTGAAGACGCCAAGATCCTGCTCTACGAGGACGCGGTCAACGCCCCCTGGCTGGCGCGCTATGTCAAGGATGCCCTCGATAATATGGACCTTGAGTATAAAGACGACGGCAGCGCGGTTGGCTGGTTGAAATCAGACCTGCTAGGCAGCGAATGGGACCTGGTGATCCTGGCCCTCGAAGACCCTGGTATCCCCCCGATGGGAGAGTACTTTGATTACCTCCAGGAGGCGATCAACAAAGGCACGGCTGTGGTTATGGAGATCTGGTTCCTGGATATTGTCGGGAGGGGAGAAGTAGCCAGCGTGCTGTCGGACTGCGGGGTGGAATTTGAATCCGATTACGGTTTGAGCACCGGTTCGGTCAATGACCTGATCAACTGGCCCCTGCCCGGCAAAAGCGACCACCCGATTTTTAACGAGCCTAATACCGGTTTCCGTTGGACCAATATCGCCACCTGGGGTCCATTCTTTGACCTGGGCGATTTTATAAAATTATCCGGTAAGAAGGATGACGCTGAACTGCTCCTGGGCGCGATTGCAACCGAGAAAAACTCCCACGGAACGCTGGCGGTTTGCAAGGACGGCAAATTTATCATCCAGACCTTCCACACCCACAACCTGGCTTACGAGGAAGCGGTCCCCCTGTGGGAGAATTACATTTACAACACCCTCAAGGCAAAATACCTTGAAGAACAGGAGAACTGAGCCAGACCCGCAACATTCTTTTATAATTTAGCATAAGGAGCAAAACCATATCCAAAATTAAATAAACAAGCTCGAGACTTCAACCCGGTCGCAATTGTGTGTCAACTTCCTCAAATAAAGAGGCTGAAAAAACATCCGGACTGGCAAAAAAATGCCCGCCAGGCGTTTTTCCGCCATCCGGGTGCTGATACACCAATTGCCTATCAATTCCGGGAAGATTTATATCAGCCAGCGATAATCAACTGGCTGGAATGGAGGGGAATCGATGAATAAATCAGGTTGGCTTGTATTAATTCTGATGCTGTGCCTGCCGGCATTGACCTGCAGCGTTTTCCAATCGGAAGACCCGGATGCAACAGCTACCCGGATCGCTGCAGAAATATTTGCACAATTGACCGCTGAAGCGCCGACTGCTACTTTCACTGCGCTTCCAACCGAAACCCCCACACCCACAATCCCATCCACTGCAACCCCAACCGACACCCCAATCCCAACCGACACCGTCCCACCCACACCGACCAGCACCCCCGAACCAACCAAACCCACTTCGCCCACCTTTGATCAAATCCTCATGTACTCTGAAGACGATTACAATGAGGGAAACATAGATAATTCAACCGACCGCTTTCCATCTGGCACAACCAGGGTTTACGCCTGTTTTGATTACTGGGCGATGGACCCCACTCTGCGTTACTCTCTGTACTGGCGGGTTAATGGGGAGAGCTTTACAGAAGCCACCAGGGGCTGGGATGGGGATGAAGAAGGCACTATGTGCTGGTACATCTGGAAAGAAAGAAGCGGCTCTCTTCAAGGACTGCCGCGTGGGGAGTGGGATGTGATCCTTTATCTGGGCAGTGAACTTGCCCAGAAAACGAAGTTCCACATCGGCGATTGAAGCCCAAATAGTTGGATAAAAGTTTGGAGAGGTATTAATAATTTCCCGGGACATATTGCCGGATATTGTTGGCGAGGCGTTTCAAGAAACCTGATTTATAATACCGTCGTTATGCGAACTATCACCATCAGGGTCCCCGACTATGTCTATGAGACCGTGCGCGACCTGGCCCGCAAACAGGGCGTCTCCATAAACCAGTACGCCTACCTGGTGTTAGCGGAGCGAACCTCCCGGACAATGGCCCAGGGCTACCGCGACCCGGATCCGAAAGGGAAAGACCGGGTTCAGGATTAGCCAGGGGTTCGTGGTCCGAAGCCTTTTCTAATTCAACCACCCCGGAAAGAGGTCTTTTAAAGGCGTCAGCAGCAGTATTAAAATAAGCAGGTCAAATGCCGCCCCAATTTTCGCTCCGGACGGCACCGTGTTCCACCAGGGCAGGATCACAACCAGCGAGAGCAGCGCCCCAACCACCGCCAGGGTTTGCCACCAGGCCGCCTCCACTGCCAGCCCAACGCCCGCCGCAACCAGGACAGCCGCGGCAGCCAGCCATAATAACCCAAACAGGCGCCCGACCAGGCTCTGCAGCCCAACTCCGGATGAAAAAATCCATGGTCTGCGCCCGAAACCGGCATCATTATTTGTCCAGGAAGCGAAAAACCCCGAAACGTGGGCCAATCCATGCCCGATCAGTGGGACTGCAAGTGCTAAACGAATCATGCCCAACCTCCAATTTACCGATCCAATTTAGAGCTAGCGGTGTCAGGTGTCATGAGGGGACCTGTGGCTCTTCCGGATTGGTGAGTGGATTCCGCCGCCAGCCCGGTACCGTAGCCGCTGTAAATATTTACGTAAACACGCCCGGCAGGTTTCAGATTATCCATACTGGTTTATTAATCCCAGCAACCCGCCCGCTACTGCGGTGTTACTACTGTATATCAAATATATATAAGGGGTGAACCATGCCAGCGACCGCAATTATCACCGACAGCGATTCAAGCATCCCGGCCGAAATCTCAGAGCGCCTCCAGATCCGCCAGGTGCCGATTAACATTCATTTTGGTGAAGAGACCCTCCGGACCGGGGTGGACATCAACGACGGAGAGCTTTTCGCCCGGGTGGACCGCGGCGACCCTTACCCGACTACCTCCGCGCCCCTCCCCGGGGCAGTTCGTGGAAGCTTTCCAGGGGGCATTCGCCGATGGTGCCCAGAACCTGATCTGTTACTGCGTCAGCGCTGAGGTCAGCGCCACCTACAACGCCGCCCTGCAGGCTTGTAACGAGCTGCCTGATAAGGATATTACGGTGGTCGATACCCGCAGCCTTTCCCTGGGCCAGGGATTTCTGGCGATCGCGGCCGCCGAAGCAGCCCGGCAGGGCGCCGCCAGAGATGAAATCCTGTCGCTTACTGATGACATGGGGGGGCGCTGCCACCTGTTCGCAGCCCTTGCCACCCTCAAGTACCTGGCGAAGAGCGGGCGGGTGCCCACCCTGCAGGCCAGCATCGGGAACCTGCTGAATGTGATGCCGGTCCTCACCATCCGCGACGGCACCCTGGACCTGCTGGAACGGGTGCGCACCCGCAAAAAAGCCTGGCCGCGGGTGGTTGAGCTGGCGGTTGAGGCCGCCGGTGGACAAACCGGTCGAGCGGATGGGCATCATCCACGTCAACGCCCCGGCTGAAGCCCACCAGTTCCTGGACCTGCTCTCCCAAAGCCTGGAACCCCCGCAGGACACCTTCTTAGCCGAGCTTACCCCGGGCCTATCCGTCCACGGCGGGACCGGGATGGTCGGGGTTGTCTTTATTGGGGGCAAATAAGCCCGGAATCCGCTTTATATTTCCAGGAATTAATTCAAATATTGTCGGATTGATTGACCTGAGCTATCTTCAGGTTAAGACATCAGTACCTTTTTTTGTTTCGCCCCTTTGATAAAGGAACTCGTTTAGTGTCTCAAATTGTACCCAGAACTTTTTACAGACTTAACTCTGCCCTATCGATACTGGCAATATCACCTTCAGAAATTGTATGGCCGGGATTAAAGGGAATGATATTAAAATTTTGATAATAACAAAATTTACAAATAACGAAACCATACATACAGGGATGCGAAAAGTATGGATACGAATGTTACTACCAGGCTGTAACGCAAAAACTGACTGAAGCTCAAAGGATGGCCACTTTTTTCTGCAAGGTTAGCCACCACAACATTGGCTGCTGCCCCCACCATTGTGGCATTGCCGCCCAAACATGCACCCAATGCCAGCGACCACCAGAGCGGTTCCGCGGGAATTACCGTTCCCAGATTCTCAACTACAGGGATCATGGTCGCAGTGTAGGGGATATTATCCACAATTCCAGAAGCAACAGCAGAAAACCACAGCAGCAGCATGGATGTCAGAACCAAATTTCCTTCAGTCAAGCTTAATATGAAGTGAGCAACAGATTCTATGATACCCACTTCCACCAGGGCTTCCACGAGGATGAACAAACCAATAAAGAAAAACAGAGTCGCCCATTCAATGTCACGCAGCACATGATTTGGATCAACTCGGCCCCACAAAACCAAAATTATTGCGCCTGTCATAGCAATTGTGGCAGGCTCAAGTTTAAGCGCTCCATGGATAAAAAAACCAATAATTACAAACCCCATCACAATAATAGATTTGCGCATTAAAAGTAATATCCGTAATCAATTCTGAGGCATCCAGGGCTTCAATATTCAACTGATAATCACTCTCGGTCTTAAGGTCGTTTTTAAAAAGCAGCCACGACATTCCTGCCAGTGCAATAAGATTTATTATGGATATTGGAGCCATATTTGCAGCGAATGTTATAAAATCGATATTGGCAGCGCTGCCAATAAGTATATTGGGGGGATCGCCAACCAGGGTTGCAGCCCCCCCAATATTGGCTGCCAGGATTTCGACAATGAGAAACGGTATCGGGCTCATCCTGAGACTGGCGGCCACAAATATAGTTACAGGAACAACCAAAACCACAATTGTGACATTGTCCAGTAAGGCAGATGAAACCGCAGTGACAAGCACAAGAATTAACATAATCCTGAAAGGATCGCCTTTTCCAACCCGAACGCTCTGGACAGCGATCCATTGAAAAATACCGGTCTCACGCAAAACATTTGCGATAATCATCATTCCGACCAGCAAAAAGATGACATTCCAATCGATTATGGTGAAAGCATGTTCCTGTGAAAGAATCCCAAAAATTATTACCGCCATCCCACCTAACAGGGCTGAAACTGTCCGGGGAACCCGTTCTGTGACAATCAACACATATGTAAAAATAAATATTACTGCTGCGAGCAAAGTTGTGTTCATCGTTCCTCATCACTTCCGGTGCTTTGCTCATCCTGTGATAAAGAGAGCGCTAAAAGCTCAATCAGGTTGATATATCCCACTACATGGTATTGTCCATCTACTACTGGCAGACCTGTAAGACGGTGCTCGTGCATACGCTTGAATGCAACTTTTAATGTTTCGCCTTGCTTGACCCATACTGGATCAATCATGGCATCAGAAACGGTTCTCATCTTACTCAAGCGAGCGTATTCCACTGCCTTCTCGAGGTCATGGATTTCACTCAGAAATTCCTCCGGCATAATGTGGAAAAAAATATCATCAGCCAGATCGCGTAAACGTAACAGCCCCACCAGGCGCCCATCATCAGCTGCTACACATACTACATTCACATCAGGGTGAGCAAGAAGTGCCAGGGCAGTTTCGTCCAGTGGTGTGTCCGGACTCACAATCGTAGGTTCAAGATTCATTACTGCAACGGCTTCCTCTACTGACCTATTACGCAGCTTTTTCCAATTTGGAATTACAGCCGGTGGTGAAATTTCCTCTGGTGTTTTGGGTTTCACTTTTTGTAAGCCCAAGACCTGGATGGTAGGCAGCACAAGCAGCAAACCGCTTCCGGGTCGATCAAATCCCCCGACAACACGCTCTGCCTCAGCAACAGCCTGGTTTAGCAATTCAATATTATCAATCGCAGAAAAAAGAGTGCGGCGCTGTACTTCTTTGGACTCAAAAATGGCATTTAGACTCCCCAATCCCACTTTGCTTAGCCAGCTTTCCATTCTAAATGCACCAACACTCTCCATAATTGTTACACCCGGTACACCTATCGACTTCCATGTCCGTAATAATTGGGGCATGCAGGAGAGATCATCCAAGATTACGATTAATAGTTGTGTCATAATTTCCTTTTGCTATCCAGAATATTTGTTTAACTATCTAACATCACCGGCGAAATAAATCCATCAGGTTTGATGGTCAGAACGGAACAATCAACCTTGCGTAAAATCCTTTCAGCAGTATTGCCGATTAGAAATCCCGCTAACCCAGTTCGGCAAACTGTACCCATGACAATGAGTTCAATCCCCATGGTTTTCGCCAGATCAGGGATCAATTTGTCCGCATCCCCGCGTAATAAATAGACCTTATATTTAATATCCTGTAAATTGTAGCCCTCAAGAAGTGCATTCAGGCTTCTTCGGCGTTCGTTTCTAAGATCTTCAATCCATTGATCATATGTGGTTTTTGAGACTTTCACCCGTCCGCTTTGAACATATTTTTCCAAATAGTGCTTCCAGGCGTGAAGGATAATTAGCTCACTTTGATCCCGTAAAGCCAGAGAAGTGGCAAGATCCAAAATTTTGATGTTAAGATTGCTGCGTTCCGGATCATTTTGGATTGGATCCACCGCTGCCATGATGTGACTGTAATGTTCTGGTTGCATCGGGTTCATTACCCATACCGGGCATGGACATTTCCGCATCAAATGCATTGAAGTACTGCCGAATAACATTTCTTTCAATCCAGTTTTACCTTCACCTGTCATCATCACAAGGTCATATCCATTCCTTAATACCTCCCGGATAATCTGGTCATCTGGTGTCCCATACATTACTTTTCTATTCACTGCAATCCCCTCCTGGCGAAGCTCGACCACAATTTGATCCAGATAATCATTCTCTGCCTCAAGAATCTGCTCCAGAAATTCCACCGGAGATTCCCATTCATTCGGCATCTCCTTATTAATTAAGGTAGATTCTAATGAATTGATTTCGGAAGACGGAATTTCTATCTGCTGCGGGAAACCCGCTGCACCGAAATCATTAGACAGTTCTTCAATTATGTTTATATCCGAACCGGGGATTTGAGCCTGATCCCGAATATCTGCTCCAGGCAGACTGTCGGGTAAGTTCTCAATTACCATCGTGATCGTCAGACTGGCATTGTTTCGTTGACCGAGGGTCACCGCTCTATTTAGTAGTGAACTATTACTTGTCTCAGGATCGATCACCACAAGGATTTTTTTAAATCTATGCATACCTCAAGCCTCCTTACAATATAACATTTTTTTTAATTACAAAACCATAATCAAAGTTGTGTCAAGAATTGTGTGTAAATTCGCTTTTTAACGTTCAGGGTTCAATCCCTGCATATATGTTCAGTCTAATATAGACTCATTGCCATAACATCTAAATTGGCTAATGTGGTGCTGCAATCAGGCTAATCTACTGGAACCTGCATTTCTGGATTCCAATCACCGCTGAGCCATTCTTCGGATTGTTCCATCACTATGGCTGGATAAAAAGTAACCGGCTCGCCCGGTTTGGATATTTTCTGAATTCTAACCCAAAAAATTTCTCGCTGATCGGTCAAATCTTCCGGGTTGACACAATTTTAAGATAACTTTCCTGCAGAGCAAACAAAAGTCCCTTCTCGGATCCAGTCTGAACCCGCCTGAAATAACTTTCTTCGCCTCACTCGCCCCGGTCCTGTCGGTCCACAATCGGGCTGGGATCGTTGCAGTAAAATTTATGAGGAGAGAATAAAATCCTTGCCCATCCTCACTATGGCTGACCGGAGAGGTCCTGCTCTGCCAGCCCGGTTTTAACAAACAGCCAGGGCATAAACCAGCCCCCGCCGAACCCGACCAGGGCGTACCTGGCAAAGCGCCAGACCGCCTCCATCTTCACTCCCATCAATTCGTCAAATGTGCCGAATAAGAGGCTCAAGCCGGTATATGCCGCCACCACAATCACCAGCCCGACCGCTGCCCGCAGGACCCGCCGCCCGCTGGTTCCGCCCACCGAGAACCGGACCGTCTGCCCCTCCAGGATATATCCCACCCCCAGCCCGAGGGCGGCGCCCATCGGGTCGGCAGTCACCCTGCCCGGGTGGAGCAGCCAGATAACCAGCGGCACCAGGACCGCCAGGGCGTAGCGCAAAGCAAGCGTTTGTTTCGCCAGCCAGCCGCGCACTGTTGGCTCCAGCGCGAGCCACAACGCCAGGTAAACCAGCCCGATCAGCATGCCGCCGATCACATCCTGGGGGAAATGCACGCCGAGGTACATCCTCGAGAATCCGATCAGGACGATCAGTACCAGCGCCAGGAGCCTGAACCAGGTCTTCCTGATGTGATACCCCAGGTATCCCCACACAACCAGGGCGCCCTGGGTGTGACCGCTCAAGAACGAGGGCGTGATTTCATGCCGGATCGGAGACAAACGTCTCGTTTATGCCGGCTTTATTCAGGATGCCCTCAAGGTTCCGGGTGCATCTGGCCTGGGGATCATAAAATAATCCTTGATCCAGGCGTTCAGGACTGATGTATAAAGGTAAGCGAACGCCAGCCCCTGCCCGACGGTTTTGTCCACACACCAGTATACCAGCGAGAAAATGACCACATAGCCGAGGGTGCTGCCGAAATCGGTGATAAATGGAAACAGGGCGTCCAGTACACAATTGCGGGTTGCTTCAATATTCAGCAGCACCTGGTAACCCCAAGGTATGAGGTCCCAGAGAAATTCTTCCATTTATATCCTCCTAGTACACGGCGCCTCAATGCAAGCAGCTGCTGCCGCTTTTCAACCTTAAAGAATAATCCTGCCAATCTCCCTTTAGACTAAATGATCCCGACATCGCTGAACTCCGGACAACCGCCCCAGTAGATGCACCATCCTGCGATCAAAAATAGCGCGATCAGGCAGCTTATGAAAAAGAAGGAAATTAAAGGCTCCTTTTTCAATCTGTCCCTGCCGTAAATTAGGGGCACCATTACGAGAACAAATGTAAAAAAGATACCAATTGGAGCGGTCCTGCCTTCAATCATAATCAGAAATAGTGTGATTCCGTGGATGATCCCGGCAGGGATGACCCACACCCACGAAACCCGATCTTCATCCGGCTTTTGCCTCCATTCAACGTATACAAGCAGCGCGGCCAGTCCGAAAATCCCCAGATGCCAGAGGTGGCGGCTCAATAACTCATCATAAAACCCTGTCAGACTGTAAGCATCCCCGTGGGTGATTTCGTTGAGCAGGCGTCCAATCGAGTTAGCCGAAAGGTGCATTCCCTGCCCTTCCGCCCATATCCCCGCCAGCAGGACAAACACCAGGCTTTCGACAAGCCTCACCCTTTCGCCCGACGCGTACCAGAAAAGCAGCCAGTAAATGGGCAGCAGGACCAGCGGCGTCAGGATATCCAGCATATCGCCCTGGCTCACTAATGGGTTAAATTTGCAGTTATTCCACAGGAAGGCTGGCAGAATCAGAAACAATAAAAATAATATTGAGAACAAAAGGATATATTTCGATAATCTGTCCATAAACCGCCGCTTATTTTTTACTTGAGACTGTGAATTTAACAAAAATTTTGATTCATTATGGGGTTAATTTTACAACCTTTTTTCCCGGAAAGTTGACCACCAGCAATAATCCCACCGCAAACACCGCCGTCCCGGCAAGCATTGCCTGGAAGCTGAACAGGCCAGTTGAGATGAGATTCTTGTTTTCCAGCCACTTAAACAAACTTTCAGGGGGTCGCTTAATTTTGTTTTACCAATCCGGTTAATACAGAATTGCACTATCTGTATCGAATTTGATAAATTGAATTATACTGGTGTAAATTAATGAACGAACTGCTTTTAATGCTTTCCGGCGGAGACCTGCGTTCCGACGGGCCCTCTGACCTGGTCGCCGAGATTGTGCTCGCCAACCCGGGTTTGCTGCCGGATTTGATGGAAGGCCCCCGGGCCCCGGATGAGGTCATCCGCGGACGCTCAGCCGACTGCCTGGAAAAAATATCCCGCACCAGACCGGAGCTGTTCCGGACTTATGTCGACCAGCTTCTCAGTGCGGCACGCGGTGAGTACCTGCCAATGGCGCGCTGGCACTACGCCATGATTTTCGGCAACCTGGCTGTTTTCGAAGACCTGGCTGGAAACCTGGTCGCAGCCCTTAATGAACTGCTCGCCGACGAGAGCGCCTTCGTAAAAAGCTGGGCGATTTCAAGCCTCTCTATTTACGCCCGTTTATTCCCGCTTTACAACCCGGATATCACCGCCAGCATCCAGGTTTACCGGGACGATGAAAGCGCCGCGATCCGCTCCCGGGTCCGAAACGCAGTCGAATGCCTGCTGAACCCGGCCAGACCTCTGCCGGAAGGCTGGGTGAAGAGCGCCGTGCTTTTAGAAATGTACCCCCAGTTAACCTGAAACGATCCGGGTTTTGAGCCAGAAGGATAACCGCACCGGCAGTGAAGACCCAAATCAATAACAGCAAATTACATTCAGCCTGATGAATAGCGTTAACGAACCCCCCAATGCGAGACTTTGATCCGGTCCTGGACGAACTGGACCGCAAGGGCATCCCCTACCGGTTGTTCCAGCACCCCGGTCCGCTGCGCTCGCTGGAGCAGGCTGCCGAAGAGCGCGGCCAGGATCCCGGGCAGGTCGTGCGCAGCATTCTCTTCCGCTGTTCCGGCGGGAGTTATGTGATGGTGCTGGTCTCCGGTCCCGGGCAGATCTCCTGGCCGGCTTTAAGGCGCTACCTGGGCGTATCCCGGATCAGCATGGCAAGCCCGGAAGAGGTGCTCGAACAAACCGGGTACCCCACCGGCGCAGTCTGCCCGTTCGGCCTGCCCCGGCCCCTGCGGGTTATCTCCGAGGCGTCCCTTTTCGACCTGGATGAAGTTTCGCTCGGCTCGGGGATCCGCGCCCGGGCTTTGATCATAAAAACAGCCGACCTGCGCCGCGCCCTGGGGGGGGTTGAAACGGGGGAGTTCCTGGACAATTCCCCGGAAGCGGCGGCAGGGGTCGCGCACCCCCCTGAAAGCTGAACCCATCCCACTTTACCTGGCGCTGTTGATTACCAGCGCCGCAATCACCCCGGGGACCCAGCCCACCAGCGTAAGCAGGGTGGTGATCAGGATCGAGCCGCAGCCCTTATCGAGCACAGCCAGGGGCGGGAAGATTACACATACCAGAACACGCAGGCAGCTCATTTATTTCTCCCTTCTATTTTAATATTCCGGCCTAACAGCTAATATTCAGACGCCGGACGGATGGGCACTCCCCATCTGCGTTTAAATCTACCAGACCAGCAGCGCCCCTTCCACAGATTATCTACGCCGGGATGACAGAAAGGTTGCATCTCTCCCGGTACATCTTGACAAGAACATTTGTTCTATTTATAATGAAGAGCGCAGCCAAACCCGGCTGGCAGGGACGGCAGGCATGTTATTCTGGCAGCAGTTGATCGACAATCTGGGTCTTACCCCCACCCGCAAAGGCTCCTTCGCCCTGGACGGCGAGCTGGTCGAGCACGTGCGCGCCCTGGCCGAGCTTGAGCAGCGCCCGCCGGACGAACTGGCAGCCGACCTGATCATCTCGGGGCTGGCGCAACGCGACATGACCCGGGAAAACTGGCGCCGCTGGCATTCGCTCTCGCCGCGCGAGCAGCAGGTGGGCGCCCTGGTCTGCCTGGGCTACACCAACCGCCAGATCGCGGCCCGCCTGGTGATCTCGGCCGAGACCGTCAAGTCGCACATCCGCAGCATCCTCTACAAGTTCAACCTGCACAGCAAGCGCGAACTGGGGCTTGCTGCTGGGAGACTGGGATTTCAGCGCCTGGGATTGACCCCCACTGTGGCTTTATGGGTTTGTTTCCACCCCCAGGTGCGACAGCAGGATATCCAGCGGCCAGTGGCGGTGTTCGCTGAAGGCGGACCTGGCGTCAGTCAGGGCGCGCTGTTTCTCCTCTCTGTGCCGTGAGAACCGGCCCGGAGGGGGTATCCCGTCCAGCCGTTCAGATATGCCCGCCACAGTGCCGTCGCTATCCCGGATGGCATCCTGGACGTACTGGTTGAGATATTGCTGGTAGAGCTGCTTATCCATTTTTGTTTGTTCGTTCTCCCGGGATCTTGAGCAGTAATTCTAACATCCAAAAGGTTAATGTGGAGATACGGGCTGCAAGATTCCGTTTGAAACTTCCTGATCTTGACCGGATGCAAAAGCGGTGATATGCTTGTCGCCATGAAAACAACCGCTGGCTTTTCGAGCGCGCCGCCCCCGTCCCAGCACCAACCAGAGCCTTCCGGCAGGAGAGGTGCCTCGGGCGCGGTGCATTGCCCGGCTGTAGCGGATATATACCCTTACCCAAGCTACCAAACCACCCTCCTGGCAGGCGGGTGGTTTTTTTTATGTTGGATATTTTATATAAAATTCATGGAGGTTATTATGTCTGAATCCAAAATCAACAAGGTGGTACTGGCTTACTCGGGCGGGCTGGACACGTCCGTTATTGTCCCCTGGCTGATCGAGAATTACGGTTGTGAGGTGATCTGTTTCACAGCCGACCTCGGGCAGGGCGCTGAACTAGAAGGGCTGGAGGAGAAAGCGATCGCCAGCGGCGCCAGCCAGGTGTTCATCCGCGACCTGAAGGAGGAATTCGCCAGCGAATATGTATTCCGGGTGGTGCGAGCCGGGGCGGTCTACGAGCGCAAATACCTGCTCGGCACTTCAATGGCGCGCCCGCTGACAGCAAAACACCAGGTCGAAATCGCCCACCAGGTCGGGGCGCAGGCAGTAGCCCACGGCGCAACCGGCAAGGGCAATGACCAGGTCCGCTTTGAGCTCACTTACATGGCGCTTGACCCGCGCTTGAAAGTGATCGCACCCTGGCGCGAGTGGGACATCCGCTCTCGTGAAGACGCTATCCGCTATGCCCGGGAACGGGGCATTCCGGTCACCAGCACAACAAAATCAATCTACAGCCGGGACGCCAATATGTGGCACATCTCGCATGAAGGCGGTCCACTGGAGGACCCCTGGCTGGAGCCGGAGCCCGGCCTGCTGCAGCTAACCAGTACACCCGAAACCGCCCCTGACAAGGCGGAGTATGTCGAGATTGAATTTGAAGCCGGACTGCCCCTGGCTGTGAACGGGGAGAAACTCTCGCCGGCAAATCTGGTCATGCGGCTGAACCAGATCGGCGGCAGGAACGCGATCGGGGTGGTCGACCTGGTTGAGGGGCGCCTGGTTGGGATGAAATCCCACGGCATATACGAAACCCCCGGAGGGGCGATCCTGATGGCCGCCCACCGGGAACTTGAGTTCGATCGTGCTGGATCGAGAGACCATCCAGTACAAGGATATGCTGGCCCTGAAATACGCTGAACTGGTTTACAATGGGATGTGGTTCACACCCCTGCACGAAGCCCTGGACGCCTTTGTGGACAGCACCCAGGGACCGGTCAGCGGGGTTGTCAGGCTCAAACTGTATAAAGGCGGAATTTTCCCCGCCGGCCGGAAGAGCCCTTTCAGCCTGTACCGGGAGGATTTCGCCACATTCGGCCAGGATGACGTCTACGACCAGTCAAACGCCCAGGGTTTCATCCACCTGTACGGGCTGCCTTTGAAGGTGCGGGCATTAAACGGGCTGCCGGTCTCAAGCCTGGATATCCCCAAACCTGACTACTCTCGCTTCAAGAGGGACTGAGGGTTGTAGATTTGTTGAATAGTTGTTAATTTTGTTTACTTTGGATGTCCCAGCCCAAACCCGACTGCAAATGGCTGCACTCGCTTCAAGAGGGACTGAGGGTTGTAGATTTGTTGAAAAGCTTTTGATATTGTTGACTTTGGACGTACCGGCCCAAACCCGACTGCATACTACGCACCCGCTTCAAGAGGGACTGAGGGTTGTAGATTTGTTGAAAAGCTGTTGATTTTGTTGACTTTGGACGTCCCTGCCCAAACCCGGCTGCAAACTACGCGCCCGCTTCAAAAGGGACTGAACGGTGTGGTTCTGGATAAAAAGAGGAGTGTTACATGAAAATGTGGGGTGGTCGTTTTTCTGAAGAGACCGATCCGGCTGCCTGGTCTTACAATGCCTCCATAAATTTTGACCGGCGCCTGGCGCCCCAGGATGTGCGCCTCAGCATCGCCTGGGCGAAGGCCCTGGAAGGGGCTGGCGTGCTGAGCCCGGCTGAGGGCGCCAAATTCCAGGCCGGGTTGGAGGCAATCCGGACCGAGATCCAAACCAACCGCTTCCAGGTGCTCGAGTTTGACGAGGACATCCACAGCGCGGTCGAGCGCCGGCTGGGCGAACTTACCGGCCCTCTGGCAGGAAAGCTGCACACCGGGCGCAGCCGCAACGACCAGGTCGCGACTCGACCTGCGCCTGTGGCTGCTGGACCATCTGCCTGAGCTCGACCAGGGTTTCCTGAACCTGATGTCCGTCCTGCTTGGACAGGGCTGAGAGCGAGGTTGAGGTTGTCCTGCCGGGCTACACCCACCTGCAGCGGGCCCAACCGGTCTCCCTGGCGCACTGGTGGCTGTCCCACTTCTGGCCCCTGCAGCGCGACCGTTCACGCCTGGCTGGCCTGGCGGAACGTACTGCGGTAATGCCGCTTGGTTCAGCCGCCCTGGCGGGAACGCCCTACCCGGTGGATCGCTTCGCGCTGGCAAGGGAACTCGGTTTCAGCCAGCCCTGCCAGAACAGCATCGACGGCGTGTCCGACCGGGATTTTGTAGCCGAGTTTTTATTCTGCGCCTCCCTTGCCGGGATCCACCTGAGCCGGTTTTGTGAAGCCGTTGTGCTTTACGCTTCAGCCGAATTTGGATTCTTTACTCTGCCGGAACGGTTTGCGACCGGGTCGAGCATTATGCCCCAGAAGATGAACCCGGATATATTCGAACTGGGGCGCGCCAAAGCAGGGGTCCTGCTGGGAAACCTGACCGGCTTGCTGGCTGTTCTGAAAGGGCTGCCGTCCGCCTACGACAAGGATCTCCAGGAGGACAAAGTCCCGCTCTTCTCCTCCTTCGACATCCTGTCCAGCACCCTGGCCGTCCTGGAAGGGGCTGTCCGCTCCCTGAAAGTGAATCCCGAAAGAATGTTAAACGCGGTCAGCCCGGATATGATGGCGACCGACCTGGCAGACCAGCTGGTGGAGAGGGGGATCCCCTTCCGGGAAGCGCATGCGCTAGCCGGCCAGGTAAACCGCCTGGCGTCGCTCCAGGGTAAGGATCTTTCTCAGCTTTCCAGGGATGAGCTGGCATCCATAAGCCCGCTTATCACCCCGCAGCTGGTCGCTGAGATCACCCCCGGTGCCAGTATTCAGAAACGCCGTTCATACGGGGGGACCGCTCCAGAAGAAATCAAAAGACAACTGCAGGCTGCCCGTTCGCTGCTCGAGGCAGGTTCCTGATAAAGGCGAAACCCGTAAAAAGAAAGTGCCCATCCGGATGCGGCTGGCGCCAGCTTTCCTATTTATTCACCGGTTAACAATTAACAGCAAACGAGGCCCTGCATGCAGGGCCTCGCTGTATTCAAAACGCTTACTGTAATCTAAGTCGCCGGTTTACCACTCGTGGGTCTTGTCATACAGGTATCGCCAGCGGCAGAGACCACGGGCCGGGAACCTCTTGGCTCCAACATACCAGTACAGGTAGGTGTTGAAACCGCAACCGCGCTTCCAGTACACATTCAGGCGCAGTTCGTCCCAGTTGTCGTAAGTCTGCCATTCTTCGTCCCACCAGCCCTTGGAGGCGTAGCGCAGGGTCAGCCACTGCTGGTACATAACTTTCTCCATGGTGGGCTCGCCGTAGTTCGGCTCCTGCACGATTGTGCCGTCGTAATTCACCAGGCGGTACGGGGTACCGTAGGCGCAGGGCACAAAGTTGAGGCGCACGTTGCTGGCCATAACCAGCTGGCCGCTGCTGCTCACACCAACGCAGGCATCGTACTTGCCCTCACCATAGGTGGTGGTGCGGGTGTAGACGTCCTCAACAACGGTGAACACCCTGACGGTCGGGAAGGTCTTGGTCCCGGCAGGGATGGTCAGGTAGTAGAACTGCTTGCCGATGTCCGAGCCTTCCAGCTTCAGGAAGACATCATTGCCGGACTTGTTGATTACTGTCAGACGAACAACCCTCAGCATCGGGCCGGAAGCCAGAAGCATGGAGGCGATCATCACAACAGCAACAACGAGTAAGATCGTTTTCTTCATTTTTTCCATTCTCCTTTATGTATTTGTTACCATAAATAGGTTTGTAAGTTAGCGAGATTATAGCAGTATGCTTAACAGAAGTCAAGTGTTTTCCTAACCAATTAATGTAAATCACTTAACAGTTTCTTAAGTTAGGAGGGTAAAATGGGCTAAAAAAGGATAGATTCGGGTAGAATTTTATGAAAATATTATCGTTCTTTTAAGAAATTGGAAAATTCTAATCTTTTTGGCTTAAATTTACACATAGCCACCTTTCTGGAAAAACTGCCGGCAAATGAATGCAGCCGGGCGGGCCGAAGCGCCGGGCGGGGGTTTCGGCAAATCAGCCTGCTGCACCTGCCAGTTAGTTTTCATATATAATACGCTTTTACATCCCGGTTATCGAATATGAAAATTCACCTGCGAGGATATCTGACATTCAAAAACCAGATCGGCGACCGCCAGATCGAACTCCCTGCCGGGGTTTCCGTCCGCCAGTTTCTGGTCCGATTAATAGAAGAGCTCGGGGACGAATCAGGATCGTTTATCCAGTTCAACCAGGAGGGAAACCTGGAGGGGAGCATGGTGGTTCTGGTGAACGGGCGGCACGCCAACCACCTGCCGGGCGGCCTGGATACCAAATTGGAAGACGGGGACCAAATCGCCATGTTCCCGCCAATCGCCGGCGGCTGTGGGGGGGATGGCTCAGGAGAGGGCTGGGCATCCACCTGATCCAGGTGCTCACCGGCCGGGTTGAATACACCCGCACCCCGGATGGCGCGAACCTGTTGAATCTGTTCAAGACAGCCTGTAAAGAATAACTCCAGCAAAGGTAAATATATCCATGGGGTTAAATTATTCGCAGCCCAAAATGAGGTTTGAAAGATGATAAAAAGAGGATTTCGGGAACGGCTGCTCGGCGGAGAAATGCTGGTCGGAACGCTCATATCGCTTCCCTCCCCGGAGATCGCTGAGCTGCTGGCATCCTGCGGTTTCGACTGGTTGTTCATCGACCTGGAACACGGACCGGTCTCCTACCTGGAAGCCCAGAGGATGACCATGGCAGCCGGGTCAAAAGCAAGTTGTGTCCTGCGGGTAACTGTAAACAATGAAGAAGCGATTAAGAAGGCCCTCGATCTCGGTCCGGCTGGGATCATTGTCCCCCAGCTGCGCTCAAAAGAGGACGCAGAGCTGGCGGTCCGCTGCGCAAGGTATCCGCCGGAAGGTGAGCGCAGTGTTGGGATCGCCAGGGCGCACGGTTACGGTATGGATTTCCAGGGATATGTCGAGCGCGCCAACCGCGATACCGCCCTGATCCTGCAGGTGGAACATATCATGGCGGTTGAGAATATCGATGCGATCCTGGAGGTGCCTGGGATTGATGCGCTCCTGGTAGGGCCTTATGACCTTTCCGGAAGTATGGGCATTATCGGAGAGGTTAATGACCCGGGGCTGAAAGCCGCCATCACAACCGTCCGCCAGCGCTGCCTTGAGGCCGGCATGCCGGTTGGAATCTTCTCAGCTGACCTGCAGACCGCAAAAGCCTACATGGATGAGGGCTTCCGCCTGCTGGTAATAGGAACAGACACATTCATTGCTCGGGAATACTGCTGTCAGCGTGATTAAAGAACTGAAAAATTCCGCTTGATCTTGTTTGCAGTGCTGGTGGTTGCGGTCAGGTTGATTCGACGCCTGCTCACTTGTTGAAATCGAGGCAAACTGGCTGGTTATCGGCAGTCCACCAGGTGTAAGAACCCGGATCCTGCGTATCCCGGAAGGGGTCTTTATTTGACCAGTTCTGTTCCTGGGGATCCCAGCCCGGGTTGAATGTAAAATGCAGGTGGGGCCAATCGGTGCAGCTGTCGCCGAGCGTGCCCAGGATCTGGCCGCGCTTCAGCTCTTGTCCGTCTTCGACCAGGATTTCCTCCAGGTGCACATAACCGGTCTTATGCCCGCTGTATGGGTGCGCCAGGGTCACCATACGGCAGTTGCCATGCAGGGTGGCGTCCTCGCCGGCGAACACCACAATTCCGGGCGCCGCCGCCCGGACCGGGGTTCCGATCACATTCCGGTTTGAATTTCCCCAATCGACAGCCTGGTGCCCGTCGGCGGTCCTTCCGCCAGAGCCGTATTCCATGGCTGTTTCGCCCCGGTAGTCGCGCACCTTACCCCGGGCCGGGTCCAGGTCATATCCGTGCGTCTCGGTGATGCGCTCCCGGTCCCGGCAGGCGAACGGGTCCGTCAGGTATCCCTGGATCAGTCCAAGTTCAAGTATAGTATCGGCTGTTACTTCAAGTTCAAAAGGGTCCTGAATCGGGCTGACCCGCCCATCCGGTAGTCGTTGTTTCGCCACCCTGCGCCCGTTGATATAGTAGGCCGGCACATCCACATACCCGCTCGATTCCACCCGGTAGCGGAATAGGGACTCCTGCGCCTGGTCTTTATTTTCAACAAACAATTGAAGCGCTCCGCCGGGCAGATCTTCGAAGGAAAAACTCCCCTCCGGTCTGTGGGGGTGCAGACCTTCCGCTCCGGATAGCCCAGGCAGACCCGCACAGTACCAATCCCGGGTTCGTCCCCCGCTCTGGTACCGTCAGCGTCCCTATCGAAGAATACCGTCCCCGCTAATGTGAAACCTCCGGAGCGGCCGATCATTCCCTGATTGTTATTATTTGAGTCCTGCTCAGCCTTTTTTACTGTGCTTTGAGGCTGAATCGAAGCGGTCGGGTGGTTCGCCTGGGATTTCTTTGCAGGTGCCGGCTCGTACCCAGCAGCATAGAGAGTAGTCAGGACCGGATTTCCCGGCTCCGGGGACGTTTCACTCCATACAGGGAGGACCGCTGAACACCCTGATGTTATAACAATAAGTATTCCCAGGCATAAACAAAAGCAGGATAACCGGATGATGTTATTCCGTTCAGGATGACATTTCGCCCCAATCACACCACCTTTTTCCAATCCTCCGTCTCAATCACTATCCGGTAGTACGGGCCCCGCTCGGGGTCGTCGCTGATCCTTTCTTCGGAAACAACCACCGTCCAGTAATTTTCGGCGTTGACCTCCAGCCGCAGGCCGTCATCCCCCGTCATTTTAATCTTACGAGTCAGGCGCTGGGCAACCGCCGGGTCGAAGCTGAACTGGCGGTCGGGGATATTCTCGCGCAACGAGCTGTCGATCTCCTCCTTGATCGCCTTCCTTAAAGGCAGTTCCTCCACCCAGACATCACAGTTTATACGCGGCGAGCTGACCGCCTGCAGCAGGTGGCTTTCCAAACGGGCCTCGTCCGAAGCGGACAGCGAGCTCTGCATGCGGTTGCGGGCTTCGGCAATGCTGCGCACAAATTTCTCAGTGTACCTGCGCGAATCAAACGCCTCCTGGGCGTCCAGGAAGGACTCGCTGAAAAAGCGCGCCACCGCCCGATCCTCCATGCGCGACTGACGGTCGAGCAGCAGCATATCGAAATTGGGATGGCGCGGGTCAAGCGGCTGGATCACGGCGCATTTCTGCAGTTTTTCGGTTGTAAAAGCCATCGTTTCAGGCTCGAAACTGACGTAAGTATTGCCCTGGCTGTCCTCCCGGATAACATGCCTGAAGATCTGGGCCGGGTCAATTTTCATGATCGCCAGGAAGCGGGTATAAGGGTAGTTCTCAGCCGAGAAGAGCGCCACTGCCAGGTCACCCGGGGTGATGCGCATATCGTTTTCGATAATCCGGTAAAGTCCGCCAGCCAGGCGCTGGGAACCCTCCGCCAGGGTTGCTTCCCCATTCAGGATCGCCTGGCAAAAACCGGACGGCTGTTCCGGGTTTATATTCTTAAACCGGGCAGCTTTGATCGAAGGGTCTTTGAGGGTGTTCTCGATGTGGTTTGTGAAATAGTCGACCAGCGCTTGGTTGTTTTTAAGCGGAAGGTCAACCCCGGACAGCACCAGTCCCTGCCCTTTTGGATCGAGTATGTGGATGATCAGTCCCTGGATCTGGATATTGGCAGCGTCACGCATCTCTACCTCCCGGTATAATAATAATTCAGGGCGAATCTACTCTGATATTATAGATTAAAAGGAGTCAAACGTAAATCGGTTAAAGCAGAAAACAGCTTTCCAGAGCAATCCGGGGTTGCGGCACCAAAAAGGTGGTTTAGTGAGCCCTCATCCGGCGGAAAAGCCAGAGATCTATATTTATTAATTTGTCTGTACTATTAATATTACTGGTACCCAAAAATCCCGTTTTTATTGTATAATTTTTCCCAGAGGGAAGGAGTAAAATTCTCCCACAACGGTTTCGCTCACGCCAGTGGTCTGGCGCAAGAGCGATCCTTATTTATTCTCAAAGGAGATGAAACATGGCATACAGTTATACCAATTCAAAGGGAACCACTTATTTCCTGCACTCAACAACCCGTGTATTAAAAAGCGGCAAAGAGCAGACCCTGTTCTTCTTCGCGAAAGAAGTAAAACCCCAGGGCGCGCTGGATGCGGTTCCAGCCGGTTACGTCGTTTCTGAAAGCAAGAACGGCCTCCCGGTGCTTAAGAAGGCGGGCTGAGTCCGTTCGGAAATCGGCACCATCCAACCCTCCAGCAGCGACCATGGACTGGTAACAGAACCCATGCTGTTGGGCGTAAACTGCGGCCCGGTTATCTAACCGGGCCTTTATTTTAACCCCCGCTAAAACCATAGTCGTCGTGAAAAATTACTTTCCTGCCGGGAAATTTACCCTGAATCCAACCGTAATTGTTCCCCTGGTGGTTGACATTAACCAATTTTGGTCCGAATCTTAACCGTTTTATATCCATAGGAGCCGGATTTCCCACTAGAATTTATGTATAATCGAGCCAGACATGCTGGGCCGGTAACCCCTGAATGTCATTTATCGATCAAATTTCGATCTAACCAGGTTATTAAAATGGAAGGCGGATATGAGCAGCAGACATCCTACAATCAGCACCCTTATTATCTCTCTGATCGCTCTGGCGGCAGTCACAGTGCTGGGCGCCTGTGAGAGTTTCACCACACCAGCAGCCGTGGAGCCCACAGGGACCAGCCCTGCAACCCAAACACCCAAACCCACCCCTGAAACGGTCGCAAAGACCGAGCAGCCTGAAACATCCCAACCCGCTTCTATCCAGGAAGTGCAGAATACCGAATGGCTCTGGTCTGAACAGGTCCAGGCTAAACCCGCCTCCCGGACAGCGGTGGCTGATCCCGAGAACTATACACTCGTGCTCTGGAAGGATAACACCTACGACTTTATAGCCGACTGCAATTCCGGCGGGGGGGCCTACACCTCCTCCGGGAGCTTTATCACCCTCGAACCCGGCATAACCACCCTGGCGGAATGCGAATCAAATTCGCTCTACGACCAGTACCTGGAGGCGCTGGGACAGGTCGAATCATTTGAGCTTGATGGCGAAATGCTGGTGCTTAATTTAAAGGAAGAGGCCGGTTCGATAGTCTTTGATAACGGCGGAACGCTGAAACAGCCAGAGGACCCCGAGACCTGCGACGCAGGCATCGACCCGGTCAGCGTGGTGCTGGATCCGACCAGTTTCCCATACACCTTTGAGCCAACCTGTGTCAATGCAACCGAATATGACGACACCCAGCCGCCCGGCCCGACCGGACTGCCCGATCATATCCAGGTCAATTTTCTGCCTGATGGCGAAGAAACCTACCCCCAGGAACCCATTATTTACATCATCCCGGTCGATACATACCAGGAACTGTGGGACTCGGCCGGCGACCAGTCCGTCCCGGATGCGATCCAGGACCTTGCCGACCTGCTAGCCGAGCAGCCTGACCCGGTCCCGGCCTCATCGATACCAATCCTGCCGTTTGAAGAAGTGAGCGCCAGGCCTGAAATCCAGGTCGCTCCTGCCTATCTGGACACCCTGCAGGGATCCGGCATCCGCTTTGTCACCCGCTTCACATCCAATCCGGTGCCGGTCACCAATGATAACCCGCCCCTGTTCTACACATTCCAGGGTTTCAGCAGCGACAATCGCCATCTGATTTCCCTCTTTTACCCGGTCACAACTCCCTTTTTAGCGGATGAGGAAGAACTCTCCCAGGACGAGCTCGACCGGGTCAAGAACGAGTTCCCGCTCTACAAGCAGGAGAAAACCGCCGAATTGAACGGGCTTGAGAGCAGCGATTGGGAACCGGATCTGGCCAAGCTTGATGGATTGATCACCTCCCTGGAATACGGAGTGGTGCCAGAGCAGAGTGAAGCCCCGCCCTCCGATTTCGCCTACATTAACTGGCAGTGGGGCCAGCTGATCGATACCAACCCGGCAACCTTCGAGCTGATCCCTGATCCGCAGCTCTACAACCTGGTCTTTAACACCAACGGCACCCTGAACTATACCTCCGACTGCAACACCGGCGAGGGCAATTACACCATCAGCGGCGACCTGATCGAAATTAAACTGGGCGCCACTGCCCAGAAGGACTGCGGCACGACCTCGTTCTCGCCGCTGTTCATCGATTTGCTGGAGCAGGTCGAGCGATTCGAGCGCCAGGCAAACAGCCTGACCCTATACCTGCCGGAAAGTCCGGACCGGATGATTTTCCTGAGCGGAGGCACCCAGATTGTGGTTCCAACCCCGGCTGGAGATACCCCGCGGGCGGTCACAAAGGACGCCATCAATATCCGCAGCGGTCCCGGAACCGAGTACCTGACATACGGGGTTGTCCCCAAGGGCACGAGCTTTGAGGTGACCGGTGTGAGCGAGGATCTAGACTGGTGGGTGGTCGCGATCCCCAAGGAAATCGCCATCGACGGTATGGGCTGGGTCAGCGCCGATTTTGTGGACGCCTCCAACACCGAGAATGTGCCGGTGGAAGCGACCCCTTCCCTGAAATCGGTCGAGGTCCCCGAACCGGTCAGCAGCGCCCCGACCGCCACGTTTGCCCAGTCGATTGAAGTCTACCGCGGCCCCGGCACTGAGTATGCCAGTTACGGGGTGGTGCCGGTCGGTACCAGGGCTGAAGTGGTCGGCGTGAGCGAGGACGGCCTGTGGTGGGTTATCGAGGTGGCTGAGTCGGTCAACCCGGATAAGCAGGCCTGGGTCGACGGGCGCTATATCCAGGTGACCAACCTGCGCGAGATCCCGGTTATCCCCACCCCTCCCCTCCAGTAGGGCAGGTTTCCCAACCTGCCGGATTGTAGGGCACAGTCCGATCCATCTCGCTTAGCATCCCGCTGGCGAAGCACCCCGCCCTATTTGCTGGGTCGCGCAGCATTTGCGGGATCAACCGCGTTGCACTTGACTCCCTTTTCCTAAGGTGCAACGCGACAAGCACGTAGTGCAATGCACCTGCGAGGTGCGTAGCACTTGACACCCTTTTCCTAAAGTGCACTTGACCCCGTTTACTTAAGGTGCAACGCACTTTTTAAGTGCATCGCACCACCCACCCGATAGTGCAACGCTCCTGCTAGGCGCGTCCCTCTTGACCAGGCTGCATGCTCAGAAAAAAACATCCCCTAGACCCATGGAACGAAAGATGCCTGGAATAACAACGAGACTCAAAATAACGCCCGTCTTATAGCCCCCAATTAATTCCCTCTGCCACATTTGACCTGACAGCCAGGTAACATTAATATATTTTAATGGTAAATATATTGACAATATATGTGCAATTACTTTATAATTGTAATTATAAGAAAGTTTAACCCGGCAAGGAGAAAAAATTGATGTTTACCTGCACAGAAACACAGAAAATTGTAGAGATTAACAACCTCCACAAGGTTTACGAAAGCGGAGGCCAGAAACTGGAAGTCCTCTCCGATCTTTCCCTTTCGGTTGAAAGCGGTGAATTAGTCGCCGTGACCGGACCGTCCGGAAATGGGAAATCCACTTTGTTGAATATGATTACCGGAATTGACCGGCCAACTCAGGGTGAAGTACTGGTCAATGGCTGTGCGGTCCACCTGATGAACGAAAACCAACTGGCTGCCTGGCGGGGGAAAAATGTGGGCATCATCTTCCAATTTTTCCAGCTGCTGCCCTCCATCAGCCTGCTCCAGAACGTGGTCATGCCAATGGAATTTAACGGGATCTACCGCCGCAAAGAGCGCCGTGAACGGGCTCTGCACCTGCTCGATCAGGTCGGTCTGGCGGACCAGGCCAATAAACTGCCCGGAATGGTTTCGGGAGGCCAGCAGCAGCGGGCTGCAATTGCACGCGCCCTGGCCAATGACCCCACCCTGCTGATCGCAGATGAACCAACCGGAAACCTTGACAGCCGGTCAGCCGAAAGCATCTTCGAGCTGTTCCAGGACCTGGTGAGTGGCGGCAAGACCATGCTTATGGTTACCCACGATATGGAAATCGCCCGGCGTATGCCGCGCATTATCGAAATCCGGGACGGCAATATCGTTTGTGACTCCCTGCCCGCTCCTGAAATTTTCTCTCAAACCCAGCCGCAGCCCGTTCTGGTGGAGCGTGGAGCATGAGCAGCCAGTTCGCAAAGCTGTGGCACGATCTCTGGAATGAAAAAGCCCGCACCATCCAGGTTATCCTGGTGATCGCATTAGGCGCCTTTGCGACCGGCCTTGTAATCGGGGGGCGCAACCTGATAGCCGGCACGATCGCAGACCAATGGCGGCAGGCACAGCCGCCCAACATCAAGCTGGCAGTCAACCCGCCTCTCACTGATGACCAGTTGAACGCCATCGAGCGATTTGAGGATGTCTACCAGGTGGAAGGCACCCTGTCCGGTTCGGTCGAGTGGCGTTTCCCGGGCGAAAGTGAATGGCGGACTGCCCGCCTGGAAGCCCGCCAGGACTATAAGGACCAGAAGATGGAATTAATCGGGTTAGAAAGCGGGCTGTGGCCCAACCGCAGCACGCTCGGGGTGATTAAAACGGCTGATGAACTTTATGGAGTCGGCGAGGGTGACCGCATTGAAATCCGCTCCAACGACCAGGTCCGCAGCGTTAAACTTACCGGGACACTCAAGCCGGTCGGGCCTTTCCCGGTTGTCTTCCTCGGTCAGCCGGTTTTTTACGCTGACCGCGCATATTTTGAACGCCTGACCGGCCGGGGCACTTACGACCAGCTGCTGGTACGGGATGTTGTTTTCGACCGTTCCAGAGCCGAAGCGGTCGACCTCAAAATCCAGGATTACTTTGAAGACCTGGGGGTCGATTCGGTCGGCACCCTCTTCCCCTTCCAGGAGCGGGTCATCTCGCCCGACGTCCCTCCTGCGGCCGGGATCCTGAATGCCCTCTTTCTGATCCTCGGGTTGATCGGAGCCATCACCATCATATTAGGAATTTTCCTGGTATACACAACCATTAATGCCATTATCACCCAGCAGGTAGACCAGATTGGAGTTATGAAAGCGATCGGGGCCCGCTCCAGGCAGATTTTCTTCAGTTACTTTCTGCTGGTGCTGGCGTTCGGGGTGCTGGCCACCCTTGTCTCAATTCCGCTCGGCGGTCTGGGCGCCCGCGGCTTGCAATCCCTTTTCATTAATTTGCTCAACCTCGAAGACCCGGGATTTTCTTTTGACTTCACGGCGGTATCTGCCCAGGTTGGGGTAAGTATGCTCGTGCCTGTCCTGGCGGCAATGATCCCGCTGTGGTCCGGGGTGCGCATCTCAGTTCGGGAAGCAATCAGCACCTACGGCCTGACCGGCAGCACTGGCTTGATCGAGCGGGGTTTATCCCGCCTGCGTGGGGTTCCTTACAGTCTGAGACTTGTGCTGAGCAATGCCTTCCGTAACCGGCGGCGGGTTTTCTTTATTGAGATTACCCTGGTGCTGGCTGGCGCGATTTTTATGATGGTTATCGGGATTAACGACTCCACCCGCTTTACATTTGGGAACAAGCTGACCAGCATCCACACCTACGGGATTTCGCTCCAGTTTGAGGATCCAGCCCGGGTTCAGCGCATAAAAAACCTTGCCTTATCAAATCCAAACATTACAGAAGTCGATTCCTGGCTGGTAGCATCTGGGAAAGCAAGATCTTCCGAACAGCCCGATTCTGAAGTAAGTGACCCCCGCATCCGGCTCTTCGGCCTGCCGGCTGACACTGTGATGTACAAACCCGACTTGCAATCCGGGCGCTGGATCCAGCCGGGCGACGACCGGGCTGCAGTTATTTCGAAAAAGCTTTCAGACGAAACCGGCTGGAATGTCGGGCAGCAAATTACCGTAACAGCTGCGGACGGCCGCGAAGACAGCTGGCTGATTGTCGGCATTACATACGATCCGATTGCCGACACGGCTGTGTTTTTACCGCTTTCGGTTATGCAAAGAGAGTTCGGCCTGCAGGGACAGGCTAACACACTCTGGGCAGGGACTGCACTCCAGGGTGGCGATCAAATGGAAACGATCGCCCTGCAGCTCTCAGATACATTCACGGCAAGGGGTTATGACCTGGTCCCATCCAGCGTCTTCGGTTACAGTACAATCAACCAGATAGTTGAAGAGACTACCGGCGGTTTCAGCCTGATCCTGCAGCTGCTGGGGATCATGGCGGTTATCATCGCAGTGGTTGGCGGAGTGGGTTTGAGCGGTGTGCTCAGCCTGAATGTGCTCGAACGCAGGCGGGAGATCGGGGTTATGCGGTCGGTGGGCGCTTCCAGCTGGCGGGTGATCCGGCTTTATGTAGGCGAGGGAGTCATCCTGGGCTGGTTGAGCTGGATGATCGCGCTGCCGTTGAGCATCCCGGCGGCATTTTTCCTGGCTACCCGGGGCCTGTCATTCGCGCTCAACCAGCAGCTTGTATATACTTTTTCATTCTCTGGCGCCCTGATATGGCTTGTTGTGATCACCATTCTGGCGGTATTGGCCAGCTCGCTGCCAGCCCGCGGCGCGGCAAAGCTCAGCGTGAAAGAGAGTTTAGCGTACTGATCAGAAACCTATATATAAAAGGGAGCTATCCCCCAGGGGTTATAAATCACAACAATAAAGACGGGTTGAACCTTTCCATCCTCACCGCCGGATCGTAGGTCAGGTTTCCTAACCAGCCGGCTTATAGGGCAGGCACCCAACCTTCCAACTTGTAGGGCAGGTTTCCCAACCTGCCGATTTGTAGGGCACAGTCCGATCCATCTCGCTTAGCATCCCAACTCGCAAAGCACCCCGCCCTATTTGCTAGGTCGCGCAGCATTTGCGGGATCGCAAAGTATCCCGCTCTCGAAGCACCCCCCGCTTTTTGCTGGGTCGTGCAGCATTTGCGAGATCAGGTGCGTTGTGGTAAGTTACAGAAAAAGTAGAACTCGGTTAAGGTGCGCCTGGTATCAATCCTCTCGCAGGAACAGGCGGTAATCCCCCTTATCGTAGACCAGTTCGTAATGCTCCTCAAGGTAGCTTTCCAGACGGGGAAGTTCAAATAAGACCATTAACACCTGCTCGGGCCGGTAAGTCTTAACCGTTTCCAGGATCTGCTCTTCGCTCAGGCTCCCGTTCAGCAGCCGCATGCCCGAAAATGTCGCCAGGTCAGGCGGCACCGGCCGTTCGATCAGGTAGGCATAGATCGGCATATCCGTCACTACCCAGCGGGTGTCCGGGGCGTGCTGTAGCATCTCCCGGTACAGGCGCAGTTTCTGCAGGGGAGCCTGGGTTGTGACCCCGCTGAAGCGCGGCGTGCCGGAAAGCTGTTCCAGCGCAGCCAGAAATGACCTGCCGGCTCCAAGACCAAACATAAGCAGGGTGGAAACCGCCAACACGGTCCGCAACCAGGAGAACTTACTGCCTCTGGCCAGCCCGATAACCCATAGCAGGCTCTCGCCCACTGCCACCCCAGCCAGGATCGCGGCCGGGACAGTGACCAGCAGCTGGTGGTGGTACCAGACCGGCGAGTAACCATCCAGGAACAGGTATGCCACCAGTGCCCAGGCAAACGGGTACAGGCCCAGCCAGCGTTTTGCCAGGATGGTGAACAGCAGCCCGGAAGCCGCCAGCACGATAAAAGGGAGGGCGTCCCTGAGGTGGAAGTTAAGGGTGAGTTCCAGCGCCTCCGGCTCGAGGGCGGCAAACTCCAGGTGCGGCTTGATTATTCCTGTAAGGCTGGCAGGGCCAACCAGGATCCCCCCCAGCATCAGCGTGACCCCGCCAAAACTGGCTCCCCAGATCAGGCCTGGCCGCAAACCCTGGAGGCTGAAATTTTCGATCACCCAGCCGGCTGAACTGAGCCGCAGTTACCCCGAGCAGGAAGACCGGAGCCAGGATTCCTGTGAATAATTTGGTCAGGACCGAAAGCGCCAGCGCCATGCCGGAGAGAATTAGCCAATAATCCTTAGCCTTTATGTGCCATAAAGCCAGCAGCAGCATCGAAAAAGCCGCCAGGGCGATCGCCGGCAGCCCAATCATGATCGAAACGCTCAGCTGCAGGAAGCGCGGCAGGACCAGCAGCATAAAACCGACCAGAACAGCCTGAAGCCATCCCCATATAAGTTGGGTGAACTGGGCGCTGGCCCACACAAGCAGGGTCGCAAACAGCAGCACCAGGGTGCGCCCGGGGTTAACCCGGTAGCCTGTTATCCGCTGCAATCCAGCCAGCAGGTAGGTGAACAGCGGGGGCTGGTCGGACGATATTTCGTCATACAGCGAGTAGTCCTTCGTGACAAGCATGCTGCGCATCAGGTTGAAGCCCTCATCCACGTCGTACTGCAGTTTCTCCCGGAATGGGTGGAAAAGGACCACCAGGAGGAAGAAAACCAGCGCCACCAGCGCCGGGACCAGCAAATCCAGGGTTGTTTTGCGGTCGAATCTTGTGAAAAAGGCTGGGAAACTCATTGTATTATGGCTCGGCTGATAGTCTGATCCTGTTTGTTAAGTCAAATCATTTTAATTGTAACCCCAGATCGAGGCATCATTTTCCAGTTTCCGGTTTAAAAACAGGGAGGGATCGAAGCCGAACCCTCCCTCTCACCTGTAAGTTGAGCAGACTGAATATCAGCGCACTCCCAGCAGCAGTTCAATGGTAAGCTGGTCGAGGCGCTCATATTTTAAGCCCCTCTCGCCCAGACCCACCCGGTCGAAGTCTGCGTTCAGGAGCGCATTCAGCTTCTCCTGGCTGTATTTGCCGGTGATCCCGGCGGTGCTGCCGTCGTCGGCGTTTATCTCCTCCAGCAGGTTCTGGATCTCGCGATCGGCGTTCCAGCGGGTGGCTTTTTCCTTCAGGATCAGGTATGTGCGCATGCAGCCGCGGGCGAAGTCCTTGACCCCTTCATAGTCCTCGGTGCGGTAGGCGTGGGCATCAAAGTGGCGGCTGCCCTGGTAGTTGTAATCCTCCAGCAGTTTGACCAGGAAGAAAGCGCTCTTCAGGTTGACCGCCCCGAAGCGGAAATCCTGGTCGTAACGCCCGAAGGCCTGGTCGTTCAGGTCAATATGGAACAATTTGCCGGCCTCAATCGCCTGGGCGACCGCATGGGTGAAGTTCAACCCGGCCATGTGCTCGTGGGCGACTTCTGGGTTGACTCCCACCATCTCCGGGTGGTCGAGGGTCTCGATAAAAGCCAGCATATGCCCGGTGGTGGAGTTGTACATGTCGCCGCGCGGCTCGTTCGGCTTGGCTTCCAGGGCAAATTTCAGGTCGAAACCCTGGTCAATCACGTAGTCGCACAGGAAATTCATCGCCTCGCGGTTGCGCTTGATCGCTTCAACCGGGTCTTTAGCGGCATCGGTCTCTGTACCCTCCCGGCCGCCCCAGAAAACGTAGACTTTCGCCCCCAGTTCCACGCCCAGGTCGATCGCTTTGATGGTCTTCTGGAGGGCGTATGCCCGTACCTGGGGATCATTGGAAGTAAACGCGCCATCCTTAAAGGCCGGGTCGCCGAACAGGTTGGTGGTCGCCATGGGCACGACTAACCCGGTTTCTTCAAGGGCCTTCTTGAAGTCAGCCACAATCCGGTCACGCTCGGCTTTTGTAGCATCGATCGGCACCAGATCGTTATCGTGCAGGTTGACGCCATAGGCGCCCACTTCCGCCAGCAGGTAAACCAGGTCGACCGGGGATAATGGCGGACGCACCGGTTCCCCGAAGGGATCGCGCCCGATATTGCCGACAGTCCACAGGCCGAAGGTAAATTTATCTTCCGGTTTGGGTTGGTATTTGTCGTTCATAAATCCTCCTGAAAAAGATTTTTAGGAAAATATCTCTCCCGATTCAATCAGCGGGAAAATGTTAAATCTCCAGTAGATTTTTAGCCACACGCACTGCCGCGCTGGCATCCGGGGCATATCCGTCTGCTCCAATTTCATCAGCGAACTCCTGGGTTACCCCTGCCCCTCCAACCATTACTTTCACCCGGCTCCGCACTCCGGCTGATTCCATCTCGCCCAGGATAGTCTGCATCATCGGCATTGTTGTGGTCAGCAGGGCAGACATACCTACCAGCTCAACTTCTCCTTTATTGATTTCAGCGATGAATTTTTCGCCTGGCACATCCGGTCCCAGATCAACAACCTCAAAACCAGCGCCTTCCCACATCATCGCCACTAGGTTTTTACCGATATCATGAAGATCGCCTTTTACAGTACCGATAACAACTTTGGCGACTGGCTTTGCACCCGTCTCGGCCAGCAGTGGGCGCAGTAGGCCCATGCATTCCTGGGTTGCGATGGCGGATGCCATCATCTCGGGGAGATAAAATTCCCCGTTTTCGAAGTTATTGCTCACGACTTCGCATGGCTGGCATGACTCCGTTCATGATGATGTCTTGAGGCCCGATTCCTTCTGACCAGGGCTTGTCCAGCCGCATTCACTTGCGTTGGTCTTATGCCCGCGATGATGCCGTCGCAAGTTAGGCAAGGCCGGCGGCTTCCGCTTAGCTGTTTGGCCAGGGCGGCTGCTTCCCGTCGTCAAGGCCCGGGCCGGCATCAAATCCGGACTACGCTGATCACAGCGGCTTCTCAGGTGGTTGGATAATCATACCAGTAGGATCTTCCGGCCGCTGGGCGACACCGTCCGGGACCATAATCGCCGTACTCTTGCAGCGTTTCCCACATGGCCATGATATTCTCAGGCGGCACATTGGCCTGGATATTGTGCACGGCCGCAGCGACAAAACCACCACCAGGGCCGAAATCGTCGACCCGGCGGCGGACTTCCTCGCGAGACCTGTCCAGGCGAGCCATCAGGAAGACGCCTTGCGTATCAACCAGGCCACCCCAAAAGGTGATATCATCGCCGAAATCGCGCTTTAAGAGCCGGCCGATTCCATGCCGGCTGCGTTCACCTGGACCGGGTTGATGATGTCAACCCCAATTTCGATCAGGTCAGGTATGATCTCGCTGATCTGCACCGCAGCTGTGGAAGAAGATCTTGGCATCCGTGCGAGCCTTAATGAAAGTCGAAAGATCTTCTTGTGGCGTGGTTTAATGACCGTTCGGTACGTCTCAGGCTGAATGAGCAGGTCATATTGGCCGGCCACATCGTCCGCTTCCTGGACTACATCGGCGTATTCGCCAACCAGCGGCAGGGCGATGTCCCAGTATGCGAGCTTCAGGTCAGCAATTGTGTCCATCAAGTACTCAAGCCATTTGCGATTGGTCACAAAGTCTGGATAGAACTTGGAAAAGCCGCGGATCCAGGCGGTCACTTCCACAACACCAGCACTCAGTCCGCCAATAATAACCAGCTCTCCCGCGTTCTTCGGCGACCTTGCGGGCTCGTTCCTGAAGGCCTTCAAACCGGCTCGGATCGCTCGGATCCGGCCAGGGAAAGTTATTAATATCCGCAATACTTGTTGCTTCAGACAGAGGATGGTCAAACATATCGTAAAAGAATCCGCCGTCCTTTGGTTTTCGCCAGCCAATGCCCCATTCATCGTGAAAAAAGTCGTAGCCAGGCATATCAGTGGAATTGATTTCGATTCCGAATGTTGCTGAAGAGCGCGGCGCCACATTGCGCACGTCTGAGCCAAGCCTCTCCCGGACATCTTCATCCACTGTCGCGATCTGCTGGAATATATCCATTACTCCGATATCCACATCCGGCAATCCCAGGGTCTCGCGAAGTTTGCGGTAAGCGTTAATATGGATGCTCGTCAGCACTGTGCCCCCCAGGTCAAAGGGGACCCGGTCTGCTTCTTTATGATCCAGCACTAATTTTCCGCGTTCTCTCGAATTCATCTTTTTCCTCGCATTATTAAAAAAATTGTGATTAAACCAATCATCCTAACAAGTTGAGCTCATCCCGGACCCGGTCACAGATCTGCCGGCAGGCTGCATGCATACTTTTCTCGCCCACTTCAGCGTCTGCATGGCGCGGATCGTCACCTTCACTTACGGTCCGGTCTGGAGTAGGCCTGCCTAAAAAAGTTGGGTAATCGACAATGGCAAAGTCTTTATTTTTAAGCGGTTGGTCTTTTGGAGGGAGTTTACTCAGGTCAACGGTATCCGGCGCCAGCGCGAGCATGACCGAGGTTTCAATTCTGGATGCGTGACCGACCTCAAATATCCCGGTATCATTCTGCACAAACGGCAGCGCAACCAGCACCCGGACCCCTCCTCCAGCATTGAATTCGGCAGCCAACCGTTCTAATGTTTCAAGCTGGTTTGTGGCTGCATGCCCGCTGACCAGGACAATTATTTTAAATTTCATCCTCTGGATCAGGCGCAAATGCTCTCTAACAACAAGGGCAAACATTTCCTGGCTAGTGTACATACTTGGCAAGCTGTTATCCGGGAAATCCATCCCGATGATCCATTCAGGTGAATCGAATCCCAGCCAGTCCAGCATCTCCTGCGGTCTCTCGCGTTCGGTACCGAAATAAAGGGTAGGCATCACCAAACCGCCGCATAATTCAGCTGCCATCTCGGCTACGCTCTCTGCGTTAAAGGAATCCACACCCATTGGAAGGTGCGGTCCGTGCCATTCCAGCAGCCCGAGCGGCAGGTATGCAACCGGCGCTCTATTTAACTCCGCCAGGATCTGGTCTGGCCTCAAGTACTGGATTTTCCTGGTGTCCATAATTGCTGTCTATTCTATATAAACATTTGCCAATATTATGATCTCGCGATCAAATTCCCGGATAACGCCGAGTTCAACGCCTCCAGCCTTTTCTGGTGGGATGAAACGGTGATCCACAACTACCTCTTCGAGTGGGCTGACCTGGCAAATATGTTCCGATTTGATCCTTCCACCGGCTTCATCTATCCACCACAACTGCAATATACCGGCATCAAACACACCCAGCTCAGCCTGCAGTTTCACGGTTGAATCCTGCCTGGTTGCAGTCAGGGGTCTTGAAAAACAGCCTCCCCCTGAAACTTCCCGGATCTCCCCCGGACAGCGGCAGGCGCCCCATTCGATCGAAAAACTGGTGGTTTCTCCCGGTTGGATTTCCCGAATTGTACTGAGCACTTCGGTCTCCATCAGATATATCTCGCTTTTGGAATAATCAAGAGTTTCCACAATCCCTGCTCCAACCGTCCAGCATTCAACCGTCGCGCCGTCGTCCGGGTACACCCCGCCGGGAACATATTCAAACATTTCGACAAAAGAATATCCCTGGCTGGTGTTGCTGAAAGCGATCCAGCCTGCGGATGAATCAATTCCCACTTTTCCGATTTTCCACTGATAGGTAGCTCTAAATATTCCATTTTGCAGGTCGCAGGCCCATTGAGGGTTATCCTCTTCCCCGAACATCAGGTTGTATCCGTTTGGAAAGCGGCTGTTGGGATTCAGGGGGGTGGTGACAATACAACCAGAGTCATATGTCTGCCTCTGAGCGTTACCAGGTTTACCAGCGTTCAACTGCACAACATCCCAGATACTCCAGTTAATCTTTTTTTCTGAGATATTGCTAAAAGCCAGGTCCAGCTGAACCCTGCTGCTCCCCTGAGTGATGCCTGCCTGGCGGGTGATCTGGACTCCTGTTTTATGATCAGGCGGGCTGACCATTTTCACTCTGGCAGAAGAGCCATCACCGTCTAAACCATCCAGCTGGTACCGGCCTGTATCCAGCACCGGATCGGGCGGTCCGTGCCACTGGGATTTGTTTTCCCAGCCCTGCGGGGCTGGCCAGGTCTTATCACCGCCGTAATTCTTCCAATCCACCAACCTGCCCTGGCCACTATTTTGTTCAGGGCTGAACAATTTGCCTGCCAGATCCGGGTCAACATACAGGTATTCGTACGGCCCCAGATTGTATGCCATTATGCGCCCACCGATATCCGGCACCGCGACAAGGGTAATCAGATCATTTTCCAGAGTGACCGCTTTCCAGCCTCTGAATCTCGATTTTTTATACTTGACCTTACCCATTACCCATTAATTTTGCCGTTCCCAAGATCATCCAGCCAACCGATCCCGGTTCTATTAGCGTTGTTTGAATTTTCCGGATTACCGACCCCGGTGGCATACATGATTATCGTCTCTTCGTCACACTGCTCCTTCTCAAGAATTGCGGTGACCTCCTTTTCATGCATCACGACCACCCGGTCGGACATTGCCAGAATTTCTGGCAGCTCAGACGATATCAGCATTATGCTGATTCCCTGGCTTGCCAGTTGACGCATCAAGCGGTAAATATCCGCCTTTGCGCCCACATCCACGCCGTGGGTTGGCTCATCCATAATCAGCAGTTTCGGATTTATCGCCAGCCAGCGGGCCAGGGTTGTTTTCTGCTGGTTGCCGCCGCTCAGGCTGCTGACCGGATCTTCAAGCGATCCAAGTTTTATGCTCAGGCGGTCGACAAACATGCTCGTATTCTCATTAACCTTCCTGCGGTTAACGAACCCTCCGCGGCTCAGATCGCCCAGTTTCGCCACAACCATATTGAACTTGGTCGATAGCCCCATGAATAAAGAAAGATCTTTTCGGTCCTCCTGGACCATACCCAGGCCACTTTTTATTGCCTGGGACGGGTGCGAAAAATGTACCTGCTCGCCATCCAGGAATATCTGCCCGGATTTACAACGGTTGTGCCCGAATATCGCAAGCGCCAGGTCCGACCGGCCAGCGCCCACCAGTCCCGCAAAACCTACTATTTCACCTTCGCGGATATTAAAACTGACGTTCTTAAATTTATCGGAGGTCAGGTCGCGGACCTCAAGACGAACTTCCCCGATCTCGTGCCCTACCCTTCCCAATTCCCGGATCAGTTCACGGCCCACCATCATATGAATGATCTTATCGACACTGGCTTCCTCTTTGAGCAACGTTCCCCGGTACATGCCGTCTCGAAGCACGCTAATCCGGTCAGCAATATGCAATACCTCTTCAATTTTATGAGACACATAAATAATTGCGACGTCTTTCTTCTTCAGTTCCTCTATTACTTCAAACAGGCGCCTGGTTTCAGTATCAGAAAGAGATGAATTGGGTTCATCCATGATCAACAGGTTCGAATCAAGTGAAAGCGCCTTGGCAATCTCGACCAGCTGTCGCTGGGAAATGGTCAGGTCACTTACCTGTCTCTTTGGATTAATATCCAAACCAACTTCATCCAGCATCCGGCGGGTTTCCCGTTCAGCGTCTTTCCAGCGAATTCTCCCATTTCCAGAAGGCATCCTGCCCATAAAAACGTTTTCAATAACGTTCAGCTGGGGCATCATCGCCAGTTCCTGGTGGATTACCGAAATGCCTGCTTCAATCGCCTCACGCGGCCTTTCAAACTCCACCTCTTTTCCATTAAAAAGGACCACCCCGCTGTCGCGGCTGAACAATCCCCGCCAGTACATTTATCAGGGTGGTTTTACCAGCCCCATTTTCACCAACAAGAGCATGAACTTCACCGTAGCGAACATCGAAATTCACATCCTTCAGCGCCTGGACGCCACCATAGCGCTTTGATATTTCAAACACTTCTAAGATATGGTTATTATTATTGTTCATCGGTATCGTACACGCTCCTGTTAACAAAAATAATAATTCCAAGAATGTGATCGGATGGCAAAACCATCCGATCACAATTCCAATTAACGGTTACGGCCAGAACTGGTCGATATTATCCTTTGTCACGATGTCAGCCCGGGTAACCAGGCGGCCGCACTCAGGAGCAACCCCGCCAACCAGGTAGTTGTACATCCGGATCGCAGGATCATGGCCCTGTGCAAACGGGTCCTGTCCGATTGTGGCGTACACCACGCCCTTCTGTACAAATTCCATGGTCTCGTCGACGAAGTCAAACGACACTACCCAAACCTCTCCGGCTTTGCCGGCGTCTTCAACAGCCGCAGCAGCCCCGAAGGGTCCGCCGGCGGTCACGTAGATGCCTGCCAGGTCGGGATTAGCTGACATGAAGTCCTGCGCCTGGGTATAGGCGGTGTCGCCCTTATCCAGGTTCTCAACTTCACCCACTATCTCGATCCCGGGGTATTCCGCCGCACACTTGTCAACAAAGCCGGTCCGGCGAAGTTCGTGCGCTTCAACTGCAAAGAAGCCGGTGATGATGGCCACTTTGCCCTCGCCGCCAATCGCCTCTGCCATCGCCTCGCAGGCGGTCTCTCCCTGCAGGTACAGGTCCGCACCCACAAAGAACAACCGGGCGTTCTCGACCTCTGTCTCAGAGTTGAATGTCGAGACCGGGATGCCCTGGGCTGCCGCCGTGTCGATGAACGGTGCCACTCCAGCATCGCCGGCTATCGTTGCGATCGCATCGTATTCCTGCGCTACCGCAGCCTCGATCGCCTGTCCAAACACATCAGCCGTGTGCTGGTCGCCGGGGACGATCCAGTCCACAGTCACACCGTAAGGCTCCAGCTCTTCGGCCGCCTTCTGGGTGCCTTCCTTTACCGGAATCCAGAACGGGTTGTTTTCCAGTCCCAGCACCGCAATCTTCATCTCACCAGGCGGCTGCTGGTCAACCGGCTGCACGGTGCCCTCGTCTTCGGGCGTGCAGGCGCTGTCAAACGGCGGAGGAGGCGGCAGTTCTGCCATCTCTTCCTCGGCTTCCTCTTCAGCCGGCTCTCCACCAGGAGGAGCCCAGAACTGGTCGATATTTTCCTTTGTCACGATGTCAGCCCGGGTAACCAGGCGGCCGCACTCAGGAGCAACCCCGCCAACCAGGTAGTTGTACATCCGGATCGCAGGATCATGGCCCTGTGCAAACGGGTCCTGTCCGATTGTGGCGTACACCACGCCCTTCTGTACAAATTCCATGGTCTCGTCGACGAAGTCAAACGACACTACCCAAACCTCTCCGGCTTTGCCGGCGTCTTCAACAGCCGCAGCAGCCCCGAAGGGTCCGCCGGCGGTCACGTAGATGCCTGCCAGGTCGGGATTAGCTGACATGAAGTCCTGCGCCTGGGTATAGGCGGTGTCGCCCTTATCCAGGTTCTCAACTTCACCCACTATCTCGATCCCGGGGTATTCCGCCGCACACTTGTCAACAAAGCCGGTCCGGCGAAGTTCGTGCGCTTCAACTGCAAAGAAGCCGGTGATGATGGCCACTTTGCCCTCGCCGCCAATCGCCTCTGCCATCGCCTCGCAGGCGGTCTCTCCCTGCAGGTACAGGTCCGCACCCACAAAGAACAACCGCGCGTTCTCGACCTCTGTCTCAGAGTTGAATGTCGAGACCGGGATGCCCTGGGCTGCCGCCGTGTCGATGTAAGGCGCCACTCCGGCATCGCCGGCTATCGTTGCGATCGCATCGTATTCCTGCGCTACCGCAGCCTCGATCGCCTGTCCAAACACATCAGCCGTGTGCTGGTCGCCAGGGACGATCCAGTCCACAGTCACACCGTAGGGCGCCAGTTCTTCGGCTGCCTTCTGGGTGCCTTCCTTTACCGGAATCCAGAACGGGTTGTTTTCCAGACCCAGCACCGCAATCTTCATCTCGCCAGGCGGCTGCTTGTCAACCGGCTGCACCGTGCCCTCGTCTTCGGGCGTGCAGGCGCTGTCGAACGGCGGAGGAGGCGGCAGTTCTGCCATCTCTTCCTCGGCTTCCTCTGCTTCTTCCACTTCCGCCGGTTCCTCCGCTACCTCTTCAACTGCCGGCTCGGCTGCTGGTTGTGCGCAGGAAGCAAGCACCAGCGAGAAGACCGCCAGGATCGACAGGAGCAAAAATATTGATTTTTTATTCATTCCTCATTCTCCTTTTTAAACATTGCACATGGGGTAGTTATTGAAACTACATTTAGATATACGACATGCTCTCCAATACTAAATCCGGTGTTCACCTCCTTTTTATTAATCAGGTCCTCCTCTTTCTTAATTGATCAAGCGCCACGGCGAGGATGATAACAACTCCAATTGTGACGGTTTGCATGTAGATCGGCAGCTTTAAAAGTACAAAGGCATTGCGGATCACAGCCATAATCGCTGCTCCAATAACCGCGCCCAGAATAGTCCCCTCGCCTCCCATAAGGCTGGCGCCTCCGATTACAACCGCTGCGATAACATCCAGTTCAACCCCCAGGCCAAGATTGGTAGGCGCAGTTGAAAGCAAACCTGCTCCCATCACACCTGCCATGGCGGCCAGGGTCCCGGTTATGGTATAGACGAACAGGCGTACGTTTCCAACATTCACACCCGATAACCGGGCGGCTTGCTCATTGCTCCCAACTGCATATATCTGTCTACCAAGAACGACATTCCCCAGAAAATAGCTGAAAATCACCACCAGGATGACCATTTCGATTACCGGGAACGGCACCTGGCCTATATGGCCTGCCCCCAGGAAATTCACTCCCTCATTCCGCATGGGGATATTGCTTGCCACAGATCCCTGCAGCCCGGTTGCGATCAGGTAAGTCAGGCCGCGGGCGATGCTCAGCATACCCAGTGTTGTGATGAAAGGGTTGACCTTCACCCGGGTGATGATCAATCCATTTATCGCGCCCAGGATTGTGCCAACCGCGATACCTGCAGCAAACGCCAGCCATGGGGGCCACTCTCCGTATGTCATCAAGCGCGCTGCTGACATTGCGGATACTGCAGCCAGGGAACCAACAGACAGGTCAATCCCGCCGCTGACGATAACCATTGTCATACCGATTGCCATGATGGCGATAGTGCTCATCCCCCGGGCGACATTGAAGAGATTCTGAGGTTTGGCGAAGTATGGACTGGCTAATGTCATAATCATGCATAGCACAATTAACGCGAAAAACACGCCGGATTCACGGGTTGTAAAAATCCTCTTCAGGATCACCCTCGCCGAAATGGCGCCTTTTTTCGTCTCTTCAGAGGTCGTTGCTTCTTGGGTTGTTTCACTCATAATGCCTCCGATTCCAATTCATAAAAATAAATTCTTGTATACCCTAAAAGACCAGCGTTGGTTCTCGCAGTATCTCATCCAGGACAAGCGCCACCGCTCCCATCACAGAAGCATCAGTCTGGTGGGCTGATGGGACAATGGAAACATTTTCGCGGTTTGGTGCCAGGCTGTGAGCGCGCACTGTTTCTTCCACCACCGGTAGGATAAACGGGCTGGCAAGGTTTAATGCCCCGCCCAGTACGATCATTTCTGGATTGAATATATTAATCAGGTTAGCTGTGCCGATCCCGAGGTAGCGCCCGTTCTCATGCAGCGCGGCCAACGCGACCTCATCTCCCTCAGAGGCAGCCTCGAGTACCAGCTCGAACGTGATCTGTTCCAGGTCGCCGCCCGCTTTTTGACGGACGACCGAATCCGCCCCGGTCCGTAAAATCCGGCGCACCCTGCGTTCCACAATCCGCGGCCCGACGAAAGTTTCCCAGCAGCCGCGCTTTCCGCAGCCGCAAATCTCCCCGCCGGCATCAAAGGTCACATGACCCACTTCGCTTGCATAGCCATAGCTTCCCCGGAAAAGTTTACCGTCCAGCACAATACCGCCCCCCAGCCCGTACCCGGCGCTGAGAAAAATGAAGTTCTCGATCCCCCGGGCCGCGCCGAAATAATATTCGCCCAGGGCGGCCGCATTGGCCTCGTTTTCAACAAACAGGGGCAGGTCGAAATGCTCCTTCAAGATCTCCAGGACCGGTACATCCTGCCAGTGCAGGTTGGGAGCTATCCTGAGCCGCCCATCGTGGTAATCAACCAGTCCCGGCACACCCACCCCGATACCAAACTGGGTCAGACCTTTGACTTCCGGAGAATTAAGACCTTCCTGGATGATCTCCACCAGTCGATCCATAGTTGCGGTCTGTTCCTGACCGGGTGTGATCGAAACCCGCTTCCTCCACAAAATTTTAGCTGTAAAATCCGTGGCGATAGCCAGCAGGTAATCGACATTTATTTCCGCCCCCAGTGCGCATCCTCCGTTTGGGTTTAACTCCAATAACCTGCCCGGGCGTCCAATTTCAGGCTGAAGAAGTTCTGTCTCCCTGACCAGGTTCTCGGAGATCAGGTCATTGACAATGCTGGAGACAGTACTGGCGTTCAGGCCGGTTTCCTGGGCAAGCCTGGAACGCGAGTAAAAATTATCCTTTCTGAGTTTCCCCAGGATGAGGGAACGGTTCACCTTTCGAACCCAGATCTGGTCAGCGGTGCTGTTTTTTCGAACCGGGGGCATTTATTCCAAATTCTCTTCTCACTCTATTTACTTTATTGGGACAATAAAGTAACACCATTATATAGATTTAATATGCTCGTGTCAAGTTTTTGTGCGCTTTAGATACAAAAATCACATAAATAACGCAGTAATAACCCCGAACAAGGTTGAATCCTCTCGATATCCCAGAAAACAAGGTATCATTGGGGAATTGTAATAATTTACCTGGTAATAAAATGGCCAATTACCTCGCCCTGACCTGTGAAGCCCTTGCCCGCAGCATCTACCTGACCGCTGCCGGCTCGGCGAACACCGTCACCGTCAGGCTGTTCCGCCAGGGTTTGCACAACACCCCCAAAAAGCTGCGCTCGACACTCCAGGCTGAAATTGACCGGGTCGAGCCGGAAAAATATGAGGCGATCCTGCTTGCCTACGGCATCTGCGGCACATCCACCGTCGGGTTGACTGCCCCGCATACCCCTCTGGTAATCCCGCGGGCCCACGACTGCATCACCCTCTACCTGGGTTCACACCGGCGTTATGAAACCGAGTTCAAGCGCCACCCGGGTACCTACTGGTACAGCGTGGATTACATCGAGCGCAACGACGAGGGAGCCAGCGTAGCGCTGGGGGCGGCCGGTATTGAGGAACAGGAAGCCCAGTATGAAGAGTGGGTCGAGAAGTTTGGGAAGGAAAGCGCCGACCACCTGCTGGAGACTATGCGCTCCTGGTCGCAGCACTATACCCGGGCGGTCTTTATCGATACCGGTTTGGGGGAAAGCGGGCCTTACGAACAGATCGCCCGCGAAAAAGCTGACAAAGAAGGCTGGGTCTTCGAGCGATTGGAGGGAAACCGGCGCCTGATCGAGGCGCTTGTGGGCGGGGAGTGGAACCAGGCTGAATTCCTGGTCGTCCCGCCCGGGAACATCATCAGGCAGTCCATCAACGACGGCCTGCTCAAATCCGAACCGCTGAAAGCAAGTAATTCAATCGATTAACTCAATATATCAGACAACAGGTCTATTTAATCAACCCCAGTTATCTGGATTGGTGGCGAATTTTATTAAGCTGCGCTTCCAGCTTTGCCTGCATTTCAGCCGCAGCCGGGTCGGTCGGATATCTGTTCTCCAATTCATCAGGATCGATATCCAGGTCATAAAACTCAAACTGGTCCTTGTAATTTTTATAACCGTGATAGTAAACCAGTTTGCTATTTCCCCTGTACAGGGCCAGGGTCGCCTGTTTAAGCGGCCCGAATGTGGAATTATTTTTTGCCTCCAGCGCCCAGATGTCCCTGGAATGATCCCCCTCCCGGTTCCCAAGCGGCAAAACCTGGCCCGCAGTTGGGGTGGGAACTTCAACTCCCGCAATCGCCAGAAGGGTGGGAAACAGGTCGATGCTGCTTGTGGGCGTCCGGATATCGATGCGCCTTTTTTGGCCCGGGCTCGCGATAACCAGCGGGATATGCAGGAGCGGTTCGAATAACAAAGGGGTCGAGTGGCCGAGTTCGCCCCTTTCAAACAGCTCGCCGTGATCGGATGTCAGGATAAAATAACTTTTTTCCAGCAAACCCGTACTCTGGAGATATTCAAGCAGCCTGCTGATCTCGTTGTCAAGATTCGCAATAAATTCATCATATAATTGCCGTTTCTTGGGGGAATCACCCCTGTGTTACATCTCCAAGCGGGTGGACGGTTGTGGGTGGAGGTTCCCAGCCGTCATTAAACACTTTGCGAAAGCCGGTGCTTGGCCTATATGGTGAATGGGGCGGCAGCAGGTGAAGGTAAGCGATGAAAGGAGTCGGCAGTCCATCCAGGAGCGATATGACCCCATCCATCACTTCTTCCAGCGTAAAATTGGCATAACACCCATCAACGCTTGGCATTCCAAGCGGGTACATTTCCCCCAGATCGCGGAATGCCAGCCGATAGCGGAGCAGATAGTTAAAATCGTGCAGCAGGGATAAAAACAGCGAACCGCGTCAGGCGTGCGATTGAGCATAAACTGGTCATATGCCCTGAATCCTGCCACCGCCTCATTTCCCGGCAGGCGGGTATAAATTGTTCTGCCGCTGAAGTTGAAGCTGTCAGCAGGCAAGTGGCGGTCCAGGTACTGCTCAAACTGGAAAAGAAGTTTGTCGGCATATAAATTCTGTGAGAATGCCGCCGTGTGATATTTTTCATGCAGATAGTGGAAAATATTACTCTGGGCGGCGCTCCCGCTGATGGTACACCGTAATGTGTAAGCATGATGCCCCCAGGGATATTTTCCGGTCAGCAGCGAGGCAGTACTGGGGGTGGTGAAATTGGCGGCTGAATGGTGATTGTGGAAAACAGCCGCTTTTTCCGCAAACCGGTCGATGTTCGGGCTGGTATTGCGGGGATACCCATAAAGGGAGAGGTGCCGCGCCGAAAGTGCATCCAGCACCAGGATAATAATATTTGGAAGCGACTGCCCGGATTGAGAGAGCGATTTTTGGTCTGAGCCTGACTTCTCCACCAGATGGACAAATGAAAGGCCTCCTGCCAGCTTCAGAAAATCGCGCCGGTTGATCCCTGTTTGTCTTTTCTTTTCCATATCACAAATTATCGAATAATAATCAAGCCGTAAAAAACCTGATGATAATATCAAACAGCAATCTGAGAAAGACCACGACCAGGCTCAATACACCCAGCGGCAGGTAGATATAAACAAAGATGGTCATCCTTTCCGCCAGGGCAGTCACCGCTCGCCTCACAGCCGGCAGCCTTTCGAAGAGTAAAGCCAGCAAGAATATCAGGACAATTATTCCCACCAGGACGATGACCGGGATCAGGGCAAGGTATAAAAGCCTGAATGGAATCAGCTCCGCGGTTCTGGGATGGATCAGGTAAGCGGCAGCGCCCAGAAAAATCGTTAGCAGGCTGCCCAGCGGAACGAATTTCATGCTTGAAAAACCTGGCTGGCATGACCAGGGACAGCAGCGCCATCCCGCCCAGCACAAACAGGCTCTCCAGCAGGGCAAAAGAGAATACATAAGCGCAAACGGTCAGAATTTCCACGGCTGTCATTTCCATCAACCAGGCCGGGAGGACATAGAAAACCCTGTACAACGTCCAACTGAATACGAGGAATAGTATTACCGAAAAGACCTGCAGGGCTTCGCTCCGGTCAGGAAGTTTAAATTTTAAGAATTTTCTTCGCATGTTGAAGGGTAATCAATGAGGTGGCAAGTGTATATAATGGCTATCAAAATGGTATCCTCCCAAATAATATAAACCATTTAAAAAAGGATATAGATCATTCGAAAGAGTCCTTTTATTTTCCAGTATACTGTACACAACCTTCATTATTTTGATTTTGGTCTTATTGCATATTTTGTCTCGATTGTATTCGATTACAATAAAATGAAAATCCGGAATAAAAATCAAATGTCCTTCTTTTAGACTAGTGTCTTATGCTTCAAATCTTTATCAAATGCGGTAGACGCCCACATAATTAATTCGGAAGAATGTTCTGGAAATCTTGAAAAATCGTGTACGATTTTGTTTGAACAATAATGGTTCTTTCCAGAAGGCTAAATCAATTTTCTATTTTTGATAATGGGATAGTCCAGGGAAAAAATTCTTCCAGCCGGATCAAAACCATGTCTGATATACCTCAAGTATCCATTATTATTCCAGTTTTTAATGGACAATATACCGTTCGGGATTGCATCGATTCCTTACTGAACCTGAATTTTCCTGCTGAGGACCGGGAAATCATCATTGTAGATAACCATTCATCCGACCGCACCCCGGAAATACTGGCAGAATATGGAGACCTGATACAATGCGACTGGGAGGGACAGAGGGGAGCTGCTGCTGCTCGAAACCGCGGCATAAACAGTTGCCGGGGAAAATGGGTGGCCTTTACCGATGCGGATTGTGTGGTGGATTCGAATTGGTTGTCGAGCAAAGTAGCCTCACTTTAGCAATCCATCGGTAGGGATTGTGGGTGGAAAAATACTGGCTAAGAGGCCAGCCAATAAGGTAGAACTTTTCGGCGAGAGAATCCACGATCAGTATAAGGCGATTAATGTAATATAACCCACCGTCTGTCGCATCGGGGAATTGGGCTTCCCCGCGCCGGCTTTTGATTGCAATGGGTGGTTTTGACACTGCTCTGCTGCGCGGCCAGGATACAGATTTATCTTACAGGATCGGGGCTGAAGGCTATTCCCTGGTTTATGAACCAAAATCCGTGGTATACCACGGCAATGAAAACAACCTCTTCGGTTTATTCCAGGAAGGTGCAATCCATGGTATTCGACGGCTATCTGAATTTTCAGAAACACAGGGTATTTATATGAGCCTCATCCGGGAAGAGCACAAGAGAAGCATATAAACGCTTGATTTATTCTTTTAAAAATATCCTGGCAGTGAAAGAGAACCACTTAAGCGAGTTCTTCCAAATTGTGTATGAGGCTGGAACACGTAAATGGAAAAATGAAAGGAGAATTTTCCTGTTTAATGAAATATTCCAATCCAAAGAATTACGAGGATACGATATAACCGCTTAATACAACCACCTGTAAGAATTGACAACCGCTCAAATGTAACTGAAGGAATAGAGCATTGTTCTTGGCTACTCTGGAGCTTTCAAAATCTGGTACTGATACTGTCCATGCTGTACCTATTCTGTAGATAGTAGGATGTTTTTTGCGACAACCCAGTTCTGCGATGCCCTATTGTTCTAGACAATATCCCTTTTTATGCTCAAATATGCTGAAGGCATTTTGCAGGGTATCAGCATTTCAGATAGACACCATTTTCTGGTTGAAATGTTTTTGCGACAAATCTCTGCCAGGCTTATCTCACCTCTAATCAGTTGCAGAAAAACTCTAGCTTTGAATTCATTTGAATTCAGATGTTAGGTACGTATTTCGTAGAGGGAAAATACGTTGTGTTCGAGCCATTTATTGTGCCTCCAATTCTTTAGCTATGATACTTGATTATTGTTTATGACCAAGTCTCGGAAGCACTGCATCAATCAATAACTTGTTAGATACGATAATCCTTGTTGAGAAATCAGATAACGAAATTGGTGATAATTTTATATCCTTATTGAACATTAGACTGACACATTCTTCTTACGTTTTCTGCCTCGTAAATATCCATAATTTAGGCTTAGCTTGAATAACTTCCTAAATATTTTTGAGCGGTCAATTGATAATACTACTTCGATAAAACGTATTTTTTTCATTTCCGAATATTATCTTTTGAATCCGCTTAGGATAATTTCTCAATTGCAAATCCTTGGTATCCACTTCTATATCGTCCCCGTAATATCCAATTTTATACGCCCTCTTTAATGCCCATATCGGAGTGCAACGAGTTTTAGGAACATAATGCCATACAACTGCTTCATGAATATATCTTTGAGACAATCCGTTTTGGATTAGGCGAATTTGCATATCCGAATCTTCGCCCATATAATATTCTTGCGTCATATATTGGATCAAAAAAGCCAGCATTTTTAATATCATCAACATAAGCAGCCCAATTACATCCCCAAAAATAAGGTGGGCGCTCCTCAGGCAATTTCCAACCACGTGCTGAACCGGGAAGATAAGGCTTCAACCAATCCGATGGTTCTTTTTCATAATCAACACCAACCCGACCTCCATAAAATACACCACTGACAATATTTCGGGCTTCTTCTTCATAAGCGATCATCGTATCTTGATGAAATCTTACATCATCGTCGGTGAATAAGACCAGGCAATTCGGTAATTTTTTCAATACAAAATTCAGAGCAATGCTCTTGTTTGCTTTGTTTATATATTCGTATTGAACTGGCAATCTTAATCCTAATTCTGATAACAGATGTTCTCGGTTCTTCCTTTTTTCCCGTTTTCGACAACAATGATTTTCGTCAGGGAATTTGGAATAATGCTTTCAGAAATGGACTTTAGGGTTCTACTTAATAATTGATCACGGTCCAATGATTGTTGCAATCAGAATAACCATAGATTATATGGAATGTATATTGAATTTCTATTTATAATTTATATTCTCTGAAATTGTTTAACAAGATCTATAATACACAAGAGTTCTTGTTTATTTGAAATCCATTCTCTTTCTCAATTTCACACTCCATCGAAGAAAGTCTTTCAGATTAAGACCAAATTTTAATTTAAAAATAAAATCAAGGAATGAATCAAAACCAGATACAGAAATACGACGTAATGCCAAAGAATCATCATACCTATCTGAAAATCCTTCCCGGATTGAAGTTGCTGTAATATATCCAGAATTCGGCAACGATCTGTCTTACTTGTTCATTGTATAAACCATAAGGATAGCAAAAATGTTTTATCTCAATACCCAGTTTATTTTCCAAGTTAATTTTCGAATCAAAAATTTCCTTACGACAAGATTTTTCAGACAGGTTAATTAATCTCGGGTGGCTCATGGTATGTGAACCGATTTGAAATCCAGAAGATTGGATTTCGTGGACACCTTCCCAATCCATCAGAGCGATATCATTGCTTTCCATTGAGTTCCAAGTACTTTTGTCACCAATTTTATCTACAACCAGATAAAACACAGCTGATAATGAATACATAGTTAGGATTGGAACTGCATATTTTAAACAATCTTTATACCCATCATCAAGTGTAATAATAATTGGACGCCCGGAAATCATCTTGTTTCCATCCTTCCAATCCTGATAAGTATCCAAGGTAATCGATTTGTAACCCAATCGGTGTATCCATCTCATTTGCTTTTTAAAAACATCTGTTTGGATTGTATATTCACGGAAGTTTTTATAAAGGCAACTTGATACTAAGTGATACATAAGAATGGGAACTGAATAATCTATTCTTGAATTTCGCTGATCACTTTTAGGTAAACCTGTTTTCAAAATATTCCTCAAAAGATTAATTTTTAAAATGTAGTACACCCTGAAATTTGGACACATTCAAAACTATTTCTAATTTTCTTCCCTAATTTGTACCACAAAAATTTATCCTTAATCAGTGTTCCACAATTATGAATTTGTGAAAAATTTTTTCACACAGAAATTAAACCTCAGAACTGACTATGTTCTCGTATGTTAGAATCGAACTGTATCTTTGTAAACAATTCAATAATACTTATTATCAGATAACGATGGTGAACTGCCCCTATAATTGTCTAACTTATATCTTCATTTATAATTTAATTTTGGGATATTTTTTAGCGGATCATTTAATACTGCTTCATGTCAAACCTAATCTAATAATGTTGAAATTTTTCATTGGAATAAGAATACGGGATAGTCTTTTGATTACTATATTTGGGATATTGTTTAAGCTACACACAAATATTAGTAAAAATTAATAGTCGAACCTCTCTTTTCTTTGAATTAGCGCAAGCGATGCCTGCATGAAAAATTCAACGAAAACTAATCACAACTGTGTCTGACTATCCTCATATATCCGTTATTATCCCGGTTCTTAATGGTCAAGGAAACATTCGGGGATTGTATCGATTCTTTGCTGAACCTGAATTACCCTCTTCAGGACAGGGAGATCATCATTGTAGATAACGGGTCATCAGATAATACCTTAGAAATACTGACAGAATACGGGGAAAAGATTAAATTTTTTCGGGAGCGACAAAGAGGCGCCGCTGCTGCCCGCAACCATGGAATCAATAAAGGCCGGGGTACATGGATTGCGTTAACAGATGCGGATTGTATTGTGGATAGTGAATGGCTTCTAAATTTTCTTCCTCATTTCACCGATCCATCCGTAGGGATTGTGGGCGGGAAAATCCTCGCAAAAAGGCCTGCCAATAAGATTGCACTATTTGGCGAGAGAATCCACGACCAACAAAAAGCAATCAATGAATTTAATCCACCTTATGTGGCATCGGGTAACTGGGTTTCACCGCGCCAGCTTTTAGTCAATATGGGTGGATTTGATGTGAATCTACTGAGAGGGGAAGATTTGGACCTTTCTTATCGTATAGGGGCAGAAAATTATTCTCTTGAGTATGAACCAGAATTGATTGTATTTCATAATAATGAAGACAATTTCTACGGTCTATTCAAGGAAGGTTCATTACACGGTTTTATAATCATCTAATTGTTAAGAAACACCAAGCTTACATTGAAGAAAAGAGTGAAGAAGATCTCCAAAAAAGCATATAATCGCCTGTTGGAATCATTTAGAAACGTCCTCATAACCAACCAGGATCGCTTCACCGAATTCTGCCAATTTATTTATGTACTTGGGACGGTTTACGGTAAATCAAAAAGAGAGATTTCTTTTCGTAGAAAGAATTCCA
>CAWBYY010000010.1:0-14330 GCA_963793095.1 uncultured Chloroflexia bacterium
TGAAAGCTAAGCGTTGATATATCTCCGTGAACCAGAATTGGTCGCCCATGCAGTTTCACTCCAAAAGCATGCGTGGCATCATAGATCACCTTGAGGTGATTTCTTCCAGCAATCTGCGCGATTCTTTCACATCACAAGGCACTCCATAGATATGGGTAGCCAGAATGGCACTTGTTTTTTCAGTAATGCTGGCTTCAATCAGGTTCGGATCGATGCAGAATGTTTTTTCGTTAATATCAACAAATACTGGCGTGCAACCTTCCCAGGCTATCGCGTTTGCCGTTGCTATATATGAGAACGGGGTGGTGATTATTTCCCCTTTCAAGCCCAAGATCTTTATGGCTATTTGCAGTGCCAACGTCCCATTTGAAACCAGTTCAATTTGTGGTACTCTAAGATACTGGCCCGACTTAATGGCAAGTTCATCTTCAAACTGGCCATCATTGGTCAACCAACCGCTCATCCATATCTTCTGGAGCCTGGCCTGATAATCCTCAATAGGCGGGAAAAAGGTTTTCGTTACTTGGATCATTGTCTATTTTGCCAAAGTACTTAGTTTCTCAAGTTAATTTAGGGGAGAGCACTCCAGGTTCTTTGCCAAACCAAGGAAATTTCCGCTCAGCGTTATTAACGACCTCAAACCCTTTGGTTTCGTTCATATCTAAAGTATCAGTCTTAACTTGTACCAGTATCAATTTAGTACGGTGAATTCTACTGGTTAGCTGGTTGTCTGGTGTGTGGCAGACGCCATGAAACAATCCAGAGGGTGGTTGAACATGCACCAGGGAGGAAAGATCTAAATGGTAGTCCGTCACATCAAATGCTCTTCAATAAACCATAATCAACCAAGTCAGACAGAGCTCAAAACATACCCTTCTTACAGCATAATCCAATCCTCAGGGTAAAAGCCAGGACGATTTAACCGAGGATCGACACCGTACTTTTGAGGTGCTATTACGATCTTCCTTTTACTACGGTTTGATAGCCAGGCCCCCCACCAACTAAAAGTACTATTGGCTATAATATGATGTAGGCATAAGCTGATGAGCACAAGGTCCATATGTTCTGCATTGGTGCTGTTGTGCGAAACGAACTCATATTCATGGTCGAGTCTAATATTATCCCTACACCAATCAATGTCATCGGAAAAGATGAAAAAGTGAGGCTTGTCTATTCGTGCTGCCAAGAAGTGAACAGCCCTTTGGTAATACTCTATAGAAAGGACCCCGAACATCTTCAGGTATTTGACCTCGAGATAGTCACCGCGCCGAATATGAACACTGACTGAATTGCAGTTCTGGATTCTCTGAGAATATTCGCAATTGATTGAATCCATCGCCTCAACCAACGTGAGTTCATTCCTCAATATGTCGGCGATGTTTGAGAAGTACTTAGGTGACTCCCAATACCCATGAAGATACGCCTCTTTGGATACCCTCAGAATATTCGGATCGTAATCCAAGGCACGCTCATGCACATACCGTCTTTTGTAGTATGGCTTCATCCTCTGAAGCATGGAATCAATTATTCCCCTGAGATTATTGGGGGCACGCGTGGCAATGGCAATATCAAGATCACTCGCTACAGTTGCAGAGATGTTAAATCGATCCAAAGAGTAATGGAATTTAGGGTGAGCAAACCATGTAGTGTCGAGCATCAATGATGTGCAGTGGTGATGCGCAAGTGCCCGACCGCAGGCGTACTGGAAAAGCTGATTGCCTAACCCACCTTTTAGTCTCACAATGATCATTATATCTATTCCACCTTCCTGATATTCGAATCCAACTTGGGACGTATGAAACCTTTCCACTTTCCATAATAGCCATCGGTGCGTTTCGGCTCATGAACTTCGAACTTGATGATATCTTCATGATAAAACAAATGAATGGGTCCAATTTTTGTGAAGTTAATCTGTATAGAATAAATGGCGGCATTTAAGAGATTCGGTGGAATTTTCCATGTAACTTCGTAAACACCTTGATCATATGTAAATGAATCAGTGGGCGACTCAAATACGATCTCCGCCAGTGAAGTTCTAAGGATAAAGTTTAGATGCATGGTCACAGGTTTTAAATTACAAAATCGAATATCAATGAACACAGGATCGTCAACTGTTATCACAGTCCCATTGGATCTAACCCAAACTCGTTTTAACTTAATATATGAGTTTTGTGGAGCATCAGAATCGAGCCATTTTATCTCATCCCTGTTTGTCTCCCCATTGTTCATGTAAATACTGATAACGTGATTAGTTTCTCCACTCTCAACTATTCTTCCTTCATCAATTAGTAGTGACCTGTCACACAACGATTTTACTGCCATCATGTTATGACTCACAAACAATACCGTCCGTCCTTCTTTTGCCACATTCCCCATTTTCCCCAGGCACTTTTTTTGGAATTCCACATCACCTACCGCCAGCACTTCATCTACCAGCAATATCTCCGGTTCCAAATGAGCTGCCACCGCGAAAGCCAGGCGCACATACATCCCGCTGGAATAGCGTTTGACAGGTGTGTCTATAAACTGCTCAACTTCAGAAAAATCGACGATTTCATCAAATTTGCTGCGAATTTCCTGCCTTGTCATTCCTAGAATGGCGCCGTTCAGATATATATTCTCTCTCCCGGTTAATTCCGGGTGAAAACCGGTGCCCACCTCCAGCAGGCTGGCGATGCGACCTTTGATCTTAACTACGCCGCTGGTTGGTGCAGTCACCTCAGAAAGGACTTTGAGCAGGGTGCTTTTGCCGGCGCCGTTGCGGCCAATGATACCCAATATTTCCCCCTGTTCAACGGAAAAGCTCACATCTTTTAACGCCCAAATGGTTTCTCCAATGAGATTGCCAAAATCTTCCATTCCAATCTTAAGTAAGGGATTGGGCTTACCACGCACTTTAGCCCACCTAAATTTCAAGTCTTCCGCCAGGGTGTCCCTATTTATCTGGCCCAATCGGTAAGCCTTGGAAAGATGCTCAACAGAGATGACTGTATTGCTCATACAGTGTCCATAAAGGTGGCTTCCACCTTGTTGAAAATTACTATGCCCACAAACAATAAGCCTAGCGCCCAAATCAGACTGTAGACCAGATTGTAAATGCTCACTGTTCCTGATCCTAAATATGCGTAGCGAAAACTCTCCACAATCGGCGTTAAAGGATTTAATTCGATCAGGGGTTGCAGTTTCTCCGGTACAGCGGACACAGGATATATCACAGGTGTGGCGTACATAAGAAGCTGGGTGCCGAATCCGACGAGGTATACGCAGGTCGCGGTATCGGGTAGTCATTGATGACACGATGATTCCACCTCCAAGCCCCATGCCGGCCATCATGAGCAGCAAGAGCGGTGTCAGCAAAACCCAATAATTTGGTTGTACATTCGCGCCTCTCAGCCAAAAATAAAATATAAATGCCAGAAAAAGCAGGAACTGGATAGAGAAGGACACCAGGTTGGAGATCGAAATCGACAGCGGCACTGTAAGGCGGGGAAAATAAACCTTGCCAAAAATATTCGCATTACTGATAAATGTATCCGATGTCTTGGTAAGGCATTCGGCGAAGTAAGACCAATATGACTGTGCCGGACATGTAGAAAAGAAAAGGGGGCAAGCCTTCAGTGGGCAGACCGGCAATTCGACCGAAGATTATCGTAAAGACAATGGTGGTAAGCAAAGGCTGGATCAGGTACCAGAGCGGACCCAGGATGGTTTGTTTGTAAACTGAGACGAAGTCACGCCAAACGAAGAGCAAAATCAGGTCGCGGGAGCGCCACAATTCACGCAGACGCAGATCAAATATGCCGCGCTTCGGGCGTAAAATCGTGGTCCAACTATCGTTTTGATCAACAAGGTTTTGGGAAGTCATTTTTATTTCAAGAATCAATGCATAAGGATTTCAACATACTATCAAAAGACGTTCCGGTTTACAAACTCGATAACAAAGCGATCGAACCGTTACGAAACCGCCCCTCAGAATGATACCAGAGAAAGATTTATCAGATAAAGTGACCAATTTTATCAATTCTTTACATTTGTATCCCAGATATTCACCAAGAAGAAACCATTAAATAACAGGAATCAGCGGGGTCTTAAGGCAGGGTGAGATACAAGAAGCACTCCAGAAAGTTGTCCTTCAGGCAATTGTTGGATGGCAATCTTCAACCAATAATTGTTTTTTTCAAACCCTTCAAACCTAAATTAAAGATTTGTTTTTGAAAAGAATTAAATTCTGAACTGGACATATAACGATCTCTTGAAGCTAAACTTGTATCTGCATCTCTAGAATTTTTTATCAATTTTCTTATATTGATAGCTTCCCTGGAGTATAGAATACCTTTATATTGATATTTATTAAGTAATTCAATCGTTGTCGAGTCAATATCCTTGTCACCACCAAAAGGCACAGAAAATATTTTTGAGAGTTTAACATCAAATATTTCTAATAGCTCGTGATTTCTTTTTATTTCTGCTTCTTGCTGTTGGGGATTTATTGAAGACATTAAATAATGGTTAAAAGTATGATTTCCATAGGCTATTAAAGGATGTCTCTTAATTAATTCTTTATCTCTAACGCAAAAATTCAAATTTTCTATCCGCATCTGTTTTGTTTCTAAATACTCATCTAAAAGATTGTCAATTACCTCGCTGTTAATTCTTGGACTTTTTGTAGCACGATAAAAATTTTTTGTTGTAATATTATTTGCGTGACAAAAAGACTGATAAGCCTTAATAAAATCATCCACTAATGAATTGTTGATAACAAATCTGATTTTATCTCTCCAGAATGGTCTACCACTGAGAGTTATTCCATTAATAAATATTGTGCATGGAACATTTAAAGTCTCAATAACAGGACCAGCTTCCGTAAACACAGACTGGTATGCATCATCAAAAGTAATGGCAGCTTTGCCCACTATGTTTAGTTTTTCATCAAAAAGTTGGTCAACTTCGACTATATCAAAATACTTTTTCACCCAAGCTATTTGTTTATACATAGTGTCTGGAGAAACATTATGCAATTCTTTTTTTAGATCATCAGGAACGGTGGTATAAGTTGAATGGTACAACAAAATATGTGAAGAATAATATCTTTGAAACCTATTAAATATTTCTATCATATTTCATTCATGTTTATTATCTACTTACCATTTTGCCAATATTAAGAATTGTCAAAATTTGGTCAATGTAAACTTCTTTCTGTAAAAAATAAATTTTCAAAAATGGTAGGTCAAGTGTATCCTTAAGGTAACCACACCAAAAAGGAGAACACCATTATCCACCAGGATGATTTTACCTTACTAGTTGATGCATAACCAAATAGTATCCTTTATGGTTGGATAGCATCTCAAAGTTAATTGTTCTGTTTGATCAAGAATTAGTGAGGATATAATGTATGTTCATTATAGAGTATTCAACGAAGAAGAAAATAAGATAGATCTGATTAAAAATTATCGTGGATTTGAATAAATAAGAATTAGCTCAGGTAATTTTCTCCAGAAATAGGATTATTTTCTATGATACGACCGACATCTTTCTTCTGGCATAAGGAAAAATCCATATTTATCTTGCTATTAACTTGTCAAGTGCAAAAACAGCATGAGAGTCGAAGATTGGAAGTTGCTCGACCCTTTTCTAAGAGCGATGGAAGGAGTCGATAAGACAAGAGTGGAACTTATCCACACATCCTGTGTATGCCGAACTTTCTATGTTTCTTTTGAAAATAAAGATCAAAAACTGCAAGCCCTCCCTTGCGGTAAAGGTTTATCGAAAAGAAGAACGCCCCTCAGCGATCCAGGAAGTTAAGAATTTAAAATGGGCTAAAGAGGTTCAGAAAAGGATTCCCGGGTATGGAGTGAAAATACCCGAAGTTCAATGGAGCAACCCTTCTTTAGGAATGCTGGCCACCCGCTGGATCCCGGGAAAAAATTTGGATATCACTCTGCGATCCAACAGCCGGCTCTGGTCGCGGCACAACTCCAAGGAATGGAACATTAAGTTTTTTAAACTGAACGAATGGCTTGAGTGATTTTCGAGGATAGATAAAAAGCACTCCCATTCAAACCTGAAAGACCAGTGGGATGATAATAACTGGGATTAAGTGGACAACCTGGCTTGCTGGGGCTAATCAATTCAAGAAAGAATGGCGAAGCCTGGTGATACCTGAGCTTCACGATCTACAAGAACGAAGTGAAACAAAAGGGTGTTGGGGAAAGTTTTCAACACGGCGATTTTTGCACCGTGGAATGTACGATTTGATTCAGAAGGAAATCTATATGTGATGGACTGGGAGGACCTGGAGATTGGATCTTGGCTTTCACTTGCATACCGATTTTACTTTGCTTTGAGGATCTATTCGCTCTCCCCGCTAGCAAGACCAAGGTATTATAAATCGATCTACGAAAATATAGAAGAATTTATTAAAACTCTTCAACCGGATGAAGAAATCAGGCGCTATTATATAGCACGGGCGGTGCTGCAAAATATTAAGTTTTTATGCCGTAAACCTGCACGCTCACCAAAGAGATACAATATTAAACGATTTCTTATCAAGGAATTAAATTACCAAATAAATGAAGGTTGGGATAACTAGCTACTTTTTTTTAAGCAGAAAGCAAGAATACAAAGCATTCTCTGCGCGACTTTATCATCGTTGCATCTTATACTTTACCAATTATTCTCTCGAAGAACATGAAATTTGATCAAACCTGCAAGCAATTAATTTGGTACAAAAACTAAAAATGAAAAAATGCCATCTGAAATCTGGGCCATATATTAAAACAAAGAATTTATTGTCGTAGTCTATACTTACAGATTGGAAGGAAAAATAAATTCGAGAACATTAAGAAAATTTAGATATGTGAAGGATTTTAATAGAATTATATCCATATCCCAACATTCTACTTTCACCGGATTAGCATAATTGATTAAATTTCACTATCGCAATTTCAACTATTCCGGATTTGAAAAATGCTTAAAGGCAACCTCTAACAAATGAAGTGATGTACCATCCACGATAGGATGGAATTTCTTCTCAAGAAATAACCCTTTTTCGGTAAATACATTTTGTGGGAAATGATGTCTGTGAACTCCCATTGACATTGTCGCTCAATAGTTAGAGTTCTTGATTTTTTTAAAGGATGCAAGTGTTTCGAAAGCCTACCTTTTGCGCTCCTAGCAAATTTTTTCAACCCTAATAATATCCCCCACCTATCCTGTTTCCTCGGCAGCCATTTCTTTTCACTCTTCATGCTAAGGTAAATATTACATGTTGTACATGGAATATCGTCCCTCGCCTCTTTAAGGCCTAATAACATATCTCTGGCGTAACTCATTTTTTCACTGTTCAGGCATGCTTCAAGTCCATTTGTGAATGCATTCCCGCCAAAATCCCCCCAAAAATTCCGGCAGCAGCCGAGGTTTTTCCCGTCCCAGTTTATCTGGGGCATGTCCCACAACTGGTGACAGATATCCTGCATGTAGTCTTTGTTGTGGATATCAAAGTATTCCTGCCGGGAGGAGGCACCTGCTTCTTTTCTTACTAACCCCAAGTCCCGCACTGGCGAGAAGTCGTTGTCCCAGGATAATTTCGCGTCAAAACTCATATTGTTTTCCCGCGCTTTTTTCTTAGCCAGCTCGAGTTCATGCTCATTGTGTCCGAAAATCACAAATTGCCAGATTAAATGGGGGTATTCCGATCCATAATCCTCTTTCAATTCATTGATTTTTCGGATATTGCTCATGACAACATCAAAGTTTCCACCCACCCGATACTTTGTATATGTCACGTTGCTGGCGCCATCTATTGAACATTTTAACTTTCGGATCCGGTACTTCACAAGTCCTTCAAGTACATCGTCTTTAACGAAATTAAGGTTCACACCCACATCGGCTGTCAGAAGAACACCCATTTCGAATGCATGTTGAAAAATTCCCAGAAGTTCCGGGTTCAGGAATATTTCCCCATAATTGGAAAGCTCTATCTCTTTAACCCATGGATTTTCATTCAGTAATTTTTTGAAATCACGCAGTTTGAGAAAACCTTTCCCTATGGTTGCATCGATGGCATGCGTCGCAGTCGGACAGGAAGGGCATCTTAAGCTGGCAGTAACGTACTTGCTTCGAGTTCTGATTCTTATCTGGACGCGGAATTTTAGTCACCAGGGAAATCCTTTTTAATCATCATGAAAAAAATATCTGTTATCCATGGAAATACTGACACAAGAAATCATATAAACAAATAATTCGGCTGTCTTAATTCATTCCCAGATATCATGACAAACTAAACAATGTATAGAAAAAATGTACATGAGAATTCATACAAATATAACATGGAAACCAATTGATCAATTTTATTATTCTGCAAATTCGACAATTATCAAAATATCGCGAGAGGTAAAATATATCCATGCCGCTTCTGAGTCATCCAAACCAGAAACCAATCACCCTCCAATTGAGGTCGCGACCTGGTCCGCTCGATCAAGCGCGGCCATCCCTGGGTTTATGGAGAAGCCCTACGTTCGCTTCCCCCAGCCCCTCCCGGCTCTCAAGCCGTCCTGCTCGACAACCGCGGCGGGCGCGAGATCGGGCGCGGATTCTACGATCCCGATGCCAGCATCGCCATGCGGGTCTGTTCCACCCGCCGCAGCGAACCGCTGGACGACGGTTGGGCTGCCCGGCGGTTTGAGCGGGCGCTCGCCCTGCGGCGGGGTTTGTTTGACAAGGACACCAGCGCTTACCGGCTGTTCAACGGCGAGGGGGACGGCCTGCCCGGGCTGGTGTGCGACTGCTACGATAAAGCCGCGGTGCTGGTTTTTGACGGCCAAGCAGCCCGCAGTTTCTGGGACCCGGAAGGCATCGCAGCCTGGCTGGCGGATTTGCTCGGGCTGGAAACGGTGTACGAGCGCCCCCGGGATGGGGGCGGATCCCCGGCGCCCCGGCTGTACGGGCCTGCCCTTAACATGCCGGTCCATTTCCACGAACACGGGGTCCGGTTTACAGCCGACCTGGAGCGCGGCCAGAAGACCGGTTTCTACATCGACCAGCGTGAGAACCGCAAACGGGTTGGAGGGGTTCGCGCCCGGGAAAAGGGTTCTTAACCTGTTCGGCTACAGCGGCGCGTTTTCAGTTTACGCCGGTTTAAATCGGAGCCGGAACACGTCACAACCCTCGATGCTGCCCGGCCCGCCCTGGACGCCGCCCGCCATCACTGGAGCCTGAACGGGTTACCGGAGCAGCGCCACGAACTGGTCCGCTCGGACGCATTTGAATTCCTGCGGGCCGCAGTGGAAACAAAAAGCGCCTGGGACCTGGTCATTATTGACCCGCCCTCCTTAGGGGCTTCCCGGGAAGCCGTTCCGGGAGCCGAAAGCGCCTACATGACCCTGATCTCCTCCGGCGCCTCCCTCACCACCCCGGGAGGGATCCTGGCGGTCAGTTCCTGCACCAGCCGGATAGGCCAGGACCGTTTCCTGGCCCTGTGCCAGGAGGGCCTCTCCCGGGCACGACTGACAGCGACAGTGCTGGGCAGGTACTCGCTGCCCCCTGACCACCCGGTCCCGCTGGCGCTGCCCGAGTTTAATTATTTAAAATTTGTGATCATGCGGGTGGACGGCTGATGCGGATTTCCCTGAGCAATGACCTTTCAGAGTCCGGGGAATATCCCAAAAGCTGCCAGGGCTTAATTTCCCGATAGGTGTTATCCCTGCTCGCCCCGGATCACCGGCGCCACCAGGTCCAGGACCATCCGCGCCCACATTTGATACATCTCCCCCGACAGGTGCAGCCCGTCCTCCGCTGCCAGTTCCGGCTCAGCCAGTACCCGCCGCGAGAGCGGGGTTACATCCAGGTAGTGCGCCCCGGCCAGTTCCGTCTCTTCCCGGTTGATGGCGTTGAAGGCGTCTATCTCCGCCCCTATTTCACTCCGGTCAAGACCCTCCGCAAACGGAGCCGCACCCCAATCCGGTATCGACAGCACAACCACCCTGTCCCACCTCCCACCGGCATATTCCCCTGCGATTTTTAGCAGTTCCCTGAATTCAACCCGGTATTCGCTCTCCGGGTAGCCGCGGTACTGGTTATTTACCCCGATCAACAGGCTGACAAAGTCAAAAGAGCCGTTGATCTCTGCATCCGCGATCCCATCCAGCAGGTCGCCGGTCGTCCAGCCATTTCTGGCGATAATCAACGGCTCTTCAACATCAAATCCGGATTCTCGCAGGGAATCCGCCAACTGAACCGGCCAGCGCTGGTCCTCATTTACTCCCGTGCCAATCGTGTAGGAATCCCCCAGCGCCAGAAACCGGAGTGGTTCATCCTGGCGGTTATTTATTTTCTCCAAATCCATCATATCTGCACAACCTGTAACAAATGAGCATGCGATCAAAACGCCGATGACCAGAATCCCAGAATATACATACTTTACGATGCGCATAATTGTATATGTTTATCAATAAAGCTGCGTCATATTTGATATCTGCTCCGGTCAAATTCTTCCGTTAATAATATTCTAAATTGGAAAATTAAAGGTTTTGTTCCATCAGTTAATTAATTTATCTATACCCAACCGAAATTCACACAGAACTATCAAACCCAATTCACTCCACGCTGATAATATAGTACGTCGAAGATTGTGCAAGACCCGCAATGATCCGCCCCAGGTATATGACATACATAACACTTAAATCGCTGGTATTTGAACCAGCGATTCGCCAATCATCTCCGGATATTTCTCGATACCCAATAACTGGAGAACTGTGGGTGCAAGATCCAGAATATGCCCGTTCCTAATTGTCGAACCGGGTACAAATCCTGCCCCAGAGGCAATCAGGAACCCCTGCCCGCGGTGGTTGCCGCTTCTCCCGTCCGGATTTTTCCCCGGTGTGGGCCATTCAATTGTCCCATACCGGCGAGAAATAACCTGGCGATGTTTATTTGCCGGCATATCGCTCCACTTAACAATTAAATCTGGTAGTTTGTCCAAGCTGGGACCGGGAGGGAAAATATCCCGGCTTTGTTTTATCTCCTGAACAATGGGTTCTTCGGTATCAGCATCGAGATAAGTGAACAAACCTTCGGTTATTTTCCGGATCAGTTTTTCATATTCATCGCCGGGTTCCACAATGCCCATTGACTCGCGCCCTTTGAGATTGATCCGGATAAATCCCTGAGTGTCTCCGATTAAACAAAAAGCCTGTGTATCCTGCCAGTTGACATCTCCCATTCGCCAGAATAAACCCAATCTATCCTGCAAAATAACAGGCAGTCTGTGTTTGACCTCATAACGCCAGGTAGATGGAATATTTTTGCGCAGACGGTGGAGAATTTTTTTTGAATTAAATTTATTTTCTTTCCCTTTGCCATTTGATAATATCCGCCCCAACATCTCAGGCAGTATCTCGTCTCTGGATGTATTGGCGCCCATACCGTGCAAAGAAAATATCATTATTTCTGCATTTTCACCCATATTATTAACTATGCTGCCTATACTTTTGTCGCATTCAATATAGATCTTATGGAGCGACTCCCTGAATTCGTCCAGTCCCTCCTGATCAGGTTCGCCTTTCAAATCGGCGCTGTCCCAGAATTTATGGCCTCCACGATGTGGACCAGCGTAAGCTACCAGAAAGAAATCCCATTTTTCATTGTGAACCATGTACTCAGCGAGGCTTGTTAGCTGTCTGGTAGATTCAATCAATTTATCCCGGAGTTGCAAACTTTCATGAATGGTAAAAGCCTCATACTTTTCATTTGTACGCGGTATTTCCCCGAAAGTATTTCTGACCCAAGCATATTTTGAGCGGGGGTAACTGTCCGAGTGATCGTGGGTTTCATAGGTGGACCACCCGCGAATTTCAATCCCATTTATCTCTTGTGGCTGGTAGGAGTTGGGCGCATCAAGCACGATTACTTGCGGCCCGCCATGGCCAAATCTCCACCAGAACGGAGTATAAGGCAACCATTTCTGGTTTCGGACGTTCGTGTTTCATCTCTGATGGGCGCCATCCGAATGGATAATAAAAACCATGCTGGGAAGGGTGGGCAGAGGTAAAAAATGTGACCCATGGGGCAGCAGAGAGCCATTCTCCAGGTGAGGCAAGGCGTCCGTATGCCCCTTTGTCCCGTAGCCCTTTCAAATTCGGAAGGCTGCCATCACCCATCCAGCGTTCAACCAGGTCAGGTTCAGAAGCATCGAGACCTATCATCAGTACTTTTTTTGCATTTTTAGTCTGTACCATCGATTCTGTGGTTCCTCCAACTTTTATTTTATCTAATTACGCTTCAGAACTCCATAAAAATAAACTGGTTAGAAAATGCATACATGTAGAAAAGAAAAACACAACTTTAAAACATCCTAAAAAGAAAATTTAAAATATTTCAGAATATATATCTGTATCCTGAAAGACCAGGATGATAAATCAATTAAGAACAGCGAAATAGATGATATAGATTAAAATATTTCATCCTGTAAATTCTCGAGTGAAATTAAATGATAATTGACGGCCACAAAGTGAAAAGGGTCACACTATCGAAACCGATGTGTGCATTATGGTGGGGGTCCAGCCGGGATCACACTCGCACGTGAATTCGCTAATAAAAATTTTAATGTCGTTCTGCTTGAAAGCGGAGGGGAAAAATTGAGGCACCCACCACAATGGCTGCAAATTGCTTACAATGTCGGGCGACCGTATTTTGACATCGCATTTACCAGGCACAGGATGCTGGGAGGTTCGACTTACAAATGGTACGGTTTGTGCCGCCCCTCAATTCAATCGATTTTGAGGAGCGTTCATGGGTCCCCTACAGCGGCTGGCCATTTGATATTGAAACGCTTGATCCATACTACGACCGCGCCAGTGCTTATTTTCAATTACCTACAACCGAATTTTCAACTCAGAACTTTCTTGAACCGGATCAGGCTGAATTCAAAACAATGTAATTGAGACCAAGGTTTACCAATTCAGCCCGCCAACCGACTTTAGAGAACAATACCTGCATGAAACCGCCGGTGCTGGGAATATATCAATTATCTACCATTCAAATGTCACAAAACTTGAATCAAATGAAACCGGAACAAAGGTTATTGAGGTCAAGGTAGCGACATTCAGAACGTTAGAAAATTTCAGGTTTCCGCCAGGGTCTTCATTGTCGCCTGTGGTGGGATCGAAAATGCACGCTTGCTGCTGGTATCCAACAGCCACGTCTAAACGCGGCCTCGGTAACCAGCATGACCTGGTTGGCAGGTTTAATGAGCATCCACATACCTTTTATGCCCAAATCTTGGATACTGAAAATAACCGGTTCCGAGGAATATTAATTCCCTCGACTATAAAATTGATGCTAAAAACCAGCCTCCGACAGTATTCGAGCCTGAGACAGGAAGTAATGAGAAAAAATAAGCTTCTGAATTCCTGCGCAATTCTGGTTAATCGTCCAGATTATAAACTCGGCACAGACTATAACTCCCTGACGGGAGTATCGTTAAGCCGTTTGTTAGCGGAGTTATTCTCCCACAACAGTTTTATCAAGCCGTCCACATCGGAGGGATCTAAAAAACATAATTTTCGATCCTGCCACAGGATTGCGGATCTTGAAAAACCAGATCGGAAATAAAATAACGCCAAAAGGGTCAATCACCCTGCGGGTACTGATAGAAGCTGCTCCAAATCCAGATAGCGGATCACGCTTTCCGAAAAGAAGGATTTCCTGGGAGTGAACCGCATCAACCTGGATTGGCGTTTGAGTGAGCAGGACTTGGTGAGTTATATTAATTACAACAGGGTGCTAGTTAGAATTAAGGACGCTGGGATTTTCGGTTAATCGGATAGAATCTGAGCCGGATGAAACTGGCTGGCCTTATGCTATGACGGCAGCAAACATCATGGGAGCCACCCATATACACCAAGAACCCCAAAAAGGAGTTGTAAATTCAAACTGCAAGATCCACGGTGTAGAGAACCTGTACATCACGGGAAGTTCGGTCTTTCCAACTTCAGGCTGCGCTAATCCGACATTTACTATTATCGCTCTAACCCTCGGCTGGCGGACCATATTAAACGTGTCATGGACAATCCGTCAGCCGCTGTCAAGATCTAATCACGCCGAAGAATTGAACTGCCTATCATACCCGAAGGCATCTCCAAACCGAAATGGTCGAATATGGTTGCGGTTAAATCCTTTATATTTATTTCCAGACAGAAATCCCTCAGGGGGAAATATTTCACCAGATGCTATAAGAAAACCTTCTGATAAATCGTACCCGCTCCTGCCGTCAGGATCATGATGCGGGGTTGGCCAGGGAATCCAACCATATTCCGGCGAACTGATTTCCCGGT
>CAWBYY010000011.1:0-1503358 GCA_963793095.1 uncultured Chloroflexia bacterium
TTAATGTCACCAAACACGGTCACATCAGCCATGGCTCAGATTTTACCCCAGGATAGGGACGCCATGTATGGAAAGCGGGCAGTTTGGAATAAGCCGGGAATTTTATGGGATTGATTACTGTGCTTTTAGCTCGCCAACTTCCACAACATCCACGGGAACCCCCTCAATCTCGCCCGGGATCAGATCATCTGGGGCAAGCAGAACCTGGGGGACTTTCTCTTTGACTGTAACGATTAATGCGACAGTTGAGGTGGGCTGGCCGTCGATCTGGCGAAAACCCACTCCAACACCAACCACATTGGCTTTAGCAAGCAGCATATCCTTGTGAGCGGCTTTGACGGCGCGGGCTTTTTCAATTTCTGATTGCACTTCAAGTTTTTTGCTGATTTCCTTCTGGCTGACAAAGTCGATATTCAAACCGTCCATAACAGCCTGTATCGGGTTGTGGAGAGTCGCCTGGCTGGAACCTGCGAAGAGCAACCCAACCGCAAGATTGGAATCGGCTGTCACGAGCAGCGACCCCGAGTCGCCGCCCTGTGAGATCGGGCTGGTGAGAATCTGGCCTTCAAAAACCGCAGTACGGCCAGCCCCGTACTCGATGTGAACGGTTGTATCAAGCACCCGGACTTCGCCGCTGCGCAGCCCGGTGGTGCGACCGGACTTGCGCACCAGAAGCGAAAGAGAAGCCTCCTGAACGCCGGTGATCTCGCCGATACCCAGGATCTCATCGCTTATCAGGCTGTTTTCAACCGGTCGGGCGAGGGCGGCATCAATTAAATTTCTCGCATCGGGATTTGATTTAATTATTTCAAGTTTGTGCGCTGAACCTGCCATCCTTGCGATCCGGTTGCCAAAATCCGCATAAATCTGGGCTAAACTGCAGGTGGGAGGAGAAAGGCCAAAATCAAGCGGGTAAAATCGTTCCAGGCGGGCGATTGTATCATTTTCAACCCGGCCGCCGTCGACCGGGCCTGGCTGAAGAATCGGGTCGCCGGATTTGGCGGCGTTACTGTTTGCCAGGACATGGTTGTTGGACAGGATCAGACGCCGGCCGGTGGTCTTATCGCGCACCACCGCGCCGAACGTGCCGGCTGTTATCTGGTAATGGCCGATGCTGACCCCTGGGGGAGCGGGGCGCCAGCGGTCGCTACGCGATTGGAGCGGCCTCAACTCGCCAACTTCAATCACATCTGTCCTTATTCCATCCAGGGTTCCGGGTACGAGGGTTTCGGGGAGCAACCCGGGGAGCGGCACCTTCTCCCGCACCAGGGCGATAACGCTTAACTCATCCGTTTGCTCTCCATGGATGGTTTTATAGCCGACACCCAGACCAACCACATTGGGTTTAGCCAGGATGGCTTTTTTGTGGAATGATTTGGCGAATAAAGTTTCCTGGTACTGCGGCATAATATCTCTCTACTTAAAAATCTTTTTAAGGGGTGCAAATTTCGTACCGTTTTGTTCTGCCATCTTTCCAGCAAGTCCCCATCCTCCCCTTATTCAATCCGAGCGAAAAATTAGCGGCTTGAGAGACGTTTCTGGCGAATGAGGTCGCGAATATTGGGCGCCAGTTCTTTCACAATTGGCGAAGGAAAGGCAGGCTGCCAGTCTGCCAGGGCCTCGGGGGCTGGTTCAGGCCATTTTAATGGGGAATGGATAACCGTCCCGGGTGCGGGCGCAGTTTCCAGCACCTCCAGCGCCTGCTGGATAACTGCGTTCTGAAAAGAGACATCATAAGGCATCCCCAGGGTCTGGGCGAAGGGAAATTCAACCCCCAGGGCGCGTGGAACGCCGATTTTTTCAGCCCAGTATGGCATCTGGGTCACGATAACTGTTGATAGCCCATGAACCTCCAAGGTGCGCGCCAGCACGGGCACGTTGATACAGCAGTCCGGTCAGCTGGGGGTAAGCAGAACGCAATTGACCTTATCGTCTTTAAAATTTTTTGCGACCCGGGGGCCATACCTGCGATGCCAGGCATTTGTGTCAGGAGGGTAACCCTGGTAGCCCATAAAAGAGTAGTGATCCCACGCTAGGCTGCCGATGATTCCCTGGCTTTCGAGCTCCTGGAAGCGTTGAACCGGAAGGAGCACATTAAAATCCGCTTCCGCATAACTGGTGTTTATGTGCAGGTGGCTGACACCAACCTGCTCCTGGGTAATGTTTGAAGGGATTGTGCGGTAGGTTGGATCGCCCCAGGCCGGTTCAACTTGCTCGCGAGCGAGGTCAAAGGGCGGGTCCAGAATCTTGTGAAACAAACCGCCCGTTGTAACCAGGCCAAATTTACATTCCGAGAGCGGCCCCGGCAAAGAAGTCCAGGGAATTGGAATCTGCAATTCTGGTTCCTGGAGTTCACATATCCGGGCAATTAACCTTGGTAAAAATTTAAAACTGTCGACGGGCATCAGGCGCTCCAGGCCTTTTTATGGCCTATATTTATTCATTTGTTTTTTAAACCTTACACCATAAAATACCGGAATATTTCACTCTCAGATTCAATTGCGGGTATTATTAACAAGCAAATTCCAGCTTTTTAGTATGACTATACTCAAAACCGGCATGAAAATCAATATGTTAACCATTGGTGAGGTGTTCAAAATTGAAAGAATTCGGATTCTGCTTGCTGCAGGGGTCGCAGCCGGTTTGTTATGGGGCTGTGCTGGCAATGATCAAAAACCAGCCCCTCCAGAGGTGACAGTTGTAATATTAAATAGGGGGCAAGAAGAGCGGGGCGAAGATAATACCAGCGGAAACGAGACCGGAAATATTTCGCCGGAACCTGTACTTGAAGTAGAAACACCCGCCGGTGAGGATATCGCCGGGTACACTTATCACCGGCCGGATGGGAACCGGTATGTTTCAGGCCGCGGCTCGCTGCCCGGGGCATCTCCTGTGGACATCCCTCTGGGCGGGACAGCCGAATGGCTGGTTTCTGTGCCGGACGGGGAAAGCAGCATCTGGGCTGCTGTGTTGGAAGACGGGCGCACCCGGGCGTTCAAGCTTGAGGATACCGGATATCGTGAGGTTGAGGTCGCGCCAACCCGAATCCAGCCGGGTCAACCACCTGCGCTGATTTTTAATGATGGAGTCGCGACGATATTAACCCTACCCGCTGGGCAGGCTTCCCCTTACAGCCACCCGGTTATCCTGGATCATCTAATCGGCAGAATGGCGTTTATAGCCGCGGACGGCGACCTGGTTTTTATGGAAGACGGGCAGGAGACAGCCCGCCTGGCGGTAAATGCGCTGCCGGATGCGCGCTTGATCACAGATGGGAACGGGAACATCCTGTTTTTGAGCGACCCCAGCGAGAGGTACGATCACGGCGTTTTGGGCGATGGGCTGGAGGCGGAAAGCGCCACCCTGGTCGCCATTAATCCGGCACCGCAGGTAATAGCCAAGATTTCGGCTGCCTCGCCGGCAGTTTTTGAAGGCATCGCGCCAATCTGGGTGGATTTAAACGCTGATGGTGAGCGGGAAATTATCCTCACCCAGAGCGACCGCGAAAATGGAGCCAGACTTGTGGTTTACAACCAGGCTGGAGAACAGCTTTCCAGCGGACCGGCTGTCGGGACGGGCTACCGCTGGCGCAACCAGCTTGGAGCAGTCCCGACTGGGGCGGAAGGGGAAATGGAAGTGGTGGATGTTTAACCCCGCATCTGACCGGGAGGGTTGAATTCTTCCGTTTGGATGGCGACAGGCTGGTGCTTTCCGCCCAATTAGAGGGTTATACCTCCCATGTGATCGGAAGCCGGAATCTGGATATGGGTTTGCTGGGAGATTTTGATGGCGACGGGTTAATCGAAGCCCTGCTGCCTAACCAGGAAAGAACTGAGCTGGCAGGGATTCGAAGAACCGAGGACGGGGCACAGGCTGTCTGGGGCATCCCGGTAGGAGGGATAATAAGCACCAATCTGGCGGCTGTGACTCTGGATGATGGCAGGATTGTCCCGGGTGTTGGGCGCCAGGATGGCGTGCTCCGAATCTGGATACCTCGGGCGTGGGAATAGACTTCAGCCTTCCCGCTCCAGCGGGCGGTCTGCATTAACGGGTTCCTGGGACGGGAGCAGGAAAAGGCCCATAACCGCGGTAAAGGCAAACAGCACACCGGTAAAGGTGAACACCGAACGCAGGCTGAAAGCAGCCGCAACGGCAGCCCCGAGCAGAGGCGCCAGGGCGCGGCTTGCGGCTGTGATCGAATTATCCAGTCCGTAAACGGTGCCTTCCTCTCCAGATTGGGTCAATTGGGCCAGCAGCGCGCTGATGGCGGGGATGATGCCTCCCAGCGCGACACCGATTAGCGCCTGTAATAGAAGCAGCTGCCAGCCAGCAGTGACCCGGCTCTGCAGGAAGTAGAAAAAAGCAGCCCCGCACGAACTCAAAATCACAATCTGGCGGTGACCGGTGCGGTCACCCAGAGGCCCTAGAAAAACCGCGCTTATTGTTGTGGTGGCAGATGCTATCCCAATTACCAGGCCGGTGAATGTGTTCAACCGGGTTGAGTTTACAGAAAGGGTCTGGATGAAGAGCGGCGCGATTGGCAGTATGATTATGCGGCCCAGCTGGCTGATGAAACGCATCCCGTAGGTGGATTTGATCCCCGGGGCGGAAAGAATAAGGCCCCATTCGGAGAAAAGGCTTTTAAAGCCTGATTGTTTGTGATTGGCGGAGGGGCTAAAATCCTCCTTTACCCCGAAGAAAACCAGGATTCCGGCTGTAAAAAGCAGCCCGGCGGTGACGTAAAAGGTGGCGCTGTAACCGATTGTGTCGGCGATCAGGCCGCCGATCAGCGGTCCAAGGGCTACTCCGGCGCCCATCCCAACCTGCATGAGGCCCATCGCATAGCCGGTCCTTTGGCGGGGTGTTTCAGAGGCAACCAGGGCATTGGCTGCTGCGATTGTGCCTGTGATCAGACCCTGGATTGTACGCAACAGGACCAGCTGTTCGGCAGTGGTGACAAAAGCCATCATCAATAAAATAAGTGATCCGCCGAACATGGCCCTTTCGACCATCAATTTTCGCCCATAGCGGTCGGCGACCGCGCCCCAGAATGGGGAGGCGATCATCATGGCGAAGGATTGGGCGGAATAAACCAGGCCGGCCAGGGCTTCAATGCTCAGGTTTGTTTCTGTCCCGAGCGATTCCACGTAAAGCGGCAGAAATGGGAACATGCTTGAGAACCCGACCGCGGTGATGACCTGGGCAAACAGCATGATATATAGCGTCCTCTGCCACGGGATAGAAAGCGTCTTGAGCATATTCTTATAAAGCATGGTGTTTGAGGTCAGTGGTATTCTTTTAGGAAATGGCTACTGAACCAGCTTTTCAAGCGCTGAATCGAGCGGGTTTTGTTGGGAAGAATGCTGGTTTTTAATCCACTCGATAAGAGGCTCACGCCAGTCAATGGATGTAAAAACTGCATCCGGATCGTATTCAGCCAGTTCTTCGTAGCTATCCCCGCCGGCGTACATAAAGTCATTGACCAGCACTGTATAAAGTTTATCCGCGGATAACGGCTCACCGGTCCCAGCCATGACCCATCCTGCGCCGGCGGGCTTTACGCCGCCGTATGCCGGGCTCTTGCTGCGTTCCAGGATACGGGTGAGCTGGTCACCGTTCAAACGGACAGCGACCAGGGTGTCATTGAAAGGCAGCACGTTGATGATGTGTGCAGGGGTTATTTCACCCGGGGATAAACCCTCCCGGATGCCGCCCCTGTTTGTAATGACTGCATCCGCCTCTGGATAGCCCTCCAGCCAGGCGTGGGTGATCAAACCTTCCATCAACCGGCTCTGGCGGGGTATTCCTTCTTTCAGGTAACCAATCACTTCTCCAAGTTCAGCCTCAATCTGTGCCTCCCAGCGGTTGATGATGCGTGCAATTTCCGGGTTGGGACGGCCGTTTGTATTTACAAGATTGGCATAGTTTATAACCCGGGTCTGTCCGGTTCTTGGATTAAATTCAAACCGGGCCAGGCCGTATCCTTCCAGCCTTGATCCGGCTGACATCAGGACCGAACCGGCTACCCCGCGGGCGAAGTATTCATGGCAGTGACCGCCTCCTAAAAAAACAATTTCGTGGCTTTTTAACTGCAAGGCAAGCCGGGTCAGTTCATCGGAGCAGATATGGGCGATGACAAATATGATCTGCGCTCCTTCCTGGCGCATGCGGGGGAGGTACTCTTCCAGCGTCTCCCGGTAAGGCAAAAATTCAAAATCAGCGACATATTCCGGGTTTGTGACCTCCGGGGTGTGGATGGTTGACAGACCAATAATTCCGATTTTGAGGCCAGCCAGCTGGATGATTGTATATGGCAGAATACCCAGATCGGCCGGTACCTGCCCGTTTGACCTGTAGCGCATGTTGGCGCTTAAGTAAGGAAAATCAGCCTGTGCGATGCGTTCCTCAAGCGTTTCCATTCCGAAGTCGAATTCATGGTTGCCCAGCGCGGCGGCGTCATATCCTAAAGCGTTCATGACCTCCACCGTACTCTCGCCCATGTGCCAGGTGGAGACCGCTGGCCCGGTCCAGTTATCGCCGCCGCTCAGGATCAGCAGCCGTTCATCTTTGGCGTAACCCACTTCGTCCCAGAGACCGGCCAGGTTTGCTGCGCCTTTATCCTCTTCGACTCCAGAAATCCAGCCGTGTTCGTCATTGGTGTACAGGACAGTGACTGTATTTGGGGTTGGTGTAACCTGAACCTGATGGCACGCGTTCAGCGGTATTAAAACTGCTAACAGAAGAAGAAAAATTACACTGGATTTCATTCTTGTGAAAGATATCAGAATCAACAAAGCCGGGATCCCGAACAAAAATGAGGTATAGCTAGGCTGATTGGCGGGTCGAATTCAGGCTGATATGGAAGCCGCATTTCTGGAGCTGATCCAGGAAGTTTTCTTCAAAAGACCACTGTCCCCATTTACGGCAGATGTGCTCAGTCCAGCTGTAATTTTCGAGCGTAAAAGTTTCCTGGCGGTCAATTTTAAGGGGAATCTTGGCTTTATTCAGCCGGTAGTAGTCCTGGGCAAGGTAACCTTCATCCATCTGCGCCATGGCAGCCTGGATTTCAGAAACCGAAAATTCCGGATAGGAACCCTCAAAGAGCACAAATTCCAGCGGGTAGCGCGGTCTGGCAGGGGGATCTTCAGCCGGGTAGCCCATGGTGAGCTGCACCATTGGAAAAACCCTAGCTGGTAGATTATATTCGGCGACAATTTCTTCAGCGATATAGGGCGTATTTCCCAAAAAACAACTTCCCATTCCGAGACTTTCCCCGGCGATCACTATGTTTTCAGCCATCAGGGATGCGTCCTGCATGCCAAGTAGAACCAGCTGGGAATCGTCCCCCATCATCTGCCAGTTGCGCTGTTCCATAATCAATTCCCACTTATGGGCATCAATGCATACTGTAAAAAGCAGAGGGGCGTTGAATTTATTGCGCTCAGGATCGCGGCGCAGGAGCAGGCTGGTGAGCTGGGATGCAAAAGGCGCCTGTTGCCCGGCGCGCACAATGGTTGTGATTATTTCCCGGGATGGCATCTTGCCTGTGTAGCGGCGGATGGATTTGCGGTTTAGCATTAAGGTAATGGTTTCATTTTTTATCATTTGTATTTTCCGGAATACCCCGTCTCTGGTCTGGTTAGAATGAAGACAATTTATATATCCACACCCGTTTATTTATAATATACCAGAGATGGGCAAAGGATATAAGAGCGAGGAACCAAACAGGCAAAATTCATTACACGGGCTATATGGAAATGAACAATTCAGAACTTATTAATAAAATCGCCGAGAAAGATATTGAAGTAGATAATTTCGTGGGGTTGGCGCTGGACGAAGAGGAATTCTTTGAAATAATTAAGGGTGATTGTTTTGCCCGTATCAACGACGAGAAATTTTCAACAGGGCGTAGTTGTGTTAGAAACTGCAAGAAGATTAATAATGCAAACCCAAAAACCAGGGAGAAAGTAAAAGAATTTATATACAAATATAATTTGAAAACAACACTACCAGGGAATTGATCTTTTGTGCCAATTCCGATAAGAGAAGCAAAGTAAAAATTTTTCCCTGAAATTACTGCAACCTTTTTATAAAGCATGCATCTAATTTGTGACGAGTAAGATAGTGTTTTATAATAGGGTCAACTTAATTAATCGGGAGATTGATCCCAGGAGTAAAAATGCCGATTTTTGAGTATATTTGTGAAACCTGCGGCCGGGAGTTTGAAGAGCTGGTTTTTGGCTCAAACGGCGCTGGCAATGTGACCTGCCCGGAATGCAGCAGCGTTGAAGTCAAGAAGAAAATCTCCCTGTTTGCATCCAGGGGAGACGGAAACAGTTCCGCCTCATTCAGCAGCGCGGCCGCCTGCAGCACAGGCAGCACCTGAGGGATACCAATCTAAACGGCCGTGCGCCGCAGACCGAACAACCTCCAGCTTATAATGCCTGGAGGTTTTTTGGTTAATTTGAGTGTAAGGTTTTTGTAATTATTGAACGTTATAATGCTGCCCTTGAATACTTAAGCCTGAAGGTGAATATGGATAGATCTAAAACAATGCGGATTTTAATCCCGGTTTTATTGGCAATGCTTGCAAGCGGATGCGTTGTTCTGGAAAATAATCCGGCTCTATTAAACCCAGTCGAAACCCAGCAGGCACCGGAAAATACACTTGAAATTACAGTAAAGACCATTGATGTGGTACCAACCCAAACCGCTCTGTTACCGACCGCCACCCAGGTAAACAAATCCAGCCTGGAAGACTATGGCCCTGCGCCCGAGATTAAGAATGATATCTGGCTGAATGTCGAGGGACCGCTGCGCCTGGCTGATCTGGGTGGCAAAGTTGTGCTGCTGGAGATGTGGACTTTCGGTTGAATTAACTGCCGCAATGTGATTCCCTCGTTGAGGGACTGGCATCAAAAATATTCCCCGGCAGGACTGGTAATTATTGGCAACCACTACCCTGAATTTGCCTATGAAGAGGATTTCGACAACTTAAAAAATGCGGTAAACGAATTACAGATATCTTATGCAGTTGTGCAGGACAACGACGGAGAGAACTGGCGGGCATACCGCAACCGTTACTGGCCAACCCTATACCTGATTGATAAGAAGGGGCATATCCGCTACGTCCACATCGGCGAAGGGGCATACGATAAGACCGAGGCTGCGATCCAGGAACTGCTGGCTGAAAACTATCCCTGATTAAGTTTTATCCTGAAGCTCTGGGGCGTTGAGGAAACTACAGGGGAATAAATTGCTTATACTAATTCGTGGTTGATAAACGAACTTTAAACCTTATCTGGATTTGTTATCCTGCTTTCGCCCGGACCGGAGGGACGCGAATGTCCTTTTAATGCCTGAAAAATTGAATGGGTATGCGCCAGGCCGGACGCAGGTTTAAACAAACCTGATTCCGAACTTGCCAGCAGTGGGAACTCCCTAAGATTGACCAAGACATGTTAAAGTGGAAGCAAGATTTGAGCAGGGTAGGTTTCCAAGCCTGCCGAATATATAGTTTAGGTCATTCCCCAAGATTTTTTGTGAAATCCATAATATAAGAACAAAATGAGTCGCCGCTCGTTTCTGAATGAGCGTGTTATAATCGCCGGAAACAACTAGAGAAAACCCGTCGATTTTATCCGAATAAAGGAGCTAGTGCCGATAGTGACAACTGAAGAAAGCATTACATTTAAGCGATCCTATTTTTTCCTGGCGCTGCTGCCGATAACATTTGTGCTGGGCCTGGCAGCCGGGTATGTGTTCTGGGGGCTCCAGCCATTCGGAGAGACAGGCACACCAGAGCCGGTAGTGGCTGAAACGGACAGCGTGAATGAGCAGGTCGCGCAGGCGGATGACCAGCTGGACAGCCAACCGGTCGAAGGCGATGCCGGGCAGCAGGAATACCAGCGCTATGACGTATCGGAGGATGACGACCCGGTGCTCGGCCCTGAAGATGCAGCCATAACACTAATCGAGTTCAGCGATTACGAATGCCCTTATTGCACAAGATGGCATACAGAAGTGTTCGACCGGATCCGGGAGGATTTTCCCGACGAGATTCGGTTTGTTTACCGGGATTTTCCGCTGAAGTCGATCCATCCCAACGCGGTCCCGGCAGCTGAAGCGGCCAACTGCGCCAACGAACAGGACGCCTTCTGGGAGTACAATGCTAAACTGTTCGGCGGAGAACTAGGGCTAAGCCCGGAAGCGTATCTTGAATATGCGAACCAGCTGGATTTGGATACTGAAGAGTTCGAGAAATGCTTCCAGGAAGGCCGTTACAGCCAGGAGGTGGAAGACGACTACCAGTACGCTGCCCAGCTTGGTATACAGTCCACCCCGACCTTCTTTTTAAACGGTATTCCTTTGATCGGAGCCCAGCCATACGAAGTCTTTAAAGATGTGATCGAGCGGGAACTGGCCGGGGAACTTCCCTAGGTCATCAAATATTTCTAAAAATTTCCTCAATCCGACAGAATAGCAGGATAGGGAATTCCGGGGTTTGATGCCGGAATTCCCTGTTTTTTCTTCCTTTATCAGGGTGAGCTTTGGGTATAATGTCTGGCGTCCGAAATATTTTAAGGAAAACTTGCTATGAAAGAAACCATCAATTTTCAGTCGATCAGCATGAAGCTGCAGTCCTTCTGGGCGGAGAGAGGCTGCCTGATCTGGCAGCCTTATTACACCCAGGTCGGGGCCGGCACGATGAACCCGGGAACCTATCTGCGGGTGCTCGGCCCGGAACCCTGGAATGTAGCGTACGTTGAGCCTTCCATCCGCCCGGATGATGGCCGCTACGGCCAGAACCCCAACCGGATGCAGATGCACTACCAGTTCCAGGTTATTCTGAAGCCCGATCCGGGAAACCCCCAGGATCTGTACCTGCAGTCGCTGCAGGCTTTGGGAATCGACCCGCAGCGGCACGACATCCGCTTCGTGGAGGATAACTGGGAGCAGCCTATGCTGGGAGCCTGGGGCCTGGGTTGGGAGGTCTGGCTGGACGGGCAGGAGATCACTCAGTTCACCTATTTCCAGCAGGCAGGCGGGTTCAACCTTGACCCGGTCGCGGTGGAGCTGACCTATGGGCTGGAGCGGATTGCTATCGCTTTACAGAAAGTCAGGGGGTTTACCGAGATCGATTGGAACGGGGAATTAACTGACGGGGATGTCAACCTGCAGGCTGAACAGGAGCACAGCCGTTACTATTTTGAAGCGGCGGATATCGAGCGGCTGCGGCAGATGTTTGAACTTTTTTATACCGAGGCTGATTTATGTCTGGACCAGGGCCTGGTGCTGCCGGCTTATGATTACATATTGAAATGTTCGCACACGTTTAACGTGCTGGACACACGCGGCGCGGTAGGCGTGACCGAGAGGCAGGCGGTGTTCGGCCGGATCCGGGAGCTTGCCCGGCGGGTCTCCGAGGCGTACTTAAACCAGCGCGAGGAATTGGGTTACCCATTCTTGAAGAAGGTATCCCCGATAGTTGTAAACAAACCGGAAAAGGTGGTTGAAGGAAAGGTTCAAATAACGGAAGAGTCGGCCCCGTTTCTGCTGGAGGTCGGCACAGAGGAACTTCCGCCGGCCGACCTGGCGGGCGCCCTGGCCCAACTGAAAAAAGGCGTACCTGGATGGCTGGCTAAACTGCGCCTGGAGCATGGGGACATAAAGGTGGTGGGCACGCCCCGCCGCCTGGTGGTTTACATCGAGGATCTTGCTGCCAGGCAGCCTGATATTGAGCAGGTTGCAAAGGGTCCCCCGGCAGAGCGGGCGTTTGACGCTGATGGTAAGCCGACAAAAGCCGCCCTTGGTTTTGCAAAGAGCAAGGGCATTACGGTGGAGGACCTGCAGGTGCTGGAGATGGACGGCGGGCGGTACGCGGCCGCTTCGATCAAACAGGCCGGGCTGCCCGCCGGTCTGGTGCTTAAAGAAGCCATCCCGGAGCTGATCGGGTCGCTGCGTTTCGACAAAGCAATGCGCTGGAACCACACCAACCTGGCCTTTTCGCGCCCGATCCGCTGGCTGGTGGGGCTGCATGGGAGCGGTGTGGTGCCTTTTGAATATGCCGGTCTGCTTTCGGGCAGGGTGACACGCGGGCTGCGGTTCTCTTCCCAGGAGGAGATCCGCCTGGAAAATGTGAACGAATACTTTAAGGCGTTACCGGATCAGGGGATTATCCTGGATCCGGTTGAGAGGAAGGAAGAAGTTAGAAAACAGGTAGAGAGCCTGGCGACTGAGGTGGGATGCGCTGCCCAGGATGACCCGGCTCTGCTTGACGAGGTGACCAACCTGGTGGAGGCGCCTTCAGCCCTGAGGGGTGAATTTGAGCGCTCCCATCTTACGCTGCCACGCCGGGTGCTGACCGCAGTGATGAAAAAGCACCAGCGCTATTTCCCGCTGTTTGAAGTACGGAGGTGATATTGAGGACGTGGTGGGAGTGAAGCGACCTTGGCGCCGTACTTTATCGCGGTCCGGAACGGCGGCGCTGAGGGAATGGAGCAGGTTATTGAAGGCAACGAGCATGTCATCCGGGCTCGCTTTGCGGATGCGGATTTCTTTGTGAGGGATGATTTAAAACAGCCCCTGGAAGCTTATTTGCCAAAACTCGATACCCTGACTTTCCAGGTGAAACTGGGATCCATGCTGGATAAGACCAGCAGGATTACATCCCTGGTGGCAGGAATCGCCGAAGGACTTGGATTGGACGAAATCTGAACTAAGGACCGCCCAACGGGCTGCCGAACTGTGCAAGGTGGACCTGGCGACCAGCATGGTGGTGGAGATGACCTCGCTGCAGGGTTATATGGGAAGTTATTACGCCCAAAAGTCGGGCGAGCCGGTTGAAGTCGGCGCAGGCGATTTACGAACATTACCTGCCGCGTTTCGCCGGCGATGATGGTCCGGAGACCCTAGCCAGGTCTGGCGGTCGGCCTGGCGGACCGGCTGGACAGCCTGGTTGGACTGTTCGCGGCGGGTCTGGCTCCCAGCGGCAACAAAGACCCGTTCGGTCTGCGCCGGGCGGCCCTGGGACTGGTGGGCAACCTGGTCGATTGGGGTTTAAGTTTTGATTTGGAGGTCCGCTGTTGAAGAGGCTGCGAATTTGCAGCCGGTTGAGGTGGATGCGGAAACCCGGGAAGCGGTGCTGGAATTTATTGTTGAAAGACTGCGCAACGTGCTGCTGGATAAAGGTGCAAAGTACGATGTGGTCGAGGCGGTCCTGGCGCAGCAGGGTCGAGACCCGGCGATGGCGGCACGAGCCGTTGAAGAGCTTTCTAGCTGGGTGGGACGGTATGACTGGAAGGATATCCTGCCGGCATATTCGCGCTGCGTGCGCATCACGCGTGACCTGGAACAGCGTTTTGAATTCAACCCGGACCTGGAACTTGAACCTGCAGAGGAGAGGCTTTATCAGGCTCTAACGATCGCGGAGGCGGCCTCTCGCCGACCGGGCTCGGTGGATGATTTCCTGAACGCCTTCCTGCCTATGATTCCGGCTGTCAACCGCTTCTTTGACGATGTGCTGGTGATGGTGGAGGACAAACAGGTCCGCGAGAACCGTTTGGGGTTGCTGCAGCGGGTCGCGGCCCTGGCGGACGGGGTCGCGGATATGTCCCGGCTGGAGGGGTTTTAGTTTCTTCGCTTCACTCCCAAATGAGTGCTCCCGCAAAAAAGGCGAGATTAGAATTTAATTCGTTTCGCGATCCCACGGGGATGCTCACTATGTTTCGTGGTCCCAAGGGATTTGCTCCCGCAAAAAGTGCAATGTTAAAATTCACTTCATTTCACGATCAAAATGACATAACGCGGTTTGTCTACTCTCCCGTGAGAGATCGGGACGTTGTGAGCGTTGCGCAGCATGCCGAAGGCAAGCGAAAAGTCTGGTGTTAGTTTTGGTTGTCCAATACGGTTGAACCTGAAAAGTAAAAATCATCAGCTTGAGTTTCCCCTCAGATAGAGGTTTGCATTCCCAAATGGATTCTCAACCAGAAAACGCAGGTTGTAAAATTTATTAAATTTCGCAATCTCGCGGGGATAACTCACTTAATATCAACCAGCTCACCGCCGGTTATGGGCTGCAGGTCTTTTGGATCCAGGCGGAAGACTGCGTGAGGGGTGCCGGCGGCAGCCCAGACTTCGTCATACTGGAGCAGGTCATTGTCGATGAAGACCGGCATCTCCGGATCATGCCCGACCGGCGGCACGCCCCCGATCGCGTACCCGGTGCTCACCCGGACGAAGTCGGCGTCGGCTTTGCCAAGCGGTTCGCCGATCAGGGCTTCGATCTTCCTTTCATCCACCCGGTTAGAGCCGCTGGCGATCACCAGCACAGGTCTTTGAGAGCGTTTGGCTTTAAAGACCAGCGACTTGACAATCTGACCCAGCTGGCAGCCGACCGCCCGGGCAGCCTCGACTGCGGTGCGGGTCGATTCGGGGAGTTCGAGCACCTGGAAAGTCCTGCCCTGTCTATCGAGGGCGTCCTGCACCCGCCGGGCGCTTTTGCTCAATGGCTTTGACATGTCAACTATTCCTTAAATAAGTTTAGCGACCCCAGGCACGCTGGTACCACTCAGGATCTTCAACAGCCCAGCCCTGCTCCTGCTGTTCGGAATTCAAATCCGTCCGGAATTTCCACCAGGTAAAACCATCCGCCTGGACAGGACCGTCCAGGATCAGCATGTACTCGCCTTTTGCGAGCTTGCGGATTACAGTGGCGTCTCGGGAAGGGGACTCGCGCAGGTTGAGATTCTCGGCAGCCCCCATAAGTATATATGTGTCGCCCACCCGGAACACAAGCGAATCGACCGGGTGACCGTTAGGCAGGATCAGATTCTCCGTCCAGGCGGGCTGATCAGGCGGGTCGGAGGATAGTAACAGGCGCCAGGTGCGGTCGGTCAGGCGGTCCTGGCGCGATTGGGGGAATTCGTAATACGAGTACACCCCACCCTGGGAGATCTGGTACTCATCGTCGACCGGTACGATCACATAAATGCGGTTCAGATCGCCAGTGCCAGCCTGCAGGATGCTCTCGCCGCCGGCGGCAGGAGCTGAGATAACCGGCACGGGCGGCATTTTGAGCTGGTTTTCAGGGTTGTTTGGGTTGGATTCCCGGCTCGAAGCGACCCGCTCTTCATAGCCTCCCAGGGGTGACTGGAGAATACGGTAATCGTCCTGGTTGAGCCGGTCCCCCTGCAGTTCTCTGGAGGCGATGTCCCCGATTTCTACCAGCCGGTCACCCAGTTGGCTCATTTCATCCAGCAGTTCATCCAGTCCCAATCCCTCCCCTGAGGAGTCGCTGCCCCTCAGGCCGCGCTCTTTCAGGCCCTCGGAGATGGCGTGGGCGAGATTCGCCAGGCGGTAGAAGACCTCCGGGTTGGGCTCGGCATAGGCAGGCGCCGGACCTGAAACCGGCAATCCGCTCGCAGCGGCTGTCTCGGGCGCCGTGCTGGAGAGAACTGTGTCGTGTTTTAGCTCCACCCAGCTGCCCAGGGCGCTGTTGAGATCCTTGTATTCCCAGGCGGGCGTCCGCATGAACCCGGGGTAAATTTCGTCCTTCTGGGCCAGCTGGGCTTTATTTGCAAAAAGCCAGGTGCTGCCAGCCGTCGACAGCCAGTCTGACTCAGAAAGACCAGCCAGACTGGATTTCAGGGTTTCAAACTGTTCGGGGTAATTCTCGAAACTGGTTGCGCCCGAACCTTCGGATGCAGCCTGGGCCGCGGTGGAATCGAGGGCTGCCATCACATCCAGACCGCTGGGCAGGACGCGCCGGTATGCGGGTGTGCCCACACTTTCGTATATCAGATTATCCATTATATATTCATCGAGCTTGAAGCGCGGGCCCATAAATCGCCAGACCAATTCAACCCCCAGCTCTCCTAACGAAGAGGAGAGTGTGGAATTGATCCTGGGAGGCGGCAGGCTCTGGCTGATTGTCAGGAAACCGCGCCACAGGTCATCGTCCAGCAAACTGATGATTGTCGCCCACTGGCTGTAAGCCTGGTCCATCATGATTGAATACTCTACCGGACCCGGGTCGTCGCCTGGGCCAGCCAGGAAAGTAATCGTCTCGTGGATTTTCGCCCATTCCAGGGCGGCTGAGATCCCGTTTATCCCGGCATGGCGCAGGGCAAGTGTGACGATCAGCGGTACCCGGGAGGGGACAAAATCGGAATCGCGGCCGGTGATCTGGAAATTGATGCTCTCAAACCAGGTCATCCCCCGGTAGTAATATTCGAGCTGGCGGTCTCCGGCGTAATGCCCGCTCGGGATATAGGCGCTGTAATCATCACGTAGTTCCGGAAAGAGGGCTGAGCTGGCTGTACCTTCTGCCGCCAGAATCTGCTCCACCTGCAGCATTACAAGACTTTCGAGCGAGGGGTCAATTTCCGCATCGGGGTCGAGCAGTTTCAATCCGACTGCCATGTATGCCGCTGCCAGCCTGGTATCGTCTTCGAGCTGGGTGCCTTCAACCAAAGGGAAGTAGGAGATAATCTCTTCATAGATCGCCCGGGTCACGGCAAGCATGCGAGGGTAGAGTTCTTCACGTTCAAGCTGGGGCAGGAGTTCCGCATACGCCAGATGGAAGGCATGGTAGGCGGCATCTGTGGCCAGAAAGTAAGGCTGACCGTGGCGGGCTGAGACGCCCTCCCGGATATCAATGAACTGCGGGTCAGCGCTCCTGAGGATAACAAACCCGTTTTCCGAGAGGAAGCTGCGCTGGGCGGAGGTCAACCCGGCAACAACCTGTGGGTTAGAGACCTGGTTCAGGTCAACCGGCAGCGGGATGATCTCCGCAGTGGCTGCGCTGGTATCCCATTCGATGGCTGTACTGGTCGAAAAATTACCCGAGGTCATCTCCGCCAGCGGCGCAAGTTCTCCGGGAGAGCTTAACTGCTCGACGGTAGGTTGGGCGGCTGGGCTGGAGGCAGGGCTGGTGGGGGGGGCAGCAGACAGGGTTGAGGTCGGAGAGTTGAGAACCTCCTGGGTCGCGCGCGGGGTAGGCATGACCGGCGTGGGAGGGATGATAACCCGGCAGGCTGCCAGAAATATGGCGACCAGCAGCAGAATGGGGATCAGTTTAGACGATTTCAACAGAATTTTTCTCACAAATTAAAAATATACCAATCAAGATTGAAATAATAGATTTTAGCACAAATCAGGTTAAATCTCGGGTCGAGGCGGCTTGCCGCGAAACGGTTCAGGAATTAAAATGGGAAGCCGGAAAGACGATAGGATTAATAATCATTCCGGATAGAGATTCTGGATTAAGGACAATTAACTTAAGGTTTATAAACGGGGTGTGTATGGCGGTAGACTTTCAGAGAATCGGGGAGCAGGTCAGGGCGGTAGGCGAGCAGGCGCCCCAGCGGGCCAGGGAGCAAGAAGAGCTTTATAAACTAGCGGCAGCCCTGCTGGAAGGGGAGCCGGATGAAATAATAAACCTGCGCCGGAAAGCGGAGCGAGTGGTTAAAAAATTTGACAACAATTTGCGCTGCGGGATACCACTGGAAAACAGCCTGATTTCCAGTTACACTCTACCAGGGCGAATATCGGAGGGGACTTTAATTGCGGTGGATGGCTCCCAGATCATCCCGGACCTGCATGGGGAAGTTAATTTCGGGCTGATCAATTTGGGGGCAGTGATCATACGGGGGGGCGACCCCGGCCCGCCCCAGATAAAAATAAACAGCCGGCTGCTGTATGAAAACCAGCTTTATAGCGAAACGGGAATGATCGGCGATTTACAGTTCTCACTGCTGCGGGATATAAACGAACGCCGCTGGCTGGCCGAACTGGCAGCCGAAAGCCGGGCTCCGGTGACCGCCCTGACTGATGGCCCGGTTGAATTATGGGGCGCAAGCAGGGGCGAGGGCTGGACGGATTTTAAACAGAGCCTGGAGGAATACAAACAAACCCTGTTCCACCTGGAGAGGCTGGGGGTGACTGTTTGTGGATATGTGGACAACCCGGCAGCAAACTTGATTACCCGGTTTCTGGAGACCGGATTAATTGAAGAGGACCGGCTGCCAAATATCAGAAAGGAACACCCGCTGCGCGGGGTAAAGGACCGGGTTCTCTTCAGCGCTGTGCTGAAGAGCGGGGAAAGGTCAGGTGTGTTTCGCCTGCAGTCGCGTACAACCCGGGAATACACCGGAGGGCTGGCGCTGCATTTTTTCTATCTGAATGTGGGCCGGGAGGCAAATCCCCAGCTGGTGCGGGTTGAGATCCCGGCCTGGGTGGCTGGGAACCAGGATAAACTGGACGACCTGCAGGCGGTTCTGGTTGAGCAGTGCCGGATATTGGGCAACCGGCCTTACCCTTACCTGCTGCACCGGGCACATGAAACCACGCTGGTCAGCATGGCGGAAAAAGAGCAGATCACCGAGATGCTGCTGGGTGAACTGCGCCGGAGGGGAGTTGCAGTTGGCGCACCCTCTCCAAAGAGCAAATTGAAGAGCCTGTAAAGAGTTTTAGCGGAGATATGCATGAAAAACAACGATATGTCTTCTATCGAAATAGGCCGTCTTTTACGAGCGGGAATAAAAGATTTTGTAGCCGGCTGCAAGGTCTCGTTATCCCAGCAGCCCTCGTTTGGAGCGATGGTAGCTGTCCCCCAGGATAACGGATACCAGATATTCGGATTGATCCAGGATATCCGGATTGAGGATGACGGGCTTGTGCGGCAGCTTGTGACGGCGGATGTAAATGAAAGCAGCGTGATTGCAGACAACAGGGTAAACCGGAATGTACCTGTGGAGATGAGTGTGGTGTGCATCGGCTACCAGCAGAATGAGGAGATCTACCACCTGCTGCCACCGCGACCGCCCTTGAGCCTGGATATAATCCGCCTGTGCGAGGGTGATGAAATGCGGCGGTTCACATCGGCGGGCAAATTTGGGTATTTCCGCCATATCCTAAACGCAGCCGAAACACCGCCAGCGGAGTTGATGGCTGCCCATTTCCGGTTTGCGGCTGAGGCCCACCGCACCGCTGGAGATACAGGCTGGTCAAATGAGGCTGCGGCGGAATTGATCACCATCCTGCGGGACGATTATCCCACCCTGATGAGTGTGCTGGGAGCGCTGGGAGACACTCTCCAGATTTAACCCTCTGGATAGATAAACGAATTTTGATCAGATAAGGCGAATATATGGATAACACAGGTTTTACAGAGATAGGTTTGATCGGATATGTTGTCGGCGGCGGGTTGCGGGAAAACCTGCGGGTGCGCCTGATTGTTTCCCCGCAGAGCATCCAGGAAGGGGCATTTGTAGTGATTGAGAGCGGGGACTGGAATTATTACGGTCTGGTGATAGACATGCAGCTGGGCGCAACTGACCCGCGCTTCGCAGATGAGCAGAGCGAAGAACGGTTGCCGGGAAACCTTGCCAGGCTCCTGCACGGCAAGACTCTATATACCAATCTGGTGGTTTTGCCGGCGCTGATGCTCGAGAGGGGGCCACAACCAGGGAGCGAGGAGTATAAACGCTGGGTTGAGGGGATCAACTCAGGGCTGCGCGAGCACCCCAGACCGCTGCCGGTGAAAAGCCTGCCGCCGCACCATGCGCCGGTCAGGATGGCGGATGAGGGAGACATCGCCGAGATTTTTGGAAAGCCTGAAAAGGAAGAAAATTTCATAATTGGAACCACACGCGAGCAGGGTCACCCGGTCAGCCTGAACCTAGACCGATTTGTCCAGCGCTCGTCAGGCGTTTTTGGGGCTACCGGAACGGGTAAATCATTCCTGACCAGGCTACTGGTGGCGGGATTGATCAAGCGCGCCAGAGCCTCAATCCTGGTCTTCGATATGCACAACGAATACGCCTACGATTATCCCGAATCGGATTCTGGCCAGCTGGTGAATGGTTTAAGGGACAAGTTCCCGGCAAAAGTGCGGGTGGTCGGGCTGGGGGGCGGGACCCAGATCCAGGGCAGGACGCCGGATTTTAACCTGGAGATCGCCGAGAGCGATATTATGCCGGAGGATATAGAACTGCTGACGCGCGAATTGAATCTGCGCGAAACCACACCTAATACTCTCGAAGGGCTGGTTAGTTCGTTTGAGAGGGGCAACTGGTTCAACAAATTCAGAAAAATGAACCGTAGAACGGTTGAAGATGAATCCGGGAAAAAGGCTCCGCATCCAGATAGTATTGCTGCATGGGCTAATTCAGTTGGTATAAACGTTATGGCTGCAGAGGGGTTACATTCCAAGCTAGGGCGGGTGTTCAACAGGCAGTATGTGGTGGAAGAGCCGGCGGCTGATACCATCTCCAGTATCATTGCGGCTTTGGAGGCGGGGCAGCACGTGATCCTCTCGTTTGGCAGGTTTGATTCAGACCTGGATTACCTGCTGGTGAGCAACCTGCTGACCCGCCGCATAAGGCAGGCCTGGGAAAAGCATACAAACGAGTACCACACAAAAGGGGGAGCGGAACCGCGGCCGCTGGTGATCGTGCTGGAAGAAGCGCACAAACTGTTGAACCGGGAGATGGCCGGGCAGACCACATTCAGTACAATCGCCCGCGAAATGCGCAAGTATTACGTGACCCTGGTGATCGTCGACCAGCGCCCATCCCAGATTTACGATGAAGTGATGTCGCAGTTAGGTACACGGGTTTCAGGCTGGTTGGGAGACGACGAGGATATCCGGGCGGTCCTCTCCGGGCTGGCTGGCCGCGAAACGCTGCGGGGAATGCTGGCGCACCTGCAGGAGAAGGAGGAGGTTCTGCTGCTGGGATGGGGAGTGCCGATGCCGCTGCCAGTGCGATCACGGCGCTATGACCAAACATTCTGGGAGCAACTGACTGGCCGATCGGGCGCAACCCCAGGCCGAAAGAGCCCGGATGAAACCCTGAAAGAACTTGGTTTCTGATACGATTTAAATAATTATCTGGCTATCCTGGTGATATATTTAAAGGGTAACCCAATAAATAATCAAATCCATAGCATTATAAAAGGAGAAAAAAGATGTTCAGCGATAAAGTACAGGAAGCGATGAATGAACAGATAAAAAACGAACTCTATTCGGCTTATATCTATCTCTCGATGGCAGCCCACTTTGAGGCTGTGAACCTGCCGGGTTTTGCGCATTGGATGCGCATGCAGAGCAACGAGGAAGTTGAGCACGCCATGAAGTTCTTCGATTTTATTAACGAGCGCGGCGGGCGGGTTGAACTGCGGGCAATTGACCAACCGCCGGTTGAATGGGATTCCCCGCTCGCAATCTTTGAAACTGCGCTGGGACACGAGCAGAAAGTAACCGGGATGATCAATAACATTTATGAAATCGCCACGCAGGAGAAAGATTACCCATCTCAGATCATGCTGCATTGGTTCATCGACGAGCAGGTGGAAGAGGAAAAAAGCGCCAGCGAAATCGTTGAGACACTGAAAATGTTTGGCGAAAAAGATACTGTCATCCTGCTGCTAGACCGCCAGCTTGGCGAGCGAGAGGAGGGATAATCCTCCGTAATTAACAGGGACAATAACCCCGGATTATTTTGCGGCGCTCACGGACAAATGTCCTAACTTGTTGATGAGCGCCGTAATTTTTTCACCCGCGAGGCCCCAACCGGAAGAGATGATATGGTTAAATTACTAATGCAGGAATATACCGTTATTATGGGCTTCAGCGATTTATGTGAAGGAAAAAGAGGTGAGGATGAAACTGGCAACGCTGTGCTATGTTCGCCATCAGGGGAACACATTGATGCTACACCGCACAAAAAAGAAGGATGACATCCATAAAGGGAAATGGAACGGGCTGGGAGGCAAGTTTGAAACCGGAGAATCCCCCGAGGAGTGCGCCCGGCGTGAGATCCTGGAAGAATCAGGCCTGACTGCAACCGGGCTGTCACTGAAGGGACTGCTTACTTTCCCGGCTTTCGCCAATAATGAAGACTGGTACGCTTTCGTGTTTGTTGTGGATCAGTTTGAGGGTGAGTTAATCCCTTCAACAGAAGGGGAATTGCGATGGATTGATGATCAAAAATTGACCGAACTGGAATTATGGGAGGGGGACCGCTATTTTCTGCCCTGGTTGAACCGGAGCGGATTTTTCTCGGGGAAATTTATCTACCAGGACGGGAACTTTATTAACTACCAGGTTGAATTTTATGATTAGGAAGCGGGTTATCCGAACCGCTTTTACTGGCGGTGGGCGTCATATATCGCCAGCACTTTATCAGCATAAGCATACCCGACATCCATTGGCCCGTAGAATCTCAATGCTTCTCTCAGATCCCTGTGTTTTTTATGCAGGCGCGCCAGCATTCTTGTGCCATATTTCAGGTTAAATTCCGGGTTGAATAATTCCGTTTTGGAAGGCCGGTCTTTAAAGCAGGGCCCGTTTACGCATAAAAAATAAGCCGCCAGCCCATCGCGCGGCATAACCTGCATCAAACCGACTGCCCCGCTGCTCGAGTAAGCGTCCGGATTCCCCCGCTTTCCTGCAGGATAAGGGCCGCGACCAGATTGGGGGAGAGATCGCGCTGTTTGGCGTAGTGGGTGATCAACCCGCACCAGCGGTGCACCTTTCTGGGATAACGCTGGCTGACTGCGCAATCTTCGGCCGCGAATTCCTGGGGACCATTTTCCTTTTCACCTTCGCTATCCCGGTTCTTTTTCACAAAGTCCTCTCCCTGGGGGTGCAGATCGCTTGAAAGCGCTGGATCCCGTTTGGGGATTAGTAACCAGGTCTGTCGAGATTTTCCACAATACGACTGCCAGGAACAGACTGCCGGCGAGTGTGCCGATAACAATTAACTGTGCTCCGCCTCTCAAAATGGGCCTCCTGTCGAGAAAAAAGATTAAAAGAACATAAAAAAGGGGTTATTGACAAAAAAGAACACATGTTCTATTATAGTTGCGAAAGACCATTCTGTCAACCATATGCCAGAAAATTAAAAAAACAGTTGAAATAAAACAGGAGGTTAATTATGAGTTCACAAGTAATGAGCAAAACAGGTATTTGGGTGTCACTGAAGAATATTAAGGTAAGGCGCGGCCTGGCTTTTGGAGTTATTATCCTGACTGCTCTGGCGGCTTTTGAGATCTTTAACTTCAGCACCACAGAGTTTGCGCTTTCGGACCTGCTGGGAGATTTAGAGTTTCTGGGGTTGAAATGGGCCACTATCCTGGCGGTTGCCTTCTGCGCAATTGATTTTGCCGGTATCGCCCGCCTGTTCACACCCGAAGAGGGGAGCAAAGGGGAAAATGAGATCTGGTACCTGTTCGGAGCATGGCTGCTGGCAGCAACCATGAACGCGATGCTCACCTGGTGGGGCGTTTCAACAGCGATCGCGGGCAATCAGGCTTTGGGCAACGCGGTAGTTGGGCGTGAGACCCTGCTGGTCTTTGTCCCGATCTTCGTTTCAGTACTGGTCTGGCTTATCCGGGTGCTGATTATCGGCTCATTTTCAGCAGCCGGAGGGCGTTTATTCAGCCAGGGCGAACCAGAACATCTACCGACACCGCGCTCAAACAACAGGCGCAATGGATCGGAACCCTCAACCAGCAAGCGCCGGAATGATTACGAGAGTGTACCGACAACGGTGCGCGCCGCCCCGGGAAAGACATTCCAGCCTGCGCCGAAGCCAGGTGGCCGGTCGGGGAATCCGGCATTGGCTCCCGAGCCCACTTTCAACACTGTCGGCAGGGATTTCCAGGGATCAATCGGAGATTAACAGCTAATCTTCCTGGCAGTTATTTTCAGCGAGCGGCAGCCAGACGGTAAACGTCGTGCCGCTCGGTTGATTATTAGCAACCTCTATCCCTCCCCCGTGGCTGCGAACAATCCAGTAGGCAATCGAAAGACCTAGTCCAAAACCCTTGCCGTCCCTTGAGCGGGTGCGTGATTTTTCGCCGCGGTAAAAGCGCTCGAAGATGTGCGGCAGGTCCTCAGCCGGTATGCCCGGCCCGTTATCACTGACGGTCACCAGGGCTTTGTTCTGCTCTTTGCACAGCCCGATAACAACCTCCCCTCCGGGGGGGGTGTATTTGATCGCATTTCCTACCAGGTTCACCAGCACCTGCTTCAAGCGGTCCCGGTCGCCGCAAACCAGAACCTGGTCGATTTCTCCCAGGCGCAGGTTTACCCGGTCTTTTGCCAGCACATTCATCTGGTTAAGCACATCCAGGACAAGCGTATCCAATTCGACGTCGGTTTTCACCAGCGGCAGTTTTCCGGATTCGGCCTGCGCCAGGAGCAGCAAATCCCCAACCAGGCGGGTCAGGCGCCCGACTTCATTGTCAATGCCGTTGAGGGATTCCTCATCCACGCACTGCATCCGCCGGAGCAGGTCGACGTTTCCCTTGATAACCGTGAGAGGCGTTCTCAGTTCATGGCCGACATCAGCGATAAAGCGCCGCTGGGTATTAAATAGATTTTCAAGGCGGCTGAGCGTTTTATTGAATGAATGGATTAATTGGCCGACTTCATCGTCAGGTGGGCCCTTGTAGGGAATCCGGCGTGAAAGGTCATCGGCGCGTGTGATATGGAGGGCAGTCCGGGTCACATCTTCCAGGGGTGAAAGAGCCTGTTTGGTGCTGAACCAGCTTGCAACCCCGGCGATTGTCATCGAAACAGCCGCCCCAATGAAAAGGACATACAGAAGGACATTCTGGATAGTGTCGATCATTACAAGACTGGTTGCGACCTGGAGAGTCCCAATGATGCGTTCGTTGCTGCGAATGATCAATGGGACTGTGAGCACCCGCAGGCGGGCGTTACCCACACCGATGTCGTTAAAGACAGGCTCAGTATTATAAAAACCAGCCGGATCGAGCGGCTGGTTGAAACCCTGAATGTTCTGGGAGGCGGATTCGAGCTGGCTGTCTTTCCCCCAGACCTGAACATATACGTCTGCAAACAGGTCGAGTTCTGGCAGGGTGACCCCCAGCCAGCCGGCGCGTGCATTTCCGATGATCTGAGAAGCCGCCCGGGTGAGGGTTTGGTCCACCTGCCGGGTGAGCGTGAGACTCACCGAGATGTAAACTGCCATCCCGAATATTAATAAGAATTTCCCCAACGATGGTTGTTGAAAGGAACGCCAGACGGGCGCGCAGTGACATTCGCGTCGGCTAGGTTTCTTCGCGCAGGACGTAACCCATCCCACGGACTGTGTGGATCAGGCGGGGTTCTTCGTCAGCTTCCAGTTTTTGTCGCAAATAGCGGATATAAACTTCAATGATATTGCTTTCGCCGCCGAAATCATAACCCCAGACGCGATCAAAGATCATATCACGGGTGAGCACCTGGCGCGGATGGCGCAAGAACAGTTCGAGAAGCTCATATTCTTTGGCGGTAAGGGAGATAACCCGGTCACCTCGGGAGGCCTGCCTTGTGCCGGTATCCAGCGAGAGGTCAGCAAAACGGAGAACCTGGGGCCGGCTTGGCTGAGCCCTGCGAAGCAATGCCCGAATGCGGGCTAAAAGCTCATCCAGGTTGAACGGCTTGGTCATATAGTCATCGGCGCCCATATCCAGACCCTGAATGCGATCAGTCACCGCATCCTTTGCGGTTAGAATTAATATTGGTACCGGCCCACCGGCACGTAACCGGCGGCAAACTTCCAGCCCGTCAATTCCTGGGAGCATTAAATCCAGAACGACTAAATCGTACTGGTTGTCGAGCGAAAGCGCTAAACCGGACTGCCCATCAAGGGCAGTATCAACCTGGTATCCCTCATAAGCAAGTCCCCGGCGCAAAAATTTGAGGATAGCTTCATCATCTTCGATTACAAGTATTCTAGCGGTCATAAACCCTCCGGCTTTTATATTAATATACCACAGGACTGGTCACCAAAAGGCGGCTGTTCAATGTTCAGACACTTGGACAGCCCCTTCTGGTTTGCCATGTTTATATACTCGAGATCAGATTATTTTATATATTATACAACCTGAAATTTAATTATTCCTGAGTATTTTTAAGCCTAGTGGCCCGAATGCTGGCAGGCAATTTGCGCCTTTTATGCAAGTTCGACAGTCGCGCCAGCCGCCTCCAGCTTTGATTTAGCGTCGTTAGCTGCGTCTTTGCTGACGCCTTCTAGAACCTTACCGCCTTCTGTTTCAGCAACCTCCTTGGCTTCCTTCAAGCCAAGACTGGTTAGCTGGCGGATTGCCTTGATAACCTCGATTTTCTTAGGGCCCGGATCTTTAATGACCACATCGAATTCAGTTTGTTCTTCTTCGGGTTCAGCAGCCGCGGCGGCTCCTGGAGCTGCAGCAGCAACTGCTACCGGAGCTGCAGCTGATACGCCCCATTCCTCTTCCAGCTTTTTCACCAGTTCAGAAGCCTCAATAATTGAGAGCTTTCCGAGTTCCTGTACTAATTTATCCAAATCAGCCATTTTTTCTCCTAAATTAATATCCTGTTTTTGTATTTATTTGATTTTAGATTACTTATGATGCTGCTTCCTGCGCTTCTTCCTTTTTTGAATAAGCATTTAAAACCGCAGAAATCTGGCGGGCAGGTTCAGAAATAAGCCGTGCCAGTGTGTTCGCCGGAGACATCAGTACACCGAGCAATTGCGCCTGGACTACCGGCATTGGCGGCAGATTTGCCAGGGCGTTGATTTTCTGGCTGTCGACCGGCTTCTTCTCCAGATAACCGGACTTGATTTTGAGAAATTCCGATTCTTTCTCAAAGTCGGCAAGGATCTTGGCCATCGCCGCCGGATCTTCGAATGCGAATGCGATCGCAGTGCTTCCGACGAACTCGCTTTGAGGGAAAGATAGGCCGATTTTTTCAAACGCCAGCTTTCCCAGGGTATTCTTGACGATATGGAATTCACCGCCTGATTGGCGAGATTTCTGGCGCAGTTTATCAACATCTTTCATAGATAGACCGGCATATTCGGTAAGTATAAAAGCCTTGCTGCGGTCCATCCAATCGGCATATTGATCGACGAGTTCTTCTTTTTTCTTTCTGGATATTGCCACTTATTGACCTCCTTTCATAAAAAAAGTCTTTGCGTCGCAGAGCGTGCTGGCAAAGACTCTCCACCCGAATTTCTCAGGATTATTTGATTGGAGCGGCCTTCACCTGGGCAGGAAATTAAGCTGGCAGTTTTTGGCGCAGCGCCTGCTGTCTCTGGCGAAGCTAAATCGTTTGGATATTATATTACAGTTAGCTGCTCTCCTCAAGAGCGAGAGTTAAGCCGGGATCAATTCTTATGCCCGGTCCCATTGTGGTCGTTAAAGTCACTTTACGGATATAAGTGCCTTTCGCCGCGGGGGGTTTGGCTTTCCGGACGGCATCCATAAAGGCTCCCAGGTTATCAAGCAGTTGATTTTCGCCGAAAGAGGCTTTGCCAATCGGCACGTGCAGGTTGGCTGTTTTATCAAGCCTGAATTCAATCCGGCCGGCTTTTGATTCGGTAATAACACGGGGGAGATCTTCTTCAGGGACAACTGTCCCAGCTTTGGGATTTGGCATCAGGCCACGCGGCCCAAGAATTTTACCAAGCCGGCCGACCTGGCCCATCATATCGGGGGTTGCAACTGCAACATCAAAGTCCGTCCAACCGCTCTGGATCTTTTTTACAATTTCATCATCATCAGCCACGTAGTCGGCGCCCGCTTCACGGGCCAGTGTTGCGCCATCGCCCTGGGCAAATACCAGCACTTTTACCGTTTTTCCGGTCCCGTGCGGGAGCAATACTACATCCCGAACCTGCTGGTCGGCATGGCGGGGATCCACACCCAGCTTTACATGGACTTCAACCGTTTCATCAAAGTTGGCGAAGGCGGTTTCCTTCGCCAGGGTAATCGCCTCATTTGGGTTGTACTTACGTTCCGGATCGACTTTTTCAGCCGCAGTCCTGAACTTTTTTCCGTGTTTTGACATTTTATCTCCTTTGTGGTGCGAGCGGACTGTTCCAGTCCTCCCACGGGAAAATTCTATTTCCAGGGGTAAAAACCGGTGGAAATTAACCTACTACCTTTATCCCCATGTTACGGGCGGTGCCTTCAATCTGGCGCATGGCAGCCTCAATATCGTTTGCGTTGAGGTCTTTCATCTTGATCTCAGCGATTTCCCGCAGTTGAGCGTTTGTGACCTGGCCTACAACTTCCCGGGGGGAATTTGAGGAACCTTTTTCAACACCGGCGGCTTTTTTGAGCAGGACCGATGCGGGTGGGGTTTTTAAAATAAACGAGAATGAACCATCGTGATATACGCTGATTTCAGCGGGCACAATCTCACCAATCCGGCTGGATGTACGGGCGTTGTATTCTTTACAGAATGCCATCAGGTTGATTCCATGACCGGCAAGAGCCGGGCCAATGGGCGGGGCAGGATTGGCTTTTCCTGCTGGTATCTGTAATCTTACGACTGCTTTAAGTTTCTTTGCCACTTTATTCTCCTTTGTGGTGCGATCGGGCAGCGGCAGGCGCCCTCCCACATTCAGGTTACGGTTACTAACCTTCTTTAAAATTAATTTTCTTTTTTTGTGCTTCGCTTAAGCCTTTTCCACCTGCAAAAAATCAAGTTCAATAGGAGTCTCTCTGCCAAAAAAGTTGACCCTTACTCTCACCTTGGCCTTTTCCATATCGATTTCATCTACCGTTCCGCGAAAATCGTTGAATGGACCATCAACTATGCGGACCCTCTCGCCAGGTTTAAAGGTAACTTTGATACGGGGGGCATCGGCTTCCATCCGTTTGATGATTTGAGCCACTTCCTCAGTGCGCAGCGGGGTAGGCGTTGTTCCCATACCGACAAAACCGGTTACTCCCGGTGTGTTGCGAACCACATACCAGGATTCCTCAGACATGACCATGTTTACCAGAATATATCCGGGGAATACACGCCGTTCTACTGTCCGCCTTTTCCCTTCTCTCACTTCAATCTCTTCTTCAGTGGGCACCACTACATCGAAGATCAGATCCTTCATTCCCATGGTTTCGATTCTCTGTTCGAGGTTATGGCGCACTTTGTTTTCATACCCCGAGTAACAGTGGACAACAAACCATGAACGGTCATCTTCGTCTGTCGGGGCTTCGCTAACAGCCTGGAGGTCCTCCGTGGCAGGGATGTCATCACCAGGGGAGAGGTCTTCCTCAGCGGAAAGCAAACTTTCTGAGAGCAATTCCCCATCGAAGAGGATTTCATCACGGGAGGCTTCGGCAGCCTCGTAGTCTGCGATAATTGAGGCGGCTGCTGCAGCTGCCTGCTTATCAGGCTCCCCTTCCAGAGAATCTGCACGCGTTTTTTCTTCACCGGAGCGCGGTTCAACAGCAGGCTGTTCCGGTGTTTCTTCCTGGTTGGAACCCTGAACTTCGACCGTATTATTTGACAACTCGTCCTGGTCGGATCCTTCAATCATTTTCCTGTTTCCTTATTACATGTCATACAATCAAAACAAATTCAGTCACTTTTGCTGCAGTGCGGTTGAGTTTTCTGGAAAGCGGGCTTTTCTAAGAAGGGTTTACCCCAGGATAATGGAAAATATCCTTGTGTAAATAAAATCCAGAATCCCCAAAAGGGCGCTCATAGCGAAGGTAACAATGATTACAATAATGGTTAAATTGGCAGCTTCGCGCCTGGTTGGCCAGGTGACTTTGCGCAGCTCACCAATCGTCTCTTTGAATATAGCGCTGAACCGCATTCTGTTGTTTGCGAGTACCCTTTTTTTCTTCACGATTTTGCTTTTGCCACCAGAAACTCCTTAGTATAAACACTCCTTTAAAAGACTGATACGGGTAAAACGCCGCCCCGCAAGACGGCGTTGCCCTATCTCAGGCAGGCCAGGCAGGAATCGAACCCACAACCCCCGGTTTTGGAGACCGGTGCTCTGCCAATTGAGCTACTGGCCTGTGACTTAAGTCTGGCTGTATTCTATCTGCTTTATCTTGCTTATTAATACAACCAGACAGGAAGAGCCTTATTAATTGAACCCCGCAACAATTTATTTTGTCTCGCGGTGCAATGTATGTTTCCGGCAGGTTGAGCAAAATTTCTTCAGCTCCATCCGTCCCGGGTCATTACGGCGGTTCTTTTCAGTTGTGTAATTCCGGTTTCGGCACTCAGTGCATTCCAGAGTGATTACCGGGCGAACATCTTTTTTTGAGCCATAAAGTCCTAACCTGAACCAGCTGATTTTGTGGTGGTTCTCAGGTCTTACTCCAGAATTTGGGTGATAACGCCGGCGGCAACCGTCAGGCCGCCTTCACGGATTGCGAACTGGGAACCCTGCTCCAGCGCCACCGGGACGATCAACTCCACCTCCAGGTTGACATTGTCGCCGGGCATGACCATCTCCACGCCTTCCGGCAGGGTGATGTTGCCGGTCACATCCATTGTGCGGATATAAAACTGCGGGCCGGTAGCCGGTGAAGAAAGCTTTGTGGCGCCCGCCTTCTTCCCGGCGCAGCACATACACTTCGCTCATGAAGCGGGTGTGGGGGGTGATGCTGTTGGGTGCCGCCATCACCAGGCCGCGTTCCACCTCAGTCGCGTTCGATGCCGCGCAGCAGCAGGCCGCAGTTGTCGCCAGCCATGCCTTCATCGAGCGTCTTGTGGAACATCTCCACACCGGTCACAACGGTGCTCATGCTCTTTTCGCGCAGGCCAACGATTTCCACCGGTTCGCCGACCTTGATCTTGCCGCGCTCGACCCGCCCGGTCACCACCGTGCCGCGCCCCTTGATGGAGAACACGTCTTCAACCGGCATCATGAAGGGCTTGTCCACTTCACGCACCGGCTCGGGGATGTACTCGTCCACCACCCGCAGCAGTTCCTTGATGCTCTCGTACTCCGGCGCATCCGGGTCGGTGCTGGTGGATTCCAGCGCTTCCAGGGCGCTGCCGCGCACGATCGGGGTCTCGTCTCCCGGGAAACTGTACTCGCTCAGCAGTTCGCGCAGTTCCAGCTCGACCAGTTCCAGCAGTTCGGGATCGTCCATCATGTCGACCTTGTTCAGGTAGACCACGATGGCAGGCACTTCCACCTGGCGGGCCAGCAGCACGTGCTCGCGGGTCTGCGGCATCGGGCCGTCCGGCGCTGCCACCACCAGGATGGCGCCGTCTACCTGCGCCGCACCGGTGATCATGTTCTTGATGTAGTCACGGTGCCCGGGCATGTCCACGTGGGCGTAGTGGCGGTTTTCGGTCTCGTATTCCACGTGGGCGATGTTGATGGTGATGCCGCGCTCTTTCTCTTCCGGCGCGTTGTCGATCGAATCGAACTGCCCGGAATTCACCCAAGCCCAGAAACTGGCAGTACTTGGTGATCGCCGCAGTCAACGTCGTCTTGCCGTGGTCGATGTGACCCATCGTGCCCACGTTCATGTGCGGCTTTGTGCGCTCAAATTTTTGCTTTGCCATGCAATCCTTACTCCTTAATCAATAATATTCTTATTTCCGGTAACGAGAGCCCTCAATGGGATTTGAACCCATGACCCCGTTCTTACCAAGAACGTGCTCTACCGACTGAGCTATGAGGGCTTGTCGCCACATAATTATACGCCGGCAAGTTATATTGCACGACCTGCCAGCAGTCAATGATGGGCGGTGAAGGATTCGAACCTCCGAAGGCTTCTGCCAACTGATTTACAGTCAGTCCCCGTTGGCCACTTGGGTAACCGCCCGATAATAAATTTGGATGCTATGTTCGAGCCGTTAATGGCTCGAGATCAAAGCCGATATTTCAGCTTTGATCGCCAACCACCAACCTGAGCCGACGACGGGAATCGAACCCGTAACCTACCACTTACAAGGCGGTTGCTCTGCCGTTTGAGCTACGTCGGCGACATGTTAAGGTATCCCTGAAAAAGGCGAAACGCATTATACCAGAGGGCCCATGACGCGACAAGGTTATCGATGCCGGGGCAGCACCTTCCGGGTAAATTAAACTCGGCAGCGGGGGGGGAGTCTATCAGTATTTTTGCATGCCGTCAATGGACGGAGGGGGAAATTTTGAAGCCAGATCAGGCACCCGGGCTGAGGCGTTTGAACATCGCCATGTAAAGAGCAATCGAACCGGCCACCGCAGCATTGAGCGAGTCGATTTTTCCCACAAGGGGCAGCTGCATAAGCTGGTCGCAGGATTTTCGTACTAGCTGGCGCATACCGCTGGCTTCGTTACCCACCACCAGCGCCACAGGTCCTGAGAGCTGTACCTGCTCGGGGAGCAACGCTCCCGATTTCCCTTCCAGCCCTATCACCCAGACCCCCTCCTTTTTCAGACCAGGTGATTGATTGGGCCAGATTTGCCTGGGCGATCAACAGGTGCTCGCTTGCGCCGGATGAGGCGTTTACTACCGCCGGCGTAACTGAGGCGGAACGCTTTGAAGGCAAAATAACGCCGTGTATCCCAACCGCCTCTGCGGTGCGGAGCAGGGTGCCCAGGTTCTGGGGATCCTGGAGTGTGTCCAACAGGAGCACAAAAGGCGGCTGGTTCAGAGCAGCGGCGTTTTCCAAGATTTCATCCACAGTACTGTAATTGTACCTGCCTGTTTGCAGAATAACGCCCTGATGGCCATCCGCCATTTTATCCAAACTTGCCCGGGGGACATGTTTTGCAGGAATATTTCGTGATCTGGAAATTTGCAATATTTCGTCAATCCGGCTGCTGGCCTGGAGGCTTTGGGCTATAACCAGGCCATGGATTTCCCGGCGGTTAGCTCGCAGGGTTTCGTAAACAGGATTGCGCCCATAGATTATTTCCATCGCCAGGTGGTGCCTTCTTTCCCATCCTCGAGGCTGACCCCTAATTCATCCAAACGGTCTCTGATCTCGTCTGAAAGGTCCCAGAACTTCCGGTTGCGGAGTTCTTCCCGAACAGCTACAAGCGTATTTACAAAGGGATCGGCGCCGGTTTGGGCAGAAGGAACAGCCGCCAGCCTCAAGCCGAGCACAGCGGTCAGCTCGGAAAGCAGGGTTTGAGCAGCCAGCAAATTTTCAGAATCCATGCCAGCATCCCGGGAGGAATTGATCGCTCTGACCAGGTCGAAAAAACTTCCCAGCGCCCCGGCGGTGTTAAAGTCGTCATCCATCGATTCGACAAATCCGGAGCGGGTGCGTTCCACCTGTTCCTTTAGAAGTTCTTTCTGGGAGGGGTTCGAAGAATCCCGGGAGGCCAGTGCAGGCCGGATGCCAGAGCGGAGCCGCTCTAGAGCACGCTCTGCCTGGGAGACGGTCTCCTCGTTGAAAGTCAGAGGGCTGCGGTAATGGGAATTCAAGACCATCATCCGCAGGACGTCTCCTTCATGCTCAGATAAAAACTCATCAATGGAAACCAGATTCCCGGTCGATTTCGACATCTTCTCGCCGGATAACTGGAGCATGCCGTTATGGATCCAGTAGCGGGCAAACTGGACGCCGGTGAAAGATTCGGATTGGGCGATTTCATTCTCATGATGGGGGAAGATCAGGTCATTGCCGCCGCCATGGATATCGATCTGTTCTCCGAGATGGGAATAGCTCATCGCGGAGCACTCTATATGCCAGCCAGGCCGTCCGTCCCCCCAGGGGCTCTTCCAGGCTGGCTCGCCTGGTTTGGCGGCTTTCCAGAGGGTAAAGTCCAGCGGGTTTTCTTTACGACGGTCAACTTCAATCCTGGCTCCAGCCTGCATATCTTCCAGTTTTCTCCCGGACAGCTTTCCATAGCCGTTAAACTTTTCCACCCTGAAATACACATCCCCGCCGGACTCGTAAGCGTAACTCTTGTCGACCAGACCCCGGATCATTGAAATAATCTGGTCCATATCCTGGGTTGCGCGTGGGTTCACAGTTGCTGGCTGTATGTTGAGCGATTCTGAGGTGTTCATTGAACTTCTGGATGTAATGATCCGCCAGCTCAAAAGGATCTTTTTTCTCCTGGTTGGCGCGCATGATAATCTTGTCGTCCACATCGGTGTAATTCATCACATGGCGCACTTCAAACCCTCGATACTCGAGGAAACGCCGGATGATATCGAATACCAGCGCCGACATTCCATGACCGACGTGGGCTTTATCGTACACAGTTGGGCCGCACACATACATACGCACAAGGCCAGGCGCGATTGTCTCCAGCGTTTCCTTCCGGCGGGTCGCGGTGTTGTAAATGCGAATGGTCATAGCATTGCCCTCACTTTTTCAATCAATTCATTCTCTCTTCAGCGGTGCCGGGCTACTGGTTTTCCCCAAGGCGGGCGAAAATCATCCGACCCGCTGCAGTCTGGAGGACTTTGGTTACGGTGACAGTCGATTGGGTATGTATGTAATTCTTTCCGTCTTCAACGACCACCATTGTGCCGTCGTCCAGGTAAGCGATACCCTGATCGGCTTCTTTGCCCTCCTGGATAATGCTGACTTCGATTGTTTCTCCCGGAAGCAGCACTGATTTGACCGCATTTGCCAGTTCATTCACGTTCAGAACCTTAACTCCCTGCAGTTCGGCAACCTGGTTTAAGTTGAAATCATTTGTGAGAATAGGGGCGTGCAGCTGGCGGGCAAGCACTACCAGTTTTTCATCGACTTCCTTAATTCCTTCCACATCGATGTCGGATATCCGGACCGGCACTGTCATGTCCTTCTGGAGCTGGGAGAGCACTTCCATCCCGCGCCGCCCGCGCTGCCTGCGCATTGTATCCGGTGAATTGGCGATGTACTGCAGTTCGTTTAGAATAAAGCGGGGCAGCAGAAATGTGCCAGAGATGAAACCCGTCCGGGCGATATCGGCGATCCTTCCATCAATTATCACGCTTGTGTCCAGCAGTATCCTGCGTCCGGTGTCTGCGTCAGATACGGCTTCCATATCATCGCGTCCCTCGCCACCAACCGGGCTTGGCTTTAATGGCCAGCGAGGGCGGAAACCCCCGAAAATTTCATTCTGGCGCATCACAAATATTGCAATACCCAGGTAGCTGAATAACAGCAGTCCGATGAAGGGGAATATCTGGCCGAATGGATCCGGAAGCAGGGAGAGCGGGTAGGCCAGCAGAGCTGCAACCAGCAGCCCAACAACCAGGCCTACCAGCCCTGCCATCAAAGACTGAAGCGAGGTTTTCCCCAGCACAGAAACCAGATACCTGGCAGGATAGGTGGTGAGATATGGTGTGATCAGGAACCCAAGGACAACCCCAATAATACCCAGTACTGCCGGCACTACAATTGTGTGCAGTGGAAATGTCTGGCTCAGCGATATCCCCCAGTAGAAACCCAGGATCCCCAGCAGGATTGAACCGATAATCCGGAATATAAGTTCGATACGATTCTTCATAGCCAACTCCTGATATCAATCAAGAGCGTCGATCATATACGCCCACGCCAGAGCCGCTTATACCCCACGGATTGTAATTTTTTTTGCCGCGATTACTCAGTTTGGAGTTAGATAAAACATATAAAAAAGAATAAGTGCGGCTCAACCCTGTATTGGCACCGGACTGGTGTGAGCAAAAAATAAAAAAAATAATATGATGTCCGACGCTGAAAAAAAATAATAGCTGTTTGTATTATATAACAAAAAATGTTTCTATACGTATGATTCGTATAAAAATAGTCACCAATTCTGGTTAAACCTGAAAAAACTAAACAATATTGTGAAATTTCCCGGTTCAATTAGAGAAGATGACTGCCCCAGTGCCCGATATCTGGGCTGTTAAACTATAATTAAGAAACATCCCGAATCCGGATACAGGTAAAGGTCCTGCGGGCGCAGGGAAAGTAATTATCCGTCACTAATTCCAACAAAGGAGCGATCAATGACAGCCGCGCAGCTTCAAACCTTTCAAGATGTCAACCAGAAAGAATACCGGAAGCGAATTTGGGCCTGGACAATGTATGATTGGGCGAATTCAGCGTTTGTGACCACGGTTCTGGCAGCGGTGCTCCCGGTTTATTTCAGCCAGGTTGCAGGGGCGACGCTGCCCAGCCCGACCGTGGCGACTGCATACTGGAGCACAAGTTTAAGTATATCGCTGTTGATTGTGGCAGTTCTTTCTCCGATCCTGGGGACAATTTCGGATATTAAGCGCGGTAAGAAAAAATTCCTGGTATTTTTTGTAACCGTGGGTATTATCAGCGTGGCACTGCTTGTGTTCGTGCAAACCGGGGACTGGATGCTTGCTGCAGTGCTGGTAGTACTGGGCCGGATTGGCTTCAGCGGCGCGAACGTTTTCTATGACGCACTGCTGCCGCATGTCGCCAGGGAGGAGGACCGGGATAAGGTATCAACCCGCGGGTATGCAATGGGCTACCTTGGGGGAGGAATCCTGCTGGCAGTAAATGTTGCAATGATTATGTTTTTACCTGGAACCTGGGGCCCAAGGCTCTCCTTTTTAAGTGTAGCAATCTGGTGGGCGGTATTTTCTATCCCGATATTTACCAGAGTACCTGAACCGCCATCTGCTGCTTTAATCCTGAAGAAAGGCCAGAATGTCCTTTCCACGAGTTTCAGCAGGCTGCTTGACACATTGAGGGATATCAGCAGGTACAGCCAGTTGTTCAAATTTTTGATTGCTTTCCTGATTTACAATGACGGTATAGGCACAATTATCGGCGTGGCTGCGATTTACGGCATTGAACTTGGTTTTGGGGCCGTGGAACTCATCCTGGCGCTGCTGCTGGTTCAGTTTGTAGGGATACCATTCAGCCTGATTTTTGGGCGTTTGCCGACCAGGGGAGATAAACGCCGCCCGGTTTACCTGGCATTTATCCTGTATAACCTGGTTGCGCTGCCGCTGGTCGGGTATGCTGGAGGGCGCTATCTTCCCGAAAATATTGTGGGAGCCTCACCGGAACCATACAGCAGCAGCGCAAACACTGTCGGCGAAGGTATATATGCGGTTGACTCACAGGCAATAAAATTTACGGGAGTCTGGGAACAAATTAGCGTAGCGGGTGATGAGATCGGCAGCGAAACCGACCTGATACTGGCAGCTTCCACTCAACCAGGGTCTGCATACGAACTGGCATTTAACGGCCAGCGCGCCGAGGTTGTTTATACTGCGGGTCCGGACCACGGAATCTGGCAAGTTTACCTGGATGGAGAACCTTTACTGGACGAGGAAGGAGAGGCCATAATTATTGACGCATTCAACCCAACAGTCCGTTATGGAGAAAGCAGGTCTTTTCGGGCGGAGGAACCCGGGGAGCATTCATTGATGCTGGTAAACAGCGACCAGAGGAATCCGCAATCTGGGGGAAATAGAATCGTGTTAAGTGAAATTAAGATCCTGTCCGCTGAACGGAGAAGCGATCTTCTGCAGATCATCGGGTTGATTGTCGTGGTGGAACTGGCGGGGTTTCTTCTGGCATTGATACTCGGGAAGCCGGTATTCTCGCGCCTGGCGGAGACAATGGATACAAAGAGGAGCATCCTGCTGGCGCTGATGGTCTATGTGGTTATCGCGGTATGGGGTTTTTTCCTCGATTCCGTGATTGAGTTCTGGTTCCTGGCGTGGATGGTCGCGGTGGTGCAGGGTGGAAGCCAGGCGCTGAGCAGAAGTTTGTATGCTGCAATGTTACCGGCATCGAAAAGCGGCGAATTTTTCGGATTGTTTGGGGTGATGGAAAAGTTCTCAGCGGTTGTGGGACCGCTATTATTTGCATCGGCGGGAGTCCTGCTGGGAAGCAGCCGCCCTGCAGTTCTGAGCCTGATCCTGTTTTTTATTGCGGGCGGGTTCCTGCTTTACCGGGTGAATGTGGAGGAAGGTAAACAGGTCGCCCAGGCCGAAGATAAGGCGCTGTTTCAACCAGGAGAGAATGGATGATCCCGGTCAGTCCTGGTCAGGCGGGATTTCTCCCAAGCGTCTCTGGCGGTAATTTGCCATAAGGCGGTAAAACCATACGCTGATTGTAAACAGAATCACCAGCATCCACCACAGCGCGGCGAGCGGAAAAAAAGTGGATATCCACTGGCGGCTGTCGACCGCAAAGTACAATCCTTCGGGTACCCTGATATAGCGTCCGTTTAATTGTTTAAGATGCTGGGGATAGCGCCGGTAATTGGTAGTATCCATAAATAAATAATCCAGGTATTTGCCGCTTGATTCCAGCATGATCATAAAACGCAGGTTGGGGTTGGCCCCGGTTTTAATATCAGCGTTGCGGGTGCCCTGTATTTCAGCCATCAGATCCTCATCACCTTCCCGGAGGGCAGTTTCGAGATCGGTGATCAGGCTGTTTGGAACCGCATAACGCTGCTGGTATTCTTGGTTGAAATATCCATAGTTGTAACGGGTTAAACCCTGGATTAAACCCGCCAGTAGAATAGCGCCCATAATCAGTACGGGCAGCAACAGCAATCCAATTACATAAGTCCAATCTATCCGGCTGGAAATTCTGGTCATATTAATCCCCGGTATGATGATAGCATGCTATTAAATGCGGGTCAACGATTAATGAATCCGCAATTAGCGAAATGAGAGATGGCTAGCTTGATAAAGTAAAACGTACAACATATTGTTTTTTTGCCCTTAATGGTAGGATTATCCAGCTTTCTTTATTCGATCTTCGAGGTTTAATTTTGCAGGTTGTAAAAAACCGGGAACATAACCGGCGCGTCCAGGATATTTTCAGCAGCATCGCCAACCGCTATGATCTTATGAACAGGGTGATGACCGGCGGGCAGGATGTTGTCTGGCGCCGGGAGGTAATCCGGAGGGCTGAACTGGCGCCTGGAAGAAAACTGCTCGATATAGGTACGGGCACCGGCGATCTGGCTATTGAGGCATTGAAACAGTGCCCGGACTGCTGGGTTGCAGCGGTTGACTTTACAGAACAGATGATGCAAATCGGCCGAAAACGGGCGCAGAAGCAGTGGTTTGGCCATACCGGGTTAGCTTGGGGTGGAGCCGACGGCTTGCTTTTGCCCTTCGCGGAAAACGAGTTTGATGCGGTTGTTTCCGGCTTTCTGCTGCGCAATGTTAACGACTTGCAAATCTGTTTGGCTGAGCAACTGCGGGTATTAAAGCCGGGAGGATTAATGGTCGCCCTGGATACAGCCCCGCCGCCAGTATCGGTCTTGAAACCGCTCATTATGTTCCATCTCAGGGTGGTCATCCCCACGCTGGGCAGGATGGTCAGCGGAACTCAAGAACCATACAGGTATTTGCCGGCAACGACCGAGGCTTTTCTGGCCCCCCAGCAGGTTGCGCTCAGAATGAAAACGGCTGGTTTTTGCGAAACCGCTTACCGGTCAATAATGGGCGGGACTGTGGCAATTTACCGGGGCAGAAAAAGCTGATTAAACAGAGGCAGGGATGAAGGAGAATTGATGGTTAAAAAAGCACGCCTGGTTGTTGGTATCAGCGGCGCATCCGGGGTTGTACTCGGCATCCGGATGCTGGAATATCTGAAGACCAGACCCGTGGAAACCCACCTGGTGATTTCGCCGTCGGCGCGGATTACAATCTCTCAGGAGACAGAATGGGCTTTTGAGGATGTGGTCAGGCTGGCCGACAAACATTACAGTTACACAGATATTGGGGCGGAAATCGCATCCGGGTCATTTGGGACTTCCGGGATGGCGGTTATCCCTTGTTCTATAAAGACCTTATCCGCGGTGGCGAATTCGTATACGCAGGACCTGCTGTCCAGGGCAGCGGATGTGACCCTGAAAGAGGGTCGCCCACTTGTCCTGGTTGTGCGCGAGTCGCCGCTGCACCCTGGACACCTGCGAAATATGTCGCTGGCAGCCGAAGCAGGTGCGGTAATATTCCCACCGGTACCTGCTTTTTACACAAAACCCGGGTCGCTTGAGGAGGTCATTGACAATATTGTCGGGCGGGTGCTGACGAGAATGGGGTTTGAGAATGAACTCTATGCAAGATGGGGTGAATAAGCCTGACAAAGCCGCGCTGCGCGGCGAACCCTCGTACGTATGGCGGGCAGGCCAGGAGCGCCGGCTTGAGATGATACTTAAAGCTGGCGGCGAGTTGTTTCAGAATGGAGTTATGCTGGAAAATGGATGCGGGGTTGGGATTTACGTGGAACATCTTGCCCTGTATACCTCCCAAATTACAGGATTGGAATTTGAGCTGGAGCGGGCTGTCCAGGCTTACAGGAGGACTGAATCGCTTGGCAACGCCTCGATTATCAACGGAAAAGGGGAAGAGCTCCCTTTTTCTGGAGAGATGTTCGATCTGATTCTCAGCCACGAAGTTATTGAACATGTCCAGGATGACCGCATAGCCGCCCAAGAAATGGCGCGCTGCCTGCGCCCGGGAGGGCGAATTATTCTGTTTGCCCCAAACCGCGGCTATCCTTTTGAGACTCACGGGGTCTACTGGCGGGGGAGTTACCGGTTTGGAAATATACCTCTGGTGAATTACCTGCCCAGAAAAATTCGCGATAGGCTGGTGCCGCATGTGCGGGTTTACAGCAGTGGAGACCTGCAGAAACTATGGGAAGGATTGGACGTCAGGGTTGTGGAGCAGCGGGTGATTTTTGGGGCTTATGACAATATCATCGCCCGCCACCCCAGATTTGGCAGTCTGCTACGTTCTTTCCTGCATTGGCTGGAGGGCACCCCACTGCAGTTTTTTGGGCTTTCGTTTTTCTGGGTGCTGGAAAAACCTGGCGGGTAAACCGGGCAGTCTGGAGGGCTTATCCGCCGGACTTTTTCAAACGGAAGTCGTAGATGCCGTCCTTGATTTGCCACCTTTGCGAGCAGCGGGGACAGCGGCAATAATCCGGGATTTCTTCGATTTGTTCGTATCCGCAGGCGGGACACAGGAAGAAAGAGCCCGGATTGGGAGGCTCTGTTCGTCCGGTTGCGATCGATTTGACGAAAACGCTCGGGCTGAACTGCCACAGGTCACCGGTTAACTGAGCCCAGGAATCCATCCTCACCAGTAACTGCAACGGGATCAGACGCTTGAGCGTTTTTGCCCGGAAGTGGGAAACTGTGAGCTGGCGTTCGATTCGAAAACGGTTATCATGCAGCCAGGTGCGGATTGATTTCGGGTGAAAATTAAAATTGAGTTCGACAAATTCAATCGGCTCTACCGTAAAAGGGCTCCAGGCCTGCCTGCCCGCCAGGTAACGGATTATTGCCTTCAGGTTTTGTTTGTTGGCGTATTCGAGGATAAAACCGCCCTTTTCGGCCAGAACCCTGCGGACCTGGGTGAGGGCGAGGTCCGGGTCGACCAGATGGTGGATTGTGCGGATCATGGTTGCGAAGTCAAACAGGGCAGGTACAAACGGCAACCGGTACACATCTGCTGCCACATAGACATAACGGTCCCCCGTTCCTAAACGGTTTTGGGCAGCCTTAAGCTGGGTAAAAGAATAGTCCAGCAGGACAATGCGTTCAAAGTTATTATAGCGGGGGGTGTTACGGCCGGCTCCCGCCCCGAGTTCCAGAAGCAGATTGCCTTTTTCCGGCAGCAGCCTGCGCAGGGCGACCTCTTCAGCCTGATCTTCATATCCCCGCTCACCCTGCTCCCAAAAACTGGTCTGGTAATCTGAACCCTCGTAATCAATTACCCGGGGTGAGGATGAATCGATTTTATGCTCGGGCGAGTTCAACTCTCTGCTGGCGTTTTGCTTTCCGTCCATCGTACCCACGCCCCAGGCCGCGGTAGTGAAAACCTAATTTGCTCATGGTAAAAGGGTCGTAGATATTACGGCCGTCGAAAATTACAGGTTGCTTCAGCAAACCATGGATCTGGTGAAGGTCGAGGTGTTTAAATTCATTCCAATCAGTAATGACCATCAATGCATCACATCCATCCGCCATTGAGTACACATCCGGGTACATTTCCACCCCAACCAGTATTGGACGGGCGACTTCCATGGCAACCGGGTCATAAGCCCGGACAGTTGCGCCGGCGGCCAACAGGGAATTGGCGATATCTATTGATGGGGCTTCGCGCATGTCGTCCGTGTTAGGTTTAAAAGAAAGGCCCAGCAGCCCAATCCGCCTGCCTTTAACGCCGCCGAGCATTTCCGTGATCCGGTTGACAGCCATCGGGCGGCGGTCGTCGTTAATTTCCATCACCGCGTTTAGCAGTTGGGGATGCCTTCCTTTTTCTGCGGCCATATATGAAAGCGCCTTTACGTCCTTTGGAAAGCAGGAACCGCCGTAACCGAGCCCGGCGTCCAGGAACAGCGGACCTATTCGTTTGTCGTATCCCATCCCGATTGCAACTTCCTTCACATCTGCTCCAAGTTCTTCACAGATATTGGCTATCTCGTTTATGAATGATATTTTCGTCGCCAGGAATGCATTGGAGGCATATTTGATCATCTCGGCTGTTCGCAGGTCTGTTATCACTATCGGAGCTCGCAGGGGTAGATGCAACTGGGCAACTTTTTCCGCCGCTTCCCGTTCCAGGGAGCCCAGCACAGTGCGGTGCGGATTCATAAAATCGCTGATCGCAGCGCCCTCCCGCAGGAATTCCGGGCAGGAGACGACTGAGAAGTCGACAGGTTCCGGCTGGTGTTCGCGGACGATATCCGCCACCCAGTCCCCGGTGCCCACCGGGACTGTTGATTTATTGATAATGATCAGGGGAGCCCGCATTTCCCGGGCGATTGTTTCGGCTGCGGAAGCAACATGCCGCAAGTCCGCTTCCCCGTCAACTCCGGAAGGGGTTCCAACTGCGATGAAGACAAACTCGATTCCATTGATACTCTCTGAATATGAGGTTGTGAAGGATAGCCGCCCTGCTTCTACATTTCGATCTACCAGTTCTTTCAGACCGGGTTCGTATATCGGCATTTCCCCCTTTTTGAGACCTTTGATTTTTTCTTCCGAGATATCAAGGGCAATTACCCGATTTCCAAGGTCAGCAAAGCAGGCTGCCGTAACCAGCCCAACATAACCGACGCCGACCACACAAATCTGCTTCATAGTTAAATTCTCCTATAAAATTCGTAAATTGCCAGACAATTCGTGGGTAGTTGTGTTTGATGCTAAAAACCCGCGACCTATCATCAGGTTTGTCCTTCACCTTTCCTAGCCAGCCAATATTACCATATCTTAAATGATTAAATTTTACATATTTGTACAAAAAAGATGATAATCATAAGTTATAGATAACAGTCATCCCTATGGAATGACCTCTGTCACTTGTGAATATGCTAAAAACAGTCTAAAATATTCGAAATAAATCCTATCCAAATAACCTGATTTGAAAATGGAGTATTTGTATGCAGATTACTCGTCAAGCTGATTACGCTGTACGCGCCGTCCTTTATCTGGCCAAGTTAGGACCTGAACATCGAGCCGCAACCAGCCAGATCGCCGAAGAACAGAGAATCCCGCCTTCTTTTTTGGCGAAAATTGTGTCACAGCTCTCCGTAGCAGGACTGCTGCAAACATCCCGGGGAGCACGCGGCGGGGTATCACTGGCGAAGATACCGGATAAAATTTCTCTGCTGGAGGTTGTTGAAGCGATCGACGGACCGATTCTGCTCAATGACTGCGTCGCACATCATGGGGTGTGTGTGTTTGGTGAAACCTGCCCGCTGCAGCCGATATGGTGCGAAGCCCAGGATGAACTGGTTTCCCGGTTGAGAGCGACCACTTTTGACCAGTTTGTGGAAAACGGTAGAGAGCCGGTTGCAGCTTAACGCTTGAATAGAAGAACCAAACCTGGGATTTGCACTATTTAGAACTGGCAGTTCAACTGCATAACCAGCCTGGCAGGAGACCGGTTGGAAAGTATTGGAAATAGCAGTTGAACACTGGCTGAGTGATTGTTTATTTTTTAAGCGCCTGTACGCCCCTCCTGTCGTATAATCAGACAAGAGGGGCCGTTTATTTAAAAATGGAGGCGTACATGTCAGAAGATAGAATAGTCAGCTCCCCCAGAGGGTCTGTGCTGAACTGTAAATCCTGGCAAACTGAAGCGGCTTACCGGATGATCCAGAACAACCTGGATCCGGAAGTGGCTGAAGATCCTGCAAATCTGGTTGTATATGGGGGAAGAGGCCAAGCTGCCCGAAACTGGGAATCCTTTGAAACGATCCTGGCAACACTGCGTGAGCTGGAGGAGTATGAAACGCTGCTTGTGCAGTCAGGTAAACCGGTGGCTGTATTTAGAAGCCATCCGGATGCGCCGCGGGTTCTGATTGCGAATTCGAATTTGGTGCCGCACTGGGCAACTCAGGAGAATTTCGACGAACTCATGCAGCGCGGCTTGATCATGTACGGCCAGATGACGGCAGGTTCCTGGATATATATCGGTACACAGGGAATTCTGCAGGGCACCTATGAAACATTCGGTTCGCTGGCCCGCCAGCGCAACTGGGATTCACTGCGGGGCAGGTTTGTATTATCGGCGGGTCTGGGTGGAATGGGCGGTGCCCAGCCTCTGGCTATAAAAATGAATGAGGGAGTGGGATTGATCGTAGAGGTGGATCCAGAGCGCGCCAGACGCAGGTTAGAGATTGGCTATGTGGATGTTGTGGTCGATACGCTGGAAGAAGCCATGACTATTGTCGAAGAAGCCCTCGACCAGGAAGAGCCAAAGACGGTTGGTTTAATCGGAAATGCAGCTGATATATACCCTGAATTGTATCTGCGAAATGTGATTCCAGATGTGGTAACTGACCAGACTCCGGCGCACGATGTCATGATGTACGTTCCCGGCGGAATGGATATACAACAGGCGGGTGAACTGCGCATAAATGAACCGGAGCGCTACAGGAATCTGGCACTCGAATCGATTGTACGCCATGTCCAGGCGATGTTGGCATTTCAAAATTCGGGCGCGGAGGTATTTGACTACGGCAACAATATCCGCCAGAGGGCCCTCGACGCCGGGCTGCAAAACGCATTTGATTTCCCCGGCTTTGTCCCGGCATATATCCGGCCTCTGTTCTGCCTGGGAAAAGGACCGTTCAGGTGGGTAGCCCTTTCAGGAGACCCGGAGGATATTTACCGCACAGATGAGGCAGTGATGGAGTTGTTTCCGGATGATGAGCACCTCAAGCGCTGGCTGCGTTTAGCCCGCGAGCAGGTGCCTTTCCAGGGATTGCCTGCCCGCATATGCTGGCTTGGGTACGGTGAACGGACCAAAGCCGGGCTGCGATTTAATCAGATGGTAGCCGAAGGCGCGCTTAAAGCGCCTATCGTTATTGGTCGTGATCATCTTGACGCAGGTTCGGTTGCCTCCCCCAATCGAGAAACGGAGGGGATGAAAGATGGTTCAGATGCAGTCAGCGATTGGGCGATATTAAATGCAATGATAAACGCGGTTGGAGGTGCCACATGGGTTTCATTTCACCACGGCGGAGGAGTTGGGATTGGTTTCAGCCAGCATGCCGGCCAGGTGATTGTAGCCGATGGAACATTCCAGGCTGCGCAGAGATTGGAGAGAGTGCTGACCAGCGACCCCGGTTTGGGGATTGTACGCCACGCGGATGCAGGATATGAAGAGGCAATCTCGGCTGCAAAACGACACGGGATAAAAATGCCTATGCTGAAAACCTGAAACTTTTTCAGGTTATACGGTAGAATTCCAGCCATTATTTCTCAGAATAGTGACAAATGCTAATCGAGAAAGCATTTGTCACTATGTTTTGATCTGCACAGGGACAACATGCGAAATGCGAGGGCACTGACAGGGGCGTTTATTCTGCTGCTGTTTGTAATCACTGGATTAACCATCACGGGACCGCAGGAGAAGACCCTGGGGGTGAATGTACGGGTTGTTTACCTGCACGGCGCCTGGGTTTGGACAGCAATCCTGGCTTTTACTGCCGCAGGTCTGGTAGGTTTAGTCGGGCTGGCGAGCGGGAGGGAAGAGTTACATAGATGGTCGCGCGCTTTTGGAAGGACTGGTTTATTCTTCTGGATCACCTATCTGCCTCTTTCCATCTGGGCGATGCAAACGAACTGGAATGGGTTGTTCCTGGCTGAACCCAGGTGGCGGATGGCGTTAATTTTTGCTTTTGGCGGCTTATTAATCCAGGTCGGGATTACTTTGCTTGAAAATCCAGTCTGGGCATCGGTCGGCAATCTGGTTTTTATTATCCTATTAGGACTTGCTGTTGCGAACACTCCGAATGTGATGCACCCGAATTCACCAATCCTGGAATCGGATGCCACCCGTATCCAGGTCTTTTACTTTTCACTGCTGGCTGCGATTTTGTTGTTGGCTGGTGTAATGGCTATTTTTTGGCGAAAAATTGAGGGCGGTGCAGGTGAGGAACTCGCTTAAGCTGCAGGTATTAGTATTTATCCTTATCCGGACACTCATGAACACCTCAGTGAGGATGGTCTATCCATTCCTGCCTGCAATCGGTCGCGGGCTGGGTGTGGAAATCGGTCTGCTGTCCAGGGCTATAATGCTGCGTTCCGCCTCCGGAATTTTTGGCCCGTTTCTGGCGACAATTGCCGATACGCGCGGCAGAAAGACCGGAATGGTCCTGGGTGTACTCGTGTTCACCTCTGGAATGGCTTTGATGCTGTTCAGGCCATCTTTTATCACTTTTACGGTGATGTTGTTTATCTCCATCCTGGGGATGTTTGCATTTCTGCCAGCGATGCAGGCCTACCTGGGGGATAAAGTCCCGTATGAAAGGCGTGGACTTGTGCTGGCGTTGACGGAATTCAGCTGGTCACTGTCTTTTATCTTCGGGATACCAGTGGTCGGATTCTTGATCATAAGAGGCGGTTGGCTGGCTCCGTTCCCGTTTTTTACAATTGCAGGAGGGATTGCGGTTGCTGGGCTCGCCTGGATGCTTCCCGGGAACAAGCCTGCCGGGGATGGGGGCATGCAAATGTGGAAGAATCTGGAGAAAGTGTTTACCTTCGCCCCCGCCCTGGCAGGAATAACTATCGGGTTTGCGATAAGTGTGGCTAACGAAATGGTAAATCTGATGTTTGGGGTCTGGTTGGAGGGAACTTTTGGCGTTCAGATCGGCGCGCTGGCTGCAGCCTCAGTTGTTATTGGCATATCAGAACTGACTGGCGAGGGTCTGGTGGGAGGCACTACTGATCGAATCGGCAAACGCCGCGCAGTAGGGATTGGTATAATTTTAAACTGCCTGGTGGCTGGTCTGATCCCAATTCTAGGCAGCAGCCTGGCGGGCGCGCTGGTAGGATTATTCTGCTTCTACCTGACTTTTGAATTTACAATTGTGAGCGCGATCCCTTTGATGACCGAGATTATGCCTGCAGTGCGGGCGACGATGATGGCGGCGTTCATCTCCAGCACCTCACTCGGAAGAGCGCTTGGAGATTGGATTGCACCAGCGCTTTACCAGTTTGGAAAGGATTTCGGCGGAATGTCCGGAATAATGGCAATTATTGCAGGTGTGCTGTTTTTTAACGCCCTGGCTGGGATCGGTTTGATTGTTTTGAATAAATCACTTGGTGGGGGTTGGCATGAATTGGCCGAGAATCCAGTATAATTTAAATGTTATGGGTTTTCGAATTCAGCGTGTAAAAAGTTGCCCGGGTTTATCGGCGCTTGTTCTGGTGATGGTGACGGGAGCGCTTTTTGGTAGCGCGCTCTGCAGTTGGGTGGAATAAGCCTGTGCTGGCTGCCCCAGATAATCAAATTCCAATCTACACACCCACACCAGGACCGGATGGCCGGATTGTGTGGGTTGTAAAAGCCAACGACACCCTGCTGAGCATCTCCGTCATAAGCGGGCTTTCTGTTGAAGAGATCAAAGCGTTAAACAATCTCACCAGCGACACGATTTTTGAAGGGCAGCAGATTGTGCTGGGTCTTGGCGGACCTGAGGAGGCGACATCCACACCCGGGCCGACGCCAACCTCCACCCCGCCGCTGCCGACACCGACGCCAAAACCCGGATTTGGCAATATCTGCATAATCCTGTTCAATGACCTGAATGGTGATTTCGATCCGCCAGGAGCAGGAAGCCTCGATCCCGGAAGGGGCGATAAGTATAAGCGAAAAATCCGGGTCGGTATCTGAGACAACCCCGACCGGTGTCGGGCTTGACTCGCAGTGCTTCGACAATTTGCCTGAAGGATTTTATACAATAAGTATCGCTGTGCCGGAAGGCTACAACGCAACTACTGAAACCAGTTACGAGTTGGAGCTCAATCCCGGTGATGAGACATATATTAATTTCGGTGCGCAGGCAACCGCCGAAACGCTGGCAGAATTGCAGGTCGTTCCAGCCCCGGAAGGCGGCAGGTCACCAATACTGGGGATTTTGGGCGGCTTATTTCTTGTGGCTGGAATTGTGGTTGCGGTTTTCGCAGCCCGGCTAATTAAAGGGGGGTAGCATCTACCGGCAAGAATGGTTCAGAACGCGGGCGCGATTAATTACCTCCTGATAACGCCTTCGTTTTAGCCTCAACCCGTTTCATAAAACGGGCGAGTTCGATAACAACCCGCTGGTGTAAACCTTCTCCAACCTGCTCAAGATCATCCCAGGCCCTGACAGAAAAGAGCACCCTCGATTGATTCAACTCGAGTATCTCAGCCCGGACCCTGACAGGGTTGTTGATGGGGGTCGGCGCCTGGTGGCGAACGTCTATATGGGCGCCGACGCTTGAAAACCCCTCAGGCAGGTATCCTTCTAAAAGCCGGTGGGAGGTTATCTCCATGAAGCGGATCATCATAGGAGTTGCCAGAACGCGGAGTGACCCGCTGCCAAGCTGGATGGCGGAGTGTTCTTCCATTACTTCAAAAACGGTTTCCCTGTACATCCCTGGTTGGAAGTGCTCGGTTAGATCCAAAACGACCTCCTGCGATTTTTATCGAATTTATACGGGTAAAAAGGTCAGCCCTGCTTCAGTATAATCGCTAGGCAACCGCCAGCCAATCATAACCCTCTTTCAGAGCGAGACCGGTCAGGAAATCCCGGATTTTATGGCGAGCGCCGCGCGAACCTACCGCAGAAAGTGTGATCGGAAGGCGGTATCCTGCCAGCCAATCTGAAAGCGCCATCGCCGAGATGACCGGCAGACCTCGCAGCTTCCGGCCAATTTTTTCCCGGTCGATATCGATAAATGCAATCAGGGGGATATTGCTGCGAAGGAGGTGTTTGCTCAGGCGCCTGCCGGTCATACCTGCTCCCCAGATAAATACAGCGTCCCGGCCAGTGAGCGGGCCTGCGGAAAGGTAGAACGCTTTTGCGCGTAAAAAGTTTTCAAGCGAGTAACGGCTGTCAGTTCGGGTTAACCGGTCGGGCCGCTCGCGCCAATCGAGCAGGCACTGTGGAAGTTTGGCAAAGCGCATCCCCAGTAGATACATCCGCAGCCAAAGGTCGTAATCCTCAGCCCAACCTCTATCAGAATAAGAGCCAGCCCGGAGCACATCAACCCGCCTGAGCATAACGCTCGGATGGGGGAAAGGGCTTTCGATGAATATCTCCCGGCAAATATCTTCGTTCGTAATTAAACCGTTCAGCCATTCGATATAGATCTGGAATCCCTCCCGGAGATGGTTTTCCGGGAATCCGGCAACTTGGCAGCTCACCAGACTCACATCAGGATGGGAAGCAAGGTAATTGAATTGCTGCGCAAGGCGTTCAGGATGGCAGCGGTCGTCGGCATCCATCCTGGCGACAACTGGAGCGCGGCAGAACTGCAGCCCATAATTTAATGCTTGGACAATTCCGCGGTGGGGAGTGGAAAGCACTTTTATTCTCCGGTCGCGCGAGCTCCATTCGCGCAGTACTTTGGGGGTTTGGTCGCTTGATCCGTCATCCACCGCAATAATCTCATAATCTTGAAATGTCTGGCCTGAAAGGCTGGTTAAAGCCTCATCCAGAGTAGCGCTGGCGTTGTAACATGGCAGGAGCACTGAAATGGCGGGCATGAAATAATTTTACCTGGATTAGTGCCGGAATTTTGTCATCTGGCATATAATTTATTCACCTACAATGATAACGAAAGCAGAGCTGACTGACCAGACGATAAGTCTGCGGCCCCCGGTTCCTGAAGATAAAGAAAAGATCGCCCGGGCGGTTCAGAGATCAATCCCCGAGATTTCTCCATGGATGGGATGGTGCCAAGCCGGCTACAATGCGGCAGACGCCCAGCGCTGGGTTGAGAGCGCAGTTTCAGGGTGGAAACAGGGCAGCGAATATAATTTTGTGATAATGGATATAAAAAACGGGGAGATCATTGGCGGGTGCGGTTTGAATCAGATTAACAATCTGTTCCGGTTTGCGAACCTGGGATACTGGGTACGCAGTGACCGCGCCGGAGAAGGAATTGCCGTGCGGTCGGTGCATTTACTCAGCCGCTTTGGGTTTGAGGACCTGGGGTTTTGGCGGGTGGAGATTGTTGTCGCAGAGGGGAACCGGAGGAGCATCCGTGTGGCGGAAAAATCCGGGGCGACCCGGGAGGGTTTGTTACGCAATCGCCTGGTTGTGGGTGAAGCGACTCACAATGCATGGATGTTTTCGCTGATCCCTGCGGATCTGGGATTGGACAAGAAGATTCAAAAGTAGAGGAAAATAAGATGGCGATGACAGGACTTGAAAAACGCCTGGTGAACCGACCGGAAAAAGCGCAGCGAAATATAGCCAAAATATCAACCCATCTTGAGGGGATAAATATGGACCAAATTACAACAGCCCTTGAGATTGGTTGCGGTATCGGGACAGTCTCAAACTGGCTGGCAGATTCATATGACCTCGCCGTAACTGGAACGGATTTTGACCCAGATCAGATCAGGAGAGCAAAAAAGATGTACCCCGAGCATGAGAGGCTAACATTTCAAGTGGAGGACGGCGCCGATCTATCATTTGAAACAGACTGTTTTGATCTTGTCATTTCTCAAAATGTATTCCACCATATTAAGAACTGGAAGTCTGCAGTGGGGGAAATCGCCCGGGTTCTCAGACCAGGAGGTTTTTTTATCTGGTATGATCTTGTTTTCCCTTCCTGGCTAAGTGGTGTTTTCAGCAAATTCATGAGGAATTATGGATTCTATACAATAACGGATGTCCGGGCAGAATTCCTTAACAATGGATTTGAGATCAAAAGCGAAAAGAGGTTGCCGCACGGCCTGTTTGTCCATTACGATATTTTGCTGCATCGCGGATAAGGCTGAGGGTTTTTCTCTGCCAGGGTGAGGATATCCGCTGCGCTGGCCTCATTTTTTCAGGAGGATATAGTGGCATACAATTCGATACTGGCGGAAAGAGTAAGCCAAATCCTTGCCGGCGTACCAGGCATTGTTGAAAAGAAGATGTTCGGCGGCATTGGTTACATGGTCAGCGGCAATATAGCCTGCGGCGTGAACAAGGACGACCTGATTGTGCGGGTCGGCCCGGAGAAATACCAGGAAGCATTGGACCAGCCCCACACCAGAGTTTTTGATATGACCGGCAGGCCAATGAGCGGGTGGATCACGGTCGCGCCCCCCGGTTATGCGGATGACCGCGATCTGAAAGGTTGGGTTAAAATGGGCCTGGATTTCGCTTCGACGCTTCCGGAAAAACCATAAAAAGGAGGAAATAAATGAGCATAAAATTGACGTATTACGGGCATGCGACAATGAGCCTGGAAACGGGAGGATACACAATCCTGGTTGACCCATTCTTCACGGGGAATCCGTCAGCTCCGGTGACCGCGGATCAGGTGCCGGCCGATTTTATCCTGGTCTCGCACGGCCACAATGACCATACGCAGGACGTTGAGACAATAGCCAGGCGGACCGGGGCGCCGGTGATTACGATCCATGAGATTTGCGGGTGGCTGGGGAAAAAGGGGATCCAAACCCACGGCCAGCATATCGGCGGAGGCTACAACCACCCCTTCGGTTATCTTAAACTGACGCTTGCTCTACACGGTTCCGGACTTCCGGATGGCAGCTACGGCGGTAATCCGGCCGGATTCCTGCTGACTGCTCTGGATGGAATAAAGGCTTACCTGGCCTGCGACACAGGCCTGTTTGGCGACATGAGGCTGATTGGTGAAGAAGGAATAGATCTGGCTGTCCTGCCGATTGGCGACAATTATACGATGGGACCGGATGATGCCCTGCGGGCGGTCAAGTTGATCCAGCCAAAACATGTCGTTCCGGTACACTACAACACTTTTGACCTGATAAAGCAGGATCCATATGCCTGGGCAGAACGGGTAGAAGCCGAAACCAATGCGAAGGCGCACGTACTGAACCCCGGCGAAAGTATAACGGTATAACCGGTATGGACAACCCTTTACAGCGTAAAAAAGATGAGCGCAGGTTGGCTCAGGAAGGCAGGCTTCCGCCGGGACAGGCGCTAACTTATAAATTTCCGATCCTGCATTATGGTAGGGTTCCGGAGTTCGACCCGGACGCCTGGGATTTCAGGGTTTGGGGTGAGCTGGAGCAGGAACTGACCTGGACCTGGGAAGCGTTTAATTCGCTGCCGCGCTCAAAGGTGGTCATGGATATCCACTGCGTCACCCGCTGGAGCAAATTCGACACGGTGTGGGAAGGCGTTTCGGTGCGAACGCTGGCGGAGAACGGGATCATCGCGGTCAGACCGGAAGCAAAATTTGTGGTGCAGCATGCCGAAAACGACTACACCACAAACCTGCCTGTGGAAATAGTACTCTCGGATAATTTCCTGCTGGCGACCCACTTTGATGGAAAACCGATCTCTCCTGAGCACGGCTACCCTCTACGAGGTGTTGTAGGGCATATCCCGGAGCGGGGAGACCTGAAGGTTCCTTACTTCTGGAAAGGCGCTAAATGGCTGAGGGGGCTGGAATTTTTAAAAAATGACCGGCCCGGTTTTTGGGAACAGGCGGGTTACCACAATGAGGGAGATGTGTGGAAAGAGGAGAGGTTCAGAGAGCGCTGACCAGCCGTCGATTTACTTTCCATCTTCCAGCAGGTTGCTCTTCTGAAGCCCCCCCCGCTTTATGACATAGTGGTCAAAATCGCGGGCCACATGAGTGGAAGGAAATACCGCCTGGGCTTCCGAGATGATGTCCTTTTCACGGTAGCGCCTTGAGACGTGGGTGAGTATCAGGTTTTTTACACCCGTACCGAGGGCAAGTTCCGCTGCCTGGCGGGCAGTGAAATGGGCGAATTCGTGGGCCAAATCGAGCTGGTCCTGCAAATATGTGGCTTCGATAACCAGCGTATCGGCGTCCCTGCAAATTGTCTCTAGATCGCCGGTCTGGCCGACATCTCCGACATGGACAAACTGGGTGCCCTTGCGCTGCGGGCCGAGCACCTGGTCGGGTTGAATCAGGCGGCCATCAGGCAGGGTCACAGACTTTCCGCCAACCAATTTGCGCCGCCACGGCCCCGGGGGGATGGATAATTGCTCTGCCTGTTCCGGCAGGAATGGTCTTCTGGGTTTTTCTTCGAATTTAAAACCAAAGCAATCTGAACCGCGGTGCAGCACCGGGAAGGCGGATACCCTGAAATCCTCAAAATTAAAAATCTCGCCGGGAGTGATCTCCCTCAACAAGATGTCCATGGGCGGGTGGACGCCGCGCAAAACCACCCCGAACAACAGGTCTTTTATCCGTTCTAGCGCCCATGCGCCTGCGATAATTTCGAGATCCTGAATCGCTTCCCAGCGCATAAAAGTTGACAGCAAACCGCCCAGGCCCAGGATGTGGTCAAGGTGACCGTGGGTGATAAGGATTTTATTAAGGCGTTTAAAACCGATGCCGGATCGCATGATCTGGCGCTGGGTACCTTCTCCGCAGTCTATTAAAAAACGATATTCGTCGTGGATCACGATCTGGGAGGTAAGCCCGCGGTGAATGGAAGGTGCTGAAGCAGAGGTGCCAAGAAAAACGATCTCGAACAAATTTATCCTATTCTTCCAGCGCGGGATTGTATTTGAAAGGATCCGCGCCATCAGCCGGGAATTATTTTACCTCAACTTGACCCAGCCCAGATTCAGCGCCCCCTTTATATTAATTATTCGACCATTTGTGCTATAATTTAAAAATAAATTCGACCGGATTTCTATATCCAGAAAAGAGCAACCCGTACGCCCCCGGCATTAATTTTGCAACAATAAACCTGTTAATCATGTCTCCTAAAAGTACATCTAAAAGAAAAACCAGATTTAAAGGCATAAGGAGCCCGTCCAGAAAAGGCGGAAAGCAGCCCTCCTCAACCCGGTCGCGGAGTTCAAAATCGACCACTAAAACAGGCGGGCCGGGTAAAAACGCCAACCAAGGCTTTGGCTTTATGCGGGAATTTAAGCTTCAGGAGGTCCCACTTGACCGCTGGATTGATATCCTGGGGGTGATAATCGGGCTGGTTGGCTTGCTCATCATCCTTGGACTGGTGTACCCGCGCCAGGACGGGCTGGTAAGCGGTTGGATGGGGGCGATCGAGGACTCGTTCGGATGGGGGATGTACATCTTTCCAATTGGCATGGTGGTGTGCGGCGCCTGGCTGGTACTGCGAAGATTTGAGCGGGTACCGCCTTTTGCGGTTGAGCGCGTTTTAGGGGCAACCCTTTTGTTTTTTGTGTTTCTGGCGGCGCTGAATTTCCTGGCGGGGATTTTTTCTGAAATCAACGGAGGCACAAGCCTCGCAACCAATCAGGAGGGGGGTTCTGTGGGGGCTAAAATTTCAGGGTCGCTGGATACAGCCTTCGGTGGTGTGGGAACGACAATTATTCTAGCCGCATTTCTTTTAATCGGGCTGGTATTATTCCTGGACAAACCGGTGGCAGAGATGTTTGGCTGGTTAGGGCCAGCCGCAGGCCGGTTCCAGAACTGGTTGAAGGGCGCCTTGCTTGCTGTAACCAGAACCCAAAGGCGGGGCAAGGCTGAAATACCCGGAATCCAGACCATTTCGCCTTTTGCGGCTGCAGGTAACAGCGCAAAAGACGGCGGTGGGAAGACGGTCAATGCCGGTTATCCAGGCGCCGGAGAAAGTTTATCGTATGAGATAAAAGGCGAAGCGGCAGCCTGGAAACTGCCCGCCATTGATGAAATACTTGAACTGGGAGGCCGGGCGGAATATGACCAGAGTATCGACATCCAGCGAGCGCGGGTAATTGAGGAGTCGTTGAGCCTCCTTTGGCGCCCCGGGGCATGTTGTGGAGATCAACCGGGGGCCTACCATTACCCAGTTCGGGGTGGAGCCGGATTTTATTGAAACCCGCAGTGGGAGAACCCGTGTCCGGGTGAAGAAAATCAACGCCCTTGGCGGACGACCTGGCGCTGGCGCTGGCTGCCCGCCGGATCCGAATCCAGGCGCCTGTTCCCGGGAAGGGATTTATCGGCATCGAGGTCCCAAATGACGAGACTGCCCTGGTTACTCTGCGTGACATCCTCGAAAGCAAAGCATTTCACGCGTCTGACAGTCCCCACTGGCGTTTACATTGGGCCAGAATGTATCTGGAAATGCGGTTGCTGCTGACCTGGCGGGGATGCCGCATCTGCTGATCGCTGGGGCGACTGGTTCGGGCAAGTCGGTTTGCGTGAACGCGTTGATCAGCTGCCTGTTGATGAACAATACCCCGAACGACCTGCGCATGATTATGGTTGATCCCAAGCGGGTGGAGCTGACCGGTTACAACGGGATACCGCACTTGCTGGCGCCGGTCGTGGTGGAATTGGAGCGAGTGGTGCGGGTGCTGCAGTGGGTGGCGCGCGAGATGGACCTGCGCTACCGAAAACTGGCCGAGGCCGGGTGCCGTAACGTGCAGGATTACAACCGCATCCAGGAAAGTGAGGTTATGGGCGAAAGCTGCCGTTCTGGTGGTCGTTATTGACGAATTGGCTGATCTGATGATGATTGCGCCGGATGCAGACCGAACGGCTGATCTACGCGGCTGGCGCAACTGGCGCGGGCGACAGGAATTCACCTGGTAATCTCAACCCAGCGTCCGTCTGTAGACGTCGTGACCGGATTGATCAAGGCTAATTTCCCGGCTCGCATCGCTTTCGCAGTGGCATCCGGCGTGGACAGCCGGGTGATCCTTGACCAGCCGGGGGCGGAACGTCTGTTCGGACACGGCGATATGCTTTTCCAGGCGCCGGATGCGCCAGCCCCGGTCCGTTTGCAGGGTGTATTTGTTTCGGACATGGAAATTATGCAACTGGTTAATTACTGGCAGAGCCAGGCCGGGTTTGGCGAACCAGACCGGGTGACTGCGGATGGCGTTCCAGATGCAGCGCCACCGAGCCTGCCTTTAAAGCAGCTCCCGATCTGGGAGGAGATGGAGGATGAGGACCAGGACCCGCTTTTTGAGGAGGCGGTGGCACTGTGCAGGCAGGAAGGAAAGGCCTCCATTTCCATGCTGCAGCGTAAACTGCGGATTGGATACACCCGGGCAGCGCGCCTGGTTGAATCAATGGAGGAAAAGGGGATAGTGAGCGCACCCACCGGGGGTAGCGGGGTACGGGATGTTCTGGATTACGGCGAAGCGGAAGCCCCTGAGGAAGGGGAGTGAAGAAAAGGGATAGGGTCCTCTCTGTGCCCTAATGCTTTCCCGCCAGCACGATACCAACCGGCAGCCCGAACATGGCCATCTCTTTCACGCTCCGGATCGAGAACCCTGAGGTTTCAAGGGAGTTTCGGACATAGATGGGACGGCAGTCAATATATTTTGTGAACCTGCCCTGAGCCCATTCGTACAACCTGACCATCAGCCCGCTGCTGCTTTTTTTAGCCATGGACACCACACACAGCCGGCCGCCCACCCGCAGTACCCTTTTACACTCAGCCAGTACAAGCGGTATTTCGGGCGTATCGAACAGTTCAAGCGTGAAACTCATATAAGCTGCGTCAAAGAAACCGTCTTCATACGGCAGACTGGCAGCGTCGCCGCGCTTCAATTCAACCCTTCCGGACAGTCCTGCAGCCTGCAGCCTTTCCCGGGTGACATTGAACATCCCCTGTGAGAGATCAATACCATAAACCCGGCCCGAATCCCCGGCGGATTGGGCGAGTTTAACCAGGCAGTGCCCGGTCCCGAACCCGATCTCAAGGGCGGTCTCCCCTTCCCTGAGATCCAGCATTGAAAGCCCCGCTTCCTTATATTTCTTCTCCGCGGAGCCAGCCAGCAGGTCATACCACCTGCTCATTCTGTCATAACTGGCCCGGGCTTCTTCCTTTGTTCTTTTGAACTCTGTTGATTGGAGCTTCTGCTTTCATCAGGTCTCAATGAGAGAAATCAGCTGGCCAGGTTTTCTGCCAGGGCTTGTATGATCTGGGAGCAACACTCCGAGGCGTAAAAATTCTGAATGGTCGCCGACATTCTCGAACTTCCGCCCAACGATTGCTGCGCATTCGAATTCATAGTCGCTGGATTTCACAAATCTGTCCATCAGATCAATCCCATCGGAATTCTGAAGGTCCATTTTGCTGTCTCCGCTTTTAATACTGTTCATGGAAGTGAGCCATAATGCCGCTCCTAAAGCCCCGCAGGCGCTTCCGCTTAATCCAATCCCACCTGCAAATCCAGCCGCCATTACCGCATGCATCTCCGAGGCGCCAGCCGTTTTTACAAACAAAGCCGCGCAGCTAACCGGTGGGGAAGGGGCTTCGAAAGTGTTTCCAGAAAGGGCGGAGTCTATCTCCGAGTATGCGTCAGGGGCATAGGCGGCGGCCATCCGAAAGCATTTTATGGGCCCGCCTTTTACTATAAATTTCAAGACCCCTTTTGATTTTCTCCAATCCATTTCGGTTATATCGCCGCAGTCTATATAGCTGTTGCTGGTCCGGAAGGATTCCACCAGCCTTTGGGCGGCGGTAACTGCGGCTGTTTCAGCCTGCGGTCCTGTGCCGAAAAGGCGAAACGCCCGCGCCCCGGCAGCAAGGGCTGCGCCCCATAACATGCCGCACTGGAAGCCGTGCGCCATTATCCCGCCTGCCAGGAGAGCGGAACCCTGTTCCTCCAGTTTCAGCGGATCATCGAACGAGCGGTCAACGACGCTCATAATTGTCTCTGATCAGGTGCCTTCTCTCAGGAATGTACGGATTGTCTTTGTCGATGAAATCTTTTTGCTGGACATGGTCCTAATGTCTCCATATTTTTGTTTGATTTATCTTTCAAATATGAAATAACCCCTGTTGGTACGGCTGTTCAAATGGTGATAACCACTTTCCCGCGGGGGTGACCGCCATCCAGATAACGGAATGCCCCCGGGGCTTCATCCAGCGGGAATGTCCGGTCGATGACCGGGGTAATACCTTCGGATTCGATATATTCTTTCAGAACCCTTAGATCGTCGCTGTTCGGGACAGCCAGGAATGGGCGCCCCTGCTGGCTGTTATACAGCGAGCGGATGAACGCCCGGATAATAAAACCCAGGCCTGCGTTGCCGCTGTTGGGGATGTAAGTTCCCCGGGGTGTGAGGGCGCGCTTCAAATCCGAAAATGAGTGGTTCGCCACCTGGTCGAGAATGAGATCGTAACGCTCCCCGCTTCCCGTAAAATCCTCCCGGGTATAGTCGATTACGTGATCCACGCCGAGCGACCGGACCAGTTCCAGGTTCCCGGTGCTGCACACGCCGGTCACTTCCGCCCCCAGGACCTTGGCGATCTGGACTGCAAAGGTACCAACACCCCCTGAAGCGCCGTTGATCAGGACATGCTGGCCGGGCTGCACCTTTCCGGCATCGCGCAAACCGCGCAGGGCAGCGACCGCGGAGGTCGGCACTGCTGCCAGCCTGGATAGGCGTCAGGTTAACCGGCATGTATGCAAATTTATCCCCGGGGGCGCAAACATACTCGGCGCAGGTCCGGCTGCATCCCCCAAAAACCTGGTCGCCCGGGTTAAAGCGGGTTACCTTCGTTCCGACCGCCTCAACCTGTCCTGCGACATCATAACCGGGCACGTAATTCTTCGGCTTGGGCCACCCGGCGCTGAAACGCGCCAGATAGGGTTCACCCCGCATTGTATAAACGTCGCCGGCGTGCAGGGCAGCCGCTTTAACCCGCACCAATAGGCCGTCTTCACCCACTTCCGGCTTTTCGATCTCTTTGAGCTCGAAGGCATCCGGTGAGCCGTAATCGTTTTGAACGATCGCTTTCATGTGAACACTTTTTAATTGAGTTGTTTGTATAGTATACGCTATCCAGTAACTAAAGATCCGGGTTTATGCGATATTACAGTCAAGGGTGTGCGTGTGTATACAAATAACGAGTATTCTCACTATTACTTATGCAGCGAAATTTACCACCCCTCGGGCAATTACTGGCGGGCGGCGGTTGGGGAGACTTTCGGCGGTTACCCGCGCCACTTGCGCTGGTACGTCCGGGCAGACCCGACCACGAGCCCGGGCATGTACAGGTTTATGGATACCGCTTACTGGAGAGAAGAAGGGGTTTTGCAGACTTCCGGGGATGGTTTTACATATGTTTCAATCGGGGAGAAAACCCTGCTGCCTTTGATATATAAAAACCATTGATTGACCCAGCCTGGCGGGCAGATATTGAAATGTGAATATCTATTTAAAAATTTAACAGCAAAAACCGGGAGGTGCTGCCTTCTTTATTGAACCGCCCGGTCAAGGTTTAATAAAATCTGCAAATTATTGTGTGGGAGTTACGGTCGCGGCGGGAGTTCCCGGCCCGGCGGTTGGCTCGGGCGTGTCGGTGGGGACCGGGGTGACCAGGTTAGCCCGCACGGTGATCACCTGCCCGACAAAGATTTCGTTCTCGTTCTCGATCTGGTTTTCTTCTTTGATTGATTCGACCGTGCTGTTGAATTTCAGAGCGATGGCCAAGATTAAGTCGCCCAACTGGATCTGGTATTCAATCTTGGAGCCACGCGGCAGGTCGCTCGGCAGGGGCGTGGCGGTAGGCAATTGGGTATCGGGACCGGGGATGGTGAGCTTATCGCCTACCTGGATGGCGGGATTGGCTGGATCGAGGTTGTTCAGCGTGATCACGGCCAGCAGATCCACTCCGAATTTCTCGGCTATCAACCAGAGGTTATCGCCCTCTTCTACCTGGTAGATGAAGGGGCCGGAGGCGGTCGGTGTCAATGTTATGGTAGGCGTGTTTGTAATTGTGGGAGTGACGGTGGGCGAGGGGGTCGCGGTTCCAGTGGAAGTCGCGGTAGGTGTGCTGCTCGGGGTCGCGGTTTCGGTCGGGAAAAGCGAAATACTGGGAAGGCTGTCAGCCAGGAACCAGTAACCCACTATTATGACGCCGATAAAGACCAGCAGCAGGGCAACCCCGATCACTAACGGGGCTCTCTTGGCTTTCTGCTGGCGCTTGCGGTAGGCGTCAATTACATCCTGGGCCGATTCTTTTTCGCTCATATGTTTGAACTCGCCTCATCAGAGGGTATTGAAAGTGCTTGCCCGTTTCAGCAATTATTCGAGATTGTACCCTATTTTTACCCGATTGGGGATACTCTGGAAAGCCAGTTAAACGGATCAAAAGGCTCCTTTAACATTAACTCCGCTTAGAGAGGCTTTGAACAGCGATCCGTTCTTGTGAGACGGTTTATTCGTTTCCGGTAAAGCGCACAACTGCACACCCGTATGGGCTGGTGGTATCCGGATCCGGATTTTTCCCCTTTAGGAGCGCATCCACAGCCTCGCGCAGGTAATGGACCCCGGGTTCGCGCTGGCGGAAGGTGACATCATTCAGGGCACCCTGGTATCGCAAAATACCCGACCGGTCAATCACAAAGAATTGGGGAGTGGTCTGGGCGCCGTACAGGTCTGCAACCCTTTGATGCCTGTCGTGCAGAACAAGGGGGAGTGAACGTTCAAGAGCAGTGCTGCATAATAAATCGACAGGTTCGTTTGCATTGGAAGCGACCGGCCACAGCGCAACCGTCTCACCCCAATCAGGCAGGCAGGATAACAATTCCTTATCCGCGTTATGTGACCAGGGGCATTCAGCGGACCAGAAATTGAGGATAACAGTTATCCCACGCATGGAGGCAAGCCGGTGTATGGTGCCGTCCAGGTCCGGCAGTTCAAAATCGGGCGCCTCTGAGCCTGTTTTTATTAAGGTATTCATCTTGTCTAAAAATCTCCTTCCAAAAGCTTTGCAGATATTCCAGTTTGATGATTAATTATCCAGATTTCGGGGGTTCTGAAAAGCTGGTTTCCGAACTGACAGGTCTGTAACCATCCCATCGCCTGATCCATGGTAGGTGAAATTATAACTGAACCGGCAGCCCGGAACCTGCAAATGGAGCGAACAGCTGACGGCAGGATGAGAGGAAAGTGAAGGTCGCCCGAACGCGGATTGCTGGGCATTCATGGATGGTAGAATCGCCGCAATGAAACGCTGGCATTTGTGGTTGGGAATTGCGGTCAGCCTGGCTTTCCTTTATCTTGCTTTACGCGGATTAAACCTGAACGACCTGGGGACCGCATTTAAGGAAGCAAATTACTGGTGGCTGCTGCCGGGGATATTTGTTTACTTTCTGGCGGTGCTGGTGCGTTCATGGCGCTGGCATTACCTTCTGAGACATATTAAAGATATCCCCACTCTGAATTTGTTTCCAATTGTGACAATAGGTTATATGGGCAATAATATCTACCCGGCACGGGCGGGAGAGCTGCTGCGGGCAGTCATCCTCAAACGGTACGATGGAGTGCCGATATCGGCTTCGCTGGCGACAATTCTTGTGGAGCGCGTTTTTGACGGGGTTGTAATGCTGGCCTTCATTTTCCTGAACCTGTCTGAACTGACCCGGTTGACGTCAGATTCGGGATTGGTTGGCGACATCCAGACTGTGGCGTTGTGGGGTACAGCCGCATTTATCGGCGCGCTGGTTTTATTTCTTGGGGCGGCGATGTTTCCCGAAAAAATCCGCCTGGTGACCGCTGTGCTCGTGGAAAAAATCATCCCGGAGCGGTACCGGGAATATGTAATGGGCGTTGCAGACCGGTTCCTGGTAGGGCTTGAATGCCTGCGTTCGCCGCGGGATGTGTTGATGGTGTTCCTGACATCTGTATTGATCTGGCTGCTGGAAACCGGGAAATACTGGTTAGTGATGTTTGCCTTCCCATTTGAAGTGAGTTTCTTTGCATTGATGTTGATGAATGGGATCGTCAACCTGGCGACCACCATCCCATCCGCGCCGGGTTACGTGGGTACTTTTGATGCGCCGGGAATCGCAGTGCTGGTTGCCTACGGGGTCGATAAGGCCACCGCGGCTGCTTACACGCTTGTGCTGCATGCCGCGCTTTGGTTTCCGATCACAGCCATCGGGGCATATTTCTTCCTGCGGGAAGGGCTGGACTGGTGGGGGGAGATGAAGGATCTGCAGAATGAAGAGGGTCTATCGAATTAAAAGCAGGCAGGAGTTAAAAATGGAAGAGGGAAAATTAAACGCCGGGAGGCGGGCTGCAATCATCGGGGCGGGGGTCGCAGGCCTGTCAGCCGCATATGACCTGGCTCGATCGGGCTGGGATGTGACCATTTTTGAATCCAGCCAACAGGCGGGCGGGCTGGCATCCGGTTTTAAGCAGGCGCACTGGGAGTGGTCGGTCGAAAAGTACTACCACCACTGGTTTGCCAGCGACAGACACATGTTAGGGTTGATCGATGAATTGGGCTGGTCGCAAAATGTGATCTTCCGGCGCCCCTACACGGTTGTCTATTACCAGGGAAAATTCTACCCCTTCGATTCAATTATCAAGGGCATCACTTTCCCCGGCCTGGGATGGGGGATCAACAAGATAAGATTTGGGCTGGTTGGACTGTATCTGCGGATGACCAACAATTGGCGCCCACTGGAGGAGGTGACTGTTGAGGCATGGATGCGGAGACGGGCTGGAGACCGGGTTTACGAATTGATCTGGGAACCGCTGCTGGTTGGAAAATTTGGCGAACGCTATTCAAAGCAGATCAATATGGCCTGGATGTGGGCGCGCCTGAAAGCCCGCACCACCCGGCTGGGAACATATAAAGGGGGGTTCCAGGCTTTTGTTGACCAGTTCGCTGCATTTCTTAAAACCCTCGGCGTAAAAATCCAGCTGGGGGAACCGGTCGAAAGAATCGTCTATCAAACCGGACCGGGATTAACAATAAGCACTGGACAAGCAGAAGAAAAGTTTGATTACTGCCTGGCAACGACATCTCCCGGATTGCTGGCGCGCCTGGCGCCCGAGATGCCAGGTGATTACCTGAAAGGCCTGCTTGAGTTGAAGAGCATGGGCGCGGTCGTGCTGGTTTTAGCTCTCAAACAGCGCCTTTCAGAAGAAGGCTATTACTGGTTCAACCTGCCGAAATCAGCCGGTTACCCTTACCTGGCACTGGTAGAGCACACTAACTTCCTTTCGCCGGAATACTTCGGAGGGGACCACATTATCTACATTGGCGATTACCTGGAACCCGACCATGAATATTTCTCGCTTGGAGAGGACGAAATTCTGGCGCGGTTTATGCCCAGCCTGTCAAAATTTAACCCGGGTTTCCAGCCGGACTGGGTCAGAGACAGCTGGCTTTTCAGGACGAACTATGCCCAGCCGGTTCCGCTGTTGAACCATTCAGGCAATATTCCAGAAATTAAAACCCCGCTCCCGGGGTTGTATTTTGCAAGTATGAGCCAGGTGTACCCCTGGGATAGAGGCACAAACTTCGCGGTTGAGATCGGCAGGAAGGCGGCCGGAATGATGGTGTCGGACAGGGAACGGAGTTAATTTATTTGCTGACATAGGATCTGGCGTGTGAATTGAGACGGGTTTAAGCGCATTCAGGGTAAAGGCCAAAGATACCTGGCGGGTAAAAAGACCTGAAAATTTGATAAAAATTTTGGATTGTAAAAACCAAATAAGATTATAATTATCTAAAATTTTGGCCAGGAGGCAATGATGAATAAAAACAAATTGCTGGTATTGGTAGCCTTTGCTGTTCTGGCTGCCGCCGCGCTTGCCTGTGAGTTCAGCGCGAGCACTGCCAACATCAAGGATGCCTGGATGGCAAGTGATGAAGCCGGGCAGGTAAGGACAGATGTCTTCACCCAGGACGCCATTTTCTACTGTAAGGTTGACCTGGCAAATGCGCCAGATGACACAACAGTAAAAGCATCCTGGACTGCTGTGGAGGTGGAGGGTGAGGAACCGAATGTGTTCCTGGATGAGACTGAACTGACCGGCGGCGACAATAACCTGACGTTTCAACTTAGCAACTCAAGTCTCTGGCCGCTTGGCAGCTATAAAGTTGACCTCTATCTCAACGATGAGTTAGACCGGACCCTGGAGTTTGAAGTACAGTAGATTTTATCTATCTAATTCAGCATTAAAGTGAAAAAATATATCACAGGTATTCTGGTAGCGGTTCTGGTAACCACTGCCGCCTGTGATATTTTATTTGGCAGGGACGGGCTTCCACACCCGGAGCTGCTGGAAGTCATCCCGGGATCCCCGGACTGGTTTTCGGTGTATTTCAGCGATCCCGCCAGCACAACTGGTTCGGATTACCGCGGCGGGCCGGACGAAGACCTGGCAGAGAGCATCCGGAATGCACGTGTCAGCGTGGATGCGGCGGTGCATTTTCTCAATTTATGGAGCATCCGGGATGCATTAATAGAGGCTCACCGGCGGGGTGTTCCGGTACGGATTGTTACCGAAAGCGATAACCTGGATGTTGATGAGATTATTGATTTAATGGAGGCTGGCATCCCGGTCCTGGGAGACCGCCGAGAAGGACGAATGCACAACAAGTTTGTGGTTATTGACCGCCAGGAGGTCTGGACAGGTTCGATGAACCTGAGTGTAAAAGGCGCTTACTACCATAATAACAACATGGCGCGCATCAAATCCGCCCCTTTAGCGGAGAATTACACGGCGGAGTTCGAAGAAATGTTCCTGGCAGACCGATTTGGCCCGGGTTCCCCGGCGAATACTCCCAACCAGTCGCTAAACATGGATGGGGTGATTATTGAGACCTATTTTTCTCCTGAGGATGAACCAGCCCGCCGGATAAACCAGCTTGTCCGGAATGCACAGGAGAGCATCCTTTTCCTGGCTTACTCCTTTACGCTTGATGAACTGGCGGATGAAATGGTCGCCAGCACCCGGCGCGGGGTGAATGTAAGGGGCGTTTTTGACGCAGGTCAATCAAGCGCGAATGCCGGAACGGAATTTTACAATCTGCTGTCAGCCGGCCTGGATGTGCGCCTGGATGGAAATAAAGATAAAATGCATCATAAAATAATCATCATCGATGAGAGCATTGTTATCTCCGGATCGTATAATTTCAGCGTGAATGCTGAAACAGTAAATGACGAAAATGTGATCATCTTCCACAGCGAAGAAATCGCTGAACTTTTTAAAGAGGAATTTGAGCGAGTTTTCGAAAATTCGAACCGGTACCAGTGAGGGGAGTTTTTTTTATACCGGCATTTTTTGGTATAAAATGTTAAATGCTTGGCGAAAAATTCTGCCCGGCGGAAAATAGTGAAGCGCCCTTATATAAGGTAACCTTTTTTATTAACGGAGTTTATGGATGGATACAGAAGGTAAGTTCTACCTGGGAAAGATTTATGATCTGAAAAACCAGAAAATTAGCGAAGAAACGCTGCTTTACGATCCGGAGGACCTGACAACCCACGGGGTTGTAGTCGGCATGACCGGCTCTGGAAAAACGGGTCTGTGTATCGATTTGCTTGAGGAAGCCGCACTGCAGGGAATTCCAGCTCTCATGATCGACCCGAAAGGGGATATCACTAACAGCCTGCTCCATTTTCCCAACCTGGACCCGCAGGATTTTCAACCCTGGGTTAATCCAGATGACGCCCGCCGGGAGGGCAAGACTATCGAGGAAGCATCCCAGGATGCTGCCGCTTTGTGGAGAAAAGGACTGGCGGAATGGGGTATCGGGACTGAACGAATCGAAGCGCTTTCCAATGCAGCCCACTTCGCAATATACACACCAGGGTCCGACAGCGGCCTACCGGTCAGCATTCTGGCTTCGCTTAAAGCTCCGGATATCGACTGGGAGGATAACCGCGAATTGCTGCGGGAACAGATCTCAAGCACAGTAATAGCAATACTTGGACTGGTCGGTCTGGATAATATTGACCCGGTTCGCTCGCGCGAACACATCTTGCTATCGAATATTTTCGAGCAGGCCTGGAGCCAGCGAAAAGACCTCGACCTGGGAGAACTGATCATGCAAACCCAGAATCCGCCCTTTTCAAAACTTGGCGTGTTTGATGTCAATACATTTTTCCCTCAAAAAGACCGTTTTGAGCTGGCGATGCTGCTAAATAATATCCTGGCATCACCTGCATTCCAAACCTGGATCGAAGGCCAGCCGCTGGAGGTATCCAGCCTGCTTTACGGTCCAGACGGGAAACCCCGCCACAGCGTTTTTTATATCGCCCACCTGAACGACGCTGAACGGATGTTTTTTGTGACCCTGCTGTACTCAGCGGTTGAAGCCTGGATGCGTTCGCAGAGCGGAACAACATCCCTTCGTGCAATTGTGTATTTTGATGAAATCTTCGGGTATCTGCCTCCGGTCGGAAATCCTGCCTCAAAAGAGCCGATGCTGCGGATGTTAAAGCAGGCGCGTGCTTTTGGAGTCGGCCAGATGCTGGTCACCCAGAACCCGGTCGATATAGATTACAAAGCGCTCTCAAATGCCGGCACATGGTTTATCGGAAAACTGCAGACTGACCAGGATAAACAGCGCCTGCTGGACGGCCTGGAGGGTGTTGTTGGGGGAAATCTGAACCGCAAGGAGCTGGATAAATTGATTTCGGCGTTAGGGAAACGCATATTTCTTGTGAAGAATGTCCACGAGAAGCAGCCGCAGGTGTTCCACACCCGCTGGGCGATGAATTATCTTACCGGGCCGTTAACCAGGGCCCAGATTCCGGCGCTGAATGAAATGGTAGGCGCGGTTGCGGGGGCGGCACGTGAAACGGGTTTGGGCGAACCGGGAGAAAAAGCGCTGGAGGAAACTCGGCGCACCCCGCGGGAACGACCCGAGGAAGAACAAGCCGGCTCGCTGACCCGGCCTGCTGTTCCGGTCAGCGTTGATGAATTTTTCCTGCCCAATAACCTGACCCTTTCCCAGGCTTTCAAAACTATTGGGAAAGAGGTCCCAGAAGGAGTACAGAATAAAGGGATTATTTACAGGCCAGCCCTGCTGGCGCAAGTTTTTATCCGCTACCGCAACCGGAAATACAACCTGGACAGCGAGGTTACACACGCGGTCCTGGTCCCTGATCCTGACCGGCGCGGGAATGTGCGCTGGGATGATTTTCTCACCAGTGGTTTTAAAGAAAGCCGGATGGACCGTAAACCAGCCCCGGATGCCAGGTTCGAAAACCTGCATGCGCCGTTATCGGATCCAAAAATTCTTGCAACAATGAAGTCTGATTTTTTGGATTGGGCTTACCATTCCAGCGAGGTGACTGTAAGGGCAAACGAAAAGTTAAAGGTGTACGCCGGTCCGGATGTGCCCGAGGAGGAATTCAGAAAAATGTGCGAGGATGCAGCCGAGCAGTCGTTTGACGCAGAAGTGAAGAAGACGGCTGAGTCCTTTGATATTAAGATAGAACGCCTGATGGACCGGATAAAGCGCGAACAGCAGGAATTGGAAAAGGACGAGGCGGAGCTCTCCCACCGGAAAATGGATGAATACGGTAATTATGCAGAGACTGTGATCAGCCTGTTTGGAGGTCGAAAAAAGAGCCTGTCTACTTCGCTGTCCAAAAGGCGCATGACTGCCAAAGCCAAGGCGGATGTTAAGGAATTGCACGATATGATTGAGGGTTTCAAAGCGGATATCGAAGAGTTGAAGGAAGAGCGGGATGAGGCGCTTGAGGCCATCAAAGAAAAGTGGCTGGAAATAATCGAGGACGTGGAAGAGATCCCGGTTACACCGTATAAAAAAGATGTATTGCTGGATTTATTTGGGATTGCATGGATGCCATACCAGCTGGTTTCTGCCGGGAAGAGGCTGGAGGAATTGCCCGGATACAGCGAGGAAGAAACGGGTTAAAAACAGAATGAAAACATCGCGAGGTAGATATGAAAACCTTATTTCTACTCAGACACGCTAAATCGAGCTGGAAGGAATCAGAACTCTCTGACCACGACCGGCCGCTGAACAAGCGCGGTAAGATGGACGCGCCTCGCATGGGAGAATTGATGGTGAAAGAAGAATTGTATCCAGATTTAATCATCAGCTCTTCCGCCAAACGGGCCAGGATGACGACGGAACTGCTGGTTGGTGCGGCGGGATATGATCCTGAGATTGTGTTTGAGAGAGACCTGTATGCTGCCTGGCCTGATGCATATATTGAAACCCTGAATGTCCTGCCGGATACTTACGAACGGGTGATGGTAGTTGGCCACAATCCCGGACTGGAGGAATTGCTGGAGATTTTGACGGATGAATTTGAACGGATGCCAACGACCGCGCTGGCGGTGGTCACACTGCCGATCACAAGCTGGAGAGAACTGTCACTCGAAACAGGCGGCGAACTGGCCGGCATCTACCGCCCCAGAGAAATTTAAAGCGATATAGAAAACAGCGCTGAATAAATTCTCCCAAAGGGAGGTTGATTTGAGGTATAATCCAACCCGCTGGAATCAGCCAGGATCGTTGACTGATCAGAAAAAGGAACTTAGCATGAGTAGAAAAACCAAAAAGAGGCAATCACGCCGGAACCGTTCTACCAGCCAAACCGCAGAAGTGGTTGTATCCGGGCAGGCAAAAACAAGAAAATTTGAATATGAGTTTAACCCGGATTACTCTGACACTATCAAAGACCTTAAACGAATTGGGGTCCTGGCAGTGACATTCTTTGCCATATTGTTAGGATTGTCTGTTTATTTTAATTATTTGAGCCCGCTGTTCTAATTCGGGATCAGACCATAAAATAAAATCACCCGGCTCGAAAATCAAAAAAATTTGAGCCGGGTTTGTATTTAAACAATTTCCCAGTCATATGTCATTCTGGTCCTATCCGGCTGGAATGCAGGCTTGGAGGAAGAGAGGCCGGCGACTGGTTTGAAATCAAACTAAAAATCGGGCTGGGAAATAGAGTCGGTTAGCTGAACAAAAAGCCACGAACGGTTTATTTATTTGCCAGAGGTATGCTCTCCAGCGTTAAAAATCTGGCTGGCGCTAAGGGCAAAGGCGGTAGATTTACCTCAACCGAACATAAACCTGGCTGGGTTTCCATGTGCTCTATAAACGCCCGCACGTCAAATTGATATGTCCTTCCAGAAGTTAAGCCCTTAATTTTCACCTGTCTTTCCCTGGTCAAAAAGTTATCCATTTTGCGGAATTTTTATAGGGTCGCGATTGTAAAGGCTTTCCTTGATGCGGACTATCTGACTACGCAGGCGGTCGTCGCGCTCCAGAAGGTCTGCGATTTTCTCACATCCATACAGGATAGTGGTATGGTCCCTGCCACCCAAGATTTCCCCAATCTGGGGCAGAGAAATTCCCGTTTCCTGGCGCAGCAGATACATCGCTATCTGGCGGGGCAGAGCGACTCGCCGCGACCGGTCCTTGCCGGACAGTTCTTCGACGGTAATACTAAAACCATCTGCGACAGCCTGTAAAATCCCCTCTGGCTTGACTTCACTTTTGTTCTTAAAAAAATCAGCCAGAGCAGTTTCGACAATTTCGGGAGAAAGCTGCAGCCCGTTCAAGGCTGCAAAAGCGGATACCCGGGTGAGAGCCCCCTCTAATTCACGAATATTGGACTGTACCAGGCTGGCAATACGCTTGAGAACATGGTCAGAAATCTGTAAATCTGACCGTTCCGCTTTGGAACGCAAAATTGCCAGTCGTGTTTCAAAGTCCGGATGCTGGATGTCGGCTGCCAGGCCCCATTCGAAGCGAGAACACAATCGTTCCTGCAGGGTGACCAGGGCTTTGGGTGGGCGGTCGGATGAGATGACAATCTGTTTATTCTGCCCGTGCAGTTTGTTGAAGGTATGAAAAAATTCCTCCTGGGTGGATTCTTTTCCGGCGATGAATTGGATGTCATCGATCAGCAGCACATCGATATGGCGGTATTTTTCGCGGAATTCGTGGGTTCTATGCATTCGGATCGCATCCACCAGGTCGTTTGTGAATTCTTCGGAAGAGATATACAGGATATTGAGTTCCTGACTGGAGCACATATTTCCGATTGCATGCAGCAGGTGGGTTTTGCCCAAACCGACTCCGCCGTACAGAAACAATGGATTGTATGCCCGGGATGGTCTTTCCGCAACTGCAAGGGAAGCCGCGTGAGCCAGTCGGTTGCTGGGGCCGACGATAAAATTGTTGAAAGAATAGCGGGAATTGAGGCTCGGGTTGTGAGCAGCCTGGGAGCTATCTCGGGAGTCCCGGTCTGGGGAGAAGTCGTCTAAAACCTGGCAGGATTCGTTTTCATCCTGCCAGACGACAAACCGGATTTCCACAGTCCGGTTCATGATCCCGGTCAGCATTCGTTTGACTGTACTCGAAAGGCGGCTTTCCAGCCAGTCGCGTGCGTAGGCGTTCTGGACGCCTATCATAAAACTGCCGTCCTCATAGGAGACAAGTTGGGCGCGGCGAACCCAGGTATCAAACGCGGCTTTCGGCATCTCAATCTGCAGTTGACCCTTGGCGGCCTGCCAGGCCTGCATTGCTTTCATCAATTCTCCTCAGCGCTGTTCCCAGAATAGGACGAACTATACCCCTCGCGTTCCACACCAACCGCAGCGGAAAATCTTTCTTTCGCTATTAAATTGAGCTAGGTCAGTTACCTAATTAAGATAAGAACAGCTTTCCTGATCCAGTCCGACATATTAATCAATAATCAGCCATGGACTGTTGGCTTACAATTCTAACCGAAATGGTGAGATAGGCAATACGATAAGCCCGTTTTTTTCTAAAAAAAAACAATAATTTAAGAATCGGAAATCTTAAAAAAAACAAGGAATATTGTAATTTCCGTGCCTGATTCAATTATAAAAATATCCCCCAATAACAGGGGGTGGGAAGTTTACAACCCCAAAATACATGGGATAGACTGGTATAAGAAAGACACAGACACCTGGTGGAAAACCCGCATCTTAAAAAAATCTAAGAGGTTCATGGCGGATATTAGAAGCTGTACGATTCCGAATCGTGAATCTTGTTTGGAGCTGTGGCGTATTGTGGTCCGCCAGCCAGAGCCAGCAATCAATCAGCGTAAATGTTGATATTTCTCCTATGTTCTGTTAATGCCCTTCATGCACTGCCAGTATATTCTATCTTTGTGTACCTGTGGTATGTGCTGGCAAGTTTTAATTAATAACGTATCACGAAGTGGAAATTTTAGTCATCTCTGATGACTGTTGTAATAATTAAATTGTTAACTTGAATTGTAAGGAGAAAAGCATGTCTAAAATTATTGGTATTGATCTTGGGACGACCAACAGCGTTGTCGCGGTAATGGAAGGCGGCGACCCGTCTGTTATAACAACTGCGGAGGGGTCGCGCTTGCTGCCATCGGTGGTTGCTTTTAATAAAAACGGTGAAAGGCTGGTCGGGGAGACCGCAAAACGACAGGCGGTTGTCAATCCCGAAAATACTGTCTATTCAATAAAACGCTTCATGGGAAGGCGCTTCGATGAAGTGGAAAAAGAGCGCGGGATGGTTTCTTACCAGGTGATTGAAGGTCCGGTGGGCGACGCCCGGGTTAAGTTACCTGTAAACGGGAAGGAATACAGCCCCCAGGAAATCTCGGCTATGGTTCTGGGAAAACTCAAAAAGGATGCTGAAGCATTTCTGGGAGAAACAGTGACAAAAGCCGTAATCACTGTACCGGCATATTTTAACGACAGCCAAAGGCAGGCGACCAAAGACGCTGGAAAAATCGCCGGCCTGGAAGTGCTGCGTATTATTAACGAACCTACCGCAGCCGCCCTGGCGTACGGTCTTGATAAAAAGGAAAATGAGACTATCCTAGTCTTCGACCTGGGAGGCGGCACTTTTGACGTCAGTATCCTGGAGGTCGGCGATGGGATTATTGAAGTGAAATCGACTAACGGTGATACACACCTGGGCGGCGATGATTGGGACCAGGCTGTTGTAAACTGGGTCGCGGATGAGTTTAAGAAGGAAAATGGGATCGACCTGCGCAAGGACCGCCAGGCGCTTCAACGACTACGGGAGAGCGCTGAAAAAGCGAAAATTGAGCTTTCAAGTGTGATGGAGACTGAGATAAACCTGCCTTACATCACAGCGGATGCCTCCGGCCCAAAACATTTGCAGATTAAACTGTCAAGAGCGAAGTTTGAACAGCTGACCGGGGATCTCCTGGAACGAATAAAGGGACCCTTCAACGCCGCTCTAAAAGACGCCGGGCTGAGCCCAAACCAGATTGATGAAATTATCATGGTTGGCGGAGCAACCCGCATGCCGATGGTGCAGGATCTTGTACGATCCTTTACGGATAAGGAACCCCACAAAGGGGTCAACCCGGACGAGGTTGTAGCGGTAGGCGCAGCGATCCAGGCGGGCGTATTAGGCGGTGATGTAAAGGATGTGTTACTCCTGGATGTCACTCCACTCTCGCTCGGGCTGGAGACGCTCGGATCAGTAATGACCACCTTGATTGAGCGCAATTCGACCATTCCGATTAAGAAGGCCGAGGTCTTTTCCACCGCGGAAGATAATCAGACAGCGGTTGATATCCATGTGCTTCAGGGTGAACGCCCGATGGCGGGAGATAATATGACCCTGGGTCGTTTCCGGCTGGAAGGAATCCCGCCAGCCCCACGCGGTATACCCCAGGTTGAGGTTACTTTTGATATCGACGCAAATGGCATCCTGAATGTGACCGCTAAAGATAAAGCTACCGGAAAAGAACAAAATGTCACAATTACTGCTTCAACCAATCTCAATCAGGGTGAAATAGACGGGATGATCAAACAAGCCCGCGAGAATGAAGCCGAAGACAGAAAACGGCACGAGTTAATTGAAGCCCGCAACATGGCCGACAGCCTGGCTTACCAGACTGAAAAAACACTTGGTGAATTGGGCGACAAAATCCCTGAAAATGAGCGCCAGGACATCCAGGCGAAGATCGCCTCGCTGCGTGAGGCGATCCAGGGTGAGGATGCCGGGCAAATCAAACAGTTGGGCGACGATGTCCAGAATGCATTTCATGCGATCAGCCAGCAGTTATATGCTCAGCAGCAGGCTGCAGGCGGCTCACCGGGCGAATCTATGCCGGGCGGAAACGGGCACGGTCCCGCCGCTGGCTCGGGCAGTCCTTCTTCGGAGGATGAAGAGGTTATTGAGGGTGAATTCCACGATGCCTGAAAAGGTTCCCCGGCAGGGAATACGATAAGTTTGTAAGGGATAATAATAACCTGGCGCACAGGTTAAGCTTGACATGTGCGCCAGGTTTTTTTAATATCGATGACCGGATTGCTTGGATGATTTATGTTGACAGCGGGTACAGGAGTGGTTATTCAGGGAGAGATTAAAGTATAATTCCAGTATACTTGGCGGCTATCCCAGACAGTTATCCTTTAAGTTTGTAAACAATCCTTATTGAAAAGGTGGAAGCAATATCCTGGAAGTACTGCAAGCCTGAAAAACGACTATCCTGATGGTTAAAACCGAAAATTCTCCCCCGGTCAGCTTTTTCATCCCTACCGCAGTATTCCTGATTTTAATGGGCTGGGGGGGGGTGTACCTGCTGTACCATTACACGACACCCAGCGGTGGCACCCGCTGGCTGTTCTTTTTTGCAGGCGTTATGGCGATGACAGGGGTTGCCCTGCCGGTTATGGCGTTTCTCAACAGGCGCTTCAGTACAATCCCGCCGGCAACACCAGGGATTATTGTCCGGCAGGCACTCTGGGTTGGGATTTATTTCCCGACTCTGGTCTGGCTGCAAATTGGCAGAGTGCTGAATCCATTTATCTCCCTGATACTGGCGGTTGGTTTTGTGGTTATTGAATGGCTGCTTCGTTTAAGGGAGCGCAGTCAATGGAAGCCATGAGCGAATTAAGATCCCTGCCTTCTGTTGACCAGCTTGCAAACCAGCCAGGTGCGGCCGAATTAATAAATCAATACGGGCGGTCATTGACGATCGAAGCGATCCGGTTCACACTGGAAGATATCCGCTCCAACCATGACCCTGCTAAAGTCATTCCCGGTAGTGGTGAACTGCTCAAGCGCTGTGAGACAACCCTTGGAGAATGGACCAGGGCGTCTCTGGTTGGGTTAATAAATGCCACTGGAGTAATCCTGCACACTAATCTGGGACGGGCGCCCTTGAGCAAGTCTGCGATCGAAGCTATGAAAAGTATTGCGGCGGGTTATTCCACGCTGGAATATGATCTCAGCAGGGGCAAGCGTGGGTCCCGTCTTGTCCACGCTGAATCGCTGCTGACCAGGCTTACAGGTGCTCAGGCCGGGCTTGTGGTCAATAACAACGCCTCTGCCCTGCTTTTAATCCTGACCTGTCTGGCAAAGCGGCGGGCAGCCATTATCGCCAGGACCCAACTGGTGGAGATCGGAGGCGGGTTCAGGGTGCCGGACGTGATGAAACAGTCCGGGGCACGGCTGGTTGAAGTTGGCACAACCAACCGGGTCCACATGTCCGATTATATAAACGCTGTTGAAGAATCGAATCCAGCCTTGCTTCTGCGTGTCCACCGCTCTAATTTCAGGATTGTCGGATTCACATCTGAACCCGGGTTGAATGAAATTGGCGAACTGGCTCATGAGAGCGGCGTCACCCTGGTCGACGACCTGGGTTCAGGCGCGCTGCTGGAAACTGAGCGGTACGGCCTGGGACATGAACCGATGGTGATTGAATCGCTTTCCCAGGGCGCAGACCTGGTTTGTTTTTCGGGTGATAAACTGGTAGGAGGGCCGCAGGCAGGCATCATTGTGGGCAGATCAGACCTGGTAAAAAGATTAAAAAAGCACCCGCTTGCCAGGGCGGTACGGGCGGATAAACTCTGCCTGGCTGGGCTTTCAGCGACCTTGCTGCATTACTTAAAGGAGGAGGCTGAGCAGGAGATTCCGGTTTGGCGTATGATTGCAGCGCCTCTTGAAAGCCTGAGAGAAAGGGCGCAGGGATGGGCAGGGGTTATCGCAGAAAGCTTTGTTATTGAGGGTAACTCCACAGTCGGGGGCGGGAGCCTGCCAGGAGAAACCCTACCAACCTGGCTGCTGGCATTAAAATCGTCCAGTCCCAACAGGTTTCTGGAAAAACTCCGTGGGAGGGAACCGGCGGTCATTGCACGGCTTGAAAATGACATGGTCGTATTCGATCCCAGGACTGTCCTGCCCGAACAGGATGAAGCTTTAATTGACCGGATCAGGAAGGAATTTTAAAGATTGAAATGAAAAATGATATTGAGAGATTGATGGAGAAACGCGAAGTCGAGGCGCTGCTGGTAACCGGATCAGGAAAACACAACCCGGCAATGGTTTACCTGACCGGCGGAGCATTTTTCAACGACGCAGACCTGATAATTAAGCCCGGCCAGGCCCCTCTGTTGTTTCATTACCCTATGGAACGTGATGAAGCAGCCAAAACAGGGTTGGAGACGGTTGATCTGACTGACATCGGACTGGATGAGATTCGGCGAATCGGAGGCGGCGATCCGGTTATGACTGATGTGGAGAAATACAGGCGGATCTTCAAGCAGGCCGGGATCAACGCAGGGCGTGTGGGGCTCGCTGGAATGAGCGATGCGGGCGCCGCCTACGCGGTGTTTTCAGAATTGAAGGGTAAATTTCCGGAGATCACATTCGACGGGAAAGCTGCCGGCGAGATTTTACTCGAGGCGATGTCCACCAAGGATAACGATGAGATTGAACGTATCCGGCGAATGGGAAGGATAACGGTTGAAGTTGTCCGGAAAACAGCCGATTTTTTGACTAGCCGGGAGGTTCAGGATGGAGCTCTTCAAAGAGGAGACGGCGAACCGCTGACCATCGGCGATGTTAAAAATCGAATAGGCCTGTGGATTGCAGAACGCGGTGCTGAATTGCCCGAAGGGGTTATTTTCGCCCAGGGCAGAGATGCAGGCGTGCCGCACAGCAGCGGTGATCCGGACGAAGTACTCCGATTGGGCGAAACAATTGTGTTTGATATTTTCCCGTGTGAAGCAGGGGGAGGATATTATTTCGATTTCACCCGCACCTGGTGCCTGGGGTACGCCCCTGAGGAAGCCCAGCGGCTGTATGAGAATGTGTTATCCGTCTACCAGACGGTGACCAGCGAACTGCGGATGGGAGAGCTCTGCAAACGGTACCAGGAGCGGGCATGCGACCTGTTTGAACAGCAGGATCATTCCACAATCCTGAGCAAACCCGGCACAAAGGATGGCTATGTCCACAGTCTGGGGCATGGATTGGGACTGCACGTTCATGAATACCCGACGTTCAGCGCAGCCAGCAGTAACCAGCATAAACTGGAACCAGGCGCGGTTGTGACGATCGAGCCCGGGTTATATTACCCGGAGCGAGGGGTGGGGGTGCGGTTGGAGAACACCGTCTGGGTTCGCCCGGATGGCGAGTTTGAGGTGCTGGTTGATTTCCCGATGGATTTTGTGCTTCCGATTAAGGGGTACTCTTCTGGTGAATAGAAAGAGGGGTTAAATATAATGGACCTACAGCAGCGCCTGTTTCCTGAACCCAAGCAGATCGCCAGGATTCTTGGAATTGAGACTTCCTGTGATGAAACCGCAGCCGCGGTTGTTGAGAATGGAAGAGTAATCCTATCGAACGTAGTCTCTTCTCAGGTTGAACTGCATGCTCAATTTGGAGGTGTATTCCCGGAGGTGGCTTCTCGCCAGCATATCCTGACAATTTCTTCAATTGTGGATTCAGCGCTTGAGGAAGCCCACCTGAACCTCGGAGAGGTGGACGGGATCGCGGTCACACGCGGGCCGGGACTGCCGGGTTCGCTGGTGGTAGGGATGAACATGGCAAAGGGATTGGCGATAGGCGCGGGGCTCCCACTGGTTGGGATAAACCATCTGGAAGCCCATATTTATTCCGCCTGGCTGGAGAGGTCACAGACAGGGGAGAGTCATGGGAAGAAATTCGTAAGAGAAAAGGATCCCAAATTTCCTCTGGTGGCGTTGATTGTGTCCGGCGGACATACCGAACTGGTGCTGATGCAGGACCATCTTCGCTACGAACGACTGGGAGGGACTCTGGATGATGCAGCCGGTGAGGCTTTTGATAAAGTCGCCCGGTTGCTTGGCCTGGGATATCCCGGAGGCCCAGCGATACAGGAAGAAGCCCAGGGAGGCAATCCGGAGGCGTTCACATTTCCCCGGGCGTGGTTAGACGGTACGTGGAATTTTTCATTCAGCGGTTTAAAGACCGCAGTTTTACGGGAGGTGCGGTCTATGGAGGAAGAGGGCCGTTTATTTCCTGTGCCCGATCTTGCTGCCAGTTTTCAGGCTGCAGTTGTTGATGTGCTGGTGGGCAAGACCCTAAAAGCCGCTGAAGAATTTAAGGCCAGGGAAATCCTGGTTGCCGGGGGAGTGTCCGCCAACCAGGCGCTCCGCAGGGCAATTCAACTGCAGGCTTCCTGCCCTGTCCAGATCCCACCGATCTATTTGTGCACCGATAACGCTGCCATGGTCGCAGGATCGGGATATTTCAGAATGATAAATGGATTCCGGGACGGGTTGGATATGGATGTGATTCCAAACTGGCTGATATCGGAAGTCGGAGTGCAGGCATAATTCTCCGCCCGCTCAGGCCTGGTTACCTGTATTTAAGATAAAAAAAGAATTTAGTTTACTCCGGAACCATCCGGGTGATTACCTGGTTCAACTTATCAGCCAGGTCAGCCCTGTTGAAGTGTTTAACCACATATTCACGTCCATTGTTGCCCTTGTATCGGGCTTGCTGCGGGTTATCCGCCAGAGATTCAACCGCCTGCGCCAGCGCAAGCGGATCTCCTGGTTGGACGTAGATCCCAGCGCCAGCATCTTCAACAGCAGATCTGATAACCCCATCAATAGCAATTATCACTGGTTTCCCGGCTGCCATGTAGTCAAAAACCTTGTTCGGGTAGACCGTGGAATACAGCGGCACGGGTTTCAATATTGCCACACAAGCATTTGCGCCAGCCAGAGCCTGGGCCATCTGGGATTTTGGAGACGGGGGCAGGAAGAGCGTATTTTTCAGATCCAGTTCACGCGACAGCGCAACCAGATTTGGTTTCTCTTTGCCATCTCCCAGCAGGACAAAATGGATATCAGTACGTTGTGAAAGAAGTTTTGCTGATTCAAGCAGGATGCCCAGATCATTCGACATGCCGTGTGCTCCAGCATAAAGAACCACAAACTTTTCCTGCAGATTATGGGCAGCCCGGAATCCAGCTCCATCAACTTCCGGATTAAACATTTCGATGTCGGTGCCATTAGGCACCAATTCAACATTCCTGCCACTGCGCTCCTTTACATGGGACAGGAAACCCGGGGAATTAACGACCAACTGATCTGCGCTGCGGTACAGGGTTCTTTCCAGCCACTGCGAGGCCCGTATCAGGATGGGCTGGCGCAGCACTCCAACCTGGACCGCAAATGCAGGCCACAGGTCGCGCACCTCGAACAGGAAGGGCACCCGTTTTAAACGCGCCAGGGACAGGGCGGTTATACCCTGAAATATGGGCGGCGATGTGCCCCAAACCAGATCGAGTTTTTTCAGCTTAAGCCCCAGAAAAAATGAAGAAAACATAAAACTGAAAAAACTGAACAACCGGTGGAGAAAACTGCGGTGCAGGGCGGAATAGGAGTATGCCCGCAGGATCTCGATCCTGCCGCCGTTTTTAAACTGCTCAATTTTTGAATCTATGTTTTCCGTGCGGCCGGTGAGATAACTGACCCGACTGGCGATGACGGTAACCTGATGGCCGCGTTCAGCCAGATAACAGGCTAATTCGTAATGGCGGGTGCCGCCCGGCTCGTCAAGAGCCACAAAGGCCTGGTGGATAAGCAGGATGTGCATTCAGTCTTCCTGCCCAGGCAGGATCCAAAGGCTGGTGAAATTTACAGGAAGCTCTCCGGTCTGTTTCAGGCGCAGCGATAATCCCGGGATTTTGGAGCCATAGGTGGGAGATATCCAGCCCCATACTGGTGAGACCTCCCCACTTCCATAAACCAGTTCTCCCGCCCGTACAATCTGAACTCCCAAAGAAGAGCTGTCTCCATTTGAAAAAATATTAAGCACGATACGGCCTTCGGGCGAGAGCAGATTGAGGCTTAATTTCTCCGTCCCGGGGGAGTCCCAGTATATATTTGAATCGGAGTTATTTATATTGTTTTCCAGCGGCTGGCTGTGTTCAAAATCCACGACCTCCCAGGGCCAATCAGGGAGCAGCCATTGGAGTTCAACTGTGAATGGAGAGTTCTTTTTTTCAAGGCTATGGTCGCTGGAAAAAACGGTATCCTCAACGCGCCAGGTGCCATCATTCTGGGCAGTAAGGGCACGCCTGTGGGTAACCCCCAACCGGTTATAACCGACGTGCTGGGCAGTGACCCGTTCCCATTTACCTGTTCGGTCCCTTTCATGCTTGAGAAGGTGGGATTGAGCCCAGTCCAGGTATAAAAACCGCCCGGCCCGGTTCATCTGGTCGCAATTGTTGACGGTCAGGGTGTTGTGCACATCCGCGCTGGATAAGGCATTATCCCAGGGTGGCAGGGCGTTATAAAGGTATGTGCCTGCATCCTGGGCGATATTTAATCCCTGCCACCAGATGTCAACATGCAGCTGGTCGGAGTGCCCTGGACGGGCGTTGAATTGAGCCACCCGCATATACGCCCATGAATCATGGGAGGGGATTTGAAGCACATGCGGCGGGCGGGCTGATGAAAATGCGACCCCAGACAAATCAGCCCTGGTTTGTTTATAAACGGGGGCGTTGTTTCCAATCCAGAGATCCAATTCATCCCACATTCCAGGTGGCAGAGCGTGCTCGCCCAGAAAATTGCAGCAAGCAGCCTGGAGGACAGGGCGGTAATCTTCAAATGGGCAAACAGTGAGAGGCAGGATATATGCTCCGTCATTGGGACCCAGGTTTGGCGCCTTCCCGCTTTCCTGGTCCAGCAGGGTGCCCAGCCAGCGTGTGGCGAGACCCAGTTTGCGGAGGCTCTCTTGTGACAGTCCGTATCCGGGATCAGGCGCGGCTTTTGAAATGCGTTTCACCCAGAGCGCAACTTGCAGCATCAGTCGGTGGTAATTAGTGCTGTGCTGGATATAAGACCCGTCATCGCCAATTTGTTCTTCAAAGCCAGTGTTGATCAGACGCCAGCCAAGATTCTTCCATTTATCAGCCTGAGGGTGGTCTGGCAGCGCTGTGCCGGCGGTAATCAAGCCAGCCGCCTCACTAAGCAGGTGGTTATTCTTCTGGGCACGAGCGTAGGCGACTGTTGCAGGGATGCGGGCAGCGTGGGCGCTGACAGCCTCCAGCAGCATCCCTTTCCTTGCCGGGGTACTCTCAAAAGCGTTCCAGAAAATTTGAAGGCAAAACACTATCGCAATCATTCGCAGTGCGACTTCTTGAGCGGATGTCCAAAATGGACCCTGGTAAGGAGGGTTGTTTTCGATAAATCTCTCGCTGATTTCCCAGAACGCCTTCGGGTAACGTTCGTTCCCGCTCAGGTAGTATGCTCTTGCAAGGGTCAGTGCCCACCCAAAGCGGGCCGGCTCCCAGAGATATTTAATATCGCTGTCCTGGCCGGAGATCTCCTTTAGCAGTTCCGGATGGACTTCATACTTTGTCCAGGGCTGAAGGGGTTCCTGGAAGGAGAGATCCAGGGGCATAGCTTGAAGGCCGAACAAACGCACATTGCCAGCGGTGATCTGGTCCGCTTCGTTGAATATCGCCGCCATACCGGTTTCACCCAGCAGCGATATCAACTTATCCTGTCCGGGGAGGTCTAATAACGGGTAAAAAGTCTGGTTTTCCGGATGTGTCTGGGCTTTTCGTAAGGCGGAAGCAGTTGCCCTGTTCAGGTAACCGCTCTGCAGTCCAAACTGGTACCAGGCATACAACCCGACCTGTTGGGGTCCAAGCTCTTTAAAAGCTTTATATATGGTCGCAATCCGGGACATGGGTCAAGTAGAGATAATGGAGAGACTGCCCGGGTAGTACGGGGAATCTCCTTCTATTTCAAATCGAGCCTAATCATATCATCCAGATTTATCCCGGTCAATTTATGCCAGGGATGATAATTCCACCGCCAGAAAAAAATACCCTGAAAATTTCTTAATACGAGTGAGGTATGATGAGGTTTATCTGGGAAAACGTGGAAAGAGACGGAATTTTTGAAAAGAGGTAAACTGGTATTTATTTTCACTACAGCAGAATATGAGCGAGAGGAAAAAACAAAAATGAAGCTTTCGATGATATCAATCTGGATCGGGCGGGCACTGATCGGGGCCGTATTTATTATGAATGTGCAGTCAGCCATCACATTTCTGTGGCAGCCGGAGAATTACGCAGCGGGCTTTCAGCTGAGCGGTGTTGAAGGGTTGGCTGCAGTGCGCGGGATAGGCCTGCTGTTCCTGATGTGGAATGTCCCTTATTTTGTAGCCCTGCTGGAACCAGTCAAGAACCGGGTTTCACTCTATGAAGCTCTGGCGATGCAGTCCATCGGAGTTTTGGGGGAAACTTTAATTTATCTATCCCTGCCCGGCGGTTACGCCACTCTTCAAAATTCGATCGCACGCTTTATCGTTTTTGACAGCCTGGGCCTGACTATGTTACTCCTGGCGGTTTGGGTAACGCGCCCAGTTCCGATTCTGGCAGAGGTGAGTAACTGAAAAGGATTATTTAATTGCTATAATAAAGTTATGGAAGAAATTCTTGCAAAGCCAAGCCCGAATTTATTGAGAAACCAGCTTGATTTCAGGCGGGTCCCGTTCAGCGACCGCGGTTCACGCCTGCTGGTATTTATTAACCCGGATGAACATAACATATACATCCGTCTGGCTGAACGGTTGATCTCGCTTGAGGCGGACATTGAAGCCTACCTCAGACGTCCGCCGTTTATCCACGAGCTTTGTTTTTTAGATGAGAACGGCGAAATATTAAGCTATGAGGCGACGAGCTACCCGCATGTTATATATTTCAAAACCGGGGATGGAGATTTCGGGCTTTGTTTTAAAGATAACCATACAATTGCGCTTGGGCTGCCCCCCTCCAAAACGGTCTGTTTACGATTTCATGTCTCACCCCAGTTCTGGAAGGTTAACGAAACAGGCGGTGAATTTAAATCTATCCGGAACCTGTTTTATGACGCCAATGCTGAGATTATTGAAAATAAAATAATCCCGGAAAGAGGCGGGTATACAGTCTGGTTAAAAGTCGTCTCTGGTGAAGACAGCGCGATAACAATATTTGTCGGAGGCTCTTCCCCTGCTGGGGGTGAGAGGCTCCCCTTTTCAACTATCTACGAATCGGCCGAGCAGCGCTGGAAAGATTGGTTTGACCGGGTGCCGGGGGTCGCAAACCGCTACCTGCGCACTTTCACCTATGCCTGGTGGGTGATGGCGAATAACCTGATCCAACCGCTGGGCAGCGTAGTGTATGAAGCCATGATGCCTTCCAAAGTCAACTACATCGGGTTGTGGTTATGGGACAGCGCCATGCATGCCCTGGCGTTCCGGCATGTCGACCCGGAACTCGCCCGCAACCAGATCAGAGCTATGCTGGCTTTCCAGCTGCCTGACGGGATGCTTCCGGATGCTGTTTATGACGAGGGAGTTGTTTCCAAAATTGAACACCCGATTATAGCGGAAGTTACCAAACCGCCCATACTCGCCTGGGCAGCGTTGAAACTGCACGAATCTGCGCCTGATCTGGGCTTCCTGGAGGAAATCTACATCCCGCTGGTGCGCTGGAATGCCTGGTGGTTCAGCATGAATGATGATGATGTAGATGGGCTGGCGCAGTATAACCACCCTTATTCTTCGGGACTGGACGATAATCCTTTGTGGGATTACGGGATGCCGGTCGAATCGCCAGACCTAAATACATACCTTTGCGTACAGATGGGTTCACTGGCGATGATAGCTGAGGCTCTTGGGATGGATGCGGAGGCGGATATGTGGCGCCGCAGGTCCCAGGCAATCGTGCGCCGGATGTTAGCTGATTTTTGGGATGATGAATCAGGAGTTTTTTGGGCGGTCCATAACCATAAAAAGATTCCTGTTTTAACTCCGTTTAACCTGTACCCATTATGGACAGGCCAGCTGCCTAAAAACATCAACCAGAGACTGATTCAGCATCTTACTGACAATGATGAATTCTGGGGTGAAATCCCGATACCATCGGTTGCCAGAAATGACCCGCATTACGAACCGGGAACTATGTGGCGGGGGCCTGTGTGGGTGAATATAAATTACTTTTTTATTGAGGCTCTGCGCCAGGTTGGAGAGAATGAACTGGCGGACGAGCTGACGGAGAAGACTTTAAATCTGGTAATGTTTAACAACGGCATCCATGAATATTATGATGCGGATACTGGCAGTCCATCCCCAAAGGCTGTGGAGGCTTTTGGTTGGACCGCGGCTGTTTTTATTGACCTGGCAATATCTCAAAGCCGGATGCTGGAACCGCCCGATGGGTTTAAGCCGGAAGATGACTGATTTTGCAGAAGACAGGAGGTTGGTTTGATGGATTGTCTGGAAGACAGCAGTTCTTCCCGAAGGCCGATCATCATCGCTTCGAATCGTGGACCGGTTACATTCCATACAGATGAGAATGGTGACTTAAAATTTCAACGCGCTTCAGGCGGGCTTGTGACGGCCCTGACTGGAATGGCGCGCCAGATTGATGCCACCTGGATTTCCTGCGGAAGCACTGCTGAGGATAAATTATGGAGTAATGGATCTATTCCTCTGGCTGAAGAAGAGAGCCAGATAAATATACGTTTTCTGGCGCCTCCAGAGGAAGCCTATTTTGGTTTTTACAACGTAATATCAAACCCGCTCCTGTGGTTTTTACAGCATTCCATGTGGGATCTTCCGCATGCACCGGTGATTAGTAAGGAGACCTGGTCAGCCTGGAATACAGGATACACAGTAATAAACCGGATTTTTGCAGAGGCGATAATCCAACAGCTTTTTACAATCGCCTCGACACCGCTTGTGATGCTGCAGGACTATCATCTCTATCTGGTAGCAAATTACATTCGCCAAAAACTGCCGCCGCGCAGCCGGCCCACCGTATTGCATTTCATCCATATCCCCTGGCCGGGACCGGAGTACTGGGGGTTACTGCCTCCTGCCATGCGGCTGGCGATTCTGGAAGGGCTCTGCGCAGTTGATCTGCTTGGTTTTCAGACCCATGATGATGCGCTTAATTTCATCCGAACCTGTGAATCTTACCTGCCCCGAGCCAGTGTAAATTACAAGCGGAGGCGAATCTGGTACAGAAATCACGCAACTTACGCCCGTGATTTTCCGATCTCAATTGACGTGGATGCCATCAAGAAAATGGCTCTCTCAAGTGAGGTTTCCGAGTATGAATCTGAAATCTGTGATATGACAGGTTCGCGGAAAATGATCCTTCGCATCGATCGAATAGAACCAAGCAAGAATATTGTACGCGGTTTCCAGGCATTTGAAGAAATGCTCGAAATCTATCCGGAACATCGCGAGGATGTAATTTTTCTGGCGTTGCTGGTGCCTTCCCGGCTGGAAGTCGAGGAATACCGGGACTATCTTGATGTATTGATGGCTGCTGCTGGTAAGGTCAATGCCAAATACGGCAGCCCTGATTGGGAGCCCGTCCGGATTGTTGTGGGTGAAAATTACCCAAAAGCCATCGCAGCTTTAAAAAATTATGATGTGCTGCTTGTGAATGCGATTGCGGATGGGATGAACCTGGTGGCTAAAGAAGGCCCCATCGTCAATCAAAATCAGGGCGTATTGATCCTTTCAGAACGGGCCGGGGCGCGCCAGCAACTGGAATCCGGCTCTATCGTCATTTCTCCATGCGACATTTACGCGACAGCCGAGGCAATTCACCAGGCATTGAAGATGCCTTTGGAACAACGGAGAGATAACTCCGAAAAACTGCGCTGGTTGATTGAACGTGAGGATATCAACGACTGGTTGTGCAAACAACTGGATGCAGTTTCAGAACTGAATTTATAGCATCTGAATTATGGAAAAACACCCAAGAGTTGGGATAATCCATTACAGCGCGCCGCCGGTCGTCGGAGGGGTAGAACAGGTGATTTCCGCACACGTCCGACTGCTGGTTCAATCGGGATACCCGACAACTGTGATATGCGGGCGCGGCGACCAGAACGCGCTTCCCAGGGGGGCTGAATTGATTAAAATCCCCGAGCTGGACAGCCAGCATCCATTGATTCTTGAGATCAGTTCATACCTGGAGCGGGGGGAGGTGTCAGGCGAATTTTTTAATGCGCTTGAAGATTTAAGGGAAAAACTGGCGCCTGTTCTGTCAGATTTTGATAAACTCATGGTTCACAATGTTTTTACAAAACATTTCAACCTCCCGCTGACAGCCGCGCTGGTGAAATTACTGGAGGATAAAACAGCCAGAGGGATTATCGCCTGGTGCCATGATCTAACCTGGACAAGCCCCAGTTCACAGTCAAAAGTACATCCTGGTTACCCGTGGGATTTGCTGCGAACATATAACCCGCAAATCCAGTATGTCGTTGTATCAAAACGCAGGCAATCCGAACTGGCCGGGCTGTTTGGCTACCCGGAGGACAGATTTGCGGTTATCTATAATGGTGTAAACCCGGCGGAAGTGCTCGGATTGTCGGCAGAGAACTATGAGTTGATATCCCGGATAGGGATGCTGGAAAGCGACCTCAACCTTTTGATGCCTGTGCGGGTGACAGGGGCGAAGAACATTGAATACGCCCTCCAGGTCATCGCAGAAATTAAACAAACCGGAGTCGCCCCCAAACTGGTTCTGACAGGCCCTCCCGACCCGCACGACAGCGCAAGCATTGAGTACTACAAATCATTGCTAGAACTACGTCGTAAATTGGGAGTAGAACATGAAATGCGGTTTGTGTTCGAATCCGGGCCCGACCCGGACCAGGGCTACTTTATCAGCAGCCGGAGCGTGGGTGACTTGCTCAGGGTGAGCGATATTATGTTCATGCCCAGCCACAGAGAGGGATTTGGAATGCCGGTCCTGGAAGCGGGTTTAGCGGGCATTCCGGTAGTCTCAACCGGAATCCCCGCCTCTGTAGAAATCGCTGCTGACCAGGTTGTAATATTTCAAAAAGACCAGCCTGCCGGTCAGACCGCCCAGCAAATAATTAATCTGGTAAATTCCAATCCGATTTCCCGATTTCGCCGGCAGGTGCTCCGCAACCACACCTGGGAAGCGATTTTTGTGCGTCAAATTGGGCCTTTGCTAAACCGGTAATCTATGGATTTCTTTGTATCAACCGGGACAGAATATGCTGCTGACCGTCTCGCAGGGGCAACAAAACTGTGGCTTTTTCTGGACTATGACGGCACACTGGCGGAATTCGCTCCAACTCCGGATCATGTTTTACCTGACCCGGATTTAATCGGCATCCTAGCGAAACTGGCTGCCGCCGCCAGAATCCAAACTGCGATAGTGAGCGGGCGAAGATTGGAGCATATCCGGAGATTAATCCCGGTTCCCGGGATTATCCTTGCGGGGACATACGGCGTTGAGGTCCAAACACCGGATGGGAGAGACTATAAACAGGCTGGATTACGGGAAAATCCGGCCATCGCTCAATCAAATCAAGCCTGACTGGGAACGGTTGATATTAAATAGGGAAGGGTTCTATCTCGAAGATAAAGGCTGGTCGCTGGCTATCCATGCCAGATATGCTTCTGAAATTGAAAGCGACCGGATTCTGGAAACGGCGGGTAAGGCAGCGGCAAGAATAGTGGAATCCGGGACATTCCGCCTGCTGGGAGGACATCAATTCCTTGAACTCAGCCCGTTACTGGCCAATAAAGGGCGGGCAGTCGAATACTTGTTGGAGAAATATCCTTTTCCGGATGCCCTGCCGGTGTATGTTGGCGATGACGATAAGGATGAAGAAGCCTTTGAGCTGATCAACCAGGAGGGCGGCGTATCGATCCTGGTAGCGAAAGACGTGCGCCGCTCGAAAGCCGACCTGCGGATTAGAACAACCGATGCCGTCAGAGAATGGTTGAAGATTATAGCCAATTAAACTGGTACGCGCGCGCATGTCGAATTTTTTAGAAAAACTGTAGCCCCCCTGGTTTTTAAATCTGGAGATGGCAATTAAGTAAACGCACAGCCTATATGGATTAAAGATACTGCTGTCCCGAGGGAAGCGGAACTACCTGCCGGGTCCGCAATGACTGCAGGGCGGCGAAAGATGCCCGGGTTGAACCCACAATATCGGAATATGGGATCGGCGGGGAACCGCCAGAAATGAGAGATTCGACAAATGCCTCCCAGATCGCCCGGTGCCCTTTATCCTGCTTCAGCCGCGTACGTTGGACTTCCCGTTTTCGGTTGTGTACAATTTCCAGAGATCGGAAATCATCAAGGATCATAACCCGACCGGCGCAAAACGCCTCCAACCGCTCTTTCGGGAATGACCGGTCTCCATTGGCAAGGTAAACAAGGCTGCCGAGCGAGCCGTCCGGAAATTCGAAGTTCAGGATGGAATTGTCCTCATTGTAGCGGCCTCTATCCGGTAAAGCAGATGCGAAGACAGAAACCGGCAAATCCCCTATAAGAAAGACCAGAAAATCGATAAAGTGACACCCTTCTCCAATAATGCGCCCCCCTCCGATTTCCGGGTCCTGTGTCCAGTGGTCTCTGGGGAGATAGCCGGCGTTTACCCGGTATGTGATGGCGGCAGGCTCAGACCTGCCAGAGAGAAGTTGTTTTAATTTAACCGCAAGGGGCGCGTACCGGCGGTTAAACCCGACTGTTAACATTGGAGGTTTGGCGGCAGCAAAGGATTGTTCCGGGTCTGCTGCTATATAGCTGCAGTTCTATCTCCTGCAGCTGAGCCTCGTTCAGGGCGAGCGGCTTTTCACAGAATACGTTCTTGCCGGCTTTCAGGGCACTCAGTACCTGGCGGTGGTGCAGATCGTGGCGGGTCAGGACCGCGATTGTGTTTATTTGAGGGTCTTCAATAATGCTTTCTTCCTGGCTTGCGCTATAGTTAAATCCAAATTTGGCGGCAGCGTGCCGGGCGCCCAATCCAGAAGCGGAGGCGATGCCAACCAGCTCAACCCCCGGGATTTTCTTGAGAGCAGGCAGGGCTACCGATGAGGCGAAGTTGCCAGCTCCGAGCACGCCCAGTTTAACCCGGTCGAGCCCGGCGTGACGGTCGGGGACAGCTTTTTTGATATCGGTCTGGGTTTGGATTATGGGGTGCTTTTCGACCAGAATTTCCTCGTCCCCAGATTCGGGGTACTGGATTAATACCCCCAGATAGGGCTCATCTGTTTTGGCGCTGATCAGCTGGTAAGCTTCCGGCGCTCTTTCAACCGGGAAGCGGTGGGTGATGAAGGGTCTGACTTCCAGGAGACCGGACTCAAGCAGGTCTACAAAGGCGCCCATGTTGCGCCCTTCCGTCCAGCGAACGTAACCGATCGGATAATCCTGACCGGCTTCTTCATAAGCCGGATCGTAACGTCCGGGTCCATACGAGCGCGAGTTAATAAAGGTCAGTTCTTTCTGGAAATACAACTTGCGGGGGATTTCCATCCCTACCGCGCCCACTGCAACGATCCGGGCCCGGTCACGGGCGATCTGTCCTGCAAGCTCTACAGGATCGTTTGAGGGTGTATCTGCGCAGATCAGCACCCCGTCAAATCCTTCTCCAGCGGTAAAGCCGGGGGTTAAATCTTCCGCTTTATCCCGGATAAATGCCTGAAAACCGGACTTTTCCGCCAGCCTGACGCGCTCTGGATCCAGGTCAAAACAAACCACCCTGCATCCAGCCGCGCGGCTGATCCCGGCGGACAACAGCCCAAGAAGCCCTGAACCGATAACAGCCGTGTAAGAACCCAGCTGGAGTTCCGCCAGGCGGAAACCGTGCAGGGCGATAGCCCCCAGGGTGGTGAAAGCGGCGGATTCAAAATCAATACTGTCGGGAAGCGGAGTGAGCAGGTTTTGGGGCACAGCCGCATACTCGGCGTGGACCGCGTAACCGCCGCCAGCGCAGGCTACCCGCTGTCCGACATGAAACCCTTCCATTTTTTCACCCAGCTTAACAATCCTGCCGGCGGAGGAATATCCTAGCGGCAGAGGTTGATCAAGGCGGTTGAAAGCGGCTTCAACGGTCGTAAGGATACCTTCCCGGCGAGCTTTATCCAGAATCTGTTCCACCAGGTCTGGCCGGGAACGCGCCTTGCCAACCAGGGATTTTTCCGCAAAATCAACCAGCATGCGTTCAGTTCCGGCGGATACAAGCGAAGCCGCGTTCTGAACCAAGGCCTGGCCTTTCTGGGGGACCGGGATAGGAACATCGATTATTTCCGTTTCTCCAGTCCGTAAATTTTGGATTACCTGTTTCATATGGTTTATCCGGATCAGATGTAGTTGTCCTTTCTTTCTCAGGATATGATTATCAGCGCGTAAATTGGGGGCATGTTACAATGAAAAATCAGCACAGCTAACATTAATCAACAAGAGAGGACCGCATATGAAACTCGGCACCACAACAATTCCAATCGCCGGTTGGGTTATTAATTCCAGCGACCCGGACGGAATGCGCCAAAAAAGATTAGAAGCTATCAGGAAAATCGTAACAGGTTACGGGATGGATGCAGTAGAAATGTCCCTCGACCTGGGATTGGTATACCCGGAAGTTTTTAACGATAATTTTTACCAGTCAGCAGCCGGTTTGCAGAGAGAGCTGGGTTTTAGCTGTACGGTTCACCTCCCGTTCATGTGGTTGGACTGCGCCAGCCTGAACGAAACTATCCGCCAGGCAAGTGTGGAAAGTATTCGGCGGGCTTACGAACTGGCCGACCCACTGCATGTGGATGCCTGGATACTGCATTTGTGGGGCAGTACTACCATCCAGATAAGCGAACATATGCAGGAATCGGTCCGCAGACGGATGTTTCTGGGGGCAGTCTTGGAACAGGCAGAAAAGAGCCTGGAACAGATTAATGAATTCATTAATCCTTTTAACCTGTGTGTGGAAACGCTGGAAGCGCCGGATTTTGATTTTATTATTCCATCCCTCCAAAAATATAACGTACAGATCTGCCTGGATGTCGGTCATTTAGCCTGGCAGGGCGGCGGGGAACTCAGTTTTCTGGAGCGTAATTTCGAACAAATCCGCGAAATCCATTTGCATGACGCCCGGGTGGAAGAATTTGGGGGAGAGAGAAAAATATTTGACCATCTGGCATTGGGAAAAGGTCAGATCGATTACCGGAACTTTATGCAAAAACTGGCTGAATTCGAGTATAAGGAATTTGTTATTCTGGAAAACAACTCTCAGAATGATCTCGAGCAGAGCATTGCCCGGATTGAGGATTACATGTAATTTCCTGAGAGGCGGCTGATAAAAAGGGCAGGGGGTTATTTGTATAAATACCGGGACTGGATTGTCCACATTTGTTTAAAAATGCCACCCCTGGCGAGCAGTTCTGCCTGGGTACCGCGCTGGACGATAGTGCCGCGGTCCAGCACCAGGATCTGATCGAGCCAGTCGAGTTCGGCCAACCAGTGGGTCGCCAGAATCAGCGAACGATCCCGGGTGAATTCTCTGACCGCCTGGAATATCTTTGACTGGGTGTCCTTGTCGAGGTTGGCGGTCGGTTCATCCAGAATGATAAGAGGCGCATCTGAAAGGAAAATGCGCCCCAGGCAAAGCCGTTGTTTTTCGCCTGCGCTCAATCGCAAGCCGCGCTCGCCTACCCGGGTGTCATACCCTTCGGGAAAGGCATTAATAAGACCGGCAAGCTGGGCCAGATGCGCCGCACTTTCGATTTCCTCCTGGGAGGCGGACGGGCGCGCAATGAGCAGGTTTTCGCGCAGGGAGGCGTTGAAATATATAATCATTTTGAAGCCCGGCAGCCAGGCTCTGGCGCAGCTCAGTCTGGTTGAAGGACCGGAGTTCGTTTTTATTCAGGAGTACATGGCTCTCCCAGCTATATTCCCAGAATCGAAGTAACAGGCTGATCAGGGTGGATTTTCCGCCGCCGCTGGGACCAACAATGGCTGTTCTGCAACCCGGCTGGAGTGAAAAATTGATGTTCTCCAGCACATCCCCCGCGATTTCTGTTTGTGAGCGGAGAGTTTTGGGTTTATTATCCGAGGCGCTCGAATGCGGGTAACGGAAGGTTAAATTAGATGCCTGGAGCGAAAATTCCGGCGGAACTGCTGCTGGCTGGATAGGGTCTTTCACTTCCGGTTCCTGATCGACAATTTCAAACAGCCGCCTGGCAGACAGGATGTTCGCCTCAAGATACTGTGCCGAGAGCGGCAGCGGGATCAGCGCCTCAAAGGCGGTCAGGGCTGCCAGAACGATGGCAGCCAGGTAGACCCCGTTTAAATAGCCTGAGCTTACAAGGGGGATTGAAAGAACAAGGATTGACCACATACATAAATTCGCCAAAACCTGAACCATGCTGGACTGAAAGCAGTTTAACCTGGCCATTGTTAACTGAGTCTGGGCAAGATTCTGGCTGGCGTCCATGACCAGGTTCTGCCAGCGTAATCCAGCCTGGTAAACAAGCAGGTCAGCAATACCCTGAATTCCATCCACAATCAGCTCGTTGATTCTCGAACGGGACAGGACCATCTCCCGACCCGGTTTGCGACCGGCTGCCCCTGCAAATGCTGGCAGCAGCACTCCTGTCGAAACCATAAATACAAAGGCGGTTAACCCCAGGATGGGGGAAAGGAAGTACAATGCCGCGCTCATGCTGAGTATAACAATAGCGGCTGTCAGGGGAGGCGCCAGAGCGCGTACATAGAATGAATCAAGCGACTGGATATCATTCTGGATGCGCGCCAGCAAATCGCCGCTTTTATAAGTGGTTGTCCTGGCCGGGACCAGAGGTTCGAGCGCATCGTAAAACCAGACCCTGAAACGGGAGAGCAGCTGGAATGTTGTCTGGTGTGAGAGGTAGCGCTCGAGATAGCGGAATAACCCCCGGGAAATACCAAACGCCCGCACTGCTACGATCGCGACCTGTATATCGGCGATCGAAGGCTGAAGTGCGGCAGTGGAGATAATAAAGCTGGAGGCAGCCATTAATCCGATTCCACTTGCGACCGTTAGAAACCCGACCAGAACTGACAGCAGGACCATCCATTTATAGGGCGAAACCAATCTAACCAGCTGGAGGACAGTCTCCGCCCCAGTTCTCAGTCCAGGAGGGTCGAGCAGGAATGATTGGTCCGGCCGGGAGGTTGGCAGGGGTGGAACCGCAAGGGGGGCAGTTGTGACAGGTCTTTGATCCAAGGGATCATCTGAAGCCTTATTCGAGTAGGTACCAAGATCGCTAACCCGGGAACCGGAGGACGAAACCAATTCCAGATGCATAGGGCTGAGGTCAGAAAAAGCCGTGGACACTAGATTTTCAGGGCCACCAATTTCCCTTAGTTCCCCGTTTTCGACCAGCAGAATTTTATCCGCCTTTTTAATTGTCGCCAGGCGGTGGGCAATGATCAGGGCGATCCGGTTTGATAGCAAACGTTCGAACGATTCTTCGAGCTCCGCTTCAGTGCGCGGGTCAAGATTCGAGGTGGCTTCATCAAGGATGATGATAGGGGAATCTTTCAGGAAAGCGCGCGCCAGGACAATGCGCTGCGCCTGACCTGCGCTCAGCCTGGCTCCCCCTTCCCCGATGATAGTGTTGTACTCATCAGGCAGGTTTTTAATGAAGCGATGGGCATGTGCGCTCCGGGCGGCATTTTCAATCTGTCCCGGGCTGGCATCTGGTTTTGCCAGCCCGATGTTAGCCCAAACAGTGTCATTAAACAGGAAAGGTTGTTGCGGAACCCAGGCGATGCCGCCTAACAGTAAGTGGCGGGGTATCTTGCTCAGCGGCACACCATCCAGAGTGACAGCGCCGCTGCTGGGATTGATAAAGCCGAGCAGCAGTTCCGCGATTGTGGTCTTGCCCACGCCGCTGGGTCCCACCAGGGCAATTTTCTGACCCCGGGAGATTTCTAAATTCACCCCTTTGAGGGCACGGCGTCCGTCCGGGTAAACAAAACCCACCTGTGAATAGCGAATTTGTTTGAATGGGTACAGGTGATTGGGGTCGATCTGTCCCCCTGCTGTATTGCCGACCGAGATTTCACTCTGGATGGGTTGATCCAGGATCTCAAAAATTCTCTTTGAAGCAGCCAATCCAGCCATTCCAGCGTGGAAGCGGGCACCGAGAGAGCGCAGCGGGAGATAGAACTCAGGCGCGAGCAGCAGGAGAAAGAGCGCATGCTGGTATATAAAACGACCAGCCAGCAAACGCAGACCGATTTCAACAGCGACGATCGCAATGCTGATAGTTGCCACCAGTTCCAGCGCAAGTGCAGACAGGAAGGTGACCCGCAAAACATTCATTGTGGCAACCCTGAACTGGTCGCTGACCCGTTCAATAACAACTGACTGGCGCTGGCTTTGTCCTAAAGCCTTCAAAGTTTTTAAACCCTGGATAACATCCAGAAAATAGGCGCTCATGCGGCTTAAAAGCGACCACTGGCGGCGGGTGAGCGTTGTGGATTGGTCGCCGATCAACACCATAAATACCGGGATCAGGGGAGCTGTTACGAGAAGCACAATTCCGGTCAAATTATCCAGAGGGAAGATAACAACCAGATAGATAAGAGGAATTAAAGCGGCTAAGGCTAAACCGGGTAGATACTCCCTGAAATAGTCTTCAACTGCCTCAACTCCATCCATACAGACGCTCGTCAGTTCACCGGACCGCTGCTGGCTGGAGAAAGCTGGACCTAATCTAAGAATGTGTTCAAACAGGCTGCAGCGCAGTTTGGACTTGATCCTGATCGCCAGCGCGCTCGCCGAAAATTCGCTTCCCCAGCTGAAAACCGCCCGGAAAGTGAAAATAATAAGGATAAAAAAAAGGGGTTTAATTTCGCTGAGCAGGGAACTGCCTTCCAGAAATACCCGGTTGACCACCTGGCTGAGCGCCCAGGCCTGGGTAACAATGACCAGCGCGCAGAGCGCCCCCAACCCGACAGAGAGGATAAGAAGGGTCTTGCTTTTGTGTGGAATGCGCTCCTGCGGGCTCTGGAGCAGGTCCAGCAGCCGTTTATCGAGATTCATCGGAAGGCGCCAGAGATACCATTCCTGAGGATTACGAAATCCATGAGATAAACATCCGGGTTGAAAACTACCTGATCCAATAGGGCAGCGGGATTAATATAAACGCCACTAATACCTGTCCCCTTTCCGGTATCCCCCTGGTTAAATCCTGCGCTTTCAATATTCCAGGTGCGAGTCGATGGTAAGGCGTTTGCGGAATATCCAGTAACTCCATCCCTGGTAAAGCAGCACAACCGGAACGAATATCAGTGCGACCACTGTCATAATTGTCAGTGTATACTGCGTGGAGGATGCATTGTAGACCGTGAGGCTGTATTCGGGATTGAGGCTGGATACCATAACACGTGGAAAAAGGATAATAAAAAAGGCTGTCAGAGTAAAAACAATGGTGAGGGCAGTCATCGTAAACGCCAGTCCGTCTTTCCGTTTACGGATAAAGAAACCTGCCAGCAGGACCGCGGCGAAGCCCGCCAGCGGGATGATCCCGGGAATGACGCCAAGCTGCCCCGGAATATCTGTAAAGAAATATGTCGCCACCAGGGCTGCAAGCAGCAGGATTGCAGTGAAAATCCAGAATCTACTGGCGAATATCCTGGCGGTTTGGACTAAATCCCCTTCTATCTTCAGCGTCAGGAATATTGCGCCGTAAAGAATACAGACAGCCACTGTTGTGAGGCCAACCAACAGGGCGTATGGATTCAGCAGGTTGAAGAAACCGCCAACGTAATTCATCTCAGCATCGATGGGTACGCCGCGCAGGATGTTCGCGAAGGCGACTCCTAGCAGGAGCGTGGGCAACAGGCTTCCCAGAAAGATGCCCCAGTCCCAGAGCTTTCGCCAGCGGGGATGTTTGTCCTTGCTGCGGAACTCGAAAGAAACCCCGCGGTAGATCAGCGCCAGCAGGACCAGAAATAGTGCCAGGTAGAATCCGCTGAACATGGTGGCATACCATTCGGGAAATGCTGCAAAAGTTGCCCCACCTGCGGTCAGCAGCCAGACTTCGTTGCCATCCCAATGCGGACCGATAGTATTTATAATCAAGCGTCTCTTTCTGTCAACCATTTCAGGCTCTTTGCCCCGGCTGAGGAAAGGCAGAAGGATGCCGACGCCAAAATCGAAACCTTCCAGTATGAAGAAACCGATATATAGAACCGCAATTAATATAAACCAGACAATGTTAAGATCCATTTTTTCTCTCCAATCACATCAAACCGTGGCAACCGAAGGGGTCTGTGCATCCTCATCGGGCTGGCTATCCGCGCCAGGCTGGGGGACGACCTTAATGAATTTAATCATCAAATAAATTGTGGCAACGATCAGGGCAGCGTACACCAAGGTAAAGCCGAGCAGGGTCAGCAGCATTTGATAAGGCGGGACGGTAAAGGACAACCCGTCGTCAACTTTCATCAGACCGTAGACAATCCAGGGCATTCTGCCTATCTCGGTAAGTATCCAACCAAAGGAATTGGATATATAGGGCAACACGATTGCCCAGACATAAATCTTGAGAGACAGCCCCCGGTTTTGGAATGTATCTCGCATTACCAAAAATGCTGCATACAACCCGAGCGCAAGCAGCAGTAAACCGATGCCGACCATAATCCGGAATGACCAGTAAATAACAGCGACCGGAGGGATGTAATTTCCCGGACCGAATTCGGCTTCGTATTGGGTTTGCAGGTCGTAAATACCCTGTATTTCACAATCAAACCGACTGAAGGAGAGCAGGCATAACAGGCCCGGAACCCGGATGGAAAATATCTCGCTGCGCTGTTCCATATCTCCGATGGTCAACAACGAGAATGAAGCGGGCGATTCTGTATTCCATAACGCTTCTGCGGAGGCCATTTTCATCGGCTGAGATTCCAGCATGTGCTGGGACTGGCTGTGTCCGTATAACCCTAAAAGAACAACCGCCAGACTACCGATAATGGCTGCAATCTGGAAAGAACGCCTGAACAGGTCTACGTTGCTTGATTTAAGCAGATGGTAGGCGCTTATCCCAAGCACAAAGAATGCCGCGGTTACAAACCCGGCTGACATTGTGTGCGGGAACTGAACCCACAAATTCGGATTTAAAATCAGAGCCAGGAAGTCGGTCATAACGGCGCGCCCGCCATCGATAGCGTAGCCAAGGGGTTCCTGCATAAACGAGTTGGCTAGCAGTATCCAGAAAGCGGAAACCGTCGAGGCAATTGCTACCAACCAGATAGCAGCGGCATGGAGGCCTTTCGATAGTTTATCCCAGCCAAAAATCCAGACGCCGATAAAAACTGATTCCAGGAAAAATGCCAGCAGGGCCTCAATTGCAAGTGGGGCGCCGAAAATGTCGCCGACAAAACGTGAATATTCCGACCAGTTCATGCCGAACTGGAATTCCTGGACAATGCCGGTGACAACTCCCATGGCGAAATTAATCACAAATAGTTTTCCCCAGAACTTGGCCATTCTTTTATAAACTTCATTTCCAGATAGCACATAGATAGTTTCCATTATGGCGACTATATATGACAGCCCAAGGGTGAGGGGGACAAAGAAAAAGTGGTATATGGTTGTAACCCCAAACTGGATACGGGATAAGATAAGTGGATCCATAAATACCCTCCGCTTGATTGGTTTTGACGCCTTATAAAAGAAAGTTTCTGATTGTAGTGTAATCGGCTCTGAACAGGATGACAAGCCCTGCAGTAAAATCCAGCCAGATGCCTGTTTTATTAATGAAAACCCTGATTGAACCGGTTATTTATTTATATTGTTAATGGGGGATAGTAATTGTTTTTGTTACACACAACAATTATTCTTTGTCTTAACTATGTTATGACATCTATCACTACCAGGCATGCGGCCGCGATTTTTTCTTCCCAAAAATCTAATGAGAAATGGTGGGCTGCAGACTTAACGGCGGAAAAAACCGTGCTGGGCGGAACGAACTGCACTGGAAGTTATAAAGGCTTCCGGATCGATGCTGGTTACGAGATCAACGATGTGGGAGGTTTTTTTCCGCAGGACTTCCATATCAAGCAGGGTTACCATCCCATCCCTGCCCCTGGAAGGAATCTCAGTTAGCGCATATCCCTCTTCACGAAGGCGTTCGATTAACTCCGGACCCCGCTTTGGGCTGATGATGCGCAGGTGGCTTAACCCCACAGCGATGCGCTCTTCTAGCCACATCCCGATGACCAGACCGGTCGAAAAACCGGTCGCGAAAGCCAGGATCTTCAGCCAGTTGTCGATATCCTTCAGGACAAGCTGGATTGTAATAACAAAGATAATCGACTTAACAAAGGAGAAAACCCAGGAGAGCGCCTTGCGGCCGCGGGTTACCATTAAGAGACGCAGCGTAGCAAGGGAAATATCCAGCAAACGCAGGCAAAATATCAGAAGAGCCGATAAAAATACGGTTGACATCGGGGGGATAATGTTTCAAGCGCGCCAGAAACCGCGCCGCACAGGCTGGATGTCCTCAGCTGTAATGAATGCTGTTGGGTCGATTTGATTGATGACCTGGCGGATTTTATAAACATTTCTGCGCAGCACGCTGCAGGAAAGCATCGTTACTGTGCCGTCTTTGCCGCGGGCGGGTATTTCCGTCAGGGCGAATCCCTCTGCGCGTAGTTCATCCGCGATGGCTGATCCGAAAGTTGGGCTGATGATATTCAGCTGGATGTGTCCGATGGCGAGTTTTTCTTCAATCAACATCCCAACCAGGGTGCCGGTCGCAAACCCTGCCGCATATCCGAGCACATTAACAGGATTGTCAAGATCGGAAAGGACAAAACTGATTGCGACTACGAACAGCAAGGCTTGAAAGAAACCCAGAGTCCACGCAAGACCTTTTCGGTTTCGCATGACCATAAGGACGCGAATGGTATCCAGGCTCATTTCAACAACCCGCAGGATAAAAATCAAGCCTGCCCCCAGCCAGACCTGGGGTGAAGTTATCATTTCAACCATATAGAATTCAGGGGATCACAGCCTCTTTGTACTCCTCCGGCAAGGCGGGGAGGTACAACTGGCTCAGGTAGTCCTTAAGCATCCGGCGCGTGCAGAATTGAGGCCCCAGGGTTCTGATGGATTCCTTCATTACGGCGATCCAATCTCCTGGCATCCCATCAGAAGCACGAATGCGGTAATAAAGGGGGATTATTTCCTTTTCAAGAATATCATACAGACTGGCTGCGTCCGACCCGTCCTGGGTTTCGCGATCTTTATAATCGCTGTCTCTGCCAATTGCCCAGCCGTTTTTTCCGTTATAGCCCTCGCGCCACCATCCATCCAGAACCGAGAAATTGAGCACACCGTTGAGGGCAGCTTTTTGACCGGATGTGCCGGAAGCTTCGTTAGGTCTGCGGGGGGTATTTAACCAGACATCGACGCCCTGAGTCAGGTAGCGCGCCAGGTTCATATCATAATCCTCAAGGAAAACCAGCCGTCCTGCGCTTTCGGATTTTTTAACCTGACGGTACACCTCCTGGATTAATAATTTCCCTTCTTCATGGTCAGGGTGAGCTTTTCCTGCAAAGATGACCTGAACCGGCCGTTTATTGTTGTTGACCAGAGCGAGCAGTCGGTCCAGATCCTGCAGAATCAGCCCTGCGCGTTTATAAGGAGCAAAACGGCGGGCGAAACCGATTGTCAATGCATAAGGATCCAGCAAAACCCCAGAAGCGAGTACCTGCACCGGGTGCCATCCACCCTGGCGCCAGTTTTGCCGGGCCCGGTCCTGAATGTAAGCCACTAATTTCCGTTTGAGGTGCCTCCTGACCTCCCAGAGTTGTTCGTCAGGGATATTAAGTACCCGGTCCCAGACATCCGGGTCGTCTACGTTTTCGATCCAATCCGCACCCAGATAATGGTCAAAAAGGTGGCGTAAGCGGCGCGCTAACCAGGTTCCGGTGTGGACGCCGTTTGTGATTGGTATAATTGGAACATCTTCCAATTCCAGGTCTGGCCACAGTCTGTGCCACATTTTCCTTGATACCTGACCGTGCAGTTCCGAAACGGCATTCCGGCCTTCCGAAAAACGAAGCGCAAGAGCCGGCATGCTGAATGTCTCGCCCCATTCCACGGTGTTTCGGGCAAGGCTGACAAATTTATCCCTGTCCAGATCTAACTGTTTGTACATATGGGAAAAATATTTATCAATCAACCAGAGTGGAAATTCATCGTTTCCGGCTGGCACGGGTGTGTGTGTTGTAAAAACATTGCTGGACTTGATCAACTCTTCCGCTTCCTCGAAAGACTTTCCGTCCTGGATTTGTTCCCGGAGACGTTCCAGAATCAGAAAGGCGGAATGACCTTCATTCATATGCCAGACACTCGGGCTGTAACCCAGCACCCGCAGAGCGCGCACCCCCCCGATTCCAAGCAAAATTTCCTGGGATATGCGCAGATCAGGATCGCTGCTGTATAAACGGGCAGTTAATAACCGGTCGACGGTTGAGTTCTTCTCAAAGTTGGTGTCAAGCAGGTACAGCGGCACCCGGCCTGCCTGGATCTTCCACAAGCGCGCATATACCTCCCTTCCAGTTAGTTCAATGGAGAGGTCAAGCGGTTCGCCGTTTTCCTGCGTGATTGGCATCACCGGCAGGTCTTCAAAAGGGTGTTCGGAATAACGGACTACCTGCCAGCCATCTTCGGAGATATGCTGGGTGAAATAGCCCTCGGTGTAGAAAAAACCCAGCGCGATAAATGGCAGACCCAAATCACTGGCTTCTTTTGTATGGTCGCCGGAGAGTATCCCCAGGCCGCCAGCGTATATCGGCAGCACCTCGTGCAGTCCGAATTCCATCGACAGATAAACGATCTGGTCTTCGATTAAAGCGGGGTGGTTTGTCGCGAACCAGGTGTTTTCAGCGCGCATATAAGAGTCAAATTGGCGGAAAATGCGGTCGTAAAAGTCAAGATAGTAACGGTTGTTGGTTACTGCGTTTAAGCGCGGGCGTTCAACCTTCCGCAGGAAGCGGATCGGATTGTGGTAAACCTGCTCCCATAATTCGCGGTCGATGCGCATAAATAAGCGCTGGGCATCCGGGTTCCAGGTCCACCACAGGTTATATGCCAGTTCTCCCAGCCTCTCAATGCGGCGGGGCAGGCTGAATTGATTCGGAATCCTGGTTTGAATTGACGGCATTTATTTAACAATTCCTCAAAAACGATTTTTTAACACAAAAAATTTAATGATTCCTGCCCATTTTGGGCGATTTTGCAAAACCCAATGATACCATAGACACCTGTTTTGCAGTCATTTTTATCAGGAAAGGATTGTTTCGCCTGCGCCTTGCCTCAGGTTACCCAGAGGTGTAAAATAATCGCCGTATGCCAGATAAAGTCCAGCTTTTTGCCACATGTATAATTGATACCCTTTATCCTGAAATTGGATTTTATGTTATTGATGTGCTTGAAAGGGCAGGGGTAGAGGTGGAATTTCCTCCAGAGCAGACCTGCTGCGGCCAACCTGCATTTAACGCCGGGCTTCGCCATCTGTCACGGCCTATTGCGGAGCACTTCATCAAAACATTTGAAAACACAGACGGCCCGATTGTAGCGCCATCCGGATCATGTACCGCGATGGTAAAACACAGTTACAGGGAGTTGTTTGCTGGCGATGAAGCCTGGTTCAGCCGTGCTGAAGGGATTGCCGGGAGGATTTATGAATTATCAGAATTTTTGGTGGACTATCTGGGGGTAACTGACCTTGAGGCTCATTTTCCGGCCCGGATCGCCTACCATCCTTCGTGTCATTTGCTGCGTGATCTCGGGGTGAATTCGCAACCACGCACTTTGCTGGAGGCAGTTGCGGGGGCTGAACTGTGTGAACTGCCCTATGCAAACGAATGCTGCGGGTTTGGGGGAGTGTTTTCCGCTGAACATCCAGAAGTATCCACGGCAATGCTGGATCGCAAGATAAGGAATATTGAAGAAAGCGAAGCGGAAGTTGTTGTGACCTGCGATGCCGGATGCATGACCCATATCAACGGCGGTCTGCACCGGCGCAGGAAAGGGTTACGCGCTGTTCATATTGCCCGGATTCTGGCCAGCAGGCCAGGCGCCGAAGAACTTTTCGGGTAAACATTTTCTATTTTTTAGATAGCAGATGACATCTCCTTTTCGAAAGAAGATAAAAGAGGCATTGGCGGATAAAAACCTTCAGGATGCGCTGGATTTGAACGCGGAAAGGCGTCTGACTGCGATCAAAGCAGCGTACGCTTCTCTACCGCAGGACCTGCAGTCGATGCGCAAGCAAGCCCATGAGGTTAGAGAAAATGTTATTGAGAACCTTGGGGATTATCTTGAACAATTCATCAGTAACGCTCAGGATAACGGGATAATTGTCCATAAAGCTGAGAGCGCAAACCAGGCGGTTGAAAAAATCCTGGATATTGTCCGGCGCAGGAATGCCCGGGTTATCGCGAAATCCAAGTCGATGGTCAGCGAGGAGATCCACATCAATACGGCCCTTGAGGAAGCCGGGATGAAAGTAGTTGAAACCGACCTGGGCGAGTTCATTATCCAGTTGAACAGGCAGCCCCCATCTCATATCATCACGCCGGCGGTTCACCTGACCCGCCAGGAGGTGGGTGAGATTTTCGAGCGCGAGCTTAACATACCCTTCACCGAGGACATTTCCGAGCTGACCGCGATTGCCCGGAGGGAACTGCGGCGGACATTTCTGGAGGCTGATGTAGGGATATCAGGCGTAAACTTCGGGGTGGTGGAAGATGGAGCCCTTTGTATCGTTACCAACGAGGGAAACGGGCGCATGGTAACAACCCTGCCGGAAACCCATATTGCAGTGATGGGCATAGAACGCTTGGTGCCAACGATGGCTGACCTGGCTGGCATGCTTTATCTGCTGCCCCGTTCAGCGACCGGGCAGAAATTGACGGTTTATACAACGATAATAAGAAGACCGCGCCAGGCGGGAGACAACGATGGGCCGGGGGAATGTCACCTGATCCTGGTGGACAACGGACGTTCAAAAGTACGAAATTCCGCGCTACGTGAATCGCTTTACTGCATCCGCTGCGGAGCCTGTTTAAACGCCTGCCCAGTCTTCCAGGAAATTGGCGGGCACGCCTATGTTGGGGTGGATGGGGGATCTACAACCTATCCCGGCCCGATTGGTTCGGTGGTTTCACCAGGTCTGTTCGGGCTGAAACAGTTTGGCCAGCTGGCGCGCGCTTCGAGTTTGTGCGGAGCCTGCCGGGATGCGTGCCCTGTGGACATTGACCTGCCGAAACTGCTGCTGCGAGTGCGGGCAGGTATGGGGTCACCCCGGGATTATGATCTGGGTGAGAATCGCGGGGACAGGGCTTCCGCTAACGCCCCGCCGGGTATCCGGCTGGGAATTAAGATATTCTCCTGGATGGCATCCTCTCCAGGCAGGTTCGGAATTGGACAGCGCTTTGCAAAAACTGCCGGGAGGGTATTCTATCCATCCGGCGGTTGGGTGAGACTCCCCCGGTTTACGGGCTGGGGGTACAGCCGCGATTTTCCACGGCCGGCAGAGCCGTTCAGGGAGCAGTACCTGAAAAAGAGGGCCGCTTCAATTCCACTCAGGGAGCCAAAGCCATCCGGTGAGCGGGAAAGCGCAGAGGCGTTGATGCCGGGAGAACAATCACCCTTACGCCAGGGATCCGAGCCGCCTGTCCAGCGGTTTGAACGGGAATTAACCGCTTTGGGGGGAAGCGTTATCCGCTGTGACTCGAAAAATATTGGAAAGAACATACTTGCAGTGCTGGAACTGAATAAATCCAGCTGGATTCAGGCATGGGACAGGGATAAATTTCCTGATGGCCTGCTTGAGGAGTTAAATAATTCGGGCATCAGAGTACAGACCGAACCGGATCCGGATATCAAGGTGGGTTTAACTGCAGCCTCAGCCGGGATTGCGGAAACCGGGACGCTGGCGATTTCGAGAGGCCTCGGCTGCCCCCAGACCGCTTCACTGCTGCCTGAGATACACATTGCGGTTCTTAATCAGGGGGATATTTATGAAAGTTTGACTGATGTTCTGAACCTGGCGGAGTTGCGAGAGTCTTCTTATTTCACGTTGATAAGCGGACCTTCGCGCACTGCGGATATCCAGATGACACTGACAATCGGGGTCCACGGCCCCGCGAAAGTTATTGTAATTTGTTTCGATTGATTAAATTGGGCTCTCAGTAATCAGGGTCTTTACTTTCCTGCCGTTCCTTTTTGGTCTGGCTCCGGCGCTGTTTAACTTCCAGCCGGCGTTTCTGCGCAGACTTGCTGGGTTGTGTTTTTATGCGCTTCCTTGGCTCTTCCTCAGCGTCTTTAATTATCGCCCTCAGGCGCTGAAAGGCATCCTGGCGGTTTTTTTCCTGCGAACGGTACCGACCAGCTTGAATGATTAATTCGCCCCGTTCATTAATCCGGTTTACCGACTGTTTTTGCAGGCGAGCCCGCACTTCATCCGGCAGAGAGACAGAATGAGTGTCGAACCTCAACTGGACTGTGGTAGCCACTTTGTTAATATTCTGGCCGCCCGGTCCGGACGATCGGACAAATTCAAGCTGGATGTCGCTTTCATCGATCGACAAATTTTCTGTGATTTGGATCATTTCCTGGTTTAACCATCAAGCGGATAGACAAAGGTAAACCTTAAGTGGTTTCCTGGAACCCAAATATCTGGTCGAGTCGCTGGCGGTCGAAGTTGACCACTACCTCTCCATCGATATAAATGGTGGGGGTGGTTTCATTTCCGCCGGCCCACTCACGAACCCGAGCGGCTGCCTGGCGGTCTTCGGTGATGTTGATCTCTGAAAAGTTGATCCGGTGTGATTTAAGGTATATACGGGCGCGCCGGCAGGCCGGACACCAGGATGTACAGTAGAGGACTACCTCTGAATATGCCCTGGCAGCCGAATCGTGAGTATCCGAAGAGTTATCTACTTCATTCTTCTGGTTTGGGTCTGTTTGCGCGTCCGGTTCCAGTTTGTTTAGAACCTTGAATAATTCTTCATTGTCAGGCTGGTCATCGATATCATGGATATCGATGTATTGGATTTTGCGTTGTTTGTCAACGATAAAAATCGCTCGCTCAGACCTGCCGTCATCGCGCAGAACGCCGTAAGTCTGGGCGACCCTTCCATGCGGGAAGAAGTCGCTCAAAAGGGGGTAGGTAATGTCCCCCAGGCTCTCTGACCAGGCCTGTAAACTGGGGACGCTGTCGACGCTTAGACCCAGAACCTGGGTCTGGACCCTGTCAAACCGGTCGAGCTCGGCCTGGTATGACGGGATCTGGTCAGTTCAAACTGGCGTCCAGGCAAGCGGGAAAAATGCCAGAACTACATTTTTCTTGCCTTTATAGTCTGAGAGCCTGACCTTTCGCTCGAGATGGCTTTCCAGCTCGAAATCAGGCGCGCTGTCTCCAATTTTCAATCCCATTAAAATCTCCTGTAATGTTTGAGTAATTCTTATCATATTATTTGAATCGGTTTAACTTCGGTAATGACGAAGGTGTTGATTATAAATCAAATCCCGGCGGGTGATATAAAACTGCCATCCGGTTTGCGTTTAAGGTTTAATACCCGGGAGACTGCATCCAGATTTAGAAGGCCGTAAATGTGCGGGAACACATCAGTTTCGCCGCTCTTTCCGGGAGGAAGGGAACCGGATGGGTACTCCCAGAGGATATCGGCCCGGACCCGCTGGGGGTCGATAATTAATAGAACCAGGTCGTCCCGGTCAGGATAAAATGTGCTGGCGACCTCCATGACCTGGTCAGGGCGGGAACAGTGGATAAACCCATCTGATTTCAGTGAATCAGGTTCATATCTGCCGGCCTCCACGGCTGCCATCCAGTCTTTGCGCTCACAAATATGGATGATATTTTGCATATTGGCAGGTTACAGGTAAAAGGTTGAAAGAAAAAACCGGGACAGGGGACTATCCAGATTCTTGTGACAGGATACCGGTAATCCGCTCCATAACAGAACCGGCAACCTCAAATTTGCTCATCAAGGGCAAATTCTCGCTGCGGCCATCCGGATATAACAGGGTCACCCGGTTTGTGTCTACATTAAATCCGGAATCGGGAGCAGTGACATCATTTGCGACGATCAAATCCAGGTCTTTTTGGAGCATTTTGGCTGTTGCATTCTCTTTCAGGTTTTGAGATTCCGCCGCAAACCCAACACAGACAGCCGGCTTCTGGATTTTGCGGCGCAGTTCAGCCACATTGCCCAGTATGTCAGGATTTGTTTTCAAATCGAGTGAGAGGGATCCGGCCCCTTTCTTAATCTTATTATTCATAACTTCTTTCGGGGAATAATCGGCTACTGCGGCTGCCATAACCAGCGCGTCTGCATCCTGTATCTCTGCCAGAACAGCTGTATTCATTTCCTGAGCGGTATGGACATCGATCCGGTTTGCACCTACCGGGGTTGGGATCGCCACCGGTCCGGCGATCAAAGTCACCCGGGCGCCTTTATCAAGGGCAGACTGGGCCAGCGCAAAACCCTGTTTCCCGGACGAGAAGTTGGATATAAAGCGGACCGGATCGATTGGTTCCCGGGTTGGCCCGGCTGTAATAACAAATTTTCTACCTTTCAGTATCCCTTCGCTTGATACCAGAAGGCGGATATGGCCGAATAACAAGTCCGCTTCTACCATGCGCCCCAGCCCGGTTAACCCTGAAGCGAGGTGACCCTCCGTTGGTCCTACCACAACCACCCCGCGTTTTTTCAGGATCTCTAAATTTGAGCGGGTGGCAGGGTTGAAGTACATTCCGGCGTCCATTGCAGGCGCGATCAGGGCTGGGCAGCCAGCAGCCAGGGCGGTCAGGGTGAGCAAATTGTCAGCTATTCCACAGGCAATTTTGGCGATTGTATTTGCTGTGATTGGCGCAATAACCAGGATTCCGGCTTCTTGCGCCAGACCCACATGCAGAACGTGGCCTTCGGCTCCCCACAAATTGGAGTCCGTGTATGCCGGACGTCCGGTTACAGATTGAAAAGTGAGCGCTGATATAAACTGTTCGGCTGCCTGTGTGAGGATCACATCCACCAGCGCGCCGCTCTGGTGGAGTTTCGAAGCCAGATCAGCAGCCTTATAGCAGGCAATGGATCCGGTCACGCCGAGCAGGATCCGGTTATTTTTCAGTGGTGCAGTCATTGCAAGCCTCTCAATGTGTAATATACCATACCAATGTATTCTTTCAGCGAACGGGTTGTTAGAGAGAGATTGCTGGCGCTTGGGATAAGGTTTAGGATTTGTGAATACGGATTAGGTTCCCAGAGCTGGCGCCAGTTTTGATCTGTTACTGAATAATCGACAGGCATCGGGGTCACGTTAAAACCCTGGGCTTCAAAAAGGGCTACCGCACGCGGCATGTGCGAGGCGGAGCTTACCAGCAGAATATCGGTTATCCCTTTTTGTTCAAGAATATTACGGCTGAACACGGCATTCTGGTGGGTGTTGACGGATTCACTTTCGAGCCAGATATCCTCTCCCGGCACTCCCATCAGCTCCAAAAGACCCAGCATTTCAGCGGCGGGTTGGCTGTCCTTTGAAAGCCACGGCAGACCGCCTCCACTTAGAAGAATGTGGGGAGCGGCTCCGCTGTGGTACAGCTGGGCTGCATGGATCACCCGGTCTCCGGCGCTGTTGATTTCAACGGATGAGCGCGGGAACTGCTGGGGTTCTGTACCGCCGCCCAGGACTACAATAGCCTGAGTTTGAGGTATTTTTTCGGGGGGAAGGTAGCGCCATTCAAGCGGCCGGGTTAAGAAAACAGCTGTCCAGCGAATGCTCGCCAGCCACAGGATCAGAACAGCCGCGACAAGGATGATTCGCTGCAGCCTGGCCCGTTTTGCGAGAAAAATAGCGGTTGTGACCAGGATAATCGCCAGTCCAAGCGGGTATATAAAGAGCGGGATAAGTTTTGATAGAAAGGCCATAATTATCAGGATAAAATCAGAATAAACCGGGTTTTAACCTTTATTTCTTATTGTAATAGAATACGGAGCATCCTGTCATGTCCCGCCAGGTCAGGGACCAGCTTGATTTGGTCGTCCGGATAATACTCCCGGGCTAGGGCTAACACACTCCTGCCGGAATCCGGGTCTATTTCCAGCAGAATCAGACCGCCCCTCGATATTCTGCCAGTTGAATCCTTCAAAATGCGGCTGACCAGGGCAAGCCCATCACGGCCTCCATTGAGGGCGAGCTCAGGTTCCCGGCGGGAGGGTTTGGCAGCTGGAAGCCTGCTGCTGGGGATGTAAGGAAGGTTAGCGCACAGGAGATCGATGTTTTCAACCAGCGGCGGAAGCAGATCAGCCTGCAGGAATAATATCCGCTTCTCTACATTATGCTTGCGGGCATTCTCCTGGGCTATCAAAAGGGCAGGCAGGGAGATGTCTCCTGCCAGGATTGTCCCCGCAACCCCGGGCAGGTGCACAGCCAGTGAGACCGCAATACACCCGGAGCCAGTTCCAGCATCGATGATGAGTATCTCCCCGGTTTTTGATTTACAGAAGGCCAGGGCGTGTTCAACCAGAATTTCTGTTTCCGGTCTGGGAATGAGCGTATCTGGTGTGATTTTAAATTCCAGGCCGTAGAATTCCCATTTACCCAGAATATATGGCAGTGGTTCGCCGGAAACGATTCGATCCGTGTACTGGTTAATTATTTTAATTTGAGCTGTTGAAAGTTCAAATTCCTGATGGGCGAGCAGCCAGGACCGTGTTTGTCCCAATACAAAAGCCACCAGGACCTGGGTGTCCAGCAGGGGAGTGTCGCTAACCGGTTTGAAGCGCTGGTGTAAATCTGTTAGGGTGTCTGAGATTTGTGACAACGGGAATAAAGGCGCCGCTGGGTTTGGTCAGGAAATCACCCCTCGCTGAAACCGGCTGCAGCCAACCGTTCAGCCTCATCGCGGGTAGCCAGTTCGTCAATAAAAGCATCAAGATTTCCCTCCATTACGACTGGAAGGTTATAAGATGAGAAATTGATCCGGTGGTCGGTAACCCGTGATTGGGGGTAATTGTATGTGCGGATTTTTTCTGACCGTTCTCCAGTTCCAACCTGTGAGCGGCGCTCCTGCTCAACTTCCTGGCGCTGCCGCTCCGTTTCGATTTCGTACAGCCGGGCGCGCAGAATACTCATCGCCCGGTTTTTATTCTGGAGTTGTGAGCGCTCGTCCTGGCATTGAACCACAATGCCCGTGGGCAGGTGAGTCAGGCGCACCGCAGTTGCATTCTTCTGCACACTTTGACCGCCCGCGCCGGCGGATTTGTAGACGTCAGTGCGGATATCATCTTCTGGAATTTGAATATCTACCTCATCAACCTCAGCCAGTACAGCCACAGTGGCGGCAGAGGTATGCAGGCGACCCTGTGATTCAGTCACCGGAACACGCTGGACACGGTGGACCCCGGATTCGAATTTAAGGCGTGAATAAGCACCCTTCCCTTTCACGACGAAGATAATTTCTTTATAGCCACCAACCCCGATCTGGTTGGAGGACAGCACTTCAACAGTCCAGTTTTTAGTTTCAGCGTAACGGCTGTACATGCGGAATAAGTCGGCTGCAAAAATTGCAGCCTCATCGCCTCCAGTGCCAGCCCGGACCTCCATAATTACATTGCGCTGGTCACGGCTGTCGCTCGGCAGCAGCATAGTCTTGATCTGCTTTTCAAGCTCATTAATCCTGGGTTCCAGTTCAGCCATTTCAGATTCCGCCAGGGCGCGCATTTCCTCGTCCTGGGAATTCAGAAATGAACTTGCGTCTTCCAGTTGATCAAGCAGCTGGCGGTATAAAATCGCTTTAAGTACAATTGGTTCGATCTCAGCGCGTTCAATACCCAGGTCTGCCGCGCGCTGGTAATCATCGCCAACCTGCATCAACTGGTCGTCCAGTTCGGCGTAACGATCTTCTATCCCGCTGAGTTTTTCCAATAAATCTTCATGTGAAGACATTCAGGTAATACTCCCAATTGTTCCATGATAAAGGCACAAAGTACACTATGGAGAGGTGTTAACTTTGTGCCTTTGCGCCAGGCCTCCAGGCCGGACTGGGAGACCCGGAACTCGTCTCGAATGCCTTTATTATACCATCGGAATAGGGAACAAAATCCATCAGAATAACAAACGAGGCCCTGCATGCAGAGCCTCGCTGTATTCAAAACGCTTACTGTAATCTAAGTCGCCGGTTTACCACTCGTGGGTCTTGTCATACAGGTATCGCCAGCGGCAGAGACCACGGGCCGGGAACCTCTTGGCTCCAACATACCAGTACAGGTAGGTGTTGAAACCGCAGCCGCGCTTCCAGTACACATTCAGGCGCAGTTCGTCCCAGTTGTCGTAAGTCTGCCATTCTTCGTCCCACCAGCCCTTGGAGGCGTAGCGCAGGGTCAGCCACTGCTGGTACATAACTTTCTCCATGGTGGGCTCGCCGTAGTTCGGCTCCTGCACGATTGTGCCGCCGTAATTCACCAGGCGGTACGGGGTACCGTAGGCGCAGGGCACAAAGTTGAGGCGCACGTTGCTGGCCATAACCAGCTGGCCGCTGCTGCTCACACCAACGCAGGCATCGTACTTGCCCTCACCATAGGTGGTGGTGCGGGTGTAGACGTCCTCAACAACGGTGAACACCCTGACGGTCGGGAAGGTCTTGGTCCCGGCAGGAATGGTCAGGTAGTAGAACTGCTTGCCGATGTCCGAGCCTTCCAGCTTCAGGAAGACATCATTGCCGGACTTGTTGATTACTGTCAGACGAACAACCCTCAGCATCGGGCCGGAAGCCAGAAGCATGGAGGCGATCATCACAACAGCAACAACGAGTAAGATCGTTTTCTTCATTTTTTCCATTCTCCTTTATGTATTTGTTACCATAAATAGGTTTGTAAGTTAGCGAGATTATAGCAGTATGCTTAACAGAAGTCAAGTGTTTTCCTAACAAATTAATGTAAATCACTTAACAGTTCCTTAAGTTCGGGGGTTAAAATGGGCTAAAAAAGGATAGATTCAGGTAGAATTTTTCGAAAAGATTATGGTTCTTTTAAGAAATTGGAAAATTCTAATCTTTTTCGCTTAAATTTTGGGGCATTCAACTTGAAGGATGGAAACTGAATTGCTGTAATATTGATCTGGAATATTCTAAAGAACAAAAGCGAGGGAAAATATTGAGCGCAGTTTGGGGAAACAGGATATTACGACATTTGAAAAGAAAGCTGATAATTGCGATGATTATGGCTCTGAAGGTATAATATCATTCAGAACCAGGAGGAGAGGCATGTCCAACCATCTAAACCGACCTCACATAGCTGTAACAGGAATTTTATTTTTTTTATTGATCGGGTTAAATGCGTGTAACTTTCCTACAAGAGCGCAAGCGACAGAGCCGTCTGCCGGATTTATATACACGGCTGCTGCCGAAACTGTCCAGGCCCGATTAACCCAGGTTAGCCAGCCTCCTGCCACTGCTGAATTGATTACAGGTACAATCCAGGTTAGTGAGACACCTACTCCAACTCTACCCGGAGCAACAAACACCCAGAAACCAGATTCAACTGTTACCAGAGCACCCAGGTGCGATTTAGCCGAATTCGTCAGCGATGTGACCATTCCAGATAATACCAATCTGCAGCCAGGTGAAGAATTTGATAAAACATGGCGCCTGAAGAATGCCGGAAAATGCACGTGGTCTCCTGCTTATGCGGTTGTATTCGTTGGGGATAACGATTTGAACGCCCCGGCCTCCGTCCAGATATCCACCACTCCGGTCACCCCGGGGGAAACGGTTGAATTTACGGTCCCTTTGCAGGCTCCGCTCTCAAACGGAAAATTTCGCCAGAATTTTAAACTCGCCAACGAAGCCGGCGAACAATTTGGGGTCGGCTCCGATGGAACAAAACCATTCTGGGCTCAAATTGTGGTCGGGGAAGAATCGGGGATTTCTTTTGATTTTTTGACCCGGGCTCCAGCCGCAGAATGGAAAAGCGGAACAGGGGATTCGCTGAGCACAGACTTGAATTTCGGAGGCGATGTTAATGACCCGGATGGCGCTGTTAAGATTTTGGATGCTGTCACACTGGAAAATGGAAGTGTCTCCGGGAAACTGCTGCTGACTTACCCAAAAAGGGTAAATGATGGCGTAATTGCTGGTTTTTATCCTGAATACAAAATAAAAGAAGGGGACCGGCTCAAAGCCCGGATCGGTTTCCTGGCAAATTCTGATGGGAATTGCGGCAGCGGCCGGGTAATATTCCGGATAGCATACCAGGAGGGTGAATCAGCGTATTTACTGGGAGAGTGGCGCAAAGGATGCGATGGGGGGCTTATGCCTGTGAATATAAACCTCTCTGGTATAAAGGGTAAGACAGTTAAAATCATTTTCCTGGTGGAAGCGGATGGTCCATCTGAGGATGATTGGGCGATCTGGAATTCGCCCCGGATTGAGCGTTGATATTGCTGGTTAACCCCAGTTAACCCTGTTCACAAATATTGAGAAATTTTCATTTAAGAAACAATTGTCGCAGATCAGGCAGGTGGATTCCTTATGCTTAAAAAAAAGCGGGGCGGCAGGTTGAGCCGCCCCGCTTTTTCGAGATCTTTAAAGTAAAAAAATTTTCTGAATTCAGCGGTTGGATTAAGGCGTGGGCGTCGCTTCCGCATCAATCGAAACGCCGAGTATTTCCAGATATTCGATGACTTGGTCCCGGACTTCGTCGGATTTGGCCAGTTCTAAGGCTTTTTGCAGGTCGTTGATTGCCAGTTCGTCCTGCAGTAATTCACCGTATGCGGCCCCGCGACTCAAATATGCGCGTTCATTATTCGGGTCAAGTTCAATCGCCCTGGAAAAATCTTCAATCGCCAGCTCAAGCTGGTTGTCGGCAGCCCGGAAAATACCGCGGTTGTAATAAATTTCCGAGATCTCAGGATTCAACTCCAATGCTTTTTCAAAATCCTGCATCGCCTGTTCCCTGAATCCCTGTGTGCCGAATATCGTCCCCCGGTAATTATAGGCGAGGGCATTATCCGGATCCAATTCAATCGCTTTATCCAGGTCTGCTTTTGCTCCATTCCAATCATTTAAGGCAATATAGGTAAGCGCCCGGTTGACATATATCTGGCCGTCCTGCGGGTCGAGTTCGATGGCTTTATTAAAATCAGCCAGCGCCAGGTCGCTGAGTTCTTTTTGGGCGTATGCGATACCACGGTAACTGTAAGTACGGGCAGTGTCCTCTCCCAGCGCAATGACCTTGGTGAAATCCTCAACCGCCTCATCAAACATGTAGAAGTCCAGGAAGGCGATACCGCGCACGCCGTAGACTTCAATTGAATCCGGTTTGATGGCAAGGGCCGCTTCGAATTCCTCGGCGGCTTTTTCCATGTCTCCCTGAGTGATGAATTGTTTTGCGTTGGCTACATGGGCTTCATACGGGTCGGTTGTAGCGGTGGGCGGCAGGGTGGCGGTCGGTACATCTGTCGGTGTTTCGGTCGGGAATGGGGTGTGGGTAGGAAGCGATGTGGGTTCTAATTGAGCGTCCTCGCTTTCCAATTCTTCACCGCCCGGACCGATAATGATCTCTTTCTCTTCTGGTGGTTGCGATTGGCATGCAGCGGATATTAAAGCCACAACCAGAACCAGGAATAAGATCTTCATCGTTGAAGATTTTACTAGCATTTTTTTATCTCCTTCAAATATAAGTAGCTTTAACGATTTTTTCCTCTAACAGGAAAAACAAGCATCAAATTAAACCATTCTTTAGATTCTATCGCAAGGGGGACGGCTCCCTATTTATGTAATTCTTAGAATGATGAAATTAAAATAAGAGAGCCAGGAATTGCCGCAGTTCCGGCGTAATCTTAAGAAATATCAAGCGCCGAGAGTTATTTAAAGAAGCTTCAGGACTGCACTGGAAGCCCAATTGATCAGAGGTTGGGCGATAATGCTGAGCAGTACAGTTAACACAGCCGTGAGAACCGCGGTAGAAAATGTCCAGATTTCGCGGCGCACCACCGGTTCACCTTCACGCATATACATATAAACAACCACCCGCAGGTAATAATAGGCAGATACGAGTGAAGTGAGCACCCCGATTAAGGCAAGCGATGTAAAGCCCCCCTCAATCACAGTTCGCAAGACAAAGAATTTTGCCAGGAAGCCTAATGTGGGCGGGACCCCGATAAATGAGAGCATCGCAACCGTCATTGCGAGCGCTAGCAGGGGTTGTTTGCGCCCCAGTCCTGCATAATCATCAATCATCAAACCCTCAGAGCCTTCTCCGTTTTCTGTCCTTTGTTCTAATGCGATTACGACCGCCCAGGTCGTAAAATTAGTAACCATATATGAGAACAGGTACAACAAAGCTGATGCAACCGCTTTGGTTGAAAGCGATTCCTGCCCGTATGGAACCAGGGCCATCAGTATAAAACCGGCATGGGCGATGCTGGAATACGCCAGCATTCTTTTTATGTTTCTCTGGGAGATAGCGATCACATTGCCGAGCACCAGCGTAATGGCCGCTAGCGCCCACAGAATTGGTGTAATGTCTTCCGAAAGGGATGGAAAGGCAAGCACGAAGACCCGCAGCAGCGCCGCGAAGCCGGCTGCTTTTGCGCCAATCGACATAAATGCGGTTACAGAAGATGGCGCCCCGTGGTATACATCCGGGGTCCACATATGGAAGGGCGCCAGGGCGACTTTGAAACCCAAACCGACCAGTATCAATGCAGCACCATACAGCAGAATGGTCGGGGCTGATGTCAGGTTCGAAGCTGCTTTGATGATATCAGTTAAAGTAGTAGAGCCAGTGGCGCCGTACACAAGGGCTGTTCCATAAAGGAAAAACCCGGAAGAGAACGCCCCAAGCAGGAAATACTTCAAGGCGGCCTCTTCTGAATCGCTCTGCGGAGCAGCAATCCCTGCGAGGACATAAAGAGGGATTGACAGCAGTTCCAGCGCCAGGAAAACAACAATCAGGTCGGATGCGCCTGCCATGAGCATCATTCCGATGACTGAGAAGAGAAGCAGTATGTAGTATTCTCCCCCTTCAATACCGGAGCGTTTCAAGTAGTCGTAAGCGAGGGCGATGCTTACCAGACCGCTTAACAGGAATATCACGTTCAGGAAAGCGGCAAAACCATCCATCATGATCATCCCGTTGAAAGCCGGGGAGGTGAAACCGAACCGGACAATGACGATGACCAGGGCTATCAACAACCCGAGGGCGGCCAACGCGGCTGTGAAGCCTTTTTTCTCTGGCGGGATAAATAAATCAGCAATAAGTAGGACACATACCCAGATGATCAGGAACGTTAAAGGAAGAATATAATTCAGGTTTACCAGCAGGTCGTTTAGGCTCATGGATTACTCCAAACTGATATTGCTCCGGCGCAATTAAGGCAGTCCTGCCAGCGTTACGCTTTCTATGGAAGAGACTAGCTGTTCAACAGAGGCATCCATCAACCCGAAAAACGGGTTCGGGTACAAACCGATCCAGAAGATCAGGATGATCAGGGGCAGGAGGGTGACAATCTCGCGCCAGTTGATATCCAGCAGGGATTTGTTTTCCTCTTTTGTCACCGGTCCAAGGAATAATTTCTGGAACATGTAGAGGATATATACCGCCGCCAGGATGATGCCCAGGGCAGCCAGAATTGTGTACCAGTATGAGCCGTAAGATCCATCCGGCACCCCGGCGCCCCAGGAACCCAGCAGGATGGTGAACTCACCCACAAAGCCGTTCAAGCCCGGGAGACCCATCGAGGAGAGCGCCACGATCAGCGTCAGGGCACCATAAATGGGCATGATCTTCCACAGGCCCCCGAATTCGTCCATGTCGCGGGTATGGCGGCGCTCGTAAAGCATTCCAACGATGAGGAACAACGCGCCTGTGCTGATTCCGTGGTTGACCATCTGCAGGATGCCGCCCTCGATTCCCTGGGCGTTGAGCGCAAATAAGCCCAGCATTACGAACCCCAGATGGCTGACGGATGAATATGCAACCAATTTCTTAACATCTTTCTGGGCAAAAGAAACCATTGCGCCGTAAATGATGCCAATAACAGCCAGCAGCCCAATCCAAGGGGCCAGTTTTACAGAGGCATCAGGAAAAAGCGGGATGTTGAATCTTAAAAAACCATATGTGCCCATTTTCAGGAGCACGCCGGCAAGGATCACCGAACCAGCAGTGGGCGCTTCGACATGGGCATCGGGCAGCCAGGAATGGAGCGGCCACATTGGGACTTTTATCGCAAAGGCAAGACCGAACGCGATGAATAACCAGATCTGCAGGTTTGGGTCTATGCCGTTCATTTCAACCAGTTCTGGCACGATGAAGGTGCCCTGGCTGATCCCCAGCCAGAGAATTGCCAGCAGCATCAGGATTGAACCCGCCATGGTATAGAGGAAAAATTTCACCGCAGCGTAAATCCGGGATGGCCCACCCCAGATTCCGATCAGGAAGTACATTGGCACCAGTGTAAACTCCCAGAAAACGTAAAAAAGAAACAGATCCTGTGCCATGAATACCCCCAGCATCCCTACCTCCAGCAAAAGGAAAAAGATCATAAACTGCTTAACCCGGTCCTGGACTGCGGTCCAGGTGGAAAGAATGGAAATTGCTGTCAGCAGGGTTGTTAAAAGGACAAGTAAAATGCTCATCCCATCTACACCCATGTAGTAAGTGATTACCCATCCTCCAACGTTTATCCAGGGCACGATGATTTCCATCTGGAGATCCGGGTTCTGGGGATTAAATTGAGCCAGAATGGCAAGTGAAATCCCAAAAGTAATTATCGCAGTCACCAGGGCTACCCAGCGGGCCTGGTTTTTCTGCTCCTGTTTGAGAAAGAGCAGAACTGCCACTCCAATGAGCGGAAAGAAAGTGACGAGCGACAGCAGATCGATATTAAAATTCATTTCTTGTCCTCCAGCGGATTGAGCAGTTTGTAATTACCGCTATCCGCAGAATAGCTTGCCCAAATAACTCTCTGGATAAAATCAGAAGGAGTGGACTCATTTTGTTAATATTAAGTATCCAAGAATTAGAACCACGCCGATAAAGATCGACAGGGCATAGTTTCTCACATAGCCGGTTTCAATCCGGCGCCACTTTTCAGCCACGAGCATGACCCACTCAGCTAATTTGTTTGCAGCGGCATCGATTATTCCCAGGTCGATCCGGACTGACAAAAGCGTTGAAAGGGCGTTATACCCGGCAGTGATAACAGAATCATGGAACCAGTTGTGCCAGAAGCGCCAGTCAACGCTGTCGGCCAGGAATCGGGAAAGCGAGATGTAAGGGTTGATAATGACTTTCCTGTACAATTCATCTACCCGGTATTTTTCCTCCAGAATTGTAAACAAAGGTCCCAGTACTGGACGCAGCGGGTCATCCGGGCGCTCAGCCTGGGGTAAATCACGCTGCTTCTGATAGACCCGCCCATAAATGAACCAGGCGAGTATGATTGCAATTACTGCCGCAGATGTGCTAAGGATGGCGATCCAGAACGCAAACTCGGCCACGTGAAGGTCGGTCAGGGTTTCCTCGAGCCAATGGGTAAACGTGTGCCAGAAAGGCAGATTCAGCATACCACCCAGAATGGAAAAACCAGCCAGGATTATCAGCGGAACAGTGATAATCGCAGGGCTTTCATGAGCGCTGCCTGCCGGCAGGCTGCGGGGTTTGCCAAACCAGACCAGAAGGACCTGGCGCCCCATATAAAAGGCTGTCAGGAAAGCCGCCAGAACCAGCAGCCAGAAGGCAACTGGATTGGGCCGGGCTACTTCAGTCAGGATTTCATCTTTCGACCAGAAACCTGCCAGTGGCGGGATTCCAGCCAGGGCAAGCGCTCCTATCAGATAAACCAGGAATGTGACCTTCATCCGGTTTTTCATCCCGCCCATTGTGCGCATTTCCTGGGGGTCAAAGTGATGGAGGGTTTCCCGGGCATCACCATCGAGTGCCCCTTCATGTTCGAGGTGGTGGTGAGCGTGTTCCAGGCCGAGAATGGTTGAACCGGCGGAAAGGAAGAGCAGCGCTTTGAAAAATGCGTGCATGACCAGGTGGAAAATTGCTGCAACAAAGGCGCCCATACCGGCAGCCGCCACCATAAAACCAAGCTGGCTGATCGTGGAGTAAGCAAGGACTTTTTTGATGTCAAACTGGGCGACTGCGATAGTTGCGGCGAAAAGGGCCGTGCCAGCGCCCACTATCCCAACCAAAAACTGCACATCTGGAGCCAGTGTGAAAAGAGCGGCAGAGCGAACGATTAAATAAACCCCGGCGGTCACCATCGTAGCGGCGTGGATAAGGGCGGAGACAGGGGTCGGGCCAGCCATAGCGTCAGGCAGCCAGACATAGAGCGGTATCTGGGCTGACTTACCAGTAACGCCCACCAGCATTAACAGGGTTATGGCGGTAATGGCGGCGGGAAAGGCTGAAGAAATTTCAGGCGCCTTTTCAAAGACCGCAGTAAATTCAAAAGTGCCGAAAACCCAGAACATGATGAACATAGCCAGCAGAAATCCAAAGTCTCCAATCCGGTTGGTGATAAAGGCTTTCTTTCCCGCAACGGCATTACCAATCCCGTCTTCGCCTTTGTCGTACCAGAATCCGATCAGCAAATATGAGCATAAACCGACGCCTTCCCATCCAACAAAGAGCATCATGTAATTGTCTGCGCTGACCAGGACCATCATCATTACGATGAACAGGTTCATGAATACAAAAAAGCGCTGGTAGCGGCCCGGGTCACCCTGGAAGCGGACGTCGTCGTGCATATACCCGATGGCATAAATATGGATCAAGGCGCCGACGGTAGAAACGACCAGCATCATCGTGACAGAGAGGGTATCCACCTTGAACCCCCAATTGATATTTAAGTCACCGATTGAAATCCAGGAGCGGATTGGCACAACAGCCCCTTCGGGATGTCCGACTAATGAGACCGCAAGCAGGACCGCGACCACGAAAGCAAGCCCAACTGCCGCGCTCCCGATAATCCCGATCGCTTTTTCCGGTAAGCGGGAGCCGAATACCATATTAATCAGCAGTCCCATCGCTGGCAGAATTACAACCAGGGGTACCAGGGAAAAGAACTGTGGTCCGTAGGAAACCATTTCGCTCAGCAGCATAAGCATCCCTCAGACAAAAATAATGTTGTGGAATTTATTAAAGTTAAACTTATTAACATTGCATTCCCTACTTGATCAACCGCCCAGGCTGTGCATCTGGTCGACATCTATGCTGTGTTTTGTGCGGAAAATAGCCACAATCAAAGCCAGACCGATAGCTACTTCTGCAGCCGCAACGCCCATCACAAAAAAGACAATAACCTGCCCATCCATTGACTGGTAGGAGCGTGCAAATGCGATGAAAACTAAGATTCGCTGCATTCAGCATCAGTTCCACGGACATAAATATGATGATTGCATTACGCCTGATCAGCACACCGAGCGCGCCGATGAGGAACAAAATGAAGGATAAGCCGAGGTAGTATTCGATTGGTACCATGATCAATTTCTACCGGAAAAACAACGGGCCAGGTCGGGCATTTGATCAACCCTGATTTTTCCGGTCTCTCCTCCTTGTCAGAACGATTACGCCGATCATTGCGACCAGCAGCAGCACAGAAATAATTTCGAAGGGCAGCAGGTATTTATTAAAAAGCAGGGTGCCAATTTCATACGGAGAGCCAAATCCCGGGGTTAAAGGAGCGACGCCGGGAAAAGTCTCTGGACGGATAAATATCACATAAACCGCGAGGACTGCCAGCAAAACAGCAGAAGAAACAGCCAGAGGCCTCTGCCAGGGCAGTGCTTCCGCTTCAGGCAGCCGTTCCGCGCCCAGAAGCATAATTACAAACAAAAACAGCACCATAATTGCGCCGGCATATACGGTGATCTGGGCCAGGGCGATGAAGGAGGCGCCTAAAATCAGATATAAAACCGCAATAGTAGCAAAATTCAGTATAAGGTACAGAGCTGAATAAACAGTATTCTTACTCAACAGCATACCCAAAGCTGAGAGTAAAGCGACGAGGGCGAGCAGGATAAACAGGATCGTGTCCGGTATCATTTTTTTCTCCAGTTTTGGATTACACCGGGGTAATTCACTGGCCAAATATCTACTGGTTTCGGGGATTCTTCAGGCATCGTTCTTCTCATCCGCATCTCTTCTAATCTCAGTCCCTGGGATTATCCATAACTGGCACTGAACGGGTATAGAGGCCGGGTTCGACTTTCTGCGGGGTTGGTCTTGCGCCTTCATTGAGCGGGACGATCAGCATCTCCTTGGTGTAAATCGCGTCATGCCGGTCTGTGTATGAAAGCTCGTAATTGTCTCCCAGTACAATTGCTTCAGTTGGGCAGGCGTCCTCGCAGTAACCGCAAAAAATGCAGCGCAGCATATTGATTTCATAGGTGCTGGCATAGCGTTCACCTGGAGAAAACCGAATTTCATCTGTGTTTTCAGCTGATTCAACAAATATCGCGTCCGCCGGACAGGCCGCCGCGCAGAGGGAACAACCGATACATTTTTCAAGCCCGTTGTCGTAGCGATGAAGGGAATGGCGGCCTTTAAACCTGCGTCTAACTGGTCGCTTTCTTTCCGGGTACTGGTATGTAACCGGTTTTCTAAACAGGTGGCGAAAGGTGGTGTAAAAACCAGTTGCTAACCCTTTCACAAACATTCGTAACCTCCAGAGATACAGGTGTTTGTCATAATTACTGGATTAAATTTGGAAAGACGATAATAAGAACACCCGTCAGGAATACATTTAGCAGGGCTAGCGGGAGGAGAACCTTCCAGCCAAGCGCCATCAAACGGTCGTAGCGGATCCTAGGCATCGTCGCCCGGATCCAGATAATTATGAAAATCAGGATGAAGGTTTTGATAAATAAATAAAGTGGGCCTAACCAGGGGACTTGATCAACGAACGGCCCCAGGTAACCTCCCAGAAAGAAGGTTGCAAATAAAACGGAAATAACGATTACTTTTATATATTCGGTCATCATGAACAGGGCGAATTTCATCCCGGAATATTCTGTGTGGTAACCGGCGGTCAACTCCTGCTCGGCCTCGGGCATATCAAAGGGGGAGCGGTTAATCTCCGCCATTGCTGCTAAGAAGAATATGATCATTCCAAGCGGCTGCAGGATTATGAACCAGATGTTCCGTCCTTGAGTCTGAACAATTTCTTCCAGGCTCATTGAACTGGCCAGTAAAATTGGACCGATGAACGCCAGGCCAAGCGCTAATTCATAACTGACCATCTGGGCGGATGAGCGGATGCCACCCATCATTGCGTACTTGTTGTTGGACGCCCAGCCAGCCAGCACAATCCCATAAACCGAAATTGAAGCAATCGCGGTGATGTACAGCACGCCCACGTTGATGTCTCCTGCAATGGAAAGTGAGATTTCCTGGCCGAACAGGTTGACCGTCCCTCCAAAAGGCACAACAGCCAGCATAACCAGCGCAGGAATAACAGTTAGCATAGGCGCAAGTATAAAAATCAATTTATCAGCCTTCGCGGGAATTAACTCCTCTTTAAATATCAACTTCACGCCATCTGCAACTGGCTGTAATAAGCCAAACGGTCCTGCCCGGTTTGGCCCGTAGCGCACCTGCATGCGCGCCAGGGTTTTGCGTTCCATGTATGTGGTGTATGCGAAACCGACAATCAGGATCGCCAGCATAAGTACAGCTTTAATTAACCATTCGACGATTAAGGCGATTTCCATATCTTTTCCTTGGTTATCAAATATCCACTTCCCGGCGAATATCTGGCTCAAACATTCTTATCTGCTTTCCGGATATCAACCTGGGCTGGTTTATCGGCGGGCATCCCGAAACTGCGTGGAATCAGGGCGATCCTTTCAGGCAGTTCATCTGAAATTTGAACTCTAACAATAGCTATATTGTCTGAAGAATAGGGAGCGTCAGTACCAGCCCGGGATGTTTCGAACGAAATCTGCACCATGTCGCCTGCTTCCAGCCTCATCCTCTCTGCATCCCTGATGCTGATGACCACAAAGGGCTCTCCAACCCGGCCCAGGACAAGTTTGGAATGTATCAGGGTCTGTCCGCGGTCATAAAGCCGGTTTACCGGGAAAACCACCCCGCCCAGTTTGGGGATGTGGACAGATTTGAGCGGGGATCCGGATAATTGGAGGGTGCTCTGCTCCTGACGGTCAGCCAGGGGAAGTTGTACGCCCAAACCCTGGTTGTTCTCGTAACCCGTACCCCCGTAATACAGGTCTTCCCTGCCGAAAACCGGCCATTGTTCGGAAGTCTCAGAAAGAAGTTTGTAGGATATTCCCGAAAAAACGGGCACGGTTCTGGCGATCTCGTCAAAGACACTCGAGGCGCTTCCGGCGGATGGCGAGAATTCCAAATCCATTTTCCGGGCGATTAATGGAGGGATTACATAGTCTGCCAGAGGACCATAAGGCACCATTTCGCCAGCGGTGAGCAAAGAGGTCTTAATTGCGCCTGTGCTTTCAACCCTTGGTATGGGTTTGGCAATGTCTGGAAGTACGGTATAAAAGCGCTGTACTCTTCTCTCGCCGGAGGTGTAACTGCCTTCTCTCTCAATCCAGGATAGGGCAGGCAGCACGACGTCAGCCAGGCGGGCTGATTGGGTGAGGTACAGGTCCTGGACGACAATAAAAGCATCTCCGCCAAATCCCGCCTGTCCCAGGTAGGCTGGATCATCGCCAGCGGGATCTGCGGCAGCGATGTAAACCGCCTGGGCGGCATTTATTTTTTCATGAAGATCCGGGCGGGTTCTCAAACCGAGCTCCCAGGCGCCCTGCTCGTTCGCCCTGGGCCAGACGCCGATCAATCCATTGTTAGGACGCCCTGTATGACCGGTTGAAACCAGCAGATTAGCGCATGCCTGGGCGAGAGCATGAGATTGTTCCACTCCGCTGCCATCGCTTCCAAAAAGCACCACAGCATTCCTGGCTTCCGAAAAAACTCTCGCCGCATTGGTAAATTCTGGATTCTCAGCCAGCGATTGGACCTGCTCGGGCAAGCCGGGCTGTTTTGTTGAGAGAGTGTTCAGCACAGCCAGCAGCGCGGCTGTCTCGGTACCGTAAGGATAGCGCAATTTGTAAGACGCAACCCGGTCGAGCTTTGTCGAGCGCGCATTCAAAGAAATAACTTTTACTCCGCGCTCGGCGGCTTGCTTGATCCTGAGCCACCAGATCGGGGCTTCCTGCTCCAGATCACAGGCTACTACAAGAACCGCATCATCCGGTCCGAGATCGGCAAAGTTAGAGCCAGGCGGGAGTCCGTAACTGCTGGTGAATTCACCTCCAGCCATATGGGAGTAAAGGAATGTCTCCCCGCCAAGCCGGTTCGTAAGCTGATTAAGGTTGAAAAGGTCTTCATTAGACAGGCGTCCGCCCAGAATGGTCAGCAAATTTTCACCCGCTTGCCGGAAGCGGTCAGCGATGACTGAAAGGGCTTCATCCCAGCTTGCCGGGACAAGTTCACCGGCTTGATTCGAATCGGCATTCTTTCGCACCAGCGGTTCGGTTAAACGCGGGAGGCCTTTACCGTTGGATTTATTTTTAGAGGCATAGTGGTGCCCAAAGCGGCCTTTGTCGCAGATCCAGATTTCGTTGACGTTCTCGTTCTGGCGCGGCATAACCCGTTTAACGACCCAATCTCCACCCGAGACGGCCTCGCGGCGGATATCCATGGTCAGGTTACAGCCAACCGGGCAGTGGCTGCAAATTGTGGCAGTGGGTTTTAATTCCCACGGCCGGGCGCCAAAGCGAAAATCAGCAGTTGTCAGTGCGCCAACCGGGCAAATGTCGGTTGTATTGCCGGAGAAGATGGAATCAAAACCGGGTTCTGAGAGGGTCACGATTTCGAGTGACCTGCCACGGTTATAAAACCCGAGCACCGGGTCGTCGGCAATCTCGCTCTGGAAGCGTACGCAGCGTGCGCACTGGATACATCTTTCGCGATCGAGGTAGATTAACTCGCCCAGCGGGACGTGCTTCGCCAGGTGCATTTTTTCATCGTAAATAAAGCGGCTTTCCCCAGGGCCAAATTTCATCGTCAGGTTCTGCAGCGGGCATTCTCCCCCTTTATCGCAGACCGGGCAGTCCAACGGGTGGGATGTCAGCAGAAATTCGAGGATGTCATCCCGACCGGCGCTTGCCTTCTCAGTCATCCCGTTTACAACCATACCTTCCGTCACCCGGGTTGTACAGGCGGTTTCGAGTTTTGGGCTGAACTGCATTTTTGGGCTGCCGTCCTCTTCAAGCACGGGTTCCCCGGAGGCGCGGTCGATTACCGGCCATCCAATTTCGACCAGGCACATCCGGCACATGCCAACCGGTTCCATTTTGGGGTGATAGCAGAAAACGGGGATATCGATGCCGACCTTTTTGGCTGCGTCCACAACCAGCGTCCCGGCTGGAACGCTTACCTGGACCCCATCGATTGTCAATGTCACCAAATTAGCCATTCAATGCTCCAATACCTGATACATTCGGTACATCAGGTTGATTCCATCCCGTTGGTTGCAGCTTCAAAATCAGGTCTGAAACGTTCAATGCCGCTCAGAACTGGTTCTACCGCGAATTCTCCCAGCGCACACAGGCATTTTCCCTGGATCTGGCTGGCCACTTCGTGCAGCAAATCCACATCTTGAATCGCAGCCCTGCCTGTAACGATTCTTTCTGAGATTTTTGCCATCCAGTAGGTACCTTCCCGGCAGGGAGTACATTTTCCACAGGATTCATGCTTGAAGAAATGGTTTGTCTTATTGATCAGCCAGGGGATATCGACCGTATCGTCAATTACGATGACTGAGGCGGAACCGAGCTGGGCTCCCAGGCTGGGGACGCTCTCGTAGTCCATGGGTGTATCCAATGCCCGGTCATCAACCGGGATTAAAGCCGAGCTTGCCCCGGCTGCCATAATCGCTTTGATGGAACCTCCCTCAGGAATACCTCCCCCGTGTTCAAAAATCAACTCCCGGAAGGTAGTGCCGAGCGGCAGTTCATAGTTGCCGGGACGGTTTATCCGGCCGGACAGACAGAAGACCTTCGGCCCGGGGCTCTTTTCGGTGCCAATGCGGCGGTACCAGTCCGCTCCGTTTTCGATAATTGGGGGGACATTTGTCAGGGTTTCGACGTTGTTTACAACGGTGGGTTTTCCGAACAGGCCGAATGATGGCGGGAAGGGCGGTCTCAAGCGGGGTTGGCCGAGCTTACCTTCCATTGATTCAAGCAGGGCGGTTTCTTCACCGCAGATATATGCGCCGGCTCCCAGGTGGGTGTATATTTTCAGGGAGTAAGCGGTGTTGAACAGGTCCTCCCCGAGCAAGCCCGCCATTTCAAGGGCTTCAATCTGGCGGTCGAGGCTTTCTGAGATCTTCCAGAACTCGCCGCGCAGGTAAATGTAGGCTGTGGTTGCCTGGATTGCATAGGCGCAGATCGCAAGACCTTCCAGGAACTGGAATGGATTTCCTTCCATAATCTCCCGGTCTTTGAATGTACCGGGTTCAGATTCGTCTGCATTTGCGACAACATAATGCGGCCAGGCATTTTTATCGATGAAGGACCATTTCAAGCCGGTCGGAAAACCTGCACCGCCCCGGCCCCGCAGGCCGGAGGTCTTCACAATTTCGGTCACTTCATCGGGCTGCATGGATGTAACCACTTTTTTAAATGGGCCGAATCCACCGTACTTACGGTAGGTCTCTAAATTATCTAAATCAGGGTGGTCACGATGGCGCAGCAGGACAGGTTTGTATCCAGCCCCGGTGGATGGATTATTCATGATCCCGCCTCCGTTTTAAACCGCCCATGTGAGCGACCTGAGCCCGCAGCCCTTCGATCAGCGAAAGCGCATTCTCGACGGTCTGGTTTTCGTGGTATTCGAGTCCGTCTGCGGATTGGATCTGGAACATTGGGGCTTTATCGCATGCCGCCAGACACATAACCGGCTCAACGGTGAACAGACCATCCGGAGTGGTCTCCCCTGGTTCAATACCCAATCTCTCACACATCTGTTCCATGAACCGTTCTGCTCCCCGCAGGGCGCAGGGCAAATCTGTGCAGACCTGGACCCGAAATTTGCCGCCGGGTTTGTCATGGAAAAGTGTATAAAATCCCACCACCGAGGCGACATCCGTGGTTGAAATCCCCAGAATGCCGGCGACCTCATCCATAGATTTCCGGTCAATAACCATTTGATCGCGCAGTACCAGGTATAAGAGGGGCATTACAGCAGCCTGGCGTTCTTCTGGCGGGTATTTTGCCAGAATCCGATTTACTTCTTGGGCATATTTTTCAACCAGCATAATTCCTCAATATAATTGGATTACCGGTCGACATCGCCAAGGACAATATCGACTGTGCCGATCAGGAGAACCAGGTCGGCCACAAGGTGATTTCTGGTAAGAAGAGGCAGAACCTGCAGGTTGGTGAATGACGGGGTACGCCAGTGCACCCGAAAAGGCTTAGGACCTCCATCACTCTCCAGGTATACGCCCAGCTCGCCGCGCGGCGATTCGGTTGATACAAAAACCGATCCTTCTGGAACGCTATACCCTTCAGTCCAGAGTTTAAAGTGGTGAATCAGAGCCTCCATGCTTGTACCAAGCTCAGAGCGCGGCGGAGGAACGTATTTGCGGTTATTGCTGCGAACCGGTCCATAGGGGAGGGTATCCAGGGCCTGTTCGATAATACGGGTTGCCTGGCGCATCTCATCCATGCGGACAATATACCTTGCGAATGTGTCGCCTTCGTTGAGGACCGGCACTTCAAATTCGTACTGCTCGTAACCCGAGTATGGATTGGTTTTCCGCAGGTCATACTCTATACCCGAGGCGCGCAGCATCGGACCTGTCACACCCCATGCCAGAGCGTCTTCGGGTGTCAGAACGCCCATGCCAACGGTTCTATCACGAAACAGGGGATTATTCGTTAAAAGGGCTTCGTATTCATCGACTCGCGCCGGAAATATTTTGATAAAATCGCGCACTGCCTCTTCAAATTCCACCGGGACATCCCGCCAGAGACCTCCGGGCCGGATAAATGTGGTCATCATACGCTGCCCGGAACACATCTCAAAAATGTCCAGTATGATCTCGCGCTCGCGGAAGCAGTACATCCAGACCGAAGTGGCGTTCACATCCAGTCCGGTGGTCGCCAGGAAAATCAGGTGGGAAGCAATCCGCTGCAGTTCCGCCAGGATCACCCGGATAGTCTGGGCCCGCTCGGGGACATCCAGTCCGCTTAGCTTTTCGATAGCCATGCAATAGGTCAGGTTGTTTCCCAGATTGTTCAGGTAATCCAGCCGGTCGGTCATCGTGATGGATTTTTCAAAAGTTTTGGCTTCCATGTTCTTCTCTATGCCTGTATGCAGGAAGCCAACATCCGGGATACAGTTGATCACTTCTTCACCATCAAGCTCTAAGAGCAGCCGCAGGACACCGTGGGTGCTGGGGTGCTGGGGTCCCATGTTAAGCAGGACAGTTTCGCCCTGGATGGCGCGATCAGTCACCAGGTGTTTAATTTCGTCCATTGTTGCTTCTTTGAGGGTGAAGGGCGTTTCTTCGGTCATAGGGATTTTTTTATACTTTCCAAAATTTATTAAGCGGCGCTATTCCTCGGCATATGGTTTGCGCAGGTCGATTTCGTCAAAATTGAATGAGTACTGCACCTCTTCATAACCGAGCGGGTAGTCTTTCCGGAGAGGGTGTCCTTCCCAATCGTGAGGCAAAACAATCCTGCGCAGATCGGAATGCCCTTCGATATTAATGCCAAACATGTCCCAGAGTTCCCGCTCAAACCAGTTCGCGTTTTTATACACCCCTTCAATGGTGGGCAGTTTGGGAAAATTGCCGTCCAGGGGCACCCGCAGCCCGATCAGCAAGTTGTGCTTTATTGAGCGAAACCGGTATATCACATGGAAGCGCGGGGTTTGTTCTGGCCAGTAGTCAACCGCAGTCTCTTCTGTCAGGACTTCAAACTGGTGTTCATCCCTTAAAACCAGGCAGACATCGACTATCTGTTCGGGTTTGACAGACAGGCTCAACTCGTCTTTGAAGACCTGCTTTTCAGCAGAGAAGCGCTGGATCAGGTTTTCAGCGATGATTTCCAGTTTTTCATCCATATCAGTTCTATGCCCAATCCTTGATTTTCTCGCCGTAGACTTTCTCGTAAAGAGTGACAACCCCGTGGATCAGCGCTTCCGGACGCGGCGGGCAGCCGGCGACATACACATCGACCGGGACAATTTCATCCACACCCTGGACGATGGCGTAGTTATTGAAGATGCCTCCGCAGGACGCACAGTCTCCCATTGAGATCACCCATTTCGGGTCCGGCATCTGGTCATAAAGCGGCGCAGGACCGGGGCCATTTTGCGGGTCACCCTGCCAGCGACAATCATCAGGTCGGACTGGCGCGGGCTGGCGCGCATCAGTTCCATTCCAAAGCGGCTCATGTCATAATTTGCAGCCTGGGCAGACATCATTTCGATGGCACAGCATGCCAGCCCAAATAACATCGGCCACATCGCTCTGGTGCGCGACCAGTTTATGGCTTTTTCCAGTGTTGTGGTGACTGCCCCAAAATCCCCCAGTTTCTGTTCTACTCCCATTCCAGAGCTCCCTTCTTCCATGCATATACATAACCTACCAGTAAAATAACAATAAAGATCAGCATCTCGACCAGGCCAAAAAGGCCGAGTTGTTTGAAAACAACAGCCCAGGGGAAAAAGAACACAACTTCAATATCAAAGAGAATAAATAATACCGCGATCAGGTAAAAACGGACAGGAAGCCGGCGGGTTCCAGGACCAATGGGACGCATACCCAATTCGTAGGGCATTGATTTCCGCTGGGTTGGTTTGCGGGGGCCAAACAGGTGCCCGATCGCGATAACCAATCCCGCCAGCCCGGTTGCCAGGATCAACAGTACAGCGATAGGAAGATATTCTTGCAGCATAGCGGTCTCTTATGATCTCCTGGAGGTGATATTTTTCTGTTTTATGGGGTGAAATGCCGCCGCCTGGTATTGCAGAATCATTGTTCGAGTACCTGCTGCGGCCTGCATTTCAGGCTGTCAGATGCCAGGGAACCTGCCTTAATAAAAATATTATAAGTGCTTAAACAAAAGTCAGGGTAGTTTATCATACGGGTTCAAAAGTGTCAAATTTCACAATCTTTTAACTTATTTCAGGTAGTCGCGCAGCTGCCGGCTTCGGGTGGGGTGGCGGAGCTTGCGCAGGGCTTTCGCTTCAATCTGGCGGATGCGTTCACGGGTGACGTTGAAATACTGGCCAACCTCCTCGAGGGTATGATCCCTTCCGTCAACAAGCCCGTAGCGCATTTCCAATACCTGGCGCTCCCGCTCGGTGAGCACAGCCAGGGCATCCTGGATAGATTCTCGCAGCATATCGCGGGCGGCCGCATCGATCGGTTCAACGGCATCCTGGTCTTCGATAAAATCGCTAAGCTGGCTGCTGTCTTCGTATCCGACCGGACTCTCAAGCGACATTGGCTCTTCCATCGCCCGCATGATTCGATCGACCTTTGCCGTCGCAAGATCCCAGCGCCGGCGGAGGTCATCCTCGATGGGAGTGGATTGAGCAAGGGTATCAAGGATCAACTGGCGGTCTTCTGGTTCTAGGTAACCAGCTTCCAGGGCGATATCCTCGCTTGTTGGCTCGCGCCCTAACCTCTGGATCAACTCGCGCTGTACGCGCAGGAGGCGGTTGATCGATTCGAAAACATGGACCGGGATGCGAATTGTGCGGGCCTGGTCTGCAATCGAGCGGCTGATGGACTGGCGGATCCACCAGGTTGCATAGGTGCTGAATTTATATCCGCGCGCCGGGTCAAATTTTGAAACTGCCCTCAAAAGGCCGATGTTGCCCTCCTGGATCAGGTCCAGAAATGAGGTCCCCCTGCCGACATAACGTTTTGCCACGCTCACAACCAGCCTGAGATTGGCGCGGATGAGAGCCTGGTGCGCTTCGTCGCTGCGTTTATAAATAATATCAAGTTCTTCCAGCAGACCTTCGCCTCCGGTCAGGTAGGCTTCGAAATTTTTCTGGTCGGGCAGGTCTCCTTCCATAATTATAAAATCTTTGAGAGGTTGGGCGATGCTGTTGGGGAGGGTATATAAATAAAGAAATACTGTATATGCAAGCTGGGCAATCCCGTCCCAGAGCGGATCGCTGCCCCACCGCCCATTGTCCAGGTATCCCCGCAGGTAGGAACGCTGGTCCATGTGCCAGGTAAGGTGTAAATTCTGGGCTTCCTCCAGTATCTGACCCAGATCAGGGCAAGCGTGTTCCAGGCGGGTTGCGTCCTCCACCAACCGCTTCCAGGATGTTTTCAGTTCTTCGTATAGAGCAGCGTAAATCCCGGCTGCGCCATCCAGCTGGATGCCGGGGGGGCGTGGCTGCCCGCGTGCCAGGGGGTGCAGGCGTTTCAGGGCATCAATCCGGCGGGAGGCTTCGATCATGGTTGCCAGCCAGAATTCCTGGTCAGACTCCAGGAGTTCGATGCTTCCGATTTCCTTGAGGTAAAGCCTGACCGGGTCTTCGCTTATCTCGGCAAGGAGATTGGGATCGCCGGTTGTATCCGGGCTCCCGGTCTCAGCGTTTACCTCGTCACCCGGGTCAAAACCGGCATATTCATCTTCGTAACCCCGCCTGGCAGCTGGCCTCTCAAAAGATCTGCCCGGTTCAGAAAAAGGGGTGTCTGAATTTGACTTGCTGGAGGATTTCTTTTTATTATCTTCGGACGAAGATGCAGGCATGATTTATTTTCCTTACTGGCGGGGCGAGACTGCCCGGCTGGTATATTCGGCGAGGGCAAAGTTGAGGCGTTTGAGATCACCGGTGTGCTGCAGCATCTTCTGCATGTACCCGCTGGCTTTCGTATCTCCATCCGCCTGGGCTTCCTCCATCAAGTACCGCAGATATTCGATCTCCTGGCGCAGAACACGGGTGCGCAGTTCAAGCAAGCCGCGCATCAGGTCATCCCGGACGCGTTCGTCTTCGGGATTGAGGTCGCCAGTGCGTGCCAGCAGGTCATCAGCCAGTTCCATCATGGGAAGGGAGAGGCTGTTCAGGATGTAATTGAGCGGTTCGCCAATATCCTGGTTGATTGATTCCTGGAACAGGCGCATAATCGCTTTGTGGTCAGCATGCTGGAAATCATTGGCGGACAGGCGCGCCAAACCGGCTTCCTGGAGACGGCGATCTACCTGGTATAGCAGTTCTGGCCTGCGTAATAAAACCCCCAGGCAGTGCGCTTCGAGTGAGTGACCGCTGGCTGCAGCAACAGGTTTACCTGCCTCCCGATCAGGCTCCAGGGCAGGTAAAGTCCTGCGTCTGCGGGCAGGTGTTTTCGGCGGGTGAAATTCGAGCAGAGTGCGTTCATCAACATGCAGCAGGCGCGCCAATCTCTGGTGGTAGGTATCCCGCTCGATTGGATTGGGCAGGTCTTCAATCAATGGAATCACCCTGGCGGCAATTTCCGTCTTCACTTTTGGATCATCCAGGTCGCGGCCAGCCGCGAGCGTTTCCATCACATGTATCACAATCGGACGGGCATTCTCCAGTATCCTTTTCCATTCTTCAGGATCGCGGTGGACGATTTCATCCGGGTCCATCCCCTCTGGCAGCATCGTAACCCGGATATCGGCTTTCAGCCGGACTTCATGCCGGATAAGGCCGCCTGGATCGAAGACCGGGTCGCGCTCGTGCTCAAGGGTCGCCCGGGCAATTTCGAGCCCGCGGATGGTCGCTTGCTCTCCCGCAGCGTCCGGATCGAGCGCCAGGATGATATGCTGGGTGAATTTCTTTAAAAGATAGAGATGGTGTTCGGTAAGAGCTGTGCCCATGGGAGAGACAGTGTTGGTGAAGCCTGACTGGTGGAGGGCGATTACATCAAGATAACCCTCGACAATCACTGCCTGCTCCAGGGTTCGTATTGCCTTGCGCGCCCGGTCAAGCCCGTACAGCAGGCGGCTTTTATCAAAAATCACCGTCTGGGGGGAGTTGAGGAACTTGGGCACGTCATCCGGGTCTAAGATCCGGGCGCCAAATCCCGCCATCCGGCCGCGGGCATCCCTGATCGGGAACATCAAGCGGTTTCTGAACCGGTCGTATATACCACCTGAATCGCGCTCGCTGGCCAACCCGCATTCCAGCAGATCGGGGTCCTGGTATCCCTTTTGACGGAAATGCTCGATTGCGCTTTCCCACGAATCCGGAGCATACCCCAGGCCAAAGGATTCAATGGTCTGGTCATTGAGGTTACGCTGGTTGTGGAGGTATTCGAGGGTTTCAAGGCCACGGGGGGAATTCTTGAGCTGGTGGCGGTAAAAAATGAGAGCCTCTTCAAGAATTTCGCGTAGACCTTCATTCTCTTCAGCGGCAGCCTTTTCTTCTTCGGTAGGCGGGCGCAGCAGGATGCCTGCCCGGTCTGCCAGATAGCGCAGGGTTTCTGAAAAATCCCAGCCCTCCTTCTTCATGATAAAACCGAAGATATCGCCCCCCTCGTTGCATTGACCGAAACAGCGCCAGGTGCCGGTTTCGGGGAAGACTACAAATGCGGGGGTGCGCGTATTGGGATGGAACGGGCAAAAGCCTGTGTAATTCTTGCCCGATCGGCGAATATCAACCGTCTCACGCACCAGGTCTACAATATCAACCCGGGCTTTTATTTCATCAATGGAAGACATTCCAGCCTGCTTATTCTTATCAATTCAGTCTCAGAGTCAACATTTATCAGAAGAAACCGGGCAATTAAGATTATACTCCAGCAAACAAAAAGGCCCGGGTTGAGTTTGTAGAATAATTACAGGGCTGCTGCCGAACAGGATAAATTACTACTCCTGGCGGATATCCTATACATAAGGAATAAGCAGCAGGCAATCGAGGTTAACCGTGCCGGAAGCTTGATTGTAAAGCAGGGGTCTGCCTGAAAATCAAAAGGCAGTGGGAGAAAATGTGGATAAAAAAAGGCGTTGTTGTGGATAATTGTTTATGATATGTGGAAAAATACATGAATTCTGTTGATAACCGGATTATTGTGCTCAGCGGGTCCTGAGGATAAAAATTGCCCCGCTCATAAAAATAATGGCAGTGACCAGGCCGGTCCCCCAGAGTAGAAATGCGATGTGCTCCCTGCGGCTGTCGAGAAAGAAATACAGCCCGGCAAACAAATCCACCAGGAAAAAGAATGTTGTTAACAATGGCAGCAGCAGCAACCGGATTGCCGGAATGGCCTCCCCGGGCGTCCCATCTATGAGGAAGCGCAGGTGAATATACTCTCCAGATGTAATGCCAATAACTACCATCGCCAGCAGGGCAATACAAACCAGGGCGCCGCCGGTGATCAGCAGTCTGGCCGGGTAAGACCGCCAGACCCGGTTGAGAAAGTGCGAAGGGTAAACGGATTGGGGATCGAAAGGGATGAAAGACCCCATCTCAGTGAAACGCTGGTAAGCGTTGATAAATTCAGCTGGACTGCCAGGAGAGAGGGCGTAAGCTTTATCTATTCTCGCAATGACGACCAGGTTCCTGGTGCGGGAGGCCAGATATTCTATCTCACCCCCTTGTTTGATTTTTCGGGAGCCAATCACAGCTCCAGGCAGGCGCACCAGCGGAAGAGGCAGCCGCTCTTCCAGTTTATCCGCCGGGTGTACCCATTGAATTTCTGTGATAGGAATGTCCTCCTGACGCAAACCCCAGTACAGCCGGATACCATCCCTTTCAACCAGGTAGCGGGCATTTCTCAAGGCATAAATGTAATAAATTATTATGGGCACCGCGCATATTATCAGCAGCGCAGGGATGAACAAAGTAAAAAACTGCAAGCTGGTCTGGGAGTGGATCGATATCCAGACCGCAGTAATTCCTGCCGAAAACAGGATGACCAGGAATCCTGTCAGGAAGAGGTATCCATTTCTGCGCGGCGGGTAAAAAGGGTAACTTTTTTCCACGCTTACATTTATACCATGCCAGTTACAGCCATGACGCCTGATTCCGGCTTCCTTCATGCCGCAAGTTGTTTTTGAATCCGCAGAAAAACTCAGCCCTATAACCCTGAAGATTGGTTAGCATAAACAGGAATTGGGGCAGGACCAGCGAAAGAGAGGCAGCAATAGTCAATAACCAATTCAAGTGGTTGTATAATAGGCAATAACCCATACCTGTAAATAGTATCGGAAAAAATTATGGAAATTCTTCTGAACCCGAATATCGCTTACCTGCTGCTTGCAGCCGGAGTTTTCTTTACGGCTCTGGCGATCCTGAGCCCTGGAAGCGGAGTGCTGGAGATATTTGGTTTGACTATCCTGGTTCTGGCAGGCTGGGTGGCATACAGTATGGAGGAGACTATCAACTGGTGGGCATTAATTGTCCTGCTGATTAGTTTTGTTTTACTTTTACTGGCGATGCGTTATCCCGACAAACTGGTTTTTCTTGCTTCGGCTATTTTTGCCATGGTGGTGGGTTCTGCTTTCCTCTTTGGAAGCGAAGACTGGTGGTATCCGGCGGTAAATCCCATTCTGGCTCTGGTTGTATCGCTCTTTATGGGAGGTTTCTTCTGGATTGTTGGGAGAAAGATCCTGGAAGCGAGGAGCGTCCGGCCAACCCACGACCTGGAAGGGTTGATAGGAGAGAGGGGCACAGCTAAATCGGATATCCATGAAGAAGGTTCTGTACAGGTAGCCGGTGAACTCTGGACTGCGTCCAGTAAAGAACCGATAAGAGAGGGCACAACCGTTGAAGTGATCGAAAGAGACGGGTTTGTACTGGTTGTCGAGCCAGTTGAAGATGGAGGATTTTAAATATCGAGGAAAACATGAAGAAGTACAGGCGGTCCATAAGTTGTGATTAATTGGAATAAATAGAATGGAGGTAAAACAATGTTAGAAAGTGTCGGTGGTACGGCATTATGTCTGGTTGGCGCGGTGATCCTGCTCGGAGTTCTGTTTATTGCCGCCGCGATTAAGATCAGTACCGGAGTACCAAAGGCTTGTGATCTTCCGGTTAGGCAGGTGTGTGGGCGCAAAAGGTCCCGGAATTATCTTTCTCATTCCGATTGTGGACCGGTCTGTGAGAGTGGATTTGCGGGAGCAGGTACGCGAGATACCGCATCAGAATTCGATCACCCAGGATAATGCCTCGGTAAATGTGGATTTTATCTGGTACTACAAGGTGCTTGACCCAACTCAAAGTGTGCTGCAGGTGCAGGATTTTGAGTCTGCAGCCCAGGGAATGGCGACCACAACCCTGCGCGCAGTGATCGGCGGGATACTGCTGGACGATGTGCTTTCAAAACGGGAACATATCAATAACCTGCTGCGGGCGCGTCTGGACGAGGTCACCGAACGCTGGGGCGTTAAGGTGACCAATGTGGAGATCCGCGAAATCAATCCTCCCAGGGAAATCCAGGATGCGATGAACCGCCAGATGTCTGCCGAGAGAAACCGGCGGGCGGTGGTGACCGAGTCGACCGGGCAGCGCGAAGCCCAGATTAATGTGGCGGACGGGGAAAAACAGGCCGCAATCCTGAAAGCGGAAGGCGCCAGACAGGCGGAGATTCTGACCGCGGAGGGCAACCGGCAGGGTCTTATCCTGCGAGCGGAGGGTTTCTCGAACGCTCTGGACCAGATATTCAATATCGCCAAAACGGTCGATTCTAAAACAATGACCCTCCAGTATTTTGAGACCCTAAAGGAACTGGGTTCTTCTCCATCGACAAAATACATCTTTCCGATGGAGTTCACCAGCCTTCTGGAGAGTTTTATAAAAGGGAAAGAAGAGTAAAATCAGCCCGGCAGGGTGTGCAGCAGCAGCCGGGGAATACTGCCCACCCTGTTTATTGAATTAATATGGATGCCTCGTCGATCGGAGTGAGCAGGGATTCAGCCAGGATAGAAGCGGCCAGCTGGAGAGATTTGAGTCAACTCCGAAGGGTGGAAAAGCTTTGCTTTCCAAAAGATTCCTGGCCGGTACTCGATTTAATCGGTATACTCACATTTCCGAACGTGCTGCGGTTAAAAGCTATGGCGGATGATAGAATGGTTGGTTTTATAGGGATCGACATCCGCCACTCCCAGAACCAGGCCTGGGTCGCCACAGTTTGCGTGGAGCCGCAGTACCAGCGCAGAGGCATTGCCAGCTCGCTGCTGGCTGAAAGCGAATCGCAGATACGCCAGCCAGTCATAAAACTGAGTGTGCGCGCATCCAATAAGCCAGCAATAAGCCTTTACAGAAGGTTTGGTTACCAGGAGGTCGAAATCTGGCCGGCCTATTACCGGGATGGCGAAAATGCCCTTGTAATGGAAAAGAAAAATTTTTCTTAGACGTTGAAAATGAATATCAAGAACTTATCACAGCCAGTCTACATAACCAGGCGCACTGCGCTGGAAAATCTGGTCAGCGAACTGCTGAACGAGCAGATAATCGCGGTGGATACCGAGTCCAACAGCCTGCATGCCTATCAGGAGAGAGTTTGCCTGATCCAATTCTCGACCCGGTCAGCGGATTACCTGGTTGACCCGATCCTTTTGGAAGATGTATCGCCGCTGAAGCCGGTATTCTCCAGCCCGCGAGTCGAAAAGGTATTCCATGCGGCGGAATATGACCTGATTTGCCTGCAGCGTGATTTTGATTTCATTTTTTCGAACCTGTTTGACACGATGATTACAGCGGGCATCCTGGGGTACCCGGCGCTGGGTTTGGGCTCGTTGTTAAAAGATAAATTTCGAGTGCAGATCAACAAACGCTACCAGCGCGCAGACTGGGGCAAACGGCCGCTCCCCGGATACCTCAGGCGATATGCCCAGCAGGATACTCATTACCTGATTCCGCTGCGCGACCTGCTCCACAGGGAACTCTGTGAACGGGACCTGGCGACTCTTGCGGCTGAAGATTTTAAGCGGTTATGCCAGGTGAAGGCGGTTAAGAAAAACGCCTACCAACCAGGCAATATTGAGCATAACTGCTGGCGGGTGAGCGGATCGAACGAGCTTGATCCCCAAAAAATGGCCGTACTGCAGGAGTTATGCCGCTACCGGGACAATATCGCCCGCAAAAGAGACCAGCCGTTGTTCAGGGTGTTCAGCGACCGGACCCTGCTGAATATCGCAGAGCGGGCCCCACTTGAACTCAACAGCCTGTACAAGGTGCCGGGAATGAGCGCCAGGCAGGCAAAAACCCACGGTGAACAAATCTTGGATGCGGTCCGGACAGGTTTGGAGGCCAGGCCGGTTTACCCTCCTAAGCGGCCGAAAACAAATGGAAAGTATTTAAATAGGGTGGATAACCTTAAACAGTGGCGGAAAATCACCGCCCAGAATATGGGTGTGAGCCCGGATGTAATCCTGCCGCACGATCTATTAACCTTAATCGCCAGAGAGAATCCCAATTCCCTGGATGAACTGGCGGAAGTGTTTAACGCGGTCCCCTGGAGGATGGAAAATTTCGGGGAACAGATTATCGCTGTATTGAAGGATTAGCTGGTGAAAATCTGGTTTCACGGAGCCGCTCAAACTGTCACTGGCTCCCAGCACTTGATTGAGGTGAATGGATACAGGCTGCTGCTTGAATGCGGGCTCTTTCAAGGCCGCCGTAACGAAACCTATGAGCGCAACCGGGTTTTTCAGTTTGACCCCATGCGGCTGGACGCAGTGATTCTTTCACACGCCCATATTGACCACAGCGGCAATCTCCCGAACCTGGTAAAAAACGGGTATAACGGGCCAATCTATACAACCCATGCCAGCGCCCATCTCGCCAATCTCATGCTGATGGATTCCGGGCATATCCAGGAGGCGGACGTCCGGTATGTAAATAAAAAGCGGGCCAGGCAAGAATTACCCCCGGTTGAACCTCTCTACACCATAGAGGATGCAGCCCATGTCGCCCAGTATTTCAACTGCCTGTCGTACCGGCAGCAGTTTGAACCGGTGCCCGGCGTTGCGGCGTACCTGGTGGATGCAGGCCATATACTGGGGTCTGCCGCAGTTGTTCTGGATATTGAAGAAAAGGGCCGGAAATTCCGCCTGTGGTTTTCGGGGGATATCGGCAGGCTCGACCTGCCTTTGATCCGCGACCCGGTCACCCCTGAGGGGGCTGACTATTTGATCATGGAATGCACCTACGGGGATAAACTGCACCGTGAACCGCAGCAGGCTTACGATGAACTGCGGGATGTGGTGAACAAAACCGCCAGCCGGGGCGGCAAAGTGATCATCCCGTCTTTTGCAGTCGGGCGCACCCAGGAACTGGTTTACGACCTGCACCGCATGATGGACAGCGATGAAATACCTGAAATTCCGGTCTATGTTGACAGCCCGCTGGCTGTGAACGCATCGGATGTTTTCCGGGCGCACCCGGAATGTTTTGACGAGGAGACCCGGGCGTTCATCGCCAGAGATGAGCACAAAGCCGCGCTGGGCTTTGACCACCTTGTTTACACCCGCTCAGTCGCCGAATCGAAGGCGTTGAACGACCGCAGTGACCCGATGGTCATCATTTCGGCATCCGGGATGGCGGAAGCGGGCCGGATACTGCACCACCTCAAGAACAATATTGAGAACCCGCTCAACACGGTTCTGATTGTCTCCTGGCAGGCGCCCCACACGCTCGGAAGAAGGATCGCCGACCGGGAGGAGCGGGTAAGGATCTTCGGGGAAGTTTACGAACTGCGGGCGGAAGTGCAGACGATCGGCGGCCTTTCAGCCCACGCCGGCCAGGCCTTCCTGCTCGATTATGCCCGGGCTACCCGGGGTTCTTTAAAAAGCACCTTCCTGGTTCACGGCGAGCAGAAAGGGGCCCAACCGCTGATGGAAAAAATGCAGGAGGGCGGGATCGAAAGGGTGTATTTCCCCGAACCGCATTCAAGCGTGGAGATTTAGAACCTGGCATTGGGTGATCCTGACGAAACATGGGGCACAGCCAGTAGAAAACTTCTTGACTTTTTGCTATAATCTCTCGGGCAGGCAGATGGCTGCCCGGTTCAGTTTAAAGGAGAGGTGCCAGAGTGGACGATTGGGGCGGTCTCGAAAACCGTTGTGGTCTTTGGGCCACCGTGGGTTCGAATCCCACCCTCTCCGCCAGATTATCCCAGATTAGCGAAGTTTCTAATCCGTTGAGCCCTGATAAAAGGTTCGCCGCGCTCGCTGTCCAGCTCGACGATCCCTTCAACGATATAGGGTCCGGCGCCGGAAAGTTCAGCCCGGTAGCGGCGGTGCAGATCCGCAGACAGAACGACGTCAATCATGCCTTCCAGGTCTTCCAGCGACATGTAATAGGTATATTCGCCTCCGGAACTGCCAAAACGGCGCCAGGTCTGGCGCATGCCGGCGATGCGGACCTGCTGCGAGATAAGCAGCGGCAGCTTCAACCGTTGTGATACAGTTCTCACCGGTAATTCTGTCCCCGTACAATTCGAGCGGGTGTATAGATACGCTGGTTCCGAGGATTTTTTCCTGGGCGGAGGCTTTCTGGGCAGGTGACCATTCGTCTTTGGTATTGGGCAGGGATTGGAACAGAGGAAGCTGACCCTTTGTCCAGCTCTGGCTTTCGACCTGGGCCAGCATGGTGGGAATCTCTCCCAGGTCCTCCAGGGCGCCGGACACGACCAGGTTGCTGGCCTCAACCGGGCGCGGGTCGACCCGGATTAAAAAATCGGAAAGCGAGTTAAAAGGGCGCAGCTTTCTGATCCGGGATTCGGTACGCTGGGTGAGATCGCGCACCTGGTTGAGACCCATCACCAGGCAGTCTGCCCCTTCAATAATCTGGAAAGTGAATTCACTCCCGGCATTATTAACCAGCGGCGGGCGGATTTGCAGGCCCAAACGGCGCGCTTCTGTGAGGTAGACGCTCTGGCGGTAATAGCCGCCCCAATTCGCCAGCACCGCCGCCATGAACAAACCCGGATAATGGGTTTTACACCATGCGGAACGCCAGGCGACCTGGGCATAGGAAGCGGCATGCGCCTTGGGGAAGCCGTATCCTGCGAAAGCCGCCATTAATTCCCAGATCTGCCCGGCGCTTTCCGCCGGGACGTTGTAGCGTTCATGCGCTCCCGCCAGGAATTTGTTCTTTAGCGTGACCATCTTTTTCCCTGGATCGAAGTGGCTCATCGCCCTGCGCAGCAGATCCGCCTCGCTCAGGCTGAAGCCTGCCAGTTCGTGGGCGATTCGCAGAACCTGTTCCTGGTACAGGATGACGCCGTAGGTCTCGTTCAGAAGCGGTTCCAGGGATCGGGTGAATGTAGGATGGCGGGTCAAGACCTTTGTGGCGGCGCACGAATTCGTCTTTCAAGCCCCCGGTCAGCGGGCCCGGCCGGTAGAGCGCCAGGGCGACCATCAGGTCATCCACGCTGCGAGCCTGGACTTCTCTCAGGGTGGCGCGCATGCCGGGGCTTTCAATCTGAAAACAGCCGATCGTGCGGCCGCGTTCGACGGTAGCGGCGGTTTCGGGGTCATCCTCTGGAATCCCGTCCAGCAGTTCGAGAGCGGACCTTTTTGGGTTTTGTTTCGCTCCAGCAGGGCGTTCGACACCTCGCCCAGAACTGAGAGGCCGCGGATCCCAAGCAGGTCGATTTTGACCAGTCCGAGCCTCTTGATCGATTCGAGATCAAACTGGCTGATGACCACCCCTTTGCCTGCCACCTGGGTTGGGGTGATCTCATCCAGACGCCCGGGTGTGATCACAACCCCGCCCGGATGGATGGAGAGATGGCGCGGGATTCCGAGAAGACTGCGCGCATCTTTGAAAATCACCCGGTGGCGCTCTGATGTGTACCTGCTGTACAGTTCAGCATAGGGCTCATCCCCGCCCCCGGCGCTCGAGGACCTGTACCAGAAGTGGGGGAGCTGGTCGGCCAGTTTCCGTGTTTCTGATTGGGACAGCCCATGCGCTTTGGCGGCTTCGCGCAGAGCCGATCGCGGTCGAAAGCGGTTGATTGTGCACACCATCGCAACCCGCTCGGAGCCGAAGTGTTCGTAGACAAAGCGGATCACCTCATCCCGGCGGTTGGAGCACAGGTCGGTATCGATATCGGGGGGCGTCTGGCGGGCGGGGTTTAAAAAGCGTTCGAAGTACAGGTTGAGGCGGATCGGATCCGGATCGGTTATCCCCAGGCAGTGGGCGACCAGCGACGATGAAGCGGAACCGCGCGAGGCTGTGGGGATCCCTTTGCTGCGGGCGAACTCGATAACCCGCTCCATGATCAGGAACAAAGGCGCGAAACCCAGTTCATCGATGACCCTGATTTCGTGATCAAGGCGGTCCTTAATTTCAGCTGTTATCCCCCCGTATTTATGGCATGCACCCTTTTCAGCCTTCTGGCGCAGCACCTGGATGGCGGTCTGGTTCTCCGGAAGGGTGATCTCCGGGAATTTGACTTCGCCCAGGGGGAGTTTCAGGCTGCAGCGCTCTGCGATTTCGGAGGCTGTTAAGAGCGCCTGCGGGTGATGGTAGAAACGCTGCTCCATCTCAGCCGCGGTTAGAAAATGGGCTTCAGGCGGCGGTAGGTCAAGCGGAATGACCTGGCTGAGCGGTTTATTCAGCCGGATTGATGCCAGGAGGCGCTGCTGTTCTGACTGGTTCTTATCAATGTAGTAGACGTTGTGAGAAACGGTGCAGGGGATGGCCGCCTGCCTTGCGAGCCTGGCCAGTTTATCCACGCCAGTTTCCCCAATGCCAGCGTGTTTTTCCAGCTTGATATACAGGCGGCCGGGATATATTTCTCCCAGCCCCGCCAGCCATTTTAAAGCTGCGCCCTCGTCCCCGGCAAGCGCCAGGCTGGTTGAGATGCCGTCCGTCCCGCCTGCCAGGCAGAGCAGTCCCGCTGAACAGTTATTCAGGTCTTCCAGGTCCAGAAGCGCCTCGGAGCCGCCGCCAGGTTGACTCTGGAGCAGACTGCTCAGGCGGCACAGGCTGGACCAGCCGGCGTCATTTTCTGCCAGCAGCGTGAGCCTGCCAGAAGATGCGGCCTGGGAGAGCGAGGATAGCGACCCGGGCAGGCTGATATCGATATCGAGCCCGAGGATTGGTTTTATTCCAGACTGCAAACAGGCGTCGTAAAATTCGATCGCCCCGCTCAGGCAGCGGTGGTCGGTCAGGGCGAGCGCCTGCATACCCACCTTTACGGCTGCCTGGACCAGTCCTTCCGGCGAAACGACGCCTTCCAGGAAAGAGTAGTAGGAATGGGTGTGAAGGTGGACCTGCATTGAGGCGTTATTCTGGCTTATACTGAAATGTATCCCGCATCCGGCGGGTTTTTATAACCATCCTGGTGAATTCTTTGATGTGCTTGAGCGGTTTAATATGGCTGCCCCCGCCGGTGTAAATGGTCTGTACAGGCACCCATTCAAGGCGGAATCCCATCTGGAGACAGCGCACGACCATTTCAACTTCAAATTCAAATCCGCTTTCAGCGCTGGAGAGCATCGCCTCCATCAACCGGCCGCTCAGCAGCCTGAAACCGGACTGGTTATCCGGGATCCACTCCCCAACAGCCCAGGAGAAAGACAGCTGTCCGAGGCTGTTCGCCAGCCTCCTGGTCAGCGGCATGTCGCTGAAATCACGCATTCCGATAATAAGATCGCTTCTGGTTTCGCGGTAGCTTTTGAGAAACAAGGGGATGTCATTGGGGTCGTGCTGGCCATCCGCATCAAGGGTGACGGCTGCTTGATAGCCGGCAGACATGGCGTGGGAAAAACCTGCCCGCAGAGCAGCGCCTTTGCCCTGGTTGGGGGATTGGGCAATAAGCTGAGCCCCGGCAGATCTGGAGACCCCGGCAGTGTCGTCAGTTGATCCATCATCAACCACCAGGACCGGCAGGAATTTGAAAGCCGAACGGATTACTTCCTGGATACGAAAGCTTTCGTTGTAAGCCGGAATAACGGCAATGATCCCAGTATTTTCTTCCAATCCAATCCCTGAAGCATTCATTCTCTCATTAATTTGAACTGCTTTATCTATCGCTGGAAAGGTATAGGTTCGATTTTATTTTATCCCAGTTGTTGCCGCTTTAAAAATTCAGGGCGGCGCTAATCCTTTTAAGGCGCCCGATATAAAAAGCGCAATTTCACGGGTGAAACTGCGCTTTAAGAATTAATAACGATCTAACAGAATGAACGGATGCGTTTACGCCAGGGCTGCCCCTTCCGGGAGCATGCCTTCGAAAACAATTTCCAGCGCCATGGTGTGGCTGCAGCGCTGGCGGGTTTGAAAGAAATCACAATCACAGGACCATTCGCCATCCTGGAGTTTGACAATATGGTCATTGTTTTGACCCACGAAAGTAACCTGAAGAGAATCAATCCTGATGCGGTCGCGCTGTTCGGCGTAGCGCTTCGCCTTTTCTATTTTTCCAATCATTCCATAATCCATCGATTTTGATCTCCTTTCCAAGGGATTGTTAATTATTTTTTGAGAAATTTGCGGGTCGCTTCTCTTTTAGAATTAATCATTAATAAATAAAATGCCTGGAAGGAACCCTGACGAATTATAAAAAAAGGCACGCGCCGCGCGTGCCTTTTATCTGCCATGTGCAAGTTTCGCTTTTAAAATCAATCCTCGCAAGACGGTTTCTCCAGTAGGACAAGTATACGCCGAGTTGGGATGAAAGTCAAATCGAAGACCCGGACCCTGCCAGACCGTACGACATCCATATCAGGGTTTGCTGTGGGGAGAATCCCCCGGATTGGATTCCGGCTGCTGATTGGCCGGCAGGGTATTCCAGTCGCAATGTCCGAACAGATTTTAGGGATCTTTGGGCTGCGATCAGCAGGGAGCGGACTGACCGGTTATCAGCGTCAACCGGCGCGGCTAACCAGAGTGCATCTGCATATGAGGAAGTTGCCTGCCAGAACAAACCGCCATATAAAACCTTTCCCAGGCTGGCTGTCCACTGGCGCAGGTGAACTTTATTGAAGAAGCGGAATAAAGTTCCGTAAATCCCCGGCCGCATTGCATTCTTGTAGAGGGGCAGGTGCCAGGTCACCTCCGGGGGGAAATTAGACTCGATCCACGACCGCAATTGGTCCCACTGATCCGGGGATGGGGTACCAATTTTTACATCTGGGTCTCCGGAACCTGGACCTATCCCGGGTTCTGCGATCCAGGTAGTCCGGCGGGCTCTTTCCTGAAAATTGAGCGAACTGTAGAGTGCCACGGCGCTTTCATTTTCCTCGCGAACATGGAGCCAGATTTCCGGAGCGCCTCTCTGCCTGGCGTGTTCCATCGACTTTTGGGTCAGGAGGCGGGCGATGCCCTTCTGGCGGTAATCCGGGTGAACCGCGACATTGGCGATCAGGTAGGACGGGCGGCTGTCGATCCGGTATGGGATCAGGCTGGCGTTGCCGACAATCATTCCATCCTGCTCCCAGACGTAACCGCTGAAAGGCATATTGGGAATTTCAACATTCAATGCCGCCCAGCGTAAAAAGTTTCTATTCCTGGCTGATGAACGCATCCGGGCGATGTAGCGCTTCCCATCCGGGTCCAGGGTGTCGGCAAAACATGTTTCAACCAGATCCGCAACAGGAGCCAGGTCGTGCTGTATATCAAACGGGCGCAGGTTGTTTTCACTCATTGGTATATGTTGAATAACGGAGGTGCATTATCGCAGTCTGCCCAATCAGGATACACGCGCGATAGCGGTAAAAAACAGGATGATTATGGCAAACAATAGATCGATGGTGATTAATAATCCTGCCCGGTCAATCTGCGCTGATAAGTTTTCCAGGGCAGGTTCGCGACCCGGGCTTGATGGATGGTTGTGACGCTTTTAGAAGTGACCGGCGCAGGCCCGGCAGGGTAACCAGGCTGAAATAAACAGACATGAGCACCATCAGGAAAAAGAACAGGTGTTTGATAAGAATGGCGGCTGACCAGCGGTTCTCGATTTCCAGCAACCCTGTGTAATTTGGGCTGGCGCTCATTTGCAGCAATCCGGTCCCAACCAGCAGCGCTGCGCAGAACCATCCAACCGCTTCCAAACGGCGCATTATTTTCAGCTGCAAGGATATGAATTCAAGGTCCTGTTTCTTTTTCCCGGCGAGGGGCGCCAGGAAAAAAACGATTGTGGTGAGACCGCCCACCGAGACTACAGTGGCAAGCATATGCAGCAAATAAACTACTGGCAGTCCCCATCCAGGTTCAGTCATGAGCGGAAAGTCGATTTCAGGGCCGTTTTAGCGGCGATCCGGTTTTTGTTGGGTCCCCTGATAATTACGGCTGGTTCTAGGAAGGATTACCTTTAGATAAGTTACATTCATTTACAGCGTCGATAAACTCCTGTTCGAGGGCTGGATCGTTATAAATCGACAGCACGGTTCTGAACTGCTCGGAAGCTGCTCCGCAGCTTCCAGTTTGGATCAGATAGTAACCCTGTTCTATCAAAGCCTGTTTGTATCTTTCCCCAGCGGTCAGACCCGATCCATCCATCAGGTTAGGCATATGGGGTGCGACCTGGCTGAAGTACTGGGCAGACTGAACCCAATCGAGTCCCCAGAAACTGGCCCCGGTAATATATAAACCAGCGAATTTTTGAAAAGACAGGGCTTCAGCATCCAGCGGGCCAAACTGTTCTGCCAGAGAAAGATCGTAAAGGCCACCTTCGAGGTCATTTTCCAGGAGCATTTTATCCAGACCCCTGTTCCGAAGGGCCAGAAAAAGCATCCCATCAACCTCAACCGGCCGGGAGTCGGGGTTTTCTTTGCGCAGATTCAGCAGCGTTTCAATTGTCCCGTTCCAGTCGCTGTTCGCCAGAAGACGTTCTGCCTGCTCGAATTTTACGTCCTGGGAGCGAGTATCCGGTGTGGGTGTAAGGGTTGGCAGGGCGGCGAGCGTGGGAGTCGCGGTTGTGTTCAATTCCAGCAAAACCTGCGATAATTTATCGGTCACGCCGGGGTAATTCGGGTCTAATTGAATAACATATTCGAACCGCTGGCGGGCGCGATCGAATGCGCCCTGTTCAAGATCCTGGATCCCAAGCTCAAATTGTTCCTGCACAACCTGCACACGCTGGGTAGCTTCTGCGAACTGGCGCATTTCCAATCCGGATCTGTATCCGCCAAATGCGCTCAGGATCGCGATACCAGCCAGGATCACCAACCCTATCAGGGTTATCCAGATCCAGCGTCTTCGTTTCTGTTTGGAGGTCTCCTCAACCTGCGAGTTATCCCTTTTTTCTTCTTCTGTCATGCGCCAAATTATACCTCAGGCGCCGGTTAGAGCACCCAGGAAAATCCAGACTTAATCATAATCTCCCGATTGATCGGGAGGGTTGTCTTTGCGTGAAAAATGTTGGCGTGTATAATCATTCTATGGAGGGTTTTAAATTTTTCCATCCGATTGAAATCCGTTACGGGGACCTTGATCCTCAGGGTCATGTAAACAATGCAAAATTCTTCACTTACTTGGAACAGTCCCGGGTCAGCTATATCATTAACCTGGGATTATGGGATGGGCGTACCTTTTTTAAAATCGGTTTTGTGCTGGCGGATGCCCAGCTGACATTTAAAAAGGAAATTCTTTTTGGGACAGCGGTGAGGGTTGGGGTTCGGGTTGCCGGTATGGGCAACAAGAGCCTGATAATGGAGTACAGCATTGAGGATCAGGACGGGGTTCAGGAATTCGCGGTTGGCAGGACAGTCCTGGTAACCTATGATTACCAGCGCGCAGCGACAATTCCAATTCCTGAGAATTGGCGCAGGGCGATAACCGAATTTGAGGGGTTGGTTTTCTGAAGGAATAATATTGATCCGCAATGGAAATTGATGCGCCGGGAGCAGCAGTCAGAAGGACTTTCCCGGCTGGCAGCCGCCCGAAATGGGATGAGATGGCGGATCTGGTGGATGACCGGATGCTGGAGGCGTTCGCGGTTGATTGTTCAGAAATGGAGTTGCCAGAAAAATTGTGGATTCGCTATAATGGTATTGTACAGCGGATAAACCTTTACAAACCTTTTTAGCCGGTCAAGAATGCTGCTTTCTGGAAGGATTTGACCAGCCAATTCGGGGCAATTGTCAGGAAGTGCGGCATGGTAGCCGGGTAAGGCGCGGCGGATTATGGACCAGGAAGCCAATTACAAAGCTGAACGTTTAAGGATGGTTGATAACCAGCTCAGGAGGCGGGATATCCGGGATGGGCGCGTGCTGGATGCCATGGGCAGGGTACCCCGGCATATGTTCGTGGGCGGCGATTATACTGACATGGCGTACAGCGATGGACCGCTTCCGATTGGACAAGGCCAGACAATCTCACAGCCTTATATTGTCGCTTTGATGACCCAGCTGCTTGAACTGACAGGAGCTGAAAAAGTTCTGGAGGTAGGGACCGGGTCTGGATACCAGGCGGCGGTACTGTCGTGTCTGGCAAAAGAAGTTCACACGATTGAACGGCATGAAGAACTGGCGCGAGAAGCCGAGAGGTTGTTATTAAAACTGGGGATGTCGAATGTGCATATCTATATCGGCGACGGCACCGAGGGCCTGGAGGAGCAAGCGCCTTTCGATGGCATCCTTGTAACCGCCGCTGCTCCGAATGCGCCCCGATCGCTGCTGGATCAGCTTGTTGAAGGCGGCCGTCTGGTTATCCCGGTCGGAGGAAGGGGTGGCCAGATGCTGGAACTCTGGATCAGGACCGGCGTTAAATTTGACTGCGAAACGGTTCTGCCGGTTGCATTCGTCCCCCTGCTCGGTCGCTTTGGATGGGATGAATGAAAATTAACTCTGGCGAGAGCATTTCGAAATGATCCCGGCTATTGGCAAACCGACGCTGCGCTTTGTTGCGGCGACAGGAAAGGTGCTGGTTTGATAAAGTCTTCGTTTATCCCCCCGGGGAGCTATACAAGAGAAAAGTTCGTTTCTGATCTGGGAAGCATCTTTTTCTTAAAGGAAGAGGATCCAACATTTGTAAAACTGCATATTTACGACACATTTGACTGGCGGTTATACAACCATTCGCTATCGCTTTACAGATTCGGGGACTGGTTATACCTGTATCACCTGGAAGAAGGTCAAATTATATGGAGCGATGGGGCTCAGGAAATCCCTTCTTTCGTGCAGGACCTGCCGGCGGGAACCCTGCGGGAACATCTTGAGCCGGTTGCCGGAATCCGGGCAATGCTTAAGCCTGTAAGCGGGAGGATTGACACATATTCGTACCGGGTGCTGAATGAAGACGAAAAAACAACCGCCCGGGTTCGCTACGAGTCCTTCCAAGGTGATGGATCAGAACCAGGGCAGCTTATCGTATACATCCGGTTGATCCCGCTGCGCGGCTACCAATCAAGTTACGCCAATCTGGAAAAATACTTCAAAGAGCGGGGTTTCCTGGAAGGTTCTGGGGGCAATCTGTATTACGCCTTTATGGAGACAGCCGGGAAAAAACCGGGAGAATATACAACCCGGCTGGATATCCAGCTTGATAGAGAGATGCGTTCGGATGATGCACTCAGGGTCATATTACGGTTTTTATTGGAGGTGATGCGCAAAAATGAACCGGGAATCAAAGAGGATATCGATTCCGAGTTCCTGCATGATTATCGGGTGTCAATCCGCCGGGCGAGATCCGCTCTTTCCCAGATGAAAGGGGTGTTCCCTTCTGACAGCACAGCCAGGTTCAGGGAAGAATTTGACCGGTTTGGCGAGCTGACAAACTCGCTCAGGGACCTGGATGTCTACTTGTTGAAAGAAGACCAGTACAGGGATGTCCTGCCGCCAGATTTGAAAAGCGACCTGGATCCATTTTTCGCTTATTTGAAGGGAAAACGCCAGAGCGAGTTGAGGGCGGTTACCTGTTTCCTTGAAAGCGATGATTACTGGACCCGGATTGCTGCATATAAAAAATTCTTAGATGAAAAGACCGCCAACTCACAGGATGCCCCGATTGCCGGAAAACTTGTTTATGACCTGGCTAAGGAGAGCATTTATAAAAGATATGAACGGGTATTAAAGAAGGGAGGCGCTGCAAAAAGAAGTCTGGATGAGGCAGACCTGCACCGCCTCAGGATTGATTGCAAAAAACTGCGCTATCTGATTGAATTTTTTGCGAGCCTTTTCGATCCGGGTGATATCGCCCGCCTTCTCAAGCAACTGCGCAGGCTTCAGGACAACCTGGGAGATTTTAATGATGTTTGCGTCCAGGTGGGATATCTCATGGATATCTCACAGGAGCTGGCAGATGGGGAAAGGACGAATACCCGGACTCTGCTGGCGATTGGCTGTTTAATTGGCTCGCTTGAGAAAAGCAAGGGGGAATACAAAGATGAGTTTATCAAGGTTTACAAAAAATTTTCATCCCCGAAAAACAAAATACTGTATGGCGACCTGTTTCAACCGGTAGAGGAAGAATATCACAATGACAATCCTGGCAGTATACAGCAATAAAGGCGGGGTCGGCAAAACGGTGACGGCTGTTAATTTGTCATACCTGGCTTCGCGTTCGGGGTACAAAACTCTGATATGTGATCTGGATCCTCAGAGCTCAGCGACCTTCTTTTTCAGGATTAAGCCGAAAGTGGAGGCGGGTTCCCGGGGCTTCGCTAAAGGCGGGGAGCGAATCCGGAGGAGCATTAGGGGAACAGATTTCGAGAATCTCGACCTGCTGCCAGCCGATTTTACCCACAGGAACCTTGACATTACATTTGCTAGGCTGAGGCGTTCCAAGCAGCGCCTAAGAAGAGTGCTGGAGCCTCTGGAAAGCGAGTATGACCTGATAATACTGGACTGCCTGCCGACGATAAACATTATCGCCGAAAATATATTTAACGCCTCCGACTACCTGCTGGTGCCAATCACACCCGCTACGTTGGCAGTCAGGACCCACCGCCAGTTTGTAAAATTCTCGAAGAATAGAGGCTATAATCCGGATTCGATATTAACCTTTATATCTATGGTAAAACCGTTTAAAAGAGCTGACGAAGAAATTGTGAGAGGAATTTACAGTGAATTTGAAGGGGTTCTTGGAAGCATGATCCCGTACTTGTCGCTGGTGGAAGTTATGGGGGCAGAGCGCCGGCCGCTGCCTGCCTTTGCCCCGATCTCGGCCGCCTCTTACCGCTACCATAATCTGTGGAATGAGGTTGAGAGAAAGATATTTCACTAAAAAAACGGAAAATAAATAGACGAAAATGGACCATATCACACTGCCTGAGAAGAAAACCAAAATAATCTGTACGATAGGCCCTGCGTCCCAATTACAATCAACGCTGGAAAGCATGATCTCCAGGGGTATGGATATAGCCCGTTTGAATTTCGCCCACGGCGATTTTGACAACCACCGGGAGATCATTGCCAACATACGGGCGGCTGCGGAAGCAAGCGGGCGGCGGGTTTCAGTGATGGCGGATTTGCCAGGACCAAAGATGCGGATAGGGCGGTTGGTTAAAGAGCCGGTCCGGCTTGTGCGCGGCCAGGAAGTGGTGCTGCAGACCGGGGAGATAGTCGGGGACAGCAGCCGTTTTTCGGTCAGTTTTGCGAATATGCCAGGAGTGGTAAAACCCGGAGACCGGATATTCTTAAATGACGGTTTCATCCAGCTGGTTGTCCTCGAAGTGGAGGATGAAGAAATCCGCTGCAGGGTGGAGGTTGGGGATGAACTGCGCTCTCATAAAGGAATCAACCTGCCCGGAATAGAACTGGGCATCCAGGCGTTTACAGAACGGGACCGGGAATGCCTGCAGTTCGCTGCCGAGCAAGGCCTGGACGCTGTCAGCCAGTCATTTGTACAGGAACGCTCGGATATAGAAACATTACGCCGGGCTGCGGAAGAACTGAACTATTTCCCGTTTATTATCGCTAAAATCGAACGGGCCATGGCAGTTGATAATCTTGAAGATATCCTGGATGCAGCGGATGGGATAATGGTCGCCCGCGGCGACCTGGGAGTGGAGATACCGATTGAAAAGATCGCTGTTACCCAGAAGTATATTATCCGTAAAGCAAATCTTTCTGGAAAACCTGTAATCACCGCAACCCACATGCTGGAATCGATGGTAACCCATACCCGACCCACTAGAGCTGAAGCGACCGATGTTGCCAATGCGATCCTGGATGGCACCGATTGTGTTATGTTGTCTGGAGAAACCGCGACAGGTAATTTTCCAGTTGAAGCAGTGAATGTTATGGCATGTATCGCCACTACAACAGAGGTAAGCGTAAAGAACGAGGACCTCGATCGAATACTGCAGGGTGAGAAAATCCGCGGTGAAATCAGCGATGCTGATTTAATTTCGCTCACCATAAATTACAGCATCAATAAGCTGGAGCCGAGCTTGTTGATTACCCCGACCCTGAGCGGGAGCACGCCCCGCCGGATATGCCGGTTTCGACCCCCAGTCTGGATTATTGCGGTGAGTCCAAACGAATCAACCTGCCAGGGATTACAATTTTCGTACGGAGTGTATCCTGTTCTTGAGCCAGAAAAACCGGAAAACTGGGAGATTTACGCCCGGCAGTTGCGCCAGAAATGTGAGATCGAAGGCGAACTGGTTCTGCTTACTCAGGGATCAGGCGCAGGAGGGGTGGGCGGTACCAATAAACTTGAAATCATTGACCTGAGTCACCCGCCAGCGGAACCACCCCTTTGGTAAGAAACCAGACCGGCCCGGTTTTTACCCCCAGAATACATTTAAATCAATGATGAATTTACACTATGGCCGATAAATCCAAGAAACGATTTCAGCAAACTTCTGGAATCTCGCCTGGCAAGAGTTTCCCGCTTGGCGCAACAGTCAGCCCGGAAGGGGTTAATTTCAGCCTGTATTCTAAATCGAGCAAGTCAGTCGAGCTGTTGTTGTTTACCGATCGCAATGACGAAGGACCGGATCGCGTTATTCAACTGGACCCGCTGAAAAACCGCACGTTCCATTACTGGCACGTGTTTGTGCCGGGAATCAAATCCGGACAGATATACGGATACCGGGTCTTTGGACCTTATAAACCGAAAAACGGGATGCGGTTTGACAGCGAGAAAGTGCTGCTGGACCCTTACGGTAAGGCGATCGCAGTTCCAGACCGTTATAACCGGGAGGCAGCCATTAAGCCGGGGGATAACGCGGCATACGCCATGAAAAATGTCGTGGCTGACCTGAGCGGGTATGACTGGGAAGGGGATGCGCCCATCCAGCGTTCATTTGCGCAAACTGTGATTTATGAAATGCATGTCAGGGGATTCACACAGCATCCTAGTTCGGGGGTTGATCCCGGGCTGAGAGGCACGTATTTGGGGTTGATTCAAAAAATCCCATACCTGAAAAACCTGGGCATTACCGCAGTTGAACTTATGCCGGTTCTGCATTTTGATGAGCTCGAGGCGCCCCAGGGTTTGACGAATTACTGGGGCTATTCCCCGGTCTCATTTTTTGCCCCCCACTGCGGTTACTGTTCCAAAAAAAAACCTCTTAAAGCGCTGGATGAGTTTCGGGATATGGTAAAGGCGCTGCACAGGGCAGGGATTGAAGTTATCCTGGATGTCGTTTACAACCACACTGCTGAAATTGATGAAAAAGGGCCGACTTTCAGCTTTCGGGGGTTGGAAAATGGTGTTTATTACATTCTCGAGGCGGATAAATCCCGTTACGCTAATTTCAGCGGAACCGGTAACACCCTTAACGCCAACCATTCAGTGGTCCGCCGCTTGATTGTTGACAGCCTGCAGTACTGGGTGGAGGAGATGCATGTGGACGGGTTCAGGTTTGACCTTGCTTCCATATTATCCAGGGATGGAACCGGGAAGCCGCTCGCTAACCCGCCTGTGCTGTGGGAGATTGAAACAAATCCAATCCTTGCGGGGACAAAACTGATCGCGGAAGCATGGGACGCGGCTGGTTTATACCAGGTGGGAACATTTATTGGCGACAGGTGGAGAGAGTGGAACGGCATGTTCCGAGATGATGTGCGCAGTTTTATGCGCGGCGATCCCGGGATGGCTGAAAAGTTTTCATCCCGGTTTATCGGCAGCCCGGATATTTATGAACATGAGGGCAGGGAGCCGGAGCAGAGCGTCAACTTTATCACCTGCCACGACGGCTTTACTTTAAATGATCTGGTTTCTTACAACCGCAAGCATAATGAGTTCAATGGAGAGGGAAACAAAGACGGCACAGACCAGAATTTCAGCTGGAATTTTGGGATTGAAGGCCCCAGCAGCGACCCGGAAGTTGAGTCGCGGCGCAACCGTCAGGTCAAGAATTTTCTGGCAATCACCCTGCTGTCGCTCGGGGTCCCGATGCTGCTGATGGGCGATGAGATGCGCCGAACCCAGAATGGAAATAACAATGCATACTGCCAGGACAACGAGATAAGCTGGCTTGATTGGACAATGCTGGAAAAACATGCTGATATCCACAGGTTTGTGCGGCGGCTGATAAGAGTCCGACGCTACCTGGAGTTTTTTAACGAGGATCACGGGCTGAGCCTTACGGAATTCCTGCATCAGGCTCATATTGAGTGGCATGGGGTTAAACTGGGTAAACCGGATTGGGGATATAATTCCCACAGCCTGGCGTTTACGGTTCAGGCGCGCCGTGAGCGATTTCACCTGGTAATAAACGCTTATTCAGGTGTGCTTGATTTTGAAATACCTCCGGTGTCGAACGGGACCCGGGACGGGTGGAGAAGAATAATTGACACATCCTGTGACTCCCCGGACGATTTTTACAGCTGGTCAGATGCCCGGCCGGCGACAGGTTCTGTCATTCGCGCCCAGCCCTTCTCTCTGGTGGTTCTGGCGCTGGAGACACCCCGGGATTTGGTTGAACCGTAATCTGAACATAATAATTACAGTTACTCAATCTAAAAGGGAAAAGTAGATTTTTTGGGTATTATTTAAACAATGAAGAAAACGATCATGAACTGGTATCAATTAACAACAGAGGAGACAATCCAGAAACTGGGGACAAATCAGGTAAGCGGTCTCACCAGCACGGAAGTGCAGCAGAGACTGGCTGAATTTGGCCCCAATGAACTGGTGGAGCGCGGCAGGAAAAGCAAGTGGCGGATTTTGCTGGACCAGTTTACAGAAATTATGATAATTGTTCTGGTCATTGCGGCAATCATCTCTGGCCTGCTGGGGGAATTGGTGGATGTTGCCGTCATAATGGCAATCGTCATTCTGAACGCTGTTCTTGGTTTCACCCAGGAAAATCGAGCCGAGCAGGCAATGGCGGCATTGAAAAAAATGGCTGTTCCAAAGGTTCGGGTGCGCCGGGACGGGAGAATTTCAGAGGTACTGTCAACCAATTTGGTCCCGGGCGATATTATCCTGCTGGAATCCGGGAACCTGGTGCCGGCAGACTGCCGGGTTGTGGATACCAAGAATTTAAAGGTTCAGGAATCTGCCCTGACCGGGGAATCTGAAGCGGCCGAAAAAAGCCCTGCTGTAATTATGGAGGAGGGCGTGCCGCTGGGAGACAGGTTCAATATGCTCTATATGGGCACGGTTGTTACCTACGGCCGGGCCAGCGCGGTTGTAACAACGACCGGAATGAACACCGAACTGGGAAAAATCGCTGATTTAATTCAGGGGGTAGGGGATGAAAAAACACCCCTCCAGAAAAGGCTCGCTCATCTGGGAAAAACCCTTGCCCTGGTGGCACTGGTCATCATTGCCATCGTTGTAGCTAGCGGTCTTTTCCGGGGAGAAGATATAGAAGAGCTCTTCCTGACAGGTGTTAGCCTGGCGGTAGCCGCGATTCCTGAGAGCCTGCCAGCGGTGGTGACGATAACACTGGCGCTTGGCTCCCAAAGGCTGCTTGGGCGTAATGCCCTGATCCGAAAACTGCCAGCCGTCGAAACGCTTGGTTCGGTTACCGTTATCTGTTCAGACAAGACCGGTACGCTGACGGAAAACCGGATGACTGTAACGATTCTTGATGTTGCCGGGAATACGGAGGACCTGGAGACGCTCCTTGACCGGCGGGGTAGACTGGTAAGGGCTCGATTAATTACTGAGGATGCTGACCCGCACCTGAGCGCATTGAGCGTGCTGGTGAGGGCAGGGGCTTTATGCAATGATGCTGTGCTTGAAACCGATTCAAACGGCGTCGTGCGGGCGATTGGAGATCCAACGGAAGGCGCACTGCTGCTGGCGGCAAAGGCGCTCGGTTTTGATAAAGATGAACTGGAGCAAGAGTGGCCGCGGGTGGATGAGGTGCCGTTTACATCAGAACGCAAACGGATGACAACAGTGCACAAGATGAGTCCTGTTGTGAAACAATCTGACCTGCCCTGGAGAGATGCGCCTTATATCATGCTGACAAAAGGGGCGGTTGACAGCCTGCTTGGAATCTGTGAGCGTGTGCTGGTTAATAATGAGTTTGTGCCCCTGGATGAGTTAATGTATTCAAGGATTCAAGAGGCCAACATGGAGTTTGCCAAACAGGGGCAGCGCGTTCTGGGGGTATCAATCCGGATATGTGACTGCCCGGATCTGCCTGAAGGGGAAGAAATGGTTGAGAAGGATGGGATATTCGTTGGACTTGTGGCGATGATGGACCCACCCCGCCCGGAGGTGGAACGGGCAGTGGCAACGGCAAAAACCGCCGGCATCCGCCCGATCATGATTACCGGCGACCATCCATTCACAGCAGTTCAAATAGCAAAAGATCTGGGTATCACAGAGAACGAGAGATATCTATCGGGAACAGAACTGGCAGAGATGCCAGAGGCTGAATTGGTGGATATTATTGAGGATGTGTCGGTATATGCCCGGGTTGCGCCTGAGCACAAACTGGACATTGTCAAAGCCCTGCAGAGTAAAGGCGAGATTGTTGCTATGACTGGGGACGGAGTGAATGACGCGCCGGCGTTAAAACGGGCGGACATTGGTGTCGCAATGGGGATAACCGGAACAGACGTTTCCAAAGAAGCCTCTGATATGATTCTGCTTGATGACAATTTCACAACGATAGTCTCGGCTGTTGAAGCCGGCAGGACGATCTTTGATAACATACGCAAATTTATCAAATATACTCTCTCCAGCAACACCGGGGAGTTATTTCTGATGCTGATAGGACCATTTTTGGGTATGCCTCTTCCGCTGCTGCCACTGCAGATTCTCTGGATCAACCTGGTTACAGACGGTCTGCCCGGTTTGGCACTGGCTGAAGAGAAAGGCGAGCGGGGCATAATGAACCGTTCGCCCTATTCTCCGAAGGAGAGTATTTTCAGCCGCGGGCTCGGAACCCAGATCATCTGGATTGGGATCCTGATGGGGTTGATTTCACTGGTTGCAGGTTATATATACTGGTTACGGGACCCAGACGGACCGTGGCAGACGATAATATTTACCACCCTGGTGTTCGCACAGATGGGCAATGCTGTCGCAACCCGTTCCTTTGTAGACTCAATATTCAAAATCGGAATTTTTGCTAACAGGCTGATGATAGGCGCGGTATCGCTGGGGTTTGCGCTCCAGCTCGGGTTAATATATGTCCCGTTTCTTCAGCAGGTATTCAAAACTGAGCCTTTATCTGCGCAGGATATGTTAATCTGTTTAGCTGCGAGTTCGCTCGTGTTTTTTGCGGTGGAAGGCTCAAAAGTGATCAAAAGGATGCGCGGCGGGGATGTCTTCGCCTGAGGCCTGAAAATAATGCACCTCGGCCCCCGACACTTAAGGCGTTACCGCCAGATAACTGGGATACTGGTCGATTACGGGTTTGGCGCAGCGCTTGCCCAGCTGGGGATAAGCGAGCGGTTAAACATACCCAGGCGGTTATTGCGCCGCCGCCCGGCAATCGAAGGTGAGCTTTCGAATGCAAAACGACTTCGATTGGCGCTTGAGGAATTAGGCCCGACATTTATCAAAGTCGGCCAGGTGCTGAGCACCCGGGCGGATTTACTTCCGCCGGAGTTTATTGATGAACTTCGCCTGCTGCAGGACCAGGTGCCCCCTTCGGATTGGGAGGCGATCAGGGGGGTGATTGAGACCGAACTGGGGTCTCCGATAAATGAGGTGTTTGCCTATTTTGATCCGAAGCCGTTTGCGGCTGCTTCCCTTGGGCAGGTGCATTTTGCGGTCCTGCCGGAGGGAAAAGAGGTCGTTGTTAAAGTATTAAGGCCAGATATAGAGGGAGTGGTTAATGTTGATCTGGACATCTTACAGGATTTTGCGCAGTTAGCTCAGGAGCGTACCGTTGTTGGCGAACGTTTTGAGGCGGTGGATTTTGCCGAGGAATTCGCAAACAATCTGCGCGGCGAACTCGATTTCAAAAGGGAAGGCCGCAGCGCCGACCAGTTCAGGGAGAATTTTTCAAATGAACCCAGGTTGAAAGTACCCAGGATATTCTGGGACTTTTCAACCAGGCGAGTGCTGGTGATGGAACGTTTTTCCGGCATAAAAATAGATGACACATCTGCGATGGATGCGGCGGGATATGACCGAAAGAACCTGGCTAACACTTCCGCCCGGTTTGTGCTTAAAGAGGTCCTGGAGGATGGGTTATTCCATGCTGACCCGCACCCCGGCAACCTGTTGATTTTGCCGGGTGAAATCATCGGTGTGATCGATTTTGGCACCGTGGGGCGCCTCGAAACCAGTGACCGGATAGGGCTGGCGCGCCTGTTGATCCTGGTTGTCCAGAGGGATACAGTGGGAATTGTTGACCAGTTAGTCCGGATGGGGATCGCCAATTCCCGGGTTGACCGGATTACGCTTGCGAAAGAACTCCGAAGGATCCTCTTGCGATACTACGGGCTACCCATCCAGGACATACCGGTTTCAGAAGTAATGAACAGCCTCGAGCCTGTGATATACAAACATAAACTTAAGATACCAAGCGATTACCTGCAGTTGATCAAAACAATCATGGTTATGCAGGGGGTGGGTCTGCGATTGGACCCGGATTTTGATATGCTGTCGGCTACCCGACCCTACCTGGGGAAGTTGATCCGGCAGATTGTTCTTCCATCAACCTGGGGGCCGTCGCTGCTGCGAATGGCGACTGATTGGGCTGACTTTGTCGGCAACGTCCCGCGCCAGACATCGAATGTACTCAGCCAGCTTGAGCGGGGCGAATTCGGCATCGACGTGGATGTGCGTGAACTGGGGGAGGCGGTCGACAGCCTTGACCGGGCTGCCAACCGGATTATTTTCGGAGTGCTGGTGGCAGCGTTTATTGTCGCCCTGGCGCTGCTCATTCCAAATATCGACCTGACCTGGCCATGGAGGACCATAACCTGGGTGATACTTTTCGCCTTTTTCTTTATGAGCGTACTTGGTATCTGGCTGATGTGGTCGATATTCCGTTCAGGGCGCCGGCGCCGGAGATAAACACGGGCATTTCAGGTAGTGGTCATTGTAATAAATACCATTGGCCGGCGCTTGGTGCGGCTGTATAAAAACGATTTAATTGACTGCTCCAGGTCCTTCTGGAGGTTGCCGTCCTGGCAGTGGACGCGTTCCTCAACCAGTTTACGGGTCTCTTCAAGCAGATCTTCTTCTTCCTGAGCAAAAATAAACCCGCGCGTAATAATCTCAGGCTTTTCGATCAGCTTACACGAATCCTGGTCCATAACCAGATTTACCAGCACAAAGCCATCCCTGGCGAGCGCTTCTCTTTCGCGCACCACACTGGGACCGATATCGCCAACCCCGGCGCCATCCACAAAAACATATCTGCCGGGGATCCTCTCCGCCAGTTTCATTTTTCCATCCTGGAATTCGACCACCTGACCATTTTCGATTACAGCTATATTCTGGTCAGGAATGCCGACAGCGCGGGCAATCTGACCGTGCTGCTTGAGGTGGCGCAGTTCGCCATGAATCGGAATGAAGAATTTTGGTTGAACGAGATGCATCAGCAGTTTCATCTCCTCCTGGCTGGCGTGTCCGGACACATGAACCGGAGCAATATCTTCATAGATCACGTTCGCCCCGCGCCGGAACAGGCGGTTTATCGTCCGGTAAACCATCTCTTCATTGCCCGGGATTGGGTGTGAAGAAAGCACAATTGTGTCACCAGGCACGATATCGAACTGGCGGTTTGATCCCATGGATAACCTGCCCAGGATCGAAGCAGGCTCTCCCTGTGTCCCGGTGCACATCAAAACTACCTCGTGCGGTTTCATATTGAGGGCCTGTTCCTGGCTGATCAAGGTGGAATCGGGTACATCCAGGTAACCCAGTTTGCGGGCCATTTTGGCGTTTTCCTTCATGCTGGTCCCGAAGAACGCCATTTTACGGCCGTGCTGAACCGCTGCGTTTGCGACCTGCTGCATGCGCGATATCAAGGAGGCGAAACTGGCGATGATGATCCGGCCTCCGGCGGTGCGAAAGACTTCCGATAGTGCCGGGTCAATTACCCTTTCGGAGGGCGTCCATCCGGGGCGGTCTGCATTGGTCGAATCTGCCAGCAGCGCCAGTACACCGCGATCGGCAAAATCAGCCAATTTGGCGTAATCTGTGGGCCAGCTGTCAACTGGAGTATGGTCGAATTTATAATCGCCGGAGTGAACCACCAGTCCGGCGGGAGTTGTGATACCCAGCCCAACGCCGTCCGGTATTGAATGGCACACGTGGAAGAACTCGACTTTAAATGGTCCGATGTTAACCTCTTCGCCAGCGTTTACCGTATTTATATCCGCCCGGTCGGTCATTTTACCTCGTGAAAGTTTTACCTCCAGGAGACCTGCGGTCAGTCTGGTCGCGTAAATCGGGGCTTCCAAATGTTCCAGGATATGGTTGATCGCGCCGGTATGGTCCTCGTGACCGTGGGTTACCACAATGCCGCGCACCCAGTGGAGTTTATCCATCAGGTAATCAAAATCCGGAATGATGTAATCGATTCCAAGCATGTCGTTCTCAGGGAACATCAAGCCTGTATCGACGATGAGGATATTCTTGCCGTACTCGTAGGCCATCATATTTTTGCCTACTTCCCCCAATCCTCCCAGGGGGATTATTCTTAGTTTTTTGTCACTCATTGTTTCCTTTAATCAATAAAAAACCCCGCCAGAATTATTCCGGCCGGGGTTTGAATTTTTTTATGCTGCAGGCATGTACACTCTGCAATCTTTGTTTAGCTACGAAATATTTAATCGCAGTCTGATATCACTGAGAGGCCGGGAGATAACCGGCCGGTATTTGCAACCTCCTTGTTAATCCGGCGCATTTTAGCATGGTTATAATTATTTGTCAAAGAATTTTGTGCGAAATGAATTTAAAAAAAAACCCGGTTTTATGCCAGTTTGCTGCCCTAGGTGCAGCTGGCTGTAACCGGGTTTTATTGAATGAAAATCTAATTTTAATAATCGGGCATCGGCGGGGCTGCCGGCATCTTCTTTTCTTCGGGGATATCTGTAATCAGAGCCTCGGTGGTCAGGATCATTGCGGCGATGGAGGTCGCGTTTTCCAAGGCGCCACGGGTGACCTTTGCCGGATCGATGACGCCGTCATCGACCATATCGAGATACTCCTCCTTCAGAACGTCATAACCAATCCGGTTATTGTCATTTTCTTTCTGAGCACGTCGGACGCCTTCCAGAATCACGGAACCGTCTTTACCTGCATTTTCTGCAATCTTGCGCAGCGGCATTTCAAGTGAGCGGCGGACAATATTAACGCCAATCTGGGCATCGTCGCCTTCAACCTTCAATTTCTCGAGGGCAGGCACTGCGTTAATGAGTGCTACGCCACCGCCGGGGACAATCCCCTCTTCGACGGCTGCACGGGTCGCAGAAAGGGCATCCTCAACGCGGTGTTTTTTCTCTTTGAGTTCGGTTTCTGTGGCTGCTCCAACCCGGATGATTGCAACTCCACCGGAGAGTTTCGCCAGGCGCTCCTGCAGTTTCTCTTTGTCGTAATCACTGGTGCTCTTATCGATCTCAACCCGGATCTGCTCGATGCGTCCTTTAATGGCTTTCGTGTCGCCTTTACCGCCCACAATGGTGGTGTCATCTTTGGAAACCACCACTCTTTCGGCCCGGCCGAGGTCTTCAACCGAGGCGCTTTCCAACTTGCGACCGGTTTCCTCTGAGATGACATTGGCATTTGTGAGGATTGCAATATCCTGGAGCATTGCCTTGCGGCGGTCGCCAAAACCAGGCGCTTTGACAGCGACAACATTGAGCATACCGCGCAGTTTGTTCAGAACAAGGGTTGCCAGCGCTTCGCCATCAATGTCCTCAGCGATAATTACCAGTTCGCGTTTGCCAACCTGTACAAGCTTTTCAAGCAGGGGCACAATATCGGTTGCGGCGGAGATCTTCTTGTCGTGGATGAGTAGATAAGGCTCTGAGATATCCGATTCCATCTGCTCCGGGTCCGTGATGAAATAAGGCGAGATGTAGCCGCGGTCAAACTGCATACCTTCGACGTACTCGGTTTCGAATTCGAGACCTTTCGATTCTTCAACGGTGATGACGCCGTCTTTACCTACCTTATCCATAACTTCAGCGATCAGCTCGCCAATCACGCGATCCTGAGCTGAAATGGAAGCGACGTTGGCGATTTCATCTTTTGTGGTGAGGTCTATTGACTGCTTGTTGATCTGCTCGGATACGACTTTTGTGGCAGCCTCGATGCCGCGCTTCAGCAGCATCGGGTTGGCGCCAGCAGCCAGGTTCTTCATGCCCTCGACAACAATGGTGTGAGCCAGAACAGTTGAGGTGGTGGTGCCGTCGCCGGCAATATCATTGGTTTTGGTGGCGGCTTCCTTGAGCAATTGGGCACCCATATTTTCAAAAGGATCTTCGAGTTCGATTTCCTTCGCGACGGTTACACCATCGTGGGTGATTGTAGGGGAACCGAATTTCTTATCCAGGGCGACATTGCGGCCCTTCGGTCCCAGAGTAGTGGTTACAGCATTTGCTAAAATTTCCATGCCGCGCTGTAAACGGCGTCGTGCATCTTCGGAGAAGACTAATTGTTTAGCCATCAGTATTTACTCCTTCTTTTGATTTATCAATGTGGGGTTTATTCTAAGAACGATTGCCAGCAAGTCGCTCTCTTTAAGAATGAGCAGTTTCTTGCCTTCGACCTTGATCTCTGTTCCTGCGTACTTGGCGAACAGGACCGTATCGCCTTCTTTGACGTCCATGGGGATGTATTTGCCATCGTCATCCCTTTCACCGGGACCAATTGAAAGGACGGTACCTTTTTGGGGTTTTTCTTTTGCGGTTTCGGGAAGAACTATTCCACCAGAGGTGACTTCTTCCTGTTCGATAGGTTCAACCACAACGCGGTTCCCTAAGGGTTTGAGAGTCATAGACATGCTTACCTCCTGAAAAAAATTTTATTTACACACAGACAAGTTAGCACTCAGTTGTTTGGAGTGCTAACTTGTAATCAAATGATAATCAAATTGAAGGACTACGTCAAGGGAAGTTGGAGCGATTCTTATAAAAATTTTACAATTATTTTACTAACCTTCCATCATCTCCCCTTCCGGGGTGCTTCCCGCATCAGGCGTGGTTTCCGGAAGAGTGGGTTCAATTGGCTCTGGTGTATAACCTCCTTCCAGCCTGCGGCATATTCCCTCGCTGTCTTCCACAATGCTCATCAGGGTTGGGTCGTCCGGGTAGGAAGCCCGAACTTCCTGAAGCACCCTTATCGCCTCATCGCAGAAATTTTCTTCAGGACGGCTTAAGAAAGCCAGGTTAGTTCCATATTCAAGGTAGTAGTAAGCCACCTGCAGACTGGTCAACGGGAGACCTTCCACGGCCACTCCTCCAAGTTCATTCTCCTGGGCAGTACACCCCCGCACGGCGCATTTTAGAAGCGGCAGGGCGCCCTCATAGTTGCGGGCGCGCCTGTATATCAGCCCGAACTGGCCATAGGTATGGGCGCGGGTTGGATCAAGGTCTAATGCCTTTTCAGCATTAATGGAGGAGGCAAAGAACTGGCCCTGCTGGGCATAGGTCCGGGCAATCTCAAGGTATGGCACCGGGTTTTCAACACCGAGCTGTTCTTCAATTTTTGCAGCCCGGTCGAAATACTCGAGTGCCCGTTCAGGGTTTTTGATACCTTCGCGGAAATTCTGGCCGATGCGGACATATAGAAATGTCATGTTGGGTGTAATCTCGGCAGCCCGCTGGTACTGCTGTATGGCGCTGTTGTACTGACCGAGCGTCTCCAGGACATACCCGTACACACGATGTGTGTCCATGGAATTCGGATCCTGTGAGACAGCCTGGGAGGCATATTTCTCAGCCTGCACCCATTTCTGCTGGTCGGCTAATATTTCGGCGTAGTATGCTAAAGCGAGCGCATTTTCGGGGTCAAGCTGAAATGCGCGGGTCGCTTCCCTTTCCGCATCAATAAGGATTTGTTCCTGTTCCCCGGCTGAATGCAAAGGATTGAAGGCGAACCAATCCAGCACAAATGCCCGGATTGCATGGTTTAAACTGTCTTCCGGATCCTTTTCAACTGCCATGTCTGCGGATTCAAGGGCTTCTTCCAGGCGCTGCAGCCGGTCGGTATCGCTGGGCAGCATGCTGGAAGAATAAGCCTGGATGCGGGCTAACTCCGCCCAGGCTTTGGCGTTTTCCGGATCTTTTTCCAGGGCAGCTTTGTATGCATCGATCGCATCGTTGATGGGCGGTGTGCCATCACTGGCGGCAACGATGCCCGGGTCGTCAAGTTTACCCGCCTCAAAATATGCCTGCGCTTCGAGAAAAAGCGAATCTGCCATCCGGGTGGGAGTTGGGGTGGGTTCAAAAGGGGACTTGAGCTCACCGCGCTGGACTCTTAAAAGCAGCCAGATGCTGGCAAGAATGAGAGCCAGCAGAAAAGAGATTCTGAAAATATTCGGCCCTTTGCGACTCGGGCGGAAGGTGGGTCGTTTGCCCACAATTTTACGTTCCATCAGGTCTGGGTGTCCGGGGTGGGGGTTTCTTCTACACCTGGTTCGGTCGGGGGGGCTTCAGTGTCCGGGGGCGATTCAGCGTTAGCCTGGCAGACAGCCAGACCTTCATTAGCGTTGTAAATTGCGATCTCATCTTCGGGAACGCCAATAAGCAGTTCCTGGAAAACGGGTATTGCTTCAGCGCAGCGGTTCAGCCGTGCCAGGGCAAATCCATAGTACCAGTAATATTCTTCCACCCTTCCGTATTCCAAAGGTGTACCTTCAACCACGACGCCATCTTCCGACACGCCTCCCCGAACCGCCAGCGCAAGCGAATCAATCGCCTTTTCGAATTCGTTATTTTTATAATATACAATACCCAGATTGCCGTGTAAACGCGGGTTGGTTTGTTCGACTTCTATCGCTTCTTCGGCGTACTGGGCTGCCTGGGCATAACGACCATCGGCGAAATAGGCTCGCGAAAGTTCGGTCAGCGCGACCGGGTCATACGGGTTGAGCGCGTAGGCTGCAAGCAGCACCTCCTGCGCCTGTTCAAGCTGCCCGAGCGCCTTGTAGGTGACGCCCAGATACAGGTGCAGGTTGGCGATATTTTTATTGATCGCGATTGCCGCCTGGAATTCATCCACCGCCTGTTCAAGGTTCTGGGTATTAAAAAGCACGATCCCGCGAATACGGTGGGTTTCGAGTAAGGTGGGATCAAGTTCCTGGGCGATTTTCGATTCGTTGGCGGCTTTTTCATACAGGCCAAAGTCGTTCTGATTAATAAGCATCTCTGCGTAGTATGCATGCGCCAATGCATTGTTCGGATCCAGTTCAAGCGCTTTTTTGATTTCCACATCGGCTTCTACGAATTTATCCTGGAATCCCAGCGCCCACCCCTGAACAGCGTGTGCAAGAGGGTTGTTGGGATTTTGCAGCAGTGCATTCTGGGTATTTAAAACCGCCTCTTCATACTCACCCATCCAGACCTGAATGCGGGCCAGGTTAATATAGTTGGAAGGGTTTTCCGGATTGACCCTGATAGCCTCTTTGTAAGCTTCCATCGCCTGGGTTAATTTGCCTTCATCAAACAGCTCAGAAGCCTGATTGACAAAAGATTCCGGGCTTTTTGTTTCGGTCGCGGTCGGAACAAAAAGAGGCGGCGTCGCCGGAACAACGACCTGATTTACATACAATGCGGCCCCGATTAATATTAAAAGAAATATGATGCGGAGCCAGTTAGGGCGGCGCCTGGGTTTGCGGGTCATATCCAGCTTCTTTCCGCGCAAATACATGCAATCATATTACCATTCTAAAAGAATTGCAGTCAAGCAGGATACCAGAAACCGGTTCGAACTATAAACTGCCCTTAAAGATAGGAATGACTATCCTTAACAATTGCGGTTTTTCTTGCTATGATTTGATTGCTTCGCTGGTAAAACGAACAATGCCGCATAATTAATATCCTTAAAAGGAGGGTATTGTGGATTCAAAAATACCGGTCGATAACCGTTCTGGAGGCGAAACGCAGGCGCGATTGGAAGTTGAAGTATTTACTCTCTTCCCGCAGGTTTTTAAACCATATCTGGAGGCCAGCATTATCCAAAAAGCGCGGGCACGCGGCCTGGTACAGATAAATTTGCACAATATTCGTGATTGGGCCACAGATCGGCACCACATCACGGATGATGAGCCTTACGGCGGCGGGGGCGGGATGGTTATGAAACCGGAACCGATATTCGCGGCAGTTGAAGGCGTTCTTGGCAGCCCGGTTGAGTGCCCAATAATCCTGCTTACTCCACAGGGCAGGTTATTCACCCAGTCAGTTGCGCAGGAATTGATAAATAACGCTTCCCCCGGTTCTTGGTCAGAACCGAAAACCCAGGGAGACCGCCGTCTGGCTTTAATCTGCGGTAGATACGAAGGTGTGGACGAGCGGGTGCGTGTACATCTGGCGAGTGATGAGATCTCGATTGGCGATTATGTGCTTACGGGAGGAGAGCTGGGAGCCCTGGTAATGATTGATGCGCTTGTGCGGTTAATCCCCGGTGTGCTGGGCGACCCCCAGGGGGCTCAAAAAGATTCGCATTCGAGCGGACTGCTCGAGCACCCCCAGTTTACCCGACCGGCGGAATACCGGGGCTGGCGGGTGCCGGATGTACTGCTCTCAGGCGATCATGCCAGGATTGAAGAATGGCGCAGAGAGCAGGCGTTGAAAAGAACCTGGGAGCGGCGGCCTGAAATGCTGGATACCGCCCCATTAAACGATAGCGACCGCCGGTTTCTGGAAAAACTGGGGGAGATGGAAATCCCATGAATACAACTGAAAACGGTATTATCCGGGGTCCATGTAAAGGTTCACCTGGCTGCCGCTGGCAGGCTGCAGGAATCGATCGAAAACACGGCTCCATGCCCGTTAGATCTTAAGATGACCCTCCACTGGTTCCGCAAAACCCTATCCGGGTAGAGGAGCGGATATATTCTGGAGAGTTATTCAAGAATTCTGGCGGACACTGTGGCACCAATCAGAGTATAAACTTCCTTATCTGATTCAAGTTGGGTGTGTGATGTTAAATCCTTATTAGAATCTTTCCGTTCACCAGGGGGATTTCTTGACTGCCATAAACCGGCATGGTATCATCTTAATTGAGGTTTTAGCACTCTCGATAAGAGAGTGCTAATATATATAGGATAAATGAGTGAACTGACCGAACGTCAAAAAATGATCCTGGCGCTGATAATCCGGGATTATATTGATTCAGCCCAAGCGGTTGGATCAAAACGGCTGGTGGAAACCTACAGGCTGAAAATGAGCCCGGCGACGGTGCGCAATGAAATGCTTGCGCTTTCCGATCTGGGATACCTCAGGCAGCCGCACACGTCCGCCGGGCGGGTGCCCACCGAGGAGGGCTACCGCTATTTTGTTGGCCAGTTGATGGGCCACACCGAACTTCCATTAGAGACTAAGCGCACGATTGTTCACCAGTTCTACCAGGCCGGGATGGATGTCGACCGCTGGATGCGTCTGGCTGCTTCAGTGCTCGCTCACCAATCGCAAGCGGCATCGCTGGTAACCGCCCCGCATTCAGAACGGGCAATTTTTAAACATCTGGAACTGATCGGCACCCGCGGCAGACAGGTATTGATGGTACTGGTTCTTTCCGGAGGAGAAGTGAGCCAGCAGATGCTGACCCTGGCCGAACCAGTAACGCAGGACCGGTTGAGCGAGGCAGCCCAGTTGCTGAATGCCCTGCTGAACGGCCTGGACACTGAATCAATCTCGTCCTTATCGATCAAACTTGATGCGCTGGAGGGGGATATTGCCCGTTTGGTAATGGATGATATGCGCCAGGCAAGCAAAGTGCTGGCTGGGGAAGTATATCGAGATGGGCTATCACAGGTGCTGGCAGAACCGGAATTTGAGGAAGCAAATTTTACCCGCAACGCCCTGCGGATTTTTGAGGAGAGGCCTCTCCTTGAAGATTTACTCAACCGTACAGTACTGTCAAGTCAGGCAGGCGGTGTCCAGGTTGTAATTGGAGGCGAAGGGACATGGGAAGAGCTGAGAAATTTTTCGATGGTTCTTTCTCGCTATGGGTCACCAGGGATAGTGACCGGGACTCTGGGAGTTCTGGGTCCTATTCGTATGCCATACGGGCGGACGATATCAACGGTTCGGTTTGTGGCGAGTTTGTTGAGCGAAATGGTTGAGGACAAGTTTGCTGATCAGATATAAGTTTTTAAATTACAAATCGACTTTTTATAAGGAATTTCATAAATAAAATGACTGATCAAGAATCAAGAGCGGAACTTAAGCAGAATGGGGTTGTTGATATCAATGACCAGGCGGAACCGAAATCGGATTCCCCGGATTTGATGATGGAAGAGGAAATGGTCCAGGTTGAACCTTCCGATGAAACAGTTCCCAGCGAGGAGCAACTGGCCCTGGAATTAGCGGATGCCCAAGAAAAAGCGCAGGAATACCTGGATGGCTGGCAGCGCTCCCGGGCGGAATTTGCCAATTATAAAAAACGAAAAGAGAAAGAGCAGGCAGATTCCTACCAGTACATGAAGGGAGAGATCATCAAACAATACCTGGAGATAACGGACGACCTGGAGCGGGCTTTGAACAACCGGACTGAGGAAATCAACCTCGCAGAGTGGGCAAGCGGGATTGAGCTGATCTACCGGAAAATGTTGAAAATCATTGAATCGGAAGGGATTGCTGTAATGGAAACTGAGGATGGCCTTTTTGATCCAAACCTGCACGAAGCAATTTCTTCGGAGCAAAGCGAGCAATTCGAAAGCGGCGAGATCATTGAGGTCATTAAGAAGGGTTACATGATCAATGAGCGGGTACTGCGCCCGGCGCAGGTGCGAGTTGCGAGGTAAGCTGAGACCAACGGAATTACTTAGAAATAATAATTTGTCCTTTTCAAACAGAAACCTGGAGGAAAATAAATGTCAAAAATAATCGGAATCGACCTGGGAACAACGAACTCGGTGGTAGCGATAATGGAAGGCGGAGAACCGACCGTTATCCCTTCTGCGGAGGGAGAACGACTTGTCCCATCAGTAGTAGCGATCAGCAAGAACAACGAACGTCTGATAGGACGGGTGGCGCGAAACCAGGCGGTTGTTAACCCTGAAAATACAATCTTTTCAATTAAACGGTTCATGGGCCGCAAGTTTAATGATCCCGAGGTGCAGAGGACCGTATCGCGGGTGCCGTATAAAGTAACCGAAGCGCCGAACGGGGATGTGCGCGTGATCCTGGGTGGGAAGGAATACTCGCCGCCGGAGATATCGGCAATGATACTTGGAAAACTCAAGGCGGATGCGGAGGCATATCTGGGCGAGAGCGTAACCCAGGCGGTGATCACTGTCCCGGCTTATTTCAACGACGCCCAGCGGAATGCTACCAAGGATGCTGGAAAAATAGCTGGTCTGGAGGTGCTCAGAATTATCAACGAGCCGACCGCCTCCTCGCTGGCGTATGGCCTTGACAGGAAAGCTGATGAGAATATTGCGGTTTACGACCTGGGCGGCGGTACGTTCGATATCTCCATACTGGATGTAGGAGAAGGGGTCTTTCAGGTACGGTCGACCAATGGCGATACTTTCCTGGGTGGGGACGATTTTGATTTACGTGTTATTGATTACCTGGCTGATGAATTTAAAAAAGAAAACGGCATCGACCTGCGCGAGGACCGCCAGGCCCTTCAGCGCCTGCGGGAAGCATCCGAAAAAGCAAAGATTGAATTATCCAGCATGATGCAAACGGAGATCAACCTGCCTTACATTACAGCCGACGCAAGCGGGCCCAAGCACCTGGTCACCACTCTGACCCGCTCAAAATTGGAGCAGTTGACAGGAGACCTGGTTGAAAAGTCGATCGGCCCTGTCAAGCAAGCCCTGAAAGACGCTGAAATTGAGGCTTCAGTTATCGATGAAGTAATCCTGGTTGGTGGTATGACCCGTATGCCAGCCGTGCAGGAAGCGGTCAGGAAACAGTTCAACAAAGAGCCGCATAAGGGCGTCAATCCGGATGAGGTCGTTTCAATTGGCGCCGCAATTCAGGCAGGCGTGCTGGGCGGCGAGGTTAAAGATATACTGCTGCTGGACGTCACCCCTCTGACGCTGTCGATTGAAACGCTTGGGGAGGTTGCTACGGCGCTGATTGAGCGAAATACGACAATCCCCACGAAGAAGAGCCAGATTTTTTCGACTGCGGCTGACAGTCAGTCGCAGGTTGAAATCAATGTCCTGCAGGGTGAACGCCCAATGGCACGGGATAATAAATCCCTGGGGCGGTTCGCTCTGGATGGCATTCCCCCCGCACCGCGCGGTGTCCCTCAAATCGAGGTGACCTTCGATATCGACGCCAACGGCATCCTTAAAGTCACCGCCCTGGATAAGGCAACCGGACGCAGCCAGCATATAACCATTACAGCCTCTTCCGGGCTGTCAGATACGGAAGTCGAAAAAATGCGCCAGGACGCTGAAAAGTTCGCTGAGGAAGATCTGAAGAAGAAAAATCTGGTGGAAGCCCGCAATAACGCAGACAACAGCGCATACGGTGCCGAAAAATTACTCAAGGACCTGGGCGACAAAGTGCCGGATGATTTGAAGTCCAGGGTCGAAGAGGGGGTTGAAAAGGTCCGCGGCGTGATGGAAAGCGAGGATGCCGATTCTATCAAAAATGCGACGGATGAATTGAATGAGCTCATCCAGCAGGTCGGAGCGGCTGCATATCAGGAGGCTGGGCCTGAGGCGGGTTTTGAGCCAGAGGCGGAAACGGAGACCACCCCAGAAGGCGAATCGCCGGACGATGAGGATGTTGTAGACGGCGAATTCCAGGAAGCCTGACACCCATACTAGAGCTTATTGCTTAAGATAAGGCAGAAAAAAGCGGGAGAGGGCAGCCTGCGGATCTGAATCATGGAAAAAAGAGATTATTACGAAGTGCTGGGTGTATCGCGTAACGCAAGCTCGGATGAGCTGAGATCGGCGTTCCGCAGGCTTGCCCGTCAGTACCATCCCGATGTAAATAATTCTCCGGACGCTGAGGAAAAATTCAAAGAGATAAACGAAGCTTTTGCGGTCCTGTCGGATGATCAGCGCAGGGCTTCCTATGATCGCTTTGGGCATGCTGGCGTTTACGGCGCCAATGGTATGCCAGATTTTACAGTTGATTTCTCGGATTTCGCCGACATTTTTGGCGACCTGTTTGGATTTGGGGGCTTTGGACGGGCGACTCGCCGCACCAGGAATGCGCCCAGGAGGGGCGCAGACCTTCAGTACCGGCTTGACCTGACTTTTGAAGAAGCAGTGTTTGGGGTTGAAAAGGAAATTGAGATCGCCAGGGATGAGACCTGCTCCCGGTGCAGCGGCAACGGCGCCGAACCCGGCACTTCACCCAGCCGGTGTGCAACCTGCGGGGGCAGCGGCGAGGTTCGGAAAGTGCGCCAGACCATCCTTGGCTCAATGGTGCAGGTAACAACCTGCCAGCAGTGTAATGGTCAGGGCGAGACGATCGGGACACCGTGCCGGTCCTGCCAGGGCAGAGGGTTGGAGAGAATTACACGCAACAAGGTGGTAAGTGTACCGGCGGGTGTGGACTCGGGCACCCAGATCAGGCTGGCCGGTGAAGGACAGCCGGGGGTAAACGGAGGCCCTCATGGCAACCTTTACATCGCCGTCAAGGTCAAATCGCACAAGTTTTTCAAACGCCGTGAGAATGACATTCTGCTTGACCTGAATATCAACATTGCTCAAGCTGCACTTGGGGCTGAAGTTGAAGTCCCAACGGTCGACGGACCGGCCCAACTTAAAATTCCCTCCGGCATCCAGCCCGGAAAAGTCCTGCGAATCCGCGGCAAGGGGATTCCAAAACTGCGCGGCAACGGGCGCGGCGACCAGCTGGTTGTGATTAATGTGGAGGTGCCTAGCCGATTATCGGGCGAACAGAGAGAGCTTTTCGAAAAACTGGCTTCCAGCTTGGGCAGCGAAGTTAGCCCTCAGGAGCGCGGGATTCTGGATTGGCTGAAAGAAGCGATAGGCAGTTGAAGGTTTAATCCCAACAATTTCCCGGGGTATGTAAGGATTTTATTGTCCGGAGAACGGCTTCCTTGCATGGCCCGGGTTTTTTAACTCATGCAGGCAGGACTTATTAATTTTTCGTATGGCGAAAACAATCTGGCTTGAGATATCAATGGATGTTGAGGGCGAAATGGTCGAACCGGTTGCGGAGGTTTTCAGCAGGTATGCGCCGGGAGGGGTAGCGATTGAGAGTGTGCAGGGGTTAGCGGGCAGACCCGCGGCAGAAACAGGCGTAGAAAGTCCGGTTCGAGTAACCTGTTACCTGAAGAAAAACCATGAAGTCGAAGAAGTAAAACAAAAACTGGAAGAGAATCTGTGGTTCCTGAGCCGGATTAGACCACTGCCCAAACCCGTTTACCGGCAGGTCCATGAAGAAGATTGGGCTAATGCCTGGAAAGACCATTTTCATCCGATTAAAATCGGGCACAACCTGCTAATTTCGCCAGCCTGGAACAGGAAAAACCCGGATGGACGCATTCAAATTATTATGGATCCCGGGATGGCTTTCGGCACGGGTGCGCACCCCTCCACCCGTTTGTGCCTTGAACTGATAGAAGAACTGCTGGATGGACAATTAAGACTTGAAGATCAACTATCTTTCGGGAATCCAGCGGAGGGCTTCGATATATTTGACATTGGTTGCGGATCCGGCATTCTGGCTATCGCGGCATTAAAATTGGGAGCCAGCAATGCATTCTGTGTGGATATTGACGCCACGGCTGTAGAATCCGCCAGGGAAAATGCGCATATTAACGCTGTGGCGGAGCGTATGTTTGTATGTGAAGGCTCGTTGAAAGAGATACAAGAAATGCCTTCAAACCCGGAAAATAAACGCCTGATTCTGGTAAATATCCTGGCGCCGGTGCTCACCGACCTGCTTGAGCAGGGGCTGGCGGGTCTTGTTGAAAAAGGGAGTTTCCTGGTTATGTCCGGTATCATTGCAGATCAAATGGACGGAATTGTCAAAACCGCAGAAGAAAAAGGTTTGCTCATCCGCGAACAAAGGGTTTCTGGTGATTGGGTGGCGCTCTGCGCCCAAAAAGGAACTGTCCCAAAATGAGTAAGCGAAAGGGTAGATTTACAAACCAGGAAACTGCGAAAGTTTTTGAATCGATCGCTGACCTGCTGGAGATAAAAGGTGAGGTGGTCTATAAGACCCTGGCTTACCGCAAAGCCTCCGACAGTTTAAACAGCCTGGGGAGGGATGTGAACGATATCTGGCAGGAAGGAAAACTAACCGAGATTCCCGGAGTCGGCAGAGCGATTGCGGAAAAAATTGACGAACTTCTTTCAACCGGGAAACTCGGGTTTCTTGAAAATCTTGAAAAGGAAGTGCCGCCAGGTTTGCTGGATGTTCTGAGAGTACCTGATGTTGGGCCGAAGAAGGCGGCGCTGTTCTGGCATGAAGGCGGGGTAACCAGCCTGGAAGAACTGGAAGAGGCTGCCCGGCAGGGCAGACTGCGCCAGTTGCCCGGTATGGGAGAGAAATCCGAGGCGAAAATCATAGCAGGTCTGGAGGCGCTTTCTCGCCGCAGCGGGAGGATTCCACTGGGGATGGCCTGGCCGTTTGCGCAGGAATTGATCCGCTTTCTGACTGGTATCCAGGGTGTTTTAAAAGCAGAAGCGGGCGGGAGTTTACGCCGCATGCGGGAGACTGTTGGCGATCTGGACCTGCTGGCAGCGGCTGAGAATTCGCAACTGGTGATGGATGCATTCAGCAGCCGGCCTGATGTGATCGATGTTTTGAGCAAAGGGGATACTAAAACAAGTGTTGAATTTAATAATGGAATAAGAGCCCAGCTCTGGGTACACCCTCCTGACCGGTTTGGTACAGCTCTGCAGTATGCAACCGGATCGAAGGATCACAACGTGCGGCTGCGGGAACTGGCATTGAAGCGAGGCTTATCGCTTTCAGACCAGTCGTTTTCCCGGGAAGAGGGTGAAGAAATACTGTGCGCGGATGAAGAGCAGGTCTACCGCGCTCTGGATATCCCCTGGATACCGCCGGAACTGCGCGAGGACCGCGGCGAAGTTCAGGCGGCTATCGCCGGGAACCTGCCGGAACTGGTCACAGTCCAGGATATTCGGTCCGAACTCCACACACACTCAACCTGGAGCGATGGAACCCTGGGGATAAAAAAAATGGCGCAGGCAGCCCTGGCGCATGGATACACAGCCCTGGCGATAACCGACCACTCACAAAGCCTGGGCATTGCTGGAGGGTTGTCGGAAAAAGATTTGTTAGAGCAGCGCGAGGTGATAAAAACAGTCCAAAATGAACTGGGGGATTCGCTGTTACTTCTGCAGGGCAGCGAAGTTGAAATCCGCGCCGATGGCAGCCTTGATTATCCCGACGAAGTCCTGGCGAACCTGGACATTGTTATAGCATCTCTGCACACAAGCCTGCGCCAGAACAGGCAGAAAATCACCGCCAGGTTGATTAAGGCGATTGAGAACCCGCATGTTGATGTGATCGCCCATCCGACCGGCCGGATCATACCGGACCGGGAAGGAGCCGATCTTGATATGGATGAGGTCCTGGCAGCGGCGCTTGAAAACGGGGTTGCGCTGGAGATCAACGCCAACCCGACCCGCCTTGATCTGAATGACATCTATGCCCGCAGGGCAATGGAAATGGGCATTAAACTCAGTATAAACACCGATGCGCACAGCGCCAGCGACATGGATTTGCTCCATTTTGGGGTTGCGACGGCCCGCAGGGGATGGGTCAGCCCAGAGGTGGTTATCAACACCTGGGATAACACCCGGTTGACCTCGTGGCTGGAAACGCGCCGGTAAGGGATTTATACCTGGTTTTCAAGACGGTGGGCGGGATTATGTTATGATTCGAGACCCGGATTGGTTCCCGGGAATGTTAAATTAAAAGATAAGGTTTTCGTTATCTGATATATGATAAGGGATCGCAAGGTTTATTTTTTATTTTTATTTCTGTTCCTGGCAGCCAGCCTTGTTGTTCCGCTGTCCGGGATAAGCTTTCAGAAGGCTCAGGCGCAGGCCAGCGGGTATGATGTCATCGCAGCGGTAAATCAGCTTCGGGCGGCGAATGGCCTGGCTCCTTATCAGGTCTCGGCGGCGTTGATGGTGGCTGCCCAGGGCCACAGTGAATATATGGCGTCAACCGGGTCAATTTCCCATACCGGAGCAGGCGGCTCCAGGCCGATTGACCGGGCCACAGCAGCCGGTTACGGAGGGGGCGCGAACGTGTTTGTATCGGAGAATATCGCTGCCGGTACGAACTGGACCGCCCAGGACGCAGTCCAGATCTGGCAGGGAGACAGCCTGCACCTGGAAACGATGCTCTCGTCGAATTACAGCGATGTTGGTGCAGGCGTGGCAGTCTCCGGGAATACTGCTTATTTCACCCTTTTAGCGGGCGGCGGGGGGGGAGGGGAAGGCAGTGGATCTGGTTCGGTCCAGGGACCGCCGGATGTCACAATATATCCCCAGTTTACGCCGGTTGATACCGCAACCCCCCAGCCGGATGGTTCGATCATCCATACCGTCCAGGATGGACAGGCGTTCTGGAATATCGCCGCAATTTACGGGATTTCAACGGAAGAACTCCTGAAAATGAACAACCTGACCGAGAACACCTTGATTTTTCCCGGTGATAAACTGGTGGTGAAGCTCCCCAATGATACCCCCACTCCCACTCCGGAAGCGACCGTGACGCCGTTTCCGGCCACCGCGACCAATCCTCCCACAAGCACCCCCACCCCGCTTTCTGAGCTGGAAATCTCGGCCACAGAAACGGCCCATGCCGAATTGATGGCTACCCTGACTCCAGCCCCATCAACCCTGAGCAAGTTGCTTCCTGACGGCAGGCAGGCGATTTTAATGGTGATCGGGGTGCTGGTATTCGGCGGGTTGGCGCTGGTAATCGCTGGGAGCGTTATGAATTTACGGGAGTGATTGGCCGGCTGGAAGGAGGGCTTATTCTGGCATCGGGGATAATTCCCTGTCCAGGAACCACTCACCTTCCCGGCGGTCGGAGCCCCGCGGGGCGCGGTCGTAGTAAATATCAAAATAGCGACCGGTGGATGTACGCACACGGTAAAAGTCCTGCCCCACTCCCCATGAACCTTTTTTAGCGGAGCGAGCGGAATGCCTGTCGCTCATGTTTCTGGCCATGCGGCCGCGCCGTTTGTAATTGTGCCATTCGTTCACAATCTCAAGGATTTTATATTCAGCTCCGCGCCAGGTAAAAGAATCCGGCGGACCGGTTATTTTTTGGAGGGTGGGAGGTGTTACAAACCCTACTTCGATCGGTTCGTTAATGAATCTTTTTTGGATGAACTCTGACATGTATGATCAAAAAGCCAGATTGTAGACCTGGATATTTTTTGGACCCAGGATTGCCAGTCTTAATTGGATACTGGTAAAATTTGAAGCCATCAGCCTGACCTGTTAAGATCTATGGATGTCACCCTGCGTCGTTTTCTGTTTACCTGTGGAACACTGCTGTTGTGCAGCTGCATCTGCTTGAGTACTGCCTTAATTGCAGCGGCTGTGATCTTTGGGTTGTAACTTGGTTTGAAATCTTTTCGTTGAAAAATTACGCCGTGGTTCCATCTAAGGGCTGAATATCCCTATACAACCGCCTTCATCTCTGCCCAGTGCATCCCTCTGCGAGCATCTGTTTCGAGCGGGACATCAATTTTATAGACGCTCTCCATTATATTGCTCACCAGATGGGCGGTCGGGAGGGCGTCCTCTTGAGGGCATTCCAAAACGAGCTCATCATGGACCTGAAGGATTATCCGGGCGGGACTTCCATTAGATGCCAGGGCGCGGGCTGTTTCAAGCATAGCCATTTTCATAATGTCGGCGGCGGAACCCTGAATAGGGGCATTGATCGCCTCGCGCTCTTCCCGCATGCGAATATTCCGGTTGGACTGGTTCTTCAATCCCAGGAAATAGCGCCTGCGCCCTAGCAGCGTCTGCACATATCCCTGCTCAGCGGCAAGGCGGCGGGTATCTTCGAGGTAGGATTTGACGCCGGGGAACTGTTCAAAGTAAGCGCGCATAAAGTCTTCGGCTTCAGCCAGGGTCAGGTCAGTATAGCGGGTAAGGCCAAATGCGCTCATCCCGTAGATTAACCCAAAATTCACTCCCTTGGCGCGTCTGCGCTGGGCGCTGGTCACGGAATCAATCGGAACCTGGTAGATTGCGGCTGCCGTGGCGGCGTGGATATCCTGGCCGGCTTTGAAAGCCGCAATCATATTCCGGTCTTTGGCGATGTGGGCGACAATCCGGAGTTCAATCTGGGAGTAATCAACCGAGACAAGCTGGTTACCGGGCGAGGCGATGAAAGCGTTGCGGACTCGTCTTCCCAATTCTGTGCGGATCGGTATGTTCTGTAAATTTGGATTGGAGGATGCCAGGCGGCCAGTCACCGAGCCGGTCTGGTTGAATGATGTGTGCACCCTTCCGGTCCGGCGATTGACCTGCAACGGGAGGGCATCCACGTAGGTCGATTTCAGTTTGGACAGTTCCCGGTATTCGAGAACCCAATCGACAACCGGGTGGGCCCCTTTAATGAATCCAGAGTGCCCGCTGATGTGGAGTAATAACCGCTGGCAGTTTTCTGGGTGCGGTCGGGCGGTTGGATCTCTAATTTGTCAAAAAGGGCGGCAGAGAGCTGCTGGGGCGAATTCAGGTTGATGGGTTCTCCAATTTCCGAATAAATTTTTTCTGAAAGCTCAATTATCTGGCTGTCCAATTCAGATGACATTTGATTGAGGTAACCTGTATCAAGCGCTACTCCAGCCATTTCCATGTCCGCCAGCACTTCCACGAGGGGCATTTCGAGATCGCTGAAGAGAGAACCTGCATTTCTTTTATCCAATTCGGCCTGCAGTTCGGGGATCAAGCCAAGCACAACCGCGGCATCTGCAGCCGCATATGGAGCAGCTTTTTCAACCGGTACTTCAGCCATCGAGATCTGGTCCCGGCCTTTTCCAATCAACTGCTGGATGTCCGTCATTTTTATCCCCTGCCGGACCCAGGCCAGGTTTTTCAAGCCCAGGTTCCGGGAAGTCGGATCGATCAGCCATTCAGCAATCATCGTGTCAAAACCAAGTGGGGAGACTCGCAGTCCACTGCGGGCAAGGAGCACAAAATCGTATTTTAAATTATGACCGGCTTTGACAATATCAGGCGAGGTCATTGGAGGCATAAGCGCCTTGATCACGGCTTCGCGCTTGAGCTGCGAGCCCTGCTGCCCGGTATGCCCAATGGGGATGTAGTACCCGGTATCCGGTTGGACAGCCAGGGAGATCCCGACCAGTTCGGCCTGCATTTGGTCTGTGGAGGTGGTCTCGGTATCGAAAGAGATTACCCCAGCCCGGTTTAGTCTCTGGATAAGGTCGTCCAATTTTTTGGGCGTATCAACTATTATGGTGTCAAGTTCAGGGCCTGAGCTGACCTGAACCCGCGCACCTGTTTGATTATCCGCTTCTGGTTTTTCGGCAAATAAAGAGAGCTGCCCCGGCTCCTGGTGACCAGCCAGGCCGTACTCCTGCTCCAGTTCATTCAACCTGGCATGCAGTGAGCGGAATTCCAGCTCGCGAAACAGGTTTTCAACTTTATCGGGGTCGAACGCATCCGGCCGGGCCTGTTCCAGGTCAAGGCCGATATCCAATTCAACCACGATGGTGGCTAAATCCTGGCTGAGGTAAGCGTTTTCCCGGCTGGCCTCCAACTTCGCCCGGATATTCTGATTTAATTTGTCCAGGTTGGCATATATATTATCCAGGTTCTCATATTCAGCCAGGAGTTTGCTGGCGGTCTTTGGGCCGATTCCGGCGACTCCCGGGATATTGTCGGAGGTATCTCCCATCAGGGCTTTATAATCCACAACCTGTTCCGGGCGAACACCGAGGGTCTCCTCCACGTCCGCGGGTCGATAATCTTTCGAATCTGCCAGGCTTTTTCCTGGCAAAGTGACAGTGATGCGCTCGTCCACCAGCTGCAGCAGGTCGCGGTCTCCGGTGATGATTTTTACTCCGAGGCCGTCTTCTACCGCTTTGCGGGCGACGCTTCCGAGCACATCGTCGGCTTCAAACCCCTCGATTTCAAGGCGCGGGATATTAAAAGCATCAACAAGCTGGCGGATGCGCTCAATCTGGGTGCGCAGCTCCTCGGGCATTTTTTCCCTAGTGGCTTTATACTCCGGGTATTTTTCATCCCGGAACGTCTTGCCGGTATCAAACGCAACTGCAATATAGTCGGGTTTATCCTGTTCGAGAATTCGCAGCAGCACACTTGTGAAACCGAATACGCCGGCAGTCGGTTCCCCCGAGCTTGTTGTGAAACTGGAGGGCGCTCCGCGGGTTAAAGCGTAAAAAGTCCGGTATGCGAGTGCGTGGCCATCAATCAGGTATAGAATAGGCGGCATGGTTTACCTTTCCGTTTTGTAAAAACCAGATGCAGAGACGAGCAGCAGCAATCCGGCGGAGATCGGGGAAATCAGGAATCGCGCTAAAAGTGTATCATGAGGGAATTTGAAGAACAAGCCGGGGCAGAGAATCGCCCAGCTGGACGGTCAAAATATGCCTGGGTTAAGACGTTAACAGTTTACGATTGACATTATTATTTGAACATGATATTTTACAATGCAGGATGGATTGGGATAAGAAGGTAGTCTTTTCTATCTGTTTCCCCATAATCCTGCTCGCTTCTTTGTTCTGGCAGGTTGATTCTGTGCGTGGGGAGGAGGATGAAGAAGGGCGCACAACAATAATCATTGTCAGCTACATCGAATACAGGTGGTGGTTGATCTCCTGGGATGAGCACAAAGTTTACTGCACAGTGTATGCTGACCATGAAGGGGTGCCAAACGCGGAAGAGGTCATAAGGGACTGCGGGGAAGAAATTGGATATATCTGGCGCTATACCCCTGCCTGCGAGGTAAATAAAGAAGAAGGAAACCTGACAGCCGGCTGCAGGGGGTTTTACTTCCAGCTGGTGTCCTCCCAACCCGCAGAAAAAGAAGTGGTGGTAGACCTGCCTGAGGCGACGGTCTGGGTTGACCTTGAGGGATGTGAACCAGTCCCGCCTACCAATTTCTGTGCGGAGATACCAAGCCTGCTCCTTATCGGAGTAGAACCGCTTCCAAACGAGCAGATAACAGCCATCCACGGCTTATATGATGGAGAAGCCTTCATGTGCCAGGATAGTTCATGCGCCGTTCCGCTTCGAGCGACGCCGGTTCTGGGGGCGGAAATTGAGTTCTGGGCTGAATCAAGCTTTGGCGATACCAGCGATCATTACACAGCGCAGGTGAGAGTCATCGATACGGGTGCCAACCCCGCGCCAGGCGGCAGCGGGTGGTATGTGGATGTGATCAGCACCCAGTGGGTTGGTGACCCCCTGATCAGCTGTGCAAAAATCTGGCAGTCCTTCCCGACCATCGGCGGACCTCCAGACTGGTTAAAAACCCCGGAAGATGACAGGTTGATCGCCACTGAAGAACCTTATTACTACCTGGCTGGCAGGCTGATTTCACAGGGATTGGTGGATGTTTCCGAATGCGTGACCGGCGGACTGCTGCCTAATGGTTATTCGGATGTTTGCGGGCTGGAAAAAGCCAGCCCTATCCTTGAGAAATGGCAGAACCAGTTTGATGCCCGCATAATTGAAGTGGCTCAGGATACGGGGATACCAGCCCAGTTGATAAAAAACCTGTTTGCCCAGGAAAGCCAATTCTGGCCGGGGGTTTACCGGGTGCCTTTTGAATTTGGACTTGGCCAGGTGACAGATACCGGTGCAGATACGATTCTGCTGTGGAACGATTCGTTTTACGAGCAGTTTTGCCCCCTGGTCCTGGCTGAAGAAACTTGCGAACAGGGTTATTTAAGTCTTTCAAAGGGTGAACAGGCGATCCTGCGCGGGGCGGTCGCGCTGCAGGCAAGCGCAGATTGCGTTGATTGTTTAACCGGAATTGACCTGACTCAGACCAACTTCAGCGTATCCCTTTTTGCTAACTTGCTCCAGGCGAGCTGCGCCCAGGTAGACCAGACAATCGCCAATGCAACCGGAGAGATTTCGGGTAGTGTGAGCACTTACGAGGATTTGTGGCGCTATACTATCGCCAATTACCATGCTGGCGCGGGTTGCCTGGCTTACGCAATCCACGAGGCCTGGTTAAATGAAGGGATGTTGAATTGGGAACTGGTTAAGAAATATTTTACGGAACCCTGCCAGGGGGTGATACCATACGTTGAGAAGATAACGGATGGGGATGGGCAGTTCAGCCTTGTATCGCCCGAAACAATTCCATAAGCTCATCCCACTCTTCCTGAAAAAAGTGCAGGGTTACATTGTTCATCACAAGGTGGTAGGTTTTTTCGCCATCCGGCTCATCGGCTATCCATGCCAGGTAATTTTCAGTTTCCGCGATGATCTCGGTCTCAGGCATCTGGGGGTCGTCTGTCATCATATTTCTCCATTCTTGAAATCAGGGCTGGTTCAGGAGCGCTTTAAGTTAAGCGGGTTTTGGATTGGGACTGGGGGCTGAATTAATTTTCGGATAATGACTCCAAAAACTCCATATTATTTGATGTGTGTGAAATTCGCTGGAGGATGGCTTCTGTTGCTGTTGCGACGTCCAGCCCAGCGCCGTGAGGCGGCGGGGTGATCATTTGATCGTACATCCGCCGCATCAACCACACCCGGGGGGTGATATCCGGGCCGAGCAGAAGTTCCTCGCGCCTGGTTGATGAGCGTTCGATATCAATTGCAGGAAACACGCGCCTTTCCTGAAGGCGCCGGGAAAGGTGCAGTTCCATATTTCCTGTGCCTTTAAATTCCTCGTAAACCACATCATCCATCCTCGAACCGGTGTCAATCAGGCAGGTAGCGATGATTGTCAGAGAGCCGCCATCCTCAATGTTTCGAGCAGCGCCAAAGAACCTCTTCGGAGGGTATAGGGCGGAGGGATCGATGCCTCCAGAGAGAGTTCTACCAGAGGGGGTCACAACCAAGTTGTAAGCACGCGCCAGGCGGGTGATCGAGTCCATCAATATGACCACATCCTGCCCAATCTCAACCAGGCGTTTGGCCCGTTCGAGGGCCATCTCCGCTACCCTTACATGGGAAGTCACCGGCTCATCGAAAGTGGAAGAGATCACTTCCGCATCCACGGAACGGTCCATATCGGTCACTTCCTCCGGGCGCTCTCCGATCAGGGCGACCATCAGGTAGACCTCGTTATACATATGCGAGATCGAATTCGCAAGTTGTTTCAGGATGGTGGTTTTTCCGGCTTTGGGTGGGGAGACGATTAATCCACGCTGGCCGCGGCCAATCGGAGTAACCAGGTTGATCAAACGGGTCGCCAGATTGTGCTTTTCAAGTTCCAGGTCGAAGCGTATGTCCGGGAAAATGGGTATCAGGGATTCAAAAATCTGCCTGTGTTTTGATTCTTCCGGATCCAGCCCGTTTACACTTTCCACTTTTAGCAATCCATAGTGGCGTTCAGATTTGCGCGGCGGCCTTACATGTCCGATTACCATGTCCCCATTTCGAAGCTGGTAGCGCCGAATCTGGGACTGGGAAACGTACACATCTAAAGGACCGGGGTTATACTGCTTGAAACGCAGGAATCCAATGCCTTCACTCATGATCTCAAGGATCCCGCCTCTCAGTTCGACCCCATCCCGCTCTGCTTCAGCCTGCTGGATACGGATAATCAAGTCTTCCTTTTTTAATCTATTGGCGTTCTTTACATCCAGGTCTGACGCCATTTTTCGCAGCTTGGATAATGATGTGTTTTGAAGTTCAATTACTTTCATGTTTTTTCTCAATTGTTATAAAATCAACGATCTCCTTTTAATATTGGTTGAGGGTCTCCAGAAAAACCGGAAAATTGAATTTTGACCGCCTGAGCTGCCAGGATAATGCTCACAGGGTAAATATAATTGGTAAAAGTGGGAGATAGATTATTTAAACAAAATTGTGATACTGGTTGTATGCTGCTGGATTGCGGAGTATAACTGGCAAGTGCCCGGATATCCAGGTGTTTATTAAATTCTGAATCGACCTGCCTGGAAGCGGGTTGGGATTTAAGCTTTTATTGACAATTTTCTTAACTTACTCCTTTGATTACAGGGAAAACTGTTGTGGAATAAAATATTATGGTCACCCCACCTGAGGCGATGAATGGAACGATATCATTATACTATTGCAGAAAAATCCTGGTAAGCTTCCCCTGATGAAAAAATTATACCACAGGAAGAGAAATTCCGGGTTGGAACCAGACCTCACAGAAAGCGTTTCCAGACCCGGACACCAGATGGGCTGATCGCAATGGAGATGTTCTTAAAGCGCGCTGAAGCTGCTTCAATTGCCCTGATCATGTCCCGGTTTGATTTTGTGATCGGGCCAGCAAGGATCGTAACACTCCCGCCTTTGCCGCCAGCGCCATTAACTTTCCAACCCAGCGCGCCGTGTGCTTCTGCTATCCTGATTATCTGTTCTGCGTCCGGTGCCACCAACCTGGGGTGCAACCTCTTTTGAGCTTCCAGGTTTTTTATCATCGCCTGTCCCAGGGCTGGCAGATCTCCTGCCAGCAGAGCATCCCGTGAATCAGAGGCAGCGGCGCGCAGATCTTCCAGCTTTACGGATCCCGGGCCTTCGATTTCGAGGGTCTTAATCACCATCTCGTGTAGAGCGGAGGAACTGTGTGATTTACCCACACAGAACAGGCTCAAACGTTTATCCAATTCCCAGATTAACTCTTGCGGGATGTTGAGCTGGTGGATATCGGCGTGGGGGTAGTCGTACATGTTAATATAATTCACGCCGCCATAAGCTGCGCAAAACTGGTCCTGAATTCCACTCTGCCTCTTGAGCAGTTCGGTCTCAACCCGGTGGGCGGTTTGGGCGATCTCTTTGGGATTCATCCGGCCGGGTGTGAGCAAATCCAGCGCGGACAGGAGTGCCACCGTCACCGACGCAGAGCTGCCAATCGAGGAGCCAGCTGGAACGCTGGAGTAAATAATCGCCTCGAGCTGGATTCCAGGCGGCAGATCCATGATTTCAAATGCAGCCTCCAGCAGGGGGTGCCTGTGCCATTGTTTGATTGCGGTATGCCTCTGGAGTTTATATTGATAACGATCCTTAAAGTTTTCGGCATTGATAACAACCAGATCCTCCTCACTGGATTCTTTATAAACCAGGAGTTGAACTTCCACACAGGGTGAAACCGCAATGTGGAAAACCGCCCCAGTTTTTGAGAACCAGGTGTCGGTCCAACCGCCGTTATCACAAATCCGAACTGGAGCACAGCTGTTTATTACAGCTTCCGGCTTTAAGGGAAAACCCATTGAACCCTCATTAAATATGTATTGATTAAAGTTCACAATTCCAGCCCATCTGTATTTATAATCGAATTGTGCGGTGTACCCGGAGTGAGTGAATTAGATCAGCACAAAAACAACCTGATCGCTTACAATGAAGTATTATCAATGCGGTTATTTAAACCAGATTATAACCGCTGACCCGTCCGGTTTTGAATACCACCCGGGATACAAACCGGGACAGCGAAGGGAGCGGAGGCTTTATGACTTTGGATCAAGTAAATGTAGATGATGTGCTGGCGGAGCTCAGAGAAGCTTTGACTGAGGAGAACTGGAATCTGGCTGTGGAGATAGTAGAAGCGCTCAGGCCTCCAGACCAGGCGGAGGTGTTCCATGAGCTGTCTCCTGACTCCCAGGACGAACTTCTACCGCGTCTTGACCCTGAGGATTCGGCCGACATTCTCGAAGAATTGGAAGACGAAGATGCAGCTGAGATAGCTACCCGGTTAGAGACAGAGGATCTGGTTCCGATCCTGAAGAGGATGGAACCGGATGAGGCTGCTGACCTCCTGGGTGATATTGATCCCGCCCAGATGTCAGAAGCCTTATCTGTACTGGAAGACCCGGACGAGATTCGAACACTGCTGGAACACCATGACGAAACCGCCGGTGGATTGATGACATCCGCCAAAGTCGTTCTACACCGGGGCATCTCCGCCAGCCAAGCGATTCAACATCTGCGCAGTCTGGATCTAGCCTCAGAAGATATCCATTATGTTTATGTGGTTGACTCTGACAACCAGCTTGTGGGTGTCGTGTCGCTATACGATCTCCTGGTTTCGGAATCCGGAACCCTTATATCGCAAATCATGGGTCATGATGTGATTTCAATACCAGCCAGCGCTGACCAGGAAGAAGTCGCCCGCCTGATGTCGCGCTATGATCTGCTGGCTCTTCCGGTTGTGGATGAGGATAACCACCTGCTGGGCATCATCACCCATGACGACCTGGTGGAGGTTCTGGAAGATGAGGCGACGGAAGATATTTACCGCCTTGGTGGTATCCCGGAAGAACAGGATGCGAATGTGCCGGTAACAAGCGCCTTAAAAACCCGGCTGCCCTGGCTGGTCTTGAATCTGGGGACAGCAATGGCATCCGTTGCTGTGCTGAGCCTTTTCGAAAACACAATCGCCCAGGTAGCCATTCTGGCGGCATTTTTCCCCATCGTGGCAGGGGTTAGCGGAAGCGCCGGCACCCAGACGCTGACGGTGATTGTGCGCGGCCTTGCCCTGGGAGAAATCAACCCGCGGCGCGGCTTCAAAGCGCTGGGGCGCGAGGTATCAATTGGTATAACCAACGGCATTGTTATCGGCTTGCTGGTTGCGATAATCGCCCTGGTTTGGAAGGATATCCCGGCTTTGGGCCTGGTGGTAGGCGCAGCCACGCTCTTAAATATGATCGCCGCCGGGTTTGCCGGCGCAGCGGTGCCGTTGTTCATGCAGACGATAAAAATCGATCCTGCGCTTGCTTCACCTATCCTGGTCACAACGATCAGCGACACAATGGGTTATCTGATCTACCTGAGCCTGGCTACTCTGATGATCATTCAGTTCCTGGGATGATTTTCGGGCGACAAGGTCAAATGTTTCCGACTCTGATTGGGTGCTGCCGATTAGAGAACTGGAGGGACTGCAATATTCGGCTGATTACAGATCTATTAGTTTTATTGAGTGGTTTTCATAAAATATTCGGCTGACCGGAGTTATGTCTGAACGCACAAGGATAACATTTATCGGGCACTCCTCTGTCCTGATTGAAATGGATAACGAGCGGGTGCTTACCGACCCCTTATTGAGGAAGCGGATCTGGCATCTCCAGCGCCACCGTCCACCTGTTGCCCCAGAATTGCTGGCGGACCTATCGGCAGTTTTGATTTCACACGCCCATCTGGATCACCTGGATTTCCCATCGCTGCACAGTCTGGGATGGGAAAATAAAATAATTTCTCCGCGCGGCACAGCCCGGATACTAAAAAAAGGCGGGATCCAGAATGCAATCGAGATCAGCTGCGGTGAGAAAATTGAGGTTGGATCGATAGTAATAACAGCAACCCATGCAGAGCACGACGGCGCCCGCTACCGCTACAGCAGGCCAGCCGAGTCACTCGGATATTTCATTAATGGAACAAGCCGGATATATTTTTCGGGAGATACTGAGCTGTTTCCGGAAATGGCGGACATAGCGCCAAACATCGATGTAGCCCTGCTTCCTGTGTGGGGTTGGGGTCCGAACCTCGGTCCGGGCCATATGGATCCGCAGCAGGCAGCCCGGGCGCTGCAATTCCTGCAGCCGGAAATTGCAATCCCGATCCACTGGGGAACATTTCTCCCCTTTGGTTTAAAATGGTTGCTGCCGAGCATTTTGACTGAGCCTCCCCGGGCATTTGCAGGTTTTGCTAAAAAATTAACCCCGGAGGTCAGGGTTATTATCCTTGAGCCGGGAGAATCAATCGAATTGCCGATCAGGGAGTAAAAATTCCTGATGTAGTGTAAAATTTTAAAGAATAATCAGGCTGGTTTTGAGGCCAAAAATGCAAACTGAATGGAAATCTACCACCAGATATATTGTTGCGATCGGTCTGTTTGTGTTCGCATTAATTGTGATTTATCTCAGCCGGTCAGTACTTCCAATGCTGATTATCGCCGCGTTGATTTCACTGCTGGTCAGGCCGATTATTCTTTGGTTGAGTGACCGCTTCCGGTTCCCTCGCGGGCTATCGGTACTGGTTACCTATCTTTTGGCGGCGCTTGTTATCATCCTGGCAGCGCTGGTTCTGATCCCTTCTGCTATCAATGCAGCCAACTTTTTACTGAACCTGGACTACGAATATTTAATATCAAATATCTTGACTTGGACAGAAACCTCATTACGGACGGTTAAAACGGAAGGATTCCAGATTCTAGGTTTCCGCTTGATCCTGGATAGCATTATTGATCCAATTTTAAATGTGATTGTGGGTGCAGATTTGGCTGTATCACCAAAACTGCCTTCAATATCCACGATTATCCCATCGATCGGGCAGGTGTTTGCCTTGAGTTATGGATTCGCAGTTGAGATTGTGGGTACGTTATTTTCTGGATTTGTTGGATTTCTGTTCTTGATAATCTCCTCAATTTACCTCAGTATTGATGGGGACCGGCTTGTTGGTGCCTTCGTCCGGTCTGTACCGAAAGCTTATCGTCTGGAAGTTGAACAACTGCTGGAGAGACTGCAGGATGTCTGGGACGCATTCTTCCGTGGACAAATTACGTTGATGGTCATCATCGGTGCTATAGTCTGGCTTGGATTGACCATCCTTGGGCTGCCTGGTTCCTTTGCGCTCGGGATTATTGCAGGCTTGCTGGAAATCATCCCAAACCTTGGCCCATTTCTGGCAGCCATACCGGCGGTGATTGTAGCCCTGCTGCAGGGTTCTGATACCCTGGCAGTTAATAATATGATCTTTGTCCTGATAATTATCGGCTTTTATGTGCTGGTCAATTTTATTGAAAACACTACGGTGGTCCCGCGGGTGATGGGCGGATCGGTCAAACTACACCCGCTGGTGGTGATACTGGGAGTTCTGGTTGGCGCATCAACCTGGGGTATCCTGGGAGCGTTACTGGCTGCTCCGGTGATCGCTTCTGGCAGGGAGATTGTCTCCTATCTTTATAGACATGTAATTGGAGAAAAACCGTATCTTTCTGCGCTGACAGGGCTGGAAAGCAAGGAAACTCCGCCGGAAGATAAAGCTGCAGAATTGGTGCAGCGCGTTCCTGCATCGGAAACAGAATCCCAGCATGATATTAAATCAGGGCTGGAAAAAGCGGGTGAAGCTCCTGCTGGTGAAAACAAGGGCAACACTCAAGGGGTCGATGAGAATCCATCTTGGGCTGATACTGAGGAGTGAAGAAATGCCAATCAGTCCCGCAAGGTTATATTAAATGAGCGATGATGCAAACAACGTCCAACAAAACAACAACCAGAACCAGATCAAGGTCGTAATCGAATCGCAGTCCTACAGCGTCGCCCCGGGAGGTAGCATTTCGATCCCGGTGATGATTAAGTTCAATGGCGACCAGGTTGAATCCCTGCTCATTAAGGCAGCCGGGATCCCTTCCGAATGGGTATATGTACCCCATCCTGTTTTACAGTTTGAACCCGGAGAAAAGAAGGAATTAATCATAAATATCCAACCGCCCGCTCTACCTGAGGGTCGGGCTGGAAGATACCGGCTGGATATTGAGATTGTAAGCCAGTTGAATCCGGATTTAAAATCAAATGCCCAGACCAGCCTGGTTGTGGCAGCTTACGAAGTAACCGGGGATATCAGTGTGTTGGTCGAATCAACACGGTACATGGCCCCGCCTGGAGGAGAGACAGGTATCCGGCTTGTAATCCGAAACATGGGATTTTTGGAGGACACATACGATACCCGGCTTGATGGCATCCCGGCTGAATGGGTGAGTAAACCCGCTTCCCTCCTTAGGCTGGCTGAAGGTGAAGAGGGTGAGGTTACTTTTAGTGTCCAGCCTCCGCCTTCCCCGCCAGGGAGAGCCGGGAGATACCCCTTCACGATCAGGATTACGGGGAAGGAAGATCCGGATCAATCTGTGGAGATCGGCGGTACGCTTACCGTTGCTGCATATGAAGTTACGGGCCGGATCGGGGTTTTAATGGCAGCGACCCAGTATTCAGTCCAGCCTGGGGAGAGGGCCTCCATCTCAATGGTGCTGCTGAATCAGGGTCTGACGGAGGACACCTTTAAATTGTCCATCGAGGGCGTCCCTGCCAACTGGGTATCCACCACTTCGCCGGTGATAAATCTTGCGCCGGGCGAGCATAAAGAAGTGGTGCTGGAAATACTGCCGCCGCGTTTTGCCCAGAGCCGGGCCGGAAGAAATTCGCTAGTCATTACTGTAACCAGCGAGCAGGCGCCTGAGCAGAAAGCCGAGGTTGAATGTGTGCTGACTGTTGCTGCATTCACACAATTCAGGAGCGAACTGCGACCTACCAGGATTGTATCCGCCCAACCTGCCCAGGTTTTAATCGAAAACCAGAGCAACATCCAGGAAAACTTTTCTATCCTCTGGCAAAGCGAAGAACAGGAGTTGCAGTTTTCCCCCTCTCCGGAACAGAATGTGCGTGTGCCACCCGGTCAGGTAGACGCAGTCCAGTTCCAGGTTCAACCACGCCGGCGCCCAATATTCGGCGGCGAATACGTGTATCCATATTCCGTGAGTGTGACATCCACAGGCGGCATCAGGATAATAAATGATGGAGAGGTCAGCGCAAAAGCATGGATTCCGTTCTGGGTGATCCCAATCGTGGCTGTATTGTGCCTGGGGCTGACCTGCATATCGGCTTTTCTGGTCCTCCAGAACCAGACCGAAAGGTCGGGAGCAGCCCAGATCACCCAAACAGCTGCAGCAAACCAGACTGCGGCCGCGATAATCGGAGAGGAGGACACCGACGGGGATGGCCTGACCAACCGGGAGGAACTCGAATGGGGAAGCGATCCTCTGAACCCGGATTCCGATGGCGACCAGCTCCAGGATGGCCCCGAAGTAAAGCAGTTCGGAACCGACCCCTTAAATCCGGATACGGAAGGAGACCGGCTTTCAGACGGCGATGAGGTCCAGCGCGGGACCAACCCGCTCAATCCGGACAGTGATGGCGACCGCCTGATTGACGGCGAGGAGGTGGAGCGTTCCACTGATCCACTCAACCCCGATACGGACAGCGACGGCCTTGGCGATGGCGATGAGCTGGAACGTGGGACTAACCCATTAATAGCGGATACAGATGAGGATAAGCTGTTTGACGGTCAGGAAATCCAGCTGGGGACAGACCCGCTTAATCCGGATACTGATCGGGACCGGATGATCGATGGGGATGAAAGGCAGCCCTGTCCGGACCCACTTAACCCCGATACAGATGCTGACGGGATAATTGACGGTGAGGACCGCGATCCCTGCGACCCGGGCAATCCTTCGCTGACCGCTTCGGCTATCCCTCCAAGCCCGACATTGCCCCCGCCTACTGCCCCGCCAACCGGGGAGGCGACCGAACCTGCTGTAAATTTAGGACCGGGGAAAATCGCCTTTGAATCAAACCGGGGCGGGAATGCGGATATTTTTTTGTTGGACACTCAAAGCTTTGAAACGATACGTCTGACGAACGAACCGGGGGTAGATACCCAGCCTGCTTGGTCGCCGGATGGGAACAGAATCGCCTTCGCTTCCAACCGCAGCGGGAATTATGACATCTATATCATGAACGCCGATGGCAGCGGGGTCCAGAATATTACCAGCAACGCGATCGGGGATGACCTGCACCCAACCTGGTCACCTGACGGCAACTGGATCGCTTTTTCGACAGACCGGGACGGAAACCGGGAGATTTACAGCATTCAGGTCGGCGGTCCGGGAATCCATAACCTGACAAATTCGGCTGATTTCGGAGGATTACCAGCCGCACTGGTTCGAGAGCGGAGGTATCCTGTTCGGTAATGAGTTTATCGTTTTCACGTCCGAGCAGGACGGCAATCCAGAGATTTTCCGCATGAACCCGGATGGTTCCGACCAGGTTCGCCTTACTGATAATCCAGCCGCAGATCACAGTCCAAATGGGTCGTCTCAGGGGGATCAGATTGTCTTTGTAACTGAACGGGATGGGAACCCGGAAGTGTACTTAATGGATATTGATGGTGGCAACCCGCAAAACCTGAGCGGGAATCTGGCCGCCGATCTGCATCCCGGCTGGGATCCGGACGGTGATTGGATCGTTTTCACAACCAACCGGGACGGGAACCAGGAAATCTATGTATATTTACCGGGCAGCGTTCCGCCGGTTAATCTTACCCAGGATCCGTCTGAAGATTTATATCCTGCATGGAAATGATTACTTAATGCCCTGATTTTTTCTACAATGAATATTCGGCGTTGAATTGAAGATTGGGAGGATTTTAATTTGTTTAATATTCTTTGTAATCGTTTTATTCACCGCAGGTCCCAGTGTTCCCAGTTATTGGGCTCGGCATTGAAGGTTTGGTCATTGGCATTCGCAATCATTACGGTATTTAGGCTGACTTGACCGGTTAAATATACACGCATATTAAACAGGAATTGGTTTCGAAACCAACTCCTGTTTGTTGTTATTTTTTAGAAATTGATTGGTATGTAAGATTGGGCTAATTGTTGGCGTCTGAAAATTAAAAAAGTTTAGAAAAAAAACACGAGCAATTAAAAAAAACACCCTGGAGGAAAATTGATGAACCGGCTCGAAGAAATCAGACACGAGAAAGACCATTTTTTCCTGGAAAGCCCTCACAGCCCGCTTACCCATGAACAGAAAGCGAGTTTTGATGGCCTTGATTATTTCCCCGAAAATCTGGAACTTGATCTTACTCTGGAGTTGGAAGAGTTCGAGGATAAAGAGCAGATCACAATGCAGACCTCAACCGGAGATATCCAGACCTACCAGCGCTACGGCCTGGTCCAGTTTGAAGTTGGAGGTGTACCGGCGAGCTTAACTATTTACGCCAACCAGCATGGTTTTTTCCTTCCCTTCGTTGACTCTCTCGCCGGACAGGAAACATATCCAGCCGGACGCTACCTCGAACCTGAAGTTCTGCCCGGCGGAAATGTCAGGCTGGATTTTAACCTGGCCTACAACCCGTACTGCGCCTACAACGATATGTGGTCATGCCCATTCCCCCCGGCTGAAAACCGACTGCAGGTGCCGGTCAGGGCGGGCGAGAAGTTGTTCCAGAGCGAAGAAGCGATAAACGACTTGCATGAACAATAGAATGAATACTTAAAAAGAACCTGATCTATTTTCTGAACCGGATGTTCAACGATAATGCTGGAGGTAGATATGTGCCTCCAGCATACTTTGTTTAGGGACGATCGGCTCTTTTAGAAGCGATTGATAGTGGGTATAATCATCTCGTAAATGCGAAAATTATCTAAAAAACTATCGGGTTTGAGCCGGAAACAGTAATTTTCAAGCCATAAACCTTCGGGAGAAAATATGGAAATCCTTTGCAGCGCCTGCCAGACATTAAATCCACCGCAAGCCCATTTCTGTATGCAGTGCGGCAGACCGGTAGTCGCCCCCCGGGAGCTCCCGGACAGCAGCCGGGTTGTTATCACCGGCATGGGAGCTGTGACGCCGCTGGGACACAGCCTGCACGACAACTGGGAGGCCCTGCTCGGCGGGATCAGCGGGATAAGCGAAACGACCCAGATCCCGAATGCCGATAAATACCCCTGCAGGTTTTCTGCTGGGGTAAAAAATTTCGATCCGGATGATTACATGGATCACAAACTTGCCCGCCGGATCACCGAATCAAGCCAGTACGCCCTGGCGGCTGCCAGAATGGCGTATGAGGATGCCTCGCTTGACGAGACCCAATTCGATTCAACCCGCAGTGGAGTTGTGGTGGGTACTGCCGCCGGCGGCAGCATTGTTGAAACGGAACAAGCGATGCGAAAATTGCTGTCGAACAGCCGAATCTCGCCGATAAAGTTTAACTCTGTCTGGCCCAATATGGCAGCATTTGCGGTAGCAAGCCGGCTTAACTTTTCCGGGTATAACGCCACGATTGTGACCGCCTGCGCCTCAGGGACCCAGTCGCTGGCAACCGCTTCCGATGCCATCCGGATGGGATATGTGGATGTGGCTGCGGCAGGGGGAACTGAGTCAATCCTGAGCGAAGTTGCTCTGGCTGGTTTTTCCGGGATCGGCGCATTGTCCACCCGCTGTGATGATCCGTCTAAAGTTAGCCGGCCGTTTGATAAAGACCGGGATGGGCTGGTTCCCGGGGAAGGTTCGGCGATGTTGATCCTGGAGAGCCTTGCGCATGCCCGCTCACGCGGGGCGAGGATTTACGCTGAAATTCTGGGTTATGCAGTTGGGAGCGACGCCCGCCACGAAACGGAACCGACCCCAGCCTCCCAGGCCCATACAATGAAGCAAGCAATCTCTGCGGCTGGCATTTCCCCCGAAATGGTCGATTATATTAATCCGCATGCAACTTCCACCCCGGTTGGCGATGCCATGGAAACGGAAGCTATCAAGCTGGTATTCGGGGACAGCGCCTATAAAATCCCCGATCAGCGCGACCAAATCAATGGTCGGGCATATGCTGGGCGCGGCCGGGGCGTTCGAGGCGCTGGTCTGCGTTCTCAGTATCCGCGAAAACCAGATCCACGGGACGATGAACTATGAAACTCCCGACCCCGAGTGCGACCTGGACTACGTGCCCAACCAGCCCCGCAGGCTGCCGGTGAGGGTGGCGCTTTCGAACTCATTTGGTTTTGGCGGCCAGAACGCCTGTATCGTCCTGGGGAAGTATGATGGCAATTGACAGGTAGGCACTGCTCTCTTTGCCAACAATCAGCTCAGGTTAATCCGGCGGGTGATTAAATTTGCAACCGGTATCGCGCCGATTAATATAACTGACTCGCTTACTAGTACCAGCAGAGTAACTGTCACAAATAAACCGCCGCCCAGTAGATATAACATCAAACCGACCGCCAGGGAGGTTGTCAGCGCATAGGCAAACATTGGAACAACCGGATAACGCCAGTATAACAGTCTGTAGATAAACCATGCCAGGATCCCTCCGGCGATATCGGTTGCCGGCATCCAGAACAACTCCAGAGGGCCGACAAACGGGCTTGCCAGGTTGGCGAAGAATGTCCCGATCCCGATCCCGAACGAAAGCCAGGGATTGTACAGCACGAATACTTTCAGGAACTCGGCAATCCTGAACTGGAGCGGCCCGTAACTCAGAGGCGCCAGGGCGACAGTCAGGACAGCATACAGGGCGGCGATAACCGCGATTAGAACGATATTTCGGGTGGTTACTGCGGAATTAAGTTTACGCAAACTTCTCCCTTAATTAATTCAATTATCTGTAAAGAGCTGTAAATCCCGCAACTCTGTTTGTCTTTTGAAGATTATATCTTTTTTGGTTTACAATTTCAGCCACCCTGTGAGACAAATGAAAGAAATCCGGCACCCCATCCGAACGGCCAGCCCTTACTTTGTAGTTTTCTTTTTGCTCGGCGCTCTTGGGTATTCCCTGCATGGAACCTCCCTTCCATATCTGGCTGACAGGGTGGGAGTTGAATTGACCAGCCTGGGATACCTGTTCTCGACAAGGTCATTCGGGTATTTATTGGGCTCGTTTTTTGCCGGCCGGCTTTATGACCGCTATCCCGGTCATAAGATAATGGCAGGTTTGTTGTTCCTGCTTGGACTGACGGCGGTATTTATCCCACTTTCACCGGCCGTTTACCTCCTGGCATTGTTGATGTTTCTGGCTGGAATCGGGGTGGGAGGCTCAGATGTAGGCGGGAATACGCTTGTAATGTGGAGGTTTAAGGACAGATCGGGGCCGTATTTAAATGCGCTGTTTTTTTTCGCAGGAGTGGGCGGGATTGCTGCCCCGCTGTTGCTGGAATTCTTTTTACGCCGGGATTTAAATTTTGAGTGGGCTTACTGGTTATTCGCGGTTTTGATATTGCCTGCAGCAATTTGGCTGATGATAAGACCATCACCAGGTATCCCAATAACGGATGAATTTGATGGTAAGGCAGCAGCAGATTACCGTTCAGTGATTTTGATTGGGACAATACTATTTATTTACGTAGGGATAGATGTCAGCTTTGTTGGCTGGGTGTACAGTTATGTTTTGATGACAGGGTCGGGAAGCAGCTCTCAAGCCGCAGCCCTAACTTCTGCATACTGGTTTGCAGTAACTGCCGGAAGGTTTGTGATGATAATTGTGGCAGCCCGAATTCACCCGGGGCCGATAATTTGGGCCAGCATGTGCGGGGCTGTTGTTAGTCTGGGTCTTTTCCTGCTCTTTCCAGGTTCGCTATCTGCAACAGCAGCGGGGACGGTGGGATTGGGCTTGTCGACAGCGGCACTGCTGCCAATGACACTGACCTACGCTGAACGAAGCATGCCAATTCGGGGAAGGATCACGGGCGTGCTGTGGGTTTTCGGCAGTACCGGGGCGATTATCACACCCTGGTTGGCAGGGAAATTGATGGGCTGGGCAGAGCCTATCGGGCTGGTGTACTTACTGCTTATTTATGCGGTTTTCGGACTGCTTGTATTTCTTGGATTAAATTTATATCAAAACCGTTCATCTGGTTTAAAGCAGGATGGTGGAACAATTTCATCCAACAGGTATAATAGCGGTTGAACATAGAGCCGCGGATTGATTTTATTAAGAGAGGAAAGGAGAGAACCATGGCGGCAGATTTTCTGAATGATTTCGAAATTAACCGGCTGGAGGAGCTTGCAGCGGGAGAATTTCCTTATAACCAGTGGGCTAAAGCAATTCTGCTGCTTAATTGTGGAGCTTCATACACCGAGGCTGGCCAGGGATCGGGGCTGACCGCCCGCCAGGCGCGCTACCGTCGCGATAAATTTTTAAGGCAGAGATTGGACATGTTCCTTGGTGGAGCGGCCGGCGACTGGGTTTCGGCTTCAGCTGAGGGTAGTGTAACTGCTGTGGGTGAATCTCAGACTGATCCTGATCCAGGTGTAAAAAAGGGAAAATCGAAGAAAAAAACCAAAAAGAAAAAGAAGAAGAAAAAAGAAAAATCGAAATCCGGCAAAAAGAAAAAGTAAAAAGGGTAAACAAAGCAGAAATGAACCGGGCTCGATTTGATTCCGCCTGTCTGGCGGGAACGGATTAGGTTTCGCTGGGGATCAGCTAGTGGGTTGAAGTGCAGCGGCACCTGGTCCAAGATCCTTTATTCTTTGACAGCAATCGAGCACCGCCATGATTTCACCTGGGAACTCACCCGGTTTTCAGTTAGCGCCGCGGACGATTATCTGAACGCAGCTTTCCCGGCATGTTTGATTTTAGCGATCCACGCAACGACCAACTGGCATATACGGCGCCGGTTCTCTGATCATGCTGAATGGGATGGATTTTGACTCGCGTCCCGCAATCACCATTCGTTCACGTATCTTGAACAGGAAATCCCTCCCAGGCCATCCAGATATTGTTTCAGAAAGGCAGATTTCGGTTAGAATTAACGGCTTGGAATTATAAATTTTGAAAGGAAGGTTAATAAGTTATGGCAGGAAAGATTAAAGATATAGCTGCCGGTGTGGTCACCGGCGACGATGTGCTAAGGGTGTTTGAAGACGCGAAAGCCAACCTGTATGCGCTTCCGGCTGCCAATGTGGTCGGAACGAACAGCGTCAATGCGGTGCTGGAATCCGCCGCGCAGGTCAACAGCCCGGTCATCATCCAGTTTTCCAGCGGCGGGAGCGTGTTCTTTGCGGGGAAAGGTCTGGACAATAAAGACCAGAATGCCACGATTACTGGCGGGGTATCCGGCGCGCTTCATGTCCATACCGTAGCAGAAGCTTATGGAGCAAGGGTTATCCTGCATACTGACCACTGCCCGAAGAAGAACCTGCCCTGGATCGACGGGCTGCTGGATGCGGGGGAAGAATATTTTAAGGCCAACGGCGTGCCTCTGTACAGCTCCCATATGCTTGACCTGTCCACCGAACCGATCCGGGAGAATATTGAAATCAGCAAACGCTACCTTGAACGGATGAGCGGGTTGGGAATGACCCTTGAAATCGAGCTGGGTATCACCGGCGGCGAGGAGGACGGAATCGACCACTCGGATGTCGAACAGTCGCGCCTGTACACGCAGCCTGAGGACGTGGCTTACGCATACGAGGAGCTTAAAAAGGTCAGCGATCGCTTCACAATCGCAGCCGCGTTTGGCAACGTGCACGGCGTTTACAAGCCGGGTAACGTCCAGCTTCGCCCGAGAATCCTGCACGAATCACAGGTTTACGTCCAGCAGAAATTTGGAACGGAGGAGACACCGGTATTCTTTGTGTTCCACGGCGGTTCAGGCTCCTCGCCAGAGGAGATCAGCGAGGCGATCTCCTACGGTGTGATCAAGTTTAATATCGATACCGATTTGCAGTGGGCATTCTGGGACGGCGTTCATGACTATTACAACGAATTCGAAGGCTATCTTCAGGGACAGCTTGGCAATCCTGAGGGTCCGGACAAGCCCAATAAAAAATACTACGATCCAAGAGCCTGGCTCCGGCGCGGTGAAATGAGTTTTAAAGCCCGTATGGTAAGGGCGTTTGAAGAACTGAACAACATCAATACCCTGTCGTAATATCTTTGTTGTTTGGATTGCATTTATGAATGCGAAGCAGGCGGGTGAAAACCCGCAGTTTAATTTTGAGGTTGAACTAAGGATCCTGTACCAGGCGATAGCAGTTATCAGCATTAATCCAGATGATAACTCTCGCTATAATTGACCATGGAACAATAATCGCGGGGTTAATTTTATGGAAGTAAGCACCAACGACCAGATGGTTGAAATGGTCAGCCGTACGTTTGCGCTGTCGATCAAGAAACTGCCCCGGTCATTGCGAGAAGCGGTAAGCCTGGCTTATTTGCTTTTCCGGGTTTCGGATTGTCTGGAGGACCGCCCCGAGATAGATGCAGAGCGCAAGGTATATTTGCTGGAAATCTGGGAACGTGTGCTGATAGGAAACGATCCTGCGGAATTATTTGTCTCCCGAATATCCGATCTGGATGGGGGTAATCCGGAAGTTTATGTCGCAAAACAGGCCGGTAGTTTGATAAAAACGCTTGAAATGATGCCGCCTGAGCTTGGGGAGTTTATCAGGGACCGCTGTGGAAAATCGACTCTGGGGATGGCGCGCTGGCAGCGCCAGGGACCGTTAATTGATACGGTCGACGAACTGGATGATTATATGCACGAGGTCGCCGGCAGGGTGGGCTACCTGATGACTGATATTTATACCTGGTTTTATCCCCAGCTGAAAGTCAGGAAAGAGGAAATGCTGCCTTTATCGCGCCAGGTGGGATTGGGATTGCAGACTGTGAATGTCATCCGCGGATTGCAGGCTGACCGGGATCGGGGCTGGATTTTTATGCCGCTGGAAATACTGGAAAGTGCCGGGATTAACCGCCAGCAGTTCTTTGAAAAAGAATTTGAGGGGCAAGCTTTGTTTGCCCTAGACCTGCTGATACAGAAAGCAGTGGAGCATCTGAAATACGGGTTGACTTATATTGCAGCCTTCCCGGCCCGCTTATACCGGGTCCGGATGGCAAATATCTGGCCGTTATGCTTTGCCTTGAGAACCCTGGCAATAAGCCGGGATAATCCCAAAGTGATCCAGGAGCAGGTAAAAATCAGCCGGGAGGATGTTCGGGAGATTATGCGATTAACATCTTTATTCGGATGGTCAAACCGCTGGCTGAGAGGCTACTGCAGCCGGCTGAACGGTGGTGGGTCTTTTTAGTTAAATTGGCTTGGTGGCCACTATCCCGGCGGAGAATATAGTGCCCGGGGGTATCCGCTCGTGGTCAACACCGGTCCCATCTTTGGAGGTCAGTACAATCTCTTTAAACCCGGCTGAGCGCAGCCCACGGATATAATCATCTATTTCCAGCGCCCCGGCAATGCACGCGCCCCAGGCAGCCATGTCGTTTTTAATTTCGCGGGGAAGTTCTCCAGCGGTAACGATATCCGAAACGGATATGCGCCCGCCGGGTTTGAGCACCCGGAATATCTCAGTAAACACTTTTGGCTTATCAGGCGAAAGGTTTATCACGCAGTTGGAGATTACCACGTCGATAATGCTGTCTTCAACCGGTAAATCTTCCAGATAACCCTGGCGGAATTCGACGTTGGTAATTCCCATCGCTGAAGCTGAGTTCCGGGCGCGCGCGAGCATCTCGGAAGTCATATCCACGCCAATCACATAACCCCCTGCGCCCACCTGTCTGGCGGCAAGAAAGCAGTCCAGGCCGCCGCCCGAACCAAGGTCGAGGACGGTTTCCCCTTCCTTGAGCTGGGCTGCGCTAATCGGATCTCCGCAGCCGAGCGAAAAGCCGGCGGTCTCCTCAGACAATGTGGACAACATCTCAGCCGGATAAAGCTCTTTTGCATAATCATCGCCACAGCAGGGATTATTCAAAAGGGCGCGCTGGGCGTACAACCCTTTAACGTTGACGCGGATTTCGTCCGGTTGAACAGGAACGCTTTCGCCTGGCTGGCTGCCGCAGCAAGTGAAGGTTGAATTTATGGTTGGGTCGGTTTTTTTGTTTTCAATATTTTGTTCCACTCAGGGACTCCAATTAAATGAATTAACTGATCATATCGATTTTAATATCTATAGGTTTGGATAAAAAACCGCATCACTCATCCGAAAGGTCCTGTAAAACGCTTGCGCTTTTTGATTCAGGCGCCAGCACCTGGATTAGGTCACTGCAGCAAATAGCAACCATGGACTGGTTAAGGCAGTAATAGGTGTGTTTACCTTCGCTGCGCAGGCTCACCAGCCCGGCATCGCGCAGAACCGCCAGGTGGTGGGAGACTGTCGGCTGCCTGACGCCGACCGCCTGGACAATCTCACCCACGCTTAACCATTTACAGCAGATCAGTTTCATTATCTGCTGGCGGGTTGGGTCTGCCAGCGCCCTCGCAAAGGCGATTGGTGAAGTCTGGTTCCTGGAGGCGGACGCATCGATATCCATCGATACGTATTCTAATCGATGATCATCGATATGTCAAATATCGAACTGAACCTCCATGCTGCTCAGTGAAGCTTTAACCTCCTGGATCATTTTCATGATAGTGCGTCCGCTCGCCCGGGGCGGGTTCTGGTTATTCTGTTCCAATGTAACTTTCCGGGAGCGGGAGGCCGGTCAGCTCCCCGAGGCAGCGTCGGTAATACAAATAATTTTCAAACGGAATATCCTCACGGATGCGGCCATCCAGCATGGGCAGGAAACCGCCGTCTTCTAATAGAGGCGGGATGTTGTTGTCGAGTTCCAGGCGGATATGGTCTTTGCCCATACGCAGGATATCCCGGTCAAACCCTCCGATTAAGCGCAGTCCCTGTCCGAACACACGCCGGATATCGAGGTAATCCATGGTCTCCATGTCCCGTTCAACCGCCCACAGGCAGGTCATTCCAGCTTCCAACATAAACGGTAATAGAACCCTGGTGTTGGCGTAGGTCCGGAAAATGATGGTTTCAACTCCGTATCGCCGCAGCGTGTCCATCACAGGCTCAAGAGCAGGCAGCATATACTCTCGGTACATCCTGGGAGAGATAAGCGGTCCGAAGTTACAGCCAATCGGCTCGCTAAAAATTGCAGCATCAATTTCTGTCCTGCGAAGGATTTTTTCGGCGGCGCGAGCGGCGAACTCGCCGTGCATCACCAGGGCCTGGCGGACGAACTTGGGATCGTCTTTAACAAGGCAGGTAACATCGCTGAAGGACTGCCAGTCTTCCACTCCCAGTGAAAGGAAAAATCCCGGGTGGACCCGCAGCATCAGGATAAATTCTCGCGATTCCCAGGATTTCAGTTTCTTCTCCCACTTTTTCGGAAACCGTTTCGGATCATCAGGATCGAGCAGGTTCCGGAGAGTTTTAAGACGGTTCTTCTTTCCGGCCAATTCCGCCAGATTTATGCCCGGTTCCAGTTCCAGCGGGATCTCTTCGCGTTTATCGAACCCGAAAAAATCCTGCGGATCAAAATCCCCAGGGAGACCAGCTGTCCTCCGCCAGGTCTTAACGACCTTTTTGCGGAGGCCTTCTTCCAGAAGCGGAGGGCGGTCAGGATCCCCATAACGAATGGTTTCTAAAAATCGCTCTCTGCTGTTCATGATGTTTGTAGTAATTAATATATAAATAAAGGTGCTAATTTCTCAGGCAGCCGCTTTTTCCATCAGGTCAAAGATTTCGAGCGGTTCGCCTCTTGTGCTGTCCCGGATAAGGGAAACGGCCTCATTCGGGCACAGCTCTACACAAACGCCACAGCCCATGCAGATTTCCTGGTCGACAGTCGCGCTGGAACCGACCACAGACATGGCGCCGAACTGGCAGTGCTGGGTGCAGTCACTGCACCCGCAGCATAATTCCGGATCAACCTGTGACACGTATCCGGAGGAAGCCAGCATGGGAGTGCCGCTGCGGTGGGCCTGCATGGCGCCGCAGCAGCAGGAACAGCAGTTGCATATGGCGTAAAAACGGCCCAGCATGGCATCTTTAAAAAAGGCATGGTGGACGTGGCCGCGCCTGTTTTCCGCTTCAAGTATTTCAACAGCCTCCGCCTGCGAGATCACCCGGGCTTTTGCAGGATGGTGTTCGACCACAAAGCTGGTGAAAGGTTCCCCGACTATCAGGCAGACGTCGAGCGGCAGGCATGGTCGCTCCCGTGAACTGCGGCAGGGACACTCCAGAGCGGCGATGTGATCCGGGTTGTGGAGAATAATATCTCTGGCGCGTTTGTATGGGATAACTTTTTCCAGGTCGGGCAGGTCAATATCCTCATTGACCGTGACCAGTTTGCGGGCTGATGCGAGCGGGACGACCTTACCGTGATAGGTGTCCGCAAAGGCAATTCTGTCCTCATCGAAACCGGGGGCTGAAACCAGGTTTGGCTTTTTATCCCCGTTGCGAGGTTGGAATATGCCCGTCCAGCCCCTGATGCGGTTGAAAACAGGACTTAAGGTTCTGGCGATGCGGTGCTCGCCGGTGCCGATGCCAATGTACAGGTAGGGCCAGCGGGCGTAAACGTAGCCATGAAGGAAATCGAACAGGGAATAGTCCCTGGCCCGCCTCGCCTCGCGGATAAATTCACGGGTTGAAGTTTTGATGGGGTTGGGTGGTCGCCTGTCTTTCATAATGTAAAACAGGGAAGATCAAAATTGAAAGTGACCTGAAGATTACTCGGGCAGGTTTACAAGTTGTGTATGCTGCCTGCCCACTTTAATTATATAACATGTGGAAACTGCAATAAATCATATAAATGCATAATGATTGTCACCTGCTGTCAGGGTGTGAATTTATGTCTGTCCGGGCGCGGCTTTCATTTACAGGAAAATTCTAAAACGATTCAATTGTTTTATATATCCTTGCCAGCCCTTCCCTGACATAATCTTCAGCGAGCCCGTAGCTGATGCGCAGGTGCTGGTCCAGCCCGAAGTGATCTCCGGGTGCGATATAAGTATCGTGATCCCGCACCAGGCGTTCGACCAGTTCGGATGAATTGACCTGCTTCTGATAGCGTACGAAGGCAATTGCGGCAGCCTGGGGGGGGATGACGGAGAGCTGGTCTGGATGGGCGTTCACCCAGCGCTCTAGGATCTGGTATCCACTGCGGATGTACTGGCGGGTCCGCTCGATCAAGCGCGGCCGGATTTCGGGCGAGAGGGCATATGCGGCGATTTTATTTGCCATCATTGAACTTGAAATGGTGATGTAATCCTGCCTTGCCCAGATTTCTTCGACAAGCTCAGGTGAGGTGACAACCCAGCCGATCCGCAATCCAGGCAGGGCATAAGCTTTCGAAAGGCTGTTGACCGCGATGACACGTTCATAACGACCCCAGAATGATGGTGTTTGTTCGTCACCCTTATGTTCAGCGCCGGCGTAAACTTCATCCGCCAGCAGCCAGGCTCCGGAATACCGGGCAGCTTCGACGACCGCATCCATCTCCTCGGCGGTCATAATATGCCCGGTCGGGTTATTCGGATTGCAGACCGCGATCAGGCGGGTTTTGTCTGTCACGGCGGATCTTATATCGTTGGGATCGACAGACCAGTTCAGTTCTTCCTGCAGGGTAAATGTTTTTACATCAAGCCTGAAATTCCTGGCGATACCGTAGATCTGCATGTAATTGGGAAGCATGACCACAATTTCATCGCCCGGGTCCAGCGTGGTTAGCAGGCTGGTGAAGTTTGCCTGGGCTGCGCCGGTGGTTACGATCACATTCTCGGGGGTCGACCCCGGGTAGAGCCTGGAGATGTTCTGGCGCAGTTCCTCGATGCCATTTGCCTGGGCGTAATTCAGGGAAGTTTTTATCAGACCTTCGATAAAATCCGGGTTATCTTCAGCCAGTTCAACCAGCGAAAGCGGATGGACCCCGCTTTCAGACAGGTTGTACTGGACAACATTTTCCCATTTAGACATCACTCGTTCAAGCTGGAAAGGGTAAAAATTTTCACGCATAAATAATTCTCCTTATCTTTAAGAAATAGTATCCAAGTTTATCCGCCGATCTCAAGGTCAAGCCCCAGCGCGGCGCCCCGCTGGTAGGCGAGGCGGGCGATCTGGGTGTCCTGCACGCCAACGCCGGTCAGGTCGCAGATGGTGATTTGTTGGTCGTCAGTACGACCGGGAGACCTGCCGGAGATGATATCCCCAAGCTCGATCACTGAAGTCTGATCTGTCACCACGCCCGCATCGAAGGCGTGGTGCAGCTCTCCCAGCCGGAACACCTGCGACCGCAGGTCGCAGGCGATCAGGTCAGCCTGGCTGAAGACCTGCGGGTAAAGCTCCTGCTTATGTTCAGCATCCGATCCCATGCAGGTGATATGCAGACCGGGATGCAGCCATTCCGCCTTCAAGTATGGCTGGCGGGATGGGGTGGTGGTGACCACGATATCGCTCTCACGGACGACCTGCTCGGCGCTGGAGGCCGCTTTTACACTCAGATCGAATTCCCGGGTCATATCCCCCACATACTGGCCGACCTCCTGCGGGTCAATCCCAAACACGAGCAGTTCCTGGAACCGGCGGACAAGTCTCAATCCGCGGATCTGGAAGCGGGCTTGCATACCTGATCCGATCACGCCGGCGGTTGTGATGTTTTCACGCGACAGGTGCCTTGCGGCGATTCCACCGGCAATGCCGGTGCGGACATCGGTCAGGTAACCATTGTCGAGCAGAACCGCTTCAGGCCTGCCTGTTTTTGCGCTGACCAGCACCATCATACCGCTGCCGGTCGCAAGACCCAGGGTGCGGTTGTCCAAGAAACCAGAGGCGATTTTAATGGCAAAATTTTCCAGCCCGTGGATGTATGCGGTTTTTACGTCCACCTCGCCGTTATTTTCGGGGACGTCAATGCGCATTATGGGTGGCACGGTCACCTCCCCCAGGGCAAGTTTTGCAAATCCCTCCGATACAATCTGCAGGGCTTCCTCTTCCATGCCGACGCATCTGCGGATCTCAGCCTCGTTGAGTATTTTCACCAGCATATCCTTGCTCCTATTCCTTTGAATTTATTATAGCCGTTCTGGCTGGCGGTTCCTCAATACCCGCTCAAGGATACCCAGGTCCAGGTTGCCTCCGCTGATTATCACTGCGATATTTCTGCCAGTGCCCGCGCTCCTGTTGTGTTTCAAAGCCGCGATCCCGACCGCGCCGCCGCCTTCCACCACCAGGTTATGCTTATCGAGGGCGAACAGCATCGCCTCAGCGATCTCGTCTTCAGTAACCAGGACCGTCTCATCCACGTATTTCTGGACCATCCTGAAGGTGTAGGTATTGTTTTCCCCTAGGCCGCCGGCAAGCGCATCGGCAAGTGTGGGTTTCTCTTCGACCGCGATTATCTGCCCGGCTTTGAGACTCTCGTGCAGCGCCGCGCCCTGGTCCATGGTAATACCCACAGCGTATACGGAAGGCTTGATAGATTTGAGCGCCATTACGACCCCGGATAATAAACCGCCGCCCGAAAGCGGTACAAGTACCATATCGATTTCAGGCAGGTCTTCGATCAGCTCCAGGCCGAGTGTACCCTGACCGGCTATGATGTGGAAGTCGTCGAACGGATGCACCATGGTCAGCCCGCGCTCCCGCTGGATAGCCAGGGCATCTTCAGTGGCTTCGTCATAGCTATTCCCGGTGATGATTATCTCCGCGCCCAGCTCGCGAATGGCGTCCACCTTGTTCTGAGGCACCGCTTTTGAGACACAGATGAGTGCTTTTATGCCCATTTTATTGGCAATGAATGAAACCGCCCGCCCGTGGTTGCCTGAGGAGACTGCGATCACGCCGCGCCCCTTTTCCTGCGAAGTGAGGACAGAGATTTTATTGGACGCGCCGCGCATTTTGAACGAGCCGGTATTCTGGAGAGACTCCAATTTCAGGTACACGTTAGACCCGGTTTGTTCGCTTAACCAGGGTGAGTGGACCAGGGGGGTTCGCCAGACCAGCCCCTCAATGTTCTTGCGGGCCAGAAAAACGTCCTTTAATCCGGGTTCGGTGTACTGCATTCCCCTTCGCCTCCTTGATGGGTATCGTTGCGGTTGACCTGATAATTTTCCGGCGGGTGAACTGCCGGATGCTAAAAACCTATTGATTCAAGAAGTCAATTCGGATGGATAAATTGTGCTTCTGGGCCAGCCTGTTTATGAACCCTTCCTCGATCATCCCTGCCATTACCTGATTCAGCTTGAGCCGCAATTCTTTTGCCCCATCAGGAATGATCACGTAGACCGGGATTTCCCCAGCCTGTTCTTTATCCTGAAATTTCCCCGTTTCCCCGGCAGGTGGGCTGGTGAGGAAATAGGGGTCTGCAAAATCAACCGCCTGGTCCGGCTGAGGGGTGAGAATATTGGCTCCCGCGCCAGCATCCAGTTCGCCGCGGCTGACCGCGCTGACCAGGCTCTCATCCGACATATAAATAAATTCAATACTGACCCCCATCCGTTTTGCGATCTCCTCGAATAGATCGCTATAAAAACCGGAAGTTACACCACCTTCGTCTGGGATGCTGCCGGGCGTGTAATCCACTGCAAGAGCAACCCGCATCACCCCATCTCTCCATATCTCTTCAAGCTCATTGGCTGGCTGCTTTGGACCGCAGGCGCTGGCTGAAGCGGCAGCCAGAAACAGAATGACAATTACAGGAGTGAATCTTTTTATTGGCATCTTCTAGTTTATAAACTCAGGTTTACCCGCTAGGTGAACCGCTGAAGATTGTTGCCCGGCTGAATTTGTGGATTTTAACATAGAATGCCAGGGCCTCACCGTCTCGCTCCCCTCAGCTGCACGAGCAGAACCCCAATCCCGGCAACAATTAAACCAATCCATTCTTTCGTGCTCAGGCTTTCCCCCAGGAATATCCAGGCCAGCAGGGCCACCTGAATCAGCATGGTGCTGTTGATGAGGCTTGACTCCATCGCTTCAAGGGTGCGCAGGGTATAGTTCCAGAGAGTAAACGCAAAGGCGGTATTCACGACCGCCAGCCAGGCGATGATCAACCAGCCCCTGGTCGATATGGCTGGCAGGCCCTGCATGGTGATCCCACCCGCCAGCAACAGCAGGCCTCCAACGCCCATGCTGACGGTTGTTACAGTTAGAGCTGGGATGGCTTCTCTGTGGTTGATGTAGCGTCCCAGCACGGCTGAAAAGGCGTTCACAAGCATGCCGAAGATAACAATAAAAAGAGCCAGATATTGAGAGGCCGGAAAATCAACCGGGTAAAAGTAAACAACCGCGCCGCTGATTGACAGGATGATACCAAGCCAGCCCAACCAGCCAGGCCGTTCTGCCAGCCAAAGCAGGCCCATAAGGGCGACCACAAGCGTTGTAAAATTCAGGATCAAACTGATTGTGGCAGCCGGGAGATAGGCCAGGCCGAAAAACTGGGCTCCCTGCACAACGGTGTAAAATGTGACTCCCAGCAGGATCAGCAGACCCCACTGTCGAAACGAGAGCGATTTAAGCGGGCCGGTTTGCCGGGAAGCAAGCATATAGATAAACAGGCACAGGAAAGCAAGCCCGTATCTCAAACCGGCGAATGTCAGGGCCGGGATTTCCAGCAGGCCTAACTTTATCAGCACCCAGGAAGTCGACCACAGAAATGTGACCAGCAGTGCCTGCAGGACCGCGCCTGGGTGGGAAGAGAAAAATCCCCTCATTAAAATATACCCGGATAACGATATATGATGTACATTTACAAGAGCCGGTTTGATTATATATTATTTTGTCCTTGACAAATGGGGGCTGTATAGAGAAAATCCGGGGATGGTTTTAAAGGCCAGGTTTTTGTGGGTTATGCAAAGCACTGAACCGGGAATATGCGGGAGATGATGTATATATATGTCCCGGAAAAAATTACAGGTATACGGGTGATTTGAATATGGAAAACCAGGATAAACTGGATTTCAGGAAAGTTGTGCCAATCTTTGTCATTGTTTTGATCGACCTGCTGGGATTGACGGTCATAATTCCGCTGCTGCCTTTATATGCGGCCGGATTTAATGCCACCCCGGTTGTGATCGGAGTTGTCGGAGCGTCATATCCGGTGATGCAGTTTATTGGTGCGCCGGTGCTGGGTCGTTTATCGGACCGCTACGGGCGCAAACCGGTTCTGGTGATAAGCCAGATCGGGACGTTCACCGGTTTTATTATCCTGGGATATGCCAGCTCGCTCTGGATGTTGGTATTTTCGCGGGTGATTGACGGCATCTCCGGCGCAAATATCGCCACCGCCCAGGCGGTGATAACCGACAGCACAACCGAAAAGAACCGCACCCAGGGTTTGGGGTTGATCGGGGCGGCATTCGGGATTGGCTTCATCCTTGGCCCGGCGATCGCCTTTGGAGCGCTTACCGTAACCGGGAACAACTACTCCGCTCCGGCTTTTCTGGCGGCGGGTTTTTCGTTAATGTCGATCCTGCTGACGGTTTTCTGGCTGCCCGAAACCCTGCCAAAAGAGGAGCGCGGCAGGACTGAAGGCAAACCGATTTTCTCGATTAACGCCCTGTGGGAGGCGCTTAACCACCCGGCAGTCGGTTTCCTGCTGGTCCTGCTTTTCGCCCAGCAGGTCGCTTTCGGCGGTTTTGAGCGTATGCTGGCGCTGTTTACACTGACCCAAATGGGGATGAACGCCTCCCGCAACGCGGGTATTTTTGTTTATGTGGGCTTTATTGTGGTCGTGGTTCAGGTTTATTTTTTGGGCCGCTGGAGTAAAAGATTTGGAGACCGCAGGCTTGTCTACATGGGCTTGGCGGCCCTCTCGATTGGTATGCTGGCGTTCGCCTTCACCCCGCGGGTTCCCATGCCGGGCTATTCCAGGGCTGAGCTGGAGGATGAGCTTTCGACTGGAGGCATCCAGGGGGCGGAGAGCACCTCCCGGGGGGAATTCGGGATCGACCTCCCTGAAGATGGGGGCAGCGGTTGGAATGGGATCGCCTGGGTACTGGCTTCAATGATCCCGCTTTCTGTGGGTGGGGGCGTCCTTCAGCCGGCACTGAACAGCCTGGTCACCAAGAGGGTCGAACACCAGGAGGTTGGGGGGATGCTGGGTATTTCAACCTCGCTGCTGAGTGCAGCCAACGTTATCGCGCCGCTGCTGGGTGGGGTGATTTTCCAGGAAATAAGTCCCCGGGCGCCGTTCCTGCTTGGGGGGGTTATCATGGCTATGCTGCTGGTCCTGGCTATTAAGTTGATTCGACCTGCAGAAAACCAGCTTTCAGCCAGCAATGTGGAGATGTAAACCAGATTGGGCTATAAATTTAAGGGGGATATTTCGCCGGACTCAGCAAAAACGATAAATAGGATCAACTGGTCTTGTCGATCATAATACCCAGCATGGTATCGTCAGCTTTGCCCATCCCGATCTTGCTGATCTGGCTGAGGTGGTAGATTGTCTGTTCGGCGGTTTTGCCGACAAAGCCTTCCATCTCTGTAATGCCGTGGTTGTTGATCGCCATATAGGCAGCCCGGATGGCGGAATCAGCCGAACTGGCGACTTTTAATGCACAGCCGCCCTTGGCCCCGTCACACAGCATTCCTCCCAGGTCGCTGATCAGGTTGTTGACCGCCAGGGTGATTTTAGCCATATCATCCCCGCACTGCTGGTAAACGATGGCAGAGGCTGCGCCGACCCCGGCCGAGATTGCGCATCCGCACAATGGCGACAGGTCGCCGATAAAGCACTTGATGTAACTGTTAATCAGGTGGGAGAGGGCGATGCTCTCGATGATGACGCTCTCCTTGATTTGATAGTATTTCCCAACATTGTACGGCACCAGGATCGCCACAATGCCCTGGTTGCCGCTGCCGCCGCTGGACATCACAGGCATGTTAACCCCAGCCATCCTGGCATCGGTTGCAGAAGCGGTCAGGATTTTGGAGGATGCGAAGATGTCGTCCGTGATAAAGCCTTTGCTGGTTAAGTCGGAGATAAAATGGCCGACTTTTTTCAGCCCCTGGCCGGCTTCAGAGATCGCCAGGTTCATTTCTATACCCAGCTTTATATACTGGCGGTCATCCTGGTCGAGGTTCCTGACGGTTTCGATCATTTCCTCGATCCGCATTTCCTTCAGGCAGGACCGGTAGCGCCGGTCGGAGGAACCCTTTTCCTGATCCGGGTTTGCGAAAATCAGGCTGCCGTCCTTTTCGAGGCAGACCAGGTTGGTGTGGGCGTGTTCGATTACCGCCCTGGCGGAATCCTGGCTGGTTTTAACGGAGGCTTCGATGTACAGGTCGGACCTGCTTTTATCCAGGTGGATTTTTGCTTTCCCGCCCCTGATAATTTCCTGCGCCCGGGACACAATCTGGGGAGTGGCGTGTTTAAGGATTTCCATTCTGGCATCGGGTTGATTTATCAAAGCGCCCAGTACGCCGGCGATCAGGTTTCCTTTTTCTCCGCCGGTATTGGGGACCGTAACCGCCAGGCCGTTCTTGTACACCCCCGGATCGACGGTGATCTGAATTTCCTGGATCTCACCTTCAGTCTGGGCAGCTGCCAGGCTGGCGGCGTACGCCACTGCGATTGGCTCTGTGCAGCCCAGCGCCGGAAAAACCTCGTGTTTTAACACTTCTTTGAGAAGGTTCATCTATTTGCCTTTACCAGACACCCCCCTTGTTTACTGCCAGCCAGCAGGTTTTGAACTCAGATTACCTGTTAGCTTTACGAAAATTTTTGGATGATATACCTCCAAATTATAACAATTTTCCTGTTATTGGTAAGGACTCCGCCAGGCTGGAGGTTTATAATATGCCCCAGTTAGTCCGGCTTGTTACCCGGAGAGAGAGGTGTTATGGCAAGATTTTCTGTACTGCTAAACACATGGGACATTGTCAAAGAGATCGACCTGAAACCGCTGCGCATGGAAGCTCTTCAGGGGTTGAATCTGGCGATCATTGGCGCGGAAAACAGCGGGCGCAAGACGCTTGCAGGCCAGTTAAGGCGCGATCCCGGGCGTGAATCGATCATCGTCGACACGCCTATCACGATCCTGGGATTGAGTGAACCCGACCTTGCCACCAGCGCTGACCTGGTTATCCTTATCCTGGATGCCCGCAAGAGCGATTTCACCCGTGAAGCCGAACTGTCCCGCATCTGGACAGGAGCTAACAAGCCGGTGCTGGTCCTGATAAACGATTTTGACGCCGGGGAACGGCCTAAAATCCTGAAGCAGTGGGTCGATTGGAAAACCCGCCGGGTGGTGGACGGCTCGATCCTGGATGACAACTTCCTGACCGGCAGGTTTGCCCGGGCTGTGATCAGCCTGCTGCCGGATAAACTTAGCGCTCTGGGACGCTACTACCCGCTCTTCAGGGTGCCGATCGCCCACCACATGATCAACGACACCAGCCTGTCTAATGCAACTTACTCGTTTTCGACCGGGATCGCCGAGATTATCCCGGTTCTGAATATCCCGCTTACGGTTACGGATATGATTGTGCTAACTAAAAACCAGGCTTTTCTGGTATATAAACTGGGCCTGACGCTGGGATTTTCAACCGAGTGGCGGGATTACGTGACCGAATTCGGCGGAGTGCTGGGGAGCAGTTTTTTCTGGCGCCAGATCGCCCGCGGCTTGATCGGGCTGGTGCCCCTATGGGGGATTGTCCCCAAGGTTGGGATTTCATACGCAGGGACTTATGTGGTAGGCAATGTTGTCCTGTACTGGTACCAGAACGACAGGCATATTACGCGCGAGCAGATGCGAGCATTGTATAACGGAGCGTTGATGCGCGGCAGGGAACTGGGCCGCTCGTTGTGGAGGCGGCTGCCGGGCAGGGGGGTACTCAGGCTGCGTCTGCCAAGGCCGCGCCGGCGAGGGCTGCCGCGCCTGGCGGGCCGGCGCAGGGGAACGAGGTCAGGAAGGAACCTTTGCCAGGTGTGCGGAAGGCGCAACCCTAAAACAGCCAACTACTGCCAGTACTGCGGCGAGCCGCTGCCAGGTGGGCGGATAAAGGAGATAGCGGCGCCTGATTCAGCCGGGATGGAAACCGGATCGATTAATGGAGACCAGCCGGATGGTCAGCAGGCAAGATCTGACGTAAGCAATAAAAATCCTCTAGGTTAGATAAAACAAATTATGTTTCGAATTGATTTGTATTCGGCTTTGGTGGGTATTTTGGCGGCAGCCTGCGCTCCCAGCGAAGTGAAACTGATTGCAGATGATGAAAACAGCTAGGTGGAGCTTAATCAGGGCCAGTTCCTGGCTGTAACCCTGGAGGGCAACCCGACAACCAGGTACTCGTGGGGGCCAGCTGACCTGGACGATCAAGTCCTGCGCCAGGTTGGAGAGGCGCAGTTTTCCCCGGATTCTGACCTGATTGGAACGGGCGGTTTACGGACCCTGCGGTTTGAAGCGCTGAATATCGGGCGGACAACCCTGGAACTTGTCTACCGCCGCCCCTGGGAGGGGGATAGCGAGCCTTTGAAGACATTTTCTGTCAGGGTGGTTGTCCGCTGATCTCAGGCAAAATCACTGCCAGGCCAGGATTAGCCGTAAAGGACAGCCTGTCCTGCGGCTGGCTGGATTGAGAGCCGGCCGTCCAGAAAAACAAAATACCGGGCTGCTAATTCTCATTCTAACAACCCGGTATTTTTTAACAGTATTCTTTTAATTTCTGGAAACTTTCAGGAGTTCTTCAGCTAATTTTCTCCCTGGAAGACCCTTCCAGATTAATAAATTGTCTCATTATCGAACCAGTTGTAACTGTAATAACCTTTTTTGGTGCTCTCTGTGCGGATAGCGATCCGGTCTTCATGTTCTAACTGGTAGGGAATTTCAACCGTCACAAGAAATTCCCCTCCGGGTCCGGAATAAAAATCACCGGCGTAATACCCGCCCTTGCCTTTGGTGCCCATCTTACCCATGTACACATTAAACTCGAGTCCTGGGGGGAAATTTACAGCCCGGAAGGTCACCGATTCCCCAGCCTGGACATTCTTAATTTCAATTTTCGGTATCCCTTCATATTTTTCTCTGGGCGGATATTCATATTTTGCATATGCCTTTGATCTATAGGTTGACTCGTTGAAGCTGTAATTGGGGAATGTTTCCAGGTCGGTGACCGCGTCCGGGTATTTAGTCACCCGGATGGTCAGGGGCGAGTAACCTCTCAGCTGGTGGGGGATCGGGATAGTCGCTTTGAAAGAGCCGCCATTGTTTAACTGGTCCGAGTAGACCCACTGTCCGCCGTCATAACGCATTTCAACCTGGAAGTTGGAATCGTGCGGGAAACTGTTCGCCTGGATGGTAACGTCCCGGTCTTCTCGCACCCGGATCACCGAAAAATTCCAATCCCGGATCGAATCATCCGAGTAGTATTTTTGGTAATATCCCATGTTGTAGCAGTCTTTATTCCATTCTTCGCAGTCGCAAGAATATCCCTTGTGCGTTTTCCAGTATTCATCATCATGATCATAACAATCGCAATCGGGTAGGTAATCATATTCATAATCTTTGTGATAATACTGGTAACTGCATTTGCTGGCAGCATCATATTTGTAACACGTGTCATCGTCATACCAGTCGTCACACACCGGATCATTATCATGGTGATAATAGGCATCGTATTGATGAGGATGGTGATTGTATGGGTCGGAGTAACTGTAATGAGGTGTGGAATAGCCAGAGCTGGGAATATAACGGGCGCTGGGTGGCACGCCGGGTTTCTGGTAGTAATATGCTGAAGAGCTATCGCTGCCCGTTTCCACACACAGGCGCTGCCCGGTGTAAACTCGCTGAGGGTTCGAGAGTTTATTAAGCGCCACCAGTTCAGACCGGCTGATACCGTAATCGCGGCTGATGGTGTCCAGCGATTCCCCATCGCGGACGACATGCCACTCCACGCATACCGCTGCAAAGCCTGTATCTGGTGTGAATGCCAGCAATCCTGCCAGCACCAGGGCTATCGCCAGAATATAAAATAGTTTATTGGTTTTGTTCATTTCTGCCTCCATTTGCTGCTGCCTGCCTTTTTATCCCTCCTCCTGGTATAATTATTGCAACAATAAGAGAAAGGATGAGGGTCGTAGCCGCCAGAATTGAGACCTTGCCAGAACCCAAATTGGTGCTGCGCCCTTTTTCTTTTAATATTGTTATCCTTTGCTTCGTTTTTCTGAAAAAAGCAGGGGATAACCTGTTTGTTTTGTGGGCCAATATTTAGATCAGCCCAACCTATTATTTACCATATCCAAATAAAAAGCACAATAACCCATTATTAATCTAATGTTTAACGGCATCAAGAGATTACTGAAAAATCGGTGGCGGGGATTGTTTTCGGGCTGGTCGACTCAGCATGCCTGGTTCTCGGAATAGTGGTTATGCTGTTTTGAGTCATGGTAGTATTGTGAAAAAGTTCGCTCAATAGATTTCTATCGATGAAGGAATTTTCATCCGCAGTGCGGAATTTATTTTCCCATAAGTATTTCCCCATCCTTCTTTTACTCTTTTTAAATTTAATCGTCGGGGCGCTGGTGGCGGCGGATTATGGAGAATCGCGTGACGAAAACCTCCGTTACCGTTATGCTGATGAAACGATTAAATACTATCTCGGCTCGGACAAGGTGCCTGAGGACGAAAAAGGTCCTTTTTATGTCGTAGTAGCCCTGTTGGGATCAAAAGCGCTCAACCTGATAAATAAGGACTGGCTTCAGATCGATGCATGGCATTTTATGCATTTCCTATCGTTTCAGCTTGGTTTGTTTTTCCTGTACCGGATATGTATGCGGTATATGGATAAATGGGCTGCATTTGGAGCGACCTTGTTGTTCAACACCCAGCCGCTATTATGGGGCCATTCGTTTATCAACCCAAAGGATATCCCCTTCATGTCATTCTTTCTGGCAAGTGTGGATATGGGACTAGAAATGGCTGATTCACCTAGTGTTGTGCTTCTTGTAGATAATGAGAAAGATACGTCGGTTGTCCCGTTCAGAAGTGCGTTTGGATCAAAACTGTCTGAGGATTGGGGGCTTGCCGGGCCGAAGAAAAGTATATTACTTGCCGGGGCAGGCATATTCTCTTTGTTTTTGGTGCTGGGTTTGTTCGCAGCCAGACCGGCCGTTCACAATCTGGTAGCCCAGGTTATTGAGAGCGCATACTCCGCCAGCCCTGAGGATTTTCTCGGCGCATTATTTTCGAGGTTTGCGGAAGGATCGGGCGAAATCCCCACAGAGCTCTATGTTCAGAAAGGCCTCAATTTATATTCATCCTACCTTAATAAATTCATCCTCTTGGTCATCGCTCTTAACCTTTTGATCCTGTGGTTATTGTTTCCGGGTTCAATTAAATATGCCTGGCGAAGATGTGGTCGAAAATACTGGGTACCGCTGTGGTCGAACCTCAAAAACAGGGCGGTTATCCTGGCGGGAATTATTCTTGGCTTTTGCGGGGCGATAAAGGTTGCAGGTCCGCTCTCTGGCGCGCTGGCGGGAATGTACTTCCTGTTTAAATCGAGGCGAAAAGCTATCCCTGCATTAATCGCATACTTTGGAATTGGGCTGGCGGTTACATACTTTCTCTGGCCGGGTCTCTGGGCTGCGCCGATTCAAGGGTATACCGATATAATTGCATTTTCACTGGATTTTCCCTGGGACGGTAAAGTTTTGTTCGCGGGCGTTTCTTACGATGTTGATGCGCTCCCGCGCACTTTCCTGCCGGCCATGTTACCGCTTCAATTTACTGAAGCCGCACTGGTGTTGTTCCTTGCGGGTCTGGTTACCGCTATTATCAGGTCGTTTAATGGATTGATGGACTGGAAACGGGTGGCGGTGATCACGCTGTGGCTGTTTGCCCCGATAGTCGCCATCGTAATTATCAAACCCACGATATACGATAACTTTCGCCATTTGTTATTTGTTGTTCCACCAATTTTCATCTTTTCGGGTATTGGGATGCAAATTATTTTTGACCGGATAAGAAGCCCCCTGGTGAACCTGTTGCTGATCGTCCTGTTAATATCCCCGGGCCTGTACTGGATTGTAAATCTGCATCCGTACCAGTATGTGTATTACAACAATATTGTTGGCGGGGTAGGAGGGGCTTTCAGGAATTACGAGATGGACTACTGGCAAACATCCTACCGTGAGGCTGCCGAATATTTAAATTCGGCTGCGCCCCCTGATGCCAGCGTAATTGTATGGGGGGCGGACCATCTTGTAAAAACATTTTCGCGCCCTGACCTGCAGATCCAACAGTACAAAAGATCAAAACCGTTGGAATCGTATTTGGACGGGTATATCGTAATCTCTACCCGGCATGACAAAGACATCAGTTTATTCCCGGATGCAAAAATACTACTCAGGATCGAAAGAGATGGGGCCATGCTGGCGGTCGTCAAAGAACTTGCCAACCAGAGTGATCCCTCCGATTAATAACAATATCGTCCCCGGCAGCAGCATCCGGTCATAGCCGGTGCTGATCCACCAGCTTATATCGTGGACCCGGTCGAACGAAGCCAGGTAATATATCCCGGCTGTCATCCCGGTAACGAATATCCCTGTAAGAAGATAAAGAACACCAGGATGGTTCATCTTCCTGAACAGAAGCAGAGTTAGCGCCAGGAGGATTAAAATGAGCCCAAGCGCACCCCAGACCTGGTAAACGAAAGGACGTTTGAATGTGGAAGCAATCACAAACAGGGCATCGTCCAGGTGCAGATTGCCGCGGCTGATCTGCGTAAGCGCCTCGGAAACAAGGTCTGTCCGGACCAGAGTGACTGGATAGATAATGGATTTAAAGATCACCCAGTATACGCTGTACAGCGCAAGCGGCGCAAGCAAGTAAACCAGAAATCGAATCGATATCCGCTTCCGGCTCCAGAAGTATTGGAACGCCAGGACAAAACCGGTTCCAAACCAGGCCATTGCCAATCCCTCCGGCCTGGTCCAGGCACAGCATGCTAAGAAGATCCCGCTTAAAAGGGCGCTGTTTTCAGCCCGGCGGGGGCGAGATTCCTCCAGCGAGCGGATGAGCAGGATTATCGCGCTCACGTAATAGAAACTCAGGGGCAGATTAGCATAGCCGATGGTTGCATGGCGAAAGACAACTGGAAGAGTCCCGATCAATAACACGGAGAGGGCAGCCATGGTCTTCCGGAGGCCTTCGTCCAGAAAACCCTGGTAGATGACCAGCAGCAGCGCCAGGTAATAGCCGCTGAAAATCATTTTTGAAGCCGGCAGGGCTTCGCCGAAAAGAAGTTTTGCACTGGCGATAAGGATGGGGACATGGAGCGGGTAAACTACGGTGTTGGTGCCCCACTGAATTATATTCCTGGGCGACTGCATCGCGGCGATGCCGTACCCTTTTGCTCCCCAGAGTACGATCTCGTCGGTGGCATGGTAACCCTTGCCTACCCCTATCAGGATGGAGGTAAATCCAAGCAGCAAAATTGGTATAAGCCAGAAGTCAATTTTTAACCTGCCCCGCTGCTCCGGGGAACCAGATCCGGCGGCTGTATCCCCCCGGCGGGCAGAGAGCAGCCCAGTGAATGCGGAAAACATCAGCAAAACGCTTGTAACCGACAGGGCAGATACCCGGTTTACAGGTACTCCGAACAGCGCAAGCGCTCCCAGCGCAAAGGAGAAGATGCTTAAACCCAGGCCGTACCCCAGCCCGGCTTTCAGTATCACCCCAAACCCGGGCAGCAGAAATTGAATAATCAAAGCCCCGCTAACAGCCAGTGCAGACAGCCACAGGAGCGGGGGCAGCGCCGCCAGGAGAATTTCAAAAAGGCTGTTGTAGCCACGCAGGGCGTCCCCGCTTGGATTGCCTCCATCCTCCGGCGGGATAAACCCCCAGGACTCATCGAACATTATGGTTTGGCTGGCCAGGGACGGGTAATCACTCCCCGGGAATCCCTGAACAGTAAGGATATAGGTGTTCTCCCGGTCAAGGTTCTCAAGGCAGTTGAGAGCGGTGCAGTTAATTACCAGGCGGGGAGCCAGGAAGAACTGCATGTTGGGCGTGTGGCGGATATATTTCGGACCAAATCCGGGGGGGGGCAGGACGACCCGGGCGTATTCCGGGACGGCTTCGTGTAAGAACCCAACGTACTGGGCAAAATTGGCGCCGTGGCTGAATCTGGCGCCGCGCAGCAAGGCGGGCTGGCCGGTATTCCGGTAGATGCGGATCAGGTCTGCCCGGGCATTCCTGGACAACTGCGCCCCTTGAAAAAGGATAATCGCCGCCAGAACGAATAGCAAAAGCGTTCCGGGCTTGGCGGAGAAACTGTAATTTTTAAGCCGCTTGATTATGGGCATCCAATTATCATTTTACTGCCGTTAATAACCATTTTCCCCTGTTTGGTTCGATTCAGCCGGGTGAGGTAATTCTAACAAATATTCGCATCCCCCGGTCGGTCCTGCCTGGATACTGGTTTGAAGAAATCTTCCAGTTTTTCTGCTCAGGATCGGGGATTTCAGTCAGTTATAAACCCGGCGAATCTGGAATAGTCCGGAAGGGCTCAATTGACCGGGTAGGGCAGCGGCTCGCCGTTCAGGCCTGCCAGCAGGTTTTCCACCCCCATCCGGCACATTCTGACCCTGGTTGACCTTGTGGCGCTGGCGATGTGGGGCAGGACGATAAGGTTGGGGAGCGAAAGCAGTTTGTCGTCCCGGGGAAGCGGCTCGGGATCGGTTACATCCAGGGCTGCGCCGGCGATTTCCTTCTCCTTCAATGTCTGGTAGAGTGCTTCGCGATCCACGATCGGGCCGCGGGCGGTGTTTATCAATATCCCGGTTGGTTTCATGAGGTTTAATTCGCGCCTCCCGATCATCCCGCGGGTGTCTTCATTGAGGTCCACGTGCAGGCAGACGAAATCCGCCTCGCCCAGCAGCGACTCCAGTTCCCGGTATTCGGCGCCCAACTCCCTTTCAGCTTCCGGTTTTCTGGTGCGGTCGTGGTACAGAATTTTCATGTCAAAACCCTGCGCCCTACGGGCGACCGCCTGCCCGATCCTGCCAAAGCCGATTATCCCCAGGGTCGCCCCGAAGACTTCCTGACCCAGCAGCAGGGTCAACCCCCAGGTCTCCCAGCGACCCGCCTTTACATATTCGATCCCTTCGCCAATCCGGCGGGCGGCAGCCATCAGCAGAGTGAAGGTGAAATCGGCGGTTGCCTCGGTCAGCACGCCGGGTGTATTGCCGACTTTAATGCCGCGCCTGGCCGCCTCTTCCACGTCGATATTGTCGTACCCGACCGCGATCTGGCTGATCACTTTTAAGCTGGTGCCAGCCTCCATCACCCCGGCGTCAATCCGGTCGGTCAACAAACACAGCAGTCCGTCCATACCGGCGACCTTTTCCAGGATAGTCTTGTAAGGCGGGGGAAATTCTTGATCCCATAATTCGGTCTCGGCATGGGCGGCCAGTTCGTCCCATACTTCCTCCGGCAGCCTCCTGGTCACAAATACCCTGGGTTTAATAAGTTCATCAGAATTCATTCTTTTCTCCCTAATTATTATAAGTAAAGTAAAAAATCTTAACTCTATCGAAAAAATTGCCAGTGCTGTAGCTATTTTATCCGGGATTCCAATGGTTCTGGCGATAGACTTGAAAAATGTATCTCTCCAGAGAGTGTATTAACGGAATGAAAGGTAGATATTTTCCTATATTGGATCATATTGTGGCCGGGTCAAGTAAATCTAGGGAATTTGGATTTATTACAAGTCAGCTTCGCTGGTCGCGAAGGACAGTCCCAGGCAGGCCTGCAGGTTTCCTCTATAAATGCTGCCCGGAGTCAGGGTAATCTCATACTGACCGCTATACAAAGGTTCTGGCAAAATCCCACGATCAATTGCCAACCTTTGTATTAATTCTTAAACTGCAACGCCTCTAGAATCTTCTTTTTATCTGCAGGTATGCTATTGATGCGCACACCAACTGCATCGTAGATGGCATTGAGTATGGCCGGGGCTGTCGCCATTGAAGGGGCTTCAGCAAACCCCTTGACTCCTAATGGACCTTCAGGGTGTGGGATCTCTACTATGGCGGGGATGATCTCGGGCGTCATATCTGCTCCAGGCAAGTGGCATTTGCGGAGGGTATCTGTCAGATTGATGCCATGTTCGACAATATATTCCTCTGAGAGTGCGTAACCAAGACCCATCATTACGCCTCCATGGACCTGCCCTTCTACTGTCGCCCAATTTAGCACCTTTCCCAGATCGTTGGCGGAGATCACTGTTAGCACCTTCACTGCGCCCGTTTTGGTGTCCACTTCCACAACTGCTACCTGAGTGTTATATGAATAACACCAGTGGGTGGGGCGCGACTTGAACTTCGATGTTCCAAAACGACTGGGTTCATCTTCGAGTAAAGCAGCGGTTTCACTGGGATTGTACTCTTTCTCCACCACAAACTTTCTGCCTATTTCCCTAAGCTCAACGGATTTTCCGCTTTCCGGGTCAATCACGAGCTTGCCCTGCAGCCTCAATTTGGTAGGTTCCTGTTCCAGGATTTCAGCTGCTCTACTAAAAACTTCATCTTTCAAAGTGCGGCATGCCATGACGGCGGCATTACCTGTCAGAAAAGTCTGGCGAGATGCAGTGGTAGGTCCTGTTGGAGGTGTCAGAGCTGTGTCTGGGCCGATTATCTCGATGTCTTCAACAGGCACACCCAACTCAAGCGACACGATCTGGGCAATGCCTGAATTAGCGCCCTGTCCATACTCATGCTGGCTGTGCCGGACGACAACGGCTCCTTCACTGTTCAGCTCTACAATCGCGCCTGCCTTCTCCTCTCAGACCATGGCCAAAACCGATATTCTTTACAGCGGAGGCTACACCAAACCCAATCTTTTTATCACCGTTGGATGGGGGAATATCGATGCTGGAAAACTTACTGCGGGCAGCATTAATTGTTTCTTTAATAGAGACAACACCATCAGTCAGGACGTGATCCGCCGCGGTGGGCAACCCTACATCGAGTCCATTGATCAGGCGGATCTCGAAGGGATCGATATCCAATTTTCGGGCAAGCTCATCCAGTTGCTGTTCTAACGCTACTGCCACCTGATTTACACCAAAGCCACGCATGGCACCACAGAGTACGTTATTTGTATGCCAAGCCCATCCTTCCAGGCGCAGGTTGGGTACATAATAAGGTCCTGCGCCAAAAACCAGTGTGTTCTCCAAGACATCGAAACTGAGCGACATATATGCCCCAGCGTCTAAGGTAACAGAGGCATCAATAGCCAGTATTTTGCCGTTTTGATCGGCACCGGTCTTGTAGTGCATCCAGGCAGGATGGCGTTTGACATGTACGCGCAAGGATTCCTCGCGTGATAATACGATCTTGACCGGTTTGCCAGTGAGCAGCGCGCCCAGAGCAAGATGCTGCTCAATAATGAGATCTTCTTTGCCTCCGAAGGCACCTCCCATTGGCAATTGCACCACTCGAATTTTCTCTTCTGGGAGAGCCAGAATCTCTGAAAGCTGGGTGCGCACATCAAAGGCACTCTGTGTACCCATTTTCAAAACCACAGTGCCGTCATCGCTGAGATAAGCAATTCCTGATTCTGGTTCCATAAAGCCATGCTCGATGAAAGGTGTGGAATAATCATCCTCTACGATCACCGCACACATTGCGAAAGCTTTCTCAACATCCCCACGTTCAATCTTGGCGTGGTGGGCAAGATTGCCTTTTTCGTGGATCTTTGTTGCACCAGGCTTTGCTGCATCCTGCGGTGTAAAAACACCTGGTATAACTTTGTAATCAACCTTGATTTTGTTCAATGCTTCAGCAGCAATCTCTGCTGAGACTGCGTACACTGTGGCTATGGGATCCCCGATATAGCGGGTTTTATCTTCAACCCAGGCGGGCTGGTCGCGTTCGACAATCCCAACCTGGTTCTTGCCGGGTATATCTTTGGCAGTCATTACCAATTCGACACCTGGTATGGCTTCTGCTTCCGAAGTATCGATATTCAGAATTTCAGCATGGGGATAAAGCGCCCATAAGATCTTACCGAAAAGCATGCCCTCCATGTGGATATCATCACCGAATAATGTGTTTCCGGTGACCAATCCTACTGCATCCCGGATAAGCAAAGTCGATCTGACCTGCCCGCTTTCGAGTGCGTCTGGTGGCGGGGTTTCATCCTCATAAATCATCTCCCCAGCGGCTTGGATAGCGTTAATGATGTTGGTGTAGCCTGTACAGCGACATAAATTGTTATTGCTTTTCAAAGCTGTTTTGATCTCTTCACCGCTTGGTTGAGGGTTTTCATCCAATAAAGACTTGGCTGCCATGATCATCCCAGGGGTACAGAATCCACATTGGACTGCTCCCTGCTCAACAAATGTATATTGCAGAGGATGAAGACTTCCATTTTTTACCAACCCCTCAATGGTTTCCACCTGCCCACCATTCAGCTTTGACATACGCACCAGACATGCTCTGCGCAACTTACCGTCAATAATTACAGAACAAGCGCCACAATGACCTGTGTTACAGCCGTTTTTTGTACCGGTTAACCCCAGATCATTGCGCAGGAATTCCATCAAGCTCATGCCTGGAGGTACTTCAGCATGTATCAATTCTTGATTTATCGTTAGCTCTACCTTCACCTTATCAATCATGAAATGCCACCTCAATTTGTTTGGAATTTGATCAAATAATTAAATAACCACGGGTAAACATTGACAATACAAAGAATATAAAGCTGCCGATAAATTATCTTGAACCTTTATTTTTATTCCGGTTGCATTTATTTTGCAGGCCATTCCTGGTTTTCTACGATCTTATGCATTATTTCCTGATCAACCAATTTACCATTACTGATGACATAATTTGGTGCTTGATGATTACGCAGCGCTTCAAGCACGTTAGGCTCATCCAACACAACGATATTGGCAGGCGCACCGACCTTGAGAGCGAAATCGCGCAAACCAATGCACTGGGCAGCTTTGGTAGTGACAAGATCATAGAGCGTTTCCATATCCTGGCGGGTGGTCATCCAGAGCAAATGAGAAACCAGGAAAGCCACTTCCAGCATATTGTTTCGTCCGTAGGGATAATAAGCGTCAGAGATATCATCCATACCCAGGGAAACAAGCACACCTTCTTCAAGCAACTCACGCACACGGGCATGCAGCGGCCCGGTATGTGGGTCGCTGACCACACCCATTTGAGCTTGCTTCAACAAAGCAGCTATTTTCTGAAAATAGGGTTTGGGATATAGAGCCATTGCACGAGCGTGGTGGGCTAAAGAGCGACCATGCCAACTGCGTTTGATGGTTTCAAGAGCCATCAACTCCAGAGAGCGCAAGCCAGGATCACCGGCATCATCGACCAGCATTGAGACGGGCTTGTTGAATTCTTCAGCGATGTCATAACAGATCTTGATATGTTCAGCAATATCGGCATCGGTGAACTCAATCCAGGGGATGCCGCCGACCACATCGGCTCCCAATTCCATAGCCTGGCGGACGAGATCAGCCGCGCCAGGTTCGCGTACAATGCCATCTTGGGCGAAAGCAACTACTTGAATATCGACAATATCCTTGAACTCTTCTCGCGCCCGGATCAGGGCTTTCACGCCGATGAGTTTGGCCTTATTGTCAACATCAGCAAAAGCTCGAATATGCGTGCCTCCAAAAATTGCAGAATGGGCAACTGCTTTGCGGACGTTCTTGATAATCCAGCTTTCATCATAGGATTCCTTTATTCTTGCGGCCAGTTCGATGGCGGTCATCGCCTTGCCCATATCAGCACCGTGGTAATCCTGGAGGGCAAGTTCATCCATCATAGGCAGGGTATAGACCTTGCACAGGTGAAGATGGGGGTTAACGAAGGCTTCCGTGACCAGGCAGCCCTGAGCATCGATAACGGTTTGGGCATCGCCGGACAGGTTTTCAGAAAGAGCTGCTATCTCAGTCCCACTGATGCCAATTTCGTAATGATTTTCTGGCTGACCGCGCAGTTGAGAATTTCTAATTAGGATGTCGAAATTGGCCATTTTTTAATCCTTATTGATCCTGACATGTTTATCAATGGTAAGACTCTGTATACCCCCTGGCACCCTATAAGCAAGAATTGGTGAGGCGCATGCTTATTCCCGTTGATAAGGCTTCAATAAAGCCGCGGGATATGAGGCCTGACGGCCGGCAATCACCAGGGCGATAATTGTGACAATATAGGGTAGTGCTAAAAATGTTTCGTAGGGGATTGGCAATTGTAAACCCATAGCCTGGAGGCGCAACTGGAGGGCGTATGTGCCTCCAAAGATTAAAGAACCTAACATCACCTTGAAAGGATTCCAATTGCCAAAAATCACCAGGGCGATCGCGACCCAACCACGCCCGGCGATAATACCATGGGTGAAAGCACCAAGCTGGGCAAGCGATAAGAAAGCGCCTCCCATGGCCATCAAACCGCCTCCGAATGTTAGAACGCCATAGCGAATCCAAAAAACATTGATCCCAGCCGCGTCAGCGGCTTCAGGATTTTCTCCAACTGCGCGAATTTTCATCCCAAGGCTGGTGCGATACATCACCCACCAGGATACGGGCACAATGATAAAAAAGGTTACATAAGTAAGCAGATACTGGTTTAGGATCGTGTTAAAAACCGGAATTTTTGCCAGAGGAGTTATTTGTTCAAAAGGTGGAATTGATGGTGGAGTTGAACGACCGCCGTAATTAAGGCGAAAGGCATATAGGGCTAATCCGCTGGCCAGCAGGGTGATCCCTAATCCGGAGACATGTTGATTGACACCTAAAGACACCGTGAAATACGCCATTAGAATTCCAAGCAAAACACCGCTAATTATAGCCATCAATAAGCCCATCCACAACGACCCGGTGATATCTGCGACATAAAACCCAACAAAAGCCCCCAAAAACATTATTCCTTCGATACCCAGGTTGAGCACACCCGCTCGTTCGTTAAAAGTCTCGCCAATCGCTGCCAGCAAGATTGGGGTGGCGACCCGTAAGGTCGCTGCAGTCAAAGTGGCGATAAGCATTGCTACAGCCATCACATCCTCCGAATTCGATAGCGCTGCAACAGAAACATTCCCAAGATCACGAGCAGCATGGTAGCCTGAGTCACTTCACCAAGGTAAACCGGCACCCCCAAAGCCCGGCTTACTGTTTGGGCGCCGGTTTCGACCAGGCCGAAGAACAAAGCTGCGGCTCCGACGCCAAGGGCATTTAGACCACCCATAGTGGCGATGATAATGCCCGTATAACCGTACCCAGGGGATAATTCGCCGATCAGGTGATACTGGATACCAGCGACTTCGACGTAGCCGGCTATCCCGGCGATGCCGCCGCTGATCAAAGCAGCGATCAATATGGTACGTTCAACGTTGATGCCTGCAAAGCGGGCTCCTTCTTTCCCAAGGCCAACCGCCCTGAACTTTAACCCGAAGCTTGTCTTGGTTTGGATAAACCAGACCACCGCAACAACAGTTAGGGCAAGCACAAACCCAAAATGGAGGCGCGAGCGTGCTACCAATTGCGGAAGACGTGTGACCTCGGCAATTTCGGGGGATTGCGGCCAACCCGATTGTGGATCGCGCCAGGGACCATTTAAAATCGCACTAATCATGAATATAATGATCGAATTGAACAACAAAGTGGTCACAACTTCATCGACGTTTAGATATACCCTCAATAAGGCTGGGAGTAATGCCCATAATAACCCGGCGGCGAAACTGCTGATCAACATCAAAAGGATCGCTAAAGGCGTAGAAATTCCACCAAGAACAGTACCAAGATAGGCTGAAGCCAGCGCGCCGGCATATAACTGCCCTTCAGCTCCGATGTTAAAATAGCCAGATACGAAGGCTACTGTCACAGCAATTCCGGTCAAAATCAGGGGTGTGGACTTCACCAATACTTCGAGGAAACTCACTCTACCTGAGAGCGGGTCTATCAAAAAATAATAATAAGCTTCAAAGGGATTAGCCTTGCCCCAAATAATCAACCCTGAGGTTAGGATAAAGGTAAGCACTAACGTGATTACGGGAATCAATCCGCGAAACCACAGCGGTGCACCTGTTTTTTCGAGCCTAAACTTGAGTAACGGCATCTTTATTTTCCTTCAACACACCAGACATCATCAAACCCAAGCGTTCAATATCGGCATCCTGCGCCGAGAGCACACCAACAATTTCACCCTCATACATAACAGCAATACGGTCCGATAAAGCCATAATTTCATCCAGGTCTTCCGAGATCAACAGTACAGCAGCACCTCGCATCCGTTGCTCCAGCAGTTGCTTGTGAACATACTCAGTGGCTCCTACATCCAACCCACGAGTAGGCTGCGGAGCGATAATCACATCAGGTTGGTTAGCCAGAACTCTTGCCAGCAACAACTTCTGCAGATTACCTCCAGAGAGGGTGCGCGTCCTGTCGGTTGGGCGGGCTTTTATCTGAAATTTATCAATCAAATCATCGGCATATTTTCTGATCAATTTTTTATTCAATACACTGTGGGAGGTGAATCGTCCCAGTTGCTCCATTACCAAATTCTCAGCCACGGTTAGTTCTCCGATAAGACCAGCATGTCTGTCCTCAGGAATTCTTCCTACGCCTGTAGCTGTTATTTCCGAGGGTGATGCACCACTCAATTCTTGAGCATGCACCAGGATGCTGCCATGGATTGGTGTCCTGATCCCGCAAAGGGCTTCAGCCAGCTCCTTCTGACCATTCCCACCTACCCCGGCAATGCCCAAGAATCTCACCTGCATTGACGACCAGGGAAATGTCTAATAATGCCTGCAGGCCACTGTCATCATTGGCACAAAGGTTCTCGACCTCAAGGACGGGTTGATTGGCGACAGTTTGCCCTTTCGAGTAACGCCGAAGGTTTCACGGCCTACCATCATCTTAGCCAACTCGGCAGGGTTGGTTGAAGATGTATCAATTGTAGAAATCACCCTGCCATCACGTAGCACAGTCACACGGTCGCTGATTGCCATGGCCTCATTTAATTTGTGAGATATGAAAATGATTGAGATTCCCTCTTCCTGCAGATTTCTGAGAATTCTAAAAAATGTATCGACTTCTTGAGGGATAAGTACTGCGGTTGGCTCATCAAGAATGAGAACGCGCACTTCTCGAAAGAGCGCTTTGAGAATCTCAACTCTTTGCTTCTGACCTACAGAAAGATGGCGAACAATTGCAGATGGATCAATCTCGATACCGAATTTACGGGCTGAACTGGCGACTTCGGCCTCAATCGCTTTCATATCCAAGCTCAGGCTCTCACGATACCCCATGATTACGTTCTCTGCCACACTGAAAGGCGGTACCAATGCGAAGTGCTGGGTTACCATACCAATGCCTAATTCGATGGCATCCTTTGGTGACCCAATACGCACCAGCTGGCCATCAATCATGATCTCGCCACTGTCTTGATGATACAAGCCGAACAGAATGCGCATTAGGGTGGTCTTTACCGGCACCATTTTCCCCCAAAAGGGCGTGTATCTCTCCATTCCTTAACTGGAAATCCACGCGGTCATTTGCGATAACATCGCCAAATTGCTTAGTGATTTGGCGCATTTCAACTACATGCATAATGTCTTCCATATTGGGAATAGGAACACGGTTCCATTTAGGAGCCGTGTTCCTGTCTATACGATGTTAGTTTGATCCAGCAGGGGTTGCCTCGTCGATGTCAACGCGGAAGAGACCGCTAAGAATCTCGTCCTGGCGCTGCGCCACCAATTCAAGGATGTCGGCAGGAATCTTGAACTCAAGCCCATGATAATCGGCAAGAGAAGCACCACCCTTGGCCATCATGCTGAAATCTTTGAGGTCCTGGGATGTGAAGGAACCAGCGACAACTTGATCAATGACATAATCCACTGTAGGCTCCATATTCCAGACCGGGCCAGTGAGTACATGGTCAGGTCCCAGCTCATTTTGATCGCTCATATTTCCAAAAGCAAAAAGATCGTTCTCGACAGCTGCTTCAATGACGCCGAAACGTTCAGCAAATAACACATCCGCGCCAGAATCGATCTGGGAGAGGGCAGCTTCTTTGGCTGCAGCGGGGTCAAACCAGCTGTTGATGAAAGTTACCAGCACATTAGAATCCGGATTAACTTTCTTGACGCCCTGGATGAAGGCATTGACAATACGATTAACTTCGGGAACCGGGTGTCCGCCAACCACGCCGATTACTCCGCTTTCTGATACACCACCGGCGATTAATCCGGACAGATATGCCGGCTCGTGAATCCAATTGTCAAAAACAGAAAAGTTATCGCCTGAGGGACCATAACCAGATCCAAAGGCAAAGGCTATTTCGGGGTAATCAGATGCCACCCGACGAACAGCTTCTTCGTTACCAAAAGCATCACCGAATATGATATCTGGTTTGTTTTCTTCAGCCACCTCTCGCAGCACACGCTCCATGTCGCCAGCGTAACCGATATCATCGGTGTACTCGTAAGTAATGCGCCCTTCGCTTTCAGCTTTCTTCAGCGCTTCATGGATGACGCCATCCCAGGGCTCTTCGATAGCGGTAGCAAAAGCGGCAAACACAGACGGCACTCCTGCCTCTTCCGCTTCTGGCTCTGCAGGGGCGGCCGGGGTACAACTAGCAATGGCTATCGCAACCAACGTAATTAAGGAAATTATGATAAAACGCTTGAAATACATTTCATCCTCCTACGCTCAAAATCTAACTCGGATAAGATAGTTTAAGAAATAAGGAATTCAATTGGAGATCACCACACCTCCTTTCCTGCAGCAAATATTGGAAGTGAAAGCTCCTGAAAGATTTTCTATAGTTATCTTTTCACTAGCTTAAACCCTTTTGATCTACCCCTAAAATATGTGCCAGTAATAATGTTAGACCAACTTGCTGGATTTGAGAAGGTTAAATCGTGATAATTGCTGGAACTGTGGGTTTATTGATGCGTATCATTTCAGGGGAGGCAGGAAATTTATAAAAATGAAAGTATTCTCGATCAAAAAGTAATTGTTTGTATATAAGGATAATTAAAAAGCCAGAAAAAATGAAATCAATCAAAGGAATTGACAAAAACATTTAAGGTGGAAATGAATGTCGGGAAATTAATGCTTGCTATTGGATGATTTAATATCTTTCGCTGGAACATCGATGTTAAGGTGAAAAAACCTATATATTCGATGTTCCCCTCGTGTGAGTAAGCGAAAAAAAAGACTATTTCCGCAGCGCCTCAACCCCGGCTTTGATGCGGGCGAGGCCTTCCCTCAGGTCAGCCTCGCTGGCGGCGAATGACAGCCGCAGGTAGCCCTCCCCGTTTTCCCCAAAAATGCTGCCTGGAATCAGGGCAACCCGCAGTTCGCGCAGCAGGTATTTTGCGAAATCCCACGAACTCATCCCCACTCGGGAGATATTCGGAAAAGCGTAAAAAGTCGCTTCCGGCAGCAGGCAGGTGATGCCTTCGATGTCATTGAGGCCCTGGTGGACGATCGTCCTGCGTCTGGTATAGGCTTCCAGCATTTCGCGGACGCAGTCCTGGGGACCGGTGATGGCGGCCAGGGCAGCCCGCTGGGAGACAGCCGTCACCCCTGAGACCTGGTGTTCCATCAGCTTCTCCATCTCGTCGATGATTGTTTTGGGCGCGGCAACATAACCAACCCGCCAGCCGGTCATGGCATAGGATTTTGAGAGGGTGAAAGCCGAGATGGTCAAATTGTGCATGCCCTCCAGCGAACCGATGCTTATGTGCTGCCTGCCGTCAAACAGGATATGCTCGTAGGGCTCATCCGAAAGAATATAAATATTGTGTTTGAGCGCCAGGGCTGCAATTTCGCGCAGCTGTGGTTCGTCCAGCACTGCTCCGGTCGGGTTGGAGGGCGAGTTCAGGACAATTAACTTCGTGCGGGGCGAGATTGCGTTCCTGAGTTCGTCCGGGTCGACTTTAAAACGGTTCTGTTCCCGGGCGGGCACGCGCACCGGCTGGCCGCCAAACAACCCGATCTGGGAGTAATAATCGTACCCCGGATCGATAACAATGACCTCATCGCCCGGCTCGACCACATGCAGGATAGTGTTGAATATGACCTGCATGGCGCCCACGCTGATGAAAATCTCCTTATCAGGATCGGCGCTGACGTTATTTTCCAGGCGCAGTTTCTCGCTCACGGCCTGGCGCAGGTCAGGGAAACCTTTGGCGGGCGGGTAGCGAGTGTAACCCTCATCCAGGGCTTTTTTGGCTGCTTCGCGGATAAATTCTGGCGTATCAAAATCAGGCTGACCGATGCCCAGATTGACAACTCCGGGGATCTCGTCCGCCAGGGCAAACATGATCCGGATTCCGGACCACTGCACTGCATGGGTGCGCTGTGCAAGGGAGGGCGTTTTTTTTGATTTTTCGGTATTGTACATATCTCACCTGGGTCGGATTAGGTGGCTGTTAATGTATGTATAGAAACTCACTTTAATGATCGCACTGGAAATTGAGTATTATGGTTTTTCTCAGGAATTAGAAGGCAGATTCTTTACTCCGTTCAGAACAAGGATTCTTCACTTCGTTCAGAATGACAGTTTAAGTTTAACAGTTGGCAGCTAATGTTTTTCAAACCACAACCGGGAGGACAAGGTCAGCTGCTCCTTTGGGCGAGGTTTTTAACTCCGGAGCGTGTTTATCCATGATCTCGAGAACAATACTGGCGATCCGCACTTTCTGCCGGATGAAATCGCTGTGCCAGGATTCGCTGACCCAGGGCTTGTAGATGTCGCCTTCGGAAGTGCCGGGCTCGAATTTAAAATAGCAGGGCGAAGCGACTCGGGCGATCTCCGGGGCCTCGTAAGCTCTGAACATACCGCCAAACGAGTCCACGATAATTAAATACACATCCAGGGGGATATCAATTGCCGCCCGGATGCCCCCCAGGATTGGCAGGGATACATCCGAGGAGGGGTTGAGAGAATTCACCCCCATGGACTCGACCACCTTCGCCCCGGCGGCGCTGCAGTAACCGCCGAAGACAGAGAATTTAAATATAGTATCTTCTGGAAGGAAGCCCTCTGCCCGCATCCTGTTCAGAATCAGGAGTACGCCCTCGTCATATACCAGAAACCCGCGGTGCCCTGCTTCAACGCAGCGCATAATGTCGGCTATGTGGTAGGAGATATTGTCCGAACCCCTCAGGCGGAAAGCCTGCATGGAACCTTCCGGATTGGAGATCTCCTTGGCTCCCGCGTCCCAGCCCTTGCGGTGCCCGACGGTCATCACAACCTCAATCTTCTCGTCGTTAGCCATCCGGGCCAGGTCTTTGAGCTCTTCAAAATCCAGGAAGGTCGCACCGCCGACTGCAGCGATGACCCTGTGTATGGTCAGGTTTCTGCGCCTGGCTTCGTCGATTAAAGCTTCCATGGTTGAAGCGCGCTCCACACCGGCAATCTCGATCCGGAATTGGGCGCCGTCGGGGAAAGACTTCGAAGAAGTTGGCAGGTCATAACTGTCGCGCCCGGGGATCCCCTGGGCCTCCATGAACTTACGAATACTTTTCAATACCTCAGACATATTTCATCACTCCTCAATCGCAGGTCCGCTAAAAAATATTTCTCCAGACCACGATCAGCTCAAACAAAAATTTTGTTTAATCATCAAGCCGGTACAGGTGGCGGGCGTTCTCGGACAGGATGAATCCGGCTGCCTGCTGGGCTTCGGCCTTTGAGAGCATGCCATCTTCAACCAGTCCCTCGAGAGCCTGCCCGAGGGCGCGCTTGGCTAATTTAGCGCCGATATAGATAATTTCAGGGGTGCCGTAGCCGTCCGAACCGTAAACCACCTTTGATAATGGCGCCATTTCAAGGGTTTCGGCGATGATACGTTGGGCGGCATTCCCGGCAAAAGGAATCCCTTCAGAAAGATCACAGTACACCCTGGGCAGCACGTGGGCAATATAGCCCGCCTCAGCGTGGTAGGGATAGCCAGAGTGCACCAGCAGCACCCGGCAGGCTCTAAAAACCGGGAAGCGCAGCAGGTCCATCAGGAGCGCAGGCCGGCACCGGGTAAGATCTACCTCATGGTCTCCCATGCCGGTGTGGATCTGCATTGGTACGCCGTACTCAATGCAGAGTTCCAGAGCCCGGCAAAATAAGTGGTCGCGCAGTTTCTTGGTAGCTCCACCTCCAAGGCCGCGTTTAATTGCATCCAGAGCCCGCAAACCCTGGTCCGGGCTGCGGCTGAGCGGGGATATATCCAATCCGGTGCGGTAAGCAATGATCGACTTGAGGCCATGGAACCCGCCGTTCTGGAGGGCGTCCGCGATTGTGTCGTCATACCTGTTGCGAAACTCCTGCCAGGCTATGTCCGTATCAAGCAGGTCGACGATTAACGGCTCGATACGGTAGATGGGGACAATTTCAAGCGGGATTTCCTGCGAGAATTGCGAAACGGTTACTGGTGGCTGGGGGTAACCGAAATCCACCACCAGGGTGTTTAAACGGCAGTCCGAATACAACCGCCTGACATATTCGCGGTAATCTTCAGCTACAGCTTTGTTGCGCTCCTGGATTATCGCCTCCAATTCGGCAGGGCAGTCGAAGAAAGCAGCCAGCTGGCGCTGCATGAAGCGGAAGTAGAGCGTATCGCGCTTGAACCGCTGCAGTTCAGCTTTGAGCTGGTCATCTACTTTGACCCCACCGGCAGACATGTATTTTGTGGATGCCCCTCCGAATGAGACCGTGTTGGTGAAGGTCTCAGGGCTGGTTTCACCCTGGTTTAAAAATGGGTGGCAGTGAACATCCACAACCGGTAGCGCAGAGGTGTCAACCATCAGATGACCTCCAGGTAAAGCTCACGTTCCCAGGGGTGAACATGCAGTTCGTAAGCCGCCAGTTCGGTCCTCTTTACCTTGAGAAATTCTGGCAGGATGACCGGCCCAAGAGCCTTAGCGATGACTTCATCAGCCTCGAGGGCGGCGAGGGCGGCTGGCAGGTTGGCGGGCAGGCGGGCGATGCCCCGGGCGGCGGCTTGCTCATCGCTGAGGTGACCGATGTCATAATCCACCGGTGGTGGAGTTTCGGTTTTGTTCTGGATACCATCCAATCCCGCTGCAAGGACAGCCGTCAGGTAAACAAAAGGGTTGATGGCGTTATCGCCGGAGCGGAATTCGATATGCCGCCGGCGGCCCATTGCCGGGATGCGCACCAGGGTGGCCCGGTTGCCTACTCCCCAGCATACATGGGCAGGAGCCCAGGAACCGGGCAGCAGGCGCTTGTAGGAATTAACGATGGTGGCGCCGATGCCGGTAAGAGCATCGGCATGAGTGAGCAGGCCACCCACAAAGTTCCTGCCCAGTGGTGATAGGGGCTCATCATCTTTTTCGCCAACACTGAGATCGTTATTCCCTTCCCGGTCCCACAGGCTGAGGTGCAAATGGAGACCGTTCCCTGCCCATTCGGCGAAAGGTTTGGGCATAAAAGTCGCGGTCCAGCCAGCTTCCCGTGCGAGCGAGCGCACAACTTCTTTTAAGGTGAGGTAATCGTCGCCAGCTTTTAAGGGGGAGGTGTGGCGGGTGGTCATTTCGTACTGGCCTGGACCGTATTCCTTGCCGTGCTGCATGATTGATACACCCATGGTGCTTAGCGTCTCGATAATTTTCTGCCACAGCGGGTAGTGCCGGTCCAGCCCGGCAACGGTGAACATGCCATCATGATCAGAATGCTGGAAAGCACCGCTTACTGTCCTGGAGAACAGAGTGAATTCAGCCTCAAAACTGACCTGGATACTCATGCCCTCAACCTCATAAGCCGAGACGATGCGTTCAAGCCGGGTCCTTGGACAGCCTTCCCAGAGGTCCCCTTCGGCGTTAGCGCGCATAAAGGTGTGGGTGCGTCCGGTTGCCTGGTGATAAGGGATGGGAGCGTAACTGTTTGGATCTGGAACTGCCAGAAAATCACCAGTGTCGGCCAGGAATAGAGCCCCGGCGGCCTGGTGGTCTTCGAGTGTAAAATCGAGGTTCGCGCGCGAAAGACCACCCCCTCTCTCAAGGACGCTTGCGAAGCGCTCCTTTGGCACGGTCTTAGCGCATGACCGCCCGCTGTAATCGTGGTAAATCACCCATAAATTCTCCACTCCTTCCTTCTGGAGTTTTTCCAGTAAAACTTTTTGGTCCATTTAGCGCTGCTCCTTTATTCTGTTCGTAGCCGAAATGATTAATTTTGCTAACAGAGCGGTGCGGGGTACGATACTGTTGAGCAGAATGTACTCATCCGGGCTGTGGTCGAGACCCCCGACGGGACCAAGTCCGTCCAGCACGGGAACACCCTGGGCGGCTGCCAGGCTGGCATCGGAAGCTCCACCGGTAAAAGCACCCTGCAGGCTGAAACCGAGCTCGCCGGCGGCCTCTTTCGCCATGGCTTCCAGGGCGGCAGCCTCCCTGGTATAGGGCATAGGATCATGTCCCTGCCCTGCCTGGGTTATGCTGGCTTTTATCCCAGCCTGGGTCTCGCTTTCGACGATCTCCCGGGCGGCTGCAGCCACAGCATCCAAATCATCGGTTGTGAAGGCGCGCACATCTAACAGAAGCCTGGCATAATCCGGAACGACGTTGGACTGGGTGCCGCCCTCGATAACACCCGGGTTGAGGGTCACATCCAGGCGGAAACCGTTGAGTTCAGCCAGTTTCAGGCATAGATGGGCAAGCGCGAGGATAGCGTTGCGTCCTTTTTCGGGCTCGACACCGGCATGGGCTGCGTGTCCGAATGTTTCGACTGCATACACACGAACGCCCTTTCGGGCAATCACAATGTCGCCGTTCTCGCGGGCGGCTTCCAGGGTGAAGACGGCATCCGCCTGGCGGGCAGCAGCCCGGATCAAATCATAGGAATAACGCTCCTGAACCTCTTCATCTGAAACGCACAGCAGAACAATGCGCCCGAAATTAAGAAAAAGCCCAGTTCCGAGAGCGCTTCAACAGCATAGCAGCCGCTCAGAAGACCGGCTTTCATATCACAGGTGCCCGGACCCAGGATCTTATCGCCTTCGATTTTCAATGGTCGCTCGGCGGTGGTTCCCACAGGGTACACCGTATCGCTGTGTCCAAGCAGCAGGATAGTACCAGAACCATTACCATCAAGTGCGGCGAGCAGGTTGTCACCGGTTTTGGTCTGCGGGAGGCGTTCGATTTCAAAGCCAAGGTTGTTAAGGCGGTTTTCCATCCAGTCGACAACCTGATCCACACCTGCCTTGTGAGCTGTACCCGAGTTGATCCGAACAAGCGCCTCTAAATCGTCCAGGTAATTATGTAATTTTTTCTCTAATATAGAAACGAGAGGATCAGACATTTGTTTACCAGCCTGCATAGCGCGCCACCGCCGAGTCGCTGACCTTTCCAGCTGCAACATCGGACAGAGACTGGTCTAGGATCGCGACACCTTCATCCACGTCCTGCTCGGTTAGAACAAGTGGAGGGGTCAGTTCAAGCACATTGGAGAACATGCCCGCGTAAAATACGGTCAGACCCAGCTCCCAGGCGCGGTAGACAACTTTAGCCGTCTCGGGTGTGGCAGGTTCCTTGGTCTTGCGGTCCTTAACCAGTTCGACACCCTGGATCAAACCCAGACCGCGCACATCCCCGATCAGAGGGTGTTTTTCCTGAAGGGTGAGCAGTTTATTATGTAGATACTCGCCGACTATGCGAGCGTTGTCCACCAGGCCGTCCTGTTCGATCGCTTCTATGGTCGCCAACCCGGCCGCGCAACTGAGGGCATTCCCGGCTGTGGTGAATAGAGCCAGCGCAGGGCCAACATCCAGGATCTCTTTGCGTGCTACCACCGCGCTCGATGGGCAGACCGCCTCCCAGCGACTTACCCAGGATTACCACGTCGGGTGTAACGCCGCTGTGCTGGAAGGCGAACCATTCTCCCGTGCGTCCCATGCCCACTTTAACTTCATCGACGACCAGGTAAGTGTCATGGCGGCGGCAGAGATCCTCCAGCATGGGTAGGAAATTGGGCGGCGGGACGATGTCGCCTCCGTCGCTCTGGACTGCCTCAACGATGATCCCGGCAACATCGTCGGGTGGGCAGATTGTTTTGAAAATATAATCTTCCAGGTAGTGGATGACCTTCTCGGCACACTGCTCAGCCTCTATTCCATCGCCAAACGGGCAGCGGTACGGATGCGGATAGGGAATTTTGGTCACGTTGCCACCGCCGATGAACTGGGTCCAGGCGACATGAGCCGACATGTTCATTGAAGCCGCGGTAGAGCCGTGGTAGGCTCCGATAAAACTCACCATCCGGCGCTTACCAGTTGCCAGGTGCAGCAGGCGTCCGGCAGTTTCGCTGGCGTCTGAACCGGATAAGCCGAACCATACTTTTTTATGGAAATCGCCGGGTACCAGTCCGACCAGTCTTTCAGCCAAACGGAGAGCTGGCTGGTGCATGCTGGATAGTAAACCACCGAAGGTGGTTCGCTCAAGCTGTTCGCTAATCGCCATTTTTACATGGGGATGGCTGTAGCCGGTGTTCGCCACAGCCCAGCCGGCTGAAAAATCCAGGAATTCTCTACCCTCGGTATCGCGCAGCCTGGCGCCCTGACCTTCGTGAGTGACATGGGGGTAAAAGCGGATCTTGAGAGCATCTGCTATAAGGCCGCTGTCCAGTTCATATATCTGGTCACCGGTATCGTTAGTCATGGAATTTTCCTCCCAAATTCAGGCTTTATCAACCTGACCCTTTTTCGCAGCCCGTCCGGTCCACCTGTCCGGCAGGCGGATTTCCTTCCCGCCCGTTATACCAGCCGGGCGGCGGATGAGCAGCACAATCAGCACGGCAGCCAGCATTAGCTCGGTGAAACCCGCCAGTGAACCGGGAAGCAGGTTGGACATGTTGACAGTGTTCTCGATTGCGCGCAGACCTTCGAAAATTGCCGTGATCGTAATAGTTCCAACCACCGCCCCGCTCACGCTGCCCATCCCACCAACGATCAGCATGGTGATTACCAGGAAAGTCTGTGTCAGGTAAAAGGCGATTGGAGAGAAAATTGTGATGAAGTGAGCCCAGAGCCCCCCTGCCAGGCCGGCGATGAAAGCGCTCAGGAAGAATGCCACCCAGCGGACAATGATGATGTTGATACCGATGCTGGCGGCAGCCTGTTCATCTTCTCGTGAGGCGCGCAGTTTTAAACCCAGGGCAGTTTCTTTGAACAAATAAGCAGTAACAAGAGAAATAAGCCCAACGGTTAAGCTGATCCACAGGGTTGTGTAACCCTCAATGCCAAAGATGATGCGCGGTCCATTGGTGACCTCGGACCAGTTGATCAAAACATTGTGTACAATCATCAGCAACGCGAAAGGTGGCGATAACCGCGGCTGCCCCAGAGAGACGCACAAGCGGAAAACCAACAACGGCTGCAAATACGGCAGTAACCAGTGCGCCGCCAATCAAGGCAGGGACGAACGCCATGTGCAGTTGTTCAATAAAGGAGTATCCTTCCCGCAGAGCAGCGGCTTTCGCCTCAGGTGTCATCGAAAGCAGTGCGGAGGCATAGGCGGCGATGCCCATAAAGGCGATATGGCCGAATGAGACCACGCCTGAATTGCCTGTGAACATCTGCAGTGAAAGCACCAGGATCAAGTTTATGAACATGACAATCACAATGCGTTGCAGCACAACCTGGCCGATGAGATAGGCGAATAAAGCGATGAGGATCAGCGGTACGATCAGCACGATCAAAGTTCCGTAACGACGCAAAAAACCCGAGAAATTCCCTGAATTCATCAGATTCGCTCCGAAGACTGCTTTCCGCTGACCAGACCCTGCGGACGGAACAAGAGCACAAGTATCACGATCAGGAATACAAAAGCCTGGCGGAAATCGAGCAGTTCCTGCGGCAGAATTGTATTCAGTGCCACCGTTACGAAGGCAAGCACGTAGCCACCCACGACCGCTCCGGTCAGGCTTCCGATGCCTCCGATTACAGAGGCTACAAAAGCAATCAACACCGGGGCAAGACCGATATGCGGCACCACTGAACCGGTCCGGCCAATCCAGAACAAGGACACAACGCCGGCCAGACCGCCGCTGATCGCGAAGGCGGTCGCAATGACCTGGTTGGCGCGAATGCCAAGCAGTTGGGTCATCACAAAGTCATCCGCTGCGGCGCGCGAAGGCGGTGCCCATCATTGTGCGGGTGAGAAAGAGAGACAGCAGCACCAGGGTTCCGAGGCTGACAACCAGTGTAATAATATTGCTCTTTGAGATCAGCAACCCGCTTACATTTATATTCTCGATAAAAAAGGGTGGGATTCGAACCGCCTTGGTTCGCGCTGAGATGAACAACAGGACAGCATTTTGCAGGAATGCGCTCACTGCAAAGGATGTGATCAGCATGGTATTAGGTGAGGCGTGGCGGACCGGGCGGAAGGCTATCCGCTCGAGCAGCACACTGGCAATGACAGCCGCAAAAACCGCGATTGCTGCAACGAACAGCCAGGGGATTCTGGTTGCTGCCCCAACCACCAGGAGGGTGTAACCACCCACCATAACCAGCTCGCCGTAAGCGAAATTGACCAGGCGTAATATACTGTAAACCAGGGCTAAACCGAGCGCCATCAGCGCATATAATCCGCCCAGACTCAGCGCGTTGATAATAAATTGAAGGATTTGCATCCAAGCTTCCATATGATTGCCTTATGGTCCTAAAATCAGTCGGATTCGCCCAGATACGCGCTTGCGAAATCGACTCTTTCACGCAGTTCCAGGGCTGGACCGGCGTAATCAACCAGGCCGGTGTTCAGCAGGTATGCCCGGTCAGCGATCTCGAGAGCCCGCTCCACGTTCTGTTCCACCAGCAGGATCGTGACTCCGGTTTCATGCAGTTGAACTACCAGTTTAAATATTTCATCAACCAGAATAGGGGCAAGCCCTAAAGAAGGCTCATCCAGCATCAGCAGTTTCGGACGCGACATCAGGCCGCGTGCGATGGCTAACTGCTGTTGTTCCCCTCCGGAGAGCGTTCCCGCCATTTGATCGAGTTGGTCAGCAAGAACTGGAAAACGATCCCATACGCTCTCCAGGTCCCTCTCAACTTCTGCACGGTCAGAACGGATCGAGGCGCCCAATCTCAGGTTTTCTTCCACTGTAAGCCCGGCAAAAATACGCCGCTCTTCCGGCACCAGCGCAATGCCTTTTCGGACAATATCTTCCGGCTGGGAACCAACGATGGATCCGCCTTCAAACAAAATCTTGCCGTGGGATGGGTGCAGTACACCCGCGATTGTCATCAGTGTGGTGGATTTTCCGGCGCCATTTACCCCGATCAGGCCGACGATCTCACCAGGCTGGACATTCAGTGAGACCCCGCGCAGGGCTGCGATTGAACCGTATCTGACGTGGACGTCCTCAAGAATTAACATTTCCCTTCTCCGTTGTGGATGTTCCCAGATAGGCCTGCAGTACTGCCGGATTCTTGCGCACCTGCTCGGGTTTGCCCTCGCCAATCGTCCGGCCGTAGTTGAGAACGTGGATCCGGTGGCACAGGCGCATGATAAGGCGCATGTCATGGTCTACGATCAGAATCCCGCACCCTGTCACCTGGGGTATGGAAGCCAGAATATGCAGGAGCTCGTCGCTCTCAGCCTCATTTAAACCTGCGGCAGGTTCATCCAGCAGCATAAAGGTGGGAGAGGTCGCCAGGGCGCGCGCAATTTCAACCCGGCGTTCTGCGCCATACGGCAGTGCCCCAGCCTGTAATTCTGCCATTTCCGCTACGCCAAGCTGCTCCAGCTTGCTGCATGTCAATTCAGCAGCAGAGGACCGGCGCAGTCCAGCGCTTACTGCCGCAACCTCCACGTTTTCGAATACGGTCAGTTGAGGGAAAAGTCTAATCGTCTGAAAAGTGCGCGTTAGCCCCAGCGGTGTAATTTTATGCGGCGACCAGTTTGTGATGTCGACGCCGTTGATCCTGATCCTGCCGGTACTGGGTCTCAGGAAGCCAGTCATGATATTTATCAGTGTGGTTTTTCCCGAACCATTTGGGCCGATCAAGCCAAGGATTTCACCCTTTTCCAGCTTTAAACTGACATCATCCAGCGCTCGCAAACCGGCAAAATCTTTGGTCACACCCTCAACGACCAGCGCGGTAGTTCTGGGTTGGTTTGGAATTGATTCGGTCATAAAGATTTGTTTGAATAATCGCTGAGCGAGAAATAATCCACCTTGTGGGGCTGTGCAGCCCCACAAGGCGATTACCATTATCTGATTAAGCTTGCGGATTCATCGCCCGGGCGGGTTTGTTACCGCGATCCAGCCGAGGAAGGAAGGCTCAGCCCCCTGCAGTTCAACCATGGCTACTTCCTTGTTGGGGAAGTGGCCATCTTCTGCAGATGACCAGTCCATTGTACCGCTCAACAGATCGAAAGTCATTTCTTCCATCTTTTGGGCGACCGCCGCACCGTCTGTTGTACCGGCGGCTTCAATCGCCTGGGCATATACATTAACTACATCCCAGCCCATCACAGTAAAGCCAGCAACCGGCGGCTCGCCATACTCTTCTTCGAACAAAGCCAGGAATTCCTCCATGTTTGGACCAGCTTCCGGGCCAAGCCAGGAATGGGTAGCGAAGTACATATTGTTGGCCAAATCCGGTCCCAGGGCAGCCCATAATTCGACATCGTCGTATGTGTCCCCGCCCATGAGGGGGGTCTCAATTCCGGCTGCGCGCACCTGGCGCAGGATGGTCGCCAGTTCAGGGCTGACGCCAGAGATGTAGATTACATCTGGCTGCTGCTCCAATGCCTGCAGCCTGCCGATCTGAGCCGAGAAATCCTCGTCACCAGCGGTGTATACATCGTCGGAGACAATCTCACCGCCCAGTGTCTGCCAGTGCTCTTTGAACAGGTCACCCAGCGACTGGGTATATTCATAGGCGGTATCAGTCACAACAGCTGCGGTCTTCCAGCCTTTCTCATTAACAGCCCACTCTGCGGCGGCGGCAGCCATATTGTTATTCCAGACTGAAGCGGTGAACTGTTTGTCGCCCAGCACCTCTGAGCCGTATAGCGGCGAAGAGGCGCACAGCGATGTTCCAACCATATCTGCTTCCTGGGCGGCCTGGCTGGCTGGAGCGCCAATATCAAAATCACACGGCGCGATGATGATCTCAGCGCCCTGTTCAATCAGCTGGCGTGTTGCTGTGCCCACAACAGCCGGGTCCGTCTTGCCGTCAATTTCGATCAATTCTATCGGGCGCCCCATTATTCCGCCCTTCTCATTCAGCACTTTAACAGCAAGATAGGCTGCATCGCGCGGCGGACCGTCGTATGCAGCCATCCATCCGGTCTGGTTGAAAACAGCCCCAATCTTGAGCGGTTGACCTTCAGCAGGTGCAGCTTCTTCTTCCACAGGGGCTTCTTCTTCCATCGGCGCGGCTTCTTCAGGAGTTGCCGGGGCTGCACATGCGGACAATACCATAGCACTTACAGCCAGAAGCGCCATCAAAATGAGCAAGTATTTTTTTGGGTTCATTGTTATCCTCCTCGGAATAATTATCAGATATCTGGTGATCTCATTGAATCAGGCCAGGCTGGGTGAGATCGTTGACCCAGGCTCAGCAGTTTTTTCTTTTTTGGTCAATTCATAAAACCTCCTTGAAAAATTAATATCGATCTCCATTCTAATGGCAAAGAGCAGATTTACCCGAGCTAGAAATCCAAAAGGAAAAATTCGGCTGTTTCATAATGCTTGTATCCGGTCGTATAACTCACGGGGTAACAATCCTGCCTCACATATCTTGTGAATTGCCGATTCAAAAGCTTGCCGCCATGCGGTCTGGTTAGGATGGATGACAGGAAGTCCGTAATCTGATGGTAACCGCTCGAGGGTAATTTTTGTTTGTTCTTCGACGAGCGGATTGCAAAACTCACTCGCCTGGCGGGCTGCTTCTATCAGGGCTGATTGGAGGTCAGGCGACATGGAACTGAAGGCATGATCATTTACCGCTATTGTCAGGCCCAGAGAATAGCCGTAATCCAGCAGGGTGGCATTCCGGGCGAACTCGTCTGGATGGAGGGTGTTCATGTAAATTGCCGGGACAAGAAATGTATTAATGATGCCATCTTTGAATGCCTGGGGTGCATCAGCCCATTCCACAACAACCGGTTCAGCGCCGAGGGCGCGCCGCAGTTCGAAAGCAGCAGCTGAATTGTAGGAACGGAATTTTCGCCCGGCCAGATCAAGCGGCGAGAAGACCGCTTCAGTGGTCAGAAGCAGTTCGAATGAGTTCGTCCCCCAACTTGATAAAGGTTGGAGAAGGCGGATTCCATTTTGAAGTAATTTATCATAAATTTGTTGTTCAAAAACTTTGCTTTGCAGAAATGCAAGGTAATGGGACTGGTCGCGGAAAAAATATGGCAGGCAGGTTGGCCCACAAAGCTCTGCAATGCATTCAAAGGCAAGCAGTTCATCAATGTAAATATGGATGGCTCCTTGGGCCAGCCCTTCTACCTGTTCCCGGGCGGTCCCCAGAAGGGAATGCCCGTATATCCGGACTTTATAATCATAATTGGTATTCTGTTCGACTATCTGGGCGAATTTTATGGCTGCCTGACCCCCGATTGAAGACGGATTTATTACCATTCCCAGAGAGCGCGGCTTTTCCGCCGCGGACTCCAGGAAGTATACAAGCGGCCGTCCAAGTGCGTCGCTGATCTTGCGCAGTGTGGGGATTGTGGGGATGGTCAGCCCACGCTCGATGTCCGATACGTGGCTGGCTGGAAGCAATGTCATCTCAGAGATATCAGCCTGGCGGAGACCCATAGCCCTGCGGGCGTTTCGTATGCGCAGACCAATTTCAAGATTATCAATCATAAAAAAATCACCCTGAAAACAACTGCGTTGGCATACGATTTTCTATCCTGATATGATTCTTATTTTAATCCGTTATATATCTTTTTTATGAAATTTCTACTTCTACCGAATTTTAAATGGATTTCTGATAAATAATTTAATTTGTGTATACCATAAACTATAAGTCAGGTCAATTGTTCTGCTAAATATTTCCTTATCGGGTCTGGTTTTATGGAAAATTACTTTGATTGGTCGACCCGCAATTTAACGGGCATTTTCTCGAACGCTTATATGCAATGGAGGATAAAAAACACATAACACCCCCAGTTTATCGTAGAAACAATTCTGCCCAGCAAGCATACCAGGAGCCGGGCAGCAAGGTTGAGTAATCAAGAAAACATGCCCAATTGGATGTGAATCCGACCGTTGTGCACTCCGTTTGAGGCTTAATTAATTGAGGTAAGAATACTCATCAATTTGTTATCAGGGGATGGTTGAAATTATTTTTTACACATATCGTTATTGATCCGTGGCACTTGATGATTTACTTCATTTACCAGGTTATAAACTTGGGGATATAATCAACAAGACATCCGGAATTAAGAACAGCCAACCAGTTGTCCAAGGAGTGAAAAAAAGTTTAGATATGCAGTTCCTTGATGAATACATAATAATCTCGATTGTAAGGGGGCTTATGCCGGCGATTCGCGCCCATACTTATCTGGATCCCGGTTCAGGCAGTTTTATACTGCAATTGATTGTTGCATCGCTGCTGGGCGGGTTATTTGTGATGCGCAGATACTGGAGCAGAATTACCACGTTCATTCAGAATCTCTTTAACCAAGAGGACGATACAGACCAGGAATGATGGATTCCTTGTATTTTCAACATTACCTGGGGGCTTCGTTTCGAGACCCAAGCGGGTATCTTTTCTATAAGGAGGGGGTGCTTTACCGCCAGATAAATTCGGTCTATAAGCAACATTTTGAAAAGCTCACAAATTCTGGTCTGTATGAAGAGCTTGTCTCTGAAAATCTGCTAATTCCTCACTCTGAAATTCCGAAGTGGGAAAATCTGCCTGCTCAATGCTACAAGGTCATCCAGCCGGAAAAAATAGGTTTTATCTCATACCCTTATGAATGGTGTTTCAGCCAGCTAAAGGATGCTGCGCTGACCACACTGAGGATTCAAACAAAAGCCCTTGAATATGATATGGTCCTGAAGGACAGCAGCGCATTTAATATCCAGTTTCATGAAGGCAATCCGATCCTGATAGACACGCTATCTTTTCAGATTTACCAGGAAGGCCAGCCATGGATAGGGTACCGGCAGTTCTGCAAACACTTCCTTGCCCCACTGTTACTGATGGCATATAAAGATGTCCGTTTAAGCCAATTGCTGAGAATTTACATAGACGGCATTCCTTTGGACCTGGCGGCGAAACTTCTCCCAATTCGGACCAGGTTCAGATTCCCGGTTCTGATCCATGTTTTGCTGCACGCCTCCAGTGAAAAAAGGTTTGCGGGCAAGCCGGTTGACCCTTCCAGGAGGATGTCCAGAACAGGTATGCTGGGATTGGTTGATAATCTCGAAAAAACTGTAAAAAAGCTTTCATGGTCACCAACCAACGGGGGCTGGTTGAATTATTACGAAGAATCACAATATTCCGGGCCAGGTGCAAAAAACAAAGAAGAAATAATCGCCTCAATAATCGACCGCATTTTGCCGGAGAGTGTTTGGGATCTGGGAGCAAATACTGGTCGTTACAGCCGTTTAGCCAGCCAGAAAGGAATCCCGACAATTGCGATAGACAGTGACCCTGCGGCGGTTGAACTCAATTACAGGAATTGCAGGGACGAAAATGAAAATAACCTGCTTCCGCTGCTGCTTGATCTCACCAATCCAAGCCCGGATTCGGGCTGGGATAACAGTGAGCGGCAAAGCTTGAAGCGAAGAGGGCCTGCAGGGGCTGTGTTTGCTCTGGCGATTATCCACCATATGGCAATCACTAACAACGTCCCACTGATAAAAATCGCAGAATTTTTCCATAATCTCGGACGGTGGCTTGTAATTGAATTTGTACCCAAAGAAGATCCTCAGGTTCAAAAACTATTAATTTCAAGAGAGGATATCTTTACTGAATATGATCTCGAAAATTTTCGGAATGTTTTTTCTGAATACTTCTATATTCATCAAGAATTTGAAATTACTGACACAATTCGAAAAATTTTCTTGATGGAGAGCCGTAAACTTGCGAACCATACTGGATAAGCACTTTCACCCCTTGCTCTTTGCAGCCTATCCCGTCCTGGCCTTATTTGGCAGCAATATTGAAGAGATCAGCTTTGATACAGCCCTGAGGGCACTCATCGCCTCGCTATTAATCGGCGCAATTTTATATTTTGCCTCAGCCCTGTTGATAAAGGATCGCGGCAAAGCAGCCCTGGTTACCAGCCTGGTGATCATCCTGTTCTTTGCATACGGGCATTTTTATAATCTTCTAAAAGCCAACCAGGATTGGGGAACTCTTCTGGGCAGGCACCGGGTGCTGCTTTTGATCTGGGTTGTGTTGATCGTCGTGGGTATTTATGTCATCTTAAAAAAAATTAACGCCACAGAATCTATAAACAGATCCTTAAATGTTATTGCAGCAGCCTTGCTAATAATTCCTCTGGTCCAATCGATCAGTTTTGAATTAAGAAGTTATTCTTCGGAAAGCAACATAAATGATGAATATACAGATAGCTTTGATTCCAGCAGACAACCGGCTGACCGGTACCCCGATATTTACCTGATCATCCTGGATGCCTATGCACGCGATGATACTTTACTGGATGAATTTGAATTTGATAACAACCAGTTTCTCCAGGAGCTTGAAAAATCCGGTTTCTATATTGGATACTGTTCCCGCAGCAATTACGCCCAGACAAGCCTTTCCTTATCCTCAAATTTAAATATGAACTACCTAGAAGAGCTGGGAGAAAACTACAGACAGGGGAATACAAGCCGGGCTGGTATCAAGGAACTTATCCAGGACAGCCGGGTGCGGCGCATATTAGAGAGCCTGGGATACCGGGTTGTTGCATTTGAGACTGGTTTTAATATCACGCAGTGGGAAAATGCTGATATTTACCTCTCTCCGCAAGAAGGAGGATTAATTGAGGAGAGGTTATTCAGCGGCATCAACGAATTTGAATTGCTTGTGCTCCGTAATTCGCTCACTCGGATTGTTATTGACAGCGCAGCTTACCTGCCAGAGATCCTTCAACCAGATCTGAATAACCCCAAGAGAATCCACCAGGAGCGAATCCTGTATGTGCTCGACCAGCTAAAAACCCTGCCTGAAACGGATGGCCCGAAATTTGTGTTTGCCCACATGGTCATCCCGCACGGTCCTTTTGTGTTCGAACCAGAAGGTGATTTTGTGGATTATGACAAGCCTTATTATCAGGGATATAAGGATCAGGTCAGTTTCATCAATCGTAAAATCCTTCCAATACTGCGGGAAATTATTCAACAATCCGATCCGGAACCAATCATCATCCTGCAGGCTGACCATGGGGCGGTCAAGTCCACGCCTGATAAGCGGGTGAATATCCTCAACGCATATTATCTTCCCGGAGTTGGTAATGACCAGGTTTATGACAGTCTCTCACCGGTCAACAATTTCAGACTAATTTTCAACCTTTACTTTGACGGTGATTTTGAAATCCTGGAAGACGCCAGCCTTTTTTCAACGTACAACCAACCGTATGATTTTGAGGTTATCCCCGAAAGCCGTACAATTTGTGTGAATGAAAATTGAAATTAAAAAAATTTTGGGTTAATTACAAATCCTGCGACCTGACCTCCGAGCGGACATAGCGGAATTTGCCCGAGGCTTCAGCCGGGATCGAATCAACCTTGATTATATTTACCTGGACCGGTCCGCAAAATGATTGGATGTTCTGGGAGATATAAGTCACCCCTTCTGGCGTGTATCGGTCAGGGTCAACGACCAGGAAAATATCAAATTTGTCCGGCGATTTCTGAACCACCTGGAAGTGGATCACACCGGGCGCCTTCCTGATCAGGTTATCAAAGTAACCCCCATGCACAATGCGCCGGTCGGCCAGCCGGACCAGGTCAAAATTACGACCGATAATTTGGTCGAGTTTCAGGAGGCTGATCCCGAGGGAACAGTTGTGGTGCTCGCCCAACCCTACCGCCAGGTCTTCGACATTGTAGCGGATGAGGGGAAATTCCCAGTTATCCAACCTTGTCGCGACAATCTGCCCGAACTGGTCTTTTGGGTTGGGTTTGATCACTTCAACGATAACAAAATCATCATTGGTATGGAGTGCGCCGCAGGGGTAACTGCAGGCGGCGTACCCAATTTCAAATGAACCATAGCTGTTCATAATCCGGCAGCCGAACACCTGCTCAAGTTCACTCTGCTGCCAGTCATACAAAATCTCAGACCCGGTGATGATCAGTTTAAGATCAAGAGAACGCCCGTCGAAATTATTGGCGGTGATGTACTGCGCCAGCAGGAAAAGTGCTGAAGGAAATCCGCGGATATATACAGGTTTGAACCTGTTGAGATATCTCCACTGCCTCTCTAGGTCTTCTTCCCCGTATGTTATGGCGGGCATTTCCCGTCGGTTGAACAGAACATCTTTAAGCGGTTTGTAGATCCGCCTGTTGAGCCTGGTTTTCAGGCTGTGGTCTAAGGAATAGGTGTTGCCCCAGATCTGCACAAGGCGGTCACCGATTTTTATGCCCCACCTGTCAAAAGCGCGCGTCCGGCAGGCGTGTTCCGCCGCGATCGATATTTCACCTGTCTGGACATGAAGCGGCGTACCGGTTGAACCGCCGGTGGTAAATTTACGGATGGGAGAGCGACGCTTTTCTGACTGGAACAGAGGGTTGAACTCCCTGACCTGGCTTTTGGTCAGTACAGGTAAATCTTCGAAATCACTCCACTCGCGGATATCCTGCGGTTCAAGCCCCAACTGTTTGAAGAGCTGGCGATAATAGGGGACATGCAGGGAGGCATGCTGGATCATCCGGCGCAGTTTCTGAAACTGCAGGTTGCTGATCTCATCCCTAGAGAGCGACAGGTTGGCGCGCGCCTCCGCCAGTTTTTGCCTGTAATTGCCCCCACGCAGTCTTTGCGAGGTTGGAAACAGAAAGCCGGAAACGAATTGGGCGTGCAAATCTCTCATCGGGATACTCTCTTACTTATTCTTGTTGATTACCGCTATTCCCTCAGCAAGAACCGGTCAGAATTATCTCTGAATATAAAAAGCGTATATTTGTCCAGACCACTTCAGGCTTTGTGAGTATAATTTCCTGTAAATTTTAACTCATTGCCAGAGGAGAGGATAGAGATGGAAATCAGCGTAACACAGGAAAGCGCCCGGGTAACGGTTACGGTTTTTACGATCAGCGGCATGATCAACCTGGGCACAGCGGGCCTGCTTGAGGACGAGGCAAAGGCGTATTATGAAGGGGGAATGCGCAACCTGCTCATTGATTTAAGCGAGGTGAATTCGCTCTCCAGCGCCGGCTTACGAACCCTTTTGGGTATAGCGAAAATGCTGGGGGTTGGCGTTGACAGGGCAGGCGTAGGTGCGGAAGGCAAGTCCGAACACCTGAAACTACTCAATCCCCAGCAGGAAATCCTGAGGGTACTGGAGATTTCAGGGTTTGATAGTCTGTTCGATATATTCGAAGACCGGGATGAAGCCCTGGCGGCATTCTGAGAAATTTATTCCCAGAAACCACATGTAAAGCGGGGGCAAGACCACTTCTGACTCAGCCAACCTCATCCTGGCTGAAGACCACTTCCTCCTTGCCCATCAATTTTTCAAGCACTTTGCGCTCTATCAGGTCGAGGTGGCGCGGGTTGGAGACATAGTTGAGCTGGTCTACCGGAACGGTCAATACCGGGCACAGGTTAAATCCAGCAATCCACATTTCATACAGCTCATTCAGCTGCTCCAGGTAGGCGGGGTCCATAGTCTGTTCATAATCGCGCCCGTGCTGGCGGATTCGCTCCAGGAGGGTACTGACAGTGGCGCGGCAGATAAATGACCAGATCGGGGGGAGGCAGGAATTCGGTCAGCACCTGGTACAGCTCGCGATATGCATTGTAGTCGCGCTTGTTGATGTGCCCATTGCGGTAGAGATTACACGCAAAAACCTCGGCATCCTCATAGACGGTGCGGTCCTGGATTGCCGGACCGGGGTAATTGACCAGTTCTCGGTGGGTATGCAGACGCCGGGTCAGGAAATATATCTGGGAGTGAAATGCCCAGGTGCGCATATCCTGGTAGAAATCCTGCAGATAAGGATTATCCGCGACCGGTTCGTAAAAAGGCTGCCACACCAGGCGGTCGGAAAGCAGGTTGACCAGTGAGGACTTTCCAACCCCGATATTGCCAGCCACAGCGATAAATTTTTTAGAAATATGCGAGTCCATCTGGGTGGGTATCCTCAGGAAAGTATACCAGCCGCTCAGGTTTGGGGAGGTTCAGGATGGGGTTTGCCAGCTTTGAGGTAGGCGACAGAAAGAGCCTGTTCACCGTCCATAACCAGTTCAAGCCTGTATCCGGGACGGCAGGTGTCGATATCAATTAACGTCAGACAGCCTGCGATGGTTTCAGGCGCGGGGATAAACTGTTCCAGTGAATTGGGTGCATTATCAAAAAATTCCTTCCTGAACAGGGCATCCCTATCGCTAAGGTACACCGCCAGAGGGTAGATATTTGATTCGACCAGGTCCTGGAAGAAATGAGTCCCGAAGGAAGCCTCCGGAGCGGGACCGATGCCCGGGCCTGTAACTTCAACCAGCGCCCGGGTATTGTATATGTCGGCGTAACTCACCGGAACGCCGAGATCAGGGTTGACCGTACCCCACCTGCCGGGACCTATGCAGATAAATGTTTCGTTTGCAAGGGCGGCATTGAGCCGGCCGATTGTTCGGCCGACTTCACCCCGGGCTGCGAGCGTTTCTAGTGAAAAATATTTTTCCGGGTAAACGTACAGGATATAACGGATTGCGCTGACCCGTCCCTGGGGCGCCATCCGCTTGGTCCTGAAAATGATGTTTTTCTCTTTTAATTTTGGCGGGATACGGGCGTCCATCTCCTGGAGATAGCTGAGCGGACGGCACTGGAGCAGGGCTATTTTTACCTCCGGTCTGGTGGAAGCGGGGTTCTCAATATGAACTGTGAATTCGGTATCAACCGGAGAGCGGTAATGTTTTTCAAGAGTCCCCAGTATGCGGGTAAAAAGCCCGGCGAGATCAGTCCGGCGGAACAGACCATCAAAGGTGATCACCAGCTGTTTCTCAAGGTTTTCCGGCATTGTTTTCCGGAGAGGCGCCAGATAACCGTCCTGTTCCACCTGGGCGATATAACCTGTAACCGGATCGTCTGGGTCAAGGGCTTCGTCAATTGGCAGGGATTTGAACCTGTTCTCATCGAGATCGATCAGGTCAACATAGCGCTGGGAATATCGGCGGGTATCTCTGGATGACACCTCCGGATGGAGGTGGGGGTGGCTGAGAGCGACCAGGCGCGGGTAATCATTCCCCACCCGCTCAACCGCCCGGGTTCCCAAACCCCATACCAGGCGCAGGAAACCATCATCCCGGCGGATTTGTGGCGACCATCGGTACAGGTTGTGGCTGAATGCCACCCCGGCTGCATGGGGCAGAAGATAGCGCCCGGTCCGGTCGCCCTGCACAGTCTGAATGAGCACTGCCATGCGTTCGTCATAGTCCAGCAGGTCCCTGGTCTGGCGGTAAAGCAGTGCGTCCGGATTCAGGCTGCTGGCATAAATTTTCTTGATCGCCATGGCCAGGTCTTCCAGGTTCTCATCCAGTGTTCCCTGGTTTGGGCAGAAATAGCTGTCGTATTTCCCGGCAAACGAGGTCCCAAAGTTATCCTCCAGCAGACTGGAGGAACGGACGATAATCGGATTGCGCCCGATGTTCACTAGCATAATCATCAAGGCTTCAAGTGTTTCAGGCGTCAGTTGGCTTTCTAAAAATTCAGCTTTCAAGCGGGGGTATTCCGAACAGATATCCTGTTCCATCTTATATTTCTGATCAGCCCAATGCATTAAATTGTTGAGAGCCATGAAATTATAGAGCAGGTCAGCGCCGATATAATATGACTCGGGGATAGAAATGGTTTCCCTTATGGTTTCATCTCCGACCTCATTCAGGATGCGATATGCTAACAGCATCCCGGCGGCTTTACCGCCAATTTTGCCGTGCCCGATTTTATGGGTGCGGATTTCGTTGAGGTCTTCAATTGTGAACCAGTCTTTGGCGATCTTTACATATGCAAGCTGGTCGCTGATCATTGTCCGGATTAATACAACCTTTATTTCCTGCAGGCGAGCCTGGTGATTCTTACGTTCTTCGGGAGGGATACTCTCGATAGCCATCGCTTGCTCAAACAGCATGTTCTGGGGGGCTAGTTCAGGATTGAATGAAACCATCAGGTCTTCAGCGATTGCGCCGCGTTCAGCCAGTGTCTGGCGGACAAGTTCATTGAATAGATCAAAAGGCAGGTTGTATGCAAAATAGAAATCAGTCAGGTATTCGCGCACCCTGGATAAGCGCAGTTCCCAGATATCGGCAGGCTCATCCGCCATCGGATCGTTGAGCACCTCCAGCCTCTGTGAACTGACCGCTTTTTGTTTCACCTCAGTTTCAAAATCTTCCAGTGGAATAACTCCGCGCTCGAATAACTCGCGCCTCATCCGGGCCCGGATTTGGGTCTGTAAAATCGGGTACTGCGCCAGCGAAAGATAAATTTGGAGCGTCCGGTCAAAAGTGGCAGGAGGGCAGGGTCATATTTATTTTGAAATAAAAAGTCAGCACGTTTGAAGTTCAACGTGCCAACCAGATTCAAGTGAATAAACCGGTCAACTGCCGAGGTGCATCGGCATAATGACATGGGTAAACACGCCCTGCCCGTCATCTCCGCCGCTGGGCCGGATGACCCCGGGACTGGTTTCGGTTGAGGTCTCCAGGACGACATGGGGGGTGTGAATCACATCCAGCGCCTCTCGAAGGAAGCGCACATTGAAGGCGATCGTGAGTGGATTACCTTCTATGTTAGCGTCCACATTGTTCTCGTTCGAGCCGGTCTCTTCAGACTGCCCGCGGATATTGATGGAACCGGGCGATTGGGCATCACCGGATTTTATTTCCAGGCGGGCAATATGCGACCCTTCCCGAGCGAAAATTTCAGCTTGCTTGCAGGCTTTGAGGAATTCAGAGGTGGATATCACTGCGCGATTATCGCTGGATTTTGGGATGATCTGTTCGTAATCCGGGAAAGTGCCTTCAATTAACTGGGAGACAAGCTCCGCGTGCTCCAGCCGGAACAGAACCTGACCGCGACCGGCAGGGACGTACATGCGCACTGTCTGGTCTTTGTCGGTGGCAATCCGGGCGAGTTCGCTCAGGGCGCGGGCAGGCACCACAATTTTGACCGAACCGGAAACAGGGCTGGATAACGGGGCGCTGCGTACCGAAAGGCGGAAACCATCTGCGGCGGCCATAGTGATCGTGTCCTCTTCGATATTGATGAGCACTCCTGTCAGAATCGGCCGGGCTTCATCTATTGAAGCCGCGAATACAACCTGCTGGATCATCTCTTTCAGATCTGCAACATTGATTTCCAACCCATCATCCGGCTCAAAAACTGGTACCGGGGGAAATTCCTGCGAGTCGATGCACTTAATTTCTGTAGTGGAAGCGCCGCTTTGCAGTAACAGCGACATCATGCGCACGTTAAGTTCCATATTAACGGGGAGATCAGGGGCCAGGGTGCTTACCAGGTCGGTGAAAGTTCGGGCTGGCACTGTGGTGGAACCTTCATCCTCAATTTTTGCGCCTATCCAGCAGGTTATCCCCAGTTCGAGGTTGGTCGCTGACAGGCGAAGGCGGCCTTCATCAGTTGCGACCAGAACATTCGCCAGGACCGGAAGGGTGCTGCGCGGGGAAACCGCTCTTGAGACGATGTTAAGACCGTGGGCTAAGCTCTCTTGGTTTACGTTTACTTTCATGACCGCCGTCCTCTCCTGCACTAAGTTAATTAGAGTATACAACGAGAGAGGATAAATTGACAAGCATTCCGCGTTGAAATTCCTTTTTCCGAGGGCGGGCTGCGGGGTAAAACCCGGCGCTGAAAGGATCAATCAATCTGGTCTGGAGGGTTTTTTTGATGAATATATGCGAGCTTCCCTACTGCGCGGATCATAATACTCCGGGAAGGAACCTGGACAGGGAATATTAGCCTGAAAAAGGGGAATAAAAACCGGGGGTTGTCAAAGAAAGTTCTTTCGACAACCCCCGGATAGGTCTAAATTTCAATCACTATTTAATTGAATACCTTACACCCAACCGCGCAGGCGCATCACCTCCGCGACTCTCTCAACGGATACGACATATGCAGCCAGGCGGTTATGCAGGTTGAGTTTTTTGGCGGTGTTGTGCATTGAGTGGAAGGCTGCAGTCATCTTGCGGTCCAGCCTTTCGTGGACGTCGCTCTCCTCCCAGTAATAATCATAGGTGTTCTGGACCATCTCAAAGTAGGAGACCGTAACACCGCCAGCGTTGGCCAGGAAATCCGGGATGACGTAGACACCGTTCTCAAATAGAATCTGGTCAGCCTCGGGAGTTGTAGGGCCGTTCGCCAGTTCAACGCTGATCTTGGCTTTGATATTCCCGGCGTTGGATTGGGTAATAACGCTTTCCAAAGCGGCAGGGATCATAACATCGACATCCAGTTCCAGTAGTTCTGGATTTGTTATCTCGGTCGTTCCGGGATACCCCAGGACGGTTCCGTTTTGTTGTTTGAAAGCAAACACAGACTCATAATCCAGACCATCCGGATTGACAATGCCGCCTCTTGAGTCTGAGACTGCGGTAACCTTCAATCCGAGCAGTTCCTCCCCCAGTTTATGGGCAAAGGAACCGGCGTTTCCATAACCCTGGATTGCGGCAGTGGCGCCGTTCAGTTCGATGCCAAGAGTCTTGCCCGCCTCGCGGAGGGTGTAGATCCCGCCGCGTGCGGTTGCATCGCCGCGCCCGGCTGAACCGCCCAGTGCGATCGGTTTTCCGGTGATCACTCCGAATTCGTTGTATCCCTGCAGGAACGAGAACTCGTCCATCATCCAGGCCATTATCTGCGGGTTTGTGTATACGTCCGGGGCAGGCACATCCTTCTCAAGGCCGATCAGGCGGCCGACCTGGCGGATATACGCCCGGCTCAGGCGTTCCAGTTCGCCCTGAGAGAGCTGTCTCGGATTGCAGATAATGCCGCCCTTGCCGCCCCCCAGCGGGATGTCAACCATTGCACATTTCCAGGTCATCCAGGCAGCCAGCGCCCTGACAGTATCGATTGTTTCATCGGGATGGTAGCGGATTCCACCTTTCGTGGGGCCGCGCGCATCGTTATACTGGACCCGGAAGCCGCGGAACACCTGGGTGGTGCCGTCATCCATTTTTACCGGCAGAGTGACATGCAGTTCTCGCAGCGGCCAGCGCAGCATTTCATGTGTGGCCGGATCCAACTGCAGCACTTCGGCGGCTTCATCCAGCTGTGCCTGGGCAATGGCGAACGGATTTAATTCTGACATTGATTGATCTCCTTTATGATATGAATTGGGTTGGTTGAAATTGATTTGTTCCCATGGATAAATTAAATTGATTAAATTTAAAAATAAATCCTTCAATTCACGGCACGTATAACCAGCCGCGTTCTTTCATGGCCTTTACCACCCGGTCGATTGCGACGATATAGGCAGCATCTCGCATGTAGATTTTTTCCGCTTCAGCGACCTTGAGGACATCCGCAAAGGCCCGGGTTAGTTTGTTGTTCAAACGGTCGATCACTTCCTCCCGCGACCAGTAATAATTCATGTCATTCTGCACGCCTTCAAAATAGGACACGGTTACCCCGCCGGCATTGCATAAAGTATCAGGGATCAGGAAAATACCGCGGGCTTCGAAAAAGCGGTCGGCTTCAAGTGTGGTGGGACCGTTTGCGCCTTCGGCTATGATTTTCACGCGGTCGCTGATCGATTTTACAGTTTCGGCGTTTACCTGTCCTTCCAGGGCGCACGGCATCAGAATATCGACATCTTTCTGGATCCATGCGCTCCCGTCTTCGATAATGTATCCCTTTTCATAAGCCTGATCCATATTGATTGATCCATATGGATCTGTTATTGAGATAGATCGCGGGGATTGACGCCCTGCGGATGGCTGATCGTGTAGGAGGTAAGATCTCGGCGGTCCCAGCAGGAAACGCATTCAACCGTGCCTCCCAGAAATTCGGAAAATCCAATTGCGGCATACTGGGCAACATTTCCAAACCCCTGGATGGAAACCCGGCACCTGGAAGGGTCAAGTTTGAGGTGCTTGATCGCTTCCCCGAGGGTATAGACCACTCCGAAACCGGTCGCCTCCATTCTCCCGAGCGTTCCGCCGCCGCCCACCGGTTTACCTGTGATCGCGCCGGGGGTGTATGCTCCCGCCATCTTTGAGTATTCGTCCATCATCCAGCCCATCATCTGGGGGGTGGTGCCCACATCCGGGGCGGGGATGTCCTGGCGGGGACCGATCGCCCGCCAGAATTCAGTGATCCAACCCCGGCACAGGCGTTCTTTTTCTGAATCGGCCAGCGCAGCGGGATCTACAGCAACCCCACCTTTCGCGCCTCCCAGGGGGATATCGACAACCGCGGTTTTCCAGGTCATCCACATCGCCAGCGCCCGGATCGTGTCCAGCGTTTCTGAAGGATGAAACCGGATCCCGCCTTTGGCTGGGCCGCGGGCATCATTATGCTGGACTCGAAAGCCGTAATAGATATTTAGTGTGCCGTTATTCATCCGCACTGGAATCTGGAATTTATATTCGCGCCTGGGAAAGCGCAGCATTTCGGCGACATAGCTTTCGAGGTTGAGAAGTTCCGCCATGTGGTCGAATTGTGCCTGGGCGATAGTAAAGGCGTCAATTAATTCAGTCATACCAATATTGTGGAAACTTGCTGAATGGTTTTGCGATGAGTAAAAAATAAGCGGACATACCGGAGGAATGTCCGCTTGAACTGCCAGTTTTTATGGACAACATAGTGCCCTTCAGGGATAATAACTCGCCCTTACGGGACGAAAATCTTCCCATATTTTATGCGCTTCCAGAAAGGTGGATACGGCCTTACTTTAACAGAACTCGATTTTAGCGTCAAGTGACAAATGCAACAAAGCTATTGATAACTTTTGTTCGCCTTAAAACCGGTTTTGGGGGAGATCGAACCTTATTCCTGGCGTTTAACAGGGGTTATCGTTCGATTTCCGCCAGCTGCTTTTCCAATTCGGTTTGTAGGATCCGGGGATTGGCTTTGCCTCCGGTCTGGCGCATTACCTGCCCGAAAAACCAGCTGAACAGCCCGGACTTGCCATCGAGGTACTCGTTTACCTGCCCGGGGTTATCGGCAAGTACGCCTCTGACCAGGTCCGCGATCTGGCTGGAATCTGAAATCTGGCGCAGGTTGCCCTGGTCGATTATCTCTCTGGCGGGTCGGCCGCTCTCCAGCATCTCGAGCAGGATGTTTTTGGCTGTACTCTGGTTTATGTGGCCGTCCTGGATTATCTGGAGCAATTCCGCCAGCTCTTCGGGTGGGGTTTTTATCCGGTCGATTTCGGTCCCGTTCTCGTTCATATAAGCGAAGACCGGTCCGCTGATCCAGTTTGCGATTGTTCTCGGGGGGATCTGCTCCCCGGCAGCAGCCACCGCTTCAAAATAATCGGCGACCGGCTTTTCAGCGGTCAGAACCGCAGCATCCGTAGGTTTCAGGCCGTACTGCTGCTCGAAACGCATCTGCCTCTGGAGAGGCAGTTCGGGCATACCAGCCCGGATTGATTCGATCCAGCCCGGCTGGATTTCAAGCGGGGGCAGGTCGGGCTCCGGAAAATAACGGTAATCATGGGCGTCTTCTTTACTGCGCTGGGGAACAGTCTTGGCGGCTTTTTCATCCCAGCCGAGGGTCTGCTGGATCACAGCTTTTCCCTGCTTTTGGAGCTGGCTCTGGCGTTCGACCTCGTAATTCACCGAATCTTCCAGGGCCCGGAAACTGTTCAGGTTTTTTATCTCTGTGCGGGTAAAGAATTCTAAACTGCCTTTTGGGCGGACAGAGACGTTTGGTTCGATTCTAAGCACCCCTTTTTCCATATCGCCCGAATTAACCTCAAGGTAGCGCAGGATGGAGCGCAGCCCGGAGGCATAAGCGCGGACTTCAGCGCCGGAGTTCAGGTCCGGTTCAGAAACGATCTCCAGCAGAGGCACCCCGGCACGGTTGAGATCGATCAGCGAATAGCCGTTACCATTATCGATTACGTGGGTCAGTTTGCCGGTGTCCTCCTCCAGGTGCACCCGCCGGATGCGGATCTCCTTGTAGCTGTCTTCAGCCAGGATCAACAGCGAGCCGTCCGTAGCCAGAGGCTGTTCGTACTGCGAAATCTGGTAGCCTTTCGGGAGATCGGGGTAAAAATAGTTCTTACGGGCGAAAATGCTCACGGGGTGGATTTTGCAGTTCAGGGCCAGCGACACACGCAGGGCATATTCGACCGCCCGCTGGTTTATCACCGGAAGTACACCCGGCATGCCCGAACAAACCGGGCATACTGCCGAGTTTGGCGCTGCGGTGGTCAGGTCAACTACCGGACAGGCGCAGAACATTTTCGAAACCGTTTCCAGTTCAGCGTGTACTTCCAATCCGATCACTGCTTCGTATTCAGTATGTTGTTTCATTGGTAACCGGTTCAGTCTACCATTTTATAATTGGAAAATTTACCCCGGGGGGGAAATGCGCCTGCTATTGTTCTTCGATTGTCCAGGCGTCGCCCGCTTCGAAGTAGGATAGATTAAAAACGCGGCCGCCTGCGGTAACCACCCGGAAACGCCTGCCCTGGGGGGTGCGCCAGCTGGCGATGATTTCGGATATTTCCAGACGATTGCCATCAAGCAGAATAGAGACCGGGCGGTCTGCGTATTCTTTTCCAGAGTAACAGAAAACCTCTTCAGCAGCCTGTGTCGCCATAAAACCCCTTGCCGGCCAGCGACCCTGAATCAAACCGTAAGTTTGGTATCATCGCCGGCGTTGATAATCTTCCATCTTCCCTGGAGTTCAGCGTTACGTCCAATCAGGGAATCCTCCAGGATCACGCCGTCGGCGCGGGCCTGGTCTTCGAAGATCGAATTTTTTACCAGACAGTTTTGAATCTGGCATTCCGCTCCAATGGAGACAAAAGGCCCCACCACTGCGTTCCTGATCTGGGCGGACGGGTGCACAAAAACCGGCGGCACAGCCTGGAACTCTGCCCGCAGAGCGGCTTCTTTGCTGTTATCGTGCCCGTGTTCCAACAGATAACGGTTGGTTTCAAGCAGTGTTTGGGGAGTGCCGGCATCCAGCCAGACCTCAACCATCTCGGGACGCATTATTAATCCGTTTTCCAGCATGATGTTGATCGCGTCTGCCAGAAAATATTCGCCCTTTAATTTGACGTCTTTTTTCAACTGTTCCTCAATCGCGGCGATCAACTGCTCTCCTTCTTTGAAGTAATAAAAACCGACCACAACCAGGTTGTCCTCAATAGAGTCAGGTTTTTCGATCAGGCGGGTTACCTGGCCGCTCTTGTTTAACTTCACGACTCCGAAGCGGCGTGGATCAGGCACCTCCTTTACCCAGACAACCGCCCCGGACGATTCGCCATCCAGAAAAGAGAGGTCAGTTTCGATAAGCGTATCCGCGAACACAACCAGGGTCGGACCGGAGATGAATTCCTTTGCAAGCAGAATCGCGTGGGACTGCCCGCGCGGGTTTTCCTGCAGCACAAATCTCGATTTTAAATCCGGGTAGGATGTACGAATGCAGTCCTCAATCTGGTCTGACAGGTATCCGACAATATTGACCAGTTCGATATCCACAAAGCCCGGGTAGGTCGACAGACTGTCAATCAGGTGATTCAAGACTGTCTTGCCTGCCACGCTGACCAGTTGTTTTGGTTTGCTCCAGGTGTGGGGGCGCAAACGGGTGCCCAGCCCTGCCATCGGGATCACAACTTTTAATGGGTTGTCTTTCATTCAGCGGTTTTCCTTTTCTACAGGGTTACGAGAATTAACGAGGCAATTATAACCTTTTGGAGATCGGTGGTTTTAACAGGCCCTGGTTGGGTCGGGATTTTTAAAAGCATCTTAGTATGAGCCTATTTATTATCAATTCTCGATCAAATTTTCCAACTCGGCGATTGTGCTTTCAGCCAGGTCGACCGCAGATTGGAGGGTGGATTCGTCGAAAGCGAATCTGGCGCCGGCTGCATTAAAGAGTTCCGGAAGTGTGGCTGTGGCGCCGAGCGAGAGCATCCTGCGGTAATCTGCGACTGCCTGATCCTGGTTCTCGATCGCGTTAGCCCAAATCTGGAATGCGCCTAACTGGGCGAGCCCGTATTCAACATAATAAAAGGGGACCTGGTGGATGTGCAGTTTGCGCTGCCAGCCTGTCGCCATTTCTTCTTCCAGGCCGCTCCAATCCACACCGGGCATGAACCTGTCCCAGAGCTCGCTCCACTTCCGGTCGCATTCGACCGGATCGAGAGCCACATTATGGTTGAGGTATACCCAGTGCTGGAAAGCGTCAACAACCGCCATGTAAGGCCAGAAGCATAGTGCGGCGTTGATATGTTCAATCCTGGCGCGGGCGGCATCCCGGGGGGTGTAGAACCCGCCCATTTCCTGCGAAAGATAGGGCGCTGACAGCAGTTCCATACTCATTGAGGCGACTTCAGCGATCTCCAATCCGACATCGCGCTGCTGCAGATATGGCAGGTGGACCGTTTCGAATACATGGAAGGCATGCCCGCCTTCATGGATCAATGTCTGGACATCATCGTGGACTCCTACTGCGTTCATAAAGATGAACGGGCGTTTGACGGCTGACAGGGTCTCGCAGTAACCGCCCGGCGCTTTGCCCTTGCGGTTTTCAAGGTCAAGCAGGCTTTCTCTGCGCATGGTTTCAAAATAAAGCCCCAGTTCGGGATCGACCTGCGAGAATATCCGCCGGGTAGTGTCCTCCAATTCGTCCACATCGCTGAAAGGCCTGAGCGGGGGTTTGCCGTAAGGGTCTACATTTAAGTCCCACGGGCGCAGAGTTTCCAGGTTAAGGTTTTTCCTACGCCTCTCGTATAGGCGTTCCGCCGCCGGGACGACCACTTTTTCAATTGAATCATGAAACTGCTGGCAGTCTTCTGGCGTATAGTCGAAGCGCAGCAGGTTTACCCAGCGGTAGGAGCGATAATCAGGCATGCCGGCATTAAGAAAGATCTTCTGGCGCAGTTTAAGAAAGCGGGCCCAAAGCTCGCCGATCGCTTCGCGGTCCTGGAGCTGGCGCTGAGCTGCCCGCCTCCAGGCTTTTTCGCGATCTTCCCGGTCGGGTTCCTGGTAGACCCGCTGGAGCTGGGGCAGGGTGATTTCTTCCCCCTTCCAGGTAATCGTCTGAGCGCCGATTATCTTATCGTACTCGGTCGATAGTTTTAGCTCCTGGGCCAGCAGCGCCAGATTTTCCTCACGGTAGATATCCGCCTCCGCCTGCATGTTCCGGAGTTGAAGCTCGAATCCGGGCGGCTTGAGCCCGCTGTCGAGCAACTTTTGTTTTAAAAGCTGTTCAGCGGTTTCGGCCTGCGGGTAGATCTCATCAAGAAAGAAGTTATACATTTTTTCCGCATCCCGGTCGTTTGTATCGACCGTCGTGGCGATGTACAGTCGGTTGGCTGTTTCCTGGACGATTTCGCTCAGACGAGACCAATCCGACAGCCATTCCGGCAGGGTGCCGGCGGTTAACGGACGGTTGGAAAGTTCCAGATAATAAGGGGAGAAGCGGTCCCATTCCCAATTAAGGGTTACAAGGGCACTGGCTGGTAGTGAATTGAACATTGTTGACCTCGTTTACAGTATTGGTTTCTCCAGGTGGTGCCTGGTGATGGATTGGAAAGCCTGTCCGGTTTTGAACAGAACGTCTTCTTTGAAAGGCGCCCCCATTAACTGGATCCCGACGGGCAGGCGGTTCTGGTCGAGTCCCGCCGGGACTGTCAGGCCGGGAATGCCGGCCAGGTTTGCCGGTATTGTGAATATATCTTCCAGGTACATGGACAGAGGGTCGTCGGTATGCTCGCCGATCTTAAAAGCGGTCGAAGGTGCGACCGGCGCGGCGATGATATCCACCTGTTCGAAGGCGCGCTCAAAGTCATTTTTTATCAGAGTGCGCACTTTTTGGGCCTGCCCATAATAGGCGTCATAGTACCCAGCCGAGAGGGCATAAGTCCCGAGCATTACCCGCCGTTTGACTTCTGAACCAAATTTTTCGCCGCGTGTTATGCTGTTTATGGCCTGAATTGAATCCGCATCCAGGCGTGGCCCGTAGCGGATTCCATCGTAGCGGGCAAGGTTTGCGGAGGCTTCTGCCGGGGCGATCAAGTAGTAAACCGGGACGGAGTATTCGGTGTGGGGAAGGCTTATCATCTCAACCAGCGCGCCGTAGTCTTCCATCAGCTTAATTGCGGTTTTTACGCATGCTTCCACCTCCGGCTGCAAACCGGAGATGAAGTATTCCTGCGGCACACCAATCCGGAGCGATTTAAAAACGTTTTCGGGCGGCTGGTCTGGAGAGAAATTTGGGACGGGAGCATCAACAGAGGTTGAGTCCTGGGGATCGTGTCCTGCGATCAGGTTGAAAACCCGGGATACATCCTCAACGTTTTGGCCCAGCACACCTACAACATCCAGGGAAGAACCAAACGCGATCAATCCATAGCGGGAGACCCGGCCGTATGAAGGTTTGATCCCGGTAATCCCGCAGTATGAAGCTGGCTGGCGAACGCTGCCGCCGGTATCGGTTCCCAGAGCGATGGGAGCCATGTTCGCGGCGACCGCCGCGGCGCTGCCTCCGCTTGAGCCGCCCGGAACCCGGTTTATATCCCAGGGATTATGGGTGACCCCGTAGGCTGAATTCTCGGTTGAGGACCCCATCGCGAATTCATCGGTGTTTGTTTTACCTAGGATGAGCCCTCCAGCAGCGATTAACCGCGCAACTGCGGTCGCGTCGTAAACAGGCTCGAAATTTTCAAGTATGCGTGAACCGGCGGTACAGCGCAAACCGTTTACGCAGAGAACATCCTTGACCGCAACCGGTACGCCGAGCAGGGCTGGCAGGCTGGATTCAGGGCTTTTTCTCCAGGTTCTGTACCGGCGGTCTGCCTGATCTGCCTGCTCGAGAACTTTCTCGGGCTGGATGCTGATAAAGGCATTTAATTGCGGCTCGAGGCGTTCGATCCGGTCCAGGAATGCCTGGACGAGCTCACGGCTGGAGAAATCCCCCTTCCTGAGCCCGGCGGTTATTTGTTTGAGGGTTAACTGGCTGAATTCTGGCATGTATTCAGGTTTTCAGAAAATAATTCAGTCTAAAATTGGGGGAACCTTGAACTGGCCTTCTTCTGTTAGTGGGGCGTTTCGAAGCAGTTTTTCCTCCCCGATACCCGGCCTCGACTGGTCCTGACGCAGCGAAATCTGATGTGGAACCACACTGAAGGTCCCCGGGATAGAGGCCGTATCCAGATCGTTAAGCCGGGCAGCGTAATCCAGGATTTTGGATAACTGCTCGCGGTATATCTCTTTCTCTTTCTGTCTGAGGCTTAAACGCGCCAGTTCAGCGATGTACTCAACCTCATCTATGGTGAGAGTCATGGGGGCGATTATATCACCAAGGCCCCCCGCTTCTAGCGAGCCTGAGGGTATCAAAACCAGGCGCTGGCATACCAGCGAAGATATATTTCCAGGTGGTTCTGCCAGTATTCCTGGTTGTGTTCTCCTGTAAATTGATGCCACTCATGGGGTATGCCGCTCTGGTTTAACAATTCACCTAACAAACCTGCCGATTCAGAAATCTCGTGCGGTTCCCGGTCGCCCAGGTCGATGAATATGCGCGGGATCTGGCTGGTCGGGATCGATTCGAGACTTTTTTCGAGCCGGACCGGGTTGTTATTCAGCACAGCCGGGCTGTGGGCCCCCAGCGCCCCAAAATATTCCCAGTTATGTAAACCCAGTTCAAGCGCCCATCCCCCGCCGCGTGATATGCCTCCAACCGCCCGTTTTTCACGTTCTCGAACAGCGCGGTAATTGTTTTCAATAAACGGCAGCAGTTCCTCCAGAACAGCCTGGTCAAAGGGGTCTGCCTTCGAATTGTTGTGCAGTTGTTCGCGGGGCATTACCATGATAAACGGCTCAACCTGGTCTGAGTTTATCAGTTTATCGGCGATCTCATCTGCGCCGAGTTCATCCCACTGGCTTTCGCGGTAGCCCTTCCCGTGAAAAAGGTAAAGGGTTGGGTATTCCGCTTCAGGCGATTTTGAATAGCAGGGAGGCAGGTAAATCCGGAATTTCAAATCGTAGTCCAGCAGTTCGGATTCGACCACACCGTTTTCAATCGTACCTCTTGGATCCGGGCAGGGACTTTGCCCCCTGGACAATGTGGCGGAGGGCTGCTTATCTTCGTGGGTGGTCTCTTCCGGGCTGGTTGATTCCGGCGGGCGGCGCGTGGCGGACGGATCAGCCCCGCGGGGCGCATTGGGTGATGGAAGTAGTGTGGACGGTGTTGCCTGGCGCGCCCGGGTAGTTGCCGGAAGGCTGGTTTCTACCGGGTAAACTGTGCAGGAAAGGAGAAAGAGAAACAGGATAATGGTTGTGAGTCGGGTCAAAAATATACCAGTCTGCTCACCGTTCTTCTACAGTAAACCGGATCGCTGTCCGAATTTTATCATTGATCTGGACGTCAACAAATTCGGAAATGAAAACGACCTCGAAGCCATCCTCCTGCAAATATCCCCGCGAAAGGGCCAGGGCTTTTACAGCCTGGTTTACCGCAATCGCGCCGATCGCCTGGACTTCAGCGCGGAGATTTTCCCGAAACACCCCAGCGATTGCACCTGCAACTGCCGATGTGCGTGAGGTACCGGAGACTTTGATGATATTCATGGTATGTCCCTCCCTTGGCAAGAAACATGTAACCATATATTAGGTGCAATTTATTGTAATGTAATATTTTACAGGAAAGTCAGGTGTGAAGCAAGCATCAAATATGCCTCTTGCCTTGCAAAGGGGTCTATGGCACAATACCAGTGGAATGAGACGCTGGTTATTCTTTTTACTGGCTATTGCTGGCGGGGTGGCAATTGGCATTTTTTACGGCTGGAAAATCAACCCGGTTGAGTACAGCGATACAGTCCCGGAGAGACTGCGCCAGGATTACAGGACAGATTATGTATTAATGGTCGCGGAAGCGTTCAGCAAGGACCAGGACATGGCGCTTGCTGTTGAAAGGCTTACCTTTCTGGGGGGTAAATCGCCGGATGGAGCGGTAATTGAAGCGCTAAAATTTGCCGAGCAGGAAGGATACCGAAGTACTGACCTGGCCCTGATGAAGGAACTTGCTGACGAGATGGATTTCTTCCAGAAAGTATTGGAGACGCCGGAGCAATGAACACGGAAGAGCGCGGCAACTGGTACCTGATCACAGGAGCCCTGCTGGGGCTGGCGATCGGCCTGCTGTATGCCTGGGTGATAAACCCTGTAGATTATGTCGATACAGCCCCGAGTACTTTAAAACCGTTTTATAAAGACCAGTACCGCCTCATGATCGCCTCCGCTTATAACGCCAATCCGGATATTGTGCGGGCAAAAGCGCGCCTTGAACTGCTGGGAGATGAAGATGCATACCGGGCGGTAGCCGAGCAGGCCCAGAACGCGCTTTCCGAAGGCGGCACCCCGGCTGAAGCCCAGGCGCTGGGAAAACTTGCCGCCGCCCTGGGAAGGGATTTACCCATGCCTGTTTCGACACCTACTGAAGTATCTGAAGAAGAATAATAATAAATGTTGGATATATTTTTAACGGTTGAGTTTTGGAGGGAGTTATGAAAATTGTCCTGGATCGCAGATCGTGCAACTGCTGGGATGCAGCCTGTGAGACCCATTTCGGCTGGCATTTTTTGAGAGAAGAGATTAAACCGGTGGACTGCACTATCGAAATTGCAGATGATGGTAAAGAAGAAATCACTTTCTTGATTAAAGATAAGGATAACGTCGATAAAATCCTGGTTGTGGATGACAGCAACCGGGCAGATGCACACGATTCATGGCTGATTGCCTGGCAAAAACAGCAGGAGCAGTCAGGCAGGTAACAAATCCCTCAATCGCAACTCCAATCCAGAATAGCGCCGGGCGACCTGATCGTTTTTTACAGCGATTGCTATGGCGCGTTTGTTTCCTACAAGAATACAGAGTTGTTTCGCACGGGTGACTGCAGTATACAGAAGATTGCGCTGCAGCATTATGTAATGCTGGGTGAGAACCGGCAGTACCACTACCGGAAATTCTGAACCCTGCGATTTGTGCACCGAAACTGCATAAGCCAGTACCAGCTGGTCGGCTTCAACCCAATCGTAATCCACACAGCGGCCTTCAAATTCGACCTGCAGGGTGTGCTCTATTTCATCAATAGATTGCAGCGTGCCAATATCCCCGTTATAAACGCTCTTATCGTAATTATTCCTGACCTGCATCAGCTTATCACCCACCCTGAAATTAATCCCAAAAAGCGTTTTTTCGGACAGCCTTTTGCGGGGGGAATTGATGATCGACTGCAGGCGTTCGTTCAGGGCATTCACCCCGCAAGAACCCCGGTACATTGGCGATAGAACCTGGATATCCTGATCCGGCTGAAAACCAAACGTCTCCGGTATCCGCCTGGTGACGACATCGCATACCCAGTCGGCAGCCTGGTCAGCGTCCTCGGCTGGGAACAGGTAGAAGTCAGATTCCGGCGGCGAGGATGAATCGCTTTTCGAACCTGGGAAAACCGGCATTTTTCCCTGGTTAATGCGGTGGGCATTGCTGATTATCTGAGAGCCGGCAGCCTGCCGGAATATTATTTTCAGCTGGCTTACTGGCGCAATACTGCTGGCGATAATATCCCGCAGCACATCCCCAGCCCCAACCGATGGGAGCTGGTCCGCATCTCCGACAAATAAAACATGCGTTCCGGGCATGAGCGCTTTGAGCAAATTATGCATAAGCAACAAATCCACCATTGAGACCTCATCCACTACCAGCATGTCAATATTAAGGGGGTTGCGGTCGTCGAATTTATAGCCTTTGCCGGGTTTATATCCGAGCAGGCGGTGGATTGTGCTGGCAGGATGATCCGTAGCCTGGGCTAATCTCTTGGCAGCCCGTCCGGTCGGCGATGCGAGCCGGAAGGTTTTCTTTTCTAAAACCAGTATATTTATCAGGGATTTGACGGTGGTTGTTTTTCCGGTTCCGGGACCGCCGGTCAGTACACTGAGCGGGGAACCCAGGGCGGTTTTTACTGCCGCTTGCTGTTCGGGGGAGAGCGCCGGGTCTATCTCCAGGAAGGCCGGCGGGATGTCGCTCAGCCTGGTAGGGAACTTGCTGGCAAGTGTTCGCAGTCTTTCAGCCACTTTTTTCTCACTGTGATAATACGGTGCCAGGTAAATAGCGGGTTCTCCATCCGTTGTTTTTATTTGGCGGGCTGCGGGATCCTGGTCGGAGGCAGCCGTAGAAATTGACCTGTCTGGCGAAAGCATTTCCATTACGATTGAGTTGTCTTTAACCAAACGCCCGTATGCCGGGTCAATTAACTCAGGTTGAACCTGAATCAGGTCTTCAACCGAGTTGGATAGTACTGCTCGCGGCAGGAACACATTGCCATCTTCGGTGCTTTTATTGAGGCAGTAGATAATTGCGGCTTCAATTCTGGATGGGTGATCCGCTAGCAGCCCGAGGTCCTGGGCAATTTTATCGGCTGTCTTAAAACCCACCCCGTAAATATCGCGCGCCATCTGGTATGGATCAGTTCGGACAACACCCAGGGCCTGGTCCCCGTACTGTTTGTAAATTTTGACAGCAAGGTTGGTGCTTACCCCATGGCTGTGCAGAAACAGCATGACCTCTTTCACCTGTCTTTGTTCTTTCCAGGCTGAGACGATCAGGTCGAGGCGTTTCTCCCCGATATCTGGGACTTCCAGCAAGCGCTCGGGCTGCTCCTCAATAATATTAAGGGTGTCCTCCCCGAACTGGGTCACGATCCTGTCTGCAAGGCGCGGCCCGATCCCTTAATTAACCCGGATCCAAGGTAGCGGCGGATACCGGTTGTCGAAGCGGGCAGCCTCTGCTGGCAGGATTGGGCGGTGAACTGGCGGCCGTGTCTGGGATGATCGACCCATTCGCCCTGTAATTCAAGCTGTTCTCCCGGCGAAAGCTCGGGAAGATTGCCGGTTACAGTGACCAAACCCCGCTCGCTCAACCGGCTGCCAAGAGGTTTTTCCGGGCGCAGCCGGATTACGCTGTACCCGTTTTCGGGGTTGTAGTAAGTGACGCGCTCCACAGAACCGGTCAGGGCTTCCATGGGGGTAAGTATCAAGTATCAGCCAGATGGTGTCAAGTGGAGGGGGCTTGCGGGTCTGTAATTTCAGGGCAGTTTCCCGCTGTTTGCCCAGTCGTCGCCCACAACGACAGAAATATCGACCGGGCTGGCCGGGTCGTTTACGTAAAAGATGCGGATTGGGTCGACTGCCATCAAATCAACCAGGTATTTTAACGTGTAGGGGACGCCGTTGTAAAATGTGATTTCGGTATAGGGAGTGACTTTTTCAGAGTTGTTGGTTTCGACAACATTAATATTCAGCGATTTCAGGTAATCAGTGGTGCTGGCCGCCAAACCGGGCGTGTAACTGCCGTTCAGAATTTTGATGCGGGCGTTTTCTGCCTGGACTGCCTGAGCCGGGTCCATACCTGCCGCTGAAGGGCCGATCGCACCGTTCGCGGTGAAAATTTCGTCGCGCAGCAGGCGGATCTTTTCGGTCAGCGGTTTCAGCACTTCCTGGCCGCCATCCGGTGAGGTGGCGAAGGTTATTTGATCTGAGCCGATCGCGCCGCGCTTTATGTTTTCCTCAGGGATATGAGTCGCCATCCAGCCCAGGCGTATCGCTTGGTCCAGATTCATGTTGGTATTCACCCCGGATGAAAGTTCGTTGTACAGGATGGGAGCCTTGGCGAGCAGGTCGGGCCACATCTTGGGGCGCATAATCTGTTTGCGGATTGCCATAACCACCTGCTGCTGGCGTTCTGAGCGGTCAAAATCGCCGCCTTCGGTTTTGCGGGCGCGCACATACGCCAGAGCCAGCTCACCTGGCAGGTTGTGGGTTCCCGGTTTGAGCCATTTTGTATTGTCATCTCCGAGCGGATCGAGCTTTATTCGTTCGGGGACGTCCACTTTCACGCCGTATATCTCATCGATAAAACGCACAAAAGCTCCAAAATCTACCTGGGCATAAAAATCAACTGGAACGCCAAGCAGTTCCTCAACGGTGTCCACCGACAACTGGGGTCCACCCCCGGGAAGCTGGTAAGCCTCGCCCAACTGATATGCGGTATTGATGCGCCCGTAGTTAAATCCCGGTATATTTACCCACAGATCGCGCGGGATTGAAAGCATACCCCCGGTCTGGGTGAGCGGGTCAAATGTGAGCAGAATCATCGTATCCGTACGGGGAGGGCCTTCTCCGGCGGACCAATCGCGATAGTCGAGCCCCATGACCAGCATGGAAACTCGCTCGGCGCCGTCCCATTCCGGAGGCGGAGGACCATCGCTGGGCTGAAGCGGTGTGGTGGCATCCTGGACGATAACCTCTCCCGAACCCTGAGAGGAGGGTATGGATTCCCTTATGGAGATGCCGGGCAGTCCGGTCAATTCCCAGGCGATTACAAAATCGCGAAAAGACACAAATGTCAGATAGGCGACCAGCAGCCCGGCGATAATAAAACCAGCCAGGACCGCAATTCGCAAATATTTTGTGGTTTGAGGTCGCGATTCTTTTATGCTGTCAGTATTTTCATCAGTCATTTTGGCTGCCTTCGGCCGTCAATTGTTGCAGTTTGAACTAAAAGCGGCGGAATTATATCACGGTATAATTGCGGCGCAATCCGGTTTAATCGGGGCTTAATCAGGCTTTTTAAATTTACATATGAGTTTACTATCAGCCCAAAACCTGGCAAAATCGTTTGGCGCGGACGACATTTTTTCCGGGATCGACCTGGATGTCCCCCGGCAGGCTCGAATCGCGCTTCTTGGCCCGAATGGGATTGGCAAGACAACCCTGCTGCGGATTCTGCTGGGATTGGACGAACCCAGCGAAGGCCTGGTGCGTTCAGCGAAGGGTCTGAACACGGGATATCTGCCCCAGGAAGCCGGCATCCACGCCAACCACAGTCTGTGGGAAGAGTGTCTGAAAGGGGTTGAAGGTTTACTGGCACAGGAGAAAGAGCTCGCCAGGCTGGAAATGGAGATGAGTGATCCCGGCCAGGCCCAGGATGTGCTTGAAAGGTATGGAAAACTCCAGCATGAATTTGAGATTGCAGGGGGATATACCTATGAAACCCGCCTCCGCAGCATCCTGAGCGGACTGGGATTTAAACCGCGCGATTATTCACGTCCGCTGACCCAGCTTTCTGGCGGGCAGCGCACACGGGCGCGGCTGAGCGCGGCTGCTCCTCTCTGAACCGGACCTGCTTGTACTGGATGAGCCCACCAACCACCTCGATATTGCCGCGGTTGAATGGTTGGAGAATTACCTGGAAAAATGGGAGGGTGCGGTCCTGCTTGTCTCTCATGACCGCTATTTCCTGGACCGGGTGGTAAACACAATCTGGGAGATGAGCCGGGGGGGAATTGAGCTGTACCGCGGGAATTACAGCGCGTACGTGGAACAGCGCCAGGAAAGATGGGAGCGGCGCAGGTCAATATTTTTATCTGAAAAGGAACGCCTGGAGAAGGAGCTTGACTACATAAAACGCAACATCGCCAGCCAGAGGACCCAGCTTGCGAAAGGCAAGCTTAAACGGCTCAGCCGCGAAGTTCAGGCGATCGAGGTTCTCGGCACGGAAGCGGTCAGGGATAAAAGCTGGGGGGAGATCAGCGCTGAGGCGGATATATCTGAGCACAGCATGGGCCTGGCGGAATTAGAAAGCCGTATCAAAGCTTTGAGAGAGCCCACCAATCGCCCCCCGCAGTTGAAGATGGCCCTCAAATCCAGCCAGCGCTCTGGAGAGCTGGTAATCAGGACCCGCGACCTGGAAATCGGGTACCACGACGAGGGCAGACCGCTTTTCAGGTCGCCAGAGCTGCTGCTCAGGCTGGGAGAATGCGCGGGGGTGATCGGCCCGAACGGAGCTGGCAAGACCACATTGTTGAAGACCCTGCTGGGCCTGGTGCCGCCCTTCAGCGGAGAGGTGATTCTGGGAGCCAGTCTGAAGGTTGGCTATTTCGCCCAGGCTCATGAAGACCTGCAACCAAAGCGGACACTGGTTCAGGAGCTGGAGGCTGTTGCTCCCCAGATGCTCCTGGCGGAGATCCGCAATTATCTGGCCCGATTTTTATTCAAGGGGGACGATGTTTTTAGAAAAGTATCCACGCTGTCGGGCGGGGAGCGCGGTCGCCTGGCTCTGGCGATTCTGGCGCTCAAGGATACGAACCTGCTTCTGCTGGATGAACCGACCAATCACCTGGATATCCCCTCCCAGGAGGTCCTGCAGGAAGTGCTTATGGGTTATCGCGGGACGATGATGCTGGTTTCGCATGACCGCTATCTGATTGATGCGCTGGGAACCCAAATCTGGGAAATTCAACCTGACCAGACCGGGCTGGAGGTGTTTAAAGGCTCTTACAGCGAATATCGTCGGCAGCAGGAAGAAAGAGAACTGGAACAACCGCCCGCCGAATCAAAAAACCGGCAAAAAAACCTGGCTGAAAAACGCCAGACGAACGCGGAATTAAAACTGGCCAGACAGCGGCGGGCTCGCCTGCAGGAGGTCGAAAACCGGATCGCGTATTTGGAAAGAGAGCTGGCTGTGATTTCGAAGGAGCTTGAGAACCCGCCTGAGGAACATACAAAAGTGCTGGAATTGGGGGAAAATTATGTGCAGGTACAAAACCAGATGGATGTACTGCTGGAAGAGTGGGAAGCGCTGAATACAAGCCTTCAAACGGTCGGCGGTTAAGTCCCCCAATCCCGCAGGTACAGGAAATCATATCCGACAGTGCGGTTGCTTAGCTTGGCGATCGGGGGCACAATCCGCTTGAAGTGACTGCGCTGGATGCGCTCAATCACCCGCTCAACAAATTCGGGTTTAAAACCCGATTGTAAACATTCTTCCGGCCGGTAGCGTTCATCCACCAGCAGGTAAAGCAGGCGGTCGACTTCTTCATAAGTGAAACCCAGCTCGCCTTCATCGGTCTGGCCGGGCCATAAGTCTGCGCTTGGAGGTTTATCAACGATCGCCTGCGGTACGCCCAGCGCGCTTGCAAGCTGGCGAACCTGGGTTTTATAAAGATCACCGATCGGGTTAAAGAGCGCAAGCCGAGTCGCCATAAATCGTTGTGTAACCCAAAAGAATTTCCGTTTTGTTGCCAGTACCGATAACCAGCCCGTTAAAAGCGGCTGACTGATCATAGAGCACCAGCATGCGCGCCCGGGCCATTGCGTTACCGCGCCGGACCTGGTCTGCATCCGGGAAGAGATCGAAAAGCGGTTCGACGATCTCGCTAATCGGCAGTGTCAGTGATTGGATTCCAAGATCATCAATCACAAGCTGGGCATGCTCCAGCGAGTCCCGGGCTGAAGTTTTATACGGCATCCGGATTGCCAGTACATTCTGCGGCCCAAGCGCTTCGGCTGCCAGATAACACCCCACCGCCGAGTTCGATCCCCCCGGATAGGGCGATAACCCCACGGGTGAATCCAGCCCGGGTGATTTCAGTAGAAATGAATCCGGTCAGGATTTTACGAGCCAGGCCGGTGTTAATGTTCAGGCTGTCCATCTGCGTACTCTCCGTCACCGGTTTCAACACGGTAGGTTTTAATTATTTTCCCTTCCTGGAGAATTATAAATTCAACATCGTGCTTCCGGTGAAGTTCACAGGTGATATCATGCAGAAATTCTTCTGTGATAATGCCGGTACCGCCGGAAGATGAGCCCAGAATAACCGTCTCGATATTGAATCCCTCAATTACTTCCGAGAGGACCTTTTGGAAAAACCCTCTCCGAACCAGTATATGGGCGGTAACACCTTCGTTGCAGGCGCGTTCCTGAGCCATTAGGAGCATAAACTCTCCCAATTCATCCAGTTCAGCCTCGATGTCGATCACTTTCGGGGCCGCGGTGTGATCCAGGAATTTGATGTTTGAAATGTAAAGGAACATCATATCCTGGCCGCGCTCCCTGGCAATTGCGATCGCCCTATCTTGATTTGGATAACTACCTTCGCCTCCACGGGTCAGGCATAATATTTTGATATCCATCTTATTTTTCTCCTCCAGGGGGCTGTTTTAGAAATGATATAACAGCCACAAGAATCCAATCGCAAGGGTGATGTAAGTCACTGGCAATCCTACCTTGAGAAACTCTTTAAATGTGATCGGAGTGTTGGTCTGGTTGGTGATACCGGCGGTGACCAGGTTGGCTTCACCTCCGATAAGCGTGCCGTTACCGCCCATTGCGGCGCCCATTGATAGGGCATAAAATAATACTTTACTTTCCGCTCCCGGGATCAACAGTGTCAGGTATTGGACGATTGGGAGCATTGCGGCAGCAAGCGGGATGTTGGCGATCACAGTGGAGAGCGTACCGACTCCAAACACAATCATGAAAATCCCCAGCGGGAGATTGTCGCCAATCAATTCCGCCATGCCGCTGGCAGCCAAACCCAGCAGGCCGACTTCCTGGATTGAACCAACAACCACGAACAACGCCATAAAAAACACCAGGGTGGTCCAGTCGACCGCGATGATCATCTGGTGTACATCCGGATTTAACCAGATAAGAAGGGCTGTCGCGCCGATCATGGCCGGGACGGCCGGAGACAGGTGAACCTGCTCACCCAGGATAAAACCGATAATCACCAGGATGAAAACAGTTCCCGCCTTCCATAGATTCTGGGGGTCTTCCATGCGGGCGTTCTGTTCAAGACGCTGGTAAAGGGCTGGGGATATTTCAGCGCTCTTTTTCAAGAATTCCTTGCGGTAGTGGAACAGAATATAAGCTGACATTGCGATCAAAGCCAAAATCACACCGATGGTCTGGTTGACCAGAAAATCGGTAAATGAGATGTTGGCGTAGGCTCCGATAAGAATGTTGGTTGGCGTACCGACAAGGGTGCTTATGCCGCCAATATTTGAGGCTAAAATCAGGGGGATGATCAGGGAAATTGGGTGGATGCCAAGCGCTAAACCGATCTGCAAGCTGATCGGTGTCATCAAAAGCATAGTGGTGAAGTTGTCCAGCAGGGCGGAGGCTACTGCGGTGATAACAATTAATATCAGCACCAGTAGCCAGGTGCGGCCGCGGCTGAGGCGATAAGCCTGGAAAGCCATCCACTGGAATATCCCGGTTGCTTCGATGATGGCTACAATGATCATCATACCCATCACCAGGAAGATTACCTCCCAGTTGATGTAGCTCAAGCCGCGTTCGAATGTGAAGATAAAAAAGCCGGGATCGAATAAGCCGCCGACATAGGAAACAATAAAAACAGCTGACATGCCGGCCAGCGCGGCGGTAGTGCTATGCAGTATCTCCAGAGCGATCAAAAGCAGCACGCCGATAAAAATCAGGGTGGCAGCATAGAAACCAGCGTTATAGTCCCGGTTAAGTGTCAATTCGCCAACCTGGAACAGTCCGAGGTCATCCAGGTCTTCCAGTTCCTGCAATCTGAATGTCAGGGACATGGGTATAAACCGGGGGTGCTGGATCGAAATCTGGAGTTCTTCCTGCGGCACTTCAACCAGGAAAATTCGCCAGGTGCCGTCCTCCTGGCTCTCAGTTTCAGCCAGAATATGCTCGCCGTCCAGGGTCAGAGCGGTCACGACTGCGCCTGCGACCGGGATACCCTGCTCATCCTTAACCTGACCGATAACCACAAAATCGCCCTCATTCGGCGGCGGCTGGTCGGATGCCAGCCCTTCACCCGGGATTACATCCGGCAGTGTAAAAAGCAGAACGGCGGCAATTGCTGCACCGAAAACAATTTGTACCGGACTGAATCGTTTAATAATCATCAAGAAATTCATAATACCTAACGGTTTACTTGACCTCCTTTTTGAGTGATCCGGATCATCTCCCGCATCACCAGGGCGGTCCTCTCGTCGCGCAGAAGGGGTAGGCGCGTCCGGGTGCGGTGCAGCTGTTCCAGATCGATCGTGGTAATGACCAGGTCTTCCTGGTGGTATGGACCTTTCACGACCAGCCTGCCGTTGGGGTCAAAGATGGTCGACCCGCCCCAGAAATTGAGCCCATCTTCATATCCAGCCCGGTTGGCATGGGCTACAAAGGTGGTGAAAAGGCTGGCATAGGCTTGATTGATGCGCTCAACCCAGCGGGCTGATTCTAATGAAGGTTCTTCGCTCAATCCTCTCCCCGGCGAGGCGGAGGTGAACAGCATAATGTCGGCGCCATCCAGCCACAGCAGGTAAGGGGGAGATGCATGCCAGAAATCCTCGCAGATCAGAATTCCGAATCTACCGAAACGGGTATCAAATGCGCGCACGTCATCCCCCCATGCAAAGAAGCGCCCTTCGTCGAACAACCCGTAGGTTGGCAGGTACACCTTGTGGTGGACATGGAGGATATTTCCGCCTGAGAGGTAAGCTGAGGCGATAAAAAACCTGTTACGGGGGTCTTCATCCACGAAACCGACCACCAGATCGATATCCTGGCTGGCAGCCAGCAATTCCCTGAAAACCGGTTGATCAGGGTTGGCATTGATTGCGACAGTTGAGACAAGGTCCTGCAGGACGTAACCGGTCAGGGAAAGCTCCGGAAACACAAGCAGGTCTGCCCCTGCATGGCGAGCTTCTTCAACCAGACTAAGGTGCTGAGCAAGGTTCGATTTAATTTCGCCAAGCCGGGTGTTGATCTGGGCAAGGGCTATCGTAATGTGCATAAGAATTTCCGGCGTATAAAATTTTTTGTGAAACTTGAATTTTTATATATAAGAAAAAGAATAGACCCCGGGGAGCCTTTTCCCAGATTTGAATGTCAAATATTATCATACCATGTTGAATTTAGATGGGGAAATGGTTGCGAGAATGGTTTATTGTTACGTTCAAAGCAGCCTGGCGTTTAATATTCATACCCGCCAGGCGCGTTCACAAAAAGCCTGTTAACCAATTATCCCCTGGCAGAACGCCTGAAAAAAGGGACATTAGAAGGCGCAGCAACCAGGGGATTGAGGTTAGAGCGGTAGTTGGATTTCCGGTTACTCGATCAGGTAAATCACCGTCACCTCTACCGTGACGATCATCTGTCCGGGAGAGATGGGAACCGCGGCTTCAGCCATAACAGCGGCGCCGCCGCCCCCGCGCCCTTCAAACATCGGGACCGGGTAGCCGCCGGTCAGAGTGCTGATGCTGTGGATCTCCCCCAGGGTTACCCCGGCTGCGCCTGCCAGTTCACTGGCGATGACCTCCGCGTTTTCAACTGCCGCAACCCGCGCATCCGAAAGGGCTTCATCCTTTTCTGCCACGTCAAACTGGATGCCGTGGATGGTATTGGCTCCGGAGGCGACCGCCGTATTGAGCAGGTCTCCGACCTGGTCGAGGTCGCGAACGGTTACATACACGGTATTATTGACCACATAAGTAATCTCACCGGTCGGCTGGCCCTGCGGGTCGTATTCCTGCCTGGGGTAAATGTTGAAATTGGTGGTCTGGATGTCTTCTTCAACCACGCCTGTAGCGATCAGGGCATCGATCACCTGCTGGGTGTTCTGGTTATTCTCAGAGACAACCTGGGCTGCATCCTGTCCCTCCGTTTGTACACCGATGTTGATGTAGGCGATGTCGGGGGAAAGCACTGTTTTGCCGCTGCCAGTGACGGTGATCGTACGCGGGGGCATGTCTACATCCGGGCTGGATTCTTCAGCAGGGGTTTGTGCGGCTGCCACACCTGAACAGGCGCTTAACAGTACTGCAAATAACATCAAACTTGTAGTGAATAAAATTTTACTGCGCATAGCTATCTCCTTGTGGGTTTTATTTTTTTTCTCCATTGATAATTTCTTAGCTCAGGCGAAAGGATTCAGTTGCACAATCCAGGCCTGTGTATTAGACGTCCAACCTGATGGATTGGTTCCACTGGATGCTTGCTGGCACTCATCTTGCTATCCAATACTGGATAATTAAACCGCAAAAATCAAATTTGTGTACATAGAAACTACGGATACAATTAAACCAGGTACCTGATATGCCGGTAATGAGCGATAAACCTCCCCAGCTGTCGATCTGGGCGCGCATCCGCTACCAGTGGCGTAAACTGGTTAAACCGATCAGCAAAGAACGACGGGCAGAGGTGCGGATAATCCTGCGGGAAGGTTCCCGTCCGGATTTTGGTTATTTTCTCCTGGTGGTTCTGTCCTCCATTATTGCCACACAGGGACTGCTGGTGGATTCGCCCGCCATTATCATCGGGGCGATGCTGGTTGCGCCGCTGATGTCTCCGCTGATCGGGTTGGGATTGGCGACGATCGCCGGCGATGATCGATTGCTGCGGGATAGCGTTGCCGCGATTATACGGGGGGCGCTGCTGTCTGTTTTGATTGCTTTTATCATCACCTGGGTCAACAAGAATTTACCATTTGTACTGCTTTATGAGCTTCCGTCGGAAGTAAATGCCAGGGTGGTCCCGGGCCCGATCGACCTGGGGGTCGCCTTGGCGGGTGGGGCGGCGGCTGCTTTTGCGCTCGCTATGCCGAACATATCAGCGGCATTGCCGGGTGTGGCGATCGCAACTGCGATCATGCCTCCGATCTGCACAATCGGGATCGGGCTTGCGCTGGGCCGCTGGGATGTAGCCGGCGGGGCGGCTTTGCTGTTTATCACCAACGCGGTGGCGATTGTGTTTGTGACAACCCTGGTTTTCTTCAGCCTGGGTTTCCGGGGCCCGCTTGCCCGCGGCCAGGAGCGGGTACCGCGCAGTTTGATTGTGTCGGCATTCATCATTATAGCGTTGATGGGCTCCCTCAGTTATTTGAGCTACCAGGTGTTCGAGTCGGCGACTGAGTTCCGTTTTATCGAATCGGTGGTTGTTGAGGAGGTCACAAATCTGGAGGATGTTGAACTGGTGGAATGGACCGCTGAAGAACAGGACGGAACCCTGAACCTGGACCTGATTATCCGCACTCTGCGCCTGCTGCGCTATGAGGACAGCGTTCAACTCCAATACGCGATCGCCGAGCGTCTGAACAGACCGGTATCGATTCTGATCAGCCAGATTCTGGCTGCCCAGCTGGATCCACTGGTGCTGCCGACCCCGTCGGCGACCGCCACCGCCACCCGTACGTTCACCCCGGGACCGAGCCCAACTCTAACGAAGACCGCCACCCGGACGCCAACCAGAACAGCGACAGCCACCAGCACATACACCTCTACCCCGACCGCAACGGAAAACCCCACTTCAACCAGCACCCCGACGCCAGCCCTGGCGCAGGCAGCTAGGACCGGTGTGCCGGGGTTATCGCTGAGACAGGAACCGGACGGTCCTGAGATCGGGGTGGTGCGACCCGGGCAGCCTCTGGTAGTTCTTTACGGTGAGGTGATCAAGGATGGGATTGTATGGATAGAAGTGCAGGATATGGAAGGGAGAATTGGCTGGATACCCCAGATATACCTGGTTCAGGTCACCTACACCCCCACCAGCACGGTGGAGCCGAGCAGGACGGTAACGCCTGTTTCTCCTTAGTACCGGCCTGGTTTATTGGTTTATATAAATTTCTAACATCCTGCCAGCAGGTTGTAGACACCCTGAATGTTATAATCCCACAACCAGGTATTCTGCCAAATTGTCTGTACAAATTCTGGCGAGGATATTGCACCACCTGGGGAGGTTTATCTACGGTAAGCTGAACGAGTAAAGGATAGATATACAATGATGCGATTTGATCGTTTTACCGAGCGAGCCCAGGAAGCCGCTCAGCGGGCTGCTGAAATTATCCAGCGCTACGGCCATACTCAGATCGACACGGAACATATTCTGCTGGCGCTGATCGAGCAGCCAGGGGGTGCGGTCCCCCAACTTTTGGAACTCATGAAGGTAGATGTTGAGGATCTGAAGGAGCGCCTGGACTACATTCTGCGCACCAGCGCCAAAGCCAACATTTTCGGCGGCGGCACCGGGCAGATATTTATTACCCCGCGCGTGAAGCGCATAATTGACCTGGCTAATGAAGAGGCCAATAAGCTCAAAGACGAATATATCTCAACCGAACACATATTCCTGGCGATATTGAGCGAGCGCAGCACCCCGGCAGCCAGGCTGATGGAAGGCGCTGCTATCACCCGTGAGCGGGTATATGATGCAATTAAGCAGATTCGCGGCGGCCAGCGGGTCACCGATCCCCAGGCCGAGACGCGCTACCGCACCCTTGAGAAATACTCACGCGATCTAACCCAATTGGCGCGCGAGGGCAAACTTGATCCGGTTATCGGGCGAGATACTGAAATCCTGCGCGTTATCCAGATACTGTCGCGGCGTACCAAGAACAACCCGGTCCTGATCGGGGAAGCGGGCGTCGGGAAGACCGCCATCGTTGAGGGTCTGGCCAGCAAGATTGCGACGAATGACGTCCCGGAAATCCTGGCCGGCAGGCGGGTCCTGGCGCTGGATCTGGGCGCAATGATCGCCGGTTCACGTTTCCGGGGCGAATTTGAGGAGACGATTAAAAGCCGCCCTGGAAGAGATTGAGCGATCCGAAGGCGAGATAATCCTTTTTATAGATGAACTGCATACTGTTGTCGGAGCCGGTGCAGCCCAGGGAGCCATGGACGCCTCCAATATGCTCAAACCTGCCCTGTCGCGGGGCGAGCTGCAGTGTGTGGGCGCAACCACCCTGGATGAGTATCACAAATATATCGAAAAGGACGCCGCATTGGAAAGGCGCTTCGCGCCGGTCTTTGTGGAAGAACCGAATGTGGAGGACACCATCAAAATGCTGCAGGGATTGCGCGACCGCTACGAAGCTCACCATAAAGTGCGCTTTACGGATGCAGCCCTGGTCGATGCAGCCCGCCTGTCGTCACGCTATGTGACCGACCGCCACCTGCCGGATAAAGCGATTGACCTGATCGATGAAGCCGCTGCAAAGCTGCGGGTGGCGTTGTATTCCCTGCCGCCGGAATTAAAGCAGAAAAAAGCCGAAATAGATCGGCTTACGGCGGAAGAGGAACTGGCTGGAACCGAGCGGGATTACGAACGGGCAGCCGAGAAAAAAGCTGAACGCCTGCGGATTGAAGAGGAGTTCCACATAGAACGCGATCAATGGGAGCAGGAGCACGAGCTGGATGAATATGTGGATGTCCAGGATATCGCCGAAGTGGTTGCTCAGTGGACCGGAATCCCGGTCAGCCAGATGATGGAGACCGAAGCGGACAAACTGCTCCAGATGGAAGGGCGCCTGCATGAGCGGATTATCGGCCAGCACGAGGCCATCACCGCCATATCGGACGCCATCCGGCGGGCGCGCTCCGGCTTAAAAGACCCCAAACGCCCGATTGGCTCATTCATCTTCATCGGCCCTTCCGGGGTTGGTAAAACCGAATTGGCCAAAGCCCTGGCCTGGTTTATGTTCGATGATCCCGATTCGCTTGTGCGTATTGATATGAGCGAATATCGCGAGCAGCATACTGTTTCGCGCCTGTTCGGCGCTCCGCCCGGGTATGTCGGCTATGAGGAAGGCGGCCAGTTAACCGAGGCGGTCAGGCGGCGCCCATACCGGGTAATCCTGTTTGACGAAATCGAAAAAGCCCACCCGGAAGTCTGGAACGCACTGCTGCAGATTCTGGACGACGGGCGCCTGACCGACGGCCAGGGACGGGTAGTTGATTTCCGCAACACAGTGTTGATTATGACCAGCAATTTGGGCACTGAATACGTGCGCAGGTCTGGCAGCATCGGGTTTATGCTTGAAGGGGGTGAGCGGGAAGCCACCCAGGAGCAGGAAAAGATTATGAGTGCTCTCAAAAAGACTTTCAGACCCGAATTCCTGAACCGGATTGACGAGATTATCACCTTCTCGCCGCTTTCCGTTGAGCAAATGGGCTTGATTGTTGACCTGCAGATGCAGGAGATTAAGGAACGGCTGGCTGAACGCGGCCTGCAGGTTGTGTTGAGCCCAGAAGCCAGGGAATGGCTCGCAAATGAGGGCTTCGACTCCGCCTTCGGCGCACGCCCGTTGAAACGGGCTTTACAGAAGAACGTTGAGAGCCCGCTATCGGTCAGTTTGCTTTCTGGCGAATTCGCTGAGGGGGCTGTGATTGAAGTCGGTGTTGATCAGGCAGAAAACAAGCTGGTGTTCCACCAGGTAGACCAGGTTTTACCGGCAGAAAAGCTGGATACGGTCGACGCCAATATTAAATAGGTTTGGAAGGGTAGAAACTTATACCCCGGCATAAATTCCGCCGGGGTATTTTTATAGCAAATTGGTAGTGGACAAGAATTTTAGCACGGGAGGAAATTGCTTAATATTTAAATCAGTCTCCAAGGAATTCGCTGTCAATCCTGCTGATTGAATTGGCGACCGCCCGGATGAATTTTGCGTTCTGCATAATTTTGAGCATGTCTCCCTTGACCTTGAATACGCCCTTTACCACCAGGGCAAGAAAGTCTTTTTCCCCTTGAACGACTGACCTGTAATCCGGGTATGTGCCGGTGACCACAAAACCCGGCTCCACTTCCTCCGGATCACTAAGCATACGGGCTTCAGAGCACCTGCCAGCGGAGGCTGCCAGGAAAACATAGGCTGTCTCTTCCAGCCCGCCTCCGGGAGTGAGCACGAACAACCAGTCTCCATTAAAACTTACGCCCCATTTCGCGCCGGTTTTTAAGATCGCTTCATCCGCGTTGATCAGTTTTTTCCATTCATCGCACCATTCCTGCGAAGGGTAAAGGACCATTGTTTCCTCCTTGTTGACTTTTGGGTTTTTGTATTAGAGCGTTTCCAGGTCATACCAGTAGCGGGCGTTCTCAAGCGTTTTGAGCCCTTTGCCTCCCATCCACAGCCCGATCATCTTCTGGTCGCGCCAGTGTTTCTCAATATCGAACTCGCGCGAATAACCATATGAACCCATAAAATCCATCGCCCGGCTGCAAGCCCGTTCAACTGAATTGCTGGCGTATAACGCCAAACCTCTGGCCTTTAACTCGTGCCTTTCGTCCCACGGGTTCCAGCCGCAGGTTTCCGGATAATCCAACCCCCTGGTGTATGCCCACATCCAGGCGGAAGTCGATTCAATCAGCATGGCGACCTCGGAGAGCATGTCCGCTACAAGGCTGTGTTCTTTGAGCTTTTTGCCTGCGATCACCCTCTCGTCGGTCCATCTTTTAATGATCTCATACACGCTTTTCATCACCCCCACGCTCATCGCAGCCGAGGCGATGTTTCCCATCGTAATCGCCCGGGTCCAGTATTTCAGGTCATCGCCGGGGCCGTGCAAGCGGTATCTTTCCGGGACTCTAACTTCGCTGAACCATATATCCGAGTTTATATCGGCGGACATTCCGGCTTTCTGGTAAGGGTTGCCAACCGAGACCCCTTCCGTATCCGCCGGAACCAGTATCAATGCAAAATCGTTTGGGTCATCTGATCCTTTGCGGGTTGTACAGACCAGGACAAACAAATCTCCCACTGTGCCGGAGTTGGACGACCAGATTTTATGTCCGTTGATCACCCAATGGTTCCCTTCAAGCCTGGCTGTGGTCTGGATCGTCCTGCCGTGCATTCGTCCTACATTTTCAATGTCCGCGCCGCTGGCGGGTTCGGTCATGACATGGCCTCCGACATATAAATCCTCACCGCAGAACTTGGGCCCGAATTCCTCCAGCAGCACCATGTTGCGGTGGGGTTCCAGCAGGATGGGTATCAACCCCCAGATTGAGCAGATACAGGCTGTGGCGAAACCGGAGTCAATCCGGGCGAGCTCCTCGCACACGATATTGCTCAGCGCCATTGGCTCCGGCATCTCAGTGCCGCCGACTTCAGCCGGAAAAAAGGCCGCGTTGACCCCGAGGTCAACCAGCACTTCTTTCATCAGCGGCTTGATCAATTTGTGTTCGCGCCAGTCATCGTCAACATTCTGGCGAATGGGTACATAGCGGTCCTCACCCCACTGCCGGATCACTTTGCCCATGTCTTTCAGGAAGTCCGAGACCCATTCCCGGGGTCGGATGAAGTCGTCGATGGTAGCCATTTACCCCTCCTTACAATTCTTTATTCTGGTTAATAAATTAATGGCCGTCAAGAATAAAGGCATTCTGTAAAATTTTACCTTATGCATGGTATCTACTATAATTATTTAAATATCATATCTTGAGATCCTAAATTTGGTTAATTGTTTCAAGGTCAAAACATTCAAATTTATATGGCTATATCAAACCTTCTCTTTGTAGGGACCGGGATTCTTTTTATCGCTCTTTCAATTCCGCTGATCATGGGAAGAGTCAAGCCCAATCACTGGTACGGTTTCAGGTTTGCGGTTACCCTTAATAATCCCCGCATCTGGTACCCGGCTAATCGCCTGGGCGGTATAATGCTGCTCCTCTATGGACTGGCGGTGCTTGGAGGGGCGCTTGGTTTGACCCTGTTAATGCGATTTTTTATCTGCAGATATCTGAACAGTTATTTTCTTACTGTCTTGTTTGTATTTTAATCTCAGGCGCAGTCTTGATCTCTATTCTAAGCTGGCGTTATGCCTGGGAACTGGAAAAGAAATTACAGCAAAATGGCTCAAATTAACTTCCACGAAGAACAGAGATTACGCCAGTGGTGGGTCTGGGTGCTGGTCGTAATCGGGGTTGGGTTAGGCTGGTGGGGATTCATCCAGCAGATTGTGCTGGATCAGCCCTGGGGAACAAATCCAGGACCGGAATGGGCGATCGTCCTGACATGGTTATTGACCGGGATTGGACTACCGCTTTTTGTCATCTACGTAAAGCTGGATGTAACCGTTTCTGGCGAGTCGGTGGATATCAATTTCCGCCCGCTCACCCGGCGGGTTATACCGGTAGACCAGATCGCCCATTTCAGAGCGCGCACTTATTCGCCGCTGGGAGAATACGGGGGCTGGGGGCTGCGCGGTCTGGGGCATAACCGGGCGTATAACATCAGCGGGAACCAGGGCGTGGAACTGGTGCTTATGGATGGCCGGATCGTTCTGATTGGTTCATTGCGGGCGGAAGAGCTGGCGGAGGCGATTTCAAGTTCGATAGAAAACCAAGAAAATGGGGACTAATTTTTAAACTCACACGTTCGAATTGCAAAAAATCCAGAACTTACCTAATGAAACATAATGTATTATTCTGGATTTTTCCTAACCATTTAGAGAACTTCTTCGGGAATTTTCTGAGAGTTATTTGCTTTAGCCTCTTTTGATAATTTCTTTCTAATAATCTGAGCGTTGCTCTAATGGTTGGATTGGTCACTTAAAAAATTAACCAATCTTCTTATATGATGTGATTTTATTTCACAGGTCATTACCTATAAATGTTTGTCTCTGTTGGAAGAACCCACCAGCGATCATCATATGCATTTTGAAAGATAATGTACAAGAAATTTCCCCTTTTAAACGGATAAAAAATTTAGATTCTGAATAATTCTTGAGATTTTTATTCTAATAGATTAGTTATTTCATCACTAATTCAAAAATTCAGTCTAACAACAGATGTCAGATTGCGGGGTTTATCCGGGTCTAATCCATAACTGATAGAACGATGATAGGCCATGAGTTGAAGAACAGGCATGTATAATACTCCTCGCACCAATTCTGGCAGGTCTGATTCGAAGTTAATATCAGCACCTTTGTCTGCTATAACCAGAGTATTTCCGCCAATATTCTGTATCTCATTAATTACATCGGTTTCCATTTTTTGATTTTTCTCACCAAGAAGTCCAATTACTAAAGTTTTAGAATCAACCATTGATATTGGACCATGGCGGAATTCAAGAAAATAGAAAGGCTCAGAAATGGCCAGCGACATCTCTTTTAATTTTAAGACTCGCTTCGCTTGCAAGCCCATAACGATATCCACTCCCCAAAAAGTAATACTTATTAATTTTATGATCGTTGCCTAATTCATATGCCAAATTCTCGTATTTATTGATCAGTACTTTCCCCATGGAAGGTAGTGGGTGAAGCGAGGAAAACATTCCAGCGTCATTACTCGAGAAACATGACAATGCACAAATAGCTACATAAAGCGATGCGAAAGAACGGGTCTGTGCGACACTTTCCTCCTGACCAGCAGGTATAACTAAGGAAAGATCTCCAAGAGAAACCAGATTTAAATCGCCATAATTAGTTAGCGTGATTATTTCTCCACAATTTTTTTCTTTAAATCGCGCTGTGGCTTGTAAAGTTTCTGTAGTTGAACCTGATCGGGATATAGCAAACAACAAAGATTTTTTTTCAATCGTGGGTAGAATTGTATTTGGCGAAAGTAATAGTTCAGATGCAGGAAAAGCTTTGCAGTTTTTCCCCGACATCGATTGCATAGTGGAAGCTGCTGCGAGAGACAGATAGTAGGTACTTCCACAACCAGTGAACAATATCTGGCTGTAATTATTCTTCCACAAATCTAAAAAATCAGGCTCAATTTCCTCAGAAACCTCAATTGCCTGCTTCCAAGCATTAGGCTGGGATTTTATCTCATTTAGGGTAGCAAATTGTCTGTCACTCATTAATTTATCCCTAATAATGGAATTGTATTTTAGTTGCCGGATTGAATTATTAAAACCTAAAAAAATCTCTTTATGGTGATATCACTATGTTATATGCTTATTCTATAAATTACCTGAATGCTTATAATTTAGTTATTGTCCATTTTCATTAAAAAGCCAAAATTATTGAAAAATCTTATCAATCCCAATCTGAAAGTACTAAATCGAGCTCGGTCAAACTAATACACGCTAGCCCAACTTTTGTTCTGGCTGGGGAGTTGTCTGGAATATCTTCTAATCGCCCTCCTTCGTATATAAGGTACAAAAAATCCTGATATTCGAAAGGGGTTCCAAACCACACTGCGCCGTCATCCCAGTCACCCCTAGATCCTAGTTCAAAAACTGGATTATGAGAATATTTTTCCCAATCGATCAAATTTCTGGATCTTGCTAACCCGAATCCTATTGGTTTATCTTGTCGAGTGACATTATTACTACCTGCATAAAGCATGTAAAATTCTCCTCTACGCTTGATTATCCTTGGAGTTGTCACCTCGTATTGATCCCACGAACCAGGTTCACCATTAAATAGAATTGGTTCGGGATTTGTTTGCTCAATATCTCCAGACATTGAAAGAATTGCTGAATAAATCCTGTACCCTTCCGGAGGTTTTTTCTTTACAAAGAACAGATACAACCTGTCTGTATACAAACAAACTTCTGGTGACCTGCCATATAAAATCGATGATGTTTGTTTGGTGAATATCAATCCGTCAATACTTTTTGCCATACCAATTGAATCATCGCCTTCCCCGATTGCGCTATAAAACAACAATATATCATCATTAAGGGATAGGGATGCAGGGTCAAAGACATGCCGGTTGTCAAATTGTTGAGGCCCAGGGGAAATTATCACCCTGGCATCGCTGGAAATAAAAGTTGCTACCCCCATTTTCATCGCATCAAGGGGAAAAGATTGGCACAATATTCTTTCTTTTTCACTCGCAACTGCTCCAACAAATAAGTACAGATTATTCTGGTGTTCTAAGATATCTGGTGTTGTCACCGCATCTGGAGCAACTGTGCCGGTTTTTGGTTCCAGGAATGGGCTGTTAGAAAATCTTTTAAATCTAATCATATATAGATTTTGAAATTCACTCTATTGTTTAATTTTGTTTCCATTACAGGTCTTATTGGTTAGCAAGACGCCATAAGGTAACAGAAGTAATCTCAGCTAAGACTTTAAGGCCATTGATATCCACAACATTAAAATCATCCATGTAAGTGTGTAGATAAGGCCAACTGGTTGATATGAGTTTTGCCAGGTAAGAAGTAGGTACTCCTGCCAAGATGAACGGGCCATCATCAGAGGCATATTCCAGCAAGGTACCTCAATCATATAACCAAGTTCACTACAAATTTTTTCCAAGAACCCGTTAATTTCCGGAGAGTTCCGAACAAGTTTTCCAAGACAAATTGATTCGGTGATGTAGTATAAATGATCGCCATTCCCGATAATGTCCATTACAAGCGCAGCCTTGTATTTCGATGGATCTGGTTTTACATACTTCTTAACATATGCTTCTGAGCCTATCTCACCGTATTCCTCTGCAGTAACTGAAATAAACTCGATAGTGCGTTTAGGAGGAGGGAGATTTGAAAGAACCCGTGCGGTTTCAAGGTTTACTGCAACGGCAGTTGCATTGTCGCAGGCACCCGGACCAAAGGCATTATCATGGTGCGCAACAAGGACAACCTTTTCATCTGGTTTTTCAACACCTTTTATTGTCGCGATTATGTTCAAGCCATGGCTTTCAACCGATTCAGAATCGACGGTAAGCCTCAGTTTTACGGGAATACAATTCCTGGGTTCGTTTGAACCATGAGGGTAAGGCATACCACTCACGCAGCAGTCTCTTTTAGCAGTTGGCCATCCTCATAAGTAACCGCCACCGCGGGTACTGACAGACCTTTTGGACCAGAGAGCAGGTCGGTTTGTAATATATTTCCTTGTAATCGCGAATGCTCAATGAAACCAGCAACGCCACGTTTAATCAACATTTCTGTAGGACCCTGGGGCGCGGTTTCATCTGAAGCGTTGTCCAGACTTAGTGCTCGAGGGGGATCGCGCATAACAAAAGTGTTTTCAAGATCAATGCCTTCATAATCTTCTAGCTTACCCTGTCCTACATAACGAAGCTCTGCAACTCTTCCCTCTGGGGGAGTTGAGCCTGAGCCAAGAATGGCAACCCCAAACAATTCGCGTTCAACAGGTTCGACAATCTGGACCCGGGTATCGTGAAGATACCAAGCATTTATCCCGGGCACTTTGTCCACGCTCACTTGAACGTCTAATTTCTTAAACTCGTCTTCCACATATCCAGCTGCTTTCCATTCATTCTCTGTCGCTGCATGCCGAGGCAAATTCAATGAGAGCTTTTACATCTTCAGCCATACGAGCTGATGATATTGAATCCCTGATTAAATTAATTCCTTTCTGATCCGAATCACTATCTTTCATATTCATCTCCTTGCAAAAGATATTTACAACAGAAAATCGGCACCACAATAACGAATATATAAATCAGTGAAATGAAATTTCCAAAAATGGGCGAGCCTGGAAGGGTGAACCTGAGGCTCGCCCATACCCCAATAAAACAGATTATGAACTACTCAAGCGGCTTGTCAACCCAATATAAAAGATCCTCGCGTGCAAGGAATTTTTCAAACCACTCATTGAGCGGGTTCTGGCGCAGATAATCAGCATCTTCAGGCAGGTCCTGAGATCTTTCAACATAATACGAGGCCGAATCCTCCCAGTATAGCGGTGATTCAGGGTTGAAGGCTGTCTCAGCATCCTGCTGGTAAGTGCGAAAATCCAGGAATGTGTCGAAGATAAACTTCAACTCATCCGGGTCAGTGGCCACACCGGAATGGGCATTCATGGCTTCTACAACAATTGGTAAAACTTTTTCAGGCATCTCTTGGACGTAACGATTGAAAAGGTAGGAGAGAGCCATTATACGTAATGCAGCTTCTTCATTAGAAGCCAGCCATTCTTCTGTAGAGGCGATATTGCTGTACCACAGACCGGCAGGACCGAGAATTTCTGCTCCTCCAATCAGCTTGAATTCATCCGGATGGTTCATCAGCAGGTTAATTTCGGATGGCAAACCGCCCATATAGAAATCACCTTCCCCGCCAATCATGGCAAGAGCAGCTTTTTCATCGTCTGGGAAGTTGATTGTGGTGACATCATCCAGTGTGAGGTCGGCCTGCTCCAGGACTGCAGTGAGCAGAGGTTCATAGTTAGCAAGGTAGATTGGGAAGGTTTTTCCCTCGAGCTGTTTGATTGTAGCGACTTTGGCTGCTTCAGGGTCGCCCAGTTCATCGAGGAATTCCTCATAAGATTTGGATTCGCCCTGACGGCCTAAGACTACGAAGCCTTTGAATTGGTTGACGTTGAGGAAGTTCTGCATCTCTGGGACAAATTCATAGAACGGGAAGTTGCAGACAACACAGGTGTTAACAGTATCTAGAGAGCCGTTAGCAAGGGCCTGGATGGAAGGACCGCTTTGGGTGAGCCATTCGAACTGCAGGTCGAATTCCTGAACTCTTCATCCCAACCGAACTCATCAGCAACACTCCAGAATTGGTAGTCAAAGAAGGGTGTGTTACCAACCCGGATAACATATGGTTCAGAGGGTATTTGTACCTGAGGAGGTGGGGGCGGTGCTGGTTCAGTTCCAATAGTTCCCAATTCGGCATCTACCCAAGCAGTCAAATCCTCATTCTGGAGGAATTTTTCAAACCACTCATTGAGCGGGTTCTGGCGCAGGTAATCGGCGTCTTCAGGCAGTTCCTGAGATCTTTCAACATAATACGAGGCTGAATCCTCCCAGTATAGCGGCGATTCAGGGTTGAAGGCTGTCTCAGCATCCTGCTGGTAAGTGCGAAAATCCAGGAATGTGTCGAAGATAAACTTCAACTCATCCGGGTCAGTGGCCACACCGGAATGGGCATTCATGGATTCTACAACGATAGGAAGCACAGCATCCGGATATTCTTGAACGAAACGATTAAATCGGTATGAAAGCGCAGCAATCTTCTGCGCAGCTTCTTCATTAGAAGCCAGCCATTCTTCTGTAGAGGCGATATTGCTGTACCACAGACCGGCAGGACCGAGAATTTCTGCTCCTCCAATCAGCTTGAATTCATCCGGATGGTTCATCAGCAGGTTAATTTCGGATGGCAAACCGCCCATATAGAAATCACCTTCCCCGCCGATCATGGCAAGAGCAGCTTTTTCATCGTCTGGGAAGTTGATTGTGGTGACATCATCCAGGGTGAGGTCGGCCTGCTCCAGGACTGCAGTGAGCAGAGGTTCATAGTTAGCAAGGTAGATTGGGAAGGTTTTTCCCTCGAGCTGTTTGATTGTAGCGACTTTGGCTGCTTCAGGGTCGCCCAGTTCATCGAGGAATTCCTCATAAGATTTGGATTCGCCCTGACGGCCTAAGACTACGAAGCCTTTGAATTGGTTGACGTTGAGGAAGTTCTGCATCTCTGGGACAGATTCATAGAACGGGAAGTTGCAGACAACACAGGTGTTAACAGTATCTAGAGAGCCGTTAGCAAGGGCCTGGATGGAAGGACCGCTTTGGGTGAGCCATTCGAACTGCAGGTCGAAGTCCTAACTCTTCATCCCAACCGAACTCATCAGCAACACTCCAGAATTGGTAGTCAAAGAAGGGTGTGTTACCAACCCGGATAACATATGGTTCTTCCCCTACCGGCTCTTCTTCAGCCGGTTCTTCAGACTCTGGCTCCTCCACATTCGTCTCTTCTGCAACAGGCTCCTCAGCTGCTGGAGCTTCTGTTGGCGCAGGAGCTGGTTGGCATGAGCCTAACAACATACCAAGAACCAAGAGAATGGCTATTGATAAGTAAACAAAGCTTATACGAACGTTCATTTTCTACTCCTTTTTAAATAATTCTAAATAAAATCGAATTTATAAAAAATCTTGATATTATTTTGTTATCACCTCCTTATTCTGATGAAAAAAATGTTTAACCTCATAACTGGTTGTTTCTAAAAATTCACTTTGTACCCACAATTGATGCCACAACGCCGATGCTGGATCGTCGTTCTGTCCAAGAAGTAATTCTTCTTTCAATATAGGCAATAATCGTATCCATTATCACCGCCAGAATGCTATAGACAATAACCAGCAAAATTATGCCTGCAGTTCTAAGGTAAGTCTGTTGCAGGATGATTAAATAACCCAAGCCTTGTTGTGATCCCATAAATTCAGCTGCCACATCCAATCCCCATGATGCAGCCGCAGCCACACGGATGGCACCGATCAGGTGAGGAATGATGTAAGGCACAATCACAGTGGAGTAAATTCGCTGCCGGTCTGCCCCCAGAGTGAGTGCTGCCCGAATATAAATGGTTGGTACATTTCTGATAGCTTCAAGAGTGGTGACACCTAAAATAACTGAAGTGCCCAGAGCAATTAATGCAATTTGTGGTTCTCGTCCAATACCGAACCAGAGGATAAATAATGGAATAAGCGCAAAAACGGGAACTGGGCGCAAAAAATCAAACACTGTGCCCATTGTCTCTCTTACAGCTCGGCTGTATGCCATAATTAACCCGGATATTGTTCCAAATATTACGCCAATTGCAAAACCAGTAAGGACCATTAATACGGAGGTCAATATGGCAGCAGGTAGGATTTTGTACAATCCCTTAAAAGTTACCCACAAATCTGCAGGAGTGGGAATAAATAATGGCTTGACAAGTCTAAATTCTGATATAAACACCCAGATAATTATCAATGCGACCGGAACGATTAATTTTGGTAATACCTGAATTGTGGAGAACTTACCTAAAAATTTTTTCTTCGAATATGTTTCCATATATACCCATTATTGTTTTTAGTTAAATAAAGATGTAGATTTTTAAGCCGCTTTGAATTACTAAAAAATAAATACTTATAAGAGGAGTACTGTGAACCAGTTAAATTTCATCAGAAGAGCCTAAAAGGACAAAACCCAAATCGCGTCTCATTTCCTGAAATTCTGGTTGAGTTTTCAGGTCTGGAGGCCTCGGCCTTTCGAAAGGTATATCGACAATGCATTTCACTTTTCCGGGCTCATTTGACATAACAACAACTCGATCTGACATATATAGTGCTTCTTCCAAATCGTGGGTAACAAATATCACGGTGATTGGATTATTGCTCCAAATATTTAAAAATTCAGTTTGTAATTTAGCTTTTGTTAGGACATCTAAAGCAGCAAAAGGCTCATCCATCAGTAATACTTCTGGACTAGTTGCAACAGCTCTGGCAACATCAACTCTTTTGCGCATGCCTCCTGATAATTGCCGCGGGAACAAGTTTTCAGCATCTTTCAATCCAACTAAATTAATGTGATGGTCTGCGATCCTTTTCATTTCCTCAGGTTGTAATTTTTGGATCCTCAACCCGTATTCAATGTTTTGTCTGACCGTATACCAAGGGAAGACTGCATCATCTTGAAAAACCATTGTTCGATCTGGTCCCGGATGAGTTATTTCATTGCCTTTTAAAAAGACTTTCCCTTCTGAAGGTGGTAAAAGCCCAGCAATAATATTTAATAATGTTGATTTTCCACAACCCGAAGATCCAACAATTGTGACAAATTCTTGATCGAGGATGTTCAAATGAAAATCTTCAATAATCCAATGATGATCGTAGCGGAAATAAATATGCTCTAAATTAATAATGACTTTCTCTTCAATCATAATTGCATAATAATAGGTGTTGATCCGGGTCTTTTTGTGTGAGTGCTGAATAAATTATTAAAATATTTAAATTTTGGCTAAGATTAATTTGACTCCCAGATGACGAATCCGTTCAGCATCACCAGCTGAAATATTAGTATCGGTAATGAGATAGTCGACCTCTTCAACAGGCGCGATTAATGCTGTTCGGACGATGCCAAATTTTGAACTATCTGTTACCACAATCAAATTGCGAGCAATGCTGATGATATTGCGATCCGTTTCTGCATCTTTTAAAGATTCTGAAGTGATTCCCTGATCAATATCAATTGCAGAGACACCCATGACTGCCTTGTCTATTCGCAAACGGTTAAGCGTAAAGTTACCTATTTCACCTACAAGAGTCAGGTGTTTAGGTACGAGTGTGCCTCCTGGAACTATGACCGCAATTTCCGGGAAGTTAACCATGTAATTAATGATGTTAATTGCGCAGGTTATGACAGTAATACCATGTTTATTGGTTAAATTTCTTGCTACCTCCTTTGTGGTCGTACCGCCACTCAAAAAGATGGTGTCCCCATTTTCTACAAGATTGGCAGCATATCTGCCTACTGCTTCCTTTTCTTTGCGATTAAGTTGAGCGCGGGTCAAGATTGGCAATTCGAGTTCGAATTGGTAATAGGTGCTTGCCCCACCTCGATTTCGTTGTATGAGATTTTTTTCAGACAGGTCTCTTAAATCACGGCGAATTGTAGCTTCGCTTACTCCAAAACGTGCACTCAGATCATCAACACCAATATCTTCAGTTTCGCGAATGAGGCTCAGAATTTGCCGTCTTCTTTGATTAACTTTCATTGAATATATAAAATTACTAAACGGATATTTAAGAAATCATCAAAATATGATAATATAATAGCAATATTATGATCAATTGTCAATCAAAATAAACAAAAATTTGACTATTATGTGCAAATTGGATATAAACTGATCAATTTAGGTTCCCATTATTATATAAAACTGATTTTTGTATGAACATCAATATAATGTGTATGAGATCATATTTCTATTCTGGTTGATCCTCATCCTTGCTTAAAAATTAATCGTAAAAAAGGACTAAATTTGATAAAAGTAAAAACCGAAATTATTTTGCATAATGGAGTTTAATTGATGAGCAATAAAGATGTCGATATTCTCGTGGTGGCGGAAATCAACCCAGATATCATTCTTACTGGGAATGTTGAGCCAGATTATTCCCAGGTTGAGACTCTAATTGGTGATTATTCTCTTACAATTGGGAGTTCGGGTGCAATCTTTGCATGTGGTGCAAGCCGATTGGGATTGAAAGTTGCTCTCATTGGAATTGTTGGAGATGATTACTTTGGCCATTTTATGCTAGATAGTTTAAAGTTGCGAGGTGTTGATGTAACAGGGTGCATAATTGATCCCCAAAAAAAAACAGGAATTAGTGTCATCCTTAATACGCGGAGAGGATCGTGCTATTCTTACATATACAGGTACAATCCAGGCTTTACGTAGTCAAGATGTTGACCGGTCATATTTAAGACGCGGACAACACCTGCATGTATCCAGTTGTTTTTTACAAGAGGCACTGCGCCCCGGGCTCCCCAAGTTATTAACCGATGCACATCATAATGGCATGAGTGTCTCTGTAGACACAAATTTTGATCCAAAAAACGAGTGGAATCATAATATTTTAAAAATTCTCTCCCAAACGGATATTTTCTTCCCAAACGAGCATGAAGCATGTGCAATAAGTCGGCAGCAAGATGTTTATAATGCTCTATCCTTTCTTGCAGGTATTGTTCCAGTTGTGGCAATTAAAAGAGGTAGATTAGGAGCAATTGTCCAAGATAACCAAAATCAGTATTCTTGTGAAGCTTTTCCTGTAGAAGTTGTCGACACTACGGGTGCTGGTGATAGTTTTAATGCAGGTTTTTTATATGGATATTTGCATTCTTTTCCAATAAATGATGCGCTGCAATTGGGTTGTGCTTGTGGTGCAATATCCACCCAATCCATCGGGGGAACCGATTCTAACCGACTTTAAACGAGACTTTAGAATTTATATCAAAACAGGAATCTCAACCTCAAAATAATCGATAGTAAACAATAAGGTTATTTGGTTGGTCAGGATTTTCTAATGGTAATTGCAATTAAAATCAAAAGGTAATCGTTTGGTGTATCCTGACCCAATTTCTAATTTAACCTCACTACAAAAAAGGTTTTCCAGTTGGCATATGTTCAGTATGTTCATACAACCCTTATGAATTGGAAGCAGTTTTGCGAAAAGCCAAAAAAGACGGAAAACCAGTACTGGTAGAATCAACTTCCAACCAGATCTACCAGATTGGGGGTTAAACAGGAATGACTCCAATCTTGTTTGTGAGTTTATTAAAGAACTTAAGGAAAGAATAGGAATTAATTCTGATCAGGTGATGTTGGGCGGAGATCATCTTGATCCCTACTCAAGGCTAAATGAATCTGCAAGTGTTGCTATGGAAAAAGCGACTCAATTGGTTATAGATTATGTACAAGCACGTTATTTAAAAATTCATTTGGATGCAAGTATGTGCCTGGGCGGAGATATGAAAAGCGTGCTACCAGTCGAGATTGTAGCAGAACGCACCGCTGTTTTATGCAGAGAAGCAGAAGAAACCTGGAACAGATTATCAGATGTGAAGATCCTCCATATTATGTGATTGGAACAGAAGTGCCAGCCCCGGGTGGTGCCCTTAATGAAGTTGATGATTGATTTAGATGTAACAAGTGTTGAAAGCGAGAAAGAGATGCTAGAGGCCACTAAAAAATCCTTTGTAAGAAATGGTATACATTCAACTTGGGAACGTGTCATTGCTTTGGTTGTCCAACCTGGTGTGGAGTACAGTGTCACATCCGTTCATTCCTATAATTGAATCGCAGCTGAAGAATTATGAGAATATGTTAAAAATGTCCAAGGTCTGGTGTTTGAGACACATTCTACAGATTATCAGAAGCGTAGCGCACTCAAAAAAATGGTAGAAGATCAATCTGCAATATCTGAGGGTTGGGCCAGCACTTACATTTGCCTTTAGAGAAGCTGTTTTTGATTTAGAATTAATTGAGAATGAGTTGTATTCTGGTGATAAAAAATTTACGCTTTCAAAGTCACAGGCTATAGTTGAGATGGAGATGATGAGAATTCCAGCATAATGGGAGTCATACTATAAAGGAACTCTGAACAGCAAAGGTTTGCCCGTCGTTTAAATCTTAATGACCGGATTTGATATTGCTGGGCAAAACCAAGGGTCAAATCATCTTTTAATTGTTTGTTTGAGAATCTACAAAAACAGCCAACCCCGCTTTCACTTATAAGCCAGTGTCTACCTTATCAATATCGGAAAGGGTTTAATAGACAAGCCAATTTACGCATTTCACCATTAGAATTGATTGTGCATAAGATCAATGGAGTGGTGGATGACTATTATTATGCTTATTATCTGGATGTCCGGGAGATTAAATGAAAAGTTGATTTGCTACCCGAGAATTCAAATGCCGAAGAGCATCAGATTAATAAATACAATGCTGGCAAGTTTCTGATATTTGGATTGATTATCAAAAGGATTTAGCACCTCTGTATTCTAACCCTAGATGCTGGTATACACATCACATTCCCAGATGTGCAAGGTAATTGATTATTAAGGTTTTTTCCAAGTAATTTCTGAAAATCCAAACAGCAAATATATATATACACAAAATAAAAAACCCATAATGTGTGGTGCTTTTAAACTTAAATCTGGTATTGAATATTCTTGGCACTTTCAGCAATTATTTTTACATTAAATATCTTGAATTTACCAAGTTTCAAACCAAAAGTTATAAAATCACTCGTTCAGGTTGTAGATTCTGACGTAATCGATTCCATTAATTCTGACGGTATGTTCCGGTGATAGATCGCCCAGGTGGTCCATCAGTTTCTTGGGGGAATCGTGCTGCCACTGGTTGATATAAATCACTGCATAATCGGCGGACAAATAATCCCTGAGGCGCCAATCACTGATTTCTTCATCCAGAAAGAGCGGGTCAGCGATGAAACCAAGCGAGGCGCTGTACCAGTTGAACGCGAGCGGAAACCAGGCGATTACCCGTTTATCCTGTATCGCTGGTTTCTGGCGCAGGTAAATGGCGGCTTCGCTGAGCCCTTCGCCCCAGCCTGTGTCAAGACCGTCCCTGAGTGCTTCGTCAGGGCTTCCCATAATTGGATTGAAATAAGTCAGGTAATAAGGATGGTGCGGGATAATTATTACAAGCTGCACAACCAGCAGGATTCCGATGATTCCGTACCTGATTAAATTCGGATTCAAATTTAACCAGCGGGAATTTATCCAATCCGCAGTGGCGATCCAGCCGATTCCAGCGATTAAATTCAAGGGCAGAAAAACAGGCAGGAGATAACGATCGTATTTTTTAGCCCCAACGCTCATTACCAGGGTGAAAATAATCACATAAAGAAGTAAGTAGAGCACATAAAACCGGCGTTCATACGCCAGGGCAGGGGGTTTTTTCCGAATTATAAAAATCAGAGCCAGAATACACCCCACCCAGACCAGGAAGGTGCTGCGCCAGAGATATGCTTTGATATAGAACAGAACCGGATTTACCGGATCAGGATCTGCCAAACCGGAGGCTGGTTCGTTATCACTTGCAGCAACGCCTACCACCGTTGCGGTAAAAGTATCCCTGTAAAGGGAGGTGATTAATTCAAAGGGGGTAACCCACATCGCCGGCCAGAACAGGGTGAAGAAGATGATGATCAATAAAATCCACCCAAAGAATGGAAACACATATTTTTTTAGAGCCAACCGCAGTCTGTCACGGTTTGACCTGCGCCAGGTTCGAAAGAGTTCCAGCAGGGTGAGCAAACCGACGACCGGTAGGAAAATCAAACCCTGGGTCACGGTCAGGATGGCGAGACTGGTAGCAATACTCGAAACAATCAGCCCATGCAAGCGGTTCTCTTTTAAAAAATAAATATAGGACAGCAGCGCCAGGAACAAAAAACTGCTGATCAGTCCGTTGGTATGGAAAACGCGCGAGTGGGCGATGTGAAAGGGGTCCAGGGCGATCACGATAAAGCCGGGAATGACATACCAGAGGCTGAAGATTTTGCTGGAGTAATAAAAACTGACCAGCAGTGTAAGGATGATAACCACCGCCTGAATTAAGCGGGCAGTGGACAGGACCTGAATCAATGGCGGGCCGTGCCTCGAAAAAAGCTGCTGCAGTTTTGTATCACCCAGCGAAGTCTGTCCAACCTTGCTGTACCTGGGAAACCGGAGTTTAAAGGCTGCGGAGCCAATCCAGTAGCTGGTCACTCCCGGATGCCCTGACTGGTAAGTTGAGGCATAATCATTATGTGAGATTGCATAGAAGAAGTTAGCTGACCTTTTCCCCCAGGTTGGTTCATCGGCTGTTACGAACTGCCCGGGCTGGATCAACCTGGGAAGAGCAAGCAGAACTGCCAGTCCTGCCAATACCAGCAGGAATCCCGCCAGAGTTTTTCTGTCCATGAGTGATTGTTGCATGCGTGAATTATAAACCCGCTGAAGAATTACAAATTAGGAGTGCTACTCCTGATTTACGGTATTCATGGGCCATTTGTATCCGGGACCGTTTACAACAGGTACAGGGTTCAATAGTGAAGGAGTAGCACTCCTTGTAGGAAAGCAGTTGAATCCTGGCTGTTTGGCTAGATCAATTCAGGGGTGGTCGAATTCCAGAACCTGGACCACACATTCGCCCAGGTTGTTGTCCTCAGTGCAGAGTGTGATGGTGGCTTTGTAGGTATTTGTGACCGGGGACATACCGGAAAATGCAGATCCTATATAGGCTCCTTCACCAGGCAGCAGGCTTGTTTCGCCGGGAGGGCAAACTGATGCTGAATCCGTAAACGGCGAATTGGGGAACAGCGTCCCGGTGCCGGCCAGGTCTGTATCCAGGTTCTGGATGTTGATTCTGGCGGATTCAAAGGGCGTCTGCCCGGTATTGATCACCTGGATCATGGCAGCCGAGGAACCATCGCAAAGCTGAACTCTTGAAAAGGACGCTCCGAACGCAATCTCCGCACTCACCGGCGGAGGCGGGGGTTCAACAACCTCCAGGGCGCTGGTTTCTCCCTGCACACTGGTCGTCCCTCCCCACACCCAGCAGAAAGCTCCCGGTTTTGCGGGATTCTCGATGTACCACCAGGTGCTTTCAGGATTGCGCCCGGCGACAACCGATTCCTGGCTGGTCAGCAGGTAACCAAGAATATCGTATGCCTGGCTGGGACCCAGGCGGCAGTTTGTGTTTTCGCGGGCGCTTATTGTGGGTACCTCAGGACCCCCTTCGGTTTCAGCGGGCAGGCTGCCCCCCGGGGTAACTACTGGAACCGGGGCAGTCTCTTCCGTAGGAAAGGGTTGGCCGGAAGCCGCGGTTTGCTTGATAGATAGGGCGTCTGCGGTCATCACCAGCGCGGTGCTGGTGGCGGAGGTCTGGTTTGATTGGGCGCGCTGGGCGAAAAAAATATAGGCGCTGAAACCGACAACCAGGCAGAAAATCAGGGCGACCAGCGCAAGGATCACAAGCCACAGTATTTGCTTGGGCGTCATGGTACTGGCTGGATTTTAAGGGGCGGGCATGGCGAATTGAACCGTCTTTTCGCCGCAAGAACCGCCAAGACTTTCCTGGGTGCATACTTTGATTGTAGCCTGCATCATGGCAGCCGGCAGGCTCAGGCGGGTTACTTTGCCAGCGATATATCCAACCGCACCGGCAGGCAGGGTACCCACCCCGGGCGGGCAGTCGCTGTCGGAAGCCAGGAATGGACTGTTGCTCTGTTCTGGACCAAAAACTGTATCGCCTTCAGTCAAATCCTTGATCGTCAACCTGACAGATTCAAGATCGGGACCGCTGCTGTTGTCGATCTGGAAAAAAAGAGCCGGATCAGGGCCGCACATGGTAAATGTGGAAAAACCCACCGCGATTTCAACATCCGGAAGAGGCGGGGGCTCGATCTCCGCGACAGCGCTGGTATCGCCGCTGACTGTGGTCGTCTCCGCCCAGACCCAGCATTCATCGCCTGGTTTATCGGGATTTTGGATCACCCACCAGTTGCCTGTTTCGTCCTTTCCGATCACCGTGGAAGACTGGTTTTTCAAAAGGTAACCTTCAATCTCATAATCCTGGCCGGGTCCTTCGCGGCAGTTTGTATTCACGCTGGCGCTGATGGTCGCGGCGCCGGGTTCCGCCGGAGGCGAGGATTCGGTTTCAACGGCCTCTTCTGGTTCGGGCGATTCTGTCTCCTGGGCAGGTTCAACCTGCGGCTGGGTTTGAGTTGGCTGTTCAACGGCAGCCTGCAGCGCGGTTGCAGTATTCGAAAGAGCGACCCTGGTCCCCAGAAGGTCCTCCTCTTCTGAGGATCCGCCAAAAATGCTGCATGCAAGTGATACAGAAAGCAGAACAAAACCTAAGAGCAGCAGATAACTGGGGCGGTTTTTTAAGTTTTTCATCTTCAGCTCCTCCTTAAAAGAAAAACAGAGATCGTTAATTGGTTCAGGAATTAATAAACCAGGTTATCCCGGGGTGTATCCGGATTTATACTGCTTGCGGTCTCTATTATATGCGAATATATGCGAATATATGCGAATTCTGGAGGGCGCACATGCTGGATTTGCCGTTTAATTGGCTGAGGCGTTTATGTATACCTAATTAACATAAATTTTTAAGGGATTTGTTCCAGGCAAAGCCAGGTTGACTAACCCTTCTTGGAGATTCCAGTCCGCGGTTGGTATAATGAAAGTTTGCTAATGGGCCATTTCTGGCCGGGCAATAAATAAAACATTTGTGCTATAATGAAAGGTCGCGGCAGAAATAAGATTCGATGAGGTTTTATGTCTGATAAAGTCATCCGGGTAGTGGGGGCACGCGAGCATAATTTAAAGAATATTTCGGTCGAGATACCACGCGATAAGTTTGTGGTCATCACCGGGCTTTCCGGCTCCGGCAAGTCCTCCCTTGCGTTTGATACCATCTTTGCTGAGGGGCAACGGCGCTATGTTGAGTCCTTATCGTCTTATGCCCGGCAGTTCCTCGGCCAGATGGAAAAGCCGGATGTGGATTATATTGATGGATTATCGCCGGCAGTCTCAATCGACCAGAAAGGCACATCTCACAACCCGCGCTCTACAGTCGGCACGGTTACGGAGGTTTATGATTACCTGCGGCTGCTCTACGCCCGAGCCGGCATCCCTCACTGCCCTGACTGCGGAAGGGTTGTAACAAAACAATCAGCCCAGGAGATCGTAGACCGGATTGAAGCCCTTCCGGAGGGCGCCCGCCTGTTGATTTTGTCCCCGCTGGTGCGCAGCCGTAAAGGCACCCACCAGTCCGTCCTGGAGGAGATCCAGAAAGCTGGTTTTGTGCGGGCCAGGGTGGATGGCAGGGTTTTTGAACTGGAAGAGGATATCCCGCTGGATCGCTACAAAAACCACACGGTTGAGGCTGTGGTTGACCGCCTGGTTATCCACACTGGTCCGCAGGATGAGGGGGATGCCAATTCCGCCCGCTCCCGGTTGACCGATTCGATTGAAACAGCCCTGAAATTTGGAGACGGGTATGTAACCATCCACTGGATGAACCCGCCTGTTGAAAAGGGACAGTTCAACGGGATGCCTGAAGAAGACGGCCAGGCACCGGAGAGAGATGAAACCCAGGGAAAAGACCTGCTGTTTTCAGAGCACCTCGCCTGCCCGGAGCACGGATCAATATTAACCGAGATCGAACCGCGCACATTCTCTTTCAATACCCCCCACGGCGCCTGTCCGGAGTGCCAGGGCTTGGGTGGGATGCTTGAAATCGATCCCGATTTGTTGATCCCGGATAACAGCCTGTCATTTGCGGAAGGCGCGATTGCAGCCACAGAGTGGAGCGGGCCGCGTGAAGAAGGCGGTTATTACTGGCAGACATTAAACGCGATGGCTGACGAATACGGTATCGACCTAACAAGGCCGGTGCGGCATTTAAAAAATAATGAACTTGACCTGGTTCTTTACGGCACCAGAGGCAAGCGAATTACAGTCCATTACCGGAACCGGGAGGGGCGCCAGGCGACTTTTCAAACTACATTTGAAGGGGTGATCAGCAATCTCCAGCGCCGCTATAAGGAGACCAATTCCGAGTATATCCGTGAAAAGCTCTCTGAATTTATGAGCGAGCAGGTCTGTTCAGCTTGTAATGGCTCACGTCTGCGGAGGGAAGCCCTGTCGGTGACCATTGCAGACAGGAATATCATCGAAGTGACGCGCTGGCCTGTCCTGCGAACTCTGGACTGGGCTAAAAGCCTGAGCGGGGAAGATTCGCCCCTGAATAACCGCCAGCGCTTGATTGCAGAGCGGGTCTTGAAAGAGATCGTGGACAGGCTCGGGTTCCTGGTGGATGTAGGGTTGGATTACCTAACCCTGGACCGCACTGCCGCTTCGCTTTCGGGAGGAGAGGCCCAGCGCATACGCCTGGCGACCCAGATTGGTTCGCGGCTGATGGGGGTATTGTATGTCCTGGATGAGCCATCCATTGGGCTGCACCCGCGCGATAACAACCGCTTGCTGCGTACCCTGGAGGGCTTGCGCGATCTGGGAAACACGGTCCTGGTGGTCGAACACGATACGGATACAATCAGGACCTCAGATTGGGTTATTGACCTGGGTCCCCGGGCCGGTGAGCACGGCGGAGAGGTGGTCTGTGAAGGTAAACTGGATGCAATCCTGGCCTGCGAAGAATCGCTGACCGGCGCATATCTGACCGGTAAATTGAAGGTTCCAATACCTTCAGAGCGGAGGGGCGGCAACGGAAACCACATCAGCATAATAGGGGCGCGCCAGAACAATTTAAAGAATATCGATGTTGAAATTCCACTCGCAAAGCTGGTCTGCATAACGGGGGTCTCCGGTTCTGGCAAATCCACCCTGATGGTTGAGATACTTTACAAAGCGCTGGCACGCGCTCTTAACCGGGCCAGAATCCAGCCCGGGGAACATGATTCAATTGAGGGATTGGAAAATCTGGATAAAGTGATCAATATTGACCAGACGCCGATTGGCCGTACGCCGCGCTCCAATCCCGGCACCTATACCGGTCTGTTTGACCATATACGCAGTTTGTTTGCGGAACTGCCAGAGAGCAAAATCAGGGGATATAAACCGGGCCGGTTTTCATTCAACGTGCACGGCGGGCGCTGCGAGGCCTGCCAGGGTCAGGGCCAACTGCGGATTGAGATGCAGTTCCTGCCGGATGTGTATGTCCCCTGCGATGTTTGCAAAAGGGCGCGCTTTAACCGTGAGACGCTGCAGGTCAGGTTTAAGGATTTTAATATCGCCGAGGTTCTTGATATGACCGTCGACAGGGCTCTGGAGGTGTTTGGGGCGTTTCCCAGGATGGTAAGCCGGCTGCAAACCCTGCAGGACGTTGGCCTCGGGTACATCCGGATCGGCCAACCCGCGCCGACATTATCCGGAGGCGAAGCCCAGCGGGTTAAACTTGCCCGCGAGCTCTCAAAACGGTCAACCGGCAGGACGCTTTATGTGCTTGACGAGCCATCAGTCGGCCTGCATGCCGCTGATGTGCATAAATTAATCGAGGTGCTGCAGCGACTGGTTGAGGGCGGCAACACGGTTTTGATTATCGAGCACAATCTGGATATTATTAAGGTCGCCGATTACCTGATTGATCTTGGACCGGAGGGCGGCGACAGGGGCGGGGAGGTGGTGGTGCAGGGCACCCCGGAAGAGGTCTGTGAGCGGGACGATTCCTATACCGGTCAGCACCTGCGCCCGTTTATCTGCGATAGGGATGTGGTTTTTAACCCGGCAAAGTAAAAACCACCAGCCGGAACGTGTAATTATTCCGGTTGTTTTAAGTTCCTCTGGCGAACAACCTCAAAGATGAGCACCGCAGCGGAAGAAGCCGCATTGAGCGATTCCATTTCCCCTGCCATGGGGATATGTACCCGCTCATGGGCGAGGTCGCGGGCTTCAGGGCTGGCTCCTTCAGCCTCTCCGCCGATGATTAAAGCCAGCGGAACCTGCAGGTTTAACCGGTAATAGGGGGTTCCTTTATGGGGTGAGGCAAGCAATAAACTGAGCCCGGAAATCTTCCGGGTTATTTCTCTCCATTTTAGGCTGGCGACTGGCAGGCGGAAATGCGCACCCATCCCGGCCCTGAGGACTTTTGGCGCATATGGGTCGGCTGTTCCCGGAGTGATAAAAACAGCCTGGCACCCAGCCGCTGCGGCGGTCCGCAGGATCGCGCCCAGGTTGCCGGGATCCCTGATAGAGTCCAGGACCAGGGCAAAGTCCAGTTTATCCGGCAGCGAAGGCGGTTCAATTGGCACTACGAGCAGCAAACCCTGGGGAGTCTGGGTGTCGCTGGCAGCCCGCATTACCCGGGGCGAGACTGCCTCGATCTCCGTTCCCGTGCCGGCCAGCGCTTCCAGGGCTGATTCACCCCGGGGGCTGAGCTCTGGAGTGTGCAGCGCCAGCCGCGGTTGGATTCCGCAGGAGAGGGCTTCTTCCGCCATCCGAACCCCCTCCACAACACAGGCACAGGCTTCGCGGCGGAGGCGCCCGTCCGCCTGCAGCGACCGGACCCACTTTATCTTCTTATTCTGCAGGGAGGTGATCATATAAACCTGGGGTATTCCTATCCCATCGGGTAGCGCACCGGCTGACCGCCAATTAAATGCAGGTGCAGGTGGAATATGGTCTGGTTGGCATCCCGCCCGGTATTGATAATCAGGCGGTACCCTGAATTCGCTATGCCCTCTTTTGAGGCCAGCTGGCTGGCGACAAAAATAAGGTGGCCGACCAGCCCTTCATCCCCGGGGGAGAATCTTATTAATCGATTCGATGTGTTTGTTCGGGACAACCAGAATATGGGTTGGGGCGACCGGGTGAATATCCCGGAATGCAGTCGTTTCCCCGTCCTGATATACAATTTGGCCCGTGAGTTCACCCGAGATGATTCTGCAGAAAGTGCATTTATTCATAACTCAAACCCGGCCCTGGTTGGAACTTCGCGGGATCCGACTTTCGCCCATATCGATCTCCTGAGCCAGGCGCCGCCCATCCGGGTTCAATTACTCCGCTAATACCCTGCCCGTCCAGCCGCTGCAGCAGGACCGGGGTGATCTGGTTCGAGAGGTCTCCGGGTGCATGGCAGGTTACGCGCAGATAGTTATCGGTCAGCCCGGATAACTTCCAGGTGTTCGGGCCGTTCTGGAGGGCGCTTTCCCATAGAACCGGCAGTGTGCTGCCCAGGAAATTGTGGCGGTAATCCGCGCTGGATTTTTCGAGCGCCTGGCGGATGCGGGCGTTTCTAATTTTGCGGGTTTGCAGGGGAACCTGCGCTGGCATGCTGGCTGCCGAGGTTCCGTCCCGGGCGGAGAAGGTGAAGACATGGCCACCGGCGAACCCCATCTCTTCGATAAATTGAAGGCTTTCAATAAATTCGGCTTCGCTCTCACCCGGGAAACCGGCGATGATGTCAGTTGTAACCGCGACTCCGGGGATCATTTCCCGGGCAGTTCGCACAAGGTGGGCGTATTCGCCCGGAGTGACACCGCGTGCCATGCGCCTGAGAACAGCCGCGCTGCCGGATTGAAGCGGGAGGTGGAGCTGGCGGCAAAGGCGCGGATTCTCCCACAGGCGGAAAAAATCTTCGTCCAGATGCCAGGGTTCGATCGAAGACAGCCGTATTCTTTCAGCGCCAGCATCGTCCAGGACCGACCGCACCAGGTCGACCAGGTTCAGATCCGGAGCCAGATCCCTGCCCCAGGAGCCCATATGCACCCCGGTCAGCACAACCTCCTTTGCGGAGGAACCGCCCCGGGTACTGCAGGCAGCCTGTATGTCTGCGAGCACATCCGGGATTGGGCGGCTGCGCCCCCGGCCGCGTGCGATTGTTGTGATGCAGAAGGCGCAGCGGTTATCGCAGCCGTCCTGCACTTTTATAAAAGCGCGCGTCCGCAGGCGTTCTCCCGGGATAGGCTGGCGTTCGGTTGGTTCGAGATCAAAGGTTTCCTTCGGAAGGGAAAACATCTCTGGTACCAGATCATCTTTGCGGTTATTCGGGATAATCCGCTGGACACCGGGAAGACCAGCGGCGGATTCCGGGTTTAGGGTCGCCCAGCAGCCGGTCAGGGTGATTTCAGCGACCCCTTTGCGCCAGAGTTGGCGCACTTTCTGGCGCGAATCGGAGGCGGCAGCGGAAGTGACGCTGCAAGAATTTACTACCGCCAGGTCGGCCTCTTCGGGATTCCCAACCAGGGTATAGCCCAGCGAAACGAGCTGGCGTGCATATGCCTCAATTTCGGCCTGATTCAGCCGGCATCCGACCATGTCCAGAAAGATCTTCATAAAATATTTGTATCCTGAGGCAAATTAGTAGCACCTCAACCGTTTTTGAGGAGATTGGTTAACTGGTTCGCGGTATTACGGCTGCCGGACGATAAAATTGTCAAAACGGATGTCGGTCCCCGGCTCGTTGTAAGTGCCGGCGATCAATCCAACATCGCCGGAGACCAGCTCGCTGTCGCTGACCTCACCAATTTTTACCCCGTTGACATACAGAGCCAGCCGGTCTCCAATACATTCAGCTCTGATCCTGTTGATGGCTGAACCCTTCTCGATATCCTCGCTGGGTAAAAGCGCATCCGTTCCGATCAGCTCGTAAAATTCCCCCTTGACCTTGCCGATCCCGTAGTATCCGTCGCTGCTGATGATGAAGGTGTAAAAAGTGTCTTCGCTGGCTGCCCGGCAGATCACCCCAAAGCGGTTATCGCGGACCCCGCCAACTTTAAACGCCTCCACTTCAATGACCGCATCTTCAAAGCTCTGACCGGGTTTAGACCAGATGTCGGTGTTGGATTCATTGACCAGAATCCGGTATACTCCATCGTCATATTCCGTCGACCCGGTATCAGTTGAGACCTGGTTCCAGCCGCTGGATGGGTCACTGAAATCGTCCTGGAATAAAACCGCCCCGGTCTGAACCGGCTGTTCTTCCGGGATCAGGAATTTGCAGGAAAGGGTCGCCCCGGCTGAAGCAGCCAGAACAGCCAGGAGCGGGAAAAATTTGCGGAGGGTCAAAGCCAAATTCACTTTTAATTTACGCTCCGAATTTTCCGAGGCGTTTGGCATGAGCCAGGGCGAGCGGCATAATGTCAACATGCCGGATCAAACCAAGGCTGCCGGTCGCACAGTTGGTCTCTCCAAATGGCATAGATTTGCCATAGCGGGCCCATTCCGCCCAGATTAAAACCGGCACCCGGTGCCAGCTGTGGCGCTTCATCAGGGATGGAGTTGAATGGTCTCCGGTGATGGCTATCACATCCGGTTTCAGTTCAAGCAGCCCGGGCAGGGCCTGGTCCACCTCTTCAATTACCCCGACTTTAGCGTCAAAATTCCCGTCCTCGCCGTAACTATCGGTCTTTTTGACATGAACGAAGAAGAAGTCGTAATCGTCCCAGTTTTCTTTAACCACTTCAAATTCCTGGGCAGGCGTTTCCGCATCGTGCTGGATAACGTCCATGCCTACCAGTCTTGACACGCCTTTATACATCGGGTAAACCGCAACAGCGGCTGATTTAATCCTGTATACCTCCGGGAAGCGCGGCAGACCGGGGTCCTTGGCATAGCCACGCAGGGTGCAGCTGTTTGCGGGTGGGTGGTCGGCGAGCAACCGGTTGGCTTCATCCCACCACTGGCGCAGGATGGAGGCTGTTTTTTCTGCCGCAGGGTCTGCAGCCTCAATCGGGCGGGGCGGAACGCCGGTCATCTGGGGATCGGTCTCCCTTATCCGGGGATCCAGGCCTTCAGCGCGCAGGATCAGGGCGAAGCGGTACTCTTTTACCGGTTCCACAAAAATCTCAACACCGGGTATTTCAATCGTGCGCAGAATTTCCACCCGTTTTACACATTCTTCGGTGGGTATCCTGCCGGCGCGGCGGTCGCTGATGTTCCCGTCTGCATCCAGGGTGCAAAAATTACAGCGAATTGCCAGGTCCTGCGGTTGGAGATTAAATCCGATTCCGAGCGCTTCGAGAACCCCCCGGCCAATGGTGTACTGGAGCGGTTCGTAGCCAAACAGGGCCAGATGCCCGGGACCGCTGCCGGGGCTGAACCCGGGAGCGACAACTTCACTCAATCCCATCGACCCGCGCTGGCTGAGAGCATCCATATTGGGCGTGCGGGCAGCTTCCAGTTCGGTTAATCCGCCCGGTTCCAGCGGAACACCTCCCAGCCCGTCCATTAACAGCAGGACAATCTTTGAGCCGTTATCGACGGCCATCTCGTTGATCATCTGAAATTTATCCATATTGTTTTTACCTTCCGGTTTTGAAATCGCCTTATTATAGCTTTTATCCGAATAGTTACCAAATTTGATTTTACCAGCCGGAAAGGATTTATTGCCTTGAACCTTTTCCGGGGCTATAATTACAGTTCTTAAGCCAACTACAGGAGTTAAAGAATATGGATTTTACTCTGAGTGAAGAGCATCGCATGGTGCAGAAAATGGTGCGCGATTTTGCCCAGAAGGAGGTCGCGCCGGTAATCAAAGAACACGACCGCGCCCAGGAGATGGCCCAGTTCATCCTGCCGCGTATGGGAGAACTTGGCATTCTGGGCATTTGCATTCCAGTCCGTTACGGCGGCCAGGGGATGGATTATATCTCCCTGGGAGTCGCCTGCGAAGAGCTGGAAGCGGTCGATTCGACCCTGCGGGTGGTGATGTCGGTTCACATGGGATTAAACAGCATGGGTCTGTTGCAGTGGGGCACGGAAGAGCAGAAACAGCGTTTTCTCGCCCCGCTGGCACGCGGCGATAAAATCGGCTGTTTTGGGCTGACTGAGCCGGGAGCGGGTTCGGATGTCGCCGGGATAACAAGCACAGCCCGTCTGGAGGGAGAGGATTATGTGATCAACGGGGAGAAAATGTGGATTTCGCTGGCTACCAAGGCTGACTACTGCCTGTGGGTGGCGCGGACAGACAGCAAGGTTGATGACCCGCATGATGGATTGAGCGCTTTTCTGGTTGAGCTTGACCGTCCGGGAATAACAACCGGTGATATAAAAGGCAAGCTGGGCGTGAGAGCAGGGTCCACCGGGTGGATCGCAGCCCAGGATGTCCGGATTCCCCTCGGGAACCGGATCGGACTTGAGGGCGATGGTTTCAGAATAGCTATGTCCTGCCTTGATAACGGGCGCTACACAGTCGCGGCTGGCGCTACCGGTCTTATCCGGGCCTGCCTTGAGGCAAGTGTTAAATACGCCAATGAGAGGCGCGCATTCGGGCGCGAAATCGGTAAGTTTCAGCTTATCCAGCAAAAAATCGCCGGAATGGTACAATCCTACGAGGCAGCCAGATTGCTGTACCTGCAGGCTGGCTGGATGAAAAACCAGGGTTTGCGAAATACACGCGAGACCTCGCTCGCGAAGTGGTTTGCGACTGAAAAGTCCTTCGAAGCGGCCTCCGAGGCGATCCAGGTCCATGGAGCGTACGGTTTCAGCGATGAGTATGATGTTGAACGTTACCTGCGTAATTCCAAGGGTGCGGTTATTTACGAGGGCTCGAATGAGATCCACCAGTTAATCCAGGCTGGCTTTGCCCTCGGATACCGCGATGATGCCCCTCTGAAAAGTGAACTCCCCCAGTATGACCCTTCATACTGGCAGGATAACGGTTAATTTGACACCAAAATCTTCAGACAATAAACTACAGGAGGTTAAATTGAACATCGTAGTATGCATTAAACAGGTGCCTGACAGCGCTGCAAAGGTTGTAGCGGAAGGCGGTAAGGCAAACTGGGGGGAGGCGCCTCTGGTGATGAACCCCTGGGATGAGTACGCCGTTGAGACCGCCCTGTTGCAGCAGGAACAGCACGGAGGCCAGGTTACCGCAGTCAGCGTGGGAGGCCCGGCAGCGACGGAGGCGTTAAAATCTGCGCTGGCGATGGGCTGCAGCCAGGCTTATCTGGTGTCGGACCCGGCATTGTCATCCGCGGACAGCCAGGCGATCGCCCATGTACTTGCTGGGGCGATCCGAAAGATCGCTGAGGTTGACCTGGCGGTGTTTGGCAAACAGGCGATTGACAGTGATATGGGCGTCACGGCTCCCCAGACCGCCCGGGTGCTGGGCTGGCCAGTGATTTCCCTGGTATCGGCGGTTAGAGAAATTGATACCGGAAAAGGGAACATCGTGGTTGAGCGCTCGGTTGAGGATGGCCGCCAGATTGTGGAAGGCAGGCTGCCGGTTGTGATCACTGTATCCAAAGACATCGCCGAGCCGCGCTACCCATCATTTATGGGCATCCGGAAAGCCGCCAAGGCCGAGATCCCGGTCTGGACGCTGGCAGACCTGGAAGTTGCGACCCCAACCCCGGTTGTACACTGGCCGGAAGTTGAGAACCCGCCTTCGCAGGCCATTTCAACTGAAATGATATCGGGTGAGGATCCGCAGGAGATCGCTGATACGCTGGTTGACAGAATTCTAAATGAGAAGGTGTTCTAATGAGCGGCAAAATACTTGTTTTTATTGATCAGAGCAAAGGGCAGGCGATCCCGGCTTCCTGGGAATTGATAGGCGCAGCGAAGGTGCTTGAAGAAAGTTTTTCCGGAGGGATCGCTGCGGTTGTCGCCGGTGAAAATTCGAAAGAAGTGGCAAAGTCTGCCTTCAAGTACGGCGCGGGTGAAGTCTATTACTGTGATGACCCTGCTCTGACTGAATACCGCCCGGAACCGTATACAGACCTGGTTGTAAAAGCGGCAAGGGAACTGGAGCCGGAGTTGATCCTGTTTCCAACAACCACACGCGGCCGCGAGCTGGCTGCAATGGCCGCGCTTGACCTGAAGAGCGGGATTATGCCGGATGTGATAAAACTGGAAATTCAGGATGGGAGGCTGATCGCCACCAGACCTGTGTATGCCGGCAAGCTGCTGGCGAAGACCTACTGTGATTCGAGCCCGCAGATTATCAGCGCACGCTCGCGAGCTTTTACAGCGCCAGAAATGGATGATTCTAAGGATGGAGAGCCCGTACGGGTTGCAATTGAATACTCGGAAGATAATATCCGCACAAAAGTTACCGGTTACAGCCAGGCTGAGGCGGGTGTAAGCCTTATGGATGCGAACGTTATCGTCTCCGGCGGGCGCGGGGTTTCCAATAATCCCTCGTTGTCGCCTCCCGGGGAAATGGATGACAAACAGGCTGAAATCTGGCGCGCCCAGCAGGGATTTGCCATGCTTGAAGAGTTGGCAAAAGTGCTGGGAGGCGCGCTGGGTGCAAGCCGGGCGGCGGTGGATGCAGGATATATTCCCTATGAACACCAGGTTGGACAAACCGGAAAGGTGGTGTCACCGGATCTGTATATCGCCTGCGGGATTTCTGGGGCGATCCAGCACCAGGCCGGGATGCGCACAAGCAAGATGATCGTAGCGATCAACAAAGACCCGGACGCCCCCATATTCAAACTGGCCCGGTTTGGCGTGGTCGGGGATATTCATGAAATTGTACCGGCGTTAACCGAATCCTTCCGGAAAAAATTGGCTTAATTCCCCCGATTTTTAAGAAATATTTTTATTACTCGCCGCTGATTAACCAGCGGCGAGTTCAGTCATATGTCCTGTTTCATATTAAAAGCTTGATAAATTACTTACAGCGAGTGATTTTTGTCCAGTCGATCAGGAAGATTGCCACATGGTCGATTCAGGCCTGTTCGGTACAATTTTTATTATCCGCAACAGGAATTTCTGAAATGTTTAAAAATTCAACCAGGGATTTGAGCCTATTTGAAGGCTTCAATAGCGATCAGTTGGAACAAATGCAGGCGCTGTTTGTACCCTGTCAGGAAGGAGAGGGCTCGGTGCTTTTCTTTCAGGGCGCACTTGCTGACCATTTCTATGTCCTCGTAACCGGGGAGGTCGGGATAAGGTACAAGCCCGAGGATGGCCCGGAAATTTGTGTAACCAGGGTCCGGGGGGAAGGGGTTGTCGGGTGGTCAGCAGTCCTGGGCAACCAGACCTATTCATCGTCAGCGGTTTGCGAGACAGGATGCGAAATGCTGCAGGTGGACAGCAGCGATCTGCATGATTTCTACGTGACCCATCCGGAAACCGGGAGGATTATCCTCGAAAGACTGGCTGAATTGATCGCAGAACGACTGCGGAATACCCACCACGAGGTGATATCCCTGCTGGAACAGGGACTGAGAAGCCGTCCAAAACCAGAATTTTCCAAGTGATCAGGTTTTTCCGGGTTTTTTACCTGGCTCCCGGTAACAGGGTATAATGTTTAATCAAGCTGGAATAGGGAGAAAAAGGGATGGCCGAGGATAATCTATCTCAGGAGTATACAGAGGAAGAACAGTTGCGGGTTCTGATTGATAAGATCAGCGCTTATATAGAACAGTACCACGGCGGCTCAGTTGAGATGATCTCTTTGGAGGGCAAGATTTTGAAAGTGAGGCTGCTGGGGGCGTGTGAAGGCTGCCCGCTTTCACCGGTCACACTGCACGGTTGGATCGAAGGGACAGTGCACCAGTTCTTTCCTGATATTAAGGTGGTTGAAGCGTAATCACAGGCAATACCGGGTTGATCATTAAACCGGGCATCCCATATAGTTGAGATGCCCGGTTTGTGCGGTTAAAATACGAAAGGGAAAAGTATGCGGATAATCGTTTTTTCGGATGTGCACGGAAACCGCTACGCCTGCCAGGCTGTGCTTAAGGCAATCCGGGCGGAGGGGGACTGTGAGGCGGTCGTGGCGGCTGGCGACCTGTGCCTGGGCGGCAGCGACCCGGCGGCATGTGTGGACATGCTGGCGGAGTTTGGAGTCCAGGGGGTATACGGCAACACCGAGGAATACCTTTTTTATCCTGAGCGGGTACCCCCGGATCAACTGCATAAAGAAATGTGGGACAGGGTCCATCCGGTCGCGCTGTGGGTGCTTGAAAGGCTGTCGCAGGCCCAGCTCGGCTGGCTGCAGGCGCTGCCTTTTGAACTTAACTTTTTACCATCCAGTCTCGAAAGGGGGAATCTTCAGGTCGTGCATGCCAATCCCTGCAATAATGAATTGATGATACTTCCGGGGGAAGCCGAACAGAATTCTCTGTGGGATGAAATCCGGCAGCCGGACGACGACCCGGACCTTGCTGCGGTTCTGTCTGGAGTTAAAGCCGGGATTCTGGCGTTCGGCCATTTCCATTACACCTTTGAGCGCGTGTGGAAAGACCTGCGCCTGGTGGACGTCGCCCCGTGCAGCATGCCCGGGGTTGACTTCGATCTGCGGGCGCGCTATACCATTTTTGAATATGCCGAGGGTAGCTGGAATATCACCCGCAGGTGGGTGCCTTACGAATCCAGCCTGGAAATGGCAGCCCTGAAGGGAAGCGATATGCCCTTTAAAGATGATTTTTTGCGCTACTTCCAGTAAGGGTTTGTTTATTCAGTGGGGGATACCTGGCAAGAATAGATTTTTGGTCCAATTTCTCCACAACCATCTAACCGTCAGTAAGTCATGGCGCAGCCGTCGGCCCTTGGATCGCTGCCAGCGCAAAGCACCCCGTCTTGCGGATTTCTGAGGATGATCTGTCCCAGGCCGTATAAGTGAAACAACCCCTCCGACCCGGGCTGGATATCGTGACCTATATCAGAAAGTTTCCGGAAAACTTCAGCAGGCATGCCGCTTTCAAGCGCCAGCTGCCCTCCCGCTTCTCCGTTAGTAATGCAGAAGCGTGGGCGGTCAAGAGCGGATTGAGGGTCCAGGCCGTCGTCGATCAGCCCGGTGAGCACCTGCACATGCCCCTGAGGCTGCATGAACCCGCCCATAACTCCGAAACAGGCGTACAGTTCTTCCTTAGGATCGCCTCTAGTTCTGCCCTCAAGCGGGGTTGTGACCAGCCCGGGGATGATCGTGTGGTAAGGGCGTTTTCCCGGTTCGAGCGCATTGGGGTGGGCAGGGTCCAGGCTGAAGTTTGCGCCGCGGTTCTGCAGGCTGAATCCCCAGCCAGGCGGCACAATGCCGGTGCCGAAGCCCATATAGTTACTGTTGATGAAAGAACAGGCGTTGCCAGCCCCATCCATAACGCTCAGGTATACCGTATCTGATGAAGCAAAAGGGCTGCCTTTAACCTGGTCAAGGGTGGCTCTTTCCCGGTCGATCAATTTGCGTCTCTGTTCTGCGTAATCTTTTGAAAGCAGGGCTTCGACCGGCGCCGGATTAAATTCCGGATCGGCGATATACCCGCACGCATCTGCAAAAGCCAGCCGCATTGCCTCAATCTCAAGGTGGAGCCGGGAGGCGGAAAGCGGTTCAAGCGAACCCAGGTCAAAGCCTTCCAGGATGTTGAGCGCCAGCAGGGCGGCCAGCCCCTGCCCGTTGGGGGGGCATTCCCAGACCCGCAGCCCGCGGTAGATGGTGCTGATTGGCGTCACCCATGCGCTGCGGTGGGCGCCAAGGTCTTCTTCACTCAGGCAGCCGCCCGCTGTCCGGACCACATTCACAACTGCGCGCCCGATCTCCCCGCTGTAAAACCCGTTTTTTCCCTCCCTGGCGATGACTTTGAAGGAGCGCGCCAGGCCGGGGTTTCTGAACAACTGGCCCGCCTGGGGGGCTTCCCATTGACTGTCAATTCAAGGCCTCCCGGAGCTGTCCGGAGTTGTTTTTCAAACCCTTTTTCCCAGAAGTGGGCGGTCACCGGCGAGACCGGAAAACCATTTTCAGCCAGGCGGATCGCCGGGCTCAGCACCTCAGCCATGGACAGGGTCCCGAAGCGTTCAACCAGGTCGCACCAGCCGGCCGGTGCGCCCGGGACTGTGATCGTGTAGGGATGGAATGGTGGCAGTTCCCGGTCCAGGCCTTCCCGGCGCAGGCGCTCTATTGTCAAGCCTTGCGGGGCGCGACCGGAACCATTGAGGGCGTGGACACTGCCGGAATCGGCCTGATAATAAAGGGCAAAACAATCCCCGCCCAGTCCGGTTGAGGTGGGCTCGGTGACATTCAGGGCTGCAGCTGTCGCAACGGCCGCGTCAGCGGCGTTCCCGCCGCCTGACAGGATCTCGAGCCCGGCCGCGACCGCCAGCGGTTGGGAGGTCGCAACCATGCCGCGCGTCCCGTAAACCGGTGAACGTGCGCTATTATTCGAGCTATAGGACTTCAATTCCAGCGCCTTCGATTACCTCCCCGACAAGCCACAGTTCCTGCCCTGCCGCTGACCCTGCCTGGAGCATATCATTCAGCCGGTCTGCAGGGACGGAAATCAGCAAACCGCCGCTGGTCTGGGCGTCAAACAGCAGCATCCTGGAGGGCTCATCAATTTTGGAGGCAAAATCCACATATTCAGCATAATAAAGCCGGTTATCAATGGATCCCCCAGGAAATACCCAATCCTTTGCATACCCTGCTGCACCGGAAAGAAAGGGGATGCTTTCAAAGTCGAACCGGAACCTGACCCCAGAGGCGGACGCCATTTCATAAGCATGACCCAGCAGGCTGAAACCGGTGATGTCAGTACCCGAGCGGACTCTAAACCGGCTGGCGAGTTCTGAAGCGGTTTTGTTCAGGCGTTTCATCCAACCAACGGCATTCTCCAGATATTCGGCTTGAACAATCCCGCGCTTGAGCGCAGTGGAGATCGTCCCGGTGCCGATTGGTTTGCTGAGTACCAGCCTTTCCCCGGGTGCGGCGTTCATTTTTGTAATGATTTTGTCCGGTTCGACAAAACCAAGCACGATCAGGCCGTATTTCGGTTCTTTGTCCTGGATTGTGTGACCGCCGGCGAGCACAACGCCGGCCTCCTGAGCCTTTTCTGCGCCGCCGCGAAAATCTCAGCGCTGATCTCGCCGGGGAGGTCCGGAGGCAGGGCGGCGATATTCAAGGCCAGGAAGGGCTGCCCGCCCATGGCGTAAACGTCTGACAAAGCGTTGGCAGCCGCGATCGCGCCGTAGTCATAGGGGTCATCCACAACCGGGGTGAAGAAATCCGTGGTCGCAACCAGGGCGCGATCGTCGTCGATCCGCCAGACCGCGGCGTCGTCGCTTTCACCCAGGCCGACCAACAAATCGGGGTAGTCTGCAGATTGGTATATCTCTTTCAGCGGGCGCAGCACCTGCGCCAGAGCTTCAGCGCTCAGTTTCGAAGCTCAACCGGCGCAATCCGAAAGACTGGTCAGGCGGATCATTTTCCCGGAAGGGGATTTGGTTCCGTTGTCATCCATTTTTCACCATTTACGGGTCAAATTATAAACCCAAACACCCATATGATAAAAACGGCTTGGTTGAAGGAAAAAAGGATGTGTGTTAATATCCCCAATCGTGAAGATTCTGGCATTTTTTGCGCATCCGGATGATGAAACCATGCTCTCTGGGGGAGCGCTTGCGATCCTGGCTCAATCGGGGATAGAGGTTCATTACTTAATTGCGACAAGAGGCGAAGGGGGCGAGAGAGGCGAACCGCCTCAATGCGAGCCAGAGCAACTCGGGGAACTGCGTGAAAGGGAAGTTGCCTGCGCGGTTGAGAATCTGGGCGGTAGCAGCCTGGCTAACCTGGGTTATCCCGACCCGGTTGTTGGACCCAGCCAGGAACTGTACCCGTTCACAACCGACCTGGCGCGTTTAGCCGCTCAGGTCACCGGCCAGGTAAAAAGGGTGCAGGCGGATGTCTTAATTTCACACGGCACAAACGGCGAGTACGGTCACCCGGCGCACCTGCTCTGCAATAAGGCCGCTCGCCTGGCGGCCGCCTCCCACAAGGACCATCCTTTCTGGCTGTATACAGTTGCCGCCGCATACCCGGGCCACCCCAAACCGCGTATCCTGAACCGGTCTGATCCGGCTCACCTTGTAATTAATGTCCGGACGGTTCTATATAGAAAAATTCAGGCTGCCTTGTGCCATAAAACCCAGCAGGCTTTATTCATCAGGCGCGCTTCAATCGAGGCGGGGCGCAGGCTGAAAGTGCCGGAAGTTATTTTAAAGGAGGAGAGTTTGCACCGGGCTTACCCGGCGAAGGGGGGTGCGGGGGGTGATCCGCTGGAGGAGTTTTTATCAGCCTGGGCAATCCGCCAGCCAATTAACTTTCAATCCAGATCGTAACAGGCCCATCGTTTGCGATTTCGACCAGCATATGAGCGCCAAACTCTCCCGTTCGGGTCGGCACCCCTCTGGACTGCAGCAGAGCTGCAAATTTTTCAACTATTGGTGCGGCAATCTCAGGCGAGGCGGCGTCGGTAAATGAAGGTCGCCTGCCTTTGCGAGTATCGGCATAAAGCGTAAATTGAGATACAACCAGGGCCTCGCCCCCAGCATCCAGGATTGAGCGGTTGATTTTGCCAGCCTGGTCTTCGAAAATCCTCAGGTTTGCGATCTTATCAACAAGGTACTTGACCTGTTTGTCATTATCCGCGGGTCCGACCCCCAGCAGGATAACCAGGCCGGGTCCGATCTCTGCGACAGACCGGCTTGCGACAGTGACCCGCCCCCATAGTACTCGCTGGATTAATGCCCGCATTTAAGCAAAACCGGATGCGGCATGGTAATGAGCTAGGCAACAAAATTCTGTTTTTGAGTTCAAGATGGTGGCAGGGGCAGGCCGATGGCCTCTTTCACTTGCCGGATAGTCTCTCTGGCGATCAGGCTGGCCCGTTTCTGTCCGTCGCTGAGAATATCCCACACCAAACCGGGGTCCCGCGCCAGTTCCGCCCGCTTCTCCCGGAAAGGTCCCAGGTGGGCGTTCAGGCTGCCGGCGAATAAACGTTTGCAGTCAACGCAGCCAATTTCAGCCCGGCGGCATTCAAAGTTTATTTTTTCGACTTCAACTTCGGATGTGAAGATCTTATGCATTGAAAAAACGTTGCAAACATCCGGGTCTCCCGGATCAGATCTGCGCTTGCGTTGGGGGTCTGTAACCATCATCATCACCCTGCGGGTGGTCTCTTCGGGGGTTGCAGCCAGTTCAATGTGATTATCCAGGCTCTTGCTCATTTTTTGCATGCCATCGATGCCGAGCACTTTGGGTACCTCAGTCGCTTTCATCCGGGGTTCGACCAGTACATTCGTGTTGTAGCGGTGGTGGAACGAGCGAACCACCTCGCGGGCAAACTCGAGATGGGGAGCCTGGTCGACACCTACCGGCACGGTATCGGCTTTATATAATGCAATGTCAGCCGCCATCAGGACCGGGTATCCAACCAGCCCGTAGTTAATGTTCTGGGGCTGCATGCGGACCTTATCCTTGAATGTCGGCAGGTCGGTCAACTTGCCAAGCGGTGTGACCATTGAGAAGAAAATATGCAGTTCGGTGACTTCCGGAACCTGGGATTGGATGAAGACAATCGTCTCTTCCGGCCGGATGCCAGCTGCCAGCCAGTCGAGAGCCATCTCATACGTGTTCTGGTTAAGATCCTCAGTGGTTTTAACGGTTGTCAGGGCGTGAATATCGACAATGCAGTACACACAGTCATATTCATCCTGCAGGGCGACATAATTTTTAATCGCGCCCAGATAATTCCCCAGGTGCTGTTTGCCGGTCGGTCTGGCTCCGGAGAACACCCTGCCTTTCTTCTTATTGGTCATGCGTGCTCCTTGAGATAATTGCGTACCAGTTTGTTGATCTCGCCTTTATCAACATGGCGGTTTGTCCCCAGTTTCGAATACAAAAGGTCGCCGTTAACCGAAAATTCAAACCGGCCTCCATCTGAAGGAACCAGGGTGAACGAGTCTGTTTTGAATTCGAATTCACTCAACACATCGGCCATCACACTGACAGCTCTATCAGTGTAATGTCAAGCAGCGCAGTAGACCAGTTCAATTTTCATTAACATGATTTTTCTCCTTTAATCGCGGTGTTAAAGAATAAACCCGTCGGTGATGCGACGGGATTTGGAGCCAGCTTCACTACAAATTCGGAAGTTATTTGATGTTTTTGGACAGTAAAAATCAATGACCGCGCTTGATAAAGCGCATACAAACTTCCGGTCTGAGCCTGGTAACGGCGGCAATTCCGGCCCGGGATACTTGCCCATTCCTGGAGAATACGACAGTCAGAAATTGATGGGGGTTCACCCTGCAGCTCAGAGGTCCATTCAACGCTGACGTAAGGGTGGATCTTTCACCATCGTCCACTCTCTGTACCTCCGTTTCGGCGCTTACTCGTCCTCTTCAAGGCTTTTTTTCGTTGAAATTGTAAGTGTAGTATATCACAATATAAACGGACAGCGGTGATGGTCGCCAGCAGGCAGACGGGGGATTAAATCAGGTTTAATTTACGATTTCCCAGCTGATCAGGGTCTGCCGAAGCTCTGATTTGCTGTGCAGGTCGAACTTGTCGAGAATGTTTCGAACGTGAATTTTTACCGTCTCGCGTGAAATACCGAGTTTCTCCGCAATCTGGGGGTTGGTGATCAACCTGCTGCCGTTCTCCTGGCAGATAAGTCTGGCGATCTCCCGTTCGCGCGGGGTCAGTTTTTTCCAGGAAGACCACGGAGAAAGTCTAGCGGTTCGGTTAATCACATATGCGAATGCATCATCCATAAACGATTTACTCCTGAACCAAATAATGAATAAAAACCTGCGCAAATTAGCGCCCATTAATAAATTTCTTAACCTGGCAGGTAAAAATCCGCCTGGCTGATTATTTTGTTGCAAGGTTTGTACCTCTCACCTTCCCGGTCTGTTCCAGCGGCCATTGATTATGCTAGAATCTTATATGGGACGACCGGTAATTGTTTTTGTTGGATAAAGGATCGTAAAGGATCCAAAAATTTCAGCTGGCAGGGTTTTTGGAAACAGGATATAAAAAGGGAGAAAAATATGAAAGAGCAGTTAGACACCCGCCCTTCAGCCATCGCCGGCCAATGGTATTCTTCGGATTCCCGGGTTCTGGCGGGTGAAGTGGATAGATATATTAACAAGGCGAAGACGCCGGAGTTGGACGGGGAAGTGCTGGCTGTGGTAGCGCCGCACGCCGGGCACCAGTACTCAGGCCAGGTCGCCGGGCACGCATTTGCCATTCTGAAGGGTTTATCCCCGGAGGTGGTGGTAGTGGTTTCGCCGATGCACCAGCCCTATTATGAAAAACTGCTGACGACCGGACATGCGGCATACGAGACTCCATTGGGGATTATTCCGGTTGAGAAAAAAGCCCTCATGGAATTGAGCGCCAGCCTGGAGAAAACCTCTGGGATCAGGATTACTCCCATCTCCAGGGACAGCGAGCATTCTCTTGAAATTGAACTGCCGTTCCTGCAGCGTGCGCTGGGCAAGCCGTTCCGGATTCTGCCGGTGATGGTGCGAGACCAGAGCGCGCAGGTGGCGCAAGCGCTGGGATCCGGGCTGGCGGACCTGTTCCGGGGAAGCGGCGTGTTAGCCGGTTCGCGCCCTTTGCTAGTCGCCAGCACTGACCTGTCACATTTTTACACCCAATCCCAGGCGAACGCCCTGGACCAGAAAATGCTGGATGCGATCCAATCTTTTGATCCTGAACAGGTTATCAGGCTGGATGAAAGCGGGCAGGGTTTCGCCTGCGGCAGAGGGGCGGTGGCGGCGGTATTGTGGGCGTCAAAAGCGCTGGGTGCGGATAAGGTCCACATTCTGGACTATGCAACCTCCGGAGACGTAAGCGGGGATTATTCAAGTGTGGTGGGTTACGGGTCAGCAGCGGTAACCCGTAAGAAGGACCATTAATAAATATAAAGCAGGTGATATGGAAGGAACAATTGCGCTCGATATTCTTGGTTTATTTGCCCTAGGGATTCTGGTGCTCTCCAATGCTTTCTTTGTGGCAGCGGAATTTTCACTGGTCAGTGTGCGCAGAACCCGGATAGCAGAACTTGTTGAAAACGGGAACACTGCAGCGGCTTCTGTGCAGCAGGCGATCAACAATCCCGACCGGGTGATCGCCGCTACCCAGCTGGGGATAACCCTCTCCAGCCTGGCGCTGGGTTGGATTGGCGAACCTGCCCTCAGCCATTTGCTTGATCCGCTGGTTTCGCTTTTACCAGACCGGTTTCAATCCGGGTTTTCCCACGGCCTCTCCGCAGCGATCGCATTCACGATCATTACTTTTTTGCATGTGGTGGTCGGGGAGTTAATGCCGAAATCAATCGCTTTACAGGACCCGGAAGGCACCTCCCTTGTCGTGGCCCGCCCTACGTTGTTTACAGAGAAGGTTTTTAAACCCGCCATCTGGGCATTAAACGGCACCGGGAATTGGCTGCTTCGTTTAATAGGAATCCAACCCGCCGAAGGTCACAATCTTGTTCACTCCGTTGAAGAACTCAGGATGCTTGTAACCGCGAGTATGGAGGAGGGCGTTTTCCTGCAGGACGAAGGGGAAATGCTGCACGCGCTGTTTGATTTTGGCAGGCTGGTTGTCCGCCAGGTGATGATTCCACGAACGGAAATGATCGCGGTGGAAGCGGATGTAAACCTGCAAGAAGTCATTGACCTGGTTGTGAAGTCCACCTTCACAAAATTTCCAGTCTACGATGACGACCTGGACAATATCATTGGCATATTGCATATCAAAGACCTGTTGAACGCGCTGAGATCGGACCAGGCCGGAAGCTGGACCGGGCGTGATTTTTTGCGAGAGGCGCTGTTTGTCCCTGAGACGATTTCGGTCAACATGCTCCTGCGTCACTTTCGTGATAACCGCCAGCATATCGCAATTGTTCTGGACGAATACGGCGGGACAGCCGGGCTTGTGACCCTGGAGGATCTGGTGGAGGAAATCCTGGGCGAGGTCAGCGATCCATTTGATGTCGTCACCCCCGAAATCCAGGCCCAGCCGGATGGGTCGTTTTTGATCGATGGGCGGGCGCGGCTTGAGGAGGTTAACGAACATCTTGAACTGGCATTGAGCGAACCGAATTATGACACGATCGCCGGATATATCATGGGGAAATTAGGCCGTATGCCGCAACTGTATGATGAGGTAAAAGGAACGAATGTACGCATGCGGGTGGAAAAAATGGACGGTATGCGAATTGATAAGATATTGCTCTGGATTCTGGGAGAGAAACCAGGCAAATAATAATCCCTTTATCTCCCTGAGGCGATAACGGGAAGCATGCGGGTTCAGCCCAACGGAATCGAGTAATTTATTAACTAATGACAGTTTATGTTGAAATAGCCGTCAATATCCCGCAGGTGACGGGTGCATTTCATTATCATTTGCCAGCCGGGCTGGAAGGCGTGGTCCAGGCAGGCCATCTGGTGGTTGTGCCCTTTGGAAGACAGCGTGTCCAGGGAGTGGTTCTGCGGCAGATTGACCAGCCTGAAGTATCCGAAACGCGCGCGGTGATTGAGCTGGTAGACCCGGATGCGGTCCTGACCCAGGCTCAGCTTAAACTGGCGAGATACCTCTCAGACCAGTTTTTGGCACCGGTCGCATCCTGTGTGGCGTTGATGCTGCCCCCGGGGCTCTCCCAACATGCGGACGTGGTTTATTCAGTGCAGGCCCAGGACTTTAGAAAATTGACCCGCAGCCAGGAGCAGTTGCTGAACTTACTCGAACGCAGGGGGGCCCTGCGGGGGTCGCAGATCGACCATCATTTAAAACACACCAACTGGAGGGCGAGCGCTCGTTCGCTGGCCAAAAAAGGGTTGATCGTCACCCATTCAACATTACCCCCGCCGAAGGTCAGGCCAAAAAGAGTCCGTACCGTCCGGCTTACATGCTCCCCCCAGCAAGCTGTTGACGCTATGCCCGGCTTGGCAAAAGAGGGCACAATAACTCTTCAGCGCAGGCAGGCAGCCCTGCGGTTTATCATCCGGGAAGCAGGTCCTGTAGATGTATCCAGAGTGTATTCCAGCAGCGAGGCGAATCTGGCTGACCTGCGGAAATTAGAAAAGCTCGGCCTGGTTGCGATCGGAGAGCAGCAAGTCTGGCGTGATCCCTTGGATAGTTATTTGTTTGTGCCGGATGAACCACCGCAGCTAACCGCAGACCAGGGTAAAGTTTGGGTTGAAATTGAAGCGAGCCTGCGCGCTGCGTACGCTGGAGTTGAGACGAAACCGCTGCTGCTGCACGGAGTCACCGGGTCCGGCAAGACGGAGATTTACCTGAAAGCCGTCGAACAGGTGGTCGAGGCGGGCAGGCAGGCTATTGTACTGGTTCCGGAGATCTCGCTCACACCCCAAACAGTTAAACGGTTTCTGAACCGGTTTCCGGGACTGGTAGGTTTGATCCATTCCCGTTTGTCAGCGGGAGAACGATATGATACTTGGCGCAGGGTGCGGATCGGAGAACTGAAAATTGTGGTCGGCCCGCGCAGCGCACTTTTTGTGCCCTTCTTAAACCCCGGGATAATTATCCTGGATGAATGCCACGACGATTCCTATTACCAATCAGAACCGCTTCCGTATTACCAGACCAGGCTTGCAGCGGTAGAATACGCTGGATACTGCGGCGCAGTCTGCCTGATGGGATCGGCCACTCCCAATGTCTCCAGCATTCAAACCTGCCAAAAAGGCAATTGGACTTATCTGGAACTGCCCAGGCGTATTCTGGCTCACAGGGCGGCTGTAACTTCCCAGCTTGAAAGACTTGGTAAAACAGGCAGCCATTTTTACCCGCTGGAAGGCCAGGCGCAGGCCGCTGACCTGCCGCATGTATCGGTTGTTGATATGCGCCAGGAGTTAAGACAGGGCAACCGCTCGATATTCAGCCGGGAGCTGTCCGCTTCCCTTGAACGGGTGATTTCAGCCGGTCAGCAGGCGATTCTGTTCCTCAACCGGCGCGGGTCAGCCACTTATGTTTTCTGCCGCGACTGCGGTTTTTCACTGAAATGCCCTCGCTGCGATACACCGCTGATTTTTCATACTGCCGGGAAGGAAAACCTGGTCTGCCACCGCTGCGGTTACCGGCGGAATATGCCCCGCAGGTGCCCCCAGTGCGGGAGCGCCAGGATCCGCCAATACGGGACCGGCACCCAGAAGGTGGAGGTTGAAGTTCAGAGACTTTTTCCCGGAGCGCTAACTATTCGCTGGGACCACGAAACCACCCGCAAAAAAGGTGCCCACGAATTTATCCTGGAAGAATTTATCAGCCGGAGGGCAAATATCCTGATTGGGACCCAGATGCTTGCCAAAGGCCTGGACCTGCCGTTTGTCACCCTGGTGGGAATCATCCTTGCGGATGTTGGTTTAAACCTGCCCGATTACCGGGCGGGCGAGCGGACCTTCCAGGTGCTCACCCAGGTGGCAGGCCGGGCGGGAAGGAGTCCGCTCGGGGGAGAGGTCATCCTGCAGACATTTCAACCGGGACATTATGTAATCCAGGCGGCTTCACAACATGATTACGAACAATTCTCCAGGCAGGAATTGGAGTACAGGCGCAGTCTGGCCTACCCGCCATTCACCAACCTGGTGAGGATGGAATTTCGCCACAATAATTTTGAAGTAGCCAAGGGAGAATCCGGGCGAATGGCCGCTGCTTTACAGAGGTTAATTGAAACGGAAGGCCGCCGGGCTACCAGCCTGATTGGACCGGCGCCCTGTTTCTTCTCCAGGATCGGCGGCCGATACCGCTGGCAGATAATTCTAAAGGGTCCGGACCCGGTTTCGCTTTTGAAAGGCGGCGGTTTTGGCGCCTGGAAGATCGAATTGAACCCGCCTTCACTGTTGTGAAGCTGTCCCCTGGTTGTAATAGGGGGATAAATTCAAACACCAAGAGGACTGTTCTCTTGCTATAATTACGGGAATACTTTTTTGGGCGCAATGAGGTTTTGCCAGCTTAAACCGGCGGGGCATCGGGAGTTATGCCCCAGATGAATTGACAGCAGGAGTTCACCATGCAGCCTTTACGAAACGAGGTTATATCATGGGATGATGTGGACAAGCTGATTGACCACCTGGTTCCCCAATTCGAGCAGGAATTTGAAGCGATGGTTATGATCACACGCGGCGGGATAATACCCGGCGGGATGCTGGCTGAATCGATGGGTATTACCCATATCCTGACCGCTGCAGTAGATTTTCCAGCTCAAATGGAAAAGGAAAGAGGCAAGTTAATGGCCTGGCCCGAATTTATCCAGTTTCCAGGAGAGGATGTGCTGCGGGCTCGCAAGACCCTGGTTGTCGATGATGTTTGGGGATCAGGCAGGACGATAACATCCGTAAAAATCAAAGTATCCGCGGCGGGAGGCTTTCCATACACCTGCGTACTGCACTTCAATCCTTACCGCAACCTGTTTAGCTCAGCCCGGCCGGATTATTATGCCGCTATCACCGACGCCCATATTATTTATCCCTGGGAGATCGACCGCGGCCCCGACAGGGTTAAACTGGGCGAATTTTGAGGGCAGATTTTCGTGTTTTACTTGCCGGGTATTCCGAAATTCGATTTCTACCTGAAAACAATGTGATTTACAGGGTCGATATCGCTGAAGCGAGGTTGCGCCTGAATTCCGGCTGGACGAATTTCGCCCAGGCTTCAGGGAAAGTTGACAGCAGCCTGTCGCGTTCTTCAATTTTATATACAAGGTAAGATTCAATACCCTCCAGGGGTATCCCCTCTTTTTTAATAGCCTTATTACCCAGAAACTTTCCCAGGAGTTCAATCGCGACCTGGGCATCTACCAGATCGCCGAGGTGGTCCTGCATTTGTTTAAACTGGTCGATTAATTCTTTTGATTCCGGGCCCAGGACCTCCCGGAAGTACTCGACCGTGTAGCGCAATTTCTTAATTTCCAGGCGGAGCGCGTGGAGAAGGTCTAAGTCAGCATCTTCAATAAAGGGGTCGAATGAGCGCACGACCGCCAGCCGCTCGTAGATCAGAACAGGAGCCAGCTCGGTGACCGTCCTTGGAAAGGGGATATCCGTTCGCATCTTGCGGACACCCGCCCCAGGCGTCTTGAGAAAGATATTGAATTTGCGCTTGAAGTCAGAGTAGTCTTCGCTGTCCAGATACTCAAGCATCTCGGCGCGAGCAGACTGGCGCTGGTTGCGCCAGGATTCCAGGAGTGGGTCCAGATCCGATTTTGCCTCATCGGGCAGCGAATCCAGGTAAACCTGGGATTTCTCCATAAAAACATCCAGGTCCCTGACACTGCCAAGTTTGCGTCCGGTCGACCTGAGCCCTTTTAAATGGGGTTTTAAGGAGCCGGGTTTAAAAGCGGTTGCGAATACTTCAAAAGCCGCCCGCAGGCGCCGGGTGGCAACCCGCATATCATGAAGCCCTTCGATGTCTTCCCCTAATCTTGTGGCTTCTTCGTGGCTGAGCATCGCTGCGAACTGGTAGCTCATAATTTTACGTCCGGCTTCAGCAAGCTGGTCGCCTGATTCGACCCCGGGATTTTCCATCGGTTTCGGAAAGGGCACCATTTTGGTTGCGGCTTCCTCCACTTCCATCACCTTTATCTTTGGAAAACCGATCTTGAACCACAATCTGGCGCTCTGCTGGGCTTCTGCTGCATCAGCCGTCGCCTCAGGTCCTTCCACGACTATCCAGATTCCATTTCTGGACGATTCAATATGGATAATGCTTGTGCTCTGGGTGCCGCAGAAGTTCAAGCCCTCCGCTATACAAAGAAGGGCGCTGATTGTCTGAGCTTCACGCTGTTGAATTGGGGAGAGATTCAGATTATTCAAATCCTTGCGTTTAACATTCCCCTGCTGGATGGCGATAACCGCAGCGAGCACATTCAATTCATCCCGCGATAGTTCCCGGTCTATATTTTCAGATACAAACAGCTTGATGTCTTTGAACGGGTTTTTCTTCTTGCCTGGAAGCGGGCTGTCGAATAAAAGGCAGGCATACCCCAGGATTACCCGGGAGCTGTCCTCCAATTCGTGAAGAGGCCTTGTGCGCTCAAAAAGGGTTAGAGCCTGTTCTTTTATATATTCGTTGTTTGGCGAGCTTGGTATTGTTGGCTCCCGATACACTAATTCCTGAGTTACAGCGGATACATCTTCCTGGGGTGCTGAGCTCTCAGGACTTTGGGTAGCCTCTTCAAATTCCTCTTGGGAGTTTATTTTATCTTCATCCATGGCTCTTTGGTCAATTCCTTCCCGGATAAGCTATTCTTTTAGTTGTGGCCAACTTTTATTATATATTGTTTCTGGATCGAATTGAAGAAAATTAAGGAAATCGAATAGTTAAAGAAAACCGGATTTTGCTTCATTCCCCGTAAGTTTTTCTGTGCCAGTCGATCAACCAGGTCTGGACATCCAACGGCGTCTCACCATCTTTCGGATTGATAAAGGTGTAAGTCCCATCCGGATTCATACTGCGCACCTTCCGGTTGGCGATAAAGTAAGCGTCCAGCACTTCGGAATGCAGGTAATGAATAAGGCGCGCATCCTGGACCGGGAAGAGTACCTCAACCCGGCGGTTGATATTGCGCGGCATCAAGTCCGCGCTGCCCAGGTAAATTTGCGGCTCTCCGCCGTTGCGGAAATAATAAATGCGGCTGTGCTCCAGAAAGCGGCCGACCACACTGGTCACCCGAATATTATCGCTAATCCCCCTGACTCCCGGTCTAAGGCAGCAGATGCCGCGTACGATCAGATCAATTTTTACTCCAGCCTGAGAGGCTGTATAAAGATTGCGGATGATGCGTGGATCCACCAGGGCGTTCATCTTGAAAATCAGGTGCCCTTCCTCTCCGTTTCTGGTGTGCAGGATCTCGCGTTCGATCAACCATTCCATCTTTTCACGCAGGTTTATCGGGGCGACCAGCAGTTTGCGGTATTCCTGCTTGGCAGAATAACCGGTGAGGTAGTTGAACAGGTCGGTCGCATCCGCGCCGATGTCCTCGTCACAGGTGAACATGCCAATGTCTTCATAAAGCTGGGCAGTGATGGCGTTGTAGTTGCCGGTCGCCAAGTGGACATAACGGCGGATATGCTCTCCTTCTTTGCGGATAACCAGGGCGATTTTTGAATGCGTTTTTAATCCCAGCAACCCGTAAATAACATGGACACCCTCTTTCTCCAGCATCCTGGCCCAGCCGATATTGCTCTCTTCGTCAAAGCGGGCTTTTAACTCGACCAGAACCGCGACCTGCTTGCCATGCTCGCGCGCTTCCATTAATGTTTTGACGACCGGCGAGTTGCTGCCAACCCGGTAAAGGGTCTGCTTGATCGCCAGCACATTGGGATCGCGGGAAGCGGTTTTCAGGTAGTCAACAACCGGTTGGAAGGAATGGTAGGGGTGGTGGACCAGGATATCTTCGCGGCGCATCGTCAAAAAAATATTACTGTCATGAAGTTCGTGTCTCAAAAGGGGTTGGATTACCTGTTTTAATGGAGGATCCTTTAAATCGTACCGGTCTATTTTGTGCAGGATTATCAAGCCGCCCAGACCCAGATGGCCATTAAGATTGTAGATATCGTTGCGGTCGATGGCGAGGTTTTCAATCAGGATCTCGCGTACATGGGAGGGCATGGCGTCGTTAAATGCAAGGCGCACCACTGAGCCAAATCGCCGCTGGCGGACGCTTTGCTCCATGGTCTCCAGTAAGTCGGAGGCTTCCAGTTCCTGGATAACCATATCCGCATCGCGCGTGACCCGGAACGGGTGCGATTCAACGATCTCCATACCCGGAAAGAGTTTTTCCAGGTTTGCAGCGATCAGCTCTTCCAGCCAGATGAAGTAGTGGTTAAACGGCGTGGTGCCATTTTTTCTAACCGCTCCAGAGGATCTTTTTATGGGAATCAGGCGCGGCAGGCTGGTCGGCATTTTTATCCGGGCGAAATGTTCCTGCCCGGATTCATCCCGGATCACAACCGCCAGGTTTAAACTGAGATTGGATATATGCGGAAATGGGTGACCCGGATCAAAGGCAAGAGGGGTCAGGACAGGAAAAATGACCTCCTCAAAATAAGTATCGACATTTTCCCTCTGGCGGCTGCTCAGCGCATCATAGTCCAGCAGGTGGATCCCGTTTTCATCGAGCTGCGGGATGAGTTTTTCCTGCAGACATACTCTGGCTTCAATCATCAAGTCCAGCGCAACCCTGCGGATTTCAGCCAGCTGTTGTGCTGGAGTCATCCCGTCAGCCGGGACGTCGATAACACCGGCCGCAATCTGCTTTTTTAACCCGGCCACCCGGACCATAAAGAATTCATCCAGGTTGGATCCCAGAATTGAAATGAACTTCACTCTCTCCAGCAGAGAGTTGCTCTCATCCTGGGCTTCCTGCAGCACCCGGCGCTGGAATTCGAGCAGTCCCAGCTCGCGGTTCACATAAAGCTGGGGGTCCATCAGGTCTGGCAAGTCGCTGGTCTCAATTTGATCAACAGTTATTTCGCTCATGCGTGCTTCCAACAAGAACTTTCTCGATTGTCAAAGATAGGGAGAAATTTCTTTTACTTTTTCTCCTTCTTTTTCTTTTCAGCGCTTTTCAGGTTGCGTTTTTCTCTTTTGAACGGGTCGGTTTCGAGTTCAAGGATAAATTTGTCGACGATGGTTCTCAGAATCTTTATGCGGGCATAATATTTTGAATCGCCCTCGACCACAGTCCAGGGCGCGGTGATCGTGCTGGTTTTAAGCAGCATCTCATTGACCGCGGCTTCATACTGATCCCATTTTTCCCGGTTGCGCCAATCTTCATCGGTAAGCTTCCAGGCTTTAAGTTTGTCCACATTGCGGGCTTCAAACCGCCTCAGTTGTTCTTCCTTGCTGATTTGCAGCCAGAATTTAAACAGGATTGTCCCAAAGTCGACAAGCTGGCGTTCAAAATAGTTGATCTCGCGGTAGGCGCGTTTCCATTCCTTTTCGGTGCAGAAACCTTCGATTCTTTCGACCATCACCCGCCCGTACCAGCTGCGGTCAAATATGGCGATTTGACCGGTCTCCGGCAGCCGGCGCCAGAAACGCCACAGGTAATGGCGCACAGCCGAATCGCCTTTTGGAGCCGCAATCGGGTATACCACAAAACCACGCGGGTCAATTTTCTCCGTAATCCTGCGGATCGCGCCGCCCTTACCGGCCGCATCCCATCCTTCGAACACGATTATCACCGGACGCTCCTGGACATATACCTGGTAAGCCAGTTCGTGCAGGGCGACCTGATACTTGATCAGTGAGGTTTTATATTCTTCATGCTCCAGAGCTGGCGAGAGGTCGATTGTTTGCAGCATTTTATTCTCCGGATGTCACTTCAGCTTGCTCTTCTTCCACCCTCCATTCTGGCTGGGAAGCATGTTCTTCGGAAACCGGCGTGGTTTTTGGCGTTAGTTCTAAGGGTTCGGATTCCAATCCGAGAGCAGGTTCGAGGGCGTTTATCACTGTTTTATAAATTTTGACCCAGGTATGGCGGCGATCGGTCGCCTCCACGATAGTCCAGGGGCCCCATTCAGTTTCGGTTCTCTCAAAAGCCTCTTCGTATGCCAGGGTCCACTCGTCATAATTGCGGTGGTGCTCCCAGTCCTCGGCTGTGACATGCCAGGCGGTCAGGGGGTCTTTGGTCAATTTTTTGAAACGGCGTTTCTGTTCCTCCCTGCTGATGTGCAGGAAAAATTTGATGATCAGGTACCCGTCGTCGGCCAGCGTGCGTTCGAAGTCAACGATATCCCGGTAAGCCCGGCGCCATTCCCGTTCCGGTATGAGGTTCTCAACCCTTTCAACCAGAACACGCCCGTACCACGAGCGGTCGAAAATCACCCATTCACCCAGCCTGGGTATTTTCAACCAGAAACGCCATAACCAGGGCCTTTTTTTCTCATACGTGCGGGCAGCCCGGATGGGATAGAGTTTGTAGCCGCGCGGGTCGAGATGCTGGGTCAGTTTCTGGATGGAAGTCCCTTTCCCGGCGGCATCCCATCCTTCAAACAGGATAATCACCGGTATATTCGCGTCCCAGGACAATTTCTGGATCGTATAAAGGCGGTTGGCAAGCGTTGGCATGATTTGTTTGTAGGTCGCCTTCTCGATCTTCTGGTTCAGATCAATTTTGTCCAGCATGAATAGCTTTTCCTTTTAAATCGAACGGGTAATTTTTTAAATGTATATTTTCGCGTAAAGCGGGCGTTTTGTAAATAACCCATTAATTGGACGGTTTATTATTGTAACTGATTAACCGAATATCCCCCTTGAATAAACGCTTAAATAAGCCAGATTAACCGTTTGAGCTGGGTGGGTGGGGGAGGCTCACATTCTTTGATACTGGAATCACCGGATTTTTTCAGTGAGAAATTCCGAAGCGTTGGCGCTACTGGATTTCGATGCCCCTTTCAAGCGGGTCCATTAATGCAATCAATCCAATCGCCCCGATGTCCGCAAAGAGCAGCGGGGCCAGGAAAGGGGCGCCCCGGATGAAACGTTCTCCGACAATAACCCCGCTGGCGGTCAGGTTTTCAGCGATATGCAGTCCCAGGCCGGTGACGCCTACTGCAATCATCGCCAGCATGGCTGCTGTGAAGGTAAAAATGTCGCTGCGGGAGGGGTTTTCAAGGGCGCCGAGAACAACCGCCACTACAGTGGCGAATACGCCAATTCCGGTTGGGACCCACAGCCAGGGATTTAAAAAATCTGTCCGGGCGTGATCGAGTACGCTGCTGATGACTGTCGCCAGGGATGCCATCCCGGTGATGAAGAAATATGCCCTGGTTTTACTGTATGGAAGGGAGATAATCCTGCCGCCGAGCAGAGCCAGGATCCCGCTGTCGGGCGGATTCTCAACCCAGGCTGCGCTGAGGCCCAGCAAGCCCACCAGCGAGAAGGTAAGCGGGCCGAGGACCGGCGGCGCCCAGACAAGCAGCGGCACAGAAAACTGGCTGCCAGGATCCGCATAGGGCAGGATCGCCCGGACTGTGTGAAAATAAGCTCCCAGCAGGCCGACCAGGATGCTGGCAAGGAATACAGTGGTGGCGATCACAGTCGCCAGCGGGCGGTTGCGCACAGCCAGCAGACCTGCCAGCAGCAGCAAAATTCCGGCGGTTGGCCCGAAAATTATCGGAATCCATTCATATGGAACGATGCTTCCGCTGATCAGGTGGGCGATGAGTGTTTCCAGCCCGAGCAGCAGTAAATTGAGGGCAGCCATTAACAGCATCATCTGGTCGCGGGTGAGCGGTATTTTTCTCTCTCTCACCCGGGGGAACATAACTGCGAGCGGGTACATAATTAATTCGAAGGGCCTTCTTCGGCTTCCTGTAATTTTTCTTCGACCATCTCGCGCAGCTCTGCGAGGTCGTGCAGGACCTCGTATGCGCCGTGCCACTGCGAATAATCCGGGCCCTGCATCCAGACCCCGAATTTGGCGGTGCGCCCCCAGTGGTGCCACAGGTTGAAGAAGGTGAAGTCTATCGTCTCATCGAAGGGCTCGGAAGTCAGCAGCCCCTGGTCCCTCAGAGGCTGGATGATATCCTGGCTCTCCACCACCCATTCGTTAACCCTTTCAGTGGCTTTATCAGCTGCCGGGTAGAAGTCATCAATAAAGGTTTGTGAGTGGCATTCCAGGCATACTCCCTGCATGCGGACTTTGTTGTCCTGCCAGGCTGGTCTGCGGGTGCTTACCGGAGCAAAAAGGTACCAGGTCAGCCGGTCGCCGATGTCGTGAGATGTACCGCTTGTGCCAAATCCGCTCATATGGCAGATTGCGCAGGTGGGGGCCGGGAAGTCCTCGACAGTCAGAGTGCCAGGTTCCGCCTCCCAGTTCCAGGTATATCCCATGGTATTGTAGGCAATTCCGTGAGGGGACTCGATATATATCTCGTACTGCGGGTGGTCGGGGCCGATATGGCAGTAGTTGCAGGTTTCCGGCTTTCGGGCCTGTTCCAGGCTGAATTCATGCCTGAGATGGCACATCTGGCACTGGCCGGGAGAACCATCCACCCCGGGTTTACCTATATCGTGGCAGGCCTCGCAGGTGAAGCGGGTCATCGCTTCGCCTTCAAGCCTGTGAATGTCGTTGCGGGATTTATCCGGCGAATAGCTTCCTTCCGGTATGGCTTCGTACATTGCAAGCAGCTCCGGGGACAGGTCTTCGGAGCCTGCATAGGCTACATAAGCCGGTATGCTGTGACGGCTCTGGTGGAATTGGGCCACTTCAGCAGCGTGGCATTTCTGGCACATTGTGGTTGTGGGCGAATTCAGGACGTGGGTGCCCTCGTGTTCAATCGCGCCGGGGTAGTCCGCCGCCACTTCGTGGCAGTCCTGGCAGGCAACCTCGGCAGCCGCCATTGAACTGTGGCTGTACTGTTCGATAATGCCCGGTGAGGTTTTGCGGTGGCAGATAACGCATTCGTTATCGCTGTTGGCGAGCACATCAATTTCTTCAGTCTCGACCGGCGTGCCTGCCCTCCCGATCGCCATGATGATCAAAGCTGCTCCCAGCACAACAATCACCGCAACCAGTCCGATTATGAGCGCTTTTAAAAATCCTCTGCTGTCCGAACCTTCACTCATTTTGGATTCTCCAAACAATTGTATTAATGTTTTCCCAGTATTCCCCTAATATTATTTTAATGCTTCTGATTTGTAAAGTACAAATCGATATTATGATTGGACACGATTGCAATCTGGGAGATCGGCGAACTATTTAACCACCAAATCGTGGTCAAACCCGGTCAGAAGAAGCGGGTCGCCGTCTGTGACAACCAGGATATCCTCGATGCGGATCCCGAATTTTCCCGGAAGGTAAACCCCCGGTTCAACCGAAAAGACCATACCCGGGGCAAGAACTGTCTGGCTGGTTGAAGTCACCCAGGGCGGTTCGTGGCCCTCCAGGCCAAGCCCGTGCCCTGTCCGGTGGACAAAATACTGGTCAAGGCGGTTTCTCCTGAGGGAGGGCGCGGGCTGCCCGGTCGACATTTGAGGCGGTGCTTCCGGACAGCGCGGCCGCTCTCCCGGCCACATTGGCATCAAGTACAGCCTCGTAGGCCTCTGAAACTTCCTGCGGGGGGTCACCCAGGCAGACCATCCTGGTGATGTCGGACTTATATCCCCTGAGCGTCGCCCCGATGTCAAGGATGACCGGTTCGCCTGTTTTCAACACCCGGTCGCTGGTCTGGTGGTGAGGGAAAGCGCCGTTGGGCCCGGACGCAACCAGGCTGAAATCAACTTTTTCGGCGCCATTATCGTAGAAAAAATTAGCAATCTGGTTAGCCACCTGCCTTTCAGTGGCTCCGGGAACACATGCATCTATACCTGCCTGCATGGCTCTGTCTGCCAGCGCCGCCGAACGGGCCAGTATATCGATTTCATCCTGGGATTTGATAATTCTAAGGCTGGAAATGATCTCCCCGGCCGGCAGCGATCTTACCGGCAGGATTTTACTCTGGACCAGCAGCAGGTGCTCAGCCCGCATGCTGTTATCCGCCGCCAGGACTATACTGGATGGGAGCGCCAGCTGGCTGAGGGCGGCATCGATCGCATCCAGGGGACCGTGTTCATCCGCCCACCGTCTAACAACCAGGCCGGTATGGGCTTCAACCTGGTCGGCATTGAGGTCAGGCACAACCAAACTGAAACCATTCTGGCTTACCAGCAGCGCGCAGAAACGCTCGTCCATCATCGGGGCAAAACCGGTCAAGTAGCGCATGTTGGCGGTCGGGGCGATAAGGGTTAGATCGACCTCGGACCGGATCATTATTTCCTGCAGGCGTACAATCCGTTCTTGAAAGACAGCGGTAACCTTCATGGTAATGTTCACGCTCCTCGTCTTGTGGATGGTTCGTTATTGTGATGGGATTTTATCGTTAAACTCCGGCGGGAAAGGGGCAGGAGCGATTTCTTAATCTTCCCGTGCAGCAGGACTTGGAGATGGGTGCAGACCTGGCGCCGTAATTAAATAGTGGCGGAATAACCCGGAAATAATTTTATCGTGGGTTGGATGGCAGCTAAACGAGGCGCCTAATAAATTGGAAGGGAGGGGTCGATTTCCTGCGCCCAGGCGTTGATGCCGCCTTTGAGGTTCTTCACCTTGCGAAAACCGGCGCTCACCATCAACTCGAGAGCTCTGGCGGAGCGTGTACCCGATTTACAGAACACCACCATTTCATCGGCGCTGTCCAGTTCAGAGAGGCGGGCGGCTAACTGTCCGAGCGGGATCAGGGTCGCCCCTTCCAGACTGGATATTTCCAGCTCGTGCGGTTCGCGCACATCAAGCAAGGTCAGGTGGTTTCCACCCTGCATGCTGTCGGAAAGCTGCCTGGCGCTGATATCCCAGCCCTCTCCGGCGGAACCCGTTTCGTGGTCGTGGGCCGGGACACCGCAGAATTCCTCGTAGTCTATCAATTGCGTGATTTCCGGTTCAGGACTGCAAACCTTACAGTTCGGGTTTTTTCGCAGGTTAACAAAATCGAAGGACATATCCAGGGCGTTAAAAACCAGCAGCCGGCCAATCATTGGCGTACCAATCCCCAGTATTATCTTCAGGGCTTCTGCCGCCTGCAGCGAGCCGATTATTCCGGGCAGAACCCCCAGGACGCCGCCCTCCGCGCACGAAGGGACCAGCCCGGGCGGGGGCGGTTCGGGGAAAAGGCAGCGGTAACACGGACCTGAGCGGGCGTCGAATACGCTTAACTGCCCGTCGAACCGGAAAATCGAGCCGTAAACGTTCGGTTTGCCCAGTAGCACACACAGGTCATTGGTCAGGTAGCGGGTTGGGAAGTTGTCGGTCCCGTCAATGACCAGGTCATAATCCGATGCGATCTCAAACGCGTTTTCGGAAGTGAAAGGCTGGTTGTAAATATCGGCCTGGATTTCCGGGTTGATGTCGAGCATTCTGTCACGGGCGGATTCGACCTTTTTTACTCCCAGCGAAGATGTCCCGTGGATCACCTGGCGCTGCAAATTGGAAAAATCGACCACATCGTAATCCACTATACCGATCCGGCCGACGCCTGCCGCGGCCAGGTACATCAAAACAGGCGATCCCAGCCCGCCGGAGCCGATAACCAGGACTGAGGCGGTTTTCAATTTGCGCTGCCCTTCAAGGCCTACCTCCGGGATCAGCAGATGGCGGGAATAGCGCAGTATTTCGGAATGAGATAAATCCGGGGACATTTAAGGATCCATATGGATGGGCCTTGATCCGCCGGCGATACTTGGAAGAATCATCAGGCGGTCGTTTTCGCCCAGCCGCGTTTCAAGCCCCTCCAGGTCATTGATATTATCTTCATTCAGGAACAGGTTAATGAAAGGGCGCAGGGCTCCTTCATCATTAAAAATGTGTTGTTTCATTTCCGGGTACTGCTCCACCAGGTCGTCCATTGCTTCGGATACGGTTGACCCGCAGAGTGTGATTTCACTCTGCCCGGCGGTGTAGTTCCTCAATGGTGTGGGTATTCGTAAATTTGGCATTGATTTACTCGAAATTGAACAGGATACAGGTTTTATTTTGGTATATAAATATACTCCATTTTCAGCAGCCTGCTCGCTTGACGACAGATTCACAGGAGGAAGCAGGCCATATTTCGATCCTGCCAGCCTGTTTAAAAGGCTGCATAAAACCTTCAATTTGGGCGGGGTTATCAGCATCCATAATCAGCACAAAGGTGTGTCTGTCATCCAGGACCGCCTCGCTGAGTATCTGCAGGCCGAATTTTTCAGCGTTTGCTCTATCGATGTGCTTCATAAGCATTTCCCCCTGCTGGGGGTCTTTTGCCGGACATGCCTCCGGATTGTGCTGGTGCTGTACAAAATAAAGCGACATAGTAAAACTCCTCTGGCGGGGATGAGATCAAGTCCCGGACACGATTTCCGAAATATGGATTGGCTCTTCATTGAAGTGCTGGCGGTCCTCTGAAAGGCGCCACGACCGGCTGCCAGCCGCTTTTCCACCATTAACGCTGGTAATCATGTAAGAAAACCAGGGCAGCGCCCACTGGCGGTCGAATTCTGAAGGCTGGTCCGGGTGATCGGGATGGGAGTGAAAAACTCCAAAAACATCCATGCTGCGGGCTGCAGCCTCCTTTTCGCCTCGCAGCAGATCCTGGGGGGAAATCAGATAACGGTTTCGCCTGGTTTCCACCCGGCTGGTATTGGTCAATTCAAGCACAGCCTGTACCTGGCGTGTCTCTCCGTTAACCTGTCCAATCAACAGGCCGGCGCCTTCTTCTGGGTAAGTATTCTCGGCGTGTTTTTCTATCCTAGTAAGGATGTCTCTGGTCAGTATTATTGTCATCAGGTTGTTGAGATTCCAGTATCGTGCTTATAGCTGCTGGTCCTTCCAGATGTTTTTATCGCTGAGGTATTTATAACCTGCGTCTGGAAAAACCGTGACTATCAGGCCTTGCTCCAGTTCCCGGGCGACTTGAAAGGCAGCCGCCGCGGCCGCCCCGGAGGATACACCGACGAATAAACCTTCCTCGCGTGCCAGCCGGCGCACCATATTGTGAGCCTGCTCGGTTGAAACGGTTTTAATCCTGTCGGGCAGATCCGGGTCGTAGATTTCTGGCAGGATGGTTGACCCCAGGTGCTTTAATCCTTCCAGGCCATGCAGGGCGTTATCCGGTTGCAAAGCGATCACACGTACCTCGGGTTTGTACTGGCGCAGGAAGCGAGTCACACCGGTTATCGTCCCGGTTGTGCCCATCCCAGCGATGAAGTGGGTGATTTCCCCACCGGTCGCCTGGTAAATCTCGGGTCCGGTTGTATTAAAATGGGCCAGCCAGTTGGCTGGATTATCGTACTGGTTTGCGTAGAAATAGAGATCCGGGTGTTCTTCGAAAAGCTGGCGGGCTGTCCGGATTGCCCCGTCGGAACCTTCCAGGGGGTCGCTCAGAATCAGCTCAGCGCCCAGGGCGCGCATAATGGTCACTCTTTCGGGGCTGGCGTTAGCCGGCATTACAAGGGTGGCGGGAATCCCCAGGGAAGCGCAGAAGGTGGAATAAGAGATGCCCATGTTCCCTGAGGTAGAATCAAGCAGTCGTTTTCCCGTGACCAGAGAACCGTCGGCGAGAGCTGTGCGGATGATATTCAGAGCGGGGCGGTCCTTTACCGAGCCAGCCGGGTTAAACCACTCCGCCTTTGCATATACTCTGACACGCGGCGAGAGCTGGCGGGTGAGGTTGTTCAGGGGCAGCAGGGGGGTATCCCCGACGTTGGTTTCGAGCCCGTCGAGCGGGCGGATCGCTATATCCAGATTTTGAATTGCACTTATTTCCATCTAAATACTCCAGAAAGTTAATTAAAACGACCAGCAGGTAACAAAAAAGGGTGGTTTCCGGCGCATTCTGTCCTGGTGCACAGACAGTCACTGCGCTCCACTTCCGCATGAGGGAGCGGGGAAGCGACCACCCTTCATCAACTTGCTGGTCAGATCAGATAAACTTTTTCCCTGTTTATCTTAACGTGGCGAGAGGGTGATCAGAATCCCCGCTTCAAACACGTACAATTTTTCATAAAAAATTTTCTCCGGTTTTTACCAATAATTATGATAAAGTAGATATATATTATATATAAAGTCGGGTATTTGTCAAGCGTTATCAGAGGCGGAGGCGCTTTGGTCCTCCACCTGAGGGCTCTCTTCCTCTCCCGGGCCGATGCCGAGCGGCTGCCATTTTTTTTCGTCCCTTAAACGGTGCTGGATGCCGCCGCGCTCGTGGACAACATCAAATCCCTCCGGCTTAATAAATAACTGGTCCCCTTCCAGCAGGGCGGTGATGCCCTGCTGGCCCGGCTCGGGCCTCTGTTGTCCCCGGAATCTGGCTTTGAGGGCGGGCGTATAATCGACCGGCTCCTCATAAGTAGTGATAAATCCCTCGAAATTACGCAGGATAATCTTGTGGTCCGACATGCTCAGCATATAGTTGGGCGAGACCGGGATTTTGCCGCCCCCTCCCGGTGCATCGATAATATACTGGTGGACCGCAAAGCCGGAAGTGTGGCCGCGCAGCCCCTCCATTATTTCGATTCCCTTCGCGACCGCGGTCCGGAAATGGCCTGCTCCTTCCACCAGGTCGCACTGGTAAAGGTAATAGGGCCTCACCCGGATTCTGACTAATTTCTGGACGAGTTCGCGCTGGATATGGACATCATCATTTACACCAGCCATGAGGACTGCCTGGTTTCCAAGCGGTATCCCAGCCCTGGTCAGGCGGTCGCAGGCTGCTTCCAGTTCTGCGGAGATCTCATTTGGGGAGTTGACATGGATATTCAGCCAGAATGGATGGTATTTCTGGAGCATATCCGTAAGTTCGTCTGTGACGCGCATAGGAAGGAATACCGGCACCCGTGAACCTATCCTCAGGATTTCGATATGAGGGATCTCTCGCAGGCGGCTGAGGATCTCCTCCAGAATACGCGGCGCCAGGACGAGCGGATCTCCTCCGGATAACAGCACATCCCTGATCTGGGGAGTGGCGCGGATATATTCAAGCTGCATTTCAAATTCTTCACGCGAGAAGGTCGCCGAAGGATCGCCCACGATTCGAGAGCGGGTGCAGTACCGGCAGTACGAGGCGCACTGGGTAGTTACGAGCATCAAAACCCGGTCAGGGTAGCGGTGCACCAGACCCGGCACCGGCGAATGCCGGTCTTCCGCCAGCGAGTCCTCCATCATGGATGTGAAAGGGACCATCTCGGCCGCGGTTGGGACAACCTGCTTGCGGATCGGGTCATCCGGGTCTTCCGGATCGATGAGGGAGATAAAATAGGGTGTGATATCGACCCGAAATAAATGGGCAGCCGAAAGAGCCTTGCGTTCACTTTCGGTGAGAGGCAGTACTTTTTCAAATTCCTCGACGGTGTTTATGCGGTTGCTAAGCTGCCAGCGCCAGTTGTTCCACTTTTCATCGGGAACATCTGCAAAATAAGGTGCCCTCCTGGAAGGAAATTTTGAATTATTCATGGGTTGAACTCCTGAAGGGGTTGTCTGGTTGTTTAAACAATTGGAAGTATAGAATATTGAATCTTTCCAACATGGAGTTGTTCAATATGGTATCACCGTTGGAAGGGTTGGAAAAGGGGATTCTGTTTCAAACAAATTGCCCGGGAGGTTGGGTATCATTTAAGGGTTAAGGATAATCTTTATGCTATTAAGATACAGGATCTGGTCCCCATTGGCTCCGGTTGTAAAGACCAGAAGCCGGGCGGGGGTTCTTGCGGCGGTCGAATAGGGCACTTCTACGCTGTAACTGCGGGGTCCGCGCTCCTGGTTCCCCGAATCCTCAACCCATTTATATCCCAACCGCCTGCCTGCGCTGGAGATCAGTTCCACCTGCAGCGGAAAAGGCACTTCGGGTTGGAGGGCGCCGGATACAGTCAGTGAGCCGCCTGAGATAATCTCACCTGCGCCGGGCTTGAGGATAGTGATTGGCTCCGGCCCGTTTTGGGCTTCCAGCAGCACCTGATCGCCGTCCTTAAGCAGCGTGATACCGGTCGAGGTAAGCGCCAGTACGCGCCCGTAAAGGTCATCGGCACTGATGAACAGGCGGGCAGGCTGTTCGTCAGCCCGAATCTCAAACAGCAGGGGGATGGATAAAGTTGCTGAAGACCAGGGGAACTCGCCGGTGGATTTTAAGACTCTGGACAGCAGCCGCCCGTCCTCCCCGCGCAGTTCAATCCGGATCAGATTTGCATCTGTGAGATTGAGCTGGGCAACGACCTGGATGGGAGAGGTCACCCTGGATCCAGGATTAGGATTGAATATCTGGATTGGAGCGGCGCTTGAAAGGCCTGGTTGTGAGGATTCATCCTGTTCCGGGGGGGATCCAGATGGGGTTGGTGTGGATTCAGTCAGGCTTGAGGGTGGGCTGGTGGGGTTTTCGCTTCGCGTGGTTAAGGGTTTGGAAGCGCGGGTGTTCTGACCTGGAGTGTCCGTCAAAACAACACGAATGGGTCCAGCTTGCGGTTCTGTTTCCGTCGATTGTTGAGGGAGGGCGTTTTCAATTTCGGACGGTCTGGAATCCGGTGCGCATCCGGCGAATACGATGATTAAAAGGAAAATAAAATAGATAAGCCGGGAAGATATTCGCACAGGCAGAAAATTCCGTTTCGATTTTTCTTTATGAATAAGCAAAGCCTCCCGGTTAGTGCTGGTTTTGCCCGGAAGGCTTTGCGGTTCAGGCGACCGGATCAGAGCTTATAAATCTGGCTGTATTTATTATTCAGATACCGCATATACGGTACCGGATCAATCTTCGACCCGGTGATGCGCATTATCAGGTCCTGGGGTTCGTACTTTGCCCCATGGCGGTGAACCTTACGCCTCAGCCATTCCAGCAGTTCGCCGAATTGCCCTTTTCGGACCTGATCAGGGAGATTGGGGATGTCCTGCTGGATCAATTCCCACAACTGGAGCGAGATAAGATTGCCGAGGGCATAGGTCGAGAAATATCCAATCAGCCCGCTTGACCAGTGTACATCCTGGAGCACTCCATCGGCATCATTCGGCGGGGTCACCCCCAGAAACTGCTCCATTTTCGCATTCCAGGCTTCAGGCAGGTCTTTCACTTCCAGGCTTCTTTCCATCAGTGCGATCTCAAGTTCTAGCCGCAGCATAACGTGCAGGTTGTAAGTGGCCTCGTCCGCTTCAACTCTTATCAACGAGGGCTCTACCTTATTAATGCCACGGTAAAAATCCTCAAGGCTGACGTTGCCGAGCTGGGCTGGGAAAGTGTCCTGCAGGCGTGGGTAATAAAATTCCCAGAAAGGCATCGATCTGCCGAGCAGGTTTTCATACATACGGGATTGGGATTCGTGCAGCGCCAGGGAAGCGCCGGAGGCAAGCGGTGAGCGGGCAAGAGCGTGGTCGACACCCAGTTCGTAAAGGGCATGCCCGGCTTCATGCATGCTTGAAAACATCCCTGCGGTCAATTCATCCGGGTAAATGCGGGTTGTAATCCTGACGTCATCGCTGCCATTTGACTCGGTGAACGGATGGGCGGCTCTGTCCTGCCGGCCGCGGTTCCAGTCATAACCGAAAGCCGTTATCACGCTTACCCCAAAATCCCATTGTTTGCGGTCGTCAAACTCTCCTCTTAAAAAGGAGTCGTCCACCTGTGGCTTTTCAGAAATCGCTTTTATCAGTTCCACCTGTTGCGGGCGCAGCGTTTTGAAAATTTCCTGCACATCCGCAGTTTTCAGACCGGGTTCAAAATCGTCCAGAATGGGGTCATAGACGTGCTCGTATGGAACAAAAAAGGCCGAATACTCCCGGCGCAGTTCAAAAATTCGCTCCAGGTTGGGCTGGAAACCTGCAAAATTGTTCTCTGACCTGGCTTTCTCCCAGACCTGGTGGGCAACCGTGGTCTCGCGGGCAAAATTTTCCACCCATTCCGAAGTGACCCTGGTCTGCTTTTTGTACTCCCGGTCGCTTACTTTGATCAGGCAGGCATCATCCGAATCTGGATCAAGCTGTTTTAGATCAGCGACCAGATCTTCGATTAATTGCCCGACCTGATCGGAGGTGAATTTATTATGGGCGATCTTCTCGAGTGTTGCGATTTGGTGTCCGCGGCCTTCAGCACCGGCGGACGGCATGTATGTTTGTTGATCCCAGCCAAGCAGTGCCGCCGCTGAAGAAAGATCATAGACCTCGGCGAGGATGGCTTTAAGCTGGTCCAGTTTTTCCTGCATTTATTACCTCCTGAAATTTAATAGTTTTGTTAAACTCCGCGGTTTTTATACTATCTCCCAGCGGAGAGGTTTCCCTTCCAGCGCTGCAAGCACTTCCTCTGCGATATCCTGTGCGATGCGCAGCGAGGCAGACCGGGTCTGGGCGCCGATATGGGGGGTGGCGATTACATTTGGATGTGTGACCAGATCGCTCTCACCGGGTGGTTCCTGGTCGAAAACATCCAGCGCGGCCCCGGCAACATGGCCGGAATTGAGTCCTTCAAGCAGGGCAGCTTCATCGATAATGCCGCCGCGAGAAGTGTTCACAATATAGACGCCTGTTTTCATCCGGGCGATAGCCGCCCGGTCGATCATCCCGCGGGTTTCCCCTGTCAGTGGAACGTGGAGGGTCAAAAAATCAGACATGGAGAACACCTCCTCCGGGGAGGATGCATCTGCGCCGCTGCTTTTTATCTGGCTGGCGGGTTTGCAGTTATCGCAACCCAGGACAACCATGCCCAGCCCATCGGCCATTCTGGCAACCAGCGAGCCGATATTGCCCACACCGATAATACCGATCGTCCTGCCAAACAGTTCGATTCCGGTGAGCTGTTTCTTTGGCCACAGACCGGACTTCATCTGGCTGCTGGCGAAGGGGATGGAGCGGGCAAGCGCGAACAGCAGGCCGATTGTCAGCTCAGCCACAGACTGGCTGCTGGCAGTCGGGGTGTTAACCACTTTTATCCCTTTTTGCCTTGCCGATTGAATATCAATATTATCCACCCCAACCCCGGCCCTGCCGATCACTTTCAGCTGCCTGGCTGAATTGATCAATTCTGCATCCACTCTGGTGCGCCCGCGCACGATCAAAGCATCGTAATCCGCTATAATTTTCAGTAGATCGCCCGGGGGGATACCTGAACGGTCATCAACCCGGGCTCTGTTGTTCAATATATCCTTGCCGGTTTCTTTCACGCCGTCGGTGATGAGTATTTTCCAGTCGGGCATATCCGCATACTGCGCTGTGGTTGTTTACGGTTCGTGGATGGAAATTCCGCTCCAGGCGCCTACCGATTTTACCGCAGATTATCTCTTCCGGATGTCCGCTAAAAAGTTATCTGGAAACTGGCCGGTTGGATTTATTTATAATCCTTAGCACCTGCTCCGTATTAAGGGAAAATACTTGAGAAATATTCAATAAAGGAAAATGTGGAGATAGTTTAATGACCGACCAGTCAAAAACAGAGTTTTGTGTTGTCCTGATCACCGCGCCGTCTGAAGAAGTCGCCCGGAAAATTGCTTCTGACCTGCTGGCGAAGAAACTGGCGGCATGTGTGAATTTGGTACCGACGGTGAGTTCTCTCTACCACTGGAAGGGAGAAATCGTTGAGGACCAGGAAACCCTGATGATCGTAAAATGCCGGAGCGAATTATTTGAAGGAGAAGTTGTAGCGGCTGTCAGGCAGAGCCACCCTTATGAAGTTCCGGAAATTATCGCGCTGCCGGTGGTTCAGGGGGCGCCGGATTACCTTGCCTGGATGAGAGAGGTGACAGCAGGCCGGGACAGGCCAATTCACTCGTAGCGCAGGGCTTCAACCGGCTCAAGGCTGGCAGCCCGGTTTGCTGGATAAAGCCCGAAGAACAGTCCCACGGCGGCCGAAAACAGAGTGGCAAGCAGGATCGTGTCCACCCCAATCGAAGGGTTCAGCGGGGTGTCGTTTGCCGCGGCTATCTGCCCAACAGCCTGTGAAATCAGCACACCCAACCCAATCCCGATGATTCCCCCAAACATGCTCAGCAAAGCCGATTCGGTCAGGAACTGGACGAGAATATCCGCCCTGCGGGCGCCCAGAGCTTTGCGCAGGCCGATTTCGCGGGTGCGCTCTGTGACAGATACAAGCATGATATTCATGATGCCAATCCCGCCGACAAGCAGCGATATCGCTGCAATCCCGCCCAGAAAGATTGTCAGCACACCGGTGATCGTGCTGGCTGTGTCGAGGAAGTCCTGCTGGGTCAGGATGGTGAAATCGTCCGCTCCGATTGCGGTCCGGTGGCGGGTGCGCAGGATGTTGGATATTTCTTCGCTGGCGAACGGAACCGCCTGCGAGTCAAACGCCTGGACAATTACTGCATCGACCTGATCCGGGTTTGTCCGCCGCAGCAGGCGCGTTTGGGCGGTGCTGAGCGGGACGAGCACCTGGTCATCTTCATTGCCAAAAGTAGAGCCCCCTTTCGATTCCAGGATCCCGATAACACGGAAAGGGCGCCCATCAATCCGCACCGTCTCTCCGGTAAGGTTGACATTTCTGCCGAACAGGTTCTCGGCAACCTCGCTGCCCAGCAGCACCACAGAAGCCTGTCCCAGGATGTGTTCCTCATTGATGAACTCGCCTTCGGATAAACTGGAATTGCGGACAATGCCGTAATCGGGTGTCACACCAATAATCCGGGTGGTGGTGCTCTCACCACCGGTGCTGACCTTGGCATCCCCCTGCAGGATTGGGGCGACTCCCGCCACAGAAGGCGCCTGGAAAGGATCCGACATGGTGGAAGCATCCCCAAGAGTGAGCGGTTTTGGATTCAGCACTTCCTGTGACCCGCCCTGGAAGACGAAGATCAGGTTTGTCCCGATTCCCTGGATGGAACCAAGAATTGTGCCTTCAGCGCCGCGGCCGATTGAAACGATCGCGATAACCGCTGCAACGCCGATGACAATCCCGATAATTGTCAGTCCGGAGCGCATTTTATTGGAGGAGAGAGAGTCCAGGGCTTCGAAGATTGACTGGAAAATATTCACTTGCCCGCCTCTACAAGGCCGTCCAGGATCCGGATAATGCGGTTCGTTTTTTCCGCGATTTCAGGGTCGTGGGTAACGATAACCAGAGTGGTTCCCAATTGCTTGTTGAGTGACAGCAGCAGTTCCATGATTTCATCCCCGGAAGTTGTGTCTAAGTTCCCGGTGGGTTCATCAGCCAGGATGATGGCAGGCTCGTTCACCAGCGCCCTGGCGATCGCAACCCGCTGCTGTTGGCCTCCGGAGAGTTCATTTGGTTTGTGCTGAATCCGATCTGCAAGACCGACAGCCTCCAGCGCGGCTCCGGCTCGCTCTCTGCGGTTATTTCGCCTGTCTCCATAACGCAGCGGCAGCTCCACATTGGCCAGGGCAGAGGCGCGCGGCAGCAGGTTGAACGTCTGAAAAACAAAGCCCACCTTCTGGTTGCGGATCAATGCCAGCTGGTCGTCTTTCAAATCCGATATCCGTTCGCCATCGAGATAATATTCGCCAGAAGTTGGCCTGTCCAGGCATCCGATGATATTCATCAGGGTGGACTTTCCCGAGCCGGAAGGACCCATTATCGATACAACTTCTCCCCGTTCGATATCTATCGACAAACCGCGGAGGGCATGGACTTCTATTTCTCCCATGCGGTAAACCTTGGTCAATTCCCTGGCTTCGATAACCCTGTCCTGCATAAAAGCGCCTCAGGCGTTCGTTTGTTCAATCATAAAAGAAGGAGTATTATGGCGGTATCCGGCTTTCAGCGCACGAATGGAGGCGGCCCATTTCGCTCAAATTCAAGCGGTGGGTTCAGGACGATGATATCCCCGACAGCCAGTTCCCCATCAATGACTTCGCTCATGGTCTCAGATGAAGCCCCGAGAGTGATGGCAACCGGAACCAGCTCTTCACCTACCAGGGTATAGACCACGCGTGAACCGTCTTTGAAGCGTACTGCCCGGTTAGGAACCAGCAGGACATCTTCGATGCTTTCAACGAGGACGTTCACCGCGGCGGTCATACCTGGTTTGATATTCTCATCGGCATCGATTAATTCAACTGTGACTACAAATTCAACCACGCCCTGGTTGGAATTTCCAACCGGAGCGACCTCGATTACCTCACCCTGGTATTCCTCATCCAGAATCGCGTCAAAACTGAGTAAAACCTCCTGCCCGGGGTGGATCCGGTTGACGTCGACTTCGGAGACCTGAACATCCAGGAGCAGGTGGGAAAAATCATCCAGTCTGAAGGCGTGCGTGTTTGCGGCAACCTGGTCGCCGGTTTTTGGATTCGATTCGGTTATCGTCCCTTCAAAAGGAGCCTCGATCCATGCCTGTTTGATCGTCGCTTCGGCGGCTGCAATGCGCGCTTCCTGGGCGGCGATATCAGCCGGGTCGGGACCATCCTTCCATTTCTCAAAATCCCCCCTGGCTTTTTCGAGGTTGTCCCTGGCAGCCTGCAGGTCGTACTCGTATTCCAGACGCCTGACGGCCGTGTCGTAATCGCTCTGGGCTTGTTCCAGCTCTTCTTTGAGTCTCTGGCGGGTCTGGTTGCTGGATGAAAGATATTTGTATGGTTCAAACGCCAGGCGGGCCTGATCCAATTGCTCTTCCATCGTTGTAAGCCCTTCCACCGCATCCAGGTCTGCCTGGTTTGATGGGACTGTAAAATTATCAAATGCGTACTGGGAATCCCGGACGGATTTTGTATAGGTTGAAATCGCCTTGATCGCCTCGGTCTTGGCAGTCCGGGCGTTTATATACAGGTCTTCGAGCGTTTTATGGGCGGTCGACAGGTCAGCCTGGGCTAAAATGACGTTCTGCGGCAGGGAGTTTTGCTGCAGGAGTGCCAGAATATCGCCTTCGGTGACGGTGTCTCCAACTCTGGCATTAACTTCGGCAACCGTTCCGGATGTATTCCACTGGAGCAATGCGGACTGGTTCGAACGGACGACCCCGGTAGCCCCTACAGTTGCGGTCAGGTCGCCTGTTGAAACTTCCACCGTCTGCAGGTCACTGAGTTTATCGGCTGCGGTTCTTTCTCTGTACTCCTGGAAACCGAAATAGCCCAGGGTTGCGATTACCCCCAGAATTATGAGAGCAACAACTAATTTTTTCATTGACTATTCTGCCTGGATATGTTTCCTTATCTGGTGCCGGGTATGCCGCGCTCCTGAGTGCGCTAGCTGCTCTATGTAGCGCGGCAGGACACTTTTAATCTTGTGGCCTTCCTTATACCACATCCCCGTCGCAGATTTGTTTTAAATGTATAAAAAACCCGCCCACCGTGCTGGACAGTGATTTTTTCTCCTGGTTCCTGTCCGGCGATGTGACTTAAAGATCCCCTCGAAATGTCCATGGCGCGGTATAATTAAAAGGTTGTTTTATGCCCGGATTTTACCGTTGAATCGCTCAATATTTTCCCCGCAAACGTGATGAGACGATGTGACTTCCGCCGGTTTATTCAATGATGTAACCCGCATTTCTTCAGGACATTTCTTTTTGGAGATTTTATGGAAATAGGCTCTGTCCGACAGGTAGATATTGATAACGAGATGCGTTCTGCGTATCTCGATTATGCGATGAGCGTTATCGCGGCGCGGGCGCTGCCGGATGCCCGCGATGGGTTAAAACCTGTTCACCGGCGCATCCTGTACGCGATGCACGACATGGGCATCAGGTCGAATACGCCCTACCGCAAATCCGCCCGGATCGTGGGAGAGGTGCTGGGCAAATACCACCCGCACGGCGACACTGCCGTATATGACGCAATGGTCCGCATGGCCCAGGATTTTTCAATGCGCTACCCCCAGATAGATGGTCAGGGAAATTTCGGATCGATTGATGGCGATGCTCCTGCAGCCATGCGCTACACCGAGGCGCGTGTGTCAGCTCTGGCTGAGGAAATGCTGGCGGATATCGAAAAAGACACGGTTGGTTTTGCGGATAATTTTGACGGATCGCTGCAGGAGCCATTGGTTCTCCCTTCCCGTTTGCCCAACCTGCTCTTGAACGGAACTTCAGGAATTGCGGTCGGGATGGCGACAAATATCCCGCCTCATAACCTGGGAGAGCTTTCCCGGGCGATCAAATACATGATTGAGAACTATGATGATATCGAAGAAATCCCGATCGAAGAATTGCTGAAACGAGTCCCGGGACCTGATTTTCCTACTGGAGGGGTGATTCTGGGGGGTGAGGGGATAGTCCAGGCATACAGCACCGGCAGGGGCAGGATTGTGGTGCGCGGATTAGCCCATATTGAAGAAATGGGCACAAACCGCCACAGGATAGTAATAACCGAAATCCCGTACCAGCTCGCCAAGACTAACCTTCTGGAGCGGATTGCGGACCTGGCGCGCAGCGGGAAATTGAGCGGGGTTTCCGATTTGCGCGACGAATCCGACCGGCGCGGGATGAGCATCATTGTTGAGCTTAAACGTGGAGCTCAGCCGAAAAAAGTGCTCAACCAGCTCTATAAATTCACGCCCCTGCAGTCCACATTCGGCGTTCAACTGCTGGCCTTAATAGACAACCAGCCGCGTATGCTTTCGCTCAAACGCGCCCTGCAGGTGTTTATTGAACACCGCCGGGATGTAATCATTCGCCGGTCCCAGTTTGAACTCGCCAAAGCGCGTGACAGAGCCCATATCCTGGAAGGGCTGCTGGTCGCCCTGCGCAACCTGGACGAGGTTATCGAGACAATCCGCAAATCGCCGGATGTCGAAAAAGCCAAAGAGCGCCTGATTGCGAGGTTTGACCTGAGCGACAGGCAGGCTCAGGCGATCCTTGATATGCAGCTGCGCCGCCTGGCTGCCCTCGAACGCCAGAAAATTGAAGATGAACATAAAATCACCCTCGAGCGGATAGCTTATTTGGAAGACCTGCTGGCCAGCCCAGGCAAAATCCTTGATGTAATCGTGGCGGACCTGGATGAGATGGTCGAAAAATTCGGGGATGAACGCAGGACCCACATTGCGTATGAAGCCTCTGAGGAGTTGAGCGACGAAGATCTGGTCCCGGATGAGTCAATCCTGATCAGCATCACCCACCGCGGCTATATCAAGCGAGTTGCTGCGAAAACCTTCCGCACTCAGAGCCGGGGCGGGCGTGGGGTTACCGGGCATGCGACCAAAGACAAGGATGAGGTAGAAATGCTGCTGCCGGCCAGGACCCTGGACACGGTTCTGTTTTTCAGCGACCGCGGTAAAGTATACTCGGAGAAAGCCTACCAGATTCCGGATGCCGACCGAACCGGACGCGGGATCACAATTGTGAATGTGCTCGCGATCGATCCGGGCGAAACCGTTACGGCTGCAATGGCGGTCCCGGTGTTTGACAGCCAGCATTTTGTCATCATGGCTACCCGTTCAGGGAAGATGAAGCGGATGGCATTGTCAACCCTGGCATCGGTACGTTCAGCGGGGATTATCGCAATTGGCCTGGCGGAGGGAGATGAACTGGGCTGGGTGCGCATGACGGATGGAAATGATGAGGTGATCCTGGTGACCCGCGACGGCCAGGCGGTGCGCTTTAAAGAGAACCAGATCCGTTCAATGGGCAGGTCAGCCGCGGGAGTTACCGGTATCCGGCTCTCCAGGGGCGATATTCTCACCAGCATGGAAGTTGTTGAAGCGGGCGGGGATTTACTGGTTGTGACCGAAAAAGGCTTCGGAAAAAGGACTCCTTTGAGCGAGTACCCGCTGCGGACCCGGGCAACCAAGGGTGTCCAGACAATCAATAAGAATGCTATGTCGACAATCGGCAGGATTGCGGCCGCGTGGGTTGTCCAGCAGGATGACGACGTAACCATTATTTCAACCGGCGGCGTTATTATTCGTACCAAGGTAGAGAATATCTCCCAGACCAGCCGGGTAACCAGAGGCGTCACGATTATGAATGTCCAGAAAGGGGACAGCGTGGCTTCAATCGCCCGCATCTCCGCCGCTGACCTGCGCAGGGCGGGGGTTGAAGATTAATTTTTAAACAGGTGGTTGGTAGCGCTTATTCTTTATCGTCAGAAGGTCTGATCCGGAATTCGCTTTCAAGGAGCGTCTTTGCAGAACCATCCTGCATTAAAATACGAAGAGCCCCGTCCGGTCCAAGTCCCAGTATCTGGGCAGTGAAGGAATCTTCCCCGCTGGGCACCTGATCCCGCATAAAAGTAACCCATTCATCCAGGTACGCAAGGCTTTTTTCCCATCTTTTCAGAAAACTGTCTGTGAAAATACGCGTGCGCCAGAATAACAGGTTTTTCAGGATCTGTCCCAGCAGGGCTGCCCGGTCGACCGGTTCGTTCAGCATGTTCTCCAGGCAGTTTGTTGGGCTGTCCAGAGTAACCCCGGCGGGGATGGAGCCCACCCGGACGTTTACCCCAATTCCGATCACAGCTGCAGCCAGGATCTCACCCAGCCACAGCGCCTCCACCAGAATCCCGGCCAGCTTATACCCGCATACCAGGACGTCATTCGGCCATTTGATATTAGCGTCGAGCTTATATTCATCCCGGAGCGTATCCGCAACAGCCAGGGCGCCCAGGGCGGTCAGCCGCGGCATCAGGCTCACCCCCGCCCGGGTTGGAGCTGACAGGCGGCTTTCGGTTAATGTTGGGTGGATTATCAGGCTGAGAGCCAGCGCCTCTCCTTTGGGCGTGTACCACCTTCGTCCCCTGCGCCCGTACCCCAGGGTTTGTTCATCCGCAATAACGGCTGCCAGGTCCGGCGCCCCGTTTTTTACCCATTCGAGCGCCTCCAGGTTGGTAGAGCCGATTGTTTCGTAATAGCGGATTGCGCCCAAAGGGAGTCCATCCAGAACTCTTTTAAGAGCTTTTTTATCCATGCTGAAATAATTCTACCTTAGACCACTCCGGTGGATGTGTCCAGGTTACCCTTATGGTTCATGGCCGGGTGTATGCAGACCAAATTCAACATAAACAAGCATTTATAGTCGTAAGGAAAAGTTTTGCAGTCGCACTCATCTAAGACAGAGGCCTGACACATTTTAAAAATTTGTGGTTGCTCGGGATGCTGAGCCGAAAGGCTTGAGTGTCAAGACCGGCATCAATCAGGACGATTTGACGAATTTGGGGTCAACGCGGAAAGCGCTGGAGATAATCATGAAATAACGTGTGGGGAAGGTGATTGGCAAAACGAAGTCAATCGCTCGGCTATCGATCAACGTGCAACCTTCAGTTTCTGCCAGCAAAGCTGCACAGCGAACAGAAATTAGCTTCTCGGTTCGGTTATGCTCCTAAATTTGTGCTGCTTTTGTCTAGCGGGTTTTCACCCCTCTTGTGAATAGATTCGATTTCGATTTTCATCATAGTTCACATATCCAATTTGATTTGAGTTTACAAACAAATTTTTTCGCTTGTAATTGTGATTAAACAGAGTTCTGATTCCATTTTGTACGAATCTCCAAATTTCTTTTTCTGCTCCCGAATTGTGGCGAGACCATTCTCATATGACTGATCTGAAATAATCATAAGTTGTGATGTTCTGTGGCGCTGTGAAGCATAATCAAGCAGCTCGCTTAAGCTGATCATTTCGTTCTTAAATTCGCGAGTTACCTTGGTATTAACGAAACCGGCTTGCATCATTCTATCCATGAAATTGTCAGCGGTCAGGAAATCATTGAAATCGCACTGGCGTGATTCTGGAAAGTACTTGTATATGAGCCAGTTAGGCATAGACCAGGGATCAATATGGGTCATCGCATACCTTCCACCACTCTTGAGGATTCGATATATATCAGGGAAAAGGCGGTTTTTGTCCAAGACATGAGAATATGAAAATTGATCGGTTATGTAATCAAAGGTCGAATCAGAAAAGGGCATGGATGAGTTGTCAGCCTGTACCAAGCTGACACTGCTACAACGTTTTTTTGCCTTTTTAAGCATTGCTCGGTATTTATCCACTCCGACCAGTGTTATGCTGGGATATTTCCGCTTATTTGAGGCTAGCTGTTTTCCGGTGCCACAACCCATATCTAGGATACGCAGGACTGGGGCACCGTTTTGGGGGAGATCGTACAAAAATTTTGATAGATACAGGTCTGCTTGATGGTCGTGTAGAGGTTCATCATAAAGATCGGCAATGAGATCATAATTTACTCGTTGAGTTGATTGGGGTGTCATGGATAATTTCATCTCTTAGAAAAAGCAGAAATATTTTCCTTGCTTCAAGTCTTCAAGATTAGATTGTCCCTTTCCTAATAAGGTTGGGGTGACATGGTCATACAATAGATCTTTGACGGGCGAACTTGTTTGCCTAATGAAAATGATAGTTGCCTCCTAATTAAATCGACCTCTCCAAAATTGGGTGTTTGGTGAACTCGAAGCGATTGGTAATAACGACTGCAGCGACAACGCCCCACCACGCGATCGCCAGAACAATGTCGTAGATTAAAAGTGCTGTGCCTGATATTGTTATGGCGCTGGGACCGAGTATGAATGTGCTGGTTGAAAGACTTATATGCATGAGCATCGCCAGAAGCAGGCTGCCGGTGCGTTCGTATACCCACACCATCAGCATCCTGAAAGCCGTAAGTTGACCCACCAGTAAACAAAGGCCGTTCAGGGTTGCAAAGAGAACCGGTGATAGGCTGCCGGAAGAAATGCTGATTGCCCAAAGATTATGCGGGAGCAGGTGCCAAGCTCCCCACATTACCCCTATGATGAGCCCGGTAGCGAGAATATCGGTATGCAACCGCAGCTTGGTTGTGGCGAAACCTGTCCAGCCGATTTCCTCTAATACACCCACAATCAATCCTCCCGCAAGTCCGGACAGCAATAGGGCAGCCTTGTCGGTTGATGTGATTATGCCGGGGAGAAATACAGGGGAAACGAAAGAAAGGGCAAAGTGTACTGCAGTGAAAAGAACAGGTGCACTGAGAAGAGCTATCGCATACCAAAGAACGCCCACCCGCCACTTGCTCATCCGCGAGATAAGCCTGTGAAATCCAGCCTTCCCGGAAGTGAGACCGGTCATAATAATTCCCGCAACGCTGGGACCGATGATGAACAGCGGGATCACAAAAGGCAGTAGTGTTTGGAATTGATCCGGTGTAGCTGGGATGGCTCCTGGCCCGCCTATAACAATAAGGAAGCTGCCCCATGAGATTGTGATAGTCAGGATAAAGTAGACCAGCACTGGGCGACTCTTGATAAAACTCATGAAAATCGACATGGACCCTCCTATCTCACATCTTAAATTTCGGCAAGTTTTTCATAAATATTGTTTTGTTCCTGAAAACGGCAACCTGCAATTTGGTTTTTTCTAACTATCTTGTATTTTCAAACGGTCTAGCTTTCCATCAATGGTTGTGTAGGCCTTTTTTATCCTGTTGAGCCATTCGACCCTTGTTCGGCCAGGTGCGCTTGGTAAGCTTTCCAACCGGGGCACCAGCCCGTATGCCAGCGCCACAACCGCGCCATAAAGGATTTGGGGTTTTCCTCAGCTTTTTTTCGAATGGGGCAAGTTTCGCAACCAAACGTCTTCTCTACAGATGGTGTATTATCAGTGTCCATTTTTAACTCCTTTTATAAAGTGATTTTGAAATATTCAAACCATCAGCGCGAGGAACCGGTCCAGGTAATAGTGAGCTGCCTGAGCCGGAGGTGACACGACCGGTAGCAGAAGGTCAAAAGCGTGATTTGTAAGTGGAAATATGATGTTGACTGTCGGTACACCGCAGTCAACCAGCCTGCAGTAAAATTCGCGGGTGGCTTGTACAGGTTGAATAACGTCCGGTTCCCCTTGAATGAGCAGTGTGGGAGGGCATTCAGCATTTATGTGCGCCACAGGTGAAGCCAGCTCATAGACTTCAGGGACTTCATTCAGGTGGCCTCCAAGGAGAATGTCCAAACGCCCTGCGTCTGTAAAATTTTTCTTCATATCCGCGGCTCCAGGCTGTCCAATCTCCACTTTGGGCATTCCAATCACCCGTTTCTGGTCTAAGTGGTTGTAACAAGCCCGAAGATCGGTCGGCCCGTAATATGATACAACCGCATTGACCCTAAGGTCGCTTCCCTGCAGTTCTGGTGGTGTCAGGAGTGGATGGTGCGGCGCATATGCAGCCAGCAGAGCCAGGTGGCCTCCTGCTGATCCTCCCCCCAGGATAACCCTATCAGGGCGAACCTGGTATCTAGCTGCATTTGATTTCATCCAAGCCACAGCATGCTTTACATCCGCGACCATTCCATAAATATCCACTTCCGGGCAGAGTCGGTATGCCACGTCCATGACCACGTGCCCCTGGTAAACCAAATGCCGGAAAAGCAGGCGGGTTCCAAAATCTTTGTCGCCAATATACCAGGCGCCTCCATGCAGGAAGACAAATGCAAGTCCGCTACGGTCAGCACCTTTAGGCGGCTGCCAGACGTCGCAAAGCAGTTTCCGGTCAGTGCCGGGAACGGTCCAGAATGTTAGGTCCTGATCCCAGTGCGGTTTTCCTGCCTGTTGCCACACAGGATTCCAGCGCCTTTTAAGCATTCGGGAATCCAGGGAAGGCGGAATTCTGGTTTTCCATTCCTTTCCAAATGCAGAATCAAAACCGGTTTGGTGGAAGGTCACAATTGCAATATAGACTGCGGATATCCCTGCGCCTAGCAAGCCAGCAGCAATAGCGATAGGAGCATGGTAATGAAAGCCCAATAATGCACCCAGCAGTCCAAGGAGGACAAGAAAAGGCGATATAGCCACCGCCGCGAGTTGAAGCGAAAATGCTAAAAAGAAATTATAGGGTGGCTTGAGGCGGATAAACAGGGAAACATTTAGGATCAAGCTTAAAAAAGAGAGAAAATAGGCAAAGATAATCATGCTATATCCTTAATTTCAACAGAATTATTTTCGGAATATTCTTCCAGAGCCCACAGGAGGATTGCAGCCAAGACGACGACCCAAATCAGAAAAGCCAGTACGCTGATGCGCTCCCAGATCCCGATAAAAGGCGTTGATAGGTTTTCGGCGATTCGGGGGCCTTCTATTCCCATTAACGTTCCAAAAACCAGGATTACCAGGATGGTTGTGATTGAGTAGAACCGGAAACGCTTTCCGAAAGCGGTTGCCCCATATCCGATAGCGAGCAGCATCGAGATGATTATCGCAGTTCCCAGAGCAATGTGTACGGTATCAATCAGTGTCGGCACAGCCCCACGCAGGTGCATCGGTGTAAAATGCGAAGCCATACCCAGACCCCCATTAATAACCAGAAGGCTGCCGGTGATGCTCAGCGGGTGGTTTCGGCCTGCTGACACCCGGACACCCCAACCGAATCCGGTTACAAGCAGGCTGTATATGATAGCCAGCATAACCCACAGCGGCCTCGTAGGTGCGCCGATTGCGGACAGCTCGCTGACTGTTTGTGAAATTGAGTTGTAACCCTGCCACCGAGCTGCTGCCACAATATTCATGGCGATATAGAGTACAGATGACAGGATGCCGCAGATCAGCAGGGCTTTTTGTATACTTACACTAAGAGGCATTGGTGACATCGTTGCTTGTTCAGCACTGGCGGTTGCTGTTTTCATAGTTTATCCTTTCATTTAGGGTTGTTGGTTGAACCTCTCGCTGCGGGTGACGGAAATTAATATCAAGTTGAGGTCACGGATACGCTCGAGCAGGCCGTGAAGAGCCGCCTGGTCAGGAAGCGGACCGCAAAGCAGGCTTTCATCACCATCAAGATGCAATACCTGCAGGTCTGCAAACCAGTCCGACCAGTGTTGGTCCAGATGGCCCTTGATTTTTATCTCGTAGTATTCCGGCATATCAACTCTCCTTATTTGCTTCTGAAGGCAGTATAGCGAATTGCCGGGCATCTAGCATCTGCCAGATGGCATATTACGGGTTTATTTTTAAGGGTTTAGTTGCTTTTTTGAATGGGTATTTAGGTGAGTATGCCAAGTTGCCTTGCGTGTACCGCTGCTTCGGTCCTATTGGTAACTCCCAGCTTGCGGTAAATGCTGGATGTATGGGCTTTAACAGTACCCGGGGAGATGATGAGCTGCTGGGCGATCTCTTGGTTGGTTCTGCCCTGGGCAATCAGCTGTAATACTTCCACCTCTCTAGGACTCAACTGCTCGAAAAGGTTGCTGGCCGGTTGGATTTCATCCTGTGCTGCAGCAACCTTTTGTGGCTCTGTGGAGAATTGCGATTTTAAAAGTACAACATAATCACGTAAGGGGTGGGAGTTTTTGTGGATTGATACCTTATAGAGCAGGTTTCGCATTGGTTGGCCTTCATCAAGGTAAATCCGCAGATACCTTTCAGGCTGAGCCAATTCCAGGCTTGTCATTAGGGCGGTTTCTGCGCGCGTGGTTTCTCCCATTGCCTGCATCGCTAGCGCCTTCAGCAGTGTAATCTCAATCACCCGGCCAAACCTTCCAGCCGAGCGGGCTAATTCTTCCCGCCCTGTCAGCAGCTCAACGGCTTCATCAGGTCTGTTTAAAGCGATAAGAACTCGTGCTTGGGTTATGCCTGGCAGTTCGCTTTCGAACTCAGATCGTTTTGCTCCTTCAGAAATTTCCGTCCTGCTTATCAGCCAATGGTTTGCAGAATTTATATCACCCCTGGCAAGCCACAATTTGACCAATGCAGCTTCGGCTGCATTGCAGGCTTCGGAGAAAACACCATTATCACGGATGAGCTGCATGCAATTCTCAATTGCCTCTTCAGCACGGGGTATGTTCCCTCGAGCCAGATGAATCCGAGCCAGAGTGATATAAGCCAGGGCAAAATCGTCAGCTTTCCCCCACCAGGGCAGCAGAGCAAGGCCTTGCTCAATGTGAAGCAAGGCTGAGTCCAAATCATTCCATTCACATAAAACGTCTGCAGTTCCAATTTCCACCAGGGCTTTCGCGCTGAAATGCTGCCCACCCGATGCAGGGATAGATTGTTTGGCTGTTTGGTATATGTAAAAGGATCTATTGAGCCTTCCCTGATTCGCATACATTCTCGCTACAAGGCAGTATGCTGCCACTGTGTTAATAACCGCACCGACGGTTCTACCAGAATTAATCAGCTCGTTTAAAATGCGGCTGGCATTAGAATAGTCTCCTTGGAGGAAATATTCATATCCTAGAGTGATAAGGGTATCCAGTTGTAGGGCTTTGTTGTTTGCCGGCACATATTCTCTGGCCTGCAAACAAAATTCAATAGCTCGGTCTAGGTCCCCTCGCATGGCAGTAACCCGGCTTTTTACATAAGCAAGCAACCCCAGCATTGATTGAGCCTCGCTGGCGGTAGTCTCGGATACAATATGTTTTTCAGCCTCTTTTAAAAACTGCTCAGCTTCACTAAGTTCCCCAAACCAGGAGTGGCTGTAGGCTTCATATATGCACAACCACGGCCGGGTGTATACCATTTCTTTGTTGAGTTTGCTTATCCATAAACGCAGCCAGGATTGTTCTCCGGTACTAACGAGTTCTTTGTAGCTCTGTTCTATAAATCGTTCAACCCTCGTCTCATCTGGTGCAAGGGATGCATGTTTAATCGCCTCGACAACCGAGCCGTATTGCCCATGCCATTCAGCCGCCCGGATATGTAATTGAGCGACTTCCTGCGCACCGAGCGTCGTCTTGAGTTTTGTTCTCAATAAATCTGCGAATAATTGATGGTAACGATACCAGACCCGATCCGCATCAAGTGGAACAAGGAAGAGGTTTGACCTTTCAAGGTACTCCAGTGTGGAGGCTGAAGTTCCCGCAGGGCTTATACCGGAACCTGGCAACTGGTCTTGACCATCTATATACAAACTTTTGAAGTCTGCCAGGACGGCATTGCACAGCGGAGCAGTCAACTGTTCCAGAATCGAGGTGCAAATCAGGAAATGCTGAATTTCTGGAGTTTGACCTGCCAGGACTTCCTCCATGAGATAATCCATTATGTAGCGGTTTGTCCCCGAGAGACCTTCAATAAACCCAAAGATTTCACCACGATCGCGTAGGGAAAGCGCAGCCATCTGCAGACCAGCAATCCAGCCTTCGGTACGATCGGAAAGAAGCCTGACTGAACCTGGATCCAGACTTAACCCCATGACTTGGTTCAGAAATTGATCGGCCTCCGGCTCCGAAAAGCTAAGGTCAACTGCCCGTATTTCCACAATCTGGCCACGTGCCCGCAAACGGGCTGTTGGGAGCGGCGGATCAGAGCGGCTTGCAATCACCAGATGGAATCCGCTGGGGCAATTATTGAGCATGAAGGCTATTGCCGAGTGCACAGCCTGATTCTTAATCACCTGGTAGTCGTCCAATACCAGAACAACCTCCCTGTTTGACCTATCTAGCGCATTTATCAGGTTGGTCAGGATCGCTTTTGCCGGTGTAAATTGGGATGCCATTACAAATTCTTCGTCAGCTTGGATGATCGTACTATCCGCCTCCTGGAATGCAGCGATCAGGTACTTCAAGAAATGCTCTATGTGGTTGTCATCATCATCCAGAGTCAGCCAGGCTGACGCCATCTCAATACCTGAAATACCGGAAGCTACCAGGGTGGTCTTGCCAAAACCAGCCGGCGCAGTGATCAGGGTGAGTGGACAACGCAAACCTTCCATTATCCGAGCCTGGAGCCGTGAGCGGGGGACCAGCCTTTGCTGGATAAACGGCATATGAAGTTTTGTGCGTATCAGCGTTTCAGCTTGTTTCATGGGTTGATCCCTTTCCAGGCCGGGTTGAAATGATAACTTCCGAGGGGGTATGGGGATGAAATTTTACCAATTTTGATGCCATAATCCTGGAGTGTAATCGGAAGTTCTGTTTATGGTTTTGTGTAGTTGTACTGATACATATTGGGTTGTTTGATATATGGGTGTTTGAATAATCACTGGTACTAAAAAAGCGTCAATGTGTGAAAGTTGTGATCAGTAAAATGTCAATCCGGGGTAATCAGTTACATTGGTAGTTTATATTATTTACCGAGGAGAGGCTCACTGTACTTTGGCCTATACAGCTTGATTAATCCGGGTATTTTCTCAGGTGGAACCATTGGTAATCTCACCGCCCTCAGAAAATGCGCTGACCATACCTGTACAAATTTTCACACAGATAGGTTGAATTTAAGTGTTATTTTGGATAAATATTTCACTATTTTTATACTTCTACTCACTATTATATAGTGTGCTGAGCATATGAAACATTGTGTTGGTTACTTCTGGTAGTAAAACTTGGAAATGATCACAACCTTCAAGCTGAAATTTCCCTGGATAGCCTGAATAATGAACTTTCCGTTGTCTGAGGAATTCTCTGCAATCACTTTCATTTAATTTTATAGCAAATTTCACACTAAGATTGAATATCCTTACCGACTTGGGATCTGATGATTTGGAAAAAGGAATGGCAAAATTACTCACCCGGCTTATCTAGCATTCCGGTTACTTGTATGATGAACAGATGCAAAAAAAGGCGAAGGTGTTAATACATGAATGATAAAGCCCGCTTGATCCTGTTTATTTCAATTCCTACAGCTGTTTTTTCTCTTTGTATCTTCCTGGTGGTTCTTAACCTATGGATCAGTCAGGTAAGAACCACTCCAGATAGAGCTGCGACCTATGCATCGATATTCACCCAAGCTGCCATTACTGTTGAGGCAAGGCTGACCAACCAATTGCTTCAATCACCGTCAATATCTGAAAAAACTCAAGAGCCTTCCATGACAAACCAGCCACCGACCACAGATTTGCCCACAATATTCACTCCCACAAACACTTTACAACCTCAGTATACCGATGAACCGACAAACACCGTTGCTCTACCAACAATTATTGTGCCGAGTATAACAATACCCCTAGCTGCATGCAACCATGCCCAACTGGTGCGTGATGTAACCGTCCAGGACAATACTGTTTTTGCTCCAGGAACATGGTTCATTAAAACTTGGAGGATAAAAAATACTGGACGGTGCACATGGTCGCCTGAGTACAAACTGGTTTTTTCATCTGGTTATGTACTGGATGCCAGACGGGTTGTACCGCTGAAACAAACTGTTAAACCCGGCCAGACAATTGATGTTTCTGTGTCCATGAGAGCCCCTTCTGCACCAGGGACCTACCGGAGCGACTGGGAGTTAATCGATGATACCGGCATCAGATTTGGGATTGGCCCGGAAGGTGACAAGACATTCTGGGCGCTGATTCGGGTAAAAGAGATTAGCAATCCCAAGCTGGTCTACGATTTCGCGGCCAATTACTGCCTTGCTGAATGGCGCAGCAGCGCAAGCTGGCTTCCTTGCCCGGGAACCAGCAGCGCAGCAGAGGGATTTGTGGTGCTTCTGGATAATCCAAAGTTGGAAGACCGCCAGGAAAATGAATTAACCCTCTGGACCCACCCAAATAATGCCAGCCGGGGCTGGATCAGGGGGGTTTATCCTGAATTTACCATTCAACCAAACCATCACTTTGTTGCTGAGGTGGGGTGCCTGGCCGATAGTAAGGGGTGCAATGTTTCCTTTCGGTTGGATTTTAAAAACATCAATACCAGCGGTATCCGCAACTTGGGTTACTGGCAGGAAATATTCGATGGTGATACATCCAGGATAGATCTGGATTTATCCAATCATGCCGGGAAGCGTGTCCGGTTCATTCTAAGTGTTGAGGTGAATGGCGGTACCCCGGAGCGGGCGAACGCATTCTGGTTCGTGCCCGGGATTATTGAAGGAAAAATGCATACTCCTACTGTAACTATGACCGCTACATTGACTTCGACGACGACAGCGTCTCAAACAATAACTTCCACTGCGACATACACCAATACGCCAACATCCACGATAACGCCAACACTAACACCAACACCAACATCTACTCTAACGCCGACCGAAACCTCAACATATGAAGCTATTTTGGAATTAGAGGCGATCAGGTGATAAGGCGACAATGTGAGATGGATAAGCAGGGATATTATTCTGGGGACACCGATGTCTGCTCATATATCAAATCACCTCTTCTTGTTAAGAAAAACCTGTGTTTTCCGCAACAAATGATTGAGACCCACTCTTTTAGTTGTACCCCTGTTATTGGTATTCAGCCGTACTGAAGATCCGAATTTCCCAGTTAGGTGTGGGCGGATATGCATTTATTGATGTATGCAGTAATCCTGCCGAAATTTAACTGTCTGTTGAATTTGTTGCGTATGGAGAAAAACATTTCACAAAAGATTTCTTAAATCATATGAAGGCAAGTGCTGAGCATTAATAAAGGTTCCGAATAAATCTCCACTGACCCGGTCACTATGCTGTCAACCATTTGTAAAAGAATATAAATGAACCAATAGTATAAAAATGAATGTCCTTTATGTATAATTCCTTCTAGCACTTCCTTTCGGATCTGGGAAAAGGAAAATGTTCACTAAGAAATTTTGGTATTAATTATTACCTAAAAGCGGTATTGGTAATGAATTGACTTATCATATGTTGGATGCAGGACGATTCTATTTAACGGAAATGGGTTTTGTCAGCCTTATATTGATCATATTGAGCCTGACAATAACCATTTATCTGTTTAAAGGAAGTTTAAAAACCCGCTCCAGCTGGATGCTGCTTGGCTTTTTTGCAGCAGTTATCGCCAACAGTATCACAATGCTGCTTGCCAGCGGGTGGGTTTTCTGGGGGGATATGCTCATGCCTGCCCAGGATGCCTGGATTATCCTGGGGAGTGTCTCCCTGGCGCAGTTTGCCTACCATTTCCCCGAATTAGACCAGAGGCGTGAAGCCAGCGTAATCCTGGCTTTCACCGGCTTTATTGCCCTGTTTGCTGTTGGATACAGCATATATTATGCTGTCTCATACATTTATTTCTACTCCCCGGGGATGCTGGAGGACAGGGCTTATTACCTTTTACTTCCGCTGATGACTCTCTTTATGATTGGGGTATTCCTGCGCAGAGCGCTGCATTACACCCGGGTGTCAACTGGAAGGAAACAAAGCCTTATCCAGGGACTGCAAGTATCCATAGGTGCAATCCTCCACCCTCCAAACCGTGAGGCTCACTCACTCGCGCGACTTTGCTCTGGCGGTCAGCCTTGGGCTGCTGCCTGGGATTGCATTTTTCCTTCAGCCATCGCCGTTTGTTCCTCAATGGCTGCCAAGTTATATGCTCGGCATCGGATCGATACTGGCAGTCGCCGCAATTGCGCTCGTCTATTTAAACGACAGCGGAGAGCAGGCCAGTTTCATCGGCAAGATTTCGGGAATTTCCCTGGTGACTTTCCTGCTCATATTCGGCGCCCTGGGCTCATCTCTGGTCAACAACTATGAAAACCGGTTCGAAAGAGAAAGATTAACCCTGGTTTATCTGGGCAGGGACCTGGTCCTGGCTGGAAATTATTCTAATTTGCCAGAATCAATCATTTATGCCGTCGCCTGGGAACCTGGTGCGATCAACCTGAATGGTAAAGAACCCTTGCAAACATCTGAAACATCCGCTAACCGCCTGCTGTTTCTGCGCCCCGGTGGCGAGCCTGTCAGCTTGCAGTCCCTTTCAGATGAAAACCAACTTATTCAAGCAGGTAATTCAGCCCCGGATTGGACAGCAACCCAACCGGGTACCATGGCGTTTGACTTTGAATTTTCCGATAAACCGCAGCGGATTATGCGCTACATTGATTTTCCCTTCGGCAGTGCCGGGCGTTATGATGCTTACCTTTTCAACCAAACTGGGACTGTTTATGAGATTGGGGTTTCTCATTTCGAACAACTTGAAAACACACATGAATTTGTGAAATATCTGATCTTCTGGGTTGCCCTGAGCAGTCTGATCGTAATAATTTTGTTTCCCGCTTTCTACCGGTTCAACCTGGTGCGGCCGCTCAATAATTTGTTGGCTGGAGTCAGACAGGCTATCCGCGGGGACCTGGGTATCCAGATTCCTGTCCAGTATGAAGATGAAATTGGATTCCTGACCCATTCCTTTAACCGCCTGTTAGGATTGCTCCACCAATCCAGTAAAGAAAATGAGCAGATGAATGCCGAACTGGAGAGGCGCCTGGAGGAACTGCGCAGGTCCGAAGAAAAATTTTCAAAAACTTTCCACAGCAGCCCGGTCAGTATGGTAATTCAAAGGGAGGATGACCAAATATATGTGGATGTCAACCAGGCCTTTACGAGGGTAACGGGCTATTCGAGAGAAGAAGCGGTCGGCCGGACGCCGCGAGAGCTGAATCTTTACCCGAACAGCGCTGAAAGCCGCCGCCTGGCCGAGGCTTTTCAAATGGCCCAGGGGAAATTACGAAATTTTGAGTTCAATTTCCGGCGGAAATCCGGTCAGGATGGCACTGGCCTGCTGTCCTCGGAATTTATTGAACTGAAAAGCACCAGGCTCTTACTTGGAATTGTTATGGATATCACTGAGCGAAAGCAGGCTGAGGAACAAATCCGGGGTTTACATGCCGAGATGGAAAGGCGGGTGGTTGCGAGAAGCCGTGAGCTCTCAACCCTGCTGGACCTGGCGGTGCTGGTGAGTCACGAGGATAACCCCGACCAGATTTACCTGCCCGTAATGGAACGCATCCAGGATATCAGCGGGTTGCAGGCGGTTAGTTTGTTTTCTTATTCACCGGATAAGCCGCAGCTTTCGCTGGAGGCGCAGGTTGGCCTGGAGGGATATCATGTTGGCAAGATGAGTTTGATTTTTCCATCGGCGGGATTTGTTGAGTGGCTGAACAAACCCAGAAACGCTCTGCTTCTATCCGACCTGAATGCTGATACTGTTCTCCCCGATCGCTGCGGCCTGCCGGGATGCGTTCATGCCTTATCGCACAGCTTACGGCCCAAGGCGAAGTCCTGGGCATAATGTGCTGTTACCACCCGGAAGTGCATACGTTTTCGCTGGAAGAGATTTCTCTGCTGGTTGCGGTTGCGGAGCAATTGGGCATCAGCCTGGAGAATCGAAGACTGCGCCGTGAAGCTGAACTGGCGGCTGTTTCATCTGAACGTCGCCGCCTGGCGCGCGATCTGCACGATTCGATTACCCAATCTATCTACAGTCTAACCCTATTCACCCGCGCCAGTATCGATGCGCTAAACACCGGAGATCAAATCAAACTGGCAAATAACCTGGAGCAAATTGAAAAAAACGCCCTGATATCTTTGAAGGATTTGCGTTTGCTCCTGTACCAGATGCAGCCTCCTGATATTCAAGGCCGGTTGAGTGAGCGCATCAACACCCGTCTGGACCTGGTGGAACGCCGTCTGGGTATCGAGGCAACCTGCCAGGTGGATGAAAAAGTTTTTTTGTCGTCCGAGATGAAGGCGGACTTGTTTGGAATTATTCTGGAAGCGCTCAATAACAGTCTTAAACATGCCCAAGCCAGCCAGGTTAACATCCTGCTGGAACGCAAAAACGGTGATATCTTATTAGAAATTGAGGATGACGGTCAGGGATTTGTTTTTAACGGTCAGGATAGAGAAACACTCCATCAGGGGATGGGGTTAAAGAATATGTTCGCCAGGGCTGCTGACCTGGGTGGGTATCTGGAGATCTTTCTTCCCCGGGAAACGGCACCCGGGTGAGAATGGCAATAAGCGACTCCGGGGCACCGGCAGAAAGGAGTAAAGCATGATCAGATTATTGATTGTTGATGACCATCACGTCGTCCGGAAAGGTCTGGAGGCTTTGCTGTCATCCGAAAAATACGGTATCGAAGTAGTCGGAGAAGCCAGCGATGGAGATCAGGCGGTTGCACAGGCACTCGATCTGCATCCGGATGTGATCCTAATGGACCTGCAGATGTCCAAAAAAAGTGGTCTGGAAGCCATCAGAATACTGAGAGAATATGACCTGGAATCAAATATACTGGTCCTGACAAGCTTTGGGGAGGACGACTGCGTATCCGCAGCAATGCAAGCGGGCGCATTGGGATATCTACTGAAAGACTCATCCCCAGACGAACTGGTGAACGCTATCCACGCAGTCGCCCTGGGTCACATCTCCATTCCCCGGGAACTTTCCGGGTCAATTATAGGGGTTTCAAATGGAATCAATCCAACACCCGCCGAACTCCCTGGAACAAATCTAACTGAGCGGGAGAAGGATGTGCTGCAGCAAATCGCTCGGGGAGCCTCAAACAAGGAAATTGCCAGCCGGCTTTCGATCAGCCAGACAACAGTACGGACTCATGTCAGCAACATACTGCACAAACTGAATCTGGAGAACCGCACTCAGGCTGCGCTGTATGCCCGCAACCATGATTTGAGCGGATAATCGCCCTCATCCTTAAGGATGAAAAAGCCCCCGGATTGGAGGCTTTTTGTATGATGGTGAATTCCTGTTTTTGGCTGATGTGAATTTTCTATTCCGAGAATAAAATACAATCCGCAAACCAGAATCAATTGAGGTGGTATGGAATATAAAAAACTGCATGTATTGATTGTTTCGATATTCAGCGCCCATCAGAAAGCAATCCAGGCGATGTGCGCATCTATGCCACAATTTTCTACGGTTGAGACAGTCAGCGACACCAGCAAGGCGCTGGAAATGTTAAAACCCGGAATGCCGGACCTGATCATCATGGGCGCAAACATTGCGGAAAACAAAGTTAAGGAATTCCTGGGTCACTTATCCTTAATATCCAATCCGCCTTACTGTATCGTTTTGACGTACACTGAAAATGATAAAGACTCAATTCAACACCAGGACATCTGCCAGGTTATACCAACTCGCACGTTTTCCGCCCGGTTTCCGGATATCCTAAACGAGGTGTACGCACTGTGATGGTTTGTTTTACATTGGCTGCCTAGTTCATCAACAAAATTTTAAAGGAAGGTAAAGAATGCAATTGGTATTACTAATACTGGGGGTTTTTGGACTTGGATACTGGTTTGCGAGCAGCAATGCCGCTGACCGCCTGGCAAAAACTGCCAGGAATACAACCGATCGTTTGCGTTCCAGAGGCAAGACTGAACTTGCCGACCCGAACGATGTTTAAAGTTAATCAACAAAAAATTTTTTATCAATGAAGGAGATAAAACAAGATGAAAACAAGAAATATGCCTGCTCCTCAGATGCGCGTCCGCACGGCTCTGATAGCTGGTGAAAGCATAGATGCCTGCATGCGCAACCTGGAGTACTGGACAAAACAGCTTGAGGGAAAGTGTTCCGGCCGGAGCAGTGCACACGCCCCGGGATACGCGCCCTACATGGAAACTGAGATGAAGCCCTGGCAGGCTGGGTCTGTGTAAACGGATCTTTCCAGAATAAATGGTTGAACTATAGATTATGATGAGAAAACCAAGGAGATAATTAAATGAAAATCAAGACTAACCTGCGCGCCGGAATGACCTTTCAAGAATGCGACTCCCGGCGCAATTATTTGAAGCAGGCTGCCCAATCGGGTAACTGCGGAGCTTTGGGTCAGGTCGTGCAGCAGCCGTCATACCCGGCTCAGCTGCCCAGCCCGCCTCCAGTCTATTACCCGCCAAGCCAGTCGCCTTCATACCCGGCCCAAAGCCAACCGGCAGCGGGAGGCGGCTATTTTGGGGGCACTTTCTACCCTGACCGCAGTGGATTGTGTTAACAGGTTATCCTGGAGTTCCTGATGAAGATAAAGACAAATTTAAAATCCGGAAGTATGGTCGCCGGTACCCGCCAGGAGATTTCAAACCTGAGCGGTCAGGCAGGAGATTTTTTCCACACGGCAAATCAACAGGCGCAGGGTGTAACCGGCGCGGTTTCCAGCGCAGTGGGCTCGTTGCGGTCGGGTGTGGCTAATCTGATCGGATTGAGCTAAGAGATCATAAAAAATTAGGTTCAAAGGAAATAAACATGAAAATTCGTACCCATGTAAAATCAGGCGCAGCATGTTACACAGTGCAGAGCGGAGATAGTCTGAGCACGATATCTCAGCGCTATTACGGCTCGCAGGGCGCCTACCCCAAGATTTACTATTCCAATATTCAGACAATCGGCCCAAACCCGAGCATGATCCGGGCGGGACAAAAATTGTATATACCGGATTAGTACCGGTTCATTAAGAAAACTTGATTACGAATAGGACCGGCATTCCTGCGCAGGAATGCCGGTCTTTGGTGGAGACTGATTTGGAAAATTTGACAGCAATTACACCTGCGGAAGAACTACCACTTGCCTTTGAGATGGATCAGGTCTGCCTCGATTTTGGAGGCGGGGTTGGGGTATTTGACCTTGATTTTTCAGTCCCACAGGGCACTATTCTGGGTATGATAGGTCCCAGCGGGTGCGGAAAGACTACAACCATCCGCATGCTGAACGGAGTTCTCAAACCCACATCTGGTGAAGTTCGTGTATTTGGGAAAGACCCCCAGAATTTCGACGGCTCCGATAAGACCCGCATCGGTTATATACCTCAACAGTTTATCCTTTACCCCAACCTGAGCGTGCAGGAGAACATGCACTTCCTGGGCGGGATTTACGGGATGTCGCCGGGGGAGCGCAAAACCCGAATGCAGTCCCTGCTGGAGTTTGTTGACCTCCAGGATGCAAGCAAGCGACTCGGTCGCAATTTATCCGGCGGGATGCAGCGCCGGCTGATGCTTGCAGGGGCGTTGTTCCACGATCCTTACCTGCTGATCGCCGATGAGCCGACGGCAGGCATCGATCCGATCCTGCGGGCCCGCATCTGGGAGAATTTCAGGGAATTGCGCCACCAGGGTAAAACCCTTCTTGTAACCACCCAGTATGTGGGCGAGGCGGCTTACTGCGATCTTGTGGCAGTTATGAGAGATGGCCGTCTGGTTACTGTGGACACCCCAAGGGGGTTGCAGCGTATGGCGATGGGCGGGGAAGTTATCCACCTGCAGGTTGAGGAAAGCCAGCTGGTCGAATGTATAAATTTCCTGGAAACACTGCCGCAGGTGTCCAATGTGGATATCGTGATAGGCGACCCGGGGTCAATCCATGTCCTTGTCGATGATTCTGCCGGGGAAATACCCAACCTGCTGGCTCTGATTAAAGTACAGCTCGATATTACTCCGAAAATTGCCGAGCCATACCTGCCCTCATTTGATGAGGTTTTTGTGCGGTTAATCCAGAAGGCAGAAAAAAGCCAGCCTAAACAGGTGCTCCAATGAGATCATATATAGTCAAGTTCTTTTCATTCTTTATCAAAGAAATACATGATGTCAGGCGCCAGCCGCGCCTGCTGGTCAGCCTTGTGGGCGGTCCTCTGCTGGTGCTGGCGGCATTCGGGGCGACCTTTCAAAGCGCTAACCCTGCCGTTTCAACCGTTCTGGTATGGCCAGAGGGAGGTGTTCAGGGGGTTGACCAGGCACAGGCTGAACAGTTCATCAGAGAAAATTTTAACCTGGTCGCGGTGGTCAATGACCGCCAGGAAGCCCTGGAAATGCTCAACAGCGGGCAGGTGGATTTCGGTCCAGATTGTCCCGTCTGTCAATGTGTCAGGCGAGGATCCTGAACGGCCTCAAATCCAGGTCCTGTCGAAAACGATCGACCCGCAGGCGGAAGCCTGGATCCGTTCGATCGCTTATGGAGAAATGAATTTCATTAACCAGCAGCTTCTGACCCAGGAAGCGGAGCAGGCAAAGGTCAAAGCCCAGGACATAGACGGCTCATTGGAAGGATACCAGACGGGTTTTGAAGAGTTCAGACAGAATATGGACGAATTAGAAATCGAGCGCACCCGCGAAGATATCCAGGAATTGAGGCAGGTGCTGGACGACCTGGTCGCGGTACTGCCGCCTGAAAGCCTAGCCCAGGCAAACCTCTCGCCTGAATTGAGCAAACTCCACCGGGACATTGACATCCTGCAGGACGACCTGGATGAACTGGAGCAGGCGCTGGATGAAGTGGAAGTGGCGACTCGTACCGAGCGCCTGGAAAGTACAATCGATGAAATCGAAGAATTACGCCGGACCATTGCCCTTTTTATTGAGATACCTTCAGAGAATATTATCTCCCCGGTGAGTGAGACGTACACAAACCTGCGCGGCGGCGCATACAGCCTGGTAGTCTACTACTCACCCGCAGTGATTGCACTGCTTATCCAGCATCTGGCTATCACCCTTGCGTCTCTCAGCCTGGTGCGAGAGCGCCAGATGGGTTCCTTCGAGATGTTCCGGGTTTCCCCGTTGAGATTCTGCCAGATTCTGCTTGGGAAATCGCTTGCATATATTCTGTATGTTTCTTTTGCAGGAGTGATCCTGACCGCCCTGATGATGCTGCTGAATGTGCCGAGCCCTGCCTATCCCGGTCAGTATCTGTTAATGCTGGTGCTGTTGGCTACTGCTTCGGTAGGGATCGGATTTTTGATATCGGCAATATCGCGCACCGACGGCCAGGCTATCCAGCTCACCATGCTTGTTTTGCTGTTATCCATCTTCTTCACCGGCTTTTTTCTACCAGTCGCCGGTTTCTTATGGCCTGCATGGATCATCGCCCTGCTGGTTCCAATGACATATGCAATCCGTGGATTTCAGGATTTGATCCTGGCTGGGACCAGCCCGCTTTTTGTGGTCTGGATCGGCCTGGGTCTGGTCGCCCTGCTCTCCTTTGGCCTGGTCGCTATCATTATGCGGCGCCAGTACCGGCAGGTTCTGGATTGACCCTGGCTGCAGGCACATTCAGGGATTGTTATGGCGCACCTGACTGGTCAAAATAAGCAAGAGAGGAAATTGAATATTTCCTGTTAAAAGAGAGGACAAAATGAAATTATTATTCTTCATCTTTTTGGTTTTACTGGTTTTTCTCACTGCCTGTTCAGCCCAACCAGCAGTGACCTCGTCAGCGGAAACTCTTCCACCGTCTCCTCCAACTGAAACGCCGTTTCCAATTCCCAGCCCAACTGTGAATACTCAGGTTTCTGAGCAGACCCTACCTTCGGGATCCGAGCAGACTCCAATCGACAACCTGGCAGTGGATTTTTTTCACAAGCCCGGTGGAACAATACGATATCGAGACGCCTGCGAATTATCTCCTGACATTCAATGATGACGGTTCGCTGAACATTAAAGCCGACTGCAACAATGCCAGCGGAAACTACACGATCGATGGCAGCAGTCTCAGCATCGAGATCGGCCCTATGACAAGAGCAGCCTGCCCTCCGGGGTCTTTGAGTGACCAGTTCATTAAATACCTGGGTTTTTCGGCAATATACTTTCTTTAAAGATGGAAACCTGTTTGTCGATATGATGGCTGATGGTGGGACTATGGAATTTGCACCCGCAGATATGCCAGATGACGGGGCTGGATCACTGGTGGGCACCGCCTGGCAGTGGTCCGCGTTCACAAATCCGGTCGAACAATTCACCGTCGAAGACCCTCAAAATTACCTGCTGGCATTTAACGATGACAGCACGCTGAATATCAAAGCTGACTGCAACAACGCCAGCGGAAGTTACACGATTGACGGGAGCAGTCTCAATATCGAGATCGGTCCCATGACGCTGGCGGCCTGTCCGCCGGGGTCTTTCAGCGACCAGTTCATTAAATACCTGGGATTTTCGGCAATATACTTTTTTAAAGATGGAAACCTGTTTATCGATATGATGGCGGACGGCGGTACAATGGAATTCACCCCGTCCGGTTGAATTACCGGAGATAGTTGTTTGGTTATTCCTTTTCTGTAAACGGGTGGAACAGTATAAATACAGCCTGTTTACAAATAGATGCCTACTGGTGACTGGCTGGAAAGCCACGGAGCGCAAAAACGAATCCTATTTTTTTGAGGAGAAACGACATGAAACTGAGCCGCCCTAAACAAATTACTTTCTGGATTGCAGTAATCCTAGCGGTCCTGGGTGTCATCGCCAGCTTGGTAACAGTCCCGGTTCTTTCCGGGTTTGCCTTCTGGTTGGTGGTGATTGGTTTTGTTGTCCTTGCTGCAGGAAACCTGCTCGAAGGAGTCTAATTTCCATATTCGCTACTGGGAGCCGGTTTATCAAAACCGGTCAGCTCCGCGGTTTTATTGGCTGGCTCCCTTTAGGTAATTCTTAAAAAACCGAAGGTTAGTATGAAATTTTACTTTCTTCCCACGATATTTTTATTTAGTTTGCTCGCTGGCTGTGCGGCCCAACCCACCACATCAGTGGTATTAACTGTCAGGCCAGCAGCCACGGATACACCGGTTCCACAGGCACAGGCCGGTCTGGAAGATGTGGTTGGGAACCTGGAATACAGCGGCATTCTACCGGATCGTTCGATCAAACTTAACGATGGCTACGCCAACTATGAAGATGGGAGCTCACAGCTTCCGTATGTGGAACTGGCTGGCAACCTGATCCCCGAGCGGTGACCTGAACGGGGACGGGTCTTTAGATGCGGTTGCAGTTCTTGTAGATAACACCACCGGCACTGGGGATTTTGTCTATTTTGTACCGGTGTTGAATGTTTTGTCTGAGCCAGTACCGCTGCAGGCGTTTCTGGTCGGGGACCGGATTCCGGTAAAGTCTCTGGCCATCGAGGGCGGTCAGGTTACTGCGGAATTGATAATGCCGGGGCCAGGTGACCCGTTATGCTGCCCGAGCTTGAATGTGCGCAAGAGTTTCAGCCTGGAAGGAAACACGCTGGTTGAGCAAAGCAGCCAGGAACTGGGCAAGGTTAACCTGGCTGATCTGGACGGCACGAACTGGCGGCTGGTCGACCTTAATCATGATCAGGAACCGCTGCTTCCAGAGACGGAAATCACCCTGGTTTTTGACCAAGGACAGATCAGCGGCTTTGCTGGCTGCAACGATTACAGCAGCCCAGTAACTGGAGACGAAGAGTTGCCGCAGGTATTTTCCGTTGGACCGGTCGCGTTAACAGGTAAGCTTTGCTCAGATCCGATTTCAACTCAGGAAGCCAGCTTTCTTTACCGGCTGGAGAGCGTGGTGGCGTGGTGGTATGATTTCGGCTACCTGGCACTGACATATAAGATTGATGAGAATTCACTCGGAGTGCTGCGGTTTGAGCCGCAGGCGCCCTAAAGGGGATGGTTTTTATGGCTCCCCGGGTAAACAATTTATTTTATTTATAAGCCTTTCATCATTATTAACTGACCTGCTTTTGGATCTATATTAAGGGGGACATTATAACTTTGCACAAAAAGGACTCTCCTGATTTGGATTAAAAAGTTATAAAACAGCCCTTTACACAGAACGAATGTTCTGGTATTATACAAGAACATTCGTTCTTATAATTGAACTTCAGGACTGAATATGCCTCCCACTTATCTCCCCCAAATGGTAAACCTGGAAGTGAACGATATCCGGGTTATACAGGAATTTGCCGAACAGGAAGGGTTAGGGCAGGGCGGTTTCAGCGTTGCTCTGCGCTGGATTATCCGGGATTGGGAGAAATACAAACGGGACGCAGATTACGATGGATCACAAAACCAGGGGGGGAAATCACAATCGGGTTAAGAACATCAGCTCTGGAGTGATCTTTTAATGGCAGTGCCGCCTTAAGAAAGATCCTTCCACCTGGTTTCTACTTCCTCCTTTCATGGTAGAGGCGTCTAATGTGGACGTCTCTATCGTTTTAACAGGTTGGCTCGAAAAAATCTCAGGGGGTTTTCTGGATCACGCCCAGGTAGATCGAGGCAGAGGTATCGCTGGTCCCGGCTGGATATGGCTCTCCGGGCATCCGCCAACCGCAGGTCTCAAAAACCAGCTGGGGGGAATCCGGGTTGAGGTAAGGTTCAATAGAGCGGTCCAGGTTGGAGGCGAATCCAAGCGATTTGCTGATCGGGCGGTTCAAATACCCCGGCATCTTCTCGCCGGGTATCCGGGTAAGGGCTGCCAGCTGGAAACCCTCAACAGTATTCTTGCCCTGGCTGATAACCACACGGGCGCCTTCCAGCCTGTTAAGGTTCTTTTTTACCTGGCTCAATGGAAATCCAGCCTGGTTATACCCATTTCCTTCCAGCGCCCTGCGGAATGGCTGACCCGCCCCTCCCAGGCCGGAATGAACCGTGACAAAGGTGACATCGGCTTGAGAACCGGCGCTGTACCTGCGGACACAGCCGTTAATCCCCTCCGCGCTGCAGGTAACAGAAGGCCGTAACCGGATCAGGATTGGGCTGCCGCTGTTTACCCTGCGGTCGGGCGGGTAAATCTTAATCTGGATCTCCCTGGTTGTGTCAAGGAAATCGATCCCGTAAAATTTCGAAAAAACCGGGTTTGCCATATTCGGGCGGTTGAGAGCGGTAATGGAAGGCAGCGATCCAGCCTGGTTTAATTTGTCCCCGGAAAGACCGAGAGTATCGCCCAGAAATTCGGGATATGAACGGTAACCCCTGCCGCCGGGCGGGGTGCGGGTGGGAGCGGGCGATACCGGTATCTTGGTTGAAGTTGCAGTGGGGGTGGGCGTATTCGTAAATGTGGCTGTCGGGGTTGAGGTAGCCGTGGAAGTCGGGGTGCTGGTGTGGGTTGGGGTGGGTGTGAAGGTGGCCGTAGGTGTTGCGGTTGGCGTATCGGTGGGAGTGGAGGTGGGCGTGCTGGAAGCGGTGGGCGTGGGGGTATCGTCCGGTTCCTGTACAACCCGGTATTCCTTGACCGGCTGCATTCCATTCCCGCACCAGTAGACATCCTCCCCCACCCTGGTACAGTTCGTTCCAATTTCAGCGACTGGAAGTTCCGGGTTCAGGCAGTACACCAGCACCTGCCAGCCCTGGTTGTGGCACAGCCTCAGCCTCTGGCGCGGTTCGGTCAAACCCGGGACAGGTCCCACACCCAGGTTTTCACAAACCTGCCAGTTGTAGCGCGGTTTTTCAGCAAGCGCTAGGCTGTCTTCTCCATACCCGGAGGGCAGCCCGGAGGCGGCTGAACTGCCTTTACCCCACAGGATAACCGCCGCCAGAAATACAACAACAATTGTCACAAACAGAGCTAACAGGCGGCTGGGGGTGTCCTGCTTGCCCCAGAAACTGGCCCGTTGAAACAGTCCACCGTTCCGGTTGAATCCAGGTGCTTTTTTTGTAAATCGCTTTTCAACCCTGAAAATTTTCTTTTAATGTTGAGGGCTGGATCTCCCCCCTTAAATTGTCCCACAATTCTTCCAGTCTCTTCTTTTCCGCAAGATATTTGGTATGATTCTGTGCCTGTTACAACTATTGTGCCAACAAATGGGTATTTGCAAAATAAATTGTCCCGCCGGCTAACAATTTCGTTAGGGCAAATTCAAACAATCTTTTAACCTAATAAATTCTAATCTGGGGTATGCTTAGGCAATAAACAATTTAGGAGAAATACTATGAAATTACGTATATTAACAGCAGTTTTTATTGTAATGGTAATCAGCTCTGCCTGCACCGGCACGTCTGGTTCAGACATTGTCGAAACAACCCAGGAGCCAGCATCTGCCCAGGAAGAGGCACTCCCAGAACCGGCTGAAACGGAGCCCCCTGCCCCAACCCAGGTCGAAGTGCAGGAAACTGCCAGCATGGAAGCAGAATCATCCGGGGAACAAACAACACAAGGGCAGACAGGGTCTGCCGAAAAGGTCTTCCTGATCGTCCCCGATGAAACAGAAGCGCGCTTCCTGATCGATGAGGTTCTTCTTGGAGCACCTTTTACGGTAGTTGGCGCGACCAGTGCGGTCGGGGGAGAGATCAGGGCTGACCTGAATGCACCCAATAACGCCCAGGCGGATATTCGGGTTGATTTAACCACCATCGTAACGGATAACGAGCGCCGCAACGGCGCCATCCAGCGCTGGATACTGGAGACCGGTGAACCCGCCAACCAGGCCGCCGAATTCACTTCAGTTTCGGTCAGCGGGATACCTGAACAGCTCGAAGTTGGCCAGACTTTCGATTTCCAGATCAGCGGCGATTTAACCGTTAAGGGAGTAACCAAACCGCTGACATTTGACGGCACTGCCACCCTGGTATCCGAAGACCGCCTGGAAGGCTCTGCTTCCACCACAATCCTTTACACCGATTTCACCACAATCCCGAGCCTGCCGCCCCAGGTAGCCTCAGTGGAAGATGAAACCATCCTGGAGATCGATTTTGTAGCTGTGGCGGAATAAGTTCCGAAATTAATCTGGTTTGCCCAATATAAGCGCCGGTCAAATATCCTGACCGGCGTTTTTGATTATTTGCCCCTCGGTAATTGTTGACAATTATAGTTCAATACCTTATAATCAGGATGCTAACTAAATATGACCACAAACACCATCCCATTCCATCAAATCGGTTCTGCTAAACCACCAGCCCTGCCTGAACCCGGTTCCATCTCTGAGATTTTTCAACTGCTGGAGCGGGCTTCCCGCAGGCTCAAGCACATCCAGCGTTTGACGGTCCAGCAAACCGGATTAACCCCTTCACAGTTCTACATACTCAAACTGTTGTGGGAATGCGACCGCCGCCCGTTCAAGGAATTAGCACGGGAATTGATCTGCAGCCGGGCGACAATCACCGGCATTGTCGATACTCTTCAAAAAAATGGATTCATCCAGCGTGAGCCCAATCCCGATGACCGTCGGAGTTTGCTGGCTGCCCTTACAGAGAAAGGCAGGTCGCTTCAGGGAGAACTGCCCGACCTGGAGGTTTATTTCAACCAATGCTGCTCAGGCTTATCAAAAGAAGAGTTTCAAACACTTCGTGTGCTGCTGGTGAAATTAAATATTTCACTTGAGAGTGAATGCGGAAGACCGGATTGGGAAATCGAGGAATAGACCGGAAACCCTGGGAATAACAACCGAAAGGAGAGAGGAGGACGAATGAATAATCTTACGATAAAGCAGTCGGGCATAATTCTGGTGCATGCGCTTGCTGGCTGGGCCTTTTGCGGGTTAGTGATGGGAATCGGCATGGCGCTTACCAGCCTCGAAAACACGCTCGTCATCCACGCCCTGGCAGCGCCGTTGATCTTCTTTCTCGTATCCAGGTTCTACTACACACGTTTCAATTACACTTCGCCGCTGGTCACGGCATTATTGTTTCTGGCGGTGGTAATGTTGATGGATTTTTTTGTTGTTGGTTTGTTAATTAACCGGAGCCTTGAAATGTTCACCAGCCTTCTGGGAACCTGGATTCCATTCCTGCTGATATTCATCTCCACTTATCTGACCGGAGTATTTTACACCCGGCGAAGCCGGAAAATCGAAGCCGTCTGAACTTGCGGCGCTGTAAATGGAGCGATTTTATATGGACTGCAAAGAAAAAACGCCCCTGCCGGTCAGGATACTTGCTTCAGTCCTGTTGCTCTTCGGGCTGTTCGCCTTCTTCGGGTCGCTTTTTATGTGGGGCGAAGGCTTTATCCTGGACCCGCCCCCGGGGATGAACATCGCCTTTCCCCTGACCGATATCCTGGTAAACGCGCCGGCATGCCTGGTCGCGGCCTTCGGTTTGTGGAAGCTGAAACGGTTCGGGTACCCGGCCTCCCAGTTTGTGGCTGGGTTCTTCATCTATGCTTCGGTTTATATATTCGTTGAAGTATTCCAGGCCGGGCGGCCATACCCGCTGGAAATCCTGCTACCGCAGTTTGCAGCGGTTATTACCGCGTTTGTGCTGGTGGTTTATCTTTACAAAATCAGGGACCTGTTCACGAATTAATCTAACGGAACGGCCCCCCCTCATTCCCCCCAATGCACTTCAAATGTTATGATTAACGCTGGATGGATTTATCTCTCACTCCCAGGAGAAGCGGGGTTAAAAACAATGGATATTAAAATAGACCGGATCATCCGCAGCCAGCGAAAAACCATCGCCCTGGTCATCGAACCGGACGGCAGGCTTATCGTGCGAGCTCCCTACCTGGTATCAGACCGTGAGATCCAGCGTCTGGTAAACAGCAAAGAGGCCTGGATAGTACGCAAGCGGAAAGAATTCCTGGCTCAACCCAACTTAAAACCGCCCAGGACCCTCGCCGACGGTGAGCGGTTCTGGTATCTGGGTGATACCTACCCGCTGAAAATCGTGGATGATCTCAACCCGCCGCTCCATTTGAGCAGAAAATTTTACCTGTCGCGTTCAGCCCTGCCGCATGCCAACGAGATCTTCAAAGAATGGTACCGCCAGAGAACCCGGGAGGAAGTCACCCGGCGGGTCGAACACCTGTCGGAAGGGCTCAATCTCAAGTACCGCAGGATCCGGATCACCAGCGCCCGCACACGCTGGGGTTCCTGCTCGTCCAGGGGAAACCTGAATTTCACTTTGCGCCTGGCTATGACCCCCCCGAAAGCCATTGATTATGTTGTCGTCCACGAGATGGCCCACCTGCTGGTGCCCAACCACTCGAATGCCTTCTGGAAACAGGTCGAAAAGATCATGCCGGATTACCGGGAACAGAAAGTATGGCTGCAGAAATATGGCAGCCAGTTAGTAATATAACAATTTCGATTTCCGGCAGAAAGATCGACCCCCCATATGGGGATTTTTGGGGGCGGAACAGTCTATTTACAACAAACTTGTGGGATAATATAAGACAGGTGAAAAAAAGAGAATCATAATCTTAAAAAGGAGAGAACTATGCCAACTGATCTGACAATTGAACTGGTCGACCGTCCCGGTACGCTGGCGGAATTGGGAGAAAGCCTCGGTAGAGCCGGGATTAATATTGAAGGAGGCTGCGGGTTTGCGATTGAAGGTAAAGGGATTGTCCACATCCTGGTTGAAGACCCCGAAGTAGCCAGGATGGCGGTTGAAAGCGCCGACCTGCAGGTGATCGGCGAACGTGAAGTGCTGGTTGTCGAGATCGAGGACGCCCCCGGTGAACTGGGAAAGGTCACCCGCAAGGTATCGGATGCTGGTGTGAATATGGATTTGATTTACCTGTCTAAAGGTGGAAAATTGATTCTGGGCGTTGACGATATGGAGACCGCCCTCTCGGTAATTTAGTTTTTATTATTCTGGTAACAATGAAGTTCCCATTCCCCGGTGGAGATTACCGCCGGGGAATTTTCATTTCTTGACCATAATCTATTTGCCTTGAATGATCGGTATTTTTTCAAACCCAGGCAAGATTATTCTTAGCTTTTGAAATTTTTTACGACCTTCGCAGCATAAGATCTAACTGCCTGAAAACTGTCTCTCTCCGCCGCTTGAACCAGCCCATTGGTAGAACGCGGGTCGCCGATCATCTGGAGGGCCTCAATTACTGCATATCGCACCATCCAGAATGGGTCGTTCGAGAGAGTATCCAAAAGATAGGGCAGCGCTGCAGGATTCCGCAGGGATCCCAATTCCTGGACAGCCTTTCTGCGATCACCCCAGGGCATCTCAGGCGATAATCTTGAGAGCAGCCTGGACAGCCTGCGATCGATCCGGCGAGTAATTGTTTCTGGAGGGAAGATATTGAGAGAGACTGGTAACTGTATTTCCTGGGTAACACTAGTCCTGAGCATTTTCGACCTCCTCTGGTTCGATTTCTATCAGTTCTGCTGCCTTGATGTACATACTATAGACCATCCTGACCCCGCAGTCAGCCTCCTTTTGGGAGGGGAAAAGTAGGTAATATCCCCGCCTTTTAATTCAGATATAATATTTTTAGATCAACCTCTCAAATACGATTAATAAATAAAAGATGGATGACCAGAGCCTGCCAGGCAACGAAATGTACACTGAGGAGCTGACCTGGCGCGAGCTGGAAGTCCTGGCTCTGCTGTCAGAGCGGATAACAAATCGAGAGATCGCGGAAAAACTGCACCTGGCGGAGAGCACCGTCAAGGATTATGTTGGTAACATACTCAGCAAACTGTATGTAAAAAACCGGCGCGAGGCTGTGAAGCGTGCGCAAGCCCTGGGGTTACTCGAACCGGAGCGCGCCCCAGTTTCCAGACAGCTGGCGAATTTCCCTGCCGATCCCACTCCCTTTATTGGCCGGAGAGCCGAACTGATTGAGATTTACCAGTTGCTCCAGGAGACCCGAATGCTCACCCTCACCGGGCCGGGAGGCACCGGAAAGACTCGCCTGGCGGTAAGAGCAGCCGGAGAAGCTGCCAGAAATTTTAAGGACGGTTGCTGCTTTGTCTCCCTTGCGCCAATCCACACGAGCGAACACCTTGTCCAGAGGATTGCAGAGGCGCTAAAATTCCCCCTGGCAGCCCACGAAAACCCGCAGGCGCTGCTCCTGCGATTCCTGCGCAGGAAAAACCTCCTGGTTGTAATGGATAATTTTGAGCACCTCCTGGACGGAGCCGGGATAATAAGCGAGATTCTTGGTACTGCCCCAGATGTAAAGATCCTTGCTACTTCAAGGGAACGGCTCAACCTGAAAAGCGAGACAGTCTTTATCGTTGGAGGTCTGGACATCTCCCACCCGGTAACAGCTCCAGAATACCGTGGATCCGATGCGGTGACTCTGTTCCTGCAGAGTGCCGGCAAAGTAATCCCGGGATTTGAACCTAAAAAGGATGAACTTGATGGCATTCTTGAAATCTGCACGATTGTGGAGGGTATGCCTCTGGCGATAGAACTGGCTGCGGCATGGCTCCAAATTCTCAAAATAGATGAAATCAAGGGGGAGCTGAAAAAGGGTCTTGATATCCTGGCTGCCGACCTGCGGGACGCTCCGGAACGCCACCGCAGTATCCGGGCTGTTTTTGACCACTCTTGGACTTTACTTGAACGGTCAGAACAGGAGACTCTTATGCGCCTTTCGGTTTTCCGGGGTGGGTTTACCAGGGTGGCAGCCCGGCAGGTGTCGGGCGCAACCCTTCAGCACTTAATTGGATTGACCAACAAGTCATTATTGTCCCATAACCCCGCCACTGGACGGCTGGAAATCCATGAACTGCTGCGCCAGTACGCTCAGGAGAAACTCTTTGAATCGGATATTTCCGCCAGTTCGGTTTCAGAGACACATGCCGCGTACTTCTCAGAATTTATGGCGAAAAAATGGATTGAACTAAGAGGCTCCCATCAGATGTCAGCCCTGGCTGAGGTTGAAGCCGATATCGAAAACGTGCGGGCTGCCTGGCGCTGCAGCCTGGAACACCAAAAGGCAGATCTAATTTGGAAATTTATTTACAGCCTCTGGCTGGTTTACTGGATCCGGAGCTGGAACCTGGCTGGGATGGAGTTATTCGCCCAGGCAGTCAAAAAATTACAGGGCGCTGAGCCGGAGATGGTTTACCTGAGAGCTCTGGCGAGAGCCTTCCAGGCTTATTTTATGGCTTGGCTGGATCTGCACGAAAGGGGATATGATTATGCAAAGGAAAGCGTTGGTATCTTGAAAGATTCCAGACTGCCTACCGCGCAGGTGCTTGCAAGCACCTGCTTTGACGTGAACGCGTATTTCATCGGCCGGTATGATGAGATGGCCGAAATGACAGGTATTTTACACAGGACATCCAGAATAACCGGAGACAAATGGCTGATGGCACATGCGTTATGGGTTGAGAGCCTGATCAAATTGATATGCAGGGATTTTGATGAGGCTGAGCGCCTGGCTGAACAAACTTTGCGGATCAATGTTGAAATTGAGGATCAAATCAGTTCTACCCTGCCATTAATCGTCCTGGGTCATGTCGCATTTGCACAGGAAAATTGGGATCAGGCTCGGAAGTTTTACCAGCGATGCCTTGAGATTGCCGATCAGACCGGTTTTTTCTATTCAGCGCAGACCTCCAGCAAGTATCTCGCCAAGGCTACTCTGACTCTGGGGGATCTTGATAAAGCAAAATATTACATTTTGTTGTGCCTTTCAAAAACGAATGAAATTCCATTTGTGAGGGACCTAGTCAATATGCTGTACGAATACGCCCGTTTGCTTACAGCTCAGAATTACCCTGAAAAGGCTGTTGAACTGCTGGGGCTGGTGCTGGAGCATCCATCCAGCTCCCAGTCCAGGATGCTGGAAGGGCCCATCCGGGACAGCGCAATGGAACTTCTTGCTGAACTCAAACCAGAACTTCCGGATGCTGTTTATACGGCTGCCCTGGAGAGCGGCCGAAAACTGGAACTCGATGAAGTCGTCGCGGACTTACTGGGCTCCATCCAGTCAAATACTCCCGGTCAAATGAGTATGTTTTCCTAATTTCAATAAGATAAAATTGGCTCTCTGAAATAAATATCCCGAAATATTTCACATATCAAAACCTGACCAAGAGGAGAAGTTCATGTCCAAAAAACCCGATTTCGACCTGGATAGCGCCCACAGGTATTTCTCGGCGCAGTGCTTTAACCAGGCCTGGGACCTGATCGAAAAGGACAGCCGTACCCCCCAGGAGGATGAGCAGATGATCCAGCTGTCCCTGGCTTCGTTGTGGCATTGGAGCCAGCGTCCGGACCGCACCCCCGAAAATCTTTCGGTCGGTAACTGGCAGGCAGCCCGGGTGTATGCCCTGCTCGGCCAGGCGGACAATGCCCGCCGCTACGCACATCTGAGCCTGGCTGCGGCCAATGAAGGAGAGCTGGCACCCTTCTATGTCGGATACGCTTACGAGGCCCTGGCGCGCGCCGAAAAGGCTGCCGGGAACCAGGAGAAGATGGACGAATACCTGGGCGAAGCGCGCTACACCGCCGGTGGGGTCCAGGACGACGGGGAAAGAAAAATGCTGATGGACGACCTTGATAATATTGGTTAGAGACTCCGGCAGAATAATAAATCAGGCTTGATACAATAAAAGAAAACATAACCGGAGCCGTATTTATGAGCACACTACCCCAGGCTGAACCATACCGCATCAAAGTTGTCGAACCCCTAAAAATCACTACCCAATCCGAACGCGAAAAAATCATCCGGGCTGCGAAGTACAATATCTTCAACATCCCGGCTGAAGATGTGTACATCGATTTGCTGACCGACAGCGGCACCTCCGCCATGAGCCAGTACCAGTGGGCTGGGCTGATGATCGGTGACGAAATCCTACGCCGGCTGCCGCAACTGGTTCCACCTCGAAGAGACCATCAAAGACATAACCGGCTATAAATACGTGGTTCCCACCCACCAGGGTCGACCGGCTGAAAACATTCTGACCCTGATCCACGTGAAACCGGGCAAAAACGCCCTTTCCAACATGTTTTTCGATACCACCCACGCCAATGTCGAGAACAAAGGCGGGATCGCCCGCAACCTGGTTATCGATTCTGGCCTGGATTGTGAAGCCAACTACCCCTTTAAAGGCAACCTGGATATTTCCAAACTGGAGGGATTTATCGAGCGGGAAGGCCGCGACCAGGTATCTCTTATTCTTGTAACAGTGACCTGTAACAACAACGGCGGCCAGCCGGTTTCGATCGAAAACCTGCGCCAGGTACGGGCGGTAGCCGACAAATACAAGCTGCCGTTTTACCTGGATGCCGCCCGGTTTGCCGAAAACGCCTACTTTATTAAAGAACGCGAACCCGGGTACCGGGACAAATCCCTGCGGGAGATCGCCCGGGAGATGTTCTCCCTGGCCGATGGCTGCACAATGAGCTCCAAAAAAGACGGGCTGGTGAACATCGGCGGTTTCCTGGGGCTGAATGATGAGCGGGAATTCCGCCAGGCCCAGAATTACCTAATCCAGATGGAAGGTTTTATCACCTACGGCGGGATGGCCGGCCGCGACCTTGAGGCGCTGTCGATCGGTCTGAACGAAGTGCTGGATGAAAACTACATGGCGAGCCGGATCAGGCAGGTCCATTTCCTGGGGGGGAGACTGATCGAAGCCGGGGTGCCGGTAATGAAACCGCTCGGCGGGCACTGTGTGATGCTGGATATGAAGCGCTTCCTGCCGGATATCCCCCAGGAAAAATTCCCCTCAGAGGCGTTTTGCGTTAGGTTATATATCGATTCAGGAACCAGGGCGATCGGACTGGGGCAGCTTGCCTTCGGCAGCGAAGACCAGCACACCGGGCAGGTGGAATACTCCCCGCTGGAGGTGGTCCGGCTGACAATACCGCGCCGGGTCTACACCGATAACCACATGAACGTGGTCGCCGAGAGTGTCAAGCGGATATTCGCCGAACGGGACCAGATCAAAGGCATGCGCCTGCGCTGGGCGCCCGAAATGCTGCGCCACTTCACCGCCCACCTCGAGCCGCTGAAAAGTGTGTGACCGCTGAATTATCAATGAGGGATTGTTTCATTGGATATGGTTGTTCTTCTTCAACTGCAAACAAAGGATAAGGATTTGTTATTACTTCATGCCGGGTTGAGATAATCAGCGCCTCAAAATAAAATCATTCAAATATTGAATCGAAGCATTTTTTTGGCTACAGGACGAGGTTTGTCCCAGATTTTCTGATGACACATACAGAATCATTTACCTGAGGGAGAAGAAATGCCTGCAAAAAAGGTCGTTATCATTGGGGCTGGCTGTGCTGGTCTTTCTGCCGCCTACACTCTGCGAAAACACGGAGTTGAAACAATCGTTTTTGAAGCCAGCGACGTAGCAGGAGGGCGCTGCCGGACGGAATGGATGGATGGTTACGAGATCACTGCAGGGGCTGCAACCACCGAGCCCCAGTGGGCAACCACCTTCCAGTACATTAAGGAACTCGGTCTGGAAGACCGGGTCCGAGCCGGTCACAAGCTCCGGTTTGCTTATTACATCAATGGGAGACTGCGCACAATTTTCCTGGGCTTATCAATCCAAACACTGGGGGAGAACATCCGCTTTTTCTTCAATGGATTCCCGAAATTTACCTACCTCCATATCGCCAGAGCTTTCGTAGCCCTGAGAAAATACATGAAATATGTCGACACGAAGAGACATGATTTCTCTGCTTTGGGAGAAATTTCCAACATGAGCACAAAGGACTTCCTGCTTGAGAACAATGCTCCGCTGGCGCATGAATGGATGTTTCACCCATTCATGAAAATGATGGTTCTGGAGCGCCCCAGCGAGATTTCCATCGCCCACCCCATATCGCTTTTCTCGCTGATGCAGGACATGCGCACCTTGGATGGAGGGCTTGGCATGGTCACCGCTGGGCTTTACGAGAAAGTTAAGGACTGTGTGCGTTTGAACATGCCGGTGAAAAAGGTGGTTATTCAGGACAGGAAAGTCCTCGGTGTGGAGACCAGCGATGGTTTCATCGAAGCTGACCAGGTAATTTGCGCGGTGGATGCTGTAGTCGCACGCCAGCTCATTCCTGACCTGCCTGAATCAATGCGCATGCCGCTTGAGACTTGCAGGTACTCATCTACCTACTACTACCAGTTCGGGTTGGAGAAGCCGATCATAAACTGGAAGGACACCCCGGTTTATGTAGTAGTGATGCCGTCAACCAGTGACTCGTTTCTGAATTTCGCCTCACTTGGGCATCACTCAAGGGAAAAACCGGTCGCGATCGTTGCGACCGCTGGCCGGTTTGACGATGAACTGTGCACCATGAGCGACGAGGAACGCCGTCGGGCGGTCATCAAAGAGGTCCAGAGATTCGCGCCATTCTTTCCGGATGAGCCAAAGGTAACCAAGTATTTCCGCTGGGACCGCGCCATCAACACGGAACCCCCGGGCCAGTATGTCGCCATCCAGAACCTGCTCAACAACCACATACGCGATGTTGATGGGCTGTATCTAGCCGGCGAGTACCTGTTCCTCATCGCCTGCACTGAGGGAGCCCTGGCGACCGGCAAAAAAGCGGCTGAGATGGTTGTGGAAGACCTGGCGACTGAAAAACAAGACCCTAACTGAAGCTGAGTACGGACTGCTGGGCTGAGGTAGTTGATTAGCGACCCCCGGCTGTCACGGTAGCCTTTGCCAATCAGGATTTCGTAGATGCGCTGGTCCGCAGAGCGCTGTTTGCGATGGTGCTGACAGCTCTCTTCCGGAAGTTCAGCTGTTCGTTGTTTGTAAGGTCCGATCACCGGTGAATCCCTGGGTTTCTTCAGTGTGTATGGCTGTGGCGCCGGGTTTGCGTTGCGGATCGTATCTCGATGCTATCCCAGTTGGTGATTAATTTCACGCATGCTACATCTATCGATGAAGTATGCACACCGGATGGTTTCTTAGTCTTCCACTGTTTTCATCTCCTGACCTCCGAGTACAAGATTACCCGGACGATAGAACCCGGTGGGTATCTTGGAAAAAACAATAAAGGTGATACTCAAAATTGAAAGCAAGCGATATGATCAAGCAAAGGTATCAAAGACCTCGATTTGTTGGTTAAGTTCTCCTTGGGTACATATTGCTATTGCAAAAGGTGATATATAAAATCAAGGTAAAAATAGTCGTTGGGAAACATCAACATAAAAAAAGAGTTCCACCGATATGACATTTAATAAATGTCGAAGGACATCAGGAGGGAGCAGTAAAAGGTTACAATCCAAAAAAGCCTGGATACCGCTGTTATAACATCTAGTTGGCTTTCTGTGATGAAATCAAGGCCTTCCTGACTGGCTATGTCAGAAAAGGAGATACCTGTACGGCGAACTGCACAGCAGAAATGATCAAGGAAATCGTTGCCCAACTCAAAGACGAGGGATTGGAGATCACCTTTCGCATGGACAGCGGCTATTTTGACGATAACATTCTGGAAACGATCGAATCATTGGGGTGTACTTATGTGATCAAGGGAAATGGGTATCCAACGCTTGTTGAACAGGTGACCAATCCATCCGTTGTATTTGTTACCGGTGAAGCAGGCCTGGAGGCCACCGAGCTTGTTACAGCCCTGAACACATGGAAAGAAGACAGAAGGTTTGTGGTTTCGCGAGTTTTGGGAGATGAAAAAGACAGAAAACAATTATCTTTCCTGGAAGGCGAAGACTACGATTATTTCTTTTTTGTCACCAACACGGAACAAACGTCATAAGAAGTGGTTGAATTCTATAAAAAACATGGGAACTGTGAGAATTACATTACATCAAGGAAGCCAAGTATGACATGGCGGTTGGGCACCTGCTGCTCCAGTCATTTTGGGCCAATGAAGCGATCTTTCAGTTGATGATGCTGGCTTACAATCCGTTTTTGTTGTTCAAGATGGACTTCGCAGGGGAAACAGAATACCGGTAACAAATCAAGACCTTCCACTTGAAGTATATTTTCCTGGCTGGAAAGATCATCAGAACTGCCAGAAGTGTGGTGATGAAACTCTCGGACAGATATCAATATCAAGAGTTGTTTGAAAACAGCCTGTCTTAGAAATATCCCTCTTCATGTCTCAACCCGTTGTTTCGATTTAAACCTACCAAAAAAATCATTTCAGATGCCCGAATTTGTGAAAGTGGATAAAAAAATTATGCTTATGTGGAGGAAATGATGCTAAAATTAGACCAAGATTGCCAAAATCATCACCCTTTGATGTGAAAATATTGGTCGAATTTATTCGACGTGGAATCTCGGTATTAAAAAACCTTCGGAGTTATTTTAACCGGGAAAATTTTTCATGAACGAACATGGACTTCCACTTCCGCCAAAGCGGCCAGTACCTGCCTTGCAGTGTTACCTGGCTTATGGTTCTGCACTGCTGGCAGGTATAGCCTCCTGGTGGGCGCTTTATACCTTCCAGGTAATTGAAGACGTTTTCTGGATTGGTCTTGTTGTGACCTGTATCTGCACGATTGTTATCTGGATATTCTCGGTTGCCAACGGAAATTCCTCTATTTACGATCCATACTGGGTGATCGCGCCGCCCTTTCTTGCGGTTGCAATCAAGGCTAGCGGAGGTGGCGGTCTATTCGGCCCCTGGAATTTAAGGCAGGTCTGCATTTTTATTTGCCTTTTTATCTGGGCAGGACGCTACCATATCTTTTACAGGTGGAGCGGATGGAGCACCGGATTGCTACATGAAGACTGGCGCTATGAGCAAATGCGGAACTTTCCTCTTCCATACTGGCTGATTTCACTGCTGGGAATGCACCTTTTTCCAACCTTGCTGGTATATTTTGCCTTCGCGCCGGCAGCCCTGGTTTTGGGGGCGCTCCCGTCCCTTCAGGCATCCTTCAATTTTTTGGATGTTATAGGTTTAGCTGGGGCAATTTCTGCAGTTGCGATTTTGTATTTTGCGGATGAGCAGCTGCGCAAGTTTCGTTTGACGAATGAATACAGCCTGGGTGGAACTTATACTGGAGGTCTTTGGAAATACTCACGCCATCCCAATTATTTTGGTGAGGTGCTTTTCTGGCTTTCCATGATACCGTTTGCTGTAGCTGCCGGGATAGCTGGAAACAGCCCTGTGCTTGTTTTTGCCGGACCCATTGTGATGGCGTTGTTTTTTCGTTTCAGTGCCTGGCTTATGGACGTTCGCTCCCTTCAGCGCCGCCTGGAATACCGGAAGGTGATGGAAAGTACCAGCCCAATGGTCCCCTGGCCTCCGAGAGAAAAAGCGGAATAAGATTCTCGATATTTGCATACCAGCAGCCAATAATTCCACTTTGATAAGCTTTAATGCCATAATTTCCTTTAGCTTTTTTAGTATACTAAATTGTTATCCCATACTTACGTGACTTGGTGTGATCTCATAAAATTTCTTCATTTCGCCGTTAGTGTAAACTTCTTTCTGTAAAAATTAAAATTTTTAAAAATGGTAGGTCGGGTGTATCCTAAAGGTAATCACACCAAAAAGGAGAACACCATGACCCACCAAAACGATTGTACCTTACAAGCTGAATTACTCGAACAGATAGCAGAGCAAGATTTGGATTATCTTCCCGAACTGATTCGTATTGTGATCAACGCTGCGATGCAAGCCGAACGCCAGAAGTATCTTGGTGTAAGCCTTTATGTGAGATCTACTGAATGTCAAGGTCACAGCAATGGCTACAAACCCAAGACAGTCAGCACCCGGATTGTTCCGATCACATTCGATATACCCCAGGTCCGGGAAGGTGGTTTACACCCGGGGCTGATTTTGACTGAATTTATGGAATTTTCAGGGAGGAAATGATTTTTTCACCCAGACTCTGGATTTTATCTTCCAGGCTGTACCCCTGCTGGCAGTATATTCCTGTGTATCTGAAAATGAATCCAAATTCCAGGCCGCCAGGCTGAATATTTGCTGTGTCCTGGCTTTAGTAATAAATTGATTTAACCTCGCCGTCCGGGCAGGTAAACAACACGCGCTGCACCGGTTCACTGGTAAATACAAGCGTTCCGGCTGGAATTCATCTACCTGCGCCAGCTTCTGTCGGCCACAGGAGCACATCCTCTCAGTGCTTGCGAAAGCTCATTCGGCTGGCATTCCCCCCTGAAGATAGTTCATTCTTTTCACTGGCTTCCTCAAAAAATATTCAGACTGCAAATTCGGCTCCAGTTTCATCTTCCCTGGTCTCCATTTTCCCCCCGTTCTGTCCAGGATAAACTGAGGCCGGGTTGGGGGTCCCGGTTATTTTAGTTGGAGTGGGCCCGGGCAAATCACAGGAGGCATTAACCAAGGTGAAAACCAGCAGAGCTCCCGCGAACAGGATCCTATTGGCGAGCAGACACCGCCGGTTGGGGGAGCGGCACACCTGCCAAATGGCGGAAACGCCCGATTCTTCCAGGATTTATTCCCCAGAAAAATATACCGCCGGTGTATAATCAGGCACCAGAAATACAGGCTGTCCAACTCAGGGCCGTAAGCTTTACATGATCATTAGCAGTGCGCGGAATGCAACCATACAAATTATTTTCAACCCCTGCAGACAGAAAACAAGGCGTTCTCACACCCATGGCAGACACGAATAACCAGGCAAAAATCGGTATACTTGTAGGCGGCGGGCCAGCGCCGGGTATCAACGGCGTGATCAATTCCGCCACCGTGGAAGCCATCCAGCGCGGTTGCCAGGTGTTCGGCATCTTCAACGGTTTCGAACACCTGGTTAAAGGCCGGCTGGTAGGTATCCCGCTCACACTGGAGCGCGTGGCATACATCCACAACCGCGGGGGCTCTATTCTCTACACTTCACGCGCAAACCCGACCCGCTCAGCGGAATACCTGGGTAACTGTGTTAGCGCCCTGAAGGAGAACGGCATCACACACATGATCTCCATCGGTGGAGATGATACCGCTTTCTCCATGTCCAGTGTATGCCGTTATGCGCAGGACGAAATGGGAATAACGATCCGCTCCGCCCATGTGCCCAAGACCATCGACAACGACCTGCCTCTGCCGCAGGGAATACCCACATTCGGTTTCGAAACAGCCCGCGAGTTAGGGTCGCGCCTGGTGATGAACCTGAAACAGGATGCTGTGACCAGCCGGCACTGGTTCCTGGTGGTGACAATGGGACGCAACGCCGGCCACCTGGCGCTTGCGATCGGCAAGAGTTCTGTTGCCAGCATTATTCTCATCCCGGAAGAATGGCCCGCTGGCGAAATCCGCCTTCAGGAGGTGGTGGACATCCTGGCAGGCTCCATCATCCAGCGGCTGGCGCAGAATAAGCCTTACGGAGTGGCGCTGCTGGCTGAAGGTATCCTTGAAAAAATGTCTAGCCGCGACTTGAAAAGCCTGGAAAATGTCGAGAGAGATGAGCACGGGCACATCCGAATGGGGGAGATCAATTTCCTGGACATCCTGAAAGCCGAGCTTGATAGGACATTAAAGGAATTGGAGGTCAATGTGCGCATCGTGAAGCACGTTCTGGGCTACGAACTGCGCTGCGCGCCGCCCTCCGCATTTGACATCGATTACACTCGCGGATTAGGGCTGGCGGCGGTCGAATTTCTGCTCTCGGGCGGTCACAGCGCCATCATCACCATCCAGGGCAACCAGGTTGTCCCCATACCTTACAACCAAATGATAGACCCTGAAACAAGGCGCACAGAAGTGCGCATGGTCGATACCGCCTCCCACGACTACAGGACAGCTTACCGGTTGATGACCCGATTAAAGCCCGAGCATTGTCAGGATGGAGATTACCTGGCTTTGCTGGCATCCCAAACCAACCTTAACCCGGTTGAATTCAAAGAGCGTTTTAGTTACCTGATGAATTAATGAAATTCGGGGGAGCGGCATTTTAGGGGTCTCAGAACTTTGTCGAAGGACAGCAAGGCCTGGCCTTTTTTGGAATGATTGGCCTCTCCCCTGTCTACATGGGCATCCTGATAAGGGTCAAACCCCAGAGGTAGATAATCCTCCCACAGTTTGCGTTTCCGGCGCTGCTGGCTGATGGAGTTGATTAGCGACCCCCGGCTACCCTGATATCCTTCACTAATCAGGATTTGGAAGATGCGCTGACCCGTAAAGCGCTAATTGTGAGGCTGCCGCCGGCTCTTTTCCAGTAGTTCGGCTATTTGTTTCAAAAAGTAATCAACTACCAAGACCATATTCAGGCTAAAAGACAGTATGGTTCAGTATACCTATATGAAGACATGTGAATTGGAAGTTCTTATTAATTTAAAAGATAAAAACCAAATGTTGGATGGCTAAAAATTGGGGATCTGGAGGAAAACGTCGCTTATAATTGACAGCACGCAAATGTATAATCTTTAAAACTAAAGTTTGATTGACTCTCTTTAATTTCCTATGGATATACATTTAAAATAAGATGAGAGATTTGCTGGCGAAGATATTGCCCGGAAGCGTGATGGAGCAAATTGAGAGCGAGTCAAAGAGCTGGTATTTCAAGTGCAGCTGCGGGCACGAATTCGACATCTGGAGTATGGGAGGGGTGAGGTACAAAGCAAAAGGGCATCCACGCCGGCTGGTTACCTGCCCTGAATGTAATAAGACCGATTTTCTCAAGCTCAACAAAAGGGAGCGAGATTAAAATAGGCCAAACGAAAGGCACACACGGTTAAAGATCAAAATTCTCCGGGAGTTAATTTTGTGGAGGCTGGCACCCGATAATTCACCAGAAGTGATCCGGTAACCATGAAGTTATCCGAAGTTTCGGGTGCTATTTATGGACTCTCCCTCCACAAGTCTCCCCACCATCCCGGATAGATTCCCAATTTTTCCCACAAATCCCTTGCGTCAAATTCATCCAGCCCGGTGTTTCTCTCCAATCGCAGCCAGAAGGCCTGCCACCAGCCCTCGGGTTCGACCTTGACCCCGTCATACTCCGTCGGGCGGTTCGACCCGCCGCCCACCACCAGGCTGCCTACGTAGTCGGCCTCTGAGTACACCCGCTCGATCTCGCCGGCGATCTCCTGCATGTCTTCCTCCGAAACAATCCCGTTGCTGGTGGCCTTGTAGAACTGGACGGTCACCCGGATGGGGAAACGCTCATCGCGTTCGATCTTCAGTCCGTCAATTTCGGTAAACGGTCCCTCCACTTCCCCGTGGCCGATCACCGCCTCTTCGACATCGCTGGCTGATTGGGCTGCCATCGGCATAGGCGCCGCCATTTCAGCATCCTCGGAAAGCCCGAATCCCCATCTGGCTTTATGCTTCTGCTTCAATGGCACCTGGATGATCATCACCATATTAAGCCCTTTGCCCTTCGAATCGACCTGGGCATTATCTGCGGGTCCTTCCCGAAGGTCAAAATCGCTCAGCCTCTCTCCAGTGAAACTGGCGCGTTCGCCATCCTGGTTGAAGAACAGGCGCTGTCCCCAGGTGTCGCCGGCCGGGAAAGCGTCACGCACGTTGTCGATCACGGTTGCGCTGGCGCCTTCTCGGGTTGCAACAATCGTCAAAACCGCGGGATCACCCTGAAAGGATTGGTAATTAAAGATTACCGGATTAAATTCGGCCCTGCCTTCATGCGGGACCGGCAGAAACGCCGCCTGTGCACTGACCAGAACATGGCTGTCCCGCTTAGCCAGCAGCGAGTTTTCCCTGCCCGTCCCAGGAATTTGGTTGCGACAGGTAACTCCGGAAATCCCCCAGGTACTCCTTCAAAGAAATTCTATACAGCTCATCGTCATCCTCGTTCCCAACAAGCAGGTAGAATTTATCCAGGGGGATGTCGGCGGTCAGGTCGCTGAAATTCGGATAGCGGATCACCGGCATTAAGGTGAGACGGTAACTGCAGGTATCCGGGTTCCAGTGCTGAACCTGGATGGTAACATCGGAAATATTTGGACCAACTGAGGAATTGTAGTAACGGCCTGTATCCTCCCAGGTGACATTAACGATATTGAGACCTTCCAACTCTGCCAGGCGCTGGGCTTTTTCATCCCAAACCATAGCGGCGGTTTTCTCAATTGCCTCAATATAATCAAAATCAATGTTTCTGCTGCCTCCTGACCCACCGGACCGGGCTGGAGGTGTACAGGGAGGGGAGACATCCATCGCATGAGCGGTTTTTGGGGATTCGACCGTGAATAGGTTGTCTGCCAAATTGAATTCCAACCCTCCAGCCCCTATGACAATTGCTAGCGTTATCAAGGTTGTACAAAGACCTTTTACGAACATCGCCGCCTCCTTTTAAATTTTATAGTTTTTAACTACGTATTAGACGAAGAAAATAAATTCTTGGTTCCCACCTCCTGTAGTTTTTCAGAGCTTTTAAAACGAAAAACGGTGAAAATTTAGAGAGATTTTTCAGTGAAATATAATTTTATATATCTAGCTTCACCTAAATCTTTATCTAGACACGGAAATGCGTCTGAAGGCACCTATTTCCCAATTCTAATCTGGCTCTGCCATCTGACATTTCAAAAGGCAAGAGGTTCTTTTCCAGAGCACTTCAGAGAAAATTAGCCAGAAAAATAATAGTATCATTTTGCCGTCTAAACAAGCCTGTCCTTTCTCATAAAGATTCAATTACCCGGTTTATTATTTATCCGCCTTCTCACTTGACTTAATTCTAAATATTCTGTAATTTAATATAAGGGAAGTCAGTTTAAATTGTTCGGAAGATAACAACCGGAGCGGGCTAAATCCCCCCGGATGAGGTCCTGGAATAAATAAGAAATGCCAGAATTACCTGCTGAAGGAGGAGGCCATGTCGAATAAGAGACAGATAGAGAAAGAAGGTCCGGGTGGGGCACAGCCCGTTGATTCAGGAGGTCTCCGGCCAAACCCGATCCGGATCCTGCTGGCGGACGATGGATCCGAGCACGCCCGGGCTGCGGTTGCGCTGCTGAAGGACCTGCCTCTCCCGCCTGACACCCACATTCACGCCCTGGCGGTCGTGCCCACCCTGGATGTTTCCCGCCATGGCATGCTGGAAGCGGCCCTGGAAAGGACCGCAAGGGAACTGAATGAAAGCGGGCTGCAGGTGGCCACAGAAATTAAGGGCGGCGTCCCGGCAGCCACCATCAACGACTACGCCGAACGCCACAAACCAGACCTGATCGTGCTTGGCGCCAAGGGTCTCAGGGCCACCCTCGGCATCCTGCTGGGAGGAGTTGCCCAGCAGGTTGTGGAATATTCCCGCCGACCTGTGCTGGTTGTCCGGGCGCCCTACAATGGGATCAAGCGGGTTCTGGTGGTGACCGATGGGTCCAGCCACAGCCAGTGCGCCCTGGCCTACCTGGGGGCGGATGTAAGCGAGGCGCCGACTTTACTGCCGGTATGCGAGGCGCGATTGCCGCTGCCCCCGGAAGCGGACATCACGGTTATGCATGTGCTGCCTCCGATCCTTTCGGCGGACATGGTTGCCCGCTCCTGGATGGTCGGACCGGATATGCTCTTCCCGATCCCCACCGAGGCAGTGGACGACAGGGAACTCGAGCACCAGGAGCGCCAACAGGGCCAGACGCTGCTGGACAACTCGGTCAGGTCGCTAAAAGCTGGCGGGATGAAAGCGAGCAGTGAACTGAGGCGCGGGGATGCAGCCACGGAGGCCATCGAATTTATCAAGGCGAACAATAGCGACCTGGTTGTGTGCGGTTCACGAGGCTTGAGCCAGGTCAGCGGCTGGCTGCTGGGCAGCGTATCCCGGAAACTGGTCCACTATTCCGGATGTTCGGTCCTGATAGTTAAAGGTGGGAAAGAGGATTAAAGAAGATCCAATCTAATAAACATTCCTGAGATTTTTGGTTAAATCTCGGGCTCGCCAATATTATAAGGAGATTCATGGACCCAATTGTTACCAATTTCCTGAATATTTTTGAATTCGATAATCTGCAGCGGTCGGAAAATATGGCGATCCTGCCGGTCATCGCCGGTCAAAATAATGGACCAGAATACCTGACTTTGCAGGAAGCCCTGGACCAGGGGCAGTTCACTATTACGGAAGTTGATCAGGCTGGTTCTGTTCCAGACTTAAAAGTTGTCAACAACTCATCATTTTATGTGTTGATCCTTGACGGACAGGAACTGGTGGGCGCCAAACAGAACAGAGTGCTGAATACCACCGTGCTTGTTGATAAAAACACTGAGTTTACGATACCGGTAAGCTGTACTGAACGGGGCCGCTGGTCATATACCACAAGCAAGTTCACCGAATCGGAATCCTTCCTTCCCAGATCCATTCATATACAAAAGATGGCAAGCGTGTCCGATTCTCTTTTCCAGGCGCAGACTCACGACTCGGACCAAATGCAGGTCTGGAATGATATCAACCGCTACCACAGGGAAACCGGGACCGGATCCCCTACCGGCGCGGTGATAGACGCCTATCGTACACAGGAAACCAGAATAGAAGAACTGCTGAAACCCTTCAAAGTAGCCAGCCATCATAATGGTTGCCTGGTTTTAATCAACAACGAGGTGATCGGCATGGATGTCCTCTCGCGGCCCGAAGCCTTCAGCAAGCTTTCAACAAAGCTGTTGAGAAGTTACGCCATGGAAGCGATCAGAAATAAAAACCAGGAAGGCGGCCAGGTAGATATCAAGAAGGCCGGGCAGTTTGTTGCTGAAGCCCGCGGGTGCAGCGAAGCCCGTTATAAATCCGCCGGTCTCGGCGAGGATTTCAGGTTTGACAGCCCGCAGCTTATCGGTTCAGCGCTTGTATACGTGGGGTATGTACTGCACCTCGCCTTTTTTAATAAAGGGTATGATCACGCGTCAGATCGCATGGCGAGCTTCAGGCACAGGCGCGGATTTCGAGGATAGGAAAAACCCAATCAGCTTTTGATAACCGCAGTTTCCAGCTGAATAGAATATGGACGAATACCGCCTCCCCAAAATGTATACCCAGCTTGCGGAATGGTGGCCGTTGATCTCCGCCCAGGAAGAATATATTGAAGAAGCAAGGTTCTACCGCGAGCAACTTATAGGTGCCTGTGCCCGGCTACCCTGTACTATGCTCGAACTGGGCAGCGGGGGCGGCAACAACGCTTCTCACCTGAAAGCGCATTTCGATATCACGCTGGTTGACCTTTCCCTGGACATGCTGGATGTCAGCCGGCGCCTCAATCCGGAATGCGAGCACATCCAGGGGGATATGAGGACTGTCCGGCTGGAGCGCCAGTTCGATACGGTTTTTATCCACGATGCGGTTTGTTATATGGCAACCGAAGAAGACCTGAAAAAGGCAATAAAAACAGCCTTTTTTCACTGCCGGGACGGCGGGGCGGCCCTGTTCGCCCCGGATTACGTCGAAGAGACCTTCAAGCCGGGCGCATCCCACGGCGGACACGACAGGGAGAAGCGCGGCCTGCGCTACCTGGAATGGGTTCACAGGGAGAGCGAAGGGGATAACTATTACACTGTTGATTTCGCCTACCTGATTCGAGATGGGGATGGTCCGGTAAGGGTGGAGAGCGACCGCCATACCTGCGGTTTGTTCTCCCGCAGTACCTGGATCAGGCTCCTGGAGCAGGCTGGTTTTTCGCCCGAACAGGTCAGCGACCCGCAGGAATGCGAGCTGTTTATCGGGAGCAAGCCCTGAAAGCTGCCAGGAAACTTCACCCGCACATACCAATCGATGAGCTTCCTTTTAATAAATCTTAACCCCGCACAGCGGTCTGCCGGATCTTATTTTTTGATTTTTTATGGAGATTAAAGAGGGATATGGGCTGCAGGGATCAGGGCCAGATGAATTGGGTATAAAAGGACAGGCTGCCGCTGGTTTCGAAGGTGAGCGGATTAATTAAAATTGTGATGGAGTAACAAGATGGGAAAAAGCAGGGGTTATTTCTGGGCTGGACTGGGGCTGCTGGGCGCGTTTGCATTTTACCTCCAGAAGCAGTACAGCCAGCGAAATCGCATGCGGATACCCAGCATGGAGGGGATCGAGAACCCTGAAATCGTAAGGGCATATAACCGAATTGCAAGTTTGCCTCAGATGGCTTTGGTACGACGGCTTACCCTGCAGCGGGCTTTAAACTACTGCAACGAGGGCCATGCCCTGGATATGGGCTGCGGCCCCGGGCAGCTGGTGGTGGAGCTTGCCCTGGCTTCTGAGCGGCTTTTTGTGACCGGGATCGATCTTTCTGAAGAAGCCCTGCTGGCAGCCCGCGCCCGCGCTGCTGGGGCGGGAGTGGCCAGGCGGGTCGATTTCAGGACCAGCGATGCAACCGATATCCCCCTGCCCGATAAATCGCTGGACCTGGTCGTAAGCTCTTTATCGCTTCATCATTGGGCGAAACCGGTGCAGGTATTCAATGAAATAACGCGTGTTCTGCGCCCGGGTGGGTCTTATGTGATCTTTGACCTGCGCCGCGATATGCCACTGGTTGCATGGGCTGTGATCTGGATCGCCACAAAATTTGGGGCGCCGCAGCCCATCCGGAGAATTAATGAACCAATGGCAAGCCGGGACGCAGCATACACCCCGGGGGAAGCCGCCCGGTTATTACTCCAGTCCAGGCTTACTGGTTGGGAGATATCGACCGGCCCTGGGTGGCTGATCATCCAGGGCAGTCTTGACTCCCGCTGACCAACTGGCATTAACGATCCTGCTGCTGGCTGGCTCTGTATATCTGATATCTGTCCTTCTTTCGATCAGCCATCTGATTAGCATATAATCAATCCAGTTTTTGGGGAGGGAAACTGCATGGAACAGAAGAGGATTATGATTTTGGGCGGGTACGGCAACACCGGCCTGCCGACTGCCAGGCTGCTGCTCAAGTACAGCCCGGCTAACATAATTATTGCCGGGCGAAATCTCAACAAAGCCATATCAACCGCAGGAGGGATTAAACGCTGAATTTGAAGGCGAGCGGGCCAGCGCAGCGCTGGTCGATGCCTCCAACCCGGAAAGCCTTGCAAATGGTCTGAAAGCGATTGACCTGCTGGTGGTCGCCTCCAGCACAGTCCAGTACGCTGAAACCGTTGGTCGGGCTGCAATTGCAGCGGGCACCGATTATCTCGATGTCCAGTATTCCTCCGCGAAAGTGAAAGCGCTCCAGGCTCTTCAAAAGCAGATCGAAGAAAATGGGCGCTGCTTCATCACCGATGCGGGTTTCCACCCCGGTCTGCCGGCCGCGCTGGTGCGCTACGCTGCTCCCGCTTTTGACCGCCTGACCCATGCGGTCGTGGGCAGCGTGATCCAAATCGATTGGAGAAGCCTTGGAATTCAGCCCTTCAACGATTGAAGAACTGGTTTCGGAATTTGTCAACTTTGAGAATAAAGTCTTTAAGAACGGGCAGTGGCAGGCGGGCGGGGTGTTAAGTTGGATAATCCCGAGGTGGTTTGAGTTCTCCCACGGTTTCGGGCGGCGCTACTGCGTCCCCATGTACCTGGAAGAGATGGGCCCCTTGCCGCAGTTGTACCCGGACCTGGTCGAGACCGGTTTTTTTGTGGGCGGTTTCAACTGGTTCACGGACTGGTTTATCACTCCGTTAACCATGATCCTCCCGCGGGTGTTTAAATCCAGGGGTCTGGGCTGGTCCGGGAGGCTGATGGGCTGGAGCCTGCGAAAATTCAGCCAACCGCCCTATGGCACTCTGTTAAAACTTGAAGCGGGCGGCCAGAAGGACAGCCAGGACAAAAGGCTGGAAGTTTCACTTTATCACCGGGACGGTTACGAGCTGACTGCTATCCCGGCGGCGGCTTGTGTCCTGCAGTACCTGGACGGTAGGATTCGCAAACCGGGTTTGTTTTACCAGGCCCTGGTGGTTGAGCCAGACCGGTTCATCGAGGATATAAAAAGGTTGGGCGCTGAGATAATTGAGGGGTGAAATATTTCACAAATGAGTTAAAATCCAAGCCGGAGTCAGGCTGCATTAACAAAACCATATCGATAATACAAGGAGATTATATGACCGCACAAACATTGAAGCGCAACGTATTCCAGCGTATCCTGGGTATACCGGCGACAAAGCCGCCAGCCGATTCCGGTTGCTGGGAGTTTGAAGGCGGCACTGTGAGAGTAACCCTCAGCAGGGCGCCTGAATTATCCGAGCCTTTCGGGGCGGTCCACCTGGAAAGCGAGGCTATGCCCACCCGGGTGATGGTTATGCAGGACGGGAACGGCGTTTACCGCGCATTTGAAAATAAATGTGCCCATGCAGGCCGCAAGCTTGACCCGGTCCCCGGCACTGAAACAGTCCAGTGCTGCAGTATGGGTCACCTCACTTATGACTACCAGGGCAATGTGCTCACCGGTGAGGATGATAAAAGGGTGAGACCCTTAAACGTGCATACTGAAAACGGGATACTGGTAATCGAACTCTAGTCGGCGAGATTGCATGAATTGGTTCGGGTTCTGGAGCAGGCGGCTGGATGGCGCGGGCATCCTGCTGGTGGTATTCGGTACATCGCTGGAGCTTTTCAACCAGGCTGGGGAGTTTTTTCGTTTTTTAATTCTTTTTTAGTCTACACCTGGAATTCACACGCCCCTATTATTTCAGACTGGTGGAAAACTATGGAATAATAAGCGGGTACCAAAAATACTATGGGTTAAATCACTGAAGGAGGTCCTTTTGAAAAACCAGAAAATGATTGCGGCCGGGATCGCCGGGGCGCTGGGCGCCGCCGCCGGGGTGCTGGCTGTCCGAACTTACCAGCGCTACCGCCGGGATACCTCAGCGACGACACAGCGCCTCCTTTCCGGCAGCACGGTCGCCCAGACCAGAATGGGTCCGGTAGAATACGCAGTCGAGGGCAGCGGCAGTCCCGTGCTGGTGATCCACGGGGCTGGCGGCGGGTACGACCAGGGGCTGCTTATGGCGCGGCTTATAAACAATCAATTCCAGGCGATTTCGGTCTCCCGCTTCGGCTACCTGCGGACGCCTCTGCCTGAGCAGGCAGGCCTGGACAGCCAGGCCGATGCCCATGCGGCCCTGCTGGATAAACTCGGGGTTGAGAAATGCGCCGCGGTTGGGATTTCAGCGGGAGGGCCTTCCGCCCTGTACTTCGCTTTGCGCCATCCTGAGCGCTGTTCTGCCCTGATTCTGCTGTGCGCAGTATCCCAAGCCATGCCTTTACCCTATGATTTGAACATGGACAAACTCAAATTCCTGCTGCACTTTGAATTCGCCGGCTGGCTGCTCACGCACCCGTTGCGCCCGGTACTTTTGAGCATGGCTGGCGTCCCTCCCGAAGTCTATAAGAATCTCACCCAGGAGGAAAGGCAAACCGTTGACGAACTGGTTCGCTCTATCCTGCCCATTACGCCCAAACTGGATGGGATATTAAACGATTGCAGACAAATCCTTGGGATGGAAGATATCCCCCTCGAAGAGATCCAGACACCCACCCTGCTGATCCATGCCGCAAATGACCCGCTGGTGCCGGTGACCGGTGCCCAGCAGACTGCCCGGCGATTGCCGAGTGCCCAGCTGGTTGAACTGCCGCAGGGCGGACACCTGCTGGTCGGGAATCACCGCACCATGATTCCAAGGGTGGATGCCTTTTTGAAAGACAACCTCGCTTGAAATCCTCCAGCAATGAGGATTAATCGAGGCCAGAGAACTGGGCGCAGCAATAGCCGACCAGGTCCGGGCGGGGTCGATAGAAGCGGCGTACGCGCTGCTCTCGCCGGTGCTGGTACACCTGACACCGTTCAACACGCTGCGCGCAATCGGCTATCCTGTAGGCCAGGCTCCCCACGCCAGGGTGGACGCGTTTAATGAGCGTATCGCAGTGGAAAAAACCGAGGGTGGCTGGGTGGTGATCGCGGCTGCGCTCGAGATGAGGCTCGGGACAGACCTGGCGGATGCCCTGCAGCAGAGCCGCAAATTCATCAGGGTGGGCGATATCTGGTACTGCGCCGATATCCTGGCTGAAGGTGTCGCCGGCAATGCGCTTGTAATAAATTTTGACCAGGCTCTTCCGCAGCTTGAGACCTGGCGGTTTGACGAAAATCACTGGATCAGACGGGCGGTTGGTGTTTGTGCCCACTACTGGGCAAAGCGTTCGAAGGGAAAAATGCCCCGCCAGGCCGGGGAGCTGTTGGCCTTCCTGGATCCGCTGTTCTATGAAAAGCAGGTTGAAGCAGTGAAGGGCGTCGGCTGGGGGTTAAAGACAATCGGCAGGTACTACCCCGACCTGCTGGCGGACTGGTTATCTTCCATGTTAAATAAACCCGGGGGCAGTTGCCGTGTTTTAATGCTGCGGAAGGCAGCGGCGTACCTGCCGCCTGACCGGCGGGTGGAACTGGGAGTTTAAACCACCCCGGGACCAACCTTAATTCCCGGTTGAAGTAAACCCCATTTTTTAACTGCTGAAAAAAGAAACATGGCTCTTAATTTCCAGGAATACAGAACCCGCAAGATCATCAACATCCACAAACACGTAGACGGGCCCTGGTTCTGGGGCAAATATACTGCCCATCCCTATGTTGGCTGCCGCAGCGGCTGCGATTTCTGCTACCTGCGCGGCGCACGTTACCTCGGAAGGCGGGATCCGCAGACCTTTGACAGCCTCATCCAGGTGAAAATCAACGCGATAGAATTGATGCGCAGGGAACTTCCCCGGCTGGAAAAAGAGATCTTCAGCGTGGGAGACTGGCAGCAGCCGGCAGAGGAGCGCTACCAGCTCAGCCGCCGCATGCTGGAACTGGTGCTCGAGCACCGTTTCCCGCTTTTTATTATCGAGAGGTCGCCGCTGCTGACCCGGGATATCGACCTGCTCAGTGAGATCAACCGGGTTGCCTGGGCAGGCGTGTTGTTCAGCATCAGCAGCCTCGACCCGGGTTTAAAAAAGGCTTTTGAACCGCGCAGCCCGGGCGTTAAAAATCGTCTGAAAGCCCTGCAAACCCTGGCGGAAGCCGGGATTTACACCGGCGTATCGATGATGCCGGTCATCCCGTTTGTGGGGGACCGCGACAGCCAGCTGGAGGATCTGGTAATCGCAACCCACGACCACGGCGGCAGGTGCCTGCTGTCAGGAGGCCTGACCATGGACGGCGACCAGGCGGAGTGGACTTTGAACGCCTTCCGGCGCTTCAACCCGGTGCTCACCTCGCGCCTGCGCAAATTTTACAGCTGGCCAGAGGGAGGGAAACCGAATATGGGCCCGCCAATCACCTACAACGCCAGACTGGGACTCAAAGTACGCGAGTTGTGCCAGAAGCACGGCATACTGGACCGCATGCCACGCTATATCTCCGCGGGTCCCCTGCAGGCCAACAAGCGCATCGCGGAACGCCTTTTCCTGAAAACTTACGACCTGGAACTGGAGTGTTCCCCCGCTTATTTGATCTGGGCTTACCGCAAAGCCGCCTGGACCGTGGACGAGCATCCCAACAGTGTGCTAAGCATTTACATGGATAAAGGGGACGCCGGCCTGCGCCAGCTGCCCGGTATAGGAAAAAGCATTGCCCCCCAGATTGCCGCATGGCTGGAGGAAGAATTCTTTAATTAGGAGTGCTACTCCTTAAGTAACGACAGCGAAACCTATATTTAATAGACAGGCTCACAAATACCTCTCGAATATTAAATTCAAGGAGTAGCACTCCTGCTGCTGTCTCTAACTTATGATTTGGATAACAGGTGGTGGAGCATCAACGCTTAGAGATCCCCAAACCTGCCGGATTTGGGGTGGCTCTCCCGGGTTACCCCGCAGCATCAAAGCAGGTTGGTTGATCTGCCGGAGAACTTTCGGTAAGGACTTGGCCGTGAGAATTCAAATAATCCTTTTTACAAAGATAAACGGGCGAATGCAACCGTGCTCGAGTAAATTGTTGGGGCCCACTTCTAGCAGCGACAATGGTCGTGTCGATGCGAGGAGTGGGTCTGCGGTCTGCAATGCGCCCGGTCGAGTTCTTTCCAGCATTTCTGGTATTGAAATAGGTCCTTCGAACGACGAAGCGTCTATGACAGTGCTCGTGTTATTGCGAGGGTTGGCTCAGGATGAATACGAGCGCCGTGATGTAAATCCCCACACGGGTAAAACCGCCCTGCATCCATATAATAACTCCACAAACTGATTGGCGATATTTTCCATACAAAATCTATGGCTGCTCTCCGGTTGTTTACCCGATAATTCAAGTCGCACTTAAATTTCAATTAATATAGGGGAGGGCCGGGAGATGAATGCAAAAGAAACAAACAGCCGGACCAGCGCCCTGATCCGCAGGCGTTTTGTTCAGGTCTTTATCCAATTTGCTGCCATTGGATTGATCCTGTTCCTGGCAGCCGGTACGGTTTTCTGGACCTGGGCCTGGTTGTATCTTCTTGCCGGGCTTGCCATGATGTTTCTGGCGGTCCCGCTATTGTTGAGGAAAAACCCGGAGGTAATCGCCGAACGGGCCCAGGTCAAAAAGGACACCAAACGTTTTGACCGCGTGTTTAACCTCTATTCCACAATTATCACCCTGGCGATGCTGGTCTTTGCCGGGCTGGATTACCGCCTGGGCTGGTCTGAAAGTTTTCCGCTGACACTGCATCTGGCCGGGCTGCTTTTGTATTTATCCGGCATGGGCCTGTTCTACTGGGCTTTGATATCAAACAAATTCTTTTCCCGCACAGTCCGCATCCAGACTGAACGTGACCACTTTGTGGTGAATGAAGGCCCTTACAGATACGTCCGCCACCCGGGTTACAGCGGGATGATACTGGCTACGATTGCCACCCCGCTGCTGCTCGGTTCGTACTGGACTTTGATCCCGGCCTTACTGGTGTCCGCCGGGTACCTGGTCAGGACCCACCTTGAAGACCGGACATTGAACGAGGAACTGAACGGCTACCGGGAATTCTGCCTGTCCGTCCGGTACCGGCTGCTGCCGGGAGTATGGTGATGGTAGATATCAGAACTATCTTCTTCGGCCTGTATGCTGCCTTCTTCATCCTGGCCTCGGGAATCCGCTCGGTATACGCCCGGCGCTACAAACAGCCCAGGTCCACCCCCGACCGGACAGACCGCTTCCTGTCCTTTCTGCCGGTGTTCGGGATGCTGGTCCTGCCGCTGATCTATGGATTGACCAACTGGCTTGATTTTGCGGGTTACACATTGCCAGCATGGGCCGGGTGGGCTGGAGCAGCCCTTTTCGGGCTTGCAGACTGGTTATTATGGCGTTCGCACGCAGACCTCGGGCGCCAGTGGTCCGTCAACGTCGAACTGCAGGAGGGGCACGTGCTGGTCACAGGCGGAATATTCAGTAAAATCCGCCACCCGATGTATGCAGCCCACCTGGTCTGGGGTCTGGCGCAGCCCCTGCTGCTCTGGAACTGGCTGGTGGGTTTCTCCATGCTGCTTTTTTCGATCCCGCTTTACTTGTACCGGATACCGAGGGAAGAGAAAATGATGGAGGCTGAATTTGGAGGGGAGTACCGGCGATACAGGCAGCGGACAGGTAGATTCTTCCCGAAGGTTTTTTAGCCCCCGCCAGCGAATAAACCCAGGTCAACTTTCTCGTAGCGAACGCAATAGACTGCGCGGCTCGCTCCTACCAGCTTGCCTGTCATAGACCTGATGTTTCGTTGCCAGGAGCGGGTTTTCTGGTTTTAATCCGGGACGTTGAGTTCCTGGCAGTCTTTCTAATTTTGATGCATGGTCCTGGGAACGACAAAGTAAACTCAACCCCAAAAAGGGGTTACTCCGCTTGAAGCGTTTCCTGATAAATCGGGCGGAAACTGGAGAGAATAGATTGACCCACGACTCGTAGTAGTTTATAATATTACCCGTAGTTCTAATTAGGATTACTAATATTGGGAGGAACCATGACCTTACAGGAGAACCTGATCTCTGCTGGGTTCAGCGAGTACGAGGCCCGGGTCTACCTGTCCCTGCTGGGCGAGCATCCCGCTACCGGCTACCAGATTAGCAAGGTCTCGGGCGTTCCGCGCTCGATGGTGTATGAGGCCCTGGGCAGGCTGCATACCCGCGGGGCGGTGCTGAAATCGGAAAGCGACCGGGCCACCTATTACCGGCCCCTACCCCCGGACACGCTGCTGGAGCAATTCTCGCGGGAGCATAACATCCTGATCGACCAGCTCCGGGGGGACCTGGGTAGAAGGTACCAGCCGGAGCAGGGCGAGCGCCTGTGGTCAATCAGCGGCCGTTCCGCAGTCATCTCGTACGCCTCCCGGATGCTGGCTGAGGCAGAGCGGGAGGTCTCAATAGTGGCTAACGACCGCGAGCTGGAAGATCTGCGCCCGGCAATCCAGAATTGCTGCGAAAGCGGTATGGGGATAAATGTATTGCTGACCGGAGGCGGCCAGCTGGAACTGGACGGATTATCCTGTAAAAATCAGGTCGCCCGCCACCCACCCCTGGAGAGTGAACTGCACCAATTGAAGGACCTCCTGCTGGTTATCGCCGACAGTCGCGAATGCCTGATCGCCAGCCAGGATCCCCATTCCGACCAGTTTCAAGCGACCATAACCAGCAACCGGGATCTGGTTCTTATCGCCTGGCAGTTTGTCTGGATGGAGCTCTTCACCCAGAGAATTTACACCAGCCTGGGAGGCGAAATGCTGGGCAGGCTGGAACCGGACGACCGCCGGATCTTTGAGAGTCTCCAGCAGTCCAATCAGGGGAACTGACCGGGAGCCTGAAAATTTGTTAAAGGAAATCGTATGCAAAATCAAGAAGACTCTGCTGACGCCAATAAAACCATGATCGACGAGATCAACCACCACACTATTGCAGATCCGCATAAAAATGTTTCGTTTTTGTCAGACATCATCCTGGGCGGGCAGGACGGGCTGGTCAATGTGCTCGGGGTTACCCTGGGGGTGGCAGCCGCTACAGCAGACTCATGGGTCGTGATTGTAGCAGGCCTGGCGGCGACCTTCGCCGAATCGGTCTCGATGGCTGCAGTTGCGTATACCTCTACCCTGGCGGATGCCGACTATTATGAAAGCGAGCGCGAGCGCGAGTACCGCCATATCCAGGATGTCCCCAATCTCGAACAGGAAGAAATCCGCGACATCTACGCAAAAAAGGGCTTCAGAGGCGAGCTGCTGGACCGGATTGTGGCGACTGTCACCGCCAATAAAGACGTCTGGGTGGCGGTCATGATGGCCGAGGAGCACCAGCTCACCCCGGTAAACCGCCGGCACGCCCTGCGCTCCGCCGCGATTGTTGGTGTCTCAGCCATTATCGGTTCCCTGTTACCGCTGATGCCTTTCTTCTTCCTCCCGGTGCAAACCAGCATGATTCTCTCGGTTGTCCTTGCGGCTGTCGTATTGTTTCTGGTGGGAGCATACAAGGCCCGCATTTATGTGGGAAGCCCGGGTAAAAGCGGGCTTGAAATGGCTGTGATTGGGACGTTAAGCGCCCTGGTTGGTTATGTGGTTGGGGTTCTATTAAAAGCCCCGAACACGAACTGATTATTACTCGAAAGTCCCCACCAGTTCAATTTCCTTCCAGGCGACCCAGGAAGGGCTGAGAATTGTCCTAACCCGCAGGTAACGGTATCCTTCCAGCGGGGTGTCCGGAGTGAACTCAAGCGTCAACCCATCGCCGGTGGGACCGCTGAAAGTATGAACCGCCTGGTAATTAGAACCATCCCGGCTGACTGTCAGTTCGTGCTCGGTGTTTCCTTCGGGAAACTGTGAGACATACAGCCGGAACTCCTGATATCACCGCTGGTCCTCCCAGGTCTATTTCGATCCACTGGGGCGCCTGGCCTCCGGAGTTCCACATGTTGTTCAGGCTGCCGTCGACCGCAAAAGAAGCCGGGAATTCAGCCTGTTCATTAGAGGCGAAGGCCTGCTTGCCTGTCGCCAGGTTTGGCTCCAGCGTGGGCAATACTCCTGGAAGGGGTTGTTCCGGCGGCTCTTCTGTGGCTATAGCGACTGGAGGTGCTGGTTCGAGCACGGTAGCAGTCCCGCCCACGGCAGGTATCTCAACCGCCGCGGTCTGGGGGGCGGTCGGACTGGCATCCAGCGGGGGTGTCCCCTCGGGCAGGTTACACGCCAGTGCAGCAATGATGAGCGCAAGCACGATAAACACCCAACCCCTGCTGGGGCGGCCGTTTTCCCTGAAATTACTGGCGTTTGAAGCTGCCGGTTTATCTTTATAGTCCACTATTTTTGGCATGTTAATATTATCCATGTATCCTGCCGGAAAAAATACCCCGGCCTGAAAACTTGCCAATTATAACAAGATTTTAGCGAGCCGTAATTTTACCCATTCTAAATAAATTCAAACCGGTCCAGAATTTCAGGTGGTGTCGGTACATTTTTATTATTTTTCCCGACTTGCCATCATCAGACTGAAAAGCCCCACTGCAGCAAAGACTGCCGCACAAATCCGGAATAAATACCCGATGCCAATAAAAGGCACCATGAAAAGCGCCATCGGTGGGCCGATCGCGCTGCCAATATCCCCGATTGTATAAACCACTCCTAACACCCGGCTCTGGCGGGTATTGGACACCCGGTCTCCGATCACCGCCGGAACCAATCCCTGGATGCCCCCAGCGGATACCGTGGCGAAAGCGGCTCCCAGCAGGGCGATCGCCATTGTGAGTGATCCCATCCACCATAAACCCGCTGCTCCAGCCAGGAAAATTAACCCCAACACGATCCAGCGCTTTCCCCATCGGTCGGAGATTAACCCGCTCAGCGGCGCGCTCAGCATCGAGAGCAGCATTCTCAGGACCACAAAAATCCCTGCGAGAGTCGCCAGAGGAACGATGATCCCATCCAGGGGTGCTCCACCTTCGATAAACTGACCCAACCAGAGAATGGTGGTTGAAGTGATTACCCCAGCGAATACAAGCCGGAGTGCAAAAGTCGGGATAGATGCTTGCAGGGTTACAGCCCAGGGGAATTTTTCGCGCTCCTTTACTGTCTCAACTCCTCCGCTCACCATTGTGTTTTGCGGACGTGTCTCCGGGAGCAAAAGCGCCCAGAGACCCACACCCAGCAAAGTCAGACAGGCGCTCAATACCAGCCCGCCCTTGAAGCCAAAAAGATCGGTGAACAACCCACCAGCCAACGAGGCTATCCCGATGCTGAGAAAGAACCACATTTGAAGCCGCCCTGTTATCCAGCCCCTGTCCCCGTTTTCTGAGATATCCAGGGCAATTGTATTACTACCGATCCAAATTCCGGACCAGGCTATTCCCCACAGAATCCTGCCGAAAACAAATAATCCCGGACTGGCAGCAGTAGTATAGATTACTGTAGATACCGCCCCAACCGAGAGAGAGGACACCATCAGGGGTTTTCTGGGAAACCGGTCGTAAAGATATCCCGCCGGCGCATTGGTAAGCACCCGCGCCAGTCGGTTGACTCCCAGCAGAATTCCGACCATTGCCAGAGTCAGCCCTGCTTCAGATGCGATGCCCGGGTTGGGCAGGACAGTGTAAAGGGTCTGGTCGCCCAGGAGCGAAAGCATTATTCCCAGGCCGACCACCCCCAGCACCCGGTTGGGCGAAAGATTCATCGCCATCAATTTATTCAGGGCGCATCTATGGTCACAACCAGCGCCGGGTGGTCGGAGGCGGGGTGGTAAATATAGCTCGCATCCAGGGCATCCAGCCCCGCTGAAAGAAAGACGTGGTCTATCCTTTCGACCGGGTCCACTCCTTTATCATCCACCCCATCTGGCCAGCGAAGCACCCAGGCGTCCTCAAAAATCTCAGTCGTCAGGCGGTACTGCTCCGTGCCGGGTGCGAAGTTGAAATCCCCCATCAGGATCACATTCTGCACGCGGCTGGCTTCCGCCAGGACAGCCTGCTGCTGGATCAGCGGGCCCTGGTTTCCCAGGTGGGTCACGTAGATATTGTATTCCCGGGACCCAATTTTCACCCGGGCCTGGATTGCGGCGGTCTGCTCACCCTGGCTGTACATATAAAAGGTGCGCGGGTTTTCAATCGGGTACCTGGACAGCAGGGCGATTCCAAAGGTCCCCAGAACAGTTTTCGGCCCGTAATAGGCGTGCATGCCCAGATTGTCGGCGAAATAGCGCACCAGGTCCGAATTGCCGCCCGAGATCCGGTTGGTATCGCTCTCCTGCAGCCCGATGATGTCTGGATTTAATGACCTGATCAAGCCCAGCTGCCCGGCGTGGTTCTTCTGTCCGCCGGCACTGTACCCCTGCCGGATGTTGTAAGTCAGCACTGTAAAAGATTCGGCCTGAGCTGCTGTTTGGCCCGGGTCAATCTCCATCCGGTAAACGGCGAACAAGGAGACAACCCCAACCGCCAGAATATATCCATAAACCAGAGTCTTTACCCAGCCCGGGGCCGGGAGCGGAGTGAATACATACATCTTACGGTCAACAAGCAGGAGCGGCAGACAAAGTCCCAACCCCGCCGCGGCGTACACAAACCAGAACTTATCCCGGAAGAACGGGCCGATAACGGGGATATAGTCATAGACCGTGGTGAAAACATGCGCCAGCACCATCAGGAGCATAAAAATTGCCCCCACCCCGAAACCCATCCCGATCTCCCGCAGCGATGGTTTGCCCTGGATGATCCCGCTCAAGTAGAGATAAAGGTCGACCAGCAGGACCGGAGACAGGACGAGCATCACTACCAACGGCAGGTAACTGAACGGGTGCATGCCGGGGTCAAACAGGGGGTAGGCGCCTTTTTCGGCTGGAAACTGGATCTGGTTAGCTAGGATGGTCATTACCAGCGAGAGCACAAAAGACGCGTTCCAAACCCATACAAAAACCGGTCTCAATGAGCTCCGGAACCACGGCGACGTCATAAGGATCGCAAAAAGAGCGTAGCTGAACAGCGCCAGCAGCATCACCCCGCTGTAACTGGCGTCTGTCCAGCGGGCAATCACGTTTGGGCTGGAAAAACCAAAATAGTACAGCAGGAATACCCCGCACACCCCGAGAGATAATCCAGTTGTGTCCAGGCTAAACCAGCGCTTTGCATGGGAACCGCTCCCGGGTTGGGAAACCTCCTCGTTGGCAGCCCGCTGCGATTCGCGGAAGCGAGTGAAAAGGAAAACGGATCCAAACAGCGCCAGGATCCAGCCGATGATCAGGAAATCCCGCTCGGTCGACCGGTCCAGGCCGGAGTGCACCGCCCGCATCAGGATTAAAGACAGGACCCCCAGCAGCATCCCCATGCTCAGATAACGGCTCTCCTCCCGGCGGTTTTTCTGGCTGGAAACCCACAGAAAAGCAGGCAGGTAAACCAGAAAGGCGGCCATACCGATCCCCGAGACCAGCATCCTGGCCCGGGTGGCCAGCATGACCTCGAGCGGGCGCGCCAGAACCACAACCAGCCCAGCTGCCAGCAGGCCCCATTCAGGGTAACGCCTGCCTGCCAGCATAAGCAGGAACGGCGAGAAGAACAGGACGACCGCCAGCATCTCCACCGGAATGCTGGCGCCGAGCAGACCAAAAGCGTAAACCGCTTCGATGAAGTCAGTCAGAAGCTGGAGAAAAAAGATAAATAAGATCGCCGGCAGGATTATCTGAGCGGGATTGAATGCGGTCTCTGAATGTCTGGCTGCCATGAGGGTCTCCCCGCTTTAAGTATATCCCTCCTGTTCAAATCCGGGGGATTATCGGTAGATCAGCGGAAAGCTCAATTTATTGGGGTAACAGTCGCGCAGCCGGAACGAGGCGATCCGGGTCTGCCAAGAAGTACTATTCGTATCGTAAAATTCCTGAGTGTACCAGAATGTGCAGTCGTCGAGCGGGTCAACCGACATCATGCTGTAATCACCCCAGCGATTTGAAGAAGTCTGAACAGAATTCCCATTGACAACCACACCTTCGCCCATGGTCATTAAGTTCAATGGATCGCCCCCCAAACGGCCGGTGAAGCGGATCGAAGGGTAGGTGGTCGTGCTGGAGACCGAATAACCCAGGGCGATATCCCCGAAGCAATTCATTGCCGCGCTGCCCATCCAGCGGTGGTCGCTGTCGGGCGCGAATGTTCCCTGCTGCTGGATGGACCAGTCTCCGCCGCTGCTGCGCAGCTCATACCAGCGCACGCCGGCGTGATCACCAGCTGTCCCGTCCACATCGACGGTGTGATTGGTAACCAGCGTCTGGTATCCGCCAAAATTGCGGAACTGCAGCCTGTACATTAACCGGTCAGAGATGGCGTCCACCTTTATGCCTGGACTTGGCTGAGGGATACATTCCCGGGATGCAGTACATAAGCTTGTATCAAAGGCTTCGGTGTTGATGGCTTGCCTGAATTCAAATGTTGAATTGGCAGGCGTCACCCAATCGACATCAAACTCCCAGACGCGCAGCCTGTCCGGATTCCCGTTTACGACCTGCACGAACGGGTTAGGCGCACCAGGAGGAGGGGCAGGCCCGTCCAGGTCAGCAGGCAGCATCCCAAACAGGTCCGGGTTGCTTGTTTCCATATCCCAGTACTGCATCCTGGCCGAATTGCCAGAAAGCATCTGATCGCGCTCGAAAACGGCCGCGCCCTGACCTGCATAAGACCAACCGAAATTATATTCAAATTGATTGACCGACATATAATAACCGTCCGGCCAAATCCCAAATTTGGGGTAATCGTTCAACTTGGCTTCGCTGATCAGGAATTCGTAGCAGTGCCAGGAACCGATCGGATCGCCGCTGGTTGAGATCGCGATGCACTTGAAAAAAAGGGTCTGAATTGGCAGCCCGGTTCGGCAGCGCGAACATTTCCGACCCACTCAGGTCACCGGGAAGTTTGGGGCTAGGCTGGCAGGCGGCAAGTCGCGCCGGAGGAACCGAAGTGTCGTAATAGGGATAAATTCCTGATCGTAGCGAAAGGATTTGTTTTGGCGAAAAAATCTTTCTTGTACCACCACCTATTTTTGTCTCACAAGTTATGTAACAATTCAGTTATATATAACTGATTTATGGGAGATTGTTAATATTCTTAGCAATCAATGGAAAGTAAATTAAGTTCTGGGTAACCATGAAGTTCCACCATGTGCCGTTATTGGCATAAGAAGTACCGCCAGGGTTAACAGAGCGCACTTGCCAATAATAAACTGTATCTTGGCTTAGTCCATTTATGATAATACTGTTGTTGGTTCCAACATTGACCCAACTTGAATCACAGGTGCTATTGTTGGTCATGTCGATACAATATTCATATGATGTTGCGCCGCTGCTGTTTTCCCATTGAAGAGTAGTGTAGTTCCCCAATACCACCGCCTCATCAGGTGGGCTGGTTTTATTGAAAGTTATTGGAGGTGGGATAATGCGTCCCCACCAAGTACTCCAGCGATCGTAACCACCGCCAGGTGTCTGTGTCCATGCATATTCTTGAATTGTCCAGAAGTCGACGTCATTTACCGGGTCAACCGTTGTGTGACTATAATCGCCCCAACAATTCCTAGTGCCACTGTAGGTTTTGTAGTATTTGGATTCACCAGCTTTGAGCACAATATCAGCTCGCATCGTATTTATCGGATCAGAGGAAGTTCGAAAAGCATAATTTCCGCTGGCATATTGTGAGGCTGAAAAGCGCGAGAATCCAATAAGCACATCGTTATTAATATTGACAGCAATGCTGGGAAACGCATAAAAAGTGACACCGCTGGAGTCATCTATTCGCCCATTCTGGATAACACCTGGTGAAGTAGATATCTGCCACCATTGCACTGAGCTACGCGTGGGATTTCCGCCAGAAGGTAAAAATATCGTGTGAGTTGCCCACAAGGAACCATTACGATATACCAAATTTTGCATGCGGGAATCATTGGTCATAATCTTTTCACTTGAACCTAGTTGAGGGGCAAAGTCGTTGTTACCCAGGGGGTATTGTGACCAACCACCAAGCGTTGAGTTTAGGTTGGTACTATTCATGGAGAAAGTCTCTGATCCTACTGCGCCTGTAATGGTGGCTAAACGCACAATTCCTGAAGCGCTATTGTATGTGCTGATCAAGTATTCTGTGTCTAAGTTAATGTCATATGTGACAGCAGGAGCATAAACACCTGAGGTGTGGATAAAACGATTATAGGGTGCGCTTGTACCAGAATATAAAATGGTTTTATTGAATGCATAAACCTCTGAGCGTACGTAATTACCGCTACTGTTGAAGATATTGACTGTTACTACAATCCAATTCTTGTTAAAACCAATGCTGGGATAATCAATCCAATTAGCGTCAGCGGCAGCGATGCGAAACTTGTACCAGGTGCCTGTGGGATCATTACTATTTGTTACACCGATTAAGAGACCGGAAGTTGTGCTCCACGAATCGTCACATGCCACCGTAATCCAGCGATTACTATATGGATCATAAAGCACTTTGGGATCGAATGCTCCATTGCCACCGTTCACACTACCCCAAAATGAATTAAGTGTAACAGTACTAAGCACACCGCCGCTACAATTCTGTATGCGCACTTGGCTATTCAAGGTCACCATCAAGTGATTAATCCGACCGAACCGTGAGTATCAGGTGGGATAATTGAGTTATTGTCCCCCAAGGCAAAAAAACTACTGGCTGTCGGTGGAGAGTCAACCGACAGTGTGAATTGTGATTCGATTGTGGTTGAGGCTGATAATGACCCCTGTACCTCTGGGTACCTTCTGGGACAGGCATGAATGGCGGTATAGATAATGGTGAGGTTGCTTTTTGAAGATCTTGGCGTGCTTCCACCATTTCCATATCTTCAACTGCGCGCAGTTGTTCCTTGCCTGGTATGCCCTCAATCACATAGGATTTTGATTTTGCAGTTTGGACAGAAAATCCAGTTAAAAGCACAAACAAAATAAAAACAAAAAAGAAAGTGGGCTTAAAGTGAAAATCCAATAAGATAAAATTTTTGAAGAAATTAGTGGGTGAATTCTCTTTGGACAATTTGAGTTTATCCTATCGTTCCTCTTTTTTGTTTAATTGATATGAAATTATAATTTATTCCCTCTAAATGATATGGTCTTTTGGATTGAGTATGATCATGGGGGTGGATTCTATAAGTGAATTTAATAATTTAATTGAGCTTGAACTAAGATTTTGAATTTTTTAGTACCAAATGTATTGAACATCTGGGAATTTCATTAATGGGGACAAAGGATTAAAAATTATAAAAAATTTTCGAAATTTTTAGGGATTGGCATTGACTAATCCCAATATTTAAAGGCGTCCGATGGAAGATGCTTATATCAAAAAGACACCAAACGATACAGTCTTTTGGGCCAAGTATCGTAGCGCAGGGTGCCCTGGACCACCATCTACCCTGCTCCATCCCGGGCAAATACTGTCTGGAAAAACGGTCCAAAGGTTTAGGTTGGCATTATGAGCAGGGCCAGCAAAAAAGGGATCAGGGTTATCCGGGGATTTATATTTTACGTACATCTTAAATTAAATTAAGTAAAAAATGCCGGCATCAAACGCCAGCATTTTATCATGATCCAACCAGGGTAAGTCGCTATTGGGAACCCAGGTTTCGTCTGAAAACCCGGTATGTTAGTGACAATCCTCTTTCCCCAACGCCTCCAGTACAGTGCATCCGTCAACGGTCTCCCGTTCAAGCAGAACGGCGGTCAGGTTCTCGAGCGCCCGGCGGTTCTTTTTCAACAGGCGCTGGGCGCGCTGGTACTGCCCGGTCACGATGTTCATTACTTCACCATCGATCATTTCGGAGGTTTTTGGGCTGTTTCCGCCGCCGTTCAGTCCGGCCTCCTGCAGGTATTGTAAACCCTCGCCGGCGTAGCGCACTGAGCCGAGCTCATCGCTCATCCCGAACTCGGTCACCATCCGGCGGGCCAGGGCGGTGGCGCGCTTGATGTCGTCCATCGCTCCGGTGCTGATCTCTCCAAACTTGTAGAGTTCCGCCGCCCGTCCGCCCATATAGACTGCGATGCGGTCGAGCAGTTCAGCTTTTGTCAGAAGGTAGCGGTCCTCGCTCGGCATCTGCAGGGTGTATCCAAGAGCGCCGCGCGTCCGCGGGATAATGCTGATTTTGCTTACCGGGTCAGCATGTGGGACAAGGCCCGCAACAATGGCATGGCCAGCTTCGTGATAGGCGACCGCCCTCTTGGTCGCCTCGCTCATCACGCGGGTCCTCTTCTCGAGCCCGGCGATTACCCGCTCGATCGCCTCTTCGAAGTCCCACCCGGTCACCGCCCGGGCATCCCGGCGGGCAGCCAGCAGGGCGGCTTCATTCATCACGTTTTCCAGGTCGGCACCGCTGAAGCCGGATGTGATCCGGGCGGCATGCTCGAGGTCAAATTCCTCCTCAAGCAGGATGCCGCGGCTGTGTATCCTCAGGATTTGTTCGCGCCCGATCAGATCCGGGTTGTCCACGGTGACCTGCCGGTCGAAACGCCCGGCTCGCATCAGGGCCGGGTCTAGGATCTCCGGTCTGTTCGTTGCCGCCATGATGATTACCGGCGCACTGCTGGAGGTTTTAACCCGTCGATCTCCGCCAGGAGTTGGTTGAGGGTCTGTTCACGCTCGTCGTTGGCGCCTGGACGGTTCAATCCGCCCCGGCTGCCTCCGATCGCATCGATCTCATCGATGAATACAATCGCCGGGGCTGACTTGCGGGCCTGTTCAAAAAGATCCCGCACACGGGCAGCGCCTACCCCGACATAAAGCTCAATAAACTCCGATCCGCTTGTCTGGAAAAACGGCACCCCGGCTTCGCCGGCGGTCGCCTTTGCCAGCAACGTTTTTCCGGTCCCGGGCGAGCCGACCAGCAGCACACCCTTCGGTATGCGCCCGCCCAGCTTGGCGAACTTTTCCGGGGTCTTCAGGAACTGGGTTATCTCCTGGAGTTCTGCGATCGCTTCATCAGCACCGCCGACGTCCTGGTAGGTTATCCCGACTTCTTCCGGTTTCACCTCAGTCGCTTTACTTTTATTAACCCCCATAAAACCGCCCATGCCGGCGCCGCCAGTCCCGCCCATCCGGCGCATCAGCAGCATCCAGACTACGACCATTAACCCCAGGGGAATGCCCAATGAAAGGATAAATGTACTTGCCTGGCTGGGCTGGCGTTTAAAACTGTATTCAATACCGGCCGCGTCGAGTTCCTCGATCAGGTCCGGGTCGCTTCCGGAGATGGCGGCGGTGAAAAAGTAGATTTCCTCCGGATTCTTATCTTCTTCCGGGTTATCCAGGAAGCCGGTTATTCGGTCTTCCCCGATTTCAACCCGGGTTACCTGGCCGTTCGCCAGCTTTTCCCGGAATTCACTGTAGGGAATTTCCTGGGTGGGCCTGGATACCGGGTTGCGCAGGAATATCTGGATGAGAACCAGCACCACGATCCCGGCAGCCACGTAACCGAGGGTCATCAGGTTCTGGCGCCGTTTTTGATCTTTTGTTTGTTTTTCTTCCTCCGGGTCGGTTCCTCCCGGAGAGTTATTGTTCAGGTCTTCTGTCATAGGTATTTTGCTGCCGTTTCTATCTTGGACTAATTTCACAAAGTATACCGGTTTTGGCGATAATTTAAATCAATTATCTATTAAAAATTAGCAAGATTCTGATTAAGGAGTGAGAGGAGTGTTACTCCTTCAAGGAAGCTAAATTCAGCAATTCAACGTCCCCCTTGATATAACCCTCTTGCATAACAACCTATCAGAGTAACACTCCTTGATATTGACATCGATTAAAATTCATGCCATCCCATTTATCCCCAAAGGTGCAACCATGACCTGCAAGCTAGCGTTTTATCAATGGGAAGACATCGCCGCGGAAGTTTACGGCTGGTTCAAGCAAGCCAATAATGAGGTTGGTTAGGCCGGCGATCAAGCACTCTTGCGTCGTTTTTGTATATCGGTTAACCTTTGGGTTATCTTTTTAGATTGATACATTACACTTAACCAAGGAGTTTATCTATGAATTTATCGAGATTGGGGACTATTGTCCTGGCGATCTGGCTAATTCTGATTGGCGTATCGGGTTTCATTAACATCGGGGAGCTCAGGCAGATTCTGGATGTCCTGGCGGTAGTGGCGGGGATTTTAATCCTGATTGCACGCTGATTCATGGCGCCCAAACACTCACACGGGGATGCCTCCAGGATAAAAGCCGCTTTTTTCCTCAACCTGGCATTCACCGTCCTGGAAGTCTTCGGCGGGATCTGGACCAACAGCCTGGCGATCCTGTCAGACGCCCTGCACGACTTGGGCGACAGTATTTCGCTGGGGATGTCCTGGTACCTGGAAAATTATGCCCAGAAGGAACAGGACCGCCGTTATTCATACGGGTACCGGCGCTATTCGCTGCTCGAGCGCGCTGGTCAACACCATTGTGCTGATCGTTGGCTCCCTTTTCATCCTCTGGCAGGCGATCCCGCGTTTGTTTGATCCGGAACCAACCGACGCCCAGGGGATGGTGCTGTTTTCGATCCTGGGCATCCTGGCGAACGGGCTGGCAGTGCTGCGCCTGCGCGGCGGGAAGACCCTCAACGCCCGGGTGGTATCCTGGCACCTGCTCGAAGACCTGCTGGGCTGGGTGGCGGTGCTGCTGCTCAGCCTGATCCTGCTCTTCACTGATTATTATGTCCTCGACCCGCTGCTCTCCATCCTGATCACCCTTTACATCCTCTACAGTGTGATTAAGAACATGCGCAGGACCCTGGCGGTGTTCCTGCAGGCGGTCCCGGAAGAGGTTGACCTTGAAAAGATCGAGGAGCAGCTGAACGCGATCGACAAGGTATGCTCAAGCCACCACACCCATGTCTGGTCTCTGGATGGCGAGCATCACGTCCTGACCACCCACCTGGTTGTTGAAGAGGACACCACCCGGGAGCAGGTGGAATGCATCAAAGCTGAGATCAAGCATCTGGGCGGTGAATTGGACTTCTACCACACCACCGTGGAGATCGAGTATGAAGACGAGCGCTGCAGCATGGCGGATTAGGGAAAGGTGAACTGATATCGATTGAGCCGGTTGAGAAACAGCTTATCGAATTTGGATCAAACAAAAATTTATGAGGATTCATAAAATGAAATTTTACCGAAAGGAACTCTGGTTTGAGGTGCCCGGGCGCAGGGGATTCGTCAACATCACCCCCCAGGTCAGGGAATGCCTGCGCGAGAGCGGCATCCGGGAAGGACTGGCGCTGGTGAACGCAATGCATATCACCGCCTCGGTTTTTATCAACGACGACGAGCACGGGCTGCACCAGGACTACGAAAAATGGCTGCAGGAGCTCGCGCCCGCACGAACCTACCGGCCAGTACCAGCACAACCGCACCGGGGAGGACAACGCTGACGCCCACCTGAAACGCCAGATAATGGGCCGGGAGGTGGTGGTGGCGGTGACAGACGGCAGCCTGGATTTTGGACACCTGGGAACAGATTTTCTACGGCGAGTTCGACGGGCGCCGCCGGAAGCGGGTTCTCGTTAAAATCATCGGTGAATAATTGAATTCCCCGCCCCAGCCGGAATGCGCGAGCCTGCCGGGATTGCAACTCTCCGCGGTTATATCCTTATCTCGCGCTGGGGGTAGGTCTGCTCGGACTGGGTTCGGCGGCCATATTTGTCTACCTGGCGGATGCCCCCGGCACAATTGTCGCCCTTTACCGGACCGGTATCGCCGCCATCCTGGCGACGCTGCCATTTTTCCAGCGCAAAAAACAAGCCCGGGACGCCTCCTTCGAGCGGGGAATCCTGTTTGCGGTTGCCGGTGGGATCCTGTTCAGCCTGGATGTCACCTTCTGGTCCGCCGGCATTAAAATGAGTGGTCCCACCAACCCGACTCTGATGGTAAACACCGCCCCGCTGTGGGTCGGGCTGGGAGCCTGGCTGGTGTTTCGCCAACGCCCGGGCTGGACCTTCTGGTTAGGCTTGGTAATAGCCCTGACAGGGGTGGCCTTGGTGCTGGTAGATGATCTGGGGCAGGCTGCCCGGGTTGGCCTGGGCACCCTGTTGGGCTTGCTGGCGGCGGTCTTCTACGGGGCATATTTCCTGGTTACCCAGCGCGGCCGTGTTTACCTGAGCACAATCAGCTATTTCTGGATTTCAACCATGAGCGCATTTTTATTCCAGTTGCTCCTGAACCTGGTATTGGGAATCCCGCTCTTTGGCTATCCCACGGCTACCTACCTGTACCTGTTTGCGCTGGGGGTATTCGTCCATTTTTTCGGCTGGCTGGCTATAAACTATGCCCAGGGATTCCTCCCGGCGACGATTGTCTCACCGACCCTGCTGGGCCAGCCGGTCCTGGTGGCGCTTTTTGCCAGCCTGCTGCTTGGAGCGACCCTCTCCGGGCAGCAGATCGCGGGTGGGTTACTGGTGCTTGTAGGGGTCTTCATAGTCTACCGCGGTCAGAAGGTGGTTTAATAAAGAATGCCCAAAGTCCTGCTGCCCGAAGCGACCATCACACTCAGCAAGCGCCTCGCCCGGCGCTTCCTGCTCTCCCACCACAGGTTATGGCCGCCCCGCAGACTGAAAGGGAAGGCGGCGGTCCTGGATTACATACGCCATGTTGGCTGCATCCAGTATGATCCGATCAACGTGGTCGGGCGCAATCCAGACCTTGTTTTGCAGTCCGCATGTTGAAGATTACCGTCCGGATTACCTGGAAGAACTGCTTTACCAGGACAGGCGGCTGTTGGACGGATATGACAAGGTGCAGTCCATCTATGATGCGGGCGACTGGTCCTGTTTCAGCCGTTTCCGGGCCAGCATGCGCCAAAAACACGGCAGCCCAAACAACCCGCCGATGGAGATCGCCCCCTGGTTCTGGAAGCCATCCGCCAGCAAGGCCCACTGTCCTCAATTGATATAAAAGAGGCCGGTTCGGTCGACTGGTGGTGGGGAGTGCCGGCACGCCTGCCGAGGGCGGCGCTCGAACTGCTCTATTTTATGGGCGAGGTCGGAATCCACCACCGGGTCAACACCAGGCGGGTCTTTGACCTGATCGAAAACTTGCTGCCTGCGGAGTTGCTGGACCGGCCGGACCCGAATAAGTCCCTCCAGGCCTACCAGGAATGGCATGTGCTCCGGCGGGTTGCCGGGCTGGGGATCGCCAATCCCACCGGCACAGAACACTGGCTGGATATGCTCGGATTGAAGAGCGAGCCGCCGCCGCCAGATCCTGGCAAAACTGGTGGAAGGCGGCGAGCTGGTCGCGGTCCGATTGAAGGGCTGCCGGAGCGGACGTTTTTTATGCGCTCAAAAGACCTGCCTGAACTGGAGTGGGCAAAGATTACAGCGGGCGCCTAAAGCGAGGGTCGCCTTCATCGCCCCGCTGGACAACCTGAACTGGGACCGCGACCTGCTGCGCTGGCTGTTCGATTTTGACTATACCTGGGAGGTGTACAAACCTGCCGCCCAGCGCATGTACGGATACTACGTGCTGCCGGTGCTTTACGGGGAGCGCTTTATCGCCCGCTTTGAACCGCTGTTCGACAAGAAATCCGGCCTGTTAACCGTCAAGGATTGGTGGTGGCAGGAAGGTGTGCGGATCGACGACCGGTTTGAAAAGGCCCTGTTCGAGTGCCTGGGCGAGTTTATGAATTACCTCTCCGCCAGCCAGATCGCGATCCGCAAGGGAATATCCGCAGCTGAACCGCTCTACCGGGTTGTTGATCGTCTGAAAAATCCGGGGTTGAACAAACCCGGTTTCCAAACGGCAAATCAATCTTAACAATTTGTGCAATTCCACACAAGCTGTGGTATACTTCCGGCGGGCCCCCAAAACTGCTATCAATGCTGCCCGGGCCCGTTCATGCAAGTTCCACGAAATGCGGGTGAATAACCCGCATTTTGTTTTATATATACCTGTTTTTTATAACCTGCTTTAAATCGAAATCTTAAAGCATCTATAATCCTCGTCCTTTCACCCACCAACTAAGCTGGATTTCAGCGGTGACATGCCGTAAAAAACTTGTCCGCAGCCTGGTCTGTCAAAACGGGGATTAGGATGGAAAGACTGCGCGTTCCGAACCAGGCTTTACCCAGCGAAAGCCGCCGGGCCAACAAATTCAATATCCTCAACCAGTAATGTGCGTTTTGTACGACCCGGGGGGCTGAGCCAGCAAACACAATATTGCTTTTCTGCAGCCAAACGATTTCAGGTATAACCATTGAGTCCAGTTTTTATTAAAGCATCACGGCTTTCTGGCTGGATCTGTTGGGGCAGGTATCAGGCAGTGTGCTTCTTAACTACCCGGTATCGAAGGAAAACAATGCCGCTGGCGAACCGCCTTTCATACTCAAGTTGGAGCCCCAGGCGGATATTTTCGGGCATTCCCTGTTTGCCCCCTCCCACGATGAAGGGGGTGATGAAGATCTGTAACTGGTCGACCAGGCCTGCTTCAAAGGCAGTTGCGGCGAGATTGGGACCGCCAATGAGAATGTCCTGTCTGGCAGCCTCTTTTAGTTTTCTGATGGTTTCAGGATTAAACCGGCGCTCGACACGCGTCCTGGATGTCGAAACGCCCTCCAAAGAAGTTGAGAAAACGATCTTATCAGCCGCCTGCCAGATATCGGCAAAATCCCTTATAAATAAAGGCTGGTCAGGCAGGTCAGAAATAAACTCCCAGCCGCGCATGGTCTCATACATCCGGCGACCGTATAGATGGGTTCCAGTATGCCGCTCGAGGTCGTTGATGATATCTGTGGGCTTCTTCGTCAGGTTCCGCCCAATCGAAGTTGCCTGTCTGATCCTCGATATAACCATCGAGGGACATGATTGCAGAATAGATCAGATCAGCCATCAGGAGACTCCTTCCATTTGCATGTTGGTTATATCATTCTTGAAGCCAGAAATAGAATAACCCGAATCTCTGGCAAGCTGCCAGGCTGGTGCAGCTGACCGGCAGTTTTCCAAACTCGTCCAAGAGGATATCTCGGTTGTTTTTTATAAAATTTACCCATAATTATCACCAAATTCATCCAAATAATGCTATAATAAAAAATAGATAACTCGGAAAGTGGTTTCAACTTTCATTTAATTGTAAATAATCATTTCGGCAGAATCAACCTGGAAAATGAAAAAAAGACTGAAAATATCAATAACCCAGTAATACAATGTTCAAGCAACTGCAAATAAAAAAGTCCTCCGATAGGATTGAGCCAGTTCCGGTTCAATTGACCTCCGGGTGGCTGGAGAAAAACAGCCAGGCCCCAATCCTGCTCAGCCAGATAAACAACCTCCCGGAGAATATCAAAAAGCGGGTATACCGGAACCTGATCCCAAGCGAACTGCTGGCCCGGTTTCAGATTGATCCAGTTTCATGGAAAGGAACCGGCGGGGACCTGCAAGTCCAGATTGAAGCGCAGGCGGATTCGGGTTTGGTCCGGATCAAGGCCTACAGTTACGGGGCTCAGCAGGACGAATTTTTCTTCATGGAATTTTCCGATAACGCCCTGGGAAGCATCGATATCAAAGAACTCCAACTGAGCGACTCTGAAAGCCCGCCTTTTGGAAACGGTGTCCACCAGGAAGGCTATCCAACCTTTTCCGGCAGCACCGGGCGCAATCTGGAAAGGGAGCAGCGCGCAATGGAATCCGGTCTTCCCCCCGGGCAGATCCGGGATGGGCTCGGCGCTTTGAAAATAACTCTGAACCAGTTCGAGGCTTTCCTGGCATCGCTCGGCCAGAGGGCTTACTTCTTTGAGCCGCACTTTTATACAGCTGCTTGGATATTTGAAAAACGGGGGTTCGCATACGTCCAGGGGCATAAATTAATGGATGATATCCACGCTGAATTTCAACCTGGCGGCAGGCTGTACAGGGCGCTGGACAGCAGCTCCCCCTTCCGCCAGCCCGACGGGTGGTGCACTGTGCGCGGCCGGGCCTGGGCTATCCACGATGGAATCCTTGAAGCGATTGAGGCGAAATGGGAGGGCCTGAGGATGGTCAAGTTGCTGGGCCGCAAAGCGGGAGTTGAGACTTTCCCGGACGCTGAATTTTAACGGTTCGGTTCTATTGAACTTTATAGGATAATATAGAAGTGGAAATATGTACCAGATAACCCGCTCGGCAGAACTGAGATCGCTGCCCGAATTCAGGAAATATATCAACCTTGCCTGCAGCCAGCGTGGAGGCATCGCGAAGCAGGTCACCTATGACCTGCAACTGGCGGTCGATGAAGCCTGCACAAACATCATCACGCACGGGTACAATGGCATGAATCCGGGATCGATTATTTTATCCCTGGAGTTTACGGATGATTTGATCGAAGTGACGATCACTGATTTTGGACTCGCCTTTGAACCCAGCCCGGCCCCTGCCCCGAACCTGGAGGCTGGTTTGGAAGACCGGCCGACCGGCGGTTTTGGCATTTTTTTCATTTACCAGACGATGGATCAGATCGATTACACCAGCAACCTGTACGGCAACCGGCTGACTTTTATCAAAAAATGGAACCCGCACTAGAATAACCTGCCTTATTTATCCCCCGGGAGGGAAAAAGTATGGATATTAATTTTATTGAGAAACAATATGCGGATATCGTCCAGGTCTCAGGCAGCGTGGACGCCCTGACTGCCTCAGTTCTGAGCGATTATTTATCCCTGAAAATCAACCAGGACCACACCAACCTGGTGCTGGACCTGAGCGAAGTGGAATTTATGAGCAGCGCCGGGCTCCGTTCAGTGCTGGCTGCGCTGAAGGAATGCCGCAACAAGGGCGGGGACCTGTTGATAGCAGGCGCCCAGCCGGGGGTTGAGAAGGTATTAAAAATGTCCGGCTTTACCAGCATCCTGAAAATATTTCCAGACAGCGAAAATGCGCTTGCCAGTTTTTCGGCATAAACCCGCTGTCCGCGCCAGGCTGGAAAACTGAGCTGGGCTGATCCTGTGGACGTTTTTCAAGCGCTTGGTTTTGCTTATTTCACGTGCGACCCGGTCGGGGAACTGCTCCAGGTCAACCAGAATTTTTGCGACCTGATTGGTAGTGAACCCGAAGAAATAATTGGAAAGAATCTCTTCAATATTCTCCCCGCGCGGGATATCCGCTTTTTAAAAAAAGCGCTGGAAAGGAACCGGGCTGCCGGGAAAATCACCAGCCACGAACTGGTGGTTTCTGGTGGGGACGGGCAGCCGCAGCGGCTTGAATGCACTATCTCCCCCGGGGTTGAGGGTGCGGATATGACCCCATTTCTGTACGGGGTGCTCAAACCGCTTTCCGGGACAGGCCAGGTGGATGAGCACCTGCAGGCGGTCGAACGCGAGCTGGAAATCGCCCGGGAAATCCAGGCCAGTTTCCTGCCGGGTAGCCTTCCTGACATACCTGGCTGGCAGATCACAACCTATTTCCAGGCCGCCAGGGAGGTAGCCGGCGATTTTTACGATATATTTCCACTCTCGGGCGGCCGCAGGTTCGGCCTAGTGATGGCAGACGTGGTCGACAAAGGCGTGGGCGCGGCGATGTTTATGGCTTTATTTCGCAGCCTCATCCGGGCATTCGCCGACCAGCATTACAAGCTGGGCTGGATGGATGTGCTCTCAGACGAGAGCGAGACCGAAAGAGAATCCGTCTCTCTGGGACGCCGGCGCAAATTGCTGTCAACTGGCACAACTGCATTAAAAAACGCGATTGACCTGACCAACAATTACATCGCCAGCAACCACGGCGACACCAACATGTTCGCCACAATCTTTGTGGGGGTGCTTGACCCCGCCAGCGGTTCCCTGATTTATATTAACGGCGGGCACGACCCCCCTATTCTGGTCAGGGAATACGGTGGGATTGAAAGGCTCGACCCCACCGGCCCGGCAGTCGGAATGTTCCCCGATATACTTTTCAATTTAGAGAACATCAATATGGCTGAAGGTGACACCCTGATCGCCTACACAGACGGCGTTCTGGATGCCCTCAACCCATCCGGGGAGGCATTTGGCGAGCAAAAGCTGCTCAACCTGGCCCGGGGCAAGTACAGCAGCGCGGCTGAATTGATAACAAAACTGTGCACCGAACTGGAGGCACACATCGCGGATCGAAGCCAGTATGATGACATAACCATGTTCGCTCTCAGGAGAGTGACCGGGAGCGGAGCCAGATATGGGGAGACAGGCGTTTGATTATTTCGGTACACTCATTCCGGGGCGGTACCGGTAAATCGAACACAACCGCCAATGTCGCCGCATTACTTGCCGGGCTGGGCTACCGGGTGGGAGTGGTGGATACAGATATCCAGTCCCCCGGAATCCATGTCCTCTTCAATATGAACGAAGAGGATATGCAGTTTTCTCTAAACGATTACCTGTGGGGGAAATGTGATATCCAGCAGGCAACTTATGACGTCACACCCAACCTGAACATCGAGATAAGCGGGAAGATTTTTCTGATTCCATCCAGTATTAAAGCTGGGGAGATCGCCCGCATCCTGCGCCAGGGTTATGATGTGGGGATTCTGAACGACGGTTTCCAGGAGATTATTAAAAATCATCTCCTGGATTATCTGCTGATCGACACCCACCCAGGGCTGAATGAGGAGACCCTGCTTTCAATTGCGATCTCAGACTGTCTGATCATTGTCCTGCGCCCTGACCAGCAGGATTACCTGGGCACAAGCGTTACAATTGAGGTCGCCCGCCGGCTTGAAGTACCGGCGATGATGCTTGTGATCAATAAAGTGCCTGATGGATTTGAAACGGAGGAAGTCCGCCAATACGTCGAAGGCATCTATGACTGCCGGGTTGCGGCGGTCCTGCCGCACTCAAATGAAATGATGGTGCTGGCGAGCGGGGGCATCTTCGTACTGCGTTATCCCGGACATCCGATCAGCCAGCGGCTTTCAGGGGTAATCGACCAGCTCAGGCTCTAATTCCACATTACCTCAACCAGCGGCGATGCGACAGTAACCTATTCGAATGAAATATTCTTACCGCTTTTCTGGACAGCTTATTTTGTCCCACCATAACCACGAATAAACCTCAAGAAGGGAATTATCTTCTGGATTACAATTTGAAACCTATGACTTTGATCAGATCACTACTGATACCCTGTTCCAGGAACCGGGAGGATTATTTATGAAAACCCCCGATTTTGATGGCGCCCGTAAATTTGCCCTGCGGTTGCTTGAAGAAAAGCTGCCCTCCCAGCTGACCTACCATTCCCTTTCCCATACCCGGGATGGGGTGGTGCCGGCGGTTGGGATACTGGCTGAGATGGAAGGAATCCAGGGCGAAGAACTTCTTCTATTAAAAACTGCCGCTTACTACCACGACCTGGGCTATATTAAAGGTCGTGAAAACCATGAAGAAGAAAGTGTGCGCATAGCAGAAGCCAGCCTGCCTGGTTTTAATTACAGTCCCGGGCAAATCAAACTTATCGGGGAATTGATAATGGCGACAAAAATGCCTCAGTCTCCGACCAACCGCCTGGCTGAGATACTTGCTGACGCAGACCTGGATGTACTCGGTCGGGCGGACTATTTCAAGCGCAATCTCGACCTGAGGCACGAGCGGGCGAATGGAGGAGAAGTGTCCACCGACCTGGAATGGTACAGCTCACAGCTCAATCTGCTGGAGACCCACCAGTATTTTTGCGAATCCGCCCGGGCTTTGCGGGATAAAGGAAAACAGAGCAACCGCGAGGCTGTCAACAGGCTGATTGACCAGCTCAAAGGCGATACGCAAGCCGACCTGGACAAGCTTGTGATTCTGAAATCGGTCAATATTTTCTCTACAATCCCCGAACCGGCCCTGGTCAGGGCTGTCGATTTACTGAAGGAGGTCAGAGTAAAAAGCGGCCAGACGTTAATCCATAAAGGGGACCGGGGTTCAAGCATGTTCATCATTGCCGAAGGAAAAATGCTGGTGCATGACGGCGATTTACACCTGAATGAACTCCAACGGTACGACATCTTTGGGGAAATGGCAGCCCTCGATCCGGAAGTGCGCAGCGCATCCATTACTGCCATCGAAGATAGCCTGCTCTACGAGCTGGACCAGGAGGATTTGCTACAGCTTGTTGAAACCCAGAGCGCGGTCACCCGTGGCATATTCCATATCCTGTGCCAGCGGATGCGGAACCTGACGGAAGACCGCGCCGATGATTTTGAATACATCCAGCAGTTTGAACGGTTGATCGCCGCGGCCGTGGCAGTCGAGGATGGAAAATACCAGCCCGAGATGATCGATGCGGTCACGAAACGGAGCGACGAGCTCGGCCAGCTTGCTCGGGTTTTCCAGCGGATGGTGCGCCAGGTTGAAGCGCGCGAGCAGCAATTAAAGAGGGAGGTCAATGAGCTGAAAATCGAAATCGACCGGGTAAAACAGGCCCGCCAGGTCGCTGAAATCACCGAAACCGAATACTTCCAGGACCTGCGCCGTAAAATCAGCGAACTGCGTGCGGACCGCGGTTCGGAAGGTTGAGCTCAGACCCGGGATAACCCGCCAAAAAACCTTACGAATAAGGATGGCTCAGCTCAAACTTAAAATTCAAAATCATCCGGCAGAGGTTCCCGGCGCGCAAGCCACTCCGGCGGGACCGGCCGGGCGGTTCCGATAATCCCCCCGACGATTGCACAGGTCGTATCCATATCTCCCCGTCCGGAAATCGTTACCCACAGGGCATTTTCGTATGTATCCGCGTGGTGGGCAGCGACCCACAGGCAAAAAGGGACGGTGTCAAACGCCGCCACCTGCAGCCCGGTTCCCAGCCGGGAGGCAGCCTGCTCCACCTGGTCAGGCGGTATCCGGAGCGCTATTTCGATTCCGGCCCGGACCTTACTTTCCGGGAGCAAAGCGGCGGTATCTTCCAGGAATTCCACGCCGGGTTTAACGCCCGCTTGGGAAGGAAAAAGGGCTGCTGCCAGAGCGACAGCCACCGCCCCGGCCCTGCCTTCAGGATGGGCATGCGTGATTTGAGCTGATTTGTCAGCTTCAGCGGCTGCCTGCTGTGGGTCGCCGGAAAAATAGGCCCCGATCGGAGCCGCCCGCATCGCGGCCCCGTTGCCGAAAGAGCCGCCGCCAAATAATTCTGGAGCCTCTTCCCGCCAGTCAGCCTTGCGGGAGAGTTTTCCCAGCAGGCGCCGGGCCCCGCCGCCGTAGCCTCGCCAGGGCTGCTGGCTGTACCTTTCCGCAAATAAGCGGGCCAATTGGTCCTGTTCGATTTTTCCGAATTCAAACAGCACCTGGACAATCGAAAGAGCCATATGGGTGTCGTCGGTCCAGTTCCACACCCCTGGGGGAAGCGAACGTTCCTGGATTAATGACGGGTCCTGCCTGAAAAAACGCTCCCCAAATGCATCCCCCACCGAGAGCCCCTGCAGGGATAAAAACGCCCGCTTTTCCGGTCCTGAACCGCCTGTGTGCTTCTCGTTTAGCTCCATTTTTTACCTCCTGCCCGTTTTAAAATCACTATCAAATCCCTTGCGCCCTGCGATCAGGATGTGGTGGTTATAAAAAGTTGCCTGCGGTCCCCCGAAACCGCTTGGCTGCATCCAGAAAAGCGCCTGCTCCGAACGGGCAATCTCAACCAGGCGCTGCAACTCCGGCGCTTATGCATGGGTCTCGCTGGTCACATAACGCGGCGCAAACTGGTTGAACATTTCTTTGGAGCCGTTCACCCGGCCGGATTTGTCACTCATCCTGGCTTTGACTGGCGGGCGACGGTTTCTTCCAGGATCTCTTTGACCGTGTCAAGGGGCAGGTTTTCGATCTTCCTGAAGCGGATACAGCTTTTTCCGACATCCAGGTGCTTGAGTTCCTCCTTGTGTTCCTTAACCAATTGGACATCCATATACAGGCTGATGTAATGTTTCTGGGAAGCCAGCGCGCACACCACCTCATCCTTCTCATAGGTCGGCATGTTGTAGCGCATAGTCTCCTCAATATCCGGGATAGTCTTAAGAATCAACCCCCGGATTTTCTCCAGGGCTTTCTTCCGGTCAGGCTGCAGAGACTGGATGTATTCGTCAACCGCTTTGTTGGCGCTCATTTTTCAGATTCCTCCAATTTATTTAGATCCCGGATTCTACGTCCCCGAATCAGTCAAAGAAGAGCATTTATATAAAAGCCCCACTTTCGATGTAAAGATGGGCCATTTTAGCTGATTTTCCATCAATTATCAGCAATAATCGATACTCTTAACCCACAATGGAGATATTTTGGAATTTGTCATCAGACTCATGCATTCACCCATTGGGTGAAAGAAATGACTGCCACTCCAAACAGCATGTTAAAATCTTGAGGAAAAGAATTTCTGCAGGATAGGATGTTGCCTTGATCAATAAAATCGAATTCTCAGCCAGAAATCTCACCTCAAATGCCGGTTTATTTCTCTTACTCGAACATGCCAGTAAAAATGGGATTTTTGACCTGATTGATCACGACCTGGTTTTTGAGAACGCATCGACCAACAAAATCAAAATGAACCACATCAAGACCATGCTGTGCGGCAACTTCATTGGAATTGACAAACTGGAACGGCTGAAACTGCTGCAAAGCGATCCCCTGGTCAACGAGTTTGACATTTCGATCAAAGAACCGGAAACGGTATCTCGGTTTTTGGGAAACTTCAGTTACAAAACGACCCAAATGCTGAGAGAAATCAATTTCAAAGTCTTCAGAAAGCTCCTGAGAAAGAGCAAGCTCAAATCCATCACCATCGATATTGACAGCAGTGTGGTCAATGTCGAAGGCCACCAGGAAGGGACAGTAAAAGGATACAATCCAAAAAAGCCTGGAAACCGCTGTTACAACATCCAGTTTGCTTTCTGTGATGAAATCAAGGCCTACCTGACTGGCTATGTCAGAAGCGGGGACACTTATACGGCCAATGGTGCAGCAGAAATGATCAAGGAAATCATGGCTCACCTCAAAGATGAGGGGTTGGAAATCATATTTCGCATGGACAGCGGTTATTTTGACGATGATATCCTGGAAACGATCGAATCACTGGGTTGCAAGTATGTGATCAAGGGAAAAGGGTATCCAACACTTGTTGCGCAAGTGACCGATCCATCCATTGTCTTTGTTACAGGCGAAGAAGGCCGGGAAACCACCGAGCTTGTTACAGCCCTGAACACATGGAAAGAAGACAGAAGGTTTGTAGTTTCGCGAGTTTTGAAAGATGAAAAAGACAGAAAACAATTATCTTTCCTGGAAGGCGAAGAATACGATTATTTCTTTTTTGTCACCAAATACGGAACTGTCGTCAGAAGAAGTGGTTGAATTCTATGAAAAACGTGGGAACTGTGAGAATTACATCAAGGAAGCCAAGTATGACATGGCGGTTGGGCACCTGTTGCTCCAATCATTTTGGGCCAATGAAGCGATCTTTCAGTTGATGATGCTGGCTTACAATCTGTTTTTGCTGTTCAAGATGGACTTCGCAGGGGAAACAGAATACCGGCAGCAAATCAAGACGTTCCGATTGAAGTACATTTTTCTGGCTGGGAAGATCATCCGAACGGCAAGAAGTGTGGTGATGAAGCTTTCTGAGAAATATCCTTATCAAGAGATATATGAAAAAAGCCTGTCTTAGAAATATCACTCTTCATGTCTCAACCCGTTGTTTCGATTTAAACCTACCAGAAAAAATCATTTCAGATGCCCGAATTTGTGAAAGTGGATCACTAAATTTAATGCAAGCTGGAGGAAATGATGCTAAACTTAAGACAAGATTGTCAAAATCATCACCCTTTGAGGTGAAAATGTTGGTCGAATTTATTCGACGTGGAATCTCGGTTTGAGTAATCCGCAATTCTACAGCGATGTGCTGAAGATTACTCAATCGCATGGCGACAAAGCTCCCTGGATTTCTATAATTGAGGATAGAAAAGGACAACAAAACCAGCCATAGTAAGGAAATAAGATCCTGATGGAGACTTCTAAAATCAATTTTGTCAAACGATACGAGCCTGGTGCCCAAGCCCGGGTGGAGCTGAAAAATGGACGTATTCTAGATGTGATTAATGGTCGCTATTACGATGCGGGAACGAGCATCATTTTGCAGGATAGCAAAATTGAGTCCATGTCGGGGCTCGCGGGCGAGCCTCGGGTCACGGTTGACTTTACGATTGACATGAAGGGCAAGACTGTGATTCCGGGGATGTTCAACACACACTGCCACCTCATCCAGTTTGAACCCACGAAGGCCCTGGATATTTCTGATATGCGGCAAACAAACAGATACAAGGAGCAGCAGAAGGAAAAGAACCTGAGCGAATGCCTTGCCCATGGCATCACCCACATCCGGGACGCATGGCATCCAGACCTGCGGGAAAACAGGGCTCTGCAGGAACGAATCGTGAAGGGGGAAATCCTGGGTCCGCACATCATACAGTCGGTAGTTGTCGGTCCAACTGGATCCTACATGCAGGAAAAGCTATCCTTTTTCATGAAGATCATGGGAATGCCGCAATCCGATACTTCAAAGGTATATGGCGGCGCCGTTGCATTTCCATCGGAGGCAACCGAAGAACAGGTCAGGGCTGCTGTAGATACCGCCATCGATGAGCGCGGGGCAGATGTGATCAAAATCGGGGATGAGGCTTTTAACCTTTTTGCCCAAAAGGCTGTACCTGTGATGACCACCGAACAACTCTGTGTCCTGGCAGACCAGGCGCACAGCCGCGGGGTGCCAACCACCATGCACCATTCCTCGGTTGAGTCCTTCCGACGCGGGACCCAAGCTGGCATCACATCGCTGGCGCACGCCCCCTGGGATGGTCTTCTCAGCCAAGAGGATATCAATGCTTTCAAAGCTTCAGGCTGTTTCTGCGAACCAACAGTCTCCGCTTTCTACGGGATGCTTTCCTGGAAGGCCAAGGGGGGTCGTTTGAACAACCATCCGATGCTGAACCGGTTGACAGACTTCAGGGACAGGACCTATACCTTTGCGGACATCGCAGGGGAGTACTATTTCCCCGAGCTGAGAACGGTTGTGATGAACGGTTACAGGCGATTTGACAGTGGAAAACCTAAGATGATGGGCATCATGGATATGTCCGCAATGGCAGCCTTTTCTGAAAAAATCGTAACCTACTTTGAAAACTTCTGTCTGCTTTTCGAAAGCGATGTCCCACAGGCAGCTGGAAACGATAACAAACCTCCCTGCACTCCAGCCATGACGAACCTGGAACTGTTTATGTTTGATCACCTGCTGCGGGGTAAACCAGACGGAAAGCAACTGAGCGGTGCCGAGGTGGTGAAGATTGCCACCATCAATAGCGCCTGCTCCCTAGGGCTGGGGGACAAATTCGGCTCCATCGAAACCGGCAAAACAGCCGACCTGATAATCCTGGACGGCGATCCGCTGGAGGATTTCCGTTTGATTGGCAGTCGTGTAGACGCCCTCTTCATGGATGGTAAATTGGTCATCAACAACTGCGGCCTCGATGTGGAATCCAACGGGATAGCGTAAGGATGAGAAAGGCATCGAGTGGAATGGTTGGCTACGAAAATCCAACGAACAATGAATGCACCCATGTTGTATGAAATCCGAGTAGCGAGTCATCTAAGCGCGATTTGGGCAGCACGCTTTGAGGGATTGTCCATGCGACACGAACCTGAAGGAAGGGGAAACGGTGCTGTCCGGCATGCTGGATCAGGCTGCTTTACATGGGATTCTAGTGAAAATCCGCGATCTGGGGCTGAACCTAGTGGAAGTGAAGCGCGTTAACAATCCAATCGCTAGGGAATGAAACCTTGCCGAATCGTGAAGAAGAACAGTAGGAAATGGCAAAGACATCATTTACGAGGAAACCGATTGAAAGAAGTGAATGAGTTTCGGAGCAGAAAATGAACAATATCAAATTCATCAAACGGGAGACACATACTCCTTCTTCCTCTGCGCATAAGCTGGTTGATGGTTCAAGGGTGGCGGTCATTGGCGGCGGACCAGCAGGCTCCTTCTTCAGTTATTTCCTTCTGGGTATGGCGGAACGGGCTGGCATCAAGTTACACGTGGATATTTTTGAGCCCAGAGATTTTGATCTTCCGGCTCCGCGTGGGTGCAATATGTGTGGTGGGGTGATCTATGAATCTCTGGTTCAGAGTCTTGCTGTCGAAGGGATTAACCTAACCACATCGGTTGTTCAGCGTGGAATCGAATTCAACATGCTCCATCTGGACATCGGCAGTGTGCGTATTCAAGCCTCACGCCACGAAAAAAGGATCGCAACTGTCTACCGTGGCTCTGGTCCGCGTGATCTAAGGAAAAGCACAATCGGTAGTTTCGACGGTTATCTCATGAAATCAGCGATTGCCAGAGGCGCCCATCACATCCGCGAACGGGTGGAAGATGTTCGATGGTTCATGGATACCGAAAGAACCGATCCTGGAAGCAAACTGATGCAGATCAAAAGCCAGGGAGGTGATTTTCAGACTTACGAATTACTGGCAGTGGCATCCGGTGTAAATACCGCTGTTCTGAAGCTCTTCCATGACCTTGGTTTCGGTTACCAACCTCCTAAAACGACGAAATTGTTCGTCCGCGAGTATAAATTGGGCCAGGAGGTAGTTACAACACATGTGGGACCCGTATTCCACGCTTTTTTGCTGGATATCCCCGGCTTAGATTACGGTGCCATTATCCCTAAAGGTGACTATGTAACCGTTTGCCTGCTCAGCAGTCATGGAGACCTCGAGGCAGAGGCGATGGAGACCTTCTTGAATGATCCCACCGTAAAGCAGGTTCTGCCTCCCGATTTTTCATCAGCACAATTTACCTGCCATTGTGGACCACGTATCAACGTTGTAGGGTGCGCACAACCTTTTGGCGATCGGATCGTGTTTATTGGCGACAGCGGAGTAAGTCGTCTTTACAAGGATGGGATTGGGGCGGCTTACCGGGCGGCGAAGATAGCCGCAAGTACGGCTGTTTTTCAAGGGGTGTCTGCGCAGGACTTCAAGAGGCACTACCTGCCTTTTTGTCGAAAATTAAATTTTGATAATCAGATCGGAAAACTGCTCTTCCGAATTATCAGCCAGATTCAAACGATGCCATTTGCCCGGCGCGCCGTTCTGCGCATGGTTTCCAGCGAACAGCGTGGCGAGGCGAATGCCAAACAAGGGATGAGCGCCCTGATGTGGGATATGCTCACCGGCGGAGCGCCTTATCAGGAGGTGCTGATGCGCGCCCTTCATCCTGCCTTCTGGACGCGCTTCCTTTTGAACATTGCGGTTTCTCTCTTTTCGACGAGAGCAAATCAAGAAGGTGCAGATACAAGCATGCTTTCTCTGCCGATGGATGCAAGTAATTCACAAAGAACGGAGGGAGATATCATGAATCTTGGAGCTTTGGGAAAAGTTTACCAAGACGGTGAAACCATCATTCGCAAGGGAGAGATCGGTGACTGCATGTACGTTATCCAGGATGGTTGTGTGGAAGCCATAACAGAAATCGACAACCAGGAAGTTCGTTTGGCAATTCTCGGCAAAGACGAATTCTTCGGCGAGATGGCCATCTTCGATCATGAGGTCCGTTCCGCCACTGTACGGGCGTTAGGACCGGCTCGAATTCTTACAGTTGATCACAAGAATTTCCTGCGACGCATCCATGAAGATCCTTCCCTCGCCTACCGAATGATGGAGGTAATGTCTAGCCGCTTGCGCAATATGAACAGTGAAGTGACACTTGAGAAACCAAGCATGAAGGAAAAAGAAGAAACAAATATTGACAATGAAAAAGATGAGCCAGTCAAGAATGATAATCGCTTTTGACGGGCGAGTCATTGAAGCATTCACGCAAGGCCAGGTCGCGAGATGGCAACAAACTATGCCGGGTTAACGGGTGTGGCGCTGGAAGTAGGAGAGTTAGCCCAGACGTTAGATTATGCAGCCCTGAACTGCTTATGGATCGTATTGGCAGTGTAGTTTAGGTGCCCTGAGGAGCAGAATGTGGAGGAATCAGTGACTGAGCCCAAATATTCTGAGAAGTACATACAACTTAAGCAAGCTATTGCTGCTCTCGAGGTTCAACGAGGGACTCTAGGCGATGCAGTTGTTGACCCGGCGATCGCCGCCCTGCGCAGACAACTGGCAGAACTGGTTGAAGAACCAGCTCCACAAACCCGCAAACAAGTAACGGTGCTGTTCGCCGATGTATGCGGTTTCACGACCATGTCCGAGAGCATGGACGCCGAGGAGGTCAGCGACATGATGAATGCGCTCTGGGAGCGGTTGGATGCCGCCATCCTCGAGAACGGTGGCGTGATCGACAAGCACCTGGGCGATGGTGTCATGGCATTGTGGGGGGTAAAAATGGCTCGTGAGGACGACCCTGAACGTGCCATCCTCGCTGCACTGGCAATGCAAGAAGCTGTGGGAAATTTCGATCTGACACTCCATATCGGGATCCATACTGGACCGGTATTGCTCGGTGAAGCAGGTACAAAAGGTGAATACTCCGCAATCGGTGATGCCGTCAACCTGGCAAGCCGCCTGGAGGACGAAGCACCAACCGGTGGGATGCTGATCTCGCATGATACTTACCGTCATGTACGGGAACTCTTTGAGGTAATACCACAAGAACCAATCCAGGTGAAAGGCAAAGCTAGGCCGTTGCAGACCTACCTGGTGCAGCAAGCCAAGCCGCGTGCCTTCCGCAGGGAGGTACGCGGCGTGGAAGGGGTTGAGACGCATATGGTGGGGCGCGACGCGGAGCTATTGACCTTGCAGAACATTTTCCGGGATGTCATGGAGGATGGCGAGACGCGCATTGTAACCATTGTGGGGGATGTTGGGGTGGGCAAGTCTCGCCTGCTGTACGAATTCGAGAAATGGATAGGATGCCTGCCGGATGAAATAAATCTTTTCAAAGGTTGGGCCACGCCTGGGATGCAGGTGACCTCCTATGGCGCCATCCGGCGCATGTTTGCCCACCGTTTCAAGATCCAGGAGAGCGATAGCGCGGCGGCGGTAAGGGATAAGTTCCGCGCCGGGGTGGCCATAGCTCTTGAGCCAGATCAGGCTGACCTGGCCAGCCAATTGATCGGTTTCGATCTACCTGCCAGCCCGGCTTTGCAGAGAGCTTTGGCAAGCGAGTCCTTCAGGAAACGGGCGCTGACTAGCTTGATCGACTATTTCCGGGTAGTGGCCTGCGAGCCAACAACAATCTTTCTGGAGGATATTCATTGGGCGGACGATAGCTCCCTCGATCTGGTTGATAAACTGGCAGAAGTTCTTTGCGAAGCGCGCCTGTTGGTGGTCTGCCTGGCGCGGCCCTTTCTCTTCGAGGGGCGTCCACATTGGGGTGAAGGTCGAGAGGCTCACTCCTGCCTGGAACTCAAAGCGCTCTCCCGGCGAGAGAGCCGGGCGCTGGTAGCTGAGATCCTGCAGAAGGCAGATGAAATCCCGGCGGAGTTGCGCGACCTGGTGGTGGAGGGGGCAGAGGGCAATCCTTTCTACGTGGAAGAATTGATCAAGATGCTGATCGACGATGGCGTGATCCGGAGTGGGGAAAAGCGCTGGCAGCTCAAGTTGGAACGGTTGGCTGATGTGCATGTGCCGCCGACGCTGACCGGGGTGTTGCAGGCGCGCCTGGACAGCCTGCCAGCAGAAGAGAGGACACTCTTGCAGCGCGCTTCGGTGGTCGGACGGTTGTTCTGGGATATGGCCGTGGCCGAGTTGGCAAAGGATGAGAATGAAGGTTTTGATAAAGACAAGCTCGGTCAGCTATTGGATGCTGCTCGTACGCACGAGCTGGTCTTCCGGCGGGAGCATTCTACTATTGCGGGGACGGAGGAGTACACTTTTAAGCATGCTCTGCTGCGGGATGTGACATACGAGACTGTGCTCTTGAAGCAGCGCAGGGTTTATCACCGACAGGTGGCGGCCTGGCTGGAAGCCAGCGCTGGGGAGCGGTTGGGAGAGTACTTCGGGCTGATTGCCGCTCATTACGAGATGGCCAATCAAACCGAGAAGGCGATCGCCTTTCTGGCCCAGGCAGGGGAGCGAGCTGCAAAGCTATCCGCCTTTGATGAAGCGGTAAAACATTTTTCCCGAGGGCTTGAGTTGCTCAAAAGATTGCCAGACGGCCCAGAACAAACGGGGCAAGAACTCCAGCTACAGCTTCCTCTGTCTGTGACGCTGATGAATCTCAAGGGCTTTGCCGACCCGGAAGTAGGGCAAGCCTTTGACCACGTCCACGCGTTGTGCGATCAGATTGGTGAGACGCCGCAGATTTTTGTCGCATTATTCGGGTTGGGAACTTATTACTGTGCAACGGCAGACTATCAAGCTGCGGTCGAGATGGCTGAGCACATCCTGCGCATCGCCCCACAAGCGCCAGATCCTAGCATCCTGTTATTGATCGGTCATACCGGACAAACCGCAAATTTGAGTTTTTTGGGCGAGTCGGAGCAAGCATTGACCCATGCGAGGCAATTCCTGGATATCTACAATCCCCAGAAGCACGATTCACTGGTCTATTTGCTGGGGCAAGACCTCAAGTCCAATACCAAGTCTTGGGCAACCTTCGATCTGTGGCTGCGCGGCTACCCCGATCAGGCCAGGGAGATGTCGCGCGAAACACTCGCCATTGCTCGCGAACTGGCTTACCCTAGCTCGCTCTTTTTTGCCTACATTTTCGCATGCATACTTTGTCAATTCTCCCGCGACAAGCAGGCCCTCCAGGAACTGGCAGAGGAATGCCTGGCGTTCTCGTTAGAGTATGGGGCGCAGATGTGGATTGGATACGCGAGGATCCTCCGGGGATGGTCACAGGTTGAGCAGGGACAAAGCATGGAAGGGTTAGCAGAAATACAACAAGGTCTGGTAGTTTTTCGAGCAACGGGCTCAATTGCTTTCCTGTCCTATTTTCTCGCTATGATGGCCGAGGCGCTTGGCAAAGCAGGGCAACTTGAAGAAGGATTAGCCATGCTGGAGGAAAGCCTTTCTTGTGTGGAAAAGACAGGCGAACGCTTCTACGAAGCGGAGATTCACCGCCTTAAAGGGGAGTTGCTGCTGGCGCAGGGCGCAGACAAGGATGAAGTGGAAAAACATTACAAACAAGCGATCGAGGTTGCCCGCCAATTGGAGTCCAAGTCCTTGGAACTACGAGCGGTTTTGAGTTTGAGCCGCTTGTGGCAGAAACAGGGAAAGCGAGAGGATGCGGCGCAAATGCTCGCGAAGATCTATGGTTGGTTCACGGAAGGATTCGATACGGCAGACTTGCAGGAGGCCAAGACGCTGCTGGAGGAGCTAGCAAATTTGTATTGAACACTGAATCTGCGAGTAAATAATTACAAAGAAACTGTATTCGAGGACGATCTGCCGGTTTCGGAATTCGGCTAGACGTTTCATTCCACATCCCTGAATAATGCTCGCAGATCCTGTACAACCGTTCTCTATCCCCCCGTTATCCAAAAACCGGTTCGATCTCTCACGACAGATCGCATAATACTTGCCCGTTTTGATTGGCGATAAGCCTGGAGAAATTTTAACCGGTTATCATTTTACCCACCAGAACTCGAATCAGCAATCTCAGCCCATTTTTCCAGGAGGCCGCAGAGTTAATCCACGGCTATGTTATCCCCTGTATATTCCCTAAAAAACACCTGTCCACCTCGATATATGACATATATCACGTTGACATCACTATCTCATTCAGCTAAAATATGACAAACATTAGTATATTTATATTATTACTGGTAGCCAATTTAAATAAATACAAAATTGAGGGCCAACCAGTAGTTAAATCAGCCGCCAGGCTAATATATTTTTTACCCGGTGGCTTGTGATTTACTTCACAACTAAACCTGCCTCACTCCTGCCGGTTCAGAAGGCCCGATCTTCACTAATCTTGATGCTGACCGCCCTTCCTGTTCTGCTGGGAGGGCGGCTTGGGTTGTAAAACAATAATACACTGGAGCGACATTGATGCAGGCTGTACCAATAGTAACGCATAACAACGGCGGGTTCAGCCAAACTGAACCATCCGCAGCCATGGTCATCGGGGCGGGTATTGCCGGGATGCGGGCCGCCCTTGACCTGGCAGATGCTGGTTTGAAAGTCTATCTTGTTGAGCTGACACCCTGTCTGGGAGGACGGGTAGCCCAGCTCGGTTATATGTTCCCCCAGCACGATTGTGTTTTATGCAGGGGTACGCCAGACCATGGATACGGCTGCACCCGGCCTTCCATCTCCCCGGCTTATATCCATCACAACAAACACCCCAATATCGAGATCCTGACCAATACCCGCGTGACGGATGTCGGCGGCCAGGCAGGCGATTTTACCGTTTCCCTTCGGCAGGAACCGCGCTACATCAATCCACGCTTATGTATCAACTGCGGTTACTGCGCGGAAGTATGCCCGGTCGAGCTGCCCGACAGCTACCAGCACGGCATCACCACCCGTAAAGCCGCCCATAAAGTGGCAGCCCGGGCTGAACCCGACACCTACGTGATCGACCGCGGCCCTTACTGCGATGACTGCCGCAGGTGCCTGGAGGTATGCCCCACAAATGCTATCGACCTGGAAGACCAGCCGAGACTGCTGACGGTGGATGTCGGCGCGATCATCCTTGCGCTTGGTTTTAAGGTTTTCGATCCCACCGGAATAGGAGAACTCGGGTACGGGCGCTATCCGAACGTGCTGAGCGCGATGCAGTACGAACGCTACGCCAGCCGCTCCGGGCCAACCGAAGGCATTCTGCAGCGCCCATCGGATGACAAGCGGCCAAAATCCATCGCCTGGCTGCAGTGTATTGGATCGCGCGACCAGAACAATGAATACTGTTCTTCGATATGCTGCATGTACGCCACCAAGGAGGCCATCCTGGCTAAGCAGCGCCTGGGTGAAGATATCGCCTGCCGGGTATTCATCATGGATGAGCGCGCCTTCAACAAAGAGTACAGCACCTACTTTGACAACGCCCGCGACAAACACCACATCGAATACACCCGCTGCCGCGTCTCCGGCATCCAGGAAGATCCCCAAACAAATGACCTCATCCTGCATTTCGCCGATCCAAACGGCAGGCCTCAAAAAGAGACTTTTGAAATGGTCGTGCTGGCAACCGGCCTGCAGCCTCCTGACAACGCGGCACAGATCGCCCGGATGTTAAATATCGAATTAAATGAATACGGTTTCTGCGAAACGGACAAATTCCACCCACTGCAGACCACCCGCCCGGGGGTATTTGTCTGCGGCGCATTCTCCTCCCCGAAAGAAATCGTGGAAACAATCATCGACGCCAGCGGAGCGGCAGCCGAGGTGATGCGGCTCCTGAATGACCGCCTGCACACCTACCCGATCACCCACGAACTGCCCTTCCTGTCGCAGAATAACCTGCCGCCCGAGCGGGATGTCAGCGCTGAAGAAGCGCGGGTGGGCGTGTTTGTGTGCACCTGCAGCGGCACCCTTGGAGTTAATCGCGAACACGGTGGGCTGCTGGATTTGAGAGAATTAGCCAGCCGGGCCCAGGACTGGCCGGGTGTGGTTAAAAGTTCCATCCTTGAGACCGCCTGCTTCCCAGAAGATCTTCGGGAGATTAAAGACCAGATTCTGGACAAAAACCTGAACAGGGTTGTGATCGCGGCCTGCAGCAACCGCACCCACGATTCGCTCTTCCAGCGTACAGTTCGCCAGGCGGGACTGAATCCATACCTGGTTGAACTGGTTAACCTGCGCGAGCAGTGCGGAATGGTTCACAAAACACAACCCGAAATGGCAAACCGCAAAGCCCAGGAACTTGTGCGAATTGCAGTCGGGCGGGTATCTAAAGCCAGACCGGTCTACAAAGATAAACACCGCTGCCGCCCCAGCGCCCTGGTAATTGGAGGCGGTGCGGCTGGCCTGACAGCCGCGCTGGCTATCGGCGACAGCGGCTATGATGTCCACCTGGTTGAGCGCTCCGAGATGCTGGGCGGCAACCTGCTGACCCTGCATTACGTTGCCGAGGGTTACAACCCCCAACTGCTGCTGCGCGATCTGGTAAACCGGGTCAGAGCCCACAAGCGCATCGCTACCTATACCCGCACCGAGCTGGTTAACCACCAGGGCCATATCGGGTTCTTCCAGACCGACCTGGAAACATCCCGTCCTGACGGCACAAAGGACCGGATCCACCTCGAACACGGGGTCACAATCTTAGCCACCGGTGCCAGGGAGGCCAAATCTTACTCGCTCCTTGATCACCCCCAGGTTATTACCCAGCGGGAGCTGGAGGAGAAAATAATCCACCAGCCGGAGGAAATTGCAGGACTGAAAGATGTTGTCATGATCCAGTGTGTACAGCCGGAGGGAGTCGCATATTATTGTTCACGGGTATGCTGCACCAATACCATGAAGAACGCCATCCGGATTAAATTATTCAATCCGAAGTGCAATGTCACAGTCCTGTACCGCAATATCGTCACATACGGCTTCCGGGAGGAATATTACACTGAAGCCCGCCGGCTGGGGGTTATATTTGTACGCTATTCCGAAGAAGAGACCCCCCAGATCACATATGATAAAACCAGAGGACGCATGCGGGTCCGGGCTCACGAGCCGAACCTTGGCCGCTGGCTCGACCTGGAGGCTGATCTGATCCCATTGAGCATGTCCATCATCCCATCAAACGGAACCCAAAAACTGGCTGAGATGCTGCGGGTTCCCCTTTCAAGTGAGGGCTTCTTCAAAGAAGCCCAAATGAAACTGCGGCCGATGGATTTTATGCGCGAAGGCATTTTTCTGGCTGGTATGGCCCACTATCCAAAATTCCTTGAAGAAAGCATCAGCCACGCTCTGGCGGCTGCCGCCCGGGCGATAGCCCAGCTTTCTTCCCAGGAATCGCTTTACCTGGGAGGGGTGGTCGCAAAAGTGGACCCGGGGAAATGCGTGGGCTGCCTGACCTGCACCCGCACCTGTCCCTTCGAAATCCCGCAGGTTCTGGATATGGAAGGGCGCAGCGGAGTCGGCGGACTGGGCGGCGCGGCATTTATCGATCCGGCCCAATGCCAGGGATGCGGAACCTGCACGGGCGAGTGCCCGGCTAACGCCATCCAGCTTGTGAATTACACCGATGAACAGATCATGCTGACAGAAATCGGCGGGCTTGGTAAATGGCTGCCCGCACGCGAGGGCGAATTTGCTCTCCTGCCGCTCCAGGAAGGCGGATGATTTATGAAACCAGAAGAAAACGCTGACGGTTTTGAACCTGAAATCACCGCATTTTACTGCGTTTACTGCGGCTACATGGCTGCCGACACCGCCGGAGCGTTGAATATCCAGTACCCTGCCAATGTAAAATTTGTGCGCCTGCCGTGCACCGGAAAAACCGACATCCGCTATATCCTGGATGCCTTTGAACAGGGTGCAGACGGCGTATACCAGGTCGCCTGCCCGATCGGCAACTGTCACCATGTGCGCGGCAATGAACGCGGCCTTGCCAGGATAAAATTGGCGAAAGAAATCCTGGATGAGATTGGCATCGGCGGCGAAAGGCTGGACATGTTCTTCATGTCTGGCAGCCAGGGCGCGACTTTTGCAATTTCAGCCCAAACGATGACTGAACGCATCCGTAAATTGGGTCCCAACCCGATTAAGATAATTCAAGATTCAGTACCCGCAGAAAACCGGGATTTTGAGCTCGCCGGTCAAGCGGACAGCGGCGATCTCGAGGAGGATCTCGGTTACCGGGGCAGAAAATAGATATTACTGGCATAATAAGTTTTTAATCAGCGTAGAATTTACTTGAAGATGAGGATGCGCGATGACCGAAAAAACAACTGACCATGCCCTAAAACAACCTACCGGCGCGGTCATGGTGGTTGGGGGAGGGATTGCCGGCATGCAGGCCTCTTTGGAGCTGGCTGACCAGGGTTTTAAAGTCTACCTGGTCGAGAATGCTTCCGCGATCGGCGGAAAAATGGCCCAGCTTGACAAAACCTTTCCAACCAACGACTGCGCCATGTGCACAATTTCTCCCAAGCTGGTGGAAACGGGCTGCCATCCTAACATCCAGATTTTCACCAGCAGTGAAGTTCTGGAGGTTATCGGGGGCGCAGGTGATTTTTCGGTCAGGGTAAAACACAAACCGCGTTATATCGATCTGGACCGCTGTGTTGGATGCGGCGATTGCGCTGAGGTATGCCCGATTATTATCCCCGACAATTACAATGAAGGCCTTTCAACCCGCAGGGCGGCTTATAAACTCTACCCGCAGGCGGTGCCAAACGCCTATGCAATCGAAAAGCGCGGCATCGCCCCCTGCCGGGATGCCTGCCCGGCCGGGCAGCGCGCCCAGGGTTATATCGCTTTAATTCACGAAGGGCGTTGGGATGACGCCATGCGGGTGATCAAGATGGACAACCCCTTCCCGGGCATTTGCGGCCGGATTTGCAACCACCGCTGTGAGGAGGCCTGCAACCGCGGCCTGGTGGACGAGCCGATCAACATCCGGGCACTGAAACGGTTTGTCACCGATAAAGTCTATGAAAAAGAGCGCCTCCCGCTTGAGCCCCTGCCAGTTGCGCACGAAGAGCGGGTGGCAGTTATTGGCGCTGGCCCCTGCGGTTTGACCGCCGCCCAGGACCTGCTTCACGCAGGTTACCCCGTGACGGTATATGAAGCCATGCCCGTTGCAGGCGGGATGCTGCGCCTGGGGGTGCCCGAATACCGTCTCCCGGCCGATATTATTGAACGGGAGGTACAGGATATTATTGACCTGGGAGTTGACCTGCGCCTGAACCAGCGGGTGGACGATCTTGATGCCCTCTTTGATGACGGCTACCAGGCGGTGCTGATCGCGGTGGGCGCCCATGAAGGCATCCGCCTGCCCATCCCGGGGTCGAATCTGGACGGCGTGCTGGTCAACACCCACTTTCTGCGGGATGTCCGTCTGGGCAAATATTCCCGCGAAAACAAGGGGAGTCAGGCCGAAAACGGTAAAGGACCGCTCGGGGAGAATGTGCTCGTGCTTGGCGGCGGCAATGTCGCCATCGACTGCGCCCGCAGCGCGGTGCGGCTCGGCTGCCATGTCGAGATGGCCTGCCTGGAAAGCCGGGCTGAGATGCCGGCCCATGAGTGGGAGATCAACGACACCCTCAAAGAAGGGATCGCCATCCACAACAGCCGCACTTTCGAACAGATCCTGTCGGATGAAAACGGGCGTGTGAAGGGCGTCGAATGCAGCCAGGTTGAATCATTCCACTTTGACGAGGGCGGCCGCCTGCAGCTGGAAAAAAAGCCCGATTCAAGCCATGTGATCCCCTGCGATACGGTCATCTTTTCAGTCGGGCAGCGTGCCGGCCTGGCCTTCATCCCGGATGACGCCGGGGTGGGTATCACCAGCCAGCAGACCATCGCGATCAACCCCAACACCCTGGCGGCGACCCGCCCGGGTGTATTCGCAGCCGGGGACAGCGTATCCGGGACCGCCTTTGTTATCGAAGCGGTCGACAGCGGCCACAAAGCAGCCGAATCGATCATCCGCTACCTGCAGAAAGAGCCGATGGAGCCCCCGCCCAGACCCGACCTGCCGGTCGTGAAATTCTCCAGGCACGAAATCGACCAGTCCATCGGCCGGGGCGAGATCACCCCCCAACCGAGAATCCCCCTGCCGGAACTCCCGGTGGAACAGAGGATTAACAACTTTCAGGAAATTGAAGGCGGCTATGACGAGCAGAGCGCCAGGGCGGAAGCTGCCCGCTGCCTGGCCTGCGGGGTGTGCTCCGAGTGTATGAGCTGCATGTTCGCCTGCGGGCGGGACGCCATCAACCACAACGATGTTGAAACCACCAGCAGGATTGATGTGGGGGCGCTCATCCTGGCGCCGGGATACCAGATTTACAACGCCCACCTGTCACAGGAATACGGGCTGGGGCGCTATCCCAACGTGGTCACCTCCCTGCAGTATGAACGCATGCTGTCCGCCAGCGGTCCCACCGGCGGGCATGTGAAACGGCCTTCGGACGGCGAAAGCCCGAAAAGGATCGCTTTCCTGCAGTGCGTGGGCAGCCGCGACCAGAACCACGACTACTGCTCATCGGTTTGCTGCATGTACGCCGCCAAAGAAGCAATTATGACGATTGAACACGCCCGCACTGAATCCAGGGATGGTTCGGAAGACGGATCCGTTGCGTGCGAGGTGTTTTTTATGGACACCCGCTCCTACAGCAAGGGCTACGAGGAGTACTACCGCCGGGCGGAGCGGAAATATGGGGTTAAATACACCCGCTGCCGTTTGAGCGATATCAAAGAAGACCCCCAAACGGGCAACCTGTACGTGCGCTATAACGCTCCTTATGAAGATTCGGGGGAGGTCAGGAATGCTGAATTCGACCTGGTCGTGCTTTCGGTCGGAATGGAGATCGCTGAATCTGTGCAGGACCTGGGCCGCCGGCTCGGGATTGAGCTTGACCAGTACGGTTTCTGCCACACAACCCTCTTCCACCCCCTCCAGACAAGCCGCCCGGGCATTTTTGTCGCCGGACCGTTTCGGGAACCCAAGGATATCCCGGAGACAGTGATCGAAGCCACTGGCGCGGCTGCCAGCGCCGCCCAACTGCTGGCGCCATCCCGCTTCAGCCTTGCAAAACCGCAGGAGTACCCCCCCGAACGGGATGTCAGCTATGAACAGGCCCGCATAGGGGTGTTCGTCTGCCACTGCGGGAGCAATATCGGCGGCTATGTGGATGTGCCTGAAGTTGCCGGTTACGCCAGCGCTCTGCCCGGGGTTGTCCACGCCGAGGACAACCTGTACACCTGCTCGCAGGATACGATCGCCAATATGATTGAAAAGATAAAAGAACTGGATTTAAACCGGGTTGTGGTCGCTTCCTGCACCCCGCTGACCCACGAACCTCTTTTCCAGGATGCCCTGCGCCACGCTGGTCTGAACCCTCATCTGTTTGAAATGGCGAATATCCGCAACCAGTGTTCTTGGGTCCACTCGGAGGACAAAGCGACAGCCACCCACAAATCGAAATCCCTGGTCAGGATGGCGGTCGCCCGGGCGGTAAAACTGCAGTCCCTCAAGGTGACCGAAGTGGAGGTCAACAACGCCGCGCTGATCATAGGCGGCGGCGCAGCCGGGATGAGCGCGGCGCTCAACCTGGCGGAACAGGGTTTTCCGGTCCATATTGTTGAACGTGAAGATCAGCTGGGAGGTAACCTGCGCCACCTGCACTACTTCATCCCGACCAACGGGAAAACCCTCACCCCAGGCGAGTATCTCGCTGAGACCGTTTACCAGGTCAAACAGCACCCGCTGATCCAGGTCCACCTGGGAGCAGAGCTGCTCCAGACCGGCGGGTTCAAAGGCAATTTTGTCTCTACCATCAAGCAGAACGGGAAGACTTTTAAGGTGAACCACGGCGCCATTATCGTCGCAACCGGCGGGGTCGAGTATAAGGGCTCCGAGTATGGATACGGCAGCGACCCGCGCGTCCTGACCCAGCTTGATTTTGAAGAACATTTATCAGCCGGGGCAGCCGGCCTGCCTGAATCGGTTGTGATGATCCAGTGTGTGGGTCCGGCGGAAAAATTCTGCAGCCGGATCTGCTGCTCAACCGCCCTGAAAAACGCCTTGAAGCTTAAAGAATTGAACCCCGATGCTGATGTTACAATAATCTACAGGGATATCCGGACATTTGGATTTAAGGAACGACTGTACACCGAAGCCCGGCGATCGGGTGTAAGGTTTGTCCATTTTGATTTCGACGAGAAACCACAGGTCTCCATTAACAGCCCGGAAAACGGATTGGTTGTAACCGTCAGAGACCCGATCCTGGACCGGACTCTGGAACTTAAACCGGATATGCTCGTATTGAGCACCCCGGTTGTCTCCCCGCAGGGGATGGGCGAACTCGCCAACCGGCTGAAACTATCGATAGATGTGGACGGTTTCTTCCTGGAAGCGCATGTAAAACTGCGGCCAGTCGACTTCGCTGCGGACGGGATCTTTATGGCTGGTCTTGCCCATTATCCCAAGTTTCTGGATGAATCCATCGCCCAGGCAAAAGCGGCCGCATCGCGGGCTGCGAGCATACTCTCAAAAGAGACCATGCTCACCAATGCCAGGGTGGCGGTTGTTGACCCGCTGATGTGCGTGGGCTGCCTGACCTGTGTCCGGATCTGCCCGTATGAAGTCCCGCAGGTGAGTGCGGATTTCACCGGCATTGGAGAGATCACCGGGGCGGCTTATATCGAACCGGCTGTCTGCCACGGCTGCGGGACCTGCGTCTCTGAGTGCCCTGCCAGGGCGATCCAGTTGATGCACTCCACAGATGCCCAGACCCTCACCAAGATCGATGCGCTTTTTGAGGTTCCAGAACCTGAAGGCGGTTTTATACCCGTCAGAGATATCGAGGTGAACTGATGCCCATCCAAGAATTCAATCCTGAGATTGTCTCCTTTTGCTGCCACTACTGCGCCTACGCAGCTGCTGATCTGGCAGGTTCAATGCGCCTGGAATATCCACCCGCGATCAAAGTGATTGAACTGCCCTGTTCTGGAAAACTCGATGTGCTCTACGCCCTGCGCGCCTTTGAGGACGGTGCGGACGGCGTGATGGTCGCCGGTTGACTGGAGGGCGACTGCCATTACCTGGAAGGTAATATCAACGCCCGCCGGCGGGTTGAATATATCAGAGAAATGTTGGAAGAGATTGGACTTGAAGGGCGCCGGATTCAGATGATAAATGTCTCCTCCGCGATGGGAGGTCAGTTTGCATGGTCCGCGGCTGAATTCACCGAAGAGGTCCGGAGGTTAGGTCCCAGCAAACTGAATAATCATTCCGGCTGTGAACCGTCTATAGCTCAAATAGATGAGCTGCCAAGTGAACTGCAGGGAGGGTAAAGTGAACCAGCAACCTTATATTCTGATTGTCGATGATGACCCTGATATTCTGGAGGGCATCATTACAATCCTCGAAACCCAATCCTACCGTCTTGCCACAGCCCGGGATGGCAGGATGTGTGTCGATATGATCGCCCAGGAACAACCGGACCTGCTGATACTGGACCTGTTGATGCCGCGCATGGACGGCTGGGGGGTGATCCGCGAATTACGTTGCGAACCCCGGTTTTCAAAAATCCCTATCATGATCCTGACAACAGTGATCGAAGACGCCAGCCGCAGGCGCTACGAATTAGAGACTGGAATGTCGATGGAAGTCCAGGATTACGTCCAGAAACCAGCCAGACCGGCTGACTTACTGCGCAGAGTGGAGAGGCTGTTAAAGTCAAATGACTGACCTGAGAACACCGGTCCTTTCGGTCACTGCTGAACGCCTGAGCCAGGCTGTTATCTTCCGGGAGCTTGCTGAAGATGATCTGATTGCGATTGCGGAGTTTTGCAGAGAAGAACGCGGCCTCGAGAACCATGCAATTCTTGAGGAAGGGAACCCGGCAAATACACTGTATATCGTTGAACGCGGCAAACTCGCCCTTGAGAAGAAAATTCAAATCGGGCGCCAAACCACCCCGCGCAACGCGACAATAGGTTATGTTGAACCTGGAGAAATCGCCGGTTTTTCAACCCTCACTGAGCCGTACATTTTTTCAACCTCGGCGGTTTGCGTTGAACCGACCCGCCTGATCGCGATTGATGGCCCCAGGTTGCGCGAATATCTGAATACCCATTCCAATGCCGGCCTGGTGGTCATGAAGAGCGTCGCCTCGATCATCGGTAACCGTTATCGCCTGGCTACCGGGACGCTAACTTACTTTCTTTCAATTGTCTCGCACGAACTGCGCTCTCCACTGGCTGCAGTAGAGAATTACCTTCAGCTTATTCACGAAGGTTTTGCGGGGGAATTGAATCAAAAACAGGAGCGCATGGTTCAGCGCAGCATACTGCGGATACTTGACCTGCGCGCATTAATCGGGGATGTCGTCGACCTGGCCCGCATGCGCCCGGAGCAGATTCAGGCTGATTTTGAGTGGTTTGATCCTGGCGAGGTAGGATTCGAATCGATTGAGGACGCCCGCCTGGCAGCCGCTGAAAAAGACATCAGAATCAAGGTTGATCCCCCTCAAAAATTTGAACCAATCGTTGGCGCCCGCCGCAGAATGCGGCAGGTGCTTACCAATCTGCTGAACAATGCAGTTAAGTACGCTCCCCGGGGCAGCGAGGTGGTTTTTCGAGCCCGCTATAAACCTGAAAAGCTCATATTTGAAATTGAAGACCACGGGCCCGGTATCCCGGAGGATGAAATCCCCCATATTTTTGAAGATTTTTACCGGGCAAGCAATGTTGGTGAGACGACCGGTGCAGGTCTGGGTCTTTCCATTGCCAGGAAAATCGTCGATGCCCACGGCGGAGATATTCTAGTCTCCAATATCAGTGACGGCGAGAGGGTGAGCGGGACCCGCTTCACCGTATTCATCCCGCGCGACCTGAGCACCCCTGAGATGAGGCGGCGGGAGCTGCGGGAACTGAAATAATGGAGATTATTGGACAGTTGGAACTGGATTAAAGTGGATCATTCACAAAATCTTACCCCACCGAAGGGTGGCGCCCAAAAAACCCCGCCGGTAGGCGCGGTGCTGGTCGTCGGCGGCGGCATTGCCGGCATGCAGGCTGCCCTGGATCTGGGCGACCAGGGTTTTAAAGTGTATATTGTCGAAGAGAAGTCCGCAATCGGCGGCCGGATGGCGCAGCTGGATAAGACTTTTCCAACAAACGACTGTGCAATGTGCAATATCAGCCCAAAACTGGTCGATACCGGCCGGCATCCAAATATAAAAATCTTAACAAATACTGACTTGCTCGATGTTCAGGGCAGCCCCGGCAATTTTACGGTCTCTCTCCGGAGACGGCCGCGCTACATAAATACGGATATATGTGTCGGCTGCGGAGACTGCGCCGAGGTGTGCCCAATCTCGCTGCCGGACATATTTGAAATGGGATTGAAAGAACGCAAGGCAGCCTACCGCCTGTACCAGCAGGCGGTCCCGGCCGCATACGCGATCGACAAACTTGGCACAGCGCCCTGCCGGCATGCCTGCCCGGCTGACCAGCGTGCCCAGGGCTATATTTCCCTGATTGCCCAGGGTCGTTATAAAGAGGCCTTCCGGGTAATCAAAGAAGATAATCCCTTCCCGAGCGTGTGCGGGCGGACATGCCACCATCCCTGTGAAAATAAATGCACCCTCGGCATGGTGGACCACCCAGTCAATATTATGGCGTTAAAACGGTTTGTGATGGATTATGCGCTCGCCTACGGCAGGGATAGAGTCGAACCGGTGGCGCGCACCCGCCCGGAGTGGATCGCAGTCGTCGGTGCAGGTCCAGCAGGCCTTACGGCGGCTCACGATCTGGTGAAACTTGGCTACGGGGTTACCGTATACGAGGCGCTGCCGGTCCCGGGCGGCATGATGCGGGTCGGGATACCCGCCCACCGCCTGCCAAAGGGAGCCCTGCAGCAGGACATCGATGATATTCTCGCCCTGGGTGTAGTATTGAAAACGAACTCCCCGGTCAAAAACCCCCAGGAATTGTTGAACCAGGGTTATAACGCGGTCTGCCTGGCAACTGGAATATCTCATGCCGGAACATTCATTAGACCTGGAAGGTGAAGACGCCGAGGGTGTCATCCCGGCAGCCACTTTCCTGCGTAAAGTCAACCTCGGGGAACCGGTGTCTATTGGCGAGCGGGTCGCGGTCATCGGCGGCGGCATTACCGCAATGGATACGGCAGCGGTAGCCCGCAGATTGGGCGCAGAAAAAGTCTACCTGGTGCTCGACCGCCCGCGTGGCGAACTGCCCGCCTACCAGTGGGAAATCGCCGCCGTGGAAGCCGAGGGGATTGATATCTACGAGCGTACTTCCGCCACCCGGATCCTTTCGGAAAATGGCAGTGTAGCTGCGATTGAGCTGGCAAAAACCGGGAAAGGAATGGTCACCGGCCAGGACGGCCGCAAGCGCCCCAGGCTGGAACCCGGTTCAGAGTTCATCCTGGAGGTTGATACGGTAATCGGTACGGTTGGGCAGTATTCGGATCTGGCTTACCTTGACTCGCATTACGAGGACCTGACCGTTAATACTGAGAATTTGACCTGCGACATTCCGGGGCTGTTTGTGGTGGGCGGGCGCAAGACCGGCGCCAGTTACATCATCGAAGCAGTTTCCCTGGGGCATAAAGTTGCCGGTTCAATCGACAGGTACCTGTCCGGCTCTCAAATGAAAGGTTTTGAAAGAGCCCGGCCCCCTGTGGTGAAATTCGATCGCCAGGAAATACTGGACCGGATCTCAAGCGGCGAGCTAACCCTGCGGGAACGGGTTGAACCGGGCTTGCTGTCAATGGAAGAACGGGTGACCAGCTTCCGGGAAGTGGTGCTCGGACTCACAGAACACCAGGCCCGGGCTGAAGCCCGCAGATGTTTGCAGTGCGGAATCTGCTCCGAGTGCCTTTCTTGCGAATATGCCTGCGGGGTAAATGCCATTGACCATAACATGGTGGAAAGGGAAGAACAACTCCAGGTGGGCTCCATCCTGCTTGCGCCAGGGTTCAAGCCGTATAACGCCTGCCTCTCTGAAGAATACGGATTCGGGCGCTTCCCGAATGTTATCACCGCCCTGCAGTTCGAAAGGTTGCTCTCGGCTTCTGGCCCCACAATGGGCCATATCGTCCGGCCTTCGGATGGAAAGGAGCCCCAGCGGATTGCATTTTTACAGTGCGTCGGCTCGCGCGACCAGACCCATGATTACTGTTCTTCAGTCTGCTGCATGTATGCGACCAAAGAAGCCATCATGGCTAAAGAGCACCAGCCCGGCCTTGATATCCACGTTTTTATGATGGATATGCGCGCCTTCTCGAAAGGTTACTGGAATTATTACCTGCGGGCGCGAGACCAGTATGGGATCCAGTACACCCGCTGCCGGGCCAGCATGCTGCATGAAGACGAAAAAAGCCTCCGGCTGACCCTGAGAGTATCTCGATGAAGCCAATACTCGCCGGGAGGAGCAGTTTGACCTGGTTGTGCTTTCAACAGGGATGGAGATTCCGGAGAGTGTGCGTGCGCTCACCCGGCGTATCAATGTCGAAACCGACCAGTACGGTTTCTGCAAAACAGAAGCGTTCAATCCGCTCCAGACCAGCCGGCCGGGGGTTTACGCCGTGGGGCCGTTCCGCGAGCCAAAGGACATCCCTGAATCGGTCATCGAAGCCAGCGGCGCAGCCGCGGCAGCCTCCTGCATTATCGCGGAATCCCGTCATTCCCTCACCACGCCGGTCGAATATCCCCTAGAACGGGACGTCAGCGGCGAGGAAGCCCGCATCGGCGTTTTTGTGTGCCACTGCGGTTCGAACATCGCCGGGTTCCTTGATGTTGACGAAGTGACTGAACACGCCCGGCGCCTGCCGGGGGTTGTCTTTGCTGAATCCAACCTGTACTCGTGCTCCCAGGACAGCACCCAGCATATCAGCGAAGTGATCTCGGAAATCGGCCTGAACCGGGTGGTGGTCGCCAGCTGTACCCCGCTCACCCACCAACCCCTATTCCAGGACTGCCTGAGAAGGGCGGGCTTGAACCCGTTCCTTTTCGATATGGCAAACATCCGCAACCAGTGTTCCTGGGTCCATTCGCACGACAGACAGGCAGCCACAACCAAGGCCAAAGAACTGGTCCAAATGTCCGTCGCCCGCGCCAGGCGCCTGACACCCAGACCGCTGGTAACGGTCCCCCTCGAAAAATCCGCCCTGGTTGTGGGAGGCGGCCCGGCCGGGATGAGCGCGGCTCTGTCTCTTGCAGGTTCTGGTTTCCCGGTGCATCTGGTGGAAAAGAAGCCGGAACTTGGCGGCAATCTCAATTCGGTGTTTGTTTCCATCAATGGGCGCGACCCGCAGAAAATCCGGGAGAGGCTGGTGGGCCAGGTGAACTCTGATGACCTGATTAGCGTACACCTGAACAGCCAGGTGAGTGAGGTCAGCGGCTTCAAGGGTAATTTCTGCAGCACAATTGAGAACCATAACGGAGACCAGACCACAATTTCGCACGGTGTGATTATTCTGGCGACAGGGGCCCAGGAATACCGCGGCCCGGACTACAACTACGGGACCGATGAGCGCATCCTGACCATGGGCGAATTCGAAAAATACCTGGCGGATAGTCCGGCGGGTAAACTCCCGGGTTCGGTTGTCATCATCTTATGCGTTGGTCCTGCTGAGCGTTACTGCAGCCGGATTTGCTGCACTGTTGCGATAAAGAACGCAATCAGGCTCAAAGAGCTCAATCCTGAGGCTGAAATCACCATCATTTATAAAGATATCCGGACTTATGGCTTTAAAGAACGCCTTTACACCCATGCCAGACAGGCAGGTGTGATCTTCGTGCGTTATGAAGATCACACTCCCCCGCGGGTCTCGACAGAAGAAAATGGAAGCCTGCTCGTGCAGACCTGGGACCCGGTTCTTGCGCTTCCAGTGGTGATCAATCCGGACCAGGTTGTGCTCGGAATGCCGGTAATCCCGAATGCGGATGCGGGAGAAATAGCCAGCCTGTTCAAGGTGCCCATCGATGAAGATGGTTTCTTCAAAGAAGCGCATGTCAAGCTGCGCCCGGTGGATTTTACAACCGAAGGCGTATTTATGGCTGGAATGGCGCATTATCCCAAACTACTTGATGAAACCATCATCCAGGCCCAGGCAGCCGCCTCCCGGGCGGCGAGCGTGCTCAGCCAGGCGATCTTAAAGTGGGTGGCAGGATCGCGGTGGTGGACGAAAGCCTGTGCACAGGCTGCCTTACCTGCCTGCGGATATGCCCCTTCCAGGTTCCGCTTATAAAATCGAACCTGGTTGGAACCGGGAACATAATAGGCGCGGCATACATCGAGCCGGCGACCTGCCAGGGCTGCGGGACGTGCGCGGCTGAATGTCCCGCCCAGGCTATTCAGCTGATGCATTACACCGATTACCAGATGTCGGCAATGGTTGCAGCGCTGATCAAGCCCGAACTGATCGAAACGGTTACAGGCGATGGATAGAAGTGCGAGAAGCAGCATGAAGAAGTCGGCACCCGGGCAGGTAGGATAATGGAAGAAATTGCGCTCCAGATCCTGGCGTATTGTTGTGAGCACTGCGCTTATGCGGCAGCTGACCTGGCGGGTGGTCTCCGGATGCAGTACCCGCCCCAGCTAAAAATTGTCCAGCTGCCCTGCTCGGGGAAACTGGACACATTGATGGCCCTGCGAGCAATGGAAGAAGGAGTCGACGGCGTTATGGTAGCAGGTTGACTGCCCGGAGATTGCCATTACCTGGACGGTAATGAAAACGCCAGGCGCAGGGTTGAATATACATCTGTCCTTTTTGCGCAGATCGGCCTGGAACCGGAAAGGATCCGGATGTTCAATATTTCATCCGCGATGGCTGGAGGATTTGTGGAAGCTGCCCGGGAAATGTGTGAGAAAATTAGTGAACTCGGCCCAAATCCGCTGAGGAAGATTGAATAAGGAATTATTTATTATGTTGATCGGTGTTGATATCTTAAAAACAATTATTAGTGGAATGGAGGTACTCCGGTGATTATCGCAGAACAAAAATCATTAGAAGAGCTCAAAACGCTGATCGCCGAATCGGAAAAAGTGCTGGTGGTCGGCTGCGGGACCTGTGTTACGGTATGCTTCGCGGGAGGTTCCCGTGAAGCGGCGATCACATCTTCCTCCCTGCGCATGGCCTCCAAGCTGGACGGCAATAACAGGGAGATCACAGACGTAACCGTCCAGCGCCAGTGCGAGTGGGAATACCTGGACCAGATCGCCGAACAGGTCGCGGATGTCGACGTGGTGCTCTCGCTGGGCTGCGGGATCGGCGTCCAGGCGATCGCCGAGCACTTCCCCAACTCCTGGGTGGTGCCGGGATTGAACACCACCTTTCTGGGGATTCCCACCGAGCAGGGTGTCTGGGAGGAGCGCTGTGCAGCCTGCGGCGACTGCATTCTCGGCTTGACCGGCGGCATCTGCCCGATCGCTCGCTGTTCAAAATCCCTGCTGAACGGACCCTGCGGTGGCTCGGAAGACGGCCACTGTGAGATCAGATCCTGAAGTGCCATGCGCCTGGCAGTTGATCTACGACCGTCTGGCGAGCAAGGATAAACTGCACGTCCTGATGGACCTGCAGCCGCCCAAGAATTGGAGCACATCCCGCGACGGTGGGCCGCGCAAGATTGTGCGCGAGGATCTGCGTCTTGTGGAAGAGGAGGAATAGCAATGGTCACCGAAGTACAAACCAGGGCTGAAGAAAGCCCTAACGGCTATCTATCCGGTTCAAACCTGGAAAAGGTGCTGCGCGCCGGTCACTTCGCGGTCACCGGCGAACTTGGACCTCCCCAGAGCGCGGATGGCGAGGAGATCCGCCATAAAACCGGGTTATTAAAAGGATACTGCGATGCGGTCAATATCACCGATAACCAGACCGCGATCGTGCGCATGTCCAGCATCGGCGCCGGGACGATCGTGGTCAATGAAGGGCTGGAGCCGGTCATCCAGATGACCTGCCGCGACCGCAACCGCCTGGCGATCCAAAGCGACCTGCTGGGCGCTTACGCTCTCGGGATGCGCAACCTGCTCTGCCTGACAGGCGATCACCAGAGGTTTGGTAACCACCCCACTTCCAAGAATGTGTTCGACATGGACTCTGTCCAGTTAATAAAAATGACCAGGGACATGCGCGATGAATGTATTTTCCAGTGTGGGGAAGCTTTTAAAGGACAGCGAACCGCGCTTTTTTATCGGAGCCGCGGCTGCCCCGTTCGCCGACCCGCTTGACTTCAGACCCTACCGGCTCGCCAAAAAGGTCAAGGCCGGGGCAAATTTCATCCAGACCCAGCTGATCTACGATGTGGAGGCTTTTGCGGAGTACATGCGGAAAGTGCGCGAGCTTGACCTGCACAACCAGACCTTCATCCTGGCAGGTGTGGGCCCGTTAAAGAGCCCCGGGATGGCGCGTTATATGAAGAACAGCGTGCCCGGCATCCTTGTGCCGGACAGGATCATTGAGCGCATGACCGCAGCCGGTGCGCCCTGGAAAGACAAGAGCAAGGACGAACTCACCAGTGAGGATAAAAAAGCCCGCTCTGCCGCCTGGAAGGAAGAGGGCATCAGGATCTGCATTGAACTAATCCAGGAACTGCGCCAGATTGAAGGGGTCGCCGGGACCCATATGATGGCGATCGAATGGGAAGAGGCGGTGAAACCGATCGTCGAAGGCGCCGGTTTGTACCCGCGGCCTCAGGTAAATTAAGCAAGGATGTGAATAAAGACTTTAGCGGTATTCCAAATTATAAGTAGCAGCCAGCATCGATTGGAGATGGCTTATGAGCGATGAATTGAAAAAAGACCAGGATATAAGGACGATCAACCCCGAACTGGCCCAGCGCATCCAGGATGAGCTCGGTCAGAACGTTTACCTGTGCTACCAGTGTGTGAAGTGTTCCAGCGGCTGCCCGGTGGCTGAATTTTTCGACTGGCAGCCAAACCAGATCATGCGGGCTCTCCAGCTCGGCCAGCAGGATATCGCCCTCGAAGTCCCAGACGCCCTGGCTGTGCGCCTCCTGCCAGACCTGCACCACCCGCTGCCCCCAGAACCTGGATATCGCCGGGATTATGGATTTCCTGACCCGAGAGGCGCTTGAGCGCGGGGTTAAGCCTCCCGTCAGCCAGGTCAAGGTGTTCAACGAAGCCTTTATGCGCGAAGTGCGCCTGTGGGGGCGCTCGTACGAGCCCGGGCTGATGGCTGAAATCGGGCTGCACAACCCGGGTTCAATGCTGGAAGACGTCGGGCTGTATACCCGAATGCTGAAGAAGATGAAAGTGGGTTTCCTCCCCAGCATCGGGCGCCCGCCCCGCAAGGTAAAACGCATCCCGGGTGCATCCAAGGCAGTGGCATATTACCCGGGCTGTTCGCTGGAGACAACCGCGGCCGAGTTCAACAACTCTGCTAAGGCGGTCTGCGAAGCGCTCGATCTAGAGTTGATTGAACCGAAAGGCTGGGTTTGCTGCGGGAGCAGCGCAGCCCACCGCTCCGACCCGCACGCCGCCCTGAAACTCCCGCTCGAAAACCTGGCCCTGATCGAACAGAGCGGGTTTACAGAGGTCACCATGCCCTGCGCGGCCTGTTTCAACCGCCACAAAGCCGCCCAGTACGAGATCCGCCACGACGAAAGCAACTGGCGGGGTATGGACAGAGAGCTCGGTTACCACTACCAGGACACAGTCGAGGTAAATACCTTGGTCGAGACCATCCACAAACATGTCGCCGAAGAGACGATCTCCCGGAAAGTAAAGCGCCCACTCGAAGGGTTGAAAGTTGTCTGCTATTACGGCTGCCTGCTGACCCGGCCTCCCCAGGTGACCGGTTCCGAGCATCCCGAGAATCCCACCGATATGGACGAACTGGTTTCCGCACTGGGGGCTGAGGTGCTGGACTGGTCTTACAAGACCTGCTGCTGTGGGGCGGCCCACTCGCTGACCCGCCCGGATATTGTCGTAAAGCTGAGCGGAAACCTGGTGAATGAAGCCCGTAACGCCGGGGCGGATGTGATCGCAGTCGCCTGCCCGCTCTGCCACATGAACCTGGATGCGCGCCAGTTCCAGATGGAGGTTGAAGAGCCGATGCCGATTTTGTTCTTCACCCAGCTGATGGCGCTCGCCCTGGGCTTGCCGGAGAAGGAAGCCGTCCTGCACAAAAACCTGGTCGACCCGCGCCCGCTGCTCAAGGAGAAAGGGTTTATCAGTTAATTTATTTAGCAGCTTTCCCCACTATTTACCCGGCAGGATTGGAATCCTGCCCTACAACCGCCCAATAATATTACTGGGCGGTTTTTGTTTGCATCACTGCAGGACTTAAACCGCCAACATTCTGGCAGGTGTGGAAACCTGTCCCACAGGTATGATGAGGCGCTTGGCACTTTTTTAGGGGGTTTATCAGGTTCTGAAGGTTATATTCTTCATAATAGGAAACGAAGCGTTTCCAATTTCAAGTGATGGGCACCTTCATCTGGAAGCGCTTTTGTAGAAAATAACGGGTATGGCCATCCGGGAAATCATCCAATCTCCCGAAAACCTGGTAGCCCAGCTTCTTATAAAAATCAAGCGCCTGGAAGTCAAACGTGTCAAGGTATGCCTGCTTACAGCCGTGCTGGACCGCCTGCGCCTCGGCGAGCCGCATCAACTCCCTGCCATACCCGCGTCCCCGGAGCCTTTCGTCTACCCACAGCAAGCTGATAAAGAGCCAACCCCAGAAGGTTTCGCCATAAAGGCCTCCAACTATCTGATTATTCCTATCTCGGATAAAAAAACCAAGCTTGCCCAGGTTAAGTATATCCACCCGGGATTCATTGTATTCAACCAGGTGTTGCTCCAAAGTTTTGATATCAACCCTGGAAGGAGGATCTTCTAATGTGATCCGGTACTGTTTTTCATTCAAACTAGACAGGTTTTTTTCCATAATCGAAATTCCTATTTGTTATCTTAACAACTTTAGATTTTATGAGCCGGGAGATAAACACAATCAAAATTTATATGGCTTTTCAAACATTCAATGAACCTCAAACATAATGCGGAAGCAATCTGCCCGCTTCGATTACTAGAATTGCCAGCAAACAGTCTTAAAATACAAAAGGATAAAAAAGTTTTGCAGGAAAAAATGCAGCTGGAAGAGTTGAATCCTATTCTCTCATTAATTGCTGATATAACACCTAACCTGCCGCCCGGACAAGGCTTATCATGAAGGTGAAGGGCTTTTGCGGCGAAGCAAGCTGGTTTAAGGTCCCGGCAAGATACAGCGAGCGCGAGGGGCAGGTGAACGCAAAAGAGCCGGTTGAACCGGAGTGCCCGATGAACTCCGGTAATGGTGTGAACCAGAAATAACGCGGCAGCCGGAAGTACATCAGTCCATAGCCGTAGCGCATCGGGAAAAATATCGAGTTCCAGTTCATCATCCATTCCAGGAGCGACTTTTTAAACAGCTGACCTTCAAAAAATGCCCGCAGAAATGTAAGGCATTCAGCGGCGGTAGAAACCAGCCCGCCATCCGACACATTTGAGGACAAATACTTCGGGACGTGCGCTGGTTTCTCTTTCAGATATACCGTCGCTGGGGTTAGTCCTGTTCGGGACGCAGTCCAGTCGAACAGGTACGTGTGCTCAAGTCCGAGCGGCGAGCAGATAAATTCCTGATAAGCCTCCGCCATGGATTTACCGCTGATGGATGTGATGATCTCCGCCAGCAGGCGGTAGTTTGTGTTCGAATAATACGCTTTTCCGGGAGCCCCGGGCGGGAAAAGCGGTTTAACCGCCGCGTAATTTCAACTGCCTCCTGGTTGCTGACCTCACGATCGATTCCCGCTTTCAATTCATCCATGAGGCTCTTTCCGCCCGCTGGTTTACCGCTTTCGTGGTCCGGGAGGCCGGAACTGTGCTCGATCAGATTGCTGACTTTTATTTGGGCGCTGTAATCGACGCCTTTATAAACATGGATGCCATCAATCATGGAATCCGGCAAGTATTCTGTGATTGGCGCATCCAGGTCAAGGAGTCTCTGTTCGTCCAGTCTCATTACGATCGCGGCAGTGTATGTCTTTGATACGCTGGCGATGAAGTACGGCGTATCGGGAGTCATTGACGTGCCAGTCTCATGATTGGCTATGCCGGATGCCCCGCTAAAGTCCACCCTCCGGTCGCATGACTGCACGGCTGCCACCACGCTGCGGATATATCCTTTGCCAATCTGTTTATCAAGCAGGTCCTGCAGTTTCTGATTTATTCCATCCATATTAACCTCAATAATGTAAATTGGGGATGCTATTTCGGGCGCTGAGCGATTGGATTGATTGGGGCTCGTTTTAAGATAAATAATAAATTGAATTTACGCCCCATACCAGGCTGGAGAAGAATGCCGTTCCCCAAAGAGCCTTCTTTATCCCCTTTCAATTTCTCTACGAGAGGTGTTTCTTATTACATAAATCAAAACCAGCGCTTTCACCCTGCCAAGATTTCAATCACATCATCAATTGTAGCCAGAACCGGTTCATCGATATCAAGTATTTCACCGCAATCAACAAATTCTATCCAATCGTCAGCTTGTTTCAAGCATAGTGCCGGGGTCTGTGGGTGCTGCTTAATAAAACGGTATATTTTATAAGCCTGCCTATCTTGACCCTGGAGTACAAGAACACAGGACAGGCCGGCCAGGGCGTAAAGACATAACGGTACCATCTGGTATTGTTTGGCAAGAAGGAGGGCGTTTTTAAGGCATGAATATGCCTGAATGGTACTTCCCAAACCGATGTAAGCAAATCCAACCCAGCAGGCTGACGAACAAATCCCCCAGCGATGGTTAATTTCCTTTAAGATCTGGCTTCCAGACTGGCCCAGTTCAAGCGCCTGGGCAAAATCCTTTAGAAAATAAGCGCTTACACTCATCCGGCTTAAAGAATACCCTTCTCCAGCCGGACTGCCAATCCGCTCAAATGTTAATGATGCTTCCCGGTGGTATTCCATAGCCTGGTTGTGCTCCCCAAGCCCATCTGCAGCCAACCCCATCTTGCTTAAGGCGAATGCAGAACCCCAGATAGTCCCTCTTTGATCAAATATATCTTTACATTTCTTCAGGCTTAATAATCCCTGTTCATATTCCCCAATTAAAAAATTTACATGCCCCAACCAGAGCAAATAGGTCGGCCAGAAATCGAAATCATGCTCCCGTCCAAGTAAAATTGCTTCTTCCAGGCAAACTTTGGCAGTCTTGTAATCTCCTCTAAATGAAGCATTCACGCCAAGGTTATGCAAACACGAAGAGCGTTCGCCGTGCAAGCCAAGCTCTTGCAACCCATCCATGCACGTTCGGGAGATCGTTTCACTTTCCTCAATCTGACCAAGGTTGCTTAGAATAAAAGCCTGGTGGATACTTGCACACAAAAATACCGGATCGCGGGCTGGTTCTATATTTTGTTTCTCAACCAGGTTCTCTGATCTCCTGCGCGCAATAACACTAAATGCATCCACACCTTCATGCCACCCCTGAATAATATAAAAAGCCAGTAAAGCCAGCAGAACTCTCCGGACTACCTGTGGTTCCTGGTTCTGGCAAACCCAATCCACTGCGGCGCGCACATTTTCGATATTCCGGAGGATTTCATCCCTTGCCTGGAGCATCTTGGTTCCCAACAGGTCCGCTTTCTGTTTATACAAGAAGTCTGTGTAGTATTGGCTAAAAAGGATAAGAGTTTCCTGGTGGATTTCTGGAGATTGTGTGAGCTTCTCATTGGCAAACTGTTTAAACAGCTCATGCATAAAGAAGTAACCATTATTATCTCTTATCAACATGGATCTATTAACAAGATCAGATAGCTCTGAAATGCTTGCCCCGGTTATATATTTGGCTGCGGCCCGATCAAAGCCGCCCCGAAAAACTGACAGGCGCGAAACCGTTTCCTGGTGTTTTTCTGTAAGCATCCTCCAGGATCCATTAAAGATAGCCCGCATGCTGCGGTGTGTTGCAGGGACGTCACAAGCTGAGCTTGATAGAAAGTCGGGGTTGTCGCCCAGTTCGTCCACAATTTCTCCCAGGGATAGTACTGATGTCCAGGCGGCAGCCAATTCAACAGCCAGAGGCATCCCTTCCACCAGCTGGCAGATGTGAGTTATATGCATAAGGTCGTCTGGAGAAAAACGTGTTTCAGTATTTGCCTGTTGTGCACGCTCAATAAAAAGTTCCAGGGCACCTGAATTTTCCACCCGGTCGTCCTCACCAGCCTGGATTTGGACCGGTAACCCGTGCAGAAAGAAGGTCCACTCCCCTTGTATATCCAGTTTCTGTCTTGAGGTTGTTAATATTTTTATCAAGGGCGCAGCGGCAAGCAGCTCCGAGACTAGACCTGCTGCGCTGATCACATTTTCAAAGCCATCCATAATCAACAGGAGCGAGCGATTTTTCAGGTAATCAAAAATCTGAATTTTTGGATCTTGCCCGTCTATAAAACTGTCAATATTAAATCCAATTTTTCTTGCGATATCTGGAATCATGTAATTGGAAGAATAGCCCGCTTCAAAAGGGATAAAGAAAATGCCATCCGGAAAAAATTCTAAAATCCCGCCTGCAACTTGAATTGCCAGGCGGGTTTTGCCCCAACCACCAGGTCCTAAAAGTGTAATAAGCCGGCAGTCCGGTTTTTGCATGATGGCTCTAATCTGGGCAATTTCTCTTTTCCGGTTAACGAAACTTGTCTGAGAAAAAGGCAAATTATGGGCTGGCGCTAATGGTCTCAGATGGATTAATTCTTCTCCTTTAAGCAATTGATCGTACAGCGCTTGAGTTTCATGTGAGGGCTCAATCCCAAGTTCGGATTGCAGCGTGGCAGTGAAATTCTCATATTCAACCAGGGCGGCATTGCGCTGGCCGTCAAGCGCCAGCAGCAGCATGTAATTTCGTAAAGCGGATTCTTCGAGGGGTTCAATTTTCAGCAACTGCCGGGCAAAAGCCTGTCCGCCGGAATAATTTCCCGATTTTATGGCGTTGATAATTGAAATTTGCAGGCAGCTTACAAATCTATCCCTGATCCGGTCCTGTTCCAAACGCAGCCAATCTTCAAATTCAGCGCTGTCCCTGATATAGAAACCTTCCAGGAAATCTCCCTGGTAAATTTTTAAAGCCGCATCGATTTGGTTATCAGCAACTTTCCCCTCAAAATCTGACAGGTCAAAATAAGTTTCAGCATCCGGATTTATTGCGACTTTTTCCCGGTGAATAATTAAATAACCCCCCAGGTATTTTTGAATGGTTGCCAATGCCACTCGTAAGCTGGTTGAGGCTCGTTCCTGAGAACTCTCCGGCCAAAGGAGGGCTGCAAGTACACTGCGGTTTTGCACTCCACCCTCCACAAACAAATAGACTAACAAAGCTTCAGCTTTGTGGGAACCCAAATTGATGACCCCACGGTCAGCCCCCCTGATTGTCAGCCCTCCCAAAGTCCTGATCTCTAACATATCCCTTCAACCAGCCGAAAATATTTTCTATCAGTTTCTTAAATGGTTATCGGGCTTTGCCGGTAATGAATGGGTATCCGCGATCCTACTTTAACGATTATTTAGCGATTTTTTTATTATCCTGCTCTATTATATAACAGCAAATAATTTCTGGCATGGAGACAAAATTAATGGAAAAAAACCTGAATCTTGCTTTACTCCTGCATGCAGTTACTGGATTCTGGATGGTTGCGTTTTCCTTTGTTAGTTTCGGAATAACTCTAATGCTTTTATACCAGCATGAATCCAGGGATTGGAAAAGACCAGGGATAAATATCAAAGAATTATAAAAAAGGAGCCAAAAAATGAAATTCAATATTTTAATGATCTTAAAAGCGGTTGTTTGTTTGTGCCTGGGTGTCCCAATTTTGCTCTTCCCAGAATTCACCTATTCGCTGTTTGGCATCCAACTCGATCCAGCGGGCACATTTCCAGCCAGAGAATATGGCGCCGCGCTGATTGGAACGATGTTAATCACCTGGTTCGCCAGAAACGAAGTTAAGTCGAACGCCCTTCGCGCCATTATTCTGGGCATGGTTGTTTACAATGCAATTGGTTTTGTGATCACTTTGTCGGCTCAATTATCCGGCCAATTAAGCTCGCTCGGCTGGCTGGCTGTTGCGATTTACCTGTTCTTCACAGTTGGATTCGGGTATTTCCTTGTGAAGAGCCCTCAAAAACCGGTTCAAGAGAGCGCTGCTTAATAACAACCAATATCCGGGATCAAATCAGGCTCCTATCCCTGCCCGGGTTGGAGCCTTTTCCCATTATGCCCTGATAAATAATAACCCTGCGATCCCTTCTATTGAAATATAATATATCAGGTGAATGCTGATGACTGAAGAAGTCTTGCGTAAAGGAGTTGAAGCGCTTCAAGAATTGAATTTGGATAAAATCCTGTCCATTTATTCTGAGGATGCTGTTTTTGAAGACATTCCCGCCAATTTGCTGATTGATAATAAGGCTGAACTGAGTTTGTATTTTGAAAGGCTGTTCAAATCTCCCGGCGCAGCATTCTCGGATTTTCGCATTCTGGAATCGGATGAATTCGCAGTAATTGAATGGGTGTGGACAGCGCAACAGGTTGGCCTGGATCAACAAAATAAAGTGCGCGGAGTATCAGTTATTGAACTGAAGGAAGGCAAGATCAGCCGCGAAAGGATTTATTACAACCTCCCATAGGTCAATCTCCTGGTAATCAATAAGTGTACGGGCTGGATTGGGCGCTTCCTGGTCCAACCCGTAACAGCCACAGTAAAAATTTACTGGAACAGTCCGGAATTGATAAAATTGGGGTAAGCATAATGCCTCGCGGGAGTTTCCTGCACCGCCATCGCAGCGATGAAAGAACATTTCCTCCTCGATCCAGATATTATTTTCCTCAACCACGGCTCTTTTGGGGCGACCCCCCGGCCGGTGCTGGCAGCCTGCCAGGACTGGCAGGAAAGGCTGGAGCGCCAGCCGGTGCGGTTTTTCGTGGACGATCTGCTGGCTGAACTGAAACATGCCCGCCAGGTCCTGGGGAATTACCTGAACGCCGATCCGGACGACCTGGTTTACGTCCCCAATGCCACCTACGGCGTTAATATTATTGCCCGCTCACTGTCCCTCAGCGCGGGTGATGAGATTTTAACAACCGACCATGAATACGGCGCCTGCCTGAACGCCTGGGAATTTGCCCTGAAAAAGAGCGCCGCGGTCCTGGTCAGGCAGCCAGTCCCGCTTCCGCTGGCCTCGCCTGCCGAAATCGCTGACCAGTTCTGGCGAAGGCGTGACACCCAGGACAAAGTTGATCTTCCTCAGCCATATCAGTTCCCCAACCGCGGTCCGGCTGCCGGTTAAGATCATCTGCAGGAAAGCCCGCCAGGAGGGGATCTTAACCGCGATTGACGGCGCCCACGCCCCCGGGCAGGTCCCGCTTGATTTAAGGGCGATCGACCCCGATTTTTACACCGGAAACTGCCACAAATGGATGCTGGGTCCGAAGGGCTCGGGGTTTCTCTACACCCGCCGCGCCCTGCAGCCCCTGGTGGAGCCGCTGGTTGTCAGCTGGGGCTGGGGTCAGGATTCGCCGTTTTGCTCCGGCACAAAATACCTGGACTACTTTGAATGGGCAGGCACAAATGACCCTTCGGCTTACCTGTCCGTCCCGGCCGCGATCCGCTTCCAGGAAGAGCACGATTGGCCGGAAGTGCAGGAGCGTTGCCGGCGGATCCTGGCGGAAGGGATAGAGAAGCTCAATAACCTGACCGGACAGGACCCGCTATATACCCCTCAAGCGGAGCCGTTTGCCCAGATGGCGGTCGCCCGCCTGCCGGCTATTCGGGACCTGCCCGGACTTCAGGCTGGGCTGCTTCAGAGGTTCAGGATCGAAGTCCCCTGCATAGAATGGAACGGCCGGGGCTTTATCCGCATATCCGTCCAGGGATACAATACCCGCGAGGACCTGGATGCCCTGGTTGCGGCTCTCGGGGAGCTGCTCCCGGAATACGCGGCTTGAAAGTTGACCCGGGTTTTACTTTTACCCCGGCTGGCAGTACGGCTTTAGCGGTGCGCCGGGAGTCTGGTCAGTCCTTGATAATCTTGTGAATCTGGGCCGGCAGGTCCAGCACCATTAATACAAAACCAGAGTATTTAGCCTCTATAAACCAGGGGGCGATGCAGACCAGTTTCTTCTCGCCCCCGTTTTCGGTCGTGTATATGGAGGTCTCCCGCTGGCTGACCAGCCTTTTTACGATCGTTCTGGAGGGTTCTTGGTGGTGGTCAAAGACGTTTTTCCCGACCAGGGCGGCTCCGCCCTCTTTCTGGTAAAGGTCGATTGCCTTTTGATTCATTTCGAGAATCATCCCGTCCGGTTCGCACACAATTATTTCCGCCGGAAATGAATGCGCCCATTCACGCATAGTGTTTACGCCTCCTTCCGGACCGCTCTCAAGAAAGGGGCTGGAGAGCAGGATACCGGTTATTTTATCTGCGGTCCAACCATCATTAAACCATAGAAAAAAGGGGGAGGTGCGGTTATCCTGGAGGAGATTGTGGCAGGGCTGGGCACGCTGGGGAACTCTCGACAAGCCCACCCGTCATTTCGACGGAGGCCTGCGTTCTTTGCAAGCCAGTTGGAGAATTCCCCGAGAAGAATTTTCGTTAAGAAGGAGAGTCAAGAATGCCGGAAGAGTTTATGGCTGGGTATAGGCCGCAGGGGATCTCTCGGCTGTGAACCGCAAAGAACGCGGTTTGCTGCGCGACTCGAGATGACAAAAAACAACCGCTCGGGATGACATTTTGCCTGCCTCTGGAGGAGTTTTTATACCCTTCAAAATTGTCAAAACCAGGGGGCTGTCCGGACCGCTCCTGAACAGAATTCGTAATTATTTCGGTATAATTATTTCTCGTAGAACGCCGGAGATTGGCGGAATTATTAACATTGCTTTCTTATTGTTTATGACGGATTTGGAAAACACAATTCTCTTAAAGACCAAACTCCACCGGCCGCGGCTGCCGAAAGACCTGGTCGAGCGGAACAGGCTGATTGAGAAGCTCAACAAGGAGCTTGACCGCCAGCTGACCCTGGTCTGCGCTCCGGCCGGTTTTGGCAAAACCACCCTGGTTTCCAACTGGCTCCGGCATTTGGAGGAGAACCAGCCGCCTGCGCTTGTATCCCTGCCTGCCGCCTGGCTTACGCTGGATAAAAGAGACAGCGACCTCAACCTCTTTTTACGCTACTTCATCGCCGCGCTGCGCACGGTCTTTCCCGGTGCCTGTCCGGAGACCCTGACTTTGCTCGTTCCGCGGCAGACCCCGCCCCAGGAAGCGCTCTTCTCCACTTTTCTCAATGAGCTCTCAGAGCTGCCCGGAGAAGTGATTCTTGTGCTGGATGATTACAACACCATCCAGAGCGGGGAGCTGGACAACCTGCTAAACGAGATGGCGAGCCACTGGCCAAGACCGCTGCACCTGGTGCTGGTCTCGCGAGTCAATCCAGCCATCCCTCTGGCCAATTTACGGGCGAAAGGAAAACTCAACGAGATTCGCACCCAGGACCTGCGTTTTACCCCCAAGGAGGTGGCTCTCTATCTGAGCCAGTCGCTGACGATTCCTCCGAGCCAGGATGCCCTGCTCCTGCTTGATGAGCAGTTCGAAGGCTGGCCAGCCGGGCTGCATATAGCTACCCTGACTTTACGTTCTACAGGTTACCAGGAATCTGCCCTCACGGCTTTTTCCGGGGAGGACACCAACATCACCGAATACCTGGTTAACGAAGTGCTGAACCAGCAGTATCCGGCGATTTACCAGTTCTTGTTGAAGACATCTCTCCTGGATCGCTTCTGCGTGGAGCTGTGCGAAAATGTCCTGGGGGAGAGCGGCGGCGCCTGGGACGCACGCGCCTGCCTGGATTGGATTGAACGCTCAGAGCTGTTCCTGATCCCCCTGGACGAACACCGGGAATGGTACCGCTACCACCACCTGTTCCAGGAGATGCTGCAGCGCAGACTATCCATTGAAATGGTGGCTGAAGAGATAAAGGGGCTGCACCTGCGGGTCTCAGCCTGGTTTGAAGAGAAAGGATTGGTCGATGAGGCTTTGGAGCATGCCCTGACGGTGGGCGACCTCGATCTGGCAGCCCGCCTGATGAAAGAAGGACTGCACCGGGTAATAGACCTTGTAGACCGGCCGACCCTGGACCGCTGGCTGCGGCTGCTGCCGGAGGAGCTGATCCAACGAGATCCAGGCTTGCTGATGATCAGGGTCTGGTCGCTGCAGTGGAGCTGGCAGCTTGACCAGCAGGCTAAAGTAATTCAGCAGATTGAAAAACTGCTTGAATCAGAACCGGGGGCTTCCCTGACAGAAGAGGGATTTCGAATCATCAGCGGGCAAATCACTCTGGTCAAAGCCCAGTATGCCTATTTTAACAACCAGAGCGGGCAAACGATCGAGCTTTGCCAGCAGGTCCTGGAGATCTTCCCTCCCGCGTGGTCGTATTTACGCGGCTCGGCGATGCTGTACCTGGCTCTGGCAAAACAGGCCATTGGACAGGTGGATGCCGCTGAAAAGCTGCTTCTCGACGAATATAGGCTGTGCATCAATAAAAGTGACCTTTATCCCTTAATCCTGTTACAAACGCTGGGTATGATTTATATCTGGACCTGCCAGCATTCCCGGGCGATTCAAACCGGGCAGCTGCTGGTCCAGGATGCGACAAAAAGCGGGATAGGATTCACAAAGCTCTGGGGAGACTATATTACCGGCATGGCATGCTATCAAAATAATGATCTGGCAGCAGCTGAAGAAAGCTTTTTGACCATCCTTAATAATCGTTATACTGCGAACGGTAGCGTTTATCGGGATGCGATTGCCGGGCTTGCGCTGACCCACCAGGCCCGTGGAGAGAGCGCTGAAGCCCTGCAGAAGGTCGGGTTGGTCAGCAAGTTAGACCTGGAACAGTCCGGCAGCGAAGATGAGCGTACCCGCTCCCTGCGGGCCCGCCTGATGCTCCTGCAGGGCGACCTGGATGGCGCCCGCCGCTGGGCTGATTCTCCACGGCGTCACCGCCGGACCAACCCCTTATCTGGCTGGAAGAACCTCAGGCGACTCGCGTGCGGGTCCTGATTGCCGCAGGCGAGCAGAGCGACCTCCGGGCGGCGCAGGAAAATCTGGATGTCCTTGCTGAGATAACCGGACGAAATCAAAATATCCGCTATATGATTGAGGTCACGGCATTACGGGCTCTGGTTCTGGATGCCCGGGGGTTAACCAGCCAGGCAGAGGCTGAGCTCAAACAGGCGCTTGGGCTTGCCCGCCCGGAATGCTGCATCAGGGTATTCGTTGACCTGGGCGAGCCCATCCGGAAAATGCTGCTCCGGCTTGAGAAACAGGATTACTCCCCGGAAACGATCCGGCCTATCCTGGCGGCATTTCAAATGGAGGTCGTAAAAAGCCCCCTGCAGCCAAAAACCCACCCGCCGCCCTATCCTTTGAGACCGAATGGACCTCTGACCCGCCGGGAGCTGCAGGTCCTGTCCCTGTTGCGGGGACCGCTGAGCATCAAAGAGATCGCCCTTGAACTGAATATCTCACCCGCCACCGCCAAACGCCACACAATCAATATCTACCGCAAGCTGGGCGTAAACCGCCGCTGGGAGGCGGTTGCCAAAGCGGAAGAATTAGAAATTCTCCCCTCCCGCTAAACCTGCTCGCAAAGCAGGGCCCTTATCCTGCCCCAAAACCGTTACCTTTCTACACCTTTTGTACACCCTAATTACGCCTTATGGTCGTTGTATTAAATGGAAGTTAAATTTATCATCTATTTGTGAATAGTGTATCGTTCAGGGGAGCAGAATCCTTCGATTGCCCGGCAGTCTACCAGATCCGGGTGCTGGGTCATATCGACCCGGGCTGGTCAAACCGTCTGGAGGGGATGGAAATCTCCCACATCACAAAGTCGTCCCGCGATCCGGTTTCCATTCTAAAAGGCGAATTACGAGATCAGGCTGCTCTGGCTGGTGTGCTGAGCACGCTGTACAATTACCATTTTACAGTCCTTAAGGTCAAGCGCTATAAAATTTCACAGGAAAAAAAGGAGGAACCGCAAATAGAATAAAAATGGGTTACCGGTTTTATTTCGAGTGAGGACGGAGATAGAACCAGCAGGACTCCAAAAAAAATATACAATCTGAAATTCTTATTTTATTAATAGAAAGAGGTGTATTTTGAATAAAAAAACCATCAGTTCTGTTGATGTAGGTTCATTTGCCCTTTACGGGGCGGTCCTGGTAGCGTTCTGGACATTCGTGTTCGGCACGCTCTACTGGATCCTGGGCTGGCTGTTCGGGGCCCAGTCCTGGTGGATCGATATGAATCTGCTTAACTGGTCGGCTTACACCTTCGCCACCTACCTGGCGGTGATCTGGCGAAGCATGATCAACGCCCTGGGCGGCGCCCTGGCTGGGCTGGTCATTGCGCTGGTTTATAACGCGGTCGCCGGCTTCATGGGCGGGCTCAAAATCAATGTGGATTAGAACTGCACCTGGCGGTTCATCCCAGAATTAAAAAGGAGAAATGATAATGAAACAACGTCCATTTGGAGTAACGGTCCTGGCGGTCCTGGCCGGGGCGGCGGCAGTCCTGGCCGGGATGCATGCCCTCCAGGCGCTGGGAATTTTCCCTTATATCATCGGTCCATTTGAAGTGCACAAATTCAATTTCTGGTCCTTCCTGATGTGGGCCCTGCTGGTGTGGGTCTATATCTGGCTGGTGCAGATGCTGTGGCGGGTGGATAAGAGCGCCTGGCTTTTCCTGGCGGTGATAACGGTCTTCAACCTGATCCTGGATTTTATGGTCACGTTGGGAGCGGGCGAGTGGTCGGATGTCAGCCTGAGCATCCTGCTCAACTCTGCCATTTTGATTTATTTAATGCTGCCTGGAGTTAAACGGGCTTTCGGGACGGCCGCTGAATAGTTTCAGAGAAACCCGGGTCAAACTGCTATATAAATATTATGTAAAAAAGGAGATATAAATATGCCAGGTAGACGCGAAGAAAGACGTGATGACCGCCAGCTCGGGCGACCGGGCGGAGGGGGTAAGCGCTACCAGATGCGCCAGAAGATGGTCGCGATCGGTGACGACTTCTGGATCGAGAACGAGCAGGGCCAGAAGGTATTCAAAGTGGACGGCAAAGCGCTGCGCGTGCGCCAGACGCTGGTTTTCGAGGACGCCAAAGGCAGCGAGCTGGCCAAGATCCAGGAGCGTATGCTGCGTGTTAAAGACAGCATGGAAATCGAAGGTCCTCACGGCGAGAGCCTTGCCACGGTTAAAAAAGCCCTGGTCAGCCCCGTGCGGGACCGCTGGGTAGTCAAGATAAAGGGCGGCCCGGATCTGGAGGTGAAAGGAAATATATTAGACCACGAATATACCATTGGAGAAGGGCGCGATAAGGTGGCGGAGGTATCCAAGAAATGGTTCCGCCTGCGCGACAGTTACGGTGTGGCGATCGACCCCGGCCAGGATGACATTGTAATCCTGGCTGTAGCGGTGTGCATCGACCAGATGGCTCACTGAGGCCGGTAGACCACTTAATAAAATCAATCATTCAGACAATTTATCTTAATTTTACAAAAAGGAGTTTACAATGTGTTGTTTTTTTGCCACGCTTATTTTCTTAGGACCAAGGTTCGGGTTTCTGATTTACTGGCTGCTCAGGCCGGCCAAAGTGGCAATATCTTTCGCGGAATTTAACTTTCCCGGGCTGGTGGGCATCCTGGGCCTGGTCTTCGTCCCCTGGACGACGTTGATGTTTGTGCTGATCTACCCGCTGAACGGCTTTGATTGGCTCTGGATTGGCCTGGGCGTGGCGGCGGATATCTTCACCTATATGGGTGGATACGCCAAACGCAAGGATGTGCCTTTATACCCTGAAATCGGCTCCGTAATTCCTGGCACCTTGCTGCAGGGTTTTTGTTCGGGTTCGCGCCTGAGCAAAAACCCCACCAGGCTTCAGGCGTGTTTTGGCGTATTTAAAAAATTCAAAAATATAGAAAGGAGAATTCTTATGACATACGGTCCGGTTGATTTTGTCGCCCTTGGATTCAAAACCGACCAGCTGACGGGCGAGGGTCTGGCGGCGCTGCTTGATCTGGTCGAAAAACAGATCGTACGGGTGATCGATCTGGTAATCATCCTGAAGGACATGGATGGTAACCACCAGGTGCTTGAGATCGAGGAGCTGGCGCCCAAACTGCTGGCTTTGTTTGACCCGCTTGAAGTGGAGGTCAGCGGTATCATCCAGGTTGAAGACATTAAGGCGATCGCGGATGCAATGGAGAACAACACCACCGCCGCCCTGCTGCTGGTTGAAAACCTGTGGGCGATCCAGTTCGCCGAAGCGGTCAAGGGCGCCAGCGGGCAGCTGTTGCTGTTCGACCGCATCCCCTTTGAAGTTGTCAATGAAATGATGGATACATTCGCCCAGGCTGAAGCATAACCTGGAGAATAGAGCAAATAATTCAAGCTAAAAATCAGGAGGTCAATATGCCTAGAGCAAGAAGAGCAATGAGAAGAAGGAGTGTGGCGCGTGTCGCGGTAGGTACAGCAGTGGTGGCCGGCACTGCGGGCGCAGTACACCACCATCAGGACCAGAAATATGCGCAGAAAGATGCTGCTGCGCAGCAGGAGTACGATCAAGCTTATCAGCAGGGCGCAGCTGACGCGCAGCAGAACGCTCCGCCGCCCGCGCCCGCACAACCTGCCCCGCAGGAGGATGTCTATGCCCAGCTGGAGCGCCTGGGCAATCTCAAGGACCAGGGCATCCTGACCGAAGAGGAGTTTGCAGCCGAAAAAGCCAAGCTGCTTGGGAGCTGAGCGAACATACAGCCAGTTCCGGGCGGCTTGAAAAAAGAACAGGCTGGCTTGCTGCCCGCCGCTGGATTGCCCAGCGGCGGGCAGGAATGCGCCTGCAACACCCAGGAGAATTTCTTCGGGATCGGAAAACCCCCATATTTGTCGTTTTAACCAGCGGGCTAGCTTCGCCCCACACACCCTGATGCCAGAGGGTTCGACGCTCGTAAAAACGCCGGCACGCTTCTGACACAACCAATTTTGAAGGAGCAGTGAAACACTTGAAAACAAATCCCGAACAAAACCGGCTTGATCAAGCCAGAACCGAAAAAACCCCCTGGAAGAAATGGGGACCTTACCTGAGCGAGAGGCAGTGGGGCACAGTCCGCGAAGACTACAGCGAAAACGGGGACGCCTGGGACTATTTAACCCACGACCAGTCGCGCTCACGCGCTTACCGCTGGGGTGAAGATGGGCTGGGCGGCATCTGCGATGACCAGCAGAGGCTGTGCTTCGCCCTGGCATTGTGGAATGAACGCGACCCGATCCTGAAGGAGCGTATTTTCGGCCTTACCAACAGCCAGGGCAACCACGGTGAGGATGTAAAGGAGTATTACTTCTACATCGACAGCACCCCCACCCACTCCTACATGAAGTACCTTTACAAGTATCCCCAGGAGGAATTTCCCTACCGCGATCTTGTCGAAACCAACCAGAAACGGTCACGCGAAGAGTTCGAATACGAACTGATCGATACGGGCATCTTTGACCAGGACCGCTACTTCGACGTTTTTGTGGAATACGCCAAGGGAGAGCCGGAAGACATCCTGGTCCGGATCACTGTCCATAACCGCGGAGCCCAAACAGCCCGGCTGCGCCTGCTGCCGACCCTGTGGTTCCGCAATACCTGGTCCTGGGGTCTGGATGACCGGAAGCCTGCCCTGCGCGCTGCCGCCCCGGGCGCCGTTCAAGCCACACACCCCGAACTGGGCGAGTACTGGCTGTACTGCGATGGAGACCCGGAACTGTTGTTCACGGAGAACGAGAGCAACAGCCTGCGCCTCTGGGACCAGCCCAATGTTTCACCCTACGTCAAGGATTCATTCCATACATACCTGATCGACGGACAGAGCGAGGCAGTGAACCCTGCCCAGAACTGGGACAAAAGCCGCCGCCCATTACACGCTTGAAGTGCCGGGCGGGGGAAGCCAGACGATCCGCCTGCGGCTCACGGCTGCCCCAATCGAGGAGGCCTTCAAAAACTTCGATCCGGTATTTAAAAAGCGTATTAAAGACGCCGACGATTTCTACAATCTGATCACCCCGCCCTCGCTCAGTGAAGATGAGCGCCGGGTGCACCGCCAGGCGCTGGCGGGGATGCTGTGGGGCAAGCAGTTTTACTATTTCGATCTGGAACAATGGCTGATTGAACACCACAGCCACCCGCTGCTCGAATCCGCCAAGCAGAACGTGCGCAACACAGAATGGTTTCACATGCTGAATGCAGACGTGATTTCGATGCCGGACAAATGGGAATACCCGTGGTATGCCGCCTGGGACCTGGCATTCCATACCATCGCCCTGGCGCTGGTGGATTTCGATTTCGCCAAGGAGCAGCTTTTAATGATGCTGCGCAATCTTTATTTCCACCCCAACGGGCAAATCCCGGCTTACGAGTGGAACTTCAGCGACGTCAATCCCCCGGTGCACGCCTGGGCTACCCTCTACCTGTATAAATTCGAGCGCACGCTGGGCACGGGCAGACCTGCGTTTTCTGGAACGCTCGTTCCAGGGGTTGATGCTGAACTTCAACTGGTGGGTGAACCGCAAGGACCCCGCCGGGCGGAATGTCTTCGCCGGCGGTTTCCTGGGGCTGGACAATATTGGCGTGTTTGACCGCAGCGCCCAGCTCCCAACCGGCGGATCGCTGGAGCAGGCTGACGGGACAGCCTGGATGGCGTTTTACTGCCAGTGCATGCTGGAAATGGCGTTGATCCTGACCGAATATGACCCGATATACGACGAGATTGCCTTCAAGTTCATCCAGCATTTTATGTGGATTACCTATGCGATGGACCGCATCGGCGATAATCAGGACGAAATGTGGGACGAGCAAGACGGGTTCTTCTATGACCTGCTGCGGCTGCCGGACGGGCAGGCTATGCGCCTGAAAGTACGTTCTCTGGTGGGTCTGCTCCCGCTGTGTGCATCCTCAGTCTTCAGGGCGGATGTGGTTGAGCGCTACCCAGCCCTGGCGGAAATGGTCGCCCAGTTCCGGAAACGGCACCCTGAATTGATTTCCCAGGTGGCTCCAATCGATAATGATTTTATCGGCTATCAGGGGCGGCGTCTGCTGGCGATCCTCAATAAGGAAAAACTCGAACGGGTGCTTGCTTATATGCTTGACGAGAATGAGTTCCTGGGACCGCATGGGATCCGTTCCGTTTCGCGGGTCCACCTGGAAAACCCGTTTTCGTTCTGGACAGACGGTCAGGAATATACCGTGGAGTACCTGCCGGGTGAATCGAATACCGGTATGTTCGGTGGGAACTCCAACTGGCGCGGCCCGGTATGGATGCCGGTCAATACACTGATCATCCGGGCGCTGTTAAACCTGTACGCCTTTTACGGGGCTGAGTTTAAGATCCAGTGCCCGACCGGTTCAGGGGTATATATGACCCTGTTTGAGGTGGCGCAGGAACTATCCCGCCGGCTGGCGAGCACTTTCCTGCGCGATGAAAATGGGAAGCGGCCGGTCTACGGTGGGACGGCAAAATTCCAAGAAGACCCGCACTGGCGCGATCTGATCCTGTTTTACGAGTACTTCCACGGCGACAACGGTGCGGGACTCGGGGCAAGCCACCAGACCGGCTGGACCGGGCTGATTGCTCCCCTCCTGGATATCTTTGGGCGCCTGGAAGCTGATGAACTGATGGAAAGAGAATATGGGACGGTGCAGGCCCGGATGATGGAAGAACGGGTGACCGGACCAAAAACCGGCGGAAAATAGGGGGCTGGCATGGGCGGACAAAGTTATTCCCCCTCACTTTACCAGATCAACACCCGGGTCTGGCTCACGGAACTGTCGCAGAAATTAGGTCGTGCGGCGACGCTGGATGACATCCCTGACCCCGAACTGGACCGGCTGGCTGAATCCGGGCTCGATTGGGTCTGGCTGCTGAGCGTCTGGCAGACCGGCCAGGCAAGCCGGGAGGTTTCGCGCCTCAACGAAGAGTGGCGCAATGAGTTTCAGGAAACTCTCCCGGACCTGCGCGAGGGTGACATCGCCGGTTCCGGATTTGCCATTTGCGCTTATAGCGCCCATTCTGAAATTGGGGGTGACGCAGCTTTGAAGCGGCTGCGGAAGCGGCTTGCGAAACGGGGTCTGAAGCTGATGCTCGATTTTGTCCCCAACCACACCGCCCTGGACAATCCCTGGGTGGAGGACCACCCCGAGTTTTACATCCCGGGCAGTGAGCAGCTGCTGGCCCAACAGCCCCAAAACTACACCCGCATCCAACGAAAGCAGGGCGACCTGGTGCTGGCTCACGGGCGGGACCCGTATTTCCCCGGGTGGCCGGATACCCTCCAGCTGGATTACAGCAATCCCGGCACCCGGGAAGCCATGCTGGGGGAACTCGAGAAAATCGCCAGCCTATGCGACGGAGTGCGCTGCGATATGGCCATGCTGGTCCTGCCGGAGGTGTTCGAGCGCACCTGGGGCAGGAAGCCGGATCCCTTCTGGCCGCCGGCGATCCAGCATGTGCGCCAGCGGTCTGCTGATTTCCGCTTCATGGCTGAAGTCTACTGGGACCTTGAATGGACCCTCCAGCAGCAGGGTTTTGACTATACCTATGACAAACGTCTGTATGACCGCCTGCGCCAGGGCGAGGCCCGGCCGGTGCGCGAGCACCTGCGGGCGGAACTGGATTACCAGACCAGGCTGGCGCGATTCCTGGAGAACCACGACGAACCGCGCGCTGCGGCGACCTTTGACCCGCCCCTCCACCGGGCAGCGGCGGTGATCACCTACACGGTACCCGGACTGCGCTTTTTCCACCAGGGTCAGTTCCAGGGTCGGAAAAAACGCATTTCACCGCACCTGGTGCGGGCGCCCGAAGAACCGCAGGATGAAGAAATAAAGCGGTTCTATGACGGTCTGCTGGCTGTTCTGCGGATGCCAACCCTGAGAAGCGGGGAATGGCGGCAGATTCAGCCCCAACCAGCCTGGCAGGGCAACGGCTCCTGGGATTCTTTTATCGCCCATACCTGGTCAGGGAACGGCGCTGAACGGCTGCTGGTGGTGGTTAATTACGCCCCTTATGCGGGTCAGTGCTACCTACCGCTGCCTTTTCCAGAAATTGAAGACCGGGCGGTGCAGCTCAAAGACACGCTCAGCCCCGCCAGCTACAGCCGTGAAGGGACCCAACTGATTGAGCGCGGGCTGTACCTGGATATGCCCCCCTGGTCTTATCACATTTTTAGCTTAGAGATTGGGACATAAAAGTTAATCTGACCAATGTATGTTGTCGGAGCGGATGGTGAAACAGCCCGGGCGGTTCTGCGGCTGCCCCAGCTGAAAAAACCCAATTTCAATATCAGGTGAAGTCAAAAATCAATAATTAATAAGGAGAGAAACAATATGTCTGACAATAATCAAAGTCAAACCGGGGAAGAAAAAAGAGTTTCCAATTCCCCACCGCCTACACCGTCCTGTTCCTCCTGCTTATCCTGGTGGTGATCGCCACATGGCTGATCCCTGCAGGTCAGTATGACCTGAACGAAGACGGTGAACTCATCCCTGGGACGTACCATTCGGTCGAAGCCAACCCGCAGAAAATTATTGCCGACGGATTGATGGCAGCGGTTAACGGGATGTACGGTCTGGAAGGGGAGGACGGAACCATCAGCGTATACAATATCGGCGAGCTTTACGGGGCGATTGATGTTGCCCTGTTTGTGCTGGTCATCGGCGGTTTCCTGAGTATGACCATGGCGACCGGCGCCATCGACGCCGGGATTGGAAAAATCACCACTGCCATGAAGGGCAAAGAAAAGTGGATGATCGCCGTCCTGATGTGTGTCTTCGCCCTGGGCGGCACCAGCTACGGCATGGCGGAGGAGTCGCTGGCATTTTACGCCCTGATCATCGCGGTGATGATCGCCGCCGGTTATGATGCTATGACCGGGGTAGCCGTGGTCATGCTGGGAGCCGGCATCGGCGTCCTGGCTTCCACTGTAAATCCCTTCGCGACCGGGGTGGCTTCCGGGTTTGCAGGCATCTCGATCGCGGATGGGCTGCTCTCGCGCCTGATCATCCTAGTGGTGGGCACAATCATAGGCATCATCTTTGTGACCCGCTATGCTGAAAAAGTTAAGAATGACCCCACCAAATCGCTTGTCTATGAAAAAAAGGAGGACAACGAGAAACACTTCCTGAAGGCTGCCGGGGCAGAGATGCCGGAGTTTGATAGGCGTCGTAAAGTCATTTTGATCCTTTTCGCCTTGGCGTTCATTATCATGGTCTACGGCGTAATCCCCTGGGAGGACCTGGGGATTGCCGACTGCCAACCCTCTGGTGGTGGTTTGGGGAGTTCACAGCCCTCTTCCTGGGGTTTGCGATCCTGATCGGCATCATTGGCAAGCTGGGTGAAGCCGGCATATCGGAGACATTCATCAACGGCGCCAAGGATATGCTGGGCGTCGCCCTGGTGATCGGCCTGGCGCGCGGCATCAGCGTTATCATGACCAACGGGTTGATCATCGACACCATCCTGTACTGGGCCGAAACAGCTGTCAGCGGGCTGGGCGGGGTGGCCTTTATCAACTTAACCCACCTGCTGTACCTGCCGCTGGGCTTTCTGATCCCCTCATCGTCCGGTCTGGCCACCGTGTCCATGCCCATCATGGCCCCACTCGCCGATACGGCCCGAGTCGATCGCAGCCTGATCGTCACCGCTTACCAGTCAGCCAGCGGCTTGCTCAACCTGGTGAACCCGACCTTCGCGGTGGTCATGGGCGGCCTGGCGTTGGGGCGGGTGCGCTTCGATAAATGGCTGCGCTTCACCTTGCCGCTGCTTATTATCCTGCTCGTTCTGTACGCCCTCGTCCTGAGCATCGGCGTTTTCTTCCCCAACAGCATGGTCTTTTAAGGATGCAGCAAAGTAGCCGAAAGATCTGCGACCGGTAAATAATTATTAAATAAATTTGTTTTTCTGGAATTTAAAAACCAAACCCAAAAAGGAGATATAAATGGCATTCAATTTACGCAATCGCAATTTTGTGAAGCTGCTGGATTTCACACCGGCAGAGATCAAATTCCTGCTCAAGCTGTCAGCCGATCTCAAGGCAGCCAAGTATGGCGGTTACGAAGTGCCGCGCCTCACGGGCAAGAATATCGCCCTGATCTTCGAGAAATCTTCTACGCGCACGCGCACTTCCTTTGAAGTGGCTGCCTACGACCAGGGCGCGAATGTCACCTACCTGGGTCCGAGCGGTTCACATATCGGTCACAAGGAGACCATGAAGGATACCGCGCGTGTGCTGGGCCGCACCTACGACGGTATCGAGTACCGCGGCTTCGCCCAGGCGACGGTCGAGACCCTGGCCGAATATGCCGGTGTGCCGGTCTGGAACGGCCTGACGGATGAGTTCCACCCCACCCAGATCCTGGCTGATGTGCTGACCATGACCGAGCACAGCTACAAGGACCTGCCGGAGATCGCCTACTGCTTACTGGGTGATGCGCGCAACAACATGGGCAACTCGCTCATGGTTGGCGGCTGCAAACTGGGCATGGATGTGCGCCTGTGCGGCCCCAAGCACCAGTGGCCGGAAGAAAAGCTTGTCGCGCAGTGCCGCACAGATCGCTGCCGAAACCGGCGCCCGCCTGACCCTGACGGACGAGGTGGCCGAAGGCGTGAAAGGCGCTGATTACCTCTACACCGATGTCTGGGTCTCCATGGGCGAGCCCGATTCTGTCTGGGAAGAACGTGTGCAGCTTGTTGAAACCCTACCAGGTGAATGCCAAGGCGATGGAGCTGACCGGCAACCCGGATGTCAAATTCATGCACTGCCTGCCCGCCTTCCACAACACCGACACCGAAGTCGGCAAAGAGATGGAAGAGAAGTTTGGCCTGGAGCAGGGTATGGAAGTGACCGAAGAGGTATTCGAGTCGCCAGCTTCGATCGTCTTTGATGAAGCGGAGAACCGCATGCACACCATCAAGGCCATTATGGTGGCAACCCTGGGAGATTGAGATGATCGAGTATTTCGAAGACACAGAAACCTGCTGGTTTCAAAGGAGCGGCAAATTGACGGCTGAGATTATGACCTGTGTCTACCAGGAAGATCGCCACGCCGATCTGTCAGGTATGAATAACGAATTTAAAGGTTATGCAGGTGCTGTCACTAAAACCGATATCGATTTGTCATCACTTCAGCGGATAGAACGGGCGGCCTGTCGGCAACAAGAAATGGCAAAGCTGGTCATTGACCCCTCACGCGTCTAGGAAGAGCGTACTTCACCTGGTCCAGCCAGACGGGATTGTGCGCATAGGATGCCAAGTAATAGATGCTGCATCTAAGAGTCAGCCCCAGCGCGTAAAGGAGCGATAGCAATATGCGCGTAGTGGTTGCATTAGGCGGTAATGCTCTGCTGAAGCGCGGTCAGCCAATGACGGCCGAGGTGCAGCGCACAATGTACAGGTGGCTGCCAGGTCACTGGCGCCGGTAGCCCAGAAGCACCAGCTGGTACTGTCTCATGGAAATGGACCCCAGGTCGGGACTGCTGGCGCTGCAAGCCTCCGCCTACAAGGAGGTGGAAGCTTACCCGCTGGATGTACTGGGCGCCCAGACGGAAGGCATGATCGGCTATTTGATTGAACAGGAACTGGGCAACTTGCTGCCGTTCGAAGTGCCGTTTGCCACATCCTGACCATGGTGGAAGTAGACCCCAAAGGATCCCGCTTTCGAAGGATCCGACCAAGTTTGTCGGCCCGGTTTACGAAAAAGAGCGCAGGCCGAGAAACTTGCAGGCGAAAAAGGGTGGGTGTTCAAGCAGGACGGCGACAAATGGCGCCGCGTTGTGCCTTCGCCATTACCGAAACGGATCTTCGAATGACGACCGGTGAAGCGGCTGTTGGAAAACAACGCGGTCGTCATCTGCGCCGGCGGCGGCGGCATTCCGACCATGTACGTCCCCGGAAAGGAACGCACGCTTGACGGGCGTGGAAGCGGTGATAGATAAAGACCTGGTCACCGAACTGCTGGCCCGGGACCTCGACGCTGACCTCTATCGTCATGGCCACGGACGTGGATGGGGTCTATCTCGATTGGGGCAAACCGACCCATCAACGACGCATGGAAAGCATGACCGGTCGATCCGAATTGGAACGGTATGATTTTGCGGCCGGATCGATGGGCCCAAAGGTCGAAGGCCGCCATCCATGTTCGTGGAAAAGACGGGCAAACGAGCTGCAATTGGCTCGCTGGAAGATATTGAACAGATTGTTGAGGGGACTGCTGGCACCAACGTGGTCGCCAGCTAGCTGAAAGCTATTCGACAGTCACCTGGATCAGTGGATCGGGTGACATAGACAAACTGTATATAAACAAGGAGAACGAAATATGAGCAACGAATTTGGTGTACATTCTGAGGTTGGAAAACTGCGCAAGGTGATCGTCCACCGTCCGGGCCTGGAAATGCGGCGGTTGACGCCGACCAACTGCCGAGGAACTGCTGTTCGACGACGTGATCTGGGCGCGTAAAGCCCGCCAGGATCATGATGCCTTTGTGGACCTGATGCGCACAGAATTTGGCGTAGACGCCATCCGCGTTCACGAACTGCTCAAGGATGTGGTGGACGACCCGGAGGGACGAGCTTATATCCTGGACCGCAAACTGGTCCCGAATGAAGTTGGTGTCGGGGGCGCGGTCGAGCTGCGGGCGTGGATGGACGAAATGGACTCCGAGAAGCTGGTGGCGCACCTGATCGGCGGTGTGACTGTGCACGAACTGCCCGGAGGACATGCGCAAAATCGTTGAGAAAGCTTACTCGCCCACGGAGTTTATCCTGCCGCCGCTCCCAAACCAGTTGTTCACCCGCGACAGTTCCTGCTGGATCTACGGCGGGGTGACCGTGAACCCCATGTACTGGCCAGCGCGCCGCAAGGAGACCCTGCACCTGACAGCCATCTACAAGTATCACCCCAGCTTTAAAGGCGGCGATTTCACCATCTGGTGGGGCGACCCCGATGTTGACCACGGCAGCGCCACCCTGGAGGGCGGCGATGTGATGCCGATCGGCAACGGCGTGGTGCTGATTGGTATGGGTGAGCGCACCACCTTCCAGGCGGTCGGCCAGGTGGCGCAGCAGCTCTTCAAGCACGAGGCTGCCGAACGCGTGATCGCGGCCAAGATGCCGCCCGACCGGGCCAGCATGCACCTGGACACGATCTTCACCTTCTGTGACCGGGACCTGGTCACGATTTATGAACCGGTCGTCAACAATATCACGCCCATCAGCTACCGCCCCGGCAACAAGGAAGGTACCCTGGATGTGACCGTGGAGGATAAGAGCTGGCTGGATGTGGTGCAAGGAAGCCCTGGGGCTGAAACAGCTGCGGGTGGTCCCTACCGGTGGCGACGCCTTTGAACAGGAGCGCGAGCAGTGGGATGACGGCAACAATGTGGTTGCGATGGCGCCTGGCATTGTGGTGGCCTACAACCGCAATGAGTGGACCAATGCCCAGCTGCGCAAAGCCGGGCATCACCGTGATGGAGATCGACGGATCTGAACTGGGGCGCGGCACGTGGCGGCGGTCACTGCATGACCTGCCCGGTACTGCGCGATCCGGTCTAGAGTCTCTAAAATGGGCAGGAACTTTCCGCTCTGGTTGCTCTCAGAGTCCGGATGGTTCCCTGTCCAGAAATAACAGGAGAAATGGTCTTCTGTCTTATGTCGTATTGGGCGGGAAACCATCTTCCCAACCAGCAACTAATATGGGGATGCCCTGAAAGTGCCCCGCCCTGAGTGGAACGAAGGGTTTTCTTCAGGATCCATGCCGGACTCTTGCCTCCAACCAGCATAGCGGAGTGCGCTTTCTGGAAAACCTAAAAAGTAAACGGGGCAGGATAGCATCCCGTCTGGATTTTAAGAGCGGCAGGCGAAGGGCGATTAAAAAGAACCAGACTAGCCTTATCGCCAGGAATCTATAATTTATCGAGAGAGGAGAGTGAGCCGTGCCTGATGTAGAAGAAAACAAATCGATATGGTTCGCCATGACCGCGGAGGAGGTCGGCAAACAGCTGGATGTCGACCCGGCGGTGGGATTGAGCGCCTCCGAAGCCCAGCAGCGGCTGGCGAAATACGGCCCGAACAAGCTGGAGGAGAAGAAAAAAGAACCCGGCTGGCAGGCTTTCCTGCGCCAGTACAGGGACCTGATGCAGATTGTGCTGTTAGGCACAGCCATCGTCAACCAGTTCTTCACCGGCGCGTGGAACACTACCATGGTGCTGCTGGTACTGACGGTCTTCAACGCGGTCCTGAGCCTGCGCGGGGAAGCCAAGGCTGCCGCCAGCCTGGCGGCGCTGGCATCCGCGATGAAGAGCATCGCCCGGGTGCGGCGGGACGGCCAGGCTGTTGAGGTGGACGCTGAAGAGCTGGTCCCGGGGGACATCGTCCTGATGGAAGCCGGCAACCGCGTCCCGGCGGACGGGCGCATTTTTGTGGCCGCCACCCTGGAGATCGAGGAGGCTGCCCTAACGGGTGAGAGTGTGGCTTCGCCGAAAGACACCGCGACCATCGCTGACCCCAAGGCAGCCCTGGGCGACCGCCACAACATGGGTTTTATGAACACCTCTGTCACCCGCGGCCGGGCTGAGATGATCGTCACCACTACCGGTATGCGCACCGAGATGGGCAACATCGCCGACCTGCTCAACAAAACCGAGGACGAAAAGACCCCGCTGCAGAAGCAGATTGACCGCCTGACCGTGATCATTGTAAGCCTGGCTGGAGTGGCGTTCGTACTGATGTTCATCATTGGAGCCGCAAGAGACCAGACCCTTGATCAATTATTTGTTACCGGTGTTGCGCTGGCGGTGGCGTCCATCCCCAGCGGATTGCCGGCGGTGGTCACCACCATGTATTCGATGGGCACCCGTGCGCTGGCAGCCCAGAATGCGATCGTCAAGCGATTGCCCTCGGTGGAGACGCTTGGCTCGGTCTCGGCGATCTGTTCGGATAAGACCGGCACCCTGACCCTCAATAAGATGACGGCGCGTGAGTTCACAATCCCTGGACAGAACCGCTTCGCTGTAACCGGCGAAGGCTACGGAACGGTAGGGACGATGGCGCTGGCTAGCGCTGGTGAGGGACTGCAGCCCTGGCAGAAGAATACCCTGCGCTACAGCACCGAAGGCAAGCTGCTGAGCGCCGGAGGCGCCCGGGTCGATCTCGAACAGGTCCTGCTGCCGATGGCGCTGTGCGCAGATGCCCGGCTGGACGACGGCGCCCTGATCGGCGACCCGACCGAAGGCGCCCTGATCGTACTGGCGGAGAAGGGCGGTATCAGCGTGGACGGCGCCCGCCAGCTGTACCCGCGGGTGGCGGAGGTGCCCTTCGACTCGGACTACAAGTTCATGGCAACCTTCCACAACATGACCGACGAGCAGGGTAAGCCGGTGGTGCGCTGTTTTGTGAAAGGCGCCCCAGACGTGCTGATTGCCCGCAGCGGTTATTACTGGATGCCGGGCGAGGACGATAAGGCTATAACCGAAGAGAACCGCCAGCTGGCGCTGGCTGAAAACACGCGCATCGCCGAATCCGGTGAACGGGTAATGGTGGTGGCGCGGCGCGATTTCGACCCGCAGACCTTCAGCCCAGACGGCAATTTGATCGAACAGGTGCAGGACCTGACCCTGCTGGCGATGGTCGGAATTGTGGACCCGCCGCGAACGGAAGCCAAGGACGCCATAGCGAAATGCCACAGTGCCGGGATCCAGGTGCGGATGATCACCGGAGACCATGCCGTGACTGCGGCTGCGATCGGGCAGGAGCTGGGCATAACCGGGATGGCGCTGAGCGGGGCAGAGTTTTCCGCCATGAGCGATGAGGAGCTGAAGGAAAAACTGCCCGAAATCGGCGTGGTGGCGCGCGTGGCGCCGGAGGATAAGATCCGCCTGGTGAGCTTACTGCAGGAGCAGGAAAATATCGTCGCCATGACCGGAGACGGGGTCAATGATGCCCCGGCTTTGAAGAAGGCGGATATCGGGGTTGCGATGGGCATAACCGGCACCGAGGTCTCGAAAGGGGCTGCGGTGATGATCCTGACGGACGACAACTTCGCCACCATTGTCAAGGCGGTTGAGTTCGGGCGGGCTATTTATGTCAACCTGTGCAACTACCTGCGCTTCCAGATGACCTCCATGATTGCGTTTATCGCTTCATACCTGCTTGCTGCAATTTTCTTCATCCTCGGCGGGACGCCGTTCACGCCGCTTGTAGCCCTGTGGGTGAAATTCCCCGTTCAGATCCCGGTTGCGTTAGCGCTGGGTTTTGATAACCCTCCGCCAGACCTGATGGAGCACAAGCCCCGCCCGTTGAAGGAGACCATCATTTCTTCTTCCCAGTGGGTGCGGATCGCCTTCCTGGGGATCGTGAGGGCAATCGGTACGTTGTTCCTGGAGGCCTACTATCAGGGTTCCGGTGAGGCGGTTGCAGCCTCGATGGGATTTGTTGTCTTCTCCCTGTACATCATGGCAACCGGTCTCAGCGCACGCAGTGAGACCGCCAGCGCGTTCAACCGTGACATTTTCCATAATCGGCACCAGCTGATGCTGTATGGCATATCGCTGCTGTCCGTCATCCTGGCGCTTCGCCTGGACTTCCTGCAGAAGGCGCTGGGGCTCACCAGGTTAACCGGCGAACAATGGTTTATCTGCATTGTTTTTGCTTTTGTTTTCCTGCTGATCGACGAAGTTATCAAATTCTTCCTGCGCAGAAGGCGCAGAAGCAAGAGTGAATAAAAACACTCCTGGCGGTAAAAAAAGATATAAATATCAGAAATGGAGAGGTTGAAGCGATTAATGAATCTTTAAGGGACCGCCCTGAGAATGGAGTGAAAAAATAAATCCTGATCTACCCGAGCAAGAAAAAACGATCCGCGAGCCTTCTCTGCTGGATGCGCTGATCCCCCTGCTTTTTATGATCGGAATGCTGGCAATTTCGATCGTATTGTTCGGGCTGGATGCCGCCAGCGGACCGCTGCAGGTGGCTTTGATCCTGAGCGCGGTGGTGGCGGCTGGCGTGGCGCATAAAAATGGGCACCCCCTGGAAACACTCGGCCAGGAGATGATAAAAGGCATCTCGCTGGCGATGAGCGCAATCATGATCCTGTTGATGGTCGGGGCGTTGATCGGGATATGGGACATGTCCGGTACGATACGCGGCAATGGTGTATTTTGGTATCAAATACATCGATCCAGCCTGGTTTTACTTTGCGGCGGCGCTGATGACCGGGATTGTCGGGCTGGTTACCGGCAGTTCCTGGACCACGGCCGCCACCCTTGGGGTCGCTTTCATCGGAATGTCAAACACCTTTGGCGCCTCAAGCGCCATTACTGCCGGGGCGGTGATCTCGGGCGCTTACTTCGGGGATAAGATGACCCCCCTGTCCGAGACAACCATCCTGACCCCCCAGATTGTGGGCAGTGATGTCTATACTCATATTAAAAGTATGTCAAAAGCCACCATTCCAGCCTATTTGATCGCCCTGGCGCTGTTTTTTATCATTGGGCTCGGTTTGCAGTGAGACCGCGGTGGATACAACCGATGCTCTGCTGGCCCTGGAATCGTATTACCAGATCAGCCTGTGGAACCTGCTGCCTGTGCTGGTCCTGCTTTTGCTGGGGATTCGCAAGTACCCGGCATTTCTTTCGATTCCTGATCGGGGCGCTGGCAGGCGCGCTGGTCGCAGTGGTAATGCAGCCCCAGGTGGTAACGGAGTTTGCCAACAGCCCTGATCTGGGCTATGGACTGACCGCCTTGAAAAGCGTGTGGATGGCGATGGCAAACGGCTTTATCTCCACCTCCGGGTATGAACAGATCGATGCGCTCTTCACAGGCGGAGGCATGGAAAGTATGCTGGTCACGGTCTGGTTGATCCTGGGGGCGATGTCATTTGGCGCCATGATGGATTACGGCGGCTTTAACGCCCGCCTGATCACCCCGGTTATCGATAAGGTCAAGTCAATCGGCGGGACAATCGCCACGGTGATGTTCACCTCCCTGGGGTTAAACATTGTGGCTGGCGACCAGTACATCGCGATTGTGCTGCCAGCGCGGATGTTCCTGCTCGAATTCCGCAAGACGCGGCATCCACCCGGAGACCCTGGCGACCGCGGTAGAAAACTCCGGGACGATTACCTCGCCGTTGATCCCCTGGAACTCGTGCGGCGCGTACATGTCGGCTGCCCTGGGCGTTTCAACATTTACCTACTTCCCCTATTGTTTCTTCAACTTTCTCAATTTTATCCTGGGAATGGCTTACGGTTTCCTGGGGATCAATATCAGAAGGTTGGAACCGGAGGAAGAACACCCTTCGTTAGAGGACCTGACCCAGGCGCCGCAGGTCGGTCTGGGTAAATAGACCAGCCAAGGAGCGGGCACCGGGCATAAAATGGAGATAACCTTATGCTGTACATACTGATTTACATCGTCCTGGCTGTCTTAATCATCACCACATTATATGTCCTGGTGCGCACGATTGTCTTCCAGTGGTCGCAAGCCGGGGTAGAACCAGTTGAGGGGGTGCCGGTGGATGAGCGCCAGGTTGCAGAGCACCTGGCGGCTGCGGTGCGCTGCCAGACAGCTCCCCTGGATGATTCTGGCACACCCGAACCGGAGGCGTTTCGCCAGCTGCATAGCATGCTGGAAGAGACCTACCCGCTGGTGCACCAGAAGCTGAAGCGTGAAAGGATCAACGAGTACAGCCTGCTCTACACCTGGCAGGGAACCCGGGCGGACCTGGACCCGGTGATGCTCATGGCTCACCAGGATGTCGTATCCGCGGACCCACCCGCCTGGACGCACCCGCCTTTTGAGGGGGTGATCGCCGACGGTTTTATCTGGGGGCGCGGCACTCTGGATATTAAAAACCAGCTGATTGGGATCATGGAGGCAGCCGAAACCCTGCTCCAGGCTGGCTACCGCCCGGAGCGCACCATCCTGTTTGGGCTGGGACATGACGAAGAGACCGGCGGTGTGAACGGCTGCAAAATTATGGGGCAGCAGCTCAAAGAACGAGGCGTTCACCTGGCGGGTATCGTCGACGAGGGCGGCGGCATGATAGATGGACTGGCACCGGGTGTGCGCGGCGAGGTGGCGCTGGTGGGGGTGAGCGAGAAGGGCTACCTGACGGTCGAGTTCAGCGTCCACGACCAGCCGGGCCATTCCTCGACCCCGCCGCCGCAGACTTCCATCGGGATCCTGGCAGGAGCCCTGGCGCGCCTGGAAGCCCACCCCATGCCGACCCACCTGCGCAGGCTGCGCCCGCTGTACCACGGGATTGGCAAAGCCGCCCCGTTTTACATCCAGATCCCCTTTGCTAATGTCTGGCTGTTCGGACCCCTGTTAAAACGCTGGCTGGTTCCCAAAGCGGAAATGAATGCCAGCATCCGCACGACTACCGCCCTGACCATTGTCAGCGGCGGGGTGGAGGATAACACCATCCCTGCCGAGGCAAAAGCGACCGTGAATTTTCGCCTGCTGCCCGGGGATACAATCGCGGAAGTGCTGTGGCACGCCAGGAAAGTCATCAAAGATGAGCGAGTTACCTTCAAGCCAGTCGAAGGGAAGTATAACGAAGCCCTGCCCGTTTCTCCCACCAACGTGCCTGCTTACAACGGTCTCAAGCAGGTGATCCGCCAGGTGTTCGATAACCCGCCCGTGGCCCCGTTCGTCATGCTGGGCGGCACAGACTGCCAGCATTTTGTCCCGCTGTGCGAGAACATCTACCGCTTCACCTCGGTTGTGATGGACGAGAGTTTTCTGGGCCTGGAGCACGGCATCGACGAGCGCATCCCTGTTGCCAGTATGGTAAAGATGGTCAAGTTTTATGCCCAATTAATGCAGGTCTGGGGCAGTAGAGCGATGGTATTAAAAAACGAAGGAAATTAATTCAGGATGTTAAAAAGTGAAACCCTGTACCCCGGTTCAAACAGCCCTCAGGTGAGGTTAATTGTTTAGCGCATTCTTATGGGGTGGGCTGGCTGCAGCCTCCCTGCTGGTCGGGTATTTTCTTTCTGAGCGCCAGCTCAAAAACCGCACCATTGGCCTTGTGATGGGGTTCGGCTCCGGGGCGCTGCTCAGCGCGATCGCCTATGAACTTGTGCCCGAGTCACAGCTGCAGGGTATCGGTATGGCAGGGATGTTATTCCTGGGTGCAGTCAGCTTCTTTGTTGCGGATTATGCAGTCGACCGGCGCGGCGGGCAGGATCGCAAGGATATCGCCGGCGAGGGGGTTGGCGGTTCAGGCTCAGCAATTTTTATCGGCACCCTGCTGGATAATGTGCCCGAGTCAATGGTTCTTGGAATGACTCTGGCGCTTGGCGGAGCGATAAACGTGGCCTTACTGGCGGCTGTGTTCATCTCGAACCTGCCTGAAGGTCTGGCCGGGACGATCAATCTTGAAGCAGCAGGCCGCTCGCGCAGGCGGATCTTCTGGATGTGGGTCGTGCTGGTGCTCATCTCAGCCGCCTGTGCCGGGTTGGGCTATGCCCTTACCTTCTGGCTGCCCAGCACCGATGGGCGTTTAGCCCAGGCTTTTGCCGCTGGAGCGATGATGACCATGCTGGCGGATGCGATGATGCCGGAGGCTTTCGAGCACGGCGGCAAAACGGTCGGACTCTTCACAGTGATGGGCTTTCTGACGGCGGCGGTGCTCGCCATCCTGCAGTAGGGCGATGACCATCATATCGATTACAATAAGGAAGAATGATAAGAAGAGCTAATTATTAAAGAAAATCCATTAAAAGAAAGGAGAAAGTGATGGCTAAGAAAAAAGATAAAGGGAAAAAAGGCAAGAAGGACTCCAAAGGTAAGAAGAAAAATAAGAAGTGAGGCAGGGAATAAATCGATGGCTAATAAAAAGAAAAAAAAAGGAAAGGACAAAAAGATGGAACCGAATAACGACGCAGATATGGCCGCGGAAGAGGCTGTGGAACAAATGGTCACTGGAGCTGAGGAACTTGACCTGGCGGGTGGCCTTGCCCGCCAGGCCGCCGGCGAGCTGGCAGCCGGGGCGAGCGACCTGACCCGCGCCGAGGATGAGCTTGTCGCTGCCGAACGTGTGGCTGAATTGAGCAGGGTGGTAGCGGAAGCCGGGGTGCTGGATGTGGCTGAAGGGGTAGCGCTGCTGGAAAAATCGGAGGACATCGCTGCCTTGAGCGCAGTAATTGGCTTGATGGCTGAGGAGGACCTGGAGCGAGGACTGGGGTTGGCGCGCCTGGCGGGCGAACTGCAGGCAGCCGGCTCGGTGGTTGAGCGCCTGGTCATGCCTGTGCTTTCGGCGTTCCTGGCAGACCGCAGCGCCAGGCTGCAGGCTATGGCAGTCGAAACCATCGTACAATCAGCTGGAAGCCGGGCATTATCCAAAGTGGTCGCCGCAACCGGCATTGATATAGAAGAGTTGGGCCTGGAGGAGGCTGCAGAAGGTCTGACCCGCCTGGCGGCTTCGGAAGCTATGGCTGAACGCAGTGAAGAGCTTGCCGTTGAAGGTACGCTGAGAGCCGTGAGAGGCGTCTCGGAATTGGAGACAGCTGCAGCAGAGGCTGGAGCAGCCAGAGATATTGGCCATGAAGGAGCCGAAGACCTGGCGATAGGGGCGGCAAAACTGGGCGCTGCCGGGGAAGATGACCCTAACGATTAATCTTTGGGATTTTCCCTTGGAACCCTGACCGCAGCAACGGAAAGCCTGTTGGTGTGTTAACAATGAAAGAAGTATCGAGAGTTGTTTAAAGTTAAAGCTTCAAGAAAGTCTGTGAGAAAGGAGAGAGTGATGGCTAAGAAAAAAGATAAAGGAAAAAAAGGCAAGAAGGGCTCGAAGGGGAAGAAGAAAAAGTAGAATTGCGGATACGCTTTTTTATCACGCAGGTAAACGCAATGCATGCCCGTCGCCGGCCCTGGGCTGGCGATACGCGGCTGCCAGAAAGCCGCTTTGGATAATAGTCAAAACCAAAAATAAAGAAAGAGAATCTTGAGGAAAGGAACTGATCATGGCAAAAGGTAAAAAGAAGAAAAAGAAAAAGCAGGAGAAAGAAATGCGGGCTGGAGCGGGTTTCGAAGGCATCGGATCCGGGGAACCTAAACCTCCGATGAAACGCAGGCAGTTCGAAGAGGAACTGCGGCCGATGCATATTGAACTGGTCAAGATGCAGGAGTGGGTCAAGGCCAGCGGGGCCAAGATATGCGTGATTTTTGAGGGGCGCGATACAGCCGGCAAGGGCGGCATTATCAAGCGCATTACCGAGCGGGTCAGCCCGCGCGTCTTCCGGGTGGTTGCGCTGGGTACCCCGACAGAGCGCGAGAAATCGCAGATGTACTTCCAGCGCTATTTCCCCTACCTGCCAGCCGCCGGCGAAGTTGTATTGTTTGACCGCAGCTGGTACAACCGGGCTGGCGTGGAGCGGGTGATGGGCTTTGCCACCAAGGAACAGGTCCAGACCTTCCTGAAGTACACCCCGGCTGTCGAAAACGCTATCGTAAATTCCGGGGTTATCCTGATCAAGTACTGGCTGGAAGTCGGCATGGATGAGCAGGCTAAACGCTTCAAGGAGCGCGACCAGGACATGCGCAAGATCTGGAAGCTCAGCCCGATGGATTTGGAAGCCCAGGCGCGCTGGTACGATTACTCCAGGGCGCGCGATGCCATGTTTGCCGCTACCGATACGGCTAACTGCCCCTGGTTTGTCGTGCCTTCTGACGACCAGCGCCGGGCGCGCTTGAACTGCATCAAACATTTTCTGGAACAGATCCCTTACGAGGAAGTGCCGCGTGAGCCGATCAAATTTCCAAAGCGGCAGGAAAAGGGCGACTATGAAGAACCGGACTATCCCTATCGAGTAGTACCCCAAATTTATTGATAAAAGAGAGTGGACTATGCCTGAAACAACAGAAAACAAACAAAAATGGTACACGATGACCCCGGAGGAGGTCGGCAAACAGCTGAATGTCGACCCGGCAGCAGGATTAAGCGCCTCCGAAGCCAAGCAGCGGCTGGGGAAATACGGGCCGAACAAGCTGGAAGAGAAGAAAAAAGAATCCGGCTGGCAGGCTTTTCTGCGCCAGTACAGGGACCTGATGCAGTTCATCCTGCTGGGCGCGGCGGTCATCAACCTGGTCTTTACCGGAGACTGGGGCACCACCCTGGTGCTGCTGGGCCTGACAGTCTTCAACGCGGTCCTGGGCCTGCGCGGGGAAGCCAAGGCTGAGGCCAGCCTGGCGGCGCTGGCTTCGGCGATGAAGAGCATCGCCCGGGTGCGGCGGGACGGCCAGGCTGTTGAGGTGGACGCTGAAGAGCTGGTCCCGGGAGACATCGTCCTGATGGAGGCCGGCAACCTGGTCCCGGCGGACGGGCGCATTTTTGTGGCCGCCACCCTGGAGATCGAGGAGGCTGCCCTGACGGGTGAGAGTGTGGCTTCGCCGAAAGACACCGCGACCATCGCTGACCCCGAAGCAGCCCTGGGTGACCGCCACAACATGGGTTTTATGAACACCTCTGTCACCCGCGGCCGGGCTGAGATGATCGTCACCACCACCGGCATGGGCACGGAGATGGGCCACATCGCCGACCTGCTCAACAAAACCGAGGATGATAAAACCCCGCTGCAGAAGCAGCTCGACCGCCTGACCATGATCATTGCAAGCCTGGCAGGCCTGGCGTTTATACTGATGATCCTGCTTGGCATTCGCAACGGGCAGCCGCTGGAGGATGTCTTCATCTCCGGCATCGCGCTGGCAATATCCGCTATCCCAACTGGTTTGCCGGCGGTGATCACCACCATGTATTCGATGGGCACGCGTGCGCTGGCAGCCCAGAATGCGATCGTCAAGCGCCTGCCCTCGGTGGAGACGCTCGGCTCGGTTTCGGCGATCTGTTCTGATAAGACCGGCACCCTGACCCTCAACAAGATGACGTCGCGCGAGTTCACAATCCCTGGACAGAACCGCTTCGCTGTAACCGGCGAAGGCTACGGAACGGTAGGGACGATGGCGCTGGCTAGCGCTGGTGAGGGACTGCAGCCCTGGCAGAAGAATACCCTGCGCTACAGCACCGAAGGCAAGCTGCTGAGCGTGGGGGGCGCCAGAGTCGATCTCGAACAGGTCCTGCTGCCGATGGCGCTGTGCGCAGACGCCCGGCTGGACGACGGCGCCCTGATCGGCGACCCGACCGAAGGCGCCCTGATCGTACTGGCAGAGAAGGGCGGTATCAGTGTGGACGGCGCCCGCCAGATGTACCCGCGGGTGGCGGAGGTGCCCTTCGACTCGGACTACAAGTTCATGGCTACCTTCCACAATATGACCGACGAGCAGGGAAAGCCGGTGGTGCGCTGTTTTGTCAAAGGGGCCCCGGATGTGCTGATTGCCCGCAGCGGTTATTACTGGATGCCGGGCGAGCAGGATAACAGGCCTGTCACCGAAGAGAACCGCCAGCTGGCGCTGGCTGAAAACTCGCGCATCGCCGAAAAAGGCGAACGGGTAATGGTGGTGGCGCGGCGCGATTTCGACCCGCAGACCTTCAGCCCGAACGGCAATTTGATCGAACAGGTGCAGGACCTGACCCTGCTGGCGATGGTCGGAATAGTGGACCCGCCGCGAACGGAAGCCAAAGACGCCATTGCGAAATGCCACAGCGCCGGGATCCAGGTGCGCATGATCACCGGCGACCATGCCGTGACTGCGGCTGCGATCGGGCAGGAGCTGGGCATAACCGGAATGGCGCTGAGCGGGGCAGAGTTTTCCGCCATGAGCGATGAGGAGCTGAAGGAAAAACTGCCCGAAATTGGCGTGGTGGCGCGCGTGGCGCCGGAGGACAAGATCCGCCTGGTGAGCTTACTGCAGGAACAGGAAAATATCGTTGCCATGACCGGAGACGGGGTCAATGATGCCCCGGCATTGAAGAAGGCGGATATCGGCGTGGCGATGGGCATAACCGGCACCGAGGTCTCGAAAGGGGCAGCGGTGATGATCCTGACGGACGACAACTTCGCCACTATTGTCAAGGCGGTTGAGTTCGGGCGGGCTATTTACAACAACCTTTTCAACTTTGTCCGCTTCCAGATGGAATCGCTGATCGCCTTCATCGCTTCATACCTGCTGGCTGCGGTCTTTGTCGTGCTCGGGGGAACGCCGTTCACCCCGTTTGTTATCCTGTGGATTAACTTCCCGATTCAGATCCCGGTTGCGATCGCATTAGGTTTCGACGACCCGCCTACGAATCTGATGGAGAAAAAGCCGCGACCATTGAAACAGCCCATCCTTTCGCCTCCCCAGTGGGTGCGTATAGTATTCATGGGCTTGCTGATGTCGATTGTTACGGTCATCCTGGAGGCGGTGTACGAACCAACCAGCGCTGAAGTCGCGGCAAGCATGGGATTTGTGTTCTTCTCACTGGCGCTTGTCCTTCTTGGTCTCAGCGCCCGCAATGAGTTCGAAAGCGCGTTCAACCGCGATATTTTTCATAATCGAAACCAGGTGATGCTGTACGGATTTGCGCTGCTGATGATAATCCTGCCGCTCAAGCTTGATTTTCTGCAGAGTTTCCTGGGTTTGGCGGATATCACTCGAGACCAGTGGCTGATCTGCATCGCTGCAGCATTTGGGCTGCTGCTGGTGGATGAGGTGGTGAAGATCTTTTTGCGCAGGAGCCGCAGGAATAAAGAATAAATCCTTTTGCCAGGAAGCGCAGGAGCGGTCATGCCACTGTTCATCTCAAGTGGACAGGTGCAATCACAAAGTCAGAGTAACCGCTCCTGCAGCTTCGAAAAAAACAGCCTTCAGGGATGGATGAGGCAGAGATCAAAAAGTGTGAAGTTTTTTAAGCAAGAAGAAACCCAAAAAGAAACGGAAAAAGAGAGCAGAAAGAAACAGGCAAATAAGAATTTCCGTGAGTGGAAGAAATCCAATAAGCGAGCAATAGCAGCCTGCATACAAAACCTTTTTTTAGAGTGGAATTAAAATCAGAAGAGGAGATATAAGTTGAGTCACACAATGGCTGAAAGAAAAGCAAGGCTGACAACGCCGCGCGCTGCAGCTGTCGCAGGCATTATATTTTCGGTGCTGCTGATCATCAGCCTGCTCCTTATCCGAATTTCTGTCCCGGGCAACCTGCTCGCCGCAGATGAATGGCTTTCTCGCAGTTCGCAGATTGTCACTCTTGCCTTGAATATTGTGCCGTTCGCCGGGATCGCCTTTTTGTGGTTCATTGGTGTGGTGCGCGATCGCGTAGGGGAACACGAAGATCGTTTATTCGCCACTGTCTTTCTGGGCAGCGGGCTCCTGTTTATTGCCATGCTGTTCGCCTCGGCAGCCACTGCAGGGGGCATGATCGGCATGTACGGCGCTTACGAACGTTTGGTCATAGACTCGGGCATCTACGCTTACAGCAGCGCGGTGACCTACCAGATAATGAACATCTATGCTATGCGGATGGCCGGTGTGTTCATGATCTCAACCTGCACCCTCTCGCTGCGCACAGATATAACCCCACGCTGGATGGCATACCTGGGAATTGTTCTGGCACTGTTTTTGCTGCTCAGTATTACTATTTTTCGCGTGGGCGTCGCTGCTGTTCCCGTTATGGGTGCTCATGATTAGCGTTCATATCCTTATAAGTAATATCAAAGAATCAAAAAAGGAAAGTCATGTGCCAGCATGAATGCTCTGTTCTGCCTTGGGGGTAAATCTTCTCAAATTATATATTATGGATTAACATTATGATATAAACTGGTTAAAAGGGCATGATCAAAGTGGCCTTTAACCTGCAACCTGAGCAGCAGGCATCAGAGCTTTTCATGCCGCCCCAAAATGAAACTCACGGCGCTGCCGGGTGAGTGTAGAAATCGAAAGCGGGTTGCAGATTCTGGCAGTGCAGTTCGTATGAGTGGCAGCTACAGGCGGAACTCGTTGGATTTAATAACCGGTTCGATTATGCCATTCGAAAGGAGGTGATACCAGTATTCGATTAATAAACACGAGCACAGGACAGTTCAAGATTTATAATCAAAATTTTAAAATTATTTAATCATAATAAAGGAGTACTATAATGGCTGAAGCATCACAAGTTGAAACCAAGCAGCGCCCCTGGTGGTTACTCGTAACAGCAGGTATCCTGGCGGTGGTCGTGGGAGCGATCCTGCTGTGGGCGCCCGCCAAATATAAGGTCGATACTTACCTTATCCTGGTTGCACTGCTGGGGATTTATTTTCTTATCCAGGGCATCCTCGATCTGGTATCCATGTTTGTTGACCACTCCATGTGGGGTTGGAAACTATTTATCGGCATAGTCAGCATTGTGGCTGGTTTAGCAGTATTAGCTTACCCCATCGCCTCCGCATTAACCCTGCCGCGCATATTCGCGCTGGTGCTGGGTTTCTGGGGGCTTTTCTACGGGACTATACTGCTGATAATGGCATTCCGCGGAGGCGGATGGGGCGCAGGAATCCTGGGCGCCCTGGGCATTATCTTTGGCATCTTCCTGATAGCCAACTACAGCGTTCCTGGGATGGGCTTGTCGACTTTCTGGGCTATTGCAATCTCCGCATTTTTGGGTGGTTTCGTGCTGATATACCAGGGATTCAAGCAGCGCTCTGATTAGGATTTCCAACCAGGCGGGCTAGCCCGCCTGTTCCGGGTGAGCCGGCTTTCAGGCATCTCAGGTTTCCGAAGAGAGAGCATAAGAGGGAATGATCCGAGATGCCGCTCAGCACCGCCGCGGGCAGGCAGGATTCAATACAATCCTGCACACGTTTATCCTGCTTACAGGAACCAGCCTGCTGGTGCTGTGATTTGAAAGCTGGCCACCGGTTGTATTTTTAACGACCAGGTGGGATACGGGGATTTCTGCAATAAAAATTCTGGAGAACCAGTATGGATAATGTTCGTTACCGGATCGTGATTTACCTGGTCGCGATCGCCAGTTTTTTTATCATCCTGTTCGGCATCCGGGAATCAGCAGAGGTACTGAACCCCATTCTGCTGGCTGCGGTCATCACTATTGTGGTTTTGCCGATTCCCGGGAAGTTAAAATCGCGCGGGCTGCCTGGCTGGCTGTCGCTTGTGGTGACGATCCTGGTTGTCACCCTGGTGCTGGGCTTGGTGATTCTGGTATTGTTCGTTTCGGTTACCGCCCTTGCGAGGGACCTGCCGGTTTACCTGGGCGGCGGCACCCAGCAAACTGAAGCGAGTACTTCTTCCAGTGAAACTGACGCTGACAGCAGTTCAACGTCTGGAACAGAAGCTGAAACAGATTCCGCAGGTTCTCAAGAAGGTGGTGAGGCGGCTGGCAGCGAGACTGAAACGACCCTCGCATGGCCTCAATTTAGCGAGTTTTCTCTGGGTGTAATTGGGGGAGTTGTTGATTTACTTGTTCAATTCGGGTGGGCTTTGCTGATCTTTTTCTTCATGCTCAGCGCGGCGATTTCCATGCCGGCCCCCTCAAGAATGGGTATGGACCCCGATTTGCCTGCAATTAACCGGCTCTCCTCCCTCACCGAGGATGTCCGCAAATACATGTCCATCCTGACTATGGTTAACTTTCTGGTCGGGTTTGGGGATTTAATATTTTTACTAATTCTCGGCGTTGAATATGCCGCCCTGTGGGGACTGCTGGCATGGTTGATGGGCTACATCCCTTCAATCGGGTTTATGATCGCCCTGATACCGCCGGTGCTTTTGGCTTACGCCCAGTTCGGAATTGAAATGGCGCTGGTGGTCCTTCTCGGATATATTTTGATCAATGGCGGAGTTCAGAATATTATCCAGCCCAAGATAATGGGGCAGGGCTTGAAGATCTCCCCGGTTGTCGTGTTCATCGGGCTGTTTGTCTGGGGTTACCTGCTGGGAGGGATCGGGGCAATTCTGGCGGTCCCGCTCACCATGCTGGTATTGATCATTATGGAGAATTTTCCCGGCACATACAACCTGGCGGTGCTGATGCGTTACACGGGTGAGGAGAAAAAAGAGGAAAGGCAGCAGGCCGCCAGAAGCCTGAAAGGCACCCTGGAGCGGGTCAATGTTTTTTCTCGCCGCGATAAGGATTCGAATGATACTGATAAAGGAGAAAATGGGGAGACAGTTGCAGGCGGAGCCGGTATGGGTGAAGAAGAGCTGCAGGATGGGGGTTCCAGTCCTGAATGAGTAATTCTCTCACCAGATCCTGATCCCGGTTTCCGGGACGTGAGCCGGTGAGGAATATTGATGGCTTAACAGAAAGAATCGCCCGGTTACGGCGAACTTTACCCGGTGACCGTATGGGGACGGATCATATCGATGTTCATCATGTTTGCCGGTCTCGCACTTGTCGGAGCGCTGACAAGCGTTCTGGCAAGCCTGCCGGTGGGACCGCCCAGTTTTTTCATTTCCGAAGCCACCCCCCCGGGGTTTTGAATTCGCAGCCGGTCGACCAGGAAATTGCCGAAATTAAAAATGACCTGGCAGCCCTGCGCAGGATGATGGAAGAAATGTCCGGGGACCGCAACAACTCACCCCACGAATAATTTTTCAGCAATTCTTTACGTGTTCCAGGCCATAATTTCAAGGGCTTTCCAGACCCCAGCCTGCCTGGTCATCAAAAAATAACTGCCGGTGATGGGCTGCTCATAGTGATATTGTTCAAAATACACCAGCGCCTGGCTCAGGTCCCGGTTAAATCCGACCCGGGAGAGGTGTAAAAACCCGACAGTATCGGGATATTTTTTGTAAAATAATTTCCAGTTGCTGGCTTCATCAAGTTGCTGAAATTTGTCGACTTCTTCCCGGGTCATTAAGCTGATATTCCAGGTCCAGGTCCAGAACTGGTTTGAGTGTGTAAGGCTGCTGGTTGCGCTCCAGGAAGCTGTCGACCAGTTCCGGCGCCAGGGGAGTGTGTTCCTGGATAGATGATAGGTCCTGCTCCAGGGTTTTTGGTTTATTTACCGTGGTTTGGTCCATAATCAGGATCTGTCTGGTGTTTTTGTTGGCATATTTGCTGTTCAGCAGGGCATTATAAACAGCGTATTCTTCAACATCCGGGTCCAATTGGGAAGTTGCGGTAGGAAGTTGCGTTTGGGTGGGGCTTCTTAATTCAGGAGTTGGGCTTTGCTGGCAGCCAAAAATGATCAGGACCCCAAAAACAAATATCAGAGTAAAACGAACTGTCATATAGATGGTCACTCCCTGCCTTTGAGCCATTTAACCACTTGTTCCCGCTTCAGGTCAAAAATCCCGGCTTGTAAGCTCCAAATCATGGGTGCTGGATTACCTACAGCTGATGGTTCGGCTAATTCCCCTGGTTAGCCAGACAAAACCAGCTTATTATATACTCAAATATTTATCGGGTTGTTATTTTATATCCAGCAGCCAGGTGGGACAATGGTTTTATATGCACACTTCTAGATAGAGGAAGAAATTATATATACATTTTTGCTACGATATTGGTTTGCATTCAATTCTCAAAGGGTAGCGTGAAGAAGAAGGCCCGATCCTCAAATCATATTTGGTTTAAATAGTAATCAACCCCCAAAGCAAAATCTCTAATCAGCCTCCTTGCAAATCAAAAATATCAAAACACGCGTCTAAATATTATGGGTAGCTTACAAACTTATCCCAAGGGAATTTAAGCTATATTCTGCTTTTAAGCTTTCTTTGTGTGGTTAAATTTCGTGTCCGATGGTAAAGAACGACGTGGGATCGAGGTACACACTCCAGGAACCCATAAATTCTTTGCCTTCATTAGTTCCGAGAAAGTTGAACATCGCATCCAGATCAGATACTTCAATCTTGGCAATATATAAGTAGGGTGATTCTGAAGGCAATTCACCCTCGGGTTCAGAAACAGCCGGACCAAGAACTTTATCTATCTTCCAGGTTTTAAAGTCTGAAATAAAGGGTGCGCCCCTCATACCCGGCAATTTTGTTTCAACGAGATATTTGTCATAATCCCCATTTTTCTTATTTCCCTTCAGATTGTATACAGCGAAAAGTGTTGCCATGTTTGAACTCTCCTTTCTGCCATTTTATTTTTATAATTGACTACTTCTTATAAGCTGTATTTCCTATAAACCTAAGGTATTGATAATTATTGAGACTTTTTTTATCGCAATCACCTCCATGAAAAAAATTCTATTTAAAATTGAGAATGAAATAAATGCGACAAAAACACCTTTCCAAAACACAAAATGCTTGAAATCGAAAATTACCCCTCCTTGTTAAATGAGTGGATCGCCCGATAATAAAAAGCCCGCTCTCGACCTGTCAAAAGCGGGGCACTATTTCGCTATGGTGGTTTGATGTTCGGCGGCCCGACAAAACGTCAGGTCCATTGAAAATCCAGATATATCAAAATTGAGTGTAGCAGAAAAGAGGTAGGATTGTCAACATTAGCTCATTGAGTGGATTTATTGCGTTGCCGTTTATGAGTCCTTATGCTGCTACAAAATTCGCTCTTAGAGCAATTAATGATTCCCTGAGGGTGGAACTTAGACCGTGGAGGATATCGGTTTCAATCATAGAAATTGGAGACGTTAAAACCCGTTTATGGGATAAATCACTATCGGTAATTGAAAAAGTAGCCAAGGATTTACCAGAAGCTGGTTGGGAATTATATGGACCGATTATTAATCTTAGAGAAAGATTCCAGCCTCACGGCATTTCACCAAGTGAAGTGACGCGTGTAGTTGAGCATGCAATCACATCGAGAAAACCAAAGGCCAGGTACGTTGTTGGACGGGATGCAAAGCTTCTTGACCTAATTAGACGCTTGCCAATTTCAGTGCGTGATTGGATTATTGCCAGTCAGCTGCCTAAGTATGGTCAAGTAACCAAGGAGAATAAATAACAGGGGCTTTATCCGGTGAAACAAATGGTTATAGCCATCAAGTGATGCATGATAAACTGATTTTGAAAAACCCCTTCCCAAATTACAGAACTTGCAGTTGTTGCTGATTCAACAACCTTAGAAGTATCAAAAAACATATTTATATAAGTATTTACATTTAAATTTAATTATACTTACCATTTCCCCTTCCAAAAATTATAAAACCCGTGATTTTGAGATTAATTATTAACCGAATTTACCTGCTCCTTTTCCTTCTTGCTCAGTAAAAATCTCGCTTCGACCAGTTTCTGGTATTTAGCGGCTAATTTTGCCTGGTCTCCTGCCGAAATAGCTTTGAGGAGGTCCCCTTCCAGCTCAGCGACTTCAAGCCGCGTGTAGTAGTCTAAGGTCTCTTTTAGATGGGCGAGCACAATTTTTCCGGTGAGTAGAGGGTGGTTGTTGGTCACATTCGCGTCAGAAAATGCTGTGCCGTGCTCAAGTTCGATTTCAAGTCCCCGTTTAAATTCTTCAATTGGCACATCCAGGGATTCTCCTCCCACCAATTTTCTGATGATCTCCGCCTCTCTTAATTCAACATCTGGTTCGGATAATTTTGACCAGTCACGAATATTTAAGCTTTCACAAACTCTACTGACTTCTTCTTTTGAAATGTATTCCGGAATATCCATTTTTAACCTCGCATTTATTAAATTTTATGTTCTGGATAATGGTGCAAAAAACCAGATTGCGGTAAAAACCGGGCCGAATCTAACGCAGAAACAAAGGCTGGCTGTAAGTTGGGCATATAACTGAAATAACCTTCTTCGAATTATACTCTCGAAAACCATGAAACTACTTGCTCTTGATAATAATACATTACCCAATTGGCCTGCTTGAAAACCTGCAGGCTGTGGGTATCGCAAGATTGGAAAATTTCAATATTGATGTATACTGAATTGAAAGATGTTGCTGGTAAAAGCCAGTTAGCGTAATTCCCAATCGGGCCTGGTTCTCGCCCCCTTTCAGACAAGAAGAAAAAATGCATGCGATCATTAAATTCACATAATTTAGTTCCTCTCCCTAAAGTTATTATAGACAACATGATTGGGCGTGCAGTCCAGTATAACGGCGATTTTGAAATAGCTCGAAAATGGCAACAGGGTTAATTCTCCCATTAGATTATCGTGTCTCTATAGGGTCATACATTCAAGTCTCCAGATAATCTTGTTAATATCGAATTTAATAAGAAGTATACTGATATATAGGTAAAGGAGAGTGTGATATGCAACGGTGGGAATACTTGACTGAAATTCTTTATGCCGATATTGAAAATAAAGGCTTTGCTGAACACTTACACAATGCTGAAAACAGAATAAAAAATCCTCCGAAGTATGCAGTTCAGTCCACGATCCCAAGGCTCAATTACTTAGGCGATCAAGGTTGGGAATTGGTCCACATGGAACCAATACCAGGAGTCGGAAAAAAAGGAGATATACATTTTCCGGGGGCGGCATATGTATACAGCAATTCATACTTCTGTGTGTTCAAACGATCCTCAGGATAATTCCACTGATATGAGAGGCGACTCATTCAGTCGCCTCTTTCAAAATTTAATATTTTTCCCCCAAAAATCTCCATGCTATTTGTAAATCTTCGGTGCCTTCACCTTCCAATGCAAACTTAAACAGCCATTATGTATGTTATATTTGACATAATGCCATTTATAAGTTATATTATCCCAATGAACCAACCTGCACGTATGAAACTCAAACTAGCTCGCATCGAAAAAAACTTCACACAGCAGGAGCTTGCTGATCAGGTTGAGGTCACCAGACAGACCATCGGTCTCATCGAAAAGGGAAACTACAATCCCACCCTGAACCTGTGTATAAAGATTGCCAGAACTCTTGACAGGACCCTCGACCAGCTTTTTTGGGAGGATGGAAAAAATGTATAAAAGACCCTTTAATTTTGACGAACGCGAAACAAACATCTTTCGCTCTCTATGTACCATAATGTACCTTTTCACACTCTTTTCTTTAATCATCATCCAGCTTTATCGGCAATTTGTGCTACACCAGCCGCAGGAAACCTGGAATGACATTGCCATGCTTTTGACTGTAAATATAATTGTTTTGCTGGGTCTAACACTTTATCTTACTGGCGTCATCAACCCCCGTAGAATCAAACTGCGCTACCTCCTGTCCGGATATTTTCTCTTCATACTGATCGGGTTCCTCTTCACCATCTTCAAATACGCGATCCTCCTGGATCAGGATATTAGGCTAGCCCATGTATGGGACTACCTCTCCACTGTGGTTATCATCACCGGTGTCCTCGTACTTTCTCTGGGTCTCCTTGCCTACCTGGGCAACCGCAGAATCGACAAACAGATATCCTAAGCGCTATAAAATGGATTACCCGTCTCAGCTCTAAAAGATTAAATCTCTTCACGGTCTCCGCTGTCTTGGAAGTTAATATCCCTAACACCGCCCTTATTTGGAAAACCTGCCTCTGCCGCTGATTGCAATGGTTTTCTTGATTTTTCTCCATTCTGGAGAAAATGGGCGAGTACGGATTCCTCCCTCATAAAAGAAATTAAGGTTGAGTTCGTTTAATTTCTTGGTATCAAGGATTAGACTCGCGATGGATAATTACCGGATTTAGGCATCTTGAAGAAGAAGACAAAGATTTTCCACTACAAGTAAGTATTTCCTTTGAGGATCTCAGGAACGCGACTAGCTAATATTTATTCACAGGAAAGGAATTCTCCTTTCATGTCTTGATTGATGGGATTAGTCAAGTCATTTCAAGTGGTTCTTTTTTAGCTGATGACTCCTTTCAAACTCTACCTGATAACATTAAATGTACGCTGTTAATCACTGGGCGTGCAGTCCAGTATAACGGCGAATTGGAATTAGCAAGAATGTGGAAAAACTTAAGCTCATAAAAATAAGTACATGCAAAATTAGAAGATTGTTACCGTTATCAATACTCGAAATCCGTTAGTGTCTTTGTCAAGAATTGAATATGTAATTTATTTTCACAATACAAAAGCGGGTTGGATTTCCAACCCGCTTTTTTTGTCTTAATCGGATAGGGATTATTTATGGACGATGATATTACCTCCAGAGATTGGCTGCCCAAATTCATCTACACCATCAATTTTATTGTCGTAAACCACAATCTCGGATTCATTTTCTTCATACCAAATTTTTATACGGAAGGTATCTTGGGCATCATCTACTGCCCAGATCATAAATTTAAATTCGCCTTCACCATTTATGGCGCCAACCCCTTTATATTGAGCTCTAAAGCCTCCCTGGTTGATAACCAACCAATCGTAACTTGAACTGTGGAAATTCAGGTTTCCGGTATTGAATTGGAACTCGGTATTTCCAGTTGGCACATTGGCACCAGTCTTATACTTTGATACAAATCCAAAAGTTGCTTTTCCCGTCGGATTATTTTCGCAAACATCCAAAATAGCCGGTTGGCAAGCACCCGGAGGTGATACAAACCAACCTCCGCCAGTCACGAACCCGCCTTCGGGATCGTAGACCACAACAAATGTTGTATCTTCATCGAAAAGACCATCGGGGTAAGTAACTCTTAGGGTCAAATCAAAGATGCCGGCTTCAATACCAGGTATATAGTAAGGGTCTTCAACATCGGGGGGATCGATTTCGCCTTCCTCTGCTGTCCAAGAGTAAGTCAACGAACCGGTATCAATGCCTGACCCATCGAGTAATATTGATGAACCTGCTTGTACTAAGTAAGGTCCTCCAGCATCGGCCATCTTCGTTACCAGGGCGAATTCGCTCAAGCTGTCGACCTCAAAAGTGAAGGTGTTTTCGATCATGTCGCAGTCGGGCAAGACCCCGTCAGCAGGTTCATCCTTGCATTTGTCAGTGATAAGCTCACTATCCTTTATGATGATGAGGTTCTCTTCCTTGGCGTTGGTGCTATCCTCTTTTCCATCCTCAGGATCGACATCATCCCAACTGAAGACGAGCTCAACTGGTGAATCAAATACTGTTCCTGCTGGTCCAATCTCAACGCCAAAAACCGCGATTGCCTTCCCAATGTTGGTGTCCATCACAAACCCTGTTCCGGTGTCCGTGATCGATATAGAGGTCTCATCGTACAATGCGCCGGCAGGGATATCCATCACCACGCTGCCTTGCGGTGTTATCAGGATGCCACCATCGTACCCTACTGATTCAGAAGTTGAGTTGGATGGATTGCATTCATCCAATGGATCACTTGGACAGACATCCGCCACATCGCCTATGCCGTCAGAGTCGATATCCGATTGGTCAGGGTTATACCTTGTAGGAGCATTATCTTCTACGTCCGCAATGTTGTCGTCATCAATATCGTATGCGGCTGCGGCAACGATCTCACGTGTGAAATCGTATTCAGCATCGGTGGCTTGACTAAGTCCTTGCCAATTATAGAAGTCGCTCCTGCCAATGGAATCCCACCATTCCTCGGATTCAGCAAATGCCTCCAACGCAGTTCCGATCTCCATGCGCAGATCGACTGGGAAATCCGGGCCGAATGATATGGTGTCATTTGCGACTGGCGGGGAAATTTCCAGGATGCGCAATTCTTGAACCACATTCGGCACTTCTGAACTGATCAAGGTGCGTGCGTCCAAGACGCGGTACCCGTCACACCAGAGCTGCCCCCATTCGTTGGGGGCACATTCTTCGACCAGATCGTCAGGAACGTCTGGATCATCGCCTGGTTGCCAGGCAGGTTCTTTAATAGGGGGGCTAAAAAAGGATGTTGCAAACTCAACATCGCCAGAGTAGACCGCCATCACTGCTTGTTCGTGATCACCGGTTTCAATAATATCGCCGGGTGTGATTCCAGCACGATTCCACATTGCCATCGGGGTCATGTAGCTAGAATTAGAATCATAAACAGTAATACCCCATGTCAGACCATCTAGTTCCTCTACGCTTTGGATGGCGCTGTCGCGCCGAACGAGTATTTCCGTCCAGTTAACATCCCAACCGTACCGGATCGCCTTGAAGGACACATCCACTCCGCATAGTCTATTTGCTAAAACATAACTATAGCTGTGTAAAAAGCCCATCGAATCATCTGGCGATGCGCACATATCTTCTACTGTTGCCGCAGTTGATGGGGAAACATTTAGCTCGAAACTCAGTCCAGTTCCCTGCTCCAGATAATTGACCACGATTCCCCCAACTTCAATAATCACTTGTGGATCTTCAGTCGAGTTCGAACACTATCTTGATTGGGTGTTCTTCCGAACCAATAGTTTCGTCTTGGGCAGATGATCCACTGTCGGTTCCCAAGGACAAGCCGGCAGTGAGTGCAAAAACAGCCAGGACACGAAACACAAATTGATATACTGGTGATATCTTCATTTTGTCCCTCCCATGGACTTATACAGATTGCTGGCCATACAGGCCGCTTATACTACCGGCTTCCCAATTATCCTCCCCGGGTAATATTGAATTTTTATTGAAGGGGGAAAAGCGGCAAGACCAGATCTCATGTCCGCCGCCTCAATTTATTGCTAGAAATAACTCTTTGATGACTTCGCTAATTGTTGCCTTATCTCAGAAGTAGTTTCAATCAAAGCCAGCTATTTCCACAACCATTGTAGCATTATTATTTACAAAGTCAATAATACACATAATATTGGTGACGTTTATCGTGCAGTTATTGATGTTTTATTATAGCCAGGAAGTTGACAATTTGAATCGAATTATAAAAGCGATCAAATAGTCAAAATTTTTTACCCTCACCCATCCCTGATAAGCCTGGACTAATCCGTTCTGAAAAAAGTGCACCATGCCAAAATTGTAATGCTTCCCAATAAAAAACTACCACCAACAGTTGCACATCGAATATCCTATCACCCTGACAGGTACGCTCAACGAATACCGGCGGACCGTGGAACAGTTTTTGTGGAGTGATAGTGGGATCGCAATGCATGACTATAGCACTACAACCAGACTGGCATATTTGTGCACTATTAATCACTGGGCGTGAAGATATTACTGCAATTTATCCCGCATCAGATACTTAACCCAAAATCCCCGCACAACCGTAATCATTTTAGAAATCCCGGTCGCCTGTTGCTCCCCTTCAAAATTGCCGGTCACAGCCCACCTTAAAATATGGGTTAAATCATCCCAAAGGGGAGCCGGGGTCCTTTGAACTGATTTCAATCTGACATCTACAGGACACACAAAACAAATCAATTTACTTCAGATTGACTCGATTTGAAAGTGAGATTAACATACCTTAACCGGGACAGTCGCCGGGCAGAAAAAATTATCCCTTCTGGCAATAAGGAGAAACGGGGTTGCAAAAATACATCAAGATGGCATGGCGCAATATATGGCGCAACTGGCGGCGCACGATGATCGCGGCTGCTGCGATTGTGCTTGGTTTAATCCTGCTTATTTTTATGGATGCAATGATCAAAGGATCCGATCAGGCCATGTTTGGAAACGCTGTTCGATTGTACGGGGGAAATGTACAGGTTCATGCGCCAGGCTTCCGCATAAGAGCAAGCCGATTCCCAATGATCCCGTTGAAAAATACCGAAGAGATTATGCAAGCAGCACTCGCCCAGCCCCAGGTTGTTTCAGCGTCCCGGCGCATCAATACGCTCGGGATGGTCAGTGATCTGGAGGGGACATTTCCGGTGACCATCACCGGCATCCAGCCCGCTGTCGAGTCACCGATAAGTTTGGTTGCCGAAAACATAATCCGGGGTCGCTTTCTTCAGGACGACGATAAGAATGCAATCATCATCGGGAAAGGACTGGCTGATTTACTCAAAGTCTCCGTTGGTGATAGAGTCACTCTTGTCGGACGGCGCGTGAATGAAGCCATGCGCCAGCACAGCATGACGATTGTGGGTATCTTCGATCTCGGGTTGGCTGAAGCGGAAAAGGGGATGGTCTTTATAAACCTGCCAGATGCGCAGACTCTTTACAACCTGCGCAGACAGGAGACCGAAGTGTCCATCACACTGCAGAGTATTGGACTGGAAGACAGCACAAAATCTGCTCTGCAGGCCAGTCTGCCGCAATACGAAATCGATTCCTGGGAAACCCTCAGACCCGAGATTCGACGCATGATGGATATCAAGGCGGCCTTCAGTTCTATCTTTGGTCTCGTTGTGCTGCTGATTGCCAGCATCGGCATACTCAACCTGATGCTGATGGCGGTCTTTGAACGCACCCGTGAAATGGGCGTACTTGCCGCCCTGGGTTTGAAAGGACGCCAGATCATGGTTTTGTTCCTGCTGGAAGGGATTTTCATCGGCTTTGTTGGCGCTGTTATCGGCTGTTTTCTTGGATGGATGGCTGTCCTGGCAGTGGGCCAGGTGGGGATAAATTTCTCGTTTGCATCGAATGTAGGTGAGATAGGGGCTTTGTTAGGTGACCGGATTTATCCCAGCATCAGCATCGCTGATATCCTGGGCTACGGTCTGGCTGTACTGGTGATTGCAGCCCTGGCATCCCTGTATCCTGCCCTGCAGGCCTCCCGTAAAGAACCGGCAGAAGCACTGCATTACGTTTAGTTGATGGTTCGCTCAAGGAGAAAGACCTGATGGCAATTTATAAATTCTTTGTTCTTGCCTTTCGCGATCTGTGGCGCAACCGGCGTCGAACCATACTCACTCTGGTGGCGGTCAGCCTGGGATTGGCTCTGGTGATTGTTATGAATGGCTACGTCTCTGGGGTAGTGGATGGCGTTCTGCGAAACAGCATCGAGTTCCAAACCGGACACCTGCAGGTTCGTTCGGAATCATATGAAGAAGAAAAACTGAGCCTGTTAAGCAGGGACCTGCTTGACAATCCCGGGCCTCTGGCATCGAAAATAAACAGCATGACCCGGGTAAAAGATGCATCACCGGTGCTCTGGTCAAGCGGGGTTCTGAGCACAATACTTGAAACCACCGGGATCAGGGTAACAGGGATTGATCCTAACTCTTCAATCCACAACCCTTTCCGCAATGGGATGGTTGCCGGTGAATTCCTGACCGGTGATGACCGCGGAGGAATACTGATTGGCGCTCGCCTGGCAGAAAGCCTTGGTATCGGAGTTGGACAGAAGGTAAGCCTGGTGGTCGCAAGTTCCGGAGAACGACCAAAGGAAGGGATTTTCACCATTCGAGGCCTGTTTGCCACCGGCATCCCCAGTTACGACGACAACACAGTTCTCATGTCTCTTACTCAAGCGCAGGCGGTCAGCGATACTGGAGAGCGCGCCTCGGCAATTGTGATTATGCTTGAAGACCAGGACGAAGCCGGTTCAGTGGCTGCCGCCCTGAAGCAGCCTGGTATATCCACGCTGACGTGGAAGGATCTGAATTCAGTCCTGCTTGAATCTGTCGCTTCGGGTTTGGGTTTCTATTATTTGATGTACGGTATTGTGATCCTTGTAGTGGCAGTGATAATCGCCAACACTCTCCTGATGGCAGTTTTTGAACGCATCCGTGAAATGGGAATTTTTGCCGCCCTGGGGATGAAAAATCGGCAAGTTTTACTCCTTTTTGAGCTTGAGGCTTCTATTCTGGCTTTTATAGGGATCTCCATCGGCATCATGCTTGGCTCTGCCGTAGTTTTATATCTGGCTGCAGTGGGCATCCCTGTAGGCGACATTGGCGCTTCTGCAGGCGATTTAGCGCTCGGCACAACGCTTTATACAAAATTTGTGCCCGGCAATATTCTTTACCTTTCAGCATGGACTTTCCTGATCATCTTGCTGGTATCTTTATATCCCGCCTCATTTGCTTCCCGGCTGGAGCCGGTTAAAGCCCTGCATGCGGTATAACGATTCGAAGTCAATTCCACAGCCGTGATTTTTTCCGGTTTTTTAACCGTCAAAGGAGCGCAGAAATGCCGATCATAGAACTGAAGGAAGTATCCAAAACATATAAAACGGGTGAAATTGAAACCCGGGCTTTGAACCGTATTGAGCTGATTGTAGAAGATGGGGAATTTACCGCGCTGGTCGGCCCTTCTGGCTCCGGTAAAACAACCCTGCTGCAGCTGATGGGCTGCCTGGACAAACCTGACAGCGGTGAAGTCAGGCTGGAAGGGCGGGACGTGACCCGCATCAGTGCAAATTCGCGCGCTGATTTACGGCGTGGGAAGATCGGTTTTATCTTCCAGTTTTTCGCCCTCGTTCCGGTTTTATCCGCATACGAGAATGTAGAGCTGCCGCTGCTGCTGAACAATGTCAAAAGCAAAGAGCGTAAACGGCGCGTGATGGAACTGCTGGAGGCGGTTGGAATGACAGAACGCACCCGTCACCGGCCCGACCAATTGAGCGGGGGCGAGCAGCAGCGGGTTGCGATTGCACGCGCCCTGGCGTCTCAACCCCTGATTGTGCTGGCAGATGAGCCTACCGCCAACCTGGATACTGATAACGGCGCCAGGGCGATGGAGATAATGCAGAATCTCAACCGGGAAACGGGAACCGCATTTATTTTTGCTACCCACGATCCACGCGTCATTTCCTATGCCCGCAGGGTGGTCGAACTTGTCGATGGTATGGTGGTAGATAATGGGGTTGGCGTGGTAAAAGAAATGCTGCATTAAGCGATCTGAAGCGGATCAGTTTTCGATTTTAATGCCTGGCATCGGATTTTATTCTTTTACCCGGGTACAGGCCAATCAAATACTTTCAGGAGCACCCCTTGCCCGATCTTATCCTTTATAACGGCAGATTACACACCCAGGACTCCCAATTCCCCCGCGCCAGCGCCCTGGCCCTGCGCTCCGGACGTATCCTGGCTGTAGGGAATGACGAAGATATTCGCAGCCTGGCATCTGCTCACACAGAGCAGATAAACCTGGAAAAGCGCAGGGTCCTGCCGGGCCTCACCGATGCCCATTTTCACTTCTATGAATGGGCTTTGCTGCTGCGCGGCCTGGCTCTCGAAGACACAAGTTCGATTAAAGAGATCCAGGACCGGGTTCAAAATGCTGCCCGGCAGGCTGTCCCCGGGACCTGGATCGTGGGACAGGGATGGAACCAGAACCATTGGACAGAACCGCACCTTCCGGACCGTTATGAACTCGACCGTGTCGCTCCGGAAAATCCTGTCATTCTCTGGCGGACCGACCTGCACCTTGCATGGGTGAATTCAAAAGCGCTTGAAGCAGCTGAAATTGTCCCGGGCATACCCGACCCGGACATGGGAGTTATCGAACGGGATGAGACTGGAAAGCCAACCGGAATACTTCGTGAATTAGCCATCAACCTGGTCCGCAGGGTTATTCCAACTCCCGGCGATAATGAAACCGGAGCGGCTATGCTCCATGCGATAGGAAAAATACACCGGCTTGGTTTAACCGGGGTGCATGATTACCGCATAATGGGTGGCCAGGATGGACCCCCGGCGCTGCGGGCCTGGCAGCGGCTGCGGGCTGAAAACAAATTGGATCTGCGGGCCTGGGTGATGCTGCCAGGGGAACTGCTGGATGAGGCTGCTGCCCTGGGATTATTAACCGGGTTCGGCGATGATTTCCTGCGAATTGGCGGGGCTAAATTCTTTGCGGACGGCTCTACGGGTTCGCGCACTTCCTGGATGCTTGAACCCTTCGAGGATGCTGGCCAGGGGATGCCTCTCACCTCAATGGAAGAATTAGCCAGGGGGATTGATAAGGCAAACCGGGCAGGCATCTCCACAGCCATCCACGCCATTGGGGACCGCGCTGTGCGTGAGTTGCTGGATGTTTATACAGAAGTCCTGGCGGCACACGAAGGGGAGACCCGCCCGACAGCCCCTCACCGTATCGAACATGTGCAGCACAGCTGCCCCGACGATTTAAAACGATTGGCGCCTCTGGGATTGGTCGCCTCAGTGCAACCACTCCACATAACCGCAGATATCACAATGATCGAGCAAGCCTGCGGACTGCGCTCAAAGTGGGCGTACGCCCTGCGCAGTTTGCTGCAGGCAGGCACGGTGCTCGCCTTCGGGTCGGACTGCCCGGTCGTCTCCCCCAACCCGTTCTGGGGTATGCACGCCGCGGTGACCCGCCAGCGCCGCAATGCGACTCCCCCCGGCGGCTGGCACCCTGACCAGCGCCTGTCGCTCGCCGAAGCGGTCTGGGGCTATACAATGGGATGCGCCGTTGCCAGCGGACAGGAAAAGCGCCAGGGCAGCCTGACACCCGGGAAACTGGCCGACCTGGTCGTCCTGGACCGCGATATTTTCACCATCCCCCCTGACCAGATAGCCGACACCCGGGTTACAATGACGGTCTTCGACGGCAGGGTTGTTTACCGCAGTTCATAACCCAGGATACACCCGCGTCATCCTGCCGGCAGTTGTAGCCCGTGTTCATACCCGGGCCCTTGCCTCCCGAAACCTGTCCTTAAATCCCATACTAAGCTAAGGGGAAAAAATCAAACAAGTCCGCACATTCGGGTGCCAGTGACTCCAGAATCCGGTTAATTTACATTGTTGTTGAATCATGCTGTTGACATCAACATTAATATATGATAAATTGTATAAACAAGGTAAAATATGCCTGTAATGTCGTAATTGCTCTTTTAAATAAAATTCAATAAATCGCCCCGGCGATTTCAAGGCAAATTGTTTTGGCCTGCCAGTTTAAGACAATCTGGTTGGCTCATCCCTGACTCTCTATTCTCCCCGCCACCAGCAACCGGCTCTAACAACGCCTCAGCAATGAGGCGCACATAAATATTTTTCGTTCCACTGGTTTCTGCCAGCATGGCTGTTCTTCTGGCAGTTGCCGAGTAGAGTAAGGAGGTGATATTTCCCGAGCCAAATTAACTGAAAACGATCACAGAACACTTTTTCTAATTTGAACGAAAGGAGCTATTTTGTGAACATAAAGAAATTCCTTCTCGCATCACTTGCTGCCTTCCTCAGCCTTAATATCACTTATGCTGTTATTGAAGGCGTCCTTCTCGGCGACTACATAGACAGCGCTGTCACTCAGCCTTCAGGGGCATTGCCTCCAGACGCAATAACGGGACAGTCGCTCGCACTGGTTATGTTTGCTATTGCTGCTATGTCTCTGATTATGGCAAAAATTTATCCTAAGGGATATGAAGGCAGGTCGCCTGCAGTTGAGGGACTCAAATTCGGTATTCTTATGGGAATGTTCTACGGGATACCGTTTACCTTCTTCTTTGGTACTATGTTTCCCATAAGCGTGAGCGCTATTCTGATAATGGCGATCGTCACAACTCTGGAAGTAGCCGTGGCTGGAGTCCTTGTTGGACTCGTATACGGAAAAATGGAGTAGCCCGAACAGCCACCCTGCTCAAAAGAATTAAATTAGGGGGGATCTGAAGCGCATTTACGCTGAATACTCAGGCCGAGAGCGGTAATCTCTTCTCACGGCTATTCCGCTTGAGAGTTTCGTTATTAATTGACTCTGGAATGCGCCGAATAACATGCATTATTTCGCGCCATCCCACTCAGCCTCAAAATGCCCTTGCCTGTTGATTTTTTAGCCTGATCTAACCGCCAGCCATTGCGCCTACAATTCTCAGCGGCTCCTCGCCTGAGGCTACCGCAGCGGGCAGCGGTTCATCCAGCGGGTCGTGGGACAGGTCTTCACCATCTGCAAAAAAGCGTACAAAAGGACGCCGTTCTTTGGTGGTATGGTCGCGTATCGTCCCGCGCAGTACAGGATACTGGTCTTCCAGCGCATCCAGTACTGAGCCAATTGTCACTTCTTCCCCAGGGTTAATTTCGACCTCACGCCCCACTTCCGCCAATCTCCAGAGGTGGGTGGGGAGGATTATGCGGATCATGGCAGCGTCTGCACCTCAACCGAATATACCGGCGGGAGATCGCGCACGATGGGTGCCCAGCTGTCGCCGGAGTCCTTTGAGGCGTACACCTGCCCGCCGGTTGTGCCGAAGTACAACCCGCACGCGTCAAGCGAATCGACCGCAAAGGCGCTGCGCAATATGTTTACATAGCAGTCCTTCTGCGGCAGCCCCCTGGTCAATGCTTCCCATTCATCCCCGCCGGCGCGGCTGCGGTAGACCCGCAGTTTTCCATCCGGCGGGTAATGCTCGGAATCGCTCTTTATCGGGACAACATAGACTGTGTCGGGTTCGTGGGCGTGGACCGCGATTGGAAATCCGAAATCTGACGGCAGGTTCCCGCTGATTTCGCGCCAGGTATCGCCGCTGTCATCACTACGCATCACATCCCAGTGTTTCTGCATGAACAGCACCTCGGGGCGGGAAGGGTGCATGGTTATATTGTGGACGCAGTGACCGACTTCAGCCTGTGGATCGGGAAGTTCGAAATCGGACTTCAAACCGTTGTTAATGGGCTTCCAGTTCTCTCCGCCGTCGTCTGTGCGGAACGCGCCGGCTGCAGAGATAGCAGTGTAAATCCGGCGCGGGTTTTCCGGATCCACCAGAATGCAGTGCAGACACATGCCGCCCGCCCCCGGCTGCCACAACTCGCCTTTCGCTTCTCGCAGGCCGGGCAGTTCCCGCCAGGTCCCGCCGCCGTCTTCAGTCCGGAAGAGGGCGGCATCTTCGACACCTGCGTAAACAGTGTCCGGGTCCGTCGCTGAAGGTTCCAGGTACCAGACCCGGGTGAACTCCCAGGGGTGCTGGGTGCCGTCGTAATACTGGTGGGTACCAGGGACGCCTTCATAAACAAATTCATTTCCGACAGTTTCCCAGGTTTTGCCGCCGTCACCGGACCGGTGCATAACCTGCCCGAACCATTCGGTTGATTGCGAAGCGTACAGGCGGTCAGGGTCAGCCGGAGAGCCTTTGATATGGTAGATCTCCCAGCCCGGGAAGTATGGACCGTCTACCCGCCAGTTCTGGCGCACCCCGTCCGCGGTGAGGATGAATGCGCCTTTACGTGTTCCAACCAGAACTCTTACTGAACTCATGCTGTTATTCCTTTTAAAGGTTGTGTTTACTAAGCCGATTTAGCAATTCTAATGTTTCAGACCTTATTAGTCAAACAAATATTCAACTCGCCTCCAGTCACGATGGTGTTAACTGGATCAGAGCGGAAGGCGATCGACCGCCGGTATTGGACGTGGGACCACCCGGTTCGCGGGACGGCGGGCATGATTTACAATGCCTCCCAACCAGTTGAAGTGGGGGATAAGTTCTGGATCCAGAACCGGCTCCATATTAACCGGGAGCTTATCCTCCTCTGGCTCACAGCTCCGTGTGAATTATGACGCAGGTGGTGGATCCATGGCAGTGGAGTTATTGCTTGGCGGTCAGACAATAGCGGGTTATGAAGCTGAAAACTGCGATCCGTTAACGGGAAACGATACCTGAACAGGGTTACCTGTCCTATACCCCCCAGTTGTGCATCCCTGGATAACTGCGAAGTTGAGATAACCCAGAAATGGTCTCAAGGATAAGCCGATGGGCGTGTCGAGTAATGTTGGTGCTGCCTGATTATTGAGTTTTAAACACGCGTTTTAATGAATATCCGCCCCAACTTGACCTGATCCGCTAATGCCAGGTGATCTTATTCCTTTATAGTAACTTTATCTAAATTTACCTGACCTCTACATGAGTTGGGTTGTAATAACGCCTGAAACCCATCACAATTTGACTTCTTCCAGGATTTGTTCCAGATCCATATTTCTTCCCAGTGCCACTTCCTTTTCGAATTCTTGCGCTTCCATCCTCACTTTGAGCTCTTCAAGCAGCCTGCCCCCCTCTTGCTGTGAAGCGTGAGTGCACTGCTCTTGTCCTACTGCCCAGGCTGATACCATCGCTGCACCCCTGGCTTGGTTCAGTTGATTCAGCATGGATGCCACACCCACCAGTGTTTCAACTGTTGCAGGTATTAACTCAATCTCTGTACTGATCTTAAGCGCCTGGCTGAATTGGTTACGAGCAATCTTGAAATCACCCGATTCGACATAAATTTGACCCAGGCTTGCATGGCAGTACACCATTTCGATACGATATTCATTCTCAGCAGCCATTGAAAGACTTTTTTGGTAATATTTGCGAGCAATTTTATTCTCCCCCTGCTTGTGATGGACCTCGCCTATCCCTCGAACGACACGGGTATTCAGAATTTTATGGGCTTCATTTGTAATCTCCAGGGCAGAGTTAAATTTTCCCAGTGCCTGTTCATATTGCCCTGACCAAATTGCTGTCAGACCTAAACCATACAGACATTCACCTATCTCAAAAATGCGATTTATATTCTTGTAGAACGAATGAGCTTTCTCAAATGCAAATTGAGCGTTTGCATAATCACCTGTCGCAATCAGGAAATGACCATAAAAATGCAGGGGGTATGCTTCAAAGGACTTCTCTCCACATTCTTGAGCCTCATGGATCGCCTGCTCCAGGAATGTCTTTGCCGCATTGTAATGTCCCCAGACACGGGATAGATCTCCCAGATCTGTTAGCAGTTCTGTCTTCACCCACAGATCACCTGTTTGCTCCGCGATGGATAAACCTTCCTCCAGATAAATACGAGATCCCTGGTAATCTCCACAAGGCCATACGCTTCTCCCGTAATTGCCGAAAAGAATGGGTAATACGTGGCGAAGGTTGTTTTGTTTCGCAATTTCTATCCCTTCTTCAAGAAAACGCATTGCCTGACTCAGATCGCCCCGGTACATCGCATTTACCCCCAGGTTGTTCAGGCAGGCAGCTGCAGCATACCAATCACCCAGTTCTCTGGCTAATTTCAGGCTGCATTTATACAGCGTGTCTCCACGATCAAGATCACCTCGAGTAGATACCAGGATGCCCATCATCTTCATAGAAAACATCTTTCCATCTTGATCGCCAATTGATTTGGAGATCTCCAGTGCCCGTTGGACGATCTCGCTTGCTTTTTCATCAAATCCCTGGACTCTCTTAAAAAATGCGGTCCTATAGAGCGCTTTGATCTCGATTTCACGATCATCAAAAGCCAGGGCTAATTCCCGAGCTTCTTCCAAGTAAGGGTATGCATTCGTATAATCCGCTAGTCTGGCTAAAGTCTCTCCCATCTTGAAAAACAGGTAAGGCCGATGGGCTGTGTCTTGAATCGGTATTATGTTTCTTGCCTGTTCATAATTACGTAAGGCTTCCCGGTACGCGCCTGTATCAAAGGCTTGATCACCACCCAGGATCAGATATTCCACTGCTTTTTCCACCTCCCCGGATTGGGTGTAATGCCAGCCCAATTGATAGGCGATCGATCCTCTCATCTTCTCGCTCTGTTCAGCGAACAATCCCTCCAGTGCCCTGGCGATCTCACCATGCAGAAGTTGTCTTTCCCCTTCACTCAATCCGCTGTATAAGTACTGCTGGAAGAGATGGTGGGCGAAGCGGTAGCGCGCCAGCATCTTGTGGTCTAAGGCCAACCCGCTTCGGGCGTGGATCAAACGATGGCGTTTTTCAAGCTCACCGGAGAGCAAGCTCAGCAGTCTGCGTTCCTCCATTTTCTGAATGCGGGCTACCACCTGGGCAGTGAAATCCTCTCCTTCCACGCTGGCCACTGTAAGGATCTCACGCGGCTCATCTTCCAGGCGGGTAATCCGCTCTGCGATGACCGCTTCCACTCTGGCAGGCATGCACTCCCAATCTATAGCGGGACCGGCATTCCAGCACCCATCCTCATCCTGCCTTAGTTCGCCACGATCTTGCAGTGACCTCAATAGCTCGATTGTGAAAAGGGGGTGCCCGCCTGTATGTGCGAACAGGGCCTGGCGGAAACTATCATCCAGCCGGTTTGGCTCACTGTCTAACAGAGCCGTCACAAATTGGATGCCTTCAGTTTCTTCCCCTTCTGCCAGATCCAGCTTGATGTCCCCGAAAGAAAGTGTGAACTCGGCCAAGATCTTCTCCAGAGGGTGGCGCATACCCTCGCGGCCGAGTGCCACTTCTTCCGGTCGGTAGGCGCCTGCAATCATGATCCTGGCTGCTGAGATGCGCCGTCCCAGGTGGAATAACAGACCAGTCGACGCAGTGTCGGCCCACTGAAGGTCATCCAGGATCAGCAGCAAGGGGTGCTCGTTAGCCACAAGGCAGAGCACATTGGTAAACTGCTCGAAGAGATGGCTCTGATCCAGACCTTCAAAGGCGGTCTTGGGACGTCCCACCTCCCTGGTAAGCGCTTCAAGCAGGTCGTTTCTTTCAGGGGCAGCGGCTTGGCTGCGCTCCAGCAAATCGCTGCCGGGAAGGAAGGTCTCAATAAGGTTGGGTCCCCGCTTCAGCAGCGCTTTCACCAGAAGCGGGATGATCTTCCATATGCGGCAGGCGTGTTCGGTCGTGATCGCGCCTGCTTTCCACTGCGCTTCCACATCCCCGCTCAACATGCTGAGCGCCTCCCGGAACGGCAGGTAGGGATCACCAATGCCGGTGTAGGCATTGCAGCTTCCTTTAACTACCAGCAAATCCGGGTGTTCAAGCATCGACCGCCTGCCGAACTCATCGACCAATGCTGTTTTTCCCCTCCCTGGACCTCCACTTACAAAGGCTACCACCCCTTGACCATTCAACGCTTTTTGGAGGTACTTATTGAGTTTTTTCAATTGGCGCTCTTTGGCTACAAACAGAAGCGCTGGTTTCCTGTCGCGCGCATCTTTTTCCAAAAATTTGGGGGGTTCAATTCTCAGCGCTGATTTTTGTTTTACTACAGGTCCTGGAATGACAATTTTTTCATCCAGGATTTCCTGGTAGAGTTGGCGGGTCTCCTGGGAAGGTTCAAGTCCTAATTCATCCCCCAGAATCTTCCAGCAGTCTTGATATTGCTTCAAAGCCGCCTCCCGCTGGCCATTGTAAACCAGCAACCGCATTTTTTTACGGTGGGCAGTCTCCCTGGTAAGGTCATTACTTAATAACTGGTTGATGTAATGAATGCTGGATGTGTAATCGCCGATTTCCAGGTTTTTTTCAACCAGTGTATCCAAGCATTCCCAATATTTACTTTTCATTTCTTCTCGATTGACAACGATCCAGTCCTCAAAATCTCGGGCACCGCGCAGGTAGAAACCTTCCAGGAAATCTCCTCGATAGATTTTCACCGCTCTTTCGAAATCCGCCGCCGATAGTAAATCCTCAAATTGAGTGACATCTAGCTGTATATTGGCGTCCCCATTTATGCTGACTAAGTCTCGGGTTATAGTGATAAAACCCCCCAATTCTTTGCGCAGGCTGGTCAGCACCACCCGCAGGTTTGACAGCGCCCGTCTCTGACCGCGTTCCTCCCACAGCAACTCAGCCAGGATCTCTCGAGAAATAGTCCTGTTTTCACATGCCAGGTAAACCAGCAGCGCTTTGGCTTTATTAGAAACCAGATCTTTTACTGGTTCGCCTTTTTTTATTAGCGATAGTCCACCCAGTGTGGATATGACCAGTCCCTCTAGCTCCATTTAAGTCCCTTCATAAAATGACCGTTGAAAATAACCCTGGATATCCCTTCCAACAGGAGAAAATAATTACTAATGATGTGTTTCAGAATCTTGTAACAGGTTTCATACCAGTTGCTTATACCGCTCGAAGTTCTTCTTCGGACTTAAAGCTCTCTTGCATTGTCTACCTGATTAAAAACCTTTCAAAACCCGGTTATCCTTACCAAAGCTCCAACAGGACGCGTACATGACGCGTAATTTCAAACGTGAGTGGCTATTAATTAAAGTATCCTCAGCCTCAGGTTTTTGACTTATCGTTATGGAATCAAAGTATCCGGACATTCAATGTAATTCACCAATTCAACCCCGGTCCGGATGTTCTTTATGATGAGAGATCAACTCAAAAACGCTCATTCAGATAAAATTATACATTGTTTTAATTTCTACCCCATAGAATTGGCTTCCCAACGGATTGTCTTTAGACATTTTTACTTTTTCATCAGAATTATATTGAAATAAAATTATTTTTACAAATCTGCAATATTCTTAAGACAACATAAGCTAACAATCATCAGGAATGTCCATTGGTCAATATACTTTTTGCGAAAGTTATTGGACTGGAACCAGGTACCCTGGAATATATTTTATTTTTAAACCGGACTCGAAGTTAGCGTCTTTGTCAATGGTGTAATTTCGATTGTGCTTCCAATGATAAATCAGTAGTCATATTTACAAGAAATGATGTTTTCTCCTTTTCAGGAACGCTTTTAATATCAGGCATGATGGTGGTTGAAGTTGGTTGTCAATTAGAAACCAGCGAGCAGACCTACTACCGCTGGCGGAAAGAATATTGGGGATTGGATAAAACCCAGGCCAGGAAATTGAAAGAACTCGAAAGAGAGAACCTGCAGCTGAAGAAACAGGTGGCAGACTTGTCATTGGATTATGCGATCCTGAAGGAAGTGCTCTCAAAAAAGTGATCAGCCCGGACAGGCGGCGAGAAGCGGTGAAGCAAGTGCAGGAAGTGCTGGACGTTTCAGAACGAAGAGCCTGCCAGGTAATTGGACAACCAAGATCAACACAAAGATATAACAAAAGGATTCCAGATGATGAGCATCTACTGCGAGAACAAGTCCTGCAGCTGGCAAGTGATTGTGGAAGATATGGCTACCGGAGAGTGACGGCCATGCTGAAAAATCAGGGCTGGGATGTCAATCATAAGTGAGTAGAGCGGATCTGGCGCCAGGAAGGGCTGAAAGTACCCCAAAAACAGCTTAAACGGGGCCGACTATGGCTTAGAGATGGTTCGATCGTCCGACTGAGACCCGAGTTCCCCAAACATGTCTGGAGTTATGATTTTATGCAGCATCGAACCCATAATGGCGTTCCCTTCCGCATTCTGAATGTGATCGATGAATACTCCCGGGAGTGTTTGATTACTAAAGTAGCTCGAAGATTGACCCACAAAGATGTTCTGGAAGTATTATTGGATTTGTTTCTTGAACGAGGAGTACCGGTCCATGTCCGCTCGGATAATGGCTCGGAATTCATTGCCAAGAAGGTGCGTAGGTTCCTCTCCAGGATGTCTGTCAGGCCTTTGTTCATCGAACCAGGCAGTCCTTGGGAGAATGGTTATATTGAATCCTTCAATGGCAAGATGAGAGATGAACTGCTGGACAGAGAAATATTCTATTCGCTAAAGGAGGCCCAAATACTAATTGAAATGTGGAGAAATCATTACAACAAGGTCAGACCACACAGTTCATTGGGTTGCAGACCACCAGTCCCAGCTGCTGTTGTGATTCAACCTTCTCAAATAAATCAAATTAGTCTAACATTGTGAGTGGTACAAATAATGGGGGCAGGACAGCTCACAGAAGAAGAAAATTTTATGTGAATGATATGGATATGGAGCCTTCTTTTGATAGCAAATCTTTCGATCTGGAAACACCTTCCGGAACGGTTACATTTCTCTTTACCGACATCGAGGGCTCAACCAGGCTACTTGAGCGGCTTCGTGAGCAGTACGTCCTGCTTTTAGATGAGCAACAGCAAATCCTACGATCAGCCTTCACCCGCTGGAACGGCCTCGAGATCGACACCCAAGGCGATTCTTTCTTCGCCGTCTTCCCGCGGCGATTGACGCTGTGTGCTGCGTGATTGAGGCGCAGCGAGAGCTAACTGCCCACGAATGGCCGCAGGGGGCTTCCGTGCGGGTGCGGATGGGTTTGCATACCGGCGAGCCGATCCGGGTGCGCAGTGAGTATGTCGGTATGGATGTACACCGCGCCGCCCGCATCGCCAATGTGGGGCATGGCGGGCAGGTGCTGTTGTCTGAGACCACGGCTGCGCTGATTATCGATGAACTCCCGGAAGGGATTGCATTTCTGGACCTTGGTCGACACCTTTTGAAGGACATGCGCCGTCCGGAACGCATCCGCCAGCTGGTGATCGAGGGTTTACCCAGCGAGTTTCCACCCTTGAAGTCGTTGGAAACGCTCCCACCTGAAATCTCGTTGGATGTGGGGGAGATCGAACTGCCGGCTTTCCTTGAGGGTGAAGTGGATTTAGCGCCTGTTCCGGTGTTTGTCGGAAGGGAACGAGAACTGGCTCGCCTTAGCGGTTACCTGGAAGCGGCCTTAGCAGGAGAAGCGATGATCGCTTTCGTAAGCGGCGTGGCAGGCAGCGGGAAGACAAGCCTGGTGAGAGAAATTGCACGGCTGGCCCAGGAATACCACCCCGGGCTGGTCGCTGCGCTTGGGAGCTGCAGTGCGTTCTCCGGCATCGGAGACCCATTCCAGCCATTCCGTGACATTTTTGCGATGCTTTGCGGGGATGTGGAAGCCATGTGGGAGACCGGGAGCATCAGCCGAGACCATGCTGTCCGACTGTGGAAAGCGATCCCAGAAATGGTCATGGCGCTCCTGACGAAAGGGATCGACCTGATTGACGTATTGATACCAAGAAATTTGCTACTGACAAATGCAAAGGCAGCGGGAGGTTCGCATGAATGGGTCGAGAAACTGGCAATGGCGACACAAGCGGCACGTGGGGGAGTTTCCGAAATAAGGCAAACCCAGATCTTCGAGCAGTGCGCTAATGTCGTAAGATGGCTTTCCAAGAAGCACCCGCTGTTGCTGATCCTGGACGACCTGCATTGGGCTGATATGGCCTCCATCAATCTTTTATTTCATCTGGGCAGGCGGACAGCTGGCAGCCGCATCCTGATCCTAGGGACCTACCGATCGGAAGAAATCCTGCAAGGCCGCGGGGGTGAGCGGCACCCATTGGATGGGGTGCTTAATGAAATCAAGCGCCTGTATGGGGACGTCTTCATTGAGTTGGATGCGGATTCCAGGACAGAAGGGCGAGACTTCATCGATGCCTTTTTGGATCAAGAGCCCAACCGCCTGGAAAACAATTTCCGCCAGGAATTGTTCAGGCGTACGAGTGGACATGCGCTGTTCACGGTTGAGTTTCTGAACGATCTGAAAGCGCGCGGCAACCTGGTCAAAGACGAAGCGGACCACTGGGTGTTGGGTGCCAGCTTGGATTGGAGCAGCTTACCCGTCCAGTTGGTGGGCGTGGTAGCCGAGAGAATCAGCCGGCTAGATGACGATCAACGACAAATCCTGGAAGCAGCCTGCGTCGAAGGGGAAAAATTCACAGCAGAGGTGATCGCAGCGATGCTCGAAGTCCCACAAAGCGAAATGGTGAAGGTTTTATCCCAGGATTTAGAAAAACGCCACCTGTTAATCCGGGAGCGCGGCGACCGACAGGGCAGCAGCGGACGTGTATCACGCTTCGAGTTCACCCATAACCTTTTCCAACATTATCTTTACAACCAGCTTGGCAACGGTAGACGCCGCCTGCTGCATGGCAAAGTGGCCAAAGGTTTGGAGACAGTTTACCAGGACCAAGTCGAGGAAATCGCGGTCCAGTTAGCGAACCATTTCGATATCGCCGGCAGCGCAGAAAAGGCTTACTGCTATCTTCAACTGGCTGGCGAGCGGGCGCTGAGGCACTATGCCTACCGCGAGGCAATCGATCACCTGAGCCGGGCTCTGGAGTCCAACTGTGAGAAAGAGACCCTGCAGCAGGCCAAGCTGCACAGCCAGTTGGGGCAGGCCTACAGGGGAATTGGGGATTTCCCCAAGTGCCGCAATCACCTGTCACAAGCTCTGGCTCTGATCGATAGGCCGATGCCAGATACTCCCGCCAAACTCCTCTTCGGCCTGCTCAGACAACTCACCAGGCAAGCCTTGCAACGACTCTTGCCGAATATTTTCATTTCCAGGCGGACTTCCGAGGAAAAACGAGAAATCCTGCTCGAAACGGCGCGCATCTATTCAATTTTGGGGTATATCTTCTACTTTGCCAACGAGAGCCTGCCCACCATTTATTCCACCCTGAGGATGCTGAACCTGGCCGAAAGGTGCGGCCCTTCCCCGGAACTAGCCAGGGCTTACGCCAATATGTGTGTTTCCGCCGGGCTGGTGCCGCTCCACAGGCTGGCAGAGGCTTACGGCAAGCAGGCCTTCAAAGTCGCCCGAAGCGTCGATCAGCTCCCCAACCTGGTCAACGCCTCCATCGTGATCAGCGCATATAAAAGTGGCGTTGGCCAATGGGGGGTAGTGCGGGAAATCCTCGATGAAGCGTTGGTAATTTGCGAACGGATAGGAGATTACCGTCAATGGAGCGAGTGTCTTGGCATGCTGGCTTGCTGCGCGATCATGGAAGGTGATTTCGCGCGTGGCATCGAATTAGGGGAATTGATCCTTGAAAGTGCACGCGATCAGAGCAACACCCTGCACCAAGCCTGGGGCATGGAATGGCTGTCCCTGAGCCACCTGCGCATGGGAGAAAACGCCAAGGCAAGCCATCTGCTGGAAGAAGCGCTCACTTTGTTAGCTGACAACGCCGAGCGAACAGCGGAAATCGAAAACTACGGCATGCTGGCGCTGGCGCGGTTACGCATCAACCAACCACTAGAGGCCCGCCAGGCAGCCGATATGGCATCCGAACGGATTGCCCAGGCAGGCTTACCCAGCATGTATTCGATGATTATCGGATACGATGGCATGACGGAAGTGTACCTGCAATTGTGGGAAGAAAGGCTCTCCGAAATCCCGCAAATGCCCTCAGGACAGGCAAGGCTGGAACAACTCGCCCACCAAGCCTGCAAGAACATGCACGCCTACAAGCGGGCTTTCCCCATCGGGCTACCATCCGCCTGGCTGCACCAGGGAAGATATGACTGGCTCTCAGGCAAGCAGCGGGTGGCTCACAAAGCCTGGCGTAAAAGCCTGGCGGCAGCCCATCGACTGGCGATGCCCTACGATGGTGGATTGGCGCACTATGAAATCGGGAGGCATCTGCCAACCGGCGACCCTAACCGAGAAGAACATTTGAGCCAGGCCGTTGAAACATTTTCACGATTGGGAGCGAATTTTGACCTTGAACGCGCCGAGGCGGAAATGCAAAAGGCATGATATGAATGTCAGTCGTATCAGCATCATTGCGACAAAGCCAACCTTCCCGATGGGAAGCAGGCGTGATTTTGATCTTATGCCGTCCTTCGGGCCGCTGTTGATCAGCACCATTCTCAAGAATGATGGCTATGAGGTCAAATTCTTTGACGAAGCCATCGAGCCCTTGGACTGGGATTATATTTTCAGCTCAGATGCCGTGGGTTTCTTTGTCATGAGCATCATGGTTCGTCCGACGATGAAATATTGCGCGCGCATCAAAACCAACAACCCACAAACGCCTATTTTCGTTGGGGGTACGCACCCTTCAGAATTGCCGGAGGATACGCTCCGCTATGCAGATTATGTTGTACGTATGGAGGGAGATGAAACGGTGCCCGATCTGCTGGATGCGCTGGAAACAGGGCGCGATTTGGGCACCGTGGCAGGTTTATCTTATCGACGGAATGGCAAAATCATCCACAACCCCAATCGCCCCTTTGTGAAAGATATCGACATCATACCTGAGATGTCGCTCATCCACGGCTTCGAGGACGAAGCTCGCAGGAAGCGCAGGTTAAAAGCCGACAAGGTGATCAATCTCATCCAGGCCAGCAGGGGCTGCCCTTTCACCTGCGCTTTCTGCTATGGCATACGCCAGCTTGGCGTGGGATACCGTACCCGGAGCATCGACAGCCTGATCGAGGAAATCAAGTACCGGATGGATTTCTCCAACAGTAAGCGGTTCATGTTCGTCGATAATCACTTTTCTGCCAATCCCAAGTTCACGCGCGCGGTGCTCACCCGCATGAAGGACGAAGGTATCCGTTTTAGCTGGTGCTTGGTCTTTGTACGTATCGAGATCTACAAACACGAAGATATCTTACAGCTAATGAAAGAGGTAGGAATCACAGACCTATTTATCGGCCTCGAATCATTCAACGACTCCACCTTATCGGCTTTTAATAAACAGCAAAGCCGCGAACAGATGATCGAAGCACTGGGCGTTATCAGGAAATATAACCTTCATATCACAGGCGGGTTTTTATATGGCGCCGATACAGACACGCTAGAGAACAGCAGGGAGATCTTGGAGACCGCCTTAATATATGGCGTTGACTACCTGTCAACCCTTTCGCTGATGGAGTTCCCAAATATCTCAGGGACGGGCATGGTCCCATACAATCGCATGATTATCCGCGACTTCGATTACTGCAGCGCTTACTTTGTCAGTCATTTCCCTAAATATATGCGGCCCAGCGTATTGCAGCGCGAGATGCTGCGCACGTTATTTAGGTTCTACGCTCAGCAACTTTGGAAAAACGTAGTGAGGCTCGACCTTCGGGAGTTGTTCTACAAGGTAAGAGGTTATCCCATTGCTCGCCAGGCGATCAAGCAGTGGAAGGCGCATGCCACATATCTGGAGACCATCGAGAGGGGCTACTATGATGAACAGGATCATCTCATCGAGGAGAAGCTAGGAGAGGGAATTTTCCCGCCCGATTTTGTCAGAGCCTGGACACCGGAATTTCAAGCCAACGTCGTCCATCGCGGCCCGGCGAAGATCCCGACTGGGCAGATTCGGGTGACGGACGGCTATGGAGAAAAACATGCCCACCCTACAGGGGATTGAGCATGGGCAAGGCCACCCCGGAGCGGGAAGCGGAACTGCTATTTTTTTATAATCTCACTCAATGCTTAGCTCAACACTCAACCGTGGTTGGTGGGATTTGATCTGTGTTTCTCTTCACTCACAACCTTTTCCCTGGTTTTCGGGAATGGGAAGATGTAGATTTCTTTCTTTGAAGATGGCTATGATGGTAGTACTGGAATGGTTCAATAAAGGAGGGAGAATCAAAAATAATATAGCACGGCAACTATTGTTAGATTCTTACGATGTTAAACCAATGTTCAAATTGACGGTGCGAATAATATAGTAAAGGTATTTGGTTTTCATCGACAGTATAAAAGAGTCGCCCTTCCTTGCTTGATTAGATTTTGCACCACTAGTGCATTTTGGTGCAGATTGTTTAGAAACAGTAGAAATAATAGACAATCTGGATATCAAGCACCCCAAATTGTGGACGCTATAGACTGATTATCACCATATAGACGGTATAGACTCCCAATCCAAACTATTCGAATCCGTAGTTTGTGAGTTCGAATCTCACCGGGGGCACAAATTCTAAAAGACCGGCCAAATCATTGCTGGAACGGTTTTTTCGCGAAAGGATGTAATCCACTCAGACATTTCGCAATCCCAATTCAAGAGAATTGGGGGTCTTCCATTAGGTTTGAGCACCGAGAAAAACTGGATGGGTTGGGGCTGGATATCTGATATTCTTGTTACCAAAGAATTCGAATCTTCGTGGGTGTTTTTCACAACATTAATCTGATTTGAGTACCGAAGTCTTGCTTCCCCTTAAATGACGATTCGCGGTGCGATCCCTCAAGGTTACTTCATTTTTAACCTAACTCTTGTCACCCTTGTCTAACAAAATATATCTGCATTTTAATTAGGCAAAAGAAAAAAATATCAATTTGAGATTGAATTCTTGATATTAGCCTTATCCAAACCGGCCGGTGATGTAATCTTCTGTAACCCGATTGTCAGGATTCGTAAATATTTTCTGCGTTTCTCCGTATTCGACTAGCACTCCAGACCGGCTTTCTTCTTCTAAAGAAAAGAATGCAGTGTAATCGGAGACCCGAGCAGCCTGCTGCATATTGTGGGTAACGATGATGATTGTGTATTCCTTGGCAAGGTCGCGCATCAATTCCTCTATACGGAGGGTAGCGATCGGATCTAATGCGGAGGCAGGTTCATCCATCAAGATAATTTCGGGTTCTACCGCGATCGTGCGCGCAATACACAAACGCTGCTGCTGTCCTCCAGATAGAGATAGACCGCTCTGTTCTAACTTATCTTTCACCTCATCCCACAATGCTGCCCTTTTTAATGAATCCTCGACTAGAACGTCCATTCTGCCTTGATATCCGTTAATCTTAGCTCCCCAGGCGACATTCTCATATATGCTTTTGGGAAATGGATTCGGTTTTTGGAACACCATGCCTATTCGCCTGCGAACTTCTACTGGGTCAATGGAATCTTCATAAATGTTCACACCGTTAAAAATTACTTCCCCGCTTGTTTTTGCTGTCCGAACTAACTCATTCATCCTGTTGAAAGCGCGCAGTACTGTGCTCTTACCGCAGCCGGATGATCCGATAATCGCTGTTATCTTCTGGGGTTTAATCATGAGGTTAATATCCTTAACCGCCAAGAAGTCATCATAATATACTCTCAATTCTCTAGTTTCAATTGCAAACTCTGCATCATTTCCTATCTCTGAAGGAACTGTATAGCTTGATACCAATTCGATAATTTCAGGCATTTTAATGACGGCTTGAGGAGAAGTTTGAATCATTTTTATATCCTTTTGCTGTATCTATTTCGAAGGATTACCGCGAACGCATTCATGCTGAGCAGCAGTATCAGCAGCACAATGATCGCCGCAGCGGCAATATTACGGAAAACATCCTGGGGACGGGAGGTCCATTGGTATATTTGAATTGGTAAAGTTGTGAATTTTGAAAAAGGTCCATCCGGATCAACCGTGATAAAAGTTGAGGCTCCTACCACCACCAGCGGCGCTGTTTCACCGATGGCGCGTGAAATCGCCAGGATTGTACCTGTCAGGATCCCTGGTAAAGCGCTGGGAAGCACATGCGACCTGATTGTCTGCCAGCGGGTCGCTCCCAAACCGAAACTGGCCTGACGCAGAGAATCAGGCACCGCTTTGATTGCCTGTTGTGAATTAATTATGATCAAAGGAAGGATCAACAAACCAAGTGTCAGACCTGCCGACAGGATCGTGCGGCCGTTCTCGGTCGGCTCTGCAATCCCAAATAGCATGCCGCTGGTAAATCCCTCCAAAGCTCTGACAAAAATCGCCAGTCCTAATATCCCGTAAATGATCGAGGGCACACCAGCCAGGTTATTGATATTGGTTTGTATGACTCGATTGATCGACCGGTCCTGGCGCGCGTATTCTTCCAGGTAAATTGCCGCGCCGACCCCGATTGGGAAAGAAAACAAAAACGCGATCAGTATCGTCCATAGCGAGCCCAGTATCGCCGTGCGTACTCCAGCTTTAACCGGATCCCCGGATTGCGGATTTGTTATGAACTGCGCGTCGAGCCAACTTTCAAATCGAAGTTCCAAACCCGAATATTCATCCTGCGCGGTTCGTTGGATGTCTGATCGTTGAAAAATTGACTCTGCCAATGTCCATTGGTGAGCAACCTGTGGTTGTACTACCCATTCAATGATCAATCCATACACATTTTCTCGAGTACGTTCGGAAATTGGCAAGTCGTTTTCTAGCCGGCGGAAAAGACCATTGGAGACGTTTTCCTGCAGAACCTGTGTTAATTTTTCTTTATCAAGATACTTAATCTCTATACCGTCAACTGCCAGTTCTTCCGGATTAGTTTCGTTTTGGATCACAGCGTAACCAAAGGCGCCGTTGGTGATGTTTACTAGCAGGATGAGTAAGGCGATTATCCCGGCAACTGTTGAACCGCGGAAGATGTTTACCCACACTTTTCCACGGCGGTGTCTACCAGGCAAATTGAGCTTGAAATTAGTATTTATTCGTACACCTCTCTATACCGCGCCACAATTCGCTGGCTGATAATATTCAGAAGGAGAGTAATAACAAACAGCATCAGACCGATCGCGAATATGCTGTTATAGTCTATTGAATTGTAGCTCAAATCCCCACCGCTGATCCGGACAATATGTCCAGTCATCGTTTCAGCCGCTTCGAATGGATTGAGAGTAAAAGCCGGACCTGCTCCAGCGGCAATTGCAACGATCATCGTCTCGCCAAACGCTCTTGAAATCGCCACAATTATTGCCGCTGCTATACCTGAAAATGCAGCCGGTACCACTACCTTGGTTGCCGTTTCCAGTTTTGTGGCGCCTAATCCATAGGCGGCTTCTCGTAAAGATCGTGGGACTGCGCTGAGGGCATCTTCGCTCATCGAGCTGACCAGTGGGAGGATCAGGATTCCGATCACGATACCGGCTGAAGCCGTGTTGTATATCTCAACTCGCTCGATTCCAAAGATCGACCGCAGCAGAACAGTCATAAATGTCAGCGCAAAATACCCATACACAACAGTAGGGATGCCAGCCAAAACCTCAAGTACTGGTTTTATGGTGCTTCGGTTTTTATCGGTCGCATACTCGCTCAAATAGATAGCGACGCTTAACCCAAGGGGCAGAGCCACCAGGATGGCAATCATAGAGGTCATTAAAGTCGCGCTGACCAGCGCCCAGACGCCGAACCTGCCGATCTGTGGATTCCAATCGGTTTTCGTAAAAAATTCCCACAGGTTTACTTTCTTAGCGGTTGTAATCTCTTGATCAGCAGGATGAAAGGAATTCTCTGTACCCTGGTAACCGCGCTCGACTGTTAATTGTTCCCCATCTATTCCGATGATCAGCATGATCTCGTCTTGAATGCGGATTACCGTACCATTCGTGAGTTCCGAACCGCTTTCTGAGACATTAAATGTGATCCACTCAGGTTCAATAGATTCAATTGTCTCCTTATTAGGGCTTTCCCACTGCTGGCGAGTGAAGAATAGTAAGGCTTCTTTGCCTAATTCATACACGATCCCAATAGTCACCAGTATGGAAATTAATCCACAGACGAATAAAAAGCCCTGGATTATCGACTCACCAATCCGGGACTTTTTTCGCATGGATTGGTGGCTTCGGTCATATCTTTTTTTCATTTTATTCTTTCACAGCATACACCCGCGAACAGACTGGCAAGTATTCCTCTGTCGATCTGTGTTATACATGGCTTCCCCCCTTCGTGGCATGATCGAATCAGAAACCTGAGGGGGGAAGCCGTTATGGGGAGGGAAAATAAAGCTATTTCATCGCCTCAATCCAGGCCTGCCGGGCTGAATTGAGTGCCTCCTCGCTGGCGGGGAAATATCCCACGTCAACTACCTCTTCGTTGACGTAGGTCAGAAAGAAATTAATAAAATCTGCAACCTGTGGTTTGGATTTCATAATTTCAGCATCTGAGTAAACGAAAAGCGGTCGTGCTAAAGGATAGCTGTTATTGTCCACATTTTCCTGCACAGGCTCAACGTCGTCAATTGCCAGAATCTTTAAGGCATCCGCATTCTCGGAATAATATGCGTATCCAAAGAATCCAATCGCATAAGGACTTCCCAAGACCCCCTGCACCAACACGTTGTCATCTTCACTCAACTGTGTGTTGCTTGCGGATAGTATCGGAGCTTCATCCTCGTCAAAAACTTCTTCGACAAAATAATCGAATGTACCGCTGTCAGTGCCAGGAATAAAGCGCTGGATCGGTTCGGCGGGCCAATCTGGATTAAGGTCAGCCCAAGTTTCAGCGGTCGAGAAAATCAGAGCCAGGTCTTCCATAGTGACTCCGGACAGGAAATCGTTTTCTGAACTGACCACAACTGCAAGAGCGTCCGTGCCTACGCGGAACTCGATTGCGTTCCTGCCAATAGCTTCACATGATTCACGTTCACTGTCTTTTATCGGGCGGCTGGCACCGGAAATGTCGCTTTCACCGGCAACACAGAATCGCTCAAATCCAGCACCGGAACCTACACTATCATAAGTCATTGTGCCGGTTGCACCCTCATCCTGGAAGCGTTCCAACATCCGTTCTGCTAACGGAAAAACCGTTGAACTGCCAGCGACTATCACATCACCTGAAACGGACAATGTGTCGACCATTGGAAGCATGCCTTCTTCTGTGGATGACTCTTCTTCCTGTTGCATGTCTTGATCACCTTCAGTCTCGGCTGAGTTTGCAGGTTGGGTAATGGCAGTGTTGGCACCTCCGGTGCTGCAAGCTGCCAGAACGAGTGAAAATAGTGTAATTATTACAAGTATGCTGTATGCCAGGCGTGGCATAGGAAAATACCTCCTGTAGAGTATTAAAAATCTAGTTTCCTGCAATTGATATCGTATCGCAGGAGGTTTAACAGCCTGGGTACAAATTGTTAACGATTGGTAAACGGTTTCTGGGGACGAGGTTTATTCAAAGGTAGGAATTACTATGTAAAAAGTGCTGCCCATTCCTTCCAAACTTTCCGCCCATATTTTTCCACCATGCGCTTCCACCAAATGCCGTGCAATCGCCAGACCCAATCCGGTGCCGCCGCCTGACCTGGCTTTATCCGTTTTATAAAAACGCTCGAATATGCGCGTCAGATCGTCTGCTGGAATCCCTGATCCATTATCTTTAACCGAGAACTTGATCCCGCCATTCTCAATTATTGCAGAAACGATAATTTCTCCACCTGGAGATGTGAATTTGATCGCATTATGAATCAGATTAACAAAGACCTGTTCCAATCGGGATCCATCAGCCAGGATTTGCGGCAATCCGGATGGACAATCAAGCACGAGGTTGAGCTGCGCCTTCTCGGCTTGCAACTGCAGGCGGTCACAAGCCTGTTTCAAAATCACACATGGTTTGGTTTGCGTGAGCTGGATGGATGTTTCCCGGGTTTCAATGCGGGCTAACTCAAGCAATTCGGAAGTCATCTGGTTTAATGTATCGACTTCATTTTCAATCTGATTTATAAACCGCCTGGCTGCTGGAGGGTCATCTAAAGCACCGCTCTGAAGCGTTTCCGCCAGGGCTTTAAGAGAAGCCAGCGGGGTGCGTAGCTCATGCGAAATATTGCTAATGAAATCACGGCGGACCGTCTCGAGGCGGCGCACATTGGTTAAATCACGGAAAATTAATAAGATGTTACCCTCAAGGTAATCTCCCAATGCAGCTGCAACTCCTTGGATAAAACGGCGGGGAAGGTGTAACTCAACGATTTCGGACTGCTCCTGGCCCTCTGCCAGACAGCGTTGCCAGAGGTCAACAAACTGGTGGTGTTTCAAGAACTGGATCAACGAGCTGCCAATGGAAGCATGCACATCGACATCAAACAGTTGAGCGGCTTTTTGATTGATCAGGACCACCTCGCCATCCTGGCTGACCATAATAACCCCGTCGCTCATTTGCGACAGAATCGCAGATAATTTGCTCTCCTCCGCTTTTAGGATTTCAACCTGCTCGTGTAGCTGTCGTGCCATGCTTTCAATTGAGCCGGTCAATTCCCCTATCTCATCCCTGGAACTTGAGGCCAATACCTGGTTATAGCTGCCGTCTGTCATTTGACCAACTGCCTCATTTAAATCTCGAATAGGGCGTGTGGTGCGCTCTGCGATCAAAAAACTAAGCAGGATCGAGACCGCCATCAGGACCAGTGTGAACAGCAATATATTCCGACGCAGTTGCTCGACATCCGCCTCCACCTGATCCAGAGGCAGGGCCACTCTTGAAAAACCAATCACCGCACCATCAACTACTATTGGTACGCTGGTGTAGAACATATCGAATCCTGCAGTTCTGCTGAAGCGGATGCTGGTCCCCTGTCCTTCTTTTAATGCCTGCTGTACCTCCGGGCGGTTGATATGGTTATCCATTTTGCTTCGATCTTCATGCGATTCGCCCAGCACAAGCCCATCTTTGTTGATGATCGTGACACGAGCTTGAATTAACTCTGACCAGTCCTTTGACAGCGCATCTAGGTTATCGTTATGGCCAATATCAACGAGAGGGAGAGTGGCAGCATCCCCAATTAATTCAGATTGAGACAGCAGAGAAGTTTCTATGTTGTTGAGGTGAATCTGGCGAATAAATTGGGAGAGATAGAACCAAACCCCCAGCATGGTTAATATCAAAAGAATGGTATACGGTAGGGCGATCCGCCACTGAATCCCCCGGAGAAATTTGCGGTTCAAATTGGCATCCTAACCATCGAAGCGGTATCCTGTTCCGCGCACCGTGATGATCCGGATCGGGTTGTGTGCGTCAGGTTCGATCTTTTTCCGTAGCCAGCGGATATGCACATCTACCGTTCGGGTGCCGCCAATGAAATCCCACCCCCAAACGCGCTCTAAGATGAATTGGCGCGAGAGCACCTGCCCCTTATGTTCGAATAAAAACTGCATCAGGTGAAATTCTTTCGGTTTAAGCGCCAAGGGTTTGTCCTCCAGGCGCACTTCATGTCGAGAAAGGTCAAGCTCCAGATTGTCAGAATAATAAACCTCGCTGGCTGGTTTCGATTTGACATCTTCCTTTATCATTTCCACCCGGCGAAGCATGGCTTTAACCTGGCTCATTAATTCGCGCATCGAAAACGGTTTGGTCATATAATCATCCGCGCCGATTTCCAAACCCAAAACCCGGTCAATCTCACCATCCCGGGCTGTCAACATTAGAATTGGTACATTCATATCCTTTCTGAGCATCCGGGTAACCTCAAAACCATCCAATCCAGGTAGCATCAGATCTAGGATAATCAAATCGGGTTGGAGCCGATTTGCTGCCTCAATAGCAAGTCTTCCATCCCCCACTGCCTCAACAGAGTAACCATGATGTTCGAGGTTATAGACCAGGGTATCCCGTAAAGCTAACTCATCTTCAACCACTAGAATTGAATATGTCAGAATGGAACTCTCCATGTATTTGATGTTTTCTTTATTATATCTTTTTAGACTTATTGAATTAAGCCACTTTGATTAAAAGCATAAGAGTAGCAGTAAAATCCCGATGAAGAGGCAAGTTGAGATTGGATTCGCGTCAAAAGAAACATTGAACAAACCGAAGGTGCAACTGTGAATTTTTCCAAGAGCTTGAGAAAGAAAAAGGACACCAGATTTTTTGTGAGTTAATAATCCGGACTTTCTAGATGTACCTAATTCGATATTTTATGTCGCCGAGAGGGCAAACCCAAAATAGCGCTTATACTCCCAGCTGAACTGGGCTGGGTTGTAAAACATCAGGTTGGCTAAATTGAGTAACACTGTCGTTACTTGATGGTTATCAGCGTCGAATTTATAATTCCGAAAAGTATTTCAAATGTGATGTAATATTACTGCCGCGGAATTCGGAACAGCTCACCGTAGGGGCACATGTTTTTAAGAACCGTTCCTGCGAAGATTTGGAACGGTTTTTGTCGTCTATTGGGAAAACTGATAAGATGCTGAATTTTTAATTTGAGATAATCACGGTTAAAATAGATCAGTGTTTATAAAAATACATTACCAACTACTGCAGCTCAGTTCTATTCAAACAGTCTTCCTAACCATATGGGCGTTGATGATGGTTTCGTTACCCATTGCCGATTGGACAACAAGCTGGTCAGCTATGATTGGCGCGATTACGGTTGGAGTAAGTATCACAGCAGGGCTCATTATTGTTCTCTTATGGGAAGTTTGGGGTGCCGCCGCCACTCTGCGAGTTGCAGGTTCTATCTTAGCCCTGAGTTGGGCTGCTGAAGTGATTGGCAGCCGAACTGGTATCCCCTTTGGCACGTACAGCTATACGGATATGATGCAACCTCAAATTCTTAATGTCCCATTGCATATACCACTCGGCTGGTTGATGATGCTGCCGCCTTCCTGGGCGGTCGCGCAAGCGATTACAGATCGGATAAAGCCTCGCTGGGAGTTCCCCGTATTCGTTGGCTTAAGTGCCCTGGCGATGATGGCTTGGGACCTTTTTCTGGATCCGATGATGGTTACTTGGGAAATGTGGGGTTGGGATAATCCCGGCAGCTACTTTGGTATCCCCTGGAGCAATTACCTCGGCTGGCTGTTGGTTTCCGCATTGATTACTATCCTCATCCGTCCGGGTAAACTTCCCCTTGCTCCGTTATTGATCATTTACACCACTATATGGCTGCTCAAATCAGCTGGGTTAGGTTTTTTTTGGGGTATTCTCGGTGCAGCTATTGTCGGTAGTATTTTTATGGGGAGCATCACAATCATGGCATGGCGCGCTTTTATCAGAAGGGATTAGCGCAGGCTCATTAGGGAAGGGAAGGATTGGCTATTCAATTTCAAAGACACCCCCTATATTCACTTCCAGAATTGTCCTACATTATATATAACAACGTTTCAAATTAGCTGGTTTATTAAGGAATAAACCCAGTAGATATAGAAAAATATTGAGATTTATTAATAGATATAATACGTCAAGAAGCTTTCTTATCAATCCAATAAGCAAATCTTTGGGATGCTCAGGATAGGATCGAGATGGAAAGTATTCTTTTTGATTTATCTGCACAAGTGCTGGCTGCGGCCATTGAAAATAACATGTACGAATATTTTCAATATCTCAGCCGGTCAGAAAGTGTCGAGATATATGAAAAACCGAATATGTATGGATTTATCACTGGTATTTCACACCCATTTATGAATGGGATTTTCCGAATCATACAACCGACAGCTGATGAAATCGATGAAGTAATCACACTTTTCAAGTCTCGGAAGTTTCCTTTCATATGGTGGATGGGATCAGTTGCGCAATCAACCGATTGGCGAAAGCAACTAGAAAACCACGGTTTGGTTTTTGGTGATGATTTAATTGGTATGGCTGCTGATCTACGTGCATTGAATGAGGATTTAGCTTCCCCTTCAAATCTGTTTATCGAACCTGTAGGGGACAAAGAAACTTTAGAAAAATTCGCCAATACTGCGGTTATGGGATTTGGTCTGCCGCAAAACGGTGAGAAGGCTTGCTTTGATTTATTCGCAGGTCTAGGATTCGATATGCCTTTGCGTAACTATTTGGGTATGATTGATGGGAAACCGGTTGCTACATCACAGCTCTTTTTAGCTGCAGGTGTAGCAGGGATCTATTGGGTGGCTACAATTCCGGAGGCGCGTAAGCAAGGTATTGGTATGGCGATGACACTAGCACCTCTTCAAGAAGCGCGTGATATGGGTTACCGGATTGCCATTCTGCATCCATCGGAGATGGGTTTGGGAGTGTATCAAAGGATTGGGTTTGAGAAATACTGCAATTTGAGTCATGGAATCTGGATAGATAAGACTCAATAGAGTCTCTAGTGACGACACTTTACATTCGTGTAATTTGTCCTTTAAGTAATCGTTTGCTAAGGGTATAAATTTCGTTGTAATAACTTCGAGTAACCTACAAAGGAAATATTTTAAACTTAGATCGTTAATTGGTTACAAGAACTAACTTACCCGGTTCAGCTCTGCAGGCCCCTGATCAAATCAATATACAGACAATAGGCGTTATTCTTCGAGTTACTGCAACTCCTTCCTCTTTAGCGTATACAGTATGAGCTACAGGCAGAATTCCAAGGAAGCAATTCACAGCTGAACAAATCATTACCAAACTCCGGGAAGTCGAAATATTAATAACCTAGGGTGTGACCTTAACTGAGGTTGCCCGTCAATTAGAGATAAGCTAGCAGACATACTACCGCTGGCTGAATGAAAATGGGGAACTGGGTACTAACAAAGTTTGAAAATTTAAATATAAAGAGTGAATTACGTTGGATGAAACAAATTAGGGGACTCTTCTTTGTAAAAAGCCATGTTAACGAAGTAAATTTATGTCAAACAGATACTAAACGATACAGTTTTTTGGGCCGAGTCAACTTATCGTTATGGAATCAAAGTATCCGGACATTCAATGTAATTCACCAATTCAACCCTGGTCTGGATGTTCTTTATGATGAGAGATCGACTAAAAAACGCTCATTCAGATAAAATTATCCATTGTTTTAATTTCTACCCCATAGAATTGGCTTCCCAACGGATTGTCTTTAGACATTTTTACTTTTTCATCAGAATTATATTGAAATAAAATTATTTTTACAAATCTGCAATATTCTTAAAACAACATAAGGTAACAATCATCAGGAACGTCCATTGGTCTATCTACTTTTTGCGAAAGTTATTGGACTGGAACCAGGTACCCTGGAATATATTTTATTTTTTAACCGGACTCGAATTCGGTAACATGAAATAATACATTTAACTATTGGGCGTGCAACTGCTTCATTAAACTTTAAAGAACGCAACCGGTTAATATAACAACAACCCCCTGGGAGTAATTAATCCCCCAGGGGGTCGCTTCCTTTTCCACACATGCCCCTTCCGCGCCCGCAGGGTTGTGTTTAAATTGGTTTTCAGGTTATCGGTTTCCTCCCTATTTAAAGAACTCCTGTAATTTTTTGTTGACAATCACCACAGGTTTTTGTAATATGTATATATAATTAACCCCAATGATTCGAAATCAGTTCCACAGGCAGGGTTATTAATTTCAATAAAAATATTTCTTGCTGGATTACAAAAGACTGCACATATGCGATTGGGAAGGGGAGGTTATATTGGGATCAAAATTCTTACAAACTCAAGATTAGTACTATTGCCAAAGGCTTTGTTACCTTCCTCCTGGTAGGAAAAGGGGGCTCGTAAACAGGCGTTTCACTGCCCGATTATAAAGAAAGGAGTGTGTTCAGATGGCCAGGAAAACTGTTGTAATTGTCACGATATTGTGGGTAGTCTCCGTTTTGTTCCTGTCCGGTTGTGGCGGAGGTCGCACAGGTGATATAAAAGGCACTATGACCGGCGCTGAAACAGGCGCGCCAATCGCCAATGCCCAGGTAATCCTGTGTAAGGGAGACCCGGAACAATCAGGATGTGTGCTGCTTGCCGAACCGACAATCACCACCGATGCGGAGGGCAATTTCGCCTTCAGCGGGCTTGATCCGGGCAGTTACCTGCTGCTTTACGGCATGCCGGGCGAGTTGACTTCAACACCTGATCAGTGGGAAGGAGTCCTGGTTGGCCCGACCAAGGTGGATCTGGACGAGGAAGGTAAATTCGTGCAGACCGGCGATGGCGATTTCTGGGCGGATGGGTGGGAGAATTTCGGCGAACAGATGACTGATGCAGCCGGCAAAACAATTTACACTGACGGTTACGCGCTTTCCAACAAGTACGGCATTTCGATGATGGTTGTGGATCGCGAAAGAGAACCGGTGGTGGTCATAGAGCCGCGCGAAACCGCGGAGATTAACTGGGTCGTGCTGGAAAGATAGAATCTGATCCATTAAACCTGGCATTTTACTCTCTACAAACTTATGTGAGGGTGAGTGTTTAATTTAAATTAATTCAGATTATTTCTATTAAGCCATAATTTCCTGGACATGGAGCCAAGTAAAAAGCCGGATTTGAAATAGCTTGAACCTGTATGAAAATCGAAACTATATCACTCCATAGGTTCAAATCCCAAATCATGTAGACTCGAGATTACACTTCTAAAAATTTCAGGTATAGATTTTTGATGGTCGCTTGCTGGATTGTTAAAACCTTTTGTACACATGCATTTTAATATAGACATATAACGGAGGCGGAGATGAGACTAAAACACCTTTTCACTATTAATATCTTTATAGCTATCCCAATAGGTTTATCCTGTGTTTTATTTCCTGGCTGGGTTCTCGGGTTATACGGACTTGTTCCTGACGAAACTTCCATTTGGGTAACCCGTCTTGTTGGTGGTTCTATCCTGGGATATGCTTCCCTCATGTGGTTTGGCAGGAAGAGCGAATCGATCCAGGCCCGGAGAGCAATCGCACTGGCATTATTCATCCAGGATATTATTGGCTTAGCGGCATCCATTGAAATCCAACTGCACGGCAATATAAATTTCCTCGGATGGCCGCTCAATATTTTTACGTACGGCTTCCTTGCTCTTGGATACGCTTACTTCTACTTTTTCAAGCCAGGCAACTGCTAGAATAGGTTGTAAGTTGCAGATTTGAACTTTCGAACATTTAATTAATTTTTTCTGAGATAATTGTTATATATAATCTCATGCCCGGGAACATTGTTACTGTGGCAAATAATTCTGACAGCAAATTCCAAATTTATAGAACAATACCCCCACTACCCTCCACTCCGATTAAATATACTGGATCAGTCCATCCAAACGTAATCAATTCCGGTGATTTCCAATTCTATGTAGGCAAAATCTCCTTCAGGCAGGTTCCATATCCCCGTCCCGCTGACCGGGATTTTTAAACCCTCAAACTCTCCGTATGCGGTCACCGGAGTGGACCAGCCATCCAGGGAGAACTCCCCGTCTGCTTCCCGGTAGCGTTTGGCTTTAAAATCAAGCAGGCGCCCTTCAGCGTCAAAGTACAGCTCGGCTGAAACTTCCCTGCCGCGGTCAAAAAAAGTGACCCGGGCTGAATGGTCATCAACCGCATCCCAGCCCATATTTTCCCCGAGATAAGCGGTTGGGAACCACATGGCCTCGTTCAGGTAGCGCAGCATGCTCGCCTGGTCCAGCTCGGGTCCCCGGGCGTCAAATATGGTTTTTAATCCGGCCAGCCTGCCGTACATGTGCCCGTGGCCTTCTTCATAGCGGTCTTTCGCCCGCAGCAGCGCCAGTCCCGCAATTTTAAAGTTTGCGTCCCACCTGAAACCCGGGGGAGAGATCGTGTAAAACTGCTCAGCCGAAAAATCCATCCAGGATTTCTCGGCCCCCAGGCGGAAGCGACCGCGCTGTTTCACAAGCGCGGTTTTTATCCAGGGTTTTCCCACCACTCCGGCGAATTCCAGATATCTCTGGACGGGCTGCGGCAAATTTGCGGTTCTTGCTTCCGTGATCAATTCGCCTGTCATTTTTTATCCTGTATGTTGAATCACCTTGCTGTTGCGGCATGTTTGGAAACCTGCCCTACCGCACCGTTATGTACGGCGGTTTTTAGCAATGCATCCCACAATGGACCAAAACCACCGTCGGCAGGATTCCAATCCTGCCCTACAGATATTTTACCCTCCCGTTCAGGGCTGGTAGATGCGGGTCTCCGGTTTAAAAGCCGCCCAGGAAAACCAGAAATGGTTGATCGCCACCACCGGCTCCAGTCTAATTCCTTCCAATTCCCCCGATACAGCCGTTCCCAGCAGGTTCCACTCGCTGCCGGTCTGGTCGTCAACGATCTTCTCGCCGTCGTGGCTGAAGGTCAGGGTCCGGCCGTCTACCTCTCTGGAGAAGGCGCTGGCGGCGCCGATATCGCGACCGCCCGCGACGCTGTTTGCGTCTAAAGCGGAGGCGGTGCCTGCCTGCCACAGAACAACCACATCCTGCCCGCCGACGGTATCGTTTACGACCTTTACCTCTTGCAAAGTCTCATACGGGTAGGCGGCCGCTTCTTCGCCCGTATCAATTGTCAGCACCCGGGCGACTGCCGGCAGTTCACCCGGCGTGGCAGGCCCCCGGTAAAGGAAGGGCGGATTGTTAATATTGTCGTAGCCCGCGTACGGGTTCCGGCCGTACGGGCGCTGGAAGCCAGTATCGCGCGAGAGCACCTGCCCATCAGGAAAACTCTCCTTGAACTGCTCCCAGGATACCATCGAGACCGGCAGGAAGGTCAGGGACTTACCGGTGAGTTCCCCGGCGATCGCCTGGCCGGAAGCCTGCTGCCACCAGGTCTCGGTCTGGCGGTCGTACATAATCAGGTTGCTGAAACGCAGCCGTCCCGTGGTGCCGAAATCGAGCACCTCGCCGTCCACTTTTCGTTCAAAAGCGATCCCGGTATTGCACAGCGGGCAGAAGGTCAGCGTGACCGCCAGGTCTCCAACGCTGTCATTTACAATCTCGTGGTACATCAGGATCTGGATCGGGTAAGCCCGGGCTTCGTCTCCGTGCTGGAAGAGCAGGACCGGCTCAAGCGGATCAAGCCATTCGCCGGCATCCTCAACCGGGACAAATTTCGGGTCGTCAACCGCCGGGATGCCGTCTTTGGGCGGGCCGCCGGATAATATCTCGGAATAGGGCACCGAGTGGATGCTGAAATCGGTTGAAAATTGAAATTCTGCCCCCTGCGGGGGTGTTTCGTCCGGGTCGAGCAGTTCGACGTCCCGTTCCTCACCCGTTGTTTCAGAACTGGCGCTATTGGATTCAGCATCCTGGCTGGACTCTTCGCCTTCCGTACCGCGGTCTGCCACCTGGAGGTCTTCTGCCTCAGGTTGTTCAGCTTTTTCTGATGGATCTGATTCATCCGGAACCTCTGCCGGTTCGCTAACCGGGGCTGGATCCGTTTTCCCGGCTGGAGGATCCCCGATGCCAGTTGTACATGCAGCGAGCCCAAACGCGGTTACTGTAAATATTTTCAAAAAAGTGCTCGTCTTTATTCCCATAACCTTATCTCCTGGAATGATAGAATGCTCCCCAAACTGGCGGCAGCTCTACTTTGTAGACGGGTAATTATGGGAATTTATTACTTTATAGCTGGCTAAGAAAAAACACTGCTTCAAAACTGTATGTCACCCTGAGCTCCGCGAAGGGTCTTATTTGTACTACCTAGATGCTCCAAAACCCTTTGATACCTGATACAAAAGGAGTGATGCTCCTTCAATTAATTATGCTAAAAAGCTCACAACAGGAAATAAGACGATACGAGAGATCGGATGAGAAATAAAAAGGAGTGCTACTCCTTCAATAAATTATGCTAAAAGGCTCACAACAGGAAGTTAGACAAAACAGAGATCGGAATAGAATCAAGAAGGAGTAGCACTCCTATCCCTGCTATAGACAGACTACCCATCCTCCGGAAAGTCTTCCGTCACGACTAACCCATCGATGGCGGATTTTAACTGCTCCAGCTCGGATTTAATTTTCTCTTCCAGCTTGTCAAACGGAACGACTTCCTTCTCATCCAGATCGCGCCGTTTAAATTCAACCCCGCCCGCCTGGAGCGCCCTGGCGCTGACCGTCAGGCGGATCGGCAGCCCGATCAGGTCGGCGTCGTTGAACTTGACCCCCGGGCTTTCGTCCCGGTCGTCAAACAACACCTCGAACCCGGCCGCGACCAGCTCCCCGTAAAGCCTCTTGGCGCTGGCGGACTCCATGCTGCCATCCTTACCACCCAGCAGGACCAGGTGCAGCTGGTAAGGCGCGACGGTTACCGGCCAGACCAGGCCCAGGTCGTCGTGGAACCGCTCCGCCACACAGGCCAGCAGCCGCCCGCTGCCAATCCCGTACGAACCCATAATCACCGGCTTCTCCTCGCCGTCTTTATCCAGGAAGTAAGCTCCCATGGCTTGGCTGTAGCGGGTGCCCAGCTTAAAAATATTCCCTACCTCGACTCCCCTCTCGGCCTTCAACAAGCCGCCGCACTGCGGGCAGGCATCCCCATCACGGGCTGCGGCGATGTCCGCCACCAGGTCAGCCTGGTAATCGCGCCCGTAGTTCACATTGAGCAGGTGGAAGCCTTCCTCATTGGCGCCGGCGACCAGGTTATCCGCTTCCGGTATTGCCTCGTCCACAACCACCAGGGTATCTTTCAAACCAACCGGGGAGGCGTAGCCGGGAACCGCCCCGGTGGCGATAATTTCTTCTTCGGTCGCCGGGCGCAAGGCGCTGGACTTGAGGGCATTGCCCAGCTTGGTTTCATTGAGCTCCATATCGCCCCTAAGCACCGCGAATACAAACTGCTCCCGGGAAGATTCTCCCTCCGGTATGGTCGCCATCAGGAAGACCGCTTTGGCGGTTCTTGATTCAGGTACGCCCAGAAAATCCGCCAGCTCTGCGATGGTTTTCATCTCGGGAGTGGCGACTTTTTCCACCGGCAGTTTGCCCTCGGGCGGGTTGGGGATTTTCCTGAATCGGGCGATCTGGCGGTTGGAGGCGTATCCGCAGGAATCGCAGATCATCAGGGTATCCTCCCCGACCGGGGTTAGGTACATGAACTCGTGCGCCATGGTCCCGCCCATCATACCGACATCCGAGCTGACCGCGATCACCGGCAGCCCGCAGCGGTGGAATATGTTGAAGTATGCCTGGTAGTGGGCTTTGTACTGCCTGTCCAATCCCTCCCAATCAGCGTCCAGGGTGTAACTGTCCTTCATGGTAAATTCCCGCACCCGGATCAGGCCAGCCCGCGGGCGGGGGTCATCCCGCCATTTTGTCTGGATGTGGTAGATCATCATGGGGAGCTGGCGGTAGGAGTGCACTTCCTTGCGGACCAGGTCCGCCACGACTTCCTCGTGGGTCATTGCCAGCACCATATCGCGCCCGTTGCGGTCCTTCAGCCGGCCCATTTCAGCGTCAATCTCATACCAGCGGTTAGTCTCCTGCCAGATACCGGCCGGGTGCACTACCGGCATGGTGACTTCCTGCCCGTCGATGGCATCCATCTCCTCACGGATAATGTCCTCAATTTTGGTGAGCGAGCGCCTGGCGAGCGGCAGGTAGCTGAACACCCCTGCCGCCAGCTGGCGGATAAAGCCTGCCCGTAAAAGCAGCTGGTGGCTGGGTATTTCAGCCTCCGAGGGAATTTCGCGCAGGGTCTGGCTGAAAAGTTTACTCATGCGCATGGTCGGCCTCCTTATTCAACGGACGATTCCTGGTACTTCAAAAAATTCCTGTCAGGTTTTTTAAAAATTTGCTGCCCTCTGGGGATGTTTGACCGGAGGGCAGTTATTAACCATCAGAAAGAGGAAAATTATCACCCGGCGCGATCAGGAGCCCTCAACGGGCTACGCGGGTCCGGGGTTGCTAAAAAATTCTGCTTCCTCACGCGCCAAAGTGTACCACCTTACCGAACAGTGTCAAGGATTCCCGTCTTCAGGCCCCGTTCATGCTTAAACAGCCAGTATAATGAATAATAGTACATTATTAAATTCAGGAATCCGCATATTCCATCTGGTAAGATATCTACCCGGGGGTGCATAATAAACAGCAGTTCTCCTGTCGCTCCCGGGCAAACAAATAAAATTATTGCCTGCATCCAGCCAACTTTTTCAGGAAAGATACAGGATGAAGACAGAAATCAAAAACGAAAAGGAAAAGAGCCAGGATTTAAACAGCTCCGGCGAATCAGCAGCCGGCGAGCCCGGAACTTCCTTCCTGCGCGGCCTCTTTAAACCAAAGCGGGACAAATTTATCTCACTGATCACCGAGCAGGCAGTACTGACGTTGAAAGGGCTTGACCTGTTAATGGAATTTATTAGCACCGAAAGCCACGATTCAGCAGCTGAACTGACCCGGATCGAAAAAGAGGCCGACGAGATCCGGCGCATATTGATCGATGAATTGAACCGCACCTTTATCACCCCCTTCGACCGGGAGGACATCTTCGCCCTTTCAAGGGCAATCGATGATGTGCTGGATTACGCATTTTCCACCGTCGATGAAATGGAAATTTTGAATGTCAACCCGACCGATTTTATGGTAAGGATGGCTTCCCTTCTGCGGGATGCGGCTTTCGAAATTCACCTTGCGATCCAGCGCCTACAGAAACATCCCAACGTGGCAATCGACCACGCCCAGCGGGCCAAGGCGCTTGAAAACCGGGTTGAGACCGTCTACCGGGAAGCCCTGGCCGATCTTTTTAAAGGGCCGGAGGATGTCAAACAAATTGTAAAAATGCTCAAAAAACGGGAGGTATACCGGCACCTGAGCAATGCGGCCGACCGGGGCGACGAGGCTGCCAACATTATTTCCGATATTGTCGTAAAAATGGCCTGATCCGGGGATAACTGTCTGTGGATATCACCCTGATCGTCCTGATCGCGCTTGCGGTTATCTTTGATTTTATCAACGGCGTTCACGATTCCAGCAATATTGTCGCCACCATGATCACCTCTCGGGCGTTTTCGGCCAGAGCCGCCCTTGGAGTAACCGCGGTGGCCCATTTTTTAGCCCCTTTCCTGTTCGGTGTGGCAGTCGCCACCACAATCGGACACGACATTATCGACGCCAGCGCAATCAACAACGCGGTTATCATCGCAGCGTTGATTGGCGCTATCGGCTGGAACCTGCTGACCTGGTACCTGGGGTTACCGAGCAGTTCCTCGCATGCTTTAATAGGCGGGCTGGTCGGGGCGGTCCTGGTATCCGCCGGACCGGAAGCTATATACCGCCAGGGTCTCATAGGCGTTCTTCTGGCGCTTTTGCTGTCCCCTGTTTTCGGTTTCGCCGGTGGTTATCTCTTTACAAAACTGGTCCTGTTTCTGGTCAGGGGCGCCAGCCCGCGCATCAACTGGTTCTTCAAGCGCTCCCAGATCCTGACCGCCGTCACCCTGGCTTTCAGCCACGGCACAAATGACGCCCAGAAGACCATGGGAGTCATCACCCTAGGCCTGGTTACCGCTGGGGTAATTGAGACATTTTACGTACCGGTCTGGGTTGTTATAATCAGCGCGGCGGCGATCGCCCTCGGCACCGCCACGGGCGGCTGGCGCCTGATCAAAACCGTTGGGGCCCGCTTTTATAGGATCCGCCCGGTCGACGCCTTCAACGCCCAGGTGACATCCACTGGGGTGATCCTGGGCGCATCCCTTTTCGGGGGACCTGTAAGCACCACCCAGGTTATCAGCTCGTCCATCATGGGGGTTGGTTCGGCGGAACGCCTTAGCAAAGTCAGGTGGGGCGTGGCGGGCGATATCGCCCTGGCATGGCTTGTCACCCTCCCCGTGACTGCAATACTGGCGGGGGCTATCTACTGGTTGGTGGCGCTGCTGGCGCTGGCCTGAAAATTAAATTGCGGTTACGCATTTCTCCACCCAGTCCCTGTCCATGCGCCACAACCTCTTTTTGGTCAGGTTCTGTTTCATAATCCAGCGGATGTCCTTGTCCAGGCTTGACAGCCACTTCTCAAAAACAGGTTTTCCGTAATCCGGGTTTGCAGCAACTGCAACACTCCAGCAGTAACCCAGCCCTTTCCTGAGAGCCATAAACCCGGCGCTCTTTCTATCTGGGAGAGTAATTATCGAACCTGTGATTCTGTCGAGGATATCAAGCGTTTTACGGCTGTAGCGCTGCCCGGAAAGCAGATCCGGCTCGCACAAACCAGCCGCGGCAGCCCGCTGGACCAGCGGACTACCCAGGCTCCACGTCTCCATCTCCTGGATCAGCCGGTTCATATCTGAACGACCTAGCATTTGCAATGCCATCGCAACCCCTTCGCGAACCCGCCAGCGCGGGTCTCTTGCGCAGGCGCGCAGCCTCTGGAACTGCAGGTCATCCCCTTCCGAAAGCAGCCTCCCGCATCCCAGCACCCCGCAGAAAGCCAGAAACTCCTCCGGAGAGTTTACCGGAGCAACCTCCGGCTTGTATTCCAGGTAGCGTTCGAAATTCTCCCGGTCGCCTTCGAGAGCGAAGGCCTGCGCCAGTTCAATATTACCCCTTCTGCCGGGAAGCCCGGAGTTTTTCAGCAGGTACTCATCCCATTCTTTTTTATCAGTTTTCCGAAGTTCCGCCCGGCAATTTTCTACTTTCGTCATTTTATCCCCGCCCGGTCATCCCAATCCAGCCATTAATTTATAGCAATTGCCTGCCGGGTTTCTGGCCCGTCTTTATTGTTTACTTTTCTTCTTTCAGGAAATCCAGCAGCCGGGAATAATCGTCAATAACCAGGTCTGGTTCGGTCTCGTAACCCTTCCTGGTATACAGGCAGGTGGTTAAACCGGCCGCCTGCCCGGCAAGGATGTCCAGGTCGCGGTCCCCAACTGCCAGGGTCTCCTCCCGGACCAGGTCAAAACTCTCGATCACCTTTTCAAACATGGCGGGGTCGGGTTTTAACGGGTAGCCCTGCTCCACTGTTAACATGAACGTAAAATATTCGTTCATCCGGTAGGTCTCAAGCAGCCTTTTGGCGGAATTCCAGGGCCGGTGGGTGACGATCACGTTTATCCCTCCGATTGAATTGATATACTCGCACACCTGGCGCGCCCCGGGAAACGGCTTCTGTTCTTCCAGCGGGAAATCGTCACAGTAAACCTCATATCGTTCCCACAGGCTCTCATCATCGAGACCATGCTGCTCAACCAGCTTTTCAGCAAAAAGAGTCAAAGACTTCTGGGCCTGGTCCCTGACCTGTTCCTCCGGGATTATCACGCCAAGATCCTCAAACGCGAGCCGGAATGCCCGCAGGATAGCGGGATAAGTGTCAAACAGGGTGCCGTCCAGATCCCAGATAATATTCCTGATCATGATTCCTCAGTCTTCCTCCACAAACTACAACCCCGATCTCGCGAGTTAGTTGTTCTTTTTGTTTTTCTACCGGATTCAGTCCCCTCATAGAACAAAATATCTTCTTTAAGGATATACTGAAATTGGAGATAAAAAGGTCAGACTTATCAATTTAAGGAGAATTTCTATGGATGAAGCAGTTATCAAAGAGCAAATGCTCTCCTTGCTGAAGGGAGGCAATGCACATATGCCGTTGGAACAGGCGGTCGCGGATTTTCCACCCACCGAATACAACACAAAACCGCAAAATGTACCTTATACCTTCTGGCACCTGCTTGAACACATCCGCATTGCCCAGTGGGATATCCTTGAGTTTGTGTCAAACCCTGATCATGTGTCCCCGCAGTGGCCGGCGGGATACTGGCCGGGGGTCGCTGAAACCGCCGACCAGGAAAAATGGGAGGCTTCTCTTGGGCAGATCAAAGCGGGCATGAATGCTTTTGAAAACATGGTTATAAACCCGCCCTTCCCGTTAACTGCCCCGATTCCCCACGCTGCCTGAATACACAATTTTCCGGGAGATCCTGGTTATCAGCGACCACAACGCCTATCACATTGGCGAGTTCGCGATTCTGAGGGGTGTGCTGAATTTGTGGTAGATTTCCAAAAGAAACCCACCATTCAAGCTGCAGGATTATAAGGTAAATTACCAGCTGGATTCAGGCTTCCGGTTCGGTGTTTTCCGCCTGAGTATTCCGGTTTTCTGAGCCCGAATCCTTTTCAAAATTAACCGGCAGCCAGACTTCAAAGACTGTCCTGCCGGGCTGCGAAGTCAGGATAATATTGCCCTTGTGCTTCTGCACCACAATGTTGTAACTGATGTCCAGGCCCAACCCGGTTCCGACGCCGGGCGGTTTGGTGGTAAAAAACGGATCAAAGACGCGCGACTGTATCTCTTCCGGTATCCCTTCCCCGTTGTCCTCCACTTCGACCACCACCCAATCATCCCTGGCGCGGGTCCTCAGGGTGATCACTCCATCCTGCCCGACCGCATCAATGGCATTATCGATCAGGTTCGTCCAGACCTGGTTCAGCTCGCTGCCGTATGCTTGAATTGCCGGAAGGTCAGGGTCGTAGTCGCGTTTGAGGGTTATGCCTGATTTGAGCTTGTTCGCCAGGATAAGAATGGTGTCCTCCAGCCCCTGGTGGACATCAACATTCTGAACCGGAGCCTGGTCGAGGTATGCATAGGATTTTAACGCTTTTACTATCTCCGATATGCGCCCGGCGCCAAGCCCCACACTGCGGATCAGCTTATTGACCGTGAACCAGGAACACAAAACATCCAGGAGGCGCGCCAGGTTGTCCAACCCGAACTGCTGGCTGATGCCCTCCAGTTCTGCGACTCCCAGATTCATATCCACAACCGCGGGGGCATACTGCCAGGCGTCGTTTATCCCCGATCCATCGAGCCATTCTTCCACTTCATCCTGGCGGTCGCTGCGGTTGAGGGAATCGATTTGGGTCGGGTTTGTGCCGCTTTGCCTGGCCTGTTCAAGCAGCGCCAGGTAGCTCTCCCGCTCTGCCGGGGTGAACTGGTCAGGGTCGAGAGCCTCCTGGGCCTGGAGGTATTCGGTCAGGGCTTCATCCAGCTGGTCAGCAGCCCTTTTTACAGCCGCAGCCGGGTTATTTAATTCGTGAGCCACGCCGGCTGTCATTGTACCAAGCTGGGCCATTTTTTCGCTCTGGCGAAGTTGCGATTGGGTGCCACGCCAGCGAGCAAGGATTGTTTTGAACATCGCCTGGGCTGCGCTTGGGCTGGTGGCGACCAGATTTTCGAACTGTTCCTTCTCAATCGCAAACAGGGTGCTGTCCAGGCGCGCTCTTACGGTCGCCATGCGGGGATTCTCCTCCAGCAGGGCCATTTCGCCAATCACCTCACCAGGGCCGCGAACTGCGAGCAGCATATCCCCGCCCGCCCCGGTTTTCAGCACTTCTAGCTCCCCCTCCTTGATCACATAAGCCCTTTCGCCCGGGTCATCTTCTTCAAAAAGGATCGCGCCGGAGGGTATGCTGACGGTTTCGATCAGCCCGCAAAGCTGCCAGAGGTCATCCTCAGGCAGTTCGGAAAACAATTCGATTTTTCGCAAAAAATTAAACATCAGACTGTTTTGAGATACTGGTGGATAAAACTCACTGCGATCGCGCCTTCCCCTACCGCCGATGCGACCCGCCGGACCGCTCCATGGCGCACATCACCAGCCGCGAATATTCCCGGGACGTTGGTCTCCAGCAGAAAAGGATCCCGTTTTAAGCTCCATTTCCGGGATTTGTCGCCGTTCTGAAAAAGATCCGGACCAGTGAGGATAAACCCGGCCCGGTTTGTTTCAACAACATCCTGGATAAATTCGGTATGTGCGGCAGCCCCGATAAATAGAAACATGGCGGGTGTGTTCACCGTCTGCACGGTGCCAGAAGTTTTATCTCTGATATCGATCGCCTCCAATTTCTGTTCCCCGTGGACAGCCGCCACTTCTGCATTCGTTTTAACCTCAATATTGGGAGTTGAATTTATCTGGTCGACCAGATACTGCGACATTCCAATTTCAATCGCGCTGCTTCTCACAAGCAGGGTGACCTTTCCGGCGTATCTGGAGAAAAACATGGCGCCCTGACCGGCGGAATTTGCGCCCCCGACAACGTGCACATGCTCGCCCTTATAAGAAGCCGCCGATCTTAATGCCGCCCCGTAGTATACGCCCGCCCCGGTGATTTTATCAATCCCGGGCAGGTCCAGTTTGCTTACCGATACCCCGGTTGCGACCACCAGGGCTTTACAGCTAAGTTCGCTGCCGTCGTGCAGAACCACGATCCGGTACGGCCCTTCCACCCTCACATCCGTCACCTCCTGGGTAAGCAGGATTTCAGCTCCCAGGCGTTTCGCCTGGGCGGTAGCCCGGCGGGCCAGGTCAGCCCCGCTGAGCCCTTTCGGGAATCCCAGGTAATTTTCGATGCGCGAGCTCGTCCCGGCCTGGCCCCCGGTGGCTTCTTTTTCAATCATCAGGGTTTTTAACCCTTCCGATGCGCTGTAAACGCCCGCGCCCAGCCCGGCCGGACCGGCGCCGAGGATAATAACGTCATAATGCGGTTGGGCTGCCTGGGTATGCAGCCCGGCTTTTTCCGCCATCTGGCGGTTATCCGGCTCTACCAGTGTGCTCCCATCCGGGAAGAAAACCACTGGCAGGCGCCCTCTGCCCTCCGTTACCGAATCCACGAGCTGTTTTGCGCTGCTGTCGGTTTCGATATCCAGCCACTGGTAAGGGATGAGGTTGCGCGATAGAAAATTCTTTACTTCATGACTCTTGGCTGACCATAATGTGCCCGCAACCCGGATGCCCTCATAAGGCAGTTCAACATTCGCCTGCCAGTCGCTGAGCAGGTCATCCAGGACAGGGTACAGATTCACTTCGGGTGGGTCCCAGGGTTTCATCAGGTAGTAATCAAGCTCAACTTCGTTGATGCTTGATATCGCCGCTTCCGTGTCCGCATAAGCGGTCAGCAGCACCTTGCGCGCCTGAGGGAAGATCTCCTTCGCCTGTTTGAGGAAATCGGTCCCGCTCATAGTGGGCATCCGCTGGTCAACCAGGAAAAGTGCAACCGGCTGGGCCCGCTTTTTGAGTTCTGTGAGCGCCTCCAGGGCTTCCGACCCGTTGTTCGCTTTAATTATGCGGTAGTCGCCCCGGAAGTGGCGGCGCAAATCGGACTCGACCGCGTCCAGCACCCCGGGTTCATCATCTAAGGTTAATATTACTGGTTTTGCCACATTTTCCGCCTTTTTAAACTAAATTTTCCGCCCGCTGTGTTCAGTAGACCAGGTTTTACGCAATCAGGAGCCTGACCGGCTTGCTGCTCAGGAACGCTATTTGTAATTTTGGATCATTGATCCTGCCCGAAATATATTCCACCAGCCCCTGCCCTTCCAACCGCAGTTCAGCCGCTTTGGCCTCATTCTCCCGTTTCAATTCCGCCTGCACCATTTCGGCAAGCACAAAAAGAGCGCTCCGGCGTGAACCGAGGGAAACCGCTTCATCATATGCGCTGTAAAGCGCTTTATACCCGGTCTCTTTTTCACCGAGCTCGATCAGCGACCTGCCTCTGACCATCAGGATATCCGGCAGGAATAAACGCATATGCAGATCCTGCATGCTTGCGATCGACTCATCGGAAATTCGCAGTGCTGTTCCATATTCCCCGCTTGCGGCTGCAATCATGCTCAATATATGCGCAAGCATAGGGCCCACATAATCATCCATCAAATTCAGGCAGCATTCCTGGATATTCTTATCCAAAAGCCCGAAAGCTTTTATTGAGTCGCCTTCATAATGGGTGGTTAAACCTTCCCAAATTATTTTATATTCCCCAAACCTGTCTAAATCCTGCAGCTTTTCCTGTAATACCGAAGTCTTCTCGCGAGCCCGCTGCGCATCGCCAAAGGTGCCGTACACCCAGGCTAAGAATCCGTTGACCATCACTTCACCCATGCTGAAATTGGCTTTTCTTGCCAGTGGGGCTGCCTCTTCCAGCGCATTGATCGCCTCGCTTACATGACCAAATTCGGCCAGGACCATAGCCAGTGCAACCTGGTTGTATGCCTGGCCCCAGTTGTTATTGATTTCACGGCTGATATTCACGCCTTCGGTCGCTTTCTCACGGGCCTGCTCGAACTCCCCCATATAAAACAGTCCCTGCGCGGCGGCGCCCAGGTTATCCGCCAGCATCGGTAAATTATTTAATTCCCGCCATAACCGGTTCGATTCGTCAAAAGCACGCCGGCCTTCTTCTACCAGGCCCGATTCAAAATATACCCTGGTCATATCATGCAGGGCGTATGCCAGTTCCTCCTTAAGGTTGTATTTGCGTGCGATTTCAATCGCCTGTTCGCCGTAATCGTAGGCAGATTCTTTGTTGCCAAGAACCAGCTCTTCCAGCAAAAGCATATTCCAGAGGACTTTTGATTCCGCCCGGTGATCCCCCAGTTCCCTGGCAAGCTCGAGGGCGCGTTCAGAAACAGCCCGGCCCTGCTCTACGTCCACGTGGTCGGATGGGATCGAGTGGATGGTAGCCTGCGGTATCAGGGACGCCAGGACCATCTCCCGGTCGCCAATCCCAGCCCCCATTTCTTCCAATTCCCTGTAAGTAGCCAGGGCTTTTTCAAAATCGCCGCTGACTTCACAAACTCGCCCAAGCGAAGTGTAAAGATGGATCAATTTATCGGTTGGAGTGACAACCGTATCGGCGATTTTTATGGCCTGGCTGTAGTGCTGGATGGCCTCATCATTTGCATACAATCCGGCTGACTTATCGGCGGCAATGGTGTAATATTCAAGCGCTTTCTGGTAATCCCGGGCGCGGTAGAAATGGTATGCCAGGCGGTGGGCTTCCTCCTCCAGGTGGTCGGAAAACAGGCTCTCGATCGCCTCGGCGACCATTCTGTGGTACCTGCGCTGCTGCCGGCGCAGGATGGACATGTAAGCCGCATCCCGGGTCAGTTCATGCCTGAAGAGGTATTCCCTTTCCGGTATTAATACCTGCTCCCGGATAAGCTCCAACCTCTCAAGCGTATTTAAATGTTTTTCCAGGGCGGTTGATTCTTCTGATATAGTCGCAAGCACCCTGTAATAAAATGAACGCCCGATCACAGCAGCCAGTTGAAGGGTGCTGCGGGCTTCTTTTTCAAGGCGGTCAATCCTGGCCAGGATCAATGCCTGCAAGTTGTCAGGGATATCAATCTCTTCAATATCCAGGGAAGCCACCCACCTGTTTTTAGCCTCATCGCGCACAACCGCCCCGCTTTCAATCAGGGTCCGTACCACCTCTTCCACAAAAAATGGATTCCCCTCCGATTTTGTCAGTATCTTGTTTTGAAGCTGTTTGGGAAGGTCCGCCACTGTCAGCAGGCTGTCGACCAGCGCGCCGCTCTCCAAATCTGTCAGCGGTTTGAGAGAAAGCAGCACATAACGGTTTGGAAATTCCCTCTCTGCGGCGTTTTTTACCCGCCAACCGGGCGACTGGCGGTCAGGTCTGAAAGAGGTGAGAAACAGAACCGGGGCCTGCTCGCTGATCGAGAACAGGTCGATCAGCAGATCAATGGAGGCTTTGTCCGCCCAGTGCAAATCATCAAAAACATAGACCGCCGGGGTTTGAGAACCCAGACCCAGGAGGAACGCTCGAATACCATCGTAGAGAATTTGCTTGAGGTCCTCGCCCACCGGAAGCGGGCTGCCATCCAGCGGATTTGCTTCCAGTAAAATCTCGGCCGCCTGTTTTATCTTCTCCCGGTTTCCATTCGGGCTGGCGGGCAGTCGATCCAGCAATCCCAGGATCCTCTCCTGGACGATATCCGGGGGATCCTCGACGCCTGCACCGCTCGACTGGCGCAGTATCTGGCGGAACAATCCGTATGGAAGGGCGCTGTCATAGGAAACGCCCCGGCTCTCGGTCCAGGCGGCGCTTTCAGAGGCCAGTTTTTCCCACTCCAGGCGGGTCTCTTCGATCAAACGGCTCTTCCCGATTCCGGCATCCCCCATAATTGACACGATTTGACCGCGGCCATTTTGCAGCTGGGCCAGCACAGTCCTCATCTTTTCCAGCTCTTCATCCCGCCCGATGATCGGGGCGCTGAGCCCCTCAATACCCCTCAGGCTGCCAGCGGCAGCCCTGCGCTTTATAACCCGGTATGTCTCAACCGCCTCGCTCTTACCCTTAATTTCATGTTCCCCCAGCTCTTCGACCTCAAAGAACGGCGCCACCCAGCGGTAGGTGTCAGCGCTGATCTGGAGGGTGCCGGGTTGGGCAGTCTGTTCCATGCGGGCTGCCAGATTGACCGCATCGCCCATCGCAGTGTACTCGCCCGCATCCTCCAGGCCTATCTCCGCCACAACAACCGGGCCGGTGTTGATGCCTATCCGGACGTTAAAGTCCAGGCCGTAGTCAAGTTTCAGCTCTTCACAGATCGGCTGGATGCCGCTGAGGATATCCAGCCCCGCCAGTACCGCCCGCTGGGGGTCATCCTCGTGAGATGAAGGGGCTCCGAAGAAAGCCAGGATCGCGTCGCCCATCAGGCGCGCCACCGTCCCGCCGTATCTCTGCACAGGTGCGATAAAAACTTCGAAAGCCTCATCCATGATCTCGGCCCATTCTTCCGGGTCGAGCTGTTCTGCGATTGCGGTAGATCCTGCAACGTCACAGAACATTATTGTGACCACCCGCCTTTCCCCCTTCACCCCGGAGGCGCTCTGGCTGCGGCTGCTCCTGCCGCGGTTGGGATTATTCAGTTCGTCTGCCCCGCTTGTGTGATCGCCCCTGTCCATTCTGTTATCCTAATAAAATTCTCTCGCTTCGCTACACCGGCCAGATCAAAGTCTCATCGCTGTAACACCAGATCCAGTCCTCGTCCGGTTCAAACGAAGCGATCAGGGCATGGCTGGATTCATGATAATGCCTGGAGGCATGCTTGTTCTTTGAATTATCGCAGCAGCCGACTTTGCCGCATACCAGGCATAACCGCAGGTGCACCCAGCTGTCTCCGATCTTGAGGCACTCCTCACAGCCCTGGGCAGAGGGGGTTACATTGTTTACCAGTCCGAGGTGCGAACATTCTTTATCCATCTCCACCTGGCCGGCCTGGGCTTTTTGGATGACTTCCGGGTATTTTTTATTCATAAACAATTACTCCAAATTTTACCCATTATACCCATAAATGACCTCCCCACAGATTTGATTCTATTAATAATAATGTCCTGGTCCAGGTTTATTCCAGGAAATCAAATTCAAAAGGGTCTTTTCACCTAAAAGATAATTTTTTTATTAAATTAGCTCGTATACCGGTTTGTGTAATCATCCAACAATCGCCGGATCATTCTTTGATAAGGGATTTTATATCTTTATCCCTGTTGTTTAAAAAATTCCACACTCGATCTGCTCAGGGCGATTGTTACTTTTATCGTGTCCTCTTTCAAAGCTAATTCACCTGGGGAAGGTAGAAAATCTTCAATAACTCTTACTTCTCAGATACCAGCCTGAACACCTTATCCCCTTTTCGAACCCGCCGTTCAACCTTTAACGCAACTTCCATCCCGGCGCCGGCCTCTTCGACCTGCTCGTGCTCAATCTGGAGTGATTTCACTTCCTGGTTGAAATCGGTTGCACTGCCGAGAAAATGGATCATATCGCCGAGTTTGATATCTCCGCTGAGTTCAATCACGCCGACGCAGATCCGGTTGTAAAAATGGGTCACCTCGCCTATCTTCTCTCCTTCCATCATCCACCTCTCTGTAAAAAACATGGCTGTATTCGCGCCGTGCTCACCCTCCCGGCATTGTTAACGGCGGTGGACAGGGAGGCTTGTATTTACATTATAACGAGATTGGGGGCTTACGGCAATTAGCGGTCCGAAAGGAGTGTTACTCCTTTGTTACACTGATTTGGTGATTCGGCAGCGCTTCCAACTATCCAAGTGGTGCGATTATCTTGAGGAGTAACACTCCTAAACAAGGCTCTTTTTACCATCCCGACTGCTTCCGGTATGGCTGGTCAGCGATCTGTTTGCCCAGCTCGCGGCTTGTAATTTTGTCCAGGCGCTCTGCCCACTCATTTTTATTGTGCATCCGGGCAGCCGCAGCTCCCACTTTCACCAGGCTGCGCGCCTCCCGGAAGAACCCCGCCCGGCGCAGGCTGCCGTTCTCGGCTTCCAGCAGGCTGAAAAATTCATCATCAAAAAAGTCCGCCCACCCTTCAAGCGAAAAACGTTCCACTTTTTTGAGCACCCGGTCGATAGGCTGGGCGCTCACCAGTAGAACCAGCACCGCTACCATCTCAGCCCGGGTTGGCGCCAGATCAGGCGGCGCAGTTCCCTGGTAAAAACTTTCGATCAGCTCCTCCCTGATGTCTGGTTTTTTTCTGAAATAATCCAGCAGCCTGCTCTGGTGATCCCGGTTCAGCCGCAGGAATTCCGCCAGGCGGGAGCGGATTGATTTGCTCTTGCTCCTGGTTCCCGGTTTATTGTTTTTCATAATTTCAGCCCTTCCCTTTTATTCCATTTCAAATCCCAACTGAAAAGGCTTGATGCTGCGATTCGGCCAAGAGAATAGTCGCTGCCCTTCTTAATATAGCATTTTCATATTTGGTTAGTCAAGAATTATTTGGGATTTCCCTCATATAGGGATATTCAAAATCCGTATTTTATGACCTGAAGGATAAAAAAGGGGTATTATTATGTTTATTTAGGTAGGAGGTACGAATGCACATCCATAATGTGTATTTCTGGCTGCAAGAGGATGTCGAGGGGGAAGCCAGGCAAACGTTTGAGGAGGGGTTAAAATCACTGACGCACGATCCAGCAGTAAACTCAGGTTATTTCGGTGTTCCTGCTGGAACCGACCGTGATGTCGTGGATAATACCTATTCATACGGGCTTTTCCTGGTATTTGATGATATCGCCGCCCACGACCGCTATCAGGTAGGCGCAGTTCATCAACAATTTGTCCAAGAACACTCAACTAAGTGGAAGAAAGTCCTGGTTTATGATGTAATATCCTGATACAAGAAAGCGTCTTAACCATAGAAAACAGATCCGTTCTATTCATAAGGAGATATCTATGGTAAAAGCGACATGGAACAGATCGGTCACAATGTGATCAGGATTGGTTGTCCTCCCAGTTCATTGTTTACCATCTCCCGGAAGCCCAGCACCGTGACCGGATAGGCTTTTACCTCTCCATTGATGAACACACCTTTTACAAGCTCGCTGCTTCTCAATGGAGATTCACCCGAGCAGGAATACTACGGGTTGTAAACAGGAGCGATCCCAACGTAAGGAATCAGCGCAGGCGAGATGCTGGATTGCCTGTCCACGTCAAACCTGCTGTTCTTCGGGGGAAAATCTCCCCCTGCGCCTTAACTGGCTTTTCTTACCTTCCTGACCCTGAGATCTCTGTTGAAATTTTCCCAAACTGGATAAATTAAAAAATCAGTTCCGGTGGAGCTTAATAATTAAATAAAAAATCCGGAGCGTTAACCCCGGATTCTTTTTCAGGTCAGTGGGGCGATTATGCTTCGACAGGCTCCAAAGCCCGTTTTGAGGTGGCTTCGTTGTAAGCCTGCCCGATCAGGTGACCGATAACTGACTGAGCGTAGGCGTTTGTAATGAGCACCCCGACAAAGCACAGGATGATCCCCAGCATGGCGATAATCCCGGCCAGAAAATTGCCGATCAGCGCCAGCAGGTATGCCATCGGGGCTGCCCGAACCAGGCCCAGGACTTCCCCGAAGCGGAAGGCTGCTCCAAACTGCTCCTTGGCTGCAAAATTGCCAAGCGCGGCCGGGATTACAAACGCCAGCAAAATCCCGTAAAGAAACGACAGGCAGTTAATGCAGACCACCACAACCCAGATAGCGCCGGCAATAGTATCATCGGAAGCGCCGGAGTCAAAGACTGACGGGAAGAGGATCGAAATGCAGGTTGAGATCAGGATTATCGGCAGGGCATACACAAAACCGATGATAAAAACCTGGAAGCCTCTCACCAACAAACCGCCAAAATCATCCCAGGCCGCCAGAGGGGCCGGCTCTCTGCGGATAACCCGCTTTGTTATCTCTAATGACCAGCCCGTAACCCAGAGCATTCCCAGCAGGGGGATAAAAAGCAGCAGGGCTGCAATCCCGATCTTCTTTAACCAATCCGGGTCTTCAAATTGAAATGCAAAAGCTTTCCCAAAATCCATGATGCCTCCTCACAAAAATTTTTTAAAATATGGAATAAGTAATCAATTTTACCAGACACATCAAATCTTTAGGCCTACGGGTATAAATAACAGCGCAGCCACCAGCTGGGCGCATAGATCAGGATCGGATTAAGGGCATCCTTGAACGATTTTGCCACCGACCTTTGATCCACAGAGACGCCCTGCCATATTTTATCCATCGAATCCTCCCCGGGCCGGGGCGGGTTCTGGGTGCACTTCGTAAATGTCAGGCGGTGGTTGCGGGTGGCGGCTAAATCAAGTTTGTTTATCCCGGGGGTGCACGGCGAGTATGTATATACCGGGTCCCATTCCCGCACATAGCTAACCTGCATTGTGTAGATATCCCGGTAAATCGTGAACTCGCGCACGGTCGGTTCAGTTTTATAACCGACCGGGATTGTAAAAGCATAGCTAACATGGTTTTCGTAATAGGGTTCGATATTATCCAGCCGGATGAAAAGCTCCTCGCCCGACTTGTTGATTATAGTCAGCCTGACCAGTTTCTGATTAACCGGTTTCGACCCCAGGTTGAATAACGCCAGCAGTATTGTGATCAGGATGAGCTTCTTCATACAGGATTACCCGCTGTTAATTTCCGCCAGACAGGGCTGGCCTCCCCTTCAAGATACACCATTTTACCACTGCAGATTAAGCTTATGCACATAACATCTGAGGTTTGCGCCAAATATTAATTTTCAGGCACCTGCACATGACCCCACTTCGCCCTGAAACGATCCGCTGCCCCGCCGATTATTGCCCTCCCGTGCCCGAAGCAGGCATTATCGAATTCCAATTCCGCGAGCCTTGCCAGGCTGCGCCTGCCAATTTCGATATCCTCGTAAATGATCGAGTAGCCCAGGCCGAACATATTGCTTGCGGCGTCGGCGGCAAAAAGTGTTCCGCCGTTTTCCCTGCTTAATAACGCCACCTGCCCGGCGCTGTGACCGGGGGCGAGGATAACCTCCATCCCGCCTGCAAAATCCAGCCGGTCGCCCTCATTTATGTGGTGTTCAATTTCAACCGGTTCTGCCCGGAAAAAACGCGCCCCAACCGGCATAAGAAGGCGCGCCATCAGCCTGTTAGCCATTCCCGGGCCTGGCTCCCAGGTCCGGGTGCTCTCACCGCCCCGCACCAGGGCCGCATCCAGGGGGTGCATATAAGCCGGGGCACCTGTCGCCTCTTTTAACTCTGCCAGGCTCCCGGTGTGGTCGTTATGGGCATGGCTGACCAGGATATGCTTCACATCTGCTGCGGAGTAACCAATTTGTTTAACTGCATCCAGAATCCTTTCCGCGCTGCTCCCAATTCCGGTATCGATCAGGGTCAACTCGTTTGCTTCCACCAGGAAGGCGTTCACAAATCCCAGGGAGATCGCGTAGAAGTTTTTTGTTATCTTATTAACCGCCATTTTTGCCTCAAATTGAAAGGGTCCGCTTCTAAGATCCGCATCTCAGCGCAGGAAAAAACCCTCCCCGAGCGGGTCGTCCGGGTCGATCAGCAGTTCATATCGCCCGCAGATGTTCGCCCGGCCGGTTACTTTTGGGATCACCGCCTTATAGGGCCCGAACTGGGCGAGTTCCACAACCTCGGTTGTGAAGGTCGTCCCCAGGATGCTCTCTACGACAAATGGCTCCCCGGGGCTTATCTCACCCCGCCTCAGGTGGATCGCTGCCCGACCGCTCAAACCGGTTCCGGTCGGGCAGCGGTCGACCTCCCCGTCCGCAAACACACACACATTCCGGCTGTGGTGCCCGGGCTGGTGGGCTTCCCCGGTAAAAATGGTGCCGTATAAGAAGCCAAGGTCGGGCTCAAAGGGGTGCTCGACTGGGTAATTTTCCATTACCGCCTTTTTGATGCGGATACCCCTGTCGACCAGTTCCCTGAAATTGCCCGCCGTAAGGGACACGCCCGCCTGCTCAGCCCGGCAATAAGCGTAAAAGGCGCCCCCGAACGCCAGGTCGAAGTTAATCTCCCCGATTCCCGGCACGTCCACAACCTGGTCCAGGGCGTAAACAAAGGAAGGCACATTCAGGAAGGAGACCTCCTTTACAATTCCGCCTTCAAGATCGGCAAATGCGGTCACCCGACCGGCCGGGGTGTCCATCCTGATGACCGCCCGGTCCCCTTCAGCCGGGATCATGCCGGTATCCAGGGCGACTTTGGCGAGCCCGATGATGCCGTGCCCGCACATGGTGCTGTAGCCTTCATTGTGCATGAACAGCACGCCCAGGTCGCCGTCCGGGGTTACCGGTTCGGTTATTATGCAGCCGTACATGTCGGCGTGCCCGCGCGGCTCCCACATCAGCGCCTTCCGTCAGGTGGTCCAGGTTTTGCCTGGCGTAACGGCGTTTTTCAAGGATAGTGGCGCCGGGCAGGTCAGGGTAACCGGAGGTGATCACCCGCAGCGGTTCGCCGGCGGTGTGGGCTTCGATTGTGGTGATTTTTAACCAGTTGCTGGGCGGCTGCCAGTCCGTCTTTGTACGCATCGCCGGTTCCGGGTTTTAATCTCCGAACCTGATCCCCTGGGCCAGGGGCAGTTCGCTCGAGTAATTGATGGTATTGGTCTGGCGGCGCATGTAGGCTTTCCAGGCGTCCGATCCCGATTCCCTCCCGCCGCCGGTCTCCTTTTCGCCGCCGAAGGCGCCCCCGATTTCCGCCCCGGAGGTGCCGATATTCACGTTTGCGATCCCGCAGTCGGAGCCCGCGCAGCCCAGGAAGGCTTCCTCGTAGCGCAGATTACTGGTGAAGATTGCGCTCGAAAGCCCCTGCGGCACGTCGTTGTGAATCCGGATCGCTTCATCTATATCCCTGTATTCAAGCAGGTACAGGATCGGGGCAAATGTCTCCACCCTGACGATTTCGGTCTGGGCGGGCATTTTTACTATGGTCGGCTCGACGTAGTTCGGGCCAAGGTCCGGGCGCATCTTCCCGCCAGTCAGGATCTCGCCGCCCTGGGCTTGAGCCTGCTCGAGCGCCTCCAGCATCTCTTCGACTGCCCCGCCTTCAACCAGCGGTCCCATTAACGTATCCTCCTGGAGCGGGTCGCCGATTTTAACCTGCCGGTAGGCTTCCACCAGCCGGCGGGTCAATCCTGGGGCGATATCTTTGTGCATGATAATCCGGCGGGTGCTGGTACAGCGCTGTCCGGCGGTCCCGACCGCACCGAACAGGATCGCCCTGACTGCCAGGTCGAGGTCTGCGTCCTCGGCGACAATAATAGCGTTATTGCCGCCCAGTTCCAGGATCGTGCGCCCGAACCTGCCCGCCACCGTCTGCGACACATGCCGGCCAATTTTGGTCGAACCGGTGAATGAAATCAACGGCAGACGCCCGTCATTCAGCATCAGGTCGCCAACTTCTCGACCGGAACCGATAACCAGATTGAAAATCCCCTCCAGACCGTGGTCCGCCATAACCCGGTTGGCGATCTTCTGGACTGCGATCCCGCACAGGGGCGCCAGGGAGGAGGGTTTCCACAGGGTAGAATCGCCGCAGACCGCCGCGATCGCGGCGTTCCACGACCAGACCGCAACCGGGAAATTAAAGGCTGTGATCACCCCTACCACCCCGAGCGGGTGCCACTGCTCGTACATGCGGTGGCCCGGGCGCTCGGAATGCATCGTCAGGCCGTAAAGCTGGCGCGACAGACCGACCGCGAAATCGCAGATGTCGATCATCTCCTGGACCTCGCCGTGCCCTTCCGCCCGGATCTTGCCCATCTCCAGCGATACCAGGTCGCCCAGCGGTTCCTTCATTTCGCGCAGGGCCTCCCCCAGGTCGCGGACAACCAGACCGCGCCTGGGCGCCGGGACTTCACGCCACTTTTCAAATGCCGAACGGGCTTGAGCGGCGACCTGCTCGTATGCTGCAGGTGTCGCCTGGATTATTTTAGCGAGCGCTTCTCCCGTGGACGGGTTGTACGAGACCAGCTCTAAACCGTCCGGGTCGCTGATCCAGGCCTCCATCCCGCTGCAGGCGCCCGGGTTGGTCTCCTCGATGCCCAGTTTTTTAAGAACAGACTTCATCCAGAATCCTCCATATAAATATCGATTGTATTGAAGATTCTACCAGTAATGTTTTTGATAAATGAGTTAGCGTCTTTTTTGGAAATTTTTGGAAAACCAAATCTGCGGATTCATTATCCGTGAATTGCCTTTATTTAATTAGGGAATTCAGGATTGGGTTCGATGATATTCTGATAATTTTACAAAATCAGGTTCAAAACACCGAAGGGGTATTTGTTAAAAAAAACCGTTCCACTAATGATCTGGAACAGTTTTTGTCATCAATTCGCTTCTACCATCGAGAAAAACTGGAAGGAATGGGGATGGATTTCTGATAGAGGTTAATTCAAATTTTCTGATATTTGTCTTATTAATTCAGGGATTTCCACGTACATTACACCACCGTTCTCCGGTGCACCGTAATCGTGTATCCAAACTACTTTGCCTTCTTCGTTTACCAACACGAATGTATGCCCGGGCTCGCCGGAAGCGACCGCCCATTGAAGCACATTGTAGGTTTCAGATACATCCTTGTTGTTATCGGTCAACAAGGGAATATCACCAACATCATATTCCACAGCCATTTCTTTTAATTCCTCTTGTGAATCAAAAGCAATACTGAGCAATTGGACATTTAAAGAATTGAAATCAGGGTCATTTTGCAAATCAACGATTTGCTGCATGCAGGGCGGTCAACCCTTCGCCATGTGGAAAAAAAGCAAAACCGGTTTCTCTCCAAGGTAATCAGTCAACGCAACTTCGGAACCTGTGGAGGAAGTTAGTGAAAATTGCGGCGCCTTATCACCAACACCCAATTCTTCGGAAGCGCTGGTGCAGGCTGTGAGTAAAATGCTTGTAATAAATAAAACGGTCAAAAGAAGACGGGATATTGATATTGAATTTTTCATTGTATTCTTTTCTCCTAGACTTTAAAATTTTTCCTGAGGGTTGTTATCGAAATTGAATGGTAGTCGGTCAATTTATTTATAAAAGCTTATAGTAGGATTTACATAACTCTCACCGATATCTCCTTCTTGGAATTCTTTTTGCTCTTCAGTCCACCAGCCTTTTATATAGACAATAATGTTTCCGATTTCCTCATCGTTCATCTTGGCTCCGACAGGAGGCATGTTGAAACCCCCATTCCGGACGATCATAATTATTTGTTCATCTGAGTGGTGCCAGGCATGTTCAGAATGATCGAGGGCGGGAGCATTGGGTTCGATGTGTCCCTCGCCTTGAAATCCATGGCAGGATGCACAGTTGGCTTCGTAGAGCGATTTGTTTATGTAATTTTTCGGAGAAGTATTTACACGAGCTGGTGTGTTTTCACTGGGCAGCAACAGGAAATAAATCAATGCTGTTATTCCAATACCGATCAATATGCCAAAAATTAATCTCCAGTTAAATCTTGTTTTTGGCCTTTCTTGAATTTCGTTGTTGTTCGCCATTATTTAAATTAGCTTTTAGACAGGAAAGTATAAATTTGAAAATATTAGGTCTATGGGATTGTTTTCAGGAAAAAGAATAGATCTCTCAGATCTTCTTCATTCATCTCCCAGCGAGGCATCAAATAGCTGAGAGGTTCACCATCAGGGTGTTTACCTTCGATAACCGCCAGGCGAAAATCATCCAGGTCAAAATCTTCGTGCTCGTCTCCAAGCTCTCCTTTCTCAGCAGAGTGCTCAGCTTCCTCATCGATTAAAGCCTTGTAACGAATATCTGGTGCATCCATTGGCGTCATGTGCATAAAATGATATCCGCCGCGGGCTTCCGGTCCATGACAGGAGGCGCAGGTCAGGTATGAGCCCATCATCATGCCGCCAAAATCAGGACCGCCACGAAAAGTTATTCGCTCTCCTGTACGATTTGTTGCCGTGAAATAAATCACCTCGCCGTTCATAGCGGCGCTGTAATTCTCGTTGGACAAAATTGATTGACTATCATCAGGTTTGTTAAATAAGAACGGTCCACAGGATGATAATACAAGGCTGAATAATAATAAGATTGATGACCATTTTGCAGATTGAATTGATGCTCTCATGTAAACAATACTTGTCAGAATTATTTTGAAAAATCGAAACCCCGTAAGGTTTGGGCATTAATTGCTACGATTATTGTGCTGAGGGACATAAATAATGCACCAACTGCAGGAGATAAAAGAATTCCGAGAGGCGCAAGTATGCCTGCTGCTAAAGGAATTGCAATTATGTTATAGCCTGTCGCCCAGGCAAGGTTTTCTTTCATTTTTCGATAACTTGCCTTACTCAACTCGATAATCCGGACAACATCCAATGGGTCGTTATCAACCAATATGATCCCGGCAGACTCAACAGCAACATCGGTCCCACTTCCTATCGCGATCCCGATATCAGCCCGGGTGAGTGCAGGCGCATCATTAACCCCGTCGCCGACCATTGCGACAATTTTATTTTCCTGCTGAAGTTGCGCTATTTTCCTGTCCTTATGCTCGGGCAGAACCTCAGCAAAATACTGGTCAATCCCCAGCATTTCAGCAACTTCTTGTGCTACCTGTTTGCTGTCACCGGTTAGCATCGCAACTTGAATTCCCAATTGGTGGAGTTTTTGGACCGCTTTTTTGCTCTCATGGCGTATCACATCAGCCAGGGCTATAGCAGCGACCACCTGCACGCCAACGATCAGGAAAACCACTGTATGGCTTTTATCATTCGATGCCCTCACAAAATCCTGCAGAACTTCTGGAATTTCGAGATTCAGCATCTCAAGCAAACGCGGCCCCCCAAAATAGACAGTTTCCCCATTCTGAATAGCCTTCACACCGCGCCCCTTTATGGCTTCAAATTCCGAAACAGTTTGTGAAGAAAGTGTTCGCTCTTCAGCATACTGGCGGATTCCTTTAGCAATCATGTGTTCAGAGTCTGCTTCTATTGCAGCCGCAAGAGCAGCCACGGTATCATTTTCCCATCCTTCTATCGTGGCTATGTCGACTACTCCAAATTCCCCTTTGGTCAGGGTTCCTGTCTTGTCAAATACAACCGTATTGATATTGCGTGCATTTTCCATCGCCATCCGGTCGCGGATAAGTATTCCATTTTGTGCGCTTTTTGAGGTAGATATCGCTACCACAAGGGGAATTGCGAGCCCAAGTGCGTGCGGGCAGGCGATGACCAGGACTGTCGCTACCCTGGCGATGACTTCGGAATTCAGCCCAACCGCAATCACCCAGATAACAGCGGTTAAGATTGCGGCTGCCACCGCGATGTAGAACAACCAGCCTGCCGCTTTATCGGCAAGGAGTTGCGTGTCTGATTTGCTGCTTTGAGCTTCCTGAACCAATCGCATGATCCCGGCAAGGGTGGTTTTATCTCCTGTTGCAGATACTTTAACCCGCAGGCTGCCGTCTCCGTTGATGGTTCCGCCAATTACTTTATCGCCTGGTGATTTCCAGATCGGTTTTGATTCACCGGTGAGCAGCGATTCATTGATTTCAGATTCGCCTTCCACGATCTCACCATCTGCCGGAATGTTTGATCCCGGTCTGACCAATACCAGATCATTGTTTTTGAGATGTTCCAACTCAACCTGCTCAATAGAACCATCTTCATTGATACGTTCTGCAAGGTCAGGCATTAATTTTGCTAGTTCATTTAATGCACCTGAAGCCCTGCGCACACTTCTCATTTCAAGCCAGTGTCCAAGCAGCATGATAACGATCAGGGTTGCCAGCTCCCAGAAAAACGTTTCGGTTGATAATATAAATAGCGCTACTATACTGTAAAAAAAGGCCACACTGATCGCAAGCGAAATCAGGGTCATCATGCCAGGTTTGCGGTTTTTAATTTCCGGTACTGCCATCCGTATAAAAGGCAGTCCACCATACAGGAATATGACCAGAGACAGAACCGGAACAATTAGAATGCCGCCGGTAAATTCAGGGATTGAGAAACCTAACCATTCTTGAATCGTTGGGCTGAAAAGTAAAATCGGTATAGCCAGAACCAAACATATCCAGAACCTTCTGCGAAATAATTCTTCATGTCCCGAGTGATCAATATTAGATGAATGATCGCTGTGCGAATCATTTTCATTATGATCTGGATGATTCCCATGATGCGTATGGACTTTATGATGCGAATTAGTTGTATCCATAACAATTGTTAACAATTAAGGATGAAATAAATCCTCAGCTAATATCCTGCTTCATGAGTTCGTACTGTTCACGAGTTATTTCACCGCGGCTATATCTCTGGTCAAGAATTTCCTTTGGAGTGGTGGGTGACAGGTTATTGCTATTGGCTGGATTATCAGTTATTTGAAAAAGTGTCCTGATTATCCAAACCGATAGCAGAATTATTCCAGTCCAGAAAATCAGCATTATTGCCATCCCTAAAACCCCAAATCCCATTCCAAATCCCAACATCATTTTCTTTTCTCCTTTTATTTAACTTATATCTTCCAACATTTCCCGGTACTTTTCGCGGTCAATCTCACCTCGTACGTATCGAATCTGTAGAATTTCTCGTGCAGATAAAGGTTTATCTATCTGTGCCGACCCATCTCCGGCCCGATTTTGATCCGAAGACGTAATCCGTACTAACCAAATGATCAGCAATATGATTCCGATAATGATGCCCAGTGTTAGAACGACATTCAACACGAGTCCTGGCCAGCCATATATGCTGTAACTTCCTGGTCCCCAACCATGCATAATTAAACACCTCCAAACATTTAACCTTCTTATGTTTATTCAGGTGTTTATGGTAGCAACCTTATGTAAATTCCTTTTGGACTTTTTATAAAGATTCTGTAAAGATTTTTGGAATCTTGAATATGTTTCATAAAAACATTAGCTATTTATCTTTTTAAAAAAAAGCTTATGCCTCCGGGAGCGTAAAGGAGAATGTTGAACCTTCGTCCAATCCGGGGCTTTCAGCCCAGATTTGTCCACCCTGCGATTCGACTAGATATTTGCTGATTGTTAATCCAATCCCACTTCCACCACCAGTCCTGGAGCGGGATTTATCCACCCTGTAAAACCGTTTGAATAAGTGCGGTTTATGTTCAGCTGTGAAACCAATCCCATTATCAGTAACAGAGAATAGAATTTCTCGGTTTTGTTTTATCACGTTCACATTCACGCGCCCTCCCTCCGTTGTATATTGGAGGGCATTGCCGAGCAAATTGATAAGTACCTGCACTATGCGGTCAGGGTCGGCATTTACAACGAGTTGATCTGAACCAAGATTGATTTCCAGAACCACATTCTTTGCATCATATTGAAAGGCTAATCTTGGGATGGTCATATCTAATAGTTCTGAAACTGGCACTGGTTGAATATCTAATTCGTAAGCGCCTGCCTCTATCCGGCTCAATTCCTGTAAATCTTTGACAAGGTTCTGAAGACGGCTTGCCTCCGTATGAATTTGAAAAAAAATTTCCTTTTCTGGCTGGACAACCTCATCAATCAAAGCCTCCATTGTCCCTTTGATAGTGGTAAGTGGTGTGCGCAGTTCATGGGCTACGTCGGCAATCATTCTCCTTCTAATTTCTTCAGTTTGTTGTAATGATGTCGCCATCTGGTTGAAGCTCAATGCAAGTAGAGATAATTCATCCTGGTCATATTTAGTAAGATCCCCTCGGACCGGAACCCTTTCATCATAATGTCCTTCAGCGATACGTTGGCTGGCTTCCATCATATTTCTGACCGGGGCTATAACCTGTTGGGTGATTAAGATGCTTACAAGAACCGCAACAGCAGCTGCTATCCCAGTGGCTAATGCTATCGATTCAGTCACCGCAGCCCTGTAATTTTCAAAAAGGTCTTGTTCCAAACTCTGGGTCCTTTCCTTCATCAAATTCGACATCATGGAACTCATAGCGGCAAGGTGACGGTCAAAGGCAGAAGGGGCAGTGAACTCAACAGTGGTCGCCAGGGCGATCGCTCCCACTAGTATCACAATCAAATAAGATAGAAATAATTTAACTCCAAGATGGCTGCGTATATAAGATAGCATGGCTAAATATCCTCGTCTTCAAATCTGTAACCTACTCCGCGCACAGTTGAAACCAAATCTTCACCAGCAAGCTTTTGTCGTATATGACCGATATGTACATCAACCACCCGCAGTTCACCATAAAAATCGGTCCCCCATACGCTTTCAATAATTTGTTCACGACTGAGAACCATACCTCTGTGTTCAGCCAGGGTCTGCAGGATATCAAATTCGATTGCAGTCAACTCAACCAGTTCCTCATCTATCCAGACTCTGCGAGAGCCAGCATCAATCCGGAGATGTTTAAATGCTAGCACGGTTTTTGAGAGGAGCTCTTTAGGGCTAGAAATCCGACGCAAGGCTGCTTTTATGCGTGCAACCAGTTCCCGAGGGCTGAAAGGTTTTGTAACGTAATCATCCGCCCCGACTGAGAGACCGATGATCTTGTCCACTTCTTCCGTTTTGGCGGTCAGCATTATTACATATACATCTGATTCTTTCCGGAGGTGGGTGAGAAGCTCGATGCCATCCATACCCGGAAGCATAATATCCAACACAATCAGATCTGGCTTATATGCACGAGCAGATCTAAGACCTGATAAACCATCCTCTGCAAAAAAGATCTGGTAACTTTCAGCCTCTAAGTATGCGCGAAGGAGATCTCCAATTGATTTCTCATCATCAATCACCAATATTTTGGGTTTTGACATCTAAGTCTCCTGGTCAATCATACTGAAAAAAACCTGTCATCCTACTATTCTACATTGTATGGTGTTTTGACGTTATTAATAACAAATTCTCCGGACGTTTGACAGGAACCTTTCAAAATATATATTTGCGAATACATTTGAATCGAAAAAGTTACGAACACTGAAATTAGGAACGGTTATACCAGCATGATTTCACCTGTTGTGGAGTCGAAATTATCATTCAAATCGAGCATTGTTTTTCCTTCAGGTACCAATAAGAAGGATAACGCAGTACAAAAATTTACATATATTTCTACCGCGGGAGTTTGGATCGCGAAATATCTTTACAGGGAACTGCTCACCGTAGCATACACGTAAAATCCGTTCTACAGATGAAGTAGAATAGTTTTTGCCACCTTTAAAAAAAGGACGTTTGCACGCAAACGTCCCTTGTATAACAGAGATATTTTGTTATTTTTTAGCAGTGGATTTAAATTCCGGATTTTCCTTTTTACTAAATGACAAAACTCCAAGAGATACAAAGCATTTATATGCTACATTGAAGCCCGTTCAATAGTTATATTCTGATGTTCTCGGAAATTATACGTTCCGGTTTGCCCCAAAACACGGGAAACATATTCTTCCGGTACATCTACGAGTGTATGCTTGGGATTGATAACGATTTTACCGATCACATAACCAGGAATATCAGCCCGTGAGGCGATCGTTCCAACTACTTCACCAGGGCTGATTCCGTGCATACGGCCGCGTCCCAGGCTGAGACGCACCATCCCTTCTTCTTGCGAGACCAATGATCTGCCTTTGCTGCGGGGCTGTCCATTTTTGCGGGACTTTCTGCCCTTACCATTACGCGGGTCTTGTATTCTTTTCTCATATTTACTTTTGGAATAATCCAGGTGCAATTCACTGATCCCCTCGATTGGGCGTTGGTTCTCTTCTTCCCGTCCCATTTTGAGAGCGGCGGCAGCCACTTTGATTGGATCATGCCCGGCTGCCACGAATTCTTCTACAATTTCCAGCTCACGTTTGCAGCGATCACGTTCTAACCAGACTGACATTTTTTCAATCAATTTATTCTCGCGGTGTTCATAAATCTCTTTTTCTGAGGGTATTACGGATAATGAAATTCGCTGTTTAGTAAATCTCTCGATTCTGCCCAGGAGCCGTTTTTCATCTGAAGTAACAAAAGAAATCGCAATCCCATCTTTTCCAGCGCGTGCTGTCCGCCCAATGCGATGTATGTACGCTTCCGGATCGGCAGGTAAGTCGAAATTAATTACATGCGAAATATCATCAATATCCAGACCGCGTGCCGCCACATCAGTGGCAACCAAAAATTTTGTATGACCTTTACGAAAATGATTCAGCACCCGGATGCGGGCATCCTGGGCTAAATCGCCGTTCAACGCTTCGCTGGGAAAACCGCGCTGGACCAGCTCATTTGCCAAACGGCTGGAACCACCACGTGTACGGGTAAATATTAATGTTGCACCAATATCTTCAACTTCGAAGAGCCGGGTCAGGGCAGCCAGTTTGTCTTTATCATTTACCAGATAATAACGCTGCTTGATTGTCGCAACGGTTAATTGCTTGTGTTTTATCGTTACAGACTGAGGCGCAATCATATATTTATCAGCGAGGCGGCGGATTTGATTCGGAATTGTGGCGGAGAATAAAGTAGTCTGGCGGTCAGCAGGCGTTTCTCGCAGAATATTTTCAATATCCTCGATAAAGCCCATGCTGAGCATTTCATCAGCTTCATCCAGGATTACGGTATGTACGCTGCTGAGATCAAGGATATTCTGGCGCATCAGGTCTTGCAAGCGGCCTGGTGTCCCCACGATCACATCCACGCCCTTCTTTATCCGGCTTTTGGAGGTCCCGTAGGGCTGCCCGCCATACACCGCTAAAACTTCGACCTGGAGATGGCTGCCGTAAAGAGTAATTGCATCAGCCACTTGAATTGCCAGTTCCCGGGTGGGAGTCAGAACCAGGGTTTGTACACCACCCAGATTCCTTCTAACAATCAAATTTTGCAAAATTGGCAGCGCAAAAGCGGCTGTTTTCCCAGAGCCGGTTTGGGATTGAGCAATCACATCCTTTCCAGCCAGCATTAGCGGGATCACCTGAGCCTGGACTTCTGTTGGTGATTTGTAGCCAAGTTCGGCAACCGTCTGCTCCAATTCGAGGTGCAGATTCAGGCGCGAAAATTCATAAGTCATCAAAATCTCCTATTGCGTTTTGATAACTCTCTTAGCGTCACAACCCTTGTGAATTGATCGTAGTCTTCGCGGATTACGTCCTGGGTTCTACCAGCCGTATTACTCTACCCCCTGCGGCAAGAAAAATGCTCGTCCAGATATTGACGAGCAGCCATTTGGAATTTCAAAACATTTTCTATTTAATTTTTGTTGGTTATATCCGAACCAATCGAAGGAGTATACCACACTTCAGGGTTCACAACCATGATCTGGGGAAAACATCCCAAATGTTGATTATGAAAAGATTCGACAACCCGGTGATTCTAAATCAGCAGGTCAATATCATGGCTGAAAAATCCCGTGCCGGGGAGGGTAATCACAACAGTCAAATTATTTTAAAACGGATAACGCAATATATATGGAGACAGCCTGCCGGTCAACAAATCTTTCTAAAATCAAAAATGTACTATTTAAATCTTGGAGTCAATATGGATGGGCACATCGATGATAACGATATCCTTATACTTGCGAAGCTCCGACCGCAGCCGGTTGGCAGTCTGGTTGTGTAGAAAGTTGCCTATCCGGTATGTTGGGACAAAAGCCGGCACCACCACCGTTGTCAGTTTGCCCGGAAATTCCCCGGTATGGACCTTTTCGATATAATCGACGATCGGGGATATTACATCCCGGTAATCATAATCAATCATCACAAGTGTTAAATCATTGGTAATATCAGGAAAACGCTCCCAGCGGCGGAGCAAACGCTCCTTCATTTCGGGCGAGGTATCCACACAAAGCGCACGCACATCCTTCGACAGCATCTTGGCATAGGTCAAAGCCCGCAGTGTGCCACGGTGCACATCCCCAATCGGTACAATGACCAAATCCGCAACCTCAGAAAGCTGCTCCGGTTTTAAGCCACGCGTGCTCAATGCCTTTGAGACGCGTTCGTAATGCCTGTGGATCGAGTAGAACATAAAAATCAGTGCAGCGACAATAACTGCAACAATCCAGGCGCCTTCGTGGAATTTTGTTGAAATAAGGATGATGAAAACGACAAAGGTCACAATTGCGCCGACCGCATTTAAAGCGCGCTTCCACTTCACATTACTTTCGTAATGGATCTCAGTCACCTTGGTTTGTAATGTTTCGCCCGGCTGCAGATGGGAGATGCGGCCCATTAAACGGAACATGCCGGCTTGCGAGATGCTGAAGCTAAGCATGACACCCAGGGCATATAATGGCAGCATTGCGATTTCATCCGCCTGGAAAAAGATTACGATCAACGAGGCAATCAGAGCCAGCACGGCGATCCCCGAGCTGAATACCAGCCGGTCGCCCCGATTTTGCATCCAGCGCGGCATAAAGTTGTCCCAGGCTAAGAAAGAGCTCAACCGCGGAAAATCCTGGTAGGCGGTGTTGGCGGCTAAGATCAGGATCGTCGCAGTGAAAAACTGGACCCAGTAATACAGCAGGTTATCCCCCACAATTCTGCGGGTCATCTGGGAGAGCACACTCTCTGTTTCTTGCGGGATCACTCCTATATAAGTCGACAGGAAAGTGATGCCGACAAATAATGTCATAGCAATAAAACCCATCGCCACCATGGTTTTTGCAGCGTTTTTCAACTCGGGAGGTTTAAACGCCTGAATACCATTGCTGATTGCTTCGATGCCGGTCAGGGCGGTGCAGCCGCCGGCAAAAGCGCGTAACATCAGCCAAACGTATGCAAATCCTACCAGGGATGTAGTTGGAGGAATTGTTTCTTCCACTGGCGGGATCGGCGCGGTGCCAAACCAGCCCATATAACGCATAAAACCGATCAGAACAACCAGCCAAACTCCGCCGACAAAGGCATATGTAGGAAGAGCAAAAACGGTGCCGCTTTCGCGTATTCCACGCAGGTTGATCCAGGTCAGGATGATAATCGCCGCAACCGCGATCAAAACCCTGTATTCGAAAATTTCAGGGAAGACTGAAGTGATCGCCCGCACTCCTGCCGATACGGATACCGAAACCGTCAGGATGTAATCCATCAGCAAAGCGGCAGCCGCTAATAGAGAAGGAAACAGCCCGAGGTTGTCCTTCGCTACCGTATATGCGCCCTCCCGTCCGGGTAATGCATGATGGTCTGGATATAGCTGAATATCACCAGCAGCACCAGACCAGCCACAGCCAGCCCGATCGGCAGGGTCAGAGGGAGCGCCTGGCTTCCTAACAGGATCAAAACGCTCATGATGGCTTCGGTAGCATAAGCGTTGGAACTGATCGGGTCGGATGCAAATACCGCCAGGGCCCGGATTTTATCAAGCCGTTCGTGGGCATCCATGCTTGTCGGGAACGGCTTGCCGATGATTAGTTCTTTTACGGTTGGTCTTGGCATTTGATTTCTCAGAAAACTTTTCTTTTATGCAATCAGTTGGGAAGACCTGATTAATTGCCAGAGCATTTTGTTCAAGCTAAAAAAGCTCGTGGGTACGGTGGCTAAAACCGATACCAGAGTCTGCAATTTAATTGGTTCCAGAATAAGAATAGTGAAAATTGAATGTATTGAACAGCGAGTGATTTGTTAAATAGGAAAACTCACTTCTCTCAACGAGTGAAAACACTCCTGGATTCATTCTAGTAACTTATTCGAATCAATCTATATTTTCATATAATTATAATTCCAAATAAAACAATAGAACTTATAATCGCAGAATATCTTCCTTCTGGAATGGCTTCAGACGCACATAATTTACCGTCAAAAAACGGCTGGAAAGTCATATTTGAAATATTGACCTCCCACTTATTCAATATCTATAATTCCCGGATCTATTTTTATTGGGATTGTTCGCTCTGCACAAATTAATTAAAATCCGGTATTCCGGTTTGATCTCGTGTCCGCAGAAGTTCATTTAGTTACCCAACAACCACTTGTAAGCTTATAATTTTATATACGATGAGAAAACAGTACTTGCCGGGTGCTTTATGCTTTTCCCTTATGCTGGTTGCTGCAATTGCTGCCGGCATTTACGGCTGGATAATCGCGGATTTGCCCATCCTGGCAGCACTACCTGACCATAAAAACGCCCCCAGCATTCGCATCACTGACAGGAACGGGAACCTCCTATATGAAATACTGGGAGATGAAACAAGCCGGAATGCTGTCGTCCCTTTAGAGGCCTTCCAAGCCAACGTTGTGTATGCCACCATTGCTACCGAGGACCGCTCATTCTATTCAAATGCTGGTATTGATCCATACAGTATCCTGCGGGCTATGTGGACAAACCTGCAAAACAAGTCGACTGTTTCCGGCGGGAGCACCATCACGCAGCAGGTAGCCCGAAATCTGCTGTTAAACCCCGAGGAGCGAAACCAGCGGACACTTCGTCGCAAAATCCGCGAAGCTATTCTGGCATTACAGCTAACACGACGGTTCACGAAAGATGAGATCCTGTCGCTGTACTTGAACCAGACCTATTACGGGTCGCTTGCATATGGCGTTGAAGCTGCTTCCCTGACCTTTTTTGGCAAACCAGCAGCCCAGCTTGACCTCGCTGAAAGCGCTCTTCTGGCAGGGTTGCCCCAGGCTCCTGCAAGTTACGATCCATTCAAAAACCTCGAAGCAGCCATCGAACGCCAGAGAAAGGTGCTCGATCTGATGTTAGAGGCGGGTTTCATTGATTCCCAACAGCGAGCTGCCGCCGGACGCCAGCGCCTTATACTCAGCGACACTCCCTACCCGATTAAGGCGCCTCATTTTGCAATGATGGTAAAAGATGAAGTTGAATCCATGCTCACCCGGGACCAGATCCGTGAATCGGGAGGCCTGGTGGTGCGAACAACCCTCAATCTCGAATGGCAGGCTCATGCGGAAAGCGCAGTATCGCGCCAGCTGGCTGCACTGCAAAACAGCGACGATTTTTTCGATCACAATGTGAACAACGCAGCCCTGGTTGCCATTGATCCTCATAATGGGGACATCTTGGCGTTGGTCGGAAGCCCTGATTATTTTGATGGGAAGAATAACGGGTCCATAAACATGGCGCTGGCCCCACGCCAACCAGGCTCAGCATTAAAACCTTTTATTTACGCTTCTGCTATGAACCCCGCCAATCGGGAACCCTGGACGGCGGCAACCATGCTGCTGGATGTAAATACATCTTTCGTCACCCGTGAAGGAAAAGCCTATATGCCTGTCAATTACGACCGGAAAGAACACGGTCCCGTCTCCCTGCGACAGGCACTGGCATCTTCTCTAAATATCCCTGCGGTTATCGCTCTGGATCACATTGGACTGGAAGAACTTTTTCGGCAAACCAGCCGTATTGGAATTTCAACTCTGCATGACCCGGAACGGTATGATCTATCGCTTGCACTTGGCGGCGGAGACGTCCGCCTGCTGGAATTAACAGCCGCCTATGGGATGTTTGCTTCTGAAGGATTAAAGGTTGTACCGCATCCTATCCTTGAGATCAGTGATACCAGTGGAAATATCCTGTTCGAATACAAGCATCCAACTTCAACGCGGGTCCTGGATGAAAGGTTGGCATGGCTAATTAGTGATATCCTCTCCGACAACAGCGCCCGCCAGCTGGGATTTGGCGCTCACAGCGCGCTGCTTGTGGAAAGACCAGCTGCTGTAAAAACAGGCACAACTTCAAACTTCCACGACAATTGGACAATTGGCTATACACCCAGCCTGGTAGTGGGAGTTTGGACGGGAAATGCCAGTTACCAACCCATGCGCACTGTTGACGGGCTAAGCGGAGCTGCGCCCATCTGGCATTCATTCCTGCGCACTGTCCTGAGCGGCACAACTCCCGAACCTTTCAAACAGCCGCAGGGATTGGTCCAGGTTGAAGTGTGCTCTTTATCAGGACTGCTTCCGACACAAGCCTGCCCGTATACAAAGATGGAGTGGTTTATCGATGGCACCCAACCAACCCGGAGAGATAATCTCTATCAGCTTGTAGAGATGAACAGCGTAAAGGGAACCCCTGCGGAGGAAGGTTCACCCGGCGAATCACAGAAATTACTTGCTGTTCTGAACCTGCCGCCGGAAGCTGCCGCCTGGGCTCACAACCAGGGTCTCACTCTGTTTGGAGACCTGGAGCTTCATCTGCAGCAACAGCCGGGCGTGAATACGGCTGATCTGAATGCACTCGCAACGGGACCGGTCTTGCGTATTGTTTCACCTGCTCAGGGAAGCCATTACCTGATAGACCCATCCTTCATCGAAGATGCTCAGCGGATTCCTTTGGAAGGAGTTGTTGAAGGAAATCTGCGCGAAATCTCACTCTGGATAGACGGGGAGATTTTTGCACGATTGAATGAACCGCCTTATCTTACCTGGTGGCAGCTCACACCTGGAAAACACACAGTCTGGGTCCAGGGGATAGACACCGCAGGCAATATTTTAACCAGCGAGCAAGTCGTGTTTGAAGTTATCCACAACACAGATTAAGTATTTGTTCAAACCACCAGTAGAAAAACAGGTGTGTTACCATTCGTGAAATTGAATAGCCTGTTTCCCCGTTGGACCTTGCCTGAAAATCATAATAAAACTACCCGTATCAGGGGTTTACAGTGAACTGGACACCTTCCCCACGGCCGTAAACATCCGGGTAATAGAACTCCTGGGCAGTAGGTGGAATGACATTAAACACACCGGCTGTTTCCGCGCGCACAAGATAAGTGTATACATACGTGCCTGCAGGCAGGTAATTTGCGGAGAGCACCACCTTCTCATCACGCAGCTCAGTGTGGTCAAAATACCACCATCCCCATCCCTGGTTGAATACCTCCTGCAATCCGTAATCGGCCGGCGGCTGCAGGTTCTGGGGGCTCCCCTGCAGCGTTTGGTCAACGGCCTCCAGTCCAGCCGGGAGTGGATCTTCCACAACTATGTAGTGCAGGTCATTTGGCGTCACGAGAGTCAGTCGACCAAGCAGGAGATCACCCTGCATGGCTTCATTAACTGCGCCAACTTGCGAAAGATCGTCACCATGTTGAAACGGGATATAACTGCGGGAGATGGCAATCCCCTGATCCAAAGCGCCTGCTTCTTCCACAGGCAGGTACAAATTCAAGAAAGTTGTGTAGTAAAGGTTCCCGGAGCCGTCGTCCCGTGCGATTGCCAGCCGGTTAATCTCGTTTTTGAGCATATCGGTAACCTGAACGATAAGCTCAGAGGTTTCGAAAAGGCTCTGGCGATCTGCAGTCCCGCCGCCCAAAACCTCACTGTTTAACGCAACGCCATACCGGTAATCCGGCTCAGCTTCACCGCTGGCTTCCATCCAGGCGGTTAACGCCATAATCGTCCAGGCTGTTTCCTGGGTACCCTGCCAGTGCCCATCCGTACGGGTGCTCATAAGCCACCTGGCTGCACTGGCGTTTAGAGGATTTCTACTGTCAATCAAGCTTTGAATTCCCAGAACAATGGCGGTTGTACGAGTATCCGTGTTCCAGTTTGTGGGATCTGGCTTGGATTCCTGCCAGTGAGTGCCTGAAGCGGAAGATATCGCCTGGTTGTTTAAATCCGAAAGCAGGGTGCTGATCCGAGGGTCATCCGGATCAATACGGTAAAGCGCGTCGAGCAGGAAAGCCCTGGCATAAATTGCTGCATTCTGGCGCTGATCATACAGCCTGACGGTAGCGCTAACATTTGGTTTACCGGCGCGTGCCAGCACGTCCAGTATAAATGCCTGCCGATTAAGCACCTCTGGTTTTTCTACCGGTCTGATAAATTTCACCTGTGTGCGGAGATAGTTAACCGCCGATTCCAACTGGTCTTCAGTGACATGGTATCCTCTGTCCCGGGCTTCCAACAAACCCAGCACAACATAAGCTGTAGTCAGAGAATCGCTCCTTTGATCGTCGCCCGGCCACCATCCCCAGCCGCCATCAGGATTCTGAAGATTACGCAGGCGCTGCAGAGCTTGATTGACCTGCTGGGCAAGATCAGCTTCTAACTGGGGATTGCTAATACCAGCAGTTTTAAGAGCTTGAGTTGAAGCAACATTGGGTAGAAAGCTCGAGATGGTTTGTTCAATGCACCCGTAGGGGAAATCTTCTAGGTAATTCAAGCCATTGGCCAGCCCAGCTGCCAGCGAATGGGATACTTCGATATGAAGGCTGCCCTGCAAATCCACATTCACGGCCGGCAGGCTGATAGCTTCGATTTTTGTCCCTCCATTTTCCAGCATCCCGGATGTGCCCGCTGTCTCGCGCACCTGATAGCGATAAACCGGAATACCATGCCCTTCCAGTGTGCCCTGCGGCGGCTTGCTCGAATCCTGAAAACCGCCGCCCTCCGCACTGAAAACCAGGTCTACACGATCTGCGCCTTGGTCAGCCTTCGCTTTCCAGGTAACGAGAGCTTGGCTTTTAGCAGCAATCTCAATCCGCACAGGGGAATCATCCGCCAGACTCACGCCTTTGTACTCCAGACTGACTCTGACATCCAGAGGCTGGCTGGTGTTGTTCTGTACAGCTGTACCGATTAGAGCTTCATCTCCTTCAACCAGGAAGCGCGGTGTCTGCGGCCGGACAAGAAGAGGCTTGCTGCTGATCAAATCAAAATTTTGTTGGCCAACGCGTGTATCTAAAGTCACGCCGCGTGTATCCATCCGCCAGGTTGTTAAGTTGTCAGGCAGCTTTACAGTAACCTGTGCCTGTCCATTTTCATCCGTCTCAATATGCGCCTCCCATAAGGCGGTGTCAGGGAAGTCCTGGCGAACGCTAACCACCCCTAGCTCATCCTCACCCTTTCCGCCGCCGCTGCCCATACCCCCTCCGATGGCGACCATCTCCTGGATTTCCGCGTTGTAGTCCTCAAGGCTGAGGAAGAGCGGGGCGGAAGTCCACACACCCAGATTGCGCTCATTATAGAAAAAATCGAGTACCGGCGGTGTGTTTGATTCCACCAATGATAGCGTCGCCAGATCGCTCAGGCTGAGGGAGAATTCAGCGCGTAAGGGTTCACCCCCCTCATCCCTGGCTTGGATAGTATATGTCACCTCATCCCCGGGGCCGGCTTGCTGCGGTTCAGCAGAAACTTCAATAAAAATTTTCTGCTGGTCGGTATTCACCTGCAGTTCCACTACACCCATCTTGAAGTTCGGGCTGGGGTTGGTATCATCAACCCCCTTGACCACCAATACAGAAACGAACACATTGGGTGCAAATTCAGGGGCGATGGGCAGTTTGTAGACCATGCTGTTGCTTGCCAGTTTTACGGTTTCCTGCTGCAATATATGCCCGCGTTCAACTGTTATTAGGGCAGTACTATCTCCCTGGAAAGGGGAAGCAATTAATATCTCGGCTGTATCACCAGGTGAATACGCTGACCGGTCAGCAACAAGGTCAAAACTGCGGTCATTTGTCTGTCGCCAAGGAATGAAGCCCTCTCCGGAAACCCAGAGATAAGCTGCCGACCTGGCATCATTGCCTTCAGTATCTTCAGCGCTTGCGGTCGCCCGGTAAACTCCTCCTTTAGGAGCGACAAAGCTTACTTTCGCCTGACCAAGAATATCGGTGGTTGCTTCTAGGCTCTCGATAGGGATATCTTCAACATTCGTTTTCCATTCCACACGCCCCGAAGCATCCTGTTCCTGCACGCTGTACCACCTGCGCTCCACGATCTCTACAGCGACATTTTGGCCAGAGACCGGCTTGCCATCCCAGTCAAGGAGAATTAAATCAAAGGAGTTCTCTTTACCGAATGTACCCACGTAACTGGTCGGGCGAATGCCGGGATATACCATGCTTCGATGAGCATTCACAACCGCCCTGCCGCTGACAGCGTTCTTTGAGATGTCAGATACTGTAGCTTCAAAGGTTAACTGGCGCCCAAACCCACCCTCACTCAAATCCGCCGGTAAACTCACACTGAATGTACCGTCTGGTTTTGTAGTCCCTGCCCCCTGCGCAACCGTCTCGGTTTCCTGGAACTGGCTGTCTGTGTAACTGCCTGCATCCCGTTCCGTATCCTCGAATGAGTAATTCGCATATTCTTCTGGCGGGCTGAAATAAAACGGGCTTGCGTTTAGGGTCCAATCGACTCTAGCGTTCCCCACCCCTCCGCCGGAGTAATAATCAGCGTCTACCATTGCCTTAAACTTCTCACCATTCAACAAGTCTGCAGCATCCACGCTTACCTTTACCTGGAACTCCGGCCTTTGATATTCCGCTACTGTAAAACCCACCCCGCCGACGGATTCTTTTTTATCGACCAGTTCGACTTCAATACTGTAGTGACCCAATACCGCATCCGGGTCGAGCGTGAACTCCCCGCTGAAAGTGCCGAATTCCGAAACCGGCAAATCGTCCTCGAATACAGTTTCTTTGTAATTATTTACTTTAATATGCGCACTGTTCGCCTCAGGCAGTTGGTAAGCAAGGTCATCATCGCGGCGCAAGATGCCTTTGTAGTAGACAGTCTGATCAGGCCGGTAAATTGGGCGGTCAGTGTATGCGTATACCCTCACCTGGTTGACCGGAGCATAGTAACTGCTCCAGAGGCCATAATCGTAAAGGTTTACGCCAGAGCCCCACAGGCTGGTTGTGAAAGCAAAGAACTCATCTTCTGTACCGGTCATTACAAAACGGGGGTCAGAGGGGTCTTCAGGGCCAGGCAGGTCTAATTTCAGCAAGCCATCCTCATCAGTTGAACCTTCCCCAATTGGTTGAAAATGCCTGTTGTATACAGTGAGAGAGACATTTTCCAATGGTTGCCCATTCTCAAAATCAGTAACCCAAAGCAAGCCTTCATCTGTGCTGGATTTGAATACAACGTCAGCATTGGCAACCACCATAAGTCGATTATCAAGAGAAGACTGCTGTGGATAGGAAATATCGGGTGTGTCAAGTACCAGAAAATAGAAGCCTGGATCGAGCGCATCTCCGGTTGTTTTCACAGGGGTGAGACTCTCCAGTACGGTTTCATTTATCCTGCCAGAGTTGCTAAGTTCATACTCCCAAACCAGATCCTTTTCCTGCGGTTTAAATTCACTGCGGTTAAATGTTCCTGTCTGTAGCCCGATGAATTCTTGTGGGGTTATTTTATAAAGCTTTACTCCGATAGAATTTACGTTGCGGTAGGTCACGTAAAATTCCTGGGGACCTCCTTCTCTCAGCAAGGCAGGTTCCCAGGGCATCTGCAGACCAGCCATAGGCCAGTTCTGCGGAGTAGTGAAATTTACTATTTTCTCAGTGGAGATGCTGTTCCCGTAGATATCCTGCATCCCAGGTAGCGCACGCACCTGGTATGAGGTTGAGGGTTGAAGGATAAAGGCGCGAATACTCCAATCATACGGATCGTACCACCATTGTATGTCCTCCTTTGGCTGCGGTTGGACCTCGATATTTTCCTTAACGCTTTCAAAATCCATCGGGGAAGCAAATTTGATCCACAGTTCAGGTGTAAATCCACTGGTCGCCTGACCTTCTGGCGGAGAAATGGTCAGGACTGCGGGTGGCGGGATGGTTCTGAAATTCCAATTTAATCCCCGGGCAAGTGTCCCGCCATCAGACGCCTTTGCGGTACTATCCACGACCAGCGAATAAGAAGTCCCAAGCTGCAGGTCCAATGTGGGTGTGATTATCACCCGGGTATCAATATCATTCCAGCTTGTAATGAGCGAAACCGGCTCGCCCCCTTCTGGCAGCAGTTTTATCGATTCTTCGCTGCTGCCAACATCCATTGGCTGGTTGAAATTAACTGTAAAATATTCATCAAGCAGGACACCCTCAAGACCCGGTTCAGGGTTAACCGCTCCGCCAGAAAGCTCGAAAGACTGGATGCTGGGTTTTGTTGTGGTGAATTTCCAGGATACATCTTCCTCCAATACTGTCTCGCCAGCTGCATCTGGAAGACCAGCTCTTACAGTCACAATATAATCCATTCCGCCTTTCAGGGGTTTTCCCGGCTGGAATGCATACACTGAAGTACTTACCCACTCACCTCGTCCGGGGACGGGTGGATTTATCTCCATTGGATCGGGGAGCTGTTCCTTATCTTCTTCAACCACCAAAGGGGCCACCGGGCGGTTGAAAATCGCAGTAATCACTGCATCCACAGCGACATCTTTACTTCCATCCTGTGGAAACACCTGGCTTACCTCCAGCGGGGTCGTTGTAGTGAAATTCAGAAGCACAGGCTCTTCAAGCTGGATTCCCCGGGAACTTACGGCTTCCCTTCTCAATATTCCAGTGTAAGAAGTCCCTGTTCGTAAAGTAGTATCTGGTTTAAACCGCATGGTACGGCTGTCAGGCCAGGTGAACTCGCCCTTTATCTCAATTTGATCCGGACCGGTTAACTGCCATGCTTCCCCTGTCTTCTGATGATCCATATCCTGGTCGAAGTTCAGGACGATCTCCCCGCTGACAGGCAACTCCTCCCCGCCCTGTGGTTTAAAATCAACCACAATGGGCGCAATAGGTAAACCTTCGTCCTGAACAGGGTAACCGGTGTCCTCTTGAATAGTTGAAGAGTATGAGTCTCTGGTAACAGTCGGTGTGATTGAGGAAGGCAGCAAAGATTTACAGGCACCAGCCGACACCAGTGCTGCCAGTATTAGATATGGAAGTAATAACCGGATCTTCCTGAAACTGATTTTGGTTTTCATCTAGAATCTCCACTGCAACTTTATTCAACGAAGCCGCCGATAATTAATCGAATATTTACGCCGCAAAATTGTGCACAAAACGGATTATATACCCGGAACGAGGAGTTTTATTCAGAGATTTTTGGTAATTAAATTCCGCCGGGATCCTTCTCAAAATGGATTTTTTCTACCCAAAGTTGAAAAACAATGAACGCATTAAAATGTTAGATTTTGACAGAAATATCAAATCGCTCCTTTCAGTTCAGTATCTTGTAATCCAATTTTTAATTGCCCTCTATCCTGAATGCCTGCTGCAATCATGAAGATTATCCAAATGTCAGGAAACCATCCGATTAATTCTGTAAGCAGAGTAATCCTGAAACTTGCAGGATTGAGGTTCTAATCCGCAGGCAGGTAATTCCAAGAATTTACCGCTTTCTTTTATAAGACTCAGATTTTCACCGTATTTTTGAATCTCGCCCTGAAGCCCCCTTACTTTTGAGTATCCAACCGTCAAATCACAGCCAGAAAATGCGCCTTTATGCCAGATTTAATTATGAGGGGGGCTGTTTCAGTTCAGAAGCATAAAATTCATCTGGATATTGTGCCAGTGAGCAACCAATAGATTTGATCAACCAGCGAAAAATCAACGCAGAGCCGGAGCCGCCTCCCCGGTGTTATTGTGTGCAGTCATAAAGTCCGTGAATTGATCCCGGCATCCCATCAGAAGTCGATGTTTTGTTATCCCATAAAATCCTCTCCTTGGGAATTGGGGCTTTATGGCGATAAGTGCTGCCTTTTGCTGCATTTCCATGGCTCTGACCGACGTAGAAACTGAATCAAATAGAGTCCACCTGGCCCGGCAAGAGTCGGGATATGCATTATTAGCAGTGCGCCTGCTATTTCAGCCAAACCCACCGTTTGCACCGTTTCAACGCCACAGCCCTCAAGATGGAACTGTTCGTGTTGGACGGGTTGGGTGTTATACCTTTCACGTCCGCCGGATCCCAGGAGCTGTTCACTTTACCGCGAGATTGGCCTGCTGCATGAAGATGGCAATTCAACCGTGGTATTGGTGTTGATGCCGGTCAATTCGATCTGCACATCAAAGTCACCTTCAAACTTGAGCGGTTCGTAAGTGCCGCTGTAGCTTCCGGAAAAAGCACGCGGATAACCGCCCTTTGTATCGACATACAGGTCTGCGTCCTCTGCCGACCACAATGCCTCGCCAAAGGCTCTCAGTTTCGGGTCCCGGCTCTTCTGCGCAGCCGCGAGAAACGTATCTCCATTGAGCACATAGTGCTTGACAGATACGCCTTTATATGTCTTTTGACCGATAAATTCCCCGCGGGCCACATCACTGCTCGTCAACATGGTCAGCAGGCTTTGCGGACTCATCTCGTCCAGCGCAGAGGCGGCTTTGGTATCTTCGAGTTCGACGCATACCGGGAAAAAGCCATTAACAACCGCAAAGGAGCCTTCGGGCACTTTGTAGATGTCAACACTGGACGGCGAAAAAAGACCTACCAGAGACCCGCCGACCTGGGCTGCGAGTTCTCCCAGCAGACTGCCAGTCACGCTGATCTTACTTTTCCCCTGTTCGTTCGTCGTCAGCACAGCATTCAGGTCACCCTGGGCGCGCTCGTCGTTGATCAGACCGTTAACTTCAAGCTTCACCGTCGCGTTGAGCGAGCTGAGTCCCGCGATCGGTTTGAGGGGAATAATATCTCCGGGGAGCGGGGTTGGTGTGTTTGCCGCAGCGACCACTGCCGGGAGCGAAGTTGAAAAAGCTGGTACGGCGAAGACCAATACCAGCAGCAGCACGATGGCGCCAGCAGCCCCGGCGATAGATGCAGTGAGAACCTTTTTTTTCGTTTTCATGAGTTTCTGCTCCTGTTTCCTTAAATAAGTTTGGGAATAACAATCAGCGCATTGCCAGTGTAAAAGCCAGCAGCGCCCGAAGGAGGCGGGTCCAGAAAAGATAATTTATATAATTCCCGTTTTTTTACCCTTTTTTATTTTTATCAGTTATTTTAAAGTATCCAGGTTTACAATCTGTGTGAAATTATTTTCAGTCCATTACTACCAGCTTTACTTCACCTCTTTGCGTATAATTCTGCAGATGCGCCGTTATCCGGGCTTTTCGATCAAAAACCTCCGTTATTTAGTAACCCCTGAAAGAAGAGCCCTCAGGGTTACTAAATTCCTCAGGATCATAAGAATTGACCTGCTCCCATAATTTGTACAGGTCACAATTTTAGGCTAACTGGATTAATTTGAGAAGAGTGGATCATGAGAATGGCTGGAGCTGGTGGTCTCTAACCAGGTGAGCTGTTTGGTCGGATCTTGTTGCAGCGAGTTCTCCATATTTTAATTAGATTTGGTGCCTCTTTAAGTAAATAAAACATTTCTCTTCCCAAAAGTTCATATTTCATTTTGTCATTAAAGGATTCGATATATCCGTTGTCCCAGGGCATGAATTTGTTAGAGGCTGCCCGACAACAAGAAATCAGCGAACAGACCTAAAAACGCTGGCGAAAAGAATAGGGGCTTGGATTCACAACCCATTCGCGGAAAAAATCAAGTATAGTTATTTGAATGAATTGGGGGCTTTTTTTTACAGGGCTGTGCTGAAAAAATAAATTATGTAAAATAGATACTAAATGATACGGTTTTTGAATCGAGCACGGTGATGGGGGTGGATTTCTGATCCTAAGAAATAATTAAGCCTTTTTGTATCATACGTTCTGACACGATAAAGTTTTCGCGAAAAGAGACATTCCGAAAATCCATTTAGTAATCCTGGTTTAGAAAAAACCCACACGGGTATCAATCTGTGATATTGAATCTACAGAAACAACATGATATTCTCCCAGTTGACCACCAGGTCGTAGATCCCCACCGCGACCAGCAGCGCACCGGCGGCAACCTCTTAGTGCAATATAGAGAGAGGTTGTTTGAGTATTTGAAGGCAACAACAAGGGTTGCTCAATCTGGGCATTCCTTGTTGGTCGTTAATTTCATATGTTGCCAGCCATCCTGTGTTTGTGTAGAATTATCCAAACAGATGGCTTCAGGTTAATTTTTTCGTGCTTAAAACCTCAATGATGATGGAGGGAGGAGTGGAATACGAACTTATCGTTAAAAATGCGCGGACTCGCTCTGCACCACAAAGCCTGGTGGATATTGTAATTTCTCGAGGCAGAATTTTTCAGACCACCACCCGTTCCGCGCAGGCCCTGGGAATTTAAGATCACGAATTGAAAGAAGGCAACCCGGCAAACCTGGTGGTTCTAAACGCAGAAAGTATATGGGAGGCGATCTGGACTCACCAGGCGCCTCTCCACGTAATAAAGGCTGGCCGCCTTACTGAATGAGCATTCGTAATGGGAAGGTGTTGCTTTGAACATCCTGCGAAGAATTCATTCCGGAACGCCGCTTATGCAATTACTTTTGAACCTTAGTGAGCATCCAACCTTATCATTCCTACCAGTTGGTCCCGAGAGCAAGTCCTGAAAGATCTCCCACCAGGGTAAATATGAAAATTGACTGACTTGAATACTTCCTGTACTTCCCAATAAACTATACGAGAGAAAGCAAGCGCATTCTAATCCCCACATAAGAAAAGAAGGATTACCAATAATGATAAACCAGGATTCAACTATCTACTCCATGGACACAATCCACCTGGCTAATGCAATTCGTCACCGCCACGTGTCACCAGTTGATGTATTGGAGCAATTCATTAAGCGGATTGAGGAGAGGAACCCAAGATTAAACGCATTTGTATATCTGGACTTCGAACAAGCACGTCATAATGCTAAGGCGGCTGAAACCAAAGTGATGAACGGTGATGAACTAGGGCCTCTCCACGGAATACCCACAGCCATCAAGGATTTGTTTGATTCTAAGCCTGGTTGGCCTACCACTTTCGGTGGTGTTCGTGCACTTAAAAACAATATTGTTGATTTCGCTTGCGTATTCACTGAAAGGATTGAGCAGGCTGGAGCCATCATAATTGGGAAAACCAACAGCCCAATCATGGGCTTTCGAGCCACGACTGACAATTATCTGTTTGGTCCCACCTGTAATCCCTTTGCGCTGGAGAAAAACGCCGGTGGGTCGTCGGGGGGTGCCGCTGCTGCAGTCGCAGATTTTCTTGTTCCTTTTGCTGAAGCTACCGATGCTGGAGGTTCCATCAGAATCCCTGCGTCCTGGTGCGGTATTTATGGGTATATGCCCTCATTCGGTCGCATCCCTTATGTAGCCCGTCCAAATGCTTTTGGAGGCACGAATCCATTTATATATGAAGGCTTTGTGACAAGGACTGTAGAAGATGCTGTGCTTGTATTGAACTCACTGGTCGGATTTGATGGTCGCGATCCTTTCATTTTCCCTGGTAAGCCGCATTTTTCACTCCCGGATGACCTGAGACTGTCCGGTTGGAAAATTGGATACACTCCGAATCTCGACGTATTCCCTATTGCAGAGCCAGTTCGGAAGGTCATCGAAGAGTCGTTGACCACTTTCGAAACGTTAGGTGCCAATGTTGAACAAGTGAAATTGGGTTTAATGCGCGACCACACGGAACTTACAGAATCATGGTTTCGCATGATCATCCCACTCAGCATCATGGCTCTGGACTCATTCAAGCAGAAAAATATTGATTTACTGGCCGATCATCGTGAAGATTTCCCACCAGAATATCTTGCCTGGATTGACGAAGGGCGAAAGTTGACATTGCTTGATCATTACCGGGATCTGGAGATAAGGTCGGAAGTCTACGATTCGTTCGAAAATCTATTCAATACCTACGACTTGCTTGTGATGCCCACAGCTGGTGCTTTACCTGTTGATAACTCATCCGATGGCAACACGCTGGGACCAAGTGAAATAGATGGTGTCGCGGTCGACCCACTTATTGGATGGTCTCCAGCATATCTGATCAATTTCAGCGGACATCCGGCTGCTTCTTTGCCTGCAGGGCTTTCCCCTAATGGCTTGCCAGTGGGTTTGCAGCTCGTTGGGCGCAAGCATGCGGACGCTGATGTGCTCCTGGCTAGCGCTGCTTTCGAAATGGCTCGACCCTGGGTTCAATATTATGCTGATCGTGATACGATGGCTTCAAGTTGAGCGGATTATCAAAGATCCTATTCCGGATGACTAATAAGAAATTGAGACCTGCGGCCAAATATTGGCGAAAGATCCCTGATGCATCGTTGATCGCAGCATCTTATGTCGACATTCACCCAGAACATTCGTGTCGTTACCGATAACCGCAAGTAGGGTATCGAGTTTGTAATTCACCTGTTGCTCTTCGACACTTTCAGCCATCGTAACATTTGCTTGCCCAACGGAACGATACTGCCTTCTACGAACTAACGTGTTTACTGGATTCATACCTGGCCTGCGGGGTAGATACCTTCAGGGGAGGCTCCCCTTTGAGGGATTCTATGAGACTCCAGGCATTCTCCACGTCCTTCTCCTGTCCAAGCAGCAGCAGTGTTACTGTTCCCTGGCCATCGCCAATTCCCCCCATCGCGACAGGGAGAACTCTAACACCTGTCAGGGTTTGGAGTGCATCGCATTCCGTGACAATCAATCCTGGTAAGGGTAGCATACCGCATGGCTTACCATGCGAGCGTTGTGGGGAGATCTTTGTTATCCCCATTTCAAGCACAATCTCATCAAGAGGGTAGGGAACCGATTTGTTCAGTGTCATTGGCACGATTAAGGTGATCCCGCGCGTGAATATATACGGGAGGTACTTGCCATACTCACCTCCGTTGGATAATCCCACCAGTGTCCCCGCTTTGCGGTTTGTATCCAGGATGTTGCCACTCTTGATAATCACGTCATGAGCACCCATGTTCTTGATGTACTTCGTGAGGTTTTCCTTCGGCCAATCAAGCCAGACTGCCTCCCCATCCACAAGAACCAGTTGTTTTCCCGCCTCGCCATCAGGGACCGCAAACAGACCATGGCGACTTACAAAGCCACAGATATAGGGTGCTGAAGCGGGCAGGGGTTCCTGTAGAAGCTCTTCAGCGACATACCTCGCTGAACTGCATATGCACAACCCGATGATCCCTCTCTTCCTGGCCTTTTGGATGATCGGCAAGGCAACAATCCCCTTCGCAATGAGCCTTTTCGATTCTTCGGAAGTAAGCGTTACCAGTGCTCTACAGTCTGCCATCAAGTCCTCCTCAAATTATGCTGCGCCTAATCCGCATTCATCTCACCCGAACTATCACCACGGAAGGAGTAAGGCAACAGAGTTCAGCCACGATGGTATATCTTAGAAAGACACAATCATCGACCTGTACCATTCAGTTCATAAGGAACTGAATACAACTCGGGCAAATTAACCAGTTCTTTTCCCTCAAGTGGGGAGTAGGCCCGTCGCTTACTGGTTTGAATCCCACATCCCACAATCGCTTCCACGAGCTTGACCGCAGCGGAGACCCCATCGATCACAGGAACACCAAGCTCACACTTCAGCCGTTTATCCAGCCCGGCCATGCCCGCACAGCCAAGGCTGATCACCTCCGCCCCATCTTCTTCGATCGCCTTGCGCGCCTCCGCTAAGATCAATTCCTCAACATTCACCCTGCCTGATCCCTCGAGAGCCAGTACAGGAGTGCCCGTGGAGCGAACCGAAGCGCACCGGCTCTCGATGCCGAATGCTTTAATGGCATCCCAAAACAATGTAATAGCTCGATCGCCGGAGCTGATCACGCTGAATGTATGTCCTACTGCGCAGGCTAGATAAAGCGAGGCTTCCATAATGCCCACAACCGGCTGGTTCAGCATTTCTCTGGCGGCACGAATTACCGGGTGATTGCTGTAACAGCCAATGACAAAACCGTCGAATTCCGATTGACGGGCGATGAGAACCTCCAGGCAAGGACCACAACTGAGCAGCTCATCATAGACGCTTTCAAGGGATCTCGGCCCTCTGGAAGGATTAAGGCAGACCACCTCCGTCCCTGGTGACTTGACCGCCTCCCCAGCCTTGTGAATTTCCCGGGTGAAGTCCTCGGAGGTATTTGGGTTCAGAATCAGTAGTCTCATCATGATCTCCTCTATTTATGGGGTTGGAAAAAGTCCTATACGGGTGGTTGAAATGAGTGGATTCTGACTGCTAACTCATCTCGCCGAAGATTTGCTGAAATCCTAAAGGCTTGTAGTTGATATGGTTTTCCAGTTTTGCCGGGGCATGCAGAACCTCTTCATTCAGATGCGGACGGAGATTATCCGTATTGACCGGTAATCTTGATTGTCCTTCCATGGGTCCTGGCGATGTGCAATAACTCCGTTGACATCCCCCTTTCAGGCTGGAGATAGCCAACAAGATAATTGCGATAACGTCAGAGCGCCAACTCGCTCCCGCACATGCTAGATGTCCTCTGGATCGTACGGCGCCCCCCAGGTTTTCGGCGGCCTTGTACGCCCCACCACACCTGCAAGTGCAGCTATGGTAAGGATATAAGGCAGCATCTGCAGGAACTGGTATGGGATAGCTGAACCGGTAGTCTGCATCCTCAGTTGGGCCGCATCCGCAGCACCGAATGCCAGACACGCCAGCGCCGTCCTCAAAGGGTCCCACCCCCCCACGACCACCGCAGCGAGAACGACAAAACCACGTCCAGCGGTCATACCTCCAGATGCAAAGTACCCCACTTCACCGAGTGTCAACATAGCCCCCCCCAATGCAGCAAAGATCCCGCTAAGGATAACCGTTTTGTACTTCAATTTAAGCACTCGCAGTCCGGCTGTCGCTCCTGCTTGTGGATTATCGCCAATGGCACGAACATTCAAACCCCAATCCGTTCGATAAAGGATCCAACTGGCAATGAAGGGCAGGACCAAGGCGATCCATACACTCAATGGTTGCCGGAATAGCACGGGGCCGAGGATCGGGATATCAAAGAAGCTCTCGGGGAACAGCACCGGGAACGTTGCAACCCGCTCGGACCGGGTTTCCGAGATCATGGCGAACAGAAGATTGGTCCCACCAAGAGCAATGAGGTTCAGCATGAGGCCAGTGACAACCTGGTTGGTTTTTCGCGTTACGGTGAAGAAGGCGAACGTTAACCCGAGCAGGCTGCCGAGGAGCAAGGTACCAATGACAGCTATGAGGACATTACCCGTAAAGAAGCTGATAGCGACCCCGGCGAGGGCGCCAAAGAGCATAATGCCCTCGATGCCGACGTTGATCACGCCTGATCGTTCGGCAAATACTTCGCCGAATAGAGACTACAATCAGTGGTGCTCCCCATCGCAAGGATGCCTGCAGCCAATCGATGATCTGGTCACCTGACATATTGTTTCGCCTCCGTATTCTCCTCACCTTCTTGTTCCGATTCGCTCAATTTTTCTAGACGTTTGCGTTCGCCGTAGCCTACCGCGATCACGAAGATTACACACAGTCCTATGATTACTACTGACATAGGTGCCCCGACGCCCGTCTGAATTGACATCGTGGCGCCGCCTGCCTTCAAAGCCGAAAAGAATAATGCACTGGGAATGACACCCAGTGGATTGCCACCTGCAAGGAGGGCCACGGCCACGCATTCATATCCCACACCGGCTACAAATTCCTGAAACACTCGCATCTTCAATCCCATGATCTCGAATGCACCCGCCATGCCTCCCATCACCGCTCCAATCAGAAGCACATAAAGGATCTGCCGCCTGACGTTTACACCTGCATAGCGCGCCGCCTCCGGGTTTGCCCCCAGCATGCGGGTGCGAAAACCAAAGGGCGTAAAGCGAAGTACGAGATAGAAGAAAATACATGCCGCTATCCCGATAATGAAACCGGGGTGCAGGCTGGTACCCCTTATAAGGATCGGTAATTTCGCTGTTGGAGCAATTATTTTCGACATAGGAAAGAAACTACCAGGTTCCGCCAGGGGTTGAGGTTCATGCACCATCCAACTGATAAAGAACATAGCAACATAGTTCATCATAATCGTCGTGACCACCTCGTTTACACCCCTGTATGCCCGTAAATATGCAGGCACCAGTCCCCATAATGCAGCGACCCCCATTGCCGCCAGGATCGCAAGGATTATATGTATAATGGGCGGCACCGGAAGAGGAGCTATACCAACTGCTGCGGCACCAAGCGCCCCTGTATAGATGTACCCCTCGGATCCGATGTTCCATACTGAAGCTTTTATGCCGATCGCAACACCCACACCACCGATCAGCGAGCGGTGAGGCACGGACCAGCACATTAGAAATCGACACTGGACTGCCAACAGCCCCAGTCAACATCGACAAATACGCATCGAGCGGATTCACGCCCGAAAGTGCAATAAACACTGCTCCAGCCAGAAGTCCTAAAAGAATGCCGATAAGCGGCCGCACACCTGACAGGGCAAGCTCTCCAATACCCGGCAAGGAAATGAATGCCGGTTTCTCTTTGGTCTTATTCATGTCACTGCCTCCGCCATTTGCCCAAGCATCATCTGACCAATCGTGAATACATCCGCTCCATCACCTTCTACCTCTCCCATCACCTCTCCACGAAACAGGACGATGATGCGGTCACTGAGCGACATGACCTCCTGCAGCTCTGTTGAAATGAAAAGCACCGCCGCCCCACGGTTGCGTTCACTGAGCAGAGTGTCGTGCACGCTTTCTACTGCGCCCAAATCAAGCCCCCGGGTCGCCTGAGAGGCGATGTCAAGGACTGGTCCTGCGTTTAGCTCCCGCGCGACGACGACCTTCTGCTGGTTGCCTCCTGACAAATGCCTAACCTGGACTTCGCCAGAAGGCGTCCGGATGTCGTAATCATTGATCAGACTCCTGGCATGCTCCCTGATGGTGTTATATTTCAGCACACCTCTCTTGGTGTAGGGTGGGCGTGGAAAATCCTTGAGGACAAGATTCTCTGAAACAGTCAGGTCCAGGACGAGGCCCGTTTTCTGTCTGTCTTCAGGGATGAATCCGACAAAGGAAGGATCGTGTATCACGGAATCAACGATGTGATCCCGGATGCGGATCGTCCCGCCTGTCCGCTTTCGTAAGCCCACAATACACTCTGCCAACTCGCGCTGGCCATTGCCATCGACTCCTGCTACTCCAACGATCTCGCCAGCGTGGATGGTTAGATTAAAATTTTTCAGTGCAGGCAGGTCGCGGTCGTCGTTGACATTGACATTCTCCATGACCAGGACGGGTTCCTTCTCACTAACGATTGGCCTGGGATTTTCGCTCCATCATGATCGGACGACCAACCATCATACGCGCCAGTTCACGCTGTGTTGCCTCCTTCGTTGGCACCGTGCCCACCACATGACCGTCCCGAATGACCGTAATTCGGTCTGTGATTTCTAACACTTCGCCCAATTTGTGACTGATGAAAATGACCGAGCGTCCCTCCTGGGATAACTTTCGAACAGCTCTGAAGAGCTGCTCCCCCTCGGCAGGTGTGAGCACAGAACTGGGTTCGTCAAGGACCAGCAACCTGGCATCCCTGTATAGTGCCTTAAGGATTTCCAGCCATTGCTGTTTCCCCACAGGGAGCTTCCAAACCTCAGTGGAGGGATCCACATATAGCTCATACTCCTCACATAAATTCAATAAACGCTTGCGTGCAGGCGCAAGATCCAGGATCGGAGGGCGGTCTGAAGGAATGCCCAGGATCACATTCTCCAATGCGGTTAGAGCCTCTACCAGCTTGAAATGCTGGTGGACCATGCCAATTCCAAGTTGAATAGCTTTAGCGGGAGATTCGATCTTAACTTGCTCGCCGTCGATGAAGATCTTGCCACTGTCCGGGTGGTGAAGCCCATAAAGGATGTTCATCAAGGTTGTCTTGCCGGCGCCGTTCTCCCCAAGCAAACCCAGAACCTCTCCTTTACGGCAATCGAGATTAATCCGATTGTTTGCCAGGACTCCAGGGAAACGTTTTGTGATCTCCTCCATGCGCAATTTGACTTCATTATCCGTTTGTGCCATAAACACATCCTTTGCCCACATCAGGTTCCTAAGTGAAGGCGAGCCTGACTTGGTCTAACACCAGTTTCCAGGGACTACACTTCGCTCGCAGGAAAGACAAGGGGTTAAATATCCAGTTGCAACGGTTTCTGTGGTGGATATGGACGCGCCCTAAACAAGCATCGCTAAAAAGAAATGGGTTCCATAACCACGTCATAGATGGCATGTCGGCATCACAGGCAAAGCCGAGGGCAGGAAAACACCCGGGGCACGCAGTATGTATCACGTGCCTGAAGCCTCATTGGATGCTCGATATGCCTTCAGGTCATGTGGGTTTGGGTTATAGGTGGCGCTCCCAGCGCCACCTATAACCCCGCTGTAAATTAACCGACCAACAAACTACGGGTCGATACCAAGTTCACCCGACTTAAGGCCAGCAATGGCATTTTCCACAGCTGCCTTGCCCTCAGCGGAGAGCAGGTCATTCATTACAAAATCAGTTCCGCCTTCTGCCATACCCAGGACATGGACTTTTCCGTCCCTAAGGTTCCCGCAAGCCTCCTGATAGCCCAGTTCCTCGAAGTTCACCAGAACGCTGCCAACGACCACCTCAGGTGCGACAGGGGCCATGTCAATAACGCTCCCAACAACCAGGACGCCTTCTGAGTCTTGCGCGGCAGTCAGGACGCCAACGTACGCTGCATCAAGCCAAGGCATGACCACATCGTTCCCGTCGGCTATTAGAGCCAGGGTTGCTTCACGTGCCTTGTTGACATCGGACCATGATCCGGTGGCAACCGAGCTGACTTCAACGTCCTTTCCGCAAGTCTGGGCACCTTTCTCAAAACCCTCCAGCATTTGTTTTTGGGGATCGTACCACTCACCTGTAACCACGGCGATCTTGTTATTTTTGGTCATATTGCATGCCATCACCCCAGCTATATACCCGGGATGACGGTAGCTAACTGTGGCTGCTGTCACATTGGGTATGCCGCCGGTGTCGGTTGCAATGCTAAAGACAAAGTCTTGTTCAGGATACTCTTGAGCCACCGTCATGATCGATTCACCGAATTGACCGCCCTGCCCAATAACGATGTCATTTCCCTCTTGGGCAAATTGGCGTACAACCTCAAGTTGCTCATCCTGGGCTACCTCTTCAGTGTAGGCAAATTCGATGCCACAATCCTCCGCAGCCCTAACCATTCCCTCATAGGTGAACTGATTAAAGGCCTCATCGGTTTTTAATCCGGGCAAGACCATCGCAACCTTAAGCATCGCTTCCCCTTCTTCAGAAACGGCTGTAGGTGCGGGTGCTTGTTGGCAAGCGCTTAAAACGATTGCCGATATTAGTAATATCCCAAATACCATTAGTAGCTTTTTCATGTCTCTTTTCTCCGTGTAAGTTTGTATATGTAGGACTTTCCAGTATGATTTGTTTTTTTGTTTTCGTTTGTTGGACTAGTATGTTATGTGGGTTCCTCCTTTCTATCTCTTTGTTTATGTTTTCCATCTGCCAAAAAGTCTTTATGGTGCGGGCCATTCATTTGAGGCAATCACCTCCAGACCATTTTCTTTGAGCAGCCAGCTCAAAACGCCGCAGCCTTCACCGGCGACCAGGTTGCCTTCTTTATCGAAGACGCTCGTTTTAGTTACACCACAAGACGGGCTTCCTTGTACAGGATTGCCCTTGTCGCACCGGTCATCTTGGCAATGCGCAAGACCCCGTATGTGCCTTTCATAAACTCTTCTGTAAAATCATCCTCCTCCGTGCTGACCATGCGAATCCCTGGCGATCTGGTCAAGAGATCCTCTGCCGTCCCCCTGACAAAGCCCACTGGGGGGCGAGGTGTCGGAAGACCTCCAGGCTGCTCCGAACAAAGCGGAATCGCGAGTGAGTTCGCAACGAGTTAAACAACATCGTTATGTTCAAACACCAAAGAGGGGTAGTTTACACACCTGACACCGGCCAGGCAGGCACTTACGATTATCGTTTCGCCGCTTTTTTTATCAGAAATCTTACACCTCCATTCGGATTAATTATATTGTATAGTTCGAAATTCGCCACGGTATTCGCCTTACTGCAGCTAAGCCATTTGTGGCTTGCCCGTTCTTGGATTTCGGTGGATATTCTCTTTCAGGTAAAAGCTCCGTTTAACTCCATCGCAAGCATGTAGATCTGTGTTGCCCTCCACAGGTCTCCAATTTTCAGGTATTCATTGGGCCGATGAGCACACCCCACGTCTCCAGGCCCGAAAACCACGGTGGGCAAGCCTCGCAGACCGCGGCTTGCGAGGGCATTGCATCCATAAGGAATCGGCCAGTGGACCAGAGGAATCCCGCACTTCTCAATGGCGGTTTCCATCTGCCTGAGTATTCCACTATTCGCATCACCTTTCCATCCAGGTAGGAAGTCCTTACCCACCAGGTGTTTGCCTGTATAGCAAGCGACATTGATGGTTTCAATCGAGAAGTGAATTTTTTTCTCCCACTCCGTGTCTTTTTGACAGTTAGAAAATCTATCTAATAGAGACTGCTCACTCTCGCCGGGCAGAATTCGGCATTCCCATAACCCCCAGCATTGATCTGGCACACTCCCATTCCCCGGGGAGGGGTTCGAACGAATCTCAACCAGCTCGATGACCTCACTGCCCAATGCGGAGTCCGAGCGTTTAGGAATTCCTTTGATTCGCTCGATCGCATTGACTGCATAGTAGATGGCGTTTTCTCCCAGTTCGGGGCGGCTGCTGTGCGCTATGCGCCCTGTCGCGGTCATTCCAATTGTGCATCTACCTTTCTCTGTGAACCCCAGTCGAAGTTCTGTCGGCTCTCCAATAACCACTGCGTCGACGGGGAATGCATCCAGGATTTTTTCAAGTGCCCGACCAGGCATCAATTCTTCGGCGACGCTTGCCGAAACGATAATGGTTCCTGCGGTGGCGGCGCGATCTATGTAAGCCGCAGCACAGATCATTGCCGCTAAAGAGCCTTTCATGTCCGCAGCACCTCTGCCCATCAACATGCCATCTGCAATTACGCCTCCATAAGGATCACAGGTCCACTGGTCCGGCTCATGAATCGGTACAACATCCATATGTCCGTCAAACAAGAGCGTCTGCCCGGGACGTGAACCTTCAACTACGCCAATGACACTGCCGTACGGGTCAACTTGGACCTGGTCGTAGCCTAATTCCATCATTTTCTGATTTACCAACGAGGCGACCTGACCTTCGTTTCCCGATGTACCCGGAATCCGGACCAATTGCTGGGCGAAGCTAAGTACTTCTTCTTGTTGTAAGCTGCTGAGCTTCATGTTCCGTATCCGGTTCCCTTTAGCTTTGATTCAATTAACAAGTGAACCATCGAGCCTTCGAATAATTCTGCGCCCGTGTTTCGGTGAGCCAATTAATTCATAGTCCCGAAGAACGACTTTTCCACGGCAAAGTACCGTTTTAGGTTTGCCAAACACATCTCTTCCCTCAAAGGGGCAAAAATCCGTGTTCATGTGAAGTGTTTCAGCCGACATGGTCCATCTGATATCGGGGTCGAAAAGAACAATGTCTGCGTCTGATCCAGGGGCCAGACTGCCTTTCTGAGGAAACATACCAAACAACCGTGCCGGGTTAGTAGCGGTCAACGAAACAAGACGTGGTAGCGAGATGAGATCCTTCCTTACTCCTTCCGTGTACAGCATGGTTAATCTGGGCTCGATCCCTGGCATCCCGTTTGGAACTTTATCGAATCTTCCCTCGGACAACCGTGTTCGGTCTGCGCTGGGCAGCCCTGCATCATCGGACGAAATAACTTCGATGGGTCCCACTCGAGATGCCCTCCATAAGGCGTCTATATCTTTTTGGGTTCGCAATGGCGGGCTGCAAATGAAGAGATGACCGTGCTCCGATTTTAGTAAATCTTCGGTAAGAATGAGATAGTGGGTACAGGTTTCACAGTGAATCGGATCACCTTGAGATTGTGCTTTTTGAATTATCTGGACGCTCTCCAGGGTAGAAGCATGGACGATATAGACTGGCGCTCGCTCCTCCTTCATGAGGTCCACAACTCTTTGAATGGCAACATTCTCTGCCGACCTTGGCCGGCTCCGAGCATGGTAAATCCAACTTGTATTACCCTGGGCTAACTCGCGCTCCAACCGATATTCTAAGATAGCATCGTTCTCGCAATGGACCATGAGCATGCCACCGCTTTCCGCCGTCGCCCTTAACACTTGCAGCATACTGTCGTCGTCCATCATCCGATCAGAATGGCGGTAGGTCGTGAAGCATTTGTAGGTTGGGACTCCAGCTTCAACCAGCTCAGGAATCTCCGAGAGCGTCTGCTCACTTGAGTCTAACAGGATTCCATGAATGCTCCAGTCGATATATGCCTGTCCGTCGGCCTTCTGCTCGTGCTCCTCCAAATTGCGCAGCAGCGAGCCGCCTTTAGGCTGTGTGGAGAAGCTGATGACGGTTGTAATCCCTCCGAAAGCAGCAGCTGCGGTTCCTGAATGGAAGTCATGGACCGTTTTGGAGCCCATGAAGGGGGCATCGAAGTGGACATGCGGATCTACCAATCCCGGCAAAACTAGCAGCCCGGTAGCATCCAAGACCTCATCGAATGACTCCGGGTCGAAGACACCATTAAGGCCGTGCGAAGCGATGCGCTCGCCCTCTATGACAATATCATATTGCGCAACACCACTGTCACTTACAACTGTTCCCCCGTGGATGAGGAGCTTGTTCGTGGTCATGCTTGGTGCACCTCCTGCCAGATTACCGGTCCTGGAGACGGAAGCCTGGTGGTTGTCTGGCTATCGCGCCCTTCCGGCTATAGTTGCCTGATGAGCCCTGATCGTTGATTACTGTCATCGATCAATCGATCGATGTCCTCCGTTTGCCCCTGAAGATCCGTCTAGTGCTCAGGGCTATACCATTGATCTATAATCACTACTTGCAGCTCAGTGTACTTGCCATTTTGTTCTTGCATTTCACGCAATCGACTCTGGTAGAGTTCCATTGAATCGGTCAGAACAGTGAGTTTCACCTGTGGAACTCACTTTCTCACCGTTTTCAGACGACAAACCTTGTGCCGGTTTCTCCAGCTAGGGCACGCTCGATATTCTCGGGATTGGTCACGATGGCCTGCTTTCCTCCTGCTTCTAAATATTCTAGAATGGCCGCCACTTTCGGTCCCATGCTGCCCTTGGCAAAGTGGCCCTCCTCCATATAGCGTCGCGCATCCTTCAGGGTGACATGATCCAGCCACTGCTGGTCGGCGCGGTTGAAATTTAGAGCAACTTTCTCGACGGCCGTCGATATCAAGAACAGGTCGGCATGCAACTCCGAGGCCAGGAGCGACGACGCGAAATCTTTATCGATCACCGCCTCAACGCCATGCATGTTTCCATCCTTATCCTCGATCACCGGGATACCGCCACCGCCGACCGCGACCACCACAAAGCCATTCGCGATCAGCGATTGGATTGCATTGGCCTGTACAATGTGGCTTGGGATCGGCGATGGGACTACACGGCGCCAGCCGCGCCCTGCGTCTTCTAACACCTGCCAGCCGTCCTTCTCGGCGTGATCAAGCGCGGTGGCTTTGTCCATGAACGAGCCGATCGGCTTAGATGGGTTCTGGAACGCCGGGTCATTGCTGTCCACAAGCACCTGGGTAACAACGGTTGCAGCCTCTTTGGTTATCCCACGCTTGCGAAACTCGTTGTACAGTGCCATGGTGAACATGTACCCGATAGCTCCTTGCGTATCGGCGCCACAGTAGTCCAGAGGGACCGGGTGCAGTTCATCCAGGGAAAGTTCCGAGCGGCGCAGGATAAATCCGACCTGTGGGCCATTGCCGTGCGTGATGACAACATCCCAACCTTTTTCGATCATGCCGGCAATGTGAGTCATTGACTCAGCGCCTGCTTCATATTGGTCGGGAATCGTCTTGTGGTCTTTGTCTTTGATTAGGGAGTTTCCGCCAACGGCGACAACTGCCACTCGTTTTTCAGAATCGATTGCCATAGATCATACTCCTTTACCGCATGGTGAGCGCCATCACTGCTTTTTGGACGTGAAGGCGGTTTTCCGCTTCATCCATCACCACACTGTTCGGCCCGTCAATCACCTCGTCGGTGATTTCGATATTGCGATCGGCCGGAAGGGGGTGCATGTAGATGCTATCTTCTTTCGCAAGCGACATCTTCTTCTGATCGGTGATCCAGCTTTCGTACTGATCCTGAATCCGCTTTCCCTCTTCAGCATTCTGGGTGGTCATAAGCGGGCCCCACGACTTCGCGTAAACGATATCAGCGTCCCGGAAACCTTCTTCCATACTGTCGACAACCTCGAAGCCAGTACCGAACTTCTTCGCCTGCTCGCGCGCCTGATCCATGATCTCAGGCATCAACTTGAATTCCGGCGGATGCGCCAGGGTGACATTGAGGCCGAATCGCGGCATCTGTAGGATCAGTGATTGGGGCACCGATATCGGTTTGAGGTAGGAGGCGGCATATGCCCATGAGACTACCATTTTCTTTCCACGCAGGTCCCGGCCTTTCTTCTCCCAAATGGTGAGCAGATCCGCCAGGCATTGGAATGGGTGGTAAATCTCATCTTGCATGTTGAGCACCGGTTCGCGTGACGCCTCAGCTACCAGGTTGAGATAGCGGTTGCCGATGCCGAAATCACAATGGCGGATCGCGATGCCGTCGAAGTAGCGGCCGAAGATCTCGCCCATTTCCTTTTCAGTGTCGCCGTGGGAGATCTGGGTGGTGCGTGATTCGATAAAGGCGGCGTGCCCACCGAGCTGGGCCATGCCGGCTTCAAACGAGCCGCGCGTGCGTGTGCTCGAGAAGAAGAACAGCATCGCCAGCACTTTGTCTCGCAGGTATGCATGCGGCTCACCAACAGCACGCTTTCGCTTCAGGTCAATCGCCACATCTAATACGGTCTCTACTTCTTCCTTCGAGAAGTCCAGATCGCCAATCAGGTCACGTCCACGTAAATCAGTTTGCATTGGTAATCCTCCAAGATTTTAGAAATAAGTCTAACCAGACATTCGCTTGAGCACCAAAGGTATGCAATTCCCTGGTGCCTGGCTGGCTTTGGGTTACTCCATCTTCCCGAGAACCAGCGCCAAGAGTGCCATGCGCATCACCACCCCGTTGAAAGCTTCCTGCCAGTAGCGTGACCAGCGGGTGATGTCCACATCGGGCGGGATTTCGTCCATACGCGGCAGTGAATGAAGCAGGATGGCATCAGACTTTGCTTTCGTTTCCAGCAGTTCACGCGTGATTTTGTAATTGGACGGGGTCATCCCGATATCCCCGCCGCGCTTCATCACGCGACTTGGTGTAATCGGGCTGTACGACTGGTTCAACCAGAATCACGTCAGCATCTCCGATAGCCTGCTCGACATGATCGGCTTCCTTGTAGTCCAAACTGTAGTTCTTGAGATCTTCTTTAAATTCATCCGTGAGCGACATATCGGGTGGTGAGACAAATGTAATTGGGCAGTCGAACTGGCTGAGCCCGTATGCGAGCGAATGCATCGTCCGCATGCGCATGTCACCGACCGCAAGCCACTTAAGTCCGTCGATTTGGCCCTTCTCTTTGAGTACGGTGTAAAGATCGGTGAGGATTTGAGTCGGGTGTTCGCCCCAACCATCACCTCCGTTGATGATCGGTACCGAAGCCCACCTTGCCGCCTCGTGTGGGGCGCCCTGCTGGAAATGGCGCATTACGATCACATCGCCGTAAAACTCCAGCATCTTGACCGTGTCTTTGATCGATTCCTGATAGAAATCGCCGGCCCGGGTCATCTTTGCGTCGGCGAAACCGGTTACTTGCCCACCCAGACGGATCATGGCCGCTTCGTGCGCCAGCCGCGTGCGAGTCGATGGCTGGTAGAAAGCTGTCACAAGCGTCTTTTCCCGGAGCATATCACTGTTGCGGCGGTTGACCGCGATCGGTTCAAGCTCACGGGCTACATTAAAAACGCGGAAGAACTCCGCTCGTTCAAAATCCTTGAGGGACAGAATGTCCCGTCCACTGAAGCTTTGCATTGTTTTTTTATCCTTTCTGTTTGTTATTATTCGAGGTTGGCGGATCGGCTGGTGAACTCCAAGAATAGTACCATACGCCTTTGCCAATCGCCACTCTCGTTGATTAAAAACCAGATCTATTTATTTGCTGCTGCAATGCTCCTCCAATTTTTGCCATACATCCAAAAGGCCTAACCGCAGTAAACCATCTCTGGTTTGCTGACCGGTCTCGTTTGCCCATCCATGTGCCTCATAGAATTCGTCAAGCATTTCGTTCCACTTGGACTCTTCCAACCGCTCGCCTTTGTATCGCCCCGATTTTATCGGCTCATCGATAAATATCTTCGGTGGCATATCGTCTGCGCGCGTAAAATCCCTGTGGATCGTATTGAAGGCTTTTTCAACATTCACAATCCGCTGTCCTATTAGAAACAGGTCATCAGTCGACATTGTTGAACCTGTAGCCTCTGAGATCATTGCAGCCAATTCCTTTGGACCTAAGAAGCTGTGGTCACCCCACCAGGTTGTATAGTAGCAGATACCCAGGGCATCGACAACTGCCTTGAAACACGAGTACCAGAAAGTCAGTTTTCCCTTTCCTTCGTATGCGGTTTGATCGCCTGCTGTAGGGATGCCATATAATTTCTCGCCTAATTCGCGTGAGATTGCCTGATACTCCGTAGTAGGAGATCCGTCCAGGTGCCTTCCACCTCTCAACGAGACAACATTACCAAACCCCCAGCCTTTTGCAGCGCGCAAGGCATCGACATTGTCCTGGCCCTTGCAGTGGATGGCATAGTATTCAGAACCTCTTCCAATATACTTCGATGCCTCCTGCACTCCACGCGCCAGCAGGGCACCAAAACCATCATTTTGCGAGATCATCCTTAATAGCTCGAGGACACATCCGGCGTCCCCCCAGGCAAGCGGCATACCCCCGGTGTCTTCCGGTTTCAATATCCCCTTTTGATAACAATCGATGGCCCAAGAAATCACGACTCCCGCCGCGTCGTTATCAAGTCCCAGCAGACTGAGTTGTTCGAATATCTTCAACAAAGCACGCGACGTCAGCAATGTCGCATCGAGAACCGAATGCGAAGACTGTGTTCGCTTCAAATGCGTTCAATTTAAGACCTGCATAGGGGCCTTTCACAACCTCGTAGACGACAAAGCCGCATTGAATCGGGCAATTATGGCAGGAAGGGAATCTCTCTTCCGACTTTCTTACACTGGTTTCTCCATCTAAGATTTTGGGAAAATCGATCATTGCCATTTGGTCGGGATCCCAGTGATCGTCCGCCACGTTCATAGTCGGAAGAGAACAGTTTTCGTTCATATCTCTTGAATATGTCCCGTGGGTTCCTTTCTGACCTACCAGTTTTGCAAAATCGGAGTTCTTCATCAGGGAGTAATATGAGCTTGCTAGCTCTTGAAACCTTTGGGGGTGGGCTATAGAAATTTGCTCGGCAGGCTGGGCCACAATGGCTTTCAGATTCTTTGACCCCATGATCGCGCCCAATCCACCCGAGGCAGCTGCACGCGTCTTATCGATAATTACAATCGCAAAACGAACGAGGTTTTCGCCTGCTGGGCCGATTGTGAGAAATCTGAGGGCGTCATCGTCGAGCTCTTCACGTATCTTCACCTGGGTCTCCCAGGTTGTTTTACCCCAAAGATGCTCTGCATCTTTGAGTTCGACTTTTCCATTGTGGAGATAGAGATAGACGGGGCGCTCTGAACGACCAGAAACAACGAGGTTATCGAAGCCCGCCTGTTTCATGGCAGGCGCAAAATGACCCCCCGCATGAGCGTAATTAATTCCGCCCGTTAAAACGTTCTTTGAGCCAATCGAGGTGTAGCATGCGGCAGGGGCTGTGGTGCCCACAAGTGCGCCAGCGCCGAATACAAGCATATTCCCGGGGGACAGTGGATCAACCCCAGGTGCTAACTCGTTTAGCAAGATCCAGCTGTTGACGCCGCGTCCACCGAGAAACCTGTCAGCAAGGTTGGCCGATTCCTCGACACTCCACCTCCCTGATGTTAGGTCTACCCTGGCGACTTGCCCGGCATATGCGTTCATTGCTCACCCATGATACTGGACGACCCGGAATTATCAATGCCAAATCGATTGATAGCAGCCAAAGATCGTGGGAAAGCACCGCTTGGTTCCTTCCTCGCTGGTGAGCTGGCTCTCCAATTCATGGCTGGTGGGGTTCGCTTGTACTCCAGTGCACCGAAAAACTTCTACCGATGCGACAATTTTCGGTGGCATAATTATAGATAAACCCCTATTATTAGTTCAACTGCAGGATTTCCCAAATAAAAACGACGATTGTCATACACCTATCAATTACTATAGACAACTCCATTGTTTTCGAATTATGAATATAATTGATGTAGAAAATGGGTGAATCTCCATGTATCAGGCACGCGGACTTCTCTTCATGACCCGGGTTGACGTGTTGAACTGCTTTGGAGGTCATAAAGCATAATCTCACGACCAGATCTGTTCATATATACCAATTTGTTTGTTTTCTGAGAATTTTAAGAACGGCTGGAAATCTTAACTAAGACTGTCCAAAAAAAGTATCTATTCAACCCAATTGTTTCCGGTTAGTTGTCATACAATTGGGTCAAAACTCAAACAATATTTCTCGATGCGGAACGATCTTACTTTACTCCAACGAATCTATACAGACTTAAACGAGATCATTCAAGGCGCTGAGAATGGCACTCAACTACCATCCGAGCCTAAGCTTGCATCAGAATTGGGAGTCTCTCGAACAATCTTGCGGGAGGCGCTTGCCCTACATGAGATGCATGGTTCGATTGTGAGACGCCATGGCGCGGGGACTTTCGTGATCCATACCAGGCCAAGGATAGATAGCGGACTTGAAGTATTCGATACCGTTGAGGCGCTAGCTGCGAAGAGTGGCCTTGAAATGCGCTGCGCTATGTTAAAAATCCTCCCCCGGGCGGCGAGGCAAGATGAATGCACATCTTTAGGGCTGATGCCTGAAGCGAGAGTCTTACAGATCACCAGAGTGATGGAAGTGGATCAACGCCCTGTGGCATTTATGATGGATGTTGTTCCAGAGGATCTGGTAGATACAGAACAACTTGATCGTAGTTTTGATGGATCAATCTTAAAGTATTTCCTAGCGAAAGAGAAAGGATTCGTGGCCACAGCGTACTCTGAGATAAAGCCAAAGCTTGCAGGACCACGGCTTGCGGAGTCGCTAAAAATCCAGGAGGGAGAAGTTCTGCTTTCCTTCAACTCGAAAGTATACAACTACAATGGGGAAATCGTGTACATATACCAAGATTTCTTCCTGCCAGAGTATTTCAATTTCCATGTTTTACGAAGAGTAGATCCATTCCCTCAACCTGCTGCGAAATAACAAGCTGACATCTGTATCGATTGTCGGCGACTTTTTTTTAATTCCCGTCCTTAATCCATCTCTGTGTTGTTGGGTATGCAGCATTGCATCCGATCTCGAAGCGGTCATTGGATTTATCCAGACCATATTGAGAGCATTTGATTGCATTGGTTTAAGGTGTAAAAACTTTTTGGGTATCAATCTGTGATATTGATCTACAGAAACAACATGATATTCTCCCAGTTGACCGCCAGGTCGTAGATCCCCACCGCGACCAGCAGCGCTCCGGCGGCGATGTTTATTGCCCGCGAATACTGGCCGAAGAAGCGCGTCAGCCCGCGCTGGGATGCCCCGGACAAAAATGACAGCATAAAAAGCGGCAGACCGAAGCCGATCCCGAACCACACGAAAACCCACAGCTTGCTCAAGAATTCTTCGGCGGTGAACGAAAGCGCAAAAATGCCCACCACCAGGGGCCCCGAGCAGGGCAGGGCGATCGGCCCGTACAGCAAACCGTAGACAAAGGCATTGATGTAGGGGTTGGTGAGCAGAGGCACCTGGACCTGGGGCAGTTTTTTGAACGGGTTGATGTCCGCCAGCAGCAGTACCCCGAGCAGGATGATCAAAAAATCGGCGATCGGGATGACCACTGTCAGCGCCCTGCCGATGGATATGGACAGGAAGGCGATGATCGCGCCCAGGATTAACATCATGGTCAGCACGCCCGCCAGCACAAAAAATCCCAGGTAGTAGCTGCTGCGCTGGTTGTCCAGTAAACCCTGGCTCCCGCTCAGGTAGGCCAGAAAGCCGGGGTAGAGCGGGATCACGCAGGGGCTGACCGAGGCGACCAGCCCAAGGGTCAGCGAAGTTAGAATTACTTCAGGTGTCATGCTGTTTTATACCAATCCCGCCAGTTTGTGTAAAGACTTTTCACAGCATTCCATAAGGGATTGCTTCCCATCGGTGCCCCAGAGAGCCCTGGCGATTTGCTGTAACGAGGGTCTACATACCCTCGTTAAGAAATGGCTCCAGGGCAGCCCCCAGTTCAGCGGCGCTCTTCACCCCAAAGGGAAGCGGGTGGATCGTCCCGCTCCGGTCAATGATATACATCGGGGCGGAGGGCGGATTTAAAAACTGGGTCCCCAAAAGGGCGTCGACCTCACGCAGGGCTTCGGGCGGGGCTACCGCGTATAACCAGTCGAAGCCGTTGTTCGCAAGGTAACCCGCCAGGTCAGCCGCGTTTTCATTCGGGTCAATATCCAGTCCCAGGCTGATGAAATCATCCCTCTCACCCAAGGCTTCGTGCAGCAGCCTGACCTCATTCTGCTGGCGCAGGCAGGTTGAGCACCACATCGCCATATTCTCGACCAGGATGACCTTGCCCAGGTTGTCCTTTATGGTGAACTGTTCTCCGGTCGTTGGGTGTGACAAGACAGTATTAAAATAAGCCGGCAGTTCCACCGCTGGCTCAGCCTCCATACCGGAGCTGTCACTCCCCGGTATTTCTGCGCTTGCGGGGGCGGCCCCCTGGCCTTCCTGGGCGTTCATCGTATCGCCAGAGCCTTCATGCTCCTGCATGGTACCCTGATCCTGCATCTCTTCCGTCACAGCCCCCTCCATCTCCGGAGAGGCTTCCGACTGGGCTTCGGCAGGGGCGCTTTCAGCCGCCATTTCCGCGCTTTGCGGGGCGCCACCACAGGCGGCCAGGATTAACCCGCCCAGCAAAATAATCCCAATAATCATTTTCGTTTTTTCCATTTATTACCTCCTGACAGGTTATTGACGTTTAATCAAAGAAAATCTTACTTCCAAGTACCTGAAATAAATGCCGTGTCAGTTTCCCAGGATTTCCTTACGGGCAGTTTATGTAAAGCTTACAATTTTATTACCTGCCGGACACGGCCCTGTAATCCTTTTGTAATCTGGTTCAACCCCCAAAAAGGGTAAAGATTGGTATGATAACCGCGATGAACGGGAACCTGATTTACGTTGTTGAGGATGAACCTTCCATCGCCGAGGTCGTTTCGCTGTACCTGCGGCGGGCCGGGTTTAATGTATCGGTGGCGCAGGACGGGGAGCGCGCCCTGGAAATGCTTGCTGCCAAGCTCCCGGATTTGATCGTCCTGGACTTAATGCTTCCGAACATCGATGGGCTGGAGATCACCCGCTGGCTGCGCGACCGCAGCGATGTGCCAATCATCATGCTGACCGCCCGGCGGGAGGAAGCCGACCGCATCGCTGGCCTTGAGATGGGGGCGGATGATTATGTCGTCAAACCGTTCAGCCCCCAGGAACTGGTCAGCCGGGTGCGGGCGGTCCTGCGCCGCTCGCGGCCCGGGCCAGACAGCCAGGACAGCCAGGACCTGGTTTTTCAAAATTTAAAGATCAACCCACTGACCCGGATCGTATCCCTGGACGGGTTAGAACTCTCCCTGACCGCCAGGGAGTTTGATTTATTATGGCTGCTGGCAAGCCACCCGAGGCAGGTCTACACCCGGGTCCAGCTGCTTGACCGCGTCTGGGGCCATTCGGAATACATCGATCCCAGCACAGTAACCGTGCATATCCGCCGGCTGCGCGAAAAGATTGAAGCCGACCCCTCCAAACCCGCCCGCATCCAGACAGTCTGGGGCGTTGGATATAAATTTGAGTCCTGAAACCGGATCGATCTGTTTTCCCTGAAGAAAAATTATGAACCAGACCATCAATTCACACCGTTTTCCGCTGCCAGCCCGGCTTGTCATCGGCATCCTGGGGATACTGGCGCTCTCGCTGGTGGCGTTCTATCTCATTATGAACCCGCCCATGACCGAGATGGGTTTGATGGCGGTATTCCTGACCATTACAGCGGTAGTCTCCGGTCTGGCAAGTTACGGCGCCTACCGCCTGGGCTGGCTGGACCGCTCGCCTACCATCCTGGTGACCCTGCTGGGTGTTTATGTGCTCTCCAGCGTGTTGACCTTTATCAATATCTGGTTGACCGCCAGGCTGATGTTCGCCAGTTACCATGATCTGCTGCTTGCAACCATCCTGCTTGTCTATGCCGGCGGCATCGCGATTGTGATTGGCTACTTTTTCGCCAGCGCGCTTACCGAAAGGCTTCACCGGGTGGAGACTGCCGCCGAGGCGATCAGCGAGGGCGAACTGGAGACCCGCCTGCCGGTCCGCGGCCGGGATGAAATCGCCCAGCTGGCCGGGTCCTTTAACCAGATGGCCGAGAAACTGGAAGCGGCAGACCGCCAGCGCCGCCAGGTGGAACAACTGCGGCGCGATCTGATCGCCTGGATAAGCCACGACCTGCAGACCCCGCTCGCCTCCATCCGGGCGGTCATCGAAGCCCTGGCGGATGGGGTGGTAGAAGACCCTGAGACCGCCCAGCGCTACCTGCGGGCCGCCAAACGGGATACCGAATCGCTTTCGACCCTGATAGATGACCTGTTCCAGATGGCCCAGCTCGACGCCGGAGGTCTCCAGCTTGACCTGGCAGACAACTCGCTTTCGGACCTGATTTCCGATACGCTGGAAAGCTTTTCGGAAGCCGCCCGGAACAAAGGGATAGACCTGAGCGGGAGCGTCTCGCCGGATGTGGACCCGGTCTGGATGGACGCCCAGCGGATTGGCAGGGTGCTGAACAACCTGGTCTCAAACGCCCTCCGGTTCACGCCCACGGAAGGGAAAGTATGGGTGCAGGCTGGATTATCCGGCCGGGATGTCCTGGTCGAGGTCAGCGACAACGGCGAAGGGATCCCCGCCCAGGACCTTCCCCTGATCTTTGAGCGGTTTTACAGGGGCGAAAAATCGCGCAGCCGGATCACCGGCGGCGCCGGGCTCGGCCTGGCGATTGCGCGCGGGATTGTCCAGGCCCACGGCGGGGAGATCCATGTGGAAAGCGAACCCGGTCAAGGGACAAAATTCTCCTTCACACTGCCAAAGAGCAGGTCCGGCTGAGGCTAATATAATAATTTTCTTATCCGGATGTAATATATATGTAAGCTTTCAGCTATAAACTAGGTCTAAATCTAAAATTTCAACCCGTACCGGTATAAATCATTTAAAGGTAAAAATACGATGGCGAATCTTAAAAATTACAGATCGGTCCCGGTCAGACCATCCGAGATCACCCCGGAGCATCTCTACCTGAACCGGCGCAGTTTTTTAAAGGCGATCGGGATTACCGGCGCCGGTGCCCTGCTGGCAGCCTGCGCAGTGAAACCCGAAAATACGCCGGGGACCGCGCTGGTCGATAACCCGGCGCCAAGCCCCATCAGCACCATTGAGCCGGTCAGCAGCGCGGCCGTTGATGAACTCGGCGACCCGCTGAACAGCTTTGAAGAGATCACCAACTTCAACAATTACTACGAATTTACAACCGACAAGACCCGGGTGGCAGGACTGGCGCAGGACTTCGTCAGCTCGCCCTGGGATGTAAAAGTCCACGGTCTGGTAGAAAAGCCGAAGACATTTGGGATGGAGGAACTGTTAAAGTTCGAGCAGGAGGAACGCATCTACCGCATGCGCTGCGTGGAAGGCTGGTCGATGGTAATTCCCTGGCTGGGCTTCCCAATTTCCAGGCTGCTCAAAGAAGTCCAGCCGCTTTCGTCGGCGAAATACCTGCGCTTTGAAACCCTTGTGGATCACGACCAGATGCCCGGCACAAACAGCCCCCTGTATCCGTGGCCCTACCAGGAAGGCTTGCGGATGGACGAGGCCATGCACGACCTGGCGATCCTGGCAACCGGTTTGTACGGGCAAACCATGCCGAACCAGAACGGTGCCCCGGTCCGGCTGGTAGTGCCCTGGAAATACGGGTTCAAAAGTATCAAATCCATCATTGAGATTGAGCTTGTCCCCGAAGAGCCGGACACCCTCTGGTCGACGATCGCACCGAACGAGTACGGCTTTTACGCAAACGTCAACCCGGAGGTGTCCCACCCGCGCTGGTCGCAGGCCAGCGAGCGCCGGATCGGCGAAAGAGAGCGCCGTCCGACCCTGATGTTCAACGGTTATGCTGAAGAGGTTGCCCAGCTTTACGAGGGCATGGACCTGAGCGTCTACTATTAAGCCAAAGGCTGAGCCCCTCATGAAATCCATCCGCAGGTTCACGCCCCTGCAAATACTGGTGCACCTATCCGCCCTGGCCCTGCTGGGCTGGGTGGTCTGGGAGCTCTTTTATAACCCGGAAAGCATCAATCCGATCCAATCCGCCACCCAGCTGGCTGGAAAATTGGGGCTGATATTCCTGGTTGCCTCCCTGGCGTGCACCCCGCTGAACACCGTCTTCGGCTTCCGGGGGGCTATTGAAAGTCAGGCGTGCGCTGGGATTGTACGCGTTCACCTTCGTGGCGCTCCACTTCCTGATTTTTAACTGGGTCGATTTTGGATTTGACTGGTCGCTGCTGAGGCGGGAATACCTGGAGAGGCGCTATGTTTTTGTCGGGTTGGCGGCAGGCGTGCTGCTGCTTGCCCTGGCGGCGACTTCATTCAGATGGTGGATGAAACGCCTGGGCAAAAAATGGAAAGCGCTCCACCGTTTGGTCTATCTGGCCGCCCCGCTGGTAATCCTGCATTATGCCTGGGCCCAGAAAGGCGATATCTTCAGGCTGCAGGGGGACATCCTCGGGCCGCTCGGATTTGGAATTGGGGTGGCGGTCCTGTTGATTCTGCGTATCCCGCCGGTGCGGGGATTTTTCAGTAACCTGCGCGCCCGCTCAAACTGGTGGGTCTTGCCCAAATCCTCCTGAAAATTACGGGGGAAAATGGTATCCTTAAACTGCCGAACAGCCACAATCCAGGAGGCAGCAGATGAAAAAAACCCTGATTTTTATACTGGTAATATCTACCCTCGCGGCCTGCGCAGAACAGCCCGGGTTGATGACCGCCCCGGTCTCTTCGCCTGCCCAAACCGCTGAAACGCTATCTCAAACAGACACAACCGTTCCTTCAATCACCGGGGAAGCAGTGCCGGAATCACCACCAGCTGTAAGCGCTGGATCGCCCACACAGGAATTGGATGAAGCACCCGTCGAACCCCTTCCGGCAGCCCCGGATGCGCCCCAGGAAATTCAGATAGAGGTTTCGGATGGTTTATCTATCTCCGGCACCTTCCACCCCGCCAGCGCAGAACCGCCCTGGCCGGGTGTCCTGCTCATGCACATGCTTAGCGGGAACCGGGGACAGTGGGATGGGCTTAGTCCCCGCCCTAACTCCGGCGGTTACGCCGTCCTGGCGATCGACCTGCGCGGGCACGGCGCGACCGGCGGCGAAATGGACTGGGGTAAAGCCAGGGATGACATCCTCCAGGTGCTTGATTACTTTAATAACCTTCCATATATAAATCCGGAGCGGGTCGCCCTGGTCGGGGCGAGCATCGGCGCCAACCTGTCTCTTGTCTCCGCCGCCAACCGGCCCGGAATCGCCGCCGTTGCGCTGCTCTCGCCAGGCCTGGACTACCGCGGCGTCACCACCCCGGACTCCCTGGCGGCGTACGGCGAACGCCCGCTTTTCCTGGCAGCCAGTGAGGAAGACGGCTATGCCGCCGATTCCACCCGCTCGCTGGCGGAAAACGCCTCAGGAGAGGTAGAACTGATGGTGTTTGACGGGGCAGGGCACGGCACCCAGATGCTGGAGGGCGAGCCTGGTCTGGCGGCTGCCATGATCAACTGGCTTGACCGCTTCCTGAAATAGCTCCCCCGGACTTCCCGGGGGTGATATCGAAAACAGGGCGCCGGTTAGAGATGCCCTTCCAGGCAGGTGACCCCCTGCGGCCCGACCTCGGCCGCGTGTACTGTGCCGGACGGCAGGTCCAGACGGTCCCCTGGGCCGGTCTCCACCCTCTTATCCAGCCCGGGCAGAATCCAGGTTATCGACCCTCGCAGCACATAAATTACCTTGTGATAGCCGTGCGAGTGGGGGTTGTACTTATCTCCGGGACCGTTCGACCAGGAGTACGGCTGCATCCCCTCCGAAGTATAAATTTCCCGCACAGCCGTTTCGCTGGCAGGTTCCGGACCTGGCCAGGGTGTAACTTTTAATTCCATTTTCAATTTCCTTCTTTCCCGTATGGGCATTGGTTAAATTTAAGATGAAGCATCCCGGTTGATCAATATGATACCTTGTAGCCGCCTTTGAGATCTATCCGGATAGCCCCCGCCCTCTCAGTGAGATAAACCAATTGGATTCGCCCTTTGAGTCCATCGTCTGTATATGGGGGATAAAATTGTCCATAAAGTCCGTCCGAAGGTTCCATGTCTTGTTATCCCAGTTGCAACGGGACTGCACAGGAACTCTGCCAGAATTGCTCCAGACAAGAAGAAGGAAATGCGGCTCTTGGCTAGTTACTTCTAAAGAATTATCTCCAAGACCATAGAATTGGATCACTCCAATTGATTTTCCTTCCGCAAGGCGACCTTAATGACTTACCCCTCTCCATAGATGAAAGACAAAAAATTTATATTTAATATTTCCTCACCTGTAATGCGGTTTTGTAAATAGCATGTGATTTCTCCGGCGATATATCGGCTTGGATATTATGTACTGGAACAAAAACCCAGCCACCACCTGGCATCATGACCTCGAAGGTCCGTTTAACATGATCACGGATCTCATCAACGCTTGCTATTGGCAAGAAATGCTGAGTATCAACTCCGCCACCCCAGAAACACAATTCTTTGCCGAATTCCTTCTTCAAGGTTACCAAATCCATCTTTGCCGCACTACGCTGTACAGGGCTAAGGATTTCCACTCCGATATCGATCAGGTCCGGAATTAAATCATAGACCGAGCCGCAGGAATGCAAGAAAATCTTTGCGTGGGTCTTACTGCGGATAAAGTCGAATAATTCTTTGTGACGCGGCTTTATGAATTTGCGATACATCTCCGGTGAGATCCATGGTCCAATTTGCGCACCAAGATCATCCCCCTGACAAACGACCTGTACGAATTCCCCGACCTGATTCAAATACACATCCCAATAGCCTATGGCGGTCTCCAGATTCTTATCTAGTAGCGCTTCTGCATAGGATTTATCCTGGATCAGATCCATCAGGAATCTTTCATAACCGCGGAGACAGCCTGACATTTCGAATGGTCCCATGGCGATGTGTCCGACCGAAATGGCGTAATCCGTGTTTTCATAAAGCCAACGGGCATACTCTCCTATCCCTTCCGTCAAGCCGGGCTGGTAAGGATCTGGAAATTGGATCCCGGGCAGGTCTTCAATCGTCTTATCCGCTAACGGATGTTCGACCATATCGTAATAATAAGCAGCTTTTTTCCAGCGAATATTGTAGGCATCGTAAAAGCTGTCGTCTTGCATTTCCCGGATCACAGGTTTAAAAGTCGTCGAAGGCCGGATAGGGCGAAAATCTACCTCATAACGGACCAGTAGATCCTCCTGAGGATAGACTGAATCCATCATGCGATTTATTATATATGGCTGCGGGTCCTCTGGCAGCTTCAGGTATGCTCGCAGGTTAATATAAGCAATTCGCGTGATGGTTGTGTTTTCTGTAGAACCTAAGTCGATCGGAACCATATCTGGCTCTTGATGGCTCAGAGCTGCCATTACTCGTTCGCGTGAATTCATCAAAGCCTCCTTCAATTAGTTTGTGATGATTGCCAAACTCGCTGACGCACTTTTCTCGGAGAACTGCCTGTTGCGATTTGAACGCGCCTAGAAAAATGGTTGTAAGTCTTAAAACCACAGCGTTCAGAAATCATACCGATCGAAAGTCCACTATGCTCGAGCAGGTCGATCCCTCGTGATACCCTCCGATCCCACAGATAGGCAATTGGTGTAATGCTCAGCTCGTTTTTGAACATCCGGATCAGGTGCTCAGGGCAAACAGAAACCGACTCGGAAATATCGCTCAGGGTGAGCTCATCCTGTAGGTGGGTATCAATATATTTACAGGCTGACTCAACGATCCTTTGGGGAATGTCATGGTCTTGGCTACTGCATATCTCTTCAGAACTCTCCGATGTACAACCATAACGCCTGTGTTACAAGATTTTTTAGAATCATCGCGGAGGTGGAAATGCTGGAGGTTTTCAAGGCAATGGCGCGCTCGGTCAAGAAGACCATATCTTTGGTCAAGGGGATAGTCCTTGGCAAGTGATGCAAATGTGTTTTAAAACCGGATGATATGTTCGGTAAAGCCAGATGGATATAGCTATGAGAAGTTTTTTCGCCTCTTGAAAATTCGAAGTATTCCTGGTGACCCGGAAAAAGGAGGGTGACCGTATTTGCGCCAGCATGAATGGGTTTTTTATCCACGAGAACAGTCATTTCCCCCTGGTGGATAATCACTAGCTCGATTGTCGGTTGAATTCGTGGACCCAGAGTGCCGCCCGGTGGGTAATTTACTATCCCAACCTTGACGTATTCTGGCCAGACATTGGTATGCTCTTCAATTATTTTGGGCATTTATTGTTCACTCCTGGATATAAAGCTGCAAATCCTGGATACCATTTGGTCAGATTATTCTGCTATTATAATGAAGGTCGTCAATTTTGGATACTTCAATAATTTCGGATCGATAAACCAGCCCATCCTAAAGTTAGAATGCGTTACCTGTCAAACAGGAATTATGGTTGCAGAATCTGGGAATTTATTTTCCACGGCTTACAAACGGTCGTGCTCGAAAATGAATTGCTTCGCGTGAGCTTCCTGGTCGACCAGGGGGCGGACATTTATGAATTCTTACATAAGCCTAGTGATACTGACTTCATGTGGCGCTCATGGCTTGGCATTCGCGATTCAAGTCACGTTATTCTGACAAATCCAGCTCAACATGGCTCGTTCTTAGATTATTATCATGGTGGATGGCAGGAGCTCTTCCCCAATGCAGATGAGCCTTGCACATTTAAAGGTGCCGACCTCGGAACCCATGGCGAAGTTTGCCTAATGCCCTGGGATTACCAGATCCTGCTCAACGAACCAGAAGAGGTGGCAGTCAAATTCGAGGTAAGGACATACCGTACGCCTTTTTTCCTCACCCGCACGTGCCGGCTTTACAGCGGTAAGCCGTTTCTGGAAATCGAAGAAACGGTAGAGAACCAGAGCAATGAAAGCGTCGAGTTCATGTGGGGACACCATCCCGCATTAGGCGCCCCGTTCCTGGATGAGCACTGTCGAATCGAACTTCCTCGATGCCGCATACGATCAGATATGCTGCTGGGCTCTCCTTTCAGCCGGATTGCCCCAGACCAAGATGTGGAATGGCCATTCATTCATAATATGGATGGCACGATAATCGACCTACGCAAGGTTCCGTCCGAGGAAATCAGGTGCAACGATCGCGTCAGCCTTTTTGACTTTGAAGAAGGCTGGTATGCTGTAACAAATCAGCAGAAAAAGATCGGCTTTGGCATTGCTTGGGAAAAAGAAATCTTTCCATTCCTCTTGTATTGGCAAAGCTTTGCAGGCTGGAAAGGCTATCCATTTTACAGCAATGCTTACACCTTGGCACTCGAGCCCAGGTCGTCCTTCCCGTTTCCACTCACCAGAGCGGTTGAACACAACACACACAAGACCCTGGATCCTCATCAGGCGATTTCCACCAGACTGGTTGCGGTGGCTTACTCAGTGGAGGATGAAATCGAGGGTATCTCCATTACAGGGGAGGTACATTAAAGGAGGTGAAAATTAAAAAACTTCGCATATACTAACAACATCGTCCGATTCCAAAATAGATTTTCAGGAGGTGAAAAATGAAAGGAAAAGCTCTGATTGTACTTCTGGTGCTCTTTGCGATAATTGTGAGTGCATGTGCACCTGCTCAACCAGCGGCCACCGAGCTGTCAGAACCCGCTTCTACCGAGGCTCCTGTAGCGACTGAAGCGCCAGCCGCCAAAGAACCCTATCAGGTTGGCTACATGGCGCCCAACAGCGCTGAAGGCCAGATCATGTTCATGGAAAGCTTTATTCGCTACGCCGAAACTAATGGCATGGATGTGATCGATGTGAACGCAGAAAGTGACGTTACCAAGCAAGATACGCAATGCACCAACCTGATCTCCCAAGGTGTGGACGCGATTGTCATGGTCCCTGTGGATAGCCAGGCAATCGTCGCCTGCGTGGATCGGGCGGATGCCGCAGGCGTTCCCGTATTCGGGATCGATCGCCAGCCAGCCAGCGCCAAGACTAAGATGACAGTGATGTCGAACAACTTTCAAGCCGGACAACAGGGAGCACAGTGTCTAGTTGACCGTTTGACTGAAAAATACGGCGAACCCAAAGGCAATGTCATCGAAGTCACCGGTGACCTGGGCACCAACGTAGCTCAACTGCGCGGCGATGGTTTCAAAGAAGAAATGGCAAAATACCCTGACATTAAGGTCACTACGCTGCCCACTGACTGGAGCCCCGAGCAGGGCGCAGATGTCGTCCAGAACGCCTTTGCTGGCGATCCAACCATAGATGGCATTTACTGGCACAGCGACTATACCGGCGCAGGTATTATCCCCGCCCTGGGAGAGATCGGGCTGCTCAAGAAGGTCGGCGAAGAAGGCCATGTGATCATCTGTGGCATTGACGGCGACCCGAATTCGCTGAAGAATATGAAAGATGGTTGGCAGGATGCTACCGTCAACCAACCCATGCTCGATTTCGGCGTCCTAGCGGATTTCGTCAAGAAATACCTTGATGGTGAGCAGCCGACCACAGGTTCCTTTGAAATGGAAGGTGCCATGTGGTCCCCAGCTCAGATTGAGAACACCGATTTCGGATTGACCATGCTGCTCGGCACCTGGTTGATAACTGCCACAGATGCAGACGATCCCACCCTTTGGGGAAATTACGGCAAGTAAAACATAAATCACGTGCGTTAACGGCAGAGAGACGGAATATCTCCGCCTCTCTGTCCCCCAAAAATGGCTTTAACCATGACCATCATTTCTAAAGACGAAGATCAACTTTTAGAGGTTAAAAACATTAGCAAAGTATTCCCGGGCGTGATTGCACTGGATGATGTCTCCCTGTCGTTTCGGAGCGGGGAAGTCCACGGCCTGGTTGGAAAAAACGGCGCCGGAAAATCTACGCTCATCAAGATTGTGTCGGGAATTTATTCACCAGACTCGGGCGAGATCATTTACGATGGAAATACCTACCAGAGCCTGGATCCTGCCCACGCTCACCGCCTGGGTATACAGGTAGTACCTCAGGAGCAACAGTTCCAGCCCCACTTGAACGTAGCCGAGAATATGTTTATTGGTTCCTGGCCTACTGATAAAGCCGGATTCGTAAATTTCGATCAAATAAAATGCAAGGCTCAAGAAGCCTTAGCAAAATTAAATATCCCAGTCCCTGTTTCACGTCTGGCGAGAGATCTTACCCTAGTGCAGAGGCAAATCATCGCCATTGCTCGAGCGATCTTTCTCGAGGCTAGATTGATCATTCTGGATGAACCTACCCCGGCACTAACAGCTAATGAGACCAATATGCTCTTCCACTTCGTGCGTGATCTCGCGTCGAAAGGAATTACGTTTATTTACATATCCCATTATCTGAATGAAGTTTTCGAGGTTTGCGATCGAGTTTCGGTGCTTCGGGATGGGCGTCTTGTTCACACGGATGAAATACAGGAAATTAGCACGCCCCAGCTGGTCCGATATATGATCGGCAAGACCGTAGAGAGCGATATTCGACGGGAAGTGATTCTTAGAGAAGAGATCTTCAGGGTGGACAATCTATCCAGCCTGGGCTTATTCAGCAATGTTACATTTTCAATCCGAAAAGGCGAAATCCTGGGAATCACAGGTCTGATGGGCTGCGGAGCTTTTGAGCTGGCCAAGTCATTATTTGGATTAATCCCCCTCGATTCAGGTGAAATCTACCTGAATAACGAGCGTATCAAGACGATCACCCCCGAGAAAGCACTGGAAAATGGGATCGCCCTTCTTCCAGATGAGAGAAGGGCTTTAGGGTTGATCGTAAAGCATTCCGTGGATTTCAATATCAACATGTCCAATTTCACACAGTTAGTCGACCGGATGGGATTTATAGATGAAAAGATGTTTACTGAAATCGCACGGAAATTCGTCAAATTGCTCGGCATTGCCACGCCTTCCTTAATCCAGGAAGTCCGCTTCCTGAGCGGTGGAAACCAACAAAAAGTGGTCGTTTCCCGGCTTTTAAACACCCAACCGGAAGTATTGGTTATGCTCGACCCCACTGCTGGAATTGATGTCGAAGCAAAAGCGGAAATCCACAGGCTGATGAACGATCTGACAAAGGAAGGATTATCCATCCTGTTGCTATCCACCGACCTAGATGAACTGCTGAACTTATCAGACAGAGTGCTAGTTATGCACCAGGGAAGGATGATCACGGAATTCCCCCATTCCGAAGCGACCAAACAATCTATACTGGTGGCAAGCGAAGGGATCACGGAGGTTATATGAGTAATCTCTTGAAAACTGAAGAAATGAAAAGAAAAGTTTTCAGGTTAACAGACGAACAAAAAGAGCGCGTCTTTACGCCTCTTGAACGATCAGCTTATCTGGCTCATTCTTATCATTTTTTTCTTGGTGGTTTCATCCATTGCACCCCGCTTTCTTAGCCGTTTGAATATCACTAATATCCTGCTTCACTCAGCTGTTTTGGGCATCCTCGTGGTCGGTGAGGTGCACTGTCTGTTAGTGGGAAAGGTCGATCTCTCAGTCGAATCGATTTTGGGCTTCACTGCAATGGTGGGAGCGATCTTAATGTGGGACTACCAGTTTAACCCGATCATAGCCATTTTCATCATGTTAATGATTGGACTGCTGATCGGTTTATTCAACTCAACAATGATCTTGCGGTTTAAGGTGAACGACCTCATTATGACCCTGGGCATGCTGATCGTATTAAGAGGTTTTTCCCTGGTGATCTCTAGCGGAACGACCCGATACGGATTTCCACCGATGTTTCTGGGCTTTGCCTGGCATTCGAAAGACGGACTAATCTCTGTACCGGTCATAATTATGCTCCTGATCTATATCATCTTCCACATCATCTTATCCAAGAGGATTTTCGGACGGAAAGTGTATGCTGTTGGCGGTAACGCTGAAGCTGCCTACGCCGCCGGGATCAATGTGAATTGAACCGTGGTACTGGTGTACATCCTCGCCGGAATGCTAGCTGCGCTTGGCGGGATCATCTTGTCGGCGCGCCTGAATTCAGTCCCCACCACTTTGGGAGAAGGAATGGTGTTCGAGGTCATCGCAGCTTCGGTGATCGGTGGCGTGAGTATGCAGGGTGCGGGCGCGGAAACCTAATCGGCGCATTGGGCGGTGTCTTGCTGCTCTCCTCGATCGACAGTGCTCTGACCCTGACACGCGTCCCAACATTCTGGGTAGAGACTACCAAAGGATTGATCCTGCTCCTGGCCGTGTTCCTGGATACGATGAAGCTTCGCATCCTGCCTGTGGTCCGGCGCAGATGGTTGCACGAAGACTTACTCCAACCTGCGATCGAAAGTTGACAACCTGAGTCGATAATGTCAACTGAAACACTCAGCCCAAGAGAAAGGGTCCTTGCAGCTACAAAAAGAGAGATGCCGGACCGTGTCCCGCATTTCGAATGGGAGATCAACTCGCCGGTACTTCGCCAACTAACGAAAAGCGGCACTTTGGAAGAATTGGTTGAAATCCTTGATCTTGACGCGGTCCTGGCGCCCGCGACTTATAAGCGTACAATGATCGCCGAGAACATGTGGCTCGATGAATGGGGTATTACCCAGGTGAAAGGCTTGATGGATCACACTATCCCACTGGATGAGCGCGCCCCTATCCAATCAATGAAGGACTTGGAAAGATGGTATCCACCGGATCCCTTTGCCGCAGGGCGATTGGAGAAACTTGAACATTATATCCGCCAATATAAAGGTAAACGCGCCATATTCATTTACGTACGAGACGTCTGGTCGCTACCGTGTGACCTGATGGGCTACATGCAATTGATGGTCGCCTGTAAATCGATGCCGGAAATCGTCCTAGGAATTATCAGGAAAGGGGTAGATCACAACCTGAAAATTATCGAACAGGCCGCAAAACTGGGGGCAGAAATGGTTTTTACGGGGGACGATATCGCCGATAACCGCAGTACTTTGGTCTCACCGAAAATGTGGGAAGAGCTTTTCGCTCCTTCTTTTGCGCTGCTTAGTCAGGCGTTCCATTCCTTCGGCCTGCTCCACTGGAAGCACAGCGACGGAAATATCATGCCAGTGCTCGATTCGCTAATTGCAGCTGGAATCGATGGCATCGATCCAATCGATCCCCTGGAGGGTATGAGCCTCCAGGTGGTAAAAGAAAAATACGGCGACAGAGTGGCGATCAAGGGAAATGTGGATTGCACTCAATTGCTTGTCCACGGATCTGCAGAACAGGTCATCGAATCAGTGAAGAGCTGTATCCGAACGGCAGGCCCCGGGGGTGGTTATATCTGCTCATCAAGCAATTCGATCCATGATGGCGTCGATCCACATCTCTACAAAGTCATGGTTGAGGCAATCCATGAATACGGCAGATACCCGTTGGACATGGATCGCCTCTCACCTTCTGAAAAAAGTTCGGCTTAATGTCGGAGAATTGATGGAATCCATTAACCCCAGAATAAGGAGAAAACCCATGAAAGAAGAGATTAAATTTTCTGCAGCCCTTGCTGCTTTTGGAAACCCCGGAGACCGATTTGTTTCCGGTTACAAGGAAGACCGGCCTCTTTCAGAGCTTTTTGCTTTGGCGGCAGAAGCTGGTCTTTCCGCGATCGATTTTGTGTACCGATGGGACTTAAAAAAGAGAATGTCAATGAGATCAAAGAATATCTCGATCGGTATAACATGCAGTGTTGCGCAGTCCTTCCCAATATTTTCGGATTAAAGAAATTTGCCAAAGGTGCGATTGCTTCCAGCGATCAGCGCATCCTGGAGGAGACCAAACAAGAGATCCGCGAAGTGATCGATATTACACGAGAGATCGGTGGAGATCTGGTTGATATCTGGCCTGGGCAGGACGGCTTCGATTACCCCTTCGAGGTAGATTACCTTAAAGCCTGGCATACCATGATCGATCTTCTGCGCGAAATGGCTGAATACGACCCACAAATCCGAATTGGCTTGGAATATAAGATAAAAGAGCCGCGTGCCCATTGCTACGTCGCCACAGTGGGCAAAACAATCCTTCTAGCACAAGCAACCGGGATGCCCAACGTAGGCGTATTCCTGGATACCGGTCATGCCATCATGGCATATGAAAACGTAGCCGAGTCATTCGCCCTTACCAGCCTGTTTGGTGACCGGCTGTTTGGGGTGCACATCAACGATGCCAGGCGCGACTGGGACTGGGATATGAACGTGGGCTCTGTTCACCTCCTTGACACGATGGAATGGCTTTATTGGGTTGACAAGATTGGATTTAACGGCTTTTACACCTTGGATATCTGGCCGGCTAGGATGAATTCTCTTGAGGCAATCCAGGAATGCATCGCTTGGACGAAAGCGATGCGTAAAGCATTGATGCGCATCGGCAATAAGAACCTCGAAGAATTGATTGCCGAGAGTAACCCTGCCAAAACGATGCGTTACCTGCGCGAAGCTATCTTCGATTGAAATTCAGGCTGGAGTAGGCGCAAGGAGTTGATCAAGGTGACAAGACAGCTAAACCATCTGGCTATTGACCTCGGGGCTTCCGGCGGCAAGGTAAACTTGGGATGCTTCGACGGGAATAAAATTTCCATTCAGAAAATCTATTCCTTTTCGAACAGCCCTATTGTCCTGAGAAACCATATCCACTGGGATGTATTGCGGCTGTTGGAAGAAATAATAAAAGGCATCAGCCTGGCGAACAAAATGCTGGACGGTCAGATCGATTCGATAGGTCTGGACACTTGGGGAACGGATTTCTGTCTTCTGGATCGGGACGGCAATCTGGTGGAGAATCCACATTGTTATCGAGATATGCGCTCCGAAGGGATGATGGAAAAAGTCTTTGAGAAGATACCTCGCCAGGAAATATACAACCTCACTGGCGTCCAGTTCATGCAGTTCAACACAATTTATCAGCTTTATTCGATGGTGGCGAATGATGCTCCTTTACTCCAGGTCGCCTCCACCTTCTTAATGATCCCAGACATGTTTAATTTTTGGCTCAGCGGAGAAAGGATGGTCGAATATACCAATGCGACCACTACCCAATTTTTTGATCCGTTTAACAAAGACTGGTGCTGGCCGATCTTGGAGGTGCTTTCATTCCCTAAAAGCCTCTTCCCACCTACAGTGCAACCCGGCACACGCCTGGGTAACCTACAATCTTGGTTGTGTGAAGAGCTGAACCTCCAGCCAATCCCTGTTATCGCGGTTGCAACGCATGACACAGCATCAGCAGCCAGCGTTGTTCCTGCACAGGATGAAGACTACGCCTTCTTGAGTTCCGGCACGTGGTCGCTGCTGGGCGCTGAGCTGAACCAACCGATCATTTCCGAAATCGGGTTGCAGAACAATTTCAGCAGCTACGGTGGTGTTTGCAACACCTTTCTTCTCTGGAAAAACATCCAGGCGTTGTGGTTGCTACAGGAATGCCAGCGAACCTGGCAGGAGGCTGGTTATAATTTTTCACACGAAGATCTTATCTCGGCAGCAAAGGAAGCCCAGCCATTCGGTTCGATCATTGACACTGATGACGTCATTTTCCTCACTCCTGGTGATTTTCCCTCTCGCATTGCAAAATTTTGCAAGCAAACCGGCCAAAATCCACCCACAGACATTGGCGCTACCGTGCGCTGCATCTTGGAAAGCCTGGCGCTCCGCTATTACTATAATTTCGAAAAGCTGAAGGAAGTATTGGGCAGAGATCTGGGGAAGGTTTTCGTAATCAGTGGCGGGGCGCGCAACCAGTTGCTCAACCAGTTGATAGCCGAAGTGTTGGAGGTACCCATCTATGCCGGGCTTACAGAGGCAACCTCAGTGGGGAACATAATGATGCAGCTAAAAGCATTGGGGCATGTTGAAACCTTGACTCAGATACGCCAGGTGGTCGGTACTTCATTCGAAACAGCCCTGTTTGAAGGTCGGAGAGGAAGCGGTTGGGAGGAGGCTATCGAGCGCTTTATCAAAATCACCGACTCCAGCAAGCAATTCAACCCGTGAAAGTAAGTTTGATCTTGATTGCAGATTAGATCTGGTCTGAGCGATCATGGACAAGAAATGGAAGGTAAAATGGAAGATATTCTCAAAGAGATAAACCAGGCGATCATCGAAGGCGATAATGCTAAAGTAGAAACGGGAGTGCGTTACGCGCTTCAAAACCACTCCGCTAATCAGATTTTATACAAAGCCATGACCCCCGCCATGGATGTTGTCGGCAAAAAATATGAAAAAGGGGAATTCTACATCCCGGAAATGCTGGTAGCTGCGTATGCAATGCGCACCGGGCTTGCCATCCTCAAACCTCTCCTCGCTAGCACGGAGAAACAGAATTCTACCAAGATCGCGATCGGCACCGTGCAGGGCGATCTGCACGATATTGGCAAGAATCTGACCACAATGATGCTTGAAGGAGCTGGCTTCGATGTCCACGATCTTGGAGTAGATGTGAGCGCAGAGAGATTCGTGGAAGCAGCAGAAAAGGGAGCGGATATAATCGCCATGTCGGCTCTATTGACCACTACAATGCCGCAGATGAAGTGGGTGGTTGAAAGGCTGTGTGAAGCTGGACAGCGCGACAAAGTAAAGGTCATAATTGGCGGTGCGCCAGTTACCCAGGATTTCGCTGTCTCGATCGGCGCGGATGGCTATGCTCCAGATGCCAGCCAGGCAGTCACCCTCACAAGACGCATGATTTAAATAAAGGTACAATGAACAATCAAATTTATAAAACCCAAGAATTGATGTGCAAGATCGCCCAGGTCATGTTTGATCGTAATTTAACCGACCTCTCCGGCGGAAATATCAGTGTGCAGGTAGAAGATCGCATATTGGTCACGCCTAGTCTGGCAAGTAATCTCCAATTCTGGATTTTGAAACCAGAAGAAATCCTCATCCTTGACCTTGAGGCAATAAGTTGGAAGGAAAGGGTAAAGTCACCCGAGAACTGGTCACCCATCTAACCCTTCTAAGGGCGTTCTATCCAAGAGAGGTCCGCTGTAATCCACGCACACCCGAGAAATGTGATGGTGTTTTGCGCAACCCAGCAGCCGATCCCACCTGTTTTAGAGTGCACAGTGAAATTCGGCGAGATTAAAAGTCGTGGACTACGCCCATGGCGGTGTTCAGAGCGAGATACTCGCTCAAAATGTCCTGGGCGGGCTGAAAGGCCAGGAGAAACGCATCTCTAAACAAGCTGCGGCTGTACTTGCTCCTTTCCATGGCATCTTTGCAATCGGGAAAGATCTAAATGCCACTCTGGATGCAGTGGAGCGCATCGAAGTCAATGCTCGCTGCATTCTGTTTGGCAAGATACTCCTGCAAGATAACGACCGTCTTGATGCATCCCACCAGGCGCTGTTTGAGGCAATGAAAGCTCATGGATCCAGTGGGGAAGAATGATCCTCACAGTTACCCCAAACACCGCCATCGATCGCACATACTTTATCAAAGAATTCTCGTGGGGCAAAACTATCCGCGCCTCACAATCAGTAATCGGGATGGGTGGCAAAGCGACTGATGCTTCCTGGATCTTGAGCGAGTTGGGGATAGAAAATATCGCCACGGGATTTGCAGCCGGAGAGGTGGGCAGGATGATGGAGAGCATGTTACGCCACCGGGGTGGTTATACTGATTTTATTTGGGTAGATGGCGAGACACGCACCAATATCATAATCGCTGGTGAGGATAACCGCCTGCAGACAACACTGGTTGGGGGCGGTCTTCAAATCTCTTCAGCCCATGTCAACCAACTCCTGGATAAATTCACATCTTTGTTAAGAATATCCAGTTGCGTGATTGTCGGTGGGAGCGTTCCATTGGGACTTAACCCAGAGATATACACCCAGCTCATCAGACAGGCTTTGAACTCCAAAATTCCGGTTGTCTTCGACGCCAGTGGACCTTCACTAAGGTCTGGGTTGGAAGGAAGACCCACTATCGCAAAACCGAATCTTGATGAGATCTCCGACTTGGTCGGAGAAAATGTATCGACCATTGAGCAAGCCTACATTTCCGCCTTGGCATTGATGGAAAAATATCAAAGCGCCATTGTGATCACCTCTCGGCAGAAAGGGTGCTCTGGCGGTATTGCCAGACCGGGCTTACCAGATCCCAGCCCTTCCGGTAGAGATTGTCAGCACAGCCGGCGCTGGTGATGCCGTGCTGGCAGGCTTAGCCGCAGCTTTTGAAAGAAAAGAACCGATTGAAGAAGGGTTACGCCTCGGTTTCGCCGCCGCTACTGCGGTATGTCTGACTCCCGCAACGGCAGACTGCCGTAAAGAAGACATTGAAGTCCTCCTCCCAAGGATACAGCTTATCCCCATTAATCAATAGCAATGGCTGTCTTAACAGTGACTCTTCACTCTTCATTGGATAGGGTGTTAGAGGTTTTCAATCTGTCTGGTGATAAGCCTGTAGTAGCTCGTCTGATTTCTGCGTACGCAGGTGGTAAGGGCATTAACGCAGCGCGTGCCTTGAGCAGGATGGGGATTAAAGTGACCACAACTGGATTCCAGGGAGGTTACAGCGGAGATTTCTGCATCAGAGCCCTGAAAAGCGAAGGGATCGACACATCATTTATTCATACAGCCTCAGACACCCGCCTGACAACCATTATCCACCAATTGTCTAATAGCTCCACTTTTGTTATTAATGAGCCCGGTCAAGATGTCACCAATGACGAAGCGAATGCTTTGATGCTTCAATTCGAATCTCTTATTCCCCAGTACGAGCTCTGCCTGTTCTGTGGATCCGGTCAGGTGCCAACAGTAGAGGACCTTTTTTTTCGAATGGGTCTATTTGCCAGCGAGCACGGGGTACGCTGCCTCTTAGATAGCTCATCCGCATCCCTGCAACATGGCATCCAGATGGCACCATTCCTGGTAAAGGTCAACATATTAGAACTTCAAGGTTGGTTCGGAAGAGCTTTGGAATCAGAGAATCACATTATTCAAGCATTAAATTCTTTGATTCACAACGGAGTTTCGATTGCTGCCGTCAGCCGGGGTGCAGATGGTCTCATCGCTACTGATGGAACCGAAGTCTGGTCTGGAAGGTTACATGTTAAAAACCCAATCAATACAGTGGGTTGCGGAGATTCTGCCCTTGCGGGTATCGCAATTGCCCTCCTGAACGGAGCAAGCTTGAATGAAATCATCCGAATGGGGGTTGCTTGTGGTGCAGCGAATACACAATCTTACCAGGCAGGAGCAATCGACTCAAAGAAAGTGCGCGATTATTTTGAATTAATTGACATGACAAAGCTGATATAAAGGACCGATCCTGTTTTTTTTAATTAGACACATCTCCCAGAGTATCAAACACGCCGTTGGAATAATAATTCTTACTTTCCTGTGTAGTAAAGACGATTTGAATTTGTCCATTGAGTCCATCGTCTGTATATGGGGGATAAAATTGTCCATAAAGTCCATCCGAAGGTTCCATGTCTAATTATCCAGGTTGCACAAGGCATGAAGAAAGAGAGGCGACTCGATATATCACATTATTTACCCTTCTGTCAGCCTCAATAATCCTCAAATCCTGCCCTACCATCTTTATCAGTTTTTTTGGGGGGTAATGACCTGTAACGAAGAATAAACAATCAACCACCAGCAAATCTGTCACGGAAGATATTGATGCATGGATCTTACAAGGGATAAAACTGTTATAATTACGGTTTTGAAACGATTTATGCTTTTTACATAACGGTATATGGACGCATCGAAAATCGGTTTCTTTTAAGAATTTATTGTTATAGAAATGTCATCGGGTTTACCCAGAATAAAACCTCAGCCCATCCCTTTGTTTACGAGATTGGAGATTGAATCCCAATCGAATTGCAATCGCGATTGCTGGTTCTGCGCACGTACTTTTGACCGGTCGGGAGCCTACAAGGATGAGGTAGGTAAATCCAGGATACAGCAGATGCCAACGGAGACGATTCTTGATTTGCTTGACCAGGCCCAGAAACTCAACTTTGAAGGCGAAGTTTCATATCATTTTTATTCTGAACCGCTGTTGGACCCGCGTTTCACTTACCTGGCCCGTGAGGCAAAACGGCGCGGAATGAAAATACGCTTGCATACAAACGGGGATGTCCTCTTAAACAATGATGCGCTTTGTGAAGAAATAGACGACGTATGCGATCTGATCGTCATCGGTATTTATGACTATAAAACCGAGGGCGAATTGGAAGACCGTAAGCGATTTTGGGAATCCAGATTCCATGGAAATAACTTGAAGTTCAGCTCGATAAAGAGCGGCGGGGACCGGTCTTTATACAGCATTGGTGTCCCGCGTGCTTTAGTTCCAGACGATGAAAGGTTCAGCGTACCGAGCCTGACATTTCAAAATGCCCCCTGCCAGCGTCCTTTGATCCGGATGCTGATACGATATGATGGCGAGATGTCTTTATGCTGTGATGATATTACAGGCGATTTCCAACTTGGAAATATTTACGAGCAATCCCTGGAAGCACTCTGGTATTCGAAGAAACACCTAAAGATCGTTCAGGATCTGGTGGATGGCAGGCGAGAACTTTACCCCTTATGCCGGGTTTGCCCACTGTCTCCGAGCGCTCCTTCACCAACCGGCACCAGAATCCGGATGAAGCCCAGGAAGTCTAGTGTATCTGAGTTCAGTGTTAGCGGATAATAAATCGCGCAGCAAGCTGTATAGAATTAGCGCCATGGAGTGAATCATGACAGGGAAAAATTATATACGCGTGAACAATTCGGACGTAATATTTGAAACCTTCGAAGATGAAGTTGTCCTGATTAATATGGGGACCGGCAATTACTACAGCATTGATGGCACTGCGGCGGATATCTGGGGACTCATTGAGAATGGCTGCTCGCTGGATGCAATTGTGGGATATGTCAGCCGCAAATATCGAGTAGATAATAAGGACATCAAAAAGGATATCGGCGAGTTTATTTCAGAAATTCAAAATGAAGGTTTGATCGTAGTCGGCGACAGCGCTGAATCGGGAACTGATCCAGGAGTTGTTGAAGAGCCGGATCGCGAACCAGAAAAGTCGAAAATTAATTACGAGAAACCGTCACTAAAGAGTTTTTCGGATTTGCAGGAGTTGATTCTCCTGGATCCAATTCATCAGGTTGATGATTTGGGCTGGCCCCACCCCAGAGAAGAACCTCCGGATAATAACTGATAATTTGACCGGTCAAATAACAAACAAGAAAGAAAGCAATAACGAAACCCAGGATAGTCTCGGCCGCTACTTCAGTTCTCTGCTTGAATCAATTGGGCGGGCCGCTTCCAAAACAGAGGGGGAGCTAATTCATGAGTACAGCATTGGCGAGTTCAGTTATCAATTGATATTTGCCGGAGCTTCAATGAGCCGGAGAATAACACCCGCATTTGATCATCTTCTGTCCAATAATCAGAACGCTCCATTTGTAAAGATACGTGTGTGGGACAGCGCATCAACTGGCGTTGAGCTTCCCAGGCCTCCGTTCGAAGTTGGGAAAAGTCTGTATGGAGGGGACATGTGGACTGCAGAGACCGGCCGGTATAAATTAGTATATCAAGCGATAAACGGAACTCTAAGTTTCTTTGATAAAACACAGAACGAAGCGATTTACTGGTATTATGACGCTGCCTTGTTCCCATATTTCGAGAGCGGCGCCCCGCTGCGAATGGTATTAAATTGGTGTCTGGGGGCTATTGGGTACCAGTTAGTACACGCTGGCGCCGTGGGAACAGAGTACGGTGGCGCATTATTAGTTGGGAAGGGCGGGACCGGCAAATCCACTACCGCTTTTGCCTGTTTGGATTCGGGATTAAAATATGCGGGTGATGATTACTGCGTTGTCGAAAACAGTACACAGCCAATGGCGCATTGTCTCTATAACACCGGGAAATTAAACGCCGAGGATATATACCGGTTTCCAAAATTGATGCCGGCTTTACAGAATTACAATCGCCTGGACACAGAGAAAGCGCTGTATTTCTTTTACTCGCATTTTCCTCAGCTGATCGAAAACGCTTTACCAATTCGGGCGATCCTGATCCCGGAAATCTCAGAGAATATCGAACCAGCTATCACAAGAGCCTCCCCCGCTGAATGTTTTCTGGCATTAGCCCCGTCTACTATGTTTCAGCTGCGAGGCGCAGACCATCCGGTACACAAAAATATCAGCGATTTGGTAAAAAATGTCCCCGGTTATAAGATGGAACTTGGAAAAGATATAAACCAGATCCCTGGATTGGTTGGAAGCTTAATAAAAGAAGAAGCGGGGCTGTGAGTAAAAGGCATTGAGTGAAAATATTCCCCGGATAAGCGTGATAATCCCTGTTTACAACGGGGGCCGGTTCTTGGCTGAAGCTGTCGAAAGCGTTATCCGCCAATCGTTCCGTCCTTTTGAGGTTATCGTGGTTGACGATGGTTCGGAAGATGATACGGCTGCCGTTGCCCAATCGTACCCACAGGTCATTTACTTCTATCAATCCAACCGGGGTGTGAGCGCAGCCCGCAATTCAGGAATCGACCTGTCGACGGGAAGTATCGTGACATTTCTCGATCACGATGACCTTATGATTCCGGATTCGCTTAAAAATAGAATTGATTATTTTATCCAGAATCCTCAAACACAATGTCTTATTGCAAAACACGAATCGTTTCAAGACCAGGATGCCGGAAAACAAATGTGGATCAGACCGGACGAATTCGATACCGCCCACTACGGATTCGGTTACCTGATGTTTAGAAGATCATTATTTGAAATCGTTGGAAAATATAATCCGGAAATAACGATGTGTGAAAATATTGAGTTATTAATTCGAGCCCAAAAAATGGGCGTACCTTTGGCGAAATTCCCGGAAGTAGTGGTCAAAAAACGAGTGCACGCGGCAAATGTTTCCCGAAATGTTGAGACCGCTCAATTGAGCCTGCTGGGAATAATACAATCATCCATACATAAGCACGCTTGATTTTTCTACGAATCGTATGGCAGATAAACCTCCAGTAAGCGTTGTGATCCCTGTTTACAACGGCGAACGTTATCTCGCAGAAGCAATTGAAAGTGTTTTGGCGCAAACTTATCGATCGTTTGAGGTAACCGTTGTTGATGATGGTTCAACCGATCAGACTCGCAATATCATAAAATCTTATCCTGAACTAAATTATCTTTACCAGGCCAATTCGGGTCCAGCAGCGGCAAAAAATACCGGCATTAGAACAGCCCAGGGTGAATTTTTATCATTTTTAGACGCTGATGATATTTGGATGCCAGACAAACTGCACCTGCAGATGGCGGAATTCGATAGCGATCCTGAATTGGACATCGTCTCAGGATTGGTCGAAGAATTTATTAGTCCCGATGTTACAGCAAACTTCACTTTTCGCCCTCAAGCGAAACAGGGTCCGTTCCCTGGCAAAGTACCCGGCGCGATGTTGATCAAGCGTCACCTGTTCGAGCGGGGTGATCTATATTTTGACCATGAGATGAGATATGGGGCGACATTCAAATGGTTCACGAGAGTAAACGAATTAAATCTGCATATCAAAGTATTGCCCGAATTGGTCCTCAAACGCCGCATTCATGGAAACAATGTGAGTATCAAATTCCAAAAAGAAAAGGAAAAAATAATTCTCCAATCTCTAAAAGCGTCACTTGACCGGAAAAGAGCCGTAAACAATGAAGAAAAACCAACCGAATAATCGCGGAAATCAAGAGCTATTGAAGTGGAACAGAAATCCTTGCTGCCGGCTGGTCGGACAAAAGCGCTGCAGTTAAGGGGTGAAAAAAAGGACCGGAATGAGACTGCTCCTCCCCGGGGCCAGAATTCCTGTATGAGTAATTAATTTCCCTTGAATGAATAGCACCAGCTCACAAGACGGTTTCAAACCTTACGCAGGTATATGGCCGTCCCCGCGACATGAATTATTATTGCGGGCTTCTCTCTCACACGGTGACGATGCGCTTGAGGCATGGGATAAGCTCAGGCCGGCCTTCGATTTAGACAAACTGGATATCCAATCATTAAACTTGCTGCCGCTGCTCTATAAAAACCTGCGCGCCCACAACATTGAAGATCCGTTATTGAAAAAATTCAAAGGCTTTTACCGGTTGACATGGGCAAAAAATACCCTGCTGTTTAACTATGCATCGAACACGCTCGGAGCTTTACTGGACTCAGAAGTACAAATTATTCTGCTCAAAGGTGCGGCCTTAACGACCCTGTACTATAAGGATCCCGGTTTGCGGCCAATGGGAGATATCGATATCCTTGTTCGGCCGGAACAGGCCCAAAAGGCTGTCGACATTATTCTGGAACATGGGTGGAAACCCGTCACAAAAATTGATTTTCTTCTCGAACATGGCGATCTAAATTTTGCCCATGGAATAAGTTTCCAATCCTCTATGGATTATGAACTGGATTTGCACTGGCATTTATTTAAAAATTTTGATATGGATGGTACTGATGATGATTTCTGGACTTGCGCAATTCCGATATTCTTTCAAGACTTTCCGGTATCTACTTTGAATTATTCAGACCAGTTGCTGCATGTGTGCGCTCATGGGATCACCCACAACAGATTGGTAATCAATTGGATAGCTGATGCAAAAATGATGATGAGTAAAAAAGGTAAAGATTTAGATAAAATGCGTTTGATTTCTAAAGCTTTTTCTCAAAATTTGGTACTCCCATTAAAGGATTGTTTATCTTATCTTCACCACAGACAAAATTCATCCATCCCGATTGGCTTGCTTGAAGAACTTGAAGCTTACGTCCCATCTGATCTCGAGAAACGTGAATATATCGCCAATTCAAACACGGGTGGATTTTTGGGTGGAATTCCTGCACTTTGGTATCGATATCAACGCAATACCCAAAAGTCTAACAGAACAGTTTTAAAAAACCAACTCCCATTCATAAGATATGTGCAATATCGATGGGGAGTGGAAAATGGATTCAGTTTGATATTGGTATTCCTTTCCAAGATCATTCGCAACACCTGGTTAATGATCATACGTAAAACTGCTTGATATTTTCTACCGAACCGGGAACTTGTGGATTTCAGAAAGCGATACCAGGGCGCGGCAGCAGTTTTAAATAACTAATCATATTATTTCTTTTCCTAAAATAAATTAACTGCTTGTTGGATTTTCATCAAGCCATGACAAAGTTAAGATGTTGGAAGTATTTACAGCCTCCTGAGTGCGGTAGACGATTTGAATTTGTCCATTGTGTCCATCGCCTGTAGATGGGAGTATATATCCTTTTAGTCCCATATATTGGGGATAAAATTGTCCATAAAGTCCGCCCGAAGGTTCCATGTCTTGTTATCCCAGTTGCACCAGACAAGAAGAAGGAAGGTCGGCTCAAAATATCACAATATTTCCTTCGCGTTCTGCTTTCCTGATTCAAGTTCTAAACCTGGCTTATCTTTTGGATCAGTTTTTAGGGGACAGGACATAATCATCAAGCGAAGATTGCCGCTGGTCGTATTATGGTATATTCAAATCACGAATAATTCACAAATTAAATTAACATTCAATTTGTAAAAGGAGTAAAAATGCCTGATACACGCGTACGAGAAACTGTCCCCGTTTCACAAGAAGAGGCATTTGATATATTTGTAAACCAGATAAATACTTGGTGGCCCAGACATGGCATATTCCCTTATAGCTTTGCGCCGAAAGAAACCCTTCCTCTCTACATTCGTTTTGACCCGAAAGAGGGAGGCCGGTTTTACGAAGAATTCCAAAATGCCTCAGAATATGTTATTGGCGAAATAACAATATGGGATCCTCCTGATCAGATCACCTATACCTGGAAGGATCCCGCTTGGAAGGGTAAAACAACTATCACTGTAACATTCACTCCCATTGATAATGGCACTGAAGTGACCCATGAACAAACTGGTTTTGCGGAAGCTGGTGAGTTCGAACTCCCCCCCTTCTATGAAATTGGTAACCGGCAGACATTAGCTGGATATGTTGCGCATTGCAAAGCGATCCACGAAATGAAATCCCTTCAATAGGCTTTACTTAAAGTCGAGTATTGATCAATTTACGTTTAATTTAGTAATGATCTTCCCCCATAATTGGGATCACTCACGTTGTTACACCAATCAGATCCATTTTGAGAAGAATGAACCACGAAAGCAGTTGGGGTTGGTGGTTAGTAACCAAATGAACTATTTGGTCTGACCAGATTGTAATAATTTATTCAGATATGAATTGTTCCCTTGGCATTCTTCCTGCTGTACCCCTGATCCCAGAGGAAATCGAGCAAGATATTGTGCGCTGTCTCCAAGCCAATCTGACAGGCATCGATGGGCACCCCCAGTTTTTTGCGAGTTTCATCGATTTTCCAGAAACCGGCTGGCGAGTGTGGGATTATTAGTTGGGCCAGGTGTGCTCCGGCTTGATTGAGAAAACACAGGTCGTGCTTATTTTGACTCCAATCAATTCCAATGTATACTTTCATGAGAACCTCCTGTTTGTGTTGGAGGTCTACACAATCAAAAGTATGCCAGGATGCTGTTTTAGTTTATCCTCAACCTCTTGACAAACCAATAAATGTATTTGTAGAAGATATTAGATTAAGGAGTTTATCTTTTAATTTGAGCAGGGATCTAGAACAAGCAGGTGTAAAGTTTTTGGAGCAGCTATTCATACATCAAACCAAATCACGACTATTTAATCGACATCTATTAGTTTCAAACAAAATATGAATAGAATCAATTACTTTGCGTACGGCTCAAATATGTCACAGATAGGATGCAGGATCGCACACCATCAGCAACCCCAATCGGCATTGGATTACTGAAAGATTACGAATTCGTCTGCAACAAGAAAAGCAACGATATGGCTCAGGAAAAGGCAACCTGGTTCTATCTGAGAACAGCGAAGTTTGGGGAGTGCTCTATGAAATTGAGGAGGATGATCTGGAAGTCTTGGACGAGATATGAAGGAGGTTATAAACGGCAGAACGTAACAGTTTTTATAGATAACGAACCAGTAACCGCTGTCACATACATCTCAGATAAACTTACCGAAGAACCTCCCACCCGGTTTTACCTCCAGCTCATTATCGATGGAGCGATCGAACACCAGCTTCCAGAGGATTACATTGCGAAATTGAAAGCAATAGACACCAAGAATTAAGGAATTTATCAAAATAAATTCCAGAATGGGGACAACACTTTACCTGATCCCTACCATCGGGACAGGGAATAAACACATCCGCGATCAAATTTCTGATTCGAAACGGGCTCGATAACCTTAAATCACACTACCTATTACTTCCATCTGCCGGTGTGATACAGGACTTCATAAGCGAACTGGGAGATACCATGGGTGTGTATATCTTCCAGTTTTACAGGATTGGACGAGCTATTATGGACGATTCCGGGCTGCCCATCCAGGAACTGAACGACACCGCCATCCGCCAGCTTGTGAAACACACCCTGTCCGAAATGAACACTGGCGGGAAACTCACAACCTTTGATACGGTCTGGGACAAACCCGGGTTCATCGAAGAGATGCTGGATTGGACCCGGGAAATGAAAAGCCAGGGAATATTCCCCGAAGATTATGCAGATTTTGCCAAGGGATCCGGTACAGAACGGGATGCGCAGCTCGCTGAGTTCTACCAGGGATACCAATCCTTTCTTCAGGAGCGCAGCTACTCGGACGCAGACGGACTGCTCTGGCTGGCAGCCGAAGCGCTTGAAAAAAATCCTACACTTTTTTTAAAAGATGGACCTCTTTCTGTCCTTGGGTTTGACCAGTTCACGCCTGTCCAAATCCGGATCCTGCAGCAACTTTCGAACCCGATTCAGGGAACTGAATATTTATTTACTCTGGGATGCAAACCGGCCGGAAACCAGCATCGCCCTGACTCGTTTACACCGGACAAGAGGGGAATTAATCAACCACCTTACACCTGAGATTGTGAAACTACCTGGTGATGATCCCGAAAGCCCCTCGATATCCTTCCTGAAGGATTCCATATTCGAGCAAGGACAAAAAACACCGCTCCCAGTAAAAAACATTCAGTTAATAGAAGCACCATCACGAGAGGACGAAGTCAGGCGTGGGTTGAGAGAATTAAAGCGCTTACTTCTCACGGGGATATCACCCGCAAAAATTTCAATCCTGGCGCCAAATCCGGTTGTCTACCTATCCATCATCCGCACTGTCTCCCAGGAATACAGCATCCCGGTGGAGTTTGACCAGCCGCTCCTGGAAAATCCTGCCATCTATGCCCTGGTAAACCTGCTTGAAATCACAATCGATTTTCCCTGGCGCAAGACGTTTGAAGTCCTGCGTTCCCCTTACATACGCCTGAGCTTTCTAACAACTGAACAAATAGACCTCCTCGATCAACTCACCAGGGAACGCCCGGTTATCGCTGGCGCCGACCAATGGCTGTACGCACTGGGTTCTCTGGAAAGAAAAATAATAGATACGGAGGACGAAGACCTGGGTCCTCCTCCCCTTGCATCCGAGTTGTCAGAAGACCAACTTGCAGGGATCACGGAAGGCTTGCAGGAGTTTTTCAAATTACTCACCCCTCCATTGTCTGCAACTTACAGGGAATACGCCTGGTGGGTCCAGACCAGGATTATCGGTTTGTTCCCCGAAGCAGAGCAATCTGAGGATGAAGTTCCAGAACCAGTCCCGACCTTTGACTTGCTTGGAGGCTGCCGGGAAAGCCCTTATCCGGGTCGGGATACACAGACTTTAAGTACAGCTCTGCGCGCCCTGGGGAGACTGGTTTCCGCTGCCGAGGTATTCCCGCATGACAGAGTTGTCTCCTGGGAGACTTTCCTGACAGAATATACCTCACTGCTTCAGGCATTAAATATACGACCGGACCCGCTCCAATCACAGGTTCGGTTCGGGAGGCTGGAAGCAGGGCGGGCCAGAGAAGCAGACCACCTCTTTGTTCTTGGGTTATCAGAAGGCGAATTCCCGCACCTGCCTCCCCCGGATATTTTTTACACTTCCGAGGAGCGCGAAAAACACCCATTACCCATCATCAGGTACACATCTGCAGATGATGCTACCTTGTGGTGGCAGGTTCTTGGGAATGCTCGCAAAAGCCTGAGCCTTCTAAGGCCATATATCGATGACAACGGCGCTCCCTGGCAGCCTTCGCCATTCTGGGACGCTGTACTGGAATGTTTCGAAACGGTTGAAGTGGAAAGGATCCCAATCTCAAGCCACCCTGATATTGATGAATCTGCAAGCATTAACGAACTGCTTGTCTCATTATCATATTCAATTGTGGAAAGACTGCCTGAAAGCCTGAAGGGCATCTGGGAGTACTCGGAACTCTCTGACCGGATCATGACAGCAAAACAGAGCTACAACAAACCCCAGGAATTTGAAGGTGTGCTCCATTCAGATTCAATAAAATCCGAACTGAATAACCGGTTCGGAGCAGGCCATATTTGGAGTGCTTCCCGCCTCAACCGGTATGCCAATTGCCCGTTTGGTTTTTATGCTGAGTATGTTCTGGAGATCGAAGCACTGGAAGAGCCTGAGGAAGGGATCGATGCCCTGCAGAGGGGGGCTATTCTCCATAGAGTGCTGGAAATCCTTTTCAGAAAGCTGGTTGAGACTGGGATTGAACTTACATCTGACAACCTGGATACTGTCCTTTTACATCTTGAGGAAAGCTGCACAAGTGTCTTCAGGACAGCACCTCACGTATACGGCTTCCGCCCGGGACCTCTCTGGAATTATGAAAAACAGGAACTGCTGCGGTTGTTGCGGGTACTTATTAACTGGGAATGTGAAGAAAACGGTATTGCCGGTCGTTTTCTTCCTTATCTCCAGGAATTTGGCTTTGGTTTTGGCGGGGAGAGCTCCCTACCTGTGGAAATAAACGCTGGGGAATCCGCCTTTCGCCTGAGAGGGGTTATCGACCGTATTGACAGAGATTCTGATGGACATCTGAGGTTGATCGATTACAAGAGCGGGAATACAAAGTACTCAGCTAGTGACATCCAAAACGGACTTGCCCTGCAGACCGCACTATATGCAGTTGTAGCTGAGGGATTATTATGCGGGGAGCAGGAGAGAGTTACCGAAAGCTATTACCTGCATATACCTTCCCGGGCGACCAGCGGAAAGCTTGAATTCGGATACCAGGTCAGGGAAAATGAAACTGTCGAGGCTGCATTACAGCAGGCTGCCGCGAATATCCAGAATATCTGCGAAGGAATTTTTCCAAGTGCACCAGGCAAACCCATCCAGGGAAAACTGTCCTGCCGAAGGTGGTGCGAATTTGCGTCCATGTGCAGGGTTTCCAGGCAGAGCATTTCCAAGGCAAGGCAGTGGGGGCTGGCATGATCCCGACTCCCGAACAGCGAAATGCAATTGAGACACAGGACAGGCCGGTAATCGTCGAGGCGGGAGCAGGCACTGGAAAGACATGGGTGCTGGTCCAGCGCTTTATACACCTGCTGGATACCCACCCGGACTGGCCAATTGACAGCATCATTGCAATCACCTTCACAGAAAAAGCCGCCCGGGAGATGCGGACCCGAATCCGGAAAGCGGTAGAGGAGAGAGCTCTAACCAGTCCCCAAGATTCAGCCTGGCAGGAGTACCGCAGCAGCCTGGATAAACTTCAGGTCAGCACCATCCACAGTCTGTGTGCCCGCATCCTGAGGGAAAATGCCATTGCCGCTGAAATTGACCCCCGGTTTGGGGTCCTTGATGAACAGGAAGCCGACCTTCTCAAGGAAGAAGCTGTCCGCGAGACCATCCGGGTCCTGGAGGAAGAGGACCACCCTGCCCTGGAACTGCTGGTCTCCCTGCGTGTATACGACCTGCGCGAAGAGATGGCGAACATGCTGGATAAGCGTGGTACGCTCCACCAGATATTCCCTGAACTGGAAGAACCAGAAAACCTTCTGGTTAAATGGGAAAGAGGACTGGCGGAAATGCGCGGGTTTCTCTGGGAAACCCAGCTGCGGGAAAAACCAGGGATCCAGGCAGCAATAACTTCAGTTCAAAACACCCATATCTCCGATCCCGGAGACCTGTTGGCAGGCAGTGTAACTATTGCTCAAAAAGGCTGCCTGGCGCTGTCGGAAAATGATTTAACCAATGCCGCAAACGCCTGGCTTCAGATCGGTCTCAAAGGAGGCAGGCAGGCAAGCTGGGGTGGGAAAGAATCACTAAGCAGATTGAAAGAGGACCTGAAATTATTACGGAGTGCAGCTCAGGTCCTTGAAAAAGCGGGAGCGCTCAAGGAAATCGGCCTGGAGGACCAAACAGCGGCGCGGCACCTTCAGTTATGGAGATTGCTCTGGGAGCGGCTTGAATTAACCTACAGCCAGCTCAAGGATGAACAGCAGTCCATGGATTTTGACGACCTGGAAATATACACAGACCGCTTGCTAATAAAAACACCAAGATCACTGCGATTGGAAAACTACATCAGCAACATAAACAGTCTGATGGTGGATGAATTTCAGGACACAAACCAGATCCAGCAGCGGATTGTATATGCCCTGGCCCCTCCGGAGGATACAGGTAAGCTGTTAGTGGTTGGTGATTCTAAACAGAGCATCTACCGCTTCCGGCAAGCTCAAGTGGGTATATTCAACCAGACAAAAAATTATATTAGGAGAGTAACCAACGAACCCCCGGTCCAGCTGGATACATCCTTCCGGGCTCACAAAGACCTTGTTTCTGCTTTCAACAATCTTTTTGAACAGATCATGGCACCAATGGGGGAAACTTTTTCCGAGTTTGAAGCCCAACCAGGGTCATTAAGATCCAATCGAGAGCCATCTCCTGAGCTACCTTCAGCAGTTGAGGTATTGGTCATTCCTGAGAAAAATGATCAGGATGAAAAGATAAGCGCAGAGGAGGCAAGGATATGGGAGGCCGGGTGGATAGCCCAGCGCTTGATGGATCTAAAACAAACCGGATTCCCTGTCTGGGACAGATCCTTAAACGAAGGCATCGGCGATTACCGGCCATTTGATTTCCGAGATGCAGCTGTGTTGTTCAGGGCTACTACAATTTTCCCCCTCTACGAAGCGGAGTTCAAGCGTGCAGGGCTGCCGTACCTCACCATCAGCGGACGAGGATATTACGACCGGCAGGAGGTACAGGACTTGATCGCCCTGCTGGCTGCCCTGGCGAACCCGTCGGACGATTTAAATCTGGCAGCCGCCCTGCGTTCCCCGCTATTTTCAATTAACGATGAGAACTCTTTACCGCCTGCGCTGGCACACCCCGGGAGGTGGTATCGCAGATGTGCCAATTAAATACAAAAAAGCGCTGGCAGAACCGCCACCCACAAGCCAGGAGGGATTGGTCGAAAGGGCCCATATGATCCTTTCTGGACTCTGGTCACAGACCGGCAGGGTCGATATCTGGACCCTACTCCGCATAGCGCTGAATGAAACCGGCTATGAGACTACTCTGGCCAGAAATGATGAGGAAACTGGCAGGCAGAGGGCAAATGTAGCCAAATTCCTGTCCTTTGCCAGAGAACGCGGCGGCATCAGCATTTCTGAATTCCTCCGCCGGATACAGGACCTGCAGCTGCGCGAAGCGCGTGAAGGTGAAGCACTTGGCCGGGAACCTGAGAGCGGAGCGGTCCAGTTAATGTCCATCCATGCTGCCAAGGGACTGGAATTCCCTGTTGTTGTGGTCGCCGACCTTGGGAGGAGAAGAAGAAGCGGTTTCGGGTCTCCGCACCTGCTCCACGACCCCATATTCGGGGCGGTGTGCAAAATCAGGGATCAATACGGGGATTGGCAAAAACCGGCTGGATATGCCTGGGGTGAGTGGCTGGAGGAGCGAATGGAGGAAGCCGAGCGAAAACGTCTGCTCTATGTAGCCTGCACAAGGTCGGCTGATTTGCTTCTTCTCTCAGGCCAGATGGGCAACAACGATACCTGGATGGCTGAAATACTGGATGCCTGGGGCATTCATGGGGCTGGAATGGAGAATGAAGAACTTTCGCTTGATAGATTCAATATTTTTATCCACCGCCCAGGAGAACCGGGTGAAACTCTGGAGAAGGTAGAAATAACTTTGAGTGAAAAAGCTGTCAGGTTGGACACAATTCCCGAGTTGGCTCAGCCTTTACATTTGAAAGCGCAACCGCTGACCGTCGCTGTGTCTGATATTGAGCGGTTGTTCAGCCCGGGTGAAGAGGAAACGATTGAAATCCGGCCGGCAATATGGAGCGGGCAGCGCAGTGAAAAATCTCCCCGCGCACCAGGGTATAAAATCGGGAACATCGTACATAAAGCGCTGGCGCATTGGGGCTGCCTTGAATACCCGGAAAACAAGATGTTTGAGTACCTGGAGAGTGCTGCAAAAAGAGAAGGAGTTTTTCCAGATGCTGTGACTCATGCAGTTAGAACCTCCTTCTGGATGCTGAACAATCTAAAAAAGCACCAGCTCTATCTAGAGATCAGTGACTCGAAATTGAAATACCACGAGCTGCCTTTCACCCTCAATTCACCTGAGGGTATTCTGCATGGAGTAATAGACCTTCTTTATGAAGACCAATATGGGAATTGGCATCTAGTTGACTGGAAAACCGAATGGACCCCTAAAGAAAAGGTTGAGGAGAATTCAAACTTTCATCTCCAACAAATTTCTATATATGCGTATGTATCTCGAAAACAGATTGGTCTTATTCCAAGCGCCGGTATATGTTTCTTAAGTCCAATACTGTATCAATACAGGTACGATCAAACGGTTATAGAAAATTCAATGAATCAATTATTTCTGTAGAGAATTTTTGTATTGACCTACAAAAACTGAACAAATAGATCAGTTAGGATTAGGATAAAAACTAGTCAGTTAGATTGCCAGAGGAACAATTCACATTTGAACAAACCAATACAAAATTCCAGGAAGCCGAAACACTTTTAAGACAGAGGATAACCATGAACCTGTTATTCGATAATTTTGATAAGCCAGCATACTTTTAAAAATACCATAATCAGTTTACACTTCTCTAAAATCCGGAGAATTTAATAATGAAAATAATTTGGTATGACGGTGAGACTTACGAAGGCGAAACAGCAAAGGAAGTAGTTGAAAAAATGGCGCGTTCGTCTCCCTTTGCTCATCAGGGGGAATTATTCACTTATACGCTTGATGTGGCAAAAAGATGCTGGAAATTCGGTAAACCTGTTAGACCTTGGGGGTATGAAACTGTTTCTGAAAGATTTAAAGAAATATGACATTGTCAAAGATCTTCATAGTTGATGAATAATTCAAATAATTGTTGGTAGGAATCAATGAAATATACGCGGAGGTATTATGGCAAAAACAAGCTAACGAGATTGCTGAAGCGTAGCACTTCTGCGCTCGGAAAACACAAAAGGGGGAAAAATAAAAGATAGATTTCGCCATAAATAGAACTTGACGGTTGCACCTTTTTACAACACCAGGTTGCACCAGATTGACATCACCAGTTATTATCACCGAGCCCAATACCCCCACAGATGTAGGGGGAACAATGTGGACCTGGTGGGATTTTAGTACCTTGCAGGTGCTCAAGCCCCCGCCTCTCAACGCGACTGTTTAGAATCACCCGGCAGGCAGGCATTGAAACCTTTTGACTTCCGCCCGGACCGTATTTTAACAATAATAAACCGGCCGTACCGGTCCAGTTAATAATTACAGCCGGGACCGCCGCACAGCCGGCGGAATCTACCCGGATGGTTACACCCGGGCAAAATCAAAAAGGCAGCCCTCGCAAATCCAGGCGGTGAAACCCGGTCTGTGAGAGCTGCTGTTTTCTAAATATTGATTACCCGTTCAATGGATAATCCTATTAATGAGATTTACTGCTCGTCGCCTCTTCAAGCTGCCGGAGCACAGCATCCAGGTTGAAGGATGCCGGTTTCTGGCGCGGTGGGAATTGTATAAAAGCCTCGATCTGTTTAGCCACGGCATCTTGCATGTAGTACATGATATAGAGGTGTGAGATCATCCAGTCGAAATAGGTGTTCGAGTTTTCATCAGCTCGCTCGAAAGGGTCCTGGCGCAGGTTGAAAATCTTCGGAGCGCGCAGCGGCACGAAAGGCTCAAGCCAGCACTGCAGCGTTTTGGCGCGCTGCTCCATCAGGACCACTTTCCAATCACCCATGCGGATCGCCAGGACATCACCATCATCACTGATATAAAAATAGTATTCGCGCGGACTTTCCTGCACCTCTCCCATGAAATAGGGAAGCATATTGTAACCATCGAGATGCACTTTGAAGGTTTTGCCGGCTGCCTGGTGTCCCTGGAGCAGTTTCTCTTTGATCTCTGGTTCACCGGCGGCAGCCAGGAGGGTTGGTAAAAAGTCTATCAGGCTGACGATGCCATTGAGTACTGTGCCTGCCTTGAACTTGCCAGGCCAGCGCACAAAGCAGGGCACCCGCCAGCCGCCTTCCCAGTTGGTGTTCTTTTCGGAGCGGAAGGGGGTGATCGCGGCATCCGGCCAGCTATTGTAGTGAGGACCATTATCGGTCGAGTACATCACAATGGTATCTTCAGCGATGCCCATTTCATCGAGTTTGTCAAGCATTTCTCCAATGTGTTCATCATGGGCTACCATGACATCATTGTAAAAACCCTGTCCGCTTTTACCCTCGTGTTTCTTAGCCCGGTGGGTGCGGAAGTGCATGGCGGTTGTGTTGTACCAGACAAAGAAAGGTTTTCCCGATTTATGAGCATCCTCAATAAAACGCAGGGCATGCCCGGTAACTTCATCGTCAATGGTTTCCATTCGTTCTTTGGTCAGCGGGCCGGTATCTTCGATCTTCTGCCCGCCTTTGCCATCAGCCCAGCTGTGGATCACACCTCGCGGCCCGAAACGCGCTCTAAATTCCGGGTCTTTTGGGTAGTCGGGGTCCTCCGGCTCCTCCTCGGCGTTGAGGTGATATAGATTGCCGAAGAATTCATCAAAACCATGCATCGTAGGGAGGAATTTATCCTTATCACCCAGGTGATTCTTACCGAATTGGCCGGTGATATAACCCAGGGGCTTGAGTAATTCGGCAATCGTTGGATCTTCCGCCTGCAAACCAACATCTGCACCCGGCATGCCTACCTTGGTTAAACCGGTACGGATGGGATTCTGACCGGTGATAAAGGATGCCCTTCCGGCAGTGCAGCTTTGCTGGGCATAAAAATCAGTAAAGGCAATACCCTCATTACCGATGCGATCTATGTTGGGGGTGCGATAGCCCATCTGGCCGCGGCTGTTGTAGCTAATGTTCCACCAGCCGATGTCATCACCCCAGAGGATCAGAATATTTGGTTTTTTGTTCATGTAACCTCCTCCTTTTTAAAAAATTGAAATAAAACCCAAACTGCTGTGTAAACATTATCCCTAATTTAACAATTTTCTTCAATCCCCGGTATTGGGCAGGGATGCTTTTTCCCGGGTTTTTTCAGCCGCGACGGGTGGGCGCGCCTTTGGTCCGGCAGCCTCCCGGCGCTTCCGACTTCGCTTTGGGCGCTTGTATCCGTGGCAGAGCCTGAAGGGCATCTGGCTTCCACAAGGGCAGTTATCTTCGGGTTTGGCCTTCGCGAAGGCCTGCGGGAAATGTGCTTCGCGTTCCCTGACGATGGCCATCACATCGGATGCCGGCTGGCCAGAACGCATCAGAGTAACCAGAATTTTATACGGTTCGTCAATGCGGTGGAAGAAACCTTTGTATCCGGCACACAGATAATTAAGATTGGGCTCCCCACCGGGGGTTTTGATGAAGCGGTTCTTGGGACACTCCCCACGGCAGGCAAAGCGCACATCGCATTCCAGGCAGTATTTTGGCAGGGTGTCGCGTTTATCCAATCCAAACTGGACTTGCTGGTCGGATGAGACCAGTTCGATTATGTGTTCTTCTTGAATATTGCCCAGCAGGAAATTGGGTTCGACAAAATGATCGCAGGAATACAGGTCACCATTGTGTTCCAGGGCTAAACCCGCGCCGCAGGTTTCTTCGAAAACGCACATCCCCGAGGAGGGCAGTCCCATCCAATTACGAGCTGCTGCTTCAAAGGTCTGGATGAAGATCTCCCCGACATCTTTATGAATCCACTCGTCGAAGACTTGAATCAGGAAGCGTCCAAACTGTTCCGGTAGTACTGACCTGGGGGTCACTGTATTTCCTACGTTGTAGATATTGAAGCCATCCGGATTGACGCGCTCGATCACCGGGATGAACTGAATCCATTTGGTGCCGGCTTCATCTCGCAAGAAATGATAAACCTCACGTGGGTAGTCGGCGTTCAGGCGGTTGACGGTGGTCAGTATGTTGTACTCGACCCCATGTTTTTGCAGTAAACGCAGCCCGTGCATAACCCTGTCGAAAGTGCCTTTTCCGCCCTTATCGACCCGGTGGGCATCATGCAGGTTTTGGGGGCCGTCAATGCTGATGCCGACCAGGTAGTCGTTTTCCTTGAGAAATTGGCACCACTCATCATCCAGCAGGGTACCATTGGTCTGTATGGTGTTTTCGAAAGTCATCCCCGGGCGGCGGTACTTCTGCTGGTACGCTATCGCTTTGCGGTAAGAAGTCGACGCCCATCAGGGTTGGCTCGCCGCCCTGCCAGGCAACGGTGACCTGATTGCTCCGGTGGGTCTCAATCAACTGCCGAATGTAGGTCTCCAATACGTCCTCGGTCATGCGGAACTTACTGTTTGGGTAGAGCAGCTCCTTGTCCAGGAAGAAGCAGTATGAGCAAGCCAGGTTGCAGGTGGCACCGCTGGGTTTAGCCAAAATGTGGATGCGCGCTGGGGTTCGATTTTGGGTCATGTAGAGTTTGATGAAAACGAGAGGGGGTTGAACTTCAATGATCCAGTTCAATATCAAGTTTGATTATACTATGCAATGTTTTTAAGTCTTTTTGGATATAATCCGATTCGAAAAAACTAAGTATTGGACTCTAAACAAAATTATCTGACTTTCATTTAAATTAGCCTGTTTCAATTCCTGGTTGATCTGGTTTTCCCCATTGTGGAAAGCGTAGAGAAGCTTAAAACCGCCTGATACCATCAAGCGGTTGGAGTTGAGGACCCGAGCGGATTTTAATACCTTGCAGGTGCTCGGATGCCTGCCAGGCACTATTCCCCACATGTAAAAAAACTTTGTCTTAAAAGCTGTTGATTTTATAAAATTAAAAAACAGCCTGGCAGCAGCTGTGCCAGGCTGAGGTTAAAGAAAAAACTTGATAATCCGTTATTCGACTTCGGACCAGCGATCGTAACTATCCAGAGTAAATGTCTGTGTGTTGCGGTATTGAACAAATATACCAAACGCAGCCGTAACCAGAGCCAGGATCATCAGCAAGGGATTGGAAGCAAGGAACGCCCGGATAGGATTGTCCATTAATTGGGCCGCTGGATTGAACAGTACAAAAAATCCGCCAAATATTACAGCTGCTCCCATTAACGAAGTCGCAATAATGATCACCCATTTCTGCAGATTAAACATAAACGTTACAAATGCCAGGGCAATCGCCGCTGCAATCCCGACCAGCCACACCAGGAAACCCATGTTAAGACCAATCGCTCCCAGGATACCAACGGCGGCAAAATACCCCAGCGAGCCCGCGATGATCGCCACTGCAGCCATGTAGAAGAAATACGAGAGCACTGCAAAGACGACACCCACCACAAAACCGACGACCCAACTGGTTACCGTGGCAAAGGCTCCAACCCCGAACAATGCCTGCATGGTCTGGGCGCCTAACCAGAGTCCAAAAAAGAATCCCCAAATGGGTAACAAGAATAAGAAGAATTTATAACCAGCGAAGCACAACAGCAATCCAAACAGAAATGCGATTGTCGCCGCACACATCAATTCGAGACCTAACATAATATCCTCCGATTTAAAAAAATTAATAGAAATAGTTGCAAATTGATAAACCTTACTATAGCCAGACTTTTTCTTTTCCGAAAGTCACCTCCTTCATATTTACAGAACTTTCTCTCATCCTTTACTTAATTTTAACACCAAATTAGTTTAAAGTTGCGTTTGCAGTGAAAAAATCATTATCACCCCGAAAAAAAACTTGTAAGAAACGGGTAAGCAAACCCCAATTTGTGCAGCGATTCATAACAAAAGAGGCGTTCCGGGAGAAATTCAGTGCTGCTGTTGAGAATCACCCGGCAGGCAAGGCATTTAATCCTTTTGACTTCCACCTGGACCGTATTTTAACTATAATAAACCGACCGGTCGGTCTGGAATATATTTATGGCTGGAGCCGCGCTGTAAGCAGCGGAATCCATCCAAAAATGTAAACCCGGGTAAAATCAGAAAGGAGGCGAGCATGGAAATCCTTATTTTAATAGGGGCGATGGTCGTGGTGGGACTGGTAATCGGGTTTCTGGCAGGTTTGATCTGGAAGGGGGACCGCCCGCTGGGTGTGAAAGGCGATTATATTGTAGCCACAACCAGCACGGTGGTAATCGGGCTGCTCGACTGGTTTGTCATCCCTGCCATGGGTTTCAGCGATACAGTCAAGTGGCTCGGGATCCTGACCGAACCCGCCCTGGGAGCGCTGCTGGCGCTCTGGGTCATCCGATTGGCTAAAAAGTAATCCCCGCCGGGTTTTTATTTCAAAGGCATGATGGAACGCCAGGACCAGATCATCGAAACCTGCCAGCTCAGGCGCGAGTTCAAGGGGACAGTCGCCCTGGATTCGCTCGACCTGTCTGTAAATAAGGGCGAGCTGTTCGGGTTGATCGGTCCGGACGGCGCCGGAAAGACCACCACGCTGCGCCTGCTGGCCGGCCTGCTCAAGGTCACCTCCGGAAGCGCCTGCCGCGGGGGGCTGCGACCTGAAAGAGGACCCGGAGTGCATCAAGTCCAAAATCGGATACATGGCCCAGCAGTTCAGCCTGTACGGGGGGCTTTCGGTGCGCGAGAACCTGCTGTTTTTCGCCGACCTGTACGAAGTTGAACCGGAAGTGCTGCCCGGGCGGATCGCCAGCCTGCTCGAGTTCGCCGGGCTGGTTGAATTCCAGCACCGCAGGGCAGCCAACCTGTCGGGAGGCATGCAGAAGAAACTCGCCCTGGCCTGTACCCTGATCCACCAGCCCGAAATCCTGCTGTTGGATGAGCCCACCACCGGGGTCGACCCGATCTCCCGGCGCGAATTTTGGGACATTCTCAGCGAACTGCACCTGGGTGGGACGACCATCCTGGTAAGCACGCCCTACATGGATGAAGCCGACCGCTGTTCCCGGGTCGCTCTTTTGTACGCCGGGCGCCTGGTGATCTGCGATTCCCCTCTCGGGATCCGCTCGCGGATCGAAGGCGAGTTAATAGAAATAACCCCGCAAGACTGGAGGGGGACCAGGGCGTTTCTGGCTTCCCAGGACGGTGTGTTGGAAATCCAGACTTACGGAGAGACGCTGGACGTGCTGGTCGATTCGGCCGCCGAGCGCCTGCCTCAGTTAAGAGAAAGCCTGCGTATAGAAGGTTTACTTTACCGCTCGATCAGGACCGCGCCGCTAAAGATGGAACAGGCCTTTATGTCTCTCATCCGGGAGATCGAGGCCTGAGATGTCAGGACGGCGCCTGTGGGCGATGACCCGCAAAGAAATCCACCACATTCTGCGCGACCGGATAACGTTTTTTCTGGTGCTGTTCTCGCCGGCATTAATGCTGGTCATTATGGCATACTCCCTGGCGGTGGATATCCAGAACGTGCCGGTTGCAGTCCTGGACCAGGACCGCAGCGCTCTATCGCGTTCTTTCATCCAGCAGATCACCGCCGGCCAGGACCTGGATTTGCGCTTTTATGCCTCCAGTATGGACGAGATCGAAGACCTGCTGATGCGCGGTTCCATAAAGGCCGCCATAATGATCAGCCCGAGCTTCTCAAGCGACCTGATCTCAATGCGGGGCATCCCCATCCAGATTATTATCGACGGGACTGAGCCGTCGAGCGGCGGTTTTGCGGCTGACCATATCGGGCTGCGCACGGAGGAATTTATCAACACAGTCCTGGCCAGCCGGATCCAGGCCCTGGATATCGATAATATCCAGCCGGTTGACCTGCGGGTCCGCACCTGGTACAACCCGAGCATGAAAAGCGAAGTTTCGATCATCCCCGGCCTGGTCTCGATGGTGATGGGTTTCCCCGCCCTTTCTGTCGCTATGACGCTTGCCAGGGAACGCGAGCACGGCACCATGGAACAGCTTATGGCCACCCCGATCAGCCGGCCTGACCTGCTGGTCGGCAAGATGATCCCTTATACGCTGGTCGGAATGGTCAATGTATTCCTGTTAACCCTGCTGGCGATGGTCTTCTTTAATGTGCCTTTCAACGGGAATTTCCCCCTGTTCTTTGCCCTTTCGGTTATTTTCCTGTTCGCGATCATGGCGATGGGAATCCTGATCGGGGTTTTTGTGAGCACCCAGTCAGCCGCGGTGGGGCTTTCCTTTCTGGTGATCTTCTTTCCGGGCTTTTTCCTGACCGGGATCTTCTTCCCGATCGTGGCGATGCCGGAACTTGTCCGCCTTGAATCCCTTTTCCTGCCCGGGACCCAGTATGCAATCATCACCCGGGGGGCGTTCCTGACCGGGGTCGGGCTGGAAGTGCTCTGGCCTTATGCTGTTATGCTGGTCTTTCTGTGGGGAATATTCACCGTGTTCGCGGCCCTGTTTTTCAAGAAGAGGCTGGCCTGAACGATGAATAAAGCCCTGACCCGCATCTGGTCCCTGTCAATCAAGGACTTTATCCACCTGGTCAACGACTGGTGGCTGCCGGCTTTTATGTTAATCGGCGGGGCAATGGAACTGCTCCTGATCGGCTGGGCGACCTCCCGGCCGATCACCAACCTGCCCATGCTTGCGCTGGATTACGACCGGAGCCAGGCCAGCCGGGATTACCTGGCTGCCCTCGAGAACACCGGCACTTTCAGGTTTGACGGCTATGTGTGGGACATGGCTGAGATCGAATCCAGACTTGACCGGGGCCAGATCTACGCCGCGTGGTCTTCCCGCCGGATTTCGGGGCCCAGCTTGCTTCACCCTCCGGGGCGCCCGCCGTCCAGGTCCTGCTCAACGGGGCCGAAAGCGCGCCCTCGCTGGAAGCCCTGCGGGCAATCGAGGGTGTAACCCGCGATTTCGGGGAGCGGATCGTACTGGAAAGGCAGGGCATCCCCGCCGGAGACCTGGCAGGGTTTGTGCCATCCCTGCGAATGTGGTTTAACGAAGAGCTGAGCGAAGCCTATTACACCACACCGGCTGAACTGGCCTTGATGATGGAATTTACCATACTGCTTTTCGCGGCGCTGACCTTTTCACGCGAGCGCGAACTTGGTACGCTCGAACAGCTGCTGGTGATGCCCTTCTCTTCAATGGAGATCATCGCCGGCAAGGCAGTGCCGGTCATCCTGATCGGGTTTGTGGATTTTCTGCTGATGCTGGGCGTGGTCCATTTCGCGTTCGGCGTGCCCGTGCGCGGCTCGCCGGTCCTGCTGCTTGGACTGGCGCTTGTTTACATCCTGGTTGAGCTGGGAAAAGGGATGGTCGTGTCGGTAGTCTCCCGCACCCAGCACCAGGCTTTTCTGATTGTAATGGTCATTGGAATGGTCGATTTTATGTTCACCGGATACGCAGTACCGGTTGAATCGATGCCGGTTTATATGCGCTACCTGGCCAACATCGTCCCTTCCCACCACTGGCTGGCGATCGTGCGCGGGGTGATGCTTAAAGGAGCCGGTCTGGAGATCCTGTGGACCAACATCCTGGCCCTGCTGGTATTAGGGCTGGCGATCGGGATTTTTTCAGTGCTGTTCATCCGCAGAGCGTTAAACTGGGAGTGAACCTTGTCTGAATTGTTAAACGGTAAAACTATCGTCGCTCGTGGCCTGACTAAAAAGTTCGGAGATTTCACCGCCGTGGACGGGATCGACTTTGAGGTGAATAAAGGCGAGATATTCAGTTTCCTGGGCCCTAATGGCTCCGGCAAGACCACCACCATCCGGATGCTGCTCGGGTTGATCCAGCCCACCAGCGGCTACCGCCGAAGTGCTCGGGGTGGCGGTCAGCCAAAATCCCGATAAAATCCGCCCGCGGGTGGGCTATATGTCCCAGCGTTTCAGCCTGTACAACGACCTGACCGTAAAGCAGAACCTGGTTTTCTACAGCCGGGCATACGGGCTGGCAAATGAACTGCAGGGGGAACGGATCCGGGAAGCGCTGCGGATGGCGGGGCTGGAGGGCCATGAAAACACCAAAACGGGAGAATTAGCCGGCGGCTGGCGCCAGCGCCTGGCTCTGGGCGCGGCTATCCTTCACCGTCCCGAGCTGGTCTTTCTGGATGAGCCGACAGCCGGCGTTGACCCGCTCTCGCGGCGCTTCTTCTGGGAGCTGCTTTACGAACTGGTCTCCGGAGGGGTCACCATCTTCGTGACCACCCATTACATGGACGAGGCCGAACACTGCCACCGCCTGGCGTTCATCCAGCGCGGCCGGATTATCGCCCTCGGTTCCCCCGGACAGATCAAAAAGGAAAAAATGCAGGCCCGGGTGCTCGAAATCGGCTGTTCTGAACCCGAACGGGCCCTGGCGCTGCTCAGATCAAAAATAGAAACAGGCGCCCTTTCTTACGGGGAGGTCTCCCTGTACGGCGCCCTGATCCATGTGGCCTCTGCGGATATCCAGCGCCTCCGCTCAGAGATAATGGAGATTATGGAAGGGGAAGGGATCGAACTGCAGCACCTCGATGTAATCGAGCCCTCCCTGGAGGATGTATTTATTGCAAGTATGCGCTGACCCAAAATCCCTATCATCCCGTTCAGCGCAAGTTGTGGAGGAAGAAATGTTGTCAAAACTATATAAACCGCTCCTATTAACCATATTTATAACGATTGCAGCCCTGGCGGGATGCGACAGTTTACCCTTCGGAGGGGATCAGGATGAGCGCATACAGGCCTCCGGGGTAGTCGAGGCCGTCAACGTGATTGCAGCGCCGGAGCTCTCCGGCCGGGTCGCTGAGGTGTATGTTGAAGAAGGCGACCAGGTGAGGAGCGGGGCCCCGTTGTTTATTATGGACGATGAACTGTTTCAGGCTGAGCGCGAACAGATCCTGGCAGAGCTAGAATCTGCCAGAGCTAACCTTGTTGCTGCGGAAGCCGGTCTGGAACTGGCCAGGGCGACCCTGAAAGCGGCTGAGGTCAATGTGCAGGCGGCTGAATCCACTGCGGAAGTGGAGAAACTCCCCGCAGAACAGGCTCTGGCGGAACTGTACGAAAATGTAGAAGTCGCCCGGGGGGAATCCCTCAAAATCGTCTCGGAGGCCAGCCGGGCGGTGCGCGACGCCCAGTACCAGTTTGACAATTTCAGCATCCCGGTCAACCAGCAGGACATGGCCGCCATGGAAGCCTTATCGGTGATGAAAGCGCGCCTGGACGAGGCTCGCCAGAGCTTTGAGCCCTACAAGTACAGGTCCAGCAGCAATCCGACCCGCCAGGATTTGAAGGAAGACCTGGATGATGCCCAGAGCGACTTCGAATTCGGCTGTCCGCCGGCTGGAATACGAGACCAACCTGGAAAAAGCGGGCGCCAACCTGGATAAGGCGGTTAATGACCTGGCAAAACTGCAGGAAGGCCCGGACCCGGACGATGTGGCCTTGCTGGAAGCCACGATTACAGCGGCTGAGACAGCGGTCAAACAGGCTGAAGCCTCCGCCGAGCAGGCCAGGGTGGGCGTTTCCAGGGCGCAGGCGGAGCTTGAACAGGCCCAGGCTGCCCTGGCGCAGGCCAACGCAGCCCTGAACCAGGTTGAACGGCAGATCGATCGCCTGGAGGTCAGGTCGGCAGTTGACGGGGTCGTGCTGCTGCGCAATATCCAGCCCGGCGAGGTCATCCAGCCGGGTATCCCTTCGATGACCCTGGGCGAGCTGGAAAACCTGACTGTCACTGTTTACATCCCCCAGGAGAGTTACGGGCGCATCAAACTGGGCGACTCTGCGGTTCTGACGGCGGACTCTTTCCCCGGGGAGACCTTTGATGCGGTCGTGACCCGGATCGCTGACCGGGCCGAGTTCACCCCCCGCAACGTCCAGACCCAGGAGGACCGCCGCACGATCGTCTTCGCGATCGAGCTGGCGGTGAATGACCGCACCGGCAGGCTGAAACCTGGCATGCCGGCGGATGTGACCTTCGGGGAATGAAGGTTATGGAATGCGCTGGTATTCGCCCAGGGTGCTGTGCATCCTGGGCCCGCAGGAATCCTCAGATACGACTATATTGATCTGATCTTCTGAAATGAACCAGATCTGGTACCTGCCGGTTGGGGAAGGGCATTCCGGCACGCCGTTGAGCTCGATTGCGGTGATCAGTAAATCATCCCCTTCGAAGGCGTATTCGCACACCACCTGGGGGAATTCATCCAGCGCTTCCAGTAAGAACGCCTGTCCGCAGCTGCCGTCTGGATTGATCTGCAGGTAGGTGGCGTCTTTGTGTTTACGGAGCGGCTCCCAGTTTCCGACCAGGTTCTCAGCGCTGGTGATGATATCCGGCCCGGTCGGGGTTGGGGGAGATTCTGTCGCTGGAACCGGCGTTGGTGTTGGAGGGATCTCCGTTGTGGGAGGGGGCACCGTGGTCGGAGGTTTCTCCATCGTCGGTTCAACAGTGCTCTCTGGAGTGGTGCACCCTGTAAGAAATGTAAGAAATATAATTATTCTTACCAGTATGTACGGCAATTTTTTGTAAAACATTTTGTTCCTCCTGTAGAAAATTATTATTGGCTGCTCAAAAATCAAAACCCCGCTTATGACCGGTCATAAGCGGGGTTATTTTTCTTTGAACGAGTACAATGCTGGCCAGCCCAATTAACGACCAAGGCTTAAGATTATAAAATCACTCGAAAATTAATTATACAAGAATTATTTGCGTAGCGATATCCAAATTCTCATTTTTAAGAATTTTGTTCGATACCTATCCCATATCCATTCTCAACAAGTTTTCTCAAACGCTCCATGAATCTTGCCGCCGGTGCTCCGTCGATTATGTCATGGTCAAAACTGACTGTCACACTTATGAACTTCCGAATTTCTATGCGGTGGTCAACCACGCCGGGTTTATCAACAGTCCCGCCAAGGGTAAGCTGCAGGGAATGGTTAGGTACCGGAATTCCCCACCCGCTCCCTCTCCCGAACATCCCTATTGATGTCACCAGAACCGTCCCGTAGTAATCCTTAACCAGATGCGGGTTTTAGAAGAGCCCACAGAAACAGGCGCCGGATAAAACCAGGCAGACGCACAAAGCGGTCTATAAAAGCAGATTCCTGGCTGCTTTGGTGCTGGCACTGGAACTCCCGGATCTCATCAGAATTTCTCGAACGCTCATCTTATTAACACCTTTTATAATATGAGGACGGATTGTCTTCTTGCCCTCCACTTCGACTTCGAACAACATATTCACATCCACATCATCAAATATGATCAAGCGGTTGCGCCAACTACGGTAGGCATGCAACAGTTTATCCTGGTCGATCGCTTTCCCTAGGCAAGCCGGAAAAAAAGCTGAAAAGGATAGGGCTCCCCCCGTTTCTGCCGTGCTTACAATAGCTCTGCTTGCGTGGGTGATGTCAAATTCCACTAACCCGTGGACTGTGTGTTTTCCGGAGCCCCATTCGCCCACCATCTGCCATCAGAAGCCGATTTATAGGATACGGCACTGCAGTATAGTCCATTCTAGTTTACTTCATGTACCTGTAATTTTTTACTGTCCTTTCCAGGTTTCCCGAGCATATTCAATAATAGTTTCAACCGTGTTACCGGTTCCATTTTCTGAACGAATTGCTTGACCATAGACAGGGCACGCTGGCGCATAGCAGTATCTGAGACTGCAGTCTGGATTGCCTCAGCCAGCCGGGAAGCAGTCAGTTTTTTCAGCGGTAATGGCTCAGGACCTAAACCCAATGCTCTGATCCGCGCTCCCTAGAAGGACTGGTCTAAAATAAATGGAATAACCACCGTCGGCACGCCGACACGCAGCCCCTCTGCAATTGTTCCGGCGCCGCCATGGTGGACAACAGACTGCCATGCGTGGAAACAATCACGAGTGGGAGCTCAATCACTACGAACACATTATCAGGTGCTGAATCGGCCTGCAAACCACCCCAGCCTGTAAGCAGTAGCCCTCCGGGTTACTCTCAGCAAGTGCCTCCAAAACCAACCCAGCAAGCTGTTCCGGGTTTTGACCAGCCATGCTGCCATAACCTATATATACAGGGGGGGCACCTGCCTCAAGGAACGCCTGAAGTTCCGGCCCGGGCCGCCAACCTGACTGGTCTTCGAGAAAAAAATATCCGTTGATATGTACGCTGTCTGGCCAATCCCCCGGATGAGGGATGATAAACGGGCTGTATGCGCTCAGCATAGGAGTAAATTTCATCGAACGGTAGAAATGAGCAGCGCTGTATGGGGCTAAACCCAATTGTTCTCCAAATTCTTTGACAAAGGGACGGTACCAGAGCCAGAGTACCTGGAGCATAACAAAACCGGACAGGTAATTATGTATTCCTCCCAGATCTTTCTGTACTGGCCATGAAGGCGCCGCAAATGCCCTTGATGGCAGTATTGGCGTCGGCACCAGATTAATGATTGGGATGTCCAAGGCTTCTGCTATGGATTGTCCAAATGCATTAAAAACGCCCAAACAGATTAATGCATCCGCATCGAGGCAGGCAGTATATGCATCCAGAGCCATCCTTAAAACTACCGGTTCAATCATTTTCCTGACCGCACGAATCGATTTAAGCGGATTACCCCCACCTTTCTGCATGAATTCCCTCCCGGTATCGCTGTCCATAATTTGCTGGACATCTCCGCGGAATGTAAAAAAGGGTAAATTATGTTCTTTTATAAAATCCCTAAAATTCTCAGGAGCAGCCAGGCACACCTTGTATCCAGCCTGTTGTAGCCCCTTACCAAGAGCGACGCACGGTTGGATATCCCCTCTTGAACCTGCTGCGAAGATAGTAATTTTCAATTTGACTTGAACTTTATCTGAATTTTATTCAGTCAGAATCTTCGATGATCACCGGATCCTGCCGTTCTTATCATTGCGCAGCACCATCGATCCGAACGAATGGGCCGCCAGGGTGATATTCAGGACGGGCAGGGTTTTCAAAGCATCCAGCACAGGTTTCCAGTATCCGATATCTTCCCCGGTGGCCTCCCCGGTATAAAAATTCCCGCTCTTTCCCAGCCATAACTGGTCGATTTTAAAATCGGTCCACATGATGGTCGGGTAATCGGCGTCCGGCGGACCGTCCAGCGAGGCAATGTACTTGTATCCAAAGGATGGCCGGTTGGTCGCCTGGCGGCTGGCGGCTTTCCGGACCAGGGCGTTCTGCGGTTTGAGCGGGGGTGATATATCGATCCCGAACAGCAGGTGACCCCAGAAGAAGGCTTCGCATCTCAAGTGGCCGTTCTCAAGGATGCGGATGGGTGAGATGTCGGTGTGGAATTTGGGCATGCCCAGCCATTCGCGCCCGGTGAAAATCGGAAGAGTGTTGTCCTCAGGCATGACAAGGACGTACTCGCCCTCCAGAGTGCCCTCCGCGCTGTCAATCTCGGCAGAAACTGCCACTGCGCCGAAGCGATACCCGCCTCCCGCCATAAAATCAACACCGTTACTGTCTATGAACAGGACTGTCACAAGCGCTGATTTGCCGGGTTTATAAGGTTCCGGCAGCAATGGGGGGATGGCATCCGGGTCAGTTTCAAACTGGAGCATAAGCGACTCGACTCTTGTGTAAACATGACCCGGTATATTGTTCAAATCCCAGAGCGGTCCCCGGATCAGGGGCATCAGGTTTATTTTTGTCCTGTCGATTTGCATGGCTGCCTCCTTACAGACTGCTTTTGTTCCGTAGATTATGGTTCAAGTGACTTCGGATTAAATAATTCATCCAGTGACCCCGGGCCATCTATTGAACCCTGTAAATTATTCGGTAATTCACTTGAGTCCCGGTCACCCCGTTATATTGAAGCCTAAAAAATGATTACTGGCAATCCAGGTGGATGATTCAAATTATACTCATATTATCCAAATTATTTATTCTGGCTCAGCGGACAACCTGAAAATAAGCCTCAAGCTCAGGGAAGTCCACCCCTTTGCAGACCAACCGCATCTCTGAGTTCAAATCCAGGTCTTCCCTGAGATGTAAACGGGTTTCGAATGCAAGCTCAGGGATGAGGACCGTCCCGGACTGGTCTCTTCTGTCCACAAGCACGCCCTCCCCGCTCCAATCCGGGTTCTGGCTTAAATAAACCAGAGTCCAGTGCCGGCGGCTGAGCCTTTCCGCCTGGGTAACACTGCCCGTAACTGCTTCCGCAGCGCCCAGGCGCTCCAGCAAATCGTTTTCGGCAATTAACTCCCCGCCCCCGGTAAACGCCCTCAGCTGCTGGTGGGCGACCAGGTCCAGGTAACGCCGCAGCGGGCTGGTCACCCGGCTGTAGCGCGGCAGCCCCAGCCCGGCATGGGTGCCCGGGATGGAGCTCACCTGGCTGCGCAGAGAAGCCTTCCGCAGGGCATAGCTGTAAGCCGGTGAATCCTCTTCCATTTCCCTGCCTCTGAAGACCCTTTCCTTAATCTCCGGGTCCAGCGGTTCCTGGGTCACGTAGGGGAACGGCAGGCTGTTTTCCAGCGCAAACCCGGCTGCAGCCTCGCCAGCCATCACCATCGCCTCGCCCACCAAATTGCGGCTAGCCAGGTCGGGGAGCGGGCTGATTACTACCAGGCCATCTTCGACCCGGATCTTCACCTCCGGAAGGTCGATGAAAACCGCCCCATTTTCCCGGCGCCGCATGCGGTATGCCTCCGTTATCAGGGCCAGGCTCCGGAAAGGGTCCTGATCGAGTTTCAGATCCGCTTCCTGGTAGCTCAGCCTTTTTACCCGCACCAGGCTGGGGTGGATTTCCAGGGCGGTGATTTCGGCTCTGGCGTTCAACCTGACCAGGAATGAAAGCGCCCGCGATTCAGCGCCCAAACCCAGACCCAGCCGGTTAACAGCCTCCGGAGGCAGCATCGGCGCGGTCTCTTCCGGGAGGTACAGCGTCGCTCCGCGGCCGCGCGCTTCGATATCCGCCGCGCTTCCGGGTTGAACCAGCCAGCCTGCATCGGCGACATGGACCCAGATCCCCCCGCCCCTGAACCGCCCGTCTTCCAGCTCGATCAATTCCAGGCTAACGGCGTCGTCCGGATCAGTTGCGCCCGGGTCGTCGATGGCGTAGCTTTCCAGCCCGGTCAGGTCCAGACGCTTCCCGGGCGGATTTTCGGGCAGACTGATCTCAACTGTTCCGGTGGGAAGGCCCAGCCTGACGGGATGCGGGTTTATTTTACTGTCCCAGTATCCGAGCTCAAGCAGCAGGGAGTGGGCGGATTGAGGGCTCTGGGCGCGCCCCAGCTCTGCCAGCAGGCGGGCGTGCTTAACCCTGCCGTAGGCCAGGTTTTCCACCGGGAGCAGATAAACCCGATCCTCTTCCCGGATGGGTTCGCCCTGGTTGAGGCGTTCAAGGAACATCTCCAGTCCCCTTGCTTCAGCCAGCCTGGATTTGCGCCGGTTAATTTCACGCTCTACTTCATCTGCCCCCCTGGGCTTAATATTTGTGAGGGCGCCCTGGAAGTACAGGCCGTCCGCGATGTGGCGGTAACTCGCCCAGGCCGTCGCGGAGGTGTACTCGCCGTAGATCAACTCAGCCAGGGTTTTGAGATCGGTCAGGCTGTGGTCCTGCCCTTCGCCCTCCAGAAGGATCTGCCAGGCAAGCTCCAGCTCTCCGGGTGGGTCATCTTCCAGGAGACCAAAGTCGTTGAAAGGCCCCGGATGGAGCCTCTCGAGGTCCTTACGGCGCACCCTGATCTGTTCCCCGCCCTGCATCTCAATCGCCAGCTTCTCCCCCCCGCTGATAACCCGGGCGGGCTTTCCGCGGTAGAGTACCAGGCTGTTCGCTAATATTTCGGTTTCCATAATTGAAAAAATATTTTCCAGGATCGAAATTTTTACCCTGAGGGTGTATTAGTATCGTATTAAATCCTCTCAAATCTTACCATCCATTCGAGCGGGTGAGATATACTGGAACAAATCACAAACAGAGGATTATCATGGGATTTCACGGAAGCGGTTGGTGGAGCTATCTCAGCTCAACCGATGAAAAACCAAAACTCACCTGGAACCTGATGAAGCGGGTGCTGGGCTATTCCCGGCCGTACCGCTGGCAGATAATTGGAATGCTGCTGCTGATCCTGGTGAACACCGGCTTGACCCTGCTGACGCCGCTGATCCTGCGCCAGTTGATCGATGTAACCATCCCTGAGAAAGACATCCAGCAGTTGGTTTTCCTGGCTTTGGGCCTGCTGCTGATCCCCTCTCTGGGAGGGCTGATAAACGTTTTCCAGCGCAGGCTGAACGCCCGGATCGGGGAAGGAGTGATCTATGATCTGCGGGTAGCCCTGTATACAAGCCTGCAGCGGATGTCGCTGCGCTTTTTTACCAACACCAAGGTCGGCGAGCTGATGAGCCGCCTTAATAACGACGTGATCGGAGCCCACAACGCCATCAGCAATACCATCGTCGGGATCATCACCAACATCGTCCAGGCTGGAGCGGTGCTGGTGGTGATGCTCAGGCTGGATTGGCGGTTGACCCTGATCAGCATCGCCATCCTGCCGTTTTTTATTTACACTGCCCGCCGGATGGGTGGTCGCCTGCGGGAAATCGCCCGGCGCGGCATGGACGCCAACGCCCAGATGAACGCAACCATGAATGAGACCCTCAACATTGGCGGGGCGCTGCTGGTTAAGCTGTTCGGGCGCTCCTTGCTGGAGGTCGAGCGCTTTAAACTCAGGGCTGGCTCTGTGCGCGATATCGGCGTCCAGCGAGCGGTGATGGGAACCTCTTTCTTCGTGATCATCGGCCTGCTGAGCGCGGTGGGCACCGCCCTGGTTTACGGGATCGGGGGTTTCCTGGTCATCCTGGAATTCCTGACCATCGGGACCATTGTGGCTTTCGGCGCATACCTTACCAGCCTGTACTCCTCGCTGCAGGGACTGGCGAACGCCCCGGTCGAATTCGCCACCTCGGTTGTCAGCTTCGAAAGAGTATTTGAAGTAATTGACCTGCCCCCGGATATCGAAGAAAAGGAGTACGCCGAGGAGCTGCCGGAAGCTGCAGGTGATCTGAGGCTAAAAAACGTCACCTTCAAGTACCAGATCCCCGGCGAAATCCGGCTCAGCGAGGTGCACCGCTTCGGCCAGATGCACGAGGTCAGCGCCACCCTTTCAGGAAAACTGCTTGAACCCGAACCAAAATCCAACGGGGATGGCGACCGCCCTTACGGGAAGTCACCCTTAGAAAAAGAAGAAGAATTATCCGGACCAGCGCGGGTCCAGGTGGAGTTCGGGCGCATCCCGCAGGAAACCACCCCGGACGACCCCAGCCGCAGCCAGGCCCGCGAACTGGCGCTTGAGGATATTTCTTTCGAAATCAAACCGGGCCAGCTGGCTGCCCTGGTCGGTCCGAGCGGGGCGGGCAAAACCACCCTGACCTACCTGATCCCGCGCCTGTACGACCCGACTGAGGGCTGCATCCTGATCGACGGCCACGACCTGCGCGACCTGACGCTGGATTCGCTCAGCGCCCATGTCGGCATGGTCACCCAGGAGACCCACCTGTTCCACGACACCATCCGCACCAACCTGCTCTACGCCAAACCTGGATGCCACGCCAGGCCGAGATCGAGGCCGCCTGCAGGGCCGCCAACATCCACGATTTCATCACCGAACTGCCCGGAGGGCTACGACACGATAGTCGGCGAGCGCGGCTACCGCTTGAGCGGCGGCGAGAAACAGCGCATTGCCCTGGCGCGCGTGATTCTGAAAGACCCGCGCATCCTGGTGCTGGACGAAGCCACCAGCCACCTGGACAGCGAGTCCGAAGCGCTCATCCAGGAAGCCCTCAAGCGGGTGATGGCCGGGCGCACCAGCATCGTCATCGCCCACCGCCTGAGCACCATCCTGGCCGCTGATTTGATCCTGGTGATGGACCGCGGCCGGATCGTCGAATCGGGCCGGCACGCCGAACTGCTGTCTAACGAAGGGCTATACGCCCACCTCTACCACACCCAGTTTGAACGGTCGCTTGAAAGCGGCTGGACTGCGGCTTAATCCAGACCGGCTCAGGGTAAAATATTATCTCTAAACTGGATAATTATCTAAAATCGATGAACGATCAGGCCCCGCACCGGCGCAGAAACCCCCTCACTGGAGAGTGGGTGCTGGTCTCTCCACATAGAACCCAGCGTCCCTGGCAGGGCCAGGTTGAAGGACAAGCCCCTGAAATCCTGCCCCCGTACGACCCGGGCTGTTACCTGTGCCCCGGTAATCTGCGCGCTGGCGGTGAAAGAAACCCGGACTACCAATCGACCTATGTCTTCACCAACGATTTTTCAGCTTTGCTGAGCGGGCAGGAAAGCCAGCCCGCAGACCAGCATCCGCTCTTTTATTCCCAGCCGGTGAACGGCACCTGCCGGGTGATCTGCTTCTCGCCGCGCCATGACCTGACCCTGCCCGAGATGGAGGTCAGCGAAATCCGCAAAGTGGTCGACCTCTGGATCGAGCAGGCCGCTGAACTTGGCGAAGAATATCTCTGGGTCCAGATTTTTGAGAATAAAGGCCCGCTAATGGGCTGTTCCAACCCGCACCCACACGGCCAGATCTGGGCCAGCGACCGCCTTCCCAACGAGCCCGCCAAGGAAGACCGCCGCCAGCGCGAGTATTACCAGCAGCACAATTCGGTCCTTCTCCTTGATTATTTTGAGATGGAATGCGATCAAGACCAGCGGGTCATCTGCCAGAACGATCACTGGTACGCAGTTATCCCCTTCTGGGCTTGCTGGCCGTTTGAGATCCTGCTTGCGCCTGCCAGGCACGTGCTCAGGCTGCCTGATCTTTCCCCCGAAGAATTCAGAAAGCCTTGCCTCGATCATAAAAAGGCTGACGGTGAAACTGGACAACCTTTTCGAGACCTCATTTCCATATTCGATGGGCTGGCACGGGGCGCCTTTTGGGGAGGCGGATTACAGCCACTGGCAGCTGCACGCTCACATTTATCCCCCTTTGCTCCGTTCGGCGGCGATCAAGAAATTTATGGTCGGATATGAAATGCTGGCGGAACCCCAGCGGGATCTGACCCCTGAACAGGCAGCCCGGCAGCTGCAGGTAATGCCTGAAATTTATTATAAATCCAGCTGAATTGAAAATGCCTGGGGGTGGGTTGGTTAATATTATGGGTTGTCGAGCAGATCCCGCCAATCGATCGCCGCGACGGTATCGTGCAGGCTGTGGTCGTCCTCAACCGCGTTGAGAATCAGATTTGTAAATATCTTTTCAGCGATTGTGCGCATCTCATCCAGGGGGATGATGGTGTCATGCAGCCCGTGGTAAATGACAGCCGGGACGGAAACCGGATCCGGCAGATCACGAACAAAATCTGGCCAGATCAGGGCAGGCGCCAGTAAGACCATTCTCTCAACCCGCTCGGGGTGGGAACAGGCGTAGATTGCCGCCATCAAACCGCCCAGGCTGGAACCAATCACTTTCCAGCGCTCGCCGGCCGGTATGATCCCCTCCAGTTCAGCCATCCTCTCATCCAACGTCCCAACAAAATCAGGGCAGACAATCCCCGGGAATATCCCTCTGAGGTGGCGCGCTTTGGTGCCCTGGCTGGAACCCATAAGCCCGTGGATCAATATGATTGGGGATGGTTCGATAGAATTCACTGGATTTAGCCCCGCGGGTTCCCGGATCTTATTCACAAACCGTCGTAAAACGGTAGCCATCTTCTGCCAGTTTGGGCAGTAATATTTCAAGTGCTGGTGTGGTTGAGGTGGATTCTCCCTCCAGATCATGCATCAGGATGACCGCCCCGGGGAAGATGTTTATCAGGACCTCTTCAGCCACAAGGGCAGGATCATCCAGCCGCCAATCCTGTGAGTTGATATCCCACAAAACCACCTGGTATCCCTTTTCTGCCGCGCTGGCACGCGTGTAGGAATCCAGGGCGCTGTACGGCGGGCGCAGGCAGTTCCCCGCCACCGCGCCAACCTGCTGGGCCGCAGCCTGAGCCTCTTCGAAAAACGCCGAACGCCCTGCAGGCGAAAGGGTATGGTGGCGGCCGGTATGGCTGCCCAGGGAATGCCTGCTGTCCCCGTACTCCTCAAGCAGCTTTTTATACTCCTGCGCCCGGTCGCCGGTGCTAAAAAACGCCGCCTTGGCCCGGTTTGCCTCAAGAACCTCCAGTATCCGGGTTGTGCCGCCTGCCCCGGAAGGGCCGCCTTCAAAGGTGAAATTGAGTACCCGGTCAGTGTCTGAAATGGAGGGAGAATCTGGAGATAAAGGTTCCGGTGTCCCCAGTGAAGAGGTCTCCGGTATGGTCAGACCTTCCGTTTCCCCCACCACTTCCCCATTATCATCCCGGATCCAGCCTTCGCCACCATTAAAGCAGCAGGCCCGCCACCAGCGGGTTTCTTCCGTCACGCCCAGGTTTTTGCCGGTAATATGGATCGCCTCGCCTTTATCAAGCTGGCCGATCACTTTGAATCCCAGACCAGGGCCGGCACGCACCACCACAGAGGTTTCAGCCCCGGGTATGAAATACGGCTCTGGAGGGATCATGCTGGTGCGCCCGCCCTCGCCGCTGATGTCGATTGAAAGCTGGTAACCTGTATCCCCGCCAACAGATACAGCCCGGATGCTGTAATCCTGGGTATTTGGAAGTTCGCCCGACCACGCAACCCGTTCATTTTCGACCGAGCTTAACACTTCGCCGTATTCCTCCCCGACGATCGAAAGCAGGACAGTATCATGGGGCGAGTCCAGGTTCACCGAGAGTATCTGACCGGCCAGGCCGCGCAGTTTATAAAGATCGCTGCCGTTGAACGGGATCTCGCTTTCGATTAGTATTTTATGATCTTCAGTCTGCAGGTCGATTCTTTCTTTTTCAATTTCAAAATTGGATGGGCTGGCCTCCATCGCGGTCTCCTGCTCTGATTCCAGTATCAAACCTTCGGATCCGATTGAAAACACCAGCTGGCGCTGGATGCTCGGGCAGCAGACCGGGTCAGCCTGGGCATACTCATCCAGGGTGATTTGAATTTGCCCGTCCTCAATATCCATAGCGCGTATAAAAACAGCCCGGCCCAATTCAACCGGGGGAAGCGCCTGCGGAAAGCCAGCGTTATTTAACACCGCTACTAAATGGTGAAATGGCTCGCCTTCCCCTCCATCCAGAACCAGGGTCAGGGCACCATCATCACGCCCATCTCCGTCCAGGTCGCCGTAAACCCTGAAAGGCGCCAGGCTGGCTTCCCAGCCGCCCGGAAGCCCGGGAGCCTGGCCTTCCTCCAGCCTGATCTCTTCGCTTTGCAAGCCCGGCAGGCTGAGAGAGATGTTTTTCAGCTTCTGCCAGTTTAGCTCGAGGGGGTCGACTACAGCCTCTGAAACGCCGGCTTCTTCTTCCTGGATAGGCAGACTCCCCAGTACCTCGACCAGCTCGAACTTCAGCATCGCTCCCCCATCGCCCGGTTCGTCAACAACCTGAGACCGGATCAGAATTTCATATTCAAACCCGGGCTGGTACGCAAATCCGTCGATAGAACCATAGAAGATGGTCCATTCGTCATCCGGGTTGTCCTTAATCAGCAGGCATTCGCCCGCCTGGCCGTTCACGCAGTTGACCTTGCTGGCTGCCACAAAAATTTTCTTCTGGTTATCGTTTTGTGAAGAAGCCACACATGCGCTCAGGCAGCTCACCATTAAAATCAGCATCATCCCCCCTGTGAGGATGTATCTGCGGCGAATGATTAAAAAAGTTCCTCTAATCGACATTAGCGACTGATGCCTGCCAAACTATCTGGACTCGTGACTGCCTGTTACAGCTTTAACACAGGGTGTGAATTGTAGCATAATGTGCATAATGATATCAAAAAGTCCGGTAAGAAATCGTCTCCACCCCTCGTCATAAATAATGAGCGCGGCAGGAATCGAACCTGCAACCCTTGGCTTAAAAGGCCACTGCTCTGCCATTGAGCTACGCGCCCACGCTGGCCGGCAAAATACTTCACCGGCAAACTGCATTCTATCACGCTGAAAATCTCCCGTCAACATTGGGGAATTTCGGCGGATTATTTCTGAATTTGCTTGACTTTTGCCTGCCGGCTTGATAATATTCCCCCGCCTTTTGGAGGGAATAAACCGCATAAAACTGTTTAATAGACTTGGAGAAATTAATGACCGAAATAACAAAACTGACTGAAACAACATTTCAGAGCGAAGTACTCGAGGCTGGCGAACCGGTTCTGGTTGACTTTACCGCGGTGTGGTGCGCCCCGTGCAAAATGCTCGACCCGGTTGTTAAAGACCTGGCCAGTGATTGGTCCGGTAAAGTAAAAGTCTTTAAGCTGGATGTTGATGAAACTCCGGGTGTTGCCATGAATTACAATATTATGGGCGTCCCAACCCTGATGCTCTTCAAGAACGGCGAACCTGTGGAGCGGGTGACAGGCTATGCGCCCAAAGATCGCCTGGTCAAGAAATTTTCTCCCCACCTGAATTAGATTAAATATATTTCCTTTGAACAGCCTGCCTGGTTATTGCTGCCATGCCGGCTTTTTAAGGTACACGGATATCTTTATTCAAGACCGGCTGCCCGGCGCAGGACTTCAACTTTATCGGTCTTTTCCCAGGGCAGGTCAAGATCCTCACGGCCAAAATGGCCGTAGTTTGCAATCTGCCTGTAAATCGGCCGCCTGAGATTCAGGTCATGGATTATCGCCCCTGGCCGCAGATCAAAATTCTGCTCGATCAACCGCCCGATTTCTTCGTCAGAAATTTTTCCAGTTCCAAAAGTCTCGCAGTTTACGCTCAGCGGTTGCGCCACCCCGATCGCGTAGGCAACCTGGATTTCGCAGCGGTCCGCAAGCCCGGCAGCGACAATATTCTTGGCTGCCCAGCGGGCTGCATAGGCGGCTGACCGGTCTACTTTGGTCGGGTCTTTCCCGCTGAAACAACCCCCGCCGTGGCGCCCCATCCCGCCGTAGGTGTCGACGATGATTTTCCTGCCGGTTATGCCCGAATCGCCCTGCGGCCCGCCGGTCACGAACCGCCCGGTCGGGTTGACATGAATTGTTAATCCATCGTCCACCATGTCGGCTGGAAGGACCGGGATGATGACGTGTTCGCTGATCGCCCGCGTAATTTCAGCCAGCCCTATCTCCGAGGCGTGCTGGGCGCTTACCAGCACCGTGTCGACCCGCTTCGGAATTCCGTAACTATATTCCACAGTCACCTGGCTCTTGCCGTCCGGCCTCAGCCATGCCAGGGTCCCGTCTTTGCGGACCTTATCAAGCTGGCGGGTGAGCTTGTGGGCCAGGTAAATGGGCATCGGCATGTATTCTGGGGTCTCGTTGCAGGCATAACCAAACATCATGCCCTGGTCTCCGGCGCCAATCGCATCTACCCCCGATTCGCCCATCCCGCCCTGCTTGGCTTCGAGAGCTTTATCCACACCCAGGGCAATATCGCCGGACTGTTTGGCGATCGCCACCAGCACCCCGCAGGTTTTGCCGTCAAAACCCTTCTCGCTGTTATCGTAGCCAATATCCAGGATCACCTCCCGGGCTAATTCATCATAATTAATTTTTGTTTTTGATGTAATTTCGCCCATAAGCAGCACAAAGCCGGTCTTGGTTGCGACTTCACACGCCACCCGCGATTGCGGGTCAAATTCCAGACAGGCATCCAGCACAGCATCGCTGATCTGGTCGCATATTTTGTCCGGGTGGCCCTCAGTCACCGACTTCAGAAGTGAACAGAACCCGTTCTGCATTCATAAATGTTGTGGTCATTCAATTCCTCCAAAAAAAATACCCTTTCCGCTGGAGAGGAAGGGCATCCATAAAATTTTTGGCCTCTTTCTCATCTTCCAGAAGATCCGTCTGCCGGAATTGGCACCTTCCTCCGGGTAAATACCGGATAGGGGTTGCCGAGGTTTCACAGGGCCGGTCCCTCCGCCTCTCTGGATGAGCGCCCGACAGGGGCGTTATTTCTTAAACGACTGCGATAATACCATGCGCAAGAAAACCTGTCAAACAGCTAATGTTTGGGTTGGGATCCATTGAAAATTCTAATTCTTCAGATAAACAACCACAGGATCAAATAGTATCCGATCACGCCTGCCCACAGCCAGGAGTCAATCCGGTCAAACACCCCGCCGTGTCCCGGGATCAGGTTGCTCGAATCTTTCACTCCCACCTGGCGCTTGATCATACTGGCCCCCAGGTCGCCCAGCACTGTCACCACGCTGAGGGTAAAACCGAGCGCCAGTCCGCTGAGTGGGCTGATGTTTGTGCCCGGCCCGGCCAGGTACTGCCATAAATACGCCAGCAAAACCGTTCCAAGCGTGCCAGCAACGATTCCGCCGATATAACCTTCCCATGTTTTTTTAGGGCTGAGGCGCGGGGTCATATGATGGCGCCCGATCCCTTTACCGACGAAATACGCCCCGGCATCCGCGATCCAGACCGCTGGCAGGACAAGCAGCACCCACCACATCCCCTCCGGCAGATCCCGCAGCGAAATCATGTATGCCCCAATCCAGCCAATGTACAGGGCTCCGCTCAAGGTAACCGCAAAATCAGTTCCCGCCTGATTGCGCCCGCGCTCATAATCAACCAGATGGTATGCCAGGCTGACCAGGACCACAAGGCTAACCATCCAATCGGCGCCCTGGAATCCAAACAAAGCCCGTCCGGCTGCCAGCAGCAGTGTACCCGCAATAATGACTATAGTCCCCGGTTTGTATCCCCCGGCCCGGAAAAGATCGCCGAATTCCCGGGCAGATAACCCCAGGATCAGCAGCACAAGCCCGACATAAAAAAGACCGCCAAAATATATTGCCGCAATTCCGACCGGAAGCAGTACGGCTGCAGCCAGGACTCGCTTACGCAGCATTCTTCTTTTGTTTTCTTTTGGAGCTGGAAACTCGCCCGTATCGGCGGTCGCGGTCGCTGTATTCAACCAGCGCCAAACGCAGCTGCTCCCGGTCAAAATCCGGCCAGTAGACCTCCGGGAAATACCATTCTGAGTATGCTCCCTGCCAGATCAGAAAGTTGCTGCCGCGCAGTTCGCCCGAAGTACGGATAATCAGGTCCGGATCGGGCACTCCTGCTGTGAACAGGTAATGGTTTACGGACTCTACGGTCACTTCCGAAGGATCGATCCCGTCCTTTATCATGCGCTGAATTGCGCACACAATTTCGTCCCGCCCGCCGTAGTTAAAGGCGATATTGAGAATTAACCGTTCGTTATCCCGGGTATATTCCAATGCATGCAGGACTTTATCCCGGAAGGCTGGTTTAACCCGGTCCAGGCGGCCGATATGGCGCAGCTGGACTCCCTGGTCGTGCAGTTCCTGGAGTTCCCTTTCGATCACATCATCAAAAATTCTCATCAACCCGCGCACTTCGGCGGAGGGGCGGCCCCAGTTTTCAGTAGAAAAGGCGTAAATTGTCAGGTAGCGAATCCCAAATTCAATGCAGGCCTCTATGATCCGGCGCAGGTTTTCTGTGCCAGCCCGGTGTCCTGCCAGGCGCGGTAAACCGCGCGAAATCGCCCAGCGCCCGTTCCCATCCATGATGATCGCGATATGGGTCGGGATTAATTCGGGCAGGTCTATTTTTTCATCCTGCTTCTTTATTGTCTCTGTAAGAGCCACTTAGAATTCGAGTATCTCCTTTTCTTTACGTTCGCCGATGCTGTTGATCCCCTTAATTTTTTCGTCGGTGATTTTTTGCAGATGTTCTTCCCCCCGTTTCAGATCGTCCTCCGAGATCAGTTTTTCATTTTCAAATTCCCGCAGATCGTGGATGCTGTCACGGCGGATATTCCGCACCGCAACCCGCGCTTCTTCAATCCGGGTATTAACCAGTTTTACCAGGTCGCGGCGGCGTTCTTCTGTCAGCGGCGGCAGGTTCAGGCGGATTGATTTCCCATCGCTGTTGGGAGTCAAGCCCAGGTCCGATGTCAATATGCTTCTCTCAATGTTCTTTAAGGAAGAATCGTCAAAAGGTCGAATCAGCAGCGAGCGCGGTTCCGGAACACTGATTGTAGCTAGCTGTATCAGTGGTGTGGGTATTCCGTAATATTCCACATTCAGTTTTTCTACCAGCCCGGGGTGCGCCCTTCCGGTCCGGATGCCCGCCAGGTCATCCTCAAGGGCTTGAATGGCGCCATCCATACGGGTTTCGGCTTCTGTGTAAACATCATCAAGCATATTGGCCTCCGCTCTGTAACACCAATTTTATCCGGTTAACTATAGCATACTCGAAAATAACAGGCTGGAAAAGGGTTAGATAAAAGAGTGGCTTCAAGCTGGAATTACCCTGAGACAATCGTGCCGGCCGCCTTGCCGTACAGGGCGTTCCGGAGCGCTTTCGCATCCCAGAGATTGAGCACCAGGATCGGCAGGTGGTTGTCCATGCATAAGGTCAGGGCGGTGCTGTCCATCACCTCCAGGCGTTTATTGATCGCATCCATGTAGGTGAGCTGGTTATAGCGGACTGCATCGGGATGTTTAAGCGGGTCACGATCGTATACTCCGTCGACCTTGGTGGCTTTAATGAGCACCTGGGCGCCGATTTCGACAGCCCGCAGGGCGGCAGCGGTATCGGTTGAAAAGAAGGGATTCCCGGTTCCGCCCCCCAGTATGACCACCCGGCCTTTCTCAAGGTGGCGGATCGCCCTGCGCCGGATATACGGTTCTGCCACCGCATGCATTTCGACCGCTGATTGGACTCGTGTATCCAGCCCCATACGTTCCATTGCGTCCATCAGAGCCAGGGCATTCATCATGGTGGCCAGCATTCCCATGTAATCCGCGGTTGCCCGGTCCATCCCCCGCTCAATTCCCAGGCGGCCGCGCCACAGATTTCCAGCGCCGATGACGACCGCCACATCCACATCCAGATCGCGCACATCCCGGACTCTCTGGGCGACATCCTCAGCCTTTACAGGATCGATGCCAAACCCGCCGTCGCTTGCCAGCGATTCCCCGCTGATTTTTAAGAGTATCCGTTTGTACTTCAGATTTTCATCCATCCGCCGCTCCGGTGTTTAAAAATATCCCGCTGCAATAAAAAAGCCAACCCGGGGTTGGCCTTTTTCTAATCTTCGACTTCCGCATGCTCGCCTAATTCCCAGCGCTCAAACCGCCGGATGACGATATTTTCTCCAATTGAGGCGATATTCTGCAGCAGAAGTTCTTCAATTGTGATCTCATCATCCCGGATGTATGGCTGGCGAACCAGGCAAACTTCATCTTCAAATTTTTTCAACTTCCCTTCAATTATCCGGTCGATAACGTTTTCGGGCTTGCCTTCTGCCAGCGCGAACTGGCGGGCCTGTTCCCGTTCGCTGTCGAGCACTTCCTGCGGGATATCTTCCGGTCGTACGTACTCCGGAGCTCCCGCCGCGATTTGCAGGGCGATCTCGTGCACAAATGTGCGGAAGGCTTCTGAACGGGCGACGAAGTCAGTCTCGCAGTTGACTTCGACCATTACCCCAACCCTCCCATCTCCATGCGAATAGAGGTCCAGGTAACCCTCGCTGGTCTGGCGGTCAGACCTTTTCAGGGCAGTCGCCAAACCCTTCTCGCGTAAGAATGAGAGCGCCTGCTCAAAATCTCCATCAGCCTGCTGAAGGGCAGCCCGGCAGTCCATAATTCCTGCGCCGGTCTCCTCCCGCAGGGCTTTGATTTGCTCAGTTGTAACTTCCATTTCTATGCCTCATCGTCTTCGGATTGCGCTTCCTGCTCGGCTTCAGGCTCACTTTCAACTTCTGGTTCGGAATCATTCGCGGGCTGTTCTTCTTCCGCTTCAAGTGCCTCTTCAGCCTCAACTTCTTCTACCAATTCTTCGGCTTCTGCCTCGATCACTGCTACAGCTTCCTCTTCCTGGTTCTCCTCAACAATTTCTTCGATTTCAGCCGCCGCCTCTTCAGCCTCAACTTCTTCTACCAATTCTTCGGCTTCTGCCTCGATCACTGCTGCAGCTTCCTCTTCCTGGTTCTCCTTCAACAATTTCTTCGATTTCAGCCGCCGCCTCTTCAGCCTCAACTTCTTCTACCAATTCTTCGGCTTCTGCCTCGATCACTGCACCGGCTTCCTCTTCCAGAGTTTCTTCAACAATTTCTTCGATTTCTTCCGCCGACTCCTCAGCCTCAACATCAGCTTCTTCCTCAACTTCTTCCTCAACTAAAGCTGCTTCCTGGCTGGCTGATATTTTTGCAAGGGTCGCTTCACCCAATAATTCTTCGTCGGTCAGTTCCATTTCTTCAATGCCTTCCATGGCGACCTCGGTCACGGCCGGTATTTCTTCCTCGAGATCCTTGCGCATAGCGCGCCCTTCCACAACTGCATCTGCGATCCGTCCGACGATCAGCTTGATCGCTCTGATGGCGTCGTCGTTGGAGGGGATCACATAGTCAATATTCCCGGGGTCGCAGTTCGTGTCAACCATCGCAAGGATGGGGATCTCAAGCAGGTTGGCTTCATGCACAGCCGTCTCCTCTTTACGCACATCGACGATAAAGAGCATATTTGGGAGCTGGTTCATATCCCGGATGCCGCCCAGCATGAATTCAAGCCTTTCGATGCGCCGGGTGATGGTGAGGGCTTCTCTTTTTGTGATTCTTTCAAATTCACCTTTATCCCGCATCCGCTCCAGTTGGTCAAGCTCGTTCACCCGCTGGCGGATGGTGCGCCAGTTGGTAAGCATCCCGCCCAGCCAGCGGTTGGTTACATAGGGCATAGCCGCTCTGATCGCTTCATCATGGACAGTTTCCTGGGCCTGGCGCTTGGTGCCGATAAACAGGACCGTGCCGCCTTCCGCGGTAATATCGCGCACTAATTCATACCCCTCTTCAAGCGCTTTTACAGTTTGCTGCAAATCTATGATGTGGATGCTGTTGCGTTCGGTGAAGATGTAGGATTTCATCTTCGGGTTCCACTTGTGCGTCCGGTGTCCAAAATGGACGCCGCTCTCAAGCAGAGCTTTCATACTAACAATAGCCATTTACTAATCCTCCGCGTTATTCCTCCGCCTCCTTCAGCTCCGGATAGAACCCCGGCCAGGGGCACGCCCAACCGGATCGGGAGACGTGTGTGATGGGTTAATTTGTGCAGGCACAAATCGTCCCGCCTGTGGGCGGGAGCCTGCGAAGTATATCATAAAGAGAACCGATTCGTCCAGCAATTCGCGTTTAATTGTACGCGCCTGGATATCCCCTGTTCAAAGGCGCGCAGGGTATTCACGATTTTGGGTGTTGCCCGGGTATTTTTCCGGTTTAATCCTTGCTTCGCTTGAAGACACAGGTAACGCCGCCGTGTTTGGGAGGGCCGTTTCCGGCGAACTCCCAGCCGTTCTCGCCTGCATCCGTTAGGTATCGCCGGAAGGTAGGCCCTTCCTGCCAGTCCTGCAGGAGGACGCCGTTCTCGTAATGGGCCCGGTAGATGTCATCAGCCATGACCGCAATGCCCATCCCCTTTTTCTCCACCTGCGAGAACTCGACCACCAGGTATTCCCATTTTTCCATCTGCCACCTCCCAAAAGTGATATTTAAAAATGCTTTTAAAATATAACATAAAGCGTCCGTAAATCCTACTCACGGGCGCTTTTTTCCATTAAGTTCGATATATCATTTTTTAGATAGGGTTTCCTCATCTTCTTCTTCGGGTGTGATCACAGCCAGTCGTGCAACTTCGCCTTCTTCAGTGACTACGCCTATCCGCCCGGCGACTGCATCTTCAGTAGCGACAGCTTCTTCAAAAGCCAGGCCGTCCCCGGTGATGACCAGCCCGCTGATTTCGATTTTATTTTTGCTTACAGCATCACGGCCGACTGTAATTGTTTCACCGGTGCTGTTAGCTGTGTATGCGACTTCGCCGCCCTGCTCAAGCTGGGCTGCGATGTCAGCGCTGATAGACTCCGTCATCACAGCCCCCGCCACGCCGATAAGTCCCTCCGGGCCTGCCAGCAACCCGATCGCCTCGCCCAGCAGCCCGCCGACTACAGCGCCTTTGCCTTCGCCCCAGTCGCCGGTTTCCTTGATATGCAGCTTGTTTTTCTGGTCGCGGCGTGGCACGGCTGCGTTCCTTATGCCGATCACGCCTGCCCATTTAGCCTGCTTCAGTTGTTTAAGAGCCTGGTAAGCGCCATTCTCATCCTCGAAAGCGGCGATAACAAGTTGAACGGGCACTTCACTCATTTTTTTCTCCTGTGCGGTTTGGCTTCCCTTTTCTTCGCAGAGCCAGGCTGGCAGCCTGGCTTTGAACTGGCTCATCACTGGTTTTTCACCCTTTCAAAGGGTGGCTTTTGGGTATAATCAAAAGTGCTGGTTCTAATTCCTTCATAACTGATAATATGCCAACCAACCTGCCGCCCGAATATTTTGATGCCGAGAAGCGTTACAAAGCTGCCGAGTCGGACTTTGAGAAGATCGCAGCCCTGGAGGAAATGCTCAGCAAGATCCCCAAGCATAAGGGCACCGACAAACTGCGGGCTGATTACCGCCGCCGGCTCTCCAGGCTGAAAGTCTCCGCGAAATCGAAGAAGCAGACCGGCAAGCGCGCCTCCGCATTCCGGGTTCCGCGCGAGGGTCCCGGGCAGGTTGTGGTGGTCGGGTATTCAAATGTCGGCAAGTCCGCCCTGGTCGCCAGGCTGACCAACGCTGCCCCCCAGGTCTCAGAGACCCCGTTTACAACCTGGCAGCCGACCCCCGGGATGATGCCGGTGGAAGGTGCCATGATCCAGCTTGTGGATACGCCGCCCCTGGACCGGGATTACCTGGAGCCGGAATTGTTTGACCTGATCCGCCGGGCGGATATCATCCTGGTGGTGGTCGATTTGTTGACCTACCCGTTCCAGCAGCTGGAAGGGACAATTGAGGTCCTGCAGGAGCACCGCATTGCCCCCCGGCATCTGGAGGGCACACATCCGGATGACTCCGGGTTGGTATATGTGCCCCTGCTTGTCCTGGCGAACAAGTGCGACGGGGATGACTGCGATGAGGTGTTCGAATTGTTCTGTGAACTGCTGGAGGGTGACTGGCCGCTGCTGGCTGTTTCTGTTGAGAGCGGGTATAACCTGGATACCCTGAAGCGCTATATTTTTGACCAGCTTGACATTGTCCGCATCTATTCCAAGATGCCCGGGAAGGAACCGGACCTGGAGACGCCTTTCGTGATGAGGGGCAGACCCACTCTGGAGGAATTCGCCAGCAAAATCCACCAGGACTTTTACGCCAATTTAAAATCCGCCCGGGTCTGGGGCAGCACCGCTTTTGACGGCCAGCAGGTCCAGCGTGATTATGTCCTGCAGGATGGGGATGTTGTCGAGCTGAGGATTTAGGGGGGGCGGTTAAATGTCATTGCAAGGGAGCGCAGTGCCCGTTCATTGCGGAACGGAGCGACTGAAGCAATCTTAAAACACCCGGAATGCCAGCGATAAACCCCGGGAAGCAGCCCGAAAATATCCCGGGCTATAAAAATCCCACCATGGGGGATAGGATTTAAAGCAAGTAACTCATAAAATCCCGGTATGCTAAACGTGCTCCTGCTGGCGGACACCCACCTGGGATTTGACGACCCGCTCAAACCCAGAGTGCAGCGCCGGCGAAGAGGCCCGGATTTTTTCCTGAACTATCAAAAAGCGCTCCAGCCCGCCCTGGAGGGGAAAGTCCACCTGGTGGTGCACGGCGGCGACCTGTTCACCCGCAGCAGAGTCCCGGACACGCTGGTCGAAAGGGCAATGGCTCCGTTAATAACGGTCGCCTCACTCGGCGTCCCGGTCTTCCTGGTACCAGGAAACCACGAGCGTTCCAGGATTCCATTATCGCTCTGGGGTGTTCATCCAAACCTGTATATTTTCCGGAGTCCCGGCGACATTTTGGTTAAAAATTTGCGCCCTCACAGTCGCCCTATCCGGGTTCCCATTTACGCGCCGGGTTCGGGATAATTTTCCTGCTTTATTAGTTTCAACGGGATATTTTCAGAAGACGGCCGATATCCGCCTGTTGTGCCTGCACCAGGCTGTTGAAGGCGCCCGGGTGGGTCCGGTGAACTTCACCTTCAGGGATGGACCGGATGTGATCCGGGCTGCGGACATCCCGCCAGGTTTTGCGGGAGTGCTTTCCGGCCATATCCACCGGGCTCAGCGGCTGGATAATAACCTGCACGGCCGCCGGATGAATGCCCCGGTGCTGTACCCGGGTTCTGTGGAAAGGACCTCCTTTGCGGAACGCTTTGAACCCAAGGGTTATATGCTGCTCCGCTTTGATACTGGGGGGCTGGGCGGCGGGGTTCTGGCTGAATCAAAATTTTGTGAACTTCCGGCGTGCCCGATGGTAGAGCTGGAGCTCCACCCGGGCAAGTTCAATCCCCAGGCGCTTGACCGCCAGCTTGGTATAAAGCTGGCTGGGCTCGATCCGGACTCGGTCGTACGGATCCGGGTTGTGGATGGGGGAGAGAGCTGGCTTCGGCGGCGGCTGAGTGCGGCATACCTGCGGGCAATCGCGCCAACAGGTATGAATTTCTCGCTTGGATCGGCCCAATCAACCTCAATTAAACGGATTTGAAGAACCAGGCCGGTTCAATTGAATAGTTGATTGATTAATTTTGACCGTTGCTATCAACCCCCGACTTCAAAGCTGCTGCGCACCCCGGGTAAAAGCAGGTAAACCAGCACCATAACCGGGATTAACAGTCCCAGCATTCCGCACATGAGACTGAAAGGTCCTCCAGTGAACATACCAGAAATCCCCTGAAGAACGGATAAGCCTATCGCTGCCAAGGATAGAATCCAGGCCCACTTTTTCATCGAAAGCAGGCCAAATCCGGTTACGATTTGTACAACTGCTGTGATCATGCCCAGAAATCCATACCAGGCGCCGGCTGTGCCTGCGGCGGCCATCTGATCTGCGCTGAAGATCCCGCCAAATAAAGTCCGCAGTCCGCCGAAACCAAACACAATTCCGCTCCAGAGCAACGACAAGGTCCCCAAGATCAGAAAAATGATTGCAATAATAGTGATGCCGGTTGGCCTTTTTTTCACCGATAATTCTCCTTTTTGTAATCGAATAATGATCTCTTATTATAAATCAAGTATCTATATGATAGGGATTTCCCCGTTAGCCCTGCTCAGAGCTCCGGCAGAAAGACCAGGATGCTGCGAGATCGAAATGGCATACCGCATTTGTAGAACCTTAACCGTTTTTGGTTCTCTAGAGCCTTCATTTGAAGTAGAATTAATTACCAATATAGACGGTCTATGTGTTACTTGCTCATTCCGAAAAAAATCAAAAGGAGTAAAACATGCCAATAAAGGAATACAAACCTGGCACCGCGTTCAGCGGGGTAATCGGGCGCACATTCGATGTATCAGAGCCAGCCTGGCCGGAGCCGAACCGGGCCAGAGAAGGCGCCCCGAATGTGCTCTTCATCGTGCTGGACGACACCGGTTTCGGACAGCTTGGCTGTTACGGCAGCCCGATCAATACACCCAACCTGGATGCACTGGCGGCAAACGGCTTGCTTTACAACAACATGCACACCACCGCCCTGTGTTCGCCGACCCGGACCTGCATCCTGACCGGGCGCAACCACCACTCCAACGCAATGGCCTGCATAACCGAAGGCTCAACCGGTTACCCCGGCTCGAACGGCAATATCCCCTTCGAGAACGGCTTTCTCTCCGAGATGCTCCTGCAGCAGGGCTACAACACCTACGCTATCGGCAAATGGCACCTGACGCCTGCTGACCAGATTTCATCCGCCGGGCCCTACGACCGCTGGCCGCTGGGGCGCGGCTTTGAACGCTTTTACGGCTTCCTGGGTGGCGAGACCCACCAGTACTACCCGGAACTTGGTCTACGACAACCACCAGGTCGAACCGCCCAGGACCCCGGAAGAGGGCTACCATGTGACCGAGGACCTGGTCGATAAGGCCATCAGCTTTATCGCGGATGCCAAGCAGGTCGCGCCCAACAAACCCTTCTTCATGTATTTCTGCACCGGCGCCATGCACGCCCCCCACCACGTGCGCAAGGAGTGGTCTGATAAATATAAAGGCCAGTTTGATGACGGCTGGGAAGCTTACCGCGAGAAGATTTTTGCCCGCCAGAAAGAACTGGGCGTCGTTCCCGCAGGATGCTGAACTGTTCCCGCCACGACCCGGATGTAAAACCCTGGGATGAGTGTTCACCAGAGGAACAGAAACTTATATGCCCGCATGATGGAGGTCTTTGCCGGTTTCCTTGGAGCATACCGACCACCATATCGGCCGCCTGCTGGATTTCTTGAAAAGCATGGACGAGTTTGAGAACACCCTGATCATGGTGCTTTCCGACAACGGCGCCAGCTCGGAGGGCGGACCGACCGGCTCGTCAATGAGAACCTGTTCTTCAACAATGTCCCCGAATCGCTGGAAGAGAACCTGAAATAGATCGACGAACTGGGCGGACCCAATACCTTCAACCATTACGCCTGGGGCTGGACCTGGGCTGGCAATACCCCCTTCCGGCGCTGGAAGCGCGAGACCTACCGCGGCGGTATCAGCGATCCCTTCATCGTTCACTTGGCCAAATGGCATCAAGGCCAAAGGTGAGGTGCGCACGCAGTATACCCACGCCATCGATATGGTGCCCGACCGTGCTGGAATGCCCTGGGTATCGATCCGCCCGACCAGCATTAAAGGCGTGACGCAGTCACCGATTGAAGGTCTCAGCTTCGCGCAGACCTTTGAAGATGCCAGAAGCTGCCAGCATGCGCGGTGACCCAGTACTTCGAGATGATGGGCCACCGTTCGCTGTACCACGACGGCTGGCGGGCGGTCTGCCCCTGGCCGGGTCCATCATTCACCGAGGCGGGCGCCTTCTTTGGCGAACCGATCCCGGCTGAAAAACTGACCGAGCTGGACGCCAAAGCATTGGGAGCTTTACCACGTTGACGAAGATTTCGCTGAGAATCACAATATCGCTGACGAGAACCGCGACAAATTGATCGAGATGATCGCCCAGTGGTATGTAGAAGCCGGAAAATACAATGTGCTGCCGGTAGACGGGCGCGGCACTGCGCGCTTCGCTGAGGAACGCCCGCAGATTGCAAAAGACCGCACCAGCTATACATTTTACCCGGGCACCCAATCTGTGCCATTCAATGCTGGACCGCGTATCGCTGAACCGCACCCATACCATCACTGCCGATGTCGAAATTCCTGAAGGCGGTGCGCAGGGCGCCCTGGTTTCATTCGGCGGTACTGACGGCGGTTATTCGCTCTATATCCAGGACGGCAAGCTTGAAATATGTACATAACTATGTCGCCCGCGATTACCTGCAGGTGGAGAGCACTGAAACGGTCCCGGCTGGAAGCCATGAACTGCGCTTTGAATTCGAAGTGACCGGTCCGCCGGATATCGCCAACGGAAAAGGGGCTCGCCGGCCGCGGCCAGCTGTATATCGACGGGAAGCTGGTCGGGACAGGCAGAATTTCCCGCACACCACCCCGCTCAGCCTGGGCTTGACTGGCGGTATCTCAGTCGGCGCTGATCCGGGCGCTCCGGTTGCCCCGTTCTACGAACACCCTTCGAGTTCACCGGCACCGTCAACAGCGTAACTTTTGATGTCAGTGGTGATGTGATCGAAGATAAAGAAGCCGCGATGCGCCAGATAATGGCCCGGCAGTAAATGGAGCGCTACACAATGGAAGTCCCCTTGGTCTTTCAGTTCGTAAGTTTACGTCAACCGAGGGACTTGGAAAGTAACCATTCGCAAAATCAATCCAAAATCTGCCATTCCGCAAATGCTGGAAAAACTGCCAATTTGTCCTAAAGCCGGCTTCCGAGTAATGTGGCAATTACGGGAACTTACAACGTCCTTATCCCCTATCCCCGACTCACTTCTCGTACGCCAGCACCTCACGGATCGTCAGGCGGGCCGGCTGCGGGCTGGCAGTACGCTGGCAAAAACGGAAAGCGCCAGTACCACCATCAGCCAGTATCAGAAATCCGAACGGCGACAACTTCAGCGGCACCAGGGCGTTGAACATCGATATCACTTATAATGTCTCAGCAGCAGCATGCTGAATGGGATCGACACCAGGGCTGCGAAGACCCAGCTTATCAGACCGATTACCGACCCTTCAATAATCACCGATTTTATGATCGCAAAATCATCCGCGCCAATTGCGCGCATTACGCCGATCTCACGGGTGCGTTCCATCACATTCATGCTCATCGTGCCGGTTAGGCCGATGCTGCCTACCAGCGCCGCTCAACATCGCCATTAACATCAGCAGGACCACTAGAATATTGATACCCTCTGAGGCTTCGCTTAGGGTCAGCAGTCCGGGTTCCACATTGCTGACCCGAAAACCGTCTGATCGCAAGACCCGGTCGATTGCCACCCCGAATTGTTCCTGAGCCAGCCAGGGTTTCACCGCTTGCGTTACTCACCCGGAAAGAGTTCGACCTGTCCGTCAGGTTGTGGAGTCTGGAGATGGTCTGGTAATCGGCATATGCGAACAATACATCAACCGGGGATGAAAAGCGGAAGATGCCCACCACCGTCCAATCCTCTTCGCGGTTATCCTGCACTTCCAGCCTTAGGGTATCGCCCGGGTTTCAGGTCCGGGAACAGATCCAGCATGCCGTCTGAGACCAGCGATGGCATTGGGTTCGCCCGGCTCAAACCAGCGTCCAGCCAGGATGTCCGGACTATCAATTCACTTTCGGCTGGCGGGGCGATGATATAAAGATTTGAGGCCAGGCTGCCATCTTCTTCCAGGATTTCCGCGCTGGCTCCCGACCAGGCCTCGATCCCCTTTACATCCGGGCACCTGCAGCACGACCTGTTCCACTTAGCGTTGCGGTAGGGCTGCTCAAGTTCGATGGTCAGGTCGGCCACAAAATGGTCGCTCAGCAGGTCTAAGAACCCGCCCAAGCGATATGCGTAGATTAAACACGGCGATGAATATCGCTCCACCCATCACCAGCGTGAACAACGTAAGCGCCAGGCGACCTTTGCGCCGGAAGGTGTTGCGAATGGAAAGCATAATTGGCCGTGGAAATCCACTCAACGCGGCCGCCGAGCCTGGTCGAACAACCCGCTGCTGCTGGGCTGGCCTCCGGGACGATCTTCACTGATAGCCCGCGCACGGTAAGTTTTTGCGCCGCGGTTGATGGGGAAGTAACCGGCTGCGAGCGGAATCCCACGGCAATCACAACCTCTATGAACACTGCCAGCGGTACCACCCGGAACCCCTGAAGGTTCGATATTAAGATATGTGGCAATAAAGTCAGCCAGGGCATATCCGGCCTGCACCCCGGCTGGGACGGCAATGAGTAAGGCGAATGAAACCAAAAGCACAGGATCAGCACAATGTACATCAGGGAGATCTGAAAGCTTCTTGCGCCCACCAGTTTCATCACCCCAATCTGGCGCAGCTGCTGGCTGAGCAGGGCGTTGAGCGTGTTCGCAATCAGCGAACTGCTCAGCAGAGGTTACCAGTACACCCAGCACTCCAAGTACAGCCAGAATTGTCAGGGCAACAGCCTCCATGGGGTGTTTACTGGTGTGGTTGGTTTACGTGCGATAAACACTCGCCCACTCTTTTCGATTTTATCCTCAATCGTTTCGGCAGCGTTATCAATGGCGGACTCGTCGCCGGAATCGCCGCTCACCGTGGCGAGTAAGCGGTTGAACAGACGCGGCTGGTCCAGCCATTCAAGAGTGTCCATGGTTATATAAGCCTTTGGCGCTGCAAGAAAATCACCGCCGGCCGCGGTCGGATCCTGTACGATACCCACAACTGGCAGTATCCCGGATGGTGTTGTCTTCCAGCTGCAGTTGCAGGACTTCACCGGTTTGATAAACGGTATCGTTCAGGGCGTTCCGTTCAATCACCAGTTCACGCGCTACCGGGAATGGTATCTCCTTCCTGCGGATTTACCAGATTAATCTTCGAATCCTGATAATCTTCTATCGCCACCAGGTCGTGGTTTTTCCAGGTGCCGCCTTCCTGCCGCAGGCGGACATTGAGAATATAACGTCCCTCCGCTCCGGCGATCTCCGGAAGATTTTCTATGGTTTTTACATAATTTTCATCGAACAAATCGGTCCAGATATCGATATTGGCTGGATTGGACGGCCGTATAGCTGACATTAAGGTCCTCTGAGAAGATGACATACGTGCTGGCGATGGTGCCAATCGCGAATACTCCAACTGCGATCGAAGCTACCACAAGCAGGGTTCTCAGCTTGTTTTCCCACAGATCGGAAAATACCTTGCGCCAGCGCGGCCGCACGAGGGCGGTTTTGGAGTTGGCTGTCACAGGCAGTCTCCGTTCCGGGACAGGTTTTCTTCCAGCCTGTCATGGGCAATTTCTGAAAGCGCCTGTCCGGTCGCCGGGGACCCTTCCAGCAGTCGTTGGATAAAAGGTCGCGCGGGATCAGGGCGAGCTCAAGCGCTCCCGCGTCCGCAGCCTGTACGCTTGCGATCGAGTCTCCGCCCCCGATCAGCTCCACCTCTCCGAAAAACTGGCCCGGGCCCAGGCTGGCAAGTTTCAGGCTGGGACAGTTGGGGACGCTCACCTGGATGTCGACCGCCCCGCGCCTGATCAGGTAAAAGAACTCGACCGGCTCGCCCTGGCGGATGATGGTAGCCCCCGGGGAAAAGGTCTTTACCTGCGCTTTTCGGGTGGCAGCCAGCATCTGCGGGTGGTTCAAAAGAGGCAAGGCGTGCGCCACGGTACTGTCGACGATCTCGCCGTCCGAGAGGATCACGGTCTGGTCGGTGCGGCGGGTGATGCCGTCGTCGTGGGTGACGATCAGGATCGTCTTACCGGTTTGGGCAAGTTCTGAAAACAAATCGATAATTTTTCCCGCTGAGCGGGAGTCCAGGTTGCCGGTTGGTTCGTCCGCCAGGATAATGGGCGGGTCGGTCGCCAGGGCGCGGGCGATCGCGGCGCTCTGCTGATGGCCGCTGGATACGGATGCCGGCAGTTTATCGGCCTGGTCTTCCAGCCCGACTTTCCTTAGTAGTTCCATTGCACTCTCTGGCCGCTGGTCGACCGGGAAGACATTGCAGTAATCCATCGGCAGCATGGTATTTTCCAGCAGGGTTAAGGTCGGAAGCAGTTGAAAAAACTGGAAGACAATGCCTGCGTTTCTGCCGCGCCATAAAGAGCGCTGGCTTTCCGACAATTTATAGATATTCTCGCCGCTGATGATCACTTCGCCTTCAGTCGGGTGGTCAATTCCGGTCAGCATATTCAGCAGGGTCGACTTGCCGCTGCCTGATTTACCGACGATCGAAACAAATTGCCCGTAACCAATCTCCAGGTCCACCCCTTTCAGCGCAGGGAATTCGCCAGCCGCGTTTACATATGTCTTGACCAGATTCCGCAGCAGGATCGCCGATCCGTTGTTGGAAAAAGATCTTTTCCCGGAGAGCGGGACCGCTTTCTCTGGTTGTGCAACTGCTGGTTCGGTTGTTTGTCCGGGAGTTTTGGTGGGGTGTTCTGCCGGGAGCGGTCCTGGCGGCAGATATCCTGTTTCTAACGGTCTTAGAACTGGCCTCGAGCTGGTGCGGTCTTGGGGTGAATCCCCCAGTTCTCCATCCGAGATATAGACCCGCCGCGAGAACCGGGGTGCCAGCGACAGGTCATGCGTCACCACAACGATTGTCTTTCCGTCCCGCACCAGTTGTTCAAAAATCTGGAAGATAGTCTCGGCGGTCAGTGTGTCAAGGTTGCCGGTCGGTTCATCCGCCAGGATCAGGGGCGGGTCGTTGACCAGCGCCCTGGCAATCGCTACGCGCTGCTTCTGCCCGCCGGAAATCTGGCCCGGCTGCTTGTAGGCGTGCTCGGAAAGCCCAACTGTATCCAGCAGCTCGAGGGCTTTCTCAATGCTCGCCCTTGGGCGGAATTTCCCGCTGAAGTCCTGCGGCAGCATAACGTTGTCGACCAGGTTGAGCATCGGCATCAGCTCGAAGGATTGGTATACAATCCCAATATTGCTGCCGCGCCAGAGCGCCATCTGGTCTTCCTTCATTTTATGGATAGGTATCCCGTCCCCATTCCCGTTGTAAAAGGATACCGACCCGCTGGTGATGTGGCTGACTCCGGAGATCATATTCAGCAGGGTTGTTTTTCCTGCCCCTGATTTGCCCAGGATACCCAGAAATTCACCGGGCTGGATATCGAGATTGATCCCGTTTAACGCCCTGAATCCGCCAGCGACGGAAGGATATATTTTTGCCACTTCCTTCAGCTGGATGATCTTATTCTTGGGTTCCCCTGGCTGGGCTGGTTGGGCCGGGCTGGATGTCACCTGTGCTGCCGCCTTAAATTTAAGCTGGAGAGCGTTTAGAAAGCACTCCAGGGATAATGTGTGAAAATCGGCACAATTTTATCATTCGCCCCCTGGAAGATGCTGCCTGGACAGTCGTTCTAACGAATTTATTATGTGGAATTAACGCTGGGTTATGCTTGCAGGATGTTTCTGGCCGCCAGGCAGCCTATATGCAATTACTTGACCGGGTAGCTGCGCCTTTCAATTTTCGTGAATTAACTTTTTTAGCTGCTCCAGGTCTGCGGTCGGCATCCGGCAGATGTAATTTCTGCAGACGTAAGCGGTCGCTTTACCTCTTATTTCTGTCATTGGTTCAGTATAAGGGGCGAATTTTGTAATCGGCGGGTTATCGCCCGGCTGGCGCAGTAAAACGACCTTGTTGGGCAGGTACTGCTCCCGCAAAGCTGCCAGCATGGCAGCGGTGTCCGCCGAGCCCGGCTCTCCCACGATAATGACCTCCAGGGAGGGGCTGATAGCGAAGTCGAGGGCGCACAGCAGCTGCGTATAGGCGGAAGGGAAGCGTTTGACGCCCCCTGCAAAGGCGCGGCTCAACTTCTGCGCCCTTTCTTCATATTCCGCCCGTCCGGTCAGGCGCCCCAACCGCAGCAAATTAAGCATGGCGATCGAGTTGCCGGACGGTATTGCTGAAATCCTCGCTGTTCTTGGGGCGGGTAAGCAGCGCCTCGCCGTCACCCGGGGTCAGGTAATAGCCCCCGTCTTGATCGTCCCAGTAAAGCTCATCCGATTGATCCTGGAGCGCCAGGGCTTTTTCTAAAAATCCGGTCTCGAAGGTGGTTTCATACAGCTCGAGCAGCCCCCAGGTCAGGTATGCGTAATCGTCATGGGTGGCGGGCAGGCCGGCTTTTCCATCCCGGTAGCGGTGAAACAGGCGGCCCTGTTTGTCGGTCATGTTTGAGAAGATAAAATCCACCGCTTCCCTGGCGGCCTCCGCATAAGCGGGTTCGTCCAGAATCCGGGCCCCTTTCGCTAGGGCAGCGACCATCAAACCGTTCCAGTCTGCCAGCACTTTGTCGTCTTTGTGCGGTCTGATGCGCTTTTCGCGTTCGGCGTACAGTTTGGCGCGGATTGGCTCCCATTTCAACCCTGTGCCGGAGAGAGGACCCCCGGTATGCAGGATGTTCGCCCCCGGTCCGCCTTCTTCGAAATTGCCGTTTTCTTCCATATTAAATGTATTGATAACAAAATTGGTTTCATCCTCATCAAGCAGGTCCCGGATTTCGGCTGTGCTCCACAGGTAGAATTTGCCCTCCTGGCCTTCGCTGTCGGCGTCCTCGGCGGAATAAAAACCGCCGGCAGGATCGCGCATATCCCGCAGCACGTAGCTGAACACCTTCCGGGCAGTCTCAGCAAAAATCCTGTTTCCGGTCACCTGGTAGGCTTCGCTGTAGGCCATGCCCAGCATAGCCTGGTCGTAGAGCATTTTTTCGAAGTGCGGCGCGAACCATTTTGGATCGGTCGAGTAGCGGTGGAACCCGAACCCGAGCTGGTCGAATATTCCTCCCGCCTTCATCGCTTCCAGGGTGTGGGTGACCATCTCCAGGGCGTGTCTCTCATTTTTACGGGCATAGTAACGCAGCAGGAACAGCAGGTTGTGGGGAGAGGGGAATTTGGGGGCGCTCCCGAAACCTCCGAGCCGGGCGTCGTAACTGCTGGCAAGCGCCTGGTAAGCTCAGTCCAGCACTGTTTCATCCAGTTTCTCTCCGGGCGCCGCGCTGGTGTACCTGCTCAGCGACTGGCTGACCTGCTCGGCGGATTGGAGGACCTTGCCCGGGTCTTCCAGCCACAGGTTGTGGATGCGCGGGATCAATTCCACCATCCCGGTACGCTGGAAGCGAGTCGTCCTGGGGATGTAGGTCATCGCCAGAACCGGTTTTTTATCCGGCGTCAGGATCACATTCAGAGGCCAGCCCCCGCTGCGGACCATCATTATGGCGGCGGTCATGTAAATGCTGTCGATATCGGGTCGCTCCTCTCTATCCACCTTTATTGAGACGAAAGCCTCGTTCATCAGCGCCGCGACCTCTTCATCCTCAAAGGATTCGCGCTCCATCACGTGGCACCAGTGGCAGGTTGAGTAACCGATCGAAAGGAAGATCAGTTTGTTTTCCTGCCGGGCTTTCCGGAAGGCTTCTTCTCCCCAGGGGTACCAGTCGACCGGGTTGTAAGCGTGCTGGAGCAGGTAGGGGCTCAGTTCGTTAATCAGCCGGTTGGGCTGTTTTTTGTGGCTGCCGCTGTTCTTTGGATTTTCTTCGGGCATGGTTTCCTTAAAAGTTAAGTACGGTGCTGCAAAAATTATCCGGTCTCAGGCCGGCCGCGCCCCGCCAATTATATCTTTGAACACCAGCCAGGGACCACCTGCATCTCCTGCAGCCGGTCAGAGAGTTAAACTTAAAATACCGCCCGGCAGGCTGGATTCTAACCGCCGGATGGAGTTATAAGGTTTTCTATTCAGAGAATTAACAGTCCGGTTTACCGGGTGGGGTGGCGCTCAGAATGCTGCCAGGGCTTCCTGTTCGTTTTTATAAATCCCCAGATACATCAACAGGCCGGTCGTATTAAGCACTTCCTGCACCCTGTCGGTGGGGTTAACCAGCTTCTGGTTAGGGTAGGCGTAACCGCCTTCGCGTATGCCTGTGCGGACAGCCTGCTTATCCTGCTCGCTCATATCCTTGCTCAAAGTTTTATACAGGCCGATAAGCGACCTGATCCCTGCGCTGCTCATATAGGGAACTTCGCTCAAGTTGATGACGAAATACCTTGCTCCATCCCGGTGGGCAGCCTCAGCGGCGGAGTCAAATTTTTTGTAACTTTCGGAGTCGAAATTACCCCTGAGCCGAATGATCGCCACATCCGCCCTTCCGTTGTTGTTTGTTACTGATATTTCCATGGTTTCCTCCTTGTTTCCTAACTGTTGATACCATTTTTTATGCCAGGTTTTTTATCGTGGTATTTTATCACAAAAAGGATAAATATTACCATAATTGTATAATAAAGATATGAGAGCTATAAAAAATTCCTGTCTGAACCGGAAGCAAACAATTTCTAAATCATTTCTAAACAGTTATTTATTAGGATTATCCGGTCAGAACAATCTGTTATTTATCTATCTTTTTTCGTTGAAAGGGAAATCTTATGGTTGGAAAAATTTTACTTGTACTTGTTTGTTTATCAGCCGCCGTTTCAGCCTGCGGGGTGCCCGGCCAGGTGGAAGCAGAAACCAGTATCACAGCCTTGCCAGAAGCGGAATTCACGGTTGATATTGGCGGGAGTGAAGGCCCATCTATGGAATTCTCCAGTTTTGAGGATTCGGTACCAGGCCAACCGGAGAACTCGAAACCTGATAAAGAAATTGTTTATAAGATCGTTGATACCGGCCAGGGAAAGTGCTACGACGACCTGAACCAGATCGTCTGCCCCGGGGTAACTGAGGCTTATTACGGGCAGGATGCCCAGTACAGTGGGGACCAGCCAGCATATCTGGATGGCGGCGACGGCACGGTAACCGATAAAGTAACCGGGTTGATGTGGGCTGGATCGCCGGACCTGAACGGCGACAGCCTGGTTGATGTGAATGACAAATTGAGTTACCAGGAGGCCGTTGATATGGCTGGCAGCTTCAGCCTGGGCGGTTATGATGACTGGCGCCTGCCGTCCATCAAGGAACTGTATTCGCTGATTAATTTCAACGGGCTCGATCCCAGCGGGCTGGACGGGGCAGAGGCTTCCAGCCTGGTTCCATTTATCGCCGGCATATTTGAATTCGGTTACGGCGACACCAGCGCCGGAGAGCGGCTGATCGACGCCCAGTTTGCCACATCCACAATATACACCAGCACTACAATGGGCGGAAATGAGACCATGTTCGGGGTCAACTTCGCGGATGGGCGTATAAAAGGTTATCCGGTTGGAGAGACGCCAGGAGGGAGGGGCGAAAAACTTTTCTACGTGCTGTATGTGCGCGGGAATCCAGACTACGGGGCAAATAATTTCGTCGACAACCAGGACGGCACCATCAGCGACATTGCGACCGGATTGACCTGGACTCAATCTGACAGCGGGCAGGCGCTGGATTGGGAGTCTTCCCTGGCTTACTGCGCGGATCTGGAAGCCGGCGGGTATGGAGACTGGCGACTGCCGGATGTGAAAGAGCTGCAGAGCATTGTCGATTACAGCCGCTCGCCGGATGCGGCCGGTTCTGCCGCGATTGATCCGCTGTTTTCCACCAGCGCGATAACTAACGAAGCCGGGGAGATCGATTACCCCTCCTACTGGAGCAGCACCACCCACGCAAATTCCCGCAACGGAGCATATGCCGCCTACATATCCTTTGGCCGTTCGATGGGATATATGCACGGCTCCTGGATGGATGTCCACGGTGCGGGCGCCCAGCGCAGCGATCCGAAGAGCGGCGATCCCGGCGACTATCCCACCGGCCACGGACCCCAGGGCGATGCGGTCCGGATATATAACTACGCCCGCTGTGTGCGCGGCGGGGCTGATCAGGTCCAGGGCGAAATACCTGATGAGGTGGAATTGATTCAGAGTGCTGATGTGGAAATTGCCCGGTCTGGTTCGACACAAGGACTGCCTTCAGGCGAGGGACTGCCTCAGGAAGCGGTCCAGGCATGTTCAGGGTTAAAAGAAGGGGGTGACTGCCAGTTCACTGCCCCGCATGGCAGCGTATCCGGTGTATGCCTGCCGGTTGGCTCCCAGATAGCTTGCGTACCAGAAAATAGACCGGGACAACCCGGCAGCTCACCCTGATAGCCGGGTCGGATTACTCCCCTTCAGTTCCTTTGACGTATTTGTCGAAGAACTGCAGGGTGCGGAACATAGCGTCCCCGAACCGGTTGGAAATGTTGTGGTCATCCCCCTTATACTCAAAATATTCCACAATACCTCCGGCCTGGATGATTTGTTTTTCGAGGGTTCTCGAAAATTCCAGCGGAACGCTTTGATCATCTGTGCCGTGATGGAGCTGGACCGGTCCGGACAGGTCCGTCAGGTAGGTGTTGGCGGAGATCGAATCCCAGAATTCCGGGTTCTCCTCAAAGGTACCAAATTGGTCCAGCAGCGTATCCCGCCAGCGCCTGGCTCTCTGGGCAAGGCTGGGATTGGTGAGGGTGGAGGGCCTGCGCCATCTTGTGAGCAGGTCGGGGTAGGAAGCCACCACCCCGGCCCAGATTACGCCGGCTTTAATGTCCCCGGAGGCGACCATCGAACGCAGTGTGATATACCCGCCCATCGAGTGGCCCCACATTCCGATCCGGTCCGGGTCCGCATCCGGGTAATTTTTCATGGCCGCGACCGTGTTCAGAATGTCGATCGTGTAATCCGGGTACCCGTAAGCCCCGCGCGCTTCACCCTCCGAGAATGCATGCCCGCGGTAATCGGAGCGGAATACAATATATCCGTGCATGGCGATATCGTCGACATAGTCCACGTACCTTTCGGTTGTGCGGTACTGGTCTGGAGGGATATAACCGTGGTTGAAGACAATAACAGGCCAGCCGCTGGGCGGTTTTTCCCCGAAAGGCACGGTCAGCAGGGCGTTTATCTTCAGCCCCTCCGACAGGTAGGAGGCGATGTAGCGGTTGTAATTCAGGCCGGGTTCCAGCACCTCTTCGATTTTTATTTCGCTTCCGGGAAAGTCTCCCTGACGCAGGTATTCGATGGTGAGCGGGTGGGGCGGCGTCGCCGAGGGCAGGGGGGTGGGGAGGGGTTCGGTAGGCTGCGGTTCAGGGGCGCTGTTCGTGTAAGTGACCTGGGGCGGGGGAAGCGTGGCTGGTTTCGGCGCGGATGTATTGGTTGGTGGGTTTGCCTGGGTGATCTCTGAGGAATAGCTCAGGAGGATATCGACTGTTTCTGCGGCCGGCTGCCCAGAAAGCCCGGATGCGGCAGAACCTGTGCTGCAGGCTGACAGTACTATCCCGGCGATGATTAATGTGACAAAAAATGTCTTTATATTCATAATTGCACCGATTATATCCACAACGGCTCCAACGGTGCATAATAATGCTATTAAAGTTCTGTAAGATGAAAATTAGAGAGAAGTTTGTATTCGCCGCAGCGTAGAATCTGGTTAAAATCGGGACTGAGACCCTTCACTTCGTTCAAATCGTCCCGGTCTCTCTCGGGAGAGTGACAAATAATCATTGTCATTCTGAGGCCAAAGGCTGAAGAATCTGAGAATAATTACGGAGTAATCCAATCCTCATTTTAAGTACCAGGTCTCACCGCTGGTGTTCGTTGTGACGCACATAGGTTTGTAGGGCAGGATTCCAATCCTGACAAGAACACTCAGTCCCCTGAGATCTCCTGCCTGTCCTCCGCATCCAGGATGCCCATCACCTCATCCGCATAACGGTTCTGGCGCAGCAGCATCGCCATGATCTGCATCGGGCGGTTAACATGGTTGAAGAAGTGCCTGTAACCAGAGCACAGGTAGTTCAATCCCGGTTCCCCGTCCGGGGTTTCAACAAACCGGTTGCGCGGGCAGCCGCCGTGGCAGGCGAAACGCACCTCGCACTCCAGGCAATACTTGGGTAGTGTGTCGCGCTTGTCCATCCCGAATTTGCGCTGCCGGTCGCTTGCTACCATTTCAATCATGTGGGTCTCCTGGATATTGCCGAGCAGGTAGTCCGGCTCCACGAAATGGTCGCAGGAGTACAGGTCACCGTTGTGCTCAAGCGCCAGGGCATCCCCGCAGGTCTCCCGGTGGATGCACAGCGAAGCGCCCTGGCCTACCCACGAACCCAGGGCTGAATCAAACATCTGGACGAACACTTTCCCGACATCATTGCGCACCCATTCGTCGAAAACCGCGCTCATAAAATTTCCCCACTGTTCCGGTTTTACCGACCGGTCGGTGACAAGGCTGCCCTCCAGTTTGTAGAGCGACCTGCCGGAACTTCTTGCAACCTGGGATTCCCCCGTTTCTATGGTTGAAGGTTCAATCGTTAAACTTCGGTCACCCCAGCCCCGGTTGGCGACCGCCAGGGTCTCCGGGGTAGCCCGCTCAACAATCGGGATGAACTGTATAAAATCCGCTCCAACCTCATCCCGGAAGAATCGGTAGACTTCCAGCGGGTGGTCGGCGTTGGCGGCGTGCACTGTACAGAGTATATTAAAATCAACTTCATTTTTTTGCAGCAGGCGGGCTGCGCTGATCACCCTGTTAAAGGTGCCTTCGCCGCGCTTATCCAGTCGGTAGGCGTCATGCATTTCGCGATTACCATCCATCGATAACCCAACCAGGTAATTGTTCTCCTTAAAAAAAGCGCACCAGTCATCATCCAGCTTGGTGCCGTTGGTCTGGATGGTGTGCTCGACCCGGGTCCCTTTGCGGGTGTTCTTTTCAACCAGTTCCATGCAGCGCTGGAAGAACTCCAGTCCCATCAGGGTGGGTTCACCGCCCTGCCAGGCAAGCGTTACATGCGGCGCTGTGGAAGCATGAGATTCGATGATCTGTTGAATATACGCCTCCAGAACATCATCTTTCATGCGGAATGGGCTTCCGGGGTAGAGGGCTTCCTTGGAAAGGAAGAAGCAGTACTCGCAGTCCAGGTTACAAATTGCGCCGGTCGGCTTTGCAAGCACATGGAAGTACGGCGGGGCTTTATGCGGGCGGTCTTTCGGCATGGCCGCTTGAATTTTGGATGTTATCGCTGGTATCTGCGTTTACTTCTTCCCGGTATTCAGTTCTTCCCAGTGTTTGCGGATCACAACAACCATACCATAAACGGTCCAGGCAAAAATGAAAGTCAGGACCAGGGCGGCGACTGCGGTTATCGTCGGGAAAGCGGCCTTCCATTTAGCGGATCGCGTTTGCAGGGTTTCCAGGTCACTATCCAGGCCTGAAAGGTTCTGGCTGGCCTGTTCCAAACGCTGGTTAACCTGCCCGGCAACTGCGGACACTTCAGCTACTTTTGAGGCCGCACCTTGCCTGAATTCCTGGATGTCTGCAACCAGACCGTCAATGCCGGCCTGGATTTCCTGAATATCGCCAGCAAGCGTTTGAACCTTATTTTCGTCCAGTTCAGGCAGGTTGATAAATGGGATTTCATTCACCGTTCTATAAAGATTTAGCGCCGATTCAACCGTTGAAAGCAATTCGCCAACGGTTTCGTTTATATTCTCAGCCGTTTCAACAATATTCTGTTCTTTTTCCTCCGGCAGCAAAGTCATGATCAGCCCTTTATCAGAAATATCCTGGGAGACTGTATCAAAGGCTGATTCTACTTCGCTAACAAACCCCTGAATTTCGACGATTCCTTCACCCAGCCGCTGGGCGCCATTACGACCGGCGGTGCTTAACTCATAAATGCCATCCATCAAGGCGTTATTCGCCTGGATGGCTTTGTTCCGTCCCACCCAGATGCCGGCGGTTCCTGCAATGACCAGCAGCAGGACAAGCACGCTCATAATGATTGCTGTAATCGCCCAAACCCGCCGTCCGGTGCTGATTTGTTCTACCTGTTCCATGTTATTTTTTCCTGGTTATATACAAGTTTTATTTTTGAGAAAAGAACACCCCAATTCTAACATTAAAGAGATTCTGAAACCGCCTCGATGCGGCATGGATGTTGCAGCCATATTGTTTACCTGGTGCTGGCGTTTTTCCCACCAGGGGTGATCCTTATTTAAACTAGCCGGAAGGCAAATACTTATGGCAGTCAGAGTTGAAACCGATTTCAATGCCCCCGAAACCGGGGCCGCTTCCAGACCGGGGCTGTTCCAGATTCCGCGCTGGGTTCTCGGTCTGCTCCTGGTTTTTGTCATCCTGCTGGGATTGATGATTTTGCATGGCCCCGACCTGCTGGTCAGCTATGCGAATCATTTTGACGGCGGCACCTGGCTGGTCCCCCGTCCGGGATTCGCCGTGCCTATCCTGAACGCGGAGCTGAAACTGCGCCGCTATGTGGATGGTCTTGAACCAACCCTGGAGGGTGCTGCCTGGAGGTTAAAAAGACCGCAGTTCCTGAAGCCTGCCCTCAAGAACGCGGCTGGCGCTCTGCCCGGGTTTGATCTCCTGCAGAAGGCCGCCAGCCGGCAGGTCTGGGTTGTCTTAAAACCGGTCCCCCTGACCCTTTTCCTGGATGACCTCCAGGAGATTATCCCGCAGACCGACCGCATCCAGGCCGCGATCGACCTGGAGGTGTGGCAGTTTCTCAACCCCGATATCACCTCCGAACTGCTGACCGCCGGGTTGTGGCTCTGGCCGGATTCGCCCGAACTGCACGATGCGCTCGGGCAGTATTACCTGAAGCGGGATCTCCCTGCCCTTGCTGAAGCCCAGTTTGAACATGCGGTGGGTGGGGACGGCGAACTTGCCCTGGCGCGCAATAACCTGGGGGTCGCTTTGATCTCACAGGGCAGCTTTCCGGAGGCGGTCCACCACCTGCAAATCGCCGCCGAGTTGGACCCGGGCAGCCCGCTGGTGTTTTTTAACCTGGGGGACGTTTACCTGAAAAACGGTGAACTGGAGCAGGCCGCCGGCGCCTTCCGGCGCGCCCTGGATCTCGACCCGGAACTGGCAGGCGCCTGGACGCTGCATGGAATCGCCAGTTTATATCTTGAGGATTTTGAAGGCGCCCAGGCTTCCCTTCTCAAAGCGCTGGAAAAAAATGAGCGCGACCACTCCGCCCTCCTGGGATTGGGGCTGGTTGCGATGAACCAGGGACGTTATGAAGATGCATTTGTCTATCTGGAGGCGGCAAGTAAAGCCCTACCTGCGGATGCGGTTACACGCCTCTACTTCGGGCAGGTACTGCAGAAACTGGATAAACCGCGGGATGCGATCATCGAATTTGAACGCGCACTGCTGCTGAGCGATGATCCTGTCCTGACCGGCATGTCGTATGCCCATCTGGAAAACTTGCGCCGCGTTTTATCCGCAGGTAACCAATCAACCGGAGGTGAGACGGAATAAAGTAAATTTACCCGTGATGGACTTCTCTGCACAGGGGAATTGCCGGATTAAACCCTGCGGAGAACCCTGCATCCAACCGGTTTTTCGGATGGAAGAGGGAAAATTGTGGGTGACACCAGGCCGGCTGGCTCTCACCCGGAGAATCATCTGTAAGAGCGGGCTGTTGCTCGCCGCGTTTCACCCTTTGAAGGCAGAGTTATACCAGCCTGCTGGGGAATGAAGCGCATAAAAATTACCGCAGGTCGATTGGTCCAATTTACCTGCACTGGAGGAATACCAGATGAAAAAAACTCGCATAGCCGTAATCTTTCTGGTCATTGCCCTGGCACTGATGATCCCCGTAGGCGTGTTCGCTTCGTATGATGTTTATTACTGCAGCTGGAACGCCAGCGGCGGGGGCGATGGAACCTGGAGTCACCCCTGGCTTTGCTCGAACGCAACCGAGTTCGACGCCGTAGTTGATGAAATCTGCGACGATGGCGACGGGATTCTGTACGAGATAGTTCCAAGCGGTTACTACAGGCATGTGATCCTGTGGGACGATGGCACCTGTGATGTCGAGTCATCCGTCTTTTATTACGGCTACCCGCCGCACACCGGCTTAACGTTACCTCCACCGCTGATGATAAGCGGAGCGCTGGTCATCGGATTGTCCCTTTTTGCGGTCGGGCTGGTGGTATACCGCAGACGGTTAGCCAACTGAGATTAACGGGCTGATTGTAGCCCGCGCGCAAGTGCGGGCACAATCAGCGAATCTTTATCCCGGTAAAAAAAATTGAATAGAAATTATCTACGTTCATGTATCAGCCTGGGGCTGATGCTGATGGGATCCCTGTTTGTGCTGGGCGCCGTGATGTACGGCACGAGTTACGCGGTTTCCTCGTATGTTATCGTCGAACCGGAGTACCTGCAGTCAAACGTGACACCCACAATCGGCTATTATGCCCGCGAATCGCAGCCAACCCCGTTTCCGCAGAAACCTTCCGGGGAGCATCCGGAAATCGCGCTGGAGGTTTCTCCAACACTGGAGGTCACGGCGCAGGATAGCTCAAAAAACATTATCCTGCTGCCGGTGGTCGGGGGGCAGGGAAATTCAGACCAGGCTGGAGAGGCCGCTTCAGAGCCGTCTGTTGAGGTGGACGAGATGATCCGGAACCAGGAGTCAGACATCCTGCCTTCCGATGCGGATATCTCGCTGCTGATACCAACAACCACTCCCACACCGGTCCCAACCCAGTCTGTCCCGGAACAAGAGGACAGCGGCGGCCCCAATCCAGAACAGCAGGAGCTGGAAAGCCCTGCTGAGACGCCAGCGGGCACCCAGCCTGAGGAAGTCACCCCAACCCCGCAGCCGGTCAAATCCGAACCATCCCAGCCAGTCGTGCGCCTGAAAATCCCCAGACTCAAAGTTGAGCGGGCCGTGGTGGAGATCGGAGCCCATCCCGAGAAGGGCTGGGATACCGATTCGCTTTTTGCCACTAAAAACCGCCCCGATCTGGTCGGGCACCTTCAAGGCTCCGCCCTGCCGGGAGAAGGCAGCAATATCGTGCTGGCGGGACACAATTATGACTGGGGGATCTTCCAGTGGAACGGCGTCTTTATTAATTTGAAGCAGTTGCAGCCGGGCGACAAAATCCTCGTTTTTACCCAGGGCGGAGAAAAATACACCTATTCTGTCCAACAGGTGAAAGAAATTCCTTTTAGAAGCGGCAGTGAAGAAGAGCTTTTTAAGCACGCAAAACACATGGGTCCGACTGAATCCGAGCGCCTTACCCTGATTACCTGCAGCGGGGCGAATTTATTGAACTGGAATAAGCGCGTTTACGTGATCGCCTACCCGGAGTAGGAGCGGGTCCCACCAAAAACGCCGGGGATTCCCCCGGCGGACTTGAAATCCTATTTTATGAATCGTCATTCCGACTGAGGCAGGCGTTTTTTGCCTGCAGGACGGAACAATCCTGGAGTACTTTTGGGGGAAATTCTCGGCTTTGTTTCCTTTAAAAACGAAGGATCAAAATAGAGCTAAAAGACCAGGTATTGCTTGGTCCAGGTTATCTAAATATTGAATTAATGTATAATTTTATTATTGAAGCATTTTTCTGATGAGAGAATAATTTGATGGTTAAAACCAAATCCGAATTGTTAGACTTATTGCGAGCCCATAAAAGCGAAATTAAATCATTTGGTGTTCGCCGTCTGGGTTTATTCGGGTCTTTTGTCTATGATCTGATAAATGATAGCAGTGATCTCGATCTCCTGGTTGAGTTTTATGAGGGGGAGAAGAATTATACTAATTTCAGTAACCTGGCGATTTTCCTGGAGGATACTACTGGAAGACCGTTAGAATTGATGACAAGGGAGAGTCTGAGTCCATATTTAGGACCGAAGATTCTGAAAGAGGTGGAATTTGTCGAGATCAACCCGTGAATACCTGAATCATATTCATGATGAACTGGTTTATCTGGATTCGATCAAGGAGGGGTTGGAAAAATCTTATTTCTTAAATAATGAAACAATGAAACGAGCAGTTGTACGCAGCATTGAGATAATCGGAGAAGCATCAAAACAGATACCAGATGATTTAAGAAATGAATACCCAGATGTACCCTGGAGAGCAGTAACAGGTATGCGGGATTGGCTGATTCACGGTTATTTTGGAATTGACTATGAAATCGTCTGGGATGTATACGAAAAACACATCCCCGTTTTATCTATCACAATCGGTGATATGTTAGCGCGGGAAGATATTCAGTAGTTATACAAGTTAAAAAAATTTTACAGATTAAGAAAATGGGGGATCAGTTTTTATTCATATTTAAAATTATGCCAACGGAAAAAATATGAAAGTTCATAACCACTCAGATTTTGAGGAATCCCTCGACCCCGTGGACTGGGCAGCGATGCAGTCGCTCGGCCACCGCATGGTGGATGACATGCTTGAATATACCCGCACTGTGGGCGAACGGCCTGCCTGGCAGCACGCCCCGGACCAGATCAGAGCCCGCTTCGAACAGCCCCTGCCGCTCGAACCGCAGCCGCCGGAGGACATCTACCGCGAGTTCCTTGAATATGTCCTTCCCTATCCGGTCGGCAACAACCACCCGCGCTTCTGGGGCTGGGTTTTCGGGACGGGCACGGTACTGGGCGCCTTTGCCGAGTTCCTGGCTGCCGGGATGAACACCAATTCAGGCGATTTCGACCACCACAGCGGGCTATTTGTGGAGCATCAGGTCATGGACTGGTTGAAGGAACTGATGGGTTTTCCCCCGTCGTCCAGCGGCACCCTCACCAGCGGCTGTTCGGCTGCCAACCTGATCGGGCTGGCAGTCGCCCGAAACTCCAGAGCCACTTATGACCTGCGCCGGGAGGGCGTCCACCAGTCAGCCGAAACGATGGTGCTGTATGCCTCCGATGAAATCCACAGCTCGGTCCAGAAGGCGGTTGAAATTCTGGGATTGGGGAGCGATGCTCTCCGCCGCATCCCCTGCGATGACCACTTCCGGATCGACCTGGAACTGCTCCAGGAGAGCATTGAGGGCGACCGCCTGGAGGGGTACCTGCCTTTCTGTGTGGTCGGGGCAGCCGGGACGGTCAACACCGGGGCGGTTGATGACCTGGATGGGCTGGCTGATATATGCGCATCCGAAGATTTATGGCTGCATATTGACGGGGCATTTGGCGCCTGGGCAAGGATCGCCCCGGGAGAGAGCCAGGCTCTCAAGGGCATCGAGCGGGCTGACTCGCTGGCTTTCGACCTGCATAAATGGATGTACATGCCGTATGAGATCGGCTGTGTGCTTATCCAGCATGAAAAACAGCACCGGGAGACATTTTCCCTGGAGCCGGCATACCTGGAGAAAAAGGGAGACGGGCGTGGGCTCAGCAGCGGGGTCTATCCTTGGTTCACGGATTACGATTTCCAGCTCTCGCGCGCCTTCCGGTCGCTGAAAGCCTGGATGTCGTTCAAAGAGCACGGCATCCGTAAATACGGGCGTTTGATCCAGCAGAATATCGACCAGGCCCGCTACCTTGGAGAGCTTGTTGAAGCGGAACCGCAGTTGGAACTGGCTGCTCCGGTTACCCTGAATGTCGTTTGTTTCCGTTTTATAGAACCAGGCGTTGGGGATACAGCCCTGAACGAGATGAACAGAGAAATTTTATTAGAACTGCAGGAAAGCGGCATTGCGGTGCCTTCCGGCACGATAATTAATGGCAAATATTACCTACGGGTCGGCCATACCAACCACCGCACACGGCGGGAAGACTTTGATATCCTGGTGGAAGCGGTGTTGAAAATCGGCCGTAATTTGAGCAAGTAAACAACCTCTTCGGTCTCAGTCTCGCCATTTTTGGTTTACCCGGTCTCAAACCCGGTAAATATTAAACGGTTTTTACCATCACCCATAGCTTGATGGTGCTGATGGGAATACCCAAGCACAGCTCTTTTTTCCAAGCTGATCTTGTAATGCATGAATAGGTCTAAAGAATTTGTAGATCCCGTTAATAGTAAGGCTCTGGGAGAAGATCTACCTGAAAATTGATAGTAAAGCAGGTGGGCATCAATGTTATTCTTTGATTATTATTGTTTGAGTGTGTGGTAAACTAAATCAATAATTGATTGTCGGTGGGACACGCTGCTTTTATCGCCAGTTACATTATCGTTTTGGATAACTTGAACGGATATGCTTTTTGCCACCGGGTTTTCTGAGCAGCGTGATGGTAAATTGACAAACGGCTCCAGTGACTCCGGTTGAGAACGACCTTCTCCCTGTAGAATACCAGAAAGTTCTTGAGCGCACTCAGGAACAACATAAAATTGATGTATTGCTGCTTGATCAGCTAAAGGGCGGGCGGACTGCTGCCCGTTTATATCTGGCCAGCGTCACTAAAGAAGGGGACTCGCAGCTTAGGCATCTCGTGCTTAAAATCGATCAAGTCCATGAGTTCCTACGAACAAACCGAGAATATTCGGCATAAACTTGCCATTAGTCAGGCCCCGCGAGATTTCTCGCGCGACCATCTTGCTGAACTGGCTTTTGAGTGCGAATGGGAGGGGTTCATTGCCCTTTTATATGATATCGCTGGAGGCTCGCTTCACCAATTCCGTCCGATAGCCAATTTCGAAAACCAGAGCCAGCTTGAAAAAATATTCTGCAGGGTGAACGAACTTGTGTTAGACGAATGGAACCAGTCTCCCGGTTTTGAACAGGCGGTCTGCCCGCAGGAACTGCTCAAGCGCTGGTTGGGCTACCGCCTGACATCAGAAGGATATGTCGGCGCCTTTCTGGAAGATGAACTTCAAATCAATCCAGATATTCCCGGATTTCTCATAGACGGTTTGGTTTATCCAAACCCCTTCTTTTTCGGTATTAACGCTTCTGTTTGGGAAGACGCACGCTGCATCGACATAATCTGCGGTCACCAGCATGGTGATCTGAACCTTGGAAACATCCTGGTCAGGTTTGACAGCTCAGGAAAAAATTTGAATGGTATTTACCTGATCGATTTCTCCCTCTACGCTGAGCGAATGGCGCTTATGTATGATTTGTGTTACCTGGAGATGTCATACCTGATAGGCGAATTGGGACGTACCCCAATCCATAAGTGTGTCGATTTATTCTCCCGTTACGCTGGGGAAGAAATGCCGCAGACGAGCCAGGTGGCGGTTGAACTGGCAGGCTCGTGTGGGGTGATTAACGCAGGAAGAAAATTTTTCGAGGACTGGTTAAACCGCAGCCATGCCAGCCTGGTTGATGATCTCAGGGGGCAATTCTGGCTGGCGGGAGTTGCAGCCGGATTAAATTTCTGTAATAAAAAAGGCTTATCAAAGAAGGAGCGATTAGCCGGACTGATTTATGCGGCTGCTCACCTGAAACGTTATTTTGCCGGATTTGGCATCAAACTGCCGGTTGAAGTCAGCAATCTGTACGACCGCAACAACCCTCCCGAATTTGACAGGGTCCCTGACCAGGATTATGCAATTTATCATAAATCCGTTGAGTATCCGCAATGGCAGCAATACCCATTGTCAGCCAGATATCTCCCTGAAGGAGAAGAAACGATTGTCGGTCGAAAAAATGAAATTGAAGAAGTCTCACGGATGCTGGCGGAGAACCGTTTGGTGACCCTGAACGGGCCGGGCGGCATTGGTAAAACCCGCCTGGCGCTGGCGGTTGCGGACGGGCAATCCGCTAATTTTCACGATGGTGTGTATTTTGTACCATTGTTGTCAGTCAGATCGCCTTCGGGAATCGTTCCTGCAATCGCCGGGTCGCTCGGGCTGGCTTTCCTGGAAGGGCGCATGCCTCAAGCCCAACTGCTTGATCACCTGCATTCGCACCATTTGCTGCTGGTTCTTGATAATCTGGAGCAGCTTTTAGCTTTCAGCAAGTCGGTTGAGACGATCCAGGTCGTTGAAACGATGCTGGCAGGCGCACCAGCCCTCAAACTGCTGGTCACTTCCCGCGAATTGCTTCGGATTTCCAGTGAAAGAGTTTTTACCGTCGAGGGGTTGACTGTCAGTGAAGATGAGGTTCGCGAGGGTGTTACAACAAACGATGCGGTTGAATTGTTCTACCGGCGGGCGAAGAGCGTAAATCCTTCTTTTGAATTTAGTACGGGAGAGAATTTGCAGATTGTCCGGCGGTTCTGCCAGAAAGTGGAAGGGATGCCCCTTGCGATCGAACTGGCGGCGGCTCAATTACGGTTGATGCCCCTTGAGGAAATAACAAACCAGATCGATGCCGACCTGGGTGTACTGGACTCCGGTCTGCGCGGAGCCAGATCGCGCCATGCCAGTATCAATATTGTTTTTGGAGCCTCCTGGCAGTCGCTTTCAATACATGAAAGGGAAATCTATCCCCGCCTGGCGGTCTTCCGGGGTGGTTTTACCCTTGAGGCAGCCCTGCGGGTTGCCCATGCTTCTCTTGGCGAGCTTTCAGCGTTGATTGATAAATCCTTGATAAACAGGGACGCCGGCATTCGTTTTTACCTGCACCCACTTATCCAGATGTTCGCTGCCCGGAAACTGGTCGAAACGCCGGGTGAACTATCATCCACCCAGGAGAACCATTTTTGTTATTACCGGGATCAACTTCATGAGGCTGTCCAGCACTGGCGTGAATCGTCAGATGTCAGCTTTATTGATCAAATTAAACCTGAAGTTGATAATCTGCGTATCGCCTGGATGTGGGTGGTCGACCAGCTAGACTGGGATCAGGCAGCAGATTACTCTGAAGATTTATGGCATTTATTCAAAATTCTGGGACGTCTGCCGGAAGCTATCGAAATGCTTCAGGAGATAGTAGAGGTCGGGCAATCGGCGGACCCTCCCGCCAGTCCGGTCAGTTTGGCGCGCTGGGAGCGCCATATCGGGCAGGCCTATTTGTGGTTAAGCCAGTTAACGCAGGGGGATGAATATTTCCAGCAGTCATTATCAATTCTGAATTGTTCTATACCGCATAACCAGTCTAGGCTTATTCTTGGTCTGGGAGCCCAGATATTTATTCAGATTGCCCACCGCGCCTTTCCGGGTTACTTCATTGGGAGGCGAAAAATCAAGCAAGAAAGTGTAAAAGAGGCTTATATTGCTTATGAACATATAACAATGCGGGCGGGAGTAGAGAGCGACACTTTTACCTGTGCATACTGCGGCTTGCGGTCACTTAACCTGGCGGAGGCAGCAGGGCTGCAGTCCGAAATGGCGCGGGCATTCGCGATGGCCGGTTATATGATAGGTCTTATACCCTTGCGCAGTATTGCGGAATCTTATCTAAAAAGAGCTCAAGACCTACTTCAACAGGTGTACTCCATTGAAAGCGATATGTGGATCTCATTAATGTCCGGCTATTACAATTTTGGTAAAGGAGAATTGTCGGCAGCCGAAGAAAGTTTTCAACAGACTGCCAAGCTGGCAGGTGAGATCGGAAAGCACTGGGAAAGAGAAGTCGCATGGACTCAGATCTTAATAATTGCACTTATCAAAGGAGAATGGAGTCGCTGCCTTGACTATGTGGAACAAATTGAGAAATCAGCTCAGAAACACGGTGATGCCGGCTTCCTTGCTGCTGTAATTTACTGGGATGCCACTATCAAATTAAAATCGCGGCGAAATGGATGGAGTAATCCAATTACTGGAAGAATCAGCATCTGTGCCAGAAGTTGTAATGATGGTCTTCGACTGGCTGGTGGTTCGGTCGTCACTGGCGACCGCTAATTTACGTCTGGGCGATTTTAAATCAGCTATTCTTGAAGCCGAAAAATTAGAAACACTTGTCGCAGGTATTTCCCGCCCTTCCGGCCCAAGTTATTTATTCGGTTATACAGGAACAGCAAGTGCATTTCTTGAATTAGCGGGTAATAGCCCGGATGTTGATAGGCGCAGTGAATTTAAGAATCTAGCCAAGAAAGCCTGCAAAAGACTGCGGTCATTTTCCGATTTGTTCCCAATCGCCCTGCCGCAGGCTTGGTTGTATCAAGGAGGCTTCGATTGGCTCTCAGGGAAGCCGCAGAAAGCCTTCAAGGCCTGGTCAAAGAGCTTGTTGTACGCTGCCGAAATGGATATTCCCTACCAGCAGGGGTTGGCTCATTATGAAATTGGCCGCCATCTGGAAGGAGGTGAGAAAGCGCCCGATGGCAGCAGCGCGGCGGCTCACTTGCAGCGCGCTTACCAGATCTTTACTGAACTAGAAGCTGGTTATGACCTTAACCTGGCGAAGACAGAGCTCGAAAAATTTGGATTAAATTCCTGAACCAACTTTGGGTGCCAAATGGCTGCCTCACTCCTGCGATCGCAGCAGCGCTCCACTCTGCCGGTTGATTAACAAGACCGGTTTATATTGGACTTGAGTTGGAAGAAAAATTGAAATTGCTTAATATTCTGATTCTGCCCAGGTAGCAGTATATTCGAAAAACTCATCCGGTTTTTCGATTTCCGGCTCTTCTTTCACCCACCGCCCCGAAAGTTCCGACTCAAGTACTGTCAGTTCGAAATGGCACATGGCGATGCCCATGTCGATCCGCTGCAGGTCTGCCATCCCGGTCATTTTTACAAGCAGGCGCTGGTTATATCCCGGGGTCCGGTTAAGGTAGAAATGCCATTTTCCCCCTTCTCTTAAGACCCGCCAGGGCTGGTGGTTGGAGGCGGATGGGCCAAGCCGGACCATCTCGAGCGGAATCGCATAACCCCCCACGGTTCCTTTTTCCAGGGGAACATCAAAATTGTTAAAAAAGAACAACTGCTCCCACGGCAGCCGTTCATCGGCTTTTGCCCCTCTGCGGATTAATCCATCAACCCGGCGCGGTTGTTTGGCTATATAACCTACCGAAGCGACCGAGGGCACCATCTCGTCTTTCTTTACTTCAATCCTCCGGGCAAAACTGGACCTGGTGAATGTGCCGCCCAGCCAGCAGGTCCCCAGCCCGAGGCCGGTGGCGTAAAGGACGATCTTTTCCAGCAGGTATCCGAAATCTTCCAGGTTCCTCCCGTCTGAGCTTGTAGCTCCCACGATATACCCGCTTGCCCCCTTTATCGCCCCGTAGGTCCCCAGCCGATTGAGTTCCTTCAGGTCCCTGTCTGTTCCAGCGACGAGTTTAAAGCGCGCTTTGCCGCCCAGCGGACCGGTCACCGCACTGGCTGCATATTCATCCAGCAGGACCCGCAGCCGTTCATGGATGGGCTTCTTTTCATAAGTCCGGCATGAATAACGCTGGGCGATTATCTCAGTGAAGGGTTTGGAGGAAAATAAATCCACTCTGGTTTCCAATGGCTTGTTTGGGCCCGGGGTTTTTACCCGCTTGCGCCCGGGTGAAATCCGGGTTTCCAGAATCGATCTCCAGGTCGGCTTTATTGGTATATGCCAGGATCAGACCCAACAGCATAACGAACGGCAAAAGCGCCAGTGAAGCCTGAAAGGAGACCACGCCGGCAAGGATTGACATCAGAAACGGGACGACTATCCCGCCTGCCGGGATGCCCAGCTTGAGAACGCCCAGAGCGGTGCCCGACATTTCGGGATATTTGAGGCCGGTCAGGGTGATGATCAGGGGGAAAGTAATCGCAATAGTCCCGCCGGAAACAAACAGCAGGGCGTATGTAAGGGGGGAGAGCGGCGGCGCGAAGAATAATGCCCCCAGGCTGAGGGCGGTCAGACCCGAAAGTGACCAGTGATGAATCTGTATAGAAGATCTCTGTGGGTGAATAATCCCAGGATCAGCCTGCCGATTGCAACCCCGCCCAGGAATGCGATAAGGCCGAGTTTGGAAGTCACCTGGGTAAAACCGTGGAATTCCATCAGGAAACTGGTAATCACCCCGATCAGGGCCAGCTCGGTTCCCACCACACAGGCAGCCAGGATAAATAACACCAGGAGCGGTCTCTGGGTCTTCAGGAAATCAAACCGTTTGCGCAGGCTATCGCTCTTGCCTGTCTTTTCAGGGCCGCGCGAGAGGGCGAATATGGCTGCTAGGAGCAGGACAGCCGCGGCTGACTGCACCATGCTTGTTCTCCAGTCCATCTGCAGGAAAATCAGGTAAAGCGCGATAAGCAGCTCTCCGAAGGTGACGAAAAAATGGTTCACAGAGATCACCAGGCTCTGCCGTCTTTCATAGATATCCAGCAGCAGCGGGTCCGCAGCGCCTTCGTAACCTCCGATCCCGATCCCGATCACAAGCATGATGATCAGGTTGAGGATGAACGGGTCCTGGTAGTAAAAGAGACCAAAGGAAATTGCCAGGACCAGGCTCGCCACGGCTAGCAGCCTGGTTTTCTGGATGGTATCGGCTAAAACGCCTACCGTCAGCACTGAGATGATGAAGCCAACGTTCTGGATAGAGACCATCAGTCCGATCTGAGAGGGCGAGAGACCGATGTTGCGCGAGGCGGCTCCGACTATCGCGGTTCCGACACCCAGGAAGAACATCGCCCCGAATGCGCCTGCGGTGAGGACTGCTCGATTACGGATCATGGCGTTCTCTCTTTTATTGTGATAAATAATTTGCCCTGCATGAACCAGGGAATATTACCACAACCGGATGCGTTTCTCTCAGTGTTGTTCTTGATACAAAAAAAGCGCCCGTTATTGGGCGCTGTATTTTTTTATCCTGAATTTTTAAGTTTCATCTTCAGGAAAATTTCCTTTATGTAATCTCCTGAAGAAATTTATGGACCCGGGCATTATTCAAAATGGATGACTGAATCTGCATCCATCATGAGAAGAGAGGCGATCTTCCAGCCCTGGCTGTTTTTATGCAGGATATACGTACCGGATGCCCGGTTAAATTCAGAGCCATCCTTTTTGTAACGGATGACCTTGTTGCTTACTATCGCAGTGGTATCATTTAACACTTTGGTGTTAAACTCCACAACTTCCATGCGGTCGTAGTCCTGCTTGTCAAACTCATCCAACATTGGTTGGAACAGGTCAACCACTTCTTTATTGGATTTGAGCACAGTCACACCGGTTGGCGAGATCACCATGCTTGGTTCGTTATAGTAGGAGGTGATTCCCTGCAGGCCGTTTTCATTCAAGTCACGCATGTAATTGTTAAAATACAAAGTTAATTCTTCATTCTGGTTGGACATTATTCAATTTCCTCCTCTGTTGGATTTAGATTATTTTATTAGCAAACTCTGTGTAATAAGATAATAATTATCAATTATATCATATTAAATCGAAAATAATTATTAATTTAAATTAATTAGACAAATAAGCTATTTCAGTTTGTTAAACTCACTGAATTTGAATCCTTTAAAATGCCTGGCACATGCCCCGGGTTGAGTCTCGCTTCATTCAAATGTGCCAGGCACTTGATACCTTCTAAATGGTGTGATGCATCCTTTTCTTTGGGACTGAAATGGCGTTTATAGTACTCTTACGTTTGGTTGATATAATTCGTAAGTGAGCTGAATTTTTGGTGCAAAATCAAAATGGACAATAATCAAAACCTTGACCTTACTGAGCAGTTGAACCTGGCGCTGAGAGCCCTTCCGGAGGAACTGCAGCACCCCTCTGTCCTGAGGCTGCTTGAGCTCAGCCTGGCTGAAGACCTGTTACCAACTGGATTGGAAGGTTTACAGGCTCCCCTGGCGTCTTATGATCTAACCAGTTCCGCGACTATCCCGGAAGGCTGCCGCCTGCAGGGGAAGATATTTACCAAAAAACAGGGGACGATCGCCGGCCTGCCTCTGGCGCAGGCTGTCTTCACCAGCCTGGATCCGCGGGTGGATTTTGAACTTCTCCGGATGGATGGCGAACAGGCGGAGGCGGGCGATATTTTGGCAAGGGTTTCAGGAGACGGGGCCGCCCTGCTGGCAGCCGAACGGACCGCCCTTAATTTCCTTGGGAGACTCTCAGGTATTGCCACCCTTACCAGCCGCTACGTGGAAGCGGTGGCGCACACAAATGCAAAGATCCTTGATACCCGCAAGACCGCCCCGGGTTACCGCCTGCTGGAGAAATACGCAGTCCGGATGGGCGGCGGGCACAACCACCGCATGGGATTGTATGACATGGTGCTGGTCAAAAACAACCATATCGACGCGGCCGGAGGTCTGGAGAATGCCGTTATAAAGGTCCGGGATGCCTACGGCAGCGCCTACCAGATTGAGGTTGAAGTGCGAAATTTAGATGAACTGGAGACAGCCCTTGCGCTGGAGCCATCCCGCATCCTGCTGGACAATATGGACACCGCTATGATGCGCAAAGCGGTTAAAAACGCCGCTGGCAGGGTACCGCTGGAGGCTTCCGGAAATGTGAACTTAAACACAGTCAGGGAGATCGCCGAGACAGGAGTGGATTACATCTCCGCCGGCTCTCTGACCCACTCGGCTCCTGTCCTGGATGTCAGCATGCACCTGGAACAGGGAAAGTGATTTTTATTTAAGGAGTAATTTAATGCCGGTTGAAGCGGTTTATAAAGAAATGGCGGCGAAACTCAGCAAAGTTGTGCCGGATGTGGAGCTGAGGATCAAGGCTGAACTGGTGTATGAAATTCGGCGCCTTAAGGAAGAGAAAGATGCCGTAATCCTTGGGCACAACTACATGGAGCCGGCGTTGTTCCACACCATCCCCGATTTTAAAGGCGATTCGCTCTACCTGAGCCGCAAATCCGCCGAGACGGACAAGCCAATTATCGTTTTCTGCGGAGTGCGTTTTATGGCAGAGACCGCCAAAATTCTCAACCCTTCAAAAACAGTCCTGCTGCCCTCTGAAAAAGCGGGCTGTTCGCTGGCTGCAAGCATTACGGTTGAGGATGTGCGCGAGTTAAAACGGCGCTTCCCCGGGGCGCCAGTTGTCACCTACGTAAACACATACGCGGATATCAAGGCGGAAAGCGATATCTGCTGCACCTCCAGCAACGCCGCCCAGGTTGTGCGGTCGCTGGGAACCAGCCCGGTAATTTTCATCCCGGATGAATACCTGGCCGGCAACGTGGCAAAGGAATTGGGCATGCCGATTGTTTACCCCGACCTGGATAAGCCCCACCAGCCCGCTGAAATTGAGACAGACGGGGCGCTCATCGGGTGGCGCGGGCGCTGCGAGGTGCACGAACAATTTACAGTCCAGGACATCCTGGACATCCGCCAGCAGTTCCCGCAGGTCGAAGTGCTCTCCCACCCGGAGTGCAGTCCGGAGGTGGTGGCTGCCTCTGATTTTTCCGGCAGCACCGCCGCGATGATAAAGCACGTCGAGGACAGCCAGGCCCCTCAGTACCTGATGCTGACCGAGTGCGCGATGGGCGACAATGTCGCTGCCGCCAACCCGCATAAAGATATGCTCCGGTTATGCATGGTGCGCTGCCCGCACATGAATATGATTACCCTGGAAGACACCCTGCTGGCGCTCCAGAAGAACCAGTATGTGATCGAAGTGCCGGAGGACATCCGCCGCAGGGCTTTCCGGTCTGTCGAACGCATGACCGAGATCGGGTAAGGCAGTCTGATGCAGACCGATGTCCTGATTATCGGCAGCGGGATCGCCGGCGCAAGCGCTGCGCTCAGGCTTTCGAGCGACCGCCAGCGCCAGGTCTGCCTGCTGACCAGCGCGGCTGACCCGGGCGAGTCCAGTTCGAATTATGCCCAGGGCGGGATTGTCTGGCGAGGCGAACGGGATACCAGGGGGGCTCTGGCGGAGGATATCCTGCGTTCCGGGGGCGGGTTGTGCAACCCGCCGGCGGTTGAACTGCTGGCTGAAGAAGGCCCTCCACTGCTCACAGACCTTCTGATTCAATCGGCGGGGGTGGAGTTTGACCGGGATAAAAGCGGGGAATACGCCTTTGGCCTGGAAGGCGCCCACTCCCAGCGCCGCATCCTGCATGTAGGCGACGAGACCGGTAAGGCGATCATGGCGGCTTTGCTGCGGGAAGTTGCCTCCCGGCCGAATATTAACCTGCTAACTCGCCACACCGCGGTTGACCTGATCACCTTCCCGCACCATGCCCTCGACCCACTGGCGGTTTACAGACCCCAGTCCTGCCACGGCGCCTATGCCTTTGACCAGGTTGCCAACCGGGTCCAGCCCATTATCGCCAGCTGGACAATCCTGGCGACAGGCGGGCTGGGCCAGATATATATGAACACCAGCAACCCGCCCGGAGCGCGCGGCGACGGGCTTGCGATGGCATACCGGGCAGGGGCGCGCATCGCCAACGCGGAATATATCCAGTTCCACCCGACTGTGCTGCACATGCCGGGGGTCAGTAAATTCCTGATAAGCGAGGCTGTGCGCGGCGAAGGGGCCCGCCTGCTCACCCCGGATGGAAAGCCATTCATGGAGCAGTATGCCCCGCAGTGGAAAGACCTGGCGCCCAGGGATGTGGTTGCCCGCGCCATCTACTGGCAGATGCTGGAAAATGATTACCCGTATGTACTGCTGGACATCGCGTCTTATAAAACGCCTTCAGAGATCAAAGAGCGCTTTCCGCACATTTACCAGCGCTGCCTGGAACAGGATATCGATATCACCCGCAGACCGGTACCGGTCCTGCCGGCCGCCCATTATTTCTGCGGAGGAGTGCTGGTTGACCTATGGGGTCGCACCAGCCTGGCGGGCCTCTACGCGGTGGGCGAGGTCTCCTGCACCGGCGTGCACGGCGCAAACCGCCTGGCAAGCACCTCCCTGCTGGAAGGTTTGCTGTGGGGTGACCGGGCAGCCCGGGACATTATGGGAACAGAGCCGGATGCCAGCCCGGTTAGCGAGAAAGATGTGCCTGCCTGGGACCTGAGCGGCCTGGTCTACGAGGCTGACCCATCCCTGATACAGGGTGATATGCAGACCATCCGCAACCTGATGTGGCATTACGTCGGGCTGGTGCGCAGCGATTACCGCCTGAGCCGCGCCATCCGTGAACTGCGCCACCTGTGGCTGGAGATCGAGGACTTCTACCGTAAGACCGCCCTCACGGATGGGTTGATCGGCTTGCGCAACAGCGTGCTGGTGGGCCTGGTCGTCGCCCGGGCTGCTCGCCGCAACAAAACCAGCCGCGGCGCCCATTACCGCGAGGAAAATTTCCTGGGAGATAGAACCGCCGCCCCGCCCGATTCAGGCCGGGTGTAATGTATATAGCACCGGCATCAAGCTCTGATGGTATGTGCAAAATGGGCCAATTCAGAGAAAATCCATTTCTGAGGAAAAAATTTTGATTTGGGCTGGATTTGAGCCCTTTACCAGTACCTGATCCGTTTTTCTACCGCCAGGAATATTATTTAAACGGAGGAGCGTGAACGACATGAGTCCAGTCAGGATGTCCAAATTTGAAGCCGCCATGCGCGCCGTGCTTGATTTTAATAAAGCCTTCAACCGCCGTGACCTCGCCGGAATGATGGAACTTGTCAGCGACGACTGTATATTCGAAAGCGCGCATCCGGCGCCGGGTGGCAAACCGTACAGGGGGAAAGAAGAAATCCTCGCTTACTGGCGGGATTATTTCAACGAAAAGCATCAAGCCCAGAGGGAGGTCGAGGAGGTTTTCAGCGCTGGCGAGCGCTGCATATTACGCTGGAAATCCACATGGGTGAGCGCAGGAAACCAGGAAGAAACCCTGCGGGGGGTTGATCTATTCCAGGCCAGGGACGGTCTGCTGGACCAGATTCTGTCTTACGTTAAGGGGTAGTCAGGGGGGTGTAGGAGCGCAGAATCCAGCCTCTACAGGCCTTCCAGTACAGAGAGTTCTTAATAGCAGAGCTCTAAACCAATCAATTGAATCTCCTCCAGTGAAATATCCTTCCGGGGATAAAATCATCTTATTATTCCCTGTTTTTAATCTTCACGGGGATTAAACAAAATCTGCACAGGTTCTGCAGAATGTTTTTATAAAATATGGAAGATTAACTTGGCATCACCACAGGAGCTATGGAGAAATGTTGAAGAAGAAATCGTTCTGGATTGTTCTTGTTATCGCAATAGTGTTCGCTGCGGGTGGTTATTATTATTACACGACCCAAATTGCGCCAGCGGAGGGGGCCTCTTCCGAGGAGCCTACCATGCAGACCGCAGTTAGCCGCCAGGGCGACCTGGTGGTGTTTGCCAGCGGAGCAGGGCAGGTCGTTCCCAATTCCGAGATAGGGATGGGATTTGATGAGAGCGGCACCCTGGTTGAATTGAATGTTATCGAAGGTAGTCAGGTCAAGCAGGGGGACCTGCTTGCCCGTTTGCAGACAAAGGAATCGGAAGAATCCATCCAGTCCGCGATTGCCGAAGCGGAACTTGAAGTGGTAAAAGCCCAGCAGGCGCTGGAGGACCTGTACAGCAACGCTGAGATCGAGCGCACCAGCGCCCTGGCGGATATCAACCTTTATTCGGGCGAGGTGCGCGATGCCCAGTACAACCTGGATAATTACATCATGCCCACCTACTTGCAGGGGCTGGAGACCGTCGAAGCGATGGACGTGATGCGAACCGCGCTGGATGAGGCTGTGGTGGCTTTTGAGCCGTATAAATACCTGTCTTCGAATAACGCCACCCGCCAGAGTTTGCTTGTGGATCTGAATGAAGCCCAGAGCAACTATAACGCCGCGGTTCAGCGCCTGGAATATGAATATGCCCTGGAAGTCGCCGAGGCGAACCTGGATAAAGCCAGGGGCGAATATGAAAAATACAAGGATGGCCCAGCGCCGGATGAAATTGCACTGGCTGAAGCGGAACTTGCGAATGCCAGGGCCAAGCTCGCCCTGGCTCAGGACACCAGGGCGGTATTGGACCTTGTCTCTCCAATTGATGGTACTGTCCTGGAAGTGACTGCCAGTGTTGGCGAAGTGATCGGCACTGAACCGATTATTACCCTGGCCGATCTGAACCAACCCACCCTGGAGGTTTACCTGGATGAGACAGACCTGGATAAGGTTTCCGTCGGTTATGAAGCGGATGTGGTATTTGATGCATTGCCTGATAAAACCTACACCGGCCAGGTCATCGCGGTCAGCCCAGGACTTCAGGAAGTCTCCGGTGTGCAGGCGGTTAAGACAGTAGTGCGGTTATATCCAGAAGGTCTGGACCCCTTAATTAATTTCCCGGTTGGGCTGAATGCTACGGTTGATATTATCGCAGGCAGGGTTGAGAACGCGGTCCTGGTGCCCGTCGAAGCGCTGCGCGAGTTAGATCCGGGGGAGTATGCTGTTTTTGTGGTTGAAAATAACCAGCCCAAACTGCGGGTTGTGCAGGTGGGTTTGATGGATATTACTTCCGCCGAAATAATATCTGGTCTGGAAGCGGGGGAGGTTGTATCGACGGGGATTGTCCAGGCTGGTCAGTAAGGTATATATGTCCAGGGATATGATTGAGCAGAAGAATTCAATAATTCTCACCGAAGATCTGACCAAGGTGTACGGTATGGATGCCTCTGAAGTGCGCGCCCTGGTCGGTGTCTCTTTACGGATCGCTGAAAATGAATTTGTCGCAGTTATGGGGCCCTCCGGCTCAGGGAAGAGCACGTTAATGAATATCCTGGGCTGTCTGGACCGGCCGACCTCCGGTTCTTACTATTTGGCAGGGGAGGATGTGAGCGGTTTAAATAAAACCCAGCTGGCTGTGATACGCAACCGCCAGATCGGCTTTGTTTTTCAATCTTACAATTTGCTGGCAAATACCTCCGCCCTTGAAAATGTGATGCTGCCCCTGCTGTATACACGCGATGATGGTTTTAGTGACTCCAGACAAAAGGAATTGGCGCTGGGAGCATTGGACGCGGTTGGGCTGTCTGACCGGGTGGACCACAAACCCCAGGAGTTATCCGGCGGCCAGATGCAGAGGGTGGCGATCGCCCGGGCGCTGGTCAATGACCCGGTGCTTTTACTTGCAGACGAACCTACCGGCAACCTGGATACCAAATCCGGTCAAGAAATCATGGAACTGCTCCGGAAACTGCATTCCGAGGGGAGCACCATTGTTATGGTCACACACGATGACGAGATCGCCGCTTTTGCCCAGCGAATCATCCGCTTCCGGGATGGAAGGATAGAGACCGATCACCAGAACGGCGCATTTAACCCGGTAAACAGCAAAATGGAGATTTTTGATGAGAATTAATAAAGTCATCCAGATCTCATGGAAGGGTTTGCTGAAGAATAAGATGCGCTCCCTGCTGACCATGCTGGGGGTCATCATCGGCGTAGCAGCGGTGATTGTGATGATTGCGATCAGCGCCGGCACGGAAGCGACCATCGAAGAGCAGATTTCGACCCTCGGCACAAATTTAATCTTTGTGTCGGCTAACTTCAGCCGGGGTGGTTTTGGCAGGGGACCAGATCCGGGTGGTTCTACCGGCCTGGTCTATGATGACGCTGATGCTATCGCAAACCAGGTTGAGGGCGTTACTGGTGTGGTGGTGGAGATGCCCGGTGTGGAAACTGTCAAATCGGACGGCGTGGTTATCGAAGATGTTTCTTTATTAGGGACAACCCCGGATTTTCCTTCTGTCCGGGATATGCAGGTTTCCACAGGCCGGTACTTCAATGAGGCTGAATTGGAGCGAAAACAGAAAGTTGTCGTGCTTGGCGCCAGCCTGGCGGAAGAACTGTTTGGGGACCAACCGCCGGTAGGGCAAACAATAACCGTAGGCAGCACCAAATTAACTGTAATCGGCGTATTTTCGGAAAAGGGCCTGGTTGGTGGAGCTGACTACGATATGCGCCTCTATATGCCCATTACAGTGGTATTTCAAAAATTCACACCGTCCTTTTTCGCCCGCGTGCGCGGCGACCGGGTGAACCTGATCTATGTTGAATTAGACAGCTCCATTCCGATGGAAGACATTATCTTGCAGATAGAACTGCTGCTCGCCAGACGCCATGAGGTCAGCCTGGACGAACCCGATTTTGTGATCACCACCCAGCAGGATATCATCCAGACCCAGGAAGCGACCACCGAAGCTTTCCGCAATTTACTCGCCTGGGTGGCAGCCGTATCATTAATCGTGGGAGGTATAGGAATTATGAACATTATGCTGGTCAGCGTGACTGAACGCACCCGCGAGATTGGCATCCGCCAGTCAGTTGGCGCCAGTCCAAATGATATCCGCATGCAGTTTCTGATGGAAGCGCTCTTGTTAAGCCTGGCAGGCGGTTTGATCGGCGTTGTAGCCGGTGTGGGCGGCGCTTATCTATTCGGCGAATTGGGCGGGATGCGCACTGTGGTTGTGCCGGCTTCGATTCTGATTGCCTTCAGTTCGGCTGCCCTGGTTGGTATTTTCTTTGGCTATTATCCCGCTAACAAAGCCGCCCAGCTTGACCCAATCGAAGCGCTGCGGCACGAGTGAATCTAAAATTAAAAACATGGGAGTAACATTGTGAATAAAAAGTATCTCATTATAAGTATTCTATTATTGGTATTTGTTTTGGCTGCCTGCAATTCGACCGCTGCGGATTTATCTGGGCAGGTTTCAGGAACAGCGGAAACAGCGCAATCAGATTCGAAACCTCAAACAATGGGGGAGGCTCAGGAAAAGCAGGAAGTTGGAAGCGGTGCTGATCAGCAGGACAATTTTCCGGGCGGAACGCCGCCTGAGGACCAGGCCACGCCTCAACCTGGCTTTGACCGTGAAATGCCGCTTGCGATGACCCTGGCGCTGGGGACTTTTAAACTTGAGGGAAGCGAGTACCCGCTTGATCCAGATCAGGCAGATGAGATGCTGGTATTGTGGAAGGCGGTCCGCAGCTTGAGTGAGAGCGATAACACTGCGGTTGAAGAAATGGATGCGCTTTTCAATCAGATCCAGGCTGTTTTTAGTCCCGAACAATTAGCTGAGATCGAAGCAATGGAGTTATCCTTCCAGGATATGCGTGCAGTTGCAGAGCAGATGGGGATCGAACTGGGTTTTGGGGGCGGTCGATTTGGCGACCTGGCTCCCGAACAGCAGGCGACCATTGAAGCAGCCCGGGAGAGCGGCCAGTTTCCGCACGGCGGATTCGGCGGGGGTTTTCCGGGCGGTGGACCGGGCGGCGGACCGGGTGGGGCTGGACTTAGCCCCGAGCAGCGCGAGACCGCTATCGCCGAACGCGGGGGATTCCCGAGAATCAGCCTGGGCTTGCCGCAATTACTGCTTGAAGCCCTGATCGAGTTTCTGGAAGGCAAGACTGGTTAGAATATCTCAAAAACCATTAATAAATTTTGACAGAGAAATCGTAGCTTGAGAAAAGGTTAGACCTGAACAATGCAAGGGCGTATTCTGGTTGTCGACGATGATCGTGAAGTTGTCAGGCTGATCCGCGCATATCTTGAGGATGCCGGATTTACTGTACTTGTGGCTTACAACGGTGAAACAGCAGTTCACATTGTACATAGAGAATTACCCGACCTGGTCCTTCTGGATTTGATGCTGCCGGACCGGGATGGCTGGGATGTTACCCGAACCATCCGGGCTGATCCATCAGTCAAACACACGCCGATTATTATGCTTACTGCCCGTGTGGATGATACCGATAAGATCGTTGGACTCGAAATGGGCGCGGATGATTATGTCACCAAGCCTTACAACCCACGCGAAGTGGTTGCGCGGGTTAAAGCCCGCCTGCGGGTTCAAAAAGGAATTACTCCCGATGATTCACAGAACGTGTTGGCAGTGAATGGCCTGCGCCTGGATATCCGCCGGCGGGAAGTTAGTGTACAGGGGCGCAGGGTTGATTTAACCGCGACAGAGTTCGAAATCCTGCGGGTGTTGATGGAAGGCGCTGGTTATGTGCTGACCCGCGGCGAGCTGATCCGGAAAGCCCTGGGCACTGAATTTCTGGGAATTGACCGGACGTTGGACAGCCATATCCGCAACCTGCGGGCGAAAATTGAACCCGACCCGCACAACCCGCGTTATATCAAAACGGTTTACGGTGTGGGTTACAAATTAGAACCGGGAGACAACCAATGAACCGCCTCTGGGTCTGGATCAGCATTGTGATTATTGGAGTGGTTCTGATTGTTGCTTTGTTTCCTTTTGCCTATCGTGAAATATCGCGCAGTTTTGGATTTTCAGACCGGCCGGCTATAGGAAAATCGCCGGGACAGCCTCCGCCAGAAGTGAGGTTAGACATAGAAAGAAGGATCTGGATTGGTTTTGCCAGGACGATCGTCGTCGGCTCGCTGCTTGCGCTGGTCGCCGGGATTCTTCTGACACGCTGGTTAATCGCGCCTTTGCAGCGAATGGAGAAGGGCGCTGATGAAATCGCCCAGGGTCAATTTAGTTATCGGGTGCCAGTCAAAGGCAGCGCCGAGATGCAGTCTGTGGCGGAATCATTCAATCATATGGCAGAACAGCTGGAACGCCAGGAGGAATTACGCCGGGATATGCTGGCAGATGTCAGCCATGAACTGCGTCACCCGGTGCATGTTTTGCTGGGCAGCCAGCAGGCTATTCTGGATGGGGTGTACCCGCTCTCCATGCAGGAGATAAACCGTCTGCTGGAACAGACCCGCAATTTGAGCAGCCTGGTCGATGACCTGCATGAGCTTGCCCAGGCTGAAGCCAGGGAACTTTCCCTCCACATGCAGAAGACAAACCTGTCTGAGCTCCTGTATTACACAACCGAAGCCTACCGACCGCTGGCTTTATCCGCTTCAATCGAATTAAATTCAGACATACCCGCATCTCCTGTTTATGCCTTGGTAGATGCAGCCCGCGTCCGCCAGGTGATCCAGAACCTGCTGGTTAATGCCATCCGCTACACGTCCGAGGGGGGAAGCGTTAATGCCTCCCTGACAATAACCGGGAAGGATATTGTAAAGATTTCAATAAGAGATTCCGGCATCGGGATTAAACCCGAGAACATTGACTCTATCTTTGACCGCTTTTATCGTGAAGACGGCGGCCGGGAGCGCGCCCTGCCGGGCAGCGGGCTGGGTCTGGCGATCAGTAAAGCGCTTGTAGAAGCTCACGGCGGGCGGATAGAAGTGCACAGCCCCGGGGTCGATCTGGGCAGTACCTTTACAGTTTTTATGCCTGTCTTAATTGCCCCGGGCGAAGAGTTAAATGGTTATAATGTGTCAACTGGGGGAAACGAGTCGTGAAGAGGTCTACGATCATCATCTCGCTGCTGGCGCTGCTGTTGATCTCCGCAAATGGATTCACGATCCGGCTTGTTCGCCTGACCATTGTGAACAAATCCGGCTTTCCGCTTGAGATCCGGCTCACAAATGAGGAGGACTCGAACAGCTTCTACTACCTTCGATTGGATGAGGGCGACCGCTCAAATCCAACAGAAAAAATCTTTACCATTATCCCCGGGAGATACCTGATGCAGCCTTACTATATTGAATTATGGGATCCGGTATACGGCTACAGCTGCAGCGAGCCGGGAAGCCGGATTTTATACGCTGAACGCAATATCAGGATAACCATCCTGGAATGTGATTATTCTGTCCCGAGATTTAACCTGGGCGAACCCACCATCTGGAAATATTCCACTGACCTGAAGTATATTTACTAGCTGAATAGTACCCCAAACATCCCCGCCGCCGCCATTGTCAACACAAACAGCAGCGCCGCAAGGGTGGTGAAGCTGAAGTAAATCCGCCTGGCCAGGCCCCAGTATCTTCTTGTCCACGAAACAACTGAGATCACTGTCAGGACAACCGCCAGGGCTGCGATGACCCAGGGCAGGGTGTAGATCCAGATAAACGAACGGCTAACCCCAACCAGCGACTGCATCTCGCCGGCCCCCATAAGCTGGAAGCCGGTTTGAATCAGCACAAAAAGGGCAAACAGGAACGCAACCGCAGCGTTTAAGGCGCCAAACCAGGGCGCTATCCTGGCAAGCCCGGATTCCTCTCCGGTCTGTTTGCGAATGCGCATGACCAGCCAGCTGACCGCCCAGACGACCGGGAAGACCACCAGGACAGCCAGGAGCTGGACCGGCAGGATCAGGGCAGCCAGGATGCGCAGGATGATGTCAGGCGCCTGCCCCCCCGCCATCAGCCTTCTCAACTCGCTGTCCAGCAGGTCAGCCAGGGCGGTCGCTCCCGGGGACATCAGGGTGTTGCCGGGCGAATAGAAACTCACCTGGCTGGTCTCAGCGATACAGCCAGTATCCGGTTCCTGCATAGGATTATTCAGGAAATCCCTGATAATCCGGGCGGAGCAGTCGCCAGTCAGGAGTGCGCCGTGGCCGTAAGCCGGGAATGTGTAACTGTAGGCGCGCTCCAGGGCGCCGGCGACCTGTTCGGCATAGACGGGGGGTGTGACCGGGTCGAAGTAGCCCGATAATAACAGGGTTGGGATGCTGCTCTCGACCAACCAGGTCTGCCTCCGGACCAAGCTCGGGGACCCCAAAATCACGGCAGATGTCCAGGACCAGCTCATTCCCTATTTGCTGCTCCTCCAGGACCGATGGGTACGCACCGCTGCCGTCCAGTTCTTTCGTTTCGAAGTCATAGTCCTCCGCGCACATGACTGTCATATACATCCCATCCGCGAATGTCCGGTCGAAAACCAGGACCGGCAGGATTTTCCGGGGGATTTTGAACTCGCCCTTGCGTGCATCGTAGATCATCTTGGGAAGCAGGGGGATCGCCTCCGAAGAATACAGCAGTTGAGTGGTAAGGTAGGAAAGGTCGTCCCCGTTGAAAACCGAGTGGTATTCATCTCCGCTGTCCGGGTCGGTGATATTTACAATGCCCGGGTTTTTATTCAAGGGCCTCGATCGTCTCGAAATAAATTTCCTCCAGATTGGGATAGTGGCGGTTGCAGCCGGGATCGTTCCGGCAGGCATCGAACAATGCCCTCAGGCTGCGGCTGATCGACCAGGGGATCTTCTGATTGGGATTGATGTCCAGCGCCACCACTCCATCCAGCACGACCGCTTCGAGTATATCCGGGTGGCGGCTCATTAAATGCTGCCCGAGCTGGCTGCCGTAGGATACCCCGTAGAAGTTGATCTTCTCGTAACCAAGCGCCTCCGCCAGGTCGGCGATATCGTCCGCGTTTTCGTAACTGTTGTATGCCGGCAGGTCGATGCCTTCTTGCTCCATCCGCTGGCGGCATTCCCGGTAGGCTTCTCTTTGCAGGCGGACTTCCTCTTCAATTGGCAGGTCCTCTTCCAGGTGATCCAGTTCGGCATCCAGCGCTTCGGTGCAAGCCAGAAATGGCTCTGAAAACTGGGTCCCGCGTTGTTCCAGGACGATCAGGTCGCGGTCTTCCCGCAGGATCTCGCCGGTATCGGCTGCATAATTCAGCAGCGAGCCAAAAAGGTCGATTCCCGAACCGCCCGGGCCTCCCTGGGTTAATACCAGCGGTACCCCGGGATTATCCCTGCTGCTTTTGATCACCATTACGCCCAGCCTTATGGGATTGCTGCCGGGATCGGAGCGGTTTTCGGGAACAACCAGGTAACCGCATTCCACATCCTGGCTCGCCGCTGCAAATGGCGCTATTTCAGACAGGTTAAATGTATCGCAGGGGATCTCTTCAAAATAGGGAAGTTGCTCGCCCGCCAGCGCTGGCAGGGGGATCAGGCACAAGAATAACGTAAGAAGAATGATCAGGTTGGTTCGGGAATAAGGCATGGGCTATTATAAACGCTTTCGGAGGCTGCCTGCTGGCGGTTCAAAAATATGAGATTGCTTCAGTTCCATGATCGGGATTTTCTGACAATCTGCGCTGCAAAGAACGAAGTATTCCGTTCCTTCGCTATGACAGAGTATTTTTAGGACGGTTTCAACTTAAACAAAACAGGTCACGACCCGGGTTGGTCGTGACCTGTTGTTTAATTGGCTGATTTTGCTGGATGAACCGGGGTCAGGCTACTGCACCGCAAGAACATACGTGCCGGTGCTTATCTGGCCGAACGCGTCCGTTATTGTCAGGGTGACCGCATATGTGTTGCCTGCGGTGTATGTGTGCTCTACGACCGCTCCATCGGCTCCGGTGCCGTCGCCAAAATCCCAGGCGAAACTGACAACGTCTGTTCCGGAATAAGAGGCTGATCCATCGAAGGTGGTCGATCCGCCAACACTGCTCGGATCAGGCGTGATGGTGATGATAACTACCGGAGCCTGGGTGGTCTCAGACGGTCCTTCGGAGGTGGGCTCGCTGGTCGGCTGCTCAGTAGTGGGTGGGGCTGTTACTGGAGCAGTTCCGTAAGCAAGCACCCCGAACTGGGTGTTGATCAGCACCTGGGTGGGATCATAGGTGATACCGGCGGAAGTACCCAGGGCTGCCAGGTAGGTCGTCTCCTGGTCCATTACGGTAGGATCGCAGGCGCTCTGGGATGTAGTGATGTTTGCTACTGTAAACACTCCGGTAATCTCTCCAGAGTACGTGTTGCAGCCGGAGAACCCGCTGACGATCCCAGTAAGCCCGTCTGCATTGATTGTGAACTCGGCTGTGATCTCTGTTCCCGGGATGAGCGGCGCAGTTTCAATCGAATTCAGGGACCATTTGGTGCCGTTCAGACCAGCCAGGTCGCCGCCAGCCGGCGGGGTTTCTGTGACTTCTGGTGCTGGTGCTCCGCCGAGCGAAAAGTTCATAACCTGGTCGCCGTAAAAAATTTGCATGTTCTGGCTGACGATCCGGTAACTGCGGGCCAGGTTCAAACCCTGGTAAAAAGCCTGCTCCTGCTCGGGCAGGCCAGCCGGGCATTCAACATTGGCGCTCACCGATGGCAGGTTGATCTTGATCTCATTCTCGGTGGCGAAATAAGCAGATCTGTAATCGTTACATCCGGTTGATCCTACCACTGCGCCGGTCGGGAAATTTGGATCGCGCAGAAACTGGGCAGTGAAGTTAGCGCCCGCCACCGGGGGCTGCGGGTTACCCGCCGGTCCAAACGATACCAGCGTCCAGGTCACACCCTCTAGGGGAGCCCGTTCGGGGATATAGATAAGGATCTGTTCAACTCCAGTGCCGGTGTCGTATTTGATATTCAGGCTGCCGGAGGCGGTGATTTCGTAGCTCCGGGCGGTCTGCAGGGCTGCCAGGTAGGTCGTTTCCTGTTCCATCCCTTTTTCACAGGCCATCATGGTGCTGGCGATTGGGCTGGCGACCGTGAGGTTGCTGCCCTCCAGGGTGTAAGTTGAATTGTAGTTATTGCAGCCGCCGGACCCGTAAACAGTTCCGTCCGGGCCAAAGAAAACCGTCACCAGGGTTCCATCTTCAACAACGACCGGGTTGGCGGCGTCGCCGTACCCGACCAGCGCCCAGGGTGTATTGACCAGCCCAGCGCTCTGGTCTCCGCCGGGTTGCTGGGCCTGGTCGCCCTCAGGGCTGGCGACCGGTTCGGTCGCGCCCTCACCCGAACTGCAGGCTGCCAGTAAAAAGGCCGCAATCAGCAGCATCAATAAAGCTGGTCTGGCGATTTTATAACCGCCGCTTGATTTAATTCTTCGCATCTTAATCTCTCCTTCCTCCAGAAAAAAATATAAATTCAGCCGATTTGCTGAATTCAATAAAAAATTCAGGTTAAAAATTTAATGTTGGAATTTTTGTAAAAGACGATTATACCTTATTGGGCTTAAAAACCAGGTTAACTGATTCAAAATATCGGGTTAATATCGGTTAATATAAGGGATGAAGCGCTGGAATGTTAAATTAATCAATCAGCCAGCTGTCCCCGGAGGAATCAGGCACCAGATCGAAAGTGTGGGTGCTTGTGGTTGTACTCCCGTTGGCTTTGTCGTACCGGATCTGCACGGTAACCTGGGCGGTGTCGCTGCTCCAGCGGTTGGTGTCAACCAACAGCACGCTGACCCTATCGATTGTGTCCCACCAGTTGATGTAAGGTTCGATCTGGTATGAGCCGTCCGGGTTACAGCAGTGGAAGCGGTCCTTGAAAGTACTGGAGAGCATCCCGAAAGTAGTGTCGTAAGCCCGTTCGTTAATCAGGGAGTAGTACCGGCGGATGAAGTCGTCCGGAGATTCCTGCCCGGTTATCTCTGTCGGGATGATGGTTGGCGGCCGGGCGGTTTGGCTGGGTGCCGGGCTGGTTTCTGTGGAAATGGGGCTGCTGGAACCGGTAGGGCTGGCGGTAATGAAAACCAGCCGGAAAGGGGTGGGCGTGTTTTCAGGGGTTGCAGTTGGCAGGATAAATTCTGTCGGGGTGGTGGTCGGGGGGATAACTGCGGTCGTAGTGGAGATCTTCGGGCGCGGCACAACCACAAAATAGATATAACCAATCACCAGCAGCAGGACCGCGCTCAGGGTAACGATCACAACCGACATGATAAGCCAGAAATTCTTCTCTTCCATTTTAATAATTTAGCAGGATATAATCAGGTTTAGTCCTTTTCTGATTTGTTCGGGATAAAATTTTACGAATTTTATTTACAGATAACCAAGTATACCCGTTTTATTTTTCCCGGTAAGAGCCGGGCGGGATGTTCGCCTTCAAGCTAGTTTAATCAACCGTACCCGGATTTCTTACGGTAAGGATTTTTGTTTCATGGAGATTGGAGGAATATGGATACAAAAAAGCAGGGCTTGAACCGGCTGGCGATCGGGCTGGGTGTTTTTCAGATCCTGCTGGGTTTAAGGCGCGCTGGCGGGCGGATATACCTTGATTTCTGACCCAACCGGGGCATCCAAGGGTTGGGATCCAAGCCTGCTGGATGGGACGCCTTTACCCGATTTCCTTTTTCCTGGTTTATTTTTGTCTTCCATCATAGCCATCGGGCATCTGATTGCAGGTATTTTGACTTTCTCGAAGTTCCGCTTTGCGGGTGAGGTCGCCATATTCTTCGGGCGGTGCTGGTTGGGTGGATTATTACCCAGGTCTTGTGGATCGGTCTGATCAGCTTTCTCCAGCCGTTGATTTTTATTTTCGGTCTGGTTGAAATCCTGCTAGGTTTGCGGTTCCGGAAAAAATTAATCTTTCTCCGGTCCACCAGTTCGCCCTGATGTGCCCCAGCTGACAATGGGTTTTTTATGAAGAGTTCAGCTAAAATATTCCGCCGCCGGGTCTATCACTCTCCGGGAGAGCTGGTTTCTGCAGCCAGCGAAATCCTGCACCACAGCCCGGATTTTAAATCCGCCAGGCGTTCAGGTAGGGTCAGCAGGGCTTTCGCTGAAAAGATCATGCTGGCGGTGACTCAGGTCAATGACTGCCGCTACTGCCGTTTTGGCCACACAAAGGTTGCCCTGGAAGCCGGCGTTTCTGAAGACGAGATAACCAGGATCGCCCGCGGCGATCTGGATGAATTCCCCCAGGATGAAGCCCCGGGTCTGCTTTACGCCCAGCATTTCGCTGAAACAGGCGGCGCACCTGATCCAGCCGCAACCGCCCGATTGATTGATTTTTACGGAGAACAAACCGCGGCAGAAATTGGCGCTTACATCCGCATGATTACTGTCGGAAACCTGCTGGGCAATACCTTTGATGCGTTCTTGAGCCGCTTCAGGCGCCGCCCCGCTCCGGATAGCAGTTTTATATCAGAGCTGAGTACCCTTTTTCTGGCCGTCCTGGGGGCGATCCCGTTTGGGATTATTTTCGGAATTCGGTTGTTGTGAACCGGTACCTGTATTCTGCCGCGTTTCGGTTTGTGTGAGCAGAATAACCGGCCCAGAACAGGTTTTTATACAATACCGGCAGAAATACAAATTTATGGGGGTATCTAGTCTGGTTGGGAGTGGTTTCCCAGAAAAATGTTAAAAGATAGCTTCAGTTCCCTGACCGGGATGTTCCGACGCTTCGTGCCGCAAGAACGCGGCATGCTACGCGAACCGCAAAATACGCGGCATGCTACGCGAACCGCAAAGAACGCGGCATGCTTCGCGACCTGCATAGAACGCGGCATGCTACGCGAACCGCAAAGAACGCGGCATGCTACGCGAACCGCAAAGAACGCGGCATGCTACGCGAACCGCAAAGAACGCGGCATGCTACGCGGAACCGCAGAGAACGCGGCATGCATACGCGAACCGCAGAGAACGCGGCACTGTGTTCCATCGCAAAGACATCAGAAGTGGTTTTAATCCAATCTTTTAGTTCCTTACAATGATTTACAATATAAATGAATTCGATGCAGCTTCGATCGGGGAAGGATCGGGAGATCCTGATGGTTTTAATCGGCTTTTTACTTGCATTATTCCTGCTTCTTGGCTTGGCATATCTGGTGTTCCGGATTATCGTGAGAGGCGATTACCAGCGCAGGGGGCGCCTGAGTGCCGTCACTTCCGCCCTGGAACTGCTGATGTTTATGGCGGTATTTTGCTTCCCGTTTATCTACAGCGACACGGGCTGGGGCTGGTTCTGGTCTTCCAGCGCGCCGGTTGGATCAACCCGCTGGATAACCGGGATGCTGGTGGTTGGGCTGGGTTTTCTGGCTTCATTCGGGACGATGTTCAGGTTCGGCTTGCGGCGGGCTTTCGGGGTGCAGGTGGAAGGCCTGGTCCGGTCTGGACCTTACCGCTTCTCTCGCAATCCGCAGGTGCTTGGCGGGTTTTTGCTCGTGCTTGGCTGCTGCTTAATCTGGCCGTCCTGGTACAACCTGGGTTGGATCCTGCTATACGCCTTCACAGCACATATGATGGTGGTGACGGAGGAGGAGCATCTGAAGGATGTTTACGGGGAGGAGTATGAAGTATACTGCCGGGAAACTCCGCGCTATCTTTTCTTTTGACGATAGTCTGAGAAACCGGGAGAATTAATGGACCGTGAATTCTGGAATGAGTCTATTTAAACAGGACCCGCAGAGTACCCATGTCAAGGACTTCTTCCTCCAGGCGGAGATAAAAAACCTGAAACCGGGAAAAGCATTGGACCTCGGCTGCGGCGCGGGAATAAACGCTCTGATGCTGGCAGAGAGTGGTTGGTCTGTGACCGGTGTCGACTGGTCGGAACACGCAATTAAGTTGGCAAACAGATCTGCCTTCCAGAGCGAACTGGACGCTGAATTTATTGTAGGTGATATCACTTCCTGGATACCAGAAGATAAGTTCGACCTGGCGATCAGCACGTACGCCCTGCCGGGAGGTAGTGACAGTATCAAAGTGCTGAAGACTGCAGCATCGGCTGTAAAACAGGGTGGTACTTTGATTGTGGCAGAATGGGACGCATCAATGGCGCAGGTCTGGGGATTTGATCCAGAAGACCTGGTTACACCAGATCAAATCGTTGCCCATCTTCCCGGAATGAAGATAGAACTTGCGGAAGTAAGGCATGTAAAAAATCCTTTTTTTGATGATGGATCGGGGAAAAAGAAGGATAATTCCGCAAATGTCGCTTTCGTGCGCGCTAAGCTGTCGTAAAAATACGCTTATGCAGGGTCTGGGCGACCCACACAATTCCAAATACCGCCGTGCAGGTCAGCACAATCGCCGCCCCGGAGGCGATGCTCAGGTAGTAAGACAGGTACAAACCTGCAATCCCGGAGACGGAAGCGATCAGCGCGCCCAGCGCCATCATCACCGGCAGGCGCCGGGTCAGCAGGAAGGCGGTCGCAGCCGGGGTGACCAGCATGGCGACCATTAATGCGACCCCCACAGTTTGCAGCGAGACCACAATCGTAACCGCGATCAGGACCAGCATCAGGGCTTCCAGGATCCGGACCGGGAGCCTGAGAGTCGCCGCCAGCACCGGGTCGAATGAGAGCACCATAAACTCTTTATAAAATGCCAGGATTACCAGCAGGACCAGCCCTCCCAGAACCGCGATCAGAATAAGGTCTTGCGGGCGTACGCCGAGCACATCCCCGAAAAGGAAATGGGCCAGGTCGACCGGATAGCTGCGCACGGATGAGATCAGGGCTACGCCCAGCGCGAACGCCCCCGCGAATACGATCCCGATGGCGGTGTCTTCATTAATTTTAGTCAGGCGGCTGATTGCACCGATTCCCAGCGAACTGATTATAGCTGCCAGCAGCGCCCACCAGAAGAGCGGCTGGCGCGCCCCGCCTCCGACCAGGTATCCAACCGCGATCCCTGGCAGGATGGCGTGCGCCAGGGCATCCCCAAAAAATGCCATCCCGCGCAAGACCACATAACATCCCACTACCGCACACACCGTCCCGACCATCATGGCGGCAACCAGGCCGCGTGCCATAAATCCGTACTGGAGGGGGGTGAGCAGGAAGTCAGTCACGGAGCAAGGAATTCGTCGTCGCAACAGCTGTCGCCCACCGCCAGAAGTCCATCTTCCGTCTCTACCAGGTGCAGGTGCCCGTGGTACGCCGCCACCAGGTTTTCCGGTTTTAATACTTCTTTGGGTTTACCCAGCCCCAGCAGCCGGATATTGAGCAGCATCACCCGGTCGAATTTTTCGGCTGCGGTTTTCAGGTCGTGCAGCGAGAGCAGCACAGTCACCTCTTCTTCTCGCAGCCGGTCAAGGACGTTAAAAATCTCTTCCTGTGAGCTGACATCCAGCCCGCTGGTCGGCTCGTCCATCAACATCAGTTCGGCTTCCTGGGCCAGCGACCGGGCGATAAACATGCGCTGCTGCTGCCCGCCCGAGAGCTGGTTTATCTGCCGGTTTGCCAGTTTTTCCAGGCCTACTACCTGCAGGGCTTTCCGGACGGCTTTTTTATCCCTGGATCCCGGGTTGCGGAACAATCCCAGCTGGCCGATGCGCCCCATCATTACCACATCCGCAACTGTCACCGGAAAGTTCCAATCGACCTGGTTGCGCTGCGATACATAGGCGATGCAGATATGGCCGCCCGGAGATTGCCCGTAGATGTCCACTTTGCCGCTGGTTGGATTGAGCACGCCGGCTATGATTTTGAAGAGGGTGCTTTTTCCGGCGCCGTTTGGTCCTACCACCGCCAGCCTCTCCCCCTTGCCAACTTCAAAGGTCAGGTCCTCGATGGCATAGCCGTTGGGGTATTTCAGGGATAGATTTTCGACCCTCAGAATCGGTTCGCCCGCATCGTGGGTGGGGCGCTGTTTGCTGAAATGATGGCTGGTCTTCTGGAATTCTTCAATAACTGTCATTAGAGGGTTAATTTCCTGCTACAGCCCCGCAGTCAGGGCAGGTGCCAAATAACTGCAGCCAGTGGTCGCCAATCCGGTACCCGCTTTCTTTTGAAACCCGGTTGATCAGATGGTCGAGGTTATCGCCCTCGAAATAATCAGTCCGGCCGCAGGATTGGCAGATTAATAGATGCTGGTGTCCTGTAAATCCGGCAATGTATGCGTGGCAGCCGTCCGGGTGATGGACGCGCTGGATTAACCCCAGCTCTTCTAATTTGTCGAGAGCCCGGTATACGCTGACAAGCCCTAACGAGGGGTATTGTTTGCGGGCCTGGTCATAAATTTCAGTCGCACTGAGAGCCCTCTGGCTGCCGGCGAGCACCCGCACAACCGACCTCCTGGGCGCGGTCAGGCGGTAACCGTTGTTATGCAGGGTCTCCATCCACCTTCTTACCTGTTCGTTGTTTGCGTTGTTTTCGGCCATGGATATTCCTCAAGTGGGATTTATTATACTTGTTATTGCAGGCGCTCATTTCAGTTTGAGGGTATCGCTTGCTTTTTTCCCCCATACGCATCCCTCTTCCACGGCGGATTTGGTCCCTTGCGGGATGCAGCGCGAAAAGCCGCCCTACAGGTGATGATGGGCATTATTGTAGGGCAGGTTTCCAAACCTGCCAGATTAAGCCCAGATTGAATCCTGGATTACGTGAGGCAAGGTCACCTGGGAGAGAAATCTAAGAGATAACCAGATCGATTTTTTCGACCAGCTCTTTTAACGCCAGGGCGACCTCCACCAGTTTCCCCCTGTCCACCAGCTCCGGACGGTCTTTTTCGGTGTGGGTGATAAAAGTCGATAATTCCATAAATTTTTGGGAGGTGATTGCCACTGCCGGGCAGCCGTTCTGGATAAAGACGGAATGGTCGCCCTGGTACCACTGCTCGCCCCGCTCGATCCCCTCGTAACCGGCGAAGACCTCCCGGGCTGCCTTTTCGAGCTGCTCAGGCGTTTCATAGAAAGAGTAGTGGGTTTTGCCGTCAAAATAGCCAACCGCATCCAGGTTGACCGCCAGAACGATCCCCTCAAATCTGCCCCGGTTGATTTCCACCAGCTGGATTTCGCCGTTTGCCCCGTAATAATCCTCGCCGTTAATCGAGATCAATTCAACCACCAGTTCGCCGGCATATTCCTCCAGCAGTTCAGCCAGCAGCAGGATCGTCACGATTCCGGTGGCGTTATCCAGCGCCCCGGGGGTTCCCGGCTTGGCGTCGATGTGGGCGCAGACCACCAGTCTTTTACCCTGGTCGCGACCTTTGCGGGCGTACACATTGAAGCCCAGCGAGGGGATCCGTTCAGCCGAAAAGGAAAGCGACACCGGGCTGCCGGCGTGCGGGAGCAGACTGCGGCCTTCTTCTTCAGTCATGTAAACGGAGGGGATATTAAAATCGCCGTCCTCGATCAGCGGGAAGGGGTACATGCCCCCGGCAAGTTCAGGGTTGCGGGAGGTGGCGGCGATGATAGCGAGCGGACGTTTACGCTCCAGCAGTTTGTATATCTGTTTGTGGTGGTCCGGGTTGTAAAAGGGGAAGTTCTTCGGCATCAACTGTTCCCGGGTAGGCTCCCCGTGCAGGAACAGGATCTTATCCAGCGCTTCAACCTGCTCCAGTTCTTCAACGGACGCGGCTGAGACCAGCGGCGCGGTCCCGCTCCACCCCAGCGAATACGGGCCTGGGAATGCCTTATAGTTTTCCTCGCCGGCTTTCAACACCACCGGCCCTGATTTCCAATCCAGGCATTCAAATTCCAGGCTCTCGGTTTTGAATCCATACGAGGCGCATGTTTCTGCGAAGAAATCCGTTGCCTGGCAGTTGCCCTGACTCCCGACCCGCCGGCTGTCGATTTTACGGCAGAGCCTCTCCAGGTACTGGCTGGCTTTCTCCTCCAGGTAAGCGTTTTTGGCCATCATAACTCCCTTTATTTCAGTCCGGATAATTCTCTTCCGATCCGGATTGTCTCCTGGACCAGGATATTAAAATCCTCCCGGGTGCTGCGGTGGTTTGTGATCGCGGCGTGCAGGGCATACCTGCCCTTGATCATCGTTCCGGAAACCACTGCGATCCCGCTCTCCTGAAGTTCGATCTCAATGTCCTTGTTCAATCTGTCCTGTCCAGGCCCGTCTATCCGCTCATTAACATAGCGGAAACAGACCACATTGAGGGGAACCGGGGCGGCCAGTTCCAGCTCGGGCGCATCTTGAATTAGTTCCCCCAGGTAAGCGGCCTGGTCGATATTCTGCTGTACCAGGCGCCCGTATTTTTCCAGCCCGTGCTCCTTGAGGGACATCCAGGCTTTCAGTGCCTTGAACCCGCGCGATAGCTCAAAGCCGTAATCGTGCAGCCAGGCGACATCCACTCCGGTCATGCCGCGCTCCCCGGCGCCATGCGCCAGGTAAGCCGGTGTGAAAGAGAACGCCTCCCGGTGGATTTGTTCGTCCCGCACCAGCACGCAGGCGATCTCGTAAGGCATGTACATCCATTTGTGCAGGTCAAAGGCCAGCGAATCAGCCCGCTCCATCCCTCTTACAAGCTCTTTTGAGCGGGGGGCGATTACCGCCCAGGCTCCAAACGCCCCGTCCACATGCAGCCACATGTCCTCAATCTGGCAGATATCCGCCAGCGCCTGCAGGTCGTCGACCGCCCCGGTGTTGGTCGTCCCGGCCGCCCCGATCACGCAGATCGGCAGCGCCCCGTTTTTACGGTCCGTCCGGATCGCTTCCTCCAGCGCGGACAGGTCGATCTGGAATTCGGAGTTAACCGGGATGATCCGCAGCCCTTCGCAGCCCAAACCGAGCAGTTCCACAGCCTTATGGATTGAGCTGTGGACCTGGTCGGAGGCGTACATTACCAGCCTTTTCGGCGCAGCCTGCAGGCCGCGCTCGCCCAGGTCGATGCCCGCTTTCGCGTTGCGGGCCACCGCCAGGCCGATCAAATTGGCGGCCGAGCACCCGCTGGTGAGCAAACCGCTGGCTGACACGGGGAAGCCCATGATCTCCTTGAACCAGTTGAGCACCTGGTGCTCGACATAATTGGCGCTGTGGTATGCCAGCCCACCGCTGGCTCCGACGTTCATTGTGGCGGACAGCATCTCCGCCAGGCTCCCGCTGACCGTGCCAGTGCCCAGCACCCAGCCCCAGAAGCGCGGGTGGATGTTCCCGGTCGGGTAGGGCAGCACGTTCTCCAGAAACTCCTGGTAAATTTGATCCAGAGGCTGGGGGTTAAGGGGCACCGGCTGTTCGAAATGCGCTTTTACCTCAGCGGGGGCGTGCCTCCAGGGCGGGCGCTGGCGCACGGTCTGCAGATAGTCGACCATGTCATCCAGCATGCGGTGTCCGGTCTTTCGCAGCGCTTCCCAGTCCTGCGGGTCGAGGCTCTCCTCGGGTGGGTCCTGGTTTATATTCGCGTTCATAATCAATCGCCCTCTGATTTAGGGATTCTCAGACCAATATGTTTAAACTTAAATATCCGGGGATTATAACCCTTCAGATGCAGTTATCCTGAGTTTTTCCTAATAACTGCGCCAGTCGCCCCCTGATTAAACGCCACCGCTTCAAGGAAGTAAACCGGAAACAAGGAATTAATGCGGCTCGATAACAATATCCTTCCATAACCACCACTTCAGCGGGGATGTTGAGAAATTTTTGATCCAGGGTTTGACCAGCATGTGGAACCGGCGGTAGCATAGCGGGATAAATGTCGCATCATCTATGAGTTTCCTGTCAGCTTGTTGGTACATGCGCATACGCTTTTCCTGGTCAAGAACCCGGCGGGCGCCTTCTACCAGTTCTTTAAAAAGTTCATTCTGCCATCCGGTGAAATTTATCCACCAGTTGATCCGCAGGATGTCATCCGGATCTGGATAGTCCGCATACCAGCTAACCATCCACATGTTGGGTGTTCCCTCGGATACCATATCGTAAAAGTTTACCCACCTTATCTGCTTCCATTCAATTTTTATCCCGAGATATTCCCGCCACTGCCCCTGGAGGTACTCGCATGCCAGGTCATGTCCGGGGTCGTCTCTGGCCAGACATATAATCTCAGGGAAGCCTATTCCGTCTTTAAAGCCTGCTTCTGAAAGCAGGTATCTTGCCTTTTCGGGGTCGAAAGGCAAACCGATATCCGGGGAGTGGCCGGGCATATCTGGTGGGATATAGCCTCCCGAAGCGGGAAAGGCATAGCCTCTCAGGATTATATCCGCCAGCTGTTCACGGTCGGTTGCCATTGCGATCGCGCGCCTTACTCTCTGGTCATAAAAGGGGGGCTGGTTGACGTTTAAACCGATGAAACTGGTACTCATCCAGGGGCCGGATATATATTCGCCGGCAAACTGCTGGCGGGCGTTTGCCAGAGTAAGCAGCGGCAGATCACGGTAGATGTCCAGCTCATCCTGGGCATACATCTTTATCAACTCACCCGGTTTATCCGTCAGGAATGAGCATTCCACACGCTCCAGGTTTCCTGTAAACCGGCCATGGTAAGCCGGATTACGATCGAAAATCAAGGACTGGCCTTTTTCCCACGATACCACCCTGAACGGCCCATTGGTGACCATATTCTCCAATTTGATCCATTCGTCACCGGCAGTCTCGATAACGTGTTTTGGCATCGGAAAACCAGCCACAAACGCAACCAGATAGGGGAAATAGCTGGTAGGACCCTCCATTTCTACCTCCAGGGTTATATCGTTGAGGGCTTTTACCCCTACCAGATCAGGATCGTCCAGCATACCTTTGTTGTATGCCTTGGCATTCTTGATATCTAGCAGGTACGGGTACCAGCGCTGCCCGCCTTGCGGGTCTAATGTGTGTTTCCAGGTGAATTCAAAATCATGGGCGGTCACCTGGACCCCGTCGCTCCAAAATACATCATCCCTGAGGTGAAAAACGTATTTTCGACCGCTGTCAAGCACTTCCCAACTGCTGGCTATATCAGGAATCACGCCCAATTCGGGGCTGACTTCCACCAAACCGCAAAAAAGCTGGTCAAAAACTACATGGCCTGGAAAATCCATTGCCATACCCAATCCCAGGGCGGTCGGTTCAATGATATTCAGCCTGAGGGCGTGGGGAGCGGAAGGGGGAAATGCCGGCTTTTTCCGGGTGGCATCCGCCATCTTTTGCCAGTATATAAAACCTTCCTGGTATGCCTGGCGTGAAGCCCTGAAATCAAATGCGTTGTGATACGCCAGCCCTAATTTCATCAATGCCTGAGCTGCTCGTTCAGGATCATTTAACTTTTTTAGGATTTCAATAGCAAGCGTGTAATTGCTTATCGCCTCCTGGTGGGCATGCATACTGCGGGCCCGGTCTCCGGCTTTCAGCAGGTAGTTTACCGCTTTATCTTCTTCACCAGCACCCTGGAAGTGGAGCGCAAGGGCTTCGTAATCTTCCGGGTAATTTTGCTCAATAGCATTTCCGGCTGCCAGGTGCAGTTTTCGGCGCCTGGAAACCGGCATCGTCTCAACCAGGGTGGCGGGGATCAAGGAGTGTACGAATGAATAGTTCTCCTTTCCATTACCGCCAGTTTGTTCAATCAACTGGGTGTCTACACAGTGAGCCAGAGATTCGAGCAGCAGGTCTTCTTCGAAGAAGCATGCCAGTCTTAAAGTAGAAAGATCAAAATCGCGCCCGATTACAGCGGCGGTATCTAGGATCTCCTGAGTGCCGGCGGGAAGGACGCGGACGCGCGATATCGATCACTGTCCGCACGCTCAGCGGTATCTCAAGTTCATCCCAGGACGGGCGGTGCCAGCGACCATCCTGGAAGTAGACCCTGCCGCTTTCCACCAGCGACTTACAGACTTCCTCGATATAAAACGGGTTGCCTTCGGTGACATCATAGACTGCATCCAGCGACTCGGGCAAAATTTCTTCGGCGAATAATATTTCCAGCATCTGGGCGGTTTGTTCGCGGTCCAGCCGGGCAAGTTTTTGGTGGCTGGCCAGTCTTTCCCGCTTCAGGTCGAGCAGCATTTCATGGAAAACCTCCGCCTCCACTGGCACGACATCCCGGAAGGTAGTCACAATCATAATTCTCTGGCTGCGGGTGAAGCGGGCCAGGTGGCGCAGCAGGTGCAGGCTGCCGCTGTCTGCCCATTGGATGTCTTCCACAACCAGCAGCAGTGGGCATTCTTCGCTGAAGGTATTAATAGTGATCAAAACGGATTCAAACAGGCGGTGCTGTTCCGCGGCCGGGTCATCCCTGTGGGCTGGGATTTCGATATCCGGGAACTGAGGTTGTAATTCCGGCAGCAGGGTGAAAAGTTCGCCAAGCGCTGAACCCGGCAGGTTGCTATCAGTTATTTTATAGACCTCCAGGGCGCCGCGCAGGATCTGGGTGAAGGGCGCGTAGGGAACCCCGCCTTCAGCGAAGCAGGCGCCGTTAAAGACACGCCCGCCGGATACCTGGACCTGGGTGGTGATTTCACGCACCAGGCGGGTTTTGCCGATCCCGGGCTCCCCGCTGACCAGCAGCGTCTGCCCCTGGCTGGCGAGCGTCCGTCCCCACAGGCTGCGGGCTTCCGCCAGCTCGCTTTCGCGGCCCACCAGGCTGCCTCTTTCAATCCGCTTCAGCACTGAAAGCTCCTCTTCGGGCTGAAACTCGGTGTTCAACAGGTCAGGGGCGGCAAGCGCCCGCTGCACTTCGGCGGCGCTAGCCGGGCGCTCAGCCGGGCTCTTGCTCAGCAGGTTCAGGATCAGGGATTCCAGCCTCGGCGGGATAGCCTCGTTGCGGAGGCGCGGCGGGACAACCGGGGCGTGGATATGCTGGGTGATCACTGCCAGCGGTTCCTCCGCCGAGAAAGGCAGCCGTCCGGTGGTGAGCTCGTAGAGCATCACTCCCAGGGCGTACAGGTCAGCCCGCCCGTCGTATTTCTCTCCTAAAGCCACCTCCGGGGCGAGGTAGAATACCGTCCCGGATATCTGGCCGGTGCTGGTCACCCGCGAGGCCACCGGTCGGGCTAAACCAAAGTCGCTCAATTTGACCAGGCTTTCAGCGCAGTAGATTACATTTTCGGGTTTCAGGTCGCGGTGGACGATGCCCTGCCCGTGGGCGTATTCCAGCGCGCTGCAAATCTGCCTGGATACGGCGCAGATTTCTTCCAGCGAATCCGGTTTTTTTTCGTGCAGGGATTTTCCCATCCCGCGTTCCATCACAATATATGAGACCCCGCTGGATTCGCCCGCGTCGTAGACCGCCACGATATTGGGGTGGTTCAGTTTTGCAGCCGCCTGGGCCTCCTCCAGCAGGCGTATCCCTTCCTCAACGCCCAGTTTTTCCATCTCGACGACCTTGACTGCCACTTCACGGTCGAGCAGGATATCATGAGCCCGGTATACCACACCCAGGCCTCCCCTCCCGATCTCTTCGTCCAGGTGGTAGCGCTCGTCCAGCAGGTCCGGGCTCGATTCTGTGGGGACAGCCGCTGGTTCCGGGGCTGAGGCGGTTGGGCTGCGCTGGTTTTTGATCGATTCATACAACTCTACAGTTTCCGTTTCGGGTCTGACCCCCAGCTCCTCCCTGAGCAGGGTTTCGCACTGGGTGTACTGGCGCAGGGCTGCCGCCCGCTGGTTAGCGGCGGCGTATAGTTCCATCAGCTTGCGGTGAACCGCCTCGTTTAAGCGGTCCAGCTGCAGCCAGCGCCGGGCATAAATAATCGCCTGGTTGTAGTCGCCCCTGGACTGGAAGCCCTCCGCCAGTCTTTCCAGTACAAATGCAAACTCCCGGCGCAGGCTTTCCGCCTGGAAGAACTGCCAGTCGTCAAAAGCAGGTGCATCCGGCAGGCCGAAGCCTTCCATAAAGTCCCCCCGGTACAGATCAAATGCATTTTGCAGCGCTTCCAAGCATTCTTTACAGGTCCCGCCCGTAGGGTGGTTGTGCCCCTCCCAGAGAGCTGCCAGGTCCCGGAACTGGTGGACATCCAGCTCGATGTCCCCCTGGGGGTCTATGCCGATAATATCCCGCTCGATGAGCAGGTGCTCTCCGCCGAGCGATTTTTTCAGGGTGGAAAGGTTACGGCGCAAACCCGCCCGGGCGTAACTTGGGTCGTGGTCCGGCCAGAGCAGGGCGGTCAGCGTCTCCCGGGTGTGAATTTCTCCAGTGACCGCCAGGTATGCCAGCATTGCTGTATTTTTGCGGATACCCGGTTTAAATTGTTCCCCATCAAGTTCAAATTCTGGTGCGCCGAGCAGCCCCAGTCTCAAATTCGACATATATTCACCCCGCCGAAATATTCATTATAAAAAACGCCTATTTTTGTAACGATTCCGGAACGCTTATGGGACGCCTCCTTGAACGTTTTGCGGACGTATGCTGGCTAGAATAATCCCAACAAAATAAATCTCTTTGCAGACAAACCATATTTTATCAGAAGGGAATAACCCCGCAAAATTTAGAAAAAGGAGTGAATAAGATGAACAGCACAAGTATTCTCGAACAATTTGTTGTCAAGGGGAAAGGCGCCTCAGCCCAGAAAAAGTCCATTTTCACAATTCTCGTTATTATAACGGCTGTCGCGTTCACCGGCCTGATTGTTTTCCTGGCGTCCGGCACCGGCGCCCAGGAGCTGGGCGGATCGGGTGGTTTCTCCATTTCCGGGAACCCGGAACTGCTGGTCGCACAGAGATACGCTGCTGAAATTGCGGCCCGCGGCGAGACTCTCTTCGAAATCCAGAACCCGGAGTTGAACCTGGTCATGCGGCTGCAGGATGCCGGGGCTGCAGAGAGTGGTATTACTGAATATCCAAGTCCGGAAGTTTTGTTCGCAAGCCGCGTTGGACCGGATTGGATTGAGAACCCGGAGCTGAACCTGCTCAGATGGTATAAAAACTACCTCGGACAGATATCGCATTATAAGAATCCCGAATTGATGGTTGCCGGGCGCTACGCGGCAGGTTCCTCGACCACCAGCGGGCTGACCATCGAGCAGAAATACGCTGTGATGGGCGTTGAAGATCAGCCAGCCCGTTTCGGTCTACGCCAACCCCGAACTGGGAGTTGTAGGCCGCTTCGCTGCAGTGATGGACCGGTTTCTTACTCTCAAAATCCTGAGCTGATGGCCGCTGAACGCTTTGCCCGGGAAGTGAAGCGAGCGCCGGGTTGACCATCGAGCAGAAATACGCCGTGATGGGCGTGGAAGCCAGCCAGCCCGTTTCGGTCTATGCCAACCCCGAACTGGGAGTTGTGAGCCGCTTCGCTTCAGTAGATGGGCCGGTTTCTTTCTCGGATAATCCCGAATTGATGGTCGCCGGACGCTACGCGGCAGGTTCCTCGCCCGCCAGTGGCTTGACCATTGAACAGAAATACGCTGTGATGGGCGTGGAAGCCAGCCAGCCCGTTTCGGTCTATGCCAACCCCGAACTGGGAGTTGTGAGCCGCTTCGCTTCAGTAGATGGGCCGGTTTCTTTCTCGGATAATCCCGAATTGATGGTCGCCGGGCGCTACGCGGCGGGTACCTTGCCAGCCAGCGGATTGACCATCGAGCAGAAGTATGCCGTGATGGGCGTTGAGATCAGCCAGCCCGTCAGTATCTATACAAACCCGGAGGTCCAGTTAGCCCAACGCCTTGCGGGGATGAGCGAGCCCGTCTCCTTATATCCAAATCCAGAAGTGACGCTTGCCCAGCGATTTGCCGAAAAATTTGGGGCGGGCTCGCAGGGCTGGGCGGTCAATCCCGAACTGGCTCTTGCCCAGAGGTTCGCAGTCCAGCCATACAGCGCAGAATTTTTATCGCAGAACCCTGAAGTCAGGCTGCACCTGCAGTTCGTCCAGGGAGGTTAGCCGGCTTGAATATCTTGGATAAACAAATCGACCGCTTGGGCTTTCCGTGAGCGGTCGATTTGATTTCCGGCTTCCTTTTCGATTATATATTTTGGGTTGGAGTATAATCTGTGTGTAAACCTCAGTTTAACGTTATACCCTCCATCGCTGGCGGTTCCTCCGACCTGCAGCAACAACCCCATCACAAACAAACCTGTCGAACAAGCCGCAGTAAAGTCCCCTTTGGTTCTTTTTCTCTGAACCGGGGGAATATACTCATCCATTTTAAAAGGAGGTGAAATCCCGGAAAAAACCTGTAACCGCTGTTTTGAGGTTATGACTGGTAAACATCCGATTAATCTACAAAAGGAGGCAGCATGTTATTTGTCGCATTACTCAAGGTGAGAGCCGGCACGATCCAGGAGCGGACTGCCCGCCGGCTGGAGTGGAAAGCTCCCGAGGGATCGAAAATCCTGGCTGAATACTGGCTGCAAACGCCGGATCCCAACGCGATTGTGGTCAGCGAAGCGGACCATATCAGCCAGATCTGGGCGATGACCATGGGCTGGGATGATGTCTTTGATATTTCTGTGTATCCTGCAGTTGATGCCCAGGAGGGGATTGAGCTTCTGAAACAAATGCTTTAGAAAAAAGGGCAGGTCAGCCGTTTGATCCCGGCGAGTCTGATCTGCCCGGTTTTTATCCTGTTCTCCCTGTACGATAATTTATACAAGCGCTTTTTTATTTAATATTCCTCAACGAAGTTGAGGTCAGTTGACAGATGGTCCGGTTCAATCCCTTCAAACCGGGCGGAGCCCGCATAAAAATCGACCTGGACAGGTCCCAGGGGCCCTATTACCCGGGCGATGAGCTCGAGCTGGAGGTCACCCTGCTGGCTGATACGGACCTGAATGTCGAAAAATTCTGGTGCGGGCTGGTTTCCTGGGAGCAGGTGACCAGCGAGGATTCAGACGGCTACAGCACCAGCTGGAAAACCCTGGATGAACTGGAAGCGGAGCAGGTTCTGGCGGGAAATTTTGAGATCGCCTCCGGGGCTGAGCGTACATTTCAGCTGCGGTTCTGGATTCCAAAAGACGCTTTTCCGCCCTGCAGCGGCATTTACGTCAGCGGCGGGCTGCAAGTCCAGGCCAGGCTTGAACTGGCATCCCAGAAGGACATAATCCATAAGATCGAAGTGCCGCTGGTTGTGGCTCCGCCTGAAAAAAGACCGCCCGCCGGGGAGCATAAAGGATCAAACCAGCCTGAAGAGCTCGTTATGGGCCTCTGGCTGCCGGCTTTAGATCCTTGATCCCATTTTCCTGAAAAAATCGCCAGCAGTTAAAAGACTTTTTGGATTATAATTATCAAATATCTGAAATGTTTTAATAAATTCCTAAAAATTATAGTTAACTTTGAATTGGATTGATTAAATGGCTAAAAAAAGCAAGGATAAGTTTTTTACTCCACTGAGAATAGTGGTGCTGGGGGCTGTTCTGGTGATCCTGGCAGGGGTTTTGTATTCTGGATTGAATCCGGGTCAGGAAACCCCGCCAGCTCAGGCCAGCCAGCCGGCTGAAAGCGGGGCGGACGAGGAGCCCGCCCGGGTTGGCCCTGCTGAGGCAAAAAAGGCCTTTGACGAGGGGAAGGCGGTGTTTGTGGACACCCGCAGTTATGACAGTTTTACCGAAAGCCATGTCCAGGGAGCAGTCTCCATCCCTCTCTCGGAAACCGAATCCAGCCTGGATAAGCTCGATCCATCGAGCTGGATTATCCCATACTGCACCTGACCGGCCGAGGAATCCAGCGCCCGGGCGGCGCAGATAATGCTTGACAGCGGATTTGCAAAGGTCACCCCCTTGCTGGGAGGGTTTGCAGCCTGGCAGTCTGCCGGCTATCCGGTTGAAAGCGGGGGTTCACCCTGATAAAAAGTGGGGGTTGGTCTCGATTTAATCCGTGTTTTGATAGGTGTTGAGGATTTTATCCGGTTAATCTTATTTGACCGGAGGGTTCTGGTTCCATTCCCGCTCGAATTTCTCTATCCGTCTGCGAATATACCAGATGCTGGGCTCAGCCACCGCGCGCTTGCTTTCCACCAGCCTGATCGCTTCGGCGGACGAATAGCCCAGCCCGATCAAAACGCAGCAGGCCATCGCCGCGCCCCGGTGCACTCCAGCCCGGCAGTGGCTGAGCACCCCGTACCCGTCCCGGATCACCGGCAGGGCTGCTTCCACCCCCCGGCGCAGTTTTGAAATTGGCATCGGCGTCAGCGGGGTATCGATGGTCCACAGCCACAGCAGTTTGACTGGCGCCTGGCCCAGCGTTTGGGAGGGGCGCATCCAGTGCATCGAAAGGATCAGCCGGATGTTGAGGTCGAGGATCTCCTGGTAGTGCTGCCCTTCCGGCCAGGATGAGATATACACCTGGTCGTTTATCTGTGATATGTCGGAGGGGGGTGCTGTGCCTGCCATTATTTCGATTTCCCGCATAGAAAGATTGTATATTTTACCCTCAATTACTCCCCCGGGACGATTATCAGCCTGCTTTTAATAATTCCGGGGCGCTTCTTTTATGCTTGTTTGTTTTTCCGCAGGGTTTTTTCAATCCCGGGCAGGTCGTCTCTGTATCAGGTATAATAAACAGCCTGATGTAAGCGCCAGACTGGAACAGGAGGCTAGCGGTGGAAAGCGAACAAAAGGAACCAAAACAAAGGAACTTGAAGCGTTTTATAATCCCGGCGGCAGCCGGACTTGTCGGGCTGCTGCTTGGCATCCTGATCGGTTACGATCTGGATAGCGCCATTGAGAGTATCCAGTATTCGCAGCCAACCCCCAGCGCGGCTGCACAGGCGGACCTGCAGGCAACCTACACCCCGTACCCCACTTATACACCTGAGAACACCCCCGAACAGGTTACCCAGCCTGCGACAGCCACCCAGGCCAACACCCCCGCTCCTACCGCAACCCAGGGTCAGACCATCCCCGGGGTGGAAGGCTCCGAATGCCTCCCGACCGGCTCCGATCAGCAGGTAGCCAAAGTGGTCCAGGTTATGAGCGGGGATGAGATTGGAGTGCATATCGACGGCGATTTTTTCACCGTCAGGTACCTGGGAGCTGAAGTTCCCGACCCGGACGGCTATACCAGCGGCTGGTCGCGCAGCGCCAATTTCGAGCTGGTGACCGGTAAGGAAGTGACCCTGATCCAGGATTTTTATCTCTCCGATCCGCCCAGTTACCTGCCCAGGTACGTGATCGTGGATGACGTTTTTGTGAATTACCAGATGTTAATGGATGGTTTTCTGAAACAGGAAGAGGCCGGCATCAAGATCAGCTGCGTTGAAAAATTTGCGGAGGCTGAGGCGGAAGCCCGCGCCGCCAAAAGGGGCGTCTGGGAGGTTTTGCCGACCGCAACGCCGGCTCCCACCAGCGAAGCAGCCCCAACCCAGGGTTCAGCCGCCGGTTCAGGAACGGCTGCCGGGGTGGCGATCGTTCAAATCGCCCGTACAGTGGAGCAGGGCGGCGACAGCCCGGTGGAATACGTTGAGTTCCGCAACAACAGCACCCAGCCGGTGGAACTGAACGGATGGCGCCTGAGCGATACCAAATTCAACATCTTCAACTTTCCCCAGTTCCAGATGCAGCCTGGCCAGACCTGCCGGGTTTACACAGCCGAAGGTTTACCTGAGTACTGCGGGTTCAGTTTTAATCTGCCGGGGATCACCCTGTGGGAGAGCAAGAGCAACTGCGCTACTTTAAATGATGCGGTGGGGGCGTTTGTCAGCCAGATGTGCTATTAGACCAGGTCCTGGTTATTACCGGCCGTTCAGCCTCTTTTATTCACCTACTTTTTTAATATCCCAGTCCATCGAGATGTTCACATCCTGGTGGGCTGAAATTTTGGGGCAGGTGTAGCTGTATGTCCAGTAATGGAAGCCGTTCAACGCTTCCAGGTTGCGGCCGGTTGTTACGATAATATGGTCAGGAGTGGTGCCGGCGAAATATGTCTCCCTGTTTTCAGATTTTCTGCCCCAGGTCGGGTCCATCGCCGTCCAGCCTGACCCCGGCAAATAGACCTGGGCCCAGTCGTGGGACTCGTCGCCTCCCAGCGGGGTCACCCCCTCCACAAAGCGGGCCGGTATGCCGGCGCTGCGGTTGAGGGCGATCAGCAGGTCGGCAAACTCGGTGCAGTCCCCGGCTTTGTAGATGAGGGCGTGCAGGGCGCCGCGCGATTCGCGAGTATGCCCGCTGTATGCCAGAGTCCGGGTCACATAGTCGTAAAAGAGGCGCGACTGCTCGCAGGCGTTGGTTGTGTCCCTGGAAAGTTTTTCTACAAGGGCGCTGATTTCCGGAGAATCGCTTTCGATGTACTGCTCAGGTTGGGTGTATTCCGCGATTAGATCGCCCTCGCAGTCCTGGGATTGGATTGCCTGGGCATGGACGATCACTTCGTAATTGAGGGTGAGGCGGATTTTTTCCTGGGTGGGCAGGTCTTTCAGTTCAAACACTAGGTACTGGTTGCCGTGTTCGTCCGATTTTTCCCGGTACTCCAGGTCGGGCTCGACCGAGAATGAGGTCACTTCCTGGAACGGGTCGATGGTCCGGATTTTTGCTACCGTGATCTCAAGTGAGCTTCCGTCAACAGGTTCCTGGTTGCGGATTTCAAAAGTTTGCCGGATGCTGTAAATTACGGACTGCGGTTCGTTTGGTGGTGGTTCCGGGTTTAATTGGCTGGAAACCCTGGTTGCTGGTTCTGCACCCGCTGGTTCCTGGTGCTCTGCAGCAGGTAAGGTCTCACCCTGGGGTGGGGTTGTGGGGCTGGGCTCCGCCATTTTGACTTCAGCGGGTGGCGGGGACGGTGATGAACTGAGAGTCAGATCACCCGTCGGCTGGTCGCTGGCTGAGGTTTTTGGTTGCGATTGGCTTTGCAAGTTGGAGCCGGATGAATATGTGCTCCAGCCGGTGATAAGCAGGGCAATTACTAAAACGGGGATGCTGAATTGGAATAATCGTTTGCGGCTCATCTAGCGTGGGCTATTTTGCGAACCTATTCCGGGATTTGTTTATAGGATGGTTAACTATAACCTGCAGGTTGTTGACCGTCAACGGACGAATGTAACCCTCCTCCGGTTACAAAAATCGGATATTTTACTAATTTTGTAAAAATTGTCCAATATTATGTTCGTTTTTGGGTGCTTATCCCAAAAAAAGCAAACCCGGGGTCTGATTTTCGATAACTAATTAAGAATAAATAAGATTTTTAATAGAAATGTATAAATATCCCAAATATTACTTGACAAATAAGATAATAATAGTAAACTTATGACAATAACCTAAACAACCAAAGGAGTTTAAAGAAAATGAAACAGATCGTATTAGTGGCTTTAGTTTTATCAGTATTGTTAGTTTTTGCAGTCGGAACCGCATTTGCAGCGCCTGATGGCGACCGTGACCCTGGCGATAAGAAGTCGGGTTTGGATGACAGCGCAACTGTTGTCGTGATCGAAGGTTCAACCGTTGCCTCTGGCGGCGGCGTCACCGGTGCATCCTCTTATGAAGATTCCAGACTGTACGGTTTTTCAGAAGATATTCGCTAAAAACTTACAGCTACAATAGACAAAAAACGCCCGGTGTAATAGCCGGGCGTTTTTTGTTGTTATTTTGATAATTAATACACTCTGTCATAATCATCCATCGACCATTTTACCTGCCCTGATTCAGACCCGGCGGCTTTAAATTCATCAAGCTGCTTGCGATAAGCCCTCTCAGCCTTGAATGAATTTAACTCCAGTGTGCCAGATAGTTTAGATTCGGGATTAGGATCGCTGCTCTCGGTTGAAGCAAGCTCCTGGTACGCAGCCATCCTGGCAAATAAGACTATTAACTCAAGATGTCTCTCCGGTACAGTTATCTTATCGGTATCATCATCATCCAGGAATACATGGTGTGCCTGGTAAATTACCTCTATACTTTCACCGGTTGATGGTTTTGTGCTTATGATCAGCTCGTCAGGGTCTTCAAAATCCCTGTGTTTCAGGACATCATAAAAACCATCCTGGCTCCAGAAACCAGGGTGAGTTCTCAGTCTATGCTTGAGATAAACTGGAGGGTCTTCACCCGTAGGATATTCAATACTAAGAACTTCGACGAAATCATCTTCAAGATCATACTTCCTGTTTTCATCGCTGCAGGAAATTGTCTGTGTTTTGACAAGCGGAAAATGGATGGAATAATCAGCAATAGCATCGTTAATCCACTGGTTGATCTGCTCATCGCTCCACTTGAACGGAGAGGTCAGATCGCCAAGCCGGCGCCTGACAAACCCTCTTATTTCATCACGGTAGTAGGTCATGGGTTAGTCCTTTTGTTTTGTTATTAACCACTAAGGCACAAAGAACACAAAAAGAAACTACACGATTTTCTCAACATAACCCTCGAAAGCATCTTCTGCAATATCGAGGTGGATAGGAATAAGATTAGATACCTCGACTTCGCACCGCAAAGAACGCGGCACTTCGCACCGCAAAGAACGCGGCACTTCGCACCGCAAAGAACGCGGCACTTCGCTCGGAATGACAGAAATATATCTCTGCCAGAACTCCAGCTGCATGTGGTTGAGATCGATGAACTGCTCTTCGGTTCCGAACTTATGACCTGGACCACGGCTGGAATACTGCCACAGCTGCCAGGTATCCCAATCTGAGGGGAGCAAAGGCTGAGGCGCATTGGTGTAGTGGGCGGTCCAGAGCGGGTAATGCTTCCAGTAATCAGCGCGGTACACGCAGGGATCCCACCAGGTTTTGCGGGTGTAAATGATGGGATACTCCCCAGTCTCTTTCAGTAATAACCCGCAGATTTCTGTAATCAGTGAGGTTATCCAGGCACGATCTGGGGACATTACATCTTTGGGCAGCTCACAATCCAGGACGGGGGGAAAATCCAGGCATCTTTTTTCGACCGCCTTCAGAAAAAGATTAACATGAGCCTCAGCTGTAACCTTGAGCCCCAGGCTGTTTTGGGGGACAACAACAAGATAAGCCAGGGTCTTTACGCCGGCATCCGTAAAGCCGGAATAGTTATCCCTCCAGCTGGTGTCTACGTAATAATCACCGACTGTGCAGCGGATGGCTGCGAACTTGGCGCCGGAGGCGGCGCATTTGTGGTGGTTTATAGCGCCGTTATGGCGGGAGATGTCTACTCCGAAGATATACATATGAGATCTTTCATAAGCTCCGCGATCCCGCATAAAGCGCGGGATGCTACGCGATCGGGACAAGCTTAAGGTTTAAAAATGATAAAGACATCGCATTCGCCGGGATCAATTGTCAGGCCGGTGGAAAATTGGAGGGGCATATTTTGAGGGAAGAAAATGTAATTAACGGGTCCGGAAGGATGGCAGGTCATCTGAAAGAGAATGTCACCCGGAGCGGCCAGGCTGTCATAGATGGTAAATGTCTGTGAAGCGGCATTATCGGTTGATGCAATAATGGCATAGATTAGACCAAAGCCGGCTGCCAGAGTGGCTGGACTGGAACCGGAAGCTGTAAAGGATTGTTTACTGCAGATTAGAGCCATAATTCAATACAATCCCGCAAAGAACGCCGGATGCTCCACTTCGTTTCGCGAGGGGCTAATTTTTCACCCCACCCCAAAAAGTCTTCCCGCAAAGAACGCGGGATTGCTTCGCTTATCCACAGGATACATTTCATTATCCACAGGATTGCTTCGCTTTATCCACAGGATACATTTCATTATCCACAGGATTGCTTCGCTTTATCCACAGGATACATTTCATTATCCACAGGATTGCTTCGCTGATCCACAAGTTATCCCGCAAAGAACGCGGGATTATGGCAGCGCTTCGGCCAGCAAAGAGATTCCAATGATGTAGGCGGTCTCGTTGTAATAAGGGAAGGAAGAAAGCGAACAGGCCGCACCGTCCATGTCTGTCCAGGATTGGGTACCGCCGGTAGTCACTTTGAGGCAGCCAAAATCATCCTCATCACCCGGACCTTCCCATATATGGAAGTAGATTTCAAGATTGAGGCAGACATTCTCGCCTACGATCGGGATCCCGGTCGCACCGAAGATATCCAGGGCTGCATACTCCGGACCTGCCAGCCACTTATTATTTAACGGCGACAGGGATAAAGTAGGTGGGTTGTCCCAGTAGGGTTATTCTTTTACCCATAAGATAAATTCGGACATCAAAGATTGTTCCCGTAAAAAACACGGGATTAAAATTCGCTCGTTCCTTCACATGCTTCGCGATCCAAAAGGGATGCTTCGCGATCCAAAAGGGATGCTTCGCGATCAGGACAGGCGTAAAAACAACTGCTAGGCTGCCTTTACAAAACAGCCCAGGATATAAACGTCATCCCCGGAACCGGGAGGAGAACCAAACTCACATTCAGAATCATCGAAGTCAGCATAGGACATCGCGCCAGTGTTTGAAAGTTTGACAGAACAAAAATCATCCGGATCATCTGTCCCCTGCCAACATGTTACATAGATATGGTGGCCGCGAGTACCGGTGGGGAAACCGGTAGCCTGGCAGAGGCCAGCCTCATCATAGAACTCTGACCAATCCAGGATGGCAGTAAATTTCGTCCAGAACAGATCATTGGGATCGGGGATTATTCTTTTTTGGGTCATTTAATTAACCTGACAGCGAACCTGCTGGTAACAACGCGATAGCCATTTTCAAATTCAACGAGAATTGAATTCATACGACCACTAGCCAGAACACGACAGGGTTTATCTTTGAAATGAGGCAATCTCTTTTTCCAATACCAGACATAAGACAAATTCTTCGACTTCGACTTCGCTCCGCTCCCACAGGGATTGCTTCGCATCAGAATGACAATACATTATGATGCAAGGACCTGAACCGACAGGATATAAGCCATTTCAGAAATTGGAGGGGTAAGAAAATCGGCATTTGTATTATCAATGTCTTTGTAATCGGCATCACCGTTAGCTGCAATTTTCAGAACAGCCAGGTCATTGGGATCGAACTCGCCTTCCCACAGATAAATATAGGTGACATGCTCTGGAGCGGAGAGGTCCAGTCCGGTGGTATCTTCGATATCGGAAACAGCATTGGAAGCGGTTGTCCAATCGGCTGTAACATCAACCGGGATAAGCCAGACATTGCCTGGGGTTGGGAGCAGTCTGACAGGCATTTTAAAGATCCCTCATTTAATTTTAACAACCACAAAGCCACAAAGAACACGAAGGAAAATAAAGTATAAATATTTTGAATACATTACACTTGCCGATATCACTTATCCAAAGGATTGTTTCACTTATCCAAAGGATTGTAAAAATCACTTAACAACCTGCAGGTGGGACCACCAGGCTGGCAGGGCTGGGCCGCCAGTGGGATCAGCTACATAGGATTCAGTCCAGTTATATTTTGACTGGCTTGGCTCCCCAGGATTGGAAAAGATCTCCTGGCAGGGTGGCACAACCAGGCGGTATCTGCCCTTGATGGTGATTTCCACACCCGGTTCGTAATCGAGATCGTCCATAGGCAAGAGACATTCCTGCATGTTGTCACCAAATACAATCAGGACATAGTCACCGCGCCAGACTTCCCACACTCCGGACCTGGGCCTGGCCCTGGTTCCCTTTTCCAGGCTGAAGGCATAAAACTTGGCAGGATAATCATCCTCATAGCGCCACAGCTGGACCGTGACAGCCTGGCCGGATTTATTTATTACTTCAAAAGGGACTTCTTTCATGCCCCTGGCTTCTGAGGGGGATGCCTCCCGGGCAGAGATGAGCAATAAAGCGCTGAAAAAATAGAGAACCAATTTTCTAAACATCGAACCTCCTGATAAACTGAGCCGCTAAGGCCCAAAGAACACAAAGATTATTGTTGAGAAATCCTCGCTAACTAGCTGTTCAAGGTGCAGCCCAGCTGAAAGTTAAATAGCACTTCAAAGTGCGCTGGATGCTCGGCAGCCCAGGGAGGCCCCAGAGGGGTGCATCGCGAGGCGAATTCCCTGGGACTGCTTCGCATAGGAGGGAAAAAATGGAGGTCCCGCTCCGTGTCTTTCGACACTTCGGGGATGCTCCGCGAATAGCCAGAGATCCTTCACTTCGTTCAGGACAAGCTCTGGCTGGCCATCAAAAATCAGGGAGTGGGTCAGGCTCCCTGTTCCAGGCAGATTGTCAGGTATGGAAACCTGACCTACCGCTTTGATCAGCCCTCGACAAAAGTAAGGACCACACAGGGACCAGCCATGTCCCCCAAAAAGCTGGGGATTATTATCCCTGCATCCAATGATTGACATTAAGATTATCAGCCTTCCACAAATGTAAATACTACACAGGGGTTGGCCATATGGGAGGCATGATCTTTGATGATCACGGTGATTACATCACCATCATCGGCGGTTGGATACTGGCCAGCAGCGACAGCGCCATCGAAATCGCTGAAAGCAGCAAGTTCAGTACATGCCCCGGAGACGCCGAAGGCGGCGCCATCTTTCCAGCCATCGGTATCTGTTGAAAGACCGATATCGAGAGTGCCGGCATTGGCGCTGGAATTTGACATTGATACATGGATCAAAGTCATATCGAAGGGCGCTTTGAAAGTAAACGTGTGGTCAGCGCCTAAGGTGCCGTCAATCATAAAGGGGATTGTAAAAACTCTATTCATGGGTAAACTCCTTTATTTTAGTAATAGATCCTTCACATGCTTCGCGATCAGGACAAGCCACTAAGACGCGAAGGGCACAAGGAATTTTCAGGGGGAGAAGTATGGCTGATCAAGCCGGGTCGGTATGCGCTTCTCCCCCGCTGCAAAAAGATATCAACATCAAGCGATCCCGTCTCCGTGTCCTGCGGACACTCGCGGGATGCTCCATTTCGCTTCGCTTCGCGACGTCCTGTGAGATGCCTGGACTTCGCTATGCTACGTTCTCCTTGTACATGCCGCGGTAGTCCATCGGACCTACGGCATAGAAGAACCGGACCTTGATCGGCATTGTGTCATTGGTGAACATCAGGCCGGCAGTGGGGGAGGCGACTGAAAAGATCTCAGGCGTCCGGCCGTAGCGATAACCAATCCCGATTGTGGGATACAGGCGAGGATCACAGACCGCAGCCCAGTTATTGGTGTCTGTCCACAGGTCCACGACAATCACGCGGTCACGGGCAGCAGCCATCCTGGCTGAAAATTCACCGCCATCAGCCAGAGGGTTCACCTCATTATTGGCTGTTCCTGGCTGGCCTTCACTGGCCAGGATCTGCAGGGCTGTGATCTCCAGGTCCGGGGGCACCAGGATATAGCGCGGGGCCGTCAGGGCGCCCAGGCGCTCGCTGCTGTGAACCTCGGTCTGCTTCCGCATGGCGGTCCGGACAACCACATACTCAGACCAGCTGAGGGCAGTTGTTCCAAGATTGGAATGGCCGGCATCGAACAGGGCGACACTGTCTGACATGGTCGGTCCAAGGCCTGAATTTGCTGTAAAGATCGAGCTGACCGCTTTGCTCAGGGTCAGCCAGGCTGCCTGGGCGAGGGCTCTTGGCGCCGCCCTTATGACGCCGGTATCATCCTTGTCTATGGCTTCAATCGTTAATCCGAGATAACCGCCTTTCTTGGTGAAGGAAGCGGTCTCGTAGGTGTCATCCCAGGTCAGCTCTGTGTAAGCCGCGCCTTCGGCGACTGTGGGCAGCTCGCCTACACCGCCCAATGTAATCCAGCGGACCGCCTGCAGGGTAGCGAAATCCTCTTCGCTGACAATCGGCAGCCACCACTGGGGATACATGGCAAACTCGTTGATTACTCTCTTGTTCAGGACATTGGCGACCAGGTTACTCATGGTCGAAGAGTTAACATTTGCCAGGGAAATCCGGTCTGGCTGGAACACACCGTTCAGCTCATAGTCACCTGACAGCAGGTGATAGAGCTCACGGATCCCCGACAGGGGAGGCACGCCGGCCGGAGGACGGACGCCGGCGAGCAGGGCTTCGGCTGCCTGCTCGATGCGGTCCAGGCTTGTAAGCATGTTCGAGATGCCGGGAGACCTGGGAGGGATCCCGCCTATATTTATGGTTGTGTCCTCCTGCAGCTGGGCGAGATATGTCCTCTCAGCTGCAATCTGGCGGACAACCTCGGAGGGGCTGTCATAGTGGAGGGACAGCAAGCGGATCCGGGAAGCCTCGGGCAAACCGGAAGCTTCAATCATCTGAGTGATTGCGGCTTCACGCGCAGCAAAAACCCACTGATCAACCTCTTCGGCAGGATTGAGAGCCGGCGCAGGATCTACCGTTCTCTGGTTATCATCAGCCCCAGGGGAGGTACCGGCCGGCGTCAACTGCACTTCTTCAACATTTGGGTTTAGGTCCATCACTTCGTTCAGGACAAGTTTTTTATCAGGCATTCCATTCTCTCCTTGGTTATTTTCAGAATTGTCAGGTTTGGAAATCCCGGAGTGGATGCTCCGCGGCCTGACCTGCAGCATAGGATGATAAGGCCCCGCAGGAGGCGCGGGACAATGCCTGCAGTACCCGACCATCCGCAGCAGGCTCGAACACAAAATCCACGCTTTCTACATGCTCTATACCTGTGATATGGGATAAACCATCTTCAGCGTCTCTATCCCAGACAGGATAAAAAACAATCGACAGCCCAATATCAGGTGAATTATCGGGATAACTGAGCATTTCGGAAATAAGCTCTTCGATTAACAAACCGGTCTGGCTCACATTCAGCATGATTTCCCCCTCGACTGTCTGTTCAAGAGGGTTCCAAACGGCGCCAGAAGTTACGCCGGCGAGTTTTGTAAGCGAAGGATAATCGAACCAGCCGGCATGATCCACGAACACAGCCCTCTGGTTGAACTTACCTGCAGCTGCTGCAGTTTCCAGGGCATGGGGATCGATCACTATTTTGCTGTTCGCGATTGCCGGCGGCCCTGACTGTGCCGGCCCGGACGAACCTGCACCACAAGCGAGTACGATTATCCAGGCCGGCAGCATCACTGGCTATCTCTCCAACTCTGAGGATCAGTCTGTTACCCGGGTCATGGGAATGGTCATGCGGCATAATCACTTTCCTTTATTATTAGATCCTTCACATGCTTCGCGATCAGGACAGGCCACAAAGAAACGAAGGGCACAAAGGGATATTAAAGATCCCTCGATTCCCCCGGGACGCTTTACGGCTCTGGCTGCTCTGGCTCATCGAGCTCACTATCGGCCTCCGGGTTTGTAATATCGGGGTCGTCTATCGTTGCAGGCATCCCGGGGATTATGTTGATCGGGGCAGCCAGGATCTCGTCAATCTCCGCCTCGGAGATCGGCTCGCCGGCGAACTTGAAGGCGAGCCGCAGCAGGTGCCGGCTGAACGGGGCATTTATATGCAGCTGGTTGCTCAGCGAATACATGGCCTGGGTGAAGTCTCTGGCGGCTTTCGCAAGGCTCTCGTTATCGGAGCGGCTGAGATCGGAAGCGGTCACCACGAACAGGACGTCATAATCATCCTGGCGAATAGACCTTGCTCTGCCAACCTGGACCGCTCTCTGGTAAGCCTTGTATAGAATGTCCTGCAGCAGGAAGTGAAAATATTTCTGCCTCCGGATCAGCTGCCTCTCGGTTGGGGAGGTCATCGCCCTGGCGGTAGCCAGGTTGGCCGGCTCTGCTTCGCCGCGCCAGTGGGGGGGATATCCGCTGCCGGCATCGATCATATTGCGGACCGAACGCAGGTCATAGCTGGCATCGGATGCACGCAGCAGGGGGGTGAACACTTCCCACTTTTCGGATTCATCCTTCACGACAATACTGCCAGCTTCCGGAGGGTTCCTGTACTGCTCCAGCTTGGCTTTGATCTTGTTGGAGGGGACTGTTACAACCCACAGGAAAGCCCGGACCGCCCAGTTCAACCTGACCCTATCCTCCAGCATCCGCGAATACCGCTGCAGCCAGGGGATCATGGTGGTAAGGTCACCCTCACCAAGCAGGGCGCCAACAGGTTTGTTGATGGAATAGTGCAGCATCACGGCATCGGAATTCTCAGCCGCCGGGTTACCGTATGCCAGCCATTTCCTGGGTTCACCGCTCTCCTGCATCTCGTAATAGGCAAGCTCGTTCTCCCAATCGTTAGGCGCGGACTCGATCTGCAGGATGCGGTCCTTGGTCACGAACCGGATATAAGACATGCCGTCCTGTTCATTCCGGAACAGAAGCACGAACAAATCACCGGACCGGGAAAGCTCATCACACATACCCTCCAGCCTTCTGTCCATCATATTCTTGGGGTGGTTCCAGAACCTGTGTATAAACCTGTTGAGATTACTGAAAGGCGAACTGATAACGATCTCATCCCCCACCACATAGTTCGACGTAATAGCTATGATGCGCCAGGCAATCGGGTTCTTTCGCCAGGCTTTTAGCGAATCGGAATAAAGCTCCTGCACCTGGGAGGGGTCGTAGTCATGGCTCCTGCCGGTGATGGAAGTCCATCCGGGCGAATCGTCTATCCGGTTCTGGACCTGGGCGAACTGCTGAAGGGTCTGCTCTCCCAGCAGCAGGCGGGCCAGTTGCTTGCGCAGGTTACTGGTTTGTTTCATATGGATAATCCGTTTCCTTCCTCAGTTTCTTTTCTCTTGGAAATCCACGGGCTCAAATAATTTTCCAAGCCGCTGAACCTAAAAATCTAAATCCTGGAGCGGGTCGCTGACCGGGATAACCTCCGACACTGCCGAGCCCCACGGCTCCTCATCCAGCAGGGCGCACAGGGCAGCCGAGATAACCAGGTCGTCATGGACAGGCTCGCCGCTGGCCGGGTCCCGGGTCCCATCAGGCACGCCCCACCGCAGGCGCCGTTCGGGCCCGGGGGAGATTTCCATCTGGGTGTGGAGGCACTGCAGGCGGAATAGTTTCTGAAGAGAGATTGCCGCCTCGCTTCCCCCTCCTTCCCCGGGGTAAAGCTCCTCGCAAAAACAATCTTTAAACCTGCCGGTCACGATGACCGAGAGGAAGGACCAGCCCAGGTCGGACTTGGATTTGCTGGTGAAGATAAAAGGCATAACCTGGGAAGGGAAAGCTTTGGCAAGAAAGCTGGAGAGGCCGGCTCCTACCCCGGTGGCGTCAACCACAATGCGGTGGGGCTGCCAGAGTTCTGCCAGGGCTTTCAGCTGGGCGTAGAGCCGGGTGTGGTTCTCGGCGACCCACAGGCGCCGGTGGCGCACCAGGTAGCGCGGGGCTTTGATAAGGTCATCGTGCAGGGGTGTCAGGTCGATCTCAACGATGGTCAGGCTGGTGGCATCCCGGGAGGGAGAGCTAACTTCGCCTCGCCCGCCGCTCAGGATCGCCATCCCGCTTTCACTGGCCGGGATCGCCGCCCCGGGCTGGCGTCCGGCCTGGAATGACAGATTCTCGAGTTCTTCGCCGGCGATATCGACCAGGAAGGCGTAGATGGAGCCGGGTTCGGGGGCAGCCAGGGGCAGGTGGTCGCCCTGCATGAGGGCGAGCCGTTCGGGGGTGAACATGCCGCCTTCGGCGTCGATCTCCTCGCTGAAGTACTGGGTGCGGATAAAAGGATGCGAGCGGCCGTATTTGGCGATTTCACCGTCGACAAAATCGCCGTAAGCGGGCACTTCCTGCCGGACCAGGTCAGCGTCTATCTGGAAGACGCGCTGGATGCCGTCCAGCTTTTCCAGCTCCCGGGCGAGTCTCTTCTCGTGGGCCAGCAGGGTCTGCGAGGTCCAGGCGGTTCCCCAGAAAATTCTGGTGGCATTGGTGGAGGCGGCCATCGGGTTTATTTCCTTATCCCACTTTGCTGAAGTGACATCCTGGGCCTCATCACACTGCAAGAGTAAAGAGGCCGTTGCGCCAACGACATTGGAGGTCGGGGATCCCGACAGGAAAGCGATCCTGGCGCTGCCCAACCGGTAGATATAACCGCTTTCCTTCGTCCAGATTGTCCTGGTCACCAGGTTGCGCTCCAGGACGCGCTCCAGCCGGCGCATGGCGTTCAGGGACTGGGGCTTCCAGGTCGGGCTGACCTTGACCATTTCGGCCTCCAGCTGGGAATAGAGGGTCAGCAGGTAAGCCTCGATCTGGGCCTGGAGCTCGTTCTTGCCGGACTGGCGCGGGAAGATCACCACAAAGGTCAGCCCTCTGCAGTTGATCACAGAATCGACCACCGCAGCGGCAACCTGCTCCTGGTAGCTGCGCAGCTGGATGGCGGAGGCGTGCTCGGCGAACAGGACTGCATTTTTCAGCAGCCTTTTGATCACAGTTTTTAGATCTGCCATCTGGTTCGTACTCGGACATATCCAGCTCGTCAGGTCGTCCCACGGGTGGGAGGCTGCCCGCTGCTCAGGATAAATTGGGGTTTGCGCCGGCGTAGGGGTTCCACAGCTCGGCGATCACGTCTGTGTAATCCTTATCGGCTGAATTTGATTTTATGCGCTCATCGGTCACAATGCCGTAGACCATAATCCGGGCCCAGCGGTCGGGGTCCCGCAGGACGCCTGTAGCCAGGGCCAGCCTGAGGCGGTCCAGGGCTTCATCGCCGGATTTATTTTCAACGGACACGGCTAAAGCCACGGTTATAACCGCCTGCTTTATTTTGTGGATCAGGCCTTCTTTTACGGCGTATTTCGCCTGGTCAGATAGTGAAGTAGTAGCCATAATGTTTACTCCTTTTTATTGACGTTTCCCTGAAGGGAAGTGCCGCTGCACCCCAAAACGTATTTAGAATTTCTGTATACAGCAACCAGGCGGAACCGGCAGGGGCGGCCACGGGATAGCATCTGCTGCCGGACAGTGCCTTCGTATATATAGTGACAGAAGATATTTCTCTTCCAGGGCAAAATTGGGAGACTTGAGCAGAGCGCCTGTCTCTTCCATGCGTAACTGTCTGGAAGTCATCAGAAAATCCCCCATTTGTTGTTGAAATAAACTTCCAGTATATTTCTGTCCGGTTCGGACAATGCCTGGCTGTAAATTGCTATTTCTCCAATCCAGGAGGTATTGACCATGTTGTATCCGCCAGTGTCATACCTGGCAAATATTGCGCTTGTGCCGCCCATTGCATTTCTTCTATCACCAGATTCTTGCTCTCCAGAACCTGCATTCTTGTAAAGCGTGGAATACAAAGAGTCATACACAATAATTATCAATTGGGCATCGGCTGTTAACGGGGTTGATGTAAAACCAACCCAATCATTACCCTGGTAATAGCCAGATTCATTCAGCCAGAGCATAAAATTTGTATTATTGAAATCGAATACGATTTGGTTTATTGAATTACTCGCTGGATAAAACACAGCCGCAATAGTCTGGTCGCTGCTTGCAGCGCTTGGGGAGAAACTCATGCCATCGCTTCCATCAGCCATTCCAACACTCAGACCATTTTGAATATTAACTTTGTACCTTGGTCTTCGATTATCTAAGGGTGCAGCAGCATTTACACCATTTCCAGATTTGTCATTAATCTGGTAAATCTTGTCCCCGTCGCCGGAGACCGGGGTCACCCCGGCATCTGTAAACATACTGCTGGGATCGGAAAAATCGAACCAGATTTCCAAATTGGATAAATCAAGCGGAGAGAACCCTGCAGCACGGCGCAGGGCCTGCTGCTTGATAATTAACTGCCCGGGGAGCGGCAGCACGCCTGAACGGTTGGACACAGCCCTGCCTAAAGGGTTAATGCGAGCCAGGATACACCTTCGCCGTTGGTGTCCGCGTCCAGGATAATTTCGGACAGGTCCCCGACAAACTCGAACACCACCGAATCGCCGGCGTCCAATTCCAGGCCGTTGGCGCTGGTCACGTCGCCGGCGCCGTCGTTCCCGACATAGACATTGTTGCTGTTGGCGAGCAGGGCCTTGACCATGATCGGCCCGTTGATCACCTGGCTGCCGAGCGCTTCGGCTGTCCCGGCGGCTGCTACAGTTTTCTGTCCGGATTTAGCTGCCATAATTAACTCCTATTACACAAAAAACGTCCGCAGCAGGGCGACCAGGCTCATAAACGTGCTGCCGGCCGAGGACAGGTTATAGATCGACTTGGAGCGGGTCACGTCGTCCTTGATCACCCGGATGCGCTCCTCAAAATCGCGGGAACATTCTTCCAGCTCGGCGAAGCGCTGGTCCGCCATCTCCTTGTGGTGCTCCTGGGCTATCTCGATATTCTTGATCTCAAAGCGCAGCAGGTCGATGGTGTGCTTGAGCTGCTGGGCGAACAGCTCGCCCTGGGGGTCCTCGCTCACCGCCTTCAGACCTGCAGCCCCAGCTCTTCCACCAGCTCGCGGACCGCCTGGTGGATGCTCTCCTGGAATTCCAGCAAAACCGGGCAGTCCCGGCGGGCGGGGCAGTCCTCGCAGGCCTGGGTGCTGCGCTGCAGCTGGCGCACCGCCCGGCGCAGGTCGCGGCTGAGCCCGGTCACCTCCCGGCACTTTTCGCGCACCGGGCAGTTCAGGCGGGCCAGGATGGCTTCGTTGGAGGGTTTAGGATTTTCCATTGTTTACTCCTTTCAGAGCCTCAGGCGCAGCTCCTGGGCGACTTCCTCCAGGGCTTCGTTCAGCGCCTGTTTGAACTGGTCGCCCTTGCCGGAGTCCAGCTCGGCCTGGGTCTTCAGCAGGTTCGCCAGGCGGGTGGCAGAGAGGCCCAGGGCGCTCAGCGACCTGACCGCCTCGTCGAGCCCCTGGCTTTCCTTCGCCAGGGTGAACAGCCGCCGGGCGCTGGCCCGCAGCATGGCGATCTCGGCACTCAAGCCGCCGTCCAGCAGGGCTTCCAGCTCGCTGAGCTCATCATCCCGGAAGCCGGGCGTGTAGGGTTCAGCCGGCCCCGGGCCGGGAGGGTTCGGCCCGGGCGGCTGGCTTTTGGCTCTGGCGGCTGGCACCGGTTTTAATTTTCCTCCCGGCCGGAGAGCGGGGCGATCTTCTTGGGGTTGGCCTGGGGTCTGCCGTAGTTCTGGCGGTCCTCCGGGCTGGGCTGCACCCTGGGGCGGGCGTAGCGCTCGCTGACTTCGCGGCTGAGCTCCGGCTCGTCCGGGTGCCCGCCCGGGCAGCCGTTCGCTTTCCTGCCGGCGGGCCTGGGGCTGATCAGGAATACGGCCTGGTTGGCAGCCAGGGCGCTCAGCAGGGCCGAAACCAGGCCCAGGGCGCCCTCAGAACTGCAGGTCAGATTGAGGTTGAGCTGATCTCCCCAGCCCGCGCAGGATAAACCGAACGCCCCGGCCGCGCTCAGGCAGACCAGGGCCAGCATAATTAGCCGTTTGTAGGTCGCCTCCAGCGGCTGGTACCAGGACTTGAAACCGGGGACATAGGAAAAGAGCAGCGAAAGGATGGTGGAAACAATGGCGGCGAGCGCCTGGGGGGTCATGGGTGCCTCCTTTTGGGTGGGTGATCTGGTTGAAGGGTTTGGCACCACTATAGAACATTTGTGCTATGATTTCAAGGGCTTAAAGGGAAAATCCCCCCATGTGGTGGGGGGAGGGGTGGATTTAACGTGTTGTGGGAGGGTATTGTTGAGCATATTGCCCGACACATCACGCTCATCTCATCGAATTAGTCGGTTAACCTTTACTCTTTACGGCCAAGAAGGTTGGATGAGCATGAATCATGATGGTAGACAAAGATTTGGATTACAATTACATTCCCCCGATCCGGGATGTCGAATCAGGCTTTTCAAATTGAGCCTGATCTCGTATTTTTGTGTCTTGAGAGTGTTCCTACAATTTGTGGTTCTAAATCAAAGAGGTATGTTTTTCGATGTTAATTTCTAATGTGCAAAGTCGTTATGTGGTACATTTTTCGCTCGACAAAAACAAGCAAGTTCTTATTGAGTTACGTTTTCAACTTGGCAACCAACTTTTCTGCAAAATCACTATCCAAAACTTGAATATAAAATTGACCAACTGCATTTTCATTTGTTATGATTGAATTTAATCCACCTGAAACATCATTTAGTCTCGCCCAGTAACACGATTCGATTACATCAGATCCTGCATCGCCTTTGTACATTCCGGTTGAATATCTCTTCCTACTAAATAAGTTCCTGGGTTAAGGATTGTAGGGTTATTATTCTCTGGTGGAAATGTATTCTCGAGCTTCAATAGCTCACATTAAGTCTCAAATGCAAAATCAAATTCTTAATTTCAATATAGTATTGTCCTATTGCATTTTCATTGCTGATAACTGAATTTAGATCGCCGTTTATATCATTTAGCCGTGCCCAATAGCAGGATTCAATAATATTGTCACCCGCATTGCCCCAATATATACCAGGTTCAATATCTGTTCCCACAATATAAGTTCCAATTTTTATAAACCCGGTTATAGGTGTGTCTATTGGTGTTATATTGGTTGGGGTTTCGATTTCTATAATTTGGCCTTTTAAATCATCATTCTCAATCTCAGGAATTGACTGTGCAGTTTCTCCGACAGGCAAATCTAAATATTCCCTTCTCCGCAGGCTAAAGCGGTAAATAATATAGCTACAAATATTAACGATAAAGATAATCTTTATTCATTGAAATTTTTGCCTCCTTAAAATTTTTCCCTTAACAAGATTTTCTTGTTTATAAATGGATATAGATGTAGGAATTTTCCAAGTTTTTCTAGTTTTGCTAATAATACTTAATTGTATAACCTCCCCAGATGCTTATACAAATTTTAAATCAGTTTATAAATATTATAAATTATGTTGGTGATCATGCAACAACATTTCTGTTAAAGCGGACAGTTGATCCTTTAGCCCAGTATTTCAACACCTAATAATATTTAAATAGATCCTGCAAGACTCCGGGTCTCACTAATCTGCAGATTTAGTTGGGAGTTAATCGTCCAAGTAAGAAGTCTAATTGGGGAAGATTCCTGCATATCCGTTTATTTTTCTGGTTTCCAGCCTATCATCTCCACCTACGCAGTTAAGCCCAAGCCGGGGCCTCAGCGGCCGCCCCAGTTTGCCGCGTATTGAAATGTGCCTGGCACGTCAAATGGGATGAAGTTCGACCTGCCGTTTATCTGGGTTAGCGTTGGGGTGTCAACCCCCCGGGCACGTATCTGGCACCTGGTGGCGATCACGCTTCCCCTTTACGGCCGGCGTAATTAAGTGCCCGGCACATCACCTGGATAAAACTTCACCCGCCTGTAATGCAAGCTTATATTGCGGTCTCCCTTGGCAAAGAAGTGCCGGGCACGTCCGGTCAGACCTCCCTTTCCAGCCGCGCAGGTAGAGCCTCCACCGAGGCCTCAAAAGCCGCCCCCAGGTCGCCGCCGCGCTGGAGCTGCTCCCTCAGCTCGAGCATCACAAAGCCGTGCACAAGCGCCAGGGCGCCCCTCAGCGCCTCCAGCGAGCGCTCCCGGCCCGCTGATCCCCGCCATGACCTGCTGGACGGCGATCGCCTGGCTCTCCAGCTCAGCCGGGTCGGCCCGCAGTTCGGGGTCGCGGGTCGAGTATGCCAGGGTGTAGGCGTTGGGGTGGGCGTGGGCGTAGGCGCGGTGGAGGCGGAACAGTCTCAACAGGCGCTCTTTAGGGCTGGCAGACGGATCCTCCAGGGCCGGCTGGTAAGCCGCGAACAGCTCCCGGAAGGTGCGCTCGACTACCAGCCTGAGCAGCTCTTTTTTGCCCCTTATATGGTTGTAAAGCGAGGGCGTTTGGACGCCCACCGCCCCGGCCACCTCCTTGAGGGACAGGTTTTCAACCCCCTGGCTTTCGATGATCTGGCAGGCAGCCGTGACGATCGTGCTGAGGTCGGTCCGGGCGGGGTAAGGCGACATTTTCAGCTCCTATTTAATTAAATGCGTGAGAAGTGGGTCTCTTTAACCTCACCCGGGTATTTGAAGCCGTAGCCGACGGCCCGGTCCATCCCGATGTGGGCCAGCCAGATCAGGGCGACCTGGATCCCGGGCTGGTAGCCGGCCAGGTAGCTGAACAGGCCCAAACCGAACGGGAGGATGGTTGTGTGGAGCAGGTTGTAGACCACTGCGCCGGCTTTTTTGTCCGCCAGGTACACCAGCAGGGCCAGGTCGGGCGCAAAGAACAAGAGCGCGAAGGTCCACCAGCTGAAATCCAGGCGGGCGTACGCCAGGACCGAAACGACCAGCAGGGCCAGGCCCTCGGCGTGCAATAACAGGCGCGGCATGCTGAGCCTTTTCTTTGTCGTGTTTATTGCTTCTGTTTGAGCTGTCATATTTATCTCCTAAGGCTAACGTTATTAGTTTTCAAGACTAATTATATTAGTTTTCCTGATTTTGTCAAGGGTACAAAATAGGACCCGGATTCTACGTCCCCGAATCAGTCAAAGAAGAGCATTTTTATAAAAGCCCCACTTTGGTATATAAATAGGCCATTTAAGCTGAATTTTTATCAATTTTCAGCAAAAATCGCTACTTTTAATCCACATTGGAGATATTTTGGAGTTTGTCATCAAACTCATGCATTCACCCATTGGGTGAAAGAAATGACTGCCGCTCCAAACAGCACGTAAAAATCTTGAGGAAAAGAATTTCTGCAGGATAGGATGTTGCCTTGATCGATAAAATCGAATTCTCAGCCAGAAATCTCACCTCAAATGCCGGTTTATTGCTCTTACTCTAGCATGCCAGTAAAAATGGTCTTTTTGATCTGATTGATCACAACCTGGTTTTTGAGAACCCTTCCGCATAAAGTATATTTTTCTGGCTGGGAAGATCATTAGAACGGCCAGAAGTGTGGTGATGAAGCTTTCTGAGAAATATCCTTATCAAGAGATATATAAAAAAAGCCTGTCTTAGAAATATCACCCTTCATGTCTCAACCCGTTGTTTCGATTTAAACCTACCAGAAAAAATCATTTCAGATGGCCTAATTTGTGAAAGTGGATCACTAAATTTTATGCAAGCTGGAGGAAATGATCCTAAAATTAAACCAAGGTTGTCAAAATCTTCATCCTTTGAGGTGAAAATGTTGCTCGAATTTATTCGACGTGGAATCTCGGCACTAAATAAATTGAGCAGGAAGAATCATATCGATAGTCGTTTATGAAATTGAGAGTATAATTATTGTGACGCGGAACTTCGGTTTTATTAACATAAATGGTTGAAAGGAGGGGAAAAAAAGAAAGTTAGATTTCCAAATGCCGACACTATAATCCTAAGCGAAAAGTATGTATTTGGCTGATCAATTTCAAAATCGGAAATTTATGAACTAATAATAAAGGGAAATTCAAATGAAAGTCAAACCTGCTTTTATTTATGGTGCTGTATCCATGCTGCTTTATGGAATTGGTCTGTTATTCATTCCATCAATCATGTTCTCCTGGTTTGGCCTCACTCTACCCAAGGACCTTACATTTGTCGCGCAGGTATTTGGGGCTGCCCTTTTAGGATACGCTGTCATCTTTTGGATGTCAAAGGACGACATGCCTTCTGAAGCTCGAAGAAACATAATCTTGGGAGAAGTGGTTCATGCCCTAATTGCCACAATTATCTGGATTATCGCCATTGTTATGGGAATCGGGAATACGCTTATGTTCCTGCCTCTCTTCTCCCACTTATCAATGGCAATCTGGTTTGGTTTCCTCTATTATAAAGGGGTGAAATAAGTCAACATAATTTGGGATAATGCGGTTTTAATATCCTAAAAAAGGCGGGGAGTTTAAATAAGCTGCCGCACTCTAAAACGAAAAAAACTACCCGTCTAATTTACGTTTAATACAGAGATCAAGTATATATCTTTCTTGGCGCACTTTCACGATCCACGTCACCCTCGATGGTCGTCTCTACACTGGTGAGGTCGAATTAAAGGTTCGACCAGAAACACCAGGTTCTTTTTCATCTTAAAAAGGTTTTCTTTACGCCATTCGCTTCTCTGCGCCTTTGCGTGAAAAATAGGAGCCCCTCCTGCCATACTACCGTCCCGACCTCCGCATTTACTAATAGAGCTATCGCGTATGATATCGTCACTCGCCAACATGAATGCCGATAAAACTGCGACATCTTCATCTGTATAACATAGTACTTTTATTGGTGACTGAATACCCATATCCCCATACCCAAGGATTACACTATGTAATTTCGCTATTAGTTCCATACCTATATAGACTATATAACGATCTCCTAACTCTTCATTGGTAGTGAAAATCACTATGGTTTTTCTTCCCACAATTTGGATAGGAGTAACACTCCTGCCTGGTATTGTGGATGTTACGCGGGTTCGATTAGCTTTTTCACTTGCAGACCCCGGGTGGGTGATTAGGAGTGTTACTCCTATAAGGCATGCTATTCAGTTAATATTTTCCAGCCATTTTTCCCCGGTTGGAAAGCCGCCTCTATTTTGGTGGATGTGCCAGGCACCTCGTGACGCTGCCCCCTCCTCGAGCCGCGGAGGCAGGCCTCCACTGTAGGCCTTAAAAACTGCCCCAGCTCGCCGCCGCGCTGGAGCTTCCACAACAAAACAGGCGTTATGGCAGCTGCCCGGTACCGGCATAAAAAAAGAGCCGGCTTTCCCCCACGCCGGCCCTTTTATTCGCTTATTAGTATCGGGTTATCACTCCCCCGTAAACGGTTCTGCTTTGCCGGAGTTCAATTCGCGCATCCAGGAGGAGTTCATGACCTGGTAATTGCCGTAATTAAACCCGTCCAGGGTGTAATTTGAGCCGACCGTGGATGCCAGCGCCCTGAGCGCCTCGCCGTCCACCTCGGGGTATTCGTATCCGTCCTCCAGCCAGCCGCCATCGTCCTCCTGGTTCTCGGCGATCCAGCGCGCCAGGTCGTTGGCGTACCTGTGGGCCGCCCCGCCCACGGCCCGGAAGGCCAGCACTGCGTAGGCAGTGTCCTGGATATAACCGCCGACGCCGGTGTCATCATCGACCAGCTGGATCAACATGGTCAGCAGGGTTGTGACATCTGAATTGTATGTCTCCCCGTACCCGCAGTAGACCAGCGCCCGCAGGGAAGCGGCCACGTTCAGGGCGTGCCACCAGGTATCAGTCCCGTAGTAGAAAGTATCACTCGTATCCGCCAGGATCGCGGCGGCGCCGTCCGCCCAGGTTGTGTCGCCCGACAGGTAGGCTGCTTCCATGAAGAATGCGATATCCCAGGTGCTGCGCTGCGGTTGATTGACCGGAACAGGGCATCCAGAGACCGCGGCGGTCGGGTAGGATATTTTGAGGTTGTTCCACTCCGACGACAGCCCTTGTCCGCATACTGCGGGTCTCCGGTTGCCAGGCTGAGCATGTGCAGGAAAACCACGTCCGCCGCGGTTAGGCGTGGATAGTGTGGTGGGAGTGAGGTTGCGCCTGCTCCCAGGTGCGTCCATGATAAAGCTGGGCCGCGTCCTTGGCGGCGTCCAGGTAGGCCTCGTCCTTGGTGTCGTTGTAGGCTTCCAGCAGCCCGAGGGCGGTCGCGCCGGTCAGGTTGGTGGCGTTGTAGGTGCTGCCCACGTACCAGTACCAGGTGCCATCCCAGCCGGTATCCGTCCTCTGCAGCTCGACCACCCGGTCAGCAGAAGCGAGAATCGCCGGGCGGCGGGCTTTAGAGCCAGCCAGGGCGCCCGAAGCGGTAATCGCCAGCAGAATAATAACAATAATCGTTACATTAATTGTTCGTTTCATAAGTATTTTCCCTCTCCCATTCGATTGACTTGGTTTTGTTATGGAAAATTCGATTATTCTGGGAAACGGGCGATACTCACCTCCTCACATCTCTTATGGTCAGCTGGCGGTAAGTACGGTGAGAAATTTCTTTGTGAAAAATTTTGTGCGGCTGCGGTGTTAATTACCAATAAAGATTTTAATGTAGATTTTAGAAATGTCAAGTATTTGATGCTTTTCCCGGTAATTGTCACAAGTTGCTGGGTAAAAGGCGGCTTTGCGGGGTCGATTCACTGTTTTGATCGGCCTGATCACCGCCCCACGCGGTTGAAAGTGCCAGGCACATCCAATATGTAAAAGTTTACCGGCTTGTTATCCGCAATTGGATGGTTATCTCCACCAGCAAAGAAGTGCCTGGCACTTACAGTGAATCTCCCCCCTCCAGCCGCGCAGGTATGCCTCCACTGAGTCCTCAGAAGCCGCCTCCAGCTCGCCGCCGCGGAGTGAAAGGCACCCAGCCCGTCGCGCAGCATCCCACGATCAGGGCTCCAGCCGGCCGGGCATGCCCGGATATTCGAAAAAGTGCTCCTGCAGCATTGCGGACCGTCCTGCGCAAATCAGCCAGGTATTCGCCCGAAGCCTCCACTGAATCTCCCAGCGGGTCGATGCTCCCATCCAGGTAATGCTCCTTGAAGGCAGCCCGGATCTGGGCGGTGGAGAGCTGCATCCGCTCGTAAAGGATGTGCAGGGCGAACATCCACTCCCATTCATCCGTCCGGCCCTGCTCTTCCAGGTGCTCGGCGCTGATGCCTGCGATGTGGCCGTAGTGGTAGGCGCCCAGGTCCAGGTAGGAGACCATGTCCAGCGGCAGCCTGCCCGCCAGGGATAAGACCGCCCGGAAGCGGCCCTCCTCCAGGTCCTCCAGCAGGGCATCCAGGCCTTCCCCGGCGCCGTAAGCCATCCGCCCGCTCCAGCCCGGGCCCAGGTAGGACCGCCAGGTTTCATCGCTGTCATAAACATCAGCGTCCCCGGCGATCTTGGCGGTTATGCGCTCGCGCACGGACCGCTCAATCTCAGCCAGGCGGTTCTGGTCATAGCCCCCGCCCGGGCTTTTGTCCGGGATGCGATAAGTGTGGGTGATGCGCTTGAGCTGCGGGACCTGGCAGTGGGCGATCCGGTCGATAAACTCGTCCCGGGTGTATTCGATATCCCGGCCTGTTCCGAACCAGCCCCCGATCGGGTCGTGCATGATCACCAGGGTCGGGTCTGTGCTTTTATCCATCCCGACCACCGCCCCGTAGTGCATGTCCGGCCTTTCTTCCATCCCTTCCCACCAGAACGGGTCCATCCCGGCCGGGCCTATCATCTGCCCGTCTCCGGTCTCGGTCACGTTCATCCAGCCCTGGCAGACCTGGACCGCCGCCCCGCCTTCCAGCCCGTCCCAGACCCTTTCAAGGTACTCGTCCCAGTCCGGCTTGGCTTCCCGCGGGTTGGCGCCGGGGGGCGTGTAGCCCGGCGGCAGTTCCAGGATGTATTTGTAGCCGAACAGGTCTCCCAGGAAGGCGCTGTTTGCCAGGTCCCAGCCGCCCGGCTCGAGGGTGAGCCCCCCGGGGACGTAGTTGATGCTGGCTGCCTTGGTCGAATAATACAGGGAAGTTTCGTAGCTGATCCGCGGATCTAAAGAGCCAAGAACCATGGCTCGGGTGGTCAGCACTCAATCCAGGCGCTGGCGCTGGTGGTAGTAGGGCACGTATTCGAGGATAATTGCATCCTGCAGGGCGGGCCTGGCTGTGCCCACCCGCCTTCCTGTTTTTATTTCCCTTCCTTTTAAATAGTCTTCCGTTGGAATCTGTCCCGGTGTGGTCATTTTATGCCTCCTTGTTAATTAAAAAACCGGACATATATTGTGAACAGGTCCGGCAGAGTGGTGGGGGCTGGGTTGTTTTTGCCGCTGCGGTGGTATTCGGGCAGTGCTGCTCCTGGCTATATTAAACCAGATTATCGTCTGATTGGGCTTTACAACTTCGTAAAGGCAAATCCGGTTATTTCCAGAATACGGGGTTTAAGCGTTGTTTGCGTATCGGTATCCGCTTACCGCCATCCGTCTGTTATCCCTGCTCGATCTCTCTGATCACCCTGGCGGGGTTGCCCGCCACGACCGTGTTTGGCGGCACGTCCCTGGTGATGACCGCCCCCGCCCCGACCACCGCGTTGCGCCCCACCGTCACCCCCGGCAGCAGGATCGCGCCGCCGCCGATCCAGACATTGTCCTCGATTACGTTACCGGGCTGGCTGTTTCCATGCCCCGGATGCGGGCTTCCGCCTGAAGGTGGTGGGCGACAGTGTAGATCTGGACAACGGGCCCGATCAAAACATGGTCCCCGATCCGGATCCGGTTGTTGTCGAAAAAGGTGCACATAAAATTGATATAAACAGAGTCGCCGATGGTAATATTCTCTCCGTAGCTGCAGTAGAAAGGCGGCTCGATGTTTGAAGAACCCCCGATGTGTCCCAACATCCGCTCGAGGATAGAATCTCTTTCAGGCCCGGCTTCGCTCAGGTTGTACATCCGGTACAGCACCTTGGCTTTCTGGCGTTGCGCTTCAAGCTCCGGATCAAACAGGTTGTAGTTTTCCCCGGCCAGCATTTTCTCTTTTTCGGTTTTTGAAGGCATCTGGCTGCTCCTTTTTTACTGATTAAAACTATTTTCTTTGATTGCTCAATTTCCTGTCTGGGCGTGGCTGTATTTTGATAACCTGGCGCTGGTCAGCGGGTAAATTCAGCCTGCTTCATAACCGGAGGGTACGTCACCCCGAGAAAATACATCCCCAAATCACCCAGCCCGCATTTCCCACAGACCCGCTGTGAGGGGATGTTTTCAGGGCGGACGCCAGTATGGACAAGCTCCGCCGAAAATTCTTCATAGCTGGCCAGAATAATCCGGGCAAGCAGCAGGCTGGCAAAACCTTTCCCCCGCTGGCCGGGCTCAGTCGCCAGAAATCCAACATGGGCTGCCTTCCCGTATATCCCATCCGGGTTGTGCCGGAAAATGCCAGCCCCGGTTGCAGCCGCTTCGCCATCGGGAGCCGTTATCATCTCGGCCACAGCCGGGATATTCTGGCCCCGTAAAATGTAACCGGGCAAAGGCGCAACCCCGCAGCTCTCCATCAGCTCCTGGAATCTGAGCAGCCGGTTTGGACGGGTTTCCGCGGTAATTCTCTCAATCCGGTAGCCGGGTGGAAGGCGGTTTGAAGCCGCGACCGAATAACAGCTCAGCTTTGTTTTTTCATCTGACACGAGGTGCTGCCAGATCCCCACCTTGAGTCCGCCTGTTTCTAACGCGGAACGCAGATCATCAAGGATATCTGCTCCTGTAAATGCCAGCGATAAAAAACCCAGTTCCATTGCCAGCCCGGTGATATCCTGGACTTCTTCAAGCCCCGGGTCATCGATGCCGATCGCCCGCCCGACGAACGACAAACGCGGGTGGTTTTAAGGTACGGCCAGAGCCGGTAGTAACGCTGCTGGAGATTTATCTGGGTTTTATTGCCGAAAAACTCGAGCTCTTCCATCATACCGTCCGTGAATCCGGCCGCCGCCGTGAACCCGGATAAGAATTATTCCCTCCCGCCAGCATGAGCCCGGTCTGACAGACGCCAGACGGGATCAGAAACTGGACAGATTGTCCTTATATCTGTTACAAAAAATGATTATATCAATTAATATACGGTTGGAATGGAAAAAGGATTCAAAAAAAACGCAGCCCACCTCGAAGGTGGGTCCCACTTGACAGGATTCAGTATAAGTGCCTGGCACATCTTCTTGATCAGGGTTTCAACCGGTGGGAGATTGGGATAAGCTGATTAAATCCACAAGCATAAATGTGCCAGGCACTTGCCTCTGTTCACTTTATGATCTTATTTTCACACGAGTCGCTATAGTTATTCCATAAAATTAGCAGGTTAACCAAAAACAGGACCGCATCTAATGCGGTCCTGTTTCTTTTTTTGAGGTGCGTCTTAATTAATTAAAACGACATTCTCAGCCTGGGGGCCCTTCTGGCCTTCCACAACAGTGAACTCGACCCGCTGGCCTTCGTCCAGGTTGCGGAAACCGTCGCCAATGATCGCGGTGTAGTGCACGAATACATCTTCGCCGTCTTCACGCTCGATGAACCCGTAGCCCTTGCTGCCGTTGAACCACTTGACGGTGCCCTGTATACTTTCGGACATGATTTGGAACTCCTTTCAAAGAATATGTTGCTCTTTTTACATGGGTTCCAAATCAAGATACAGTCTTTCGAATCAGAACTTCTGTTAAACAAGCACCTCAGTTTACCTTTAAATTATGGGCAGAACATTAACCTTTTATTAGATTCCTGGCGATACTAGACCTCGGTTAGAAAATGGACATCGGGAGGCCCAAGCACGCCGGCCTTTTCCATTGTGGCTTTCAGCTCGGGGGATTGAACGAATTTCCGGGCGTTTTCGAACGAGTTCCCAGCCGAATAGGATTGTCAGGCTGTTTGGGTCACTTTCGTCGCGGTAAATCTTGTCGGAAAGCTCGCCGCTGGCAGCGCGCACGTCGGCGTTTGAATCGTAGACCGCTTTCCATGCATTGAAATCTTTTACCTTATGGTGCACAAGCATTTTGGACATTTTTAAAACTCCTTTGGCGGTAGGTTTGGATTTGAGATCCTATTTATAATCCGGCTTAATCCTGGGCGTTGTTATATTGCACTCTAAATGCTATAAATAAGACCTTAACTGTCTATATTATAATCCGGAATATTTAAATCAATGTGAGAATTGGATGAGAGCGCTCATTCAAGTAAGATTCAGTCCCCTGAAATCCGATAATTATGGGAGCTTTATAACAGCTTAATTTATTCTGGTGACCGTCACCCGCCTGGCGAGCTCAGGTCCCTGCCATCGCCGGCCCACAGGCGGAAACCGGCGCCCCGTTCTGGCCGTTGGCGAAGCGGACGTTGTTCAGGGTATCGGCTGCGCTGCGCCAGGTTTGGAGGGCTCCCGAACCGCTAATGTATAATTATTGCTGACACTGGGATTTCAACGCGGCCGCAGTATCCGAAAAAATCGCTCATTAATCAAAAGAGGGAGGGATGGTTCATGGTTAATCCTGGTGAGGAAATTATGGTCGGCGTGATGGGCCAGTGGGGCTCAGGCAAGAGCACCGCCTCGGCTGCCCTGGTGGAGCGCCTGGGTGGGCCGGATCAGGTGGTATTTATCACCGACCGGGAACTGCTGGCAGGGCAGGCTGTGGATTATATTAGGGGGCTGGATGAAACAGAGGCCAGGCAGATTATAAAGCCTGACGGGACGATTAAGCTTGAGGGCGATCTGGCCGCGGTGTTCCTGCGGGAGGGAGAGGCTCTGGATACCGTCGAATTAAACACGCTCCTGTTTGACCTTCATGATGAAATCTATGACGAAGTTCCGGTTGGCGGCTGCAGCTGGCTGGACCTAGCCCGGCTTGAATTGGGGTCGTTAATCCTTGAACATTCCGGAGAGGGGAAACCAATCGTTATTGAAGCCGGGTTTGGCACCAATACCGATCCAAGAGGGGAGAACCCCTACAGCCACACCATCTCGGATCTGTTCGCCAGGCTGGGCGAGGCTGGCGTCCCGCCTGACCGGGTTAAATGGTTCATTATCGAAGCCAGTTACGCCACCAGGGCTGAACGCAACCGCCTGCGAACCGATAGGGTGCCCGCCGTTGAATTCGACCGTTTTGCGGCTGACGGGGGCGATCTGGAACCGGACCAGGAACGAGAGCTGATTAAAGAAGGGATGGTTATCAGACGGGTGCCGAACAACCACGACGATATCAACCGCTTCCGGGCTGACATCATCCAGGCGTATGAAGACATGTTTGGATGATGATTAAGGACCTGCCTGCTGGCTCTGGATGCGCTTTTCGCGGATATAAAGCACGATCAGCAATACCGCGAACACAGCCCCGATGAGGGCCGGCCCCCAGGCCATTGCGATAATCTCGCCAGTTACAAGCCCCCAGACCATCGTCAGGGTATAGAGGCCCATCCAGACCGCCAGAGTCAGGACAAGGAGCCTTACTTTTTCCCAGGTTCTCTCCAGGTAAGCCAGTAATGCCCCTATCGCGAATGCAAGCGCAGCCGCGCCCAGGACCCGCTCGATTGCCGGGTCCTTTGCGCCTACCAGCTCCGGGCTGACAATATGCAGCAGCCCGTAAACCCCGAAGAAGATTGAATATACCAGGAGCAAAACCCGCATCCCCTTTGAAGTCAGACCGTTCATTTTACGCCTCCTTTGACCGGATGTAACCGTTTGCCGGGTTTACTGCAGTCCCTTTATATGCAGTTAATAAAAAGAAGACTGCTGTCCAGTTATGCAGTCTCCGGTGAGTGCCCGTATGTATGGGGCCTGGTTTCTATTTTTGCTGTCCTGCCAGTGATGGTTGCTGCTGCGGCTTTTTCCTATGGAGGGATTATACAATGAACAGGCGTTATTTGAAATGCCCGGCCTCACCTGCGTTATCTTCCCGGTCAGGAGCATCGCACCAACGGTTCATGTGGTGCAATGCCCATATCGTGCGTTGCACCTGTAAATTCGGCTTGGTTAAGGGGACTGACCTGGCCTGCGTGACCCCGCACATGCTGCGCGAGCGGGGTGCTTCGCGACCCCGCAAAGAGCGCGGGGTGCTTCGCGACCGGAATGGCGGCCAAAAGGTAGTCATCCCGAGCGAAGTCGAGGGATCCCATTTCTCAATCCCTCAGGGATTCCTCAGTTTGTTCTGTCTAAAACGCAGAACTCAGTCGGAATGACATAAAAGCCGGGCGTTTTTAAAGCCGCGTTGTTAACCCAGGTATCCCCATTAAAACAATCTTCAAGCCCGTTCTGAATATTGCCGCTGCCTCCCGTTTGGATTATCATTCACTCAGGTATTTATATATCCCATGATCGATAAAGGCAGATGAGATGGATACAAATGGGCTGAGTTCCGATTGGCGCAGCCAGACAACCGGATATCTCCGGGAGCGCCTGAAGCCGCCCGTCCTGGTGGTAGCCCTGATGGTGGGCCTGCTGTACCAGCAGTTGAACGGGATTCAAGGCGACCTGCTGCCAGAGGGCTATCCGGAATTGATCCCGGCGGAATATTCCAATTGGATGGTCTTCCTGCTCGGGTTGGGGCTGGTGATGCTGGTATTCCGGCCTCCACGGGGTCTGTTTTACGGCCTGGTGACCCTAATCCTGGCGGTGCACGTGCTCTGTTACACCCAGGATATCTCCAGGCTGGACCAGGACGGGATTTCAAACCGGGATGATGCGGTTGAGATGACCGCCAGGGCGTTCTTGCGCATGGAGAACCCCTGGAGCAGCGTACCGGAACTGGGCATGAAGGCCACCAGCGGGCCAGCCAGCATCCTGGCTGCCCTGCCGTTTGTACTGGTCTTTAACGATATCAACTGGCTGGCAGCTTTATTCTGGTTTGCGCTGTTCGGGCTGCTGCTGGTAGGCGACCTGAGGGGATGCAACCGCACGTTTCCGGTGCTTGTGATGCTGTTTGTGATCGGGTTTCTGGGGTTCACCCACACCCTGTTCTGGAGCCTGGAAGAACTGTATTTCCCCTACATCCTGGTCGGGATTGGTTACCTGACAGTCACCCGCGGTCGTTTTTACCTGACCGGCGCGCTGCTGGGCGCGGCGCTTATGTTCCGCCTCAGTTATGCCTTTGTTGCCCTCGGATTCCTGGTGTGGTATTACCTGAATATCAGCCAATCGGGGAAAAACCTGCTCAAGCTGCTGGCCGGGATGGCAGCCGCGGCTGCGGTGATCCTGGCGCCTTTTATTTTGGTTGGCGGGCCGGAATTCTGGTCGGATAACGCTATCCTGTACGCCTTTTCGATGAGCGCCAACGCGGAGTGGCCTTCGAGTAATATATTTTTCCGGGGTTTAAATTTCCTGGCCAGACAGGTTGGGGAGGGGGTGTTGCGCTTCCTGAAACTGGGCCTGGTCGGCGCATCCCTGCTGTTTTTCTCATTTCAGCTGAGGCGCTTGCGCCAGCCATTCGTCCACATAACCCTGGCTGCCCTGCTGGCATTGATCATCGCCTGGTTCCCGCCTCACGTCCCGAAGGATTACCAGTTGTTTGTGGTGATCCCGGCTTTCATGGCGGTTGCTTACACCTCAAAAAAAGAAATACTGAATAATTCAATTTAATCCTTCCTGAATCGAAATCAAGCCCAATAACAAGTCATCCCGGGCGATGTCGAGGGATTCCCGATGGGCTGAATGAATGGGGACCTTTGTTTTAATGGAAGGTATTCAGGTCAGGAAGGAGAGTGGCGGCATTGGTTTTATAGCCCTGCGGGATTCCTCCGTTCGTTCTGCTTTTAATGCAGAACTCAGTCGGAATGACATAACCCCCGTCGTTTTTTCGATCCCGGGGATGGTTTTTTCTGCGTATATGACATGGAAAAGTGCAACGCACTTCGCAGGTACATCGCTTTACAGTAGAGGTGGTGCGCTGGGTCAATCCATCCCAAAATGCCTGCAACACCCGCAGGGCGCGCAGGGTGTTCCAGCGGCTGGGACCGCCGGTCTTTTCCATCTCGAAATGGAACTCGCCCGGGTGGCGGTTCTGGACTGGCCAGACACCGTTTTTGCGGCGTTTGGAGCGCAGGATTTCCAGGGCGTCCTCCATCCTGGGGTCATAGGGGACACCCGCCGATTGGAAGTAGTCCAGCGCCCGCAGGATATCGTAATACCAGCGCGAGGGGAAAGAAAGCAGCAGCATCCGCCGGTCGATCACCTCGCCGGTCTTGTCGGATTTAAAAAGCCGGTGCTGCAGGATGAACTCAAGCGACTCCGCTGTGATCGCCTCCAGCTCGGGCAGCCGGTAGGTGTACCCGTTCTTCTTATACTCCCACAGACCCTCCAGGATCGAGATGGTCGAATGCAGCGAGCTGTGCACTGCCCCCTGGCGGTTCAATTGGCAGTTAAACCCGCCGTCCCCCATCTGGTTCAGGACCAGATAATCGATCACCGATACCAGGTCCTCCTGGGGCGTGCCGAAGTAGCAGGCGTAGTTCAGCAGCATCCCGTTGATGCAGATGTCGCTCACCACGATCCGGTCGGAGGGGTTGATGCCGCCGTCGGCTGATTTGCGTTCTGTGATAATTTTCTGGATTGTCTCCCGGACCTGCTCCTGGTCGGGGGGGAGGTTCAGGTGTTTCAGGTCCAGCAGGGTGTAGTGGCTGGAGGTCCATTTGGGGAAGTAAAAGTCGCGGCCCCAGTGGCCGTCCTTATTGCGCAGAGCCAGGTATCGCTCGCCCCAGCCCTCCCTGGCGATCCGTTTCTGCAGCTCGGGCTGGTTTTCATCCAGCAGGTCGCGCCGGGTCTGGTACTGGATGGAGATATCCCCCTCCAGCAGCCATTCAATGATTTCTTCGTCCATAAGTCTGGTTTCTTCCTGCCAACCATTCTACACCATATTCAAGCTTTACCGGAGCCTTCTGGTGTCCGCAAAGCGCAACGGCTATCCGTCTCCGCTCTCGATTTCCGCCAGGATCGCTTTCACAAAACTAACGGTGGAATAGGTTGGATCGGCAGTAACGAAACCTTTATCTCTCTGGACCGGCATTAGAGTGCAGTCCGCGCCGTATTCTGATTCCATTTCCTGGCAGATGAGTGGATTGGCTGTCACTTTCACCCCTTGAAGTAAACCGGTTTCGGCAAGGTGGTATATGCTGAATTCCTGGGCTGCCAGCACAACCTTATTTTCAGCTGCCTGTGTCACAATCTGGTGGATTTGCGGAGGGCGAGCAGCGAAGATTTCATTATCGCTGATAAAAATTACTGCCTGGTAATCGTCAACCTGGACATTTTCAAGTATCAAGTCTGGTTTGACGATCGGATTTGTCCCCCCTATTTGTGAATTTAATTCAAAACCGTGCCCAGTAATTACGCCTTCAACCGGGTCAGTGGTGATGGACGCAACCTGAGCCCTGTAACCAGCCTTTTCCAGGGCGCTGCGTGTGCCTTCATAATGGCGGTGGTCATAGCCTTCGCCGAAGATAAAGAGCACCTGCCCGGTATATTCGTTTGACTCGTCATCTGGTTTCAAAGTATCAGCAGGCGCAGTGCCCTCTGGCTGATTGTGGCTGTCAGGTTTTTCTGCGGTCGGCAACGGAGCTGTAATCGTGTCTGTATTATCTGCTGGTAATTCGGATCCACCTGTATCTGGGAGTGGAGTCATTTGTGCCGGAGCAACAGGAGGACTGCACGCAGCAAATACCAGGAGTAAAAAAATTGCGAATAAGATATTGGATTTAAATATCGTACATCCTCCACTCTCAAATCCTTCCTTAACACTGCGATAAAAAAAACGCGAAAGGATCTCCGGTAATATTACCCAAATTTGCAGATGCGGGTTCACCATAATGAGGTAAGCAGCAAAACAGTATTCGTAGATCTACCACTCTATCCGCTTCCGGTCGCGGAAGAAACCGCCCTGGGGACCCCCGGGCGGCAGGGTCGCCAGCCAGGTTATGGTATCGGCGCCCTGCTCGAGCGAGCGCGGCGCGCCCTGCCCACCCATATCAGTCCGCACCCAGCCCGGGCACATCGCATTGACCAGGATATCGGTCCCCTTCAATTCATGGGCCAGGATGGCGGTCAGGGCGTTCAGGGCTGCCTTCGAAATCCGGTAGGCGGGGTAGGAACCCCCCATATCGCTGAGCTGGCCTGCCCCGCTGGAGACGTTCACCACCCGCCCGTACCCGTTCTCCTGCATCATGGGGATAAAGGCCTGGCACAATTGGAGCGGGCCGGTCAAATTGACCGCCAGGGTCGTTTCCAACGCCTCCCTCTTTGTATTGAGAATATCTATGCCTCTGTCGATAAGTACCCCGGCATTGTTCACCAGGATGTCCAGGCGCCCGTAATCATGTGAAATATCAGCCTTCAAGCGCTGAATGCTGTCTTGGTCGCGCACGTCGAGCTGGCGGAAGTCAACATTAATACCAGCGCGGGCTAAATCTGCCTGGGCAGCCCACCCTTTTGACGGGTCCCGGCTGGTCAATATCACACGCATATCCAGCCTGGCAAGCTGGCGGCAGGCTTCCAGGCCGATGCCGCGATTTGCACCTGTGACGAGGGCGATCTTTTTTTCCATGCTGCTCTCCTTTTGTTGTGACGTTAGCGGGTAAATAGAGCACAGATGGTAAGTTTAACCTTTATTTGTGTTTTCCACCCTGTGACCGGATCCTGGCTGGAATGTCTGGCAGCCCAGATTCAAGTGTGAATCGGGATTTAGATCGCTTCGGAGTAGTCGAATGGACAATAGCAGGGACTGCCGGTAGCGGTGGTTATCCAGCCTGCCAGCCCTGCTTGGTTGGAACGCCCCTCGCAAAGATAGGGTCGGGGTGTCGTTGCGAGCCGTATGCGCCGGAGGCGCAAGGCGAAGCAATCTTTTCCCACGAATCGATCTTTGAGGATGATAAGTATATTATCAGGCTGAACACAAACTGTGATTCGGGCAGTTCCGAAAGAATGCCGGTATTTGCGGTGGTATTGATCAGTTCTTAGATTAATAAGCACCTGTTCTGGAGTACCATCAATCCTGTATCCTCCCCCAGCACCCTCTCCAGAAATGCGCTGAAATCACCCGGGGGGCGCCCGAGCAGCCCCTCCAGCACATTTGGATTCCCGCTTAACCCAAATTCATCGTAGTAACGGAACATCTTGACCAGGGCTTCAACCTGGTATTCGCCCAGCCCCTTTGAACGCGCTTCCTCTTCCCATCTATCCAGCGGGATCGGATTCGAATTCTACCGTGAAGCCCAGCAGCCGGCTCAGGATCTCGCAAACATCGAGCGGGGTCAGGTTTTCCGGACCGCACAGCTCGTAGACCGCCCGGACGTGTCCGGGCTCGCACAGCACAACCGCGGCCGCCTCGGCTGCGTCTTCCAGGTCAACCGCGTTCAGGCGGCTTTGCCCACCATAGGGAAGACGGTAGGCGTGCTCGGCCCGGATGGCTTCCAGGTAGGGCAGGATGTTCTGCATGTAGGGGGCTGGCTGCAGGATTGTGAAATCCAGTCCGGATTCGAACAGTTTTTCCTCAACCCGCAGCTTGTTCCAGTGGTGCGGCATGGCCTCCACCTGGGGGTGGAGCACCGAATGGTAGACGAAATGTTCGACCTCCGCCGATTGGGCCGCCCGGATGGCGGTCTCCGCGAAGGCGATCTCATCCGGCGACAGGTTCGGGGGGATGTGGTAGACCGCCCTGGCGCCCTTCACAACCCAATCCATCGTCTCCCTCGAGAGCATGTCCCCTGCGAATATCTCCTCCCTCCCGCCTGCCTGCAGCGAGCGGAAGCGGTCCCCGCGCCGCACGAGCGCCCGGGTATGCGCCCCCCTCTTTCTGAGCGCCCGGATGACCGCCCGGCCGGTTTTGCCCCCCGCTCCAGTGACCAGGATCATATTTTCCACTTACGCGGCTCCCAGATAAGAACCCGGATTGTCCAGATATTCCTGCACAAGCTGGTAGTAGCGCCCCATGTGGACGCCGTCCATCATGGCATGGTGGGCCTGCACGTTGAGGGGGATCTTCAAGCGCTCGCCTTCCGGGAAGAATTTGCCCCAGGCAAAACGCGGCACCGAGTTGATCTGCTCCAGGTTCAGGGGGTGCATCATGCTGGTGAAGGAGACCCACGGCAGCGAGGTCATAAACAGGAAATCGTCCCGGCCGGGCACGTTTTCCACCACTGGATTCATCCTGGCTTCAGCGAAGCGCTCGGCTCCTTTTTCTGCAAAAGTCGAAAAATCCCGGCTGTATTCCAGGTTGCAGAAGCTGAACAGGTCGCCCTCGGCCAGGACGGTTGTGGAGGGGTGTACGGTATCGTGCTCGACCACCTGATCCGCCCGCATCCGGTAGCGGAATTCGGTGATCTCATTGGCTGCCCGGCTGAGCACGTACACAAAAGCGATCGTAAAGGTGCTGCCGCTGCCCTTTGCCCGCGGGTAGAACGTTGTGATATCCATATTTGCGCACAGGCTGAAATGGGGGTATAAGAAGTCCTTCATGAATTCGTACTGCTGGCGGCGGGGCCAGTTCTCCAGGTCAACAAACCGCATCTTTCACCTCCCGGTTCGAGAGTGAAGTTCTTAATAAGATGTTTAAGTGCTGATCCAGCTAATCCGTTTCTGCCCGGGGTGTGTTTAAGGAAAGTTCACCTGTCCCCGGGCGCGATCTCAAGGGCGATCTCCGCCATGGTCTTGAATTCTTTTTCGCGCTGTTCGGCTGAGGATGCTTCACCGCTCACCAGGCTGTCGCTGACCGTCAGGATCGAGAGCGCATCGACTTTGAACTTTGCCGCCAGCGTATAAAGTCCGTTGGTCTCCATCTCGCACACCAGGGCACCGTAGTCAGCCCAGATCTTCCACCATTCCGGGTCATCGTTGTAAAAAGTATCGGAGGCGAACATGCCCCCCACGTAAACGTCCGCGCCGCGTTCTTGGCATGCCTGGTAGGCTTTTAGCAGCAGGTCAAAGCTGGCGGTGGGGGCATAGTCCATCCCCCCAAAACGCAGTTTATTGATATGCGAGTTGGTGGAGGACGACATGGGCAGCACGATATCCCCGACCTTCAGAAACGGCTGCATCCCCCCGCAGGTCCCTACCCGGATCAGGGTGTCCACGTTGTACTCATTCACCAGTTCGTGCACGTAGATCGAGAGGGTCGGGATCCCCATCCCGGAGCCCATCACCGATACCCGCTTGCCTCCGTAGCCGCCGGTGTATCCCAGCATGCCGCGAACCCGGTTAAAGCAAAACGGGTCCTCCAGGAAGATCTCGGCGAAATGTTTTGCCCGCAGCGGGTCGCCGGGCAGCAGTACCGTCCGGGCGATTTCACCCTGTTTTGCGCCGATATGGATGCTCATTTTTAGGCTCCTTTCTGATTGGTTTTAACCCAGGCATGCCGGGAATTCGAGAAAATCCGCTGCACAGCAATTACCTCCCAGGTCTCCATGCCTGCCCAGCGCCGGTTTTGTTCCTGTTTTTCCTCCCCGGAATAGTATCATCTGGATTTATTGTACACCAGATCGTATAGGTAGAACCGGCCTTGCTTACCCTGGATCTGGCCTCGTCGGAAATTTACCCTTTTCGATAATAGCGGGCCTTCATAGACAAAGGTATGAAATTCCCCGTTCTCCCCGCAGGGGTCCACCGACTGCGGCAGTTCAGCGAGCAGGGAACGGTCGTATTCCCGGCCTGCGAAACTCCTGTTGAGCTGTTTGGTATCCACGCAAGAGATGATTGCCCTGTAGCCAAGATTAATAAAATTCTGGCTGAGCGTTTTGGTATCTCTTCCCCACAGGGGAAATATTGCCTTGAGACCGATTTGGCTCAAGTTCCGCTCGCGGTAAGCTCGAATAACCTCCAGGAAGATGTCGCCGAAGACAACACCGGTCACCCCGCGATCCAGCCAGTCCTGCATAGCCCGTTGCATTGTTTCCCGGTATGTATCATCGGTGCAGTGATCCGGGATCGCAACAACATCGAGCGGGTATCCGAGCGATCGGGCCTGTGTTTCGAGCAGTTTCCGGGGTGTTCCATGCATGGATACTCGCTCATTTTGTTCCGAAATTGTTGAAAATAAGGCCGCGATGCTGTACTGGTCCAATTTCTTGATTTCATGCATGGCGAGGGTGCAGTCTTTGCCGCCGCTCCAGGCGAGGATCAGGTTCTCTTTCATTTCTTACTCAGATAATCCGATCTTCTGTCTCCCAGGCATGGTCGAGGGTGTGCCAGGCGGACCGCCGCAGGAAGTAGCGGACCGGCCAGATCACCCCGCCGCGCGGCCCGCTTTCAGGCAGTCCCTTTTTCACGGCAGAATCAAGCGCCTCCAGCACCGCTTTTCTCGCCATGGTCAGTTCTTCAGTTAAATCCAATTCTTCATGGCGCTTGAATTTCCATCCCAGGCGCCCCAGGTAAGCCCGTTCGGCTTCGGTTATATGCTCGATTATCTTATCCAGGTCGCGACCGCCGCCGCGTGGCCCCTTCTTCAGTTCCTTCCCCGCCGCGGAAGCCGCAGCCCGGTCAAATGCGGCCCAGCAGGCTTCCAGGATGGACTTCTGCAGGTCTAATTCCTCCCGGGTGAGCGCTGCCCGGTCGCTTTCAAAGATAAATCCCGGGGAACCGAAGTCGGTGGTGGCGTCCCCGCCTGCCTTTTCGACTATGGATAAGCCAGAGATATCTAAAGGTGGGCTGAAATCAATTCCGCCAATTTGCAGGACCTGCGCGTAGCGTGGCCCGTAATCGACCAGCGCCTGCAGGGCTGAATCTGGACCGGAGCCGCTCCGGCACCAACCGGGCCAGTCCAGCGCCCCGGCGAAGGTCTTCTTTTTTCCGGTTTCCAGGAAGATCTTATTTGGATTCATACTCGTAAATAGTATAGTCCCTTTCGGTTCGAAATCCCAGTTTCTGGGCAACCCGGATGGAAGCCAGGTGGTCCGCCTCACAGCTCCAGATAACTTCCAACCTGCGCTGCCGGCAAATTTCGATCAAGTAGGCGCTGGCGATCGGGGCATAGCCCCTGCCGCGGTAATTTTTGCGGGTGAGGGCGCCGATCTCCGCCTTATTATTCCCCACTGCGGAAGCATAGGCTTCGACCAGGATTTCTTTTCCCCGCAGAAGACAAAGCCCGATCCCGTGTTCGAAAAAACTCTCTTCACTTCCGGCGTAATGGATCATTTCAGAGCGCCATTCACATTGACGGAAAAGGGTGCGATCCATTGGCTGGATGGCGGCGCTGTCCGGCAGGCTGTTTCTCAGGTCGAGCAGGGTTCTGGAGTCGGGGTCGCATCCCCTGAATTCGCGCCGCTCGATAACCTGGGGCTCGGAGGCATTGGGCGCCGAGAGGCTGGAATGAACCGGCCACACCAGCCAGACCGGTCCTTCCTTTAAGAACCGCGCAACAGCCTCATCGAGGAAATTCTGCTTTGTTCCCCTGCTGAAATAAGTCAGGGCGGCATCCGTCCTGAGCACACACTGATCCGGATGGTTCCGGTCCTCTACCAGCGCCCTGCCGCCGTATTTTCCTTCCAGGACCGCCCAGAGGGCTGGGCTGTTCGGCAGGTCCGGGTCGAACAATTCCTGGAGCCGCTCATCCGCAGGTGGAAAAGTGTACACCTCAGTCCCTGGTTTCCTTTTCGATTAATGGGCGGATTTCCGGAAGCAACACCCGCCACAGACTGGTTGAATGGGCGATATGCCGGCGCTCGCTGACCTTTCGGTCTTCGATCCAGCATATCACCAGGATCGGGAAGCTTACAGGCCTTTTTTCAACTGCATTCATCCTGCTTCACTCCCGCCGGCTGAATTCCAGCCCGGTTCAATTATAACAAGGGGCTGTTCCCATCAATTTTAAAACTGTAAATGGGATTTTTAATCCAGACCGCCCGGAACGCTCTTCCCATTAAACGGGCTTCATTTATAATCTCCGGGTAACAATTTGTCTTCAATCTATCCGGAGATTTTTATGGAGCTGTTTATGAGCAAAACATACTTAACCCTGGCGGCGGTCAGTCCCGGGCTGCCGTATACCATTTTTGTAACTTTTATAATGCAGAATGGTTCTGAATTCCCGCTTTTTCTGTTTGTCCGTGGAAAGGCGCTCACCGGTGGTACGCAGTGAAACTGAGCGTCCTGCTGGATAACAACACCCTGATTGACCGTTATTTCCTGGGCGAGCCGGGGGTTTCGTATTACCTGCAGGCGGATGGGCAAAAAGTGCTGTTCGACGCCGGCTATTCGGACGCTTTTATCCGGAATGCGCACAAACTGGGGATCGACCTGCTGGACCTGGACTATGTGGTGCTTTCGCACGGGCACCTGGACCACACCTGGGGGCTGGCGGCGCTGGTGCGGCATTTTGCCGGGGCGCGCAGTGAAAAACGGGATGTGAAAAGACCGCGCCTGGTCGCCCACCCGCAGTCTTTTTGCCCCCGGGTCGATAAGCATGGGGTGGCGACCGGGTCGCTGCTGGGCGAGGCGGAACTGGGGGAATATTTTGAGCTTGATCTTTGCCGGGAGAAGCGCTTTCTGAGCGAAAACCTGGTCTTCCTGGGGGAGATCTCGCGCGAAACCGATTTTGAAGCCCGAGAACCGGTCGGAAAAATCCGGGTGGAAGGGGTTGAACAGGACGATTACGTGCTGGACGATTCAGCCCTGGCATACAGGTCGCAGTATGGGTTGGTTGTGGTCAGCGGCTGTTCCCACTCCGGCATCTGCAACATCATCCGCCAGGCACAGCGGGTGTGCGGGCAGGAACGTATCCTGGATGTGATCGGCGGCCTGCACCTGATGGGGCCCGAATCAGTCCAGCTGCTCAGGACGGTCGATTTCTTTAAGAAATTGATGCCTGACAGCCTGCACGCCTGCCACTGCACGGACCTGAACGCCAGGATCGCCCTTTCAGGGGCGGCTGGTTTGAAGGAAGTCGGGGTCGGGCTGGAGTTGCAATATTAAATAAGATGAATGTAAAAAGTTCTTTATCCCGCAATCCCTGGATCGCTGCTCTGCTCTCGCTTTTTAGTTCCCGGATTGGGTCAGATGTATGCAGGCCGGGGTGGGCGCGGCGCGGCGGTCCTGGCGGTTTTGATCGTGGCTGGCAGCCTGAACGCTATCTGGCTCAGCCTGTATAATCTCAGCGACCCGCTGGTTGCAAATGCCGCCTGGACCTACTGCCTGCCGAGAATCCTGCATGACCTGTTTGTTGCGTATGGGGTTATCTTCTGGATCTGGGGGGTTGCGGATGCATATAAAGTCGCCAAAAAAAGCTTCGATATAGGAATTGGAGGCCCAGAATTATAAAATACCCGGAAAGCACCCCGGAAACCGGGGATAAAAATCCTGCGGCAAGCGGATTATCAAGTTGCTTACTTTATGGGTCGGCTGGATTTCTGAGGGACTGCCGACTATTCGCGGGTAATTTATGCTGGAGGTCCCTTTCGGGATTGGATACCTGATGGCCTGTTATCCAGCCCAGTATGAATCTTTTTGAAATTGGTTCTGGAGATGCCCCCCGCCGTGAAGAAATCCAGCGAAATGTTCATAACACTGGCTTTCAAAGGGGAAAGATCGCTTAGCTATGTGACCGCGGGGCTCTCGGCTCGCAATGCCTATATTTCAACCTGCGCACCGCGAAATAATCAATCACTCGATTTCGTACGGTTCAAGCTCGCTGATCACGTCACGGTTGTCGCGGCGGCCCATGATGGACAGGATCACAAATACCGCGGTTGCGATCAGGATGATGCCAACGATCACCCCAACCGCCCCGGCGACCAGGGCAGCCTGGGGCTCTTCCTGGCCCAGGAAATTGATCTGGTCTGCGGCGTAAATGCTGGCGGGGATTGCGATCATCCCGAAACACACCATTACAATTCCGAGCGTTCCGCACAGGATGGTCACGGTTGCTATCGTGAAGACTACGATTGGCCGGTCCTGTTTCAATTTGGTATTATCTCCCATTGTTGCATTGATTATTGTTGATAACGGTTTCTGTGAAATTATTATACAATTGATTATCCGGGTTGCAAGGCTGGGTTCTGCTAATCTTCAGTTATCCGGTTGCGTTTTACGGGCTGGTTCTGCTCAAATGGGTCCAACCCCGGGCGGCAGTTCGCAGCGGTATATAGTTAAATAGGAGAGAGTAGATTGATTACCTTTTTTATGGCCGGGGGAAAATGGGAGTTCAAATGAACGATGATTACCACATAGATCTCGAGGAATACAGCCTGGAAATGTTCCAGCATGACCTGGAGACCAGGTACATAACCCCCAGCCGGGCGTCATTGAAGGAGGACATCCCGGGGCGTTTTGCCTTGATTGAAGCCCAGGGGATCGCCAACCTGGGACAGTTGAACGGGGCGCTCAAGACCACTAAAAAAATTGAAGATTTCTCGGCCCGGTCCGGCCTGCCGCTGGACTACCTGGTGCTGCTGCGCCGGGAGGTCAACAGCTACCTGCCAAAGCCCTTTGACCTGGCAAAAGTGCCGGGGGTCAACCTGGATCATATCGCCGCCCTGGCCTCAGCCGGCATAAAGACCACCCGCCAGATGTTCCAGCACGGCATAACCAGGGCGGGCCGTTCTGAGCTGGCTGCCCAAACAGGCATATCTGAAATCAGTCTGCTGGAATTGGCACGCCTTTCGGACCTGGCCCGCATCTGGGGCGTAGGGCCGGTTTTCACCCGCATCCTGCTGGAAGCCGGCTACGATTCGGTTGCAAGGGTTGCAGGAGCCGATCTGGGAGTAATGTATGCAGAAGTGAACCGGCTCAACCGGGAGAAAAAATATACGCCCATCATGGCGAGCCAGCAGGAGGTCGGGATGTGCATTGAATACGCCCGGATCCTGCCCCAGGTCCTGGAGGTTTCTATTTAACGGACCACGATTGAGGTGCGCGGCCCGTTTACATTGGCGACCACCAGCTGCTCGCCTTTCTGCATGCCTCCCTTGTAATTGAGTTCATCTGCGAACACCTCCCAGCCGCTCAGGATAAACGGTACGCTCCCGTCCGCCGGGAGCCACTCCCCGTTATACTTGCGGGCGATATGCACGTGGGTCCCGGTGTTTACACCCCGTTCGCAGGACGGGTGTCCCAGGCGGTCGTCGAGCCGGACAGCTTTGCCTGCCCGGGTAAGGCTCTCCTCCGCAAGGTGCAGGTAAAGGATGCTCCAGCCGCTGCCCTCGAAGCGGTCGCCGTCCAGGTCGATCACCGCCACGTTGTGGGCGGAGCGGGTCAGGTAGCCGTCGGTCGAGGCGGTCACCCAGGCTCTGGAGACCTCGCAGGCTGGTTCCCCGGTCACCGGGGCGAAATCCAGCGCCCCGCGCGGGCTGCCGTCGTTCCACGAGTAGTGCGGTCCGCCGGTCAGGCTCCAGCGCTCACCGGGCTGGAAGGGCAGTTCCAGCTCGGGTTGGACCAGTTCCGCCTCCAGCAGGGGCTCGACCGCAGCAGCCCGCTCCCACACGCCGGGGAACATTTCCTGGTACAGCGCGAGAAAACCCTCCGGCCCATAAAGGTTGTTCGCCCAGCGGCCCTGGTCGTAGAACAGCGAAAACAGGTACTGGATCCCGTACGTGCCGGCGTTAAGCTGCGGATTGAGGCGCCCCCGCTCCCGGTCTTTGAACTTTAACTCCTTGATAATACCGGCCCGCCCGCCGTAATAGCCCTTGTTGATCTGGGTTGCGCACATCACCAGTTCGAAGTAAAGCCCTTTTTTGCCTGATACCCGCAGGCCGATCGGATACAGCTTATCGACCGGTTCGGGCGGCTCGCCCAGCACCCAGCCGGAACGCTGCTGCAAAAAAGCCAGCAGCAGCATCGGGTTGACCGACGATTCGGTTGAAACCTTTTGGATGATTTCTGCCCCGGTCAGCCAGCGGTCGTAGACGTGCTCGCGGTGGCGGCTCAGGTAGCCTCCGGAGGAATCGATGTATTCCTGGATGGAAAAATCCGCCGCTGAGGGCGAGTAGACCACCTCACTGTCCGGCAGGAGCGGCTGGTAGGGCAGCGTGTTCCGGATATACCCTGGAATGGTCAGGGACTGCCCCGGCGGCAGCAGCCCATCGCTTTTGAGTTTCTCATCAGAGCGAACCTGTTCGGGGGGGACGCTGAAACGGGCGCTGATATATTCGAGCGTGTCGCCGGATTGGATGTAATAAAGGAATTCCTCTTCTGTATCGTCAGCCTCGCTGTTCAGGAAAAATTTCGCTTCCACCCCGTCCGGGTATGGGCTGCCCGATCCTGTCTGGAGGGGTTCAGGGCTGGGTTCAATATCTGGTTCCGGTGTCCCGTTCTGGGGGGATTCCTGCGTTACTGCAGGCGTTCCGCTTGAACCTGGCGGGATAAGGTATTCCGCTTCTGTGGGTATGCTCTGAGCATCCGCAACCGCAGTCAGGGTCTGCGCCACGATCACCCCGAGCTGGATCTGCTCCCCCTGGTCCAGCCGGGCGCCTGTTAACGGCGGCAGGCTGCAGGCGATCGATATCAGGATCCAGATCGAGATTACGAATTGGAGCGGTTTTAATTTCATATAATCCCGGAATACACTATCGCAGTTCGTTGAATTCTAGATTTCTTTTTACAAGCCTGGTTTTCATTATTTATTATTAAGCTATCCTGCAGAAATGCTGTCTGAAAGTAAAGTCAAATCGGATTGAGCAAGAAATAGGTGCTGAACAGAATGATCGTAAAAATTGTATAAATTGTCAGGACGTTATTAACATAGCGCTTCTCACTGGACAGCTCGGGACGCATATAAAGCGGAATGATAAAGGGCGGGGGCAGAATCAGGAGTGTGAATATGGCAGCCTGAAAATATTCATTCAAACCCATTAATCGCTGGACAACGAAAGCGCTTAATAGTATTGCCAGCGGGAGCAGCAGCACCAGCCTGAGGCCGGTTACTGAGATCGCCTCGCCCATCCCGCTGCGGTCAAACTGGATCCCATAACCCACTATCAGTAAAATTAACGGCACAGTGAGGTTGCCCAGGTATTCAAGTGCGGTCATAACCCCGCCTGTTAGCGGCAGCCGGTACAACATTTCTGTAAGGCCCAATAAATTCACCAGTATTCCCCCCAGGATGGCGATAATGACCGGGGATTTGAGAAAGGACGCCAGAAGAACCCGGTTATTCTGAATGCCGTCCCTCTTTTTTAGAAGTAACGCCAGAAATATAAACCAGATAAACAACTCGTGACCCAAATCAACAATCGCGATATATCCGATCTTATCCAGACCGTAGGCGCTCCCGTACAGGCTGATGCCTAACATACCGTATTCGAATCCCGTCATCAGGAACGGGAAATATTCATGCCCGCCGCCAAAACGAGGCGCAAGCAGTTTGCCGAGCCAGTACAATATCACGCAGAGCGAAAAAGTCAGGATAATAAAGAAAAGAAATTTAATTTCCAGGTCGACTTGCAGGAAGGACAGGAACAAAACAGCCGGCAGCGCCAGGTTTACAACAAGTTTTTTAATGTCATCAATGCTGTTTTCACTGATGAAATTCCTGCGGCGGAGCAAATAACCCAGAAATACCAGCAGCAAGATTGGAAGAACCTGGTTGATTATGTCGCTCATGTTTCGATCCGGTTTAACAACACCCAATGAAAAATTTTACCGGGAAAGGGCCAATCAGCTGGAACCGTTCAGTTGATGGCGCTTATATATCCGGTAACCGGCGGTTAACTGCTTCACGATCCTACCCAGCAGTTTGTCTCCAGGGTCACCCGGCTCTCCGCGGATTAACCTCTGGAACCGATTGGCTAACCCGGGCAGTGTCCGGTTCCCGGAAGTCGGTTCTTTGCTGGGCGGGATATCCCGCTTGATCACCCTCATGACCATCTCAACCATGTAGCCGGTATCATCCAACCTGTTTTCGTTCTCTTCAAACAAAGCCCACCATTTCTGGCAGTTGGCAGCCGCCTCCGCCAGGATCGAGCGGGCTTCTTCGCCCTTGATAACCCCGAAATGGCCCAGGCACAGGCTGTCGTACTCGACCTCAGCCAGGTAATCGATCGTGTTCTGGAAGGCGAGCGGGTCCCAGGCTGGCGGTTCAAAAGGCGGCAGGAACAGCCCGCCGGCGAGCTTGCTGCCGAGCGCGTCCCCGATAAAAAAATTGCCCTGGGTCTCGTCCAGCACGCCGATCTGGTCGTCGGTGTGGCCGGGCAGGGCATGGATGCGCAGGGTGGTGCCGCCCACGGTCAGCTTTTCGCCGGGTTTGATCGGGACGACGTCCGTTATTGCCCGGTATGGCCCGTAGTCGAAGTCCCGGTTGTAGGTCTCGTCCGCCAGCAGGGGGATGGTCTGCGGGGAAGCCAGCAGGTCGAATCCTTTTTTCATCTTGGCAGCATGCTCCCGCAGTACCGGGATGCCCTGGGTGTGGTCGTAGTGGGCATGGGTCAGGATGACAATCTCCGGCGGAAAGGCTTTCATTTTTTTGAGCTTTTTGACCAGTTCCGGCGCTTCCTTGCGGGTGCCGGCGTCGATCAGGACATCCATGCGGTCCCGGATCAGGTAAACTGCCCCCATGCCTGCTACGCCGTACAGGCCAAAATCGATTAATGTTGTGGTCGGGTTGATGGGTCCGGGTGTGCGGATGGCGGTCATGGTTTGCTCCGGGAAGGGATTGGTACCATTCTACTACGGCTGGTTAATAATTCGACCAGGATAGCACTCGCCTGAAATTGAAAGACCTGTAGGGCAGGTTTCCAAACCTGCCGGAAAGTGGTCCCCAAATAAACAGCGGCAATCCATTTTCAGCCGTGATATGGTAAAACAATAAATGATATTCTGGAAAACCAATCCAAAGCCAAAGTAACAGGCGGTGAAAAGATGAAAATAGATACCTTCGCGCTCGAACGCTACTTTGCAAAACACGAATTCTCAGCCCACTACTTATTATCCAGCTCGGACTGCGAATCGCTCTCGCTGGCGGGACTGCTGGAGATGGCGGATGAAGAGACAGAAGAGCTCTGGGATGGATTAAACCTGGGCTACACCGAATCGCAGGGGCACCCACTGCTGCGGCAGGAGATCGCCGCCATCTATGAGAGCATCAGACCACAGGAAGTGCTGGTCCTCGCCCCGGAAGAGGGCATTTACCTGCTGATGCTGGCGCTGCTTTCAGCCGGAGACCATGTGATCTGCACCTTTCCGGGCTACCAGTCGCTTTACGAGGTGGCCCGCTCGCTGGGCTGCCAGGTCAGCTTGTGGCAGCCAGACGAGAGCCAGGGTTGGCGCTTTGACCTGGATTGGCTGAGAGAAACACTGCGTCAAGACACCCGCCTGGTGGTAACCAATTTCCCCCACAACCCGACCGGGCACCTGCCGGAGGTGGACTGGTACCGGGAGATGGTGGATACTGTCGGGGCGCACGGCGCCTACCTGCTCTCGGACGAGATGTACCGCTTTCTTGAATTTGGTGAACGCCAGACCCTGCCGGCCGGCTGTGACCTTTACGAGCGGGCGGTCAGCCTCTGCGGCCTGTCAAAGAGCTTCGGCCTTCCGGGACTGCGCATAGGATGGGTTGCTGCACAGGATTCGGGGGTCCTGGCGAAGATGGCGGAATTGAAGGACTACACCACCATCTGCAGCAGCGCTCCTAGCGAAATCCTGGCGATGGTCGCCCTGCGGAACAGGGAGCGGATTGTAAAAGAACAGCTGCAAAGGCTGCACCGTAATTTGGTATTACTGGAGCAATTTTTCCGGGACAGGAGCGACATCTTCGCCTGGAACCGCCCGGGCGGCGGCTCGGTCTGCTTCCCGCGTATGTTAACTGTTGAAAATACGCATGGGTTCTGCGAAAGTCTGGTGGCTGAGACCGGGATCATGCTGGCGCCCTCATCCGTGTTCCAGTTCGGGAACGCGCATGTGCGGATCGGTTTCGGACGCCAGGACCTGCCGGAGGTGCTGGGTTTGTTCGGGAAGTATTTGGACAGCGCTTTATAACCTGTCATTTCGACTGAAGAGCGGGCATTTCGCTGCGAATGGAGAAATCCTCAGGAAGTTGCCCTCATTGAATATCGCGAATTGGGCGGAAATTGTTGAAGAGAGAAGGGGAAATGTAGTCGCGTATAGAGAAGTTCAACATGATTATTAATTACACCGGGATCTCTCGACAGGCTCGAGATGACGGCAGAAAAGCGGCTCGAGATGACGGGAGAAAAGCGACTCGAAAAGAGTGGAGAAAATTGGCTTGTCGTGACGACAGAAGCGTCAAGCCAGACCGCACTCAAGAGAGCCATGCAGCTCGCGAAGTGCGTAGCTCATAATTGGTGAATTCATAACTTTCTGCCAAGTTTTTCCGCTGGGATTATGGATGGTTGAAACAAAATCACCTGGAATGGGAGATCTATTCCTGCACGGTGAAGGGGATGAAGATCTGGAAATTGTCCCCCCCGCAGGAGTACTTGCCCGCCTCGATCAGGGCCTCATGGGCGTTAACCCGCCCCCAGCCCATGTACAGGTCCCAGCTGGTGGTGTCCTCGTTGAGCGGCCCGACCTGGTCGTCAGCGGACTTTGTTCCAGAATGTCCCGGACCTGAGCTCCGGTCAGGCAGGGCCGGTAGGAGATGATCAGGGCCGCCGCACCGGCTGCAGCCGGGGTGGCGCTGGAGGTCCCGTTCATATAGGGATAGTAGTCTCCGCTCCAGTAACCGTTTGTACCGGTCATGTCTGTTGAGTACCATTTCACACCCGGGGCGACCACATCCAGGCCGTTGCCGTAGTTGGAGCCCCACGGTTCACCATCGCAGCTGGAGGGGCTCTTGCGCTGGTCGCAGGGGCTGGTGGCGCCCACCGCGACCACGCTGGGGTGGCTGGCAGGGTAGTTGAGGTAACTCCTATTATTGTTGCCGGCGGCGACCAGCACGACGCTGCCCAACCCGCCCCGCCCGTTTGTCACCGCATGGGTTATGGCGTTGTTTATGGGAGTCGATTCTCCACCCCCGCCCCAGCTGTTATTTATGACGTCCGCCCCGTTGTTTGCCGCCCAGGTGATACCGTCCGCGATCCAGGAATCATATGAGATCCAGGATCCGCCATCATAGGAAGAATATGCAATCTGGACCGGCATCAGCGCGCAGTCCGGGCACACGCCCGCTACCCCCTGGGAGTTGTTCGTCTCTGCCGCCGCGATCCCGGCGACATTCGTCCCATGCGCATCCCAGGGTTTGATTGGTTGAGCCCTGGGTGGCACTGTTGTTATACCGTCAACTTCAGTATGCGGGTTGACAATTTTGTCGTTCAGGTCCGGGTGGTTCAACTGGACGCCCTCATCGATAATCGCGATGACCGTGGCGCTGTCACCCCGGCTGATATTCCAGGCAGAACTGGCGTCCATATCCGCATCCGCGGACCCAGACCCCGCCGGGAGGGTTGCTCCCAGTGTTCTCCATGCCCCACTGGTTAGGGTAGTAGGTGTCATTGGGGGTGAACTGCCTTTCCAGAAAGCGGACGAAATCCGGCGATGCGTAGACGGTGAGCGGGCTCTCGTGGTAGCGGTTGGCGGTCTCGATCGGGTCTGATCCCGGCCCAACCCGCAGTATGTAGGTGTCAGGCAGGAGGGTTGCCTCTACAATTTCAACGTTTTGTTGTTGGTTGAAGGCACTGATTTCCCCATTATTCGCGTTCGGGGCAAATTGGGCAACAAACTGGTCGGTCACGGTCATGCGGGCATCCGGGTATTCAAAAACCGGGTGGACCGATCGCACCCCCTGTTTTGAGCGCAGGTCGTCCAAGATATTGAGCAGTCTTGCTTCGCCGACCCTGGAATCAAATTCGACCAGTTTTTGTTCCGGTTTCAATATCTCCTTCATGCCAGCGACCGGGGCAATTGTTTTGATTTCCCTGCCGAGGTTATCCACCTCGGGAAGCGAGAGGTCCGCTTCGTACACGACTATCAAAGCATCTGTCGCCAGCGGAAGGGTTACTTTTTCGTCCCCGACGTAGTACCAGGTAACAGGAGGCGGTCCATTAGCTGAAGGGTGGGCCGCATTCACCACTCGATAACTGGCGGCAGCCCCAACGGAAAATACAGCGGTTAAAAATATCAAAACCATCAAAGTGGATATCTTGTGATGCGACACGTAAAGTTAAAACCTCATTTTTAGCGGATTGAGAATTTGTTGGTGGAGTTATTCTGGCAGTGTCTAATGCATAGCGGATTAGCAGTTTATACTACCAAATTGTGATTTTTGGCTTAAAAATGGCTATGAATTCATTTAAGGTATTTTAACTATCCCCAAAATTATCGCCTTTTTGCTCACTTTTTTATAAAAATGCGTAAAATCAGCCTGGGAATTTATCCAAAATAGGTTTGATGCCCGTATCAAATCTCCGCTTCCAGCGAAGCCCATACACCAGGCATGGTTAATTTCTGGTACATTGTTTCCATTTGCTGTGGTTCGTAAGGCATATCGTTATTCAGCCACCAGATTAAAAGGGTCATTAAAGAGCCAGCCAGGAAGTTCGCGGTCACAACCGGTGGGATCATGGGCCCTTCGGTCGCCGGATGAAGTTTCTCAATCTGCTCCTGGATGTGGTGGCACAAATGATTCTGGATCGCACTCACAATCACATCAATCCCTTTTCCACCGACAACTGCTTTATGCAGGTCAAACTGCTCCTGTGCATGCTGAAAAATGGGCAGGGTCGATAAAATTCGGGGCTGCGCTTCTTCCGTTTCTTTGCCTGAGGGTGACTTCTCGACTTCCCAGACCAGCCTGTGGACGATCTCCTCCATCCCGCTGAGCAGCAGGTCATCTTTACAGTTGTAATGGGCGTAGAAGGTTGAGCGGCCAATATTAGCGCGGTCGATAATGTCCTGAACGGTAATTGAGTCATATCCCTGCTCGACGATTAAATCTATCAGCGCTTCGTTCAAAAGCTGGCGGGTCCGAAAAACCCGGCGGTCAATTTTATTATTTGCCATCCCGGTACTTCCTTTTCCGTACAATTTTTTAGATTTGTTTTTTATTGAACAAATATCAGGGTTTTGGTTATTGACGCAACCCGATCGACTAAATATACTTTTATCGAACACTTTGTTCAATAGTGAATAAATTATACATTAATAAAATAAGGTGTAAGCGAGATGGATTCGAAAAGAGAGCCCAACCATTCTCAACCAGAAACAGAAGGGCATACCATTCCATGGGCTTCGTTCTACGATTTTTCTGTAAAGCTGGTTTCGTTTGGAAAAGACCGGGAACTGCGGGAGGAGATAATAAAAATCGCCGGCATCCGGCCAGGGGAAAAGGTGCTGGATGTCGGCTGCGGGACCGGTGAATTAGTTCTCGCGGCGAAATCTTCGACAGGTTCTACCGGAGTGGTCCAGGGGATAGACGCATCTATTAACATGATTGAATACGCCCGGCAAAAGGCTGAACAGAAAGGAGCAGATGTCGGATTCAGGGTTGGTTTAATTGAGAATATTTCCTTTCCGGATAACTCTTTTGATATTGTTTTAAGCAGCCTGATGATGCACCACCTGCCCGAAGATTTAAAGAAAAAGGGGTTAGCCGAGATTTTCAGGGTGCTGGCGCCTGGTGGTCGGCTGCTGGTGGTTGATATTGAGTCCACTCCCGGCGGGTCATTGGTTCAACGCCTTTCGGAGTTAATAATCCAGGTCCACGGAGGCCACGGGAGAATGCAGGGAGCAGTAAAAAAGCTGGCGCCCTTCGCCGATGAAGCAGGATTTGTTAAAGTGGAAACCGGAAAAATAAACCGCCAGTTTTCATTTATGAAAGGGGAAAAACCGGAGGCCGCCTGATAACCGCCGGGGGAGTGGAGTTTTCGCGATCGAATCAATAATACCGGATTAAATTTACTGGATACGAGATTTATATATGTTTGGATAATACAGAATGTCAAAGAACAAACCTCACAACCATAACGGAGATCATTACCACGACCACAGCCATGATGCTCACCGGGGAAATATCTGGGAGCGGGTCGCAGAGTTATTTCACATGGGCGGGCACACACACAGCCACACTGAACTTGCTGCAGACCAGGCTTTCCTTGACAACAGAGAAGGTATCAGGACTGTCTGGCTTGCCATAGCGGCCCTGACGATCACCTCGATACTCCAGATAATTATTGTTATGTGGAGCGGCAGCGTTGCATTATTCGCCGACACAGTTCACAATATTGGCGATGGATTGAATTCGGTACCGCTGTTGATCGCTTTCTACCTGGCTGGACGGGCAGCTACCCGCAGGTATTCTTATGGATTTGGTAAAGCGGAAGATATCGCAGGAATTTTTATTGTCCTTTCGATATTCTTCAGCGCTGTGGTGATTTTCTGGGAATCCTACCAAAAACTACTAAACCCCGAACCGCTGGCAAATCTGGGATGGATTGCAGTTGCAGCCCTGGTTGGTTTCCTGGGGAATGAGGCTGTCGCCCTGCTGCAGATAAGGGTTGGTCGTAAAATCGGTTCGGCCGCCCTGGTCGCGGATGGCTTCCATGCCCGGACGGATGGCCTGACCTCACTTGCAGTTCTGCTTGCCGCCGCTGGATCCTGGCTGGGATACCCGATGATTGACCCTATCATTGGGATATTGATCGGTGTGGCAATCCTTTTTATCACCCGCGATGCGGCTGTCGCGGTCTGGTACCGCCTGATGGATGCAGTTGATCCGGGATTGTTATCCAGGGCGGAAGAGGTCATCAGGCAGCAGGAGGGTGTGGAAGCACTTCGCCGCCTGCGGATGCGCTGGATAGGACACTGCCTGCATGCAGAGGTGACCATTGCTGTTGATCCATTGCTGACAACAGTCCAGAACCACCAGATTGCCGAGAAAGTGCGCCACGAGCTCTTCCACCAGATCCCAAATATGCGCGAGATTCTGGTTCATATTGATCCTTGGGAGGAAAAACCTGAGTCTGCCCACCAACTCACCATTCACCATGAATCTGTCCCGCGCTTGCTGGAATAATAATTCCCTTCCCACAGCGGCTTTCGGGGCCCATCTGGAACCCTTCCACGGCATACCCACATTCATGCGCCTGCCAGCGACCCGCGACCTGGTGGGGGTGGACCCCGCTATTATGGGGATTCCTTAAGACAGCGGCGCCAATTTCCGGAGCGGGGCCTGCTTCGTACACCACTGTCAACGCATCTGTCGCCAGCGGCAGGACTACTTTTTCATCCCCGGCGTATTACCAGTAAACGGGGGCGGAATAGGGCGGCGCTGCGTTTGCAGCCTGGACAGGTTGTTGAATTATCATCCCCTCAGCGGGGAAACCGCCCATGACCAGGAAGAATAACAGGATATATACAGCGATTAGTTTAAAAAAAATACGAAAATGTATTGATTGATCTGTCTATTATCCGAACCGAGAATTTTCATTGCAAAAAGGTGTCGTTTATGAGAAAAATTTGGCAGTTCTCCCCCCCAGAAGGCCGGATTAAATCGCCGCCAGGAATATCTGGATACCCGCCTCGCTCAAATCGAGGCGGGTGCTGGCTGGCAGGGCGTCGTCTGTGATCAGGAAGTCCACTACCGATAAAGGCGCTACTTGTATAGTAGCCTCCTGCTCAAAGGTGGTGTGGTCAGCCAGCAGATAGACCTCACGTGCGGATTGGATCATCGCTTTTTTGACCGCCACCTCCGAGATATTCGTGTGTGAGAGCCCAAAATCGAAGGATATGCCGGCGACGGTCAGGAAAAATTTGTCCGCCCGCAGTTCATTCAACGCTCCTTCGGCATTGGGTCCTACCAGAAGCTCGGTGCTGCGGCGAAAAGCTCCACCGGTGAGGATCAGTATAATTTCTGGATTGTTTTTTAATATGTTGAATACCTTGATGGAGTTGGTGATCACAGTTATGTCTTTCTGGGATAAAAGCTCCTGCGACAGGTACACTGCCAGAAGGCCTTCGTCAAGAATTAAAACCTCTCCCGGTTTGACCATCATTGCAGCCTGGCGGGCGATCTCGCGCCTGCGCAGGTCCAGTTCATTTGCCAAATCTTTATCCACATCCACAACCTCCACCTCAATATTCAATTTACCTGCATACTGTGTCATGTATTTTGTCAGGCTCTGGTACCATTCGTGTTCCATGAAGGGTACGATGAAACCGATCCTTTCCGGCAGCTTACGCCTTGGGATGGATTCGCACGAGAGGATGTCAATCGGGAGTTCCAACTGCTCGCAAATTATGTCCATGCGGGGTGCCCAGCCATCCTTTTCCCTTATATACCAATGCGGCAGGGATTCGGTTGTCAGCACAGCGAACGGTGTCTCAAATTGCTCCGGAAGAGGCTCCTGGTTGTACGCCTGGGTAGCAGCTTCCACGCAGACCGGGCCCACTATTTCCGGGAACATTGCAAGTCCGGCTTTGCAGTACTCCCCCTCGAAAAGGGCATTTTTGAGCGAGTCGCCTTCCAGACCGAACGGTAACACCAAAATTTCTCCCGGATCGATTTGATTATCCCGGCAGGCATCCAGTGCGCCGAGGGCGGTTATATCGTTAATTGCGAAGATAATATTGATGTCTTTATATACCGCCAGGGCATCTCTTGTAAGCTGATATGCGGTCCGGTAACGCGACTGGGCGTTAAGCGAAAGGCGCTGCTCTGCGCCAGGGATCACTTCCTGCAGCCCGTGAAAAAATGAACGGCTGCGGGTCTGGGTGTTAGAAAGCTGGTAGGTAAGATCCAGTACGACCGCTTTCCCCTGCCAGTGGTCCTGCGCATAGCTGCCAATCCAGCGGCCCAGCTCAAGACCGGCAATCTGGTTATTAATACCAACGAATGACCCTGTCCCGGGCAGCAACAGCGATTCTGAAAGCACGGGGATATTCTTTTTACTGAAGCGGTCCACCAGCAGGCGGTCATACCTGGCATTCACCGAAGAGGCCACCAGTACATCCACCCGGTCAACCAGTTTTCCTTCAGGTTTGGTCGAAAAAGATAATTCGTCATCAGATCTTTCAGTTCGTTTCCGTGAAATCAGGGCTGCCGCCCCGCCAAATGTGCGCCGGAGGGCGCGTTTGTCCTTCCAGGCGGTCCAGGTCGCGGCGGATCGTCATATCGGATACCTGGAACAGCTCTGCGAGTTCAGCTACACTTGCGAAACCGCGCTCATTCACTAATTTTTCAATATTTTCTCTTCGGGTCTGGGTCGCCATGTAAACTCCTTTAGATCGCGGCGAGGTTCGGGTATAACCCATTATATCCTTAATAATGTTAAAAGTCAAACAATTCTTTCGAGAATATGTTAGAAATTCAACATAAACAATTGACATTATGTAAATATTGTGCTATTATGAACAATGGTGGGCTGTGTTTCAATTTTTTTTTCAAATTGACTTTATTTGCAGCGAAGGACTGCGGAATACATGTGGAGAAAAAAGGAGGTGCATAATCGGAGAATACTGTCGCTGGAACCGACCAAAATATTTAACATACGATAAAAATTGGAATGGAGAAGACAAAAATGAATAAGAAAATAATCACATTATTTATCAGCCTGCTGGCGGTTCTGGTGCTGGTTTTAGGCGCCTGTGTACCGCAAACTACCCCGACTGTGGAAGAAATGGAAGAGGCTGAGCCTGCGGTGGAAGAGCCGGTGGCTCCGGAGGAACCGGTCGAAGAAGTAGTGGAGGAGCCGGTTGAAGAAGAAGCCGAAGCGCCCGCCCCTGAAGAAGAGGCGGAAGAAGCACCGGTTGAGGAAGCCCCTGAAGAAGAGGTCGTAAAAATTGGCTTCCTGGCGGGAGTGCAGGATCCGTTCTACTTCACCATGCAGCGCGGCGCCGCCCAGGCGGCAGCCGATCTGGGCGCGGAGCTGGTGGTGCAGATACCGGACAACTGGAACGCCACGGTGCAGACGCCTATGCTGGATGCGATGGTGGCGCGCGGCGACCTGGACTTTCTGTTCTTGGCGCCTGTGGACAAAGAAGCCATGGTTGCGCCGCTGCAGAATGCCTACGATTCGGGCCTGCCGCTGCTGACGGTGGACACATTCATCGGCGACGGTAACTACTCTGACGGGCCGGTGACCTTCCCGCTGTCCTATATTGGTTCGGACAACGTGCACGGCGGACTGATAGGGTGTGAAGCCCTGGCGAAGGCGATCGGCGAGCTCAGGCAAGGTATACATCCAGAATGTCAAACCGGGCATAAGCACGACCGACCAGCGCGAGGAAGGCTGCAAGGAAGCCCTGGCGAACTACCCGGATATCGAGCTGGTTGGAGTAGACTACAACGACGACGATCCTTCGAAGGCGCAGGCGCAGGTGGAAGCCATGCTGCAGCGCGAACCGGAACTGGCCGGCATATTCGGGACCAACGTGTTCTCGGCGCAGGGAGCCGGGCAGGTGGTGCAGAACCAGGGGTTGAGCGGCAAGGTGAAGGTGGTGGCGTTTGATGCAACCGAGACAGCCATAGAGATGCTGCGGAACGGCACCGTTGACCTGGTTATCGCCCAGAAACCTTTTGACATGGGTTACTTCGCGGTGGAAATGGCGCTGGCTTACCTGGATGATGTCTCCAGCATCCCGCCGCGTATCCCGACCGGATACCAGGTCATCACATTGGAAAACGTGGATGACCCTGATGTCGCCAAGTATATATATACAGCCGGCACAGGTGAAGCAACCTCCACAGCGGCTGAAAAGAAGATCGGCTTCCTGGCAGGAGTGCAGGATCCGTTCTACTTCACCATGCAGCGCGGCGCTGAGAAAGCCACTGAAAGGTTTGGCTCAGAGCTGGTGGTGCAGATACCGGACAACTGGAACGCCACGGTGCAGACGCCTATGCTGGATGCGATGGTGGCGCGCGGCGACCTGGACTTTCTGTTCTTGGCGCCTGTGGACAAAGAAGCCATGGTTGCGCCGCTGCAGAATGCCTACGATTCGGGCCTGCCGCTGCTGACGGTGGACACATTCATCGGCGACGGTAACTACTCTGACGGGCCGGTGACCTTCCCGCTGTCCTATATTGGTTCGGACAACGTGCGCGGCGGACTGATAGGGTGTGAAGCCCTGGCGAAGGCGATCGGCGAGTCAGGCAAGGTATACATCCAAAATGTCAAACCGGGCATAAGCACGACCGACCAGCGCGAGGAAGGCTGCAAGGAAGCCCTGGCGAACTACCCGGATATCGAGCTGGTTGGAGTAGACTACAACGACGACGATCCTTCGAAGGCGCAGGCGCAGGTGGAAGCCATGCTGCAGCGCGAACCGGAACTGGCCGGAATATTCGGGACCAACGTGTTCTCGGCGCAGGGAGCCGGGCAGGTGGTGCAGAACCAGGGGTTGAGCGGCAAGGTGAAGGTGGTGGCGTTTGATGCAACCGAGACAGCCATAGAGATGCTGCGGAACGGCACCGTCGACCTGGTTATCGCCCAGATTCCGTCTGACATGGGTTACTTCGCAGTCCAGATGGCGATGGCTTATCTCAACGGTGTGGTAAGCATCCCGCCGCGTATCCCGACCGGATACCAGGTTATCACCCTGGACAATGTGGATGATCCCGAGGTAGCCAAATTTATCTACACCAAATAAAATCAAGAAGAAATATCAGAGGGGTTTAGAAAAGTGTGCCCGGTACTCAACAATGTAACGTTCAAAGAACACGGTGAACAGAGTACCGGGCACAGTAAATCAATCGTGCAAACTCCTTTAACAATCTGATTTCACCAGGAGGAGAAAAATGGCAGTAGAACAAGAGAGACGAAAAACCGGATTCCTGAATTTTTCTGAAAGAAGCAGGGCTGAGAACATCAGCACCATTCGCAAAATCTGGCCGTGGTTTTTCCTGGTGGTAATGGTGATAATTTTTACAATCGCTTCTCAAACCATGAATGCGGTCAATTTTTTGAGTGTGCGCAGTTTGCAGGGTATTCTGATTTTTACCACCCAGATACTGCTGTTAGCCCTGGGTGAAACATTGGTCATTATTGCAGCTGGGATCGACCTATCAGTTGGATTTATTTTAGGGCTGGCAGCCGTAATTGCCGCAGAAATTATGAAATATTTATATGCAGCCGGGATGCCTCCCTGGGTCGTTATACCGCTTGGAATGCTTGGCGGAGTATTGGTTTGTATCATCCCGGGCTGGATAAACGGGATTCTGGTGGCAAGGATAAAAGTACCTCCATTTATCAGCACCTTGGGAATGGGTTATGCTGTGTTCGGCGTTGCCCTGTTGATCTCCGGCGGGTATCCGGTTGCCAGCCAGCCGCCTTACCTGGGTCAATTGGGAAACGGGAGTTTGTTGTACCTCTGGATAGGCAAGGGGATCGCATTTTTTAAGATCCCTGAATATGCTACCAATATCGATCTTCAGAGCATATATCCGCTGTTACCGAATGTTGTTTTTGTCACTATAATTGTCACCTTTGTTTGCTGGTTCATTCTGGGAAAAATGCAATACGGCCAGCACCTTTATTCCATCGGCGGCAATTTAGAAGCCGCAGTACGCTCTGGTATCCCGGTTAAACGGACCATAATCTGGGTTTATATTATCGCAGCGGTGCTGGCGGGGATAGCAGGCAGCCTTTGGGCGGCGAGATTTACCAGTGGGGCTGCCAATGCAGGTGAAACGTCGTTGTTAATGGCGATCGCAGCGGTTGTGATTGGCGGCGCAAGCCTGTTTGGGGGCGAAGGCAGCATTATCGGGACGGTGATAGGCGCGTTAATTATTGCGACCATCCAGTTTGGCCTGGTTATACTGGGCATGCCGCCTTTCTGGCAGTTTATCGCTGTTGGCGTGGTTGTAATAATTGCTGTAATTGTCGATCAGTTCGGTCGTACGATGGAGATGTAAGGAGCTGGATATGGAACCATTAATCAGAGTAGAAAATCTGACCAAACGGTTTGGAGGTTTGGTGGCGGTAGATGAGGTGAGCGTTGATATTTCTAAAGGTGAGGTTGTCGGCCTGGTCGGTGATAACGGTGCCGGAAAATCTACTTTGATCAAAATGATCTCTGGGGTTTACCAACCTGACACCGGCGAGATTTATGTCGATGAGAAAAAAGTGGTTTTCAGCACTCCGCGTGAGGCGCGCGAAATGGGGATTGAGACCATCTACCAGGATTTAGCGCTGGCTGAAAACCTGGATGTGGGTTCGAATATTTTTATGGGCCGCGAAATTAAGAAGCGTCATTTGGGAGGGCTTGTACACACGCTCGACCGGCGCAAGATGAGGGCTGAATCGGACAAGGTCCTCAACCAGCTAGAAATTGAGGTTCCTTCACTGACACAGCAGATCCGCAATCTCTCCGGCGGTCAACGCCAGGCAGTCGCAATCGCTCGTTCAATCTACTGGAACGCACGTATTATGATTATGGATGAACCGACCGCAGCATTAGGCGTGACGGAACAGCGCAAGGTGCTGATGTTGGTGCGGACCCTGGCAGAACAGGGTGTGCCGGTAATCATCATCAGCCATAACATGCAGGATGTTTTCGCGGTCGCGGATAGGATTGTGATTCTGAGGCGCGGTAAGAAAGTATCGGAGCGGATTGCCGCTGAATCGACCCCGGATGAGATTGTCAGCTTAATGGTGGGCGCCGAAGCGGTACACGAAATGGGAGTTATTCCGAGAGCGTTGAACGGAAATAAGGCCTGAAAAAACGTTAAACTGAGGCATTATTGTTATGAAACGGTCAAAAATTAACCGCATTATTGAATCAGGGAAAGATTTTGCGGAGGTTCGCCGGTTTTTCCTGCCGCCTTTCGCTTTCTGGACCGTGCAGGATTGGTTATCCAGAGGGCCGGAAGCTGCACAAATTGTAGAATACAATCTTGGATGGGATGTCACCGATTTTGGGCGCGGCAATTTTAACAAATATGGTCTGCTGCTGTTCACAATCCGAAACGGCTCGCCCGAAGCACTTCAAAAAGGGGTGGGGAAAAGTTATGCGGAGAAGATGCTGGTTGTGGAACCCGGCCAGGTCACACCGTTCCATTTTCACTGGCAGAAAACAGAAGATATCATAAACCGGGGCGGCGGCATCTTGAAAATTAAACTTTACAATTCCACTGAAGACGAAAAGCTGGAAAAAAAAGGTGATGTCCGGGTTTCGATTGACAGCATCTGGCACACATTTAAAGCCGGCAGCACTGTAAGCCTGAAACCAGGTGAGAGTATAACTCTAACGCCGGGTTGTTATCACCAATTCTGGGCGGAGGGTGAACGGGTGCTGGTTGGAGAAGTATCCTCAGTTAATGATGACCAAAACGACAACCGTTTTTTCGAACCGATGAGCCGGTTCCCGGATATTGATGAGGACGAACCGCCTGTGCATCTGCTAGTATCTGATTACCACCATTACTTCCGCACCTAGCGCCCTGAAAAGAGACTGGATCGATAATAAATTGAAATGAATAATGGGTTTGTCAACAACAGGTTGTATGGCGGTATTGAGGCTGGCGGGACAAAATTTGTTTGCATGATTGCCAGCAGCACCAGGAAAATATACGCGTCAGCCCGCTTTCCGACAACAACCCCGCAGGAGACTCTGGGAGATTGTATCGCTTTCTTTAAAGGACATTCCCGGAAATACCCGATCTCAGCGCTGGGAATCGGGTCCTTTGGCCCGCTTGATCTGGACCCGGATTCGCCCGCCCACGGTTTTATTACAACCACACCCAAACAACAATGGTCTGATACTGGGATAACCCGGATAATGGAAGCTGGTTTGGACGTCCCGGTGGTTTTGGATACAGATGTGAACGCGGCCGCTTTTGCTGAATATGTCTGGGGCGGTGAGCGAAAGTTTGATCCACTGCTTTATATCACCATTGGGACCGGAATCGGGGGCGGGTGCGTTGTGCGAGGGGAACCAATCCGTGGGTTAATCCATCCAGAAATGGGCCATCTGCGCATCCCCCACGACCGGGAAATGGACCCGTTTGAAGGTATTTGCCCGTTTCATAAGAACTGTTTTGAGGGTCTGGCATCCGGCCCGGCGATGCAGGCCCGCTGGGGTCTGCCTGCTGAAAAGCTCCCCGGCGACCACCCGGCCTGGGACCTGGAAGCGTTGTATATCGCATACGCCCTGGTGAACCTGATGTTAAGCTTTTCGCCTTGCAGGATTGTTTTAGGCGGGGGTGTGATGAGTCGGGCTGGCCTTTTCCCTAAAATAAGGACCAGGGTTAAGGAACTGCTGGCAGGTTATCTTTACCCGCCTGAAGTACTGCAACAAATCGATGAGATTATTATCCCGCCAGCGCTGAAGGCGAAATCAGGCATACTGGGAGCGATCGCCCTGGCTATGAGCCGCTTCGATTAATTCCGGGCTGATAAAAGACCCGTCGGATGGACGATTCCATAACGCCCGGTTCATCCTGCGGTGATTTTCCAATGTTCGATTCTGCAATCAAGAAACAGCCAGGCAGTCCAGATACCGGGGACCTTCCGCTGTGTCTTTTTCGGTGGGGCTGGAATTCTTAACCCCCAGAAACAAACAAAATTATTGGTACAGCAAGGCAGGTAGTACCGCCGGCTGAAATGAAGGGTGTTAAAATCGGTTGGTGGAGGTGATTCATGCAGAACAGCAATTCTGAGAAGGCTTACGGTGCCCATCTGGAACCCTTCCACGGCATACCCACATTCATGCGCCTGCCCGCTACTCGTGACATGGCGGGGGTGGATGCGGCGGTGCTCGGGGTACCTTACGACAGCGGCGCCAGTTACCGCAGCGGGGCCCGCTTTGGTCCCCGCAAAATCCGGGAGGCTTCGCTCCTGCTCTGGGGTCACAACGCCCGGATGGGGGTCAGCCCGGCCCGCGAATTGAAGCTGGTGGATTACGGTGATGTCGAGATTATCCCGGTGGATATCCAGGCCAGCATGGAGTCAATCAGCAGGGAAGTTGGGGAGCTGCTGGCGAAAGGCGTCTCTATCCTCGCGCTGGGGGGCGACCATTCCATCTCGCTGCCCCTGCTGCGGGCGCATGCCGCCTTTCACGGCCCTCTGGCGGTGGTCCATTTTGACGCTCACCCGGACACCTGGGACCAGGAATACGCGGGGTTCCCCTACAGCCACGGTACGCCTTTCAGGAGGGCGATTGAGGAGGGTCTGGTCGATACTTCGGCTTATATCCAGGTCGGCATCCGCGGCCCCACCAGCGGGAGCCATGACCTGGAGGATGCCCGCCAGCTCGGCGCCCGGATTGTGCCCATCGGGGACGCCTTCGAAGCGGGCATCCCGCGAGTGGTGGAGGACATCCATAAGGTTGTGGGCAGGAAGAAGGTATACGTCTCGCTCGACATCGACGCCCTTGACCCGGCGTTTGCGCCCGGGACCGGCACACCGGAGGTGGCGGATTTCAGCAGCGCCCAGATGCTGGAACTGGTGAGGGGGTTAAAGGGGTTGGACCTGGCCGGCTTTGACCTGGTGGAGGTCTGCCCGGCTTACGACCACAGCGAGATCACCGCCATCCTGGCAGCCAACCTGGTCTTTGAATACCTGTCCCTGCTGGCGTTAAAAAAGAGGGATGGGGACTAGCCTGTAATTAATATCAACTGGCGGGGCAACCCACCGGTTCGTTTACTGTTCCGGTTCTTCCTGGACCGGGGGAGCCGGTTCTTCGGCGGTCGTTTCAAATCCCATCGTATTTTCGAGCATGCTGGCGGTGCGGCGGGTGTTATCCTCCAGTGCAATCAGCAGCGATAGCCCCTCCGCGACCGCAAAAAATAGTACTGTCATCAGCCCGCCGTAAAGGACTGCCAGCCCGGCCAGCACAAGCCCGACGCCCAGACCGCCTGTAATCCCGGCGATATTGGTGTACAGGCCGACGGAACGGTTGAAGTCATCGATCGCCGCTCCGCCCAGCACGCTGGTAGCGCACAGGCTGGTTCCAACCAACAGGGTGATCACTGCCACGATTATCCCGAAGACCCTGTAAATTCCACCCAGGGTGCGCATTGCGACATATTTTTTGGCCATCTTTTTCTCCTCTCCCGATATTTTTGTCCTTGCCTGGTTTAAAGTATCGCCTAATTTTTCAAAAATGGCAATGTTTTCCGGGTGGGCTGCAGATCGCAATCGAACATTTTCTAGAAATGAGTATTACTCCTTGAGCGAGGCGATTGAAAGTTTTTGAGGGCAATCGTGGTTCAGAGTGGATGGGGAAGGATAAAGGGCAAAGAATAGCGTCAAATAAAACGGTAATATGAAATAAATTACACTTGAAACTGTTTCAACACAGATGGATATACGCTGTCACCAATCTCAAAGCTGACCCGACAATCAAAAAACCCGCTGATTGAATCGTCAGTGGTTTTCTTGTTTAAAGGAAGGAGGTAATAATGGACCGCTCAAAAAGGCTGCGGGTGGTATTGATTATTATCGGCGTTTACTGGGGTATCTTGGGTGGGTTGTCGATATTTGTATTCGGTATTGCTGAGTTCCTTTTCTCGATGGTAGGCAACCGCCCAGGATGAAGACGTATTCGAAGGTTGCGACCGGGCGACGGACGAGCTCAAGTGGACCGGCATTCAGGTGGATATGATCTTCGGTTCGATCTCCCAACTGTGTGCCCTGTCGGAATTCTCCGGCAGTGACGATGCCGGGGGAAAGTTTGTGATTGATTTTATAGAAACCTGGTATATGATCATGAACCTGGGCTGTTCTGCCCTGAACTGATCGCCGAGAAAGGCCTTCAAGAGATTATCCATTTTGAAGCAGCGTGTCATCGATTCGCTGCTTCTGTCTTTCAAGTAAATAACCTGGGTTTGAAAGAGTGCTGATTGGATATACACCCAGGCTGCGTGAGATGGGTCATATACTTTGACTGTTGTAATCTCGCCTGATTTAAGCTATGAAGTCGATTATTCAGTTACATAAAATCATTCAGGGTAACAATATTATTGTGGTGATCTCTAAATGTAAATTTAAACAGGATTATGTAAACAGGCAACTTTATAATTTAAATTCTCTCAACTTAAATTGTAGGTTAACAAATTATTCGCATTAAATCGCAATGGGGTACTTTCCGTATTTGTGTCCTGCAATCAGCATTGCTTGATAGTTATTAAGTGGTATATATTCGGCTACAGAGTTGCTGGAACTTAAAATGTATCCGCCACCTGGTGCCAGTTCGCTGATTCGTTTAATCACTAGTTCTTCAACATCTGATGGTTTTCCGCGAGACAAAGGAAAATCCATATTTATATTTCCCAACAAAGCCAATCGATCACCATAATTCTTCTTTACCTGGTTGATATCCATTACATTAGGGTCTATTGGATGGATACCTGAAAAATGGGCATCAATCACCATTTCCAATAATGCAGTGATATCTCCATCGCTGTGATAAATCATTGGCTTTCCAAGCTCTTGGCAGATTTTGCCCATCTTTTCATACCAGGGAAATACATATTTCTGCAAGTGATCCGGGTTTACAAGCGGTCCGCTATTGCCTGCCATATCGTCGGGATGCCAGATCGCTCCGACTGTCGGATGATCGATAATTCTCTGAAAAACTTCAAATTGCAGCGGGATTATTTTGTTATAAATCATCTCCACCAGCTCAAGATCAAGAATGATGTTTTCATAAAAAGTCTGCGCACCTTGCAAGAGCCAATTGGCGGTGAATAGCTTACCTATAATGACGATTATCTTCATTCCTTGCGGCAGTAAAGGGGTGATCTCGTCAATGATGTCTAAATCGATATCCCCAATACCTGGAAATGGATATGAGATAAATTCATCGTGATTGCTGATTACTCCTTGAGTGCTAGCCGCCCAGGTTCGCTCAGTGTATGCATGATCGTAAATACTGAAACTCTTTGCAGCCTTGCCTCCAAGTGTCCGACCAGGATCAACAATACTCAATGCAATTGGGTAATAATCATATCCTGCTCTGGTGAAAAATTCGATCTGATCCTCATGGGTAATAGCGGGTCTTCCTAAGAAAGCTGCCCGGATATCCGGCTCAATTATGAATTCAGCAAAAGGTAAACGATCCGGTTCTTGCCGGTTTACAGCAGTTACAAATCGTTGGAAATCAGGTCTTCTACCCATCAATCGAAGATCTATATTGTTGTTTTGATCGTATGACATTTGCTTTCTATTTTTGAGCGCTCATGCCCTTGGATTGATCTATTCCATGTACAAAAACAAACTGGATCGTTACAAACAAGATGATTATCACACAAAATGATGATAACTATTAAGATAATTTTTGATATATCCACCAAAATTTCAAGGAATTAATGTTTATTATAACATTTTATATGATATAATGATGTTATATATAACATTTGTTATTTATGGCACAAACATTCTCTGCAAATTTCCACAATGAAATAACTGATTGAATTAATTACAATGATAATTGAGAACTCACAACTCGGATCCGATGAAAATCTTGATCACTTAGGACCTTCTCACAGGCAAAAATTGATCACGGAATATATTCACGAGCAAGGTTCTCTTGAAGTAGATGAATTAAGTGAACAATTCCAGGTCAGCCGGATGACTATCCATCGCGATTTGGATGAATTGGAGCAGCAAGGCGTCCTGCGCAAGGTTAGGGGAGGGGCAACCGTTCACCCATCATACCTGTTCGAAAGCGATATTCGTTTTCGCTTAACCACTGCAGCGAATGAGAAGGACGCTATTGCGAGGCATGCTCTTTCGCTTATTGAACCAGGACAAGTGATAATCCTGGATGATTCAACTACTACGATCGCTTTAGCACATCTGCTAAAAGATATAAAACCTCTGACTGTAATCACTAACTGTTTGCGCATCATGGTACTAATGCGCGAGGAGCAGGATATTCGTTTAATCGCACTGGGAGGAGATTATTTTCCAAGGTTTGATGCATTTACAGGCCTGATTTGCGAAAAAGCGATAAATTCACTTGAGAGCTAACATACTTTTTATGTCCGTTTCTGCGATCTCTCGCTGTGTCGCTTACCACCAGGAACAGGAAATTGTGAAGGTCAAGCAAGCCATGATGAATTCATCGGCAATGAAGGTTCTTATGGTTGATAACACGAAGTTCGGAAAAGTAGCTCTCCACCATCTTTCACCGCTTGAAGAGTTCAACTTGGTTCTGGTCGATTCTGGAGTCGCCATAAATCATCTAGTCGATCTAGATAATGCAAAGGTCAATTATCGGATAGTAAACATTTCGGGAACCTCATGAACCAGTAAGTAAATCTGGCAAGAACATGGACACAAAACTAGTAATTGGATCTGACCATATTGGTTTACCGCTAAAGAATCAAATCAGGGATTACTTACGTGAGAAAGGTTATGAAGTTGATGATATTGGGACCAATTCCGACCAACCTGTGGATTATCCAGATATCGCGGAAAGGTTGGCGAATCAAGTATCCAAAGGGAACTACGACCGTGGAGTTTTAATCTGTGGAACTGGCGCCGGCATGGCAATTGTGGCAAACAAAGTTCCCAATGTTCGGGCAGTCGCAGTATATGATCCCTACACTGCCGAAAGGGCAAAGGCAAGCAATAACGCTCAGGTGATCACGCTGGGAAGTCAAATAACCGGTGTCGAGGTTGCCAAAAAATTGATTGATATTTGGCTGGCCGCAGAGTTTGTTGGTGGAAGGTCTGCTCCGAAAGTAGAGAAAATTGAAGATGTTGATCAAAAATATCGAACCATAGTATGACAGCGTTCTGAAATCGGTCAAAGGAAAAGAAAAATGGAAAAAAAATTCTTACTCGCAAGCGAAATCGAACAGGTACATCTTGAATGGGGAGTTCAACAATGGTTCAGTAACCCGAAGACCACCGGTGCAGAAGAATTGGTGGTTGTCGCGGTCGAGATTATCCCTGGTTTTGGACACGATTTCCACAAGCACCCGAACCAGGAGGAGAGCATATTTGTCTTAGAAGGCGAAATCGAGCAATGGCTTGAAACAGAAAACAAAGTACTAAAAGAGGGCGATTCGGCATTCATCCCGAAGGGAATGGTCCATGCATCATTCAATAATTCTGAAGTACCGGTCAAAGTGCTGGCTATACTGGGACCATGTATTGGTGAGGAAGGTTACGAACTTGTCGATGTAAGCGACGAGGAGCCCTGGAACAAATTACGGAGCTAAGAATTTACCAAGAAAAATACTGGGCCTTTATCTGTGTCTTCGATTTTTAGTAATCTCCGCATAATTAGGAGAAAGGAGGTGTAAAGGAGAGAAAAACCAGTGAGTTCATCTTAATTATAAGATGATGTGAAAGAGATAAACCCAAAATTAGATAAGGAGAAGGTAAAGATGCGTAAGATAATTTCAATAACGCTGTTGATTACAGTGTTGCTCATGTCGCTGGCAGCCTGCCAACCTGCAGCAACGGAAGCACCAGCTGAGCCTCCCCCAGTGGAGGAAGAAGAGGCTGCTCCTGTAGAGGAAGAGGCTGCTCCTGCAGAGGAGGAAGAGGCTGCTCCCGCAGAGGAAGAAGAGGCTGCTCCTGCAGAGGAAGAAGCAGCTGTTGAACCGATCCGTATCGGTGTGCTTGCTCCCCTTGTCCGGCGCCTTCGCCTGGATTGGTGAGGAGAATGTGATGGGCGTAAACATCGCCATGGATGAATTCGGTGGTGAAATCGCCGGGCGCCCCGTTGAGCTGTTCATTGAAGATACTCAGATTGACCCGGACGTGGCGATTGAAAAGGCACGCGCCCTGGTGAATCGCGACGATGTCCATTTCATCATTGGACCTCTCAGCGGCAGCACGAGTCTGGCTGTTAAAGAAGCATCCTTCGAATGGCCGGATGTCACCGTATTACCGGGTGGCGCGGCGAATGACATAACGATGCGCGAAATTGCGCCGAACGTTTACCGCAACTCATTCGCTGGTGGTCAACCCTTGTACGCGCTGGCACAGTGGGCGCTCGATAATGGCTATGAAACGATCGCTACCATCGGTGAGGATTATTCCTTCCCGTGGGACCAGATCGGCGGGTTTGCATACGTGTACTGCGGTTTGGGTGGAAAAATAACAAAGGCATACTGGACGCCCATCGGAACCACAGACTACAGCTCGATTATCACAGATCTCGATCCAGATGAAGTCGATGCAGTTCTGGTCGCCTACGGTGGCACGGACGCGGTCAACTTCGTTAACCAGTTTGTCGACTTTGGATTGGCCGATAAGATTGACTTCCTGGCTGGTTCATCCTTTGGTGATGCTGGAGTTCTGGCTGAAGTAGGTGAACATATGGACGGCACCGTTGGTGGATCGATCTATTCCAGCTCTCTCACACATCCGGAGTTCCTGGAATTTGACGCGGCTTTCCGTGAAATTGACGATCGACCGTCGACCCTGTTCGCAGAGAACTTCTACCGCGCCTTTAAGTGGATCGCCCTCGCTACCGAAGCGGTGGACGGCAATATTGAGGACGTTGATGCATGGCGAGAAGCACTCCAGAACACTGAATTTGTTGCCCCGGCTGGAGCGGTTAAGTTCGACCAGTGGCACAACCCTATCCAGGACACATATCTCAATCGTGTCGAGTTTGTTAATGGCGAGTGGATCAACACAGTGTTTGAGACGGTGCCTCAAGTGGGCCAGTATTGGACCTTTGATCCCGATGAGTTTGATGCTGCGCTTCCGTTTGGTCGCGATAACCCAAGCTGTCCCCCTTAAACAATCTAGGAGTCAACCGTGAATGCATTGTCATTAGATGGCGTGTCTAAACGGTTTGGCGGACTAGAAGCAGTGCGGGACGTCCGTATGGACGTCCCGCATGGCGAACGCCGCGCCCTGATAGGCCCCAATGGTGCCGGAAAGACAACACTGTTCAACGTGATTGCCGGCGATTTGCCGGTTACAGACGGCACAATTACAGTATTTGGTCAGGATGTCACTGGAATGCCACCTCACCGGCGGGTCAAACTCGGTCTTACCCGTACCTACCAGACCTCAGCACTTTTCGATAATCTGACGGTTATCCAAAATATGTACCTTGGAGTTATCGGTCCTGCCGGCAGCAGGCATTATGACCTGTTTCGTCTTGCTGATAATGATACTGTTTATCAAGAACGTGCCCTTGAAGTAATTGAGGCAGTAGGATTGGGAGACCGGGTAAAAACACCCACTGGCGATCTATCCCATGGGGAGAGACGGCAGTTGGAAGTTGGGTTAGCTATTGCATATAAACCCCGCCTTGTCATGCTGGACGAACCAGCGGCTGGTCTGTCTCCAGAAGAACGTCAAGTGTTAATGAATTTACTGAATGGCCTGGAAAAGGACATCACCCTGCTTTTGATAGAGCATGATATGGATGTTGCATTCAATGTCAGTGAGCGGGTGACGGTTCTTAATGAAGGTGCCGTAATCGAGGAGGGAACACCCGAGGAGATCAGCGCGAATGAAATGGTTCAGAAGGTTTACCTAGGAGAGCGACTCGATGACTGATGTGCCATTATTGAATGTAGAGGATATCCAGGTTTATTACAATACAAGTCATGTATTACAGGGTGTCTCACTCACCCTGGATAAAGGGATCATCGCAATCGTCGGGCGCAACGGTATGGGCAAGACCACGTTGGTCAAAGCGATCATGGGTCTTGTTAAGTCACGAGAAGGCAGGATATTTTTGGGAGGGGAGGAAATTACAAACTTAAAGCCCTATGAGATTGGCTCTCGTGGTGTAGGTTACGTTCCACAAGGACGAGAACTTTTCCCATCACTAAACGTTGAAGAACATCTCTTGATTGCTGCCAGGGGAGGCGACGGAACCGGATGGGATCTGGAGCGAGTATATGAGTTGTTTCCTCGCTTACGCGAGCGGGCCAAACAAGGTGGAGCAACACTCTCAGGTGGAGAGCAGCAAATGCTTGCTATCGGCCGCGCGCTTGTGACGAATCCACGCTTATTGATCATGGACGAACCTTCTGAGGGTTTAGCCCCCGTCATCCTCGACAGTCTCATTGATACTGTCAAAACACTATTAGAAACAGGCATGAGCATCCTGCTAGTGGAGCAGAATTTGCGAACTGTAACATCTCTGGCGGATGAGCTATGCGTAATGGTCTCGGGGAATATCGTCGCCAAAGTCGAAGGCCAGCTGTTGCTAAGTGATCAGGATGCGAGAGAGAAGTATCTTGGAGTTACGACCCAATGACATCAGGGGAGGTTTTTGAGGAATTCAATTCTTTCGGAATCCGGGATAATGGACCGAGAAACCGATGTATTGTGGGAGCCGGTCTGAAAATGTATCTCAGTTACCGGGAGACCATCGATTGGCTGGAATCCATCAAGGACCACGCAGCCGAATTCGGTGATGTTGGCGTTTATGTATTGCCCACCTTTCCGGCACTGGGCGAAGCGCAGAAAATGCTGGCGGGTACACGCGTTCTGTATGGCGCTCAGGATACTTTTTGGGAAGTCCGCGGCCCATTCACGGGTGAGGTTTCTCCGCTCATTCTCCGGGAATTGGGGTGCACTTTTGTCGAAGTGGGCCATTCCGAAAGGCGGAAAATGTTTTGCGAGACAGATGAGTGGGTTCGACGGAAGACGAATGCAGTGTTATCCCAGGGCCTCATTCCACTTATTTGTATTGGAGAACCAACAAAACAGAGCACTGATCTGGCAATTGAAATAATTATCCAACAGTTGCATGAAGCGCTGGGAGGCTCTTCAATCAACAATAAGGCAGCTCATTCGGGGGCTGTTGTAATCGCTTATGAACCCGCATGGGCAATCGGTGCAGATAAAAGCGCCCCTGTTGACCATATTGAGCCGATAATCGCCGCTATAAACGAAGAACTGCGAAATTTATGGAATGGTTCCAGTGCTGTATTGTATGGTGGTAGCGTGACTTCATCCCAGGTGGAGGAGTTAATGCAGACAGGCATTGATGGCCTGTTTATCGGCCGCGCTTCTTTAAACATCGATCATTTTTGCGAAATTATTATGTCCGTGGCGAGTTGTGACAATTGAGAAAGAAATTATGAATCAGCTGAGGTTACTATGAGGCAATTTACCAGAGCAGAAATATTAACAAGGTTGCGAACAAAAATTAACAACAACCAACCTATCATCATGGGTGGAGCTGGAATTGGGTTGATTGCAAAAGTGGCTGACCGCGCTGGAATTGATGCAATTCTGGCCTACAATACAGGTCCCTTCAGGATGGATGGTCACGGGTCCTTTGCTGGTTACCTGGCTTATGGTGATTCAAATGCCATCACCCTTGAATTAGGATCCAAATTACTACCAGTGGTTAAAAATACCCCAGTCATTGCGGGAATCGGTGCCGCAGATCCATACCGGGATATCGGGCGCTTGATGACTGAGATGATCGACATGGGATTTTCAGGAATCATCAATGTGCCCACGACAGGATTGTATGGCGGCGAGATGCGTGAGCATATCGACCATACTGGATTGGGATATCCAGCAGAGATCGACCTGATCCGTATGTGCAAAGAACGGGATATCTTCTCCTGCGCATACGTCTTCAATCCCGAAGAAAGTCGAAAAATGGCTGAGGCTGGAGCTGATGTTGTTGCAGTCCATGTAAATTACACTACTGGAGGGATGGTTGCAGCAAAGGAAGATGTCGCTCCTGATCTTGATGAAGCGTGCAGGCAGACAGATCATATGTGCGCTGCCACGCGGGATGTCAACCCGGATGTGATCCTTCTGTCACATGGAGGTCCATTCAACAATCCTGAATCAGTGCAATATTCCTTTGACCATACAACTGTCCATGGATATATGGGCGCTTCCAGCATTGAACGAATTCCAGTAGAGATCGCTATTACCCAGGTTGTGAAAGATTTCCTCAATCTGCGGATTAAAAACGACTGATCAAGATTTAACTTCTTGATGAAATTTATGAAAAACTGCGGTTGTATGGAAATTCATCTCAAGCCCAATTGGAGCCGAAAATGCCCATAGTAGTTCTCCTGGGAACACTTGACACCAAGGGGCGTGAATACGAATTCGTCAAAGGTTGTCTTGATGAAGCCGGTGTTGATTCGATCCTGGTCGATTTCGGTGTTCTCAGCGATCCGGCTGTTAAACCCGATATTAGTGCGCGGGATGTTGCCAGGTCTGGCGGCGCAAATTTAGATGATTTGCGTTTTAAACGGGAAGATTCCGACACCCGGTCGATTGCCCTGGCAACGATGAAAAGGGGCTTAATCGAGATTGTAAACCAATTACGAAAAGAGGACCGTTGTGATGCCGTTTTTGGCCTGGGCGGATCAGGCGGCTCGAGCGTGATCAGTGAAGTCATGCAATCCCTTCCGATCGGAGTCCCTAAGCTTCTGTTGTCGACCATGGCATCCGGGAACGTAGGCGGGTATATCGGGACCAAAGATATCGCTATCATGTACTCCGTTACGGATATCGCCGGTCTGAACCGGGTATCGCGGCCAATCCTTAGGAACGCCGCTTACGGGATTGCTGGGATGGCAAAGGGGGTTTCAACAGCTGAGATTGAGGACAAACCACTGGTTGCAGTCACCATGTTTGGAATTACCACGGATGGTGCCTTGCGAATAGTTGAAAAACTCGAAGAACATGGCTTCGAAACAATGGTCTTTCATGCAAATGGTTCCGGTCGAGCTATGGAAGAGTTGATTGATGAAGGGTTAATTAATGGGGTCATAGAATATACTCTCAGTGAATTGACGGACTATACGTTTGGCGGAGCTTTCCATGCTGGACCAAATCGGATGGAAGCAGCCGGGCGCATGGGGATTCCCCAGCTGATCGTTCCTGGCGGATGTGAAGTGCTGAATTTTGGTCCCAGGGAAACTGTACCGGAAAAATTCGATCAACCTGAGCGAAAGATCATCATCCATAATCCTCTGGTGAGTGCCGCACGCATCAACGCGGAGGAAGGCATCCAGCTGGGAAAACTTTTCGCAGATAAATTGAACAAGGCAACTGGACCCACTGCAGTCATGGTCCCGCTGGATGGTTTAGACAAATATCAAGCGCCGCCAGACGGGCCATGGATCGACAAGGAGAAAGATCGTGCCTTATTTGATTCGCTGCGCTTAAATCTGCGTGATGATATTGTTTATACAGAAATAAACGATTACATCAATAATTACTCCTTCGCTGATGCAGTGGTGGAATCATTCCTGGACTTGTGGGCTGAGTATCAAGAGGAGAATAATACAGGATGGCGGTTGATCCCAGAATTATGCCCCTTCTGGAAATGAAGCAAGCTGGAATACCGATAATCATGGCCGGTGTCGGATCTGGTTTGACAGCAAAAGGGGCTGTTCTTGGGCGTGCAGACTTGCTGGCAGTTTATAACACGGCTGTCTATCGCATTCAAGGCCTGCCAACCGCGCTTGCGTTTCTCCCTTATGATGACGCAAATGAACTGACGATATCAACTGCACCGGAAGTGATAGCCAATGCCGGGGATAAACCAGTACTGCTCGGTTTTGGTGCCCACGATCCACGTATGCCAATTCCGTTGTTGATCGAACAGGCAAAAAGACTTGGCGCTGCGGGTGTAACTAATGAGCCATTTTTAGGTTTATACGGTTATGAGCTGCGCGTCCAGCTTGAGAATGCTGGTTTAGGATTTATCCGTGAATTGGAGCTGGTCGAGTACGCTGTTTCGCAAGGTATGCTTGGCTTGGGGTGGGTGTTTTCCGCAGCGGAAGCGGAAAAGATGGCGAAGGCAGGTGCACAGCTAATTGGAGCGATGGCGGGGGGGATAACTGCGGGCGGGTCTGCTGGGGGAGTGCAAACATCATCCATAGATCAAGCGATAGAACAAATTGGGGCAGTTGTTGAAGTTGTGAAAGCATACAACCAGGATATTCTTGTGCTTGGCCATGGAGGGCCTCTGGCTGATCCGGAATCAGTTTCTGAGGTTATTCGGCGTACTGGCGCTGATGGCTATGCAACTGGTTCATCTGGGGAACGGGTGCCAGTAGAACGTGGTGTGGCAGAGGTGGTTCACCAATTTAAATCAATAGGTATTAGATAGGGTGAATATTTTCGGTATTAAGGAGCGGTACTATGTCTGATTTTTCCAGTATCTTGTTCAAATTAGCCAATGGATTGACATTCGCAGGTCTCCTTTTCATGATCGCGAGTGGATTCACGCTCATATTTGGACTGATGCGTGTAGTGAATATGGCTCACGCCGTATTTTACATTCTGGCAGGTTATGTTGCATGGACGGTCCAGGAGGCTGGCAGCAGCTGGATTATCGCGATAATCGCTGGTACTGTCGCAGTCGCCTTTACAGCGCTATTGGTCGAGTTGCTTGTCCGCAGGGTGAAGGGGGATCTACCCCAAACACTGCTTACCTTAGGGATCGGAATTGTGATCGCCGATCTATCGCTCTGGTACTGGGGGGGTGGGCCAAGGACTATAGATGCACCTGATTTATTAAGGCAACCAGTCACGATTGCCGGCTTCACCTATCCAGGCTACAGGTACTTTGTGCTTATTCTTGCATTGCTGGTGGGACTTGGTCTCTGGTTGCTGCTTACACGCACACAGATTGGGAGAATCATCCGGGCGGGAGTGGACAACCGCCCGATGGTTTCCGCGCTCGGCATAAACATTGATCGGCTTTTTACCCTGGTGTTTGTGCTCGGCGGCAGCTTAACAGGTCTTGCCGGGGCTATCGGTGGTTCCTATCTTGCGATTGGTCCTGGAAAAGACCTGGAAATTCTGCTTTTTCGCGTTGGTTGTCGTTATCATCGGAGGATTGGGAAGCGTTCCAGGTTCTGCTGCAGGAGCTATTATCGTGGGGTTAGTAGACAGTTTTGGGCGCAGTTATTTCAGCGAATTGGCAATCTTTCTCTTGAGCGGCACATTGCTTGTAATCCTGGGCTTCAGACCTGAAGGCCTTTTTGGGAAAAAAGAACAATGAATAATATAAATCGATCCATCATAATAATTATCGCTGTCCTTGTTATCGTGGGCTTGTCGCTGCCTGTCTGGAGCAGCACCTTCACGGTTCAGCTGGCCACCCGGGGGTTAATCCTGGGCGTTCTGGCTATGAGCTTCAGTCTTCTCGCCGGGTATGCGGACATGACTTCCCTGGCACAGATGTCCTTCGCCGCTATCGCGGGTTACGTGATTGGCATAGGCGTTATGCACTATGGTCTGGCACATACCACCCTGATCATCCCCGCCATTTTGGCAGCGACCATTCTGGCTGCGATATTCGGTTGGATTGCCATCAGGGCAACGAAGATTTATTTCCTGATGATGACTCTAGCATTGGCGCAGCTTTTCTTCGGAATTGTGTTCCAATGGGTTTCATTAACCGAGGGCTACCCCGGAATCACCGGGATTCCCAGACCCACCATGTTTGGCATATCGCTTATTGAGACACCCCCGTTGTATTACGTCACACTTTTCATCACTGTAATTTGTTATCTACTCCTTCGCCGCCTTGTAAAATCACCATTTGGCCTGGTGCTTCAGGGAATTCGGGATAATCCAAAAAGAATGGCCGCGCTGGGTTTTAATGTCCAGATGCACCGCTACCTTGTCATTGTTGTTTCAGGTGCTTTTGCAGGAACCGCGGGCATTCTAATGACCTACTTCACAGGAGTCATCTCTCCGACCAGGGCAGCCCTAACATCTTCTATCCTGGTTGTCATGGCAGCTCTTGTAGGAGGTGTAAGCAGTCTGGAAGGTGGCTTGCTTGGTGGGATTGTTATCGCGTTCCTGATGAGTATTGCCAGCCAGCTGACCTCGCGCTATTGGACGGTCGTAGGAACTCTTTTCATCCTGATCGTTATGTTCATGCCGAATGGATTATTAGGTGGAGATCTAAAGTTGGGTGAGTGGTTCCGAAAACTGCGTGAGAAAGAAGAGTAGTTTAAGAATGTGTCATACTGCAAATCTTAATATCATCCATACAAGTTGCTGTAGTTAGAAATAGGAATTACAAACCCTAGCTGTTGTATGATTCCAATTTGGTCGTAACCGGTTTGTGGATGAATTGAACAATTCATTTAGCATAGGAGGTAAAAATGACTGAGGGAAAATTCAATGTAGCTATTATTGGTCTGGGATTCGGTACTCAATTTATACCAATATATATTCGTGATCCACGGGTGAATATGTATGCCATATGCCGTCGTTCAGAGCAAGAACTCAACCTCATTGGTGACACATTCGGAGTGGAGAAGCGTTACACCGACTATCACGAACTATTAGCTGATCCGGATGTGGATTATGTTCACATAAACACTCCAATAAAAACACATGGGTCGATGTCCATTGCAGCACTGAAAGCCGGTAAACACGTGATGTGCACTGTTCCAATGTCGATTTCAGTTGATGAGTGTCGGCAAATTGTTGAACTGGTACAGCAAACAGGTCTGAAATATATGATGGCTGAGACTGTCCTCTACTCTCGTGAGTATTTTTACGTAAAAGAACTATACGAAAAGGGAGAACTGGGGAAACTGCAATTCTTACAAGGATCACACCACCAGGATATGGATGGCTGGCCGGATGCCTGGCCAGGATTGCCGCCAATGTATTATTCTACCCATTGCATAAGTCCTTGCCTGGCCATTGCTCAAGGTGAGGCGGAGTATGTATCTTGTTTCGGTTCCGGGAGCATTCGGGCTGACCTGGTATCAATTTATGGGTCACCTTTCGCAGTGGAAACCTCACATATCAAGCTGCGAGGTTCTGACCTCACTGCAAGAGTTTATCGTTCGTTGTTTGACACAGCACGTCAATATAGAGAGAGTTTCGACGTATTCGGTACGAAGAAAACGATTGAGTGGCCGTTGATTGAAGGAGATGGTTTTGTTTTACATACTGCGAAAATGCCGCAAGAAGAAACTGCGGAGAAAATAAAAGTGCCGGATTATGCCCATTTATTACCTGAGGAAATCCAGGTATTCACAACCAAGACATTCCTGGAACTGGATGAGTATAAACATCTGGCTACTGACGGAGCGGATCCTGATGGGACTCACTCCCACCTTGTCACAGATCCGGGGTCTCTTGAAGGGCATGGTGGTTCACATCCCCATCTGGTGAATGAGTTCATTTCTGCCCTGGTGGAGGACCGTGATCCATACCCTGATGCTGTATTTTCTGCAAATATTACCTGCGCAGGCATCTTGTCTCATGAATCAGCATTGAAAGGTGGCGAACGGATCCAATTACCAGATTTTACTCTCTCGTAGGAATGGGTTTTGATGATCATTTATGCTAGTAATAAATGATTGAATCCGGCGGTGACTGAAATAAATTGAGCCACTTTTTTGGATTTCATCCCACCCAATCAATCAGTAATATGAAGTGTAAGGACGTATGTCCATTAGTAAGCTAGCGGCAGTAAACATCCAATTTGAAGGTATCTTCGTATCTTATTATTTAATTATTGAGGATATGATCAGAATCAAAAATCATCCATAAGGAAAATCTCATGAAACCACAAAACTATCAATTAAAAAATAATGAAGTAATTGAGAAATTTATTGAGCTACGTAAAAAAAACCCAAATATTGACCGCAAACTTAATCTTTCCTGGAGCAATTGGGGTTTTGGAATCGAGCCATTTGAGCAATCCATTGCTCGTCTTGCAAAATTCAATGTCGGGTATATTGAACTTCATGGAAACAGGTATGGACCTGATCTCGGCTATAAGACTGATGAGACTAAGCAGATCCTGGATGATTACGGTGTCAAGGTATCCGGTGTCTGTGGGATGATTAGCCCTGAATCTGAGTTGTCAAGCAACAAACCTCACATAACCCAACGATCGATTGACTATTTCAGGCGCAATATAGAAATGTGTGCAGAGTTTGGTGGCAGCTATCTTTTATTCGGAGCCGGTGCAGTTGGTCGACCTACACCCTATGACGATCAAGAGTTTCATCGGGCTGCACAAGCGATTCGGATTTTAGGTGATGACTTTGTAGCAGCAGGTGTGCGGGGGGCGATCGAACCAATCCGTGCGGCAGAAGTGAGTTTTTGCCATACGTTTGAGGATGCCAAGAAATTAATCAAAGAAGTCGATCACCCTGGAGTTCAACACATCGCCGGTGATATTTACCATATGTATACAGAAGAGCAAAATATTGCGGGTACATTACTTGAAGATGGACATATGTTAACCAACCTTCATATGGCTGATTCCAATCGCCGGGCTCTGGGATTAGGTTCTATGGACCTTGATTTGATCCTGATGGCTCTCTACGTTGTTGGATACAACAACGATAAATGTTTTTGCTCAGCAGAGCCTTTAGGACCGGGAGGAGATCCTTATCCACAAATGTTCGGTAACCCCTCTCCGGAACTGCTCGACTCAATGGTAGAGCAAACCGCCAATTACTTTTACGAACGAGAGGAAATATTACTGTCGGTTGATCCAGATGATCTAAAACGCTGGTAGAGAGGTATTAAATTATGATATGGACGATGGGTGAGTTGCTAGTTGAGATTATGAGGCCGCAGGTTGGTATGAGTCTCAATATGAAAGGAGAATTCCTGGGACCTTTTCCCAGCGGCGCGCCTGCGATATTCATTGATACAGTTGCCCGTTTAGGGCACCCTGCTGGAATCATCGGTGGGGTAGCTGAAGATGACTTCGGACGTTGTGTTCTGGACCGATTAAGTTCAGATGGCGTGGATATTCGTTATGTTGAACGAATTCCCAATATGGCTACTGCCGTGGCTTTCGTTACATATTTCGATGATGGATCCAGAAAATTCATCTACCATATTGATGGCACGCCGGCGGTGATGTCACCTTTTCCAAATGATATTGATGTTAAATCTCCACAAATTTTTCATGTTATGGGCTGCTCGCTCATGGCAAATGATAAATTTCGAGAAGAGATCTTCAAAGCTGTAGATTATTTTCACGGAAGCGGTGCACGGATCAGTTTCGATCCAAATATCCGGCCTGAACTCCTGGGCGACAGGGAATTAATGGATGTAATTGGACCGGTATTGCAGAAAACAGCTTTTCTTTTTCCTGGTGTACAAGAATTGAAGCTGTTGAGTGGAAAACAGGATATAACTCGTTCGGTGGAACTGCTTTTTGATAATCCTATTCTTGAATTAATAATTCTGAAACTTGGGAAAAAGGGGGCGACTGTTTTTACTCGAGAAAAGAGTATAGAAATACCCGCTTATTTGGTTGAGGAAGTTGATCCGACCGGTGCAGGGGACTGCTTTGATGCCGGTTTCTTGTGTGGAATTCTAGAAAGAAAATCTTTCGAGGAATGTGGGCGAATTGCTTCAGCAGCTGGAGCTTTGAACGCAGCAGCATTTGGTCCAATGGAAGGAAAGATAAGTCGGAAAACAGTAGAAGATCTGATCAGTTTGTGATGTTTCAGGGCTTAGAAAATTCAATTGAAGGGAAGAGAAATTGAATGGTTCTATGCCGGATAGAAATTCCAACTGTGTTCTTAGGAATTAATTACCTGTTTTTATAGCGAAGCATAAACAGCTCAATTTCCTCTAAATTGTAAATACGAATGGTGGATCAATTTCAGGCACAACGGAGTGAAAGAGACCGGATTTCACTACCTCAGGAGGTTATTATTGGGAGCGTCTGAATGTTAAAAGCAGGACCACTCGAATATCTCCTTGGAGTTGTCATCGACCAGCACAAAGGATTACATGTTGGTATTCCATCAATATGTTCCGCTAATCCATGGGTGATTGAGTTTGTATTCTCTTACGAAAAGAATCCATCGAATTATGTGCTAGTTGAATCTACGTGCAACCAGGTCAATCAATTCGGCGGGTATACAGGGATGACTCCTGCTGATTTTATTGATTACATTGGAAAGATCGCTGACAAAATGAGCTTTCCAAAAGAGCGCATCATTTTAGGGGGGGACCACCTGGGTCCATTCCCATGGCGAGCACAAACATCAATTCAGGCTATGGATAATGCTCGCAGGTTGATCGCAGATTGTGTAAAGAATAATTACCGGAAGATTCATATTGATACCAGCATGAGATTGGCGGATGATGAACCAGAACAGGCATTGGATATAAGAATTGTTGCAAGGCGTGCGGCAGAACTTGCCAGAGTAGCAGAATTATCGTATGGGAACGACAGCCCCCGGGGGAGTGCCCCGGTCTATGTGATCGGTACGGAGGTTCCGGATCCCGGGGGAATCCAGGAGAAGGATGAAGGAATCAGTGTAACCAGGATATCAGATCTGAAGGATACTATAGATGTAACAAAGGAAGAGTTTATTGCGCTTGGTTTGGAGGATGCCTGGACCCGTGTGATAGCAGTTGTCGTTCAACCAGGAGTTGAATATGGAGATTCTGACATTTTCGATTACAGGCGAACTGACGCATTTCAACTGAAGACCTTTATCGAAGACTACCCAAATTTGGTGTATGAAGCCCATTCAACCGACTACCAAACTCAATGTGCATTAACAGAGCTGGTAGAGGATCATTTTGCCATCCTCAAAGTAGGCCCTGAACTGACGTTTGCATTTCGCGAAGCAGTTTTTTCGTTGGCTATGATAGAAGAAGAACTCTTGGCCGGCTTCAAAAAAGAATCCTCGAACATCCGGGAGATATTGGAATTGGAGATGGTTGCAAGACCCGAATATTGGGAGAAATACTATCAAGGGAACATCAATCAACTTCATTTAGCCCGGAAATTCAGTTTTAGCGATCGCATTCGATACTATTGGCCGGTCGACAGTGTACAAATATCACTTTCAAAATTAATTGGGAATCTTCGAGAGATTGGTTTGCCTTTGTCGCTTGTTAGCCAATTTTTTCCAATTCAATTTGAAAAAATTAGAGTAAATCAAATTGAAAATGATCCTGTCGCCATAATCTTGGATCACATCCAGCGTGTATTTCAAAGATATTCGGTAGCATGTTCTGGGGATTGAATTTAGCACCAAAATTTCTGGAAGTGAAACTCAAGTGTTTTTTAACAAGAACAATAATCTCTCTTATTTTTCCATCCTATTTTGTTTATAAGGCTTTGACACGTTACAGAAATTACATTCAAAGAGTAACACTCCTGCAATTGCATTATATTGTGATATAATCCACAAACCGCTGCCCGGGTGAATTACCGGATTTATTTTATTGGGAGGGAACCTGGGGGCGGTTCTTTCTTTAAAAGGGCAGCCTGCCGGCGGGGATGGAGATCCGGCCGGGCTTAGCGCCCGGGATTGGAAAATTTGTTATATAATAAAAACGCCGCTGTCCTTGTTTTTTTTATTCCTTTGGCTGAAGGTGAAGAAGAAACTCGGGGCGGCGATCTTATTAAAAAATAATGCGCCCGCTAACTTTGGGGCGCATTATTTTTCGTTTTTACTTAGATTTAGTTCCAGGAATTCTTTACATCTTCACTGGCATCCAACCAGCGTGAGCCTTCTTCCAAGATCGAGCTGCTGGCTTCTCCGCCTGATCCGCCGTCGGTCCCGCCGCCTATTACGGCTTCAACCATCTCGCCGCCGAAGAAATAGCGGGGCAGCGAATCTTCTGAGGAGGGTTTGTAGTCTCCGGGATCACGGTCACCGTCCGGGGCTGCGAAAGCGGTGCCGACTGTGAAAACCATTAACATGGAAAGAACTAAAGCTGCGAAAATTATGTTTTTCATTTTTGTTACTCCTTTGGTTGTTTGGGTTATTTCCAGTAATTGTACAGAAATTGTCCACATTGTCAAGGCTGAATCTGGACATTAATCGGATTTTTTGGCTGTTATTAACTGCTGTTAATAAAAACAGGCGGCGATAACCATCCCTGCTGGAGGTGCTTGGCAGGGTTTTACCGACGTGGACCAGGCTGATCCAACCACTCCGGCAACCGCTCCAATTCCGGAGGCGGATGCTCAAGAAAAAGAGCCATATTTTTTCAACCTGAAAGGCTGGGATTGGCGTTAAAAGTAGGTAAACCTTTGTGGTGCTGGGTGAGCTCGCCGGGCGGGTGATCAGCTTCCTGGACAAAGCCCTGGAATATTAGCCCCTTAGTTCCTCAGGACATGCCTGCCCTGCACTATGTGCAGTATAACTTTTCGCGAAGCATCCCGCAAACGACCACCCCACCCGCTGGAATTTCCCATATAATAATAGAATATTATCCAGACAAAACTGGAGGGGTACTGAGATGAATTTTCGTAAAATCACCTGCTGGGCAGCCCGAATCCTGGCGATCCTGTATGCCTTTTTTATCAGCATCTTCGCCCTGGATGTTTTTCAGGAGGGCTACAGCGCCTCTGAAACCGTGCTTGCGCTGGCGATCCATCTGATCCCGACCGCGGTTGTGTTGGTTTGCCTGGCGGTCGCCTGGAAAACCACCCGGGCAGGCGGTCTAATTTTCCTGCTGCTGGGAGTTGCTTTCTGGGTGTTTTTTGGCGGAGAGGCTGAATGGATTAACGGTTTGATTATCTCAGGACCATTAATCCTGGTCGGGGCGCTTTTTCTGACCTGCGGTTACCTGAAAGAGCCGTCCGGGGGATAACCGGATTGAACCTCCGGTCACTCAAAATGATAAATATATGGGTGGAAACCGGTCTCAACTTCATGCCACCACGGAGCCGAATTAAATGTGGAGATATTTGTTCTCGCGGGTAGTCCAGAGCCTGATTGTGCTGTTTCTGTTCCTGACGGCGGTCTTTTTCCTGGCGCAGATTATTATGCCGGGCGATTTTGCGATCCTGCTGCGTTATGGCGAGGGAGTCGAAAAGGTTAACGAACTGCGTCAGGAACTCGGTCTGGATTTGCCCATCTGGCAGCGCTACCTCAACTGGATCGGCGGGGTGCTGCAGGGCGACCTGGGCAACTCATTCTACGAGGAATTGGATATCCGCGACCCGAAAAAAGGCATGACCCACCTGCCAGTAACAACGGTCGTGGGGCGCGGGATGCTGTTAAGCGCCTATACCCTCACGTTTGGGGCAATGATCGCTTTCTTAATCGGCATGTGGCTCGGTAAAGGAATCGCATGGAGCAAAACCCGGCTGTGGACCGGGCTAGCGATTATTACCGGTATCCTGCTGTACACTGCTTTCCCGCCCCTGCTGGGCTGGGCTGCCCAGGAAATAAACCGTAAGATTGGCGGTTTCCGCGAGATGTTAAACATTGAGGTGTGGCGTGAGCACTGGCTGGAAACCTGGATGTGGCGCCCGTCCACTTTTGCGATGTTGATGCTGTTTACCTTCCTGATCGGATTGGCTATGCTGCTCCTGATTAACTTCTGGCTGGAGCGGCGTTTTAAGCGGCGCCTGGGGACGCTGGCTTTGTTCATCGTCCTGGCTGCGCTGTGGGTTGGTTTTTGGTTTGTGATCGATGCCGGACCGAGGTTTATGGATATCATCCATGCCCTGGGATTATCGATTGTGGTATTCATCTTGCTGATGTTCGGCGAGACCATGCTGATGATGCAGACCAGCATGAAGGATACCCGCTTTGAGGAATATATCTTTGCGGCGCGCGCCAAGGGGCTGCCCGAGAAAACAATCCGCAACAAACACGCCGCCCGGATCGCGATTATCCCGGTCCTCAGCCGGATGATCGTGACCATCCCCATTCTGCTTTCCGGGATGGTGATGATCGAATACGCCCTGAATACCGGCGGGATGGGCAAACTGCTGTTTGAATCGCTGGTTGGCCAGGACGTCCCGGTGGTGATGGGGGCGCTGATCATCATCGGGATAATCACCCTGCTGGTTCGCCTGATCCTGGAAATTACGATCGCAGTGCTTGACCCGCGCATCCGGGTAAACCAGACTGGCGGAGAAGGCGCCCGGACCACGGCGGAATTCCAGACCGGCGGGTTCTTCGAGTCGGTCCTGAACTCCATTTTTAGCAGGGGCAGTTCCAATATCCCGGATTACTCCCGGGAGCAGGTGCTGGCGCCGATCTCCAGCGCCAGGTCGACTGACCAGGTTGCCGGCTCGCACCATGGCCGGAAGAGGGGGCGTGCCCATTCTTTCAAACGCCGGTTTGCTGAGAACTGGGGCGTATTTAAAGAGAACAAACTTGCAGTCCTGGGTTTATTCTTGATACTTTTCTTCACGCTGATGGCTTTTGTTTACCCGTTTTTGCTTAAGACAGCCTGGCCGAAGTCGGTCTACGACCCTGTGGTCGGTTTTGACCCGCTGGTATTCCCCAACCCGGCCCCTCCCCAGATGGGCCACTGGCTTGGGACCGATGCTATGGGCAGGGATGTACTCAGCATGCTGCTGGCTGCGACAACTCCAACTCTGGTTGTGGCGCTCACCTCAGCTCTGACCGCGGCTGTGGTCGGGACTCTGATGGGGGCGGTCTCAGCCTATTACCAGGGAACTTCGATCGATACGGTCTTCAGGTACATTTCAGATGTGCTGTTGATCATGCCGGCCCCGATTGTGATGGTGATTCTGGGTGCCCGCTTTCATGAGCAGATCACTCCATTGTATTTCGGTTTGCTGTACGGGCTGTTCGCAGGCGGCAGTTATGTGGCGATTGTGATGCGCTCCCAGGCGCTGACGATTATGACGAAACCCTTTATCTCGGCTTCCTGGGTGTCAGGGGCAAACGCCCGGCGGATCATTTTCACCCACATGGTCCCGCATATGCTGCCGCTGGCTGCAGTGCAGATGATGCTCACCGTGATTGGGGCGGTCATCGCCTTCGGTTTCATCGCCTTTGTCGGGATCTCCCGGGCTGGGTTGAACTGGGGGTCGATGATCTACCAGGCGTTCACCTTTTCAATCAATATGCTCGGCAAGACCCCCTGGCTGCAGATGCTGTCACCCGCCATCGCCTTATCGCTTTTTGCAGCTTCGTTCTATTTTGTATCGCGCGGCCTGCACGAGATCGCTGAGCCGCGCCTGCGTAAAAGGTGAGGCTTTGTGGGTAGTTTTTCGCGGCTCTCTGTAATCAATGTCGGCTATCGTTCGACTAATTACTGGGTGGTCAGCACCGGAACATCCCGGTTTCTTGTAGACCTGGGCTGGCCCGGGACAATGGGGGAGATACGCAACAGACTGCGTCGGATGGATGTGCCTCTCCATGAAATCTGTTACGGGCTGGCGACCCACTACCATATCGACCATGCCGGTCTCGCCCAGGAGCTGAAAGAGGCGGGCGTGAGGCTGCTGGTGGTTGACCTGCAGGTGGGAGCGATCCAGGAAATGAAAAAGTGGACCAAACCCCACGATAATTACGTCGATATCTCTCTGGAGGGCAATCTGACCATCTCAGCCTCCGAAAGCCGGGCTCTTCTCGAGGGGGTTGGTATTGCGGGAGAGATCCTGGCCACCCCGGGCCACTCCGATGACAGCGTCTCGCTCTTGCTGGATGACGGCTCGGCTTTTACCGGCGACCTGACCCATCCGGCGCTGGTAACGGAGCAGCAAGCGGAAATTGTGACCCGGAGCTGGGACTTGCTGCATGAGCGCGGCGCCAGACGGGTATACCCGGGGCATGGGCCTGTCCGCACGTTGGATGTTTGAACTGCAACTCACCTCGCAGGTGCATCACACTATGAGATAGGTTGGTGCGATGCACTTAACAAGTGCGTTGCACCTCATGCTAGAGTAGTTAAGTGCAATGCACCTTACAGGCAACGAGGATTAATATTTATATCTGCTCAATAGATATTTCCCCCCACTTCTTCAAATAGTTCTCAATTTCTAAGGGCATGTAACAGGACTTAAAATAGTCCAATACAAATTCTTCATATTCCGCAGGTGATTGAAAATTATTTACAATAAAATCCCGGTCCACAATTTCGCCGCTGCGAGAGCCAATGCATTCAAAGTAATTGGAATAATGCCACTGCCTAATTTCTTTTACCAATCCATGATTGATAGGGTTTACATGGATATAGCGGCAAATGTGCAAAAGCTGGCGGTTATCCTGGATCAACACGACTTTATAAGGGCCTTCAAAAATAGTCCCTGATCGCTGATATCGTTTATTGAAGGCTTTTGAATAACTGTTAAACACTCTTTGAGGAAGCATCCCAGCCGGGTTATCGTTGTCCTGACGGATTAACAGGTGGTAATGGTTAGGTAGTAAACAGTATGCAAGCACAGAGAGGTTTAGTTCTGTTTTGTATGATTTTATTTTCTTGATCACAAAAAGGTAATTATCGTGCTCCCGAAAAATTGCCTTTCGATCAATACCGCGGTTGTAAAAGTGATAGAAGTGGTTTTTCAGGAAAGCCGGTCTTCTTGGTTTCATTATGTTTTTTAGATTATAAGTTGTTTTGATTCAAAGGCTGGTGTTTTGTAAAGCAAGCCTTGGTGGAAGTAGAGTAAGTGCAACGCACCTGTCAGGTGCATCGCACTATAAGATAGGTTGGTGCGAAGCACTTAAAAAGTGCGTTGCACCTTAAACAAAAGGAGTCAAGTGCCATGCACTTAAATTTATAACAGGTTATTTTTGGAGCGCCAGTTTCGTTTCTCACTCCACCGGGACGACCACGATCTCCACATCCTTTGTCGGGGAACCGCCGGTGATGACCGGGGTGTGGGTGTCGGATATAAACAGCAGCTGGCCAGCGCTGTCTTCAATCCGGACAGACATGCTGTAAGAGTGGTTTTCCTTTATCTCACCCGGGTTATATTTGACTTCATAGGGTATTGGTACCTGCTTACCCTCAGCCTGGATAACCTGCTCGCCGAGCACCTGCGCCGGGGCGTCCGCCAGCGAAACGTCCCGGATCTGGACTGTGATGACCGCCTCGGGCGGCAGGGCGATCCTCTGGCGGTAAGTGACCACTCCGGCCACGCTTTGTTCACTTGATGAACAGCCCGCCGCGCTTGATAGGACCATTATCATTCCAAGACAAAGCATATAAAGTGTCGTTTTTAGCAAATTGCACTCCTGCCTACATGGATAATTATCCCGGCCCAATTATAAAACAACCCAATTTAATGAGAATCCTGGTTAAAAAGCCTGGCGCCCGGTTGATTTGATATACCGGGCGCCATTTTGTTCGGGCGAAGCTGAGCGGCAGATCAGGTCGCGACCGTCCAGCTTCTCAGGTGAAAATTACTCAGCCGGGACCTGGTACTCCTGGTAGGCTTTGATACCCTTTTCGAGCTCCCATCCAAGCAGGTTCTCGGGGGTGTCGACATCAACCATTGTGGAGGGTGTGATCACAAGCACAGGGACGGTGCCGCCATTTAATACGGTTGTGACCACCTTCAATAGCACGCCCGACTCGTAAGTGGGCGAGTTTGAGTTGGTGGCAATCGCTTTGCCGTCCATAACGCCTTCGAAGTCTTCCGGGCGGCCGTTGTGGGTGATGATCTTGATCGGGTCGTTCAGCAGGCCGGCATCCTCCAGGGCGCGCAGTACGCCCAGGTAAATATCGGCATTCATGGCGTAAACCATGTCGAACTCGCCGTCGTAATTGGTCAGCCAGTCGCTCATGACGTTCTGGGCTTTCTCGGCGTTCCAATCGGCAGGCGCTTTCTGGACGATCTCGTTGTTGGGACCCAGGTTGGCTTCGAAACCTTCCTCAAACAGCTCAACAATGCCCTGTCCGAGAGTGCCTTCCACAATCGCGACCTTGGAATCGGGGTAATTCTGGGCGATATAGTCTCCGATCATGCCGCCCATGACCACAAAATCGCCCTTGACGGTCGAGGTGACCTTGCCGGGGCCATCCGCGGCGGTTGAGCCGACCACAAAGAAGGGTATGCCGGCTTCGTTGGCGAGCTGGGCGCCTCTCTGGGCTGTTTCAGCGGCGATGGTGAAGTCGATGATGGCATCGAAGTCCTGGGCGATGAAGTCCTCGATGTGGGCCAGCTCTTTCTCCGGCTGTCCTTCCGAGATGACAAAGGTCATCTCAACCCCGAAGTCCTCATTTTCGTTGATGTAATCCTCGACCATAGCGGCCGCGTCAGCCTGCATCTGGTAGTAAGCGTCCGGGGAGGTCTGGATGTAGCCGATCTTGTAAACCGGCTTTTCTTCCATCGGTTCCTCTTCAGCCGGTTCTTCAGCCGCTGGTTCTTCGGCTGCCGGTTCTTCAGCAGCGGGTTCTTCAGCTGGGGCTGCCGGCTGGCAGGCTGCCAGCACAAATATCAGTAAAACGGTCATTGCAAGTAAAATAATGCTCTTATATGTCTTCATTTTTTCTCCTTGTTCTCCTAGATTCTTTATATTTATTTTAACGTTTGATAAAAAATATCTTTTTTTGTTACCTCCTTTTCCGATTCATGTTTGATTAACTGGAAGAACCCGATTTTCTCAGTGCGCCGATATTGCTGAGCGTCACTGCGATGATGATGATACTTCCCAGCATGACATACTGGTAGAAAGAGGGCACCCGCATGATGTTCAAAGAATTACGGATCAGACCGAGCAGGATAACGCCCAGAAAGACCCCCGGGATAGTGCCCCTGCCTCCGCCCAGGGCAACCCCGCCGATCACCGCTGCCGCGATTGATTCGAGCGGGTATGAGACTCCCATTGCAGGCTGCGACTGCCCGATCCTGGAGATCACGATCAGGGAAGTGAAACCTGCCAGCAGGCCGCTGACAGAATAAGCGAATATCTTGTTCAGGTCGATATTGATGCCTGCAAGGAAAGCCGCTTCCGGGTTGCCGCCGATCGCGTACAGCTTGCGGCCGTATTTTGCGAAGCGCATGACGAAATAGACAATGATTGTAATGATCAGAAAATAAACCACCGGGTAGGGGACGATCCCGGCGACCTTCCCGGTCCCGAACCAGCCAAAACGACCCTGCAGGTAGATATTATTGCCGTCCGAAATAATCAGTGCCAGGCCCTGATAAACGGTCATCAGCCCGAGGGTGGCGATAAAGGAATCGATCCTGGTCTTGGTAACGATGATGCCGTTAAAGATGCCAGCTAAAAGGCCGACCAGGCAGGCAAGCAGGATAACCAAGGCCGTCGCTGAGGCCCCACTTGGCGGTTGCAATCGCAGCGACACCTGCCGCGCAGGCGAGCACGTTCCCTACCGTCAGGTCGATGCAGCCGGCGATCATCGCCATCGCGACGCCCATTGTGACAATCCCGAGGGTGGACTGCTGGTTAAGCACGTTAAAAAGATTCCTCTGGGTGAGGAAATTCGGATCAAGGAATGTCATGATGATTGCGGCAATAACCAGAATTCCAAGAAGGTAATAGACAGAGCGGTTGCTCTTGTTTACCCACCTGGACATCCTGTCATTGCGGTTGTTTTCCTCACTCATAAAACGCCTCCAATGGAGTAGGTCAGAACTTTCTCCTCGCTGAGTTCCTGCCGGCCGATTTCTCCTACGACTTCACCCTGCCTCATTACAATTACCCGGTCGCACATGGCGATCAATTCCGGCATATCGGAAGAGACCATCAGGATGTATTTGCCCTCTTTCGCCAGCTGGACCATCAGTTTGTAAATTTCCTCCTTGGAGCCAATGTCAATCCCGCGGGTCGGTTCGTCAAAAATAATGACATTCGAATTTGCATAAAGCCATTTCGCCAGGACAACCTTTTGCTGGTTGCCGCCTGAGAGAAACCTGACTTCCTGGTACATGCTGGGGGTTTTGATATCGATGGCCTCGATGTAATGGTCGACATTCCGGGATTCGGCCCGTTCATTGATGAATCGTCCGCTTGAATTGGCCATATTGACCACTGATACATTCCATTTTAAGCTGTGCTCGAGGATTACGCCGGTCTTCTGGCGGTCTTCGGTCAGCAGCGACAGGCCGGCCTGGATCGCCTGCCCGGGGTGGTTTATCTGGATTTCCTTTCCCTCAAGGACCACCGTTCCGCTCTGTTTCTGGTCTGCGCCGAAGAACAGCCTGACCAGGTCGGTCCTTCCGGAACCAACCATCCCGGCCAGACCGACGATTTCTCCTTTATGGATATCAAAGGATACGTCCCGGATGTCTCCGCCAGAGAATCCCTTGAACGAAACAGCTTTTGAATAATCCACATCCACCATTTCACGGGTGTAGAACATGCTCAGGTCGCGCCCGACCATTTCGCTGATGATCTTCTCCTCCGTGGCTTCCCCCTTCAAATGGGTGGCGATTTTATTGCCGTCGCGCAGTATTGTAATGCGGTCGTTGATGCTGAATATCTCTTCAAGGTGGTGGGAGATGTAGATAACCCCGATCCCTCTCGCCGCCACTTCTCTTACCAGGCTGAGCAGGTGGGTGATTTCGCTCGAACTGTAGGAGGCGGTCGGTTCGTCCAGGATGAATATTTTTGCCTCCATCGCCATCGCTTTGGCGATCTGGATGGATTGTTTCTGGGGGATGTTCAGATCAGATACCAGGGCATTCACATCCAGGTCAATCTTCAGGTTTTCAAGCAGGTCGTGTGACTTCTCCCTCAGTTTTCCATAATCAACCAGCCCGAAGCGTTTGGTCGGGTACTGGCCCATAAAGATGTTCTCCGCAACCGTAAGGTCAGGAGCCAGCGAGATTTCCTGGTAAATGGTCTGGATTCCAAGCTGGTGGGCGAGACCGGGGGTCAGGTAGGCGTACTCCCGTCCGGCGATGATGATGGTGCCTTCATCCGGCCTCAGGGCGCCGGACAGCATTTTAATGAAGGTCGATTTTCCGGCTCCATTTTCGCCGACCACGCAGTGGATCTCGCCGGCGTAGAGCTCAAAATCGACCTTGTTGAAGGCTTTTACCCCGGGAAAGCTCTTGCTGCAGTTCCTGACTTCCAGCAGAATTTCGGGTCCGGTTCCCTGCTGTTCGCCCTGACCTGGTTGTATGTCGCTCGATAACATTATTATGAGTTAGCGGCTGAGCCGGGATTCTACCGGCAGGTTTCCCGATCCGGGGTGCCTGGACGGTTGTTTTCCGGCGAACTATTACTGGTAATCGACATGCTCCGGCTTATTTCCGGTATAGCAGTCCAGTTTCTTCAGAATGCCCCGGAAGTAGTTGCGGGCGTCGACATAACGCTCATCAACTATATCAAGCGTGCCCAGCTGGTGGCCTTTCATTATAATCGGCGAGCACTGCTCGTGCGAGAACAGGCCGTCGTACCCGATCTCCTTGCAGGTTTTGATAAACAGCTCCCACGGCAGCGGGTCGATCGCGCAACCGGGGGTGACTTCCTCCCAGCCGTATGGTGCGCCGCCAACGGTCTTGAAGCTGGCAAGCGAGATAGTGTGGGAGTAGACCATCAAATCTCCGATTTTGCGTACGGTTTCAACCACGTCCTCGGGTTCATAGGATTCAAACAGCGGCAGGTCGAGCCCGACCTTCAGGCTGTCCACGCCGACTTCTTCCAGCATGTGCAGGGTGTCGTCGTTGTTGCCGGTAATCTCAGGGTGGGTTTGCAGGGCCAGGGTCACGCCTTTATCCTGGGCGTAAAGGGCAACTTCGGTCAAAGCTTCGCGCACCTGGTGCCAGGCCTCGAGAAAATCCTCGCCCCTCGAAACCCGCCGCGAGCGGGCTTCAAACGCCGGCAGTCCGTAGCCGTCATCCCCGTAGGGATTGCGGAAATAACCCCACAGGGAAGCCATCACCCGTACTACCGGGCTGCCCAGGTCAACCGCCAGGTCGATGCACTCACGGGTGTACATAATTTCCTTCTCGCGCGGGAAGACCAGCACATGGTTGCCTTCCACGAAATTGTTGCAGCAAACGATGCCGCCGACCTCCAGGTCCAGTTCCTGGTAGAGGTCAAGCAGGCGTTTACGCCGGTCGGCGTCCAGGTCCATCGGGAAACCGAGCGGCCGGTGGGCAAAAATGCAGGCGGCGTCGTAGCCAAACCTGGCGGCCCGGCGGACGGAATCCTCAAGCGATAACTCTTCGCCCTTCGGGGTGAAATATCCGCCGTATCCGATAACATCGAGACTTAATTTCATCTTGTACACTCCTTTTATGAATAAACTGTACCGGGATTGCCCCTGATCCAGGCAAACATACCAACATTATGACATTATATAGTATAATAATGTACAGGTCAATATTACAATACCAATTCTTTCTATTTGGATTATATCCTCGAGAGAGTGCTAGCGGTCCATTAGTGATGTAAGGAAACGGCAGGCCATGCAGCAAATCAACCGGAGAAGCAAGGTTCCATATTACCAGCAGCTCTACGAAATCCTGTATGAAAAAATTTACTGCAGTGAGTGGCAGCCAGGCGACCAGATTCCGGCTGAACCGGAGTTAATTTCCCGCTACCAGGTCAGCCGCTCCACTGTCCGGATTGTGCTGGATATGCTGGTCAACAAGGGTTTGATCTACCGCCAGCGGGGAAAAGGCACCTTTGTTTCCAAGCCGTCCGTTGAACAGGCCCTGGTGCGGATTGTTAATTTCACCCAGGACATGCAGCAGCGCGGCATCACTCCCAGTTCAAAGGTGATCTCATCGGAAACGATGCCGGCCCCAAAGGATATCGCTGAAAAATTGGCGGTTTCCCTTGATGAGCAGCTGGTTATGCTCAAGCGGCTGCGTCTGGGGAATAACGAACCGATGGGGCTGGAGGAATCGTACCTGGTCCACCGCCACTGCCCGGGCATCCTGGAGCGCCACGATTACAGCAAGTTTTCCCTGCGCGAATCCATCTCGCAGGACTACGGTATCCAGTGGTTGCGGGCCTCCCAGGTGATCCGGGCGGTTAATGCCTCCCCAGAAATGTCCAGACTGCTGGATATCCCCTCCCGTTCCGCCCTGCTTTTAATCGAGCGGGTTACCTATTCAAAGGCGGATACTCCGATCGAATTCCTGCGGATCTATTACCGCGGCGACCGTTACTCCCTTTATAACGAACTCCAGGAGTAACCGGAAAAGCGGTGATCTGATTTACCCGGTTCTACCAGGTAAGATTAACCCACAGGAAGCCGTAGCCCAGTCCATCGACGCTCTCCCAGATATTCCGGGCGAGCTCTTCCCGCTCCACGACAGGGGCGAATTCCTTTCGCTTCTGCTCCCAGGGAAGGCACACCCCGGGAGTCCTTTTCTGTTCTTTGAATTTGTAAACTGGCGCTTGCGGCCTGCCGTCTGCCTTTTTGACATTCTCCAGGGACGGGCTGGAACCGCTGCCCTGGCTGTAAACCCCATAGTCACGCGTAAACTCGATCATCGCTTCGACATTTTCGATCTTTGCATCGTTCATGATCAAAGCCCCGGCGTCCATGATGTATCCCCCGTCTCCGGGCCACTTCGTCGATTATTTTTTTACAGGTCGCCCGGACCTGGTCGGGTGTGCCGTTGGTCAGGAGCATATTCGGGATGCCGCCGCTGATGCAGAATTTATCGCCCAGCACACGGTGAGCCTTGAATATATCGGTTTTATCGCAGTGGAAGATAATGCTCTTCTCCGGCAGGGTGGCGAAGGCCTCCAGGTGCTGGTCCCAGTTGCCTTCCGCGTACAGGATAATCTGGGCGCCTTTAGACCAGAGCGTTTCAATGATCGGCTTAAGGGTTGGGAAATAAATCTCGTCAAAATCGCGCCTGGAGATAAAAGGCACGCAGCCGCGGTGCATCCAGATAATGGACGGGATGTCCCCGCTCTGGTCGGCTCCGCCAACCACCAGATTGCTGAGGTGAGGCACCAGCGCCTCGCAGGCTTCGATCACCTTATCACGCCTCTGGTTGAGGTCGAAGCATAAGTTTATGTAGCCGCGCAGTTTATCGCCCAGGATATCCAGCGGGGCTTTAAGCACCGATCCGACCGCGGGTACGATCCCGGCCTCCACCAGCTCGACGTGCTTGGCGCCCCAGGTATTAAAAAACTGGTTATAAGCCATAATCCCGTTGATGAATGCCATGTTGTGGTCAAATGTCACCGGTGAGCCTACCGGCTGCATGCTGGTTGTGAAGCGCGCCAGCCATTTGTTCACTAAAAAGGCGGTTGGATCGTCGTTGAATTCGTCGTACTCGTCCGCTTTCAGGAAGGCGCCCTCTTCCGAGGAAGGTTCAGCCCACTGGTTGACCGAATTGACCGGGATTCCAAACCCCGGGAAAGTGATCCCTTCCCAGCTGAGGGCTTTCTGCATCCCAAACCAGTTGACGACAGAATTGGTCTGGATCGCATCGATTCCGGTCCTGACCGCAAATTCACGGTTGATATCGAACTGCAGTTCATGGTCCAGGGCGACTTCATAATTGTCATAGCCGCAGTATTTCGCCGAAAATTCTTCCGCAAAGATGCGCAGCGGTACCCGGTCAGGCTTACCGTTGTAATTTGCGGTTACGTACCTGGTCAGTCTCTCCTGGTATAAGGAATGGGCGTCTTCCGACATAAAAACCTCCGTAAACTGATTAATGCGGCGTTATTAAATCCGGCTGTAATTTTTCATTAGGGTGGTCATTGCGGTTGGATCAATTGCGGTCAGGCCAGTCCGAGCAGTTCTTTAGCGACATTAACCGCCTGGATTGCATCTTCTCCGTAACCGTCAGCGCCGATTTCTTTCACCCAGGAATTATCCACTGGCGCCCCCCCGACCATCACTTTGACCGAGTCGCGCAAGCCTGCCTGGCGCAGTCCTTCGACCACATCCCGCTGCTGGATCATGGTGGTCGTCAGCAGGGCGCTCACTGCTACGATGTCGGCGTTGACCTGGCGGGTTTTTTCCACAATCTGGTTGGTTGGCACATCGATACCCAGGTCATGGACCTCAAACCCGTAGGCCGACATTATCGTCCCGACCAGGTTTTTACCGATATCATGGATATCGCCTTCCACTGTCGCCAGCACCACCACGCCCATTTTTTGGCGCTCCTCACCGCGTTTTGCGATTTCGGGTTCCAGCACTGCCATGGCTGACTTCATCGCCGCGCCGGCGATAACCAGTTCGGGTATATAGGCGCTGCCGTTGCTGAAATTCTCTCCGACCTGCCTGACTCCGGCTGAATAACCCTTGTTTACCGCCTCCAGCGGGTCAATGCCGGCTTCAACCGCCCGGGTTGCCAGGCTGGCGGCTAGCTCCACGTTGCCGTCAATGATGGACTGGGCCATCTCTCTGTATAAAGATTCATTCATAAAGCCCTCCAAACAGGCAGCCATTTTATCCCATCATTATAACATACCAATGTTTGTTTTTTGCTGGAAAACTCCGCCTGATTTGTGGCGGTTTTTCACTCCTGACAGATTTGTAAAGTCCCTGAAGATTAGAAAACTTAATTTCTAATCTTAAACAAAAACATGTTCATATATAATGTATTCGTAATATAAATTTAAACAAAATCTAAAGTTGAAAGGGAATTAATAAGCAGGACTCCGCTTTTCTGAGGGAAAAATTTATAAGAAAATCAGGCTAAATCTTCCGGCAGCGCATCGATTTCAGCAAAAAGTAGACGTTTGTAGGATGGCAGGATTACCGCATCAGACCGAAGCGGTAAAGGAGGTAGATGATGAACGTTCGCAGAAAACAGTGGATCGCAGCCTTATGCGTACTGATCGCAGCCGCGGCTGTAAGCGCCTGTTCCGTGGTTGCTTCCCCCATGACTGTTGTAGACATTCAGGCCGAGATAGACAAAGCCGTCCAGGCGACTGTAATTGCAATGCAGGTGGAGCAGCAGGTAGCGGACAGCTCGCCCGAGCCTACTGCTACTGCGACCGAGGTCCCGCCGACCGCGACACCCCTGCCGACTGCTACTGCAACCGCAACCGAAACTTCCTCCAGCCCAACAAATACCCCGCCCCCAACCGCGACCCAGATCCCCAGAATCGGGCTCTAACCTGGTTATCTGGGCGGACGCCAACACCAACTGCCGCCTGGGGCCGAGCAAGGCTTACAAGGTGGACGGCTATCTTCTGGTCAACGAAGAATCCACCGTGCACGGGCGCGACGATGGCAAGGACTGGTGGTATATCGCCAACCCGACCAAGGACGGCAAGTACTGCTGGGTGTGGGACGAGACCACCAATGTCGAAGGGGATGCTTCCTCCGTCCAGGTCGTCACCCCGCCTCCGCCGCCTAAGCAGTCATACAACTGGCAGAACTACGGCTGCTACAGTTATTACGGCTGCCCGATTGGGATGAAGGTCGATGGAAAATACAATAAATGGTATGACCTGAAAGTATGCGGGTGCGGCAAATACGAATTTTGCGAGTACCCCAAGAACTGCTGGTCGAAAAACGTATCGGACTGCTGCAAGGAGGACCTGAAGAAATTCTGCAAAAAATTCTGCTGGCCCAATTCGTGCAAAAATGACTGGCGCTATATCGGCCAGTGCCAGCCGACCTGCTGCAAGTGGTGATAAATTCCGCAGAAATGCGCGGGTGCCAGGCACTTTCAAAGTGCCTGGCACTTTTTGGTTAAATTGAAAGGAATCGATCCATCCGCTGGCGGGTGTATTCCGCCCGGCAGGGCCTGCCAGCCAGCTCAAACTGGCGGATCAGCATCTGCCAACCCTCTTTTTCAACCTGGCCTGTGTCGTAAAAGAGGCGCTCCAGAGCGACCGCCCGGGCAGCCAGGCTGTTCTCACTCTCCCCCTGGAACTGCGGATAGACTGACGTGCCTGCCAGGCGTTCAGCGGTATTCCTCAGCTCGGCTATGCGCGGAAACCAGTTCGAAACCCGGATGTGATGCAGGGCGGCTCTTTCCAGCAGCCTGGAGGGGATGTCTGCCAGGTTCTGGATGTACAGTTCGAGTGTGTCTCTGGTCCTGCTCTTTTCGGGATATGCCTGGCTCAGCAGGGTGAGCACATCCAGCACCTGGTTCCTATTCGCCATTTTTAACCTCCACCCTCATCTTCTGGATTGTTTCAAGCTGGGATTCCGGCTGCCGGTTTGCGCACACCCGGCAGTGTTCGGGGCCGCCGCGTTTATACATGTCGAGTATCCCGGGGATGTTTTTTGGGTTCCATTTGTGGGATAACCAGTGTTCGACCGTGCGGTACCAGAGGTTATTGTCCGCGACCTGCCGTATAATCTCTGTCCGCTGGATCTGGTTGGGCTTGATTTTCGCCAGGCTCCGGTATATCGCCACGGGGGACGAATCAAATTCGGGCGGGCTGCCAGCCGGGTCAGGCGATCCAGGCGGGGAACCAGCCGTGTGGCCCCCCGGGTCATGGGTATGAAAATCCGCCAGTCCGGAATCCGGGACGGGTGATTCAATCTCAATATCCCTTATGTTATGGTGATTTATTCTGGCGGAAGAAGGAGCAGGCTTTTCCGGTTCCCCGGATTCAGGACCCGCAAGAAGGGAAGGCAGACCATCGGGGAAGCTGATGATGAGGGTGCCGTTCTCAGAAGAGCGCCAGCGCAGAGCGTCCCAAGACCTGAGAAGGGCCATGTGCCCGTAGATGGTCGACCTGCTCTTAGCAAGTATCTCCTGTAGCTGGGCCATGCTGAGCTGAGGCGTTTCAGATCTGCCCCAGGCCAGCCCGCGTAGTTGGATCCAGGTGCGCAGGGGATGGCTGCTCAATAATGGATCGTAAATTAGTTCTGAGGGCACAAAAACGCCGCGCGGCGGGAGCAGGGGTCGGGGCATGGGCAAGGATATCTACCGGTATTGATGGCTGTAAAAAATTTTCACCTTGAACAAGCTCTTGTGTGGATTTTACCAGAAAAAAAGAACAATTGTTCTATTATTTTACTCATTCGGATAAAAATCACCCGTTGGGCTAGGGAGGCAGAAGAAGGCAAATAAAAAAACAGCGCCCGGTTTTTCAGAATACTTGAACGGGCGCTGTTTTGGTACAGGCAGTTTTTGATGCTATTGGCTCTTTTTTTTCACGGCATGGATTCAGTCCACCCAGGTCTGTTGAATTTCAGCCAGTTCCTGGTTATTGGTGCAGGTTAATTTCCGCCGGATGAACTGCCTCCTTTGTTGGAATTCCCGTCGGACCCGCTGTTCTGGTTTCCTGCGCCGTCCTGTCCCTTATCCTGCTCCTGGTTTTGCTGCTGGTTGGAATTGGATTCCTGGGACTGTTCGGTCTCCCTGTTTTGAAATTGGAATTGATTCTGGAGGGTCTCCTGGTCCTGGTTGCTATTCTGGTTTTGATTCTGGCTCTGGTTTTGATTTTGGTTCTGATTCTGAATTTGATTCTGGTCGCCTTCGGGTGACGGGTTGGTTTCTTGCTGGTTGATCCTCAGGCGGACCTGCTCCCGGACCTGTTCCATCGTTTTAAGCATCAGCGCCAGTTGGTTTTGGTTTGCAGAAGTTTGGTTTTGCGTCTGTGTTTTGGCCTGGTTCAACAGTTGCTGGTGCAGCCCAAGCTGGGTTTGGAGTTTGGTCATCAGCTGCGACCTCAGCGGTTCATCCAGTCCGTTTGCAGCCTGAAGGGCGGTTTGTAGACTGGACTGGTATTGCTCTGGCAGTTCAGGCGGGATCTGGAGACCGCTCTGGGCTAATTTTTGGGCTTCCTGTACCCGGCTGTGGGCATTGACCAGCGCCCTTTCGGCGAGCATTTCCGGACCGGCAGCCAGCGAGAGCTGCACGTTTTCCCAGGTGGTTTTCAGCGGGTAAAGCGGTGTGCCGGGCAGGCTGGATTGGGATGCATCCACCCCTCCGATCGCTAAAGCGAATATCGCCGACAATGTTATTAAAATGGTCGCTAAACCTGTCATGTTGATCTCCTTTCGAGCTGGAATTTTTGTGGACAGCAAATTAATAAAACCTGCCGTCCATCCCTTAAGACGTGCTGGGCTCGTTTGAGATACGGGTTCCGGTTTCAGCTGGCCAGCCCGGGTTAGAAACGCTGCCCGGCCGCGTTCCCAGGATTCTCTATCTGGGGCGGGGACCTCAACCAGATGTGAAAGGGCTCTATCAACAATTTCAAAATTTTGGTCAGCGGTATTTTTAGAATTGGACATCTTCTTTCTCCAGAATGCGCCTTAGTGAAGCCAGCGCCCGGTGTTGCAGGGCTTTGACCGAGCCGACCGTTTTACCTGTAATTTCGGCAACCTCTTCATTGCTTAATCCTTCTAAGAACCTCAGTACAATAATCTGCTGCTGCAAATCGGTTAATTTCCACAGCGCCTGGCGTACAAGATCAGTTTTCTCAAGTTCGAGAACCCGGTCCGGTCCTTTATCCGGGTCCACCAGGCGGGCAGAATCGATTGGCAGGGGGTCCTGCACAGGCGCCCGGCGGTAATGGTCAACAACCAGGTTGTGGGCTACCCGGTAAAGCCAGGCGGAGATGTTCTTTTCCGGCCCGCCGCCATTTTTTAACGCAGCCAGCAGCCTGTAAAAAGTCTCCGAAACGATCTCCTGTGCGGTCGATTGGTTACCTGTGAGCCGGCAGGTGTATCGATAAATCGCCGGGGCATATGTGTCGTAAACCTCCGCGAGAGCGAGTTCATCCCATCGTTGCAGGCGGTCTATCAATGAATCCGAATTAATCACTCACCTCGTTAATGTAAGACGTTTTAAATTGAATCCGGATACGGTATAAAAAAAATTTGCATCCAAAAATTTAAGAGATCTGATATTATCATTTTTTAAAAAAGTAAAAAATAACAGCGGGTTGTTAAGGGCTGGCTTCAAGTATGGTTGACCGATTCAAAAATATAAGTTCATATAATATTGGTAGCTTCCGGGAGTTTTCAGACCAGTTCAGGTTGACCAGCCCGCCGTATTTTATCCAGCGGATCCTTTTCCTATTCCTGGCGCCAATCGGAAAGATGGGCGGTTACAGGGCGGTATATCCCGAGTAAAGCGGGGTGGATTCATAGCGGCAAGACCAACCTGAAAATTGCGCCGCCCTCAGGGTGGTTGCTGGCTGTCAGCGTTCCCCCATGCGCCTTCGCCAGTTTCCATGCGATCGCCAGGCCCAGCCCGGTGCCGCCGCCTTCCCTGCTTCGGGAAGCGTCTTCCCTGTAGAAGCGCTCGAACACATGCGGCAGGGCTTCCTCCGAAATCCCCGGCCCTGAATCGCGTACGCTTATAAAGGCAGCATGCTTTTCGGCGCAGGTCTCCACCCACACCGAGCCGCCTTCCGGTGAGTAACGCAGGGCGTTCTCGATCAGGTTCGCCAGAATCTGCTCAATCCGGTCGGGGTCCGATTCCAGTTCTGAGACCGTATTTTTTGAAGTAAAAGTCAGCCGGACATTCTTTTGCCTGGCACGCTGCTGGAAACGCTCAACAGTACCAGCCGCGAGTGAATTAATTTCTGTTTTTCTGAATTCAAGTCTTAATTCTCCGGCATCCGCCAGCGCCAGGGTCCGTAAATCAGCGACCAGCCTTTCGAGAAATACGTTCTGTTCCAATATAATCCTGATATTTTCGTCCGATCTGGGCTCGACCCCGTCCAGCATCGCTTCCAGGTTGGCGCGCTGCACTGCCAGAGGCGTGCGCAGCTCGTGGGCGATATCAGCCGTCATCGCCTGGCGGCGCTCCTGCTCACCTTCCAGAGTGGCAGCCATCTGGTTAAAGGCGCCCCCCAGCGCTGCAATTTCATCGTTTCCGCTCACATCCACACGCTGGCTAAGATCGCCCTCTTTCATTTTCATCACCGCGCCGGTCAGGATTCGCACCGGGCGCAGCAGGAAAACCGTAAGAAAGAGCGCCAGCAGCAGGGCAAAACCAGCCGCGATCAGGGCAGCGTTAATTGAAGCCCTGTTCAACCGCTCCAGAAGGCTGGTCTCCAGGTCGCCGGTGAACTGCTGGCTGCCTGGTGAGTAGAGGTACCCGGCGGTGAGTCCATCGACGACCAGGGGTACCGCTGCATTCAGTTGGTCGGGCTCAATTGTCCCCCCTATCCCGGAGTTGTGCGGGTCATAGACCAGGCTGCCGCGATGGTCGTAAAGCTGGAAGGTCTGGCTTCCAGCCCCTCCCTGTCCGCGCCCGCTTCCCTGGCTGGCTCCTGCTCTTCCCCCGAAACCCTTTCCGGGGGTTTCGATTATTTCTTCGACCCCCTCCCAGGAGCCTTGTTCCTGGTAATAACTTTCCAGTGCATCGACAAGGCCTTCTGCCCCGTAAATCCCTCCCCGGTAAATAAACGCCCTGACCTGCTGGACGGTCTCCTGGCGCGCAAAGTAAGCCACGGACAGCAGCGTTACCAGGATAACAGCAGCGAAGGAAAGGAATAGCTTGAGCCGCATCGTATTCTGTCAGGTTTTTGGCATCCGGTAACCTACACCGAATACCGTCTCGATATAGCGTGGTTTCTTCGGGTCCGCTTCCAGCTTTGCCCGCAGGTTCTTGATATGGGCATCGATTGTCCGTTCGTAACCTTCATAGGCGTTACCCTGGTAGGCTTCCAGCAGCTGCAGGCGGGTGAACACCCGCCCGGGCTGCTCCGCCAGGGTCAGCAGGATTTTGAATTCCGCCGGGGTGAGATTTAGGTTCTCTCCAGAGTGTTTCACAGTGTGGGCTTCGGCATCGATCTCCAGGTCATTTACCTTGAGGTATTGGCTTGGTACCTGGGCTTTGCCTGCCCTTCGCAGGACCGCCCGGACCCGGGCGACCACCTCGCGCGGCGAAAACGGTTTGGTGATGTAGTCATCCGCTCCCAGCTCAAGCCCGATCAACCGGTCGGCTTCCTCCACCCGGGCGGTGAGCATGATAATCGGGGTATCGCCTTTTCGGCTGATATGGCGGGCGACATCCAGGCCGTCCATGCCCGGCAGATTGAGATCCAGGATTACCAGATCAGGATGGGCGCTCCCCCAGATTTCCAGGCCGGCATCGCCGCGCCCCGCGGCCAGCACCCCAAATCCTGCGTTTTCAAGATAGGAACGCAGGATTCGGACCAGTTCGCTTTCATCTTCAATGATCAGGATGGTTTGCATTGGTTAATTATACTTGTCAGGGGCGGGTAATATCCCGCCCCTTGATCTATCGATTACAACGGTTGAGTGAAACTGAACTGTACCAAATTCAGGGTTTTCAGGTGCCCTGGTTGGAGGTATCCCGGTTCTGACCATAACCGGAGGAATTACCACCCCCGCCCTGGCCGCGGCCAGCCCACATCGGACGGCCGCCCTGCTCCCGGAATAAAAATTGATTTCCGCCAGCTGAAATCGAGACAGCTTTAAACTCGCCGTCTTCCTCAAAACCGGTCAGACTGGACCTGCTGGTTTAGCTGGAAGGTGTAACCCATCTCCTGGGCATAGCGCCAGGCGCGGCCTTCGATGATGATATCGCCGGCTTCGGTTGTGGCAATAACCAGCATCTCTGGGGTTACGCTGGCCACTGTACCTTCAAGAGTTGCGAGAGCCGGGAGGCTTTCGGAATATTCAGGATTCCAGCCGCTGGAATTCCTGCCCTGGCCGCCGCCCGTCCCCCGCCCTGACCCTGGCCCTGGTTAGGGCGCCCGGGTTGGCGTCCTGGTTCTTCCAGTAACCGGAGCCCCCGCCCTGGCCTGTGCAGTCTCCCTCTTGATTACCTTCGAGGCGGTTGGCTCTTCCCTGACCGCCGCCGCCCTGGCGGTATTCGCCGGTCACGCCGGGCTGTGGGGTGGCTTCGGAGCCTGCGGTTGTCTCCTGTCTTGAAAGCGCCCTCGCAACCGGGGTGCCGCTCTTGGCGACCGTGCGGTTGACCGCCCCGAAAATCAATACGCCGACCAGTCCCGTAAACAATGTTCCTAACAATATTTTTTTCAACATGATATTTTCTCCATTATTTATATATTTTATTGATTTCAAAGATTTTGATTTGATGTAGATCAGGCATTCAACTGCTTTTCATAGCCGGGCCTGGTTTTTGGGCCGAGCACTTTTCGGGTAACTTTTGTGACCCATTTCCAGTGGATCGCGAAATGGGCAAGACCGGCGATTACAAGCACCGCACCCGACCAGGTGTGGATCAGGTCCCAGGTTGTACGGCTGAAGAGCAGGACCGGATCAGCAAGCGCTGAATCCGGCCCTCCGGGCACGAACAGCAAGTAAATGCCCGAAACTGCTGCCAGGATAAAAGACAGCCCGACCAGCACATTGACAAGCACATTAAAACGGCTGCGCTGGTTCAGACTTTTATCCCTGGAAAACAATTCCCTGAACATGCGCCGGGTCATATTCACCACCCAGTGCCAGTGCAGGGGGACATGGATCAGGATTATCGCGATCATCAGCACGCTGGTCCAGGTGTGGATATCGCTCCAGGTATGGCGCTCGAACAAAATCCGGATACCGTAATACGGGTTGCGCCCGCCCTGGTATCCTCCCACCGGGAGGAATAGGAAATAAATTCCGGTTATGGATGCCAGCAGAGCGTTTACCATCAGGAAACTGTCAACCAGCCAGTTGTCGATGGTCTGCTTTGAGAGGTTGTCCCTGTTTATCATGATTTCACCTCGATTTAAAATTTTTACATCACAGCCCTGTTCTGTTGGATTGGGCTGGGAACAAATTTAACAACCAGATATGAAGAATTTGTGAAGATGGTGCGAAGGGGTTGTGAATGTGCACCAGAAACCTGGGCGGGGCACTATTATTTGGACCTGCCGATCAGGTAGGTCCCGGATTCATCTCGAGTGCAATCCGCAATCGAGATGGCAGGTGGGGGTGAGCAGCGGATTGGTGACTCCCCCGGACCTGTCATTTCGACCGGTTTCATGTTCTTTATGAAACCGTGGAGAAATCCCCGGGGAGTCCGTATATTGGAAGATAGGGAAATCTGGCAGTTTTTTGATTCTTCGTGTAACGGTACGGGCTTGCCCTGAAACTAATAAGTTAATCGAAAAACCTCCCGCTGCGAAGGCACAGGCGGGAGGTTCGGAGTCCGGTTTTACAGGTGCTCAGGGCATCAACCCTGACTCGCTCAATAGGTCGTGGACTTCAATGAAGGTGTTTACCTGGGCGGCGCTGAGGGTGCCCCCCTCAATCAAGGCTTGCAGCGCCGCGCTTTCGCGTTCATCCATGCTTCCAGCCAGGTCTGAATGGGATACCATAAAGTCTTCGAGGGCTTCATGCACCAGTTTAAAACTATCCGCCTGGGCTTTGTCGATCAGCCCCTGGTCGAGCGCTTCCGAAAGCATCTCATCCTGTCGCTCAACCTGGAATGTTTCGACCGCCGCCCTGCCTTCGCGCCCCAGAGCCCGGATATAGTTCATCAGGTCCCAGATCTGGTCTTCTTCCAGGATGTTTTTCCAGGCCGGCATGGCTGTTTCGAATTCCGTACCGCCTTCGCTGATCCTCCAGAATAGGTAGTCATCAGAGAGCATCTGGCTGGTATGGGCGATCGGCGAGGCGGGCGGGTCAAGATTAATGCCAGCCGGGCCCTCGCCCAGCCCGCTCTCCCCGTGGCAGGAGGCGCAATGGGTCGCATAGAGCTCCCCGCCGCGCTGGATCGATCCGCTATCCGGTTCGACCGGGTTGGATAGACCGGTATAGGAGGAGGGGATTCTGGCGTGGTGGCGCATGCCCATGCCGGACCGCATCCCCATTCCCATCCGGGGATAAAGCTCTCCCTCTTGGGTCGTTTCTGCCAATTGTGCAGATTCTGCCAGTTGTGCAGATTCTGCCAATTGTGCAGTCTCTGCCAGTTGTGCAGTGTCTGCCATCGAAGGCTGACTGGAACAGCCGAATAGCAGGAGGGGGATAATTATCAACAGGAAAAACTTGCGCATAGGGGAACTTAAATTACGTGGCATCAGTTCAGACTTTCGCTGATCTGACTCCTCAGGTCCTCAACCGGAACATACATCAACCCGCCGTTCTCTGGGGCGCCGTAATCCCGGATCCAGGCGATCTTTCCATCCTCGTCCACCAGCACGAAGGTGTGTCCGGGTTCGCCCGAGGCGACCGCCCACTGGAGAACATCGTATGCTTCAGATACGCTCTTATCGGTATCCGACAGAAGCGGAATATTTGTGATCCCGTATTCCTCAGCGCCGGCAGCCTGTTCTTCCGGGGAGTCGAAGGCGATGCTTAGCAGCTGGACATCCATCCCCTGAAATTCGGGGTCGTTTTGCAAATCGACGATTTGCTGCATGCAGGGCGGTCAGCCTACCGCCATGTGGAAAAAGAGCAGGACAGGTTTATCGCCGGTGTAGTCGCTCAGGGCGACTTCTCCGCCCGAGGATGCCGGCAGGGAAAAGCCCGGCGCCTTTACGCCGACCGCGATTTCCTCCGGTTCGCTGCTGCAGGCCTGTAAGCTGAGGCTGGCGGCCAGCAGGAAAATTATCATGTACAAAAATTTTAAACTGGCATTCTTGATGCTCATATATTATCTCCACAAAAATTTTTCTTAATTATAACAAACTAGATCAAGATTGCCATAATGTAAACTGCAAATTATTGAATTAATGATTTTTAATTCAGGGAGTAATTAATAAAAAAGGGAACAAAAAGGCGCTAACCTGCTGAAGAAGATAGAAAAAAACAGGAAAGAACGCCTGCCGTGAAGCTGTTCAGATCTCAGCAGGGTATTTTTGGCGAATTCCGTGCGGCTTACATACCCCCGGTCTGCTGGATCAACTCCAGTTGCTGGTCGCAGTTCCAGGCCTGGTCTGGCAGCGCTCCCACCGCCCGGTGGGTGATGATTTCAGCCAGACCTCCAGCCTCCCCGGCGGAGGGGGCGTGCTGGTAGGTCACGTAACCCAGCCTGTAGTAATCTTTCCCGCCCTGGTAGCACCAGACTGTCCCGCGGGCGGTCAGGGGCGGCGGGATGAAGAACAGGTAATTGGGCGATATGCCCCCCAGTTCATCCGGGTAGACATTCGCCATCAGGCTGTATTCCTCGATCGCCTCCTGGATCCGGCCGGCCTGTTTTTCCGTTATGGCGTGCGGGTCAAAGGTCCAGGCGGCAAAATAAGATACCAGCAGCAAAACCGGCATGAGGACCAGGTAGACCACCGCCAGCGGGGCCCGTTTTACCCGGTAGAGCAGCACATAAAGGAGCATGCCGGTAACTAACACCAGGGCCAGGGCCGCAAAGGGCAGGTAGTCCTCGAGCGGGTGGGCAGTAGCGTTCACCAGCAGGCCTTCCTTAAAGAGCGCCGCGCACACCCCGAGGAAGAGCAGCCCCGCCAGGATAAATGTCGAATAGGGTTCTTCCCCTTCGGAGAGCGCCTTAAATCCGCGCTCAAGCGAGGCAGCCGCCACTACCAGCGCCAGCCCAGGAAGGACTGCGGCGGTGTTCAGGGCCTGATATGCCCCCCGCAGCAATTCAATTGAATAGACTGCAGGGTTGGCGAACAAACCCAGGGTGTCCATGGCTAACAAGCCCAGCACCAGCAATCCCCCCAGGATAAGCAGGGTTTTGCTGACCCGGCGGCATAATCCCCACAACCCGGCGACCAGCAGGGCCGCCAGCAGGATCAAAACCGGCAGGAATGGGTTCAGAAGTCCGCTGAGGGCGATCACCCCCAGGAGAGCCAGGACCAGGGCGCTGACCAGTACCTTCATGCGCATCCAGAGCGCTACCAGGTCGCGGATGTGATAAAACAGCACCGCCAGCAGACCAACCAGGCTGGGCAGGAGCAGTAATTGGAGAAAACCGGGCTGGTTTGGGCGCAGCACGCCCCAGGTGATCAGCGCGGCCGGCGCCAGCAGCAGCGCTATCCCCAGGCAGTACAGAGCCCAGCCCAGGATGCGGTCCTGGGGCTTGAAGATGCGCACCACCCATGAGCCAACCGCAAGTATCAGGATCGCGGGGAAAAGCGTCAGCAGCGCCAGGGTCGATATTAGCATTGAGTACCTCCCGGAATTTGAGGTTTTTGATTCTCTGACCGGCGTTTCCGCCAGGCCTAATTATAGCCGAGACCAGTTTAATTCCGGTCTTATTCAGGGGGTATTTTCGGGGTATAAATTATCCGCTGGGATTTTGTCCCGCGCAAAGCCTGTTGGTGTAAAATTGACGGGCTGGTTAAAAAAAGGATCACAGCTGCCCTGCCAGTTCAACTTTGGAGGGGACATCCAGAAAATGTACGCGTACGGTATCGAACACGAAGTCGCCTTTGTGCGCCCTGAGGGGGTTTTCGCAGATTTCAGCAATACCACTTTCGAGGAACTGGACAGGATCATCCAGCGCTTGCCAGCCTATCCCGGCGATTACCCCCAGCTGCGGATCGGAGACGCCGGCATAAAGGTCAAGCGCTGGTATATCGAGGGGTTTGAGCGTTTCGAAGACTCGCCTGACCCGGTCGGGTGCGTGCCGAAGGGGATAGAAATCCGCACCACAGTCCACAGGAGTATAAAGGAGGCTGTGGAGGAACTGCGGGAGAGCTTCGAACTGCTCAGGGATACAGCCGCGCATTACGGCTTTCAACCCGCCCTGGTGAGCTACAACCCCTTCCAGCCTTTTTTCAAACCGGACCCGCCCCTGAACGATTTTGAAATTGCCCGCCGCAGGAGTTCCCCGGAAAAACAAACCGCGGAGATACCGATGGTGACATACGGGCCCGACCTGAATATTTCCGTCCGGGGGCTCACGGTGGGAGACCTGATCGACGCGGGCGCCAAATGGACCTATTACAGCCCGTACATCGTGCCTTTCAGCTTCTCTTCGCCCTTCTTCTGTGGGGGATTGTGGGGACGGGACCATAATTGGGGCGGGTATTCCTACCGCACCTTTGTGCGCACCGGACGCAGACCGGCCGCGCTGGTATTCCTGGAAAATAAATCTGACCTGGTCGAGTCCAGCCCGTCGCTGACCAAGATCGCCCGGGTGGAAAGGGAAGCCGGCCGGATTGAGTTTAAAGCCTTCGACAGCTGCGCCGATTTTGAGCTGTACGGGGCGCTGCTGGCGCTGCTGAAAGGCTTGCTGCTGGATGATTCTTTAAAAGGAAGGAGAATAACTCCGGAAGGGGAGATGCACCGGATCTCGGCGATGGAAGGGTTTGATAATGAAGAGATTTATTCCGGGGCGCGGGATGTGCTCAAGGCAGCTGAAAAGTCCCTGCAGGACGACCCGGACCGGGTGCGTCTGGCGCTTCTCTCCCGGATGCTGGAGCGCCGGGAGACCCCCGCTAAAGGGATGGTCGAAGGTTATAGGAAGTCGGGATCAATAGAAGATACCATCAGAGAGGCGTATCAGGAGTAATTTAAAATTCCTATGTTAGAAAAATGGCAAGGTCATAATTCCTCAGAAGGATCAATATAAGCCAGGGCAGTATATATTGAAATAGAAAATCATGGATGAAGATAAATTCCGAAATCTGAAGAGACCGCGCTATCCCATGCCGGATTTTGTCAGAGAAGCGCTCCTGGGCCGCGGTCTGATGGATGCCTACAGGGAGAGGCCGGCTTACCAGCAGAATGATTACATCGGCTGGATAACCCGCGCTAAACGCCAGGAAACCGTCGGAAATAGATTGGCGCAGATGCTGGATGAGCTGGAGAGCGGGGATAAGTATATGAATATGCCTTACCGGCGGAAATTTAAGATCTGAAATATTAACTTAAATGAAGTTATCTGGCTTAAATTAGACCGGATTGGTTATGCTGAACATTTGGAAAGACCTGAAAGTACCTCCCGGCAACCAGCTCGAAGCCCTGAAAGGTGACCGGAAAGGGCAGTACAGTATAAGGATAAATGAGCAGTACAGGATATGCTTTATCTGGACAGAATTTGGCCCGCGGAAGTGGAAATCGTGGATTATCACAGGTAGAAAAGGTGAACTGTTATGGTTAGAGTGCCAACCGAAAGAATACCAACCCATCCAGGGGAAATGCTGCGTGAAGAATTTCTGGAACCAAAGGAATTACCCAGCGTGAACTGGCAAATGGAATTCGGGTTCCTACCAGCGCGTTAATGAATTGATCAATGGGAAGAGGGGGATAACGCCTGGTACAGCCCTGCGGTTGGAGAGATATTTTGGAACCTCGACGGGATTCTGGATGAATCTACAACTGCGCTGGGATCTTTATCGTGCCCGCCAGTCAGATGCATCTCAGCTTGCATTGATAGAACCGTATACTTCACCTGCCATTTTCGGCGGTTAATTGGAGGCTTACCCCCCAACTTGGTCAATTAAAATCGGTTATGCCCACGGCGGCGCGATTTCGATGTTTGAGCGGGCGGGGTTCGTAATAGTCAACCGACCTGGGAGCCCCCGCCGCCACCAACGCCCACACTGATGAATTTGGCTCATCGATGCTGACGGGCGTGACCATTCCAACCGGGGGCTGCTGGGAGATTACCGGTGAGTATGGGGGGGAGAGCCTGGCTTTTGTGGTATGGGTTTCAAATTGAGCAAGTGGAAGTATAAACATCAATATCGAACGATTACAACACCTGAGAATGCTGGGTAAACTGATTGTCATAACCTATACGATCGGAAATCCCCTTTCACTGAATTTATCGAAAATATTCAAAAATACTTGACTGGCAATAATTAATTTTTATAATATATTGGGTAATAAATAAATCTTGCCAGTTAATTTCGACGGGATTTATTAACACAAAACGAACGAAACCAACCGGTCAACGCAGCCGCATTCACGCCCAAAATTACAACCATATAAATCTGATACACAAAGTAGTGTTTTCAGTGATACAGGAGGTGCACGATGAAAAGTCAGCAAATCTGCCTGTTGATATCCATGTTAGCTCTATACTCGGCAATTGCAGCGTGCCAGTCTGAAAGTCCCACTCAACAAGCAAGCAGCCCTACCGAAATAGGTCCTGGAGAAATTGAATCCACTCAGGTTGTTACGAGCACTCCCCAACCAACAGCTACCCCGACAGTGACCTCTTTACCCGCACCAACCCAAACGGTACCACCCCCGTCGATTGACGGGCATGTCACGGCTGCGGGAAGCGGGGAACCCCTGGCAGAGGCAAGGGTGGAGATCAGGACTGGTCAGAACCTTGACGATCTGGTCGCATACGCCCAAACTGATCAGGACGGATATTTCCGGATCGATAACCTCCCGGATGGGGTGTACTATGCGCTCGCGTTCGCTGATGGGTACGCTAGAGAGTTGTACCAACAGGTTACAGCCCTCCAGGAGGCGACTGTTTTAAAAATTGAGGGAAGTCCACTGACTGGAATAAATTTCGCTTTAAATGACGGAGGCTCAATCTCAGGCGTGCTGACAATTGGCGGGGACCAGCCAGCGGCAAATGTGGTTGTGTCCGCGGTGGAGGCGAAATATGCTTGGGCTGATGTACATAAGTATCATGCAGCCAGCGATGAAAATGGATACTACCAGATTTCGCATCTCCCGCTGGGGGAATATGTGGTTGTGGTTGAAGATGTCGGCTACGCAACCGAATTTTACGACAACACATATTTCCTTTCGCTTGCGAAAATTGTGGAAGTGCGGCCGCCAGAGGAAATTGGTGATATAAACCTGCAGCTAGAGCCAGAGGGCAAGATCAACGGGGTTGTCATTGATGATGAAACCGGTGAACCGGTAACTAATAATAAAGTCCATCTAAATCTTAAAGGCCCTCCGGGAGCGTACACATGGGGGATTGTGGATGAAACGAAGAGCAGCAATACGTTTTCGATTGGCAGGCTGCCTCCGGGGAAATACCTGCTTTCAACCCGGTCAGAGGGCTACGCGGATGAGATATACGACCACAAAACCGGGTGGGAATTGGCGACCTACATCCAGTTGGAAGAAGGGGAAGAGGAAAGCGATATAACCCTCCGCATGCGTAAAGGGGGAACGATCCGGGGCAACTTATTTGATGTTGACGGTGAGCCGCTTGAAGCATTCCTGGTTGACGTGCAGCTGACAAGCACCGACCATGCCAGTGCGATGCCTTACCATACGGAAATGGACGGCAGTTTCTACTTCCATATGCCTCCCGGGACGTTTATCGTCTATTCAATGTTTGTACCAGGTTATGTCCCGAAATATTACGGGGACACATATTACCCCGAAAGCGCTAAGGCATTGAAGGTGAATTCCGGGGATAAATTGGAAGGAATTGATATATACCTGGAACTTGCCGGCAAGATATCCGGTATGGTATTTGAAGCCGATGGGCAGACGCCGGTGCCTGAAGCCCAGGTATATGCCTTCCCCCTGGATGCCAAGATCGGAGCAGGCGCAATAACCGGTCCAGATGGTGCCTATATCATTGAAGGGATTCCCAGCGGCAGGTACCGGATTGAGGTTAAAGTCCCGGGCAATCCAACGACATATTATTACCCGGGCGCGACCGACCAGTCCGAAGCGGACAGCGTGATTGTGAGCGCACCTGGTATTACGGAGGGGGTAGATATATCTATGCCTTAGTTCCCGTCTCTAACAGCGGAAAGAATCAAGGAGTGTTGCTTCCGGTTCACAATTGAGGGGCGAGCGGTCCTGACTCGATGTCAATCAAGGAGAGACATAGGGAGCAACGCTACTGTTTGTTTCCCTTTTACAATTTGAACCTTCTTAAATCCCATCCTGGCGGAGCGGTGAACTGGATTACAAGTCACAATGCAGGCCTTAAAAACGTAATGGCTATTATTACTTCCATCGCCGGGTTTGGGTTGAGAGGGGAGGCGAGACCAGCATGCTGGTGTTTAAGATGCTGCAGCGGAAGTAAAATCAGGTACAGGATTCCCACATAAATATAGTGATAGAATCCAGTACCCGGTCTGGATAATTACATCCTTTCGCTGGATGGGAATAACCTCCAGGCCCGGTTCGGCAGCATCCAGAATGGGGTACCAGGGCATGGCGCGATGGGCCGGGTTGCCTACTATATCGTTGGGGAGAAAACAATGGCGCAGGAAAATTATACGATCTACGGGTATCGCTGGGTAGTTCTGGCGGTTTTTATGCTGGCAATTGCCGCGAACCAGATTATGTGGATCACTTTTGCTTCGATCACCGGTCTGGCGGCGGATTATTATGGAGTGTCTGATCTGGCGATCGGTCTTTTATCCATGAGCTTTATGATCGTGTATATATTTCTCTCAATCCCTGCCTCGTGGACCATTGACACCTACGGACTGCGGGTTGCGGTGGGGATTGGGGCTGTGCTGACCGGCGTGTTCGGTTTAGCGCGAGGTTTGCTGGCATCGGACTATACCCTGGTGCTCATCGCCCAGATCGGGATCGCAGCCGCCCAGCCGTTTATTCTCAACGCGATAACGACAGTAGCCGCACGCTGGTTTCCAATCCAGGAGAGGGCGGCCGCATCCGGGTTTGGGACCCTAGCGATGTACCTCGGTATTGTTATTGGATTGATGCTCACCCCTTACCTTGTCCTCCACTTCGATATCAGCAGTACCTTGCTCTTATATGGCATAGTAGCGGCAATCATTGCTGTTCTGTTTCTGGTTTTTGCGCGCGAAAAACCCCCAACGCCGGCCTGCGCTCCTGAGCAGGAAGAGCGGTCACTGGTATTTGATGGGTTGAAGCAAACTCTCCGAAAAAAGGACTTCCTGCTGCTGATGGTGATATTCTTCATCGGGCTGGGTGTTTTTAACGGTGTCACAACCTGGGTTGAGGATATCCTCAGACCAAGAGGCTTTTCAATCACCCAGGCCGGGATCACCGGCGGGCTGCTGGTGCTGGGCGGGGTAGCGGGTGCGCTCGTCCTGCCGGCCCTTTCAGACCGTGCCCGAAAGAGAGTGCCTTATATCATCTTTTCAGTGGGGGCAGCCATTCTGGGGCTTCTGGGCATCACTTTTGCCCAAAATTACATCGCTCTGCTGGCGGCGGCTCTTGTGATGGGATTTTTCCTGCTCAGCGCGGGTCCGATCGGGTTTCAGTACGGGGCAGAAATCGCCTACCCCGCGCCGGAGGGCACCTCAAACGGCCTGCTTCTGATGGTGGGGCAGTTCTCGGGAATTATTTTTATCATCGCTATGGATGTCTTTAAAGACCCTGGAACCGGTTCTATGACCGCCTCTCTGCTGGTGCTGGTCGCTCTAATGGTCGTTGGAGTGTTTCTGTCGACAAGGTTGAGGGAATCTTCACTGCTGGTCGGGGATGCGGGGACGGGAAAATAAAATGCCCGATGATTGATGAGAGAAATATAAAAAATCACCCCTAAAATTACCCGCACTCTGTTTTTCACCCAGGTTGCGGTGTCTGCTGGCCTGATTATGATGGCGGCAGTCAATTCCATCGCCGGGATGGAACTCAGCGGTAGAGCCAGCTGGGCTGGCGTTCCCGGGACGGTGTTCCTGCTCGCGACGCAGGCGGACCCTTGCCTGGGGCGTCTTAATGGAACGGGCTGGCCGGCGCGGGGTTTGCTGTTTGGCCTGACTTCAGCGGCTGGAGGCTTGTTAAGTGGGGTTATCTTTGCCTCCCTGGGTTAGGCTATGATGGGATTCATCGGCGCTGTTCTGGCTCTTTTCTAGCTATTTCTGACATACTTGTGGTGGAACGCGGGCAGGGAAAACGAAAAGGCAGGCATGTGAGATAGGAGCAGTGGAGGAAAATGTGAAATTTATAAGAGCATAAAAAAAATTTTTTGCGGTTAATCGATTTAAGCGATTAATAAATTCTGCTGCTGGATTGGATTTTCCGTTTATTTACCAAGATTTCCAGAATTTAATATTATCAATTCTGACGTATGCCTGTTGATCAGTAAGGTCTATGTAAATCTCGTTTTTCTCGTCTTTAGAATAAAAATTATCAACGTCTTGAATAAAATCGATCAGTTTACCGTTTATATAAAAAGCAAATAAACCGCGTCTAGCTATTAATTGGAGTCTTATGGGTAACGCTATGTCCTCTTCAATCGGTCCTTCTTTGAGAGGGTTGTGTGACCATCTTAAAATCTTAAAAATTTCCAATCTTTATCGTAAGGATCATAGAAGAACGAATATTCACTATGGGACCTGAACCCAATTTTGTTGTAATCTTTAACTATTTTGGGTGTAACTTCATATTGAAGGACGAAATCGTGACCCTTGAACTGGTACCTGCCCAATTGATAATACTCATTACCTGATAAGACCAGCTCGCCATCCCGAATGTACTCCGAAATTTTCTGAGTAGCATTTCTCCTTTTTAAGTAGGCCGTTTCATTTTTGGCTGTTGAAAAATCATCCTCAAAATCCGGGGTTCGTTCAGTAAGGGAATTCAGGATCGGTTCAGTCAGGTCTAGAACCGATTGCCTGCTAAACGGTGTCGCTGTGAGTGTCGGTGAGGGGACCGGGGTTGGAGAAGGCTTTGGAGTGGTCGAATCAACATCCGCGACAAGAACTTCGGTGGGCTTATTGATCAACCTTGATAAGTTAGCAAAACTATCGTAATTGTCCCTCAAATAGACAGCTAATGCTTCCTTGCCTATTATGGAGGTCTCCACAACTTCTGCCTGGCTCTCGTCCAAAGCCAGGACCCGGTCGTAAGCAGCCAGGGCATCTTCGTACTTATCCAGGCGTTTGTAAGCTCCAGCCTGCTCGAAAAGAGCGGAGGCGTTCTCGTGATTTCGACCCAGGCTCTGTTCTAATACGCGCTTGAACAATGTGACCGCCGACTCATCCAAACCTTCAGCAGCCAAGGCTCCTGGCCTGTAACCAGAACTCGATCTCAGTCGCCAGGCTGGGCGCCCTGCTGGCAGCCACCTGGCTCAAGTGATTCTGCCATAACTGCAAGCAGCGCATTACCGTGCTGGTCGTCCGGGGCGTGTTGGTACAACCCCTCAACCACGCTGACCAGTTCATCGCCCACGTTTTGGGGAGAGGAGAGTTGGAGCAGCGCCATTTGGACGTCCCGGGGTTGTTCAAAGAACAACTGGCGTGCCTGGGACTGGAAATCGCCGCCCAACCCAAATAACCCGGCCAGGTTGGTGAGGCGCACTTCGGGGCTGGCGCTCTCCTGGAAGCCCTGGGTGTAGGTCTGGGCCAGGACCTCTGCCGCCTGGTTTTGGGAACGCCAGTACAGGAAAGCGGAGGTCAAAATTGCGAGTATCGCCACGATGGTCATGGCAAAAGCCACTTTCTGGATGGTTGTGGCGCGGATGTTATCGTTTACCCACTTCTGGTCGAAAACGCGCCGGTAGATGCGGTTGCGCGCCTTAAGATACCCTTCAGGCGTCACGCTCACCAATCCGGTGAGCTTCAACTCGTTCTGCTCTACCGAGCGTTCCTGGGCGAGGATGCGCTTGCCGCGCAGTATCTGCTTGTACAATCTGAGCGTCTGGTCCGAATTCGGGGATGCCGATAGCCCGGTCGCGGATCGAGCGCAGATTGCTTTCTGTGCGGGCTTTCTCTCCCAGGAAGAGATCTTCGATCAAGAAGTCAATATCCACTTCAGAGATGCGGTTGATGGCCTGCGAAACCAGTTCATGGCAAATCTTCTGGGTCAGGTAAGGCTGCCCGCCGGTCCAGTCCAGGATCCATTTTATGGTCTGGATACCCTGGCCTGGAAAGATGGATTCCATTACCTGGACGTAAGAATTGAGTTCGCCGATCTGAAAGTCGGTCATGTCGAGATCCACACCGATGTTGTAGGGAGTGCGAGTGCGTTCTTGGATCAGGTCGGCGGGACGGACGACGCCCAGCAGGACGAAGCTCAGACGCTTGAAGACCGGGTCGCTGGCGCGGGCGTTGTATGCCGCCCGGATGGCAGCGAAGAAATCGTCCGTGAAGGCTATTTTTAAAGTAGTATCGATTTCGTCTATAAATACCACAATAGGCGCTTGTATTTGTTCGAGGACAACATTGCGCAGAAAATCGCTGAAGCGCTGGACCGGGCTCTGCTGGTCGAGGGAGGACCACCAGGACTGCACATCCAAATCCAGATCGAGGTCCTTGCTGATGCGATTGAGCAGCCCGAAATACCACTCGGAAGGCGATAGAGTAGTTCCAATTGCGGTCAGGTCGATGATTGAAGTGCGCACACCGTGCCTTTTCAGGTTGTGGGCAGTCCGCACCATAAGGGAGGATTTTCCCATCTGGCGTGCGGTGAGAACGTTGCAGTATTCGCCTGAAAGGGTTAATTCAAGCAGTTTTTCATCCGCGGGACGTTTGATATACGAGTCTGCGTCCAGGGATAGTGTACCGCCGACTTTGAAGAACTGGCTTAGAGCTTCTGGTTCAGGCATTAATTGTTTTTTTGAAGTATTGTTCGTACAGTCCACAGCGCATCTTTACCCCGTTGGGCGAATCTTCTTTAACAAGTCCCGCTGCGGAAAGTCGGTAGAGAACGTTTTCATCCGAGACCTTGCTGGTCTTTATCACCTCCCGTAATCCTTCCAACAACTTGGGTTGTTGCGCAAGTTGAGAGAGGTAGAAATGTAAATGGCTCCGGAAAGGTCCACTTTCGCTGGAGGCGATTTGCTCCAGCTGCTTCCAGGTGAGCCCTTTTTCTATCATAGTGTAAAACGCCTGGCGGGTCAGGTATGGGTGCCCACCTAACAACGACATCACGCCCGGGATTTCCTCCTCCTTTAGTGGAGTTATTTTTCGCTGCATATATCGCTGGTTGAGGTCCTCCACCTGTTTATGATTAAAATCGTCTAATTCCAGGCGCAGCCCCACGTTGAAAGGGGACTGCATATGGTCATCGATCAGCAGGTGAGGATGGGTAGATATCACGATTGCAATATGTAAGCAGTTCCATAACGGATCGTAGGCTCTGCGTGAATCCCAGGATCTCAAGAGGGCGAAAAAGTCGGTTTTAAAGTCGGCATCCAGCAGTCTATCCGCCTCATCCACTGCGAGCATAAAGGGGCAGCCTTCATCTAGAACGACTGATTCCATAAATTGATTGAACTTATCCGGAGCGCCCCTGGAGGATGCCCAGATCTTTTCGAGCTTACTTGGATCAGGGGACAACCGCTGGCTGATCTCATCAGCCATGTATTTGAGCAGGTGATCGAGAGAGCTGCGAGCTGTTCGGTGTATTTGCTGGAAGTCAAGGTAGACGATCCGCAAATCTTTTTGTTTTGCCTCATGGACAGCGCGCACCAACAGGGACGTTTTACCCATCTGGCGCCCTGCGCGAATTGTGGTGGTGCTTCCAGGATTGCGCAGCTGGCGGTGAATGGCAACGTCACATTCGCGGTTTATATAGAATTTGGATTGAATATTTACTGCACCTGAGGGCACTTCTAACAGGCGAGGGTCTATTTGAATTTGGGGTTTGCGCTGATCGGCATGAGCTTGTTTTGTTACTTCTTTTTCGGGAAGTTCAAACTCACCCTCGATTGCCTTAAATAACGCATCCTGAGTGAGAAGGTCATCTGCTGTACTGGTCCACAAAACGTAGTGTAAATTACCGAGATACCTTTGCAAGTGGTATGGTAATGCTTCGGTATATTTCACCCGGACGGGCAATGGAATGGGACACCCAGTATCCGCCCTGGATTTTTCAGCAAGTTCGAGTTCGTCTGCGACCATTTCACTTGCAGCAGCATCCTTGGACAGAAGGATCACTAGGAATTTGGAAGCTTTTATTTGGCGGTGGATTTCTTTGGACCATTCAATTCCCACTGTGAGTTCTTTATCTATGTATGGAAAATGGCCTCTATTTGCCAGTGCTTTAAAAAGTGTTTGGGCAAGTTTCTCGTCTGGCTCAACGTCCCGCTTGTAGCTGATGAATACCTGAGAGCCATTTTCAACCTTACCTGGACTGATGGCCCGGCCCGTTTTTCTCAGTGTATGTAGAGTATTTTTTAATAAATTATATGTTCTCAGACCGCCCTGCCCCTCTCTCCTCCTGAGGGCGGTTCCGGTTTGATAGCGCCAGATAAAATTCAGCCGAGGCAATTAACACGCCAATTATGGTGAATAGAACGCCTATTCCATTGATAAAGAATGGCCAGTTCATTTGTGAGAGCTCTTCCATTTACGACCCCTCCATGGAATCAATTAGAAGACGCTGGCTTATATATTTAATTGCTGGCAGTGATGAGGGTGCGGTGATGTGAATGATATTAGTCTATATAATATCATGAGTCTTATCAATAAAAAGGTCGAAGAGATTTGGTTTGTGGCAGTAAAATATGGCTGAACAATAACCCGTGGATTGAGACATGAATGTCTCAGGACTTTATTAGTTTATTGACACTGCTCATCTGGGTAGAATGGCGTCAATTTTTAGGGTCAACTATTTTTACGGAACAATTTAAAATCTAGCAATTACAGGAGGAACTATGATCGCTAGAATCTGGCACGGGGTGGTGCCTTCTGATAAGTCCGATGAATATGTGGAGTATCTCAACCAGACCGGCGTCCCGGATTTACGCGCTACCCCCGGAAACAGGGAGGTTAAAGTACACCGAAGAAAGGAAGGGGACCGGGTTCACTTCCTGCTGATTTCGTACTGGGATTCGCAGGATTCGATCACTGCGTTTGCCGGTCCGGATATCGAAACAGCCAGGTATTATCCCCGGGATCGCGAATACTTGCTTGAGCTGGAGCCGGGGGTGCAGCACTACGAGCTGGTGGAGATGGAATAATCCCGGATGTGCCTGGCACTTTAAATCCACGCAGGGGGGTATTGGGATCGCCGTGCCAACCCACCATTAGGAAGGGTGTTCCGCGCAAACCCAATCCCAGGCTTGCTCGATCTGGCCGGGTTCAAAAAACCTTTCCTCGGTGTGTCTGGTGAAGGGGTTCATGATCTTAACCATCCAGCTTTGCCAGTGTTTTTCGCTGACAAAGGCGCAGCGCTCGACCTGGCGGTACTGGTGGGAGCCGAATTTGAAATCCATTTTTGCGGTTTCCATGTCTTCCCAGCCGGCGAAATCTTCCAGTAGGACCAGCAGGTTGATCTTTCCGTAAGCCGAGATGGCTTCATCTAATTTGGGCAGCAGCATCTCATAGTCTTCTTTTTGGGCTTTGCCGCTTACTTTAAAACCGATACAGTTCTCGGAACTCCGATCCAGAATTGTGAACACGATCGCCTCCAGTTATCAATTAGGTTGGTGAGCACTATTATAGCAAGGTGTAATTTGGAAGACATTTCCGAAACTGATAATCATCATTGTATACCCGGCATACCAGCCCAGCTTGAAGAATTGGTGAATTTCACCTGCCGCGTAGTGCGATGCACCTGCGAGGTGCGTTGCACTTAATCCTCTGGCTTAAGGTGCAACGCACTTGTTAAGTGCATCGCACCACCAATGCTTGCCAAACAAAACACCAGCGTTTGAATTAAAACAATTTATAATCTAAAACCATAATGAAACCAAGAAGACCGTCTTTCCTGAAAAACCACTACTATCACTTCTACAACCGCGGTATTGATCGAAAGGCAATTTTTCAGGAGAAAGATAATTACCTTTTTGTGATCAAGAAAATAAAATTATACAAAACTGAACTCAACCTTTCTGTTATTTCTTATTGCTTACTGCCTAACCATTACCACCTGTTAATCCGTCAAGACAATGAAAACCCGGCCGGGATGCTTCCTCAAAGAGTGTTTAACAGTTATTCAAAAGCATTCAATAAACGATATCAGCGAACAGGGACGATTTTTGAAAGCCCTTATAAAGTTGTGTTGATTCAAGATGACCGCCAGCTTTTGCACATTTGCCGCTATATACATGCTAATCCTGTCAAACATGGATTTGTAAAAGAAATTGGACAATGGCCTTATTCCAATTACTTTGAATTTATTGGCTCCCGAAGCGGCGAAATTGTTGACCGGGATTTTGTTGAAGATAATTTTCAATCACCAGCAGAATATAAAGAATTTGTACTGGACTATTTGAAGTCCAGGCACATGCCCTTAGAAATTGAGGACTATTTGAAGAAGTGGGGGGAAGTATCGAATGATCAGATATAAATATTAATCCTTATTGATTGTCAGATGCGCTGCACTTTGACTCCTTTTCCTTAAGGTGCAACGCACTTTAGATCCTTCGTTCCTCAGGACAGGCTGCATCGCACCACTTGCCGCGTAGTGGTGATGCAGTATGTGTTGCACTTGATTCCTTTAGCTTAAACTGCAACGAACGTGAGATCCTTCATGCCTCCTCAAAGGGATGCTTCGCGATCAGGACAGGCTGTATCGCGCCAGTTCAGCGCAGCATTTCGAGGAAAGCAAGCAGTTCGGCGGTGAACTGCTCCCCATAGGGCTGGTTGAACATCTCGGTGCCGTGTGCTTCACCGGGAAATACCCGCAGCAGGCGCGGTTCCTGCGAGATCTCATACATGGACCTGATGGCGGAGGGGATCTCCGGGTAGCGGTCGTTTTCAGTGGTGATGAAGAACTTGGGCATTTCCAGGGCTGCCAGCTCTTCCGGTCTAGTTCTGGTTGGATCGCCGTTGCTCATCATGCTCCCGATGACAACCAGGCCCTCCAGGTCGTACTCGACCGCTGCCCGCAGGCAGGCCGAGCCTCCCATGCTTGCCCCGATGCAGACCAGACGCTTGTAACCGGATTCGCGCAGGTGGTCGATCATGGCGCGCATGTCCAGGATAAGCAGGTTTGTGGAGCTGATATCCCCTTGCGACTGTCCCCGCCCGCGGAAATCGAGCGTGGCGGCTGTGTAACCCCGTTCGGCGAGCATCCGGGCGAATGGTTCCCAATCGCGCTGGTTGGCGCCGGTTGTCCCCTGGTGTGCCAGGATAACCGCCAGCTCGCCCTGCCCGAACTGCTTTCCCATGATCATCACGTCGTCAGTTGTTTTTAAAGCAAGGTAGTCAATTTCATACTCAACAGTGGATGGTGGGGTAAGCACCAGCGCGAGGTCAACTGTCGGTCTGGGTGTGAAGGTGGTTGTCGGTTCTGTTGTGGGAGTTTGGGACGGAGGCGGGGTAAAAGTACCAGTTGGAAGTTCAGTCTCCTGGTTTTTGACAGCAGGAGTGTTAACAATCGGTTGAACAGGGCTGGAACAGGCCCCAATAATCAAGGCAATAAATGTTAAGGCAAGTACAATCGATTTCATTTCCCCTCCATTTCTGGTTCATTTTACGGAAAAATTATTGGTTTCACTGTAATAAATACAATGCGAAAAACAATCAGGTTCATGTTGCTTGCCTGGTAAGACCGAAAGGTGTAGAAATCCGAGACATGTAGAAGAAAACCTGCATTGCTCCTTCACAAATGCTATTCTTTCACCACAGGCGGCAGAATTGTATGGCCGAAAAGTACACTTAATTCGAAGGCTTCAATTCCTTGAAGACCAAGCATGAGAGATAACTCTCCTCCGTGATGAATATCATGGCTCAATATTCTCCAGATCGTCCACTGGCGGGTTGGTGCATATTTCTGACCGTTCCAGACATGCTGATAAGATTTTGAAAGCCCGGATAGTTTCCATGATTTCATTGTGTTCTCAATCATTTCCCATGTCAATTCAAGCCAGTGAATTAATTCATCCGGCTGATCTGCGATATCGATTTTTTCTTCAACAATCTGCCTGTTTCCATCGCTGTCCTGCTCCCAAAATTCAATTTTCCCGGCAACCTTGTCGCTTCCCGGGGCTCCCATTCGCAGGAACCATATTACTCTGCCCATACTTATATGCCGTACCAACTCCCCGACAGACCATAAGTTTTCTGCCGGTCGCCAGACTAATTGGTCAGGAGTGAGGGGTTTAACAGCATATACAATGCTCTTTTGATACGCCTGCCATCCATCAAAAATAAATTCTAGAGAATCGGTCATTGTTTTCAATTTTCCCCTGATTTTGAAATTGCTCGCTTGGATTAAGGCTTAATCCATTGAATTCTTTATACAAGTACAATTGTAACTGCGAGCCTGATGAAACGCACTGTGATCTTCATTTCTCTCTTCCTTAGGGATGCTGCGCGATCACGGCAGGCTGTATCGCACCACCTGCCGCGTAGTGCGATGCACCTGCGGGGTGCGTTGCACTTGAATCCTCTGGCTTAAGTGCAACGCACTTGTTAAGTGCATCGCACCCGGGAAAAATACCTAATTCTTAAACACGGCCGGCAGGTATGTTTCCGCAAGTCCGTAAAACAACTGGCCGAAAATCTCCCAATCGTTGCACCCCGGTGTAGGTCGGGGCGGTTCCCTCCCAGACTGCCAGCAGAAACCCATTTGTAGAACTGGAGGCGATTGGCGGCGGGAAAATAATCGGCGGGCCCATCTCGCTGATCTGGAATCCGTCCGGGCCGAATTCACTGGATAAGAAGCGCGACAGCGGGGCAGCGACAACAGAGGAGCTGAATAAAAAAACCAGCAGCAGGACCGCCAGTAGCAGCGGAAAATTTTTATAAACGCGCTTTCGGAGGCGGATCAGTTTTGTTTGCGGCATAGCTAATTCCCTCCCGCTTAGTACCGTTCGCTATAAACGATAGTTGCTATTAGTATTAGAATACATCGTTATGAAGGGAAGTCAAGCAGATAGCACGAATAAGTGCCAGGCACATGCACGGGGAGGATATTTTTCTTATATTGAAATCTTCCGGCAGGCAAAATGTTTGACAAAATAAATGTGCCTGGCACTTTAATGCGCGCCATGTGTCCGGCACCGCATTGGGTTAAGATCTTCTGGCTGCTCCGCTCTTTTCCAGACCCACCGGCGACTCGAAAAGGATTGACAAGGGTTAAAAATTCCGCTATAATTTTACATAGTAAAAACAGTTTTCGCATTACAAAAACTCACATCAAAAAAATTCAATCAAAAAAAGTTAATTATTACGGTACTCGGAAGAATTGGTAGCGAATTGAAGTCCCGCAGATAAAACGCAAACCGGAAAGGAAGGGCTTTTATGGGCAAACCAAGGTACGTTATCACTGAATCTATCAGGGAGACCGGCATCGTGGCGATCATGCGCGCCAGCAGCCCCGACCAGCTGCTCGCTGCGGCTGATGCGATCAAAGCCGGCGGGGTGAATGCGATTGAAGTAACCATGACCACCCCCGGGGCGTTAAAAGTGATCGAACAGGCGACCTCAAAATACGGCGAGCAAGTGATCTTCGGGGTGGGTTCGGTTCTCGACCCGGAGACTGCCCGTGCAGCGATCCTGGCGGGCGCCCGGTTTGTGGTCTGCCCGACCCTCAAATTGAGCACCATAGAAATGTGCCACCGCTACGACATCCCGGTGGTTCCGGGGGCATACACCCCGACCGAAATTTTGACTGCCTGGGAAGCCGGGGCTGATATGGTCAAAGTATTCCCCTCCAGTGTGGGCGGGCCGGCTTATATAAAGGCTATTAAAGGGCCCCTGCCGCAGGTCAGGCTGGTCCCGGTTGGCGGAGTGGACCTGGACACGACCGCCGATTTTATCCGGGCAGGAGCGGAAGTAGTGGGAGTGGGCGGGTCGCTGATCAACCAGAAAAATCTGGCAGCCGGGGAGTTTGATTCCATCACCGAAAACGCCCGCCGTTATAGAGAGGAAGTTGAGAAAGGCAGGGGCGGTTAGCATGGCTCCAGAGGAAATAATCGAAAGGCAGGTAACGTTCCACGTGCTGCCCGGTAGGGAAACCGAGTTCGAGACTTTCTTCCAGGAGCAGTACCGCCCGGCGATGGCGAAGACAGCCGGATTCATCAAGGCGGATCTGCTCAGAGATGCGGAGAACCAGAATGATTTAATGATGGTTCTCCGTTTTGATTCTGCTGACTCTGCGGCTGCCTGGCGGGCCTCGCTGGAGCACGAAGCGCTCAAGCCGCAATTAAAATCGCTGTACAGCACCAGCGAATTAAAGGTCTACCAGGTAAGAGCATAAACGGTGAACAGTTGAGCGAGGCTGCCGTTTCCGACCGTTACAACATCCGGGTTGTTGATAAAGCAGTGCGGGTGTTGAACATGCTCTCAGACGGTAAGCCCCGCACGCTGACCGTGCTGAGCAAGGAAATGGGCATAAACAGCAGCACCACATTCCGGCTTTTAGCCTCGCTGCGGTCCCACCACCTGGTCGAGCTGGAGAAGTCCACCGGCGAGTACCGCCTGGGAATTGCCTGCCTCGAGCTTTCCCGGGCTTATCAGATGGAGAATGAAGTCCGCCGGGCAGCCCTGCCTGAAATGGAAAAACTGCGCGATGAAACCCGCGAGACTGTCCATCTCGGGATTCTGGCGGAAGACGAGATCGTCTACCTGGAAAAACTGGAAGGGCTGCATGCGATCGGGATGATGTCCTCGCGGGTTGGCGGGCGCGCCCCTTCACACTGCACCGGATTGGGAAAAGTCCTGCTGGCATTCACTGAGCCCGGCGGCGCCAATGCCTGGACCGACCAGATAAACCTGACCCGCTATACAGATACAACCATCACTGAACCAAACCGATTTGCAGAGCACCTGGGGCAGATCCGGGCTAACGGGTACGCCCTGGATAAAGGCGAGCACGAGCCCGAAGTGCGCTGTGTGGCTGCCCCGGTCTTTGGGCAGGACGGCAGCACGGTCGCCGCGATCAGCGTTTCCGGTCCCTCAGGTAGGATCGACCCGATCGAGGAAAACCTCGACTTGATAAAAAAGACCAGAAAGACCGCCCTGCAGATTTCAAAAAAGCTGGGCTATCGTGAAGAATATTTCGGATTAATTAAAGGAGAGTTGGATGCGAAAGATCATTAATCAAAGAGAAAAAACACCTGACCCGCAGGTGCTGCAGGGTTTCAGGGACCTGCTGAAGGTGTACAGCCCTTCCTGCGTGGTGGCGGATGCCCAGGAGCGGGCCGGCGTGATGCACAGCTATATGAAACCGATCGATCGGAAGACCCGCTTCGCCGGAACCGCCCTGACAGTGAGGATGGAGCCCGGCAACCAGGTCGACTGCCTGGATGCGCTCTCGGTGGCGCAGGAGGGCGATGTAATCGTTGTGGACGCGGCTGGCGAGACCGAGACCTCGATCTGGGGTGGGTTGATGGCCGGCCTGTGCCAGATGAAGGGCGTGGTCGGGGCGGTGGTGGACGGCGCTATCAGGGACACCGACGAAACCCGCGACCTGGGTTTTTATATCTTCTCCAAGGCGGTTGTGCCGCGCTCCACCCACACGATTGTCTCCGGGCGGATGGAGCCGATCGAGATCAACGTCACCATCCAGTGCGCCGGCGTGGTAGTCAACCCGGGTGATATTGTCATCGGGGACGAAGTCGGCGTGACGGTGGTGCCGCTGGAGAACGCCCCCGAGATCCTGGCAAAAGCCCGCAAACAGGCTGAGATGGAGGAGCAGACCCGGGAGCGAATCCGGCAGGGCAAGACCGTCGAACAACTGCTGGAGGAGTTTGGCCGCCTTTAAAGGATTTTGTCAATTACAGTTCGTTATGGATTGAGGCACAGATAAGAGTGAGAGCTCACAGTCAGATCAGGAGAGATATCAATGTTTGGATATGAAATGGAACGCGTCCGGCGGCTGCAGGAATTGATGGCGGAAGAGGGCCTGGTAGCCCTGGTTTGCAGGCTGCCGGAAAACGTGGTTTATATCTGCGATTACTGGCCGCACCACGGCATCTCTGTGGCTGTTCTGCTGCAGCAAGGCCGGGCGACTCTTTTTATCCCGGAGGTTGAAGCGGAATGGGGCAACCCGGATTGGGCGGAGGTGGTGCCGTTTGGGTGGGCGCTGTTAAAGGATCCGGACCAGTATTCCAGCTACCGGACACTGCTGGGAGATATCCGCGACCAGCTGGGATTGGGCATTGGGAAGATAGGCGTTGAAAAAAGCCTGGAGGTGGTCGGGACCACCTACCGCCACGCCGAGCCGATCATCCCAGCCGCGCCGTGGTGGCGTATGCTGGAGTGGACCTTCCCGGATGCGGAGCTGGTCGATGCCACCGACCTGATGCAGTCCGCCAAGTTAATCAAGACCAGTTACGACCTGGAGCGACTGCAGGTAGCCAACGAGCTGGCGGAAATCGGCACAACGAAGTTCCTGGAAGAGCTGCAGCCCGGGATGAGTGAGGTTGAAGTCAGCGCATTGATCGAAGGGACAATCCGCAGGTCAGGCGCCGGATATAAAGGCGCCCGGCTGGTTTTGGCCGAGGCGGAGGTCGCCTCCGGTCCGGCCAACACTGCCAGGGCAAACCTGTTGATCCCTTCGACCGAGCGGGTGATCCAGGAAGGCGACCTGGTGATGGTCGAGATGGCGACCGTGATGGACGGCTATTACTCCGACCTGACCTACATGGCGGTTGCCGGTGAGCCGGATGAGCGCCAGCGCGAGGTCCACAACGCGGTCCTGGAAGCCCAGCAGGCTGCCAGCCGGAAGATGGTCCCCGGCAACTCCTACGAAGAACCCGACACGGCCGCCCGCCAGGTGCTCCAGCGGGCTGGTCTGGGCGAATATTTTGTGCATGTGACCGGGCATGGGCTGGGTTTCCGCTTCCACGAGTCGACCCCTTTCCTGATGCCGGGGGCGAGCGGCACCCTCCAGAAAGGGATGGTTTCGAGCGTTGAGCCGGGCGTTTACATCCCCGGTTTTGGCGGCATCCGCATAGAGGATAACGTGGCAGTCGGGGAGACCGGCCCGGATTTTCTGTCCACCCCCAGAAAGCCCTGGTAAAGATATATATAAGAAGATAAAGCGAGGTGACTATGGGACCTCTGAGATGGAATATAACCGATGACGATCTGAGCAATTTTTCCGGTTCCAACCCGGCGTTCGTCACCTTTGGCGAGACTATGCTGCGCGATACCCCGGCTGATATGCAGCGGGCTGAGATGGCGCGCCTGGTGCACATCGCCTTCGCAGGAAGCGAGTTCACCCTGGCGATGCTGCTGGCGCGCTTTGGCATCCCGTCCAGCTATATCACCAGGGTGCCGGATAACCCGTACGGCTGGCTGCTGCGCGACACGGCCCGTGCCCAGGGCATAAACACGGATCATTTTGTCTGGGCGCCCAAAGCGGAACCGATCGGCCGCTTTATTTACGAGATCGGGCGCACACCCCGTAAAAACACCGGCTGGTACCAGCGCATGTACTCAGCAGCCAGCCGCCTGGGTGCCGGCATGGTGGACTGGGGCGAGGCCCTGAAAGGCTGCCGGCTGTTCCATACCTCCGGGATTTCATTTGGGCTGGCGACCCACAGCGGGTATGAGCGCAACTATTTGCTGGAGGCTTTTAAGGAAGCCATGGCAGCCAGGCCAGCGGACTGCCTGGTAGGGATGGATTTTAACTACCGCGGGACCCTGTGGACCAAGCAGCAGTGCGCTGAAGTGATGACCCCCCTGGTAGAAGAACACATCGATGTGTTCATCACAACCATAGAGGACATGGCGAAAATCTACGGGATCGGCTGCGGGCAGTACAGCGCTGAGCAAATTGATAAGGGAGACATCGGGGCGCTGGAGGATGATGATATCCGCCAGTTCGCCCGGGAAGTCTGCCAGCGCTTCAATACCAAAATCGTCGCTATCACAATCCGCTATCCGGACACTTTTGAACAGCACCGCTGGGAGACGGCCGCGGTGGACTCGGACGGGTTTTTCTTCCGCTCTCCAGCCGTGAAACCAGTTGTGCTGATGGACCGCCTGGGAGGCGGCGACACCTGGAACGGCGGTTTTTATTACGGTTTGCTGACCGAAGGATTTAACCCGGATGGGATCGAAAAAGGACTGCTGGTTGGCGACGCAGCCACCCGCATCAAGCAGACCCTGATGTTCGACCTGCCTATTGTTACCAAAGCTGAAACGCAGGCCCTGATGAAGTCGGATATCCTGGGCGGCGGTAAGCGCACGGATCGATAAATCACATAAGGAGGTTTTAATGACATACCCACGATCTTTCTCTCATATTGGACTTTCGGTACCCGACCTGGAAGCCGCGGTCAAGTTTTATTCGGAAGTATTCGGCTTCTATGTAATCATGCCGCCCACAAAGGTGGTGGAGGAGACCGAAACCGCAATCGGCATAATGTGCACCGATGTGTTTGGCGATGGTTACGGCAGTTTCCGGATCGCCCACATGGTGACCAGCGACGGGATTGGGATTGAATTGTTTGAGTTTGAAAACCCGGAAAAGCCCGAGAACAACCTTGAATTCTGGAAGACCAGTGTCTTCCATTTCTGCGTACAGGACCCGGACCTGGAGGGCCTGCTGGCAAAGGTTGTAGAAGCCGGCGGGAAGCAGCGCATGCCGGTGAGGGAATATTATCCCGGCGAGAAACCCTACCGCATGGTTTATGTGGAAGACCCGTTCGGGATAGTTTTCGAAATCTACAGCCACAGTTATGAGCTGACCTATTCAGCGGGAGCCTACCAGCACGAGGTTTAACAGGATTACGAGGATTACGATAAATCAGCGGATGGGTGATGAAGATGGCTAAGTTCAAAGTATATGTGAGCGATTATGATTACCCGAACCTGGACATTGAACGCAGCGTGCTTGAACCAATCGGCGCTGAGGTGATCGGCCTGCAGTGCAAGACCGGCGAGGGCCTGGCGGAACAGGCCGCCGATGCGGATATCATCCTGCAGCAGTACGCCAAAATTTTTCGACCCACGCTGGAAAAGCTGAAAAACTGCAAAGCGATCTGCCGCTACGGCACCGGGGTCGATATTGTGGATGTCGCTGCCGCTTACGAGCTTGGCATGGTTGTGACCAATGTCCCGGATTACTGCATCGACGAGGTGGCAGACCACTCCATCACGATGGGGTTGATGCTGCTCCGCAGGATACCGATGTACAGCCGGGCCACCCGGGGCGGGGAATGGCACTGGAGCGCATCCGGCGGGGAAATTCTGCGCTTCCGGACTTCAACCTGGGGCCTGATCGGTTTTGGGCGGATTGCCCAGAACATCAGCCGCAAGCTGGTCGATTTTGGTTTTAAGATCATCGCCTACGACCCCTATGTTTCCCGCAGCCTGATGAACACCCACGGAGTGCGCAAGGTGGGTCTGGATGAGCTCTTTGAGACCGCCGATCTGGTTGATGTTATGTGCCCGTATACCCCTGAGACCCACCATATTGTGGATGCCAGCGCGTTTAAGAAGATGAAAAAGACCGCGGTTTTGATTAACTGCTCGCGCGGCAAGTGCGTCGATAATAAGGCCCTTTATGAAGCCCTGGTGTCCGGAGAGATCGCCTCTGCCGGACTTGACGATACTGAGGAGGAACCTGCAAAGCAGGCAAACTGGAAGCCGGAGGACAACCCCTTGTTTTCACTGGATAACTGCTTTATCACTCCCCATTCGGCTTATGTTTCGGTCCAGTCACTCGAAGAGTGCCGCTATGTCGCGGCTGAAAATGCCAGAGCGATCCTGCTGGGTGAGAAACCCCCCGATCAGGTGTTTCCATAATGCAAAAGTTCTGGTTTTGATTGGAAAAAATCTTGACAGAATTCTAAAAAAAAGGAGGTGTGGATAAGGAGACCGGGAATTAATCGGCTGATGGCGCTCCTGCGTTGAAACAGGCAGGGTGCGTAACCCCCTGCAGCTTCTTATCTGGAGGATTGAGGGAGCACGGCGGTTTGTAAAAAACCGCCCAAACAAGTCAAAAATAATTGAAGAGGAGATAATAAAATGAATCGGAAAATCTTTTTAACCATGCTGGTCGCTGTCCTGATTATTATCGCCCTGCCGCTGAGTGCCTGCCAGACAACCGGCACCACCAGCGAAGGCGGGTCGCAAGCTCAGACGGAAGACCACAGCGGGGATGAATATATTTACGTGTCCGCTATGGGCAACCTGGAGTTTTTCAACGCCCACAAGTACGGTTGGGCCTGGGCAGGTGAAAACCTGGGAGTCAAGGCGGACTATGTCGGACCGGCTGAGTATGATATGAACGCAATGGTGGCGGCTTTCGACCAGGCAATCGCCAGAAAACCTAAAGGCATCGCCGTGTTTGCGGTTGAGCCGATCCTTGAACCCTCGATCGACAAGGCGGTTGAGGCCGGGATACCGGTTGTGACCATCCTGGGTGACCTGCCGAATACAAAACGGCTGGCGTTTGTAGGCTCTTACCAGTATGATCTGGGGTACATCGGTGGTGTGAACCTGGCGGAGGCGATAGGAGGCGAGGGCCAGGTTGCTATCCTGAGCATCCCCGGGGTGCAGATGTTTGACGACCGGGAAGCAGGCTACCGGGCGGCTTTTGATGATTTCCCCGGGATTGAAGTTGTCCAGGTGGGCGATACCAAAGCCGATACGGTCACTTCGATCAATACCGCCAAGGACATCATGCAGCGCAACCCGGAACTGGCCGCCTTTGCGGCGACCGACTCCACCGGCGGGATCGGGGCGGCAACCGCAGTTGAGGAACTGGGCAAGGTCGGCGAGGTGAAAATTGTATCGATGGACCGCAACTCGGACGTCCTCGAGAAGATAAAGGAAGGCGTGGTTACAGGCACTGTAGCCCAGAACGATGCTGCCATGGCATACTGGGCGCTGCTAACCCTGTACACCTACACCTACAACCAGGCCCCGCTGACTTCCGATAACGCCGCTGCGGGAGTAAACCCGGGACCCAGCCAGGTGTACATGGCAGTCAACTATGTGGACGAGTCCAATCTGGACTATTTCCTGGAGGCCAACGAACTTTACGTACCGTAAACAGCGCTAAACCCAAAGGGAGTCCCGGCAACCCGGGACTCCCTATTACAAATTGGATATTCATGTCTGCAGAGACCATACTTCAGGTCAACCATATTTCTAAAAGTTTTCCCGGCGTTCAGGCTGTCGATGATGTCAGTTTCAGCCTGCAGCGCGGTGAAATCCTGGCTCTGATCGGCGAAAACGGCGCCGGTAAGAGCACTCTGGTGCAGATGCTGGCGGGGGTGCAGAAACCGGAGGCGGGCGAGATCGTCCTGGAAGGTAAAGAAGTGAATTTCCTTTCCGCTTACGATGCGCTGCATGCCGGCATCGGGATCGTCTTTCAGGAGCTCTCGCTGGTAGACAGCCTCTCGGTAGCCGAGAACATCTTTGCCAACCGCCAGCCGGTTGGCAAACTGAACAACATCCACTGGAAACAGCTTCACGACCAAACCCGCCAGCAGTTGAACCGGTTCAACCTGGACATCGAACCCTCCACCCCGGTGAAACGCCTGTCGATGGGAAAACACCAGATCCTGGAAATTCTCAAAGCGATCTCCGGCGACCCCCAGATATTGATTCTGGATGAGCCGACCTCATCCCTGACAGAGGCGGAGGCGCTTGAACTTTTTAACAATATCCGCAAACTGCAAACTGAAGGCATGTCGTTCATCTACATCACCCATAAACTGGGGGAAGTTTTTGAGCTTGCCGACCGGGTTATGGTGATGCGGGACGGGCGCTATGTCGGTTCAGAGCCGGTTGGCAGGGTGGACGAAGGCGACCTGGTGGCGATGATGGTCGGCCGGGAGATCCATGAGATGTACGGGGCTTCGTCAGACACAACCATCCCCCCGGATGAATACTTCCGGATTGAAGGCTTTACCCGCAAAGGCGTATTTCAGAATGTCAGTTTCGGGCTGGGCAGAGGCGAGATACTGGGTCTGGCGGGGTTAATCGGCGCTGGCCGCACCGAACTCGCCCGCTCGATTTTCGGGATTGATCCCAGGGATAGCGGGAAAATCAGCCTTGATAACCGGCCGATGGAGATAAACAGCCCCCAGGAGGCGATCGAACAGGGCGTAGCCTACCTGACCGAAGACAGGAAAGGGCAGGGTTTGTTCCTGGATATGAGCGTGCTCGAAAACCTGATCGCCCCGGTATTGAGGCAGTTTACGAACAGGTTTGGAATCCTGGACCGCGCCAGGATCAACCAGAATGTTGATGAACGGATTTCCCAATTCGAAATCACTACCCCGAATTACAACCAGAAGATGCTCAATCTTTCGGGCGGGAACCAGCAGAAGTGTATGATCGCCATGTGGATGGGTATCCAGCCCAAAGTGACAATTTTTGACGAACCCACCCGCGGTGTGGACGTCGGCGCTCGCTCGGATATCTACCACAAGCTGCGCGAACTCGCCAGCGGAGGCACTGGAATTATTATGATTTCATCCGAACTGCCGGAACTGCTGGGGATCTGCGACCGGATCCTGGTATTTCACCGCGGCCAGGTCAGCGGGGAGGTAATTCGCGAGGATTTTTCGGAAGAGCTGATCATGGAATACGCTGCCGGTATTAAAAACCATATCGAACATTGAGGCTGCCCAGTATGGATCAAGAAACTCAGACGACTGCAATCCAACTCGGTTCAGAAAACACAGGGATCGGGGCAAAGGTCAGACAGCTGGCGTCATTCCGGGAGTTTGTGCTCCTGCTGGTGATTATCGCCTTTGCATTAATTATGACCGCCGCCACGCCGATTTTCCTGACGCGTCTTAATATCGAAGCGATCCTGCTGGCTTTATCCGTGGAATCCACGATCGCGATCGGCATGGTAATTTTGTTGATCTCCGGGGGGCTGGACCTCTCGGTGGGTTCGACCCTGGCTTTTGTTGGGGTGGTGGCAGGCCTGTCTCTGAACGGCGGGGTTGGGGCTTTGCCATCCATGTTGATTGGCCTGCTGGCTGCTTTTGCTGTCGGTCTGCTGAACGGCACGCTGGTCGCCAAGTTGAAAATTAACCCCTTTATCACCACTCTGGGAACGATGATCACAATCCGGGGCCTGCTGCTGATCCTCGCCCAGGGACGGGCGGTGCTCAATTTGCCGAAATCGTTTACTGTAATCGGGCAGGGGCGCCTGTTTGGGATCCAGTATCCGATTTTTGCCCTGATTCTGCTTGTTGTCGCCGGGGATTTGCTGCTGCGCAACTCGCGCTTTTTCCGCCAGAGTTATTACATCGGCGGGAATGAGAACGCAGCCCGCCTGTCCGGCATTAATGTTGATGTGGTCAAAATTTTTAATTACTGCCTGGTCGCCGTGCTGGCGGGTGTGGCGGGCTTGATGATCACCGCCCGCTTTGGCTCCTCCTCGCTGACGGTCGGGACCGGGATTGAACTGCGGGTGATTACCGCCTGCATCATCGGGGGCGCCAGCCTGAGCGGCGGCGAAGGCTCGGTTCTGGGCGCATTCCTGGGCGCCCTGTTTATGGGCATGCTGGCGAATGCCCTCAACCTGCTGGGCGTGGATGTTTATTACCAGAGCTTTATCACCGGGTTAATCCTGATCCTGGCGGTTGTGTTCGATGTTTTGAATGAACGCCGGAAAGCCAGCCGCAGTTAAACCGGCGCTGGTAAAGCTGGAAGGGATAAGTATACAGTTATCAGTAAGAGGAGATGTTTAATAAGCGAACAATTAATCTCCCTGTATTGTTGGGAAGGAGGTGAGCTGGAAAAAAGTTAATCGCCCTATCAAAAATTTTATTCAATGATTAAGTGGAGGATTCTGATATGAAAGGAAAAGTTCTAACAATCTTACTGCTGCTTACACTGCTGGTTGCAGCATGCACAACCGCCGCGCCGACGGAAGAGGCCGCTCCGGTTGAGGAAGCCGCTCCCGAAGAGGAGGCTGCTCCCGAAGAGGAAATGGCGGAGGAGGCTCCGGCCGCAGAATATGCAGCTCCGGAGCCGGGATTCGCTCCCGTACCGCTGGATGAAGGCGCACAGGCTATGTGTGCGGAGGTTGCTTTTGATGGCGGAACAGCCAATATCGCCTATATGCCGCCCGCAACCGAGTTCAACTACTACCAGGCAATCGGCGCTGGTATTGAAAACCTTGCCGGGGAACTGGGCGTCGAGACCTTTATGCTTGCTCCCCAGAGCGGCTCAGATATCGAAGGCCAGATGGGAATGATCCAGGATGTCCTGACCCAGGACGTGGATGCGATCATCCTTTCCACCCACGATGAAGGCGCGGCTGCGCCTCTGGTCGAACAGGCTGTTGAGAAAGGCATCGCGGTGATCATCGTCAACTCCGACATCCCCAATTTCCCGACCCCTGTCCACGGCGTTGTTGGTTACAGCCAGCGCAAAGGCACCTTCAAGGAAGGTGAGTATGCCATCGACTCTGGCCGGCGGAGAGGCAAAAGTGGGCGTGCTGGAAGGGCTGCCTGGCTACCACTCCACGGAGCGCATTGGCGGTTTCCTGGATGCATTTGCAGAGGAAGAAGGTATGGAGATAGTCGCCAGCCTGCCGACCGAGTGGAATGTTGAAACAGGAAACACTGCCATGATGGACCTGCTGCAGGCCAACCCGGAGATCGAGGTGGTCGTCACCGCCAATGACTATATCGCCATCGGCGCGGCCCGCGCTGCGGAAGCGCTCGGGCGCGATGACGTGGTCATCTATGGAAATGACGGCGACACAACCGGCCTGGAGGATATCGCGGCTGGCAAATGGCAGGCTACCGTCAACACCACCCCCTATACAATGGGCCAGGTAGCGCTGCAGGTCGCTCTGGACTGCCTGAACAAGGAATATCCCGGCGGATGGGTTGAGACACCTACCGTGATTGTAGATGCGGAAAATGTTAACGAGTATCTCTGCCATCCGGAGAACCTGTTCCCGCCCCCGGCCGAAGAATATTCTTGCGAATAACGGTTATCGAGATTTCAGGCCGCAGATAAATTTGACCCCGGCCGCAAATAAAAGCTTGAGGCCGGGGTCTTTTTTTTACTTTATAATACCCGTTGAAGAAAACATGGACAGCGACAGCCCAACTCTGTGGGAACTGCGATCGGTAACGAAAGAATTCCCGGGCGTTAGAGCCCTGGATGATGTTTCCCTGACGATTAAGACAGGCGAGATACATGCCCTGGTAGGGGAAAACGGGAGCGGAAAATCGACCCTTGCCAAGTGCCTGGCGGGGGTGCACCAGCCCAAATCTGGCCAGCTGCTGTATAAGGGTGAGCCTGTTGAACTTTTCCACCCTTTCGATGCCCGGGAGCACGGGGTAGCGACAATTTACCAGGAGTTCTCCCTGGTCCCAACCCTTAGCGTTGCAGAAAATATTTTTCTTGGCCGCCAGCTCAACCGGCCGATGAAGGTCGGGCTGGACTGGGACGAAATGCGCCGGCGTACATCAACCATACTAGACCAGCTGGCGATCAAGATTGACCCGGATGCGGTGGTGCGCAGCCTATCGGTGGCTGAGCAGCAGCTGATCGAGATAGCCAAGGCGATGTCGATTGATTCAACCCTGCTGATCATGGATGAGCCAACCGCAGCCCTGGGTCTGCTTGAAACCCAGCGTTTGCAGGAACTGATCAGGCGCCTGGCGGGCCAGGGTAAAGCGATCCTTTATATCTCGCACCGCCTGGATGAGATATTCCAGATTGCAGACCGGGTTACAGTGCTGAAGGACGGGCGCCGTGTCGGTTCGAACCCGATCAGCGAGCTGGAGATGAACGATGTAATCAGGATGATGATCGGCCTGGAAATCAGCCAGCATTACCCCAAAGAGGTGAATGTCACCCCTGAGACCTGCCTGGAAGTTACCAACATCTCGACCGGGACCGGCGTGGAGGATGTTAGTTTTGAAATCAGGGTCGGGGAAGTGTTTGGACTGGGCGGCATGGTCGGGGCAGGGCGGACCGAAATCGCCCTGGCTTTGTTCGGGTTTGACCAGCTTACCAGAGGTGAAATCAGACTGTACGGAAAACCGGTCCATTTTTCCAGCCCATCTGATGCGATCCGGGCTGGTGTGGGCCTGGTGCCGGAGAACCGTAAAGAAGACGGGTTGTTCTTCAATTTTGAGGGCCCGCCTAACATCACCATGTCACGGCTGGAGTTTCTGGTTCGGGGCGGATTTCTGAGCCTTTCCAAAGAGGAGCAGGCCGGCAGGGAGTATGTCAGGAAGCTGAATATAACCCCCAGCGCGCTGGAGCGTTCTGTCCAGTACCTGTCGGGCGGCAACCAGCAGAAAGTGGTGATCGCCAGGTGGTTATTCTCGCAGGCAAAACTGCTGATCTTTGACGAACCGACCCAGGGTGTTGATATCGGGGCGAAGATTGAGGTCTACAATGTCATCAATGAATTGACCTCCCAGGGTATCAGCGTGCTTCTGATCAGCTCGGATTACCCTGAACTGCTGGCTATGAGCGACCGCATCGCTGTGGTCAGAGATGGGCGGGTGCTGCATATATCAGATGCCGAAAAATTAACCGAACACCGCCTGCTGTCTATCGCCTCGGGCGCTGAGCTGAACCACCAGGTGAAGCACCAGGCCGGGTCGATTTTGTAAACCATTAATTGGAAAATTTCGGAATTATTACTGATTTATATTTATCTTATGAAAAAACCTCAGTCCAATCCCGCAGACCTCGATTGTAGGAGATGGGAATGAATAAAATCGTGAATTTCTTCCGTTCCGCCATTATCGGGCCGCTGGTTGCATTAATCATTGCGGTGGTCATTATCAGCCTGACAACTGACCGTTTCCTGACTACCCAGAATTTGATCAATGTCTCCCTGCAGGTCAGCACAGTCGCGATCGCCGCGATCGGGAGCACCCTGGTCATCCTGACTGCCGGGATTGACCTGTCGCCCGGTTCCGCAGCCGCGTTGACCACCTGTGTGCTGGCGATCCTGGTTAAAAATATGGGCCTGCCCCTGCCGGTCGGGATGCTGGCTGTGCTGGTAATGGGCATCGGGATGGGTTTGTTCAACGGTTTCTTCAGCACCTACGGGCGCATCCCTTCATTTGTGGTTACCCTGGCAACCATGAGCATCTTCCGCGGGCTGGCATTTCTGGTGACCGAAGGCCATCCCATTTTTACGGTCTCCCCTTATCTGGAAGATATTTTCTACGGTAAAGTGGCTGGCATCCCGCTGCCTTTCCTGTATATGCTGGTCCTGTACGGCATCACCGCAGTATTCCTGCGGAACACCCGCAGCGGTAGGGCGATCTATGCGGTCGGAGGCAATAAATCGGCTGCCCACCTCTCCGGTATCCACGTCAACCGGACCCGCCTGCTGGCGTTTATTCTGGCAGGGCTGACCGCTGCGATCGCGGGCGTTTTGATGGCTGCCCGCTTGAATTCCGGCTCTCCCAACTACGGGGTGGGCCTGGAACTGGCGGCAATCGCCGCGGCGGTGATCGGCGGCGCCAGCCTGGCGGGCGGGCACGGGAACATTATCTCTACTTTGCTGGGCGCCTTTACCGTGGGGGTTGTGCAGAATGGGTTAAACCTGAACGCAGTGCCGGCAGCCTGGCAGAATATCACCATCGGCATGATCATCATCATGGCGGTCGGCCTGGATATGTGGCGCGGCGATTTCGGCCGCAACCTGTCCCGTTTATTTTCCTTTGGCGGCGATAAAGGCCAGGCTCCCAAAGGGGAGCAGGAGCAAAAAGAAGAGTAACCCCCCTGGCAGATTTTGAGGAGGTGAAATCAGATCTTTCGAAAATGCCAATTTTTCGAAAGATCTGCTATTTTATAGGAGAGCTCAACTATGGAAAAATCAACCCGGGAAGAAGTTTTATTCATCTCATGGGTATATTCAGATGAATCGCGAAAGAATACCAGGCTTATGGTTGACAGCCTGCGCTTATTTGGCGGTGACTACAGCCAGTGCCCGGTGTGGATTTTTGTTCCTGACGCCAGATTGCTGGCTGATCTGGAATTTAGCTGGTCGAATATCGAAATCAAGTACCTGGATACGCCTGAAAGTATTCGAAAATATAACTATGGTCATAAAGTTTATGCCTGCGCGAAGGCGGAGGAGAAGGCCCTCAGGATGTGAGTTGCCTGGTATGGGTGAGCCCTGAAATCCTGTTCACCAACCCGCCGGTATCCTTTGATCTGGGTGAATATTACCGGGCTGCATTCCGGCCGGTCCACATCCAGAATGTAGGGTTGCGTGTAGGTGACCCGCTGGATTTGTTCTGGAAAGGTGTATACCGGCATGCTGGAGTCAGCGATATTGATATGGAGGTCGAGTCCTTTGTTGACCGGGTGCGCCTGCGGGCTTATTTCAACTCAGCCGCTTTTGCGGTTAATCCCGGACTGGGATATTGCCGGCGTTGGCTGAAGCTATTTGAAGATTTAGTGACTGATGAGGAATACCAGCACAAAGCCTGCCAGGATGAATGGCATCGGGTCTTTCTGCACCAGGCAGTTCTGAGCGCTCTGGTTGCGTCTGTGGTGGAAAGGGAGCGTTTGAGGCTGCTGTCACCTGATTACATCTACCCGTACAATTTGCATAATGATGTACACGCTGAATATAAGGCACGTTCGCTGGATGAACTGGTTTGCCTGTATTCCGAAGGTCGATCGCTGAACCCAAAGGAAATAACCGATATTGAGGTGCCTGAGCCGTACAGGAGCTGGCTGGCAGATAAATAGCATAAGTGCCTGGCACATGCCCCGGATGACAAATCCATACATTCAAATGTGCCAGGCACATATATGTGACAAGCATCTCAGAAAGATATGACTTTTTAGACTGAATATGGCGAAAATTACTGGTTATTATCGCTTGATACAACTAAAAAACCAGGAATTCTTTATTCAGGTAGCTTTATTGTTACGGAGGAACGGAACCCATGAGGAAGATACCAGGCGATTTTCTTGAAATAGACCGCAAGTCGCGGGCGCGGACACCCAGCGTGGGAATTGACCTGCGCCCGGTGGCGGAACGGGTTTGTGATTTTGAGGATGTGGTCATCCCGATGGACGCTGAGACCGCCAGAATGGAAGCGGCGCGCTGCGTGCAGTGCCCCGACCCGGCCCCATGCGTGCAGGCCTGCCCGCTGCATAACGACATCCCCTCGGCAATGTGGATGATCGAGCAGGGCAAATTCCTGGAAGCGGCTGCGATTTACCGCGAAACCAGCTCGATGCCTGAGATCTGCGGGCGGGTCTGCCCGCAGGAGCAGCTCTGCCAGGGTTCCTGTGCCCAGGACAAGTCAAATGCGGCTGTCCAGACCGGGCCGCTGGAAGCCTTTGTGATGGAATACGAACGGATCCACAGCCAGGTTAATATCCCGGTGGGCGAGCCCAGCGGGATGCATGTGGCGGTCGTTGGCGCCGGTCCGGCAGGCTTATCCTGCGCTGAACAGCTCGTCCAGAAAGGCCATAAAGTCACTGTATACGAATCAAAACCTGCCCCGGGAGGCTGGCTGACTTACGGCATCCCCGGTTTTAAACTGCCGAAGCGGGTGGTATCGGACCGTATTGGCGATTTAATCAGAGCCGGAGTCACCTTTAAATTTGATACGAAGATCGGCAGGGGGATATCCATCCCTGATTTGAAAGCGGAAGGTTACGACGCCGTGTTTGTTGGAGTGGGCGCCCAGATAGACGCGCCAATGGAAATTCCCGGAGAGGACCTGCCCGGGGTTTACAAGGCAACCGATTTCCTGATGCGCGGCAATGTAAATCCACCTGACCTTCCGGAAGAAATGCGCCAGAAACCGGTTGTTGGTAAAAAAGTGGCAGTTATCGGCGGTGGGGATACCGCCTCGGACTGCCTGCGGACAGCTTTGCGGTTGGGCGCTGAAGAGGTGGTCTGCCTTTACCGCCGGACTGAACGCGAAATGCCGGGCGGGGTGCATGACCGGGAACTGGCCCACGAGGAAGGCGCCCGCTATGAATTCCTGACCCAGCCGGTGAAATTTATCGCCGGGGAGGACGGCCGCCTTGCCCGGATCGAATGCATCAGGATGGAACTGGGCGAGCCGGATGACAGCGGGCGGCGCCGGCCTGTGCCGGTTGAAGGCTCCAATTTTGTGGTTGAGGCCAATTCAGCCATCCTGGCGCTGGGATACTGGCCCGATCCGACAATCGGCGAGACCACGCCAGACCTGGAAACCCACAAATGGGGATTGATCGTGGTAGACAGGGAGACGGGCGCGACCTCCATACCGGGTGTTTACGCCGGCGGCGATGGGGTTACCGGGCCTGACCTGGTAGTCACTGCGGTGGCAGCCGGGCGCCGGGCCGCCAGGGCGATTGACGAATTTCTGGGATAAGATTTACCCAAAGATTCCAGAGGAATTAATAAAGTATGCAGGGCGGCTTTCTAAGCCGCCTTTTGTTTGGGAAGGTATTGATACTGGTTTGATTTACAGGAAAACCCATTCAGCCCACGAAATAAAATGGATAGAAGACAGATAATCGCTCTATTCACCTGCGGCCTGGTGCCGTGGACGATCGCCAATGGTTTGATCCCATTGCTGCCTCTATACGCCCTCGACCTGGGCGCGACCCAGACATCAGCCGGGTTTTACCTGGCTTTTTCGTACGCAATGATGCTGCTCGGCACACTTTTAGCGGGCTGGCTCTCGGACCGCGTCCAGCGCCGCAGAGAAATGCTGATCCTGAGCGGGGCAATCGCGGTGCCGTTTGTGTGGCTCATGGGCAGGGCGCCTGATATGGCCGCCCTGGCGCTGTACTCGGCGGTTTTCTTCGCCCTGGCAGGGGCGGGCACTTCCCTGGTGAACATCCTGGCAGGTATCTTCTCAGAAAAAGGCCAGCGCGGGGCGGTTTTTGGCGTGCTGGTCCTGACCGCCTCGATTGGATCGATAACGGGCGGTTTTCTCAGCGGACCGCTGGTTGACAATTGGGGCTACCCAACCATGTTCAGCGTCCTGAGTTTGACCTGCATCCTTTGGCCGCTAACCGCTCTATTCGTGCAGGACAGAGATGTAAAAGAGAAAAGACAGACAGAAGCCTTGATTACAGAAAATGATTCAAAAAGATCGCCGGGTTATTACTTTATCCTGGCTGCAAGCCTTTCTGCCGGGATCTCCCTGTTTATCGCCCTGCTGGCGCGCTCGCTCGTCATGGATGGGCTCGGTTACACGGCCGCGGCGATAACCGGCATCGGGGGGATTGCCAGCTTGCTGACGCTTCCGCTGCCGCCTTTAATCGGCAGGTATTCTGACCGGATGGACCGGGAGCCTTTCCTGGTTGGGGGTTACCTGGTTGGGATACTGGGGTTGGCTGCCCTGGGATGGTTGACCTCATTTTCTGGTTTTTTGTTTGCCTCAGTTGCGGTGACCGTCATGATATCGTTAAATGCTGCTCTGGGCGCGGCCCTGGTCACCGACCTGGTCCAGCCTGGTTCGCTGGGCAGGGCGATGTCTGCTTTCAACAGCACAATCTGGGTCGGGGGAATACTGGGTTATGCCCTGACCGGATTTTTGATCGACAACCTGGGCCTGGGTTCAGCCATCTTTCTGGGGTGCACCCTGCTGCTTGCTGCGATCGGAGTGGTTATATGGCTCAGGAAGGTGAAAGTGAGCTGGAATGAAACCAATGGGGTTTCCCAGCGTATATCAAAATAAGCCGTATTATTGTTCAAGCCAGCTGATCCAATCCTGAAGGGAGGCGTACCGTGTTTGTTTATCTATTTTCAGCGTTATTAATTATCCATGGACTGGTGCACATACTGGGGTTCCTGATCTTTTTTGAAATTATGGAGGTCGATACCCTCAAGTACACCACCAGGGTGCTGTGGGGCAGGATAAATGTTGGCAGGATCGGGATCCGCCTGCTGGGGGTGGTCTGGCTGCTGGTTATGGTCGCTTTTATCGCGGCCGGGATCGGATTGCTGGTATCCGCTCCCTGGTGGTTAAGCCTGACACTGTTGGCGACAGCCGTCTCTGCAGTATTATGCCTGCTGGGCCTGCCCGACACTGTTTTCGGGTTGTTAATTAATATAGCCATCTTTGCAGTCCTGTACTTCGGGGGGACATTTGGCTGGTTCTGACTAACAATCATTCCTGGACGCGCCAAACGGTAAACAGTCCGTGGGTATCATTAAGAATCCGTATTTAAAGGTAAACACCACCCGGCGGAAGATTTTATACGGGTGCCTTGTTCTGGCTGTATTAGCCCTTTCACTGTTTCTGCTGGCGGGTATTCTGGGAAGCATCCTGGCGGTCCTTTGAACTGGGCCGGCGCATGCCGGCTCAGGAAGGGTTTGGTACTTCCATCAAAGTGCTATAATTTACTACCTGCTTTATTTAAACAAGATTTTGATTGAGGAGATACCTTCATGCTGAAGAGTATTATCGCCACTGTGCCCGGCGGTGAGCTGATACTGGAATACGTTGAATATGCCGCCCTGGCGATCGAAATCCTGGCGGTTTTGATCATTATTGTGTCGATATTCTATGCGATTTTCAGGTATACATTAAAAGTCAGTCCAGGATCACGATCCCGGGTCGCGATACCAGGAGTTGAAAAAATCGCTCAGCCAGGCGCTGCTGCTGGGGCTTGAAATTCTGGTTGCTGCGGATATTGTCCGCACGGTTGCGCTTGAGGCGACCCTGAACAGCGTTATCACGCTGGGGCTGCTGGTTTTAATCCGAACATTCCTGGGCTGGGCGCTGATTGTTGAGATAGATGGCGACTGGCCCTGGAGGTTGGGTGGAATGAGGAGTACAGATAATGGAAGCGATAAAAACTGAACGCCTGGCAGTAGTGAGTATCAAGGCTCCAGACATTCCGGCTACAGCCCATTTTTACCGGGACGTGCTTGGATTGCGCCTGGTGCCGGAGCATGGCCACCGGATCGCGTTTGATCTTGGGGAGTTGGTCCTGGTGATCGTGGAAGGGCAGCCGGAAAAAGTGGAACCCGGTTCGGGCTCATTTTTCCCGGTCCTGACGTTCGCGGTGGAAAAGATCGAACAGGCTGCAGAAGGTTTAGGTCTCCACGGCGTTAAAATGATCGGCGGGATTCACGAAAGGATGGGGACCCGCTGGGTTTATTTTTACGACCCGGGCGGAAACCTGGTTGAACTGGCCCAGTTTGGTGCGGGTCTGCACGGCAGTTGACCCGGTTAACACCAGCCTGAGTCTTGCCCCTCCCCAGAATAAACCACACTGCCCGGAACCCGGCAAACCGGGTTCCGGCTCTATTCCAGCATCAGGATCAGGCTCTGGTTTGGTCCCAGTCCCACCCGGGATAGGTCGACCCGATCCTGCTTCCCGGATTCTGTCGAGAGCAGGGTCCTGGCGCCTGCCCCGAGCGGGCTCAGGTCCAGCTGGTGGGGCTGGCTTTCGAAGTTAACCAGGATAAGTATTTGCTGCTCGCCCGACCGGCGGGTATATGCCAGCACACCCTGCGGGACCGGGTCGAAGAATTCGAACCCGCCCTCATGCAGGGCCGGCAAATCACGCCGCAGTTTCAGCAGGCGGCGGTAAAAGTTCAAATTGGAATCCGGATCGCCCTCCTGGCTGGCTGCATTGACCGTGCGGTAATTATCCGCAACCGGCAGCCAGGTTTTTACTCCGGGGGGTGAGAACCCGGCGTTGGGCGAGTTTTCCCACTGCATGGGGGTGCGCTCCGGGTCGCGCCCGGTGCCTTTCTCCGGGTCCGCCCAGGGGTCCTGCAGCCTGTCAGGCGGGATAGTCCCCATTCTCCATCCCGATCTCGTCCCCGTAGTACATGGTCGGCACGCCCCACAGCGTTAAAAGCAGGACAGCCGCAGAGCGCAGGTTCTGCCTGCCGAAGCGGGTGGCGATGCGGGCGAAATCGTGGTTGCCGAACACAATGCTCGGTACCGCTCCTTCCGGGATCGCGGCGTAGTATTCCTCCAGGACGGCTTTCATCTTCCCCGCATTCCAGCCTGTCAGCAGCAGTTTGAAATTAAAGGGGATGTGGACCTCGTCCAGGTTCTGCCCGTAGCAGCTGGCAAGTTTCGCCATGTCGAACAGGGGGGTCTCGCCGATAATCACCCGGTCGCCTTCATAGCTCTCGAAGATCTTCCGGAACCGGCGCACAATCGCGTGGGTCTCGGGCTGGTCGACCGTGTGGACCTGTTCGAGCGTGAGGCCGATGCTCCTGAAGGGGTGGTCTGCCGGTATGGGCGGGTTGTCGGGGAAATCGGGGTGTTCGACCAGGTGCGGCAGCATGTCCATCCGGAAACCGTCAACCCCCTTGCGCAGCCAGAAATGGAGCACATCCTCCATTGCCGAAACGACCTCCGGGTTGAGCCAGTTCAGGTCCGGTTCGTCCTTGATGAACTGGGCCAGGTAGTACTGCCCGCGGTTATCGTCCCAGTTCCAGGCGCTCCCGCCCACGACCGCCTCCCAGTTGTTGGGCGGGCTTCCGTCCGGGAGCGGGTCTTTCCAGATATACCAGTCCCGTTTTGGGTTCTCCCGCGAGGAGCGCGATTCGATGAACCAGGGGTGCTCGATTGAGGAATGGTTGGGCACGTAGTCCAGCACGATCCGCAGCCCGCCCCGGTGGGCTTCAGAAAGCAACCGGTCGAAGGTTTCCATGTCCCCGAAAATGGGATCGATGCCGGTGTAATCCGCCACATCGTAGCCAAAATCAGCCATCGGGGAGGGGAAAATGGGCGAGATCCAGACTGCGTCCACGCCCAGTTTGACCAGGTAGTCCAGCCTGTCCAGGATGCCCTGCAGGTCGCCGACCCCGTCGCCGTTACTGTCCATAAAACTGCGCGGGTAGATCTGGTAAAAAACAGCGTTCCGCCACCAGGGGGATTTATTGTTATTCATAAATAGTCCTTTGGGAATTGGATTCTCTCTAAAATTTTACCTGATAATGTAGTTCATTTTTCCTGATTAATATATTCCACACTGTACCTGGTGCGATGCACGTCACGCGTGCGTTGCACTACGTATATGGTGAGATGCATTTTGTATATGCGATGCACCTGATATTGATCGCACTTTTAAAGTGCAACGCACCTGAACCAGCCGAAAGCGCTGGATGCTTCGCAAGGTGCATCGCACTAGCCTCCAGGCTGATGAAAAATACCCATATAGAAAGTTACGGCGAATGATTATTGAGAAGCGCCTGTGGTGAAGGGTAGGCTGCTCAGACAACTATGTCGGATTTCTCGCAAAGCCAAAGAACTGGTGAAGAGGGTTTGCGCCATGAATTAATATGCCTCATAGTTTTCGAATCCTGTCCGTTGCCTTGGGGATGCCGTTCTGTACCAGGTGCCAGGCGCCATTATGGAATACTTCATAGGCTCGAAAACAGCATGGAATTCCTTGTGCTTTCCAGGGATCTGGATGATCCATTAATTGGAAGTGTAAATGTGGCGCTGTAGAATTGCCAGAATGACCAACATTTGCCAGATGCTGTCCCTGAATGACTTTATCTCCTGGGGAGACCAAGATCGAGCCGGTTTGAGCATGGGCATAGACAGCGTACCCGTTTTCGGTTTGGATGATGATGTAGTTGCCCGACAGGGATCGGAGGTCTGTCGTCTGTTTCGAATTTACTACCCGGGCATTCTTGAGAAGTATTGGGAAGTCCCTTGCGAGGTGGACAGGATCCCGCTCCGGCCAGCCATCCTCAGCTCGAACTACGATACCGGACGTTGAAGAGAAGATGGGTTGGCCCCAACCAAAACATTCCTGCAAACGAACGCCGAGTATAAGGTAATGGAGAGGGCTGGGTCGATAGAAACGTTTTCTTCGACTTCTTGGATCTATCCCGACGAAATCGTAAGCGTATCTCTCTCCAAGGAAGTCTGTTCCATGGCTTGGGACTTTCGTTCCAGGAGTGTTGGGGGTAATCCATTCACCTATGAGTGGGAAGTCGACTATGAAAGGGGTAATCATAAGATAATCATTGCTCTTGTGATGTATGTCTATTGATTTTACAATAAAATTCATCTGTTTTCCTGATGGGTACGAATTGCGCGTTGGCAACAGCTAGGTAATGTCATTAAATTGCTGAATGTTTTTAATATATTTTGTTGTCCTGTGGGAATAATCTGACTGAGAGGAGTGACGAAGAATAGGGCTAATATTGTTTGCACAATGTTGCTGGCTGTTGAAAATGTGGGTATGAAAAATTGATATAATCTACTAGCGTAAAGATTTATTTGATAACCTCTGTATTTCACTTCTTACACCAAATTTGTTCAACAAAAATTCATCAGATATACATTATCGAATTTATTTACCAAATTTGATTCGTATAAGAAAGGTTACATTAAGTAAATTCTGGGTTGGGGAAATCGATCCGAAGTGTGGAAAGAACCAAAGATTAGGTCTTTGTCCGTGATTTACCAAAGCAAAATCGAAGACGATTGCGATGTCAATCATAGGAGAAGACGTTAGAGATTCAATCTTAGCGCGACCGCCTGTAATTCATCATCGGTGATGCCCAAGTAACGCTTGGTGTAGGCAACACTCTCGTGATTGAGCTTGTGCATAATAAGCGCCAGGTCCACTCCCTGCATGCGGGCGTGATACCCCCAGGTTTTCCTCAAGCTGTGAGTGCCGTAATTGCCTCGCAGCCCAACAGCCCCACAGATCGAAACAATGAACTTCCAGGCCTGTCCACGCTTGATGGGTTTGGAGTAGACATTCATCTTGGAATTGAAGAAGACAAAGTTCTCAGGGTTCTCGACAACATCCGTGAAAGCCTTCAAATATTCTTTGAGAACTTCTTGTATGCTTTGATTAATTATCACTTCTTGGCGTTTGTTCCGTTTTTGTTCGTGAATCCAGAAGCGCCGTTTGCAACGCCCCTGGTCATCCAGAAATTGACCAATCTGCAATTGCAGCAGATCGGAGATACACAAAGCCGTGTTTATCCCCACCGTGAACAACAATAGATCGCGAAAACGCCCCTGACCGCGGAGCAGGTTCTTGATTTGTGCGATCTTCTTTCGATCGCGGATTGGCTCAACAAAATTCATAAAATCATATGAACACAAGCCTTACCAGGTTAGATTATGTCCATTAAGAACACAGTCGCAGATGTAGATAAAAAAAACAAGAGCCGATTTACAGGCCTTTTTCGAATTTTATGAACTCGTTAGTTATTTTGTCTATTTGCATGCCCCTAACGAGGGCGTGTGCCGACTGCCGGAGCGAAGCGGAGGCGAGTCGGATGCAACGCGGTTTTAGCCTGCCCTTGTTTTCACGCTGCGCAACCATTAAACGCCGCCCAAGTAAGGAATGGAAGAATCCGATGTGCAGACGGAAGCGGGGTTCCCATCCCTTTGACCATTTCATCACCTGATCTCAATAGCGAAACACTGCTGCAAGAGGAGCATGATCGGGTACCTGTTCTGGCTCAACTGCATAGACAATTCCCCCATTCAGAATGGTTTGAATGGCAGCCAGGTCGAGCAAATCTTCGTCACCGGGTTCATGATCCTCATGCTCGTGGACTGTATTCGTGCTTAGGTCAATAGCGCCCCACACTTGAATGCCGAGGGCAACAAACAATACATCCACCCGCCCGTGATGCGCTGCCATAACAGTCTCCTTAACATCGGTTGTGGTTTGTACGGTTCCGGACAATTGACGGTACTGAGCGGCTGCTTGTTCTTGTGCTTGCATAAAGAAAGGCTGCACGAGCGGCCAGGCTTGGGCATGGAGTTCTTCCGGCCTTAGCTCCTCTGGGCTGCCCGGAATTCCTTCCTCTACGAGATGAGGATACGAGTTTACCTCTTTGTACAGTGGAAAGAGATATTCAACGCCTGCCAGCACGATAGGCGATTGCCTGCCTACAATGAAGTTGGGTAACTCGTCGTCAATCTTGTGGAACCAACGCAGAATCCGACTTTTGTCTTCGTCGCTGGGGTCATGCCCGTGGAACATCCCCGCACGATCCCCTGTGTGCGCCGACGATGTGCCAGTATGGAACTGTGTCTGTTTGTCGAAACACTCAATTTGAAGCGTTTCGGCCATGCTTTGGGGCATACTTTCCAGATCAATCTCATCCACGGTATGCCGTGTGCCTTCCAGCAGTCTGATCTGGTTCTGACTAAGCGCCAGGATGTAAAAGTGCCCGTCGCTAGCGAAGAACGGAAGTAGCGGCTTGAGGTGAAAACGGTTAGAGATCACCACCAATTCTTCAAATGGGAGAGGCAGACGATAGTAGTGAAACGCTTCCGGTGTAAAAAATACCGCCAAACCGTGGCTCTGGTTTCGCCAGAAGCCCGACTCCTGCAATAGACGCTGAGCGGGCTTTAGTATTTCCCGCACGTCCGGGGAGCGCAGACCCGTGGCAAGCAAGCGATCCTCCGCCTCTCGGAGCAAATTCTTGAAGCGAATGGGATCCTGTTCGGTTTCTCGACCTACTCGATGAGTTGGCATGAACAGCGAGACATGCCAGCCAGAATATTCGACTAGGAAGGTTTTTAATTCCGTCATAGTTATTGCGTCCATTGAGAAAATCTCCTTTTATCTTTGTTATTTCAAATATAGGCAAAAGCAGGTTATGCACGAAATCACCTGCCGCTCCTTGCGGCCGGGTGCATCGAATTGTTGGGCTGACTCATGCGTTGCTAATCGTTTCTAAAGTCCTCAAGTTCATTCTTCTCTGCTTGCCTTTGCAGTATTTCTCGCACAGCCAAGGCTGACCTATCTTCGGCGGCCAGTCTGCGTGCAATTTCAGCAATTGCTGTCTCATAGTCTGCTTGAAACTCACTCGGAATTTTGAAGTGCACTTCGTGCGTGAATTCCGCCCAGGCGTTTTGAAGTTTCGTTCGAATCTGGATTTCACAGATCATTCTATCCTCGACGACAGTGCGTCGCTCTCTGTAGGTCTTCACACGATCATAAGAAACATCTGCCAGAAGGTGTATCGCTCTATATCCGGTGCGCTTCGGATCTATGATGTAGTCTTCCAGAGACCGCGGCTGGATGCGGAACTGCTTGGTAGCCTGGATGTAGTCGAGTATTCCGTAGCAATCATCAACAAACCAGCAAATCACTCTGGCGCCAATCAGGTCCGTGATAACTTCGGTTGGATAGCCAAACATGGGCCAATCAGTCTTCTCCAGTTTCCTTAGAAAACTCGCCAATGACTTGACCCTGGATTGCACGACAACAGCTTTACGAGGGAGCTTGTTTTCTACTGTGTAAGCCGAAGCCAATTGATCGAGCCTGATTTTGAGAAGCTGGCTTATCGATTCCAGTTCCTCGCCGTAGCAATCGAAGAACCTAATGGCTCTTTCGGTTAGGAAGTCTATCCGTTCCTTTCGGGTTCGGGGCTTGGCCATGTCTAATTCCTGCCAGTTTTTTCGTCTACACAACGGGATTGATCAGTAATATTCTAAATGTAATATCTCCATTTTGACACATTATACAATCAATTATTGGGCATAAATAATATGGATGTTAGTGCATAATTTTTTTCCGTAAATTTGGTCAATCCCAAAGGGGTAGGTCGGGTGTATCCTTCCTGATGTCCTCACAACAAAAGCAGGCAGCAATCTGCTGCCTGCTTTTGCATCTTGGGTAGTTAATGAGTATTAACTACGGGCGGTCTGGAACAGTTCTCTTAATGAGACTACGATCGTCGCACCAGCGACAAAGGCTACCACAAACGGCAGGACATATGAAAAAGCCGTCCCCACGATGGGTGAAGCATTTAGCGCCGTCGCGGAAACAGATAACCCAATCGCAGCCAACAAAAAGCCTCGCGTATCTTCGGCGGTGACATTGATAACGCCGACAATCACACCCAGGATCGCCAGATGTTGTTGCAATGCCATCGCGGCCGTGTCACTCATGTAGGCAACCCGATCTTTGCGTTCCTTGCTGTTGCGGATAAATAACTTCCGTTCATCAAGGTCAAAATCATTCAATTGCAAATAGCTGACTTCGCTGATCCGCAGCCCGCAGTGCCACAGCAAATAGAAACAGGCTAGGTCTCTGACTGCTAATGCCAATTGCCTATCGGTTTTGGCCTCCGTAATAGCCGTTTGAATGCAACGTTCCAATCGGCGAACTTGTTCTGCAGATAAGGGGCGGGGTAAACGGCGCGGAGTGTCCAACACCTTTAGCTTCAGGATCGAAGAAGGTACCTCAAAACCTTCGTCAATAAGAAATTGGCAGAAAGCCCGGAAATAAATCAGATCCCAGTTGATGGTACCAGATGCTATCCCTCCACGTAGCCTTGCATCAATGTAATCTTCGAGCCAGCGGGGAGAGAACTGCTTCCAATCACTCCACTCATAGTGCTGGATGAAAAAGGATATCATGTGGTTCAAGCGATTGAAAAGCTGCCTGGTAGATCGTTGGACTGTCTTCGCGGGCCAATTGCGTTGTTTCAAGCGCAAAAAGCGGCGTTGCGGTGTGCGCAATCATTCGGGCACCTCTTTCAGGCGCTCAGGCATGGCTAAAGTTTCTACTCTCGGCTTCTGCTGACTTCGAGTATCATCCGGTATCGACCAAATTGCGGATGCATACTCAGGGGATTCAACCAGTGCGCTGGATAGAGTGGTAGTGGTGTCCTCATCCATTGGACACCTCGGGATGGGTTGTACTTTTTTCAATCACCTTCTGGATACCGGTGTGGTAATCCTTTTCTACTTGCCTATCAGCGACTTGCACATACAACTGGGTGGTTCGTATACTTGTGTGCCCAAGCATTTTCTGGACCGAAGTGACCGGCACCCCGGCTGCAATCATGCGGCACGCAAATGTATGACTTAACTGATGGCAGGTCACCCAAATACCTGCCTGGTAGCAATACTTCGCCAATTGCAGTTGAATACCGGTAATCGTGATGGATTTCCCCCGCTGGTTAAGAAAGACCTTTTCTTCCTTCTTTGCAGGACGACCCGACAGGTATTTGCTCATCAATTGGGTTGCTGTTGCAGACAGATAAGCGATCCGTTCGCGTTGTCCCTTTCCGTTGACACGCAGATGCGCTGAGCGTTTCTCCGAGAGGTAAACGTCTTCAAGACATAAATTGACCACTTCTCCTACCCTGATCCCGCTATGAAGCATCAATGTGAAGAGCTTTTCTATTTCTTCCTGGCGAATATCTCTGGGCAGACGGTGTCCTTGGTCGATGTAATGTCGCTGAGTAATGACTGGATTGTCAATGTGCTCCTCACATATAAATGCCAGATAGTCAAAGAAAATGCGTAGAGCAATCAGTCGACGACGGATCGTTGCTTGTGCACGACCGAGACTCTGCTGCCATCCAATAAACTCATCTACATCATGCGCCGTGATGGCATCAGGGGGCTTACCTTGGGCCCATTTGAAATAAGCACATCGCTGGCGTAATGCAGCGCAGTACTGACGCTTGGTTTCCGCCGCCGCCAGTACTTTTCGAAACCATCGATCTGGTTTTTGGGAAACATTTTTCACCTCCGTGAGTCATTGACTGAGATTAATTCAACTCTTCACTTCGGTGATCGATCCCCCGTTTTGATGTCTACTTAATGTAAAATGAATTTTGTGAAATTCGCGGATTAATGTGTTTGGTTATCAACCAGTTTGGGCTGTAAGAATATTTGCAAAAAACAGTTGATCAATTGGTAGGGCAACATATGGATCGGAAAAAGTTAACAATGCACCACCTGTGGCCAAAGGATGGTAAGGAAATGGTGTACGTACCGGAGGGGGAATTTCTTTATGGTGAAAACGAAGAGAAGTTGATTTTACCGGCATATTGGATCGACAGGACACCAGTAACGAATAATGAATTTGCTCGCTATGTGCAAGCCACCGGACGCATAACTACTGCTGAAAAATCGGGCATAGGGTGTGCCAACATTCGAGGTGAATGGGAGGATATCGAGGGGGCAAACTGGCGGTACCCAGGCGGTCCTGAAATGGGTAGTATTGAGCGCAGGCTAAATCATCCGGTTGTCCAGGTAAGTTGGGAAGATGCAATGGCATACGCTGAATGGGCAGGCAAGCGATTGCCAACTGAGCAGGAATGGGAGAAGGCAGCCAGAGGCAGCGATGGTCGGGAGTATCCTTGGGGTGATCAAGAACCGACATTTGATCTGTGTAACTTCAACAAACAAGAAGACAGGACTACACCAGTTGGAAAATATTCACCGCAAGGAGACAGCCCTTACGGATGTGTGGATATGTCTGGCAATGTTTGGGAATGGACTGCCGGCACGGAAGGGGATGGTGGAAGAGTGTTGCGAGGGGGTGGCTGGTCGCATCCGGCAGAGAATGTTCGAATAGTCTTGCGTTCGATCCATGAATTTGATGAATGTTATGACACAGATGGATTTCGGTGTGTAGTTGATGAATTCATTAATGAATGATCCTAAACGGAGAATAGTTAGCAACCTAACCGCACATCGAGCACGCCCCGCCTTTGGTTGAAAGAACTCTTCGGCATGTTCTGGTTTTGGCCCACCAACAAAATAGAATGTTTTCATCTGTCATCGTTGAGATTGGATAAAAATTCGCACTACGTACCCCCGGTCAAGTGCAAGCGGTGTTAGCCCGTTCTACATCTTTATCGTTATTAAATCTCATTCTTCTCGCTAATAGTAATCTTCGATCCCAAAACCAAACTGCTTGTTTTGTTCTGTCATCTGAATGAAATGTCTCAATCTTTTTTCGTATTCACCTTCTCTTTTTTTACCTTTTTCAATATAAGCAATCCGAATCCGCTGATATGATCCTGAATACTTTTGATAGTTTACCCAAGCTTGTTTGTTCTCACGGAGAGCTGCCATTATATCAGCGGGATATTCAAAAGCATCCAAATCTACTTCTTGTAATTTAGCTAATACTTCTGGTTTTACTTTCCCTTGCTTGATTAGTCTTTTCAATCTCTCCTTATTCGTCTGCGAGTACTCACTCTTGGTTATTCTCTGACTAAACCGTTGAACATTTCTCTCTTGGTCAAGTTTCTTGATTGTGCTGTCAATCCATCCAAAACATAATGCTTCTTCGACCGCATCATTATACGGAATACGAGGCTTATCCGATTCTTTCAGATAGTAAACCAACCAGATTTCTTTTTCACTTTTATAGTGGTCTTCTAACCAATTTCGCCATTCGCTCCGATTGATTATATATAAAGTATTAGTGATTTCCATATTTTTTCACTGCGAGTTTTTCGTGATTGAACGGGCTAACTAGTGTTTAGGCTGCCAAAGGCACACTAGAACTTATAGGTACCAGTCTGCCTAATTTATTTAGGCTGCCAATTGATTAAAATAGGATAAAATAATGCCAAAAGTATAGCACTAAATCACTGCTGAAAATCAAATCATGGATAAAAAACCAAAGAAATTACTCGATCAAGTAAGCGATGCACTCCGCCTAAAACACTATTCCTACCGTACTGAACAATCCTATCTCGATTGGATCAGGAGGTATATCCTTTATCACAATAAGGCCCACCCAAAAGATATGGGAGAAGCAGAAATCCAGGTCTTTCTCACCCATCTTGCAACCGAAAGGAATGTGTCTGCATCTACCCAAAACCAGGCTTTGAGCGCATTAATCTTTCTATATCGAAACGTGCTCCATATTGAGCTTGACCTACCATCCGGGCTGATCACTGCCAAACGCTCCACCCACCTGCCAACTGTCTTGACCCGTGCTGAAGCGCAGAACGTGCTGCATCACATGGATGGTACCGCTGCCTTGGTCGCCAGGTTGTTGTACGGTTCTGGACTGCGCCTGATGGAATGCCTGCGCCTGCGGGTCAAAGACATCGACTTTGGCAATCACCAGATCATCGTTCGTTGTCCCAAGGGTTCCAACGAACGCAGCACCTTGCTGCCTGAATCCTTGGTCAAACCATTAGAATTCCAGATCCAAACCTCACAATTGTTCCACCAGCAAGATCTTAGCGAAGGATATGGGGAGACCAGATTGCCCTTTGCCTTAGGCGTCAAATATCCCAATGCTGGAAAAGAATGGCCCTGGCAGTTCGTCTTTCCCGCTTCACAGCGTTCAACAGACCCCGAAGATGGCCAGGTTCGCCGCCACCACCTGCACCCCAGCGCCATCCAAAAAGCGGTCAAGCGCGCCGCTCAAAAATCAGGCATTCCCAAGCGCATCACCCCACACACTTTTCGCCACTCCTTTGCCACCCACCTGCTCGAAGCTGGTTATGATATCCGCACTGTCCAAGAATTGCTGGGGCATAAGGATGTAAAAACCACCATGATCTACACACACGTGCTTAATCGCGGTCCAAAAGCTGTTCGCAGTCCGCTAGACAGCATGAATTAGTTTTCTTGCTTTCAAGAGTCTGCGTTATTTAGATCCTTAACTCTCTTCTCACATTATCAGATCCCAATACTTGAAACTATGAGACTAAGACTTCATTCGTGGATGGAGAAGATTCACGGGTATTTTTTCAACAGCCTGATACCTGGTGCGATGCACGTTACGCGTGCGTTGCACCTGTAATTGACTGTATTGTAGTAGTGCAACGCACCTCCTAGGTGCGTCGCACTACAAACATGGTGCGATACCCGTCACGCGTGCGTTGCACCTGGATTGACTGTGTTATAGAAGTGCAGCGCACCTGATCCCGCAAAGAACGCGGGATGCTTCGCGAGGTGGATCGCACTACATAGCCGGTGCGATGCAGTCTGCCCTTAGGACTAAATGATCTAAATAACGTTGCACCTATAAAAGAAGTCAAGTGCAATTTAGGGGTTCCGAGATATTGATATAATCAATTATCAGGAAGGAGACAACGGTCAAGCTCCGGCATTTCACATAATACTCGTTATTAGTCTTAATAATGTACCAGTGTAAAACCAATTCCTGGTGCAATGTCGATTTTTAATTCAGACAAGAAGAATATGGTGAATATCCTGCATGTATAAGTTAGGTTATCAACCTATTAACTAGATATTAGAAATCCAATACATATTATCAATTTTTGGAGACACAATGCCACAGGTAAGAGATGATTTTGATAAAGGTACTGTAGATACTCTAGCTAAACGCGCAGCCTATATTTGCTCAAATCCTAATTGTAGATCACTAACAATTTCTCCCTCATCGGAAAATGATACAAAATTCATCTATAATGGCAAAGCTGCACACATTACTGCTGCATCAAAAAGTGGGCCAAGGTATGATCCCGAAATAAGTTCAGAAGAAAGGAAATCAATACGTAATGGAATCTTTTTGTGTAGTAATTGTGCAGATATGATTGACAAGAATGATGGGCTCGATTTTTCGGTACAATTGTTGAAAGAATGGAAGAACAATCATGAATCGTGGGTGAGTAAACATCTTAAATAAACGTATTGACATAAAAAGTGAAAATAAACAAAAATTTGTGGTGACCAGTCACCATCAAAAAGGTGGTATTACGGCAGGCATTGTGAACGTAAGTCCGCAGCCGAGAAAACTGGATTCTAAATTGAAACACCAAATTAATGAATTGCTCCCAGATAAATCAAATACTGTGACGGTTACGAGTGTTATGGGGGATGGAGAAGCCTTCAATTTCGCAACCCAATTAAAAGATTATCTTGAAAGCCAAGGTTATGATGTAAAAGGTGTTAATCAAGCAGTATTTTCGAAACCTATTAAGGGTCAAAATTTGCATCCAGGGACACAAACCTTTACTATTGGTACAAGAGAATGAAATAACCTAATATGTAATGCGTTAGCTAACCCCACTTGCAAAGGCTAAAGTTGTTTCTTATAAGTTGGGTACCGTACGAAGGATGTATAAGAAAACAAACAACGGAGACCTGAAACCCCGTTAGACGTCTCTCACTAGGAATGTTCAAGCTCTCAAGCATAAAATATCATTCGGGTAGTGTTGGCCACAAAGGATAAACAAACATGAAGTTCCAGGCCAGGGTGATCCCCTCCGGCAATGCCACAGCAGTCGAAATCCCTCCCCAGGTAATGGAATCCCTCGGGCCAGAAGCCAGGCCATTAATCGTGGTCACGATCAACGGTCATTCATGGCGCAGCAGGGTCGCCTTAAAACATGGCAAAGCCCTGGTTGGAATCAGCGCCGCCAACCGGGCTGCCAGTGGGATCGCAGAAGGCGACCTGGTCGAGGTGGATCTCGAACCCGACACGAAACCGAGGGTGGTGGCTGAGCCGCCAGATCTCGCAGGGGCGCTGGACGCTGACCCTGAGGTGCGGGCTGCCTTCGACCACCTGGCATACGGCCTAAAGCGCAAGCACGTCACCCAAATCGAGGAATCAAAATCCTCCGAGACCCGCCAGCGGCGGATCGCCAGGCTGTTCACGTCTCTGCGGCAGGGCGGCTGAACTCGCTGGAGCGAGGTGTGGTCCAGCAGGAAAAAAGAAGGCTGATCTTACAAAAAATCTATAGTGAGAATTTATCATGTGGGAAGAGAATTACGCCAGGTATAAAGAACTGGTTTCGATGTGCCCGCGGTTTGAATTGAAGGGTAAATCCGTGCCGTACACTTCCGCAAACGGGCACATGTTCTCGCAGTTGAACAGGGATGGTGAACTCGGGATCCGGTTTTCCAAGCCGGTGCAGGAAAAGTACGTGCAGGATCTGGATACCACCCCGTTCAAGTCCTACGGAGCCACGATGAGAGGCTATATCCTGATCCCTGAGGAGTTGTGGGACGATCTCGAAAGATTGGCAGGTCTCTTGAATGAAAGCTGTGACTACGTTATGTCGCTCGAGCCCAAATAAATGAGACCCTGCGGGGATTTTGTTTTGATCAGATTCTTGCCTGGCCCATCATCCTGTTGTCGATAGCGAGCTAGAAGCGGCAGCAGCGTAAAGAGAGAGACCATGTTTACTATTCAACTGGTTATATTTATTGTGGGAACAATCCTAATCGTATGGGTCTCACGATCTTCGTTGAAGGATGTTCACAATCATGGTTTTTATCGTTTTTTTGCCTGGGAAATCATTGTGATCATGTTCAGTCTGAACGTAAAGTACTGGTTCACGGACCCGTTCAGTTTCAATCAAATTCTTGCGTGGGTATTTCTTTTTATTTCACTGGTTTTGATATTTCTGGGTGTGAAATTATTCCGGCAAAAGGGGCAAATCGACCAAACACGTGCTGATCCCTCGCTGGTGGGTATTGAAAAAACAACCGAACTGGTCAAAACAGGCATTTACAAATACATTCGGCACCCTTTCTACAGCTCGCTGTTATTTCTGGCATGGGGCATATTTTTCAAGCAGATCACCTGGCTTGAGTTTTTATTGGCGGCAGCAGCCACAATATTTTTGGTTATAACAGCGAAAATTGAGGAAGGGGAGAATATCGAATATTTTGGCGAAGAGTACCGGGAATACAAAAAAGACACGAAGATGTTCATCCCGTTTGTGCTATGAAAATGACATATTTCCGGGAGAGAAATCCGGGGTTGGACAGGCCAGAATTACCTTGAGAAGGAGGAGAGTGGGTCATGGATTTATCTGCGTTAAAGAAATATCATGGAATCCAGAGTTCAATTATTTCATTGTCTTCCCGTTATTACCTGTATCTTGCAAGCTGGGACAATACGCCAACTGATTTTCCCCGGTTCAGCAATATCTGGCTGGTAACGCCGGAAAATCACAGGATTTTTTCTCGGCCCCACCGGGTTCAAGCAGCATCGTGTGTATCTATCATGACTTCGATGAGATTATTGGATCATCTATAAAGGTTAACTGGGTTGCTGAGGACCATCTGCAAGTTCGCTGTAATTCCGAGGACGACCTTCACAGGCTAGAATTTGACTTTTTGGTTACAGAAACTGTTACGTCAAAAATTCTTATATCCGTTGCCGCCGGGCCGCCTGCACCTTTCAAAGTGTCCAGGCCGATGGTCAAGCTTTCAAATTTTCTGGTTAATAAGATTATTGCCGGGTCTGGTTCGGTGATCGTTGGTGTTACAGAGACAGGCCAGCCTTATTATAATGGCGATACTGAAAGGCAATTTCACATTACACAAGGGTCTGTTATTTACAACAACAAGGATATTGGTGTGGTTTCTGAACCAACCTGGCCGGTAACCTTTGGTGATGCTGTTCCATTTGTCAAACCAGTAATCAAGCTGGGAACCCTCCATATTCCCTTTGAACAGGAAATGCTGGGGGATGATGCCTAAGGGACCGCGATTTCGCCGAGCACCTTCATGAGCATTACGTGGTTTAATTAGAATATAACGAAGGTTTGAATTTTGGATGTGTAAAGGAGGCGAAAATGTCCATCGAAAAACAGCGTGAAAAGGTGGTAGAGAGCATTCTCAGGGCGATGAACGACAGCCGGGTCGGCCTGGAGGATATCTCAGAGGCAGACCGGGAAACCCTGGCAGCCGAGATCGCCGACCGGGTGATGGTGACCATCGATGGTATGCTGGATGAAAACCTGGCTCCGGGAGCGGGGTCTGAAACCGATGACGGGCAGGAGGAGGTCTTGCTGTGGCAGGGGCGCCCGTTCCTTTCGATGGTCGAGCGCTACGTGCTGACTTCCGAGCGGCTGAAAATTACAGGCGGGCTCTTTTCCCGGGATGTCGAGAACTTTGAGCTGATCCGTTTCCAGGATCTTGATTATAAGCAGGGGGTGACCGAGCGGGTGCTGGGAATCGGCGATATCACCATCCGGGGGCACGATGTATCCGACCCGAAGATCGTGCTGCGCAATGTAAAAGATCCGGAGCAGGTCTACGAGATCCTGCGCAAAGCCTGGCTGGAGGCCCGCAAACGGCACGGGCTTGAGTTCCGCGAGTTTATGTAAAAAGAAAGTGACTGGCACATATAAATGGAGAGAGTTGTAATCCGGGACATGTGCCAGTCACTTACCAGATCGTTTCAACCTCATAACGTTTGATCTGGTCATCAACCGTGATAATCGCCAGATCCTCCATACAGCCCTGGGCGACCAGGAGTCGGTCAAAAGGATCATTATGGTATTCAGGAAGGCGAAACACCTCCACTGCATGGCTGATAAGGACAGGCAGCGGGACAAAATGGTAGTGGTGGATGCGGTCTGCGATGTATTTATCCGGTGTTTCAGGCAGACTCAGACGCCCTTTGGCAGCTTTTAGAGCAATTTCCCAGGCGCTTGCAGCGCTGAAAAAAATCTCATTCGCCCCGTCAGCAATAAATTCCCGGGCCGATTTTGAAAGCTGGGGGTCATCCATATTCCACCACAGGAATGTGTGGGTATCAAGCAGGGCTTTCACAGGTCTTCAAATTCTGGGAGAGGTTCGTCGAAGTCTGGTGATATCAGGACTTTGCCAGAGTCAATTCCTGGCGCCCTCGTCTCTGGTGGTGGGTAGTAAGGGGAAAGGATTGCAACCGGTTTACCAGCCCGGGCAATAATAATCTGCTCTCCGTTCTTAACCCGCTCCAGCAGTTTCGACAGGTGGGTTTTTGCCTGGTGTGTGTTTACCGTATAAGCCATATCGCGCCTCCAGTTATTATAATAAACTAAGTTGTGGACTAAGTCAACCTATTAGTGAACTTAATAGTGGAATAATTGCCTGGCACATTTGAAAGGGGGAAGTTGTAATCCGGGGCATGTTCCGGGCACTTTTTGAGACTGCCGTAAACAGTGCGGGTTTGTGTTCCATGAGTTTAAGTAGGGCGGCTTTACAAAGCCGCCGATAATTAAGCAGGTTTTTGATCCTTTGTGGCTCCCCCACGGGGATGCTACGCGATCAGGACAGGCCTGCCCTACAATGGGTCATTAAACGGCGTGGGCTTCAGTTCCACGGGTTTATGTCGTGAGAGCAAGTGCCAGGAACTTTACAGGCAGGTTTGGAAACCTGCCCTAACTATTTGTCATTCTGAACGAATTTTAATCCCTGTTTTTTGGGAGTGAAGAATCTCCGTTTTTACCGCAGGTATGCTTCGCGAGCCTTCGGCATAAAGCGCGACACTCAGGGAGACAACCTTTTTAGACAGCCCTAAATTGGAGCGGTTTAATCATTGCCTTCTAGCGGGAAACGCATAATAAAGCAGGTGCCCTCCCCCGGGGTCGATTCGACCGTGATCTCGCCCCCCTGGGCTTCCACGAGGGCTTTGCAGATCGCCAGGCCCAGCCCGGATTCGCCGTTCTCCTCCGAGCGGGCACTGTCAGCCCGGTAAAAACGGTTGAAGATAAAGGGCGTGTCGTCCGGGTCGATGCCGGGGCCGTCGTCGGCGACCGAAAGGATCACCACCTGCTCTTCCTGCCAGGCGCCCAGAACGATCCTGCCGCCGGCGAAGGTGTAGCGCAGGGCGTTGCTGATCAGGTTGGAAAACACCTGGGCCATGCGGCTCTCGTCTGTTTTTATGAGCGGCAGCCCGGGTTCCGCCTTTATCTGAAGGTCTATGTTTTTCTGTCCGGCTGCCAGCTGGAAGGTGCCGGCGGCATTTTCCAGCAGGGCAGCGGGGTTTACCGGAGAAAGGTTCAGGCTTAACTCCCCTGCGTCCGCCCGGGCCAGCACGCTCAGGTCGTCCACCAGCCCTTCCAGGCGTTCGATCTCGCTGTATACCATATCCAGGCGCTCCCGGGTGGGCGCCAGCACTCCTTCCCGCATTGATTCTATGTACCCGCCAATCACCGTCAGCGGTGTGCGCAGGTCGTGGGCGATATCGGCGGTCATCTGGCGGCGCTGTTGGTTGGCGCGGGCGATTGCGAGGCTCATCTGGTTGAAATGCCTCTGCCAGCGCCCCGATCTCATCGCCCGTTTTTACATCTACCTGCTGTTCCAGCTCTCCCCGGGCGATGCTTTCGGCCGCAGATGTCAGCTGGCGCAGCGGTCTGGTCAGCGTGCGCGCCAGGAGCAGCCCGACCAGCAGGGCCACCCCGGCCGCGCCGACGGCTGCAATCCAGAGGGCTGAATTTGTGCGCCGCAGGAAGGCCTGCTCGGCAGGCGTAAAATCGGGCGGGTTGAGGACAGTCAGGATCGTTCCGATACGCTCGCCTTCAATTTCCAGCGGCTCGCCTTCCGCCAGCATCCCGGCGGGCGCCAGCGTACCGGGGGGCGTTTGGGACGAAACGGGGATTACAACCACTCCATCTGCATCCGCCAGGCCAAAAAGCTCCCACCTGCGGTTGCTATTAGGGGCAAAGCGCCGCTCAGGTTTAAAACCGGGCGGTTCTCCCTGGTCTGAAGATCCCGGACGCATGCGGATTTTTCCCAAACCGGCCGGGATCAGGTCTAAAATCCCTTCCCACGAGCCGCTGGACTGGTAGTATTCCACCAGGGTTTCCGCAAACTGGCCGCGCTGCTGCTCTATTACCAAGACGGTTGAGTTGCTCTGTGCTGTACAGGCGCATCACGAGCGCCACCAGGATGGTTGCGGTAAGCGCAACCAGTAAAAAAGCGATTGTCAGTTTGGAGGTCAGGCTCAGGTTCATAACATTCAAGCTTCCCGCCGGAAGCGGTAACCGACTCCGAATACGGTTTCAATATAAATTGGATTGGCAGGGTCTGGCTCGACCTTGCTTCTCAGGTTGCGGATGTGGACATTGAGGGTCCGTTCCAGCCCGGCGAAACCGCTCTCGTATAGCCCGTCACTCAGCTGGGCTCGGCTGAAAACCTGGCCGGGGGAGCTCATCAGGGTGGACAGCAGGTCGAATTCGATTGGCGTCAGGTCGACCGGCTGCCCGTTAACCGTTACATAGTGGGTGGTTTTATCAAGCGTAAGCTCCCCGACCCGCAGTGTCCGGGCGGTTTTTGGTTCGGGTTCCACCCGGCGCAGGACAGCCCGGATGCGGGCGGCAAGCTCCTTCATGCGGAAAGGTTTGATCACGTAATCGTCGGCTCCCAGTTCGAGGCCCAGAACAGCGTCGGTCTCCTCTTCCCGGGCGGTGATGATGATGACCGGAGCGCTGCCTTCAAGGCGGTACTGGCGCAGGAATTCAAACCCGTCCATTTCAGGCATCATGATGTCCAGCAGGATCAGATCGGGGTTTGAGTGGCGGGCGGCATAGATCGCTTCGCGCCCGTTTGCGGCTGGAACGACGTTGTAATTCTGCTCGGTGAGGTATTCGCGCAGCAGTTTACGAACGCTGGATTTATCGTCTACGACCAGGATTGTTTTTGGCATGCTGGTTGACCTGGGAAACAATCATAACCTTAATTTATTCAGATTTGGTTAAGAGGATTGAGGAGAAGCACTCCTGTGCACAAACTCTTTACGTGATTTAAACCTGGGGTAAACAAATAATCCCCCGAAAAATGGTATAAAGGAAATCCAATGTCCCAGGATTTGTTGCCAGGCAAGAAGGAAGTGCGGGGCGGTCAGAACACGAGCCTCCGGGAAAGAGATCCCCGCGGTATGGACGGCGGTTGGCTGGAGAAAGAACTCTACCCGGGGGTGACCCCTGCCCGGCTGCTGCTGGGCGCCATCCTGCTGCTCGGCCTCGGGCTTTATCTGGTCAATATTGATAAACCCTGGGCTGGAAACCTTTATTACCAGGCTGCCCTGAGGAGCATGCTCCAGTCGGGGCGGAATTTTTTCTTCCTGGCAGCCGAACCGGGCGGGTCGGTTTCGGTGGACAAACCGCCGCTGGGGTTGTGGATCCAGACCGGGTTTGTCTCTCTGCTGGGGATGAACACGATTGCCCTGAAACTGCCCGGCATCCTGGCGGGCACCCTGAGCCTGCTCCTGCTATACCGGCTGGTCAGGCGCCAGTTCGGTGCTGGAGCCGGGCTGCTGGCTGCCCTTGTCCTTGCCCTTACACCGGCTGCGGTCGCGGTCAGCCGCAGCAATATCCTGGATGGGATGCTCACCTGCTGCCTGCTGCTGGCGGCCTGGGCTTTTTTCAGGACAACTGAAAGCGGGGACAGAGGCGCTCTCTGGCTGGGGGCGCTTTTGATTGGCCTGGCGTTCAACATCAAGATGCTGCAGGCATTCCTGGTGCTGCCGGCTTTTTTTGGAGTTTATTTTCTGGGGGCTGAGAAGCCCTGGCTGCGGAAAAGCGCTGATCTTTTTTTCGCATTTCTGATTATTCTGGCAGTATCTCTGAGCTGGGCGTTAATCGTCGATCTGACCCCGCCGGACCTGCGCCCGTATGTGGGCGGCAGCGCCGATAACAGCGCGCTTGGTTTGATCACAGGCTACAACGGGTCAGCACGCGCCTGTTCGGGGGGGCTGAAGGCGCCCGCGGGACAGCGCCCCCCGGGGGGCTGGTTTACGAAATTGGCAAAGCCGGCTGGAAACGCTTATTTACACCACCGCTGGGGAATGAGATCGGCTGGCTGCTCCCGCTGGCTTTGCTGGGGACCGGATTGGCAATGTTCAGCGCTCCGGTTAAACTGCCGCTGCGTTCCAGGGAACAGCGCGGGGCCTTGCTGTGGGGCGGCTGGCTGCTGACCGGGCTGGTTTTTTTCAGCCTGGCGGGTTTCTTCCACGCTTATTACCTGGTAATGCTGGCGCCCCCGCTGGGCGCGGGAGTGGGGATGGTGTTTTCTCTGCTCTGGTGGGACAACAGCCGCAGCCGCCGGGGCCTGATCGTGCTGGTTGGGGCTGCCGGGGTTGTAATCGCCTACCAGGTCTACCTGGCCGGATCGTACGGCGTCCGGGATCCCTGGGTGTATATTGCGCCAGCCCTGTTCATGGCGGGAATCCTTGCTCTGGGATTGTCCCGGAGGCGGGGCAGTCCGGCCGCGCTGGAGCGGGCTTCCCGGGCGGTGATCCTGGCTTCGGTCCTGCTGATCCCGCTGGTCTGGTCGGTTTTGACCGCCCTGGAGGATAACTCCCACGGGGGGCTGCCATCCGCCTACCAGGGGGAGAGGGACCCAAACCGCCTGCCGCAGTTAAACCAACCCGGCCCGGTCGAGAGGCGCCTGATCGAGTATGTCAAGTCCCGGGCAGGGGAGTCCGCCTACCTGATCGCGGTCCCGAGCGCCCAGCAGGGCGCCCTGATTGTGCTCGAGACGGGCCGGCCGGTGCTATACATGGGCGGGTTCAACGGGGCGGACCCGGTAGTTGACCGGGAGGACCTGGCGAGGATGGTGGAGAAGGGCGAACTGCGCTTCGTGCTGTACAGTCCCCGGGGCCGGGGGGTCAACCCGGAGATAACGGAATGGCTGGAAGCTAAGTGCCGGGTCTTGGAGGGGTTCGGCGTCCCAGGGGACCTGGAACCGGGCGGAAGGGACAGCTTGGCCGTGCCAGAACCTGGTGCCGGCCAAACCAGCCCGGGCCTGGTTTACCCGCCGGTCCTGTATGACTGCTGGGGGGAATAAAGCCGACTGAGGTGCGATTTATCGCCGAGTGGGATGCGCTTCAAAGGAGCGCTGTACTTCTGGTTCACTTGACGCTACAACAGTGGATGATTAGCTGATAATCCTATTCTTCAGGGGTCTCTCGACTGCGCTCGAGATGACCGCAGGTGGAGGTGCCGTGGGCGAGTACCCGTCCGGAATGGTGATTTACGCCTGCCAGGATTTCCTGGGTTTCCTTGTGAATTGGGCACTCCTGCCCCGCTGCCCGGATTGCGGTTTAACTCCCCGCCCGTAACCGCCAGGAAATCTGCAGCGCGCAATCCGGGGAGTGGATATGTAGCCCCCTACTGGTATCGATCGGGATTGCGACCGGCGGGGGCTTACAACCTGGCTCTGACCCACTCCCTGCTGCCGGATATTGCGCTGAAGATGTGCTGTCCTGCGGGATGCTCTTGTCGATGAGGGGCTGTATCCGCCGGGTAAAAAAAGTAGAAAAAGGACCGGTTTTTTATTAACCGGGGATTCGATATAAAAATTTTAATGCATAAATTATGTATAACCCGTATAATATTAAATAATTTTCAGGCTCTCTATAGAACCAATTAACCCAAGCTATTAAGGGAGGGACTTTATCATGCAGAAAGCACCGGAATTGCGACCATATAAATACCTGGCAATGTTCTTTGTTATCGCGCTTGCCATGATTGCCTGCGCAATCGGCAGCCAGCCAGCCCAGCCGCCCGAATCCGGATCGCCGGCGGTGCAGCAGGCCACCGGCCTTGCGGAGGAAACGCAGGGCGTGAACCAGGCGGCCGCCCCGCTCCAGGTGTACGACGATGGTGTTTTATTCCAGGACGATTTTCAGGACGGGCAGCCGGATAACTGGAAAATTTCTTCCGGCTGGGATGTCCACCAGGCCGGGGATATCTACAACTTCGGCGCTGCCAGTAAGGGCGGCGCCTGGGTCCCGGCTGGATACAACTGGAGCGACTACACTTTCGAAACCGATGCCTTGGTGCAGGATGGCAGCCTGATTTTAAGCTTCGATCTCACTGATTCGGGCCGCTATATGCTTCACCTTCGAGAGGACGGTCTGTTTCTGGTAAAGGAACAGCCGGCTGGAGATTTTAAGGTACTGGCTCACACCGGCCCGGTTCAATCAGGCCAGTGGCACCGGATGGCGGCCAACACTAAAGACGGGCGTATCCAGGTTCTTGTGGACGGCGACATGTGGATTGATATTTCAGATGCCCAGCCGCTTTCTTCCGGAACAATCGCCCTGAGCATACTGGGTGGATCCCAGGCTTCGGTCGACAACGTGCTGGTCAGTCAGCTGTTGGAACCGCTTGAAGATGCCCAGATTGCTGCTCCGCCGCCTATTGCCGATTCCGGGGCGGTTGAAGACGAGCTGGAAGAGATTTCCGGTGTGATTCCAATTGAAATTATCGAACCGGTCGCGGAACCTGTGCTCGCGCCGCCTCAGGAGGCGCCCGAAGAGCAGGAAGCCCCCCCGCCAGTAGAAGTGCCTTCTGAAGAAGAACCCCCAGCGCAGGTTGTACCGGAGGAAGACGAGGAACCGCCCCCGGCGGTTGTGCCGGTCGAACAGGATCAGGTTGAGTCCGATCTGAGCATTGTAAAAGTAGAAGTTCCCCCATCTGTAAATCAAAGCGCGCCATTCAGCGTGAGTGTGACGATCCACAATGCGGGGCCGGATGCAGCTGTTCCTTACACGCTTGTCTGGTATCCGGAAGGGCGTTCTTATATTGGCTGCAGCTGGGATATTTATGACCACTTACCTGGCACGGAGAACAGAAGGACTGTCAACTGTCAGTATCCCGGTTATCCCAGTGCGGGAACGTTCACCTGGATTGCACAGGCGGATCCGGAAGGCGCTGCCAATGATTTTGCCCTTGGCGGGAACGAGAGGACCGGAATGATTATTGTTCGTCCGAAATAAAAAATTCGCTCTTCTCCAACCCGAGTGGGACGTTGAACGCGGGCTGAAAGGGTTTCAGTTTGGGATATCATTTTAGCGACCCGCACCCTATCAAAAAAAACCCTGAACTGGGGTACAATCATATCGGGGTTTATGATGCAACTGCTCATTTTTCCCAATTGATGAGCAGGTAAACGTGAGGAGGAAATTATGCCCTTTACCTTAGAACAAGTTCAGGGGAAGGTGCCAGTAACTGTTCTGGCAATTGATGGAGAGCTGGATGCTTCTAACTACAAGGATATTATTGCTGAAGCGGAAGAAATTTACAAAGCTGGGACTCGATGCATTCTAATCGATTTGAGCGAGACTTCCTTTATCTCAAGTTCCGGAATAGTAGCTCTGCACAGCATAACTCGGATCTTCCAGGATAAACAGGCTCCTGATCCTGAAGAAGGTTGGGAAGCCTTTCACTCAATTGACCGCAACAAAGACAGCGGCGTACAGGAGAATGTTAAACTGCTCAATCCCCAACCGCGTGTAAACTATGTGCTCGAAATTTCGGGCATGAAAAAATTTTTTGAAATTTACACCGACCTGGAGGAGGCTGTCGCCTCATTTAAATAAACGGAATTTTTATCCTACAAATATTCGGCTTACTTGAATCCCTCGAAATCTCCGGTGTTTGGTTGATTAAAAGTCGATAAAATTTTTGGAAATCCAAACTAACCGGTTTCAAGAAGCAGCCAGATAAATCGAATCAATGCCGGAATTATTTTTTGCCCGGCATTTTTATATTTGGTTTCAGAACAGGCTGACCGTTCCAATCAATCTGGGAACTGTCACCATCAGCTTACTCAACCCATAGCCCGAATCGTTTGTTTATGCTGTTTCCTCTGGTAAAAATTTGTTAATTTCGGGTGGTGACCTGATAGTAAAGCAACCACTGTTTAATAAAAAGCCAAAAAAATCTGTGATTGGAGATATTATCGACTGTTAATTGGAAAGTTGACCGGACTTCATTATTGTGCCTGTATAATAACCTGCAACAAATTCACTTTGATTTCCCATCACACGTGTAGAGCAGGATCGAATTAATGAAAACTGATTATGATTTTTTAAAGCTGGTTCTAGATAATCTCGGGGAAGGTATTGTTGTGGCTGATAATGAAGCTAGTTTTGTTCTGTTCAACCAAGCCGCGGAAGAGATTCTGGGCAAAGGCGCACTGGATTTACCTCCCGAGGAGTGGACATCAGCGTATGGAATTTTCAAGCCCGACCAGGTTACTCCCTATCCAGCCGCGGAATTGCCATTAGTCAGGGCGATGCATGGTGAAACCGTGGTAGATGAATTGATATTTATAAAAAATTCAGCGCTTTTAGAAGGGAGGTGGATCGATATCGCCGCCAACCCGATAAAGGATGAACAGGAAAACGTTACTGCAGGTGTGATTATTTTCAGGGATGTGACCGAACGCATAATGGCGCTTGAGAACCTGTCAATTGCAGGAAAGAGCATCTTTGATGAAATTGAGGGGTATTCTTACTCTGAATGTAAAGCCTTACTTCTGCACTTCGTAAAATTTCAAGAAAGATTTAAATTACTATCAAGAGCTGTACGGGAGACAGATGACAGCATCGTTATGACAGATGCGAATGGATTGATCATTTATGTTAACTCTGGATTTGAGAAGACAACCGGGTATACAAGGAACGAGGCAATTGGTCAATCACCACGAATTCTAAAATCTGGATACCACAACGAAGACTTCTATAAAAATCTTTGGGGAAAAATAAGCTCTGGAAACAATTTTCGAGGGACTATTCTTAATAAGAAAAAAAACGGTGAAACCTACTGGTCCGAACAAACCATCACTCCAGTTAAAAATGATCAGGGAGAAATCACAAACTACGTTTCGGTCCTGAAAGATATAACCGATCTGGTTGAAAGACAGCGCTTAGAGCGAGAGCTTGAACTTGCTGCTGAGATCCAAAAGAGTATTTTGCCTAAAAAGCTTCCTGGCCTTCCAAATTTTAATATTGGTGCCAGTATAAAACCAGCCCGCCATGTGAGCGGAGATTTTTATGACATCCTGAGGATTGATGAAAATAAAATAGGCATTCTGATTGGGGATGTCGTTAATAAAGGGATTACCGCGGCAATTATGTTGGCACGTGTGCATACCTTGATAGCAGCAGAAGCAAGCCTGAACCGGGATCCCGGAGATGTTCTGTGTGAGGTTAACGAAAGCCTTGCCAATCTGGATCTATCTTCCCATCTCACCACAGCAATTTATGGGATTTTAGATTGCGAAAAAGGAGAGTTCTCTTATGCACGCGCAGGGCATGAGCCACCTGTTATGCTCACTAGGGATGGAAAAACTCAACACTTTCCGTATGAGAGAGGAACAGCTCTTGGATTATTAGATGAAATTTTGTTGGATGAGCAAATTATATCGATACCACCCGGGGAAACACTGCTGCTCTTTACGGATGGATTGGTTGACTGCCGCAATTTAGAGGGCAATTCGTTCGGTTACGAAGGCATAGAAAACAATCTAAGAGGTCTACGAGGCTTATCAGCCCAGGAGGTTTGTGAAAGAATGCTGATTCAGATAAATGAGTACAAAGGAAATGCGGAACAGTATGATGATATAACAATTGTCGCTTTACAGGCAAATTCGAATTAGCATATGGATTGTGGAATCACACATCAACAGTAAATTTTCTCCTGGATTCTGCTCCTCTGGATTCAATTAGTGATTCATGCTGATAAAAAAATCAAACGATTCGTTTAATGTGATTGCCCTGCGGTACGCTGTGATGGAAGAGGGGGAATGTCCCATAAAAATGCGAGTGGGAAATTCTAAGTTGGGTGAATAATTATTCTTCAGTTCTTGGCTGCCTCAGCAAGAGCCGGATTATCCCGAGTATGAAGTTCACCCTGGGTACTCGATTTATGTAGCTTTGATAGGGACCGCCGAATTTCTGGATCAGGCGCCGGTCGGCGATAAAGGTGTCTGCATAAACAACCGCCATGGAAAGAATGCCCAGCATAAGGGTGGTCCAGTGCCATGTGATAAGCATAACGCCGAGGTTGATAAGCAGCCAGGCGGTGCCGTTTTGGGGGTGGCGAACGATTGCGTAAATGCCGCTGTCCACCAGGAGGGTTGTATAAACATAACTTTTGCCTTCCGGCACGCCGCCTTTTTTCCGGAATGTGATAATCGGAATCCAACCAAAGACCGCCGACACCCAGATGCATATCCAGCCAGCCCACTCGACAGCATCGGGGCTTCTGCCGTACAGGAGAACAGCCATGCCGATCTGAACGATGGTCAGGGCTCCGGCGATGTATGCCAGTAAACGGGGGGATAGGTTGTACAAATGCCTAAAAAAGAAATTCATGAATAATCTGAATTTATTTTGAAAGTGAACAGATAAAAGGGTTCTGCGTTAGTAAATGCATTATACAAATATATATTACATATACTTAAATATGTCAATTAAAAAGCACACAAAGTTATTGAATATCTTTATTGGCCGGATGAGAGAATAAAGCACTCTAAAAATATGTGCTAATTGTAAAAACAGGCAATGAGGTAGAAAAAAAAGAGCCAATCTATCAAGGGATTGGCTCTTTTTTTTCTATTTTGAAAAATTTTATGGTAATTGGAATGGGGGTGGATCCTGCACCTGCACCTGGTTCACTTCGCCCTGGCCGTTATCGCCGCGAACTTTGTCGCCACCGGCGAATGCCGTAGAAATTGAACTAATCAGGAGTATCACCACGATTATCAATGCAAACAACTTGTTTTTCATTATTGTACCTCCAAGAAAAATCATAGCATCACTTTATTTGTACGTCAATAAAATATAAATAGGATTTGATTATATCGAATAAAATGAAAAATATATTGTGAAACTAATTTAAAAAAGCACAAATGCTGGCAGCTTGATGAGCCATGAAGATATTGTTTTTGGTTGATTTATACGTGGTTCAAATAATATTAAATTCAGGTATTGGATTAAATTAAGGTAGAATGAATATAAAGGTAGTTTTCGAATTATTTGGAGTTTAACGCAATTTGATTGTCTCTGGTTTAACAAAAAATATTGTAAATTGATAAAGCTTTAGTAGCTGGTATGGTAACCAAGCTTAGTACTTTCTTGTATCGTACCCTGCAGAACACACAGCATCCAAAGAGACAAGCGAGCATTTTTCCCCTAATCACACTCAACATTATATTTGTTGTACTTATAACTGTAATCTTTAGCGGCATTCCTGTAATGCTATTGTTCAGGTTTCAATTGGATAATTATGCATTTCTGCAAGTACAAAATGCACAATCAGCAACTCAAGCACTTTACGAAGCTGAGAAGAATAAGTTATTGAATCTAGTTGTACTTGTAAGTGAGCGCCCCACATTAATATCTATATTAAGACAAAGAGATTTAGAAGCACTCCGTTTGTACCTGGATTCACTCGTTGAAGAAACTCCAGCCTATAGATTAGGTATTATTGGGCAGGATATTGAATATCTCCAGGGGGATATTTTGGAAATGATGTCATTTCCAACTGAAAAGATGCCATTTGTGGATCTGATTTCGTTGAAAGACCCGAATAGAGTAGCAATCATTGCGGCAAATAGGATTGCATTGAGCGAGGATCAGGCTGCCGAAAATATCAGTTTGGTTGTCGGCATGCAAATTATTAATGATGAATTTATGAGGACTCTGTCTCAACAAACTGGGTTAGAACAAAGTTTAATTGTAGAAGGAAAACGTGATGCTACTAGCTTTACAAACATTATTGATTGGCCTCTTGATCCAAGCTCAGTTTCCTTGGTAATGAGCTCGCTTTCAAAATGTTGCTCAGAGGGTTATAGCGAAGACAAACCATATTACGTTGGTTTAAGCCCCCTAATTGACAATCAAGGTAATGTGATTGCAGTTAGCGAAATTGCTCTCCCTGGAACCGAGATCCAAAAAATAACCAATACTTCCATTATTTATTTGCTTGGTGCCAATATTTTAATTGCGCTAATCGGCGTTATCCTGGCAATGTTATTTACACGCCGTTTAACTCAGCCACTACGACGTATCGCTAAAGCAGCTGAACAAATGGGATATGGTGATTTGACCACATCAATACCCGTCAACAGCGGTTGGATTGAAATAGATCAACTTGCTGCACAACTTGAACGATCGAGAAAATATTTAAAGCAGATAATATTTTTTAATCGGAGTGAGCTTCGGCGAATTGTACATCTATTGGGTGCTATCCACGAAGGGGTTGTTATCCTCAATGAGAAAGGTGAGGTGACTTGGTTTAACCTGGAGACCATTCGAATTACTGGTTACAGTGGAAAGGATCTATTTCAAAAGCACTACTCTCAGGTTTTTCGCTCACCTTTTGAGGCGGTTCCACCTTTAAATTCTGTATTGGAAGCGCCAAAGAACCAGGAACAAACAAAACAAATTACAGTACTGAATGCCCAGGATAATCCAATTACACTAGCTGTTTCTGTTACCTGCCTGGAGGACGAAGAGGGAATAGAGCCAGGAGTTAGTCGGGTTCTCACCTTACGAGATATTAGCAAAGACCTTGAAGTTTATCGACTACGTAATGATTTTTTATCTTATATAGCGCATGAATTCCACACACCGCTTGCTACCATTTCAGCAGCCATTGAATTACTTGAAGAAGATTCATTCAATCTTTCTCCACAAGAAATAGGCGATCTTGTGAGATCTATTCGTCTTAGCTCCACTCATTTAAATACATTGGTGAATAATTTATTAGAGAGCACGGTGATCGAAGCAGGGTGTTTTCAGTTAAATTTCAGATCGATCCGATTCTCGAATATGCTCCAAAATGTCATTGAAATCATGACACCGCTGATAAATCGCCGTCAGCAGAAATTAGTATTAGATTCGCGAGTAGAAATTCAAAGGATTTGGGCTGATCCGGACCGCCTCCAACAAGCCTTGGTCAATATTCTTGATAATGCCAGTAAGTTCAGTCCGATAGGAATATATAATAATACTAAAAGTCCATATTGTGAACAGCAGACTTTTATTTACAGTATTGGATTCCGGCCCTGGATTTTCTTCCGGGCAGATTAAAAATAGATTTATTCGTTTTGGGTCTGGTGACCATCCTCAAGGAGCGCCGTTCGGAATTGGTCTGGGATTACCTGTTGTCAAGGCGATAGTTGAAGCTCATGGGGGTGAGGTTGGTGCGGAGAACCGGCCAGAAGGCGGAGCGAAGGTATGGTTTTCTTTGCCATTGAAATCGAAAAGCAGTGTAGAAGATGAGCTATGGCGAAGATACTTATAGTGGATGATGATTTTGCTCTGTCAGATATACTGGCTTTTACATTACGCAGAGCTGGTTACCATGTAATAGTTGCCCATGATGGTTGCTCTGCTTTGGCACAATTTGATCGCGAACAGCCAGATCTCATTGTCCTTGATTGGATGTTGCATGATATCGATGGGGTGGAAATATGCAAAAGCATCCGTGCTCAATCAGATGTACCTATTTTCCTGTTAACTGTTCGTAAAACAGATGATGATGTGGTCACAGCTCTTGAAGCAGGCGCGGATGATTATATAACAAAACCTTTTAGCCCTCGTCAATTGGTTGCACGCATCCGGGCTATGCTTCGGCGATCAATAGGCATATCAGAAGAAACGCTTCAGGCTGGACCGTTATCCTTGAATATTGAACGAAGTCTATTGGCATGGGCAGGTTACCCGCCGATACGACTCACAAATCTGGAAGTTCGCTTATTTCAAGCTTTATTGCCAAATGCCGGAAGCGTTCTGGCGACTGAAAGCTTACTCATTCGCATTTATGGTCCAACAGGAGCAACGAAGGAAATGCTCAGGCAGCTTATCTATCGCTTACGTAAAAAATTGAAATCTTATATTGGAGATTGTTTAATAATCGAAACAATACCCAGAGTGGGTTATGTATTAAATGTACATAACGATATACCTTAAAACCAGGATTATTCAACCATAAAATTCCCCAAAAAATTTATTGGATTAAAAATCTAAATTTTGATCCAGTCTTCAAGCTGGATCCTAACGGCTTCATAACATATCAGGAATTATTGTTATGAAACTGTTACATTTCACTCATTGTGTTTGTTATGCAATTTTGATAAATTGAAATTAAATCATTTGGAGTTTAATCGAAAGCTCAAGAACGCATATTACCTGTTGGCGTGTGTTATTTATGGTAGCAATTAGTTAATTTTTGGGGAGGAAGTAAAGATGGTACCGCAAACTTCTGTAGAATCAGTGATCAAGCTGTACAGGTACTTTATCGCTAGTGCGGATATGTACTATGCTGCAGTTGGCGAACGTGATGTTTATGTCAGTATTGACCAGGAGGGTGTATTGCGAATATGGGGCGAAATGCATGGTGGTGGATCTGCGACAGAAATTAATCTTTGCGAAGTTTATCTTGAGTATGGAATGTATTGCCGAACGTGGCAAGAAATGACTGAATCATATAATGTCATGAAAGGATTTGGGGAATTTCTTGGGGATGCATTGGCAAAATTTATGAAAGAAAATATTAATTTTGATTCAACCGAAAATCCAGGTGCTTGTGCTCTGGAGTGTGTTTTGGAATCGCTCAATGCGCAAATTAGTATTGAGCAGATTGGCTCTGAGTTATCATTTATGATTGCTGATTGCCCTATCCATGAAACTGCGAAAAAAACTGGTTTAAGAGAGGAGGAATTAGCACTTTATGGATTTAATGTAATGGTTCAAACTCTTATCAACAGTATCGATCCGAAAGCTGATCTTTCCTTACCTGCAGAAATCCAGCCCAACCAAACCTATACCATAAAGATGCAAAATCAAACCCAACCCAAGTCTCTCTCACCATCAGCCCCAATTTTGCTCAAGGAATGGCGTGTAGTCGAGGAGGAAAAAATTGATGCATTTACCCCACCAGAAATGGCAACACGAGTCCTGGAAGCAGGAGTAAAGAAGGCTGCTATGGATATTCCCATGATGTTTATCCTGGCAATACTTGCGGGTGCATTCATCGCTATGGGCGCTGCTTTTTCTATAACTGTAACCGAGGGTATGGGTGACTTACCATACGGGTTAGTTCGTTTGCTTTCTGGGCTTGCATTCACATTGGGACTGATTTTGGTGATTGTGGCTGGGTCGGAATTGTTCACTGGCAACAATCTGATTATTATGGCTTATCTAAGCAAAAGAGTTACTTTAAGACAATTGTTAAGAAATTGGCTCATCGTTTACCTGGGGAATTTTACTGGGGCGATTATTATCGTCCTATTAATGCTTTTTACAAAGCAGTACACGTTCAGAAATGGTGCGATAGGCTTAACAATGCTCAACATTGGTGAGAGTAAAACCAGTTTGGGTTTTTTTCAAGCGGTTGCTTTAGGTACATCATGTAATGTTTTGGTATGCTTGGCAGTCTGGATGTGTTTCAGTGCCCGATCCACGGTTGACAAAATACTAGCGATTATCCCTCCGATTGTAGCATTTGTTGCATCGGGTTTTGAACACAGTGTGGCGAATATGTATTTTATCCCTGCTGGGCTTTTGATTAAATATTTTGGAAATCCTGATTTCTTTTATACAATTCAAAAAACGCCAATCGATTTTACCCAACTGACCTGGAGAAATTTCTTTTTAGTAAACCTGTTCCCGGTAACGATCGGGAATATTTTTGGGGGAGCTCTGATGGTCGGGTTTGTATACTGGTATCTATACCTATCGAAATATACCCGCAAAAAGCTAATAACACCTGCTGGAGTTTCTCAGTTTGAAAGCTATGGCTCGCCAGTTCATACTGTCTCAAGCATAGTCAACTCTCATATAACCAGCACACTTAAATAAACCGAATCAATCCAGGTGGATAGATTACCTGCCAGTTAATTCAGAGCCTGGCAGGCATATTTAATATCATTTATTCAATTCACAAGTGCAACTATGAAAGTTGCCAAAAATGAAACCAATTGAATATGCATACTTTTTGATCAACCAGATCAAAGGGACAGTTGTCAGAAGTTACCATATGCATACTATAAACCGATGATGCCGGTTTTTTCGCAGGTAAGAATAAGACGAAATTGACCTGAAACAGCTGGATGGAGAGGGGATTCGAGTTTCTTGAATATTGATTTTTTAATAATTTCCTGGTCAAGGGAATATGAAGTATTATGATGATTTTCAAATAAAAACAGGTTTTGCGAACCAACCGGCATAGCACTTAAAATATTTTTGATTAAGAAATATAGAAAAAATTTCTTAAAATAAAGGGGAGCGATCCCTCTAGATAAGTGGTTGTAATAATTTTGAGTTTATAATAATTGTTCTACTTTTATTATCTCAAATAGTATTTTCATCCCGGTATCAGATTTAATAAATCAAATTGATAAGGATTCACTATCGTATGTTAAATCCACAGAATAACCAACCCCCAAATCGCAGAGATTTTTTACGCATGCTGACTGTCCTGAGCAGCGCTGGATTGGTCAGCTCCTTCTTAAATGCTTGCGCCAGGGTTGGGCTGGCAACCCCTGGAACTGCGACCCCAACCGGAATAACCCCTGCCTCAAGCGCGACTGCTGCCAGCCAACCTGAAGCAGAATCAACAGAGACTCCAACGGGGGGTGGCGAGGAACAAAGCCCATCTACCCCGGAACCCACCCAGGTAGAGGCAGCCGGTGCTGTTCAAATCGCCCTCGTAAAAACGGCCAGCCGGGCAGAAGGAGTCCGCCGGGCGGTTGAACTGCTCGGTTTAAATCCGATTAAGGACCGGAGCGTATTTCCTCAAGCCCAACTTCAACAGCGCCCATCCGGCGCCCGGCTCAACCCACCCGGACGTGCTGCGGGCGCTCGTGGAACAACTGCAGGGAATGGGGGCAAAAAGCATCACGGTCGGCGACCGCAGCGGGATGGGAAATACCCGCACTGTCATGGAACAGCTGGGCGTGTTTGCGCTGGCTGAGGAACTGGGATTTGAAGCGCTTGTTTTCGATGAGCTTAAATCAAGCCAGTGGGTCAAACACAAACCGGGATAACAGCCACTGGAAGGACGGGTTCCCTTTTGCCGGGCCGTGCCTGGACTGCGATGTTATTGTACAAGCCTGCTGTCTGAAAACGCACCAGTTCGGCGGGGTTTTTACAATGTCGCTCAAAAATTCAGTCGGAATGGTGGGGAAGAAGGACCGGGTCACCGGTTACGACTATATGAACGAACTGCACACCTCGCCGCACCAGCGCCGGATGATCGCCGAGATAAACACGGTCTACTCGCCCGGGCTTGTCGTAATGGACGCGGTTGAAGCTTTCCGCAGCGGCGGGCCCCATGAAGGTGAGCGGGTCAACCCGGGACTGGTGCTGGCCGGAATCGATAGAGTGGCAATCGATGCGGCCGGGGTGGCGGTCCTCAAGATGTTCAATGCTCTGACGGACAGACCAATATTCGAACAGGAGCAGATTGCCCGGGCGGTCGAGCTGGGGCTTGGTGTGGAGGGACCCGAAAGAATCGAATTTATCACCGGGGACGCCGAGAGCATGGAATACGCCGCGAAAATCAAGCAGATCTTGATGAATGGGTGAAGCTAGACTGAAAATTTAATGTGTTCAATTCCCGGGATGCTTTCACATTTGATGCTAAAAGATGGATAAAATTCGCGTGAAAAACAATATGTACATGCAAGCTGGCCTCATCGCGATAATTGTTCTTTTTGCTTTTGTGCTCCGTTTTGTAAATTTGGGTTACTCTAATTACCAGGGGGATGAAATAAAGGCGATGTTTCTTAAGGAGAAAAATCAATCCTCCATAGAATTTCTCCTAAGTCAAAGAAAGGGTCCGGGTCAATTTCTTGTTACTCGTGCAGTTCAAGAAATCAATCCTGATTATACGAACCATTTTATTTCAAGATTTCCGTTCGCGTTCGCCAGTCTCTTATCCATAGGCCTGTTCTTCCTGTTTGTAAAAAATCTATATAACGACCAGATTGCATTTTTCTCCACATTTTTATTTGCAACAAATGGGATTATTGTCGGCTTATCAAGGATTGTTCAATACCAATCATTGGTTTTCTTTTTTTCAACTTTAACGCTTGCCTCACTGGTGCTCGCTTTAAAAAGGCCGAAATTTCAAATCTGGGGGATTTATACCGGAATGATTTCATGGGCTCTTGCTATGCTATCCCATTACGATGGTATTTTTATCGCTCCCATGGTGATTTATCTTATTTACAGGTGGATTAGGGAAGCAAAATTAGAATCGAGAGCGAAATATATCCATTTGATAATATCTTTGGCGATATCTTTCTTATTGTTGGCGATCTTCTATATACCTTATGCAAATTCAATTACGCAGTCAAATTTGACCTACTTATTGTCCCGGGTTGAATCAAATCCGATAAAGGAAAAAACCGGATCAATTACTATTTTCAAGAGTTATCAACCAATTTTTGTTTTCTACTTGTACTTAGGTTTTGCTATTATTGGTCTCTTGTATATTGCATTTTCATTTTTGGGAAAGAAGTATTTTCGCGGAGAAAGTTCCAGTAAGATACCCAATTTATTGTCAAATAATTTCTTTACCGAAACCCTAGTATTAATTTTATGGTTCCTATTTCCATACGTTTTTCTGGAAGGTGTTGTTCATGACCCTGGCACCCATATTTACAATTACCTGATCCCGCTGTTCATCCTTATAGGAATCGGGTTATGGTTCATTTTTTTGTTCTTAAACTCCTATTTAGGTAAATATCCAGGGAAGATTGTATTATTCACAGGTATTTCCGCACTCATATTTTTCTTGTTCACCCAGAGTTATTCACTATTTGTTGATCACAGCAGGGAGTATCCGTGGGAGAGCGAAAAATATCTCTTATGGAATTTAAATATTCCGCTTGAGGTTCGATTGCCTCTATTTGGATTTCCCCATTACAGGAACTGGGAAGGATTAAATCAATTTCTTTCCGATCGCCCTGAACGATCGAAATATATCTCCAATGAAAAAGAGAGAATTTCGGAATTTTACTTGCCTGAAAATAAGGCTAAAACAAATAATGTATATATGATCTACATCCAGAAGCCCTCAAGGCTCGATTGGAGGATCTCGTACTCCGAATTCTCCATACTATTTAAAAATGAAGACCCTATTTATACATATAAAAAGAACGGCCAGATTTACTCGGCGGTTTTCCGGATACCCAGGAATTATTTCGAAAAGTGATGAGTGGAATTTACGTTTATAATCAGAATTGGAAAATTGTTATTATTGGGATTTGAAAATCTTATTCTTGCTTGAATGAGGGAGCAGTTTGGCAGATAATCCAGAAACCCTGCCCGGTATCGTAAATGTTGGCAGCATCAATATGGACCTGATTGTCCGTTCGCCGCGCATCCCGCTGCCCGGCGAGACGATCATCGGGAGTGGATTTCAAACTGCGCCGGGCGGCAAAGGGGCGAACCAGTCGGTGGCAGCCGCCAGAGCCGGCGCAAAAGTTAGCCATATCGGGCGGGTCGGGGATGATGATTTTGGCGCTGCGCTGCTTGCAAATATGGCCGCCGCTGGTGTTGACTGCCGCCGGGTAATAAAAGATGGTAACCAACCTAGCGGTATCGCCCTGATTGTGGTCGATCAGGGCGGGCAGAATTCAATCGTGGTCGCTTCCGGCGCCAATATGCAGGTGTCCATCCAGGACGTGGAAAACAACCGCGACCTGATCGCCTCGGCCCGGGTTTTACTGCTCCAGCTTGAAATCCCGCTCGAAACCGTCGTCCACGCTGCCCATATCGCCCATCAAAGCGGCTGTGTTGTCGTTTTGAACCCGGCTCCAGCCCGCGATTCGCCCGAGAAACTGCTCAGTTTTGTGGATATCTTGATTCCCAATGAGAGTGAAACCGAGATCTTAACCGGGCTGCCGGTCGAAAGCGAATCCCAGGTAATGGCTGCCGCCACCAGGCTGCTTGATCTGGGGATCGAAACCGTTATTCTTACGCTTGGAGAGCGCGGCGCCCGCCTTTTCCGCCGGGAAGGAAGCCAGGCATATTCCCCCATTTGAAGTGACACCTGTCGATACAACTGCGGCCGGGGATGCCTTTGTGGGTGCTTTTGCGGCTGCGCTCGCAGAAGGCAAACCGCTTGAACAGGCTGCGCTGTGGGGCAACGCCGCCGGGGCTCTGGCAACCACCGGGTTGGGCGCCCAGCCTTCACTGCCAACGCGGGAGGAGATCGAAGTTTTATTGTCTTTCAAATAGTAAAGAAGGGAGATCTGAATTGAAAAAGATTGGTGTGATCAACCAACTGATATCGACTGTAATTTCTGGCATGGGCCATCTGGACATGCTGGTAATTGCAGATGCCGGGCTGCCGATACCATGGGAGACAAACCGGATTGACCTGGCTCTGAAAGAAGGCGTACCGGGATTCCTTGAAACGCTTGAAGTGGTTCTGGAGGAACTGCAGGTTGAGTTGGCATTCCTTGCAAACGAAGTTTTTTCTGTCAGCCCGCAGCTCGCAGAAGATATCCAGAAGATCTTGAACGATGTGCCGATTGAAAAAGTGCCCCACGCGGATTTTAAGAATAAAACCTCCCACGCAAAAGCAGTGATCAGGACCGGTGAATTTACACCCTATGCAAACATTATTCTTGTGGCGGGAGTTGTTTTCTAAATTTGGCGATATCCTGACTGCAATGATCGACCTTTCAACGGCGCGGGGCTCGCCCTGGCGACCTTTGTAACCGCGGATATACCCCAGAATTGTATATCCGTTCCGCTGGCGGTCCTTATTGGTTTGGGGTTTGGGGCTGTAGCAGGTCTACTAGATAAGCACTTAAAAATCGAAACTATCCGGATCCGGCCCAACGCGCTTTCCTTCATCCAGCTGCATCCAACAGATTCATGTCTGCTCTGGAAAGCTCAAAGTCGAAAATCTGAGCGTTCTCGGCGATGCGGTTCGGAGTGTGTATGATTTGGGAATCGTAACCACTTCATGCTGCAAATCCCAGCGAAGAACAATCTGCGCCGGGGTCTTGTGATATTTTTCAGCCAGTTTTTGAACAGCTGGTTCAGTGACAATCTGGCCCTCCATTAAAGGAGCTCCAGGCTTCCACCTGAATCTTGTGGCTTTGACAAAATTTTAATAGTTCGGGTTGGACAAGATAGCGGATGGAATTCCATCTGATTCACAGCGGGGACTGATCTGGCTATCACGCAAAATATCTTCAAGATGATGTACTTGAAAATTGCTGACACCAATCGCTTTGGCACGGCCGCTTTGATAAATCTTTTCCATCTCCTGCCAGGTTTCTTGATAACAATCCTTTCACAGGCCAATGGACCAGGTACAAATCCACGTACTCGTTATCTAAGCGTTCCAGGCTTTCTTCAAATGCTGCCAGTGTTCGCTTCTCGCGCTGGTCATCATTCCACACCTTGGTGGTCAAAAAAATATCCTCACGCGGGATACCGCTCTCTCGGATCGCTTTGCCGACGCCGCGTTCATTCCCATATACAGTCGCTGTATCAATACTGCGATAGCCGATTTCCAGGGCATACCTGACTGCATGTTCCACTTCCTGACCATCGTTAATCCGAAAAACACCAAATCCCAACCAGGGCATTTTCAGCCCGTTGTTTAACAGAGTGCAATCTTTTATACTGCTGATCATCGTGTTTGTCTTCTATAAATCTGGTTCTTTCATCCCTTGTTTCATTTGTGATGATAATTTTCCCATCCCATGTAGGTTGTGAAAGCTTCATCAAGCGCATCAGCCACGCTGCCCATGGTCATGGCTACATGGTGCTCAAACCCATTCTTGCAGATATATTTCATTAGAGATTGTAAATCTGGCACATGCGCCACGGCCCGGTGTCCAAAAGTGTCCAGGGGATCATCTGTCAATTGCCCCTCACCAGTGTAGGTACGGATCACCCCATGTACATCATCCGTGCTGACACGGGCATAAGTCAATGGTCCAGCGCTGGCACGCCCGGCCATGGCACCATAAGTATTCTCCTCACCAATTGTGGTCCCAAGGATCGGAGCGGTCTTGATTTCGTTGTTGGGCACAAAACTGTTGGCCCAGTTGCCACAGTGGAACAATACACAGCGATCAGGGTCATCCGCATAGTTGTTGTTCCAATCCACCAGGGCTCCTGGAAAACCGGAAGCCAGTTGCAAAGCGTACATCGAAACCACACCGGTAATATCTACCTCACATGCGGAGGGCATCAACTGGTCACTCATCATACTCATGAGCGTACAGGCATTGACCCCGTAATTCTTTTGAATCGAAGTCCAGCATTGTAAAGCGCTGGCATCCAAATCATTTGCTTCCATCCAGTCAGAAATCACAATCCCCAGTTTTGCCATCCGAACGAGAAGTGGAGAGGGTACAGAGTCGTGCTTGGCATAGGCTTTGATTTCAGATAACTTATCTTGCACTTTTGCATCATCGTCTGAGAGCTTTCCTGCATTACCAAAGATTTCAGAAAGATCTACTGTTGTTACGCTCATACCGTAGGCTTGCAAAAGTTTTTCGCTATAGCGGACCGTATTGAAAGCGGTTGGCCGGGCTCCAATTGCGCCCAAACGAGCGTTGCGGAGACCATTGACAACATGGCAAACCCGAACAAAGTTTCGAAGATCTGCTTTAAAGCTTTCACTCTTTGGTGAGATCGTATGTTGATTTGTAAGAGTAAATTCAAACCCATACTGGCGAAGATTGTTGCAAACCGATACTTTTCCACAAAAGGCATCCCGGCGCCGAGCGACATCCAGAGCCGCTGGATCATCTGGATAAGCTTGCACTAAAATGGGGACCCGCAAACCAGAGAGTTTGATCGTATCGGCAACTCCCTTTTCATCGCCGAAATTCGGCAGCACAACCAGAATTCCATCCACTTCATCCTGGTGTTTTTTGAATAATGCTGCACAAACCTTGGCATGTTCATAAGTTTCGACTGAACCTAATTTTGTCTCATCCTCACCAACCATGATGGGTTTGATATCAAGCTCTTGAAAAAGATCTTGAATATCTTTTCGGGCTTCTGTGACTAAATGATCCGGGAAGAAATCCCGATTCCCAAATATCACACCTAATGTTGTTCCACTCATAACTTTCTCCTTAAAAGGTATCTAACCACTATAAACTACTTCCTATGCAAAAATTATATTTAAATAAAGGCTGCAATCACCTAATAGATCGGGACGATTCCGTCAAATCCAAGAAAAGTTAAGTTAATGTGTATCGTAATAAATATAAATGGTGACTTATTAAACCCTGTAATCCAGTTAGACTTGATTGTCTCCTCAAACAGTTTCACCAGGTTTTGGAACAGCAGGAAACTGAACACCAAAACTATATTCAGGTTTCCTGCAACAATAATAGTGTTGATAATTAATGATTACTCCAATTCAACAATCTTATACCAATAACCTATCGATAAATGCTGCTTACAAGAATGATAAAATAAATTAGATCGCGTGGGTATCCTGACAACTGGAGCCCACGCGAATCCTGCTTGCGGGTGAAGGTGATGAGAATTTGGGTGCACCATTTTTCTCAAACACCTTCACCCTTCTTCCTTTAGAAGAAGATGACCGAAATTGTTTCTCAGTATAATTTTTCGTTGTGCCTTTCGATCAGCTTTCTGTCAAGGACACTAATTACGGACAACTCGTTTTGCCGTTGGGGGCAAACAGAGTGTACTGGCAGGCATTTTCAGGGGTGAGCAGGACCATATCGATGGACTGCTTTTCAGGCTTCCCGGTGCTGCCGGTCTTGATGAACTCGTCAGCCTGGATCGCGGCCTGGATTGCCATTTCGGCTACAGGCTGTAAGGATCCAGCGTCGATCTTGCCAGCCAGGATGGATTCATTCACATCATCAGAACCATCAAAGCCAACCACAATAACATCGCCCATACCAGCAGCATCCAGCGCCGCCTGGGCGCCCAACGCCATGGTGTCATTACCACAGATCACACCCTTGACATCCGGGTTGGCCTGGAGCAGGCTTTCCATCACGTCGAAGGCTTCGGTCTGGCTCCAGTTGGCCGTCTGCTGAGCAACCATTTCCATACCGGCTAAAGCGTCAAGCACATCATGGTAGCCCTGCGAGCGGACGTGGGCATTGGTGTCGGTGTCACGACCGGTCAATTCGATATACGTACCTTCTTCGCCCATCAGCCGAGCAAATTCTTCAGCCAGGATGGTCGCGCCCTGGTAGTTGTTGGAGACAATCTGGGAAACTGCAACACCTTCTTCGCTGATCTCGCGATCCACCAGGAAGGAAGGGATCCCGGCATCTTTGGCTTTTTGAACAGCCGCAACACTGGCGTCAGCTCCTGCGTTGTCGAGGATGATCGCCAGGGCGCCTTCTGCAATACAGCTCTCGAACAGTTCCAACTGCTTGTTCGCATCATCATCATGGACGAGCTTTAGGGTCTCGTAACCGAGTTCTTCAGCTTTGGCTGCGGCAATTTCCTGCATCGTGCCAAAGAATGGGTTCTCCACCCCGGGCACGATCACGCAGATCAAACCGCCTTCTTCCGCAGCAGCAGGTTCGGCCTCGGCTGCCATACATGGTTCGGTGGAACCGGTGGGAGCAAAGCTTTTATACTGGCAGGCATTTTCGGGGGTGAGCAGGACCATATCGATGGACTGCTTTTCAGGCTTCCCGGTGCTGCCGGTCTTGATGAACTCGTCAGCCTGGATGGCAGCCTGGATTGCCATTTCGGCTACAGGCTGTAAGGATCCCGCGTCGATCTTGCCAGCGAGCATAGATTCATTTACATCATCAGAACCATCAAAACCAACCACAAAAACATCGCCCTTGCCCGCAGCATCCAGCGCCGCCTGGGCGCCCAACGCCATGGTGTCATTACCACAGATCACACCCTTTACATCCGGGTTGGCCTGGAGCAGGCTTTCCATCACGTCGAAGGCTTCGGTCTGGCTCCAGTTGGCCGTCTGCTGAGCAACCATTTCCATACCGGCTAAAGCGTCAAGCACATCATGGTAGCCCTGCGAGCGGACGTGGGCATTGGTGTCGGTGTCACGACCGGTCAATTCGATGTACGTACCTTCTTCGCCCATCAGCCGAGCAAATTCTTCAGCCAGGATGGTCGCGCCCTGGTAGTTGTTGGAGACAATCTGGGAAACTGCCACACCTTCTTCGCTGATCTCGCGATCCACCAGGAAGGAAGGGATCCCGGCATCTTTGGCTTTTTGAACAGCCGCAACACTGGCGTCAGCTCCTGCGTTGTCCAGAATGATCGCCATAGCACCTTCTGCAATACAGCTCTCGAACAGTTCCAACTGCTTGTTCGCATCATCATCATGGACGAGCTTCAGAGTCTCGTACCCGAGTTCTTCTGCTTTTGCTGCGGCAATTTCCTGCATCGTGCCAAAGAATGGGTTTTCCACCCCGGGCACGATCACGCAGATCAATCCACCTTCTTCAGCAGCAGGTGCTTCTTCCTCCGCAGCAGCAGGTGCTTCTTCTTCCACAGCTGCGGGTGCTTCTTCTGTTGCGGCTGGCTGGCAGGCGCTGAGTAAAATACCCAGGACTGCGAGCAGGCTTAGAAAAACTACAAACTTTTTGGTAGACATTTTCTTCTCCTTATTATTTGTATGAATAGATATTTGAACGAATTGGTTTTATACGTTTTTATTTCAGGCAATAATATTTTATAAAAACCTCCTTTCCGAGAACATTGCCCTCAGGCATTTTCGACCACGGGTATTTCCATTTCCTGCTGTTTCTGAAGCGCGATTCGTTCCTGCATTCTAGCCTGAGCCTGGTCGATAATTACAGCGAATACAATGACAGCGCCTTTGATCACCATCTGCCAGAAAGACGAGACGCCCATCCTTACCAGGCCGTCTCCCAGCACACCGATGACGAAGGCGCCAATTAACGTTCCACCGATGCTGCCGCGTCCACCGGCCAGCGAAGTGCCGCCCAGAACAACGGCCGCAATAGCATTTAATTCGAATAAAACACCGGTTTGCGGATGTGCAGCAACCAATTGCGAGGCAATAATCAAACCAACCGTCGCCGCGCAGAATCCGCTGATGCTGTAGACAATGGTCTTGGTGCGGTTGACTCGCACACCTGAAAGTTCAGCCGTACGTTCGTTCCCTCCAATCGCAAACACATGGCGTCCAAACGGGGTGCGGGTGGTCACGATGTGAGCTACAACCGCATAAGATCACCATAATCCAGATGGAGTAGTTGACTCCCAAAAAGTTACCCGCTCCCAGAATTTCGAATCCGGTATTGCCATACTCGGGACGTCCGATCAGGTTGGGAAAGGTGTAGCCGTTATTCAGCAAGCCAGCGATACCGCGCGCCACATAAAACATTCCCAGGGTGGCAATAAAGGGGGCGACATTAAAACGCGTGATGATAAAACCAGTGAGTGCGCCCGTCAGGGTTCCCAGCACGAGCGCGATCAAAATTATCATCCAGGTATGCGGGTAGACGATCACGCCCAGTTGCGGCAGGTTGATGCCCTCGTTGATCAGCAGGCCCGCGACCATGGCGATCATTCCCACAACCGAACCAACCGACAGGTCAATGCCGGCGGTCAGGATAACAAAGGTCATCCCTATCGCCACGATCGCATTAAGTGCCACATGCTTTGACATGATGACAATATTGCCTGCACTCAAAAACCCTGGTGACAGCAACGTAAAAACAACCAAAACCAGGATGAGAGCAATAAAGGCTCGCCCACGCAGCAGGAATTGCTGTACGTCTGTTTTGGTAATGCTGCGCCTCTTATTCATCTGAGCCGGTTTCGTATTTGTTTCCTGCTCCATTATTATTGCCTCCGTTTGATGGGCCGTGACCAATTGCTGAAGCCGCGACTAGTTTTTCTTCAGTAGCATCTTGATGAGAAAATTCTCCTGTAATTCTTCCCTTTGACATGACCAGAATGCGGTCGGACATTGCCAGAATTTCCTTCAATTCCGATGAGACAAAAATCACCCCGAATTTCTGCTCCGCGAGTCGATTCATGATTTCGAAAATTTCCGACTTCGCGCCAACATCGATCCCGCGCGTTGGTTCATCGAGCAGCAGGACTTTGGGATGGGTTAGCAATCCCTTTGCCACAACCACTTTTTGCTGGTTGCCCCCGCTGAGTGCTGTGATTGGCTGCTGCGAATCCGCCACGCGGATGGATAAATCTTTGATCTGCGAATTCCGTGACTGATTTTTCCTGTTTGCGGGTGAGTAAGATTCCCCTGAGATATTTTTTCAAACTAGCAAGCAGCATGTTGTCCATTACCGAAAGCGTTGGCACCAGGCCATCACGCTGGCGGTCTTCGGGAACAAGTACAAATCCGGATTGGATGCGATCAGTTATGGTTCTCGCTGTCACAGGTTTACCTTCCAGCCAGATATTTCCGGTCGCTTGTGGAAGTGCTCCCGCCAGGCAGTCCACCAGATCGGAGCGACCGGCACCCATCAGGCCGTAAAAGCCCAAAATCTCTCCCTCGCGCAGTTCGAATGAAATATGATCAAGCCGATACCCGCCGCCATAACGCGGCAGGGTCAGATTTTCCACCTTGAGAAGCACATCGCCTAATTGGCGGTCCTTATGGGTAAAAAAGGTGGCAGGATTGCGTCCCACCATATTCTCGATCATCCAGGGGACGTTTATATTTTTTCCTTCCTCTTCAGCAACCTTGCGCCCATCCCGCAGGATGGTGATGTAATCGCCGATTTGGAGGAGTTCCTCCAATTTGTGCGAAATGTAGATGATGGCAACCCCGCGTGATTTGAGTTCCCGAATAATGCGGAATAATACTTCCACTTCGGCGGCGCTAAGCGCGGAGGTCGGTTCATCCATGATCAGGATTCGCACATCTTGAGCCAGCGCCTTGGCAATCTCCACAATCTGCTGTTCACCAAGACGCAGATTACCCACCAGTTCATCCGGATCGATTTTCTGTTCGAGCTTGCCCACCAGTTCGCGGGCACGCTCTTTCTGGGATCTACGGGCGATTAGACCATTTCTGCGGGTCGTTTCGCGCGCAAGGAAAATGTTATCCACTACACTCAGGTTGGCGCACAAATTTAATTCCTGATAAATGATGCCAAATCCCAGGCGGGTGGCATCGAGAGGGGAACGCGGGTGGATTTCACTTCCATCGAGGAGGATTTTGCCGCTGGTGGGTTGTTCCACCCCAACCAGGATCTTCATTAACGTGGATTTGCCCGCGCCGTTTTCGCCAATGAGAACATTGACCTTGCCTTTGCGAACGTTGAACGAAACTTCATCCAGCGCCAAAGTCCCAGGGAAAATCTTGGTTATGTTTTCGGCGGTCAGGATGATATCTTCTGAAACAGTAGTTCTCAGCCTCGATGAATAGGGGTCAGATCGGTCATCGTTATTCTCCCAGTTTGATTTCAACCGGCACAATGCGAATTTCCTTTACATCGATTTGAAGCAGGTTAAAGGTGCGGATGGTGAAAGCGCCTTTGAATGAAATGGTCTTGCCGACCAGGTTGTCCCGATCGATGCCTTCAAGCACAGTGGCGAGAACACGTTTGTTGATTTCGGTTGCCGCCTTGCCGTACTCGGTCTGCTCCTTGAAATCGCCAAATGTAATGAAACCAACCGCGTCGCGCACCGAGGTATCATCACTGGGGATACGGGTGCCGATATAGAGCTGCACTTTGATGGGTCCATCATAGCCATCGATCTCTACTTCCGCCGTCCCCAGGCTGGTTTCGGCATTAACGCTCACGATCTTGCCGCTGCCTTCCACCATATAGACATGCGCTTCGCCGACAGTGATCAGTCCATATTTATTGGCAACGTCAATCAAATCGTCCTTGGAGGCTGTTCCGCTGGCATCTGGCTCCATTTCAGAGAGAATATTGGAAAGTTCCACTGCCTTCTCGTTGAAAGTCGGCAACAGTTCGGATTCCCATATCCCATCCACATAGACAACAGGATCGAACGCTTCGCTTTGAACTGTGTTGTTCGGCGTCTTCGATACTGACCACGGTAAAACCGTAGCGTACCGCGAGAATCAGCAACAGAAGTATTGCCACTGCAATGATTATTGAGGATGCTTTTCGTTTCATGGATTTATCCTTGTTTGGGTTGATACAAAACCTGCTGCACGGCTGCCTGCCAGCCTACATACAGTTCATTAGCACGGGCTGGGTTCATAGAAGATCTTGTATTCAGTAAAATCCGATGGAAGATTTCTCAAATCATCCAGGGATGCATGAATACTTCAATCCAAGACATCCACTGAAAGACGGCTCCCAGTGCTGAAAGTTCAGGGGTCTGGGCTGCACGTACATTCAATTGATTCATATCAGCAACAAATTGCATCAAGAAACGGTTTCCTACAGCGCCCCCATCCGCATGGATATACTGCATCCCCACCCCGGCATCTTGAGCCATCAACGAAAGCACATCGCGAATACGGTAAGCAATTGACTCCAGCGCTGCCCGAACAATATGTGCTTTTGTACTATGTGGGGTCAGGCCAAGAATTGCAGCTTTGGCATTTGGTTCCCAATATGGTGCGCTTAGACCTACAAAGGCAGGTACCAAATAAACGCCCCCATTATCTTCGACAGACCGGGCAAGATCTTCTGTTTCTGCCGCATTAGCAATGATCTCCATCTGATTTTGCAGCCAGGCAATGGTTGCACCGGTAAAATTCGTTATGCCTTCAAATGCGTAGGTGGGTTCGCCTTCATACACCCAGGCGATGGTGGTCACGATACCACTATCGGAATGGATCATCTCACCACCGATATTGAGTAATACAGATGAACCTGAGCCGAAAGTTACTTTTGCAGCCCCCAAGTCATAACAACGTTGGGCAAACAAAGCTGCTTGAGAATCCCCCATCACACCACAAATAGGAATCGGTGATGAAAGCACCTCTTCGATATCCGTTGTCTCCAAATTGAGCACTGCTTTCTCGAACTTCCGGAAGGGCATGAATTGGTACGTCAAAAATTTCGCAGAGTTCCTCATCCCAGCGGAGATTTCTAATATCGTAGAGCAACGTGCGGCAGGCATTGGTTTGATCGCTGGCAAAGGTTGTCCCTTTTGTCAGGCGATAAATCAAATAGGTTTCTATGGTGCCGATCAGAGCATCCCCATCGATTAGTTTTTTCTGGATTTCCGGATGATTGTCAACCAACCATTTGAGTTTCGAGGCTGAAAAATAAGTGTCGATTGGCAAGCCGGTCTTTTGCTGTACGACCTCGTTCTTCCCAGCCTCTACCAATGCAGCGCAAATCTCACTGCCACGGCGGCATTGCCAGACAATTGCATTATGGAGCGGTTTACCAGTCTGACGGTCAAAGATGACAATGGTTTCTCTTTGATTCGTTATGCTCAAACAGAGCAGTTCTTTCTCTGTGCCTCTGTTTTGCTCGAGTAATGTTCTCACTGACTGGACAGTGTTCTGGTAGATTTCTTCGGCATCATGTTCAACCCAACCCGGACGAGGGTAAATCTGTTCATGAGGTATTGAAACCTTATCTAACCAGCGCTCCACTCCTATCAAACAGCATTGCTTTGGTTGCTGAGGTACTCTGGTCAATCGCAATGAATAAATTTCATTTAAAGACCTCAACCAGGATCAGGTCGCGTGCGCTTTGAGCCAATCCTTCAGGTGTGATTCCGTAGTATTCAAAGATCTCATCCTGACTGCCATTCACGATATATTCATCCGGAATGCCAATGATTTTAAAGGGGTTGTGCAACCCTTCTTGAAGTAAGAACGATGCGCAGGCACTGCCCAAGCCGCCATGAACGCTGTGCTCTTCCACGGTGATAATTGCTCTGGAATTTCTGGCAGCCTCTAAAATTGCTCCTTCATCTAAAGGCTTAAGTGTGTGCATGCTGATTACGCCACACGAAATCCCCTGTTCTTCCAGTAGCTTGCAAGCCTCTACCGCCCGAAACACTGTTTCACCTGATGCAATGAAAGTCACATCAGATCCGGTATTCAAAACGATGGCTTTGCCAATCTCGAAGTTTGTGTTTGCATCATGCAGGTGGGGCAGGGATTTCTTTCCAAAGCGGATATATAGCGGGTAAGGGTAATCCATCGAAGATTCTATCGCCTTGCGAGCCTCAAAGTTATCTGCTGGTACAACGATGTGGATATTGTTAACTGCTTGCAAGGCAGCGAAATCATGCAGTGAGTGATGGGTTGAACCCAGCGCACCATAGCTTACGCCAGCGCTGATGCCGATCAATTTCACCGGGATATCGGAATAAGCAATATCGTTCTTGATTTGCTCTAAAGATCTTGCTGTTAAGAAGCTTGCAGGAGAGACGGCAAAAACTTTTTTTCCAGTAGAAGCCAACCCTGCGGAAATTCCCACTAGGTTTTGTTCGGCAATGCCGACTTCCACTATCTGTTCAGGGAGTTTTTGCCCAAAAGGTACGAGCTTTCCTGAGCCACGCGAATCTCCCGTTACGACCAGTATATTCTTGTTCTGCTGGCCTAATTCCAGCAAAGTATCTGCAAAGACTTCCAGGTTAGATCTACCGAGTTCCATATTGAACCTGCCATGCTTCTTCCGCTAGCTGCAACTCAGACAATAGCAGCAGCAAATTCCTTATCATTGGGTACATGATGATGCCAGCCAACCTGGTCTTCAATAAAGCTGATCCCTTTCCCCTTGGTGGTACGCGCCAATATCAAGTTGGGTTTCCCATTTTCGAAAGGGATCTGGTCGAAAATCCGAACTAATTCCGCGACATCATTACCATCAACCTCTCGGACTGCATATCCGAAAGCTCTGAATTTATCCCCCAGAGGCGCCAGTTGGGTTACTTCTTCTGTTCGTCCAGTAATCTGCAAGGTGTTGCGATCAACTATCACAACCAGATTATCTAATCCATAATGGGCAGCGCTCATTGAAGCTTCCCAATTAGATCCTTCTTCAAGCTCACCATCGCCAAGCAGGGTGTACACTCGATATGAAAGTCCGTCTTTTTTGCCCGCTAAAGCAATCCCGACCGAAACAGACAATCCATGACCCTAAAGCGCCTGTATTGTGTTCTATACCGTTCACTTTTCGGGTAGGGTGTCCAATAAAATGAGATTGAAACTGATTCAACGTATCCAGCTCTTTCCTCGGATAGAACCCTTTGTCCGCTAGAACTGTGTACAAAATTTCGACTGAATGACCTTTACTTTGAATATATCGATCTCGATTGGGATCTGTGAAGTTAGCAGGGGAAACATTCAGTGTATAGTTATATAAAACATTTAGAATATCCACACAAGATAAGTCACCCCCAGTGTGTCCTGCATTGGCATTCTTGATAATGGATAAAACCGTTTTTCGGTACTGAATAGACTTTCGTTTCAGTTCTGGAATGGATAATTTATCACGATGAAAGTGTTGGGTCATCTACATCATCTCTTGAATAATTATTCATGAGTAAATATATTATTCTTTATGTGTTAGAATATCGCACATCACAATATTTGTCAAGATTATGATATAATAATTCACGTATTGGATTTTATTCACAATTGGTTTACAATACAGGAAAAAAGTTAGAGATCTCTGAAAAGGTGGTCAAATGGCCCATATCGACGAATTACGACTGATGACGAAAGTTGCCCGAATGTATTATGAAGAAAACATTCGGCAATCAGATATTGCTAAACAGCTTGGATTATCTCAGGCTACCATTTCTCGATTATTCAATCGAGCCAGGGAAGAGGGTATTGTTCGGATTACAGTGAACACTCCGAAGGGTATATATATTGATCTTGAAAAAGAACTTATGGGCCGTTATGGTTTGCGCGATGCGATTGTCGTCGATTGTCAAAATGGCGATGATGAGGAGCTAATTCATAAAGATCTTGGTTCTGCTGCATCTTATTATGTAGAGTCATCGATAAATAACGGGGAAATCATCGCAATATCTTCATGGAGTGCGACCCTACTTGCGCTGGTCAATTCGATGCACTCAATCCCACGCAAGAAAGACGTCAAGGTGGTTCAGATCTTGGGAGGTGTGGGAAATCCATCTGCTGAAGTCCATGCGGCACGCTTGACAGGACGATTTGCCGACTTGGTTCAGGGACATGCTATCTATCTTCCTGCTCCAGGTGTGGTCGGAGCAAAGGCTACTCGTGATGTTTTCCTGGAAGACCCTTTTGTGCGGGAAGCCATGTCTCTTTACAATCAGATCACCATGGCATTAGTAGGGATTGGCTCTGTTTCCCCATCAAAACTGCTGGCTCAAAGCGGAAATATCTTCTCTGATGAAGAATTGAATATGCTGCGTGAGAAAAATGCTGTTGGGGATATTTTGCTGCGTTTCTTTGATGCTGAAGGAATTCCAGTCGATAGTCCCCTAAACGATAGGGTTGTATCAATGGAGTTGGAACAATTGAAAGAAGTTGATCGTGCAATTGGTATAGCTGGTGGATCTCGGAAATTGGCTGCCATACGCGGTGCACTTCGGGGGAGGTTGATCAATATTCTGATTACTGATAGCTGCACTGCAGAAGAATTGGTTCACAACTTTAAAAATTAAAATCCGAACCAGGATCTAAACCGTTATTCTTACACTTGGAGAGCGCGGCGCCCGCCTTTTCCGCCGGGAGGGAAGCCAGCATATTCCCCCATTTGAAGTGACACCTGTCGATACAACTGCGGCCGGGGATGCCTTTGTGGGTGCTTTTGCGGCTGCGCTCGCAGAAGGCAAACCGCTTGAACAGGCTGCGCTGTGGGGCAACGCCGCCGGGGCTCTGGCAACCACCGGGTTGGGCGCCCAGCCTTCACTGCCAACGCGGGAGCAGGTGGAAAAGATGAGCTAAAATATTTCTATCGGAACAGGATCCAACAACTAGTTATTTGGTCAGATGGATTGGTATGTCGATGATCACCCGCTGGAACCCACGAGTGCGCCTGCGATGGAAGAGCGCCTCGCGAATTAATAGAGCCGATTGATTGTGAAGCAAGGCGTGCCAGGGTTTAGCGGGCACAAACTCGGGCAGGACAACTGCCGCCTGCTGGCCGTCATCCGCTTTTGCATCCAATTCATCCAGGCATTCAAACAGCGGTCCAATTATCGAGCGGTAAGGTGATGGCACAATAACCAGGGGGATATCCGGGAACCTGCGATTCCATTTTTCCCTGATCCCTTGTCCTGCTCCTGGCTCCAATTCTACATACACCGCAGTCAAGTTTTCTGAGATCAAGCGCGCCTGATCAACTGCGTTAAGTGTTCCTATGTGAACCCCGGAAATTGGGATGACCAGGCGCATCTTTGAAGAAACCTTTCTTGAAGTCACAAATTTGCTCGAAGAAAGATCCTGGCGGATTTCCTGGTAATGTCCATACACCTTTTTAAAAAAGTAGATAAGCGCAATAATTAATAATACCGCTATCCAGGCGCCTTCTAAAAATTTGCTGAACAGGATGATACAAAATGACAGTGTGGTTGCCGCAGCACCCAAAGCATTTATCAGCGCTTTAAGCTGCCAGTTCTGCTCGCGCGTACGCAGCCAGTGTAGCACCATACCGGTCTGGGATAAAGAAAATGCCAGGAAAACCCCCACCGCAAACAGGGGAATCAGGCGGTGGCTGTCGCCTTCAAAGATCAGGATCAAAACCCCGCAGGTTATTGATAGCAGCAGGATGCCGTTGTTGAAAACCAACCTGTCCCCCAGGTTCTTTAACTGGCGCGGCAGATACCCGTCTCCGGCAAGCACGGCGGCAAGACGCGGGAATCCCGCGAAACTGGTATTCGCAGCCACTGCAAGAATAAGCATGGTGGAAATCTGGATAACGTAATAGCCAAGGTTGTTGCCGAGGATACGGTGCGCTAGCGCCGAAAGGATGGTTTCATCAGGTCCAGAGACCACCGCAAAATATTGTGTCAATAAAATGCTGCCTAAAAACAGGATGACCATCAGAACAATCAACACCAGCAGCGTCCTTCCAGCGTTCTTGGACTCGGGGCGTTTAAACACAGGCACGCCATTGCTGATTGCCTCGATACCAGTCAGGGCAGTGCACCCGGTAGCATATACATGCAATAAAATCGGGATCGACAGCGGCTGGAGGGCAGGCGGGCTGCTTATTAAAGATTTCCTGGCCCCTGGTTGTAAGCGAGATAAAATCCATACGCCAGCGTTAACAGATAAAAACCAAGAAAAGAATAAACCGGCAAGGCAAGCAGTGTGCCTGATTCACGCACGCCCCTCAGGTTGATGAGCGTCAATACCAGCAGCAAAAATAAAGCCAGCACAATCCGGTAGTTCCAGAGAATTGGAAAAGCTGATGCAATAGCCTCAACGCCAGCGGTCAGGCTGACTGCTGCTGTCAAAAGGTAATCGACCAGCAGGGCTGCCCCGGCAGCCAGTCCCGGATTGGTGCTTAGATTTTCTTTTACAACCGCATACGACCCGCCACCGGATGGATAGGCGTGGATGATCTGGTAATAAGATACCCCCACAATGACCAGAAGAATCGAAACTGCAACCCCGATTCGGGCGCTCATGCCTAAACCGTAAGCACCAGCGATTACAAGACCAAGGTAGATTTCCTGGTTGGCATAAGCAATTGAGGATAATGCATCAGGGGAAAAAGCCGCCAGAGCGCGTACTTTATTTAGACGTTCAGCACCCAGATAATAAGTCGGCAGAGGCGATCCGATCAGTTTGTTTCTAATTCGACTGAGCATCTTTGCTTGGTTGTGTAAAATTGCTTTACAGGTATAGAATTTTTTGCTTAGGAGAGAAAATCTGTTAATAAATTATTTCTGGCTCAGCTCCACCAGCCGAAGAGAATGCCCATAAACTCAAATAGCGCAATGTCTTCAATTGTTTACCATATTATGAATTATATCGCTGTACAGCCTTTCATAACACAGCACTTTAGGAAAAGAGGGGGAAATTAAGTTTGATTTTTTTGGTAACTAGCAGTAAAGGCGCTCAGCGTGGTGCTACCAGGGGAGTGCTGTGCATCAGTATGAAAAACAGCTCTTTTTGAATACCTCGATCAGCTGGTAAATGTGCTTTAAGAACCTCTATAAATAAGCTGGAACAACTATTGAGAATCCATCGTCTGATATGTTAAATGGAGGATGGAAGCCGTTCACACAAGTCAACATGTATGCTATATTTATCATTTCTAACGGAGGTCAGAATGGTCCGAAAAACATTGTCCACCCTGTTTATCCTGATTGGCATCCTGCTTTCTGTTTCGTGCAACCCTGAACAAACCAGCCCAACTTCACAAGCCAACCTGCCTAACCCGGCTTCGGTCTATTGTGAGGAGCAAGGCAATCGGCTGGAAATTGTCACCTCAGCGGACGGCAGCCAGAATGGGGTTTGTATTTTTCCCGATGGTAGCTCCTGTGAAGAGTGGGCTTATTACCGGGGCGAGTGCGGACCAGCGAACCAGATCAGTTCACCCTCTCCATCACCAGAGATTCCAGCAACCCCTCCGGTCGATCCAGCGGAATACCAGGGTTGGTGGACGTATACCCACCCGGTCTACAATTTCTCGATTATGCTCCCTGAGGATTGGATTGTTGAAGAAGTGACTGCAAGCGATCCGCTTATGAACGGGCATATGCTCAGCCTGCACCCTGAATATGATGTTGAAAAAGAAAGCATCCGGATGACTTTCCGGCAGGTGGGTGAAGATACCTTGTTATGGCCCACCGGGGTGGGTCAGGGCGAATTCGTACCAGAAGGAACTGTAGAGGTGGCAGGGCAGCCTGCGCAGCGCATGCTCCTGGTTTGCCCAACTGGAGAAGTAACTTCGATCTGGTATCACCAGGATGAAGGTATGCCTAATATCACGCGTGGGGATCTGGAGTTTGGATTCATCTTCAGCGCCAGCCCGTTCCACTGCGAGGCTGGGTACAGTTTGAGCGGCAAAGTCCAGCGTGTGGGCGAGATGATCATCGCCTCGCTCGATGTACCGTAAACGTTAAATTAGATTGATATGCGGATTGGTCAATAACTCGATGATCGGGGACGTTAGAAACACCGGGAAGTGACCATCTATCAAACATTCATTCAGACGCCAGAACCCGCTAGATTGCTATCTGGTTAACCTGTGGCGTGGCTCTGGATTACGGTATTAACTCCTGCGGTTTTTTCCATATCAACCCGGCGCCTATCATCCCGCCGACAGCCCCAAAAATGGGGTACAGCACCAGGTTCAGCAAAAAGAAGAAAATCGCGGCAGCAAAAATTCCCCAAAACCCAGTCCCTGCCTGGAAAGGCAGGTCGCCTTCAACCTGCAGTCCGCGTGCCATGCTCTCAAATAAGGGCATCGACAGGGCACCGGTCACGAGGAATACCAAGGCTCCCACAAATGTACCGACAAGTCCGGACAGGGCTCCCAGCCCGGCTCCCTGCGCTACTGTCAGGTCCGGAATGTCGGCTGCAAAGCGCCTGTAAAGAAATACCGCCAGTATGCCCCCCAGCCAGACCCAGACGCAAAGAAAACAGTTGACCAGGTTGAGCAGCGGCAGGTTTGCAAAAAGACCCAGCAAGCTCCCTGCAATCAGTGCAGACAAAAGAAAAGAACGGGTATTCATGGTTGCGCCTCCTTAAAACTAATCCCAAAGAATTAATGATGTTTATAGCAAAAAATAAACTGAAAAGCAATAGGTTCCTCTTTGCTCTGTTTTCAAGCTGTTATAAGGACCGGTTTCAGGGGGGAAGGCGAATACTGCGAGAATAAACCTGCTAAAAACTGTTTATTTGTGATAAATAGAAATGTAAACTGCGGTTACCATATCCCTGGCTATGGCTTGAGGGCTTTTGTGGCGATAAATGTGGGGGTGTATTTTGAAAGCAGGTCATTTTCATTCTCTGGATGGATATCTTCGTAAAATCCCACAATCAAAAATCCAGCCTCAAGCTGCCCGCCGATCTGGTCCTGCAGGGTGTGGCCGAATTCAAACGTCCAGCCCTCTTGCAGATATTCCGCTTTTTCTTCCGCGCTCAGATTGACTGTATCCGCATACGGCAGTCTGTACTTAACTTGGAGGACTTCTTTTTCTTCTGCCAGTTCATTATCAAAGAGGTAAACGACCGGATTCACAAAACCAGCCAGTAATACCCCCCCCTTCCTCAGCACCCTGAAAGACTCTTTCCAGACCGGTCTTACCTCTGGTATAAAACAATTTGAAACTGGATGAAAAATGAGGTCAAAACTCTGATCAGGGAACATAGAAAGATTTGCCATATCCCCCTCCACAGTTTTAATTTCAAGCGAGTCTCTCTCTGCTACAAGGCGATCCTGTGCTAACTGTCTGGGTGAGTAATCCAACACAGTGACATGTGCGCCCGCTGCCGCCAGAACTGGCCCTTGCTGCCCGCCGCCGGAAGCCAGGCAGAGGACTTCCATGTCCATTAAATCCGGGAACCATTCCCGCGGGACTGGTTTTATGGGGGTTAAAACGATCTCCCACTGCCCCTTGCGTGCGTTTTCAACGGTTTCTCTGCTGACAGGAACCGTCCAGCGGTTTTTCTGCTCCACATTGCGGTTCCACACCTTGCGGTTATGTTCGCGCACATCCATGTTTTTTTCTCCTGGATTAATTATCGACCGTGGTTTGAACTGCCCATCTATCAACTGCCAAAAAATTTTTGAGTCTGTTTCACTCCAGCGCTTGTGGGGTAGAACATGCTTGCCGTAATGGTTATCTTTCTTATCTGCCCTTGAATGATTATAAATCGAAAGGCACAATATTTTGCGAGATTTTTCACTTTATTCGATAAGAGGACTGAAGCACACTAGCCGGAAATAAAAATCGTCCGCGTTGTTTTCTTCCTGCCGAAAAAACTGGGCTAATTTTATTTACAGGTGATAAAATTATATTAAATTGAACAAAATTATTTCTTTTTCCGAGGAGGAGAACATGACTAAACAACGTCCTTTTGGTGTGACTGTTCTGGCAATCTTGACGGCCATCGCGGCAATCATTGCGATCTTTCATACTCTGCAGATGCTGCACCTTTTCCCGATCCGCGGCCCATTTGGATTTTTCGCTTTCTTCACATTTGACCTGCTGGGTGCTATCCTGTGGGGCATTCTGGCGCTGATTTGGATTTGGGTGACTAGAAGGTTGTGGAATCTGGACCCCCAGGGTTGGATGTTTGTGGCATTCCTGTCAACGCTTAACCTCATATTGGCGCTGCTCTCAATACTTGGGCGCTCGACCTTGCAGGCTATGTTGCCATCTATCATTGTAAACGGCTTGATCCTGCTATACACTCTGCTGCCCAGCACAAAGGAAGCTTTCGGTGTTTCCACTGCCCTGGCGGAGGAATCAACCCTGGAAGCAGAACCTGAACCTGAAATGGATAAGAGTCAACAGGAACCAGCTGTTGAAGAGGCTGTAAGAATGGCTGGGACGGAATTAGGCGAATCCCCTCCAGATGGTATGGAAGAAGAAAGCGGCTTACCATCCAAAACGATGGTCACTGGCGCGGCAGCGACGAGCCACGACCTTTCTTATATTGAAGGGATCGGGGAGACCTATTCCGGAAAGCTCAATGAGGCGGGTATTGACTCGCCGCAGGCATTGTTGGAGCGAGGCGCGACTCCCAGTGGTCGCAAAGAACTGGCAGAGGCAACCGAAATCAGCGAACATCTTATTCTGAAATGGGTTAACCATGCGGATCTCTATCGTATTAGTGGAATCGGATCAGAATACGCTGATCTTCTTGAGGCAGCCGGGGTGGATACTGTGCTGGAGTTAGCCCAGCGTAATCCGGCGAATCTGTTTGAAAAATTGACCGAAGTGAATGCGGAAAAAGCGCTTGTGAGAAAATTACCCACCACTGCACAGGTGGAGGACTGGGTAACGCAGGCAAAAAGCCTGCCCCGCATGATAAGCTATTAATGCTCTCCAATCTGCGCGTTATTGACATACTCCATTAATGCGGTTGTATCAAGAAAAAGAAGGATAGGCGTCAAAAAAAATCATCCATTAGTCACATAAGATATTACCCACCTCCTTTTTGTTGAAGTCCTGGCTGGTATTTTGGAACAGTTTTGGGAAGCACGCCACTCTTCATCAAGCTGGAGATATTTGATGTGTCTTTTAGAAGGGGGTGGTTTTCTTTTAAAAAAAGCGGGTCAGATTAGCGGCGCTCCTTTCTCCCAACCAGATTGACCTGTTTAAATAATCGGTAAAGCAAGGATTCAGTTCGATTTTACGAATCGGCAGCAGTCGCTGGAGGAAGTGCACTGCATATTTAGAGAGCCGGCTAACCCTTAAAAGATCACTATTCTGCGATTAACAAAAACCACCAGGCGCGTTCAGCCCTGGCTCAGTTTTTGTATCTAAACAACTGAGCTTTGTAGAAAAAGCGGCCTGTTGCTTGTGGATTTAATAGTGCTTAGAAGCGAGCCATTAATCCGGAAGAATCCAGCTCAAGGCCAGGCTGACCAGGCTGATGATAATGGCGGCGATAAAGGCGGTGACGAAATTCTCCAAAATCCCGCCTTCCAGCGTCAATGTACCGCTCAACCACACGGTTATGATCAGCATGAAGGCGTTGATAACCAGCGTGAAAAGACCCAGTGTGGCGACGTTAATCGGCAGTGTGAGCAGCTTCACGATTGGACGGATCAGGGCGTTAACCAGCCCGAAGATAACCGCTACGATGAGCAGGTTAAAGATGTTCCCACTGAAACCTAGACCGGGAAGCAGATAGCTTGTCAGCCAGATGGCTATTGCATTGATTAAGATCCTAAGTATAAATTTCATTATGCCTCCGAAATGATCTCCAAATTTTTAGCTTGTGATACCTTACAAATCCGGTTGTCACCGGAATCCCAGGGATGGTAGGGTTCTCTTTCAATAGCTGGTTTGAAGTATATCAATAAAAGAACATTTTGATATATATTCCCCATTCCCCGCTGCATATCCCCAAGCTTTGGCGTACAGTCCTGGATAAAGGCGAATTAGAAATTGCAATAAAATGGAAAGGGTGCTAAGCAATTAATCGCCTGTTTTGTTCATTTTCAGTAGTTTGATAGTAAAGTCATTGATTAATATTGCATTTATGTCTTGTTGGATACTCAATTCATATTTGCGAACCCATCAGTTCGATAGAAGAATTGGTTTTATCTAATTTGTTCATCGTCTACATATATGGGCATTATATCCATACACCCCATATATGAGGGGCCTCACTGACCATTATTTCCATGTCTTGTGATCCCGGTTGCGACCAGTTGCACCGGATCTGAAGAAGGAAAGTGGACTCACTTGCCAGTTGGTCTTGCCGCCTTCCTATTGCGCAGCGCCTCCCATTCCGGTCGACAAGAGCGACCAGATTACAAGAACCGATTGGAAAACCAAACGGACAAAACGCGATATACCGGAATTCAATCCAAATGCATCAATCCGGCCCGCGTTGAGAGATGCTGCCTGGGAAGATTAATACAAAGAAAACGGAAACCGGGTTGATTATTTACCCCGGTGGTAAAGCAGTATGCGCATGATGGTTCTATACCAATGCCTTGATCTTACTCATTGCCCACCGTATTTCTAACACCCTTAGGGTAATCGCACTTCGTAAATATATTTTGTATTTGTAGGCAGAATTTGCAGCCCAATATTCTCCAGTTCGCGCTCTGGCCCCTTCATTGTAAACACCCGCAGCCCTGGAGGTACGCTTTTGCGCTGCACCCCGAGATAAAATTCTTCCTCCCCAGCAAGGTAGTCCCTTCACCCTTTCCAATTTGTTATAGTCCACCGGCATAACGTAGAGATTTCTGGATTCATAACCTTCTCCGATCAGGTAATACCAGAAAAAGGCGGTGTTATCATAATTGGGCGACAGGATCAGCGCATCCTGTTCAATTGTTGTAAGAATTTTCTCAGTTATTCGAGCCCACAGGGTGCGGTCATGGTGATCGACCTTCTGGTAATTTACCCAAACCATAACTGCCGGGATGAGGATCGCTATAATAACCAGACGCTGTGATCCAGGCAACCGTCTGGCAATCCAATCCAGACCATAACCAACCAGGATAATAAAGAAAACATAGAAGGGCAGAAAATAAGTCTCGTATTCACGGGCGTAACGCACCATCGCTACAAGGAATGTCGATAGAAGACCGATCAGGATGAACCTGCGGATAACTTTTTCCCTTATTGTAAAAAACCCTATCAAACCCCCAAAGATCAGAAAGTAGTATTCCCGCCATAAATATTTAAAGAAGCGCGGCAAGCGGTTTGTTAATATTTCATCGATCGAATAGCGCGCCATCGCGCTTGAACCGGGAGAAACAATAAAAGCCAGGAATTTCCGGGTGTCTGTTTCCAGGAAAGCTGTTGATGGATCATTGGTGCGCCAGATAATATAGTAATACTGGGAAATACCTAATAACAGAAACAAAAAGACAAGCGTGATGTTTCGAATATCAAGCATAACCCTTGGGTCAGTCGCCAGAACGATGTAAATGAAAGCCGGCAGCAGACCAAGGACAAGCAAATGGTTACCAAAAGAGAGCGAGTAAAACAAACAGGCTGCCAGGAAATACCAATTTTTACGGGTCCGGTTCCACCTTAAAAGGAAAAAGATCACCATCATGAAGAAAAGAGTTGTCAGGGTGTAAACTTCAGCAAGCAAAGACCAGGACCACATTGTGTAACCAACCCCAAAAATCAGAGCGGTGATAAAAGAAATTACAAAGCTAAAATCCAGATCAAGAAGAACAGCAAACAAAAACCATACTGCCGCAATAGAGAATATTGCTGAGAGCAGGTTAGCTTTTAAAGCAAGCGTACCTTTAGGGAAATAGGTTACAAAGACATGGTTGAGGATCAAATAGAGGGGAGTCCCACTCAAGTGCGGGGTGCCCAGTACTTTTCCAAGGAACTGGAGTTTAGCTGGATCCCCCCAGGTTCCCATAGATGGTAGAAGAGTGCGCCAGTAAAGGAAACCCAATACCAGACCCAAAAGAATCATCCCCAGCCAGTACTGCTTCCTTTTGGGTTCCAGAAACTGGACGATTTTAGTGTTTGACAAAGTTGATTTTATGGTTGAATTGTCCTTGTAACAATTTTCCTGGACTGTTCCGGCGCCTTAAACGATTTTATCAAAAAACCTGCTCTTCAAAATCATAAGTATTTTCATTTCATATTGAATATCTAAACTCCAATTCTCCATTGGGAAGATGGATGCTCAATATTGCCCTGACCTGGTGTCCGGAAAGGGGAGCGGTCCCTGCAGTCTTTTACCCGAACGCGCACGATTTTAAACAAATCCTACGAATCACCAGTAAGTTTTCAGAGGTGAAGGATAGAGCTGTATTTCTCAAAAACCTGTTTCCCAGGCAACCTGAAAATCCTATTTACAGGAAGTTCATATTAATAAACGATCAGTATTCTTATTTATTACTTTTCTCCTTGGCGCGTGCAGCCCACCAGTGGTAACACAACAGGCTAACGAAGAAGACAATGATCATGTTGTAACTGTTTACCGCCCGCCAACCTGAGGGTGCTGCAGCGGTTGGATTGAACATATGCAGGATAATGGGTTTACCGTAATAAAAGAAGATGCCCAGAAAATGACTGAGATAAGATCAGAATATCAAATACCTGCAGAGCTTCAATCCTGCCATGTAGCCATCGTGGATGGCTATGTAATCGAAGGACACGTACCTTCAACAGAGATAAAAAGATTATTGGCTGAACAACCCGATTTTACCGGTTTAGCAGTACCCGGAATGCCACCCGGCTCACCCGGGATGGAAACAGAGAGCGGGGAAGAGCAGCCTTATGATGTTTTTGCATTCGGGGATAACGGTTTTAAGGAAATCTATGCAAGTTACTAAAAATAAGTGATTGAAAATCCAGCTTGAATATTTGAAAACAGTTAAATAACTGGCTCCCCGCGCGGTTGTTCTTTGCGGTTTATTTGGAGTTAGTTTCGTCAGCTTATTTCATTATGGCAAAAATTCTTTACAGAATCTTTAATATTCCTTCAAGATAATATCAAAATTATGCGATATCTTTCTAATTACTGACCAAGTCCCACGATAAAAATTGTGGAGCCAAATTTTCAAGGAGATTTGAAATGAATAAAAGTTACTTCGGTATTGCTTTACTTGTGGTCGCCGTATTTACATTAGGGTTCGCTGGATATGTAAGCGCACAATCCCAGTGGCCTCCTGATCCTGACGTTCCTGCAGGCGGCGGCTGGGGCATGATGGGGGGAAGATTCGGCTGGATGGGAAATTTTGACCAGCAGGGACCGATGCATGAAGCGATGGTTTCTGCACTTGCAGAAGCGCTTGATATCGACCCGGAAGAAATCGAGCAACGGCATGCCGCCGGTGAGCACATCTGGGAAATTGCATCTGAGGAGGGTTTAAGCGATGAAGAGATCCGGGAATTAATGGAAAGTGTCCATGATTCTGTTCTGGAAGAAGCGGTCGCGAACGGTTGGTTAACTGCCGACCAGGCTGAATGGATGCAAGGCCACATGAATTGGATGTGGTCCGGCGATGGCGATTTTTATAACAATGGCGGCCATTGCGGTGGAATGGGTAGATATTACAACAGCAATGGATGGTAAGGTCCATTGAAATAGATCCGGGTACTCTCAGTCTTTACAGGCTTCTGAATTGCATAATGGTTCAGAAGCCTTTCATTTGATAGAATTCTCAATCAATAGCAATATAAAGTTATAAGGATGTTCAGGGATTAAATGGCAGACCAGAAAATTCCCCAAAAAAAGATACTGATCATCGATGATGAGCAGAGCATATTAAACCTGGCAACAGCATACCTCCGAAACGAAGGGTACGAATACCTGACTGCAACGGATGGCCTCACCGGGCTCAGGGTTGCCCGGGAATATAATCCGGATTTAATCGTCCTGGATATCATGCTTCCGGGTATGGATGGAATTGAATTGCTTTCACAGTTGCGCCGCGAATCAGATGTCTATGTCATTTTGTTGACGGCAAAAACGGAAGAAATCGATAAGCTTTTGGGGCTTTCGATGGGCGCAGATGATTACCTGACCAAACCTTTTAGCCCAAGGGAGTTGATGGCTCGCATCAAGGCTGCTTTTCGCCGCCTGCAGAGCACACCCCAGCACCCGGATAGAAAAGTATATACCACCCAACACCTGCGTATTGATACATCCAGCCGCCAGGTTTGGTTGGATGAGGAGCCCGTTCAACTCACCAGCACTGAATTTGACCTGCTTGCAGCGCTGGTCGAGCATAAAGGTATGGTGCTCAGCCGGGAGCAACTGCTTGAAAAGATCTGGGGGCATGATTATTTTGGGGATGTGCGGGTTGTTGATGTCCATCTTGGCCATGTCCGGAGGAAATTGGGAGAGTTTCACGGAATTGCAACTGTGCGGGGCATAGGATTCCGATTTGAGAATGCGGGAGGCTGAATGTGCTGAGTAAATATCGGCAACGGTTTGGATTGAAATTATTCACAACCTATCTGGCCGTCATCTTTTTTGGAATAATCATCCTGGCTGCCTCGTCAAAGCTGGTCATCCCGCTAGCTTTTGAAAACCATATGTCCCATATGATGGAAGAATCGATGATGGGGTTGATGGGGGGCCACATGGGTGCAGACCTCTATGAAAGCTTCAGCCACGCATTCAATGAAGCACTCACAAGGGCAGCCATCGGGGCGATTTTTGCTGCTATTGGGATGAGCGTTTTGGTTACCCGCAGGGTTATTGCCCCGATTAGAGAGATGAAGTATGCAAGCCGGGAAATTGCTGACGGGCAGTACGAACAGCGAGTGAAAGTAAAATCTCTCCCTGGGGATGAGGATGAACTGGACCAGCTGGCGATAAGCTTCAATCAAATGGCGGAAAAATTGGCGCAAACAGAAAACATGCGGCGAAAATTAATCGGGGATATCACCCATGAATTGCGCACTCCCCTGACAGCCATCCAGGGTTCTTTGGAAGGACTGATGGATGGGGTGCTTTCCCCTACCGACGAGACTTTCCAATTGATTCACCATGAAGCTGACCGGCTGAAACGTCTTGTTGATGACCTTCAAGAACTCAGCCGCGTGGAAGCGCACGAATTTCAACTGGACCTGCAGCCAGTGTCGCCTTCGGAGCTGGTTACATCGATAATCAGAAGACTCAGCCTGCAATTTAAAGAAAAAGGAGTATTACTTGAAACGGATCTATCTCCAGATGTTCCTGATATCGTCATCGATGAGGTTCGGATTGAACAGGTTCTGTTGAATCTGGTTGGTAATGCATTGCAATATACCCCGGAAGGCGGCAAGGTCTGTATTTCAACGCGCTATCAGGACGGAGAAGTCACTTTTATGGTTTCAGATACCGGCATCGGAATTCCATCAGAGCATCTGCCATTAGTCTTTACCCGTTTTTACCGCGTGGATAAATCAAGGTCCAGAATTGGGGGCGGCAGCGGGATTGGCCTTACGATAGCCAAGCATTTGGTGGAGGCGCATGGCGGCCGGATTACAGCTGCAAGCGCTGGAGAGAACCTGGGAAGTGAATTTTCATTCAGCATCCCGGTTTGAACGTTATGAATTTCCCCAATTTAAAGTGTTAATAAATGCTCATATTATGAGTAAAAAATTACTGGAAATTTGCCTCCTTCCAATACTCCGGATTGTTTTAATCCCAAGGAATTTAAATATTAATTTATTTTGAGCCTCCAGAATATTTAATCCAAGTTGCCCCATGAAATAAATCTGGTATCTCTGTTCGCAGGCAAGTTGTTGGTAGGATTTCATAAGCGCTGCTTCGATTTTTCGATGGGGATTGGCGACGCTTTATCCTACCGCAGCTTGCCTTTTTCATCGATAATTGTTGTTGCACTTACGGGTTGAATCTAAATATCAAATCTCAGCGGTTTTTTCCCAAAACCAACCGGAGAGCTGAAATATTTCCTTTACCAGCAGCAGGAAGGATTGACAGATCGCAAAAACAGGACTATAATTATCAAAATAGTCTGGTAAATTTTACAATCCATTCCTCCTCGTTCAGATAAGTGTTTAATCACATCGCAGACCGGAGAATACCGCAGCAAACCTAAACCCAGCCAGGCTGAGGAGGAGTTCCTATTGGCAGTAAAAGAAACCCGAATCGAAGCAGCCGGCGCCTCATCTCCTGCGGGGGGATTGGCGCTCCCGGACCGGACTACCCTGATCGCGTTTGCGCTGATGGTGCTGTTCGCCGGGGCAGCCGCGGTTGCGGTCCGGATCACTTTTAACGAGCTGCCGCCGTTCTGGAGCGGGGGAGCCCGCTTCGGGGCCGCGGCGCTGATTTTCTGGGCCCTGATGTTAATCCGCAAAGTGCCTTTGCCGCGCGGCAGAGCCCTGGCAGGCGCGGCTTTATTCGGTTTCCTGGGGGTGGGAGCCGCCTTTATATTCTCGATGTGGGGCCTGGTGGAAACGCCGGCCGGGCTGTTCACGGTGATCGGCGCGCTGGTGCCGCTGCTGACGATCATCTTCGCTTTCCTGCACAAACTGGAAAAGCTGCGCTGGCAGGCCCTGACCGGCGCCCTGCTGGCGGTTGCCGGGATCGGGTTTGCCGTGAACGGCTACAGGGGCTCGGCTGTCTCGCTCCCGCATATCATTGCCATCCTGATCGGGACCGCCTGTATGGCTGAATCGGCGGTTGTTGCCAAGCTGATCCCAGGCAGTCACCCGGTAGCCACCAACGCGGTTGGGATGACGGTCGGGGCAGCCATGCTGCTGGGCGCTTCCCTCATCGCGGGAGAGCAGTGGGTTCTCCCCAGCCAGCCAGCTACCTGGGCTGCTTATCTCTACCTGGTGGTGTTTGTCTCGGTGGGTGTCTTTATGCTTTACCTGTGGGTGCTGGGGCGCTGGACGGCTTCCGGGACTTCTTTCGCCTTTGTATTGATGCCGCTGGTGACCATCAGCCTGGCCTCAATAATCTCCAACGAGCCGATAACCCTGAGCCTGGTCGCCGGCGCGGCGCTGGTGATCGCGGGGGTGCTGTTCGGCGCGATTGTAAAGCCTAAGGAGCGCGAGACGGAAGATTCTTTCGAATGCAGACCCTGTTAAATATTTACCAGCGCTTTTTAAGCACTGAGTGAAATATCTATAAGATATATTATTAAAAAAAGGAGAAAATTTTATGTCAAACGAACAAAACAAAGCGATGTTCCGCCAGATGGTGGATGAAGTCTTCAATCAGGGAAATTTTAGCGTGGTTGATGAGGTGATGGCAGATGACTTCGTGGAACACGAAGAACTCCCGCCCGGGGTTCCAAAAGGACGCGAGGGACTCAAAGTTCTGATGGCCCAGTTCAGGGAAGCATTCCCGGATTTTAAAGCAGTTGTTGAGGATCTGGTCGCTGAAGGGGATCGGGTGGTATCGCGCATGGTCTGGGCGGGCACTCAGAAGGGTGAATTTATGGGCATTCCGCCCGCTGGCAAGAGCTTTTCCATTGAAGTGATCGACATCGTCCGGATTGAAGGGGGCAAAATTGTGGAGCACTGGGGAATTATGGATAACATGGCCATGATGCAGCAGTTAGGCGCTTTCCCTGAGCAGCCCTGAAATAGCGGCTTTCCCTTTCACCCGCTGAGCTGTTTTCCGGTTTTTCTATAAGTGCGGCGACGCTGGTTGTAACCGGTCCGTCAGTGGCGGGCATCGCCGCCCGGGCGGTGGAACGGATACCCCGAGTGGCGCGAACGAATATATCGAACAATCCAGCCTGAAACCGGGTGTTTTTACCGTTGAAGGTTTCCGGAGAGTATTGTGCCGGCTGACCTGGCTGGCAGATCCCCGCGGGGGAACTGGAGGCTGCTGGACTAGTCGTTGCTTTTGCCGGGTTAATCAAAATTTATGTTTAGGTGAGGACACCTTATGAGTGAATACCGAACTGCAGTATTATTTCTCCTTATTTTTATCGTGTTTACGGCAGCATCCTGCAGCGCTCCCGAGAAGATTGTGGAGAGTGAGGAACCCGACCCTGGATTTCAGACGATAAGCCCAACAACACAGGCTACAATTTTGCCGCCTGAGGGTACAGAACCGCTTCCTTCACCCACAAGCATACCTGCAGGTCCAGATTCCAGCACTTATGTATTTGATGAACTGGGGATTTCGCTGGATGTACCTGCCGGCCTGAATGTAGAGAAAGCCCCTATCGTCAACCCGGACGATAACAGCAAGCTGGATGCTTACACTTTTTATATTCAAAAGAACGCTGATCAGGTGAGCCCGGGCTCAGATTATTTTCAAGTGTACGGCCTGCTTCAATTTGATTTACCGCCGCTTTCCTGGGAGGAGTTCTCCGCCATCCAGGATAACCCGGACGTTTACGCATATGTCAAACCGATTGAAATCAACGGGTTGAGAGGCTTTGAAACCCAGCTGGCAGGGGAGAGAAACAACTTTGTGTATCTATTTTATATGGATGGTCAAACCCTCAGAATTGCGGTTTCAAGCCCCACAATGGAGAACAAAGCCCTGGCGGAAAAAATTCTCAACACAATTCAATTGATCCCATAAGCACTGTTTTTCTAAGTTACTTTTATGATCAGGTTACCCTGCTTCTCTCCGCTTTCGACGTAGCGGTGAGCTTCGGCGGTCTGCTCCAGGGGATAGGTCCGGTCGATGACTGTGCGCAGGTGGCCGGCTTCGACCAGTTCTTTCAGGTAATTTAAGTCCTCCGATTTCTGCTGGGCTGTCCCTGAGACGACCTTTTTCTTGCTCGTCCGCGATACCCATGCGCCGCGCAGCATATACGAGACCCTGGGATTTGCCATCAAGTAATACCCGTTTTCCTCCAGCGACCGGATGCACCCGGAGAAGGGGCTTTTTCCAATCACGTCGAAAATCACACTATATTTACTCCCGCCTGTGGTGAAATCCTCTTTACGGTAATCGATTGTATGGTCCGCCCCGATTGATCGCAGCATGTCCAGCTTACCGGCGCTGTCGACAGCGGTCACCTCCGCCCCGAAGTGTTTGGCGAGCTGGACTCCGAACGTGCCGATGCTGCCGCCGGCGCCGTTGATCAGCACTTTCTGCCCCGGCTGGATACCCGCCTGGCGCAGAAAATGGAGCGATTCCAGGCCTCCGAAGGGGACCGCGGCTGCTTCCTCAAAAGTCATATTGGCTGGCATTTTCGCCAGGGCGATATCTTCAGCTCCCTCCGGCAGGCAGATGTATTCGGCATACCCGCCCAGGTTGAACCCGGTGGTGGCGAAGACCCGCTCGCCGGGTTTAAATGACTTTACATAATCCCCAACCGCCTCAATTTCGCCGGCCAGTTCCTGCCCCAGGACGGTGATCCTCTTCGGCGCCCTCAGGCCGTTGTACACCCGCATCGGGGTTGAGAAGAACAGCGGCAGTTCAAGCCGGCGCATCTCGCAGTCCCCGGCGGTGACCGTGGTCGCGTGTATCTTTACCAGGACTTCATTCTCTTTGGGAGCGGGTTTCTGCACCTCCCTGAGCTGAAGCCCTTCCGGCGGCCCGTATTCCATCCATACTACTGCTTTCATAAGCTCGTTTTCCTTAATTAAGAATTTCTATTCTTGGCTTTGCTGAATGGTTATTACTACATTACCCACCTTGTGCCCTTTTGCGACATAATGGTACGCTTCAGATGCCTGCTCCAATGGATAGGTCCTGTCGATGACCGATCGAAGCGAGCCCCCCTCGATCAGCTCTCTGAGAAAATGCAGGTTCTCGGTTTTTTCGCTGTCCGGTCGTACACCAGCAAAACCGGCCGCCGCCTTTTTCCCCCTTGTAAGCGAGTTCCATGCCATCTGCAGCAGAATAGCCGCTGTGGGGTATGTGGTGAGATAAATCCCATCCGGCGTCAGTGCGTTTTTACAGCGGGAAAAAGAGCTTTTATTTACTGTGTCGAATATGATGTCATAGGTCTCCCCGCTTTTCGTAAAGTCCTCAGCAGTGTAATCAAAGACTGCATCCGCTCCCAGGGATTTTACTAATTCCAGGTTTTTTGTGCTGCACACCCCGCTGACCTGCGCACCGAAATGCCTGGCGAGTTGAACGGCGAAGGTGCCGATCGAACCGGATGCACCGTTGATCAGCACTTTCGAACCACTCTGGATATTCCCCATGTCTCTCAAAAAATATAGGGCAGTATGCGCTCCGTCAACAGCCGCTGCAGCCTGTTCGAAGGTCATGCTGGGAGGTTTTAGCACTACCGGGGTGTTTTCGGGCAGGCATATATATTCGCAGAGAGTCCCGTATGAGGTCGATGCAAATACCTTGTCGCCAGCTCTCAGCCGGGATACTCCCGCCCCTGCCGCTTCAATTTCTCCGGCGAGCTCGACCCCCAGGATAGGATGGTTGGGCTTTGTAATACCGGTGAAAAGTCGTGAAATTACAGGCTTTCCTCTCAGCGCTGCGATACCGGCTGTGGTTACAGTGGTCGCATATATCCTGATTAGCACTTCATCCTCTTTCGGTTTAGGTTTGGGGAGCTCCTTAAGCTGAAGCACCTCCGGGGGTCCATATTCTGTGTAAATAATTGCTCTCATGCTTCCTCCCTCCTCTGTATAAGCCGTTTTGGGTTTAATAATTTTTTCCAGGCAGTTCAGGAACCAGTTTCATACGGATTAAAACCTTTAAGGATTAACCATACCGCGAATACCATCTCCTGCACCGCTATCGGGAGTGCTAACATAGTTGTGATACTGGAAGAGGGTTTTAATCCGAACAAGCTTAATATACCGGTAATCAAAATCAATCCGGCTCCGAAAAAGCCCCAGGCTGAAAGCCAGCGCGGAACCAGTTTTGAAATATACAGCAGGTAATTGAGGGCCAGCCCTCCCAATCCCAGGAAGATTAAAGTCCCGAATACAATGCTCCATTCGCGCAGCGCAAGAGCCAAAACACCTGCAGGCTGGAAATTGGCAGCATCCTGAGAGCCTGCCGCGTATTCCTGGCCCAGCGTTAAAAGCGAAAGCAAGCCGATTGAGCCGAGGATAATAAAAATCCCTTCAACCAGCCTGATTACTGCATATCCAAGCGCCAGGCTTTCAATTACATTTTTAAGAACAGGGTACATCAAAACGCCTATTGCCATCACTGAAACAGCCAGAATGGTCTCAAAGATAACCGCCAAAACCACCCGGGTTTCAACTTCAGCACTCCCGGTCAGGTAATCCGGACCCGCCAGAACATCGCCCAGTATTATCAGGCTGATGATCGCGGTTACTGTTGCAAGAATAAACAGCGCTCCCACAATAATTCCGGTTTTCCTGTGCGTGTTCATTTATATTGTTCTCCTATAGATTAATATTCTGTGTAATCCGCTGCGCCATAACGGGACAAAACGATGAAAGGAGTTTGTGGTCACCGGTTCAGAGCCTGGAGCACAAAGTACTGAAGTACCATCAGCACCAGTGGAATTGCTATTGCGGTAAGAACCAGCCGAGCGGTCTCCGCCCTCCAGGGCCAGGTTGGTACATCGCTGATCCTGGTGTATTGTACATCCAGACTGGCGATGGTCCTGTTCAACCTGTCGGTCTCTTCGTGGTTGTCCTCATCGATGCTCCTGTTGAGCTCTTTAAAAAGGGTTTCAAAACGCAGGTCGATATCGTGGAGCGCCTGGACTTTCTTGTCTTCCATTAATTTATGGATGCCCCACAGCGGCCAGACGAATATGATAACCGCCAGGGAGGTCAGCAGGACCGAATAGGCGATTAATACCGGATCCGCCAGGAGTTCCGGGTTGATCAGCATCCACAGGTAGATAAAGAACAGCAGTCCCAGGGCAGTGGAGGCTGTGAGCCTGGAGAATGCATTCAGGGTGCGCAGGTGAAACAAATTGATCCGCAGGTGACGAGAATTGATGGAATTGATCAGGCGCAGCTGCCTGAAAGTGTGGTAAAGGATCACCCCGAATAAGAACGCCGAGAGTTTATCGATGATGTGGTAGACGACTGAAAAAACGGGCAGGTCTACGAGCGCGGCGTAGCGGGCAGGCGGGTTGGATACCAGGGGAGTAAGGATAACGCTGGCTGTCAAGATCGTGCCGGCGATCAGGGGTCCCCAGAACGGCATGGTTGAAAGCCTGTACCTGTAATCATCGAATTCTGCCTGGTTCATTTCTAGCATAGGCCTCATTGAATTAACTGCAGCCACTGCCTCTCTGTTGAGCAGGTGAATCCGGGCCAGAAGGAAGGGGACCGCTGCACCGTTAAAGATAATGACCGGCAGGAGTTCTTTGGCGTACAGGCCTCCTTCCAGCCCCAGGCAGATTACCTGGAAAAATATCAGAGCGAGCCCAAGAAGGATCTGGAAGATAAGGGCGGGTAATGGAAGCCGCTCGACCCAATCATTTAAGCGGTCTACAATACTGGGTTCGTAGGGACGCTGTTCTGGAAAGGTTTTTTCGGTTTTATCCATTTCTCTAGTTTTTTCCTATATTCTTAATAGAAATCTGGTCTGAAACTGCCAGCCAACCGCCGGTTTCAAACCCATTTCCAGGCATACCATATCGTCAGGGCATTGAATCCAAACCCGACAAAGATCAGGAAATTGTCATACAAACCCTTATAGGGCAGCCCGGCGATATTGAATAAGACCAGAAGTACGGGGACAACGATGTTAACCCAGCGGATGGCAGGGTAAGGTACAGTCAGGCTGAGCACGACCATTACGATCGGCACCAGCATGACCAGAGCCGCCAGCATCCACATCATCGGCGATGCCTGGGTACCCTGGATCGTACCGGCTTCGAAATCGCCGGCAAATATGCGCAGCACATCACCCAGTAAATAGGTCAGCATCAATGCAACCCAAATTCCTGAAAGGACTATTCTGGTATCTATCATAATTCAATCTTCTCCTTTGTAAAAAATATTTCAATCACCGATCTTGACGGTGCCCGGACCGGTAAATCACCCGATCGCGCGGAAAGGTTTTAAATGATTACGGGAAAAGTACCTCCGGGCTATTGAGTGGACTGCTGTCGGACAGAGATGACCACATTGCCGGCCTTGTGGCCTTTTTCGACGTAACGGTGGGCGGCGACGATCTCCTCAAGCGGGTAAGTCCGGTCGATGGCTGCCCTGATCTTGCCCGCTTCAATCAATTCCCGCAGGGTCTCCAGGTCGGCCGCGCTTTCGCTGTAATTCATTTCAATGCTAAGGAATTTGCCTTCCGGCTGGAGGGCAGGCTGGCATTTTGATCGGGTGATTCCGGAGACCATTTTTCCCACAGCGTCAAAAATTATATCGTAGCGCTGCTTCCCTTCTGTAAAGTCCTCCCGGTTGTAATCGATCACCTTGACGGCTCCCAGGGATGAAACCAGTTCCAGGTGGCTGGCGCTGCACACCCCGCTCACCTCCGCCCCGAAATGCCTGGCGAGCTGGACTGCATACGTGCCGACCGAGCCTGAAGCCCCGTTTATGAGGACTTTTGAGCCGCTCTGGATATTAACTTTTTTCAGGATCGCCAGGGCGGCGATCCCCCCACTGGGGACTGCCGCGGCCTGTTCGTATGTTTTACTGGCGGGTTTTATTGCCAGTACCCCGTCTTCCGGCAGGCAGGTATACTCGGCATAAGCCCCAAACCCCAATCCGGTGGTGGCGAAAACCCGCTCGCCAGGCTTGAACTTTTCCACCTTTGCCCCGGCCGATTCGATTTCACCGGCAAGCTCCATCCCCAGGACCTTAATCCGTTTTGGACTGAACAGGCCGTTGAAAAGCCTGGCGGCAGCCGGGTCGGGCTTGCGCATGCGCCAGTCGCCGGCCCTGACGGTGGTGGCGTGGATTTTTATGAGCACCTCGTTTTCTTCAGGGACCGGCTTTTCCACTTCTTTGAGCTGGAGCACTTCAGGCGGCCCGTATTTTTCGTAAACAACAGCTTTCATGGGGGTCTCCTCTTATCCCTGGTTGCATTCTTTTGGATTTCTTCTCTGGTGCAAGAGGTTGCAGACACAGCGTGAAATTTTCAGGACATTTCGTCCTGCCCGACAGATAACACCACAACCCCCTTTTTGTTTCCGCTTTCGACGTAACGGTGGGCTTCGGCTGCCTGCTCCAGAGGATAGGTTCTATCGACAACTGCTTTCAGCTCTCCGGCTTCTGCCAGTTCTCTGAGGTAATCCAGGTTTTCGGACGATTCTTCCAGGAGTCCGAAGACCACATTTACCCGGTTAATTTTTGAAAGCCAGACCATCTGCAGCAGCTTTGGCAGACCAAAGGTGGCGAAGACATAACTCCCGTCCTTCGCCAGCGACCTGCGGGTGCGTGGAATTCGAGTCTTGCCTACCGTGTCGAAAATGATACCGTAGGTCTCCCCGTTTCGGGTGAAGTCTTCCCGGGTGTAATCGATTACGTGCTCAGCGCCCAGTGATCGCACCAGGTCCATTTTGGCGGTGCTGCATACCCCGGTCACCTCGCATCCAAAGTGCCTGGCGAGCTGAACCGCATACATCCCAACCCCACCGGAAGCGCCGAAAATCAGCGCCTTTGTCCCATCCTGGATGTCCGCTTTTCGCAGGAAATACAGGGCTGTCAGGGCTCCCTGGGGGACAGCCGCGGCTTCCGCGAAGGACATATTTTCCGGTTTGATTGATACTGCCCCGTTCTCTGGCATGCAACTGTACTCAGCGTAACCGCCCATGCCCTCACCCAGGAAACCATAGACCTGGTCGCCGGGTTTAAACCTATTTACATTTCGGCCAACTGCCTCAATCTCCCCGGCCAGATCGGTTCCAAGGACCGGTTGTTTAGGTTTTGTGAGACCAGAAGATAGCCGGCTCATCAGCCAGAATCCGGGTGGGGCGGTGGAAGAACGCATCCAGCAGTCATACAGGGTGGCGGTTGAGGCGAAAATTTTTATCAGAACTTCATCATCTCGGGGGGTGGGTTTTGGGATTTCCTTGACCTGCAGGACTTCCGGCGGCCCGTATTTCTCGTAAACAACAGCTTTCATGTTGGCACTCTCCTCGCAAGAACCTGCTCATTGTATCTTGTATTCCTGGTTTGGGGTTGTGTTACCCGGAAAATCATCGTCTGAAAACTGTTTTTTGGCTTGACTTACGCTAGCGATAGGTATATAATAAAAGCAATGATTTTCGCTAGCGTAAGGAGTATTTATGGCTGAAGGTGAATGGATCACAACCCGGGAGGCGGCTGACCGGCTGGGGGTTACAGATGCCCGGGTGCGCCAGATGGTAGCCGAGAACCAGCTCGACGCCAGGAAAATCGGCGGAAAGTACCGCGGCCAGTGGCAGATCAGAGCCAGCGCGATAGAAGACAGGATTTTTGAAAAAGGAGCAAAAAATACCATGATTGTGAAGAATTGGATGACCCGCAACCCGATCACCGCGACCCCTAAGACCAATTACAACCAGGCACTGCGCCTGATGGAGCAGAACCATATCGGTCACCTGCCGGTCCTGAATGAGCGCGGGGACCTGATTGGAATCGTTGCCAGGGGCGATATGTTGAGAGCGGAACCCTCCCCGGTATCCACCCTCAGCATTTATGAAATCGCCTCCCTGCTCGATAAAGTGACCATGGAAAAAATTATGACCAGACCGGTGCTGGCAGTCGATGAGAACTGCAGCATCACCAATGCAGCCCGTTTTATGCTGGAGCATGAACTGGACTGTTTTCCAGTCATGCGCGAGGGCAAACTGGCCGGCATTATCACTTACAAGGATATCTTTAAGACTTTTGTGGAGATCACCGGCGGCGCCCAGGCTGGATCGCGGATCGAAGCCCGCATGCCAGACCAGCGCGGCCAGCTGGCGCCCTTTATCCAGGCCCTGACCGACGCAGGCAGTTATATCGTGTCTGTGGCGATCACCCGTGAAGAAAGCAGCGGTTACGCCCACGCGGAAGTAAAGGAGAGGGGCGGCGACGAAGGGAAGATGCGCCTCGAGCTGGAGAAACTCCCCAATCTCGAGGTGGTCGCTTTCCGGCCGAGCGAAGATGATAAGGTGTTGAGTTATCCAGGGTAATATCGTTATTTTTCGAAAATCTCACTCACAGCAGCCAGGTTTTAACCCGGCTGCTGTCAATTTATATTGGATTTCTCGTTCAATTCCCCTGGAAAAACATGAACTTACGAAATTTTTGCCTTGAAATTATTTAAGATCCTTTTATATACCATAAAGACAAACCGGAAAGGCACCTGCCAGATATTCTCCAGTCCCCAGCCGAGTTCCAGATATTGGAAGAAAGTAAGCGTCTGCAGCCCCCGTTCTTTTTGAGCCCGGGTACGGCGGTGGTAAAGGACCCACAATAAGGGCAGGCTGCCCATTTCATTGGAACGCCCGGTAACTGCGTAATATTCCCTCTGTTCATATACGCCTACAGGAATATCCTGCAGTCCAGCCAATATCCTATCGGGAATCGGCGGGTTCAAAAGTCTGTTAAGGTACAGCAGCGTATCTCGCATAAGCGAGACGATTTTCGCCTCCTGGATATGGGCTAAAAGTAGTTCCCAGTCAATTTCGGAACCCGAACGGTTCAGTACCATCCACGCATCCGGGATCCATTTTATTGACATGGGAATATGGGTCATCCCATGCACACATACATGCAGCAGTTGATAGGTCGGGTTTAGAACTAATACCGGCGCCCCTTCAAAATCAATTATTCCGGCATCAGCCCAGTAGGCTTTGTCGGCTTCGAAGCTGCAGTTGAGGTTGATCAGGTGCCAGTTGATATCAAACGAAAATTCAGCGGCATCCTCAAAACCGGCCGAGGGCATGTATGAGAGATACGGTTCTTCCAGCGGTTTTTGGAGCCTGCGGTTTGATTTCCAACCTAAATCCTTTAGAATTGTTATCGCGGCGTTGGCCTGGTGGGGTGGAACAAGGACATCAACGTCCAGCATCGGTCGCAGTCCGGGATCCTGATAATATCTCTTCGACAGCGCCGCGCCCTTGAGCAGCATGGTCTGGATGCCTTCCTCCTTTAAAATTTGAATTGGCTTCCGTGCGATATTAAAGAGGAAGTTGGTCTTTACTTCGGTGACCCTGTAAAAATGCTTTATTACATCGATTGAAGTATCTTCGACCCCCAGGTTTAACAGGTTTTTATACAGCAGAGGGAAAAGGTTCTGCGAATTATCATCAGTTTGATTCAATGCGATACGTGATTTCCAATCCTGCCAGGCGTTTAAGGCTTCGCTGCCTTTCAGAAGGGCAGCCTTTATGAGCAGCTCTTCCGTAGCGGTCGGCCAGGAAGTTGAGGATTTTTTAAAAAGTGTGGAAGATAATTTGTACAGGTTCACATGGATGCCCTACTAATATTGAAAATTCTATCCTATTTGAATTGTCCCCGGTTGGTAAACATTTGTAAAGGGGACAACTGCACACTGGTTGAATGCCAGCGGTTTTCCGAAAGACGCACACCAAGGGTGTTATTAAAGCCCAAACACAATCATAATTTGTAGAAGATGTTTATGATTAAGTTATAGTACAATTTTCACCTGAATAAATTTCAAATTTGTATCGACAGTTTTTGCTATAAACGTATTTTAATGTTGAATTGGAGAATTAAGTTTATGGATAATTTAAAAACATATAATTTAAGAATGGATGTTGTAGCAAGCGTTTTAGAAGACGGGGCGGTGCTGCTTGATCTGGAAACGAAATATTTTTATCTGGTCAATCCAAGCGGTTGGGCTATCATCCAGATGTTCGAAACCGGAAGTTCCCCTGAAAAGGTGGTCTCTCGCTGCCTTGAGTGGAGCGGAAATGAGCAGGTTGATTCGGCGGTTCATTCTTTTATTGATACCTTGGTTGAAGAAAAGCTTATCGAGATAAGCGACCAAATCACCCCCGGAGAAGAGCCTACACTCTTAGGCGCCTGGGTGGCCCCAACGATCGAAAAGCAAAAAGAACCGCTGCAAAAAATTATGACCTCTGCTTTCGATCCGACTATGCCGCTTGCCGAGTAAGGTTTCCCTGGGTCGATGCCTGGTTATGTCAAAGACCTACTATTGCGGCCCGCTTGAGGTAATAACCGAAACGGACCACCCGGTCCTGGAAGCGAAAGTCGAAGAAACATTAAATCTCTACAATGTGCGCTGGAACAAACCGCCCTTATCCATCCTCCTGAAAATTTATTATACAGACTCCCCTGGTAAAAAACTGCAGGGGAGTTATTTGGAATCTAACCGCATGTGGGTCGATATGGTCGAGGGGGGACTGCATGTTTATTTCCTATCTGGCGGGCATGGAAAATACATTTCTGCAGAAAACGCATGGATAGTCCATATTCCCGAACCGGAATCCCGGGGATTGGTCGATATAGAAGACCTGATGGGGCTGGTGCTCACAACGGGATGGCGGAAACTGGGCTGGGCGCCGATGCACGCCGGCGCGATCGCAACCGAAAGCCGCTGCATGATCCTGTGCGCTGAATCTGGGGGAGGGAAGAGCACCTTAAGCGCAGCGATGCTCCATTCTGGCTGGGGATCTCTGGGTGATGACAAGCTGTTGCTGAGAATCGGCGAAGGTGGCGAGCCTGAACTGCGGGCTTTAATGCATAATTTTAATCTCCATCCCCAGACCAGCCAGTGGTTTCCGGAGGTTGGGGAGCTGGAACGCCTGCCTGAGTATTCTGTCTGGACTCCAAAACGCAGGGTTCCGATCGACTCGATCTGGCCGGACCAGGTGCTTTACGAGGCCCGCCCTACTCACCTGGCGAAAGTGTCCCGTGATGTAAGCATCACAGGTTTTAAACTGGCCCAGTTAAACGAAGAAGAGGTGCTGGATCTGCTCTTGCGGCAGACGGTCATCCCGAAGGATAGAACAACAGCTGGACGAATACTGGCGACATTGACCCGAGTTTCGCAGAAGATATCCGGTGTGTTGATCGAAATTGGAGAGGATGCATACTCAGATTCAAACGGACTGGCTGAACTGGATAGTCAGCTCAGACAGCCCGCATTCCGCACCTCCGGTTCGGAATCGCTGAAAAACTGATGTCCGATCGCCCGAGGCGTCTTTACCCGCAGGAACTGGCAAAAATATCCCAGGCTGTACATCCGCCGATAGGCAGCTGCTCAGCGGATGATTTGGATGAACCAGGTGTGACCATTGTTATGCTTTCATACGAGCGTTTTCATCTGACACGCCGGACGATTGATAGCATCTATAAAAATACCAGCTACCCTTTTAACATCCTTGTGTTCGATAATGGATCCAGTCCCGGGACGGTTTCGAAATTAAGAGACCTTTCGACGGGATACGGCAATATGCTTGTTTATTACAACCCGGACAACCTGGGCGCCTCAGAGGGGCGAAACCGGGCTTTCGAGATGGTTGGCAGTGAATACGTGGTTTCACTGGACAATGATATTCTATGTTCTCCGGGCTGGCTGATGGAGACGATGCGTACCGCAGTCTTATTTGAAGCCAGCTTTGTAGCTCCGATGAGATTGGATGTGGGTGGAAATGTCTGGTCTCACGCAGCTGAATTGGTTTACACGGATAACGGGGATGTACTAGAAATTGCGCGCTGGTTCCACGACCTGCCGCCTGGTTATATCCGTTCTCTTCTCAATGGAAAGTCCATTCCCACGAATTTTTTACCTGGAGGAGCGGGATTGTACAAAGTCAGCGCATTCTCAGACTGCGGCGGTTTTGATCCCGCACTCAGACACTTTGAGGATTTGGAATTTTCACTGCGCGTTACGGAGGAGGGGTATAAAATCTGGACCTCCCAGGACGCGATGTTGACCCACGATGACGAGTGGATACCGGTATCAGAACCTGACAGGGATTATGTATTGAAGCATTACGATCCGGGTAAATTGAGAAAATCAGCCGCATATTTCAAATCAAAATGGGGGGTGGATGTTTTTCCCGAAAAGTACGAGGTCGCTTTCCGGAACCGTTTATCCAGCAAGCTGGAAGAGAAATCAAATGGCTGAGATATCAGCCAGCGTTGTTATTCCGGTGTTGAACGGCGAAGATACAATAGGAGATCTACTGGCTGCATTGACCCGTCAGAGAAGGGCTGCTGGAGTTGACGAGTTGATTGTTGTGGACAATGGCTCAACAGACAGGACCAGGGAAATTGTCGCCCAATACAATGTCACCTTGCTCCACGAGCCGAAGCGCGGCCCATCGGCAGCCCGAAATCAAGGGTTATATAACTCTTCAAACGAACTGGTTGCCTACCTGGATGCGGATACTGTCCCTTCACGTGACTGGATCAGGGAAATTTGTGCGCCGTTTGAAGATCCCGGGGTAATTATTGTGTCTGGAAGGACGATCAGCTACCCTCCTTCAAGCCCGGCGGAACGCTTCATCGCCCGCCAGGGCCCATTGCAGCCGGAGCACAATCTGGGGCGAAAAATTTTCCCCTTCATGTCATCCCGCAACCTGGCTGTCCGCAGAGAAGCGGCGTTGTCAATTGGCGGTTGGGCGGAAGATATGCCTACTGCAGAAGACATGGATTTTTGCACGCGCCTGCGGAGGGCATACGGAGCAGAGGTTGTATTCCAGCCCAACGCAGTTGTTTTTCATAGAGAGCGCCGGACTGACGAGCAGTTAAAAAAACAGGCCTGGACTTACGGCGAAGGCCTGGCTGATATGTACCTGCGCTACCCGCAGGACGCAAACTGGAGTATAAAGAATACACTGCAGGTGGCTTGCGCACTGGTCACCAGGGCTGTTTATCCAGAGTTATTAAGGGTAAAACGGTTTTTTGGATTCTCGGGTGAAAACCAAAGGGAGTTTTTTGAGTATCTGCGGTTCTGGAGTTACTGGTACTGGAGAGGATTCTTCAGCATGTACAGGAGAAGAGTGAGAAAAGAGTTATGACAATGGAAATCTCTGTTGTAGTGCCGGTATACAACGGTGCCAGAACTCTGGATGCCTGCCTTGAAGCTCTGCGGGTACAAGCGTTTCCGGCGGATCAGTACGAAGTGATTGTAGTCGATGATGGTTCGGAAGATGAATCTGCTGCGATCGCGCGCAGCTTTGGATATCGTGTTCTAGAGCAGGACCATGCAGGTGAACCGGCAGCCCGCAATCTTGGTGTAAGAGAATCGGAAGCAAAGTGGATCGCATTTACTGATGCTGACTGCATCCCGACCAGGAACTGGCTGTATCATCTACTCCTCAGAGTAGGGCAGGAGGGCTTGGATACCCCGGTGATGGGCGCTGCTGGCCAGATGATTGGCTTGCCATCAAACTCGCCTGCAGCGCGGTATACGGAGATGAGCGGGAGTCTCAAAACAGAGCTCCACCTGAAACACCCGGTCTTTCCGTATGCACCTTTAGGAAATTCAATGTATAACAGAAACTGCCTGCTTGCGGTAGGCGGAATTGATGAGCGATTTATACAATATCCTGGCCCAGACCTGCACCACCGGATTGCCTCCAGATTTGGCTATCCCTTCTTTTTTGCACCCCGTGCGGTTGTCTTTCATGATCACCGCAGCAGCTGGAAGGCTTACTGGCGTCAGCAGTACGGCTACGGCGTTGGCTATGCCCAGTTTTTGCTGCTGTATAAAGACCAGTTCCCCTGGGGTGTCCAGCGGGAATTGGTCTCCTGGGCCAATATCGGCTCATACGCCCTGCAGGCATGTATCCCAGGCAAAGGTGATGCCGGTTTGTACCGCAGGGGGAGGTTTATCCAGAAGTTAGCACAGCGCCTGGGTTTTGCCCGCACATACTGGGATAAGGATGAAAGGCGAATCTGGGAAGGGGTTTCGCATAACGAAGATAACCATTTTAAGGGAAGATTTTGAAGTTGGCTCCTTCTATCAGCATTGTTATACCGGTTCTCAATGGTGAGGATGTAATAGGGGATTTGCTGCTGGGGCTTACCAGCCAGAGGGGATTGTCTGATGTCCCTGAAATTATTGTTGTCGATAACGGGTCTGTTGACAAGACCATGGAGATCGTCCGCAAATTTAACGTTATCCTTCTCGAGGAAAATAAAAGGGGGCCAGGACCAGCCCGTAATTGCGGGTTATCTTACGCTTCGGGGGAGATCATCGCCCATCTGGACGCAGATACCATCCCTACACGGCGTTGGCTGGCGGAGCTGGTTGCTCCCTTTAATGATCCGGGTGTGATGTTAACAGCGGGAAAATCCCTGGTTTTCCAGCCTGAAACTCCAGCCCAGAGATTCATGGCGGGTTATGATCTGTATGATGCCGGGTCAGTTTCTCAACGAGAGACATTCCCATTTGCTCCCTCGCTGAATCTGGCAGTCCGCCGACAGGCGGCAGTCAAAGTGGGCGGCTGGGCGGAAGATATGCCCACGGGAGAGGATGTTGATTTTTGCCACCGGGTTCTGGATGCCTTCCCTTCGAAGATAGTCTACCAGCCAGGCGCAGTATTATTCCACCGGACAAGACCCTCTTTTGAAGCTCTGCGCATAACAGCCTGGACATACGGGGAAGGTCTTGCCCACATTTATCGGAAGTATCCTGATGAAATCCAGTTAGCGCCTGGTGAATATTTGCAGATAATTTACGTAATGGCTTACCGTTCTTTGCTTCCATACTTCAGGAGTGTATTAAATTTGATTGGCATATCACAAAAAGATGAATTGGAATTTGCTTACACCCAGCGTTTCTGGACCTGGTGGCATTGGCGCGGATTTTTCAGCATGTACCGCAGCGGGCAAAGGCGGGAAAATCCATGACAGTGCTTTTATCTGTTGTGGTCCCCGCCTTGAATGCCGGGGAGACCCTGCCGGCTTGCTTGAATGCGCTAAAAAACCAGACCTTTCCCCGGGAGGATTACGAAGTTATCCTCGTGGATGGAAATTCCAGCGATTCCACGCGGGATATAGGAAGACAGTTTGAAGTAAGTGTGTTAATTCAGGATGGGAAGGGGAGACCTGCTGCAAGGAACACCGGAATAAGGGCTTCGAGAGGGAAGTGGGTGGTTTTTACCGATGCGGATTGTTTCCCTGCCCGCACCTGGTTGAGCGCCCTTGTTGGCGCAGCGAAGAAGGCTGCGGCTGCAGGGACCTGTTATGGGGGGGCTGGTAAAACAATTGGTTATATGTCCAACAGCCCCGCTGCCAGATACGTTGACCTGACTGGCGGCTTGGATGCTGAAAAGCACCTTTCCCACCCGCGGTTTCCCTGCGCTCCGACTTCAAATCTGATGTACAGGAAAGATGTACTTCTTGAGGTTAATGGATTTGATGAACGCTATCATTCATATGCATTTTGCGAATTGCATTACCGTCTCTGTGAAATGGACCTAGGACAATTTGTCTATGTGTCCAATGCAGTAGTTCTGCATCTCCACCGCCAGGGGTGGCGAGATTACTGGAAGCAGCAGGTAGGATACGGCAAAGGATATGCCCAGTTTTTTCTGCACCACCGTGACCGGATTAAATGGACTTTATGGGATGAAATGAAATCAGCCGGACAGTTGGTTAAATTAGGTGCGCTTGCCTGTCTGCCAGCCGAAGAGGATGTAGCACTGATGAGACGGGGAAATCTAATAAAGACCCTCGGCCAGAAAACCGGCTTTGTGGGGACATACTGGAGCAGGGAGGAACATCGTCGTTGGTAAAGCACGAGCTCGCGCCACGATGGAGCCTGCGCGGCATCTACCAGCGCCTGCGCAGGATGTTCAGTACCCCGGCTGATATCCCTCTGGCGCTGCAGATAGGTTATTTCATCTGGCGGGTGCCTTCAGAACTGGAGATCACCCACCTATCAGGTATGCTTGACGGATTCAGGCAAGACAGGCGCCCGTATGCAAGCAGCCTCGATGCGGGTGTGGAAAGGTTGATGCGCCTGAGTGAGCCGTGGCTGCGCCGGCGGTTTTTCAGAGCCAGGAACACCTGTTACCTCAGGGCAATGATCCTTTACCGTTATCTCGATTCGGGCGGAGAGGACATGAGCATCCATTATGTAATCGAGCCTCCCAGGGATACCGGGGACCGGCTTCACGGGCATGCCTGGGTAACAGTATCAGGTGAAGTCCTTGATGTGGAAGACTTTTCGATCATTGACCGCAGCAGGGAAATTTTCAGGCATCCGCCCGCCGGTTCTACTATACCCCGCGGAAAGTGAGCGATGCCAGTAAGCTTCAATTAATGCAGTTCGTGCGGTTGTTCCTGAAAGGATTCCAGCTCTGAAATTACAAACCTGAATTTCCCGGATGGGTCCCTGGGGAGGTTAGCGACCAGGGTAATCTCAGCCCGGGACCCTTCCAGGTGCTCCCGGACGGTTTCTTTCAGGTAGCGCTCTCCTTCCGGCTTTATCGCCTCCCCTTGCGGCACTATTCTAAATTCAAACAGGTCGGTTTCCTTTTGGACCACCTGGTACTGTTTGACGCCCTGGACATGTTTGAGCAGGTTGTGGAAGTAATGGCAGTATAAAAGCTTGCCGCTCCTCAGCCTGATAACATCCTGGTCGCGCCCCACCAGGCCGTCCAGCACTCCCAGCCCGAGCCCCAGGGAGCAGTCGTGCCCGGCATGGACCGCTTTCGCCAGGTCGTCCAGGTTGTAGCGGATGATCGGGAAACTCCAGTTGTCCAGGTCGGTAATGACCACCTGGCCGTATTCGTCTTCTGGGTGCTCCCTGACCACTTCAATGATCAGCCGGTCATCAACGGTGTGCATCGCCCCGCAGGGGAGGCTGTGGGCAACCAGGCCGGCCTCAACCGAGCCGTATTCGTTCCCGACCGGGCAGCTAAAAGTCGAAGAGATGAGCTCCGCCTGCCATCCATGCAGCACCTCGCCCAGGGTCATGACCAGTTTCAGGTTGGCTTTTTTCCCGTCGCAGCCCTGCTCGTTAAGGTATTTTGCTAATTCGGCGTACCCGGACGGGAAACCGAAGATATACCTGGGGCGGAAGCTCAGGATGGTGTCCCAGTGAGCCTGCATGGATGTGGGCGTCATGGTGTAGGCTGAGAAGTACCTGCGGTTCATCAGCGCCGCCCGGAGCGGGGTGTAAATGGATTCATAATACGATTTAGCCTTGCCGGGCTCGAACCGGTAACCGGCATTGGTCAGGTAGACCATACGGTCGCCCAGCTCGACCCCCCACCACTGCAGCGCCCGGATGCGGCAGACGTTCGACATCAACGCAGAACGCTGGCTGACCATTGACTTCAGCGGCAGGCCGGTGGACCCGCTGGTCTGTACGCTCATCAAACCTGAAACGGGCTGGGATGAAAAAAAGTCCTTAAAGTTATCGCGCAGCAGGTCTTTCGTCAGGACTGGCAGGTTCTCAAAATCAGCCCGGTCGCAGATGCCGTGCGGGGAAAGCCCGGCCCTGGCGAACGCCTCCCGGTAATAGGGCACGGTCTGGTAAGCGTGCTGGACAAGGGCTGCGGCTTTGCGCAGCTGCAGGGCTTGCAGACCGGCCTGGCTGAGGTGCTGGTTCTGCAAACCTTCTCGCATCGCGCTGGGGAAATCCCTGCCCTGCAGGCGCTGGGCGAGCGGGTAGATCCAGTTTTTTACAATTGGGGCGTAGTAGTCTTTCGTGGGCATCCCGGTTACCCCTTGTGAAGCGCTTTCCGTTCTGATTTTACCGTAGTTTGGGTGCCGGAGGGGTTGGGTCTGGTGGTTTGGTTAGGGTGGAAGGTTTTTATTTTTGAACCACTAAGAGCACTTAGAGCGCAAAGATTTGATATTGGATTAGATCCTTCACTACATTCAGGATAACAGGCGGGGGCTGCACAGCGTTCGAGGAAGCTTTTCAACCATATATCAAACTTACCCCGGCCGTTAAATTTTAAAGGTCCTCACATACTGGAACTTGCCGGAAGCGTCCGGGGGTATTTCTGAGACATAGACAAATTTGATATCGCGGATACCAAGCGGTCTGGACATCCTGGCCCGGATCTTATCTTCAATATAATTATTATTCCCCTCTGAATCGAGCACAATTGTAAAAATAAACGAGCCGGGTGAAGTCTGCTCCACCTGGTATCTCCGCACCCCCTCCAGTTCCCACATGATGGATTCTATAACCATGCTGCTGGTAATTTTGCCTCCGGGCAGGTGCATAATGTCGAATTCGCGGCCAATAATCCTTTCAAAACTGGAGAGGTTGATTCCCAGCGGGCATTCCTGTTCCCCCCGGCCTGGCAGAGCCAGGTCTCCAATCTTGTAGCGGATGAGCGGGCTGGCGAAATTCTCCAGGCCTGTCACAATAACCTCCCCATACATATCTTCCGGATCCGGCTTCTCAATCTCCATGATCAAAAAATCATCCATGCTGTGCATCCGCCCGCAGGGACAGCTGTATGCGATAACGCTAAATTCTGTAGACCCGTATTCATTTGCAGTTGGGCAGTTAAAAACCTGTTTGAAAGCATCTGCGTGGTTCCTGTGCAGCATTTCACCCATCGAAACGACCAGTTTTAACCTGAACCTGCTGCCCTGATAACTTTTTTTCTGGATATAGTCTGCCATGTAGTGGATTGAAGATGGATAACCAAATAAATAACTGGGTCTGAACCTATCCATAAGCCCCAGGTACTGCTCCAGCTTTTGGTCTCCCATATCGTAGGGCGATAAAACTCTTCGATTAATCACCAGGTCTTTGAACGGGCCAGAATAATGGGTTTTTATCCTGGTTCGTAAATCCGGAAACATCAAAGTATCGTCATATCTATCGCGGATTTCTATATGGCGGTCGCCCAGTTGAATTCCCCACCATTCCAGCGCCCGGAACCGGCTCACAAGTCCGGCTGTGATTGCGCTCTGATCGAGCTGAAATGCCTGCGGTTGTCCGGAGGTCCCGCTGGTCTTGAAAGTCAGGGCTCTTGTTCGAGGATTTGAGGAAATGAAACGCTGCGGCGCCTCCCGGATATCCGATTTTGTTAATACCGGGATTAACTGCAAATCCTCGAGGCTGCGGATATCCTGTGGTTCTAGTCCGGCTTTATTAAAAACATCCCGGTAATGCGGAACGCTATCCCAGGCATGCTGAAGTATTATTTTTAATTTATTGAATTGAAGATCACGGATCTCTTCCCCGCTGAGCTTTTGGATCCGGCAGGCTTCCCTGAACATGGCGGGGTAATTTCTGCCTCTCACCTTCTGAGAGAGGGGGTAAATCCAGTTTTTCAGAATTGGGGCGTAGTAGTCTTTAGTGGGCATCCCGGTTACCCCTTGTGAAGCGCTTTCCGTTCTGATTTTACCGTAGTTTGGGCGCCGTAGGGTTTGGGTGTGGCGATTTGGATTTGGGTGGGATGTATTATTTTTGAACCACTAAGGCACAAAGGGCGCTAAGGTTGGGTATTGGGTATTGGATATTTGAAATCAGATTGCTTTGACTTTGCCTTTTATATCTTTCGTTATCTCGGGGAAAGCCTCGCAATGACACCTCGGGTCGTTGCGAGCGTAGTGCCGCGTTCTTTGAAGCACGCAGCGAAGCAATCATTTTTCATCATTTCATCGTACGGGTCCTCCAAACCTGAGTAAAAGCCGGTTATCAAGTCGATTTTCTTTGTCTCGAACCTGCCTTAATCTGCTTTTCGTAACCAATTACAGCATTAATATCAAACCCAGCTTCAGAATAAACGGGCATGGGGATTTTAATCTTCCTTGTAAATGCGGAGACTGATCCCCCCGGCAGCCGGGCGGTTTGCTTGAAACGAAAGAAAAGGATTGAAGGGGGGTTGCTCAGGAGGCTTTCAGCGGGGCTTTGAAGACATCCGTCGCGAGCCATTCGATGAACATTCCGTAGATTATACCGGCGGTTGTGAACAGGAAAAAGCCCAGGACCATATCCGGTAGGAACCCGATCGAGACGGAGAGCGAGAGCAACAGACCCAGCAGCGCGCCGTGCAGCTTGTAGTTTATCCGCCAGGCGCTGATGCCGATCACGAACCCGAGCAGGATCCGGTTCGCTACAGTGGCGGCGAGGTTCTCCCATAAAATCTCCGGGAAACCGAAGATGATCTGCCTGCCGATCAGGCAGGCAGCTGCCGAGATGCAGCCCCCCAGTAAGCACACCAGCAATCTTTTTCTGTACATAAGCGTCTCTCCTGGCTTGGTTGTCTGCGCCGTACTATCCTTGGGCCGGGTACTTATCCCGGTTGCGCTGCCTTGATTCTAACCCACCGTCCATTTTTCTGGAGGTTGAGGGAGAGTTGGAGTGGACGGATGTCATTGTTTCCGGGAAGACTAGAAAGAGAAATCTTTTTATTTTCGAATTCGGGGCAGGTGCCGAGAGCAGTTCCGGCTGGTTTAACTTCTTATCCCGGTATTCCCGGCCGGTTTTAAAGCGGTTGCAAGGCGGCGCAAAATACTTTATGATGGTCAGCCAGCAGCTATGAGCGATCCCTATGCCCCTTTCCTCCGGAACTGGATTTTCCCGCTTGCCCAGCAGGCTCGCGGCCGTAATTTTCTGGCCTCGCTCGAGGAAGGCCGTCAGAACCAGAGCCTGGACCCGGATTCGCTGCGCTCCCTCAGGGAGCGCAAGCTGAAAGCCCTGCTCCGGCATGCCTGTGAAACAGTCCCTTTTTACCGCCGAATGTTTAACCTTAACGGGATAAAATCGGAGGATATCCGCAGCCTGGATGATCTCGCCAGCCTGCCGCTGCTCACGAAAGAAGAAATACTGCAGGAACCGGAGAGCTTCGTCTCAAGCCAGCCGCGCACCAGGCCCCAGCCGTTTAGGACCAGTGGTTCGAGCGGAATACCGCTGGTATTCAGCCAGGACCAGGATTCGATAACCGCTGGCCTTGTCTGCCGGACCCGGACGCTGGAAGCATGGGGAATTAAACAAGGTGAACGCTATCTCAAGTTTCACGGCGGCGGGCTGGATTCACGGCTTTTTCCCGGAATAACAACGGTCTTTAAGCAGCGGGTTATAGCCCCGCTTGAAGACCGGCTGATGAACCGCCGTTTTGCGTCCGCGTTTGGAATGAACGCTCAGGAACTGGACTCGCTCTGGGAGATGATGCGGCGGTTCAGGCCGCGCTATATATTCGGTTACCCGGCTGCAGTTGAGGTGCTTGCGGGACATATCCTGGAATGCGGGTATGACGGGCGGGGACTAGGGCTGGAGCTGGTAGTATGCATGGGCGAGATTGTCTTTGAAAGCCAGAAAGCTCTCTTCAGGGAAGCTTTCGGCTGCCCGACCGCCGAGGAATACGGGGCGGCTGAGGTCGGGGTGATGGCATACAGTTATCCCTGCGGGGAGATCCACTGCATGGATGATTACCTGATTTTGGAGGTTTTGAAAAAATCCACCCAGGATAGAGCAGGGGAGGTGGTGGTCACCCACCTAGAAAACTGGGCCAGTCCGCTGATCCGCTATAAACTGCTCGACATGGCAGTCCCGGGCCGGAATGAGCCGTCCTGCCCGGATGGGATCGCTTTCTCGGTCCTGGAAAATATCACCGGGCGCCAGTTTGATATGATCCACCTTCCGGATGGCGCGGTTGTGCACGGGATGTATTTCGATGCGGTGATGAGGAAGATCGCAGGCGTGAAGAGATACCAGGTTACCCAGCTGGAAAGGGGCGGTTTTGAGTTCAGGCTGGTGCTCGATTCGCCGGATCTCCTGCCGGAAGTGGAGGCGGAGATCAAAGCCAGGATGGACAGACGCTTCGGCGCCCGGGATGTGGTCGTAAAATTGGTGGAGGCGATTCCCCCCGAGCCGTCGGGCAAGTTCCGCTATGTCAGGTCAAATTTTCCAGGAAAGGAATAGGCGCTAAGCCCAACAGGACCGGATCCGATGCAGTATAACCACTCAGAACAGCTCCAACCCGGGGACAGCATGGACAGGAAGAAAATTTCGCTTGACCTGGGAATGTCGGCCAGCACCCAGTTGATAATGAAACTGGTTGGATATCTCGTCATAACGATACTGGCGCGCTACCTACCCAAAGAGGACATGGGGGTGTTCTTTTTTGCAGCCACTCTGGCAACCTTCTTTGCCCTGCTTACCGAACTGGGTACGAACCGCTACCTCAACCGGGAGATCTCTGAAAACCCCTCCCAGGCGCTCCGGCAGCTGAGTGAGGTCTTCTCCCTGCGGGTCGCCCTGCAGGCGGTTTTCCTGCTCGCCCTGTATGTTTTTACCGCCCTGACGAAGCCCGAGATAATCACAACCGTGATCCTCACATCAATTTATATTTTCCTCGAGCAGCTTAATTACACATTCAACGCGTTTTTCCTGGGACTGAGAAACGTTAAGATCTATGCGCTGACTACGATAAGTTCCAAACTGCTGCTGACCGTGCTGGTCCTGGGTGCCACAAGGATTTCGGCCTCGTTGAACCTGATCCTGCTCTGTTATATCGGCGCCAATCTCTTCCTGATATTCTTCTCGGTTTTCCAGGTCAGGAGGATTTCCGGCCGGCTGGAATGGGTGTGGGACAGAGAGACGGAATGGGGCATCATCCGCAAGTCGCTGCCTTTTTTCCTGGTGACCTATCTGACGATGCTGCATTTTAATATTGACACCCTGATGCTGGGATATCTGAAGACCTACCCGGAGGTGGCTTCCTATACCTCCGGGTTTAAAATGCTGGAAGTATCCCAGTTTGTGATCAGGCCGCTGGTGCTGGTTTTTTTCCCGATCAGCACCCGGCTTGTGGTGGGCAAGCGCTGGGAGGAATTGAAGACCCTGTTCCAGAGGCTGCTGCTGGGCGCCGGGATTTTCGGGCTGCTGGCTGCGGGGGGTGTGCTGGTCAGCGCGGATTATCTAGTGTTGGCGGTATTTGGTCCCAAATATGGCTCCAGCGCCGGGATCCTGCGGGTGGTGTTCCTTAGCGCGCCTTTTCTATACATGTGGTTGATCGCCTTCTTTTTTGCGGCTTCGCTGCACATCGAATTGAAAGTGGTGATTGTGATGGCGGTTTGCGTTGGGGCGAATGCCCTGCTCAACCTGGCCGGGATAAAAGTCCTTGGAGCGGTTGGGGCAGCCTGGAGCACCGTGTTCTCCCAGGTATTGATGACCGTCTGGACTGTCATCCTGGCATGGCGCCAGATACAGATGCGCAGGGCGGGCGCGGCCATCCAGCAGCAGACTGTCGCTGTTACACCGGATTGAATAAAGTAGCGGTCTAATCATTTCAATCGAGGGGTTTTATTATCCCCCTGCCCCAGCTGGATAGTGTATACTTGAAAACAATATTCCAGGTGCTGGTGTCTCATTTTTATGGAAGAAAAATTTAGCGTGTTGATGGTTGCGGCCTGTCCCTTCCCGCTTCCGCGCGGAACGCCAATCCGGATTCAACGCATGGCAGAGTCGCTCGCCATGAATGGGCACGAAGTCCATGTCGCAACTTACCACCTGGGGGAACACCAGGTTGATACACCGTACACTATCCACCGCATAATCCAGGTTCCTTTTTACAATAAGCTTGAACCAGGCCCAAGCGTTATCAAGTTGTTATTAGTCGATCCTCTACTTACTCTAAAACTGATCCGTTTGATCGCTAAATACAAGTTTGACATTATTTACGCCCACCATTATGAGGGATTTATTTGTGCGCTGTCAGCCCGTTTATTAAAAAAACATCCAGTTGTTTTCGATATCCATACACTGCTTGCGGTGGAACTCCCATACTATGGGCCGACCAATGCAGAGGGATTACTCAGACGAGTCGGGGAAAAAATTGATACAACCCTTCCGGTATATGCCGATCATGTTGTGGGAATATCAGAAGAAATTGTCGCTAAAGTTACCCGGGAAGCGCATGTGGCGCCTGAGAAAATATCGCTGATAAGCAATGGGGTTGAACTCGAGCTCTTCATGGCAGCCCAACCTGACCGTGAGAGGCTTGAAAATGCAGGAATTATCCTGGCGTATGCCGGAAATTTCGCTCGATATCAGGGCATTGAAACGATGCTGAAAGCGCTAAGTCTGTTGAAAGAAACAAACCAGGGAATAACCCTGAACTTGATATCAATAAATGAGCTGAAAGAATATCAGCCTCTCCTGCGAAAATTGGGGATTGAACAACATGTCAACCATATCCAGGTGCCGTTTTCGGATCTCCCTCAGCAGCTCGCAAATGCGGATATCCTGATCAATCCCCGTTTTGTCAGCGCAGGTTATCCCTTAAAACTGTTAAATTACATGGCTGCAGGGAAACCTGTTATTACAATGTCCGGCACCTCCCATAAAACCATCCATGGACAGACCGGCTGGGTGGTTCAGGGAAACGACCCGGTTGACCTGGCGGCGGGCATCCAATACCTGATAGACAATCCGGATTTGAGAGAAAAGCTGGGCACAAATGCCCGCCAGTATGTGGAGGATAATTTTTTGTGGGCGGAGAAGACCCGCCAGCTTGAACAAATATTCGCGGAGCTTGTTCCGGATACAGCAGGTCCTTAAGGAACCCTGCTTGCTATTGTTTGTCCATGAATGAAGAAAAAACCCGTTTCGAAGGTTTGTCCATTGGGGTGGTGGTTTTAAATTATAACGGGGGAGAGTCGGTCCTTAAGTGTGTGCAGGCATTGATCAAGCAGGAGGTTTTTTTGGATCAGTTGATCCTGGTTGATAACGGCTCGACTGACGGAAGTTCACGGATGGTGAAAGATAGCTGTCCAGAAGTTGAGTTGATTGAATTAAGCGAAAATCTGGGTATCTCTAAAGGTCGCAATGCAGGTTTGGAAAGGGCTTGGACGGACCTGATCCTGCTCATCGATGATGATGTTTACGTTCAGATTCCGACTATAAAGGAAATGGCGGACTGCCTGATCAGGAATGAGGCTGCGGTTGTCTGTCCCAGAATCCTGCTTTACCCGCAGACCGGCACTGTACAGTGCGATGGGGCAGAACCGCATTTCCTGGGAAATCTGAAACTGCGCAACCGTAATGCAAAGGCGGCTGCGACCTCACAAAAATCGCAGCAGGTTGGCGGCTGCATCGGCGCTTGTATGCTTTTCGACCGCCGTTTTATCGCATCGTTGGGGAATTTTAATGAAGATTACTTCTTTTACTTCGAAGACCTGGAGTTTTGCCTGCGGGTGAGGGCAGCCGGCGGGACTGTATACTGCGAAGCAGGAGCGATTGTGTTTCATGACAGAGGTCGGGGGACACCAGCGCTCTCCTTCCGCAACCAGGGAGATTACCCGGCGCTGCGGGCATATTACAATATTCGCAATCGTTGGTTAACGATCCTGCTGGTGTACCGGTTTTCCACAATTCTGCTGCTGCTGCCGGTTTTTATTGTTTTCGAGATTGGGACCTTCCTTTTTGCAGTTGTGAACGGCTGGCAGGTTGAATGGTTAGAGGCGCTGCGCTCACTGGGAACCATCCGGAAAAAAGTGAAGCAGGACCGAGATTGGTTCCAGAAAAACCGGGTCTTGGGGGACGGGAAATTGTTTTATGGTGGAGACCTGGAATTTGCGCCGGGAGTCGCGGACAAGGGTTTGCCAGGCGCGCTTTTAAGTATATTTTCACAGCTTGCAGACTTCTACTGGAGATTACTGCTACTTACATTTCTCAGAAATGATTGAAAAACACCAACCTCCATTGATCTCAGTCATCGTGCCCTGCTACCAGCAGTCGGAAGAACTGCCGGACTGCCTGCGGGCATTATTGGCCCAGCGCTTTGAGCAGTCTTATGAAATAATCCTTGTTGACAGCGCCTCTGACCCGCACGTGAAGCGCATAGCCGGTGATTTTCCCGCTGTACGGCTTATCCGCAGCGCTGAAAGGCTGCTGTGCGGTTCCGCAAAGAACCTTGGCGCCCAGCATGCCCGGGCGAAGTATCTTGCATTCACCGATTCGGACTGCATTCCGGAAAGCGATTGGCTGCAGCATGCACACGATACCCTACATTCGGGTAAACCAGCTGTTGGAGGGCCAGTCCTTGATGCGCTTCCGGGCAATCCAATTGCAGTCACAGACAACCTGCTCCAGTTTGCTGAGGTTCCCCCTGGCAGACCGGCGGGAAGGATTGCGCATATACCGGGATGTAATATTGGGATTTCACGGGAAGCGTTTCTCAAAGCGGGGAGGTTCTCAGAACATCCATTTGGGGAGGATGTCAGTCTAACAGGATCAATTAACCGGGTCTATCCGGAAGGAATACACTTCAACCCCGGAATGCGGGTAGCACACTCAGGTCGAAGTACCTTTATCAGCATGTGGAATCACCAGAAATTATTCGGGTACTGGAGAGGTAAACTTGGGCTTTTCCTGACTGATAGTCAGCAGCGCTTGGGACAGAACATAATTGCCTTACCCTTTGTTGTCGTAAAAAGATTGGTTTTTATTTTCAATTGCATAGTCAGGTGGAATAATGCATCTTTGGTTAGAAATATCCTTCTTATCCCATTAATTCTGGCTGGACTGATTTCCTGGAGTCTTGGTTTCCGACAGGGATGCATCCACTCAGTTTCAAATCCGGTGGAGATATCTTATGGGGAATAAAATTTTGTTGATAGGTTTGGACTCGGTTGAGCCCAGTTTAATCGAAGAGTGGGTAGATGATGGGTCCCTGCCGAATTTGAAGGCGATTTTGGCTGGCGGTCAATATAAACGGATTGGTAAACCAGATGACATAGTGCTTAACCCATGGATTTCCTTTTTTTCCGGCTTAGATCCTGGTGAACACGGAATATATCACTATATAAACTGGGACCCCATAGGGCTGCAAACCAGGAGGATTTTATACGATGAGATCGACCTGGTTCCTTTCTGGCATCAATTTGATCATGACAGTGCCCCTCGGACCATAGCAATAGACCTGCCAATGACCACTCCACCGGAAAGGCTGAATGGAATTGAAATAAATGGTTTTGCCAATCATGAAATCCTGGTTCCGTTTTACACGTATCCTGAGGAATTAGACCATTTTGTGAAGGATGAATTTGGTAATCCCTGTGTCCTCCCGGAAAAGTACGGTCTCCACACAGGCTCAGAATTGATTAAGTTAAGGGATCAGTTAATCGATCTGGCCGGCAGAAAAACTGAGCTGACAAAGCATTTCTTGATAAGTGAGCAGTGGGATTTGTTTATGGTTGTTTACGGTGAAGCCCATAGGGCGGGACACAAACTCTGGAACCTGAGTGGAATGGTGGATGGAGAAGACGAGTCTGTACAGAAAACGGTATCGGCGGCATTGAAAGAGGTCTACCAGACATGCGACAGGTCAGTGGGAGAGCTTGTCCGATTAGTTGGTGAAGATACCAGCATCATTGTTTTCTCTCTTCATGGAATGGGAGAAAATAAAAGCCGGATAGAGATCTTCCCGGAGATGCTTTCTAAGGTAGTTAATGCTGTGGGTGATTTGAACATTGCCGCCCGTCACTCGCCTGTATCTTCATTTTTGAGAAATATGGTCCCACTTTCCTGGCGTCAATCCATAAAACAGCGCCTTCCTATGGCGGCCCAGGATTCTCTCACTGCTTACTGGAGGATGGGAGGAATTGATTGGGCAACTACCCCCGCCTTCAGCCTGGTGGCAGATGTCTATGGACTGATGCGGATTAACCTTGCCGGGCGTGAAGCGAAAGGGATTGTCCAGCCCGGGGAGGAATATGAATGGTGGATAAACACTATTGAAAAGGGGTTGCGCACATTTGTCGACTCAGATACCGGAAGGCCGGTTGTTTCGGAGGTCATCCGCAGGGATGAGTATTTTTCACAAGGTAAACACTTTGAAAACCTACCCGACCTTTTCGTGATCTGGGATGACTCTCCATCCTGCAGCCACCGGGAGATCACTTCCGCGGAATATGGTTCGATTCCCTGGCTCACCCCATATCATGATCCTGATGGCAGGAGCGGAAACCATCTCTCAGAAGGTTTTCTTATTGCTGCAGGCGAAAAATTTCCCCCTGAAAAACCGCTGCCGGATATAAAAATACAGGATATCCCAGCAACCATATTGGACCTGTTCGGTCTTGATACACCAGGCGGGATGATTGGCAGATCATTTGTCCAGCGTGATTAATGCATGGTCAATGACGGCATATTATCCATCGTTTGTTTAATATGGTCCGCCAGCCTGAGGGTAAGAGCGATAATTGTTAAGGTCGGGTTAGCGCAGCCGGAAGTCGGAAAGACTGAACTGCCCGCGATATACAGGTTTTCCATACCGTGGACCTTGCAGTTTGAATCTACAACTCCTTTTTGGGGTTCTTGGTGCATACGGGTGGCTCCCAGATGATGCTTTGCTGCCGTCATAGCATAAGGCCAGCCTGTTTCATCCGGCTCAAATTCTATCTCATTAACCGAAAATCCCAGCGTCCTTAATTCGCTGGCTAGCACCCTGTTGTAATTAATATAACTCACCAGGTCCTGCTCACTCAAACGCCAGTCCAGATTGATACGGTTCACTCCCAGGAAATCCTTCTTTTCGGAAAGCGTGACCCGGCTATCTGGATTTGGAGCAGCTTCTATCATAAACCGCAGGGTGATTGACCCTTTTGGCGTTATTTTATTTTCGATCTGATTTTTCAAGATCCGCAATCCTGTGGCAGGATCGAAAATTATGTTTTTAAGATCCCTCCATGTGGACGCCTTGATAAAACTGTTGTGGGAGAATAACTCCGCTAAACGGCTTAATGATACTCCCGTCAGGGAGTTATAGTCTGTGCCGAGTTTATAATCCGGACGATTAACCAGAATTGCGCAGGAATTCAGTAGCTTATTTTTTCTCATTATTTCCTGTCTCAGGCTGAAAACACCAGTCGGAGGCTGGTTTTTAGCATCAATTTTATAGTCGAGGGATTTATATATCCCTCGGAACCGGTTATTTTCAGTATCCAAGATTTGGGCATAAAAGGTATGTGGATGCTCATTAAAAAACCTGCCAACCAGGTCATGCTGGTTACCGAGGCCTGGTTTCACGTGGTTGTTAGATACCAGCAGTAAGCGTGCATTTTCGATCCCACCGCAGGCGATAATGAAGACCCTCGCGGAAACCTGAAATTTTCTACCAGTTAATGTCGCTACCTTGACCTCAATAACCTTTGTTCCGGTTTCATTTGATTCAATTTTTGTGACATTTGAATGGTAGATAATTGATATATTCCCAGCCCCGGCGGTTTCATGCAGGTATTGTTCTCTGAAGTCGGTCGGCGGGCTGAATTGGTAAACCTTGGTCTCAATTACATTGTTTTGAATCTCAGCCTGATCCGGTTCAAGAAAGTTCTGAGTTGAAAATTCGGTTGTGGGTAACTGAAAATAAGCACTGGCGCGGTCGTAGTAAGGATCAAGCGTTTCAATATCAAATGGCCAGCCGCTGTAGGGGACCCATGAACGCTCCTCAAAATCGATTGAATCGAGGGGGCGGCACAAACCGTACCATTTGTAAGTCGAACCTCCCAGCATCCTGTGCCTGGTAAATGCGATGTCAAAATACGGTCGCCCGACATTGTAAGCAATTTGCAGCCATTGTGGTGGGTGCCTGAATTTTTCCCCTCCGCTTTCAAGCAGGACCACATTGAAATCTTTTTTGGCAAATTCGCGTGCGAGTGTGATCCCGGCTGGACCCCCACCGATAATGCACACATCGGTTTCGATAGTGTGACCCTTTTCAACTTTGTGGCCGTCTAGCAACATTCGTTTTCTCCGAAGAAACTCCTTTTATAAGGATAATCAGATAATTTTGTTCTGAATTTATTCGTTTGATAAATTCTCAAATCAGACTGGTGCCTGCTGGTCTTCCCCCGATAATGAATATAGATGTTATAAAGAGATCTTCTTCATCAACTATTCTGGCATCACGTATTAACAGTTACTTTATTTAACCTGGAAAATGATCTGGAAAATTATACTCTTAAATCTGGGCTGTATTAAAGGATATTTTCACCTGTGCTATGCATTTGTATACTGTTTTTTCAACTTTTCATTGGTAAATTTTTAATATTTTTGTAACTGGTTATAATTTTGTTTCTACAGGTATGCATTTTCTACCCAGTTTATTTTTATGGAGTTCTGAAGCGCAACTAGATAAAATACAAGTTTGAAAGGAACCACAGTATCGATGGTACAGACTAAAAATGCAAAAAAAGTACTGATGATAGGACTCGATGCTTCTGATCCTGACCTGGTTGAACGCTGGATGGGTGATGGCAGCCTTCCGAATTTGAAAAGGCTCCGGGATAAAGGGGCATACGGACGCCTTGCCTCACCTGGAGAATGGCTCTCTGCTGCCCCATGGGTCACATTTTTTACCTCTGCCCACCCTTCCCAGCATGGTTTTTATTATCCATTCGGATGGCGCCCATCAGAGATGAAACACGAACGTCCGAGCCAGAAATGGTTGCCATATACTCCGTTCTGGTGGAGATTTGATCATGGTGGTCCACGGGTAATCGTAATTGATGTGCCTCACTCCTACCAACCAGAATCGCTTAATGGGATTGAAATTCGCGGGTGGTCCACCTATGAAACCCACGATCACTCGGACAGTTACCCCCGCTCAAAATATGCTTGGGTCAGAAATACTTTTGGGGAAATGCCGCGTACAAATGAAAAGTATGAGGCTTTCACCATTCATGAAAGTTTGCTGCTCCGGGATAAATTGATTGAATCTACCAGACAGCTAACAAACCTGGCTGAGTACATGGTTCACAATGAAAAATGGGATTTCTTTCTTGTAGCTTACGCAGGTCCACATCGTGGAGGCCATAAATTCTGGGACAGCGCCGATTTGAAAGGCGAACCTGATCAGGATGGACTGGATGAATTCAGGGAGTCGCTCCATAAGATATATATTGAATGCGACAAAAGTATAGGCAGCATAGTTAATAATATGGGTGAAAATGCAGAAATAATGATTTTTTCTTTGCACGGTATGGGCGCCAATACATCCAGAGACGAGATACTGCCTGAGATGTTGGGGCGGATATTATCAAATGGCAAAGGGAAAGAAAATGATATCTAATTCAAAAAAAATTCTCCACCGTCTGCGCAAAAATATTCCATCTACCTGGCGTTATGAGGTCAAACACAGACTGCCTGTTATTTTGCAGGATAGATTGGGTTTATTCTGGCGCATGGGAGATGTCAACTGGCAGGATACACAGGCTTTTTGTTTAATCGGAGACACTCAGGGATTTATCCGGATCAATCTCAAAGGGCGCGAGTCAATGGGCATTGTGGAACCCGGCGATGAATATGAAAAACTGATCCGGAAAATAACCGAAGGTTTGTTCACTTATCTCGATGCTGATACCGAAGAACCCATTGTTCAGGAGATAAAACAAAGCCGGGATATTTTCCCTCCCGGTCCCAGCTTGGACAAACTACCAGATTTAATTGTTAAGTGGAGCGATATGCCGGCAAATAAACATCGCCAGGTTATTTCTCGCCGGTATGGGACAATTGAATGGCCCACACCGGGGAAAAATCCGGACGGGAGAAGCGGCAACCACCGCGGGCAGGGGTTCCTGATTGCCTCTGGGGCAGGATTTGTACCCGGTTCGACAATTAGGAACGGGCATATTCTGGATCTTGCACCCACAGTTCTCGAGTTATTGGGTATCGAGAAATATCCGGAGATGATTGGCGAATTGCTGGTTCAAATACCAGCGATTTAAGTGTTATGTATGTCATATACCTGGGGCGGATCATTGCGGGTCTTGCACAATCTTCGACGTGCTATATTATCAGCGTGGAGTGAATTGGGTTTGATAGTTCTGTGTGAATTTCGGTTGGGTATAGATAAATTAATTAGCTGATGGAACAAAACCTTTAATTTTCCAATTTAGAATATTATTAACGGAAGAATTTGACCGGAGCAGATATCAAATATGACGCAGCTTTATTGATAAACATATACAATTATGCGCATCGTAAAGTATGTATATTCTGGGATTCTGGTCATCGGCGTTTTGATCGCATGCTCATTTGTTACAGGTTGTGCAGGTATGATGGATTTGGAGAAAATAAATAACCGCCAGGATGAACCACTCCGGTTTCTGGCGCTGGGGGATTCCTACACGATTGGCACGGGAGTAAATGAGGTCCAGCGCTGGCCGGTTCAGTTGGCGGATTTCCTGCGAGAATCCGGATTTGATGTTGAAGAGCCGTTGATTATCGCCAGAAATGGCTGGACGACCGGCGACCTGCTGGATGGGATCGCGGATATAGAGATCACAGGCCCTTTTGACTTTGTCAGTCTATTGATCGGGGTAAATAACCAGTACCGCGGCTACCCGGAAAGCGAATACCGGGTTGAATTCAGGAAACTGCTAAAAATCGCAGGGGAATATGCCGGTGGGAGGTGGGACAGGGTGGTTGTGCTGTCGATACCGGATTGGGGCGCGGCTCCGTTTGCGGAGGGTCTTGACCGGAGTGAAATAGGGGCGGAGATAGACGCCTTCAACGCCATCAACCGGGAAGAGACGGAACTGGCCGGGGCGCACTACCTGGATGTAACCCCGCTCTCGCGGCGGGTACTGGCTGAGCCGGAACTGGCAGCGGAGGACGGGCTGCACCTGTCGGGGGAGATGTATCAAATGTGGGCGCGGATGGTCCTGGACCTGGTGGCGCCGGTGATCCGGGGCGAGCAGGGATAACACCTATCAGGTAAATTATGCCCTGGCAGCTTTTGGGATATTCCCCGGACTCTGAAAGGTCATTGCTCAGGGAAATCCGCATCAGCCGTCCACCCGCATGATCACAAATTTTAAATAATTAAACTCGGGCAGCGCCAGCGGGACCGGGTGGTCGGGGGCAGCGAGTAGCGGCCCAGCACGGTCGCCGTTTGACGTGCCCGGGAGAGGCCCTCCTGGCACAGGGCCAGAAAACGGTCCTGGCCTATCCGGCTGGTGCAGGAACTGACCGCCAGGATCCCTCCCGGGGTGGTGAGGGAGGCGCCGGAGGAGATCAGGGTTATATAGGCGCTTTCGGCTCCCGGAACGGCTTCCCGGGAAGCCCCTAAGGAGGGCGGGTCAATAATGACCAGGTCCCAGGCGCTTTTTGTTTCCACTGCTGCCTGCAGGAATTCAAATGCGTCCGAGCGGACCAGTTCGTGGCGCTGCTCCGGCAGCCCGTTCAGGCTCCAGTGATGGCGGGCGGCGTCCAGGGCGGGCCGGGCGGCATCGAGGGTTGTGACGTGCTCGGCCCCGTTAAACCGGCGTAAACTGAAAACGCGCCGCTGTAGCCGAACAGGTTCAGAACCCTTTTCCCGGGCGCGAACCCCCCAACCCGTTTGCGGTTCTCACGCTGGTCGAGGTAGAAACCGGTCTTCTGGCCGCGCTCCAGGTCAGCTGTAAACCGGACCCCGTGTTCGCGGAAATGGACCGGCATGTTAAGGGCAGGCCCGTACAGCCGGGGCGCCGGGGAGCCGCCCCCATCCCGGAAGCGTTCGTACACCGTTTCCAGCCCGAGCGAATCCGCCAGCCAGGCTGCGATGCCTTCCGGGTGCCAGAAACTGCGGGCTGCCTGGCCGTCAAAAGCAAGCACGGCGGCTTTATCGTAGCGGTCGCACACCAGCCCGGGCAGGCCGTCCCCCTCGCCGTTGAACAGCCGGTAAGCGCTGGTGTCCTTGTCAAACAAACCCCGCCGCAGGGCGAGCGCCCGCTCAAACCGCCGGGCAGCCCAACCGTCGTCCAGCGGTTCGCTGCGGCGGGTGGAACAGACCCGCATGGCGATGCTGGCATCGGGATCGTAGAATCCGCGGCCCGATCTCGCGCCCGCCGCGGTTATCGAGCAGGACGGCTTGAGAGCCGGGAGGGGCTGGGGGAAGCGAACGTAGGGCTTCTCCATAAACCCAGGGATGGCCGCGCTTGATCGAGCGGACCAGGTCACGCTTCAATTGGAGTACAACCGGTTTCTGTTGAGGTTGTCTCAGCAGTTCCATGAATACATTTTACCTCTAGGGTTATTTGGATAACTGTCGAATTTGCATAATAATAAAATACCTCAATTGGTTTCTCAGTTATACTTGTATGAATTCTCAGGTACATTTTTTCTATACATCGTTTAGTTTGTCATGATATCTGGGAATGAATTAAGACAGCTGAAGTATTTGTTTATATGATTTCTTATGTCAGTATTTCCATGGATAATAGATATTTTTTTCATGATGATTAAAAAGGATTTCTCTGGTGACTAAAATTCCTGCGTCCCAGAAAGGATCAGAATAGAAGCATCTTCTTACTGCCAGTTGAGATGCCCTTCCTGTCCGACTGCGACGCATGCCATCGATGCAACCATAGGGAAAGGTTTTCTCAAACTGCGTGATTTCAAAAAATTACTGAATGAAAATCCATGGGTTAAAGAGATAGAGCTTTCCAATTATGGGGAAATATTCCTGAACCCGGAACTTCTGGGAATTTTTCAACATGCATTCGAAATGGGTGTTCTTCTGACAGCCGATGTGGGTGTGAACCTTAATATCGTTAAAGACGATGTACTTGAAGGACTTGTGAAGTACCGGATCCGAAAGTTAAAATGTTCAATAGATGGCGCCAGCAACGTGACATATACAAAGTATCGGGTGGGTGGAAACTTTGATGTTGTCATGAGCAATATCCGAAAAATCAATGAATTGAAAGAGGATTATGGATCGGAATACCCCCATTTAATCTGGCAATTTGTGATTTTCGGACACAATGAGCATGAACTCGAGCTGGCTAGAGAAAAGCGCGGGAAAACAATATGAGTTTTGACGCGAAATTATCCTGGGACAACGACTTCTCGCCAGTGCGGGACTTGGGGTTAGTAAGAAAAGAAGCAGGTGCCTCCTTCCCGGCAGGAATACTTTGATATCCACAACAAAGACTACATGCAGGATATCTGTCACCAGTTGTGGGACATGCCCCAGATAAACTGGGACGGGAAAAACCTCGGCTGCTGCCGGAATTTTTGGGGGGATTTTGGCGGGAATGCATTCACAAATGGACTTGAAGCATGCCTGAACAGTGAAAAAATGAGTTACGCCAGAGATATGTTATTAGGCCTAAAAGAGGCGAGGGACGATATTCCATGTACAACATGTAATATTTACCTTAGCATGAAGAGTGAAAAGAAATGGCTGCCGAGGAAACAGGATAGGTGGGGGATATTATTAGGGTTGAAAAAATTTGCTAGGAGCGCAAAAGGTAGGCTTTCGAAAAACTTCATCTTTTAAAAAAATCAAGAACTCTAACTATTGAGCGACAATGTCAATGGGAGTTCACAGACATCATTTCCTACAAAATGTATTTACCGAAAAAGGTTTATTTCTTGAGAAGAAATTCCATCCTATCGTGGATGGTACGTCACTTCATTTGTTAGAGGTTGCCTTTAAGCATTTTAAATCCGGAATAGTTGAAATTGCGATAGTGAAATTTAATCAATTATGCTAATCCGGTGAAAGTAGAATGTTGGGATATGGATATAATTCTATTAAAATCCTTCACATATCTAAATTTTCTTAATGTTCTCGAATTTATTTTTCCTTCCAATCTGTAAGTATAGACTACGACAATAAATTCTTTGTTTTAATATATGGCCCAGATTTCAGATGGCATTTTTTCATTTTTAGTTTTTGTACCAAATTAATTGCTTGCAGGTTTAATCAAATTTCATGTTCTTCGAGAGAATAATTGGTAAAGTATAAGATGCAACGATGATAAAGTCGCGCAGAGAATGCTTTGTATTCTTGCTTTCTGCTTAAAAAAAAGTAGCTAGTTATCCCAACCTTCATTTATTTGGTAATTTAATTCCTTGATAAGAAATCGTTTAATATTGTATCTCTTTGGTGAGCGTGCAGGTTTACGGCATAAAAACTTAAAATTTTGCAGCACCGCCCGTGCTATATAATGGCGCCTGATTTCTTCATCCGGTTGAAGAGTTTTAATAAATTCTTCTATATTTTCGTAGATCGATTTTTAATACCTTGGTCTTGCTAGCGGGGAGAGCGAATAGATCCTCAAAGCAAAGTAAAATCGGTATGCAAGTGAAAGCCAAGATCCTATCTCCAAGTCCTCCAAGTCCATCACATATAGATTTCCTTCTGAATCAAAGCGTACATTCCACAGTGCAAAAATCGCCGTGTTGAAAACTTTCCCCAACACCCTTTTATTTTACTTCTTCTCGTAGATCGGGAAGCTCAGGTATCACCAGGCTTCGCTATTCTTTCTTGAATTGATTCGCCCCAGCAAGCCAGGTTGTTCACTTATCCCAGTTATTATCATCCCACTGGTCTTTCAGGTTTGAATGGGAGTGCTTTTTATCTATCCTCGAAAATCACTCAAGCCATTCGTTCAGTTTAAAAAACTTAATGTTCCATTCCTTAGAGTTGTGCCGCGACCAGAACCGGCTGTTGGATCGCAGAGTGATATCCAAATTTTTTCCCGGGATCCAGCGGGTGGCCAGCATTCCTAAAGAAGGGTTGCTCTATTGAACTTCGGGTATTTTCACTCCATAACCGGTAATCCTTTTCTGAACCTCTTCTGCCCATTGTAGATTTTTAATTTCCTGGATCGCTGCAGAGCGTTCTTCCTTTCGATAAACTTTTACCACCAGGGAAGGCTTGTGTGTTTGATATTTATTTTCAATAGAAACGTAATAAGATCGGCATGCAGGAGATGTATGCAGAAGTTCCACATTTGCCTCATCGACACCATCCATCGTTCTCAGAAAAGGGTTGAACAGCTTTTAATCTTCGACCCTCATGATATTTTTACACTTAACCAGATATTAGCAAGATATATATGGGTTATTTGCATAAACAATCATTCCAAGAAGAAGCAGATGGATATATGTCATGCACGAATCGACCATATGAGAAGTTAAAAACTTCGATTATTTAATGATGGAGAAATAAAAATTTTTTGATTGGCTGAGATCGAGAGTACAAAGGATCGCGGCGCCTATCTGGTTAGCATAGTTGACTGCCACTTTTATGTCTAGGTAGATTAATGTAAGAAATACGCGATCTCAAATTCGTTATGTTTGGAATTAACAAAAATCCTTTTCATAAGAACTTATTAAAGTATGATGAATCTACATAAGGACGTCTCTGGTGTAACACGGAACGCACAATCCACTCTGCCAGGCATGATATTTCTACAAAGGCAAAATAAGATTTAAAATCTGGAAATGGGAGTTTGCAAACTTCTTGGAAAAATTTCTTGCCGTGCTGAGGTGGCCATATAGCAAGTGCTTTTGCTATTCCAGTCCCGAGTAAGCGCTCATTATAAATACTTTCCACATCGATAGCAAGAAGCTTTCTTTCAGGAGTTAAAATAAAATTTTCTAAAAATGGATCTGTATAATCGTAACCAACCCAAACAAATTCTGGCGTAATATTAAGTAGTTTTTGGTCTAAGTTTATGGAGATGTCATGGCTCAAAAAGCCAAGTTTATTTAAAATTTTTAGGTTTTTTTGGGTCTTTTGGACAAATCCAAATTCTGTTGCAGATACTTTTTCTGGCGCTTCATTGAAAAGTACTGAATAAAAGTGGGCCATTTTATTGATGACATCATGATCTAATTTTTCGATCGTATTCCCTTCGACAAACTCAAGCCAGATTTCATTATCAAAAACCCCCACCAACTCAGGAAAATGCCCAAAAGAGCTGAAGGTTTTTAGATTGGAAGCAATCCTGGCTGCCATGCAAAAATCACCCAGGACAAGACGCTTAAATTTTTGTCCATTTGTTATCACTAAATAAGTATCTTGAATCTTTGGGAATTCTTTTGTAAAGAATTGTCTTATGGTTGATTTTATATTCGGTTTTTTTGAATGAAGTGAATAGTGTTTAAAATTTTTTGTTCTCTTCGTCACTATTTGCCTCCTTTTTGCCTTTTAGAGAATTTTAAAATATTCTTGATCCCAACTGTAAAATTTTTCCCTTAGATCTCTTGTCGTCCAACTCAAAACTTATAATGAAAACACATTATTGGAAATTTGGTTGATCAAATAGTAACGCAGCCATACTTGAATATTTTAGATCCTATCCGGGAAACTCTTTATTTTCATTTATTTCAAAACGTTAAGGCACATAAGCAATCTCAAAGATTCAGCCTCTCATTGGTTCCTATCCAAAAAACCTAGTAACAGATTACAAAAAAATTTTTCTATCTAAATCGGGTAGTTACTTGATAGTATCTAGTTAAATAGGCTAATACATAAATCAAAAATATTCCGATCCCTTGGTTTTTACGAAGGTTTGTTATTAGACGTCTTTGTATTCAAAGTATTTTATATAAATTCCGTGTTTAGTTAGGAGAGTATTTCAAACTTTTTTCCTAATCGGTATACCTCGACAAGGAACTAGTATTAGGCGTTCTTTTGACGTGTCGACGGTAACTATTTGGGTTGTCTTGTGATTTTAATCCACACTCTCATGTTCTTCCAATTCATTGTTGCTATAATTTTGTTACAGAAAATCACAGGTTGGTTAGAGGATATCTCTGGGATTATTTTTTTATTTCTAAAATATAAAAATCAGCTACTTGGTTCTACTCAACTTAAGTATAAATTGTGGCTGTTTTAGGCCCTACTGGATGCTTTATTTTTTCTGTATACCATCAATCTTTTACCTTTAGGAGTTTAAAATGATTGAACTTATTTGCCCACTTGATGGTGGGAAAATTATTGAAGCCGGAGGAATACTCTCATGTAAACATTGCAGTACATCATTCCCAATGGTTGAAATAAGTAATCAGCGAATTCCCGATTTTCGTTGTCTTAACAAATCGACTGACGTTACATTGACTTTTTCCATCCCACAGAATCCACTTCAAACAGGACAAGTAGACCATTTAGGTATCGCAACAGAGATAGATTTTCAGTGCTTATCGCGTGTGGAGATCCGTAAGATCTATCGTACCCACTTAGAAAAAGAATCTCTATACTACTTAGAAGTACTATTGAATCAAGTAGGAACAGATGCTGTCATATTGGATTTGGGATGTGGAAAAGGTGGAAACAAAAAATACCTAGAATCTATAGGCTTTCATAATATCGTTTCTGTAGATTATTCAGGCGCAGATTATATGGTAGATGTACAATACCTCGTAGATGTACATCGTATGCCTTTTGTTTCTGAATCATTTGATATGATAATATCAACCGCGACACTAGAATTATTCTATAATCCATTTATTGCATTCAAAGAAATGAGTTGGTGCTAAAAGTTAAAGGTATGTTGATAGCAAGTGGAGGTTTTTGGGAGAATTGGCATGACAACTCATGTTTTCATTTTACTCCTGGAGGCCTAGATCTCTTAGTGTAAGTTTGTCGGTCTTGAGCTAATAGATATGTGGTCGGGATGGGGCTTCATACCCAGCATATCTTCTCACGCGCTTGGACTAGGTAAATATAAAAGAGTTACTTATCAATTACAAAGATTTTTCGATTTTTTTGTAAAGCTCTTTGCAGGGTATGATGTCTTAAAAAGGCACAGATTCAGAACAAGTGGTTCATTAGGATTGTCTGCAAGAAAAATGAATGGCTCTTTGCAGAGCACTGAACAGTGAGAAGCGACCGGAATATTTCGAGTGAGCTATTTTTTCCCCACATAGTGCTTTCTATAAGCAAATAATTGGGGGATGATCTAAATTTTCCAAGGATTACAATGTTCTCGCCCAAGATTTTTGAAAATTGCGCTGAGTTTTTAGAAAATCTCGGGCTGCAAGGTCAGCAGATCCGATGCGCTCTGTTGTCGTCGGTAAACCTAAACATTAGAAAAAAGGTGTAAAAATAGTTGGAATAAATCAAGTGTCTATCAGGTAAGGCAAGTATAAAGACAAATAATAAACAATCCAGTTGTTAAATAAGATCAAAAAAATGATTAAGAGGTTAATACCATTCAGAAAACAATCATTGACATGGTGATAAAGCCCCGTTTATATCAGAAACTTCGATTCAGTAATTACATATGGGAAACATCTCATTGAAATTGGTGTGAAACATGCTGGAAGTAATAAATAGATTTCAAAGTTATTTTTCTTCACACATTTTACTGTATCATTCAACTTATAACACTGTTCCTGATGATCTAAAACAAGAATTGCATAATGTTACTCCAGACAGTATGTATAAACAAATTGATTGGGTGAAAAAATACTTTGATATCGTAGAAGTTGACCAACTTTTTGATGAAAAACTAAACATATTGGGCAAAGCTGCCATTACTTTTGATGATGCATACCAATCTGTATTTACGGAAGTTGTTCCTGTTATTGAGACTTTAAATGTTCCATGCACAATATTTATTAATGGAATAACTCTCAGTGGCAGACCATTCTGGAGAGATAAAATCAGGTTTGTTATCAACAATTCATTAGTGGATGATTTTATGAAGGTTTATAAGTCTTTTGTCACGCAAATAATATTACAGCAGTTAATATTTGCCGTTTGCGCCAAAAAATGGAAAAAATTAACAGCAAGGTAATTGACAATCTTTTAGATGAGTATTTGCGTAGCAAAACAAGTGCCGATAAGAAACTTTAAATTATTGCGTAAGAGATAAAAAATTAATTAAGAGACATCCTTTAATAGCCTACGGAAATCACACATATAACCATTATGTAATGTCTTCTATTGATCCAAACCAACAAGAAGCCGAAATAAAAAGAAATCACGAGCTATTAGAAAAACTTGATGTTAAACTTTCAAAAATATTTTCTTTGCCTTTTGGTGATGGCAAGGATTTTAACTCGACAACGATAGATTTACTTATTAAATATCAATATAAAGGTTTTCTATATTCCAGGGGAGCTATCAATATCAGAAAATTGAAAAAAAATTATAGCGATGCAGATACAAGTTTAGCTTCAAGGGATCGTTATATGTCAAATTCGGATTTTAATTCTTTTCAAAATAAATCTTTAAATTAGGTTTAAAGGGTTTGAAAAAACACGTTTGTGGGTTGAGAGTTAGTGATCTAACAATTATTGAGAGTTGACTTCTTGGGTGCTTCTTTTATCTCATTCTGCTGAAAGGTCCGGCTGATTCTTGGAATCGGATGAGTTTCTTCATAGAAAATATCTGGGATGCAGAAGATTGAATCAAAAGAATTGGTCACTTTATATGAAAAATCTTTCTCTGGTATCATTCTAGAGGTAGTTTTTGAAACGTTACGATTTCATTGTTATGGAACTCTAATACGGATCCTTCTCGAGAGTTTGTTGATTATTTATGCATAATCTTGAAAAACTAAAATGACATCTCAAAACCATTATTGATCAAAACGAAAATTGGACCACGATTTTACGCCCGAAGCGCGGCGTATTTGATATCTGCGCCTGCGGGAATTGTGGCGCTCCCGATCTGATTTTGCTCTTCGTTCGGCGGGACTTCGTCTCAGTTTACAAACAAACGATCCTGGGTCCGCTCTGGTACCTGATCCAGCCTTTGCTTACCACCATTGTCTTTACGGTAATCTTTGGTCGAATTGCCGGTCTGCCTACGGACGGCTTGCCCCCTTTTCTTTTCTACATGTCCGGCACAGTCATCTGGTCTTATTTCGCCGAATGCCTTACCAAGACATCGGATACATTTATCAGCAATGCGAATATTTTTGGCAAGGTTTATTTTCCCCGCCTTACAGTGCCGCTGTCGATTTCGATCTCCAACCTGGTGTCCTTCTCTATCCAGTTCCTGCTTTTTCTGGCATTTATATTTTATTTTTGGCTGAGAGGCGCGAATGTACAACCAAATTATTGGGTTTTGCTGACACCGCTCTTGCTGCTCATGATGGCCGGCATGGGGCTTGGAGGCGGAATCATTCGTGTCATCAATGACTACCCGATACCGCGACCTGCGCTACCTTGTCGGATTCGGCACCCAGCTTCTTATGTACGCCACACCTGTGATATATCCTGTGTCCGCTGTACCGGAGAAATTGCAGCCCCTGATCGAATTAAATCCTTTAACGCCGATTGTTGAGAGTTTTCGCTACGCATATTTAGGATCAGGGACAGTGAGCATTTACAATCTGCGTCTACAGCCTGATTTGGACGGTGGGCTTATTGTTGGTGGGCATAGTGATTTTCAACCGGGTGGAAGCCACCTTTATGGACACGGTATGAGCACAACGGTCATCTCTGTTGAGAATCTTTCCAAAGCTTACCGACTGGGCCAGATCAATAGGGATACACTGGCGGAAGACCTGAAGTTTAGGTGGGCGAAAGTGCGCGGTAAACCCAATCCCTTAGTAAGATTGGAATGGAAGATTTTGGCAATCGCGTTGGAGAAACCATTTGGGCGTTGAAAGATGTGAGCTTTTCCGTTGAACAGGGGGAAATATTGGGTATCATTGGCCGCAACGGCGCCGGTAAAAGCACCCTGCTCAAAATCCTTTCGGAGGTGACTGCCCCGACCAGGGGCGAAGTTAAGATTAAAGGTCGCATCGCCAGCTTGCTGGAGGTGGGCACCGGTTTTCACCCGGAATTAACCGGGAGGGAGAATATATATCTGAACGGCGCCATTCTGGGAATGAGCAGGCAGGAAATCCGCAGCAAATTTGATGAAATCGTCGATTTTTCCGGAGTTGAGCAGTTTATTGACACACCTGTCAAACGCTATTCCAGCGGGATGTATGTACGTCTGGCTTTTGCGGTGGCAGCCCATCTGGAACCGGAGATTCTGCTGGTAGATGAAGTGCTGGCAGTAGGGGATGCGCAGTTCCAAAAAAAGTGTTTGGGAAAGATGGGGGATGTAGCTAGTGAAGGGCGGACAGTGTTGTTTGTGAGCCATAATATGATCGCGATCCAATCACTTTGTCAGCGTACTCTGTGGCTAGAATCCGGGAGTTGATAGAGCAAGGCTCTGTGAGCGAGATCGTATTAATTATCTTCTGTCAGGGTAGGCAGAATCTGGAATAGCGCCAGCGAGTTTGGACAGATGTAGCCAACGCACCCGGTGATGAGACTGTCCGTTTGCATCGCATCTCTGTACAGCCCGAGGATGGCAAAACCCGGAGATTTGATCAACATGCAAACCCCTTCCGCATTGAAGTGGAGTACTGGAATTTATTGCCAGCGCTTCATTTGAGCGCGGCGCTGTATTTTTACAACCATCAGGGTATTCTCGCCTTTACATCTGGGGCTGCATGAAGGTTTAGATTTTGCACTACACATCCAGCCACCCATTGGCTTATTTCACAGTGTATGCCACATCCCGGCAACCTGCTGAACAGTGGATATTACCGTGTAAAATTGATACTTGTAAGGGGTAAATTGAAAGGTACTTTCAGAATGGAGGAAGCCATTGGTTTTGAGGTTGTTGATAACGCTGAACGGAAATTTCCTTGGTTTGGCAAAGAACCTGGGGTGCTCTCGCCAAAATTAGCTTGGGAGACAAAGTGCCTTGGCAAGTTAGACAATGATCCAAGTAACTAAAACCTTTTTACCGCCTATTGAGGATTATCAGGCCAGGCTCCAGCAGATATGGAAGAGCGGCTGGTTGACCAATGATGGCCAGTTTGAAGATGAACTTTCCATTAAATTGGGCCGGTATCTTAGCGTGCCACAAATTGAACTGGTTTCAAATGGGACGTTGGCACTGCAAATAGCCATAAAGATCTTGGGCTTGAAAGGGGAAATAATCACCACCCCGTTCTCATATATAGCAACGGCAAACGCGATAGCCTGGGAAGGTTGCACGCCAGTATTTGTTGATATTAACCAAAAAACATTCTGCATCGATCCGAACCTGATTGAAGCCAGCATTACTGAAAAAACAAGTGCCATTCTGGCTACCCATATCTATGGAGTGCCTTGTGATGTGAAAAGAATTGCGGCAGATTGCTGGAAGAAATCACCTCAAGGTGATCTATGATGCCGCGGATGCTTTTGGAGTGAAACTGCATGGGCGACCGATTCTGGTTCACGGAGATATATCAACGCTTAGCTTTCATGCCACCAAGGTGTTCCATACCGCGGGAGGGGGGTGCGGTAGTTTGCAGGGACGAGAAAGTTTCGAAACGTGTTTCGATTATGAAGAGATTTGGACATGTTGGTGAAGAAGACTACCAGGAAATCGGGATCAATGCCAAAATGTCTGAACTTCATGCAGCCATGGGGTTGTGCGTTCTCCCTTTTATTGACCGGAATATCGCTAGAAGGCGAGAAATTTCAGGGTTGTATGATGAACTGATCAATGACAATCAACTGCAACGGCTTGAAATATCTGAGGGAGTGGAATTCAACCATAACTATTATCCTATTCTTTTACCATCACATTCAGATATGATGCATGTCCGGCAGAATTTGATGGATCGGGGTATCTTCCCAAGACGCTATTTTTATCCTTCTCTAAATACCCTGCCTTATCTCCAGCAATCGGGCGCCAAAGCCTGCCCGGTTGCGGAAAACGTGGCCATGCGCGTTTTATGTCTACCGCTCTATTACGAGTTGCAAGAAGAAGAAATCATGAAAATCTCTGAGATCGTTATGTGTTCTGTCTGATTGTAGAGGGTCAGATTCTTTGAGACAAAAATGGTTGGATAAATAAGAGAGACTTTTCGGCTAGAAAGCAGTTATAAGTATGAGGTATAAGAGCATGGTTGATAAGAAAAATTCATCAAAAACAGCCATCTCCAGCGTGCCCAAAAAGACTCGCATGAAGTATAAGTCTTAAGCAGAAGAATAGATCTACATTGGATTGGATGGTCTCATTTTTATAACAATGATAGCAGAAACATTCTGGCTTGGGGGGATTAACCAGAACCTGTATTAAAAGTTGAGTGAAAGAGCATCTGGAAGCTTTCTCGATCAATGAATGCCGGCGATGTTAGAAAAATTGATAGTGGCATTGAAAAAATCAGGGCTGGAGCAAGCCAGAGTGCAACACCATCACGCGTCGCTTTCTAATAATGATCCAGATTACCTATCCGTGGGATTGTCCCAGTTCCCGAATTTGGAAAAGCTTCGAATAAATTTGGGATTTACCTTTCCATTCCATGAATTCAGGAATAATCGAACGATTTCATCGCTTGGTCAATGATGTGAGCTTATAATAATATTTTTATTCCGAACGCATTCGATTTCCAAACCGAGTATCTTTATAGCGAATGGAATTCATACTCTGGGAAGTGCTTATAGGCTGATGTGCAATTATTGAATCAATCTTCAAAACGAAAAGTAAAATTTATCCTTAACTTTACCGCAGTAGTGTAGAAATAATCTGTTGATTAAACCTGAAACATGCTTATCGATTTTTATAATAAGTTGGTTGTATTAAAGAAGGAAAACCGGAATGAATAATCCTATCCTGAAGTGACAATTTCCGAGTTAGATTAACAATATGTAATATCTTCATGTACACCCCTGGTCGAGTAAACTCGTTTTTAATTTATCCTGATGTAACAAGGAAAGCTGGAATGAAACCAGTTGTATCAGTACTAACAATAACATACAATCACGCCCCATACATCCGCCGGTGCATCGAAAGCATCTTGATGCAGAAGACCACTTTCCCTTTTGAGCTTGTGATTGGAGAAGATTGCAGCACCGATGGTACCCGGGAAATTGTTATGGATTATGCAAAGGATTACCCTGACGTCATCCGGATAATCACTTCTGAAACCAATGTAGGAGCATTAGCAAATTATTTACGCGCGTATTCAGCGTGTCAGGGTGAATTTACGGCTCTTTGTGATGGGGATGATTATTGGATTGATCCGCTTAAACTTCAGAAGCAGTATGATGCCATTCTGAAGTACGATGCCGTACTCGTGACGCATAGAGTGCTGTATTTAACTTATCAGGGTGATAAGCTCATCAGCTCTGAAGTAACTGAACCTAATGAAGCATCCGGGTTTCTAAAAACGGAAGATATTATTTTAAAGAAATATAGGGCTTATACTTCTGCAATTTTTTTTCGTACAAACATTAAAAAATTATTTCCAGAATGGATACCAGATTTTGTACTTGGTCTTGATACTCCACTTATATTATTTGCTTCGAGTATTGGGAAGATTTACTTCATAAATGAAATGATGTCGGTATACCAACACGGTATTAAAGGATCGTGGACTTTTGAGCAAGATAAAAAAGTGTCTTCCGATAAAAGTTGGCGAGCAGATTTTGAAACAGCTTACCTTGAAATGTATAAGAAACTTGATAAATTTGCTGAATACAGGTATTCAGAAGCCATCCAAGTTAGAATCCAAGCTCGGATAAGGAATTATTACAATAAATATGGAAACCTGGATTTTCTCGAAATTAGTGAGTGGAAAAAGAAGTCAATCAGGATGATTGCTGATATTTCCAGAATTGCTCCTGGAAGATTGAATATAAAATCACGAGAAAAATTGTCGAAAATGTTACTCCTACCATTTATGGATAATTGTTATAGTTGGCTTAATAATATCAATTTTGACATAACCTGTCAGCTCCTGCCTGTGCTTTCCACCGGACCGGTTTTAAACACGCCATTAATTTCGTATCGTCTTATTATCCAATATAAATTCTACAGCTCTTTGAGCAATTATAGAAGGCTGCTTCTGCGTGTCCAATTCGATTACTGGAATACCAATATCCTCCAGACTTGTACGAGTATACTGGATTACTTCGCAAGCTTTATCGACCCATTCCTCTAATTGAGGAGTATCTACAATTGGGCTATACCAAGCAATCACTTTCCCTTCTTTTGAACGGTGTCTGATTCTCCGCGACAATAACATCTTTTAATGCATGCAAAATAATTACACCATTTGGTTGCGGCATGCTTTTTATATATCTAGTAATCAAATCCGGGTCGATCTTCTTTGAGAAGTCTACAATGGAAAATACTTTATGTGTAAAGGAGCTGTCAAAAACTACAGCTGTTTTCTCTCCCGACAATCTTTGCAGTAAATCGTACTGATTTAGTCGAGCAGCAATTACGATAAGAAATCCAAAATAATCACTAGGATGGATATTTGCCTCGATGAGTGACTGTTTTCCAATTCCATTAAGAGTAAGAGATAAAAAATCCGGGTAATTATCCCCTAAATCATAAATTGCCTGAAATAGATTATCATTTTCCACCCGAGATGTTTTAGATCGCAGTTTGTCATCTAACCATTTGTTTAGAATATTTCTAAACCTGATCGAGTATTGTTTCTTATGAATAAGGCTTTCAAAATTAAATGCTAATTGAACGAGGGGAGATGATTTTGATAACATAACTGCTTGGTAAGCCTCTTCAAACAAGAGGAATTCATTTGGATTATTCCTGAATTGTTTTAGTAAATTATATGTCGTTGTTTTGCCAACACCAGGTACACCCACAAAATCAAATCTTTTCATCCATTTTCCCTTAAATTGATTATAGAATTCTTGTTGAACAAAAGCCCCGTAATTATATACTTTATCCATACCCGTTAATTTCCTTCCCGAGAAGATTACAAAAATACGTCAATGCCTCAGAATATCGAGCCGTAGTTGGTTTGGTAATCTTTGTGCTCATTTATGTGGTTTATTGCAAAACAAATGCAAGTACAGGATGACCCATTTTGTCAATCCTTTTGCAAGCTTTATATTGACATTATTGATTTTCCTAATTGAAATCAGTATGTCTACTGCAGGAAAAGAATTTGTGCATGTATAAACCCCATAGGAAACCAAGAAGATAATCAGTAAAGTAAAGGATAAATTAGGGAAATTACAAAAATTACTTGGAGAGTTTCAAGTTCCTCAGAATGCATAATTTGAGATGAAATTGTCTGCATTTTACCTGCGGAGGTATAATTTATAAGTTCCAAATCTTCCCGTAGGTATGGCTTTCATTTATCCAAACCTATCTGAGCATACGTAATATCGGTTGTTTAATGCTCTCAATTTTGAATACGGAGTTATGGATTTAGAGAATTTTCCGAGCCGCAAATATAAATGGCTTTTCCTGCCTTTGGAAACCAAGGTCCGTGAGCTTGACGGTAAATTATTGTTGGCTGCGATTGCTGCTGAGCGTGGTTGGGCTGTTATTATCGGCTACAAAAGCTTGATAGCACAAAATATTGGAGATATTTCTGGCGTAATTATTGAAAAGGACGCATATGATGGAAGATTCTGGATAGAACATTATTTAACCTCAAAGAAACCTGTCTGCTTAATAGATGAAGAAGGCTTGGTTTACCGTAACAGCTGGGACTATTACAGGCGCAGGCTTAATACAGATAATTTGCATAAAATGGAATATATCTTTCTTTGGGGAGGAATCCAACATAGAGATATCCTGGAGCATATTCCAGGGATTGAACAGAAGTTGGTTCTGACAGGAAACCCTCGTTTTGATATGCTGAGACCTGAACTTCGTGATTATTATAAATCAGAAGCTATTCAATTAAAAAACAAGTATGGGAATTTTATTTTAATCAATACAAATTTCGCCGATTCCAATCATTTTTTTCGTGGGACTGATGAAATGATTGATTATCGCCGAAAATCAGGCTTCATAAAAAATGATAATGAGGAAACCGAAGAAAGGGCTTTCATAGAATATCAGGCTCGAATTGTGGATTTTTTCGCAGAAATGGTTCCGAGAATCAGTAACAGCTTTTCCAATCATAAAATCATAATTCGTCCTCATCCATCAGAGAACCATCATAAATGGGTTTCAATCGCCCGTGGTCTAAAAAATGTGTCCGTGATCCATGAAGGTGATGTCAATCCATGGATATTGGCTGCTGATGTTTTCATTCATAATGGTTGTATGACCGGAATTCAGGGCTTTTTATTGGATAAACCCGGTATTACATATATGCCCATTCAGTCAGATCAATTTGATTATTACATTCCAAATGCATTGAGTATTATGACCAAAAGCTCTAGCGAACTGGTGGCCACCATTGCTAAATTAATTAAAGACCCAAATTATTTAACCCCAACAAATAGAAATTCAAAAATGCAGATTGCCGAACAATATCATCACAGGCATCACTGGACAATTAGCCTCCGAGCGAATTTTAAATACCTTGGAGACAATGGACATAGAACCTGTGATATATACTAAGAAGGCTCCTGGTTTAGCTGAAAGTAAAATGTTCAACCCGGATTCTGCAAATCGAAAAAGTCGCATTGATGGAATCTTTAATATACTATTTGTTAAAATAAATGAGAAAAAACTATCCGAGAGTCAAAAATCAAAATTGGCTTATAAAAGACAAAAATTTCCTGGATTAAGATTAGAGGAAGTCCAGACAAGGATAGACAGATTACAGAGCACCACAAATCGCTTCGAAAGGATTAAGATCCACCAGATTGGCTGAAAATTTATTCATAATCCAGTCTGATTAAGTTCTCCTTTTGGCTGAGAATACAAATTTGAGTTCTATACTGAATAATCCGGAGATGTAAGGACTTGTTTTGACGATCGAGAATTCACTCATCTTGAAAAAAAGGAAAGCCTTTCATTTTTGAACAAACCTGATGCCATTTGACCTAAATCAATCTCATAGACTGGAAAAGAGGATTGAGAGGCTCCTTTTCGGCTATCCTGCTTTGAGAGCAGAGTGACTTCATGGGCAGGATTCGAGCGAAATTCGTTGCCTGCTCGGAGCTTCCAAAAGGACTGAAACAGGAGCTTGAAAATTACCTCGACCAGCCAAGCTATGATTGTCATCCATGCAGAGCACAACCAGATGATAGACAAGGTGTTAGACCCCTTTGTCATCCTCCTTGAAATATAATATCTACATCATCCAATTTTGCCTGAGTGAAATCGAGCAGGTTTAAGTAGATTTATCGAATATAAATGTGCGGTTGCGGCAACCATTGGATATGGATACTAAAAACTATGAAGGTGAAAAAGACTTCTTAAGTAGGCTGGGAAAAGTGGATTTGGGTAATAGAAGAAATAATTCCAATGGCGGCTCTATCAGATAATCTCAACGATCTTGTCTATGTTGTCATCCGCTCAGCTGAGGAGCGGACAGAGCAGCTGTGCAAAAAATTGATTCTTGAACAGGGTGTTTTCCCAGAAAACTTATGCATTGTAAGAGAAGTACCTTTTTCGGCAGCATTGAAAAAAGCCTATGAATTGGGGATAGAGCGAGGTTTGAAATGGACTCTTTGCATTGATGCCGATGTGTTACTTCGTCCTGGAGCAGTGGAAAAAATGATTGCTTTGGCTGAAAACCAGGATAAAAAAGTTTGTGAGATTGAGGGTTTCGTTTTAGATAAATTTGCCGGCGGACCGAGAACCGGGGGAATTCACCTTTACAGAACTTCATTGCTGTTGAAGGCGCTTGAACACATCCCACCGGTTTCTTTTGATGAGGTCGGCAAAAAGAAACCGCCGGCACTGCCCCATATGAATATGCTGACATAATGTGGGGCCGCAGGAGTAAATAGTCGCTTTGTTTTCTTCGTTCGGGACGAATTCTTCCTTCTTTCTTGTGAGGGTGTTGAAAACTGGGAGGCGGGTTTTTTTCCGTGCCACAAAAAGGGAGGTACTCAGGTACCACTCACCACCGTCCGGCAAAATGACAACCAGCCGGCCTTCGGCCATTTCGTCTGCGAGGATCAGCGCTGCGGCCATGGCTGCGCCGGAACTCATCCCCACAAAAAGCCCCTCTTTTCTGGCGAGCATCCGTGCCGTGTGATAGGCTTCTTCGTCATCGATATTAACAATGCGGTCCAGTTCCGCTCTGACAAAAATGCCGGGTGTGTATGCTTCTTTCATGTTTTTAAGACCCTGGATTTTATGACCCAGGTAGGGTTCGACGCCAATAATTTGGATTTTGGAATCGAGTTCCTGAATCTTCTGCAAAGACCCATGACCGTGCCGGTGGTTCTGGCTGCAACGGCATTGATTACGCCCATCGGTCTGTTGCCAGATTTCCAAGGCCGTGTGGCTCTCTTGCACTCACTGAAAGATATGTGCGCAATGATCCCGTTTCTTTGGCTGAATATGAGACCCTTGTCACAGCGATTAACCACCAACTCGACACAATTTCATGGCTCGGAAGGCTGGGGATCAGCCGGATGCAACATTTAGTAGGCATAGGCGACGGGACTATTCGTAACCTGGCCAGTATTGAAGCATTCCGCCAGAAGTATCCACTTAATACCCTGCACGGTTTTTCTCTCAGTCGTGCTTCTGTGGCCCAGAGCATCAAACAAATGCGTGATCGGCCCTTAGAAACTCGGCGCGAGATTCTGGGACTAAACAGCGATCGGGCTGATATCATTTTGCCTGGGGCGCTGGTGATCCATACGATCATGGAGCGGCTGGGTAAAGAACAATTAACCATTTCTATAAACGGGCTGCGTGAAGGGCTGTTCTTTGAACGTTTCTGGCAGCATTTGTCTTATCCAGTGGTGGCCAATATCCGCCGTTTCAGCGTGATTAACATGGCGCGCGTCTATAATTATGAGAAAAAGCACGCCACTCACGTGCGTTACCTGGCAAACAGACTATTTGGGCAGTTGGCGCCTTTACACGGCTACGGCCGTGCTGAGCAAGAACTCCTGGATGCCGCGGCGCTTTTACACGACCTGGGCACCATCATCGACTACTTTGCGCATCACAAACACTCGCAGATGCTGATCACCAATAGGGGATTGCCAGGATACAGTCCACGAGAAACTGCATTGATCGCTTTGTTGACTCGCTATCATCGCAAAGGTAAGCCGAGCGTGTCTGGTTACGAGAGCTTGTTACAGGAAGGGGACGAACTCCTGTTAGTGCGCCTGGCGGCGATGCTGCGCCTGGCCGAATTCCTTGAACGCGGGCGCAACGCCAATGTGGATGACGTCAATGCATTTTGGGATGATAGGAACTTGCGCCTGACAGTTGTGGCCGACGAGTATCCGGCGGTCGAATTGTGGGAAGCTGAAAAAAACGCCGTCTCGCTGATGGAGACGGCGTTTGACCGCCAACTCTTTCTGGAGAGCACGGCCGCACCGGATGCCTGGGTAACAGGGGAAACAGGTGGTTAGTATAGGCCTAATCTAATGTCAGGTTACGTGCCCTGTGTATGGCCAGTAAATCGGAAACGAGCGCGTAACCCGTCTCAATACGTCCGGCGCCTGGGCCGACGAGCGTTACGTCGCCTAGCAAATCCGTCGTATAGGTAATGGCGTTGGTAGCGCCACTTACGGCCGCCAAGGGGTGTGCCAATGGCAGGCGAAGCGGTTGCACACTGGCCCGGATGGTTCCGCTCGTTCTCTCTACCATGCCGATCAGTTTCCAGCGTTCTCCCGCTGCTCGTGCGTTGGCGATATCCTCCGCTGTCAAAGCAGTGATGCCGGTCCGCTGCACATCACTCATAGTCAGGGACTCCCCCATCAGCAGATTGGCCAGGATCACCACCTTGCCGGCGGCGTCAATTCCTTCAACATCCCCCGTCGGATCCGCTTCAGCGTAACCGCGCTCTTGCGCATCAGCCAGGGCATCACTATAGCTTGCTCCGGACTCCATTTGGGTCAAGATATAATTGGTCGTGCCATTCAAAATGCCCTGAATGCGGCTTATTCCCGCCCCGGCCAGTTGTTCTTGCCCCAGATGGATCGCCGGGGTTCCGCTCATCACGGTGCCTTCGGCTTGAATCTGGACCTGGTGTTGCCGGGCCAGATCTGCCAAGGCGGGATAATGCAAGGCAATAGGTCCCTTGTTGGTTGTGGCAACGTGTTTACCCCCTGCCAATGCTGCGCGGATATGACTTAGCGCCGGTTCCCCAGTTTGTAAGTCGGTATAGCTTATCTCCACGACAATGTCTGCATTGCTGCGCGTGATCGTTTCCAGGGCATCCCAACCATGATGAGGTGCTTCCAGGTTGCGTAGATGGCCATCAATCTCGTTGGCTGCTAGCAATTGCGCTGGATCCAACCCGGCGGGATTGTAGAGACTGCCTTTCAGGAAATCGCTAACCGCCACGATTTGGAATTGTGCACCGTATTGTTGGGTTAGATCGTGGCCGCGGTCGCGTAGTATCTGGACCAGTCCCTGGCCTACGTTGCCAAAGCCGATCAAGGCCAAGCGATAAATTTTCATCTTTATTTCCTCCAGGTAGCATGAAAAATCGAAGCGCCACCATCGGGCAACGCTTCGATTAAAGGTGCTGTCGAGAACGGCCGTTGCCCCAAACCGGCCGCCCTATAGCAGGCTGGCCATCAGTTCATCCAGCGATTCCTTTGAGGGGCGGATTATCTCGTCGGGCAGGAGTGCCAGGGGTGTGTCCGGTAGATGGGCGGCTTCGGCCAGTGAATCGCGCATAGGGTCGAAATAGATCAGGCCGGTAACGAACTCTTCGGAGTGTTCTGTTTCTTGCAGCAGGCGAAGCGCCTCTATCTTGTCGGTCGGATCGTAGTCTTCTCGCAGTTTACGCAGCTGGACGTGGGATCCATCGTGTAGTTCGATATCGCGCACTGTACCCGGCTCATGCGCTTCGATTTCAATTTCCACCGCTGGTGGTACCCAGCCAAAGTCATGCAGCGGAGCTTCGTGTTCGCGCCCGAAGCCGTAGCTCTTGCGAGATGTGTCCACATTATTAAAGGCTACGCAGGGGCTGATGATATCCAGCACGGCCGTGCCACGATGGCTCAAGGCGGCTTTCAGTAATTCGCGCACCTGCTTGGCATCACCGGAAAAGGAACGTGCCACGAAGCCGGCGCCGGCTACGATCGCTTCCATGCAGATGTCAATCGGTGGCAGTTCGTTTTTCCCGGCATATTTCAATTCGTGCCCCTCTTCGGCCGTGGCCGAGAATTGACCCTTGGTCAGCCCGTAAACACCATTGTTTTCGACGATGTAAACCATACGTACGTTGCGGCGCACGGCGTGCTTGAATTGTCCCAGCCCGATGCTGGCTGTATCCCCATCACCACTGACGCCGATAGCTTTCAGGTGGTGGTTGGCCATCAAGGCGCCGGTGCCGATGGAAGGCATACGGCCGTGTAAGGAGTTGAAGCCATGGGACATGCCCAGAAAATAGGCTGGGGACTTACTGGAGCAGCCGATGCCGCTCAACTTGATGATCTCATTCGGGCGAATATTTAAGTCGTAGGCAACCTGGATAATCTGGCTGGCTATCGAATTATGCCCACATCCATTACATAGCGTTGAAGGTTGTCCCGAATAGTCATTCTTACTCAGGCCGATTAGATTAGTCTTGGGTGTTCTCGTGCGCGTGCCCATTTTATCCTTGCTCCTTGGCATTGATTGCCTGCTTTACCCAATGCGCTGTCAGCGACAAGCCGTCCATGTGGGCCAACGAGATCAACTTCATGGCCATCTCTGGCATTTCCGCCAATAATATGGCGTGCATCTGCCCGTCTCTATTTAGTTCCACAACATAGACGCGATCATGGCGGGCAACAAACTCCTTCACCTCGTCATTGATCGGCAAAGCGCGAAGACGAAGATAGCTGGTCTTAAGCTTTTCTGCGGCTAACCGATCCCGCGCTTCTTCGACTGCAAAATGGGTCGTGCCGAAGGCGATGATCCCAACCTCCGCGTCCTTTGTCTCATCAATGACCGGACCAGGAACTTTTTCTCGCGCCGTGTCGAACTTGCGCAAGAGGCGATCCATGTTCTCGACCCAATCGCTTGCCTTTTCACTATAGGCGGCATATTCATTATGGCCGGTACCCCTTGTGAAGAACGCTGCCTTGGGGTGATCGGTGCCTGGAAGGGTACGATAACCAATCCCATCACCATCAAGATCTTTATAACGAGCAAAACCCTTTTCTTCCACCTCTTCGGCTGTCAATACTTTACCGCGATTAATGGGCTCTGTGGGATAAGTGAAGGGTTCCGACATCCAGTTATTCATGCCTAAGTCGAGATCGCTAAGCACGAAAACCGGGGTTTGCAGTTCGTCGGCCAAATTGAATGACGTGGTGCCGAATTCAAAACATTCTTTGATCGTAGAAGGCAGAAGTATGACATTTTTGGTATCGCCATGGCCCAGCGTGTACACGAAGGTGATATCTCCCTGGCCTGTACGCGTTGGCATACCTGTACTCGGGCCTACCCGCTGTACATCCCAGATAACCGCTGGAATTTCGGCAAAATAACCCAATCCAGAGAATTCGGCCATTAGCGAAATGCCAGGGCCTGACGTGGCCGTCATAGCTCTGGCTCCGGCCCACCCGGCACCCAGCAGCATGCCGATGGCTGCTAACTCGTCTTCAGCCTGGATCACGGCATAACTCTTCTGCCCTGTCTCGGGATCGACACGTAATTGGTACAAGTAGTCGTTAAGTGCGTCCACGATGCTGGTCGAAGGGGTAATAGGGTACCAGGCGACGAATGTGACCCCTCCGAAAACGGCGCCAAGTCCGGCGGCCTCGTTACCGGTCATCATAATCATGCCCGCAGTCTCGTTCATGGGCGTTACGCGGTAAGGATCGGTTTTGACTACGTTTTCGGCCGTCCATTCATAGGCTGCGCGCACCACGTCCAAATTGGGGTCAACTAGCTTGCGGCGACCTTTAAAGTGGAAGTCGAGGGCGTCATCAATTTGCTGTAAAGGAATGTCCAGGAGCTGGGCGACCGCGCCTACGTATACCATATTGGCGATGTAGTCGCGGAGTTTGCCCTTCATGCCCGTCGTGGTCACGAAACGATTCACTGGGATAGGGTAATAAGTGATGTCATCCCGCTGCGGCACGGCACGCCAGTCGCCATTGTGAATGCAAACACCTCCCGGAGGGAGATTGGCGATATCCTCAGCTAAGGTCGCCAGATTGAAAGCTGCCAAGAGCTCGGTAGTCTGGCGGCGGGCCACATACCCTTCATGGCTGACGCGAATGTGATACCATGTGGGTAGGCCCTGAATATTGGATGGGAAGATGTTCTTGCCATTGACGGGGATGCCCATCTTGAATAAAGCCCGCAACAGTGCCAGGTTAGCCGTCTGGCTACCAGTACCATTGACCGTGGCCACCACGAGTGAAAAATCATTCACAATCGACGGCCGTTCTGCGGCAAGGGCTGTTTCAGATACTGTTTCAACAGTGCCCATTATTTGGTCTCTCCTTTGGTTATGGGGGAAAACTGAACGCTCTCTGCCGGAGGTTCTATATCCGGCGAAGGAATCGATCTCAGCAACGAAAAATGCTCGACCAGCAGCTGCCGGCCCAACTCAAAATCATTAGTGCACAAAGCATTTACGATTTTCTCGTGATAAGTCCAAACCTCGATCCAATAGGCATAACGTACAAAGCGCGTCCATTCGCTTGCTTCGTACGTATCCCAGTAGGTGGATAAAATGCCTTGAACAAAGGGGTTGTCTAGCCGATTGAAGATAGTGAGGTGCAAATCGCGGTGTTCGCTGTTGGGAATGTGGATGGGTTCGCCAAGCAGTTTGTCCCATGCTTTGGCCATCAGGTCAAGCAGGTGTTGCTTGTCCACAGGGGTCAACAGGACAACAGCCTGGTCCCAGAACCCGGCTTCAACTACCTGGCGAAGCCGGCTAAATTGCTCGAAGTTTGCTTCTCCGGAGGCCAGGCCAAATAGGACACCGTCGACGAGCATTTGCGAAAAATCAAACGGTTGGCGTTGGACACCCAGGCGTGGGCGCGCCGACACCAGGCCCATACTGCGCGCTACTTCCATTTGCTCACGCAGTTTTCCTACACTGATGCCCATTTCACGACTGATATCGTTCAACGCGGGAAGGCGCCGGCCAACCATGACATCGCTGTCGAGTAGATACCTGAGAAATGGTGAGTCGAGCATAGAAAGTCGCATTAATTGGATTCATTCGATAAATTAGACCAATGCCAGAATCTTATCATGGACGGGTAGCCTGGGCAATATTATCTCAACAGAAACTCAGCCAAATCCTCAAAATCCCGTCAAGAAAAAACCTCCCGCTAGGTAGTGGCGGGAGGTCTTTCAATTCTATGTTATTGGCAAGGGATGAAATTCATACACTCCCGGCGATCAAATCAAGTCCTTAGGAGATTACGCCAAACTGCCTGCCCCCTTCGATGATGATATCGGCGCAATAATCCAGGTCTTCGACAGTATGTGCCGCGGAGACACAGGCACGCAGGCGCGCAAGTCCTTCGGGTACTACGGGCGCGACGACGGCTTGTACAAAGATGCCGTTATTCTGGCAATGCCTGGCCAACCCAGCCGCTACCGGGGTCGAGCCGCAAACGACCGGTACAATCGCCGTTTCTGTCTGCAGCAAGTCGAATCCAGCATCACGCAGCTTACCGGCAAAGCGCTGGTACAAAGATTGGATCTTCTGGACCCGCCAGGGCTCTTCTTCAATGACATCAAAGGCGGCCATTGCTGCACCAGCCGAGGGAGGAGGAACGGCCGCAGAGAAGATGAAGGCACGCGCCTCATGTTTCAGGAAAGTGACCAACGCTTCGCTGCCGGCTACATAACCTCCAGCACTGGGAATGGTTTTGCTTAATGTGCCCATCTTGATATCTATGGTGTCGGGCGGCATGCCAAAATGCTCTTCAATGCCATGTCCGGTCTCACCTATGACGCCGATGGAATGGGCCTCATCAATCATCAGATAGGCATCATACTTCTTGCACAGGCGGGCCGTTTCAGGCAAATCGATGATGTCACCATCCATGCTGAATACGGCGTCGGCTACAACAAGCTTGCGGCCGTGTGGGTCGGCCTCTTGCAGACGTCTTTCCAAATGATCCATGTCATTGTGGCGGAAACGCACGAATTTTGCCATGGCCAGGAGGCACCCGTCGACGATGCTGGCGTGATTAAGTTTGTCGCAAATGACCGTATCTCCCTTACGCAGCAAGCTGGAAATGGTGGCCAGATTGGTCACGTAACCGCTGGACATAGTCACGGCCGCCTCTGTCTGCTTAAAGTCGGCGATTCGTGCCTCCAGTTCGTTGTGAAGCTTCAGAGATCCGGCCAGCAAACGCACGCCATATGTGCCTGTGCCATATTGGTCAATGGCCGCTTTGGCTGCCGCGTTGATTTTGGGATGGCCTATAAGCCCAAGATAGGAATAGCCGCCCAACATGATCATCTCCCCGTGGTTGATCACCTTGACTCGGCCGTTAGGAAGTAGCTCCTCAGTTGCTTCGAGATAAAAGTATAGACCCTTTTCTTTGTATTCTTTTACCGGATGCAACATCTCCGGTGTTAAAGGGGGGCGTTCAATAGTCATTTCACCTGCCATCCTCGTTTCCTCGCAGTCTCCTCTGCGAATGTTACCATGCGCTGAGAGCATTGCCTAAAGAGCAATTAATGCAATGAGTTTAAATGTTTTTCTCAATTCATTCAAATGAATTAAGGTCTCCATCTGAATCAGATAGGAAAATGGAAGCTTTACGACACCTTCACAATCAATTTACGGCCCACATACTGACTACAAACCGGGATTGACATATGCTACAGGCATTATCTAAGAAGTCCAATATCCGGGGTTCCGGGTGAAGATGGGGGAAGATGGAAGAGTCGATCCTATTAGAAGCACAACAACTTCACAATCTTTTTCTGCAAGGTATGGATGAAGATATATTGGACCGCCTGAGCAGAGCGCTGGCGCACACGCAGCGCCTGGCCAGCATTGGGTCGCTGACCACCGGGGTCGCACATGAATTGGCCAACCCGCTAAGTGTCATTACCGCGGCCTGTAACAGCTTGCTTTCTGAAATGCAAGCCAACACATTGGATCAGAAGCTGCTGGAACAGTATGTCGGCGCAATCGAGCGCAACGCCTTCCGTAGCGCCCATGTCCTGGAGGTTCTACACAATTATGCGCACACGGATGAGCCGCGAATGGCTGTGACCGATGTGAGCCTGATCGTACGTGACTCTTTGATTCTGGTGGAACAGCAGTTCCTGAAGCAGGATAATGTTGCGATATTTGTTGAATTACCGCAGGATTGCGGGTCGATTGTTTGTGATCACAATCGTATCACACAAGTGCTGGTGAACTTGCTGGCCAATGCGTGTGATGCGATGAAGCCGGGTGGCGGCACTATTCAGCTTCGCTTCTGGACCTACCCGGCAAGTGAACATCTGCCGGTGCACAATGGCTCGGAGTCAGGAGAGCGAAAGGTCGAAGGACGATTCGCTTTTTCTGTGATGGACAGCGGGCCTGGAATTGCCCCTGATATCATGGACCAGATATTCAAGCCTTTCTTCACAACGAAAGTTGATAGACATGGTGTTGGCTTGGGTCTGTTTGTTACTGAGGGGATAGTGCGCCGGCATAACGGCCGTATCTGGGTGCAGAACAACCCCGAACCCAACTCGGGCGCTACTTTTACGGTTGTTCTGCCCGTGCGATCTGAGTTATAGGTGGCTGTCGCTTCTAAATAACCGTCACAGCTCCAGGTGGCTCGTTAAAGTTGAAAATTGTGGGGCGAGTGGGCCAAAAGGATGTTGGCGCTGCGAGGGTCACTTCCCATTGGCACGATTCATACTTAAGAAATAGCGGTGAAAACGATCATCTCCGGTCAGTTCGGGGTGAAAGGCGGTGACGAGCCAGTGCCCTTCTCGTGCGGCTACGGCCGTGCCATCGTTGAGCCGCGCGATAACCTCTGCTTCTCCCTTTGCCTCCACCAGGCGTGGGGCGCGAATGAAGACCGCAGGAAATGGCTGGCCGGCTCCATTGTCTAGGATCGTTACCGGCAGCAGGGTTTCAAAACTGTCAACCTGACGGCCGAAGGCGTTGCGCTGAACGACAATGTCCATCACCCCCAAAAGCGGTTGGTCCACGCCAATATCCTTGGCCATAAAGATCATGCCGGCGCACGTGCCCCAAACTGGTTTTTCGGCGGCAAAGGCGCGGAGCGGGTCCATCAGGCCATAGATTTCGGCCAGCTTGCCAATGGTCGTACTCTCACCTCCGGGAATAATAAGCCCATCCAGGCCGTCCAGGTCGTCCGGCAGCCGGACCTCCACCGCCTCTACACCCAAGCGGCGCAGGATCTCAATATGTTCAATGAACGCGCCTTGCAGCGCCAGGACGCCGATTTTCATACCGTTTTAAGGGGTCAGCCATCAGCTATCAGCGCTGACCGCTGATAGCTGACTCCGATTTACCAGCCTCGTGTTGCCAATTGTTCGCTTTCCGGCAGGCTGCTGACGCTGATACCGACCATGGGTTCGCCCAGGTTTTCGCTGACTTTGGCCAGGATTTCCGGGTTGTTGTAGTGTGTTGTGGCTTCGACGATGGCTCTGGCGCGACGACCAGGATCACCGCTCTTGAAGATGCCTGAGCCAACAAAAACACCGTCGACGCCGAGCTGCATCATCAAAGCGGCATCAGCCGGCGTGGCGATACCTCCGGCGGCGAAGTTGACGACCGGCATGCGGCCCAATTCCTTTGTTTCTTTCACCAATGAATATGGCGCGCCGATGTTCTTGGCATAGGTCATTAACTCATCATCAGGCATCAGCTGCAAACGACGAATCTCACCCAATACGGTGCGGGCATGGCGTACAGCCTCGACCACATCTCCGGTGCCGGCCTCACCCTTGGTGCGAATCATCGCCGCCCCTTCGCCAATGCGACGCAGCGCTTCGCCCAAATTACGGCAGCCACATACGAAGGGGACCTTGAAGGCGTGCTTGTTGATGTGGTGCGCCACGTCAGCCGGCGTCAAGACTTCGCTTTCGTCCACGTAATCGACGCCGATGGCCTGCAATATCTGGGCCTCCACGAAGTGACCGATTCGGGCTTTAGCCATCACCGGGATACTGACTGTCTTGATGATTTCCTTGATCAGGCCAGGATCGGACATGCGCGCCACCCCCCCCTGTACGCGAATGTCTGCCGGCACCCGCTCCAGGGCCATCACGGCCACAGCCCCAGCCTCTTCGGCGATCTTCGCCTGCTCAGGTGTAACCACATCCATGATCACACCGCCCTTCAGCATTTGTGCCAGCCCTACTTTAATGTGGAAGCTGCCAACATCACCTTGTCCGTTACTACTACCATTTGTACTCATTTCTTGTACCTCTTCTGAAAAGAAATTGGACACCTGCGATGAGGAAACTACAGGATCTTCCTGTATGTCGATATCCGATTTCTAGCGATCATTTTCGTTCTGCTAAAATCTGCGTTCTCTTGATACCTTGATTGTATGGCCGCAGGCGGTTGAATTCAAGCCAATTGGACCCGTCATTTTACGAGAAATGCGCATTTTTGGCGACCAATTATTTGAGATGACCGTCACCTAGCAGGAATCTCGGGCAGCTTCTGCAGCACGAGAAGATGGGAGAGGCCAAGCGCGGCGAAGGGTGTTTTCTCGGCGCTGTAGAGAACTTTTTTTAAGTAACGGCCGAATTTGGGCCAGCGGTAGACGATATTGTCGTAACCGCCAAACAGCCGTTCGTGGTGCACGAAGCGTACGGGCAAAGGTTGGAAGAGAGCGAATAAGGAGCCTCTGCTATAGGTGCGCACGTGGGGGGCGAGACGGTTGCGCATCGTCTTCGGGAGATAGTTCACCAGGGGGATATTGCCGAACTGGTAGTGACCACGCCAGAAAATGCCATGCTGCTCGACCGGGTACCAGCGGTTGGGGCAGAAGAGCAGAATACGGCCGCCCGGCCTGGCGACGCGCACCATTTCTGCCGCGTAGCGAGCATCGTCTTGAACATGCTCGATCACTTCGTTGCTGAAAACAAAATCGAATGTGTCGCTGGCAAAGGGTAGTTTTTCGCCTGCTGCTTGAGCGATGCCGTTGGCCGTGGGCAAAGCCTGCACAGCGCGATCAGGTTCGACCTCCAGGCCAAAACGTTGGCTGCTGAAGGGGGCAAAGGCATCGAGGTAAGTTCCCAAGCCACAGCCGTTGTCCAGAATACGGCCGTGTAGATCGGCCCACTCCCGAATCTTGTCCAGGCGCCGGTCCTGGCCCGAGCGCCAAACATAGCTGGGTTCGCCACGAAGCGCGGCTTGGGGGGAGAAGCGGTCAGCCATCAGTTATCAGCCTTCAGCCTTCAACGTTTTGGTGAATCCAGTTAACATGCGTTTGATTTCTGTGGTTTGACTGGCAAGACGCTGGTAGTCGGGAGTTGCCAGGTAACTCAGATCATGGGCCAGGAGCAGATGGTACTCAAGCTCACTTGTAGAGCCCATAGCGATACTTAGGAAGCGGGCGAAATCAGCCTTGCTGTTCCTGCCACAACCTTCGGCAATATTGGCTGGAATCGAAGCACTTGCACGGCGAATTTGATTTGTTAGTCCGTAAGATTCTGCTATGGGAAATCCTACCGTCGCCTTATAAATCGCCAGCGTCAACTGGTGACTCTTCTCCCAAACCTGCAACTTCCTAAAATCCCGCACCATTTCACCTATTGGCGTACGGCTGACGACTGACGGCTGTCAGCTGACAGCTGTCAGCTCATTATACTTCCTCCGCACTTCCTGAATATCCTGCCAGGTCAGCGCCTTTGGGCCGCCTGGTTGGCGGCTGGGGTTGCGCAGCAGGTAGGCGGGGTGAAAGATGGGCATCGTCGGACGGCCGTGGTAGTCAAACCATTGGCCGCGTAACCTGGTGATACCCGTCTGGCCCAGCAAAGATTGCGTGGCCACATTGCCGGAGAGCAGCATGATCAGCGGATCGACGAGGCGGATAATCTCCAGGAGGTACGGTTTGTAGAAATCGATTTCATCATTGGTAGGTTTGCGCAGCGGTTTGCCCCCATCGCCTGGCGGCAGGCGAAAGACGGCATTGGTGATAAACACATCCTCTTCAGGATCGAACTTGGCGGCGCTTAAGATCTGATCCAGCAGCTGCCCGGAACGGCCGACGAACGGTTTGCCCTGCCGATCCTCTTCCGTGCCCGGCGCTTCGCCGATAATCATCAATTTCGCGGCCGGGTTGCCACGGTAAATGACCATGGAGGTCCCTTCCGGAAAGAGAGGATCATCCTCCATCTTCATCATGTAGTCGACCAATTCATCCAGCGAAGCGTAATAATGCGGTCTTTCTTCGAATAGGCCAAATTGCATCGGTGTGCGCTCTCCTTGTTGATTGCTATCAGCTGGCTGTTGTCAGCCAAGAGTGATTGTATCGCAAAGTTAGGGCTGTCTGTAGTTTTCCCGCCGCTTCGCATAGCACAACAGGCCTCCGTTCGCACACCCTCTTGCTTGTCTTCCCCACCGCAACCCGTGAAAGCTCTAGGCTGTAAGCTGAAGGCTGACCGCTGTCAGCTGCCTCCCATTTCTGGTATGATCTACTCAGCAGGTTAAGCAGGAGGTCTGAGCTGAGCTTTTCAGTCGAGCAATGGAAGAGACAAGCGAGGCAGAAGTATGAGGAGCTGGCCTCCTGGCTCAAAGGCCGGCGAACGCCTGCCGGTCTGCTGGCCTACGGCGGCTTGACGACATTTACCCTATGGCCTTTGGTTGAGTATGTCAGCGCGGCGGCGCAAGCGGGACAGCCGCTGCCGCTTCCGGCAATCATGGCCTTGGGCACCATTGCCGGCGGCGTGGGCGGCAACCTGCTCGCTTCCCAAATTCAGAACTGGTACGAAGCCGCCACGCGTGATGAAGCGCCTGATGAAGCTGCGGTGCTAGCCTGGTTGGCGGAGCATGCCGTCGCTAAACAGGATTTGCAGCCGGTCCTGGATCAGATTCTAGAAGCCTTGCAAGCGATTCCCCAGGCGCATGACGCCCTGGCATCCGCCGACTGGCACCCTTTCTTCGCGCAGTTGCAGTCGGACATGCGGCAAATTGGCAATAGTGCGCGCTTTGAGGCCCAACTGATTGGCGACGGCCTAATTATCCAGGGTGACGACAACATAGTCGCTGGTCGTGTCGGCCTTGTTCTGCAGGGGGATGTGGGCGAACTGATCATGGATCAATCCACCCAGACCGTGACCCACAAGAACCAGTACGGCGATGTCGTGTATGGGGATAAAGTTGGGGGTGATCAGGTTGCTGGGGACAAAATTACCGTCGAGGGTGACTTAATCAAGCAGACCGATCCCGCACAGGTGGATCAGCAGGCGCTGCGCGTGCCGCGACTGGGACTCTCCGATCCTCAGGGACTTCAACTTCGGATTTCGTCTGGTGGTGTCCCCATTGCTCACCTCTGAACTCTGATAACTCTGAACTCTGTCGTCTCTGAAGCCGCCGCAGGCGGCTCTCTGCTTTTGCGGCGCGCAGCGCCGCCGCTTTTCTCAGGAAATAGACATGGCCCAAAAATCGAAAAACAATGCCGGAGTAAACGCTAAAGCGTTTCCTTCCCCTGCAAAAGCGGCGCCACCGGAGGAGTCATCACCTTCCATCGCTGAAGCGATTACGCCGCTGCCCCAGCAACACGCGCCTCCACACCTCTACCTCGACGACACATGGTATATCATCACTGCCGCAACCTATCAACAAGCTCCCTATCTCGTCAGCGATCAGGCCAAAATCCTCGTCCGCGACCATCTCAAAGAACACATCCAGGAATTCAAGATCAAACTCAAAGCGTGGGTCATCCTCAACAACCATTATCATCTGCTGCTCAAAAGCCGCAATGGTTATTTGTTGCCGCGCTTCTTGCAAAGACTACATGGCAGCACATCATTCACCATCAACGGCTGGGAAGGAAAACGAGGGCGCAAAATTTGGTACAATTATTGGGACACTTGCATCCGCGACGAACACGGTTTCTGGACACGATTCAACTACATTCACAACGATCCTATCAAACACGGCTGCGTCAACAACCTCAGCAATTGGCCTTATTCAAGCTACCACTATTATCTACGAACACAAGGAGAGGATTGGCTAGCGGATGTATCGCGGACCTACCCCGTCTTGGATTACCTTGAAGGCGACGACTTCTAAAGCGAACCCCAATGTTCAAAGACATTGCGGCAAGCGCAGTAAGGGCGATCCTCCGCTATAGACAAAAACAACTCCTCAAAGTGCAAAAAGACCAGAATCATGGGAAATGCGCATGGCGCTAGAAAGCAGTTCAGAAGATCTAAGGGAACTGGATCAGCAGACTGCTTCATTGGACCAGCAGATTAAGCTGCCTGCCGAGCAGCAAGCGGCCGTCCGGCGCTTATGCCGGGAGCAAAAGAGCCACCTGTAAAGGTGGCTCTTTTGCGCGTGTGGGTGCGTTGAGCCAAATTGCTAATTACAGTGAACATGATCTTTCTTGCGAATGGACTGACGGTCGGTCAACAGCCAACAGCTACCCCCTTGCCCCCATTAACCCCAGCTAAGGGCGTTGCCTCACACCTTGTCCTTTCCCTCCTGAACCGCTAACTTTCCAGCTTATGCGTTTGCGAAAACTACCTTGGTTGCTGATCTGGTTGGTCGTCCTGCTCTTGGTTTCATGTGCAGAAGCAGTACGGCCGTTGGCCGTTCCTGCCCTGCCGGCGACGCTCACGCCAACACGGCCGTCGCCCACCGCTTCAGCAGTCCCGGCCGCCGTTGCAACAGACGCCACAACAAGCACACCGCCGGCGACGGCCGTAATTGAGCAGGGGACGCCGGATTTGCGCTATTTAGAGGTGGCTCTCGAGGAAACTTTGTCCCGGTTCGACGGTTTTAGCAGCTACGTGGTTATCGATCTAGAAACAGGCCAGCGTATCGCGCGCAATGAGGACGTGGCTCTTGCTGGTATGAGCCTGGTCAAAGTGCCCATTCTGATCAACACGTACCGTGTTTTGGATGGACCGCCAGACATCGAGCAAACGAAACTGATCACGGAGACAACCTCGCTCTCCAGCAACTTCGCCGCCAACTTGCTGCTGCAAACCATCGCCGGCAAAGCAGATGCCTACGCCGGGGCGGATATCGTCAGCCAATCGATGCGAGATCTGGGGCTGTATAACACCTTTATCGCCGTGCCTATCGACGCTGAGCCGCGGCCGGAGCGGCTCAATACCGTTTTGACGCCGGCCAACCGGCGCACCGATATCACTACCCACGCCGATCCTTTTCGGCAAACCACAACCGGTGACCTGGCGCAGCTCTTTGAAATGATCTACAACTGCGCAGAGAGGGATGGCGGGCCGCTGCGGGAGAGATACCCTGAACAGCTAACCGCCGGCGAATGTCGCCAAATGTTGCAGATGCTGCAGCTCAATGAGCTGGCTACGCTGTTGGAAAATGGCCTGCCGCAAGCTGTTCCTTTCGCGCATAAGGTCGGCTGGATTGATGATACGCATGGGGACGGCGGGATACTCTTTTCGCCGGGCGGAGACGCCATAATCGTCATGGCCTTGTACGCTCCCGAGTGGTTGGAGTGGGAGAAAAGTGCTCCCTTCTTTGAATCCGTCGCCCGCCAGGTTTATGCCCATTTTAATGAGGCGGATCTGTATGCCGGCGTAGAGCTGCCGCCAATCCCGACGCCTGCGCCAGTCACGGCGACGCCTGATCTACCGCATGCCATTGTCACGGGTACACAGGGCATTGGCCTCACGGTGCGCGAAGTACCTGGAGGGGCGGAGCTTGCGATTTACCCCGAGGGCAGCGTATTGACGCTGCTGGAGGAGCAGCCGCTGGAGCAAGACGGCTATCTATGGCATCGGGTGCGCACGCCGGACGGAGAAGTGGGCTGGGCGGCGGAGGATTTTTTTACGCTGTGGGAGGAGTAAGGGCCAAGGAACGCGGGACTCAGGATGCAGATTTTCAGGATGAACGCAGATTCTTCTATCTGCTGCTGATATCGGCGATAATCGGGGTCAAATTTTGTGAAAGGTTAACCCTTAGCTCGCATGGCGTGTAGTTACTCTATGAATCGCTTGAAATTACTCTTATTGGCTTGTTTTCTGTTCGTTATTGGAAGGCATCCTGCTCCTGCCGCTGCGCAGACAACAGGGGATTGGCGCTTTGGCGTGGTCGAATCCTATACAGCCCCTAACTCGGCGCGCGAACTGGGTACGGCGTGGACGCGCGTGCGTTTTCAATGGGCCGATGTGCAGGCCGGCGGGCCGGATACGTGGACGCCAGAGGTCACGGATGCGCTGCTGGAGCAGGAGCTGGCTGCGGGGCGGCTGGTGGTAGGTCTGCTGATCGGAATCCCTGATTGGGCGCGTGACGAGGAAGGTCTGCCACAAGGATTGTGGCTGGCTCATGATGATCCCGCCAATAGTTGGGGCGCTTTTGTGCGCCAGGTGGCGGAACAGTATGCAGGGCGTATCGATCATTGGGTGATCTGGAACGAGCCGGATATTGAAGCGGCGGCGGTGGCCCATACCTGGGATGGCAGCGTAGCCGATTTCGCCCAGCTGCAGCGCGTCGCTTACCTGGCTGCGAAAGAGGCCAATCCCGATGCGGTCATCCATCTGGCCGCTTTTACCTATTGGGCGGATGTGGCTGCCGGGAGGGAACAGTATATGGCCCGCCTGTTGGATCAGATCATGTCCGATCCGCAAGCAGCGCAGCACAGTTTCTATTTTGACGTGGCTACCGCGCATCTTTATTTTCAGCCGGACCAGATCTATGATCTGTTGCTGCTTTTCCAGGAGATCATGCGCGAACGGGGTATCGAGAAACCGATCTGGTTGGTGGAGACAAATGCGCCGCCACACGACGATCCCGCCTGGCCAGTGCCGGAACGGACCTTGTCTGTGATGCAGGATGAGCAGGCGGCGTTTATGCCGCAGGCTTTGGCCGCGGCCCTGGCCGCGGGCGCGGAGCGTATCGCGGTCTACAAAATGCACGATACACAAGGCGACCGGGAGGCGAATCCGGAACCGTTTGGCCTGCTGCGCCGGGACGGGAGCCGCCGCCCAGCCTTTAGGGCGCTGCACGTGGCGACGCAGTATATGGCCAGCAGCAGCGAAATCAGGCGCGAGCGCTGGGATGAAGTGGGCCAATTCCATCTGGACCAGCCGGATCGAACGACGACGGTGCTTTTTGCACGGCTGGCCGATGCGCAGCAGGTTGAGATTGAGGCGATTGCTGACACGGCTTTGCTTGTCGATCTGCGGGGGACGAAAAAGTGGATTGAAGCGCAAGACGGCCGTTATGTAATCGATCTCCCCCCCGCCTTGTGTATACAGTCGATAGGCGATTACTGTATGATTGGCGGCTCAACGTTTTATTTAATCCAGGCGAAGGGTGGCGGCGCGGTGCCGGAAGGGCCACCTGCTGTATTGCCGCAGCCGGTGATCACGCCGGCAAGTTTGCCTGCGCCGACAGCCTCAGTGACGCCGTCCCCACTGCCCACTGCCACGAGCACAGCGTCTGCTCCAACGTTTACGCCGGCGGCGATACCATCGTCGCCAACGGCCATGCAGCTCTCGCCGACGGCCGTTGCTGCTCGACTGTTGCCAGGGGTGGAGGTCACACGGGACTTCGGCGGCGTTAATACCGCCGGAGCAGAAGACCAAAGGCCGGGTGGTTTTGTGATTTTGGCCGTCGCGGCTGTAGCGTTGGGGGGTGTGGCGTTGGTTAGTTGGCGGTTGTTAGGCAAACGCAATCCTTAGCGGGGTGACGGCAGGGGTCAACGAATAAGGGTCATGTCGGGCGAAGACCGATGGCCATTGGTTGATTTGTCAGCGGATACTATTCGCTGGGAGAGATTCTTTAGGGGCAAGGTTCGACGAGTAGACGAATGGCAGTTCGTTCTTGACCATCGATAGCCACTTCCACAAAGGAAGGGCTGCAAACGATGTTAACGCCCTCTTCTGCCAGGTACCCTTTGGCGATAATGATCGCTTTGATCGATTGGTTGACGGCGCCGGCACCTATTGCTTGGATTTCTACCCGATTGTTTTCGCGCATTACACCAGCAATAGCCCCGGCAACTGCTGCTGTTCGTGATTGGGCAGAGACCTTGATCACGGTCATAGGTTGTCTCCCGGATGTTTTACTATCTTTCGCACCTAGGTCCAACCACAGCAATGCTACGGTGATTCCTAACAAACGCACGCTTAGTGTACTAGAGAATTGCCAGTTGGCAAGATGACATAGGTCGAATCGCCAGCATATTCACGTGCGATCTGCCCGCAAGTAGATAGAGAGTATAATTGCCCGCTATGGCGGATTCACAAACTCCTGCGGAAACGACAGCAGAAAACCAGGCAAAAAAGGATCGCTCATTGGTCTTGCATGCAGCCGGGCTGGTGGGCGCTGCCATGCTACTCAGCCGGTCTGTCGGGCTCGTGCGTGAAATTGTGACCCGCTCCGTGCTCGGCGTGTTGACCGTGCAAGCGACCTCGTATGAGATCGCCAAAGCGGTCCCCGAAACCATCTTCCTGATCATTGCCGGCGGGGCCATTGGCTCCGCGTTTATTCCGACCTTCGCAGCTTACTTCACGCGCGATGATGAAGCGGGTGCCTGGCGCTTGTTCTCGGCTGTGATCAACCTGATTACCGTGGCCCTGACCATTATTGCCCTGGCGGCGATGGTATTAGCGCCGCAAATCGTAACATTTCTCTATGGAGACCATGTCGCCGCTGAACCGCAGCTCCTGGGCATGACAGTGCGCCTGATGCGCATAATGCTCATCTCGCCCATCATTTTCGGCGCTAGTGGCGTGATCATGGGCGCGCTAAATGCCCGGCAGCACTTCCTTCTGCCGGCCTTGGCGCCGACCGTTTATAATCTGGGGATCATCGCTGGCGCGCTTCTGCTGGGTCCCTTTGTGGGCACGGCCGTTGGCCTGGCCATTGGTACCGTGATTGGTGCCGCAGGACACTTGCTGATCCAGATACCTGGTCTGATCCGCAAGCAGGCGCGATACACCTTCATATTCACCTACCGTGATCCAGGCGTTGTCAAAGTGTTATGGCTCATGGCTCCGCGCGTGCTGGGCCAGTCGTTTAGCGAGCTGAATAAGTTGCTCATTCTTTTTATGACAGGGTCAATGGCTTTGGGAACGCTGCCGGCGTTCAATGCAGCCTTCCGCCTGATTATCCTGCCACAGGGTATTCTTGGCCAGGCGTTGGGTATCGCTGCTTTTCCAACGTTATCAACGTTGGCTGCCAAGAGAGAATATGGCGAGATGCGCCAGATCATCGCTGGTTCTCTACGCCTGCTTTTGTTTCTGGGAATGCCCGTGACTATCGTTTTGATGCTGCTGCGCAAGCCGATCGTATCAATCCTGTTTGAACGCGGGCTTTTTGATGCTGAATCGACTGATCTGGTCGCATCCGCTCTGCTGCTAATGTCCCTGGGTCTGGTCGCCCTGCTTTTGCTTGAGGTGATCGCGCGCAGTTTTTATGCGCTGAGCGATACATTGACGCCTGTTCTGGCCGGCGGTGTACAGGTGCTGATGATGGTGGTCCTCACGCTCTGGTTGCTCGAGGCAATTTTCGCACCGCGAGGCTGGCTGCTGCTTGGAGCGCTTGCCCTGGGATTTAGCCTGTCAAATTATGCGGAAGTAGTCGTCCTCCTTTGGCTGCTGCGCCGAAAATTGGGGGGGCTGGACGGCCGCATACTGCTCGACGGTTTTTGGCGCATTCTGTTGGCGAGCTTGCTGATGGCCGGCGCGATGAGAGTCGTTCTATCTCGAACAAGTGGGCAAGCCCTATGGATTCAACTAATTGCCGGGGGGCTTGTTGGCGGCTGTGTCTATCTGCTGGCGAGTTGGCTGCTGCGTGTGAGGGAAGTGCAGCAGATTATGCAATACGGCCGTGCCCGTCTGACTCGCTTACGATGACCTCGACGGTGGACTAAAGCGAATTGTAGAAACAAAAAACCCGGCGTTAGGCCGGGACAGTCGCTGCAAAATAGGGTGATATAGCCAGATATTAGTTGTTAGTTGATACGCCGACGCTATTCATAACCGTGGCCGATTGGGCCATTAGCTCACCATTTACCCAAACTTCAAGGGAATAACGTCCGGCATCAAATCCTTCTTCCGGATTGAGGTAAATATAGCCTGGTCCTTCTTCTCCGTAATTCCAGACCTCGTTGCCACCTTCGAGAATTTCTCCATTGTAACGCCATATCCAGGCCCACACCAGGCCATCAGACAAGCCTTCATATGAGAAGGTGGCATAGAGGGTGTAGTACCCTTCAGCGAAAATCTCCCGTGGATCAACCGCCTCGTAATTTTCTGTGACCTCCGTGGAGAAAGTAAGTGTGCCCAGATCACTGTTCTTGCTCAACTCTGCCGTAGGCTCAAAACGATCAAATTCTTCAGGAAGCGAGACATACGCTGCTGAGAATGGTTGATCGGCGGCAACTAATTTTTGCCCTGGATTATTCGCATCGTCAAGTGTGAAAGAAGACGGGGCTGTCTCTTCAACCGTTTCCACCAGCGAAGACAAGTTGGCGACTTCTTGCACTGCGCTACCGGGCTTGCTATGGGTGAGGATGGCCATACGCGGTGTGTAGTCTTCAGGTGCTTGCCACGCATAGGCGCTGACGCCAATAGAGATGAGGAAGATGACGTTTCGATATGGCTCCGCTCCCACCTTTTTGACTTACGTTCTCTCTCTCTCTCTCCACACAGAATCACCTCCACTTCGTAAGAAGGCATGGACGCATGATACATGTGAAGAATTTAGCAAACATCTTGCGAAGAGTGCAGCGTTACCCACGGAATGTCAAAAGTACAATGATGTCGTCGCGAACCTCCGTCGTCGTGATACAGACACGACCCATCCTACACAATGGATGAGTTAGAGACAAGAGAGAAAGAAAAAGAGAGACATCTACAACTACGATCGCCTCGTCTCTTCGTCTCCACCACAACACTGACACTTGCTCGTAGTATGAACAAGTCTTGAGTCTCTTTTGCGGAAAAAACAAACAAACAAATATTTGAACACGTCTACTTCACTAGGAAACACATTAAACTTACTGCACCCTTCATCGACACACTCCAAGTACTCTCTTTTTTCCCGAGCCCATCTACATTTAAGCTGTCATCGACTTGTTGCGACTGAAGAAGAAAGTCGACTCCCAATTGTATAAAGTACAACATGCGATCCCGCAACAGTTCGACACGAGGTTCCCAATCGACCACAAAGAGTTCGTCTTTTTCGACAAACGTCAAGGCAGCCAGCAGTCCCTCTAATCGTGTCGCAGTGGGGCACGTGCGTCCATCGGCAGTGTGGCAGCCACGATTTTGCACCAATTCCTCGCTTGTCAGAACCGAAAGCATGGACTGAACCACCTTGACACCGTGCTGATAGACGCGCCAATAGTCACTCGTCGTCTTGTCTAATAGCGGCAACAACCTTGCCGTTGCCAAGAGAGCCCAGTGATCGGGTTCGACGTGAGACAATTTTTGCGTTCGTCGCAAGGTTTCCAGATACAGCAGTGCCTTGGTGGCCGTTTCGACCCACTTGTTGCGATACTCGTCATTGTCTTCCACAGAAGCCAGATACAGCAATCCCAAGGCGGCTTCTCCTGGATAATACAGACTTGTCCACGAATCATCCTTTCCACCCTTGTGTGGTTTGTAACGACACGTAAAGGAGCCATCGTCATGTTGCATATAACGAATGAAGGATCCCAATTGTCGCATATAGTCCAGATCGGTAGTTCCTGGCAAAATCTCGTTTAGACTCACCAAGGCAATCAACGCCAGGCCCGCGCCGCCTAGCTTGGCAGTGGGCTTTCCATCATCATCACCCGTGACTGCATTCGTTTCCCATGCGGCCAATAGATTTGGGATATGAGGCTGCTTCTCGTAGACATTGTCGTCGTCCGTGATTTGAGCATCCGAGTCGGGAACGGGACCAATCGCTTTGGACTTTAGAAAGTCGACAGCGCGCTTCATAGACTCCAATACCTCGTCGTTTGGCTGTCGATGGTAGGAGAGTCCCAAGGAGTAAATGGCTCCATTGTGACGTAAAAGGTTATACTCAGAGGGCGGTCCATGAAAGTCGACCGGCAACTCTTGATTCAGGTAAGCAATGTAGGTGAACTTTCCGACGTTGTTGGGATCCTGAGTCGCTGTATGAGTGACGCGTGTCAAGTAGGATGTGCCCAGGTCCACAAACGATGAGAGACGAGCAACTGTGGTAGCCGTATCGTCGGGTGGAAGACGAGCGGCGGATGCGCCGGACAGCAAGAAAACTAGTACTATACTGGTTACGACAATCGTCAAAAGGGATGACATGCTTCGTCGTCGCCCTCTGTCCTTCATGCTGCTGAATGAACAAAGGGAGCTTGGTGGAGGTACTCGTATGGTGTCACAAAGGTGGAGGACACAACCAAAAAGCCTCCGCTCATTCGTATGGAGTGTGGAGCACGACTCTAGATCGCCGTTGACCGTTGGGGGGAAATACATAAATAATTTAGGATGTCGGAGGGAGCGTTGTTGACCGTTACTTTTGAGTCCTGAACAACATGAGCGTGACGTCACTTCACTCAACGGCTACTACGTTGCAACCTCTTCCACTCCCTAGCACGAGTATTTTTAACGGAGCTCGAATTTTTTTATTTCGAGTGAGAAAACGTAACTGACGATAGATTCGAGGTCTCAGTAAAGATTTAATTCGCGCCAGGGAGTGCAAGCTCGTCGCCGAAAGGCGAAAAGCCGAGCACACAACATGCTCACGACGACGGCGTTGTTGTGCTCCACGCTGCTGCTTCCTGTCGTTATTCATCACTCTGCTACTGTCGTCGCTCGAATCCATCGATAGATACCAACCACACTGCTGTTGGAACCATCAGCAGCAGCACTGCATCTATTAATTCCTTCATTGATTGTAATGAGCAACAGAAGAACCAGCCTCTTTTTGGCAGGAATCGCTGTAGCAGCAGTGGCTGGAGTACTGTGGATCTCCTTACGACAACAACGACGACAACGACGATGCAACGAGACGACGACGACAAGCGATCTCAGCAAAGTGAAACACCTACTATTGCCACAACTAACAACATGTCGCAAGAATTCCTAAAGGCCACTCTCGCGGCTCGCGACTTGACCAATCTCGCCAGTGGCGATCAGCTCATGCTGTACGGTCTCTACAAACAAGCCACGGTTGGAAACTGTCGGAAAGAGAGTGAACCATCTCGCTTTCATGTCGTGGCACATGCCAAGTACGAAGCGTGGTGCAAATTTAAAGACTTGACCCAACAAGAAGCAATGCAACATTATATAGAGGCCGTGGCGGTATTTGCAAGCGGCCAAGAACTGGAACAAGACGTCGTGGAAGAGTTGGATCTCTTTAATGCCATGGGCGTGCGGCCCAGTACGCTGCTGGAGGAAATTCAAGAGCAGGATGACAGGAGTACACCAGCACAGCAGTTGCGATATGCGGCGCGGACTGCCAATTTGCAAGATCTAAGTATAGCGCTGGCGCATTCTGATTCCATCATTGTCAATGGTGTGGACGATTCGGGACAATCGGCACTGCACTTTGCGGCGGATCGTGGCTTTTTGGAGGGAGTGCAAGCCTTGTTGGAGGCAGAAGCGGATCCGAATGCGGCGGATATGGATGGGATTGGTGTATTGCAGGCAGCAGTTATTGCTGGGCATATAGAGGTTGCTGCTCTGCTATTGAAAATGGGAGCGGATCCCGATCAAGAGGATGTGGATGGGGATACGCCAAGATCGTGTGCGCAGGACGATGGATCGGAGGCCATGAAGCAATTATTTGAAACTGTAAGCTAGAGTGCGTGCGTCCATTGACAAGCATCATACGAGTAGTCTATTGTAGAACGAATGGGAGCGTATGCATACTGTATCATGTATTAATAGCACAGACTCTAAGTTATCAAAATGACGCGCTGGTTTATATAAACAAAATAGCTCTCTAAGCGTGTTCTTTCTCGAATTGCCGAAACAGGCGCTTGAACTCTTCCAAACTAATCTTGCCGTCTTCATCGACGTCAATGAATTTCAAGAGTTGCTTGATTTCGTCCAGGGGAAAATTCGGGTCCATGCGATGCATCAACTCACGCACTTCGTCAATGTTGAGGAGGCCAGTTCTATCCAAGTCGGCTGCATGAAAGGTAGCCACAATATCTTCATCCGCCAGGCCTCGTTTGTTTGCCAAAGAGTGCGCCTTGACAGCCTTTTTGAAGAAGCGTTTCCGGCACATGTTCTTTAGGGAAGCAGCCATTTCTGGTGATGCTTCCAATAATTCCTTGAAATCCTTGCCTTGCATTTCATGCAGACGACAAGTATCGGATACGCACGTCACTGTAGACCTGCAAATGAGGAAATAAGAGCGACAGAGATGAGAGACAGAAATAGACAGTGGTACTACCTCTAAATGAACCAGATACAACCACTTACGATCGCGCCTTGTCGAATATCAGTGACGATTCTCCAAAGGATTCCCCTCCAAAGTACGAATGCACCTTGACTCCATTGTGCGAAACCTCTAGTTCGCCTGGGGAAGAAAAGAAAAAGTTAGCTATTTCATCAGATGCACAAGGCGAGCACTGCACGGGATTCATTTTCTAGCTACGTACCTCCGTCGTCATCAAAGACACGGTACATGGAGGTACCTAGATCTCCCTCTCGATAAACAACTTCACCCTTTTTCAACACGCGCGTCTTCACGTTGGTCTGCAATCGAATGAGATTCTTGGCGTACGAAAGGCTGCGTGCACGCCACTTGACCTTTAGATCGTGTTTGGCAGATTGTGACGATGCGACATATCTGAACTCAGCAGACGCGACAAAGTTAGCGTGACCGATCGTACATGAGCACATCTTTCAACGCCGAGGAACTAGCTAAACGTACCTGTCAAAATCTTCTCGCTTGATCTCAATCACATCCACAGGGGTAGCACATTTTGCGCTGGTGAACCGCTTCTGGTACGCATCAATAAGGCTGCCTTCTCCGAAAAAGTCGCCACTTCTCAGAATAGCAACCAACTGTCCCTTTCTGGTTTGCACTTCCACCTTTCCAGAGTTGATAAAGTACATTGCGTCTCCTGTATCTCCCGCGTGGAAAATGACGTGGCCTCGCGGGAAGTGCTTGTGCCTGATTCCGGAAAAGAGACTAGAAAAATCCGAAAGGGAAAGATTGTCCGGGGCAGCTCCTTCGCCATGGGTGCCGCGCCTGGTGGCAATATACTCCTGTGTGTCACTCGACGAGACTTGCGATCCGGTATGCTCACTCACGACGCGTCCCAAATCATTGGGAGTCACAAACCCTTTCCCCTCCGAGTCAAACACATCAAACGCCTTCTTCATGATATGCGTCGCTGCTTCGTCTCGCTTCTCTGAGTTGCGACCCTTGATCGACTGTGTCTTCTCACTCATTGTAAGGTCCCGATGCCCGTGCCTTACCAAGACAGCAAACACCCCGGCTTCCAACTTTTGTCTCAACTCCTTGAATCGTGACAGTTTCTTGTCAGAGTCCTCCATCTTTTCGGTGGTGGCCGTCTCTCCACGCACCCACGGATGTTGAAGCATATCGTATGCAGTCAACCGCGTTGCTGGGTTCTTGTCCAGCAATCATCGTTTTTTTTTTTTGTCATTCTACTGGTTCAGTTTGGTCTTGCAAGGGCTTCTTCATTGCAAAGGAGTTTCAGTGTTGTGCTGTCTGTTTCAGGAAGATATCCTCCAATCATCAGGGGCATACGGGATATATACCATAACGATAATAAAGCGTGCAGTTCGTTCTCGTTAAAATTCGAGATCCTCGGATCCGGACCCTTATAGGATATTTTCAATCCCAGTTTGCCAATCGGAAGCATATCAAGGTCGGGCCAATACCCTGGCTCAGCATTACTTACGGCCCTGGCGGCTACTGGAAAGCCTGCCTTCACCATCTGCCATACATCCCAGAAATCAGCACCGGTTCTTGCCATATGCACGTTCTCTTTAAGGACATCCTGAGAAACATCATCGGGAACCACGCTCAAGACCATAGGCCTTCCGGAATTACGCATCGCTTTACTCATGCCAATCAATTCTGATTCTATCATATCATCAGCCTTCACAAAGTCAATTCCCCACTCAGCAAATAATTCAAAAACAGAATTGTAATATTCCTGGGCTCCCGGTTTTGACATATCCATTCCATAGAATCCATCGTACCATACACAACCATTCTCAGGCTGGGCGAATGATGCAGCTCCGACCGAAGTTCCTTTGATGGTTATGTTATTATCTGCTGCCTGCCATGGAATGCCCCTGAGAAGATGTATACCGAATTTTAATCCCAGGCTGTGAATATGGTCTGCCAATGGCTTGAAACCGGACCCATTTATAGAGGAAGGGTATTTTACCGGATCTGGCAGTAACCTGCCATACTCATCCATGGTATAGTTTGGCTTTGTTGGGATGGTTTCATGAACAAAGGCTTCAAAATCGGAAGCAATGGAGTCCGCAAACCAATTCATGTCGATTACAATGTACTCATAACCAAGATGTTTCAGGTTTTCCGCCATGTATTCGGCTGCTGCCCTGACTTCAAACTCATTGGCATCCCAACCCAGACAGTCCCATGAGTTCCATCCCATCGGAGGTTTCGCAGCCAATGATCTGTCAATCGGAGGCACCTTATCTTTCGCTTTCCGGTCCCGATTTGCAGCGGGATCAGCACAGCATAATGAAATGAAAATCAGAAGTAGTACAGCAATCGAAGGTTTCATGTTTTTAAGTATTTAACGTCATGACGGACAGCATCAACCATCCATTAGCTTTTCAGCCATTTAATACTGTGGTCACCGGTAACGGCAATCGTCTCTTTTGGGGATTCCTGGTGGAAAAACGACCAGGGGCCAGGTATAAAGGGATACTCATTGATCACCTCTTCATTGATCCCTATCCCCATACCGGGTGTGTCGGGAACCCTCAGATAGCCATCCGAGATGTCGAGCTCATCCGCTAAAATATCATCTGAAAGGGGGAAGGGATACATACCCTTCCTGTCCGGGTAAGCATAACAGGGGTACTCCAGCCATTCCACTACCTTCTCATTTCGGCATATGCCCAGTTGGGCCGCTGCCAGCACCTCCAGCATGGTCCCCCAGCTGTGGAAGGCAAATTTCAGATGGTTTGCGGCAGCCAGGTCAAACACCTTGAGTCCCATTTCAAACCCACCCTGGCAGCAGACATCCATTTGAAGAAAATCGACAGCCTTCATATTGGCCAGGTCTTCAAATCCCGCAAGATCCTGCTCGTGTTCACCCGAAGCAATGTCAACATATCCCCTCTCTTTCAGCCTTTTGTAAGCCCTGTGATCTTCCGGCGGCAGGGGCTCTTCAAGCCAGTATGGTCGGTAGGCCGCCATGGATTTCGAAAGTCCGGCTATGGTTTCCGGGGTATAGCTGTTATTGCCCATCCTCCACCAGGTGTGTGCATCGATCATGATGGCCATATCTGGTCCACAGGCCTTCCGCATCAGTTCAACGGTCCGGAGATCTTTTTCCGGTCCCAGTGCAGGCCTCATCTTATAACCCTGGAATCCCATCTCCTTGATCGCTGCCGCTTCGGCTGCATATTTTTCAGGCGACATGTACATGCCGGCACTCCCATAAAGTTTGATCCGGTCACGCTTTCTTCCTCCCATCAGTTCGGAAATGGGAACACCCTCATATTTTGCAGCCAGGTCAATTACTGCCACTTCGCAGGCATGATAGGTTTTTTTAAGTTCCTGTCCACCCGAAAAATTAAATTCCTTCCAGTCCAGTGGATCCCTCCCCTCAAGAAATTCTTTTATCTCACCGTTAATCTCACGAAGTGCCCGCTCATGAGCGGGGCCGGGTGCATAGCCCACCAGCTCCGTATTGGTGGATACCCGGATAAGCATGGCATCTCTCTTGACAATGGTCCTTAGTCCCCCCCAAAAAGGGAGTTTGACTTCCTCCGGCATGGGGAAGGACATAAGGAAGGCCTCTACTTTCTCTATTTTCATTAGACTGTGCTCCTATATTTATTGATAATATCAGGTTATGCGAATAAACCGAATTGATTTGGAAATGAAAATAATTGAAAATCTGTACATATTGATCTAACTTTATTAAAGATTTTGCGTTTTTGCATTAAATTGACAGAAATGAACCCGAAAATGAGAAAACCCCTGTTATTTGTTCTGTTTGCTTCACTTATCATCATTATGGTTAGTAGTTGCACGAAGAACATCAAATCTTACAACCTTGATTTTAATTGGGGTGAAGGGGGGCCAAATGCATTTGCAGAACCTGGATTATGGGCAGATGCAAATCCGCAGGAACATATTAAGTGGTATAAGGACCTGGGCGTAAATGTAGTCCAGACCTTTATAGTTTCCTGTAATGGTTATGCATGGTATAAAAATGGAGTGGTACCTGAGCAACCTGGCCTAAAGTATGACTTTCTACCGGAAATGGTCAGATTGGGGCATAAAGAAGGCATGAAAGTGATGGGATATTTATGCATAGGATCCAATACGAGATGGGGTATGGAAAATCCGGATTACAGTTATGGATATCCTGCCGATCGCCATATACCCTATACCGGAAAATACCTGGGCTATCTTGATGAAATCATTCGGGATGCTGTTCAAAAGACTGGGATTGATGGATTTATGATCGATTGGTTCTACCAGCCCAACCGAAGCAGTAAGGATGGAAATTGGTTAGACAGCGAAAAGGAACGTTACCAGGAACTTATGGGTAAATCATTCCCTGGAGTTAAAGAGTTATCTGAAGCAGGATTATAATGCTTACAGCCGGCTTGCTATTGAAGCGTGCTGGAGGGTCATTTACAAAGCAGCTAAAGAAACCAACCCTGATTGTATTCTATGGCTGACATCTTTTGATATTACCCACCCTCATATCATTAATTCAAAAATGTTTAAAGAAGTTGATTGGCTGATGAACGAAGAAGGTGATGTGAAAAAAATAGATTCAATTAGAACCATGGTCGGAAAAGATACCCGCTTAATAACTTGTCTGGCCAGCTGGAACAAGAAAGATCCAATTACCCAGGTTGCCAATGCATCCAAAAATGGGGTTGGCCTTTACGGATTTGTCAAGCCCGATAAAAATTCCCTGATGCCTCCGATCGATCATTATCTTTCATCTCCAATTAATAGTTTCAGTGGTGACGACAAAAATATTGCCACGCTGGCCCGCATTTATAATGACTTACCGCTGAATTATATAAAGGAGAAGAAATTAAACCCGACTGTATGCGGATCCGACAATTACTATTCCTTACAACCATATCAATTTTGGTATTCTGTTCATCTTCACCGAACGGACCATTTATTCACCGGGGGTACCTGGGCTGGATGATTGATATGAGCCGATCCAAAAATCTGGAAGATTGGCCTTCTGTTAAAATAGATAGCGCCCTGCTCAACGATTATATCGAAACACTCGATTTTCTTGAAAGATCCGGGATGAATGAAATTACACCCTGGGGCCTGTTTACCAACAAATATTGGGAGCCCCAGGTAGAGTACACCATTGACTCCCAAAGAGGAGCACTGGTGAGGGAGATTATTGATCTGGCACATCAGCGAAACATAAAAGTTGTGTGTGGGATGGGTGTTTACAGCTGGGGTTTTGATAAGATATTAAAAGAAAACCCTGAGTAAGATGTGCGTGTAACCCTGATGTAATGGATTTGAACGCGACCATGTCCTGGGAATGGCAAAAGAGGGTTATTGATTACGTCATGGATAATTTTGATTTTGACGGCATCAGCTTACAAAGCGCTGACAGAGGGGGATGCTTCTGTCGTGAATCCGAAAAATATTCCGAATTGGAATACCATGCCATACTCAATCAAAAAGCCGTTGAATATATACGTTCCAAGCATAAAGATTACATAATAGGAATATGCGGATGGGGAATGAACTTCAGCAATCCCGAAGACTTAGAGCATATTGTTACAATGACCAGAAATGTGGATTACCTGATAGATGTGGGTGAAACTGCTTTATTCCCTGGAAAATCCTACAGGGAAAAGCTGATCCAAATCATAGCACCATGCAACTACGGCAGTACAGCCATACCCAATATTGAACCCATACAGGCCATGCCCCGTGATTTCTATTTTGTGCCTACCGTTTATACTACCGGGCGACGACTTAAAAATTTATTTGTTGAAGGAGGCAGAGCCTGTGAAACCTATGCCCGCACCAGGGGAAACCCCGGAGATAAAGCAACCGTAGAGGTAATAGCACAGCTTTTAAGCAATCCGGACAAAGACATTGAGGCAGCACTGGCAGAAGTCCTTGCAGAGATGTATAAGCCAAAGAACGATAAAGCATTAGCAACATTAATCGAAATATATGAAAAGGCCGAAGAAGCTTTTTTTACCAATTATCCTGAAAACAGTAACAATGGACAAACTCATGATATAATCCTGCTTATGCCCCGCAATCAGAAGGTACCATCAAGTAATTATATTGAATGCATGGCACCTGATGCCCGGGAAAAATATGCCCGGACCATGGTAAACCTTGCAGCACAGGCATCAACACTTGAGGATCAGGTTGGCGACCAGCAGAACCTGGAGTTGCTTTCACGCTGTTTAACGAATGCTTATAAGGAATCCAAATGAATTTGACATCAGGCAATTTTTTCCGGGAGATGGTTGTGTATTATATCTTTCTGGTAATCCTCCTGGCCATTGCCTGCAGGGAGGATCCTGAAAATCGTTACCCGGATGCGGACCACCAGAAAATAGATGGTGTTCAGCTTACACAAGCCTTTGCCAGAGCGGAACAGATCGGCGATCTGCAGGGACTGGCGGTTGCCAGGAACGGGGTGATTGTGGCCGAGGAATATTATAACAACGCCACCGCTGAACCGGATTCCAGCCTGCATGTGATGTCGGTAACAAAAAGTATTACCTCCACGCTTGTTGGCATTTGTATCGAGAAGGGATATATACGGTCGCTTGACCAGACCGTATCCGATTTCATGGGAGCCGAGGTAGATACCGTGAATCCTGACCTGGGAAAGGTCACCATACACCAGTTACTCACCATGACCTGCGGGCATGACTGGCATGAGTTGGGAGGTGATTCTGAGTTCGGTGACTTTGCCCGTGCAACCGACCAGCTGACCTATGTCATTGATAAGCCAATCATTCACACGCCGGGAACAATCTTTAACTACAGTGACGGGACTGCCCATCTCGTTTCCGCTGTTATCGCCAGGGCCACGGGGCTGGAAACCTCTGAGTTTGCAGATCAATATCTGTTTGAGCCCATGGGCCTTGGCGAACGATACTGGTATGTTGACAATCGCCACCTGGCTTACGGGGGAGTAGGACTGTGCATAGGCATACATGACATGCTGAAGATAGGATTCATGTATTTAAATGACGGATATTATAATAACAGGCAGATCGTCCCTGCCGCATGGATTGAAAAGGCTACGGGTTTTCAGATATCTTCCAACAATGAGATCCCTTTTTTGGCAGATTACGGCTATTACTGGTGGCTGGGGAGTGCGCATGGCCGTGACTTCATCTGCGCCAACGGTTTTGGCGGTCAATTCATCTTTATCGTAAAAGATCTCAACCTGGTTGTTTGCTCACGTTGCAACTTCCGCAACATCAACACATCTCAAGCCGGACAGAACTGGTATGAAATCCTGGACATTATCATCCATCAGGTGTTACCGGCGGTATCGATTTAGCCATGCGGAAACCGATATAATCACTATCACCCGGGCCTGTCCCGCTGCTGCTGGGGGGCAGATACCAGCTCCGGAAGGAACAGCTAATTTTGGGATCATCCCAACAACCACCCTTTACAAGGTGGTATTTCCCCGTATGATCAAAGGGTTCTGCAGATCCGGGGTATGATTTGGCCCAACCAGCACACCATTCATAGGCATTACCTATCATATCCATACATCCATAGGGACTGGCTCCGGCAGGATAACTACCCACCGGGGCACTTTGATTTACTTTATAACCTCCTCCTGCGGGAGAATGATCATCCGGATTATTACTTTTCTCAGGATCCCATGTATCACCATAGGGATAGAGGTATGAACGCGTGCCGGTCCACCGTGCAGCCTTCTCATACTCCGCCTCCGTTGGCAATCTGCCACCTGCCCAATTGCAATAGGCTTCAGCTTCATAATAGGTTACCCCAATTACAGGATGATCATCGGATTGAACAAAACGCGGATGTCCATATCCATGCCCGATCCATTCCTGTTCTGCCTCCCAGTGATCGGGTGCCTTTCTTTTCAGATGTTTGTCCGGTCGTTCCGCATATTTCACAGCGCCATACATTCCGGCATGAACAATTACATCCCCTTCCTTCCACACCCACCCTTCCGGAGACCAGTATTCAGGGTTGTCGTATCCCCCTGCATCCATGAATTTGCGGTACTCTCCCCTGGTTACCTCGTATTTACCAATTTGATATTCGGGAAGATAAACCGGATGTTCAGGGCTTTCCTCCCAGCTTCCGCCATCATTTCCCATGATGAACCATCCTGCAGGGATGGTGATCATTTCACCCGGATGTACATCCCCATTATCCGTCACAGGGTCCTGAGCGGACAGGGTGGTGCCTGATATCAATAAACATGCAGCCATTAAAAGACCATTGTCTCTTTTCATGGGATGGTAACTATTTTCTATTTCGTGAGATTCATGGCATTCAGCCGGTAAATTTTTTCAAGTGTTCTATCGGTCAGGTTCAATCCGTGTAATGGCCAGTGGTAACCAAACCGGAAATCATATATGTGCTCATCTGCTGTCTCCAGAAGCCTGAAAGTGATCTTGTACATATCCGGCGATGGGCCCATATCTGTCCCATAGACTATCCGGTCCTGGTATTGCTCCATAAACTGTGCCGTGGCCCTTGGCGTTGCACAGATCTCGGCATACCGGGCGCCGATATCTACATGTAGATTTGGATAAGCATCAAGCAGGGCGGCTATGATGTTCAGGTCATATCCGCAATTTGCCACATGACAGGCAATGAAGGTCGTATTTGGATGATTTTTAACGGTCCTTTCAAGAATATCGATCATGCCTTGGTGGTCAACGATACCCGGCTGGTTATCAAGCCTCCATTCATAGGCATTCATCAGCCCGTCATTGGTTGAGTCCATCTTTTCATACATCCATTTTGGTTCAGCCACATGAATGTTGATAGGCATGCCCAGCTCTGCACATTTCTCCCAAATCGGTCCCATCCTGGGATCATCTGCATGCAGTCCCAATGCAGCCGGATTTGAAAAGAAGAATCCTTTCCCCTTGTCCCCCAACTCTCCTACTCCCCTGGCCCCTCTTTCATGGCATCGTTCAAGTTCAGCAATGGCACTGGCCGGAAAACCCGGGCCTTCAAAGTCTGTAAAGTCAATGCCACACCATACTTCAAAGCGATCGGGATATTTTGAATAGGCATCAAGGACCGAATCAAACTCCCGCCCGTGTATCGGGGACAATATGACGGTTTTTTCAATTCCACATTCATCCATGGTTTTTACCCATTGATCCAATTCGGCTTCACTTCGTGCATAGGTATGAGCATGCATGTCAATGACCGGATACCTGGCTTTTTCAACAATGGTTACCGGTATATTGAAGATTGATTCCGGCCTGAAATTTTCCAGCAGGAGGGTTTCAGGTCCACCTGCTTCCAGTTCAGGTTCTCTGTTGCTTTCATTCACACATCCGGTGGCTGAAAGCAGCAGCATTGATAATGAAATAATGAATAATTTTTGCATATGATTTAGGCTTTCATCAAATATAACATTTATTCTCCCGCAAGTTCCCCGGTCGGTATAAATTACTTTTCTTAACTTTCCAATCCATACTCTTAAGTACCAATTTGGAACGAATAATACAACTATTCGCATTTTGGGCCCTCTGTGTATCAAGTGTTAACGGATGGACACAATCAGAATTTAGCACCAGTACCTTCAGCCTTGCCCTCAATGAACAAGGGATCGTAGTGGGACTGACAGACATTGCCAATGATTTAAACTATGCTGCCGGTGAACCGGCCTACCTGCTCAGGATCAAGGTAAACGGGGAGACCATCAATCCGGATGGCTTTCATTCCAGCAAGAAAGGATTTACATATACCTTTCCCGGCGGGTATGAAGCAGACCTGAAGGTAACGAATAAAGCTACCCACATTCGCATCGAGCTGCTGGCATTGAATGGACCGGAGGAGGTTGAAGCCATCCTGTGGGGACCCATAAAAACCACCATTTCGGGAACCATCGGTGAATACGTAGGGGTGGTCCGCAACGGGGATTTTGCCATCGGTATCCAGTCCCTTAACGTGAAGACAACGGGGGGAGCCCTGGAAAATGATGAGGGTTTTGTTCCTCAGCGTGGAACTGTTGCAATGGAACAAAACTATGGATCCAGCCTGCAGGCATTTTGCATCGACCGGACCCGGGCCAGGAAAATCAATGTATGGAATGATTTCGGGAATACACAGGTGGTGCCGAACCCGGCCTTCAATCTCATCGGATCCGCCATTGCCCTGTTTGGTATCCGGGAGGAAAATGCCCTCGATTTGATCGGTGAGATTGAGATGGAAGAGGGACTGCCACATATCCTGATCGATGGTGAATGGGTGAAAAGCAGTACCAAAGCCGGCCGGCCCTATATCATCAGCAATTTCGGGGAAGCCACGATTGATAAAATGCTGGAGTTTACAGATAAGCTGGGATTCTACAGCCTTTACCAGAGCCATCCTTTCAAGAACTGGGGCCATTTCGACCTCCTCCCCGACCTGTTCCCAAACGGCCGCCAGGGCATGATAGACTGTGTGGAGAAAGCCAGGAAGCGGAACATCAGGATAGGGGTCCATACCCTGACCAATTTCATAACCACGAACGATCCCTTCGTTACGCCTGTCCCCCATCCCGACCTGGCTGTCTTTGCGCAAACCGTCATAACCGGGGACATGGACATTTTGAGCACTGAAATACCCATTGAAGATCCCCGCTTTTATGACAAAAAAACATCCCTGCAAACGGTACGGATCGGGGATGAATTGATCCGTTTTGCCGGTGTGAGCGGGCAGGCCCCCTTCAGGCTGCTGGATTGTATGCGGGGAGCATTCGGTACACAGGCGACCTCACACAAAGAAGGTGAAACGATTGCCCGCATGGTGGACCACCCCTATAAGACCTTTTATCCCAATATGGACCTGCAGAATGTAATGATCGATATGCTGGTGGATTTCTTTAATGAAACAGGGGTATCACATCTGGATTTTGACGGCCATGAAGGAGCGTATTCCACAGGCTATGGCGATGTCTCAAAAGATTATTTTGCCCTCAGGTTCATAGAGGGTGTGGATCATATGGTGGTGAACGGTACAAGCCAGTCCAGCCACTTTTACTGGCATATCAATACCTATATGAACTGGGGGGAGCCCTGGTACGGCGGAATGAAAGAGAGCCATAATGCGCTCCGGTTTAGCAACCAGGCCATACATGAACGAAATTACCAGCCCAATATGCTGGGATGGTTCTGGTTCCAGAGCGGGACCTCCCTTGAGGATATGGAATGGATGCTTGCCCGGGCTGCAGGATGGAACGCGGGTTACGCCCTCGTGGTAAATCCATCGGACCTGGACAGTAATCCATTTACAGCTGAAATAATTGAAATGATCCTGACATGGGAAGAAGCCAGGAACCGTGGCATTTTCGACAAGCGGCAAAAACAGCTCCTGAAGGCCGGAGAAAATGATTTCTCACTCACAAAGGCCAGCGATGAAGAATTCCACCTGCAGTACTACAGGAAGGAGGGGTTTGTCCACGAGAACCTGGTACTTCAACCCGGCCAGCCCCATTACAGCGACTGGGAATTCGATAACATCACAGGGAAACAAAGATTGTATTTCCGGCTCCTGGCGGCAGGTGAAGCTGGATCTTTGGATCAGATAGTGCTGGAACTGGACGGATATCAGAAAATGGAGATCCCCGTATCACTAAACGCCGGTTATAGTTGCATATATGATGGAAGCGGAAAATTGTGGGTTTATGACGAAAAAGGAAGCTTGAAACAAAAGCAGGATATTGATTTTGGCGGCATCAACATAGACGAGGGAGTCCACAGTTTGCAGGTATCATGCAGTTTCAGCATCGACAGTGACCTGGAGCTGAAAGGAATGGTAAAGCTGAAAGACAATGTGGACATCATTCATCTGTAGTTGCAATGCCCCGCTGCCGGTTAGACCCTGCTTATTATTTCTTTATCTTGCAACCTGAATATACTAACTATAAACCGATTCTGACAAATTAATAGACAAACAGCGAATATCGTATTAATATTATTTCTCGGTTTAATATCTGCATACGGCCAGAATGATAGTATTGTACCAGTGGAAACCGACACAACCTTCATTCTGATACCGGAAATAGTTATCAGTGCCCAGCGGACTAATACAGATAACATAAACCGGCCTGAGTCCATTTCAACAATAAGCAACGCGGATCCACGCCTGGGGTCAGCCACTTCAACTCCCGATGCCCTTTCAGTCGTTCCGGGAGTCTGGATGCAACAAACAAACCTGGGCGGAGGATCTCCCTTCCTGAGGGGATTGACCGGGTACCATACCCTGATTTTAATTGACGGGATCCGCCTGAACAATTCCACATTCAGGTCAGGGCCCAATCAGTATCTCAATACAATTGACCCACTGCATATTGATCACGCAGAAGTTATGAAAGGGCAGGGATCTGTCCCATATGGCAGTGATGCCCTGGGCGGTATAGTCCAGCTTTTTTCGAAATCTCCTGATTTCTCAGTCAGCCAAAATAAATTAGCAGGTAGGCTCTACGGGAAATACATGAGCCATGGAATGGAGAAATCCGGCCGGTTTGAAATCGAATCAAATTTACAAAAAACGGCATTTATTGCAGGAGCCACCATAAGGGACCTGGGAGATATTGTCGCAGGGGAAGGATTGGGGACATTAAGTCCCACAGGATATTCCGAAAAAGCACTTGACGGTAAGATCAAACACAGGTTTAATACCAAACAATTGCTGACAGGTTCGATACAATGGCAGAGGCAGGAAGACGTACCTCTATATCATCAAATTGAAAATGGTAACTATTCAAAGTACCAGTTTGATCCACAACAACGATTTCTATCCTATCTGCGCCTGGAATCATTTTACGAATCTCCGATTTTTTCAAGGATAAGCTATACTGCATCTTACCAGAACTCACTCGAGAAAAGGATCAAACAGAAGACAGGAGGTACCATAAGGGACGATGAAGAAGATATGGTTTCAACATTTAATGGCTCGGTAGAGGTATTTTCCAGACCGGCGAACAACTGGAATATTTCATCCGGGCTTGAATATTATGAAGACTATATAAGAAGCAAAGCAATGCGTACAGACGAGCTATCCGGAGAGTCGCAGCTGAACAGGGGACTTTATCCGGATGGTTCGCGGGCCAGGAACTTCGCATTGTATACATTACATTCCTTGAATCTGGAGCGGTTTTCATTTACTTTTGGAGGTAGGTTTAACCATTTCCAGCTTCTGGTCCCGGATGAAACCCTGGGTGAAATAAAGCTCTCTCCTTATGCACTTGTTGGAAATGCGGGACTCAATTATAAAATTACAGAGGTAGTTAGGCTGGTGACCTCGATCAGTTCGGGATTCAGGGCTCCGAACCTCAATGATGTATCGAGTTTGGGCATTGCCGATTTCCGGTATGAGATACCCAACTATGATTTAAAGCCTGAAAAATCTCTTAATGTGGATGTCGGATTGAAGCTTCAATCCGGACAGTATACGGGCAACATCATACTTTTTAGAAATCATTTGAATGACCTTATTACGAACGTAAAATCAACCTATAACGGAAATGATTCCATTGATGGGGTACAGGTTTACCAGAAAAAAAATGTAAACGAGGCAGTGATCCAGGGGATTGAAGCAGATGGCTCGTACAGCTTCATGCCGTCACTTAGCTTGTTTGGTAACATTAGCTACACATACGGGAAAGACCTCAGTACCAATGCTCCCTTGCGGAGGATTCCGCCTTTTAACAGCAGGCTGGGCTTTGAGTATTTAAGCAACAAGCACTTTAATGCAATGATCGAATGGGCACATGCAGGGAAACAGACCAGGTTGTCCCAAGGTGATATCGATGATAACCGGATACAGGAAGGAGGTACACCATCATGGAATGTTATTGGCTGCTCTATCGGATATACCAACAGTTTCTTCCAGGTAAATGCCGGAATACACAATATTTTCAATGAAGCATACAGATACCACGGATCGGGAATTGACGGCAGGGGGAGAAGTATATGGATCTCATTAAGAATTTTTAATACGTGGAACCTTAAATGATGCCCTATGAGACGCATTCAATTCAGGATTTACAAATTTGTTACCGTATCGGTGTTTTGTCAGATCGTTCTATTCCTGTACCTGGCCCTGGCCTCAGGTTGTTCCGGGGATTCACAGTTATACACCGTATCGCATGAACCATGGCCTGAATCTTTTGGCAATCACAGGGCTGTGCTTCATATCGAAGGAGATGAGGACGCTGTCCGTATCGTCTTGCCCTGGAGAAGGCATGACCCTGATCCCCAGGACAGGATGCTGCTCCTGATTTCCGCAAAATCAGGTGACACGGTTCGCAATATTCACAGGATCCGGGTTGACAGGGAAGTCTGTGAGATCATTGCGGGACCGGTAAAAGCAGGGACCCATTACCTGTATTACCTGCCCTTCCAGGTTCAGGAAGGATATGGTTTCTATGATAAAGACTATCTTCCCAGGGAAGGAAAACCAGACCGCGAATGGCTTGAGCAGCTTCACCCGGATGCTGTTCCACGGGTCACGACGGAAATATTTGAAGCCCGGACAGCAATGGATGCTTTCTTCCCCATGGGGGTGATCCCGTTGGCATCAGAAAAAGCCGACTTCCTTGCGGATCATCCGGGACCGTTTATCCTCTTCACGGAAGACCGGCTATACCCTGTAAGAATGACGGATGAGATACCGCTGAAATGGATTAAGGAACCCAAACTGAATCATTTTAAAGGCATTGCACAAAGAAACGAGTACTACGTATTCCAGGTTGCCCTCTTTGCCGCCAGATCGGATGTGGAAAACCTGCAGGTATCTTTCACCGAACTGGATGGTCCTGGTGGAGCATCCATCGGGACAGACAGGCTCACCTGTTTCAATACGGAAGGAGTGGATACATACGGGAACCACTTTGAAAAAAAGATCCAGGTAAGGGAAGGGCATGTACAAGCCCTCTGGATGGGCATTGACATCCCGAAGGATATCCGCCCGGGTGCCTATAAAGGAAAGATCCTGATCGGTCCGGCAGATGGTGAAAAACAAGATGTTACCCTTGAGATAAAAATTAACAATGGGGTGCTGGCAGACCGTGGAGATGCCGAGACCTGGCGCCATTCCAGGCTTAGATGGCTCAATTCTACAGCGGGACTCGACAATAATCCCTTAGCACCCTACAGCGAACTGAAGCGAACTGAAAATGGGGTACTTGAGGCATCGGGGAAAAAGATCACGGCAGGTAGAGCGGTACTGCCCAGATCCATCATGGTCGGTGAGAACGAAGTATTGAACAGAAGCATTGAATTTGTGGTCCGTGGAGATAATGATGTGGAACATTTTTCAGATCCCGAATACCGGAATATTGTGAACAGCAAGGGAAAGCTTTCCGGAGAGTGGACCTGCCAGTCGGAACATTTCAGTCTGGAAGGAGAGGGTACTGCAGAATCAGAAGGATACCTGCGCTACCGTCTCCTGCTGAAAGCATTGGAAGACATCAGGGTGCAGGATATCCGGCTGGAAATACCATTCCGCAGTGATATGGCTGAATATATGATGGGGATGGGCCTACCCGGGACAGCGACACCCCTTCATCACCGGTCCAGATGGGAAGGGCCCGAAGACAGCTTCTGGATAGGCAATGCCAGAGGGGGACTCTGGGTTGAGCTTCGCGGAAGCTCCTATCACGGACCATTGCTGAACCTGTACCATCCGGCCCCTCCGGAAAGCTGGAACAACAACGGCAAGGGTGGTTTCAGCATAGATCGGAGGGATGCGGAATTGCTGGCGACAGCATTCAGCGGGGAGCAAGAACTGGAAAAAGGGAATGAACTGGCATATGAATTCGCCCTGTTGATCACCCCGGTAAAAACCCTGTCCCCTGCATCACAATTCAGGGACAGGTATTTCCATAATGCCGCAGAACCTGACCCTGGACCAGCAGACCTGGATGCCGGGGTCCGCATAGTGAATGTACATCATGCCAATCCGGTCAATCCATTTATCAACTACCCATTCATAGCTGTGGAGGAAATGAAATCTTTCATTGATAAGAACCACGAAAAGGGACTCAAGGTCAAGATCTATTATACCATCCGGGAACTGACCAACCATGTTACAGAGATCTGGGCCCTGAGAAGCCTAGGTGTTGAGATATTTGGTGATGGACAGGGAGGTGGATATCCCTGGCTGAGAGAACATCTGGTATCTGGATACCGGCCCCAATGGTATCAACATTCAGATGATACCACGGTGGATGCATCCATCCTGACGGCCCCGGGTGACAGCCGGTGGATCAACTATTATATTGAAGGATTGGCATGGCTTGTCAGGAATGTGGATATCGACGGACTCTACCTTGATGATGTTTCCTATGACAGGCATATTATGAAAAGGATGAGGAAAGTAATGGAGGTGGAAAAGCCAGGCTGCATCATTGACCTGCACTCCAATACCGGCTTCTCAAAGGGACCGGCCAAACAGTATGCAGAATACTTTCCATATGTCGACAAGCTCTGGTTTGGTGAAAGTTTTTTGTATAATGAAATGTCTTATGAGAACTGGCTTGTGGAGGTCTCGGGGATACCGTTCGGACTCATGGGTGATATGCTGCATGGCGGTGGCAACCCCTGGCTGGGAATGGTTTTCGGAATGACAACCCGCCTTCCCTGGTCCACCGAAGGCATTACCTGCAACCCTGTGGCCATCTGGAAGATCTGGGATGAGTTTGGAATTGAACAATCTCATATGTTGGGACCATGGGATGTGGAACCGGTAATCGGAACAGATCACCGGGATGTAAAAGCCACTGCGTATATTAAGGAGGACTGGGTGCTGATATCCCTTGGGAATTTTTCGGACCAAACCCATGAGGTTAAGCTTCAAATAAATTGGGATCAGATCGGAATCGATCCGGATGGCGCCACTCTTACAGCTCCCTGGATCGAAGATTTCCAGGAGGGTCAACAATTTGACGTCACCGAAAGGATATTGATCCAGCCAAGGAAGGGCTATCTACTCTACCTGGCCGGTAAATCCAAAGTCAGGTGATTTGTCCATCACCATCACCAGTGTTTTTCCACTCATGATATCGCGGTGATGGATGAACAGGTTTTGCTGCCTTTTCCCGTCCAGGTAAACTTCCCGGACAAAACGGTTCTCTTTGCTATTGTTTTTAATTACTACGGTAAAGATCTTCTCCTCACCAACCGCGACCTCTACTCTGTCGAATAGGGGCCTGCCAATGGTATAAACCGGATTTCCCGGTGTTACCTGGTAAAAACCAATGGCATTGAGGATAAACCAGGCAGACATCTGTCCGCAGTCCTCATTTCCAATAATGCCCACCGGTGTGGCTGAGTAGAATTCATGGAATATCCTGTCGATCAATTCCTGGGTCTTCCATGGTTGTCCGGCCAGCGTATACAAATATGCAATGTGATGGCTGGGCTCGTTCCCATGTGCATACTGTCCGATCAATCCGGTAATATCCCCGCTAGCATCTTCACCTTCGATCATTGACGAGGTCGTGAACAGGGTATCCAGCTTGCTGATAAATTGATCCCGGCCGCCAAATAATGCAATTAAGCCATCAATGTCATGGGGTACGAACCAGGTCCACTGCCATGCGTTCCCCTCAACATATGGAGAGGTCTCATGACTTGAATACCTCGGATTAAAAGGGCTAACCCAGCTGCCATCCCCGTTTTTACCCCTCATGAAGCCGGTGTTTTTATCAAAATAATGCACATAATTCTTTGACCGTTCCAGAAAATATGCTGCCATAGAGTCATTTTCACTGTTGGTTGCAATCTGTGCAATACACCAATCATAGTATGCCATTTCAAGTGCGAAGGAAACCGATTTTTCAATCTCATCGGCAGGGATATGCCTCCCCTCATTTACGTATTTGTTATAGTCAGGCATCAATCTCCTTTTCCGTTCATATTCATCGGATGTCGCCGCCCAAGGCAGATAGGATGCACTTTTTACAGAAGCTTCAAGGGCAAGCTGCTGATCAATTCCGGGAATTCCCTTGGCAAGGGCATCGGCAATATTCGCTACGGCGGGATACCCCACCATGGTGCCTGTATAATTTGAAGCAAGAGGCCACATGGGCAGAAATCCACCCTGCTTATATTTTAACAACAGGTTATTGACCCAGGCGGCCGAGCGGGGCTCATCGATGATGGTCATCAGGGGATGGAGGGCCCGGAAGGTGTCCCACATGGAAAAAACGGTATAATTGGCCAAACCGGGTGAAGACTCGTGTATCTTCCAGTCCATTCCCCTGTATCGTCCATCCGCATCCTGGTATACCATGGGAGCCATCATGGTATGGTACAGGGCAGTATAAAACTGTGTGAGTTTATCTTCATCGGCGGAAAATACCCTGATCTTTGACAGGGCCCTCCTCCAGTCATCCCCGGCCTGCTGCAGCACTTTTTCAAAATCCCAGCCGGGCAGTTCCACCAGCATATTGTTCCTGGCACCCTGCACGTCCACAGGTGATATGCCAACTTTTATAAGAAGTGGCTCATTTTCTGCAAGTTCATTAAAACTGAGGTAGGCATATACACTGTCCCCTTTGTATATCTGCCCTGGCCCGGAAGGTTCACCGTCTGAGAATACCTGATCAACATTAAAGGGACTGGAAAACTCGGCGTGAAAGTAGACCCTGTGGTCAAATGCCCAGCCAGTGGAATGTTTCACCCCGCTGATGTGCGTATCATCAATGATCTCAAGCTCATTGTACACGTTGTCATGCCCCCAGGTTCGCTGGAGAATATGACCAATATCCAGCAACAGGCGCTTTTTTGGCGTGGGACCGTAATGGTATCTGTGGTATCCGACTCTTTCTGTGGCGGTCAATTCCGCCCGGACATCATAATTGTTGAAATTGACAGCATAATAGCCCACATGTGCTTGTTCCCCTGCTTTATCAAATGTAGCTACCGGTTTCTGTTCATCATCACCGGTAAAAGGCAGGATCAGGATATCTCCCATATCACCTATCCCTGTTCCACTCAAATGAGTATGTGAGAATCCAAATATGGTACTGTCAGTATAGTGATACCCGCTGGAGGCATCCCATCCGTTCAGCCTGGTATCCGGACTCAGTTGTACCATTCCGTAAGGCAACACGGGGCCCGGAAAGGTATGACCATTAAATCCTGTACCAATGAATGGATCAACATATTCCAGCAGATCTCCGTGTTTCCCGGGAATTCCTGATTCTTTCGATAAGCAGGCTGTAAGTAACACTAATCCTGCGAGAAATCCCGGAACGATTGGTCTATAATGCCGCCATTTTTGCATACTGTGGATGAGAGGTAAAGAAGATTACTTTTACTCCTCTTTTTTCCTCTCAGCTTTATAGGATATGGTTCCTTCGGTATAGGAGGCCGTTCCAATGATGGCTTCCTTGCTTACGGTCCCTTTGATGTTGATCGTCTCTCCCTCAATAATTATTTTGAAGGACAGCTGGTCTTTCTCCAGGACAACATCCCGTCCCTTGATCTCATAGGACTCTCCAAAAACAATTTTTGCAGTATACTCCTTACCTTCCTTTCCAATTATAATATCACCCGAATTGTACTCATACGGAGCAGCTTCTGCATAAAAGCTCCATGTTCCTAGAGGATCTGCCTTTTTTTGAGCAAATACGTTAGCAGTTGCCGATATAACCAGTACGGTCAGAATTAAAGATTTTAGAAGTTTCATAATGCCAGATATTAGGTGATTAAAATTAATAAATTACCTCTAACAAAAACCCGGATCCTTATTCAGCTCCCTCCTTTTTCAGGTATTTATCCAGGAACTCCAGGATCTGTCCGTAGGCTTTGATCTCGTTTTCCTTTTTCATGAATCCATGCCCTTCATCCGGGAAGACAATATATTCTACCGGTACCCCATTTTTCTTAACGGCTTCAACGATCTCGTCAGATTCAACCTGAAGAACCCTCGGGTCATTGGCACCCTGGAGGACCATCAGCGGACGTATCACATGTTCGGCATGAAATAGGGGTGAGATCTCGTACAGGCGGATGGAATCCTGGCTAAACGGATCACCCAATTCTGTATATAATGCTTCTCTGAAAGACTCCCAGTAAGGGGGAATCGATTTCAGGGTTCTCAACCAGTTGGTGACACCAAAAATATTCACTCCTACCTCAAATTCTTCTGGGGCAAAGGCCAGGGCAGCCATAACCATGTATCCACCATAACTTCCCCCGATGATACCGATTTGTTCCGGATTGATATAATCCTGGGTTTGCAGCCAGTTCTTTCCCCAGATACAATCTTTCAGATCCTTGTCGCCATGATTCCGGTCATCCATTTCGTAAAAGGTCTTCCCATAGCCACTGCTGCCGCGGTTATTGACAGCCAGCACGGCGTAGCCATGATTCACCAGGTACTGTGTCAAAGCCCTGTAGCCAACCCTGGTCTGTCCACCGGGACCACCGTGTACCATAACCAGTGCAGGGACTTTGTTCTTTTTTGATGCCTCAAGCGGCTTGTAATAGATGGCCGGGATCTCCAGTCCGTCGAAAGACTCAAACCGGACAACCTCGGCTGAAACCAGGTCATCAATATTGATCTCAGGATTGAGCGTTTCGGTCAGTTTATTCAACTTGCCGGATTCAAAACTATATATATAAATATTGCCAGTGGCTTTCGAGGTGCCGATAGAGAGTCTCATGAGTTTTTCACTCTCAGAGATACCAACCGCACCTATATCACCGTCAGGCACATCCGGGAAATCCACTACCCGACCTGTACTAGTCTCTTTTACAATGAGGTTGTTTTTTCCATCTTCGTTGATTGCGATAACCCTGTATTTCCCGGTCTCACTTAAATAACTGTACATGACATCCCATTCAGTCTCATATAATACTTCCTTGCTCCCTGTGGCTATCTCATATTGCATCAGTACCCGGAATTCTCTTCCCGCATTGGTGGTATAGTAAAAAATTACCTGTCATCCTTACTGAAGCCCGAACCAGCGTACTCTCCGGGTGCATCGGATATTTCAGTCATCCCGTCATTGTTGCGGTCAAAGAGGAACAGTTTGATATTGGTGTTTGTTATGGATTTCTCCAATATAAAAATGCTTTCATCATAGGAAATATCAGAGATATCCAGACCTTCATCATTCTGGTAGATCATCTCCGCCTTCCAGTCTGAAATGCTCATTTTATACAGATCGAAAAACCGTGGATCCCGTTTGTTTGACATATAGAACATGGATTGCTTGTCTTCGCTCCAGCCTGCAAATTGTGCTTTTTCATTTTCCGCCGGTGTCAGGTCTAGCGAGCTACCATCTTCCTGGAGCAGGTAGATGTGATCTATTTCATTACCGCCCTTATCCGCAGCGTAAAGAATTTGCCCTGTCCCCGGCACATAATCCACTGCAAAAAATGATTCTGTTTCCGAGACGGTGATCTGTTTCCTCGTTGCATCCTCAATATTTATTTCAAAGACATTGAAGATCCCGGTTTCATCAGAGCTGACGAGTAATTTGGTTTCATCCTCTGAAAAGGCACCTCCCGTAATCCTGGTGTTGTTATAGAATTGCTCAATCGTATACCGGGTAGGTGGTTCGATCTGTGAGCATGCTGCCAGTGCAATCAATGCTGAAAGGAAAAATAATGTTCTCATTTTAAGGTTTTATTAGGTTTTGTTTTGAGGGTGATAAAAGTATAGAATTTGAATCAAAATACCATACATGATGATTTGAAGCCTTACCATGCAACAAAAAGCCTGGATTTTTCAGCTAAATTTCTTAATTTATTGCCATGTTTCCTTTCACTGAAAAGTACTCCAGGCATACCTATTCTTACATGACTTTGAGAAAAGCGGTGGGATGGATCGGGCTGTTGCTGCCATTCGTACTGATGCTGGGCAGTACATTAATATTCAAGGGAAAATTTGTCGAGAGTTCCATCAGCTATTATTACCATACCGGTATGAGGGATGTGTTTGTAGGTGCCCTCTGTGCCGTGGCTCTGTTCCTGTTTTTTTACAGTGGCCACAATAAATGGGATGACTGGGCAGGAAACCTGGGTGGACTGTTAGCTATCGGGGTAGCCTGGTTTCCAACAACAAAATCAGGTCCGGAAGATTGGACAGGCATTGTTCACATGGTAAGTGCAGTTTTATTCTTCATGACACTCGCTTCATTTTCTCTTTTCCTCTTTACAAAAACGGTAAAAGGGATTAGGCCGGGAGGGCGAAAGAAAAAAAGGAATCTGATCTACATAATATGCGGTATCATAATGCTTGCCTGTCTTATTGTCATTTTGGTTTATAAGATCCTGCTGAGGGAAAATTCCCATGAAACCTCCTTTGTATTCTGGGGAGAAACCATAGCCCTCGTGGCTTTTGGCGTTTCCTGGCTGACCAAGGGAGAAGCCATTTTCCCGGACAGGAAATAAGATTCTTTTACTAAGCGACTTGATAAATATGCTTCCTGGCAATGTTACTGTTGATTTTCATGTCCAGCGTCCATATGGAATGATTTCCGTCCATAGCAGATTTGATGATTATTGCCTCCATCAAGCCAATTCCCAATGGATGGAAATTGTTGCTATTCGCAAACTCCGAAGCACCAAGCATTGAATTCATACCAAAAGTAATCTTGGGAAGTAATTGCCAGTATGATAAAACCCTTTCTTTGTCCTGCGGCTGTCTGACTCCATACAGCAGCTCAGCAAATACCGGTTCGATTGTAATAATCTCCCTGGTCTCAAGCAAAGATGTAATTCTTTCAGTATACCCACAGTTTTGTCTGAAGAATTCTACCCATACGGAAGTATCGATCAATATCATGTCCTGTTGTTTAATTTACGAATACTTTCAGCCAGCCGTTTTTCTCGAAAGAAAAGGGATCGGGCATCCGGCATCGGCCTCAGCCTCAGCCGCCGCATCGTTAACCAGCATGGGGGGAGTATTCAGCTGACCAGCAAGTCCGGAGACGGCACCTCTGTAACGATCAGATTACCCGGAATGGGGGTCTGATCCAAAATCTTGAGATTGCTTTTTTCTCAAGGGTCTTGAGGTTTTGATTTGATGTGGACATCGCGTTGGGGAAACGGGATCTGAACGCCCTGTTCCCTGAATAATGCATTTATCTCATACCGGATATCACTCTTAATATTTTCAACCTGGAATGTCTCTGTTGTCCAGAAAAACAACTGAAAGTCGAGGGATGAGTCTCCAAAATCCTTAAAACGGACAAAGGGTTTCGTTGTCCGGGAGATTTTTTCGTGCCTGTCAGCACAATCAAGCAGAATCCTGGTTACCTTTTCCACATCCGAACCGTAGGCAACACCAACATTTACATGGAACCTCGTTCTTTTTTCCATATGGCTCCAGTTAATCACAATGTCGGTTACAAACTTTGAATTGGGTACAACCATCATGATATTGTCACGGGTTTCAATTTTTGAGGTCCGGAGGCCTATCTCAATGACCCTTCCTACAATATCATCCTGAATCTCAACTATATCGCCAACCTTCAGTATTCCTTCAAACAGAATGGCAACGCCCGACATAATGTCCTGGAATATTTGCTGAAGTCCAAGCCCAAGTCCCACCAGGATCGCCGCCGAACCTGCAAGTAACAAGGTTAATTTTATTCCCAGCGTTTGCAGCGAAATAATAATGGCAGTTATCCAGAGAAAATATTTGACAATCTGCAGTATGGCATGACTTCTTCCAGGATCAAACAGCTTGATCTTTTCACGTCTGCGGATTATTTTCTGGAGTATCCTGATGAAAATGTAGGTAACAAACAGGATCAGCAGAACGGTCAGCACTTCGTAAACCGTTATGTCAAACTCCTTGGTTTCGACCAGAATATAACTAAGAAATTCTTTCAGTGTCATTATACGGTTCGTTTGATAATCAATATGGGACAACCATACCTGAATGATCTGTTCCAGGCACCGAAATGTAGGAGTTTAATCACGACTTTCAATGCTTCATACAAAATTATTTGGCAGTATATGGAGCTATTTTATGATATATTGAGCTTTTATACCATATGTGATTTAATAAGGACATAACATAATGCGCTGCTGGCCAGATTTAGAAAATTCATAGCTTTACATAGTAAAATGCCTAAAATCCAGTAATTTCATTTTCTTTTGAAACTGTACATCAAAAATATGGTTTGTATCCGTTGCCAGATTGTAGTGAAATCCGAACTGGAAAAGCTAGGCCTGCATTATAGGGATGTAAAGATTGGAGAAGCAAATATCATTGGGAATATCCTGCCGGAACAACTGGACAAACTGGACATTGCTTTAAAAAAATCAGGGCTTCAGCTAATGGATAATAAAAGAAGCATCCTGGTCGAGAAAACAAAAAGTGCCATTATAGAATTAGTGCACTATTCGGAAGAACAAATCAGGGTGAACCTCTCTGATTACCTCAGCGAAAAACTCAATTACGATTATTCCTACCTTGCCAATCTTTTTAGCGAGGTTAAAGGCATTACCATAGAAAAATTCTATCTGACCCATAAAATTGAAAAGGTAAAAGAACTGATTGTATATGACGAGCTTAATCTTACCGAAATAGCCTACAGAATGCATTATAGCAGTGTGGCCCATCTGTCAAATCAATTCAAGAAATTTACCGGATTAACGCCTTCGCACTTTAAAAAACTCAAAAACAAGCGGCGTGACACCCTTGAAGAGGTGTGAATTATGTAAGATTTATCAGGAATTGTGTAATGCAATTCCGGCATAGTTTCGCGAATTTTATCCAATCATTGATTCAAGGGAATAATCTTAGTTCAGCATCTTCCATTCCATCAGGCTTTAATGATCAAAAATTTTCAGATGAAAACATTATTGGTTTATCCGCAATGCCCGGATTCCTTCTGGAGTTTCAAGCATGCCTTGAAGTTCATATCTAAAAAAGCAGCAGTGCCGCCGCTTGGATTAATAACCGTATCGGCAATGCTCCCATCGGCATGGCAGAAAAAACTGGTGGATATGAATGTCGCAGCACTTCGAACAAGTGACATCCAATGGGCCGATTATGTTTTTATCTCTGCCATGCATATTCAAAAGGAATCAGTGAATAATGTTATTGCTGATTGTAAAAAGCTCAATAAAAAAATCGTTGCAGGAGGTCCACTCTTCACACAGGACTATAGCAATTATCCCCAAATTGACCATTTTGTTTTGAACGAAGCGGAGATTACACTGCCACTTTTTTTAAATGATTTACGGACAGGACAGCCTCGGAGGCTTTACAAGACCAGTGAATATGCAGATGTTACAAAATCACCGGTGCCCGATTACCATTTGTTAGCAAGGGGGAAATATGCCTTTATGAATGTACAGGTTTCGCGTGGATGCCCCTATTCATGTGATTTTTGTGAAATTACTTCCCTATTGGGTCACAAGGTAAGGATGAAAAATTCCATCCAGGTTATTAAAGAGCTCGAGACACTTTATCATCTCAAATGGAGGGGACCTGTATTTATTGTTGACGACAATTTCATTGGAAATAAAAAAGAAGTTAAAAAAAGCTTGCTTCCGGATATGAAAAATTGGATGCAAGCCCACAAATTTCCATTTACATTTAATACAGAGACCTCCATTAACCTTGCCGATGACGAAGAACTGATGACGTTAATGGTAAACACAGGATTTAATTCCACCTTCATTGGCATCGAAACCCCTGAAGAAAAATCTCTGCACAATTGCAATAAAGTACAGAATGAAAACCGTGATATGCTGGCAAGCGTTAAAATAATACAGAGGGCCGGGATGCAGGTGGCAGGCGGATTTATTGTAGGATTTGACAGCGATACTCAGGGTGTTTTTCAACGACAAATTGATTTCATACAAAAAAGCGGAATTGTTTCTGCCATGGTCGGATTGTTGAATGCGCCAAAAAACACCAGGCTGTACGAACGCCTGGCAGCAGAAAACAGGCTGATAAACGAAACCAGTGGGAACAACACCGACCTATCTATGAATTTCATACCTAAAATGAATCAAATTGAACTTTTAAAAGGATATAAAAGCGTTATTCATAACATCTATACAACCAAACCCTATTATAAGAGAATACGACGGATGTTATTAAATTATAACCGGCTGAATAACGGTCATACAATGATCGACTTTTCGCTTCTTCGGGCTTTTTTTAAATCAGTTTTTATCATTGGATTGCTGCACAAGGGAAGAAGAGAATATTGGAAATTACTGATATGGACCCTTTTCCACCGGCCCGGATCATTTGTTGACGCCATCACTTGTACCGTTTATGGCTATCATTTTCAAACGGTTTACGGGTTAAGAAATAAAACGAGAATGTATTCATCCTAATTGTAAACATATGCTAATTACCGAAGTTGAAAAATCAAGAACGCACATCCTCATTGAAATAATCGAGTATGTCCCCAATTCAGTGGTTAGCAAAACCATTATCCGGAAAACGACGGGAAATATAAGTATTGTTGCCATTGACATTGGCGAAGCTTTGGCAGAAAAGATCTCTCCCTTTGACACATATATTCAGGTGATTGACGGGGTGGCCGAGGTAGTCATAGATGGAAAACCGAATGTCCTTCAAACAGGTCAGGCCATAATTATACCGGCCCATACATCTAATATTGTTAAAGCCAATGAGCGGTTCAAAATGATTTCGACCGTTATCAAAAGCGGGTATGAAGAAAGCACCATCTAATGCAGGTACCCAGTTGACTTTGTAAAAATAAATATCATGGTTAAAGAAAAAGAAGGAAGAGAAAAAAAAGGTAAAAAAGCACCGCTTACAAACCTGAAAGAGAAAAGAGCCGCAAAAACTGCCAAACGCGCAGAAAAATTAAAATAGGTAAATGAAATTAGCATTTATTGGCACATTCCCGCCAAGGGAATGTGGCATTGGAACCTTTACGAATAACCTGTACAACTCAATGTTGGTCAACCCTAAAAGCAGGGAACACAGGAATGAAGGTTTTGTCGTTGCAATCAACGATAACGACCTTTTATATGAATACCCCAAAGAAGTAAAACTGACCATCCGACAAGAACACCAGGAAGATTATTATATAGCGGCAAAATTCATTAACCTGAGCGGTGCTGACCTCTGCATTCTTGAACATGAATTCGGCATTATCGGCGGTAACAACGGGGTATATATCCTTCCTTTGCTGCACAGATTGGAAGTTCCGCTAATCGTTACACTACATACCATACTTAAAACCCCCTCATATGACGAAAAAGCTGTTTTGCATGAAATATGCAAAATGGCAGATAAAATCGTGGTGATGACCAATAAAGCCATTGGATTCCTGGTGAGCATTTACAATGTGCCGGAAGAAAAAATCGCTTTAATTGAACATGGCGTACCAGACATTCATTATAGCCAGGAAAAATCGAAAAAGGAGTTTAAGTTCGAGCGTAAAAAAATACTGCTTACTTTCGGTTTTATCGGACGCAATAAGGGAATTGAAACAGTAATAAAAGCATTACCGGGAATTGTTGAAAAACACCCCAATGTTCTCTATATCGTTCTGGGAAAGACCCATCCCAATGTGCTGCGACAATCCGGCGAAGAATACCGCATTTATTTATTGCGTTTGGTCAAGAACCTTCAACTTGAAAAGCATGTCCTGTTCCTTAACAAGTTTATTGACACGAAAGATTTGTTCAAATATCTATCTGCTGCTGATATTTACATAACACCTTATTTGAACGAAGCTCAAATCACCAGCGGAACACTTTCATATGCCGTCGGAGTGGGTTCGGCGGTTATTTCAACACCCTACTGGCATGCTGTAGAATTGCTGGCAGAAGGAAGGGGAAGGCTTTTTAACTTCAATGATTCCGCCAGCCTCACTTCCACTTTAACAGAACTCCTGGATAAACCCGACGAGCTAAAAAAACTCAAAAGAAAAGCATATGATTATGGCCGAAAAATTACCTGGCCGAAAACGGGAGAGAAGTATATCGCACTTGCTGAAAAAATTCTTAAAGCCGGCCAGAAGGTAAATGAAAAGAAAGATACCGGACTTGATTTACTCATTCTGCCACCTTTTTCTCTCAATCATATCAAACGTCTGACCGACGATACAGGCATCATCCAGCATGCGAAATTTGGCATCCCAAACTTAAAAGAAGGCTATTGCCTGGATGATAATTCCAGGGCATTGCTTATGGTGTTAATGGCTTACAGGCAGGTAAAAGATATGGAAGCCCTTGCATTATCGCCCATCTATCTGAGCTATATCCATTATATGCAAAACGCTGACGGTACCTTCAGGAATTTCCTGAGTTTTAGCAGAAATTACCTGGATGAGGTTGGTTCCGAGGATTCTTTTGGCAGGACTATCTGGGCATTGGGATACCTGCTTGGCAACGCCCCCAACGATGCCTATTACCAAACAGGCAAATTGGTGTTTTTTAATGCATCTCCGAATTTTGAAAACCTAAAGTCCATCAGGAGCATCGCCAATACGATGATCGGAATAAGCCATTACCTGAAAAGCAACCCGTCTGATGATTCAATGACTGAAAGGTTAAGAAACATGGCCAAGAACTTAATAAATCATTATAAGGAAAACGAAACCCCAGATTGGAAATGGTTTGAATCCTTACTTGCCTATGATAATGGCATTATACCTTTGGCCCTTTTACATTCAGCTGAGATACTGAACGATGATAAAATTACGAAAACGGCGCTCGAATCAATGAACTTTCTGACGAAACATACATTAAAGGATAATTACCTATCGATCATTGGAAATGAGAAATGGTTCAAAAAAGAGGGGGAACGTTCTGTTTTTGCCCAACAACCGATCGATGCCATGGCCATGGTTCTGATGTACCACCAAGCCTTTCATGTAACAAGGGACAAGGATTATCTCAATAGGCTTTACACCTCATTTTTGTGGTTCCTGGGAGAAAATGACTTGAGAATGAGCCTGTATGATTTTGAAACCAAGGGATGCTGTGATGGATTTGAAAGTTATGGCGTAAACCGCAACCAGGGAGCAGAAAGCTCACTTGCGTATTTAATTTCTCATCTGACGGTATTACAGGCTAATGAAGAATTTCATGAGCCAGATTAATTTAGACGAATCCGAATCATTACAAAAAAATTATTTGAGTTTTTTAGTCGGGATGATGAATATCGGTAGGGTAGTGATACTTACAACATTTTCCGTTACGCTTCCCATGACTATCTTTTCTGCCCGTTTCCGGCTGTGAGAGCCCATAACAATTATATCTGCATGTACGTCTTTTGCAGCTGTTAATATCGCATCGGCATACTCACCTTCTTTTACCAGGGTTTGAATGGATCTACTACCAAGATGCTGTTTGGCCTTATCAAGAAATTGTTGAGCCGTTATTTTTAGCCCATCAACACTATCCAATAGCAGTGCACCTTTATCCATGTGACCGGCAAAACCCATTATCGTAATATGATCTGTTGAAGAATAATATGCTGGATCTGCAATTACATGGAGCAATATAACTTTAGCCCTCATGGTTTTGGCCAGGGAAAACCCTGTTTCTGCTACCTTTTGTGCTGTTGGATCATAATCCAGCGCAATCAATACTTTTTTCATTGTATGGATTTAAATTGTATTATTTTATTCCCATTTTATCATTCACTAATTTAATAAAGCGTTTTGCGACAACCCGGTAATCAAAATTCTTTACTACGTGTTCCCTGGCTGCTATTCCCATTTTTTCCCGCAACGCCTGATCTTTCATGAGGATCATCAAATACTTTGAGATATCATGGACATCCGCGCGGTAATCCACCGTCCGAGGTTTTTTAAATACCACTCTATGTTTCTCTTCAAAACCAGATTCTTCACCAAGCATTACTTCTCTTACAGAAATTTTACGCGCAACCTTTGCCAGGAACGCCGTCTCTCCATGAATAAGGGTATCCAGCAGTCCCATTGCCTTAATACCAATGACCGGTTTCTGACATGCTCCTGCCTCCACCTGTGGCATTCCAAAGCCTTCCAGCCGGGAAGGGGCCGCATATATATCACACGCTTCAACCAGGTAAGGCATGAAATTTCGTGAAACGGTATTGGTTGTGTAGGTGACATTTTTTTCAATGCCCAGACGTGTCGCCATTTCCAGATCGGCCAGGTTTTGAAGCACGGTTCGCGGCTGGGGCCATACTTTACAGACATATTTCCAATCGGGCGCTTTAGCGTCATTGATGGCAAGGGCCTGCATTACCTCCTGTGCACCTTTTGACGCGGCATCTCCGCCGACAGTTAGGATCATTATCTGATCGGGTGAAACACCCAGGGCCTCGCGTACGGCCAGTATTTTCGGGTCATCCTTACTGCGCGGGATAAAAGCTTTCGTATCACAGCCCACCGGGAGTACCTCAATAATATTCTCATCAATCCCGTCGCGCACATACATTTCCTTAACCCAGTTCGATGTCACCAGGATAAGCGGAAGGGCATTCAAAACCTCCTGGTAGTTTGCAATAAAACCGTCGGCAACCAGCCAGGGTACTGGCTGCACACCATACCGCTGGGGGTGAAGCACCAACTGCGGCGTATGCCCCCAATAACCTACACCAACAACCACATCCGGCTCGAACCAGCGATAGTACCATTCCTTCTCCTGTGCTGATTTTAAATGAACGGCATGTGCATCAATACCCATTTCCAGGAGTCCCCTGTAAAGCAGATCTCCCTGGGTCGATAGTCCGCCGGGGGAAGGAGGGTAATCATATAATACCAGTACTTTCATTCTAAAACGTGCTGGTTATTAAGCAATTTCATAGCATCATACGAATTTGTGAATTGCCAGAATGATTCTGCCCGTGGTGTTGTTTCTGCTTCAAAACTGCTTTTTTCGAATCCGTACGTTTCTGTAATTATGCTGTATTTTCTCAGCCATATCCGTTTGGTTAGTATGCGGTGGATATCAGCGGTTTCTAAAGGCCTGGGAAAATATTCCTTATGGCCGTCTTCGTAGGCAAAGACCCATAGTTCATTGGCATATATTCTCCCGGCATGCCAAAGTTTAATGACTGCTTTACCTGCTTCCTCATGCCTGATATGTCTGTTGTATTCTCCAGCTGGATGATGGGAGATAATCAGGTCGAAATACTTCGGTGGCAATAAGTCAATGATGGCATGCTCAACCTCTTTTTCATCCAACGGCTTTTGATCAGGCCCGTCATCAAGGTCGCCCATGATTCCTTCCGATTTAAGGACTTTTAATGCTTCCTTGAACTTGGTTGTGCGCCCGGTATCGCTTCCCCGGCAAAGACAAACAATAAACCACTGCCATGAGGGATGACTCAGTATGGTTCCCCCGGCCCACAGGGTCTCATCATCTGGGTGGGCAACGATCAGGGCAACTTTTTTTGTGGATATGCGGTCCATAAAAAGGAATTTCATCAGGATGGTTTTCCTGATATTTTTTATTTTAGGGAACTTAATTCTTCTTTTTGTTTTATTTCAAAGGGCAGTATACCGGCCATCTCTCCGATAATATTTACCAATTCGGATCCTGTTGGGATTACAATTTTGGCATTCTTTTCGAGCGATGTTTCAAGGGCCTCCAGCTTTCGCAATAGCTGTGCATTTCCAACAAAATATTTATCTGCTGCAGCATTTACCAGTTTTATGGCTTCGGCTTCTCCTTCTGCGTGCAATATTTTTGATTGTTTAAAACCTTCCGCCTCCTTAATCTTTGCCCTTTTTATACCATCCGCAACCGTTTCCGCGGCAGTAGCAGAATCTATAGCCGCTATTTTTTCATTTTCAGCTTTTACTACCTTATTCATGGTTTCCTGTACGTCTTTGGGCGGGTCAATTTCTTTCAACTCCGTCCGGACGATTTCAATTCCCCAGGTCTGGGTTTCATTATGAAGGGTTTTGTAGAGATCGGCATTAATCTTCCCCCGCTCGCTGTTGGCCGATTTGAGGGTAAGTGTTCCGATGATATTACGAAGTGTGGTGCGTGCAAGATTCACAATCTGCCATGTATAATTATTAACGTTGTAAAGGGATCCCTTTACGCTTTCTTCGTCGGCTTTCACCCTGAAATACACCTGGGCATCGACGCGTGCATTCAGATTATCGTTGGTGATTATTTCCTGTGGCTCGGCATCCACCATCTGTTCAGTTACATTTATCCTGAACATCTTGTCGATAACCGGAATGATCCAGTGAAATCCCGGATTGGCAAAATTATGGTACTTCCCGAGTCTTTCGATCAGGCCTCTCTGTGTTGGCCGCACGATTTTTATTCCCACCAGGAATAGCAGGACAGCCGGGATGATTAAATACAAATAGTTCATTTTAATTTACTTTTGCTATTTGAGTAATTATTTTTTTATTGTAAAAACAACATATTTATATAATAAGCTATCCGGTAGCAATAGCTATTATTTACGTGATAATTGCTTATCAAAAACCATCCTGATGACGATCAATAATCCGGCCACTGCGAGCAGCAGATGAATACCTGAGGATGGCTTAACGACTATTATCCAAATTACGATCAACAATGCAGCGATTACATAAAGTAAGTTTTTCATGACATTATGTTTTAATTCTTCATTTGAATTCAGTTCAAGAATATTAATCATGCAAGGCAGCCCAGGTATGACTAAATTCTATTTGTCAAACTTGAAGAGTCTGAACATTTGGGCTTTGTGCAAATTGATCTTTATAAAAGAAGATTCTAAGCGATTCTTTTGTTTTGAATAGCTCTGAAAATTATCAGAATAAGCGCAACTACAAGAAGAATGTGTATGTTACTTCCAGCGTTATAAGCAAAAAAACCAATCAACCATCCGATAATCAAGACGACTGCTATTAGATAAAGAAGATTTTTCATGTCAAATTTTTTTTATTGTATTATTGAATACGTATCTAATCAAATTGATAAACCTATTTGTTTTCCTGTTGATTTTCTCAGCAATCATTTTGTTTTTTCTCAGGAATTTGTAACTGTGAAATCCTGGAAAGCTTTTTCCAATTCATCCATATCATGGTTAAATTCAGTTTTAAATATTTGCCATTTGACTTGACTTACTTCTTTGAATTCGTCAAGTTTCTTTCTCAAATCGTTGTTTTTTTGTTCTAAATCGATCAATATTTTCTCAAAACTGGCTTTGGTTTCCATATTTTCGTTTGCTACTATTGCTTTGTACTCGTCAATACTTTTAATATTAGCGGTTATTTTTTCTTCAGATTCCTTTTTGAATTGTTGAATGGAATCTTTCAGCGCCTGGTTTAGCTCTTGCCCAGCTTCTATCAATTCAGCGTTAGCATCCTGCACTTTGTCCTGGGCATTTTCTACTTTCCCAGCGGTATACTGGCAACCGGTTAAAATGGTTCCCACCATAATTGGTATTATTGCGAGGGCATAAATAAATTTTCTCATTTTATATTGCTTTTATGGTTATTGATCTTATCAATATTTCAATTTCAGCCAACTTTACTGGCAGGAGAGGTATGAATTAATGATCACCATGCAAAGATGAATCAAATAATGCCGGAAAGCATTACATAACTTTAGGAATAAGTTACATTATTCACACATTTTCAGGAAATGCGGACAAATATTTATAATGCAGTTTTCAATTGCAGATACATCATTGTTTCCGTTTCCCCATGAACCGGCAATAGCAGAATTGATGGGGATTTGAGCAGAGGGAGGAAATCATCTGAGCTCAGTCAAAAAGGTAGCCATGTAATCCACGGGCGGATGAAGATAATATTGTATATTCAGGCAATGAGACAGCCATTTTCGGGTACGATAAAGGATTTATTCCTGTTCTTAATCCCATTCCTATTCGTGCCAGGATGTCACCGGGGAAACATGGAAGCCAGTAAAGACTTGAAAGACAGCCTGTTCCTGGAAAGGGTATTATACAATCATCCTGGACTAACCGTGGATCTTGGCGTGGGACTTTGGGCATGGCCCCTGCCGATGGACTATGATGGGGACGGAGATATGGACCTGCTGGTTTCCTGTACTGATGTTCCCTTCAATGGGCTGTACCTGTTTGAGAATCTTGCTGGTCCCGGAGAAATAATGCCCGTATTCGAACCACCTCTCCGGTTAGGACCAGGAAAAAAAAACCTCCAGGTATCTTATGTGGATGGAGATGCCAGGGTACTGGAGCGAGGAACGGAATACAGAAACTTTTCCACAGCCTTATATGACCAGCCGCTTGAAATATATCCAACTGCAAGCCTGGAAGAAGGACTGCATAAGATCAGGTTCAACCAATGGAAATTTGTGGATTATGAAAAGGACGGGGACCTGGATATCATAGCCGGGATAGATGACTGGGAAGACTATGGATGGGATAATGCGTTTGACAGCAGTGGCAAATGGACCAACGGTCCCCTGCACGGTTTTTTATTTTTGCTGGAAAATGAAGATGGTAGGTACATTGAAAAAGGCAAAATCATGGCAGGAGGTCAGGCCGTTGATGTATATGGACTCCCATCCCCGAATATGGATGATTTCGACGCGGATGGGGACCTGGATCTGATCTGTGGAGAATTTTTGGATGGCTTCACCTGGTTTGAGAACACCGGAACCAGGGAGGATCCAGTGTTTGCCGCGGGTAGGTCACTTGTGAATGAGCATGGCGCGATCAAAATGAACCTGGAAATGATCGTACCGGTGGGGGTGGACTGGGACGGTGACGGGGATATTGACCTGGTCGTTGGTGAAGAAGACGGACGGATTGCCTGGATGGAAAATACCGGACGGGTAGAGAGGCAGATGCCCCTCTTCCGGGATCCGGTTTATTTCCAGCAAAAGGCGGGATTTGTAAAATTTGGGGCCCTGGTGACCCCTTTTTCGGTGGACTGGGACGGGGACGGGGATGAGGACCTGGTCTGCGGAAATACAGCCGGGAATATCGGTTTTATAGAGAACCTTGGAGAAGGAAAGCCCGGACCCCGATGGAATCAGCCAGTCAACCTGAAGGCCGGCGGTGAGCCTATACGGATCATGGCGGGTGATAGTGGTTCCATCCAGGGGCCTGCCGAAGCAAAATGGGGGTATACCACCTTGTCTGTTGCTGACTGGAACCATGACGGACTGAAAGACATCATTGCCAACTCCATATGGGGGAAGGTTATATGGTACGAAAATACAGGTGCCCCAGGGATGCCGGTGTTCAGCCCTTCCCAGCCAGTTCGCATGGTCGATGCAGAAGGCACCCCAAAACCGGAATGGAACTGGTGGGACCCTGAACCGGGAGAGCTGGTCACCCAATGGCGGACCACTCCCTTTGCGGTGGACTGGAACAGGGATGGTTTGACAGACCTGATCATGTTGGACCAGGAAGGTTACCTGTCCTATTATGAGCGGATCGAAAAGGGCGGCGCGCTGGTCCTGTCCCCGGGTCGACGGATCTTTTACGTAGAGCAATCCTCGGGCTATAATGCGAAACATACCACTACACGGGAGGAAGGGGGATTGCTCAGGCTCAATACGGAGTCCTACGGAAGCAGTGGCCGGAGGAAGATCTGCCTGGTGGACTGGGATGGGGACAATGACCTGGATCTGCTTGTCAACAGCATCAATGTTTCCCTGCTTGAAAATACAGGGAGCCGGAATGGGAAAGTAATTTTCCAGGACCGGGGACCTATCTCCGGATCAATACTGGCGGGACACACGACATCGCCGGCAGTGGTGGACTGGAACGGCAATGGTATCCCGGACCTACTGATTGGTGCAGAGGATGGTTTCCTTTATTATGCCAAAAGATAGGTCCAGGAGACTGGTCCACAGGGTATACAATGATAGCAATAATACTGCTTATTTCATCTGCTCTGCTTCTTTCTTGGTTGTCAGGATGCTTACAACATTTGGATCATTCTCCAGATTCACGGTTGTTTCTCCTTTCTTGGGGAAATCATGCTGATTGACCACATATCGGATGGCCTCGAGACGGGCAGTATCTTTATTGTTCCCCTTGATAACCACCCATGGACAGTATGCTGTTGATGTTTTCTCAAACATCCTTTCTTTATAACTGGTAAATTCTTTCCATTTCTGCTGGGCGACGACATCCACCGTGCTAAGTTTCCATTGTTTCAGAGGATTTTTCTTCCTGTTTCCCAGGCGTTTTTGCTGCTCCTTGTTATCAATGGAGAACCAGAACTTAATAATCTTGATCCCATCTTCGACCAGGATTTTTTCAATCTGTGTAACTTCATTTATGAACCGGTTATACTGCTCAGGTGTACAGAATCCCATAACAGGTTCAACAACAGCCCGGTTGTACCAGCTCCTGTCAAAAAAAGCGATCTGGCCGGGATCCGGCAAGTGCTCGATATATCGCTGGAAAAACCATTGTCCCCTTTCTATCTCTGTGGGTTTGCTCAGGGCGACAATCCGGTACCAGCGGGGATTCAAATAGCGTACAAACCGCATAATACCTCCCCCTTTACCCGCCGTGTCCCGTCCCTCAAAAATAATCAACAACCGCATGTTTGTTTCATGGATATGGGTTTGAAGCCTTACAAGCTCAGTCTGCAGGCTGATATACTCCGGGTTATTTTCTAATGAGTGCAGTTTCATGTTCCCAAGTTATGCTTTCTGTTTAAACAGTACAAATCCATCTTAACGGACTTTTCAGTCTTTGTTAAAAAATCGGGGAATATTTTCTTACCTTGAAGGCTAATAGAGTATTAGCTCCCACAGCACCCCATTCGAAAAAGCCTGCCAATGTTCAGGATATATCTTCTCATAGCCATTCGGAATTTGTTGAACCAGCGTGTTTCTTCATTTGTAAATATACTTGGACTCGCCATCGGGATGGCGGCATTTATCCTGATCATCCAGTATGTTAGATATGAGCTCAGCTATGATGATTTCCATGCAAAGGGGGAAAGGATATTCCGTGTTCAACAGGACCGGTACAACAAGGGAGTGGTCACCACCCAGTGGGCGGCTGGTGCTTCTGCAGTGGGACAGGCACTTTATGAAAACTTCCCTGAGATGGAAAATTTTACCAGGATCAAGATATGGGGAGGGATATTCAGTCTGGGGGAGAAAAAGTTCAGGGAGGAGAAGGTCTATATTGCCGATACTTCTTTTTTCCAGGTATTTTCCTTTAACCTGCTGGAAGGTGATCCGGTTACTTCACTTGAGAATCCAATGGAAATGGTGGTTTCTGAGTCCATGGCTCATAAATATTTCGGTGATGAAGACCCGATCGGGAAGAGCCTCCGCTTTCGCGGGAGCTATGATTTCATGATAACAGGCATCTTCAGGGATGTCCCGAAAAACTCACATCTTAAGCCGGATTTTGTGCTTTCCTGGGCAACCATTGTACAATTCCTGGGTGCAGACGTCAATACCTCCTGGCAAAGGGACACTTACTTTAATTACATCCTCCTCAACCCGGCTAGCGATTACAAAGATTTCGAGGCGAAGATCCCTGCATTTATTGAAAAGGAAATCGGAGAGGAATTGAAACAGTGGGATATGGAGGTGGTTTATAACCTGCAGCCATTGAGAAGTATCCATCTGAATTCGGATTTCATGTTCGAGGCCGAACCCAATGGTAGTGCCAGCTCAGTGTATGCCCTGCTGGTGATCTCTATCTTCCTGATAGTCATCGCCTGGATCAACTATATCAACCTGACCAGCTCGAGGTCTCTCGAAAGGGCCAGGGAGGTGGGTATGCGGAAGGTATCAGGTGCCCTCCGAAAGCAGCTTCTTGCGCAGTTCCTGCTTGAATCGGTCCTTGTGAACCTCCTGGCCATGATCCTGGCAATAATCCTGGTCAACGTCCTCAATCCATATTTCAACCTGCTGACCGGTATGCAGCCTAATTATAGCATTCAGCAAAATACCTGGTTCTGGGCTGCCATACTGTTAATTTTCTTTTTTGGCGCCTTCCTTTCCGGGATCTATCCTGCCCTCTTACTTTCATCCTTCAAGCCCACCACGGTTTTCCAGGGAGTATCTGAGTTGAAGATCGGCGGACTAGGAATAAGGAGGATACTGGTGATCTTCCAGTTTGCATCTTCCCTGCTCATGATCGCAGGCACACTTACCTTCTACAGGCAGATCTCCTTTATGAAGAATTATGACCTTGGGGTGGATATTGAAAATGCGCTTGTTTTGCGTGGACCCATTGTTAGGGACTCAACTTACGAGGAAACTTTCAATGCTTTCAAATCAGAACTCACGCGTCAAACGGATATAGAAATGGTCACTGCCTCTACTTCTGTTCCAGGCCGCCAGCCATCGTGGAATGTAGGTGGGATCCGCCGGATTAATGCGGGACCGGAAGAAAGTAACCAGTACCGTATCATTGGGATCGACTTCAATTTTATTGATTTTTACGGCCTGAGTATTCTTGAGGGCAGGAATTTTTCTGAAAATTTCGGACGGAACAGCGAAACCGTACTGTTTAATGAAAGCGCCACCCGGCTTATGGGATTCGAGGACTTTACCGCTGCCATTAATGCTCCCATTTTTTTCTTGGGCGACACTTTCAATATTGTGGGTATTGTGAAGGATTATCATCAGGAAGGGCTAAAGGCAAACAAAGAGCCTCTTGTCTTCCGATTTTTCAGGAATATCCCTAATTATTATTCGATCAAAGTAAATCCAGATAATATACAAGGAGTCATTTCACAGGTGGAGGAACAGTGGCGCATCTTCTTCCCTCAAAATCCCTTCGAATATTTCTTCCTTGAGGATTACTATAATGAACAATACCGGAACGAGACCAGGTTCGGCAGGGTATTCAGCCTTTTTGCCCTGCTGGCCATCATCATAGCCTGCCTGGGATTGTACGGGCTTTCTTCTTATACCACCATACAACGGACACGCGAGATCGGAATCAGGAAGGTACTTGGATCCTCTTCCGGGAATGCCGTCCTGCTGCTGATAAGATATTTCCTGATCCAGGTGCTGATCGCTGTACCCATTGGTCTGGGTACAGGATATTTTATGATGTCAAACTGGATAAAGAACTTTGCCTTCCGGATAAATATTGGTTGGTGGTTTTTCGTGATACCGATCCTTCTGGTTACCCTAATAGCCATCCTCACCGTCAGTTCACAGGTGATCAAAACAGCCAGTGTAAACCCGGTGAAGTCATTGCGGCACGAATAATAATTATATTGCCCAACCTTCCCGGTATGTGTGCTTTATCCATTCACTGGCCATCTCCTGGGCGCTGAACTCCTCCCACTCTGGTTCGGCAAAGCGCTTCTCGATATCATCGGTGTAACTATCGGATTGTTTCCGAAACTTCATTTTTTCATCCGTACCGATGTTCTTTATTTTCATCTTCTTCCCGTCCCATATCAGTTTCCTGCTCAGTTGCTGCAGGCGTATGGCCAGGTTCCCCAACAGGACCGTCTCTGTTTCAGGTCCGGCGTAATCAAAACTGGCACAGGCTTCCTTGCGGTCTTTGTGATCTTCTTTACATGCCCTCACCCAGTCCATCTCATGCCTTCCTCCACCCAGGGGATCATCCTTGACCCGCTCCAATGTCTCTTCAGGTTCAGGGAAATCTTTATCCAGGGGAAGCAGCTTATAATTACCTCCATAATTTGCAGTAACAATCTTTCCCTTTGTGCCGACAAACAGGCAGCCCCCTGACCAATCCCCCATGACCTCTCCATCGGGAAGTTCCTCCGGACGGGTTGGCCGGATCCCTCCATCGGACCAGGTAAATTTAACTTCGGGCAGGGCCAGATTGGGAAGATCTTTCCTGGCAGGAAAAGCATACTCAATCCGGGATGCCACAGGCGGACTTTCCCTGTTCACCGGAGTGGAACTTGCTTCGACACTAGACGGAGAACCCAGTTTCAAGGCATAAAACGGAAGATCCATGACATGGCAACCCATATCCCCGAGAGCGCCTGTTCCAAAATCCCACCATCCCCGCCAGTCCCAGGGTGTATAAGCAGGATGGTATGGCCTCCATGGTGCCGGTCCCAGGAATAGGTCCCAGTCCAGTGTCTCCGGAACCGCCACTTTCTCAGTCGGCCTTTCTAAGCCCTGGGGCCAGATGGGCCGGTTTGTCCAGGTATGGCACTCCCGGATCTCCCCTATCGCGCCACTCCATATATATTCCGTTACCTTTCGCACCTCGTCATTGGAATGTCCTTCAATGCCCATCTGGGTTGCAACTTTGTATTTCCTGGCGGCAAGGGTAAGCTGGCGGGCCTCCCATACAGAGTGGGTCAATGGTTTCTGAACATAGACATGTTTGCCCGCCTGCATGGCCAGCAGTGCCGGCAAGGCATGGGTATGATCAGGAGTGGCTATTATGCAGGCATCTATATCCTTCTGTTCATCAAGCATCCTGCGATAATCCTTCCATTTTTTTGCATTTGGATATGTTTCGAATACTCTGGAGGCATAATTCCAGTCCACATCACAGAGGGCCACGATGTTCTGGCCCACCACGTTTTTGAGGTTCGCTGAGCCTTTTCCACCGATACCGATACCAGCGATATTCAATTTGTCGCTGGGCGCAATATGGCCCAGTCCACTTATCACGTGGCTGGGAAGGATGGTTAATCCAACAGCTGCTGCTGCTGAACGGCCAATAAAAGCTCTGCGGGTAAGGGAATTTTTTGAAGAATGATTTGCTTTCATAATATGAATAAATTTATAACAGGCGTTTAGTTATCCATAAATATACACAATTCGAAGCTTATCATTCCATTCGGCACTACCCTGGTTTACAGATTGCAGGTAAACAAAGAGTTCACATCCTATTCCGTGACATGGATCATACCGCCTTACGAAGTTATTGTCTTTCCATTTAGATTTTCCACCTACTTGAGATGGTTCGTGAAATTGCGTGTAGTGTTACCAATCCCATTTTAAATTAATTACAGTAGGAGTTATGGTAGGAATCTGCTTGTGCAAATATACAGCGTGTATATATTCCCGAGTTAGCCCAATTGATTTTATGACCTTAGCCTTAATTTAAATTTGTAATTTTAAGGTTAAAGCCTTAATTTTGTTAGATAATTTTAAGGCTATACCCTTATGAAAAAGAGAAATCTTATACAAGCTCAGCTTGACAAGAAATTAATTCAATTTAATAATCTTGAAAAATTAGTTGTTCCTCCTAATGGCTGGATTTATTCAATTAGAAAAGGAATCAATATGTCACTAAGACAACTGGGTAAAAGATTATCCATTACTCCTCAAAGTGTTAAAGAAATTGAAGAAAGAGAAAAGACTGGGACAATCTCTTTAAAAGTACTTAAACAAGTAGCTGCTGCATTGGATATGTATTTTGTATATGGGTTTATTCCGAAAGATAAAACTCTTGCCAAGATGGTAGAAAAAAGAGCTCTCGAACTGGCGAAACAAATTGTTGAGAGAACCTCAATTCAAATGACTCTTGAGGATCAAAAAATCAATGAAATCAGATTAAAACAGGCAGTAAAAGAAAAAGCTGGGGAACTTACAAAAGAAATACCATCGATATTATGGGATTAGATCTGGATTATATTAAAGGGCAGTCTCCGATTGATGAAGATGAAAAAGAAGGTCTGAAGATTAAAACTATTTCGACAAGAGGGGAATTAGATGAATTTGAACAATCAAATATTGAGGATGCCCTTGAATGGAGTTTAAAAAACAAATTCTCTGCGGACCGAATTTTAACCGTTGATTTTATAAAAGAAGTTCATAAAAAAATGTTCTCAGAAGTCTGGAACTGGGCAGGAATATTTAGAAAATCAAATAAAAATATTGGAGTTGATAAACATCAAATTCACTCACAATTATTATCGTTGCTGGATGATTGTAAATTCTGGATCAAAAATAAAACCTATAGTGAAGATGAAATAGCGATTAGGTTTAAATACAGATTGGTAAAAATACATCCCTTCCCAAACGGAAATGGTCGTCATTCAAGGCTATGTGCAGATATTCTAATATCACATGTATTTAATAAATCCGTATTCACATGGGGTGGTGAAGATCTAACTAAACACAATGAAAATAGAGACAGGTATCTTGCAGCTATCCATAAAGCTGATAAAGAATTAATAGAACCACTTATTACTTTCGCTAGATCTTGAATACATAAGAAACACAAGTTTTCGTTGAGGGGTCTCTACAGAATGATTGAGGGTCAAACAAAATGCTCCTTAATATATATTACTCTTTGCAGAAAACTATGAGCATTGACTTGTTTCCCTGCTTTTCCTTCCGCCGCCTTCGCCATAAACCGAATTTTCCGTATATTATTTGCTCAAAGTTCATTCCACGGAATGTCTTCTGATGTTAAATATCATGATAAAAATAAAATCAAATGCAAAGACGCCGTTTTTTAAATCAATTACTGCTCTCTTCCGGAGCAGTGATGCTGGGATCCCAATGCCGCAGGTCCGGTGCCGGGGAAAAGACACCTGAACAGGAAGCAGGATCTCAAATCACCGGAAAACCTGCTGCGGGAACCATAAAAGAACCAGCACGTGACATCCCTGTGGTGGAAACTGCAGATGTTCTGGTTATTGGAGGCGGTCCATCGGGCGTTGCCGCAGCCATTGCTGCCAGCCGTACCGGGGCCCGGACCATCCTGGCCGAGCGGTACAATCACCTGGGGGGATTGTGGACAGGCGGACTGGTCCTCCCCCTGCTATCCACGCATGCCATCAACCAGCAGAATAGTATGACCAGGACGCTGCACGGGATCGGTGGAGAAATTTTGGAGAAATTGGAGGAGATTGGCATGGCGATCCATGAGATAAACCCGGTTGTTGACCCGGAGGCCACCAAATATGTGCTTGAAGTAATGTTGAAGGAATCTGGCGTGATGCCATTATATCATTGCTGGGCATCCAACGTAATTGTTGAATCAAATACCATCAAAGCCGTCCTCCTTGAAACAAAATCAGGAAGGGTAGCCATCCGTCCCAAAACCGTTATCGATTGCACCGGAGATGGAGATATATTGCACTTGGCCGGGGAAGAATATGACATCATGAACTATGAACTTGGACTGGTCCACAGATTGGGGAACATCGACAGGATCAACAAAGATCTTGCAGGTGACCGTGATCTCAATTTAGGTGGTGAAACACCCATTCCTTCCGTCAACTGGGTGAACATGGTGGGCGGTGATTATGAGGATGCCCTCGATTTCAGGAGACTGTCAGAGCTGCAGCAGAAACACCGGATTGAAATATGGGAAGGTGTGCAGGAGATCCGGTCTGTCCCGGGTTACGAAGCCGTTTTCCTCCTGGATACGGCTGCCCAGCAGGGAGTTCGGATGTCGAGGATACTCAGGGGGGAATATCGCCTGACCCTGGAGGACTCCATGACCTTCAAATCTTTCGATGACAATATTGGCATAAGCGGTGCCTGGACGAGTCTTTTATACCAGTCAAGAAGAGTGCCGATGCAGGAAAGGCCTATGTGGCAGATACCCTACCGTGCCCTTTTGCCGCAAAAAACAAAAAACCTGCTCGTGGCAGGGAGGTGTTTCAGTTTTGAACAGGACCTGTTCCAGGATGCACGGATCATTGGCACCTGCCTGGTAACCGGACATGGTGCAGGGGTAGGTGCAGCACTGGCTGCCAATTCAGGTAATGCTGTCCAGGAACTGGATGTAAAACAGATCCAGAAAACCTTGTTGGCGCAGGACGTATATCTGGGTTAATGCGAATCAGGTCAAAACATATCAGGTGGGTTTTTTTCGGCCTGGCCGTTGTCCTGGCACTCCCCCTTCCCCTGAAAAGTTTAACCGGCCTGTTCCTCTGGGTCAGTCCCTATATGTTCCTACTCTCTTTTCTGAGCCAGAAAAGCCTTGTCTGGCTGAATGGCCTCGGAGCGATGGCACTGCTTGTCACCTTTTTCAGGAAACGATGGGTATGCCGTTACCTATGCCCGGCCGGGGCAGTCTGCGACCTCGCCTCCGGGATTGGCAGAGGCAGGAGGAAACCGTTGAGACTCAGCCTGAACAAATACCTGGCCATATTTTCCCTGATCCTGGCCTTGTTCGGTATTCCGGTCTTCTTTTTCACCGATCCCTTCAACATCATCCATATGTCATTGGAAGTGTTCAGGACGGGGATCGGTATCCACTCACTCGTGAAGACTACCGGCATCATTTTAATCGTACTGCTGAGCCTGGCTATTCCCGATTCCTGGTGTTCCAGTATTTGTCCTCTGGGTGGATTGCAACTACTGGTTTTTGGTCTTAAGCAATCCATCCCGAAGTTCCTCACACCCATAAAAATCAGACCGGAAGGCAGGCGGCTTTTTCTGGCAGGCCTAGCCGGGTTGGCCGCCGGGGCACTGATACCCCACCGCTTGTTTGCCAGTCAAAAGAAATCCATCAGGCCGCCTTTCGCTCTTCCCGATCCGGAATTCAATATGGTGTGTGCCCGCTGCGGGAATTGTTCATCTGCATGTCCGACCAGGATCATCAGTCCATCCACGGACATACGGTCCATCGAAAGCTTCCTCACCCCCGCTATTGATTTCACAGAATCCTATTGCCTGCCGGAGTGTAAACGATGCGGTGATGTTTGTCCCAGCGGAGCCATCCAGCGATTTTCATTGGAAGACAAGAAAGATCATATCATGGCGCGTGCAGTGATCCATGTTGATGATTGCTTACTGCAACAGCTCAAGGAGTGTGATTTATGCAAGTATCACTGTAAGTATGATGCCATAGAGATCGCCAGGACCGGCGATAACCAGATCAAATTGCCGCGGGTCATTGAAGATAAATGCACGGGTTGCGGGGCATGTAAAATCATCTGTCCCGCTCAGGTGATCGAGATAGTGGCAGTTGATTAACCAAACACCTAATATCTGCAGGAAGTCATAATATGCTAAGATTATATATGGTTTAATTTTCTTCTGATAGTTACCATGAAGCGGACAAATCCGAATTTAGAGCGTTTTAATTTTTTTCATATTTTTACTTAAGATTTCCACCCATCGCAGAGTTTCACTGCATTGCACCAGGTTGTTCCAATCCCATTTTTCATTTACTAAACCTTAAATTCATTTATCATGAAAAGAACCATCTTCCTTTGTATCTTGTTAGGGGTCTTCATTCTAATCTGTTCCCCTCCACAATATGCACAGAATATTGCCTGGCCTCAATTTCGAGGGATAAACTGCTCAGGTATTGCAGATGAAAACCAAGACCCTCCTATAAGTTTTGGCAAAGACCAGAATATGTTGTGGAATACCAATCTTTCTACAGGTCAATCTTCACCTTGTATATGGCAGGACAATATTTTTATCACCGGGGTTGAGGAAAAAGAGAAGCTGTTGAAAATGTACTGCATTAATAGGATAAGTGGAGATATAAAATGGCAAAAGGAGATTACAGTAAAGGAATTTGAAAAGGTCCATCCTGTTAGCAGCCCGGCAAATGCTACTCCCGCCACGGATGGAGAAAGGGTGGTTTTCTACTTCAGCTCTTATGGAATCCTCTGCTATGATCTGAAAGGGGAGAAACAGTGGGAGATAACAATGCCAATCCCAGAATCCAGGCATGGAATGGGGACCTCACCTGTCATATACGGTAATCTGGTGGTCATGAACTGTTTCGGGCATGTAAATGATCCCTGTCTTCTGGCTATTAACAAATACAATGGAGAAACAGTCTGGAAGTACTCCTGGCCCATTGAAGATGGTGAACGGACAGACAGCTATTCAACCCCGGTAATTTATAAGGATCAGATTATCATTTACAGAACTGCCGATGTATCTGCCTATGATCTAAAAACCGGCGACCAGGTATGGAGGTTCCTTACAGGGGTGGGGGATGCGGTTTGCACACCGGTTATAGGGAATGATATTGTGTATGTCACTGCATTCAGCACCACTGGGAATACTGAAGTTCGTGCTCAGTTTCCGGACTTTGAAGGATTGGTATCGGAGTATGATGAGAACCTGGACGGATTAATTACTTTAGAAGAGCTTGAGGAGTTTAAATTTATGAACTATCCGGAGAAGGGAGCGGAGGTTTCCGGTGTAATACCGGTAGCTAAATGGGCCAGGTATTTCGACCATAATAAGGATACCTATACAGATAGCTCGGAATGGGCTGACATGATAGAATATTGTGAATCAGAATATTTGAAGCAGGGAATCAAAGCCTTTCGATTCGGAGGGGAGGGGGATATAAGCCTTAGTAATTTTATCTGGGGAGAATCAGCTCATGTTCCCCATGTGACTTCGCCCCTTGTTTATAATAATCGTGTATATATGGTCAAGAGCGGTGGTATTGTTTCCTGTTTCCGGGCAGAGGAGGGAGATTTGTTGTATAGTGAAAGAATCGGTACGGCGGGTGCATACTTTGCCTCACCTGTAGCAGTCAATGGCAAAATCTTGTTTACTTCCCGGACAGGAGTGATCACTATAGTGGAGGCAGGGGATCATATGAATATCCTGGCAAAGAATGATCTGGATGAAGTCATTGTAGCCACTCCTGCAATTATAGACAATAAATTATACATAAGGACAACAAATTCACTGTATGCTTTTGGCAATTAATTATGATTTGGAGCCATTATTTATTGAATAGCGACTACCAGTTTATACAAAATATATTACAGGCTCCAGTTTTTCCTTCCATCCTAAACATATATTTCATAATGAATTACTCTATGATTGGACCCCTCCCAAATTTATGTACCAGTTAAGAATTACGAACGTGGATGATAGCCCACGGTCCTGATTAAAGACCGGGGATATGCATTTTTAAGGGATACAATATCCTTACGGGTTCCGAAATCGGGCAGTGGAAGACTTCCTACGAAGTCGTTTTTTTGCAGTATTGCAGATTTTGTCAATTTCCGTCTTGTGATCCTGCTTCCATCGGATAAAGCTTTCTCGTTGGTACGTTGGAGGCAAATGGTATATAATACAGCCTCTATTGTCTGTTGTCAATTTAATACCGTCAATTATTCTAATCATCGTTATTGGTGTTTTTCGGTTAAATTGGCAATGAAAATGGTTCATAACTATGTATACGCTAATTTCCTGATCCAGATTTTTGTTTTGTCTCCAAAGTGGAAATTAATAGCCTTCATGTCCACACTAGGGAATGCATGGATCCTGTCAGGTGCTGGTATGGGTTGCGGTGGAAATTTGCAGGATTAATAGATAGCTGATGTTAAAATTTACCCAATAAATCTCAAATAGGTTTAGAAATTAAAACCGTACCTTTTTTGTAATCAGACGGTCATAACCTTCTAAGGTTATATGCAGTTTAACCCCAGATTGTATTAATGATCCAATTCGCAGAAAATTAGAAGATTATATCCTTGACTTTTAGTATTTTTTCGTAACTTTATTTAAGATTTCCACCCATCGCAGAGAATTCCACTGCATTGCACTTGGCTTTTCAATTCCATTTATCATTTTCCTAGTAACTCAAAAAATAATGATCGTGAGAACATTTATTTCCTCAATATTTCTATTTACAATGGGAATAGGATTTTCTAATGCCCAGAATGTAGAAATTCCTGACACTGCATTTTTGTATGCCCTCATTGATGAGGGAGTGGATACCAATGAAGATAGTTTAATCAGTTATGATGAGGCTAAAGCAGTAAAGGAGTTAAATATTTCGGGTGAAGTGGCTTGTAGGTCAGATAGCTGCTGGAGTTTAGGAGACATAGTAAATCTCAAGGGAATAGAAGCATTCAAGTATTTGGTTGATCTCAGTTGCAGGGGAAATAAATTAACCAGTTTGGATGTTTCAAAGAATTCTAAACTGAGAAGATTGATTTGTTCTCATAATCATTTAGATAGTCTTGATTTTACGAAACATTATACCTTGAACTACTTGGACTGTAGGGATAATAAATTAACCAGCCTGAATCTCTCGCATGCTACTGGCTTAAATGAACTCTATTGTACCTCTAATCAATTAACCAGCCTGGACGTTTCTAATTCTACACAATTAAGAAGAATGAGATGTTATTATAATCCATTGATCAGCCTGGACGTTTCGAATTCTAGAGTTTTAGAAGGATTGTATTGCGGCAATTGTAAATTAACCAGCCTGGATATTTCGAAAAATGAATCTTTAAAATTCCTTGATATCAGTAATATGCCTAACTTGTATCAAGTATGCGTCTGGGAAATGCCTTTCCCACCTCGGAATGTTGATGTTAGCACCGGAGGCAGTCCAAATGCATATTTCACAACAGATTGCACCATTGACATTGAAGACAATAGTCTTTCAGGACTATTAATCTACCCTAATCCAACCAATGGGCAAATAACATTTGAAACAAGCCAACCTGGCCAACATTGGATTGAAATAACCTCCCTGAACGGACAATTACTTTACACCGATAAAATGGAAGGACCGACTCACCAGATAGACCTCTCATCCTTCCAGAAAGGACTATATTTCATAACGGTAAGGTCCAGGGATTATGTGAGGACGGAGAAAATTATCAAGCAATAGGTGAGAATTTCGAGGATAGATATTATGCCCCCCGTCATGCGCTGGGGGCTTTTTTTGATCCGGCAGGCATTATCTCCTAATAATAGGCCCGCCGGGAAATGGATAGACTAAATTCGCTCCCCAACTGCCTAAAATTAGAACGCCCTCATCTCTCCCGATTCAACAATATCCGTCGGGATGCCCTCGATCACAGGGGGGACCAGGTCAGCTTGCTCAAGCTGGTCTGCCGGGATTTTCTTAATAACGTAGCAGACAATACAGATCTGATCTGTTTTTTTTCCTGCAATATGTTTGTAGCCTATGGCACAACCTACAACGCCCTTTTTCCGCATCAGGTTTTTTTCAAACTTTTCCCTGACCCTCTTTGCTTCACTCAATGAATCCATAAGCCAGGATTATATTACCAGGTCTGCCCCCAGCAGATCCAGGTAATGGTGGATATGGTTGGCAATGGTTATATTTTCGGTATCACTCCCTGCAAATAACTTTCCAACTGCATAACCCTCAGTATCGAGTATCAGGCTGCCGGAATCACCTCCTGCACTGAATCCCTCCCTGCTGATGATGATCTGGTCTTTGAAATAGGCGTTTTTACCGGGACCGTAACTCACCGGTCCGACGGTAGCATCAATGCCCGTAACAATCCCTCCCGTGGTGTGACCGGTGGTCCGGCCCGACTTCTGTACATACATATCCAGCCTGGCTTCCCTGCTGCCCTTCGGTACACCTACTTCTACAATGTCTGATTTTACATCCCTCGGGTTCACCTCGATCATGGCCGCATCCACCAGGTTATCCCGCCTTGATTTCAGGACAGATATCAACCTGGTCCTGCTGCCGATCAAACGGGTAAAAAAATTAAAGATGCTGCTGAAAACCCTGGCTGTGCCACACCCTCCCTGCTCATCTTCAAATACAATGGGTATGAATTTAAGTAAATGGCCAATCACATCATCCGGATAACGCCCCCCGTCATATGCGCCCGGCTGCAGGTAAGGATCGCCTATCCGGGCATCATTGGAGTTGGCCCCGACATGGTTGTTGGTGCCTATGCATAACTTGCCTGAATTGCGTTCTTTGAGCAATTCCCCGTTCGTACCGGCAGTCACCTCGAGATGGCCTCCCGAAGTTCCCATGGGACAGGGCCGGTGCCTGGCCTTGTTATCTATGTCAAACGCCCTCAGTTTTCCGACCTGGATTACGTCGGTGGGAAAATCCCTGATGGTGGATGGAACCAGCTCCTTCTGCTGCATTGTCCCGGATGCCAGTTTCTTCTCCACAAGGCAGACGATGCTCAATTCATTAATCCTCTCGCCTCCCCTGACCTTATACCCGGTCATGACACCGATCACATTGGGCTTGCCCAGTAGTTGCCGCTCATACTTACTTTTAGCTTCTTCTATTTTCATCATAATGATCCCTTGTTTTATTAAATAACGTAATCAAAACCACATTTACTATTTAATGATTCAATGATTTGCAATTGATCATTCGGTGAATTTAAATATTCTGTACCGGATTGAAGAAAACAAATTCAAATTGAATCAAAGAATTGCTGGGATATATCTTCGATGTGTACCAGGGTTTCATTAACCCTTGTATTATCTGAATTTTTCAGTGAAAAAACCTTATCCAGGCGATAAAAATTCGAATAAATAATTTTATAGAGGGGCATATTTTCAACCGGTCCCCAGTTAACCTCTGTTTTCAGCAAAACTGAAAAAGCTTTATTGAGCATCCTGTACCAGACACGCGCATTGCGTTCCATCTCCTGCATGTCTTCTGCTGTTGAACTGTCGATTTTATTGATCATTCCCAGGAAAGCCTTCCTGGGATAGACCAGGGTAAAAAATTGTTCAATATCATCATCAAAATAATTCCGTGTCTCCGTGAAATCTGATCCCAGGATAAAATATATTATTTCAATGGCTTCCCTGAACTTTTCAAGGCCGAATACACCGGAGACCACCCAGGCGGCCAGCTGGTCCTCATGCCAGGCCCCCTGAAGAAAATAGGACCCGACCTTTTTAAGGACATCACTGGTTTTCTCCTGGTTTTCTTTTGAGATTAGCCTGTTAACATCCGACCTGAAAGACGACATCCTGATAAAATTCGATTCATGCCCATAATAAATCATCCTTGCAAAACGTGAGTCGGTAAATTGATAGTCCTCGCTTTTATAATAATCGGTCAGTACTATCCCGTAATTCCGGCCAAAAAAATCCCGGTATTCGCAGAGATAATACTTCGGGAAATCCATTTTGCCCTTTCTGATACTCAGTTTGAAATCCCAGAATCCTTCATGGGCCAGTTTTCTTTCAATGTCCTGGTCGGGCAGTTTGATTTCATGACCGCTATAGTTCCTGCCGATTCTAACAGGTTCTAAAAGAAGATCATTGTAGTGCTGAAGCTTGCTGATGGATACTGTATTTCGGAAAATATCCAGTCTGCAAGCATCCACTTCTCCCAGGTGATTGACCAGGGGTCTGATCATCTTTTCGGTCTCTTCATGGGATGGCTTTTTATAGTATTCATGATGGTATTCTATATTATCTCCCGAATAATAGCCTTTCATATGCTTTGGATTTTATTAGACCAATTGATACTTGTTTTTATGCTTCTTCAGAATGGAACTACTGTACATCGCAATCTTACTTGCAGCCAGGTACGGATCCTCCAGTTCAATGGCGGAGAGCGAGATGAACTCATCAATAACACGGCCGATCCCCCCTGCAGCATCGGTATCCAGTCCCACCAGCGTATAATGCAATTGCCCCTTTCGCTTATCCTTGAACTGTGAAACCACATTCACAATTTCCTCATCGGGCGGGAGGCCGGTCCCGAAGGAATTACACCAGCCGGTATCCGTAATGTGTATCATATATATATTATTTCCCCTGGCAACAGACTCGGCTTCCTGAAGACAATATGAAAGACTGAGCGCGTCCCTTTGTCCACCCCCGCCCATCTGTGGTATACTGGCAACCGCACGTATGGCCTCCTTCTGGGATACGGAAACGGTTTTCCTGGGATGATAGATCCATTCCATTTTTGCACCGTAGCGACCCTGGGAGATCAATCCATCGTTATAGATACCTGCCATGACCTGGATCTGTGATTTCATGGTTGACTCGAGCCATGCAACAGTCAACAGGCGCAGCATTTTGAACTTCTTGCTATTCATTGAACCGGATCCGTCACACACCACCAGCATAAGCGACTTGCCAGCTTTTTGCAGCTGGTGCTCAAGAATAAACCTCTTATAAATGGCATCCGTGAATTCATAATACGGCAACCTGCCGGGGTCTATGCAACCGGATGAGCGTATACGCTCCGTGAGGAGGATCTCTTCACTGTTGGGATACAGGTCCGACATGATCTTATCTGAAAGAGGTCTGGCTTCTTTCCTCAGCTTCTCCACCTCAGGCAGGTCATAGGATAATTCAAGTGCCTTATCGAAGATCTGACCAGTGACAGATCCTGCTTCCCCCAGGTCTACCTCAATTTCATTTCCCTCCATACTCGTGCCCTGGATTGAACCAGCAGTGAATGGGCTATTCAAAAGTTCATTCAGAAGTATATCAGAGCGCGTATCCTCATTGGTTCTTTGTCCGGATGCATTTTTTATGGTCTGTGCGATGGTGCTCAACTGGGACAACATTTCCTTCAGATGGCCAGGCAGGTCATCGCTTGATATTGGCTTCTTCATATCCATCGGGACGGGATTGTTTTTCATATCCATGGAAAAAATGTCCTCCAGTCTCGTTGGAGGCTCCAACAGGGGAGTTGATTTTTGATCAAATCCGGGGAATTCCTCATCCGGAGAATCGGGTAGCCCAAAGCTGGTTCGCGGAATGGACGTGGCCTGGCCATGCCCTGTGACGGTCGCCCCTCCAGGACCTACCAATGGTGGCAGATAGCTTGAAATCCTCCTGGCAAGTCTTTTGATCCATCTACGGCCAAGATCATAATATGCTTCCGGAGCTGCCTCCCTCAGCTCTTCAAAAAATGGCATTGAAACGGTACGGATCACGATCAGCAGTTCTTTTGTGAGTTTATTAAGATCCATTTCATCGACCTCAGGTAAAAGGTCTCCTAAAATGATCGCTGCCCTCGTAATTTCCGGGAAGTAATTAAATTCGAGTTTCTCATTGGCAGCAAGAAAGAACCGGTATGCTTCAATGACCTGCTTCACATCCGATTGCATCAACTCCTCATATGCAAGGCGCTCACTAACTGCCTGTTGGATAATATTCAACATCTTCAGAAAATACTCCGGATCCACTCCCTCCGGCAATTTTATCTTGGCTATATCTTTTCCAAAATTGTAGATACTGATGTCTGAAGCATTCAGGAGACTTTTAAATTGTACCCAGGCAGTATGACCTATGGCGGCAAGAATCCCAGCCGGATAATCCGTATAACAGATAGACAGCTGGGCCTTGACCTTTTTGGGAGAATCTGTCTCGTAGGTTGTTGATAATATGGCATGTATGGTCTTGATTGCATCCTCAATGTAATCGTAGAATGTCCTCAGTGCCGGGATCCGCGCGTAATAATCGATAGAATTTTTGAAAGCGTTCCCCAATCTTCCGGAACGCCAGAGTCTTTTGCTATTCCTCCTGTATCCATAATACATTGTTTGTATGCCTGCAGTGTTCATAATTGGTATGGATTTATGTTCGTATTAAATTACATCTTCAATTGCGGAAAATTTTTCAGCGGTAATGGTGTGCGTGTAGAACAGGGTCTGAATACTGGTATCAACCAGTTTCATATCGTCTGAAGCTACATTCCCGAGCATGGTATTGGTAATTGCCAGGTTGATACCGATTCCAGGCAGGGCCTTGATCATCTCGTAGCATGTCAGACAGCCCTTGGGATTTGGCTCTGAAACAGATACCAGGTTCCCTTCGGCTTTATACTGCCTGATCATCTGTCCCAGTCTGACAATGTTTTTAATGAGTTCAACATCAGGGGATTCGTCAAGGGTTTCATGAACAAGATCATGCATAATATGTACCTGGTTTTCCTCAGGGAAATGAGAGATGCTCAGGTTGATATCAAACCTTCGCTTGAGAGCCTCGTCAAGGGGTACAAGCGTGTAGGTTGCATCACCTGCGGCCTGGTAATTCGAGTCAGCGATAAAACATACATCGCCAGTAGGAATTTTCTGGTTATCAGGGGCCTTCACAAACGGCTTACCGACAATATTCAGGAGCCCGCCCTGGATACTTGCTGAATGGACACGGCCCATCTCCATAAAATACACGATCGGGTAATACTCATTCTTTTTCTTCTGGGCATCCAGAAGTGCCTCGATGATTGCTGAAGGCACATCTACCGTATCCCTGTTCTTAATTACAGTGCGTTCATGGCATTCCCCGGGGGTATCGAACTTCACCATTTCGATCTCATACAACAGGGGAGGTTTATACTCATATCCCGAGTATTCACACAAGAGCCGGAAATTCTCGGGCTCCTCTGTAATTGCCTCGATCAAAGAACTTTTCCCGGCGCCGGTTGGCCCCGACAAGTGTATTACTTTCTGGTGGCAAATCCCGAATGTCATGATATCCAACGCATACTTGTATTTATAATGGGAATGGTTCCCAATCGCAGGGATCATTTTGATCATGTCAAAGGGCATGGCAGCCCTGTATTCATTCTTATCCCTGATGTCATAAAGCTTTGTTTTCATTTTTCATCTGTTTAAGTTGATATTCAATTTGTTCCTGGAATCTATCGTAACTTTAATGGGTTTTGATATGGATGAGTTGTAAATGGACTCGAAGTCAACCGGCAGGGACTGATCAACCAATTCTTCGACCGTGTCATAGATCCGGCTTGCACCCAGTGTATTGTCTACCATGGAAAGCGCGCCCAGCAACTTACCGCCTGTTCCGGGTGTGATGGTAACCTCCCTCGGGACCAGGCCCAGGTTCTCCACGCATGTCAGAAGTTTGGTTTTAATGGCCATTTCAATGATCCCTTCCTTCTCAGAGACGGTAAAGGGCCGGAACAAGATGGGGGTCCCGATGCGCCGGGCAAAGGCCCCACTAAACATCTTCTTGATCTCTTTCTCAGTCCTGGATAAAATCTCCCCGTATTGAAGTTCCGAATTGAAACCGAGTCCCCTGAGAACCTGTGAATCCATCCCGCCAGGAAGGTTGATCGTAAATATGATAATGAGATTCACGGCGGATACAACTTCACCTATGGCGGTGTGAATTACCCCTTCCTGGATGATATCCAAAAAGGTGTCTGCATAAAAACCCCTGACTTCGGGAGGTGCATGATCCAGGTCGGCCACCTCCAATACACAACCCGGTCTGGTTTTAGCAACCACCTCAAGTTTGCCCGGCAGGTATGATTGCACATAGCCCCGGCCGCTGCCGAGCAACATGCTTTTGGCTTCATGCAGGGATGTTGATGAAGCCGCCGATATGGATACGATCGGGATCTGCAGATAGTCCGCCAGGCATTTACTTAGCTCTGATTTCCCAACCCCTGGGATACCCTGAAAGAGCAGCTGCAACGGTTTCCCGGTTGAACTGAATCGGATCATGCGTTGTAGGCGCTCTATGGTCAGCTCGATCGCCTTGTCCTGTCCCACCAGCCTGCTGCGGATATACTTCATTATATCCCCCCTGATCAGGGCATTGTAGAGTAACCGCTGTAAATCAGGATTCCTCCTTTGTTTATTCATGGTTTTTATTCCCCTGAAACTATCTTTCTGAGACCTGAGAAGGGCCAGAAACTTCGCGGGATCCGTTTCCTCATCTCTCAGCAGGGCTGATATAAGCGGGACGACCTGTCCGGCATCGGCATACCTGAGCCTGTTATGGCTGGTGATATCTTCCAGGATATTTTCGATCTCAGTAAGACGAGGGAGTTCTACAGGGCCATGGTATTTTAACTCGTTGTGCAGGGCAAAGGACAGCACTGCATCCCACCCAATTTCCTCCTCCTTGATCCTGACAATAACGGGCCTGAGCGGGTCCGGCTGTTTGCCCTGCCCACTTCCCAGCACAGAACCATGTTCACTCTCGCTGCCTGAGAAAACCAGGGCCCTGCGTTCCGTGGTTAACAGGGACATAAGTGCATCTATCTCCTCGGCACGGTCGTATGGATTGGACCCAAAACTCAAGGCAATGGATTGGATGCAAACATATCCGGGTGCCTTGGTTAGCACCTCAAGCAGATTCTTAATGGGCAACATGGCATCTTTGTATTTTCCCAATGTCCTTATCTTCCTGTCTTTCAATTCCCTGGCAATTGCTGCCAGTGACAAATTCAGTGAAGAGAATGGTATCGCAACAGATTGCGACGGATATGCCTGCATCCAGCATATCTGCGATTTCCCTGGCCAGACGTCCAATGGTTTCCCCGGGCTCTTTGTCCAGGGGGGAAACAGGAGACAAAAAAGACTTGACCTGCTCATACTGCTTTGCATGATCGGGAGAACTGTTGCCAACGGATTCCCGGATAAAGCGGCTGAAAAGCTTTATTTGTTCAATGGTGGTATTGATCAGGGCAATCCTTACCGGACCGAGAGCTTCCATTCCGATGCGCATCTCCACTTTAACAAGGTCATTCTCCGTCACCGATGCGAGTACTTTATCACCCAGTAGTGTGAGCTCCTTAAGAAGCGCTTTCAGCAATACCGCAGTATTGTCATCGATACGTGCCAGCCCCATCTCAACCAACAATCGGTCACTATCTGACAGCCTGGCATTTACACTGATGATCTCCGTGTATTTTTTTTCATCCAGGACATTCCCGGAGAACCCTTTCCGGTCGCCGGTGAAATTCAGAGGGAACGTTACGTGTGTGCTTAATAAATGCATAACCTGGCTTATGGTAGCCAACAATTTTAATTCTGCCTCTCTTCCATGGCTGTCTTTTACCTTGTTTAATGTCATAATGATGAATGTTTATTGAAACCGTTCGGCAATGACAGATTTCTTAATTCATCTCAAATGGGGAGTAAGAATACCGGATTGGGGATAAGCACCAGACGGATGACCCAATTTGAATATTCAGTCGGTTGGTTATCGGCTCAGGGCTGGACTTGATGGTGAGTTCAGGAGTTCCCCAAAAAACCAAACCCCGCTGAAAATGCTTTTCAAAAAAAGGCAATTTTTTATAAAAAAAATCAAACCTATTCTGCCAGGGATACAAAAACAGGACCGCAGACTCCAAATATGGGTACCAGGGACCCTTAAAATTATGAAATCTGAATGGCTGCCAAACAATGGTATTTAATTCTGCTTAATCTTAATTAAACTTAATAAAAAGACCGTAATATGCTGATATACAGGTTATTAAAAATTACTATAAATATAGTTGTAGATGCCTGCTTAAAAAGTTGCCAACGGGGGATAAATAGATGGCAAATCATTTGTCCGTTTCCTTGGAAATTCATTAACTTAGCAGGGATAAGCCAAGACTCCCCCACTCAGTTTCCGCGACTCATTTGGCAACTGGGGAAAATTCCTTATGCTTTACCTCTATGAAATGAAGTGCGACCGCTTGGTTGCTCCTTTTCAATCCTTTGTTCTCACATTAATATAACTAAAACCAAATGAGTATTTAAACAGAACTGAAGATCCAAACAAACACACAAACAAACACTTAGCTGAGATGCACCTGGTACTGCCGCTTTGAATTACACTGAACTCAATACTCCTGCAAGGAATTTCAGGTGGTTATATTTTTCATCGAACACGATGAAGCATAATTAGACAAATCATTTTAGGCTCCGGATTATGTCATCACATTATATAGCATTGCCCAATATTGTAAAAGGAGGCAGAATATCCTGGAACAGCGTACCCTTCAGTACTGATCCAGCACAACTCACCATAAGAAAATTTCTACATTACCATAAACATAAAAGCCGGTACCCTGCACCAGGTATTATGGACTACTGCAATGAAGGCAATAAACCATTAAAGTTCTTCAGATCATGGCTGGACAGGAAGGGAACCATAGTGTTCAACATCAGTGAGAAACAGCGGCAACGAATGCTTCCGGGTTCGGATGCGACAAAGAAAAGCATCATATCGCCTCTCCCGTGTGAATCCATGATCAACCTTGGAAAATTCCACCAATACAATCAATTTCAAACTTTATGTCTGATTGTCAAGGTGCTTTTTGAAATTCTTTTCAGAAAGACTATTTGGAAAGATATCTCGAGCCAGATATCTGAATCACAGTCAGACTTATATCTTGCCTGCCTTGAATCAAGGGAACTGGCGGAATATTTGCAGATCAAAAAGAACCGGGAGTTTGTACAAAAGTATATCAAAAAAGCATTCAGAACATACAAGGTCAAAACGGTCGAAATCCAAGCCAGTGATGATCCTGACCTTGTTACCTATTACAAAAAACTGAACCCGAGGGATGGCTCAGCCAAGATGATCCTGACGGCCTTTGATCGGGTCGTTGACTCCTTTGGCTGGATTGGAGATATCATCAATGAAAAGGCGAGCGCAAGCAGTATACAAATATTAGAGCCCGAGAGGACTTCGGAGAATATCCCGGCACACCCTGTCAGGAGAAATAAAAATAGATCATACATCCCGGTACTGCTGGAATTTACCTATGAAAATAAGATCGTCCAGGTCCTTGACATCCTTCACAACGATCTTGCTGCGATCAGGGATACCACTGTAGCCGAAACATTCCAGGACAGAGTAATTGTAATCTCTCTGACTATAAGGAGCTATCAGGATTACATGAGATGAACAAAATAAAGGATAAAACCTTGCTTAAGCAGCGTCATAAGATTAGTACCAACCTGCTGAAATTAATTGCGGACATCAGCAACAGTGAAATTCTTGACCAGCTTGAAAGGAACAGCAGATCGGGTAAACCCAGCAACCTTAATCATGAAACATTTCGACAGGATCACATCACTTAAAGAGAAAATGGCGCAGTACAACTGGACCAACCTGAGTTGTATAATTATGGATGTGGATGACTATACCCTTCTCTCTCAAAAATATCCGGTTCATGTTGCCCCCCGGGTCCTGTCAATAATTGAAAATAATATTGGCTATATTTTATCTCATATAAAAGCAGGTAAAGCCACAAATGGATATAACTACAGCTATGCTAGGCTGAGTCGGGATAAATTTATCATATTGGTGACCATGTCACTGGCCCCTGCCATGGCCCTGGCAAGAGAACTCAATAGAAGAATTGAAGCTATAAATTGGGCTTCTCTTTCCGGAGATCTGAGGGTGACCTGCAGTGCTGGGGTTGATGAATGGCGTGTCAATTCTGAAGAATTTAAGGAATGCATCATCAGGGCAACAGCCGGTCTTGACAAGGCCAGGATTACCCGGAAAAATGGCGTCCAGAAAGGATTTGAAACACCCAACAGACACGACAGGGTAAGGCAACTCAAGGTAGCCTTTCTCAGTTTTTTGTTTAAGCTTTTCTTTTAAATCTTATCATTTCAATCTGAGACCAATGTTGGGTTCCCCTGACAAAAACGCCAACCAATGAAAATAACCTTTATCAAAATAGACGATGGAGAAATTTATGGAGAAGCTAAAGGCCCTCGTTGATGATCTTTTTGAGGAAGATGACGATGAGGAGGTAAGTGTGGAGATCAAGGTGGATGCGGAGAAATCGGAGAATGATCATACCAGTGCCGATCGACCTTTCGTGAGCGATAGGGCCATATTTGTGCTTGATCTGGCACTATCTGTTATAACTGCAATTCCCGTCTTCTGTGCGATACCCGTCACCGGCAAATTACTTTACGATACCGGAGATAATCTGTATATAGAACATCTCATTGCCCTGGGATTAATTTCCATGTCCATATTTTTCCTTTTCCAGTTTTTGAGAAAATACATGTATGTTGGATTGTCAGTACTGCTGGTTGCCTATGTGTTGAATCAAAAAGAGCAACAATCCATTGAATCATTGATGGACAATGTCGTTCAGGATTACAAAACGGCTTCGTCAAAAATTATCAGAGCCAATGTTTCCTGGCGTTCCATCGAGACGCTTAAAAAGAAAAACGGCAGCCTTAAATATTTCAAAGAAGTCCTCAGATCAGATGTCAGCTCAGTAGCCCGAAACTTAGCCGTCAGAGCCTCAACTCAATATTACAGTGAATCAGATTTATATGATCAATACGGAGACCTAGTAAGATACCTTTCCCTGTTCAATTATTTACACGAAAATTTCTCATATGTACATGACCCGGTAAAGAGAAATTATTATTCGACCGCAGAGGAAACGATAAACAATGGATTGGCGGGAGACTGCGACGACTGGGCGGGACTTGTTTATAAATCCGTCAGAGCAATTGGAGGCCGTGCCAGGTTAATCCGGACATCCGGACATATATATCCCGAAGTTATGGTGGGAAGCAGCTCCGAATTTGAACTCAGCCTGATTCCGCTCCTCGATAGTCTTTACAAAAGAGAGTATGTTACTGATTATTTTCATCACATTGACAAATCTGATAATGTCTGGCTCTCATTTGATTTCGGTGAATACCCGGGCGATTTTTACCATTATTCAGATATAGAGGAGATCATATACTAAGCTCCGATAATAGACTATTGATTGTAGTCTTCCGGGTAGTGCAATGTGTCATTTACCAGGGATACCTCACGCTTTTCCAAGGTCATCTTTCCATGCTCCTGCAAAGGAGGCCAGTGGCATATATTAACGTAGAATTTACCATCCTTATAGCCATTGACCAGCCCGATGAATTTAATCTCAACGGCTGTGATTTTCATCAAGTAATCCGCGCCACAGGTGCAGCAATTGCCCGTATTATCCTCATGGACCAGGAAATAATCAGGCCATTCCGGCTCGAGAGGCACCACTCCATGTTCAAGATCCAGAAACCATTTGCCATTCCCGGGAAAAATTGTCCGGCCATTACGGTTATAAATTATCATCCACATATACTCTGGCAGTGGCAGAAAATCTGACCCGATGAGCCTTGCAAAAATATGGATGGAATACTTATCCGAAAAGTAACTCTGAATAAGGCTGTCCCTCGGTGGACCATAGCTGTCTGCAGATACTATAGAGGATCCTCCCGATTCACCCTCACCATCTATATGGGAAGGTTCCTTTTTGATCCTGGCACAATTCCAAAAGGACAGAAACAGCAGCAACAGCAATGTTATTACGTATCGAAATTTCATGGTTCAAAAAATACTAATTTTAAGGAAATATTTGACAGCAACAATGAGAACTCTATCAACAATTTTCCTGGTCTTAGTGATCCTTTCAGTACCTGCCTGCTCCAACAAGAACGCCTCGAAAAAAGGTAAGGAGCAGTCTGCATCGGAGTTGGCAGGCAGCAGGCCCAATATCATTTTCATCATGGCCGATGACCTGGGATACGGTGACCTGGGATGTTACGGGCAGGAGAGGATAAAATCCCCGAATATTGACCAGCTGGCAGCGGACGGATTGCGTTTTACCCAGACCTATGCCGGATGTACCGTCTGTGCCCCATCCCGGAGTGTACTGATGACCGGCCAGCATACCGGACATACAAGGGTCCGGGGGAATTTCTGCCATGTGGGTGGAACATTGGGTTACAAGAATAATAATCCCAGAAGAAGGTTGAACCTGTTCGATGAGGACACAACGGTTGCCCAGATTTTACGGGAAGCCGGATACCGGACCTGCCTTAGCGGGAAATGGCACATCGGCGGATACAACCCGGATGCGGGTCCCCTGCGACGTGGGTTTGACGAATTCTATGGTCCACTGACCCTGACATCAGACCTGCACGCTCCCGAATACTGGCCTCCAAAATGGTATGATAATGAAGATCTCATTGATGTCCCGGGCAACCAGGATGGTAAAAAGGGATATTACAAAACAGACCTGGTCACGGATTATGCGATCAGGTTTATGGAACGGAACCGGGAAGATCCGTTTTTCCTGTATATCGCTTACAGTAATCCCCACAGTCCCTTCGATGCACCGGAACTGGGTCCCTTTGCGAATGAGGACTGGCCGCTGGAAGAAAAGATATATGCGGCCATGATATACCGCCTGGACTCATGCGTGGGGAGGGTGAGACAGGCATTGGATCGTCTCAGCCTGACGGACAATACCATCGTATTCTTCGTCTCGGATAACGGTCCCAGGTCAGAAGCCCGGGACGACCAGACCCGCGTGGTCAGATTTTTCGACTCAAACGGACCGCTGACCGGATATAAAAGAGATATGTACGAGGGTGGCATCCGTGTACCCGGGATTGTATACTGGCCGGGGAAGGTCCCATCGGGCCAGACAAGTGATGTTGCCTGGTATTTTGCAGATTTCCTGCCCACCGCAGCCGCACTGTCTGGTGCTCAGTCCCCTGTCAATATAGACGGGATCAGCATCCTTCCCTACCTGGCAGATCCTGCTCTCGATCCACCTGAACGATTTCTGTACTGGGAGTTCTATGAGCCGGTATTTCAACAGGCAGTCCGATGGAAAGACTGGAAAGCAGTCCGCATAGGCCTTAAAGGGGAACTGGAATTGTATGACCTGGCTGTTGATCTTCCGGAAGAAAATGACGTAAGCAGGGAGAACCCGGCTGTCGTCAATGCGATTGAAAAATACCTGGAAGAAGCAAGAGTAGACTCGGAACACTGGATTGCGGAATAATAACCCGAAATAGTATCATCCCAGGCAGCATCATCCTACTCATACCTGAGCGCTTCAATGGGATTTGTCCTGGCTGTTTTCAAGGATTGCCAGGCAACGGTCAGAAAGGCAATTGCAAAGGCGATCAGGATGGCAAACACAAATATCCATGCACTGATGTTGGTTCTGTATGCAAAACCCTGAAGCCACTTGTTCATAATGAACCAGGCAACCGGGCAGGCTATTATGATAGACAGGGCAATCCATATGACAAATTCCCTGGAGAGAAGAAGAAATACAATCCTGACCGAAGCGCCCATTGCTTTTCGGATGCCTATTTCCTTTGTTCTCCTGGCTGCCATAAAGGATGAAAGACCAAATAATCCCAGACAGCCTATGAGTAGTGCAACTATGGCAAAATTGCTGATAATTCTGGCAAGCCGTTCATCGTTTTTATATTGTTGATTATAATAATCATCAAGAAATTTATATTCGAAAGTTGCCTCCGGAAACATGGATTCGACAACATTTTTAATATTTTTTATTGTCCCCTGGATATTGTTGGGCAGGATCTTAATGCTGATTTCTGGAAGGGGTTCTGCCCAGACGAAAAAATATGGCTCGATGGTATGGTGCTGTGAAACAAAATGAATATCCTCAACAACACCTATTAATTCGAGCTTGAATCCACCTTCAACTATTAAACTATCTCCGTCTTCTAGTGATACCATTCCAAATTCCCGTAGGGCTGTTTCATTAAGAATGATACTTCTCCTCCATGCTTCAGTGTTTAGACGATCCCTGAAGTCACCTTTAATATCCCAGGAGAAATTTCTTCCCTGCAGCAGTTCTATATCCATCAGATCGAAATAATCCGGATCAATGCACAAATAATTCGGTTTGATTTTAATACCATTATATTCAATAAAATTAGTAAAGGTCTCTTCTATACCACCAGGACCCCAGCCAAAGGCAACTTTTTGAATGTTGGGATGCCTCAACAGATTTTCTTTAAAAACCTGACGTTTGTGAAAATCCCAATGCATTCCATAATTAGGCATAATTACAATAAGTTCCTTATCAAACCCAAGATCTGCTGTTTTCATATATTTCAATTGACGGAGAATGGATAAAACTCCAATTATCAGGACAACGGATATGGCGAACTGGAAGGTAAGTAAAACTCTCCTGAACAGGACAGATCTTACACCTGTCAGTTGTTCTCCTTTCAAAAAAGCAACAGGTTGAAACGAAGTTAAATAAAAGGCAGGATATATCCCGGCCATAAATCCCAGAAGTAAAATACCGGTGATTGATAACAAAACGGTTCCCGGTTTGAAAAATCTTTCCAGGCTGAGTTCAATCATCGCGAGTTGATTAAATGTTGGAAGCAGAACCTGTACCAGAGTGATGGCTATTAATAATGATACCAGGCTAATTATAACCGATTCCACCAGGAACTGGACAATTAAACTGGATTTCAAAGAACCGGATACTTTCCGGATTCCCACTTCTCTGGCTCTCAATGAGGCACGGGCCGTTGTAAGATTGATATAATTTATACTGGCCAGAACAAGAATGAAGATGGCGATTGCTGAAAGTATTTTCAATAGTTTTAGACTCCCATGCCTGCAGTACCCCCGTTCATTCTTCAGAGGACTGCTGAAATATATTTCTTCTAATGGGCGCATGGAAAAGGTTAACACTTCCGATAAATAAGTTCTGTCTTTTGCTTTGTCCATTAAAAATGTATTGATATTTTTTTCTGTTCTTGATACATCATAATGATTCGGAAGTAAGAGATAAGTATAATAACAAGGGCCTGAATTATATGAATTAAGCCCATTCTTTCCCATAATAGAATCCACTCTCAGACTCACAATGGAAAGAAGAATATCAATATCAATGTGAAAGTTTTCAATATCATGTATAACTCCAGTTACAGTATATAATGGATTATCAGAAAAGCCGGCAATCCATAAACCTTCCCCTACCGGATCTTTACTACCAAATATTTCCCTGGCGGTATGTTCAGTCAGAACAACTGAATTAGGATCCCTGAGTGCGGACGCTGGATCTCCTTGGATAAACGGGAAAGTAAAAACATCAAATACGGTACTATCGCAAGCAATATACTTTGATTTCAGTTCAATTTTCCTTTCAGATTCCTTGCCCTGATCAGAGATATACCTTATCCTGGCTAATCCATCACCCCCCCAATTGAGCATACGAACTACATTATCCACTTCTGGGAAATTTTCTTTTATCTGGTGTCCAATTGCAGATTGTTGTCCGGCATTATCTCCATATTCCAATCTGTATATCCTGTCAATTTTCTCATTAAACTTATCGTAACTCAGTTCATGATCCACATACAAACCGATCAGGATAATGGCTGTAATTCCAATGGCCAGGCTGGCAATCTGTATAACTGACTGGATCTTGTTCCGAAGGATATACCTGATTGCGATAACGAAATAGCTTCGTATCATGATTTAGGGTATTTGTGGGAACGATTACTGGACATTAATTCAATCCCAATATATGTGCCAGACAACAGAAATATCTACTTTACAACAAATTACGAATTATTGAGGTATACTGCAGACATATTTTGTCTCATTTTGACACAAATATTTGTGTCAGATTGGGACAAGTATTAACTTGATTCATCATGGCGAAGAAAAATGCACGCATACTGATTGTGGATGATGACAGGGATGTCCTGTCAACCGCAAATATGGTACTTAAACAACATTTCACCGAGGTGATCACGATGGAAAGGCCGGAGGAGATCCCGAAACTTATTCAAGAGGGGAACATAGATGTGGTCCTCCTGGATATGAACTTCTCACCGGGGATAACAACGGGTTGGGAAGGGATTCACTGGCTGAAAACGATAGGGGAACTTGATCCTGCTGTCCATGTCCTGATGAATACCGCCTACGGGGATATTAAGATCGCGGTCAGGGCCATGAAACATGGTGCCATAGATTTCATAGTGAAACCATGGACCCGGGAAAAACTGGTTGCCAGCATTAATACAACCCTGGAACTGAAAAGGTCAAAAGAGAAAGTAAAAAAACTACAGGCTGAGAAGAAAGTGCTGCATAAGGATCTCGAGAAAGGCTATACAGATTTTATAGCCAGATCCCGGTCCATGAAACCTGTCCTGACAACCATTGAAAAAGTAGCACCCACTGAGGCCATTGTATTGATACTTGGTGAGAATGGCACAGGAAAAGAACTTATAGCCAGGGAGATCCACAGGAACTCCAATCGCAAGGACAGCCAGTTTGTTAAGGTTGACCTGGGTGCAATCCCGGAAACGCTTTTTGAATCTGAATTGTTTGGCCACGTAAAAGGGGCTTATACAGATGCCAGGGAGTCGCGTCCCGGAAGGTTTGAGATGGCCTCCGGAGGGACCCTGTTCCTTGATGAGATAGGAAACCTGGATGTGGCCATGCAGGCAAAATTACTGACTGTCCTTCAGAGCAATATCGTCACCCGGATAGGAAGCAATACCAATACATCCATAGATGTAAGAATTATCTGTGCCACCAATAAACCCATTTACGAGATGGTCGAAGATGGTGAATTTCGCCAGGATTTACTTTACAGGATCAATACGGTCGAGATCACCCTGCCGCTTCTAAGGGAGCGTACAGAAGACATTCCCCTGCTGGCTTTCCATTACCTGAATGAGTTTAAGGCCAAATATGATAAACCTGGTCTGAAAATCAGCGAAAAAGCTCTTGATAAGCTTTCTGCATATCACTGGCCCGGCAATATCAGGGAATTACAGCATGCCATTGAACGAACAGTGATCATGTCCGAGCAGGATGTCCTGGTGCCGGAAGACTTTTTACTACAAAGCAGGGAAAAGTCCAGTGAGGTTAATGTCCAATCAGGAAAGATCGATGATATCGAAAAAGCAGCAATCATCCGGGCACTCAATAAGGGATACAGGAACATGGACAAAGTGGCCGAGGAAGTCGGCCTCTCGCGAAGTACCCTGTACAGGAAAATGAAAAAATTCGGTTTGGAATAATGCATTTAAAAAGATCATCATACAGGATTCATGTAATCATCCGGATATTTCTCATACTATCCCTTGGATTTGCCGGTGTGATCCTGATTACAGAGACAGATTACTGGATGGTGGCCATGTGGCTCGGACTAACCATCATTCTGCTTGTTGCAGAACTGATCCGCTTTCATGAACGGTCCCGGAAGGCGTTCCACGAATTCCTTATTTCCATCAGGCAGGAAGATTTTTCCACACTGAGCACCCTTGGAGAAAAGGACGAGGAGCTGCAGGAGGCCTATCAGATGATCCTTGATAAATTCAGGTACCTAAGGATACAGAAAGAGACCCATTATCACTACCTGCAAAGAGTCATCGAACATGTGGATGCAGCCTTGATCTGTATTGATCACAACATGGATATCCAGCTGATCAACAAGTCCGCCAAAGATCTGTTACAGGTCCCTGTTATCAAAGATCTCAGGTCACTTGAAAAGATCGATTCAAACCTGGTCACCCTGATCAGGGAAATGGATTCGGGCCAGAAGGAAATAATCAGGCTGGTCAGGCACGGAAAGATCCTGAACCTTTCCGTGAGGGCAACCACCTTTACACTCGAGAAGGACAAATATAAAATTGTCACCCTGCATGATATCAAAACTGAACTTGAGGAGCAGGAGGTTGAATCATGGCAAAAGCTGGTCAGGGTCCTGACCCATGAAATTATGAACTCCACCATTCCGATCACCAATATGGTCGGATTGGCCAGGGATTTCCTGGTGGATGATGAGGGAAATCCTAAAGAAATACCAGGATTGGATAAGGAAGAGATCGATGACCTGGTGGAAAGCCTGGCCACTGCCGAAAACAGGAGCAAGGGATTGGTGAAATTCGTACAGACAACGAAAGACCTGGCCAGGATCCCTGAACCGACGATCTCGGAGATCAGGGTAGATGAGCTATTCTACCGGTTGAAAGGTTTTTTCAAGAATCAAATCAAACAGCTCAAGATAGACTTCAAACTGATTCTTTATAAATCCGATATCCTTATTAATGCTGACCTGGAAATGATAGAACAGGTACTGATCAACCTCATAAAGAATGCTATAGAGGCAGTAAAGGAAACAGCCCAGCCAAAGATCAAATTAACTGCAGATCAAAAAGGCAACAAGGTAGTTACGATAAGCGTCTGCGATAACGGACCCGGCATCCCTGAAGAGAGCCTTGATAAGATATTTATACCCTTCTACTCTACTAAAAAAGATGGTTCCGGGATCGGGCTGAGCCTTTCAAGGCAGATCATGAAACTCCATCGTGGGCGGATTGATGTGGAAACTGAACCGGGGGCCGGAACTACCTTTATTCTTGAGTTTTAAATTCAGATCTTTTCCAGCATTGCCTTCAGCCTGCCGGCCTTCTCGGCTATCTGCTCCATCTCCTTTTGCATCCCTGCAGTGAACTTGTTGTCTTCGATGGTTCCCCTGACTGCTTTAAAATCCTGGTCAGCAACCAGGTCATCTCCATCGATGCCGAATCCGATTTTACTGGTGTTGTCGAATTCCTTGGCGGCATCGCTCAGGATCATCCTGTCAAGTTTAATTGAGTCAGTTTCCCAATTTGTCACCAGTTCAATAAGTTTCTCGGTGTCTATCTTGCGCACATCTATATCGTAGATTTCTGATAAGATCTTTGTTGTCCAGTTCCAGGTATAGGCCCCGTAGGAAGCATGAATGCTTTCCAGTCCTGATGCAATCCCATCAAGATTTTTAATGCTCCCGGACTTAATATCCCCGATCAATTTCTGAATGGAGTTATTGGGAGCGATCATTCCGGCCAGGTCAAGCCATTTATCAGGCATATCAACTTTCCCGGGGGAAAGCTTTTCCCAGATCGATTTTATGGAATCAATCTTATCCATTTCTTCCAGCTTGCCGATGATCTGGTCTCCGATAAATATCGACATGGCCATTTCGTAATACTTCCGGGTGGATTTTAACATCAGCCTCTTTATCCGGATACCTTTATAGAAAACAGAATCCTGCTTCTGGGGTGTTTTGTCATAAAGTTCAGAAAGGGTCTTACTGGCGGTAAGTACCTTTTCGATAATATATGGACTGAAAAGATCAAAGTTGATCAGATCCAGTTTTTCAGGATCTGTCCTCTTATCCCTGTTGGGCCATTTTTCACTGTCCCGCCTTGTGCCAACAGTAAAAAGGTTCATGCCCGGAGTCAGAATGCTCCTGTCATGATCCACATTAATGTAGGAAAATGGAAAATCGCTGGTATCGAAATTGCCAAGGTTCTTCCCCATGATGGCAGTATACGCTCCAACGCGGCATGGCCATAACATGTAGGCAAAAGAACCGGTCTTTGAGCCTCTTTCCACAATGCCCTGGTGAACCGGTCCCAGTTTGTACATATGGTTGCTCTGGTTCATACCGCTCCCTGCATTAAAGAATGAGTACATCCCGGCAATTAACAGCGTGGATTTATGGTGCGTTACTGTGTAGGGACCACCAAATACGGCTACTGCTTCTCCATGGAAGGCTTCTGTGTTTGCGAAAAACACACAGTTCTCGGCAGAGAATTGTTTTCCTGCCTGTACAGCCTGTCCGATAAAACTTTTATCGATCAGTGCACCTGAGTCAACCTTCGAACCTGACAGGATCATGAAATGCTTTGCTATCACACCGTCACCGATAAATACAGGGGCCTGGCTGTTGCTGCTAATGGTACCATCCTCAAGCAAGGTAACTCCCCGAATGGTCGCACTTTCTCCGATATTTACATTGTATATAGATCCGGAGTTAATGATCTGGGTGCCGGTTCCGATCTTCCCCATATCAGAAGTTTTGTCCCTGGCAAGGCTTTTAATCATCCTGTTTATGGCCGCAATCAGGTCCGGATCATGGCGGTAGCAAACCAGTATATAAGCCAGCTGGGCAGACAGCTTGTCAAACATCAAAAGATCCCTACCACCACCTTCGTTCAGCACTTCTATTTCAAAACCGTTCCCGAATGATGTGGGACCATTTACCGAGATGGTGTCCACATTTTCTATTATGACATTATCAGAGATCCTGTAGTTCTGAATCTGGTGCACATTATCAATTAAAACATCATTGCCGATTTCGCAGTTCGTAAGAGAGCTGTTAAACAGGCCTGTGACTTTCCCCAGTTTGATATCACCCCTAAACCGGACATTCCGGATATCTTTTGTTAAGAAACTGTCAGATACTTTGATACTTGACCAATCTTGTGAAAAACAGCCCTGGTTCCGTAGGGCTGTTATTTCTGAATCATTTAAGGACCTCAAACTTCTGAATATTTTAACGTGATGGTAATTTATTCTGTGCCATTTCTTCTATCTCTTTGAAATACTTGACAGTTTCTACCTGCAGTTCCATGGTGGCGGGTTCATCGCAAACCATGACGGCATGTTCATGCAACTGAAGCATGGAAACGGTCCACATGTGGCTTACCCCTCCTTCCATTACTTCTCTCACAGCACGGGCCTTGCCAAAACCGGTGATAATGATCACCACTTCCCTGGCATCCATCACGGTGCCCACCCCAACGGTAAGCGCCTGGGTAGGAACTTTTGACATGTCATTGTCAAAGAACCTTGAATTGGCCAGAATGGTATCATAGCTAAGGGTTTTTACCCTTGTCCTGGAGACAAGAGATGATCCCGGTTCATTAAATGCAATATGTCCATCAGGACCTATCCCTCCCAGGAATAATTCAATACCGCCCAATGCTTCGATCTTGGCTTCATAATTCTTGCACTCTTCAGCCAGATCGGGAGCATTCCCATTTAGAATATTGATGTTTTCCCTGGGAATGTCAATATGGTTGAAAAGATTATCAAACATGAAAGAATGGTAGCTTTCCGGATGATCTTCCGGTAGGTTGACATATTCATCCATATTGAATGTTACCACATTCTTAAAGGAGATTTCACCGGCTTTGTAGCTTTTTATCCATTCCTCGTAAACAGGCATGGGTGAGGATCCGGTGGGCAGTCCAAGTACAAAGGGTTTGTCAGGGGTTGGACCAAATGCTTTGATTTTATTCCAGATGTAATCGGCTGTCCATTTCCCGGCATCTTGCTGTCTTTGAATAACAATTCTCATAATAAATTATTATTTAAAGTTTAGTGATATATTTATTTTTTCAACAACATTCTGGCATCTCCAATGACACTTCCCTGTCCTTCATCCAGGACAAATAAGGGATTAATATCCAGTTCCTCAATTTCAGGAAAATCAATGGCCAGCTGGCCAAGCCTTATCAGCGCATCTACAATCTTATCAATATCCCTTGGAGCACGGCCTCTGGTTCCTTTAAGAATTTTATAGGCCCTGGTTTGTTCGATCATTTTACGTGCTTCTTCAAGACTTAGTGGTGCAACTCCGAAACTTATATCCCGGAATATTTCGACAAAGATGCCACCCAGGCCAAACATCAATACCGGACCAAAGGACGGATCCCTTTTGATTCCCAGTATTACTTCTTCGCTCCCGGTGATCATCCTGATCACATAGATCCCGTCAATGGCAGCATCAGGCATGGCGGCAGATACATTGTCATGTATCCGCTTGTAGGCATCTCTTACTTCTTCGGCGGACTGGAGATTCAGCTCCACTCCTTTCACATCTGATTTGTGCAAAACCTGATCCGAAACCACCTTCATTACCACCGGGTATCCGATCTCATCTGCAATTTTCACAGCATCATCAACAGAGGTTGCCAGATTCACCCTGTGGGAACAGGCAGCCCATAGGTCCTGAGAATATCGATGGTTTCCACTTCAGGAATAAAGGTCCTTCCATTTGATCATGACCTTATCCATCAGCTTCCTTGGCCTCATCGTGCTGAATATCATCCAGTGTGGCTGCTTCGTGGACTGCATTGTTTCAGGTTCTTATTAAAATGATGCACAACCTGATAAGCCGAGCACATGGATTCCGGAAGGATATAATGGGGAATCTTATGTTTTTGCAGAATGTCAATACCCGAGGCCACATCCTTTTCACCCATAAAAGATGCATAGATGGGTTTTGTCTGTCCTTCAGCAATTTTGGTAACTTCCTCTGCAATGGTGTCAATATCTGTCATGGACTGGGGAGTCAGGATCACAAAAACCCCGTCCACATCTTCATCATCAAAAGCAGCCTGGATGGCAGCCACATAACGGTCTGCCCTGGCATCCCCGATCACATCCACCGGATTCTTGATATTGGCCGTAGCTGGAAGTGCTTTTTTAAGTATTTTGGTAGTCTCTTCTGAGAATTTTGCCAGCTTCAGTCCACTCGATATGGCTGCATCGGTTGTCAGCACTCCGGGTCCGCCTGCATTGGTGATGATGGCCACCTTTTCTGATCCGTGGGGCAGGCTGATAGGCAAAGGCAATGGCCTTGTTAAACATCTCTTCTATGTTATCGCAGCGTATGATCCCTGCCTGTTCAAAGGCTGCATCACAGATCTCATCCGTGCCCGTCAGTGATCCGGTATGTGAGGCTGCTGCCGAAGCTCCCTCTTCTGTGCGCCCCGACTTGATGAATGAGAATGGGCTTTCCGCTTTTTTGAATTACCTCCTGTGCGGCACTCATCAAAGCTTTGCCATCGGAAACCTCCTCCAGGTACATCAGGATGACCTTGGTCTCATCATCATTCATCAGATAGTACAGGAGGTCGATCTCACTGATATCTGCCTTGTTGCCAAAACTGATGAACTTGGAGAAACCGATGTGCTTGGCCTGGGCATAATCCAGCACAGCCGTACAGAGTGCCCCGCTCTGTGAAAGGAATCCAATATTGCCTGTTTCCGGCATCTCTCTGGCAAAGGATGCATTGAGCAGTGGTTTCAGGAGCGGTATTGATCACACCAAGGCAGTTGGGACCGATAAATGACATGTCATATTTCCTGGCAATCTCAATCAGTTGCTTTTCTTTCTGCAAGTCCTGCTTCCCCGACTTCCTTGAATCCTGCCGAAATGATGATGACTGATTTAATGCCTTTCTGTCCGCATTGTTCCAGGGCCATATGGCAAACGGAACTTGGGAACACCAGGATGGCCAGGTCTACATCATCCGGAACATCGACGACATATTTATAGGCTTTAATGCCTTTTATGCTCTTTTCCTTGGGACTTACAGGATATACAATCCCGTTAAAATCGGCTTTGAGGATGTTGTCCAGGATATCATGAGGAACGGTTCCTTTTACCTTGTTGGTTCCAACGATGGCTACCGATTTTGGATGAAAAATGGTTTCCAGGTTTTTCTGTCTGAGTTCTCGTAAATTGGTCATTTGTGATAATGGCTAAGCCTGATAAATACGAATTGAATGATTGGAAATATCCCCAGGGGAAAACCTGGGCGTCATAAAGCCGGTCAAACGCCGGAAAATTTGCCCCTTTGTGATTAGAGATATCCGGCAATGAAGTCTACAGCATCTTCCAGGCTCTGTACCTCGAGGGCTTTATCTTCATCCAGTTCAACCTCAAATTCCTCCTCAAATCCAGCTACGAGTTCGAGGCTCTGCATCGAATCTGCGCCAAGGTCGAAAACAAAGTTGGCATCGTCAGCTATTTCCGAACTATCCGTTTCAAGAACTCTACCAACCACTTCTTTTACACGTTTTAGAATTTCACTTCTTTCCATTATAAATTCATTAAATGATTGAAATTAAAAGAATCGGCAAGATAAAAACTTTTTCCTTACTCTCCGATAAAAATAATGTAAAGAAACTGATCTCCCGGAGCTTTCCTTTCGTTGAAACGCAGGCCCTGAAAATATCCTGCTTTTTTTTACTTTTGAAGGAACGGTAATTTACAGGTTAGAAAACCGTTTCCCACAATTGTCAACATTTATTGTATGGCCATGAAAACCAAATATCCTGCCACACTTCTTATTTTATTTTACTTCACGATTCAGCCCCAGGCACAACCAATCAGCCTTCATCCGGAAAATCCCCATTATTTTGAATACAAGGGCAAGCCTGTACTTTTGATTACCTCAGGAGAGCATTACGGGGCAGTCATAAACAGGGAATTCGACTATGAGAAATACCTGGAAACACTGGCCAGAGATGGGCTGAACCTGACCAGGATATTCTGCGGCAGCTATGTTGAGAATCCGGGAAGTTTTGGCATTCAGAACAATACACTTGCTCCGGCTCCTGAATCATTTCTGGCTCCCTGGAAGAGGACGGATGTGGATGGCAACAAAGGTGGTGGAAACAAATTCGATCTTGACCGCTGGGATACGGAATATTTTAAAAGGTTGAAAGGTTTTTTGACCGGGGCCGCAAAACGAGACATCATCGTAGAGGTCACATTGTTCTCCTCCATCTATTCGGATCTGAGCTGGACTTACTGTCCCCTCTATCATGAAAACAATATCAACCAGACCGATGAAATTGACCGGGTCAATGTCCACACGCCCGACAATGGCAATCTGATGCCATACCAGGAGAAGTACGTTCAGAAGCTGGTTACAGAACTGAAGGATTTCGACAACATTTATTACGAGATACAGAATGAACCCTGGAGTGACAACAGTGATGAATTCTTTGCCATTAATCCGAATGATTCAGCCACCAATCTTTACTGGAGGCGTAAGGCAGACCTTCCAAATGCAGCTGCCAATGCATGGCAGAAAAGGATGGGCGAGCTCATTGCACAAACCGAAAGTGATTTTGACCGGCAACATTTAATAGCCCAGAATTTTTGCAGCTTCATGTATCCGGTCAAAAAAGTCAACGATTATGTTTCCATCATCAATTTTCATTATGCTTTGCCCCTGGCGGTTGAATACAACTATGGCTACGACCTGCCGGTAAGCTTTGATGAGGATGGATTTTGCGGACCAGGGGAGCGCAGATATCGTGAGAATGCCTGGAATTTCATGCTGGCCGGAGGTGGAATCTACAATAACCTGGATTATTCCTTTTACGTTGGTTACGAGGATGGTACACTGGTAAATGACGCACCCGGGTTTGGAAGCACGTCGCTGAGGGCACAATTGGCTTTCCTGAAAAGCTTCATGGAAGGATTTGATTTCATCCGGCTCAAACCTTCCAGGCATCTTGTCAGGCTGGCTCCCGGTACGGTCCCCCAGGTACTTGCCAATGAAGGGCAGGAATATGCCGTTTATCTTTATGGTGGATCCCAGTGCGATCTGCAACTTTACCTGCCTCCTGGGAAATACAAAGCCACCTGGTTGAACACGGTTGATTTTGAAACTGAGAAAACCGAAGCATTTGAGCATTCGGGAGAGGTAAGAACATTGGTTAGTCCGGTATACGACGGGGATATTGCCCTTAAAATCATCAGAACTCATGGAAAATAAGACCTATTGGGGACGAAGAAAATTCCTGTGCCAATCCGCGATGGCCGGCGGCATGATGCTGCTGCCTTCTGCAATAATGCAAGCTTGTTCGGGCAGGGGTGCCAAACATAAGCCGACCATCCTGATTGTATCCGGATGGCAGGATGTGAATATCGGGGACATTGCACATACACCTGGACTGCTGAACATATTGCAAAAATATCTGCCAGGCTCCCGTCTGATCCTCTGGAAAATGTCTCATAATGAGAAGGTGGGTCAGATGATGGCAAGGAATTTTCCGGATGTTCAGATCATCTATGGAAGTGCAGATGACAGTGGCGGTGTTGATTCAGAGGATGTGATGAAGGCCTTCCATGAATCGGATATCATGATTCATGGATCCGGGCCATCCGTTGTCGGAGAGAGATGCCTGAGGGCCTGGGTGAAAACAAGCGGAAAGCCATACGGTATCTTTGGAACAACCATACAATATATCAACGAAGGCCTCAAGGAACTCCTGAATAAAGCAAGTTTTATCTATACCAGGGAAACAGCATCCCTGGAGGTACTGAAAGCCAGTGGTATCAGCGGTCAGCATATCTCCTTTGCACCGGATGCAACCTTCTATCTTAGTATCCTGGATGAAGAGAAGGCTGCGAGGTTCCTGGATGATCATGGTCTTGAAGAAGGAAAATACATCTGTGCCATCCCCAGGTTGCGATATACACCCTATCACAGGATCAAACAGGTGAACTGGGATGAGGAGAAGATTCGCGAGGTAGAGGAAACGAACAAAACCTACAAAGAGGAAGACCACGCCAAACTCAGAGAGGCCATCATCGCATGGGTCCGGGAAACCGGACAAAAGGTCCTGGTATGCCCCGAAATGACCTACGAGGTTGATATAATGGATGAACTTTTAATAGATCCCCTTCCATCCGATGTCAAACCATTTGTGGTCAAGCGCGGTTACTGGATGCCGGATGAAGCGGCCTCAGTGTATAAAAGAGCCTTTGCCCTGCTAAGTTTTGAATGCCACTCTCCCATTATCGCCCTGGCTAATGGGACCATCGCATTTTACCTGCGCCAGCCACAGGATACCATCAAGGGACAGATGTATTATGACCTTGGCTTGGCCGATTGGGTCTTTGAGATAGAGGAAACATCCGGGACTGATTTAGCCCGTGCTTTAATGTCAGCCATTCAAGGGATCCGGGATCGGGAGAACAAAAGATTGACCAGGCTTATAAGCAAATCCACACAATCTACTCCAAGGCTTGTGCCTTTATTGCAGATAGGATGTCCAATCATAAATGATTTCTACCATGAGCAATATGAAGAAAAAAGCAGTTCCCACCAATTTTAATGAACTCCTGAACCAGGAATATGGTCCAGTTGGATCACTAGCCCGTAATGAATATAACAGGCATTACCAGGCTTTTAAACTTGGTGTCTTAATCAAAGAAGCAAGAAAAAATGCAAAAATGACGCAACATGATTTGGCTGAAAGGACTGGTACAAAAAGGACTTATATTAGCAGGATCGAAAATGATGCAAGTGATATCAGGCTTAGCACGCTGATGCGAATTGTCGAAGTTGGACTGGGTGGAAAGCTTGAGATTCATTTCAATGTTTAAATCAGGATAAATTGCCTCAATCATTATTCCCCATGAGTATCCTAGAAACCGTTACATCTGTTGCGAAATCAGCAGGCGCTATACTTGCACATGAATTCAGACACATCAATAAGTTTGATGCCAAGGGAGATCATGATATTGTGACACATGCGGATTACCAGTCCGAAGCACTGATCATGAAAGAACTGCAGGCAGCTTACCCTGAATATAGTATCATTACGGAAGAGTCACCGAATGTTGAAGGGAAGACTGAATATTGCTGGTATATTGATCCCCTTGATGGCACCAATAATTTTATCACGGGAAGTCCATATTTCGTTGTGTCCATCGGCCTGGCCTACCAGAATAAGATCATACTTGGTGTGGTTTACAATCCCATTAGCGATGAGCTTTTCTATGCCGAAAAGGGCAAAGGGGCATTTCTCAAGGACGAGAGAATATCGGTTTCGGGGCGAGAAGAGATTGCCGGATCCTTAATAGCACTGGCCTATGCTGCTGAAGAAGATAAAATACGACAGGGAATCACCCTTCTGGAAACTTTTGTCCTACAGTGCAGGCGGGTTGTAATTAATTTTGCACCTGCCCTGGACCTGTGCAATATTGCCAGGGGAAGGTTAGACGGCCTGATTGACAATGGCTCAACTCCGGAGGACCATGCAGCAGCGAGCCTTATCCTTGCTGAAGCCGGTGGAACGCTGCGCAATTTTGACCAGCCCGGATGGGATGTTAACCGGACGGGGATCCTTGCTTCAAATGGAAGGCTCCAGGATCAGATGCTATCCCTGCAGAACAAAAACTTACGATAATATCCCTCGCTATGATGAACACCGGCAATGAAAAACAAAAACTGCCTGCAGATGAGAAATTCGTGTTGAGCCTGGAAAATGCAGATCCTGGCATATCGACGCCGGACTGGGTCAAGAACGCGGTATTCTACCAGATCTTTCCTGACCGTTTTGCGCGGAGCGATAAGACGGTCCTCCCCAATGGGATAAAGTTACAGGACTGGGATGCCCCAGGGGATTTGAGGGGATTTTATGGTGGTGATCTGAATGGAGTCACTGAAAAACTTAATTACCTAAAGGAACTGGGGATCAATGCCATTTACCTCAACCCCGTTTTCCAGGCCACCACCTACCACAGGTATAATACCTATGATTATTACAAGGTGGATCCCCTGCTGGGTGGAAATGAAGCACTCAGGAAGCTGATCGACGAGGCACATAAGCGGGATATTAAGATTGTACTGGACGGAGTATTCAATCATTGCGGTCGAGGATTCTGGGCATTCAGCCACATACTCGAGAACTGGGAGAAATCCCCCTACCTTGATTGGTTCACAATCAATGACTGGCCCCTCCGCCCCTACTCCTATGACCCTGAACAATCCTCAACCGCAAATTACGAGCATTGGTCAAGGTTCCCGAGCCTGCCAAAATTCAACATCCATAACCCGGGAGTGCGCGAATATATCCTTGACGTGGCGAAATACTGGCTTGAATTCGGCATTGACGGATGGAGACTTGATGTGGCCACGGAAATCGAGGATCCCAGCTTCTGGCGGGACTTCCGCAAGGTGGTTAAAACAACAAACCCTGATGCCTACATTGTAGGTGAGTGCTGGGAAGAATCAACCCCCTGGCTTCAGGGGGACCAGTTTGATGCAGTCATGAATTATTATACTGGCTGGGCCGCCCTTAAGTTCTTTGGCAGGGAATCCCTGATTGAAGCATTCCTTTCTGACCATGGTAACCGAGATCGTGTTGTAGACGGGATTTCCCTGGCCTCACGGATGGAATATCTGCACAGATTGTATGACCCGGAGATCATCTATGCACTGCAGGTCTTTGTCGACAGCCATGACTCCGGCCGCGCTCTGTATAATGTCGGAGATGATAAAAGTGCACTGAAACTGGCTGTGCTTTTTACCATGACCCTTCCCGGGGCACCATGTGTATACTACGGTGATGAAATCGGAATGTCGGCTGGGACCGACCCCTATTGCCGGGAAACCTTCCCCTGGCAGGATGAAGACAGGTGGGACAAAGAACTGCTGGCGTATTATAAGGCAGCCATCTCCCTGCGAACTGAAAACCCGGTATTTCGCACGGGCAGCTTCCAGGAAGTCTATGCAGACAAATATGTGTATGCCTTTATAAGGAAGTCCGAAAACAAAGAAGTTGTGGTTATATTCAACGCATCACAGAAAAACAGAACCATACAGATACCGGATATCCCGGCATGGAACCTTTCACAGCTTTGGCCTGAAGGGGAATCCATATCATGGAAGGTCGGGAAGTCCTCACTTAAAATCACCATCCCGGCGAGAAGCGCAGTGGTCCTGAAAAGTCCAGAACTTTAAAAATCTATTTCTGGGTTCGATGCTATTGCAGTATGATCTTCCGGATATCGATGATCATGTCCCCTGAATCTATGAGCTGGATGAAATACAATCCCTTACCGGACCAGGTAGACAGGTTCACCTGATACAATGGATCTTCAACATTGGTTTCAAATACAACTGCTCCTAGCTGGTTCATTATCTTCAGCCTGTAGCCATTCATCCTTACATAATCACCCGTATTGATGTAAAGGTAATCCCTGGCAGGGTTGGGATAGACTTTCAGGGTATTGATGTTATCAGGACCAGTGATACCTGTAAGCAGGGCATCGATGATCAAGGTATCTGTTACCGATATACGATTCTCAATGGTTGTCGTAACGGTATCATGAACAGTGACGATATTCCATGTTCTAAGTGGATAGGTGAAATATCCCGGTTGTATCAACCTCTGAAGTAACCAGATACCACTTTGCTGAGTCATTTGACACCAGTACATTAAAGGTCTGGTTCCAACCATCAAATCCTTCGATATTTAAATAGATGCTATCAAGAAGGTAAGAATCTTGCAGATCGACAACAATGAAATGCGGATTTGCATAGTCAGGCCCTATATCGTACCTGTTTGCCGACCACCTTGAATTGTCGCTCCCATCCACTGCCGAATAGCTTCCCTGCGGGGTACTGTTGGCAAAAGAGGGTTTATTCAGGGCTACATTCATTCCTTCATCAAATGCCTGGATCTCATAAACATTGACCTGGTTGCGGTCTTCAGAATAAAAAGATTCAAATTTTATGTATTTAACATCCCCTTCGCGGTATACAGGATACTGAAAGGCAGGAGTGGATTCATAAATGGTATCATAGACCTCAACGATTATCGTATCATGATAGATGGCATGATCACTTGTAAAAGAATCATAAGAAAAGATACCCGTTATTTCCTCCCCTTCCCCTAACAGGAACCAGTCAACCGAGTCCGGTGATCCATAAAATCCAAAGGTTTGGTTCCAGCTATCGAAACCTTCAATGTTAAGTACAATACTGTCAAGATCGTAAGTCTGGCCAAGATCCACAACAATAAAATGCGGATTCGCAGAATCAGGCCCGGCGTCATCCCTGTCACTTGACCACCTTGAATATAATCCTTCACCGTCAACAGCAGGTCCTCCGCAATCTACCCCGCCGCCTTCGCAACTATTGGTAAATGTGGGTTTATGCAGGGCAATATTTGTGCCTTCGAAATAGGCTTCTATTTCATATACATTGACCTGTCCGGCATCTTCTGAGTAATAGGATTCGAACCTTAAGTATTGCAGATCCCGCCTGGTTTGAGTGATCGTATCATATACTATCTCGGTAATGGTATCATAGTGGGTTTTTACAAGTCCAGACCCATTATAAACCGACATTATCTGTTCCGGGGCAAGGCCCCTCGCATAAATCTTTAGCTCATCAAGTTTTCCCTTAAAGAAGTTATCAGGGCTTCCCCAAACATTCCTTGCACCGATATATGAAAATGAATCATGATACCCCTCATTGGTACCCGCTTCTTCAATATGAGCAATCTCATTTCCATCTAAATAAATTTTTGAATATCCGGGTTGCATCACCCAGGCTACGTGTACCCACTTATTGGTCAGTCCCAGGTCCATCAGTGGGGCCGGGCTGGAATATTCATGATTCAGGGATCCTCCCGGTTTATCTGCCCTTATACCTATCTCGTTTCCACGGAAATTCAATAGGAAATCAGCACCTCCGACCGCAGCAGATCCATCGCAAATGATGTTACCGGTACCGGTTTCTGTTTCACTGTATACCCAGAATGAAATGGTGAAGTCATTGGTAATGGCCAGTCCCTCAGGTATGGCAATATAATCATCCACCCCATCAAATTGATAGGCCTGATCTGCCATGTCATTCCTGTCTGTGGTGAGAACTGCCCCGTTTACAATACCGTCATTGTTCCTGGTACCAAAGTCATTGGCATCTCCATCGAAAGGATAATAGGAAACCAAATCTGAATCAGGCACATCCGTGCAGTAGTATACAGTGTCAGGGACGCCGTTTGGGGACCTGGATATATATAGTGTATCGGTCGTACTGCCATCAGATACCCAGATAAGCTTATCCTCACTCAGATCAATGGTCATCGACCCGCCCGGGGAACCATCTGACCATTCATAACCTGTTCCCTGCATTATGGTATCGCAAGATATGTGTGTGTTGTACATCCCGTACAACTGGACTATATCTGTCATATGGTTATATCCATCAAGCTTTGCCCACAGCTCAACCGTGATGTTGTTCTCCGGTGGATTCAGGTTGCAATTCCCACGATCATCAATCCCGTCAAAATACACCCCATTCCCAAACTTACCAGTAACGAAAGAGGCACCGTTGTACAACAGGCCATTTCCCCCTACAACATTGGCAAAGCTGGTCCCCGAAGCCTCATCGAAATGCCATAAACCTATCGTGTTTGCATCGGCTGAAAAAGGCTGGTCCGACAGGTAAGCATTTGATATCTCTGTCCCGGACCTGATGGTATTGGAAACCCTCATTTCATCAATCCATCCATTGAAAAAATTGCGCCATGAGGTATAATATGAACAGGCAATGTATAAGCTGGAAAATGAATAAGCTACATCCAGAAAAATCCCGTCAGCTACCAATTGTCCATCGATATATATCTTTCCTGACCTGTCTGCAGCTTTCGTAAAAACGATATAGTGCCAAACAGATGCCTCAAGACTCGGCCTGAGGGCTGAATCCTGTGTTGGAATATCCAACAATCGCGTCACCCCAATTCCCTGATCTACAGTAACTGAGTTATCTACTACAAAAGTTCCCGATTGGATCAAGGTCTGGGCCTCTGCGGATAATACCGGGATCAGGAAAAGAGCAAGGAGGGTTAGAAATTTAATTTTCATAATTATGATGTGTTGTAATGACAGACCCACATTATACAGGAATTCTTCAATATTTGTTTCAAAAACACTGGGAACAAGCTGGTTAATGATGTTAATAAGGCTTTTAAAAAATGCCCCTGCTTGGATAGTTCATGCAGTTGCGGTAAATTTATTCTTGGAAAATCCCATCCTGGGGATCGGTGGCCATTAAGTTTCACATGAATTTGAAGAGGCTCCCGGTGGTAATTTGGTATTAATTAACTTGAAAACTCCATGAACTACTTCGATGTAAATGACAAGGTTGTACTGATCACAGGTTCCAGCAGGGGAATTGGATATATACTGGCTACAGGTTTTGCATCTGCCGGATCAAGGGTTGTCCTGAACGGTATGGATCCCGGCCGGGTGGAAACGGCTGTGAACTCTCTGAAAGCAGAAAGTTCCACGATCTATGGATATCCTTTTGATGTTTCTGATTATGATTCGGTTAAAAACATCCTTCCGAGAATTGAAGAGGAAGTGGGGCCCATTGATGTCCTGATAAACAATGCAGGCATACATAGAAGGGCACCACTTTCTGAGATGACCATGGAGGAATGGACCCAGGTCATACAGATTAATCTGAATGCCGTTTTTTATATATCCCAGCAGGTGGCCAACAGGATGATCCAGCGTAAAAAGGGCAAGATAATCAACATCAGTTCTCTCAATGCAGAAGGCGCCAGACCGACCATAGCCAACTATTGCTCAGCCAAGGGAGGTCTCAACGCACTCACCCGTTCCATGGCCACAGAATGGGGGCCACATAACATACAGACCAATGGCATTGGCCCGGGCTATTTCAAGACCGATCTGACCCGCATACTGGTGGAGGATCCGAAATTCGATGCATGGGTCAAACAGGAAGTCCCGCTGCAAAGATGGGGAGACCCGGAGGAACTGATAGGTACCGCCATCTACCTCGCTTCTCGTGCATCTGACTATGTGAATGGATTCACGATCTATGTTGATGGTGGCTGGCGGGCTTCCCTATGATACTTATACAGCAGTGCCCCCCTCCCCCTGTTGGAATGTTCATTCAGTAACGGTAAATTTACTCAGAAAAAAAGTCCTTACAGTAATTTTTTTTCTGAAATAACCAGTATGAATCAAGGGCCCCGGAATATCTGCCGATACCTCTGCAACCTGCTTGTTGTCTTGTCACTGCCCATTTTGTTACAGGCACAGCAAACAGGTACACTGTTTAACCATTTCAATATTCAGAATGGTTTGATCATGAACAATGTGGAGTATGTCCACATCGACAAGGATGGCTTTGTATGGCTGGGAACATATGCCGGATTGCAAAGGTTTGACGGGTATGAATTCAGGAATTTTACCTATGATCCCAATAATCCATCCTCAATCTCAGATAATTTCATATCTACAATTTTTGAAGATGATTCGGCGAACCTCTGGATTGGGACATCTGCCAACGGATTGAATGTTTTTAACAAAAAGCAGGAAACGTTCCGCAGTTTCAAACATATTCCGGAAAATGTTAAATCCCTTGCCAGCAACAGCATTCCAAGAGCCAGTAAAGTGATCACACAGGACGCTGATGGTTATGTATGGGTGAACACAATTGCCGGTTTGAACAGGGTCCATTCAGGCGAGTTCATGTTTGAATCCTATTACGGGGATTTCTCAGGCCAGCTGGTATTTGACAAAGCAGAATCAGCCTTGTGGATCGGTGGGGATCAACTTAAAAAATTTGATTTGAAGTCCAGGAAACTTAGTTATTATGGTTCGGGGCCTGTAACTTCCATTATCCTGGATAGTGAAAATAATATTTGGCTTGGAAACAGATCCGGTGCCCTGATATATAACAAAAAGACAGATATGCCGATCCCTCTTCAAAAGTATCTGGAGCGGGAAGGTTACATGGATTGGAATAAGGTGATCCGGGCAGGTGAAGAAGTTGGCAATTTTTACGAGGATTATCGTGGAAATATATGGTTCAGCATCAGGGATCAACTGGTCCGTCTTGACAAGGAACAGAAAAAAATTGATGTGCTGGTACATGAACCGGATAATGTAAACAGTCCCACAGGATCCAGCATCTCAGGGATCTATGGGAACAAAAGCGGAATGATCTGGATATCCTACCTGAACCAGGGGGTCTCCAGGGTCAATATAAACCTGAAAAAATTCAATGTTTACAGAAAAATACCTGGTGACCCGAATAGTCTGAGTGGCAATACGATACGGTCAGTATACATGGATATCAACCAGCATCTCTGGGTCGGGACCTATGACCATGGGTTGAACAGGATCAATCTTCAAACCAATGAAACAAGGCATTACCGGTATGATTCACAGGATCCCAATTCAATCGTATCTGACTACATCACCGCCATACACATTGACCGTACGGGCAGACTGTGGATAGGATCCTATGATATGGGGATCTGTTATGCAGATGGCATATACAACTCCGGTCGGCTCAGTTTTACGAGGGTCAATCTTTTTCCGGATCTGGAGATACATGAATTTACAGAAGACCTTTCCGGGAGAATATGGATCAGCTCTCAGCGCGGTTTTTTCATTTTTGATGGAAAAGAATTCAATCAATATGGAGGACTTGAAAACCAGTTAGCGGAGGTCAGAGACCTGAATATTCAGTCGGTCGTCTTGGAACCTCCGAATCTTTTTTGGCTGGCGACTTGGAACTCAGGTATATGCAAATTAATAATCAATGCTGATCCACCGAATATTTCAGCCCCCGGTAAAGATGTCCTTGAAAAATATGACCGGCTGCTGGATCAGAATTCCAACCCCATCGATAATAAATTCATTACCATCCATAAGGGTCAGGATGGGACAATCTGGCTGGGTTCCTTTCTAAACGGGCTTATCAGGGTCAAGGAGACCGAAATGGGACTCGAATTTATAAAATATGACAAATCCACTGGCGCCCCCGACAATTCTGTCTATGGATTGACCTCAGACAGGCAGGGGAATATTTGGATGAGTACCAACAATGGTTTGGGAAGATTTAATCCTGAGACAGAAATGTTCAGGAATTATTACATGAGTGATGGTTTACAGTCCAACTCCTTCATGTGGGATGCCTCATTCAGGGGAAGTGACGGTCGGCTGTTTTTCGGAGGGGTAAATGGCTTGAATGCATTCTTCTCTGAAGACATCATCGAAAGCAATGTTTTACCGAAAGTTTTTATCTCAAAACTGATAATAAACAATCAGGAGGTTAAGATCGGGGATGCCTTCCATGGAGAGGTGATTCTTGAAAAAGGCATCAGTTATACTGAAGAAATTACCCTCAGCCACAGAGATCCTGTTTTTTCACTTGAATTTACAGCTATGGATAATGTGAACCCTGCGGAAGTCCAGTATCAGTATAAACTCGAAGGATTTGACGATGACTGGATACTGACGGGTGCGGAAAAAAGGTCTGTCCGATATACCAATTTGAATCCAGGAAGCTACATCTTTCAGGTAAAGGCCTCAAACAGTGATGGGGTCTGGAATGAAGTTCCGGCGACGCTGGGGATAACCATCCTTCCCCCCTGGTGGAAATCATGGTGGGCCATTATGACCTATGTAGGCATATTTATTGTTTTACTGATCGCCTTCCGGAAATTTATCCTGGTGAGGGCGCAGCTGATACATGAAGCAAAAATGGAGCATTTGGAGCGGGAAAAAACAGAAGAAATGTACCAGATGAAATTGCGTTTTTTTACCAATATATCCCATGAATTCAGGACTCCCCTGACCTTGATACTGGGTCCGCTTCAAAAGATCATCAAGGACCTGGGGGACGATCGGAGATTCAGCAGACAGATTTCCACCATTCGGAGAAATTCCGATCGCCTTTTCAGGCTTATTGACCAGGTGATTGAATTCAGAAGAATTGAAACCAACAGCATCAAGCTGAAGGCTGCTGAAGGTGATATAGTTAAATTTCTGCGTGAACTTACCGATTCATTCGAGGACATTGCCTGCGAGCGATCCATATCACTGGACTTTAATTCGGATCTTGAAGCATGTATGGTTTGGTATGACGAGAACAAAGTGGATAAAATCGTATACAACCTACTGTCCAATGCCTTTAAATTTACACCCGACAAGGGGTCCATATCAGTTAATTTTTCACTGACCCGGCAACCGGATCTGGTCCGGAAATATGTTGAAATCAGCATCGAGGATAATGGGATTGGAATATCGGAACAGGACCAGCGACATATCTTTGACCGGTATTTCAGGGTTGAAAATCCTGACAGTTTCGTTCAGACCGGATCAGGTATCGGACTTGCACTTAGCAGGGAATTAACAGAATTGCATTCCGGAAAAATTGAGGTCATCAGCCAGCTGGGAAAAGGGACCTTCTTCAGGGTACTCCTCCCTCTTGGAAAAGACCATCTATCGGCAGATGAGATTGTGGAAAAGGTTGATTCCAGGAAAGGCCAGCCCGTTTCATTGAGGCAATTTGTGTTGAAAGAAGAGCAGGAATATATTGATAAATATAATCCGGTCCAGCCCCAGCTAGATCACAGCGACCGGCCAATTCTGCTGATAGTTGATGATGACAGGGAATTGAGAGATTTTTTTAAAACGAATTTTAGTCCGTCGTATATCGTGATTGAAGCCGAACACGGGAAGGAAGGTTTCAGCATGGCCGTAAAAAACAATCCAGATATTGTCATCAGCGATATTATGATGCCGGTCATGGATGGCATAGAATTGTGCAGGAAACTGAAAACCGATATCAAGACCAGCCATATTCCCATTATACTGCTTTCTGCAAAGGCTGGGATTGAAAGCAGGATCGAGGGATTGGATACTGGTGCGGATGCCTATATTGCCAAACCCTTCACCATCAAGCTCATTGAGGTGCAGATAAGTAATATTATCGAGAACAGGAAGAACCTCAGGAAAAAATTCAGCAAGGAGCTGGTGCTGCAACCGAGTGAGATCGCCATTACCTCCTTAGATGCAGATTTCCTGCAAAAGGCCATTGGGATTGTAGAGGAGCATATGTCAGATACGGATTTCTCAGTTGATTCATTCATAAAGGAAATAGGCATGAGCCGCAGCCGGATGCACCGGAAAATAAAGGCCCTTACTGCACAGTCCACCAGCGAATTCATCCGGACAATCAGATTAAAAAGAGCGGTCTCCCATCTGGAAAAGAGCCAGCTTTCAATCGAAGAGATTTCATATGCAGTGGGATTCAGTTCTACAGCTTACTTCACCAAATGCTTCAGGATGCAGTTCGGGGTCCCACCCTCGGAATATACCAGATCATACGCCATGAAACGAGAATGATTATGAAAACGATTTATATCCCCTTATTCTTTCTTGTTGCCACATGCTCAGAAAAACAGCCCGGGCAACACGTACTTTTTGATCCCTCCGGCCACGATACCCTGTTGACGATAGCTGTCAACAATGGTGAAATTCAAAAAGAGAAAGGTTTCTTGCAGATGCATTTTAAAGCCGGGGAAGGAAACCCGGTTCTTGCACTTTATCCAGAAAAAGGCATATGGGATGCATCGGATCACCGATTTGTACGATGCCACATCGAGAACCTGAGCAGTAAGCCGCAACTGGTTGAACTGGGATTCGGGAATTATGACCTAACTCTGGGTGCCACCATTGTACCTGCTTTTGGGGAAAAAGCGTTGAAGGCGGTCATATACCGGACGGAACATCCGGCGCACATTGACAGCGTGTTCCCCGTCATGCACGGAAAACCTGATGGTGTGCTCAGGGGATGGATGGCCTCCACCTATGATTCCATTGAATACATCAAACTGATCTTTCCCGAAGCACATCCCGGGAATTCTGTCCGGATTGGTAAGATCTGGTTGGAAGAACCCTATGAATTACTGTCTGAGGATGAGTTGAAGGATAAGTTTTATCCATTTGTAGACAAGTTCGGACAATACATGTATGCTGACTGGCCAGAGAAAATACATGCTGAGGAAGATTTGATAAAAAGTACCGAAAATGAAAGACAGAGTCTCACCGATCCTGAGAATATGATTGCTTGGAATCAATACGGAGGCTGGATGATCGGACCACAATTAAAATCCACGGGCAGGTTCAGGGTTGAAAAATACAAGGGGAAATGGTGGTTTGTCGATCCTGAAGGCAGGTTGTTCTGGTCCCACGGCATCGACTGTGTGGAATTCGGGACCCAGACCCGGACCAGGATCACTGAGCGGGAGCATTATTTCAGTTACCTCCCTTCCCCGAGGAGCGATGAAGCACAATTGTATCTTTTAACTGGACCGCCTGGCAAAGAAACCAGGTGGCTGAGCTTCCATGCTTTAAATCTGTACAGGAAGTATGGCGAATCCTGGAAAGATATCAGCAATGAACACATGCACATTCGCATGCGGAACTGGGGCATGAATACGATCGGCAACTGGTCTGACCCAGGTATTTTCCTGCAACGGAAGACACCCTATGTCCTAACGGCATATTCCAGGAAGACGGGTCTGATAGCCGATCCATATGCATCCGGATTCAGGGGAGATCTGGAAAATACCCTGAAATTACAAAAGGAAGAATTGAATGATCCCTGGTGCCTGGGAGTCTTTGTGGACAATGAACTGAAATGGGGCGTTAAATGGGCTCCGAAAATCGCGGAACAGATCCAGGTGGCCCCGGAATATCAGCCTGCAAAAATGGAGTTTGTGAACCGTATGATGAAGAAGTACAGCAGCATTGAAGGATTGAACAGCGCATGGGAGACTTCCTTTTCAGATTGGAAAGGCTTGTTGGGAAACAACAGGGTAATCCCGGGTGCGGCTGAAGATATGAGGGAATTCATGAGCGCTTTTACCAGACAATATTATTCAGAGTGCCGGGAGGCAGTCAAAAATACAGATCCTGAGATGTTATACCTGGGCTGCCGGATGGATTTCCATCTTTATCCGGAAGATACCAGTCTTAACGACATCATCAAGATCGCTGCCGAATATTGTGATGTTGTCAGCTTCAACCGGTACCGCTATACCTGCGCCGAACTGATACCTCCTGATGGTGGGGATTATCCCATCATCATCGGTGAATTTCATTTTGGCAGCCTGGAGACCGGACTCCTGCAACCCGGTCTGCGTTACGCTGCCAATCAGGAGGAAAGGGCGGAACTATATGAGTACTATGTCAAGAGTGCGCTCCAGAATCCATATATCGTCGGAACTCACTGGTTCCAGCTCGTAGATCAATCTGTCACCGGCCGTCCCGATGGAGAGAATTACCAGGCCGGTTTCCTGACCGTGGGGGATGTGCCCCAGGCAGAAATCATAGCAAAATCCAGAGAATTGGGACAAAACATGTATCAAATCAGAACAGATACAAAATAAGCTGGATCCGCTACAGAAAGCATTGTTTTGTTTCCATAAGCATGTTTATTAAGAACCCGGAGGATTCATTCTTTCCGGGTTGTTATTGGATTGCCGGAATTGGTCTGGCAATTCAATGAAACATATTTTATGGGATCTGGCACATTTGTTATGATCTGCACATATATGCCAAATTATGAAACATTCTTTATATCCTGTCTCAAATCAATTTATTAATATGCAGAAACTGGTTGTATGTTCAGGATCACAACAAATAGAAAAAGGTCAAGGATCATGGAGGTACTGATATTCCTGATGCTCATTGCTATTTTTTTAATCGTGATCCTGATCCTGAAATGAAATGTTGGCAGGACCTGGCAGGGAATTTCGTCAGATTGAGTTGCTGGTAATTTTCTATTTAGAAGAAATATAAAGTATTTCGATTTGTATTAATATAATTGTTTTTTGAAAGTAATTTTTATATCTAGTATAACATTGTATGGTGGCCAAACCCGGTAATCCGGTTAAATAATGAATTCACCGAGACTTCTAAACCTTCGAATCTGTGGGATTCTGTTAATTCTCATTATTCTTTCAGGCTGCACCAAAGAATTTGATGAATATTACAAAGTCCCTGAGGGATTGATCGGCACCATTCTGGATGTGCTTGAGGAGGATGGTAACTACACGCAATTTATCAAGGCGGTTGAACTGGTGGATTACGATGATGTTCTGGGTAAGACAGGCAATTTTACCGTTTTCGCACCCAATGATGCTGCCTTTTCAGAATTCTTTACTGAATCCGGTTATAATTCTCTTGAAGACATCCCCGAAGAGGAGCTTGAGGGGATTGTTTTCTACCATATTATGTTCTGGGCATATTCGAAGTTCATGCTCTTATATGGTTTGGGTGTGCAGGATGAAACCATCGAATACCCTACGCTGAACTTTAAAAAACCCACAAAGTACGTTCCTGCCACTACCATTGAATATGATACACTCGGCAGGATGTATGATGTCTATCATGAACCGAAATTTATTCCGGTATATTCAGATGAGTTGTTTTCAGACCTGGAAGAGGATGCCTCGGAAAATTATTCATTTTTATATCCCGGTAGTGTCTTCGGGGGCTTCCATATTGACCGGGCAGAAGTGATCGAACAGGATGTTCCGGCCCAGAATGGATGGATACACAAAATCGACAAGGTACTTATTCCTCCTGACAATCACGATCAAATCCTGCAGAAGAAGGAGGAATTCAGCGTGTATAAAGAATTGCTTGAAAAAAACACATTTTTCCAGTACAGCAGTTCCTATACTACAGCCCAGGACAATGATGGTGATGTTGATGAAGATGGGGAGCTGGATTCACTTTTCCTGAAAATGAACAGTATTTTTCCCCTGGGAGCTTCATTGGATATTGAGAATGTATCTTTTGACGGACAACAGAATATCCTGACACTTTTTGCTCCAACCAACCAGGCACTGCAAAACTTTTTAACAGAACGGACAACGGGATACAATACAATATTTGATATTGGTGAATACTGGATTAACTGGTACCTGAGCCATTACATTGGATTGAACTATTGGCCATCAGGTTTCAGCAGCCTGACGGAGGACTGGCCCCTGGACCTGACCTCATCACTGGTGGACTGCAATATAAGTGAAGGTGATATATACTATTCTCAGACAGCAAGCAATGGTCCGTTTTGTGGCATCAACAAGTATTTCCTGCCGAAAATATTTGAATCTATAGCACAGCCGATCTATGGCAATAGTGAGTATGAATGGTTCTGTAACATGCTGGTATTTTACCTTACCGACAGGCTGCTGAATGAAGAGAACCTTGAATTTACCCTTTTTACGCCTAAAAACAGTGCCATCCAGAAGGCAGGTTATATTTTCCGGGATGGACTGGGCGGATTTGGATTGTATGGACCGGATCCCTTTTATCCCATTTCTAGAAAGGAGGCCACGGATATCGTAAATTCACACATTATTTTTGGTGCGCTGTCTGAGAGCGATTTTGAGGAAGGCACTTTTATTGAAACCTCACAGAGTACTTATCTGGCTGTGGAACAGGATGGGATCTATGCAGGTGGTGACGTGACCCCTTCAAAAATAGGTGCATCGGAGATTGTCGGGAGCAAGGGAATTGTTTATGAGATTGACAGGATGTTTGTTGCCCCAAACGAATCCATTTTCGAAATTATTTCAGACCCGGCCGTCTACCCTCAATACCAGAAGTTTTACCAGTTGTGCTACGAATCAGGCTTATTTATCCTGGATAGCGATTTCAGGCCAGAGAGTCTTGATAATGTCTCGGTGGGAACTTATTACAGCTGTTTTATCCCAACCAATGAGGCCCTGGAAGCCGCCATTACGAACGGATCCATACCTGCCGGGAATGATTCAATTCAGCAATTTCTCCGGTACCATTTTGTGGAAGGTGTGATCTTCCCGGATGGAGAAAAATCCGGGACATTTAATACAACTAGGATTGACGAGGAAAGCGGTTACCTGTTCAATACGATAGAAGTTCTGAACCAGAAATATGACCTGAGAATTAAAGATAACCTGGGGAACATCAGAAATGTTGTAAGCCCGAATCACATAGTGGAAGATGGAGTGATCCACCAGATTGATTCATGTCTGTATTTCCAGTAATTAAGGCATTATGATGAAAAGATATCCTATCGTTTTTCTGATTTTAATGCTGCCTCTTATCAGTGCCTTCAGCCAGGTCCCATCGGTACTCAAGGGGAAGGTGATTGATGAGGGAACAGGGGAATCCCTGATTGGTGTTACCGTCATCGAGGTCAACGAATTGAACAGGACCTTAAATGGAACTGTTACGGATCTGAACGGGAATTTTACGCTGAGACTTTCCAATCCGGATACGAAAGTAAAGATCTCATACATCGGTTTCAGGACCGAGGAACATGATATATCCGGACAAACCTTTCTGGAGATTGACCTGGAAGAAGAAACACAATTGCTCGATGAAGTAGTCGTAACTGCTGAAGGCAAAAAGGTGGGTGGATTTATTCCAGTGTCAGAAAGGGATCTGACAGGTGCCGTATCAACGGTTGAAATGAAGGAACTGGAGGAGGTAAAAGTTTCTTCAGTGGGTGAGATGCTGCAGGGCCGTGCCAGCAATGTTGATATTACCATGGCCTCGGGAGACCCGGGAGCCGGTATGTCGGTAAGGATCAGGGGCACAGCCTCAATCAGCGGTTCTAACCAGCCCCTTATCGTGGTGGACGGAGTCCCGTTTGAGATTCAATTGGATAATGACTTTGATTTTTCCGCTGTCACGCAGGAACAGTTCAGCGGCCTGCTGAATATCGCTCCCGAAGATATCCTTGCCATACAGGTCCTGAAGGATGCAGCTGCGACAGCTGTATGGGGTTCGAGGGGTGCGAACGGGGTACTGTTGATCGAAACCAAGAGGGGTGTTCAAGGGCAAGACAACTTTCGATTACCTATATAAACTGAGTATTCTCCAGCAACCCAGATCCATCCCATTGCTGGATGGTGATTCCTATTCCATGCTGATGCTCGAGGGAATTTTAAATTCCGGATCAACAGAGATCCCCAAGGAACTTTCCTATGATAAGAATTGGGAGGAATACCATAACTACTCCCAGAACACAGACTGGCTGGATGAAATTACCCAGACCGGTATTGCACACGACCATAATTTATCATTGATGGGAGGTGGTGAAAGCGCCCTCTACAGGTTCTCACTCGGATACCTGGACCAGGAAGGGACGACCAAGGGTACACATTTCACAAGATTCACATCCCGGTTTAACCTGGACTATCATGTTTCCCGAAAGTTGCTTTTTTCCGGGGACCTGTCCTATGCTTATTCGGATAATGACCTGAGCTACAGGGAAAATTCTGATAATTACAGGATGCAAGGGGACTCCGTGAACTGGCCTATATCAAGGCACCCAATATGAGTATTTATGACTATGATGCCGAAGGCAACCTGTCGGATAATTATTTTTCACCGGGTGAGAATTTCCAGGGGACGGGATCCCAATGGTACAATCCCCTGGCCATGGCAAACGAGTCTACCTGGAACCGGAAACAGCACCGCCTGAGGACCAAATTTCAGCTGAAGTATAATATCCTGGATAATCTTGTTTTTCAGAGTTTTGTGGCCTATGATCTGGATAACCAACTGGAAAATAAATTCCTGCCACAGAATGTTACCGGAATGCACTGGACATCCTCATCTGTAAATCTTGCTTCCGGAATGGACTTTCAGAGTTCTGTTCTGGAGACCCAGTCACAGCTGGTCTATACCTTATTGAAGAGGCAACAGGCACAAGCTGACCTCCATGTTGCCATTTACCCTCTCTGATAAAAAGAACGGATGGTATTATGGCAGCACATCCAACCTGCCTTCCTCCTACCTGATCAATTATGCCCAGCCTGCCCCGGTTTATTGGATCGGTAGACGGATACAGCCAGAACAGGATGGTGGCCTTCCTTGGTTTTGCACACTATTCCCTGCTGGACAGGTATATGGTTCAGTTCAATATCCGCAGGGAGGGCTCATCAAGGTTCGGATATGAATCCAGGTGGGGAACCTTCCCTTCCATTTCCGTTGCGTACCGGATCTCGTCGGAACCATTTATGAAGGAGCTTCAAATTTCTGAATGACCTGAAACTGAGATACAGTTACGGTGTGAACGGGAACCAGCCCGGAAGCAGTTATGGTTATTTCAACCTCTACAGTACCGGGCAGGAGTACATCGATATGCCGGTTGTGATCCCCACCAATTTGCAGCTTGATCATTTCAGGTGGGAAAAGAACTCACAGATCAATTACGGTCTGGACCTTTTTGCTTTCAATAATTACCTGGAAGTGCATTTTGATGTCTACAATCAGAAAAGCAAGGACCTGATCTGGGAAGAACCTGGATCTGCCCAGTCCACTTCAGGATTCCCAAATATTACCAGGAACTGGGGATCCATGGATAACCGGGGTTGGGAAGTAATGTTTGTGACGGATATAGTAAGAAAGGAGAAGCTTCAACTGGACGTCAATTTCAATATTGCCCATAACGAGAACAGGATCACGGAGATCCCGGAGAATTTCGATTTTGAAATGAAATCGGAAGGCGAAAACGGACAGTACGCCCGAAGAGCCAGTGGAAGGTCACCCCATTGGTGCATTTTACGGATTCAGATACCTGGGTGTCTATCCCACCGATGCAGATGCAGTGGCCCACGACGGGGATGAGAACATGATTAAGGATATGGAAGGAAATCCTCTTTATATGAGGTATGGAAATGCCGACGGTTACCGGTTCAGGGGTGGAGATGCCATTTACGAGGATATCAATCATGATGGTTTGATCAATGAACTGGATATTGTTTGGCTGGGGGATTCCAATCCCAGGTTTCTGGGTGGTTTCGGATCCAAAGTCAGGTGGGGGAACTTCATTGCACCCTCTTCTTCCACTACCGGCTGGGACAGGATATTGTGAACCGGACCAAGATGAACAATGAGAATATGTATGACAGGAACAACCAGAGTGTTTCCGTACTGAACCGCTGGAGAAGGCAGGGAGATATAACCGATATCCCAAGGGCACTCTATCACCAGGGATATAACTGGCTCGGTTCTGACCGTTTTGTGGAGGATGCATCTTTTGTCAGGTTTAAGAGTGCCAGCATCAGCTATAGTTTCAGGAAAGTTGCCGGCAAGATCAGGCTGAAGGATTTCAAATTGCATTTTATGGTATATAACCTGTATACCTGGACCAGTTATACGGGGGTGGATCCGGAAGTTCCCATGTTCAGCAACGATCCATTTTTCATTGGGGAGGATAAAGCAGATACGCCACCTCCGCAGAGTTATATTTTCAGTATCAATATTAAATTCTGAAAATGGTATGAAATGAATAAATGGCTCAGATATGGCCTGATGATTATCCTGAGCATCTTCCCAGGATGCTCGGACTGGCTGCACCTGGAGCCTGAGAGTGAGCTGACCAGGGAGGAATTCTGGCAAACCGGAGATGATGTAGAGGCAGTGGTGGCCGGAACTTACAAAGAACTGGCTGGGATTGTTGAGAGACTTTTTAAATGGGGAGAATTCAGAGCGGACCTGTTGGTTCCGGGACCAAACATTTCCGCTGATGACAGGAGGATCATGGACGGATTTATCTATCCGGAAAACGAGCTCAACCATTGGGGCCAGTTGTACCGAACCATCAATTTTGCCAATACGGTCCTTAAATTCTCTCCCTAGTTGTGGTGACGGGATCAGACCTTCGATGAAAACGAGAGCAAGGCATTTGAAGCTGAAGCCCTGTATCTGAGGAGCCTATGCTATTTTTACCTGGTACGGATCTTCAGGGATGTTCCCCTGGTTCTTGAAGCATCTGAAAATGATGCACAGGATTATTATCCGGCTGTCAGCTCCGAACAGGAAATCTTTCTGCAGATCATCGATGACCTGCAGATTGCGGCAAAGAATTTGCCTACTTCCTATGGAAGAAAGGAGTATGATAAAGGCAGGGCAACCAAATCAGCTGCCTACGCCCTGATGGCAGATGTATACCTTTATTTTGAAAAATACCAGGCCTGTATTGATGCCTGCAACCAGGTGATAGGCAGTGGATTATTCGGGCTGATCGACGGAGAAGACTGGTTCATGAATTTCTTCCCGGGGAATTCCAATGAGAGCATTTTCGAGATCCAGTTTGACAAAGAACTGGATCAGACCAACCTGTTGTACCAGATGCTGGCCCCTAATCCCAGGGATGGGACATACCCGGACGGAAATGATGAATTCAGGGTATCTCCCTATTTCGTGACTGAATTTGAAAAGTATCCGAGTGACAGGAGAGCAGGGAACCGGACATATCTGACCTATTCGGGAGGAGGGTGGTACGTTTATGCAGCCTCACATGTACTGTGGAAATATGTCGGTACTGAAGGCACTCCCAGCACGGCCACAGGCTCTTCAGCAAGTGGTTACCGGGTTGGAAACCAGGAAAGCGATGCCAACTGGATTGTCTACCGTTATCCGGATATCCTGTTAATGAAAGCCGAAGCCCTGGTTCAGCAGAATGATTTCGGACAGGCTGTCCAGCTGATAAATCAAGTTAGAACAAGGGCACTGATAGAACCTGTTGAAGACATCTCCAATAAGAATACCCTGGAGGATATCATTCTGGAGGAGCGGGCCAAGGAATTTTGCGGAGAAGGCAAACGCTGGTTTGACCTGATCCGGATTGGCAGAAGAAATAATTTTGAAAGGAAGGATAAGCTTCATTGAGATTCTCGCTGACAATAAATCCTATGAGGAAGCGAAGATCATCAGGAGCAAGTATTCCAATCCCAACAGCTGGTACCTGCCCATTCATCAGGATGAGATTGATCAGAACAATAAACTGGTTCAAAATCCATATTATATAAACCAGTGAGGGATATGAAAGTATCAAGGGATGACATATCAATATTGGATACTGTTCTCTTTTGCAGTCAGTTCACTTTTGACAAGTTGTCAGGAGGAAGAAGCGATGGAGGTATTTTTTGAGGAGGATGAGCTGCTGATCTCAGATTATCTGGAGGAGCATTCGGAAAAGTATAGTTCACACTGATCAGGGTACTTGAGATGACGAACCTGAAAACCACCCTTAATGCTTATGGACACTATACCTTTTTTGCACCTGATGATGATGCCTTCGATACATTTCTTGCTCAGCAGGGCAAATCCTCAGTTGAGGAATTTGATCCGGCATACCTTACCACACTGGTCAGGTACCACCTGCTCGATATTGAGATTGAAAGTGCATACTTCAGGGATGGTGTTATACAGGATACAACCTATTCAGGGGATCAACCTGGTGGTAACATTTTCTGCAGGTGGACTTGAAACCATCATGGTCAATGATGCCACTATCACTGAACGTGATATTCATGTCGAGAATGGCATCATCCACAGAATAGATAAGGTTCTTAAACCGATTATCGGATCCATACTTGATCGGATCAAGGAGTTTGAAGGATACCATATCTTTTCGGAAGCCCTTGAAATTTCTGGCCTGTCAGATACCCTGGACATTATCAGGATTGATCTGAATGAAGATATCTTTATCCGGAGCAGATTCACAATTTTCGTTGAATCCGATGATGTTTATAGGCAGGAAGGGATAAATACTGCGAACGATCTGGTAGCAAAGTATTCGAATACAGGTGATCCCACATCCCGAGACGACGGATTTTACCAGTATATGGGCTATCATGTTGTTCCCGGTTTGCATTTCCTGAATGAGATAGATTCCTTCAATTATCCCACCCTGGCTGAAAACCAACTGATCAATGTAAAGGTAGCTGAGAAAATATACCTTAACCCGGGACAGGGAGATGGGGATGGACAAGGGGATGGCTCATCCATATTGGTAGTAGAGGAGCAATCCAACCGGCAGGCCAAGAATGGTGTATTTCATGAAATTGATCAGCTGCTGGTACCCGTGGAACCTACTCCGGCCTACCTGGTAGTAGACCTTACAGATTACCAGGGCATCACCCTGGGGAATGAATATACCGAAGAAGATCTTGAGGATATTCCGGGTATAACCACCGAAAATACAGGTATTTACTTCAGGAACTCCATCCTGGGGGATGGTGAGACCAACCTCCAGACCACCAGCAACATGGCGGGATGGATGGTAGCATTCGAATTAGCGCCCATATTACGTGGCAGATATGATGTCTATGTGTATTTTGCCTCCTCTAGTAATAATACAAACCAGGTGCAGGGATTCTGGGATGGAGCACGTTTCGGCCCTGTTCTAGACTTTCAGCACCAGCGGAGAGATCCTGAGGCAGATAGTTGGCTAAGGGAATTTAATACCAATAATTATATCGGCAGGCTTCTTTTAACAGAAACAACATCACACACGTTAAAGTTTATTTCCCTGGGAGGCGGTTTCGGGAATTTTGATTACCTGGTATTCCGAGCCGATAAAAGATTAGCATGCAATGTCACTGTAAAAATAGAATCCTGATATTACTCATGTCTCTGACATGTCTGCTGCCACAAGGCTGCCTGGAGGAGGAACATTGGAAGTATTTTTTGAAGAAGAGGAATTGCTTATCTCGGCCTACCTGGAAGAACATGCTGATGTGTTTTCATCACTTATCAAGGTCTTGGAGATAACGGAATTGAAGAGTACCCTGAATGCTTACGGACATTATACATTCTTTGCACCTGATGACGATGCATTTAATAAATTCCGTCGGACAAAGGGAAAGGTTCAGTTGAAGAATTTGATAAGGATTATCTGGTACACACTGGTTCGTATCACCTGATCGATATTGAGATAGAAAGTTCATACTTCAGGGACGGAGCCATTCAGGATACTACCTATTCGGGCGATTACCTTGTTATCACTTTCTCTGAAGGCGGCCTGGAAACCATACTTGTCAATGATGCACTCATTACCGATCGTGATATTCATGTTGAAAACGGGATCATCCATGGAATAGACAAGGTACTCAAGCCCCTGGTGGGCTCAATTTTCGACCGCATGCAGGAATTCGAGGGACATTCAGCATATTCAGTGAAGCCCTCGAAATTACCGGGACTCAATGACACGCTGGACCTGGTCAGGATCGATTTTAACGAGGATATATTTATCCGAAGCAGATTTACCGTATTTGCTGAACCGGACGAGGTATACAATGAAAATGGAATTACTTCGGTAAGTGACCTTGTTGCAGGTACTCAGATACGGATGATCCAGCAGATAAATCGAATGGCCTGCATCAATTCATGGCCTATCACATCGTTCCCGGTTTGTATTACCTCAATGAGATCGATTCATTCAACTACCCTACCCTGGCTGAAAATATGCTGATCAATGTAAAGCTTGAAAACAATGTTTTTTTGAACTGGCAACAGTGAAGAGGCGGATGGCCAGCCGACGGAAAAATACATTGCAGTGATCGAGGAACATTCCAACCAGCAGGCCAAAGAACGGGGTATTGCATGAGATAGATAATATCCTCGAGCCCCATGAACCGGATCCTGCGAAACTGGTTCATAGACCTGACGGATTACCAGGGTCTAAGCCTGGGTCAGTCCTATACTGAGAAAGACCTTGAGGATATTCCGGGCATCACGACAGAGAATACCGGTGTGCAATTCAGGAATTCCATCCTGGCCGATGGGGAAACCAATCTGCAGACCACCAGCAACACGGCAGGCTGGATGGTGGAGTTTGACCTGGCACCCATCCTGCGTGGCAAATATGACGTATACCTTCACTGGGCCAGCCATCCTATAAATACAGGATCTGCACAGGGATTCTGGGATGGGGCACGATTCGGGGACCTGTTCAGTTTTGTGCACAACAAGCGGTGGCCGGGTGTGGAATGGAAGTATGATTACAATACCAGTACTTACTGGGCAGGTTGCTGTTGACAGTAACGGAAAAGCACAAAATAAAATTTATATCCCTGCAGAATGGTTACGGGAATTTTGACTACCTGGTATTCTGGCCAGTAGAAGAATAAATCAAATGAGAAAAACCGTTGAATACATGATCCATAAATCAGCTGCGATAATGCTTGTGCTGCTTGCTGCCGGGCTGATCAATTCATGCAATCTGAATGAGGAGTGGGATAAATACTATGAAAACGCACCGGACCGGACAGGGGAGAATGTGCTTAGTGTAATCGCGGAAAATGAAAACTACAGTAATTTTTATAATGCCCTGATTGAGAACGGTTTTGAGACAATGCTCTCCAAGAACCAGTATTTTACATATTTGTGCCAGTCAATTCGGCCTTCGATGGACTGCCGGCCTATACCGATGAGGAATGGTACCGGATACTTGGTTTCCATATCCTTTATACCAAGTTCATTGTCCTATGAATTCGCGAGATCTGGACCTGCTGACCACCATGGGAAAGTTTCTCAATATGGAAAAGGGTTCAGGGAATGAGGTTAGGATCTTCGAATCCATCATTAATATGGATATGGTGGATAACTACTGCCGGAACGGGGTGATACATGAAATCGACAGGCTGCTGGTCCCCATGCCGAATATATACGAGTATATCATGGACCTGGACTCATCATTCAGTATCCTGCAGGATTTCATCCTCTCGATGGATGAACGGTTCATTGATTATGAGAACAGTGAAAGGATCGGTGTGGACGATAACGGCAATGCCATTTATGACACGGTATGGAAGACGGAGAACTATTTCCTGGATAATGTCGCTGGACTAAACAATGAAGCCAAGGCCTATACCGGTTTTATCCCGAGGAATGACTATGTGCGCGAAGCCCTTGGTCTGGTCGGTGATTATTTCGGAGAACATCGAGGAGCTCGATGAGGCAGCATACAGCCAGTTATTATATATCACATTCAGCGGCAGTTTCATGAAAGATGCTTATACCGAGGCGAATTTACCCGATACCATTGTGGCCGTTACCGGAAAGTCATACGAAACATCCATCCTCAGCTTCCATCAGACCGACCTGGTGCTGAGCAACGGAATGGTGCATTTGCTGGATGGAATGACGATTCCCAAGAGTTTTTTCCTGGTACCCATTGTAATTGAATGCGACCGGAAAGAAAACAGGACGGTTTCGAATACCATTTATGAAATTGATGAGAGGAGTGATACCCGGGCTACCAATGGTTCTTTCGTTTACTATGGCTGTGCATTTGTGGGTGACTATCTTGGAATTTACAGCGTCGATATGGTCCTGAAGACAAAATACTGGTTCATCTGGACCGGTCCCAGGCAGGGCCCCTCTACCTACCAGTTGTCGGTAAAGGATGAAAATACAGGTGAATTCGTTTACCTGGGTGAACCGGTGGATAATTGGGCAAAGGGATGGTTCAATCCTGTGGAATCCGGGTCATACACATTCGAAGAGTTCGGCACAAAGACTGTCAGGATAAATATCGTGGATGAATTGCCTGTTGTCGGACTCAATTCGATCTACATCGATTACATTAAACTGGTACCTGATGAGGTTTATAATCAATAGGGGGAAATACATCTGTTGACAGTTGTATTACTGTTATTCCTGGTCAATCCTGACCTATGCTGGGCAGGAGGACAGTGTAACTGTAAGGGGCCGGGTTTATGCTGCTGAAACAGGACTGCCACTGGGCGATATCGGGATTAGTGCTGCCAATTCTCAGGTTGAAGCAGGTGAGCACCAATGCGGAGGGGGAATTTGAGATTATCCTGCCCGGCAATCAGGAACAGGTCTTATATCTCCTACCCCGGTTCAAAGGAAAAACGGTATTCCTGAATGGAAGGGAAAATATTGAAATATGGTTGCTGGGATGAGGATGACCATTTCGGTCAGCGATCCAGCGGGCATGATCTTCAGGGAGGTACCGCTCAGAGATATTCCGGCTGCCGTTGATGCGGGTAACCTGATGGACTTTAGCAGGTCCTCCAATCCATCATTTTGCCAGGATCTGCAGGGGAAGATGACCGGACTGAATGTAATCAACCGCTCGGGGATGCCGGGTGAGGGAGCCTACATGCATGCAAGAGGTTTTTCTTCACTGTTCTCCTCATCCATCCCCTTGGTCGTGATTGATGGAATGCTCATCAGGCCGGAAGGATTTGACAATCCCATTATCAACGGATTTCATCACAATCCCCTGGTGGATATTGACAAAAGGGATATTTCAGGCATTACTCTCTTAAGGATGCTGCCGCATGCGGGCCTTACGGCATCAAAGCTGCCAACGGTGTGCTGCTGATCACCACAACACCTCCCAGGGGTGGAAAAACAACCCTTGATGTCTCTGTGTCCGGCGGGATCTCATCGGCACCATCGAAGATACCGGTTATGGATGCAGCTCATTACCCCTCATTTTCCATGGAGCAGCTGTATGATGCAGGAATGAGCAGTGAAGAAATTTTCCAGGAATACCCCTTCCTGGAATATGATCCCGATTATTTGTATTATTCACGCTATAATAACAATACCGACTGGCAGGATGAAGTTTTTCGGACAGGGAATGCTTTATGACGCCCATCTGATCGTCAGGGGTGGAGATGCAACGTGCCAGGTATTCCCTTTCGGGCGGATACCTCAGGAATGAAGCGATCCTGAAAAATACCGATTACAGCAGGTTTAACTTCCGCTTCAATTCGGTTGTCCAGGTATCCCCGAAATTCGATATCGGATTCAACCTTGGTTATACAAGCGGGACGTATAACCTGATGGAAACCGGAGCCTCACCCCAGACAAATCCCATGTTAGCAAGTCTGATCAAATCTCCACTGCTTACCGTTTACCAGAAGGACCAGGAAGGAATCAGCCTGCCGGTATATGATGATGTGGCTGATTTCGGATTAAGCAATCCCGCCGTGATCGTAAATGAAGTAGAGGCAACAGATGCCACTTCAAAATTCCTCGGTGTTTCCTACTTGCAATTTAAGATCACCGATAAACTGAAAGCAAAGATCCAGTTTGGACTGGACAGGCTCAAATCAAATGAGCGGATCTTCCTGCCCTCATGGGGTATGGCCAGGCAGGGAGACGGATCGGCAGAAAGGTCCATGAGCGTGAAGGTTGACCAGTATTATTCACTATGGGGGATGCAGGTATCAGTTATCGGAACAGGTTCAATTATATTCATGATTTCACCATTGATGCAGGAGGCCGGTACATGTTCAACAGCCTGTTCCAGGATTTTGGGGCGTCACAGAATTCAGCCACAGATGAATTCAAGGACCTGAATTCAGGAAAGGCGGATGAAAAAGCTGTTGGCGGATTTGAGGAAAAATGGAGCTGGCTGAATTATTATCTGTCCGGAAGTTATATTCTGAATGACCGGTACCTGCTGACAGCAAATCTCTCCCTGGATGCTTCCTCGAAATTTGGCAAGGAAGTGCAGGATGGCATATCAATGGCAGGATATCCATTTGCTGTGTTGCCATCGCCGGATTCGCATGGAGGATATCTTCGGAATCCTTTATGCATGATATCAGGTTCCTGGACGAATTGAAACTCAGAGCATCCTACGGGTTGACAGGAAGCGATGATTTTATCAATTACTATACCCGCCTGTATTATTCGACCATCCCATACTATTCCATTACCGGTTTCCCTCTGAATGGGCTCTATAATCCGGGATTGAAATGGGAGGTGGTGAAAAAAACCAACCTGGGACTGGACCTGGCCATGTTCAGGGAAAGGCTCATACTGAATGCAGACTGGTTCAAGTCCGACGGAGGATATGATCACCTATGATCTCATTGCCGACCTATTACGGCTATGAATCATATGCCTCCAACGGGGGATCATGCCAGAATGCCGGATATGAGTTCAGTATTTACGGGAAACCGGTAAACAGGAACTTTAAATGGGAAGATAAATGCCAGCTTTTCAAAATACGACAATAAAGTGATCTCACTGGAGAATGATCAGATCATTACAAGTTTCAGGGGAGGGGAAAAGATCTCACGGGCCGGGGATCCCATGGGACTGTTTTATGGATACCTTGAGAAGGGGTCTTTGCTCACAGCAACAGGCAGATGAGGCAAATCTGATGGATAAATCCGGGCAGAAGGTTCAATGCCGGGGATATGCATTTTACTGACCTGGATGGGAATGGGATCATTGATGAACAGGACAAAACCATCATCGGAGATCCCCATCCTGACTTCATTGCCGGCCTGTATAACAGATTTTCATATAAGGGCTTGGTCGCTGAGTTTCTTCGTACAGGGAGTGAATGGCGTGGATGTTTTTAATTACATCAGGTCCCAAACGGAATCCATGACCGGGGTTGACAATCAGACTACAGCCATTTACAACCGGTGGGCAACCGAGGGACAGCAAACCGATATCCCAAGGGCCAGCTTCGGGGATCCCATGGGGAATAACCGGTTTTCAAGCCGCTGGATTGAGGATGGGTCTTATATCAGGTTAAAACATGTGACCATTTCGTATACCTTCCAGCAAAAACTGGCCTTTATCAAAAACCTGAATATATATCTGACAGGAACGAACCTGGTTACCTTGACAAACTACCTGGGTTATGATCCGGAATTCAGTTATGCGGACGGCGTACTTTGGGACAGGGTATTGATTATGGGAAGATACCCCAGCCCCGCTCTATGATGATCGGATTGAAAATGGGCTTATAGTGAGGAAATAAGGATAGATTATGAAGAACTTTAAAAACATATTAAACCTTTCAGGCAGTCTTGTTCATGCTCCTTCTGCTTACGGCATCCTGTGAAAAAATGCTTGAATTGCCCAATGACAGCCTGTTGCCGGAGGAGAAGGCCTTCGTTGATGAATTTTCTGCACGGTCATCGGTGATGGGTGTTTATGCCTTGTTGCAGGAGGTTGCCCAGCAGCTGATCATCCTGGGTGAAGTGCAGGGTGACCTGCTTACTGTGACCGAGAATGCAGATAATGATCTCCGGCAATTGAATGAGCACAGCGCCGATGCAAGAAACATATATACAGATCCTTCAGGTTTTTTCAAGGTCATCGTAAATTGCAATGAGGTACTGCATAAAATCCACCGCGCCAGGGAAAAGGATGAAAATATATCTGAGCTGGAACTGGCCACGTATATAGCTGAACTAAAGCTCATCCGGGCATGGGTCTATTTTAAGATGGTCCAGATTTACGGCAGGTGCCCTATTTCGAGGAGCCTCTGAGTGATTATAACCAGAGCCTGAGCCTGACATCAAAACTGGATTCATTGCAAACTGAAGATTTTATCCTCGATACCATTCTGGCCCAGATCATTGAGGTGGACACATTTGAGCTGAACATGCTGGAAGATAGTCCGTTTTTCGCCATCCGCTTCAACAAATTCACCAACTGGGCCCTGCAGGGAGATATCTACCTGTGGAGGAATGATTATTCGAAGGCCAGGAGGGTGTATGACCGGGTTACCGATATCATGGCCAATGAAGGATTTGCTGGGACAACTCGATTGCCCTACATCGGACCGGTCAATTTCCAGGATGTGAACTGGAAGGATATTTTTCAGTTCAATTACAGTTCCGGGCCCATTTGAAACCCTTGCCATCCTGGTGATCCCATTCTCAAAGCTTTACAATCAGCAACATTCCCTGCAACGTCTATTTGTTATGGAGAAGGTGGGGATTACCTGGTCAGGCCTACAGACTATATATTGCATGCTACCAGTCGCAGCAGGTAATCAGATATGAGGTCCAGGTAGACCATGAAAGAGGCACTCCGGGGACCTGAACCGGGGAAAGGGTGTTACCTATGACAGTATTGATGGCCTACCCGGTTGTTAACAAGTATTCATTGTTCCGTGAACCGTTTGACAACGATGCCGGCATTCTCGGCATACAGGACGGCGGATTTTCATTTGAAGACCTGTGAAACATACGCCAGGATCAGAAAGACCAAAGATGCACTTGCACATCTGAATGACGGGAACCTTTATAATTCTGCCTGGGGAACAGGTACGCAGGACCAGGGCAAATTTAACGAGCGTCAGTGTGGAAGATCTCCGATTTGTGGACCCGGTAGAGGACCTGATTGTTGAAGAACGTGCCATGGAACTGGCCTATGAGGGACACAGGTGGTTTGATCTCATGCGCATCGCCAGGCACAGGGATGACCCGGCATACCTTGCGGATAAAGTGGCGGCCAAATTCAGCGATGAACAGAAGCGTGAGGAAGTAAGGAACCGCCTTATGGATACGAATAATTGGTATCTGCCTTTAAAACTGAAATAATGATAAATCATTTATATCAACTAGTTTTCCAAACCTAATTAAAAATGCTTATGAAAACGAGACGAGTACTATTTTTAACAATGATCATCCTGCTTGCAGTAGGGTGGCAGGTTCCTGTCGAGGCACAGGATATACCTGTAAATTACACCCAGAATCCCAACATGGAGCATGAACTCAATTCAATTTTCTGGTACGGTGGCTGGGATGCTGTCAACGGATCAAATGGTACTGCAAACTTCCCATGGATGTACCTGACAGACGGGGAATCCCATTCGGGGAACTGGAGCCTTTATTTCTTCTCTCAATGGCAATATATATGGGTTTCCTATCCCGTGCGGGGCCATGAACAGAAAAGAATGAAGGCCAGTTTCTGGTACAAGGGCCGTCTTCAATATTTCAATAATTTCATTTACCGGGATGTGGGGATGACAGAGGAGGATCTGCATCCATCACTGGCAGAATATGTTGGAGCCGATTCTGCATGGCATCAGTTTGACGGCCAGGATGCAATGAGGTTTGACTTCGGTGGCCCCAATGACTCAACGGCGGACTGGACCTATTTTGAATTTGTATGGGATATGCCCGGGACCATCCCGGGATGGGGCAACACAGTAATGTGGTATGCAGATGTTCCTGAAGCATGGGTTGATGACATGTACTATGGAGAATGGTTTGATGCTCAATATTCCGGGGAAGAACCCTTTGGCTTTATCAACGGGGACTTTGAAAAGACTGAATTGAACACGGAATGGCTGGTAAATGTGGCTTTCTGGGATAATTATTTTGGCAACAGTGACTTTTTATCATGGACAGAGAACCATTCCCCTGAACCGGGGCTTCAGAGTTTGCGCATGATGGATTACTGGGAGGTTTTCCCCGATACGAATGATGTTGTGGAACCCTATGATTCCATTGACCAGGATACAACTTTCATGGATAAGAACGTAACCTACTATCTCCCTGCGCTTAATGCTGAAGGGAAGGATATGGAGTTAAGTTTCTTCCACAAGGGGAATGAAGCAACACTGGATCTTGAATTCTATGACGATTACGGCGTGACAACCGGTGAATTTCCACTCCCCGCAGGTGCCACCCTATATGCAGATTCGGCAAATCCCGTTTACGAACTGGATACAAACTGGATAATGACTGTGGCCAATGACACCTTTGCCGTCGCAGATCAGGGAGATTACACGGATGTGGTAGAACTTCAGATCGATACAGCCATGTATTTTCCGACTGAAATCCTTCTCATGCAGGATTTTGATGATGAAGCAGACCAGACCCTTGGCGGCGGATCATGGCTCTGGTCCGGTGGTGGCAATTACGGATACAATGACTGGGCGGCCGGTACGGTCAATGATGAGGCCTGGTCTTCTCCCGAAGCCCTGTGGTTACCTGGTGATCCGGACTGGGGTGGAGCAGAAGGTTATTTTGATGTGGTTGACGATACAAATTACATCATTGAATTCATGTATATTGGTCAGGTTCAGTTCATCCTGAATCTCGGCGCTACAAAATACAATCTTGTAGATGATGTGGATGGAATCGTCCCTGCGGATGCTGTTGCAGATACAAATACCCTGACCTGGATGTTGGATTCGAAGTACTGGAAAAAGTTCCGCTTCGAATACATGCAGGGATCCTGGTTGGCTGATTCTTCACTCAATGACACAGTATCAGTTGCTTATGACCTTATCGGAACCTATGATGCAGCGGACAATGGTTATGTTGATGACGTATTAATAGCATTGGGAAGAGATACCATGCCAAATATTATTGACACCAATTTTGTGGTGGTACTGGTTGATGGAGATACTACCTATACGCCTGATGTTGATACGGTTGGCATTAGCTATAATCAGATGGGTGCAAGGTTTGTGCTTCCGGCAGCTGCGGACTGGACTGAATTCAAACTGAACTGGACCAATCCATCTACAGATATTGGCGGTACACTTACGATGATGCTGGATAACGATGCGGGTGAAACACCCATATGGATCACACAGGCCAATCCGGAATTTGATGATGCCCATGCAGATATAACTTTCTTTGATGATTTTGTATATGAAGCACTCACAACGGGCATCCAGGATATAATTGTCAACGACCTACATGTTTATCCAAATCCTGCTGTGGACATGCTGTACCTCAGCCTCGAGGTTCCGCTGGCAAGAGTAGAGATGTACAATGTAATGGGACAGATGGTTAAGATCCTGCAAAATCCTGAGAGGGCAATCAACGTTTCTAATTTGAGCAGCGGTATATACCTCATTCATGTTACTGATGCAGATGGAGTGATGCACGAAGCAAAATTCCTCAAACAATAATTGGTTTTTCCGATTCTGAATTATAGAAATAGGCATGTACAAGTGCATGCCTATTTCTGTTTTCCCTTTACAGTGAATACAGAAATAGTGGGTAGAATGTGGCCGGATTTTTAGTTTACAGTCCGGATTTGCCAGTCCCATAAAAACAAACAAAAACCCAATACAAATGAGATTTTTATTTTTAATCCTCCTGACCCTAACATTATGCGCATGCAGCCATAAAACAACGAAGGTACCGGCCCATCTGAAGCACGTAGATCAGGTACTGTGGATCGTTGATGACCTGGATAATGTGATGGCACACTGGCAGGATCTGGGATTCAGGCAGATCCTGGTCCAGGATACCCTGGAGGCTGAATTAAAAAGCCAGGGTACAACGATCCCTTTAACTATGGCAAGGGCCAACCTGGGAGGAGCACATATCGTTTGGATACAGCCGCTGGAAAAGTCCTCCGTATTCGCAAAATTTCACTCCGGCTACGGGGATGGTGCGATGAGCCTTGTACACAGGATGGCAAACGAAGAACAATTACAGCGCGAACTGGAGCGATTGTCGGGATTGGGTGTGAATGTCCTTGAAGAATTATCCCTATCCACCGGCCAGGGAAACTTGAAGTACACATTGATGGATACCCGCACCGATGGAAAGTATGTCCTGGGATATACCTGTGTAGATCCATTCCCATGGCAGGAACTTACAGCCGAAAACCGGCACCATCTGAAACTTAACCAGTATGCCTTCGCCATCCGGAAAGCAGAACCTGTATCAGCATTCTGGGCAAAAATTGGCTTTCCCGAATTTGAGATCAACCATCCGGTACTCGGTGACACCAAATATTACGGGGAGATCGTTGATCATGAACTGATCCAGGGCTGGCAGCGACACGGCACGGTGGCCTATGAATGGTGTATCCCTGTGAAACCTCCTATTGTCTATGAAGACCATATTAACCTGCATGGGGAAGGGATCCATCACCTGGCCTTTTCAGTCAGTGACATGGATGCAGCATTGCAGGATTATGCGGCCAGGGGCTATGTAAACACCATGGGGGGAACCTGGGGAGAAAGGGGCAAACCCGGTTCCGGCAGGTATGAATACATCGGCCTGGAGGATGCCGGCGGAGTAACCATGGAACTTTTGTGGAATTACACAGAATAAAAAATGAAAAAAATAATCTTTGTCAAGGCCTGCCTGGTTGCGATCTCCATTGCCTGGAGGTTGCAGGGCCTTTATGGCCAGGCACCGGCACACAGCGGATCAGCTGCAAGGATCTGGCAGGAATCAGTTGCTTTCCCTACCTACCTGGTGGATGATCCCGATCCAAATCCCAGGTTCTATGACGGAAGAGCCTACCAGGGGGCACAGGGAAGGGTTTACCCCTACCCAATCTATGAAAGTTTGTCTGACACCAGGGTTATGAAAGATTACGACCTGGTCTTTCTGGAAAATGAATATATCAAGATCGATGTCCTGCCGGAAATCGGGGGCAGGCTCTTCGGTGCCCTGGACAAGACCAATGGCTATGATTTCATCTATCGCCAGCATGTGATCAAACCGGCCCTGATAGGCATGCTGGGCGCCTGGATCTCCGGTGGCATTGAATGGAATTTTCCCCACCATCACAGGGCTACGGCTTTTATGCCGGTGAATTATACCATGGTAGAGAACCCGGATGGCAGTACAACCCTCTGGATCGGGGAACTGGAACTCCGGCACAGGATGAAATTCATGCTGGGACTGACGGTCTATCCCGGGAAATCATATTTTGAAGTAACTTTCCGGCCCTTTAACCGTACCCCCTTTACCCATTCCTTCCTTTATTTTGCCAACACGGGGGTCCATACCAATGAACAATACCAGGTTTTGTTTCCGCCTTCTACACAATTCGGAACCTACCACGGAAAGAACCAGTTCGTTCACTGGCCCATTGCAGAGGAAGTATATAACCGGGTGGACTATACCGAAGGGATTGACATCAGCTGGTGGAAGAACCATCCCGAGTGGACCAGCATCTTCTGCTGGAATTACGAGGATGATTTCGTGGGGGGATATGATCATGGCAAAGAAGCTGGCATCCTCTGTCTTTCGAATCACCATATTGCACCCGGGAAAAAATTCTGGACCTGGAGTACGGGTCCCAGGGGCCAGATGTGGGATGCTGCCCTGACGGAAACCGACGGTCCCGAATTGGAGATCATGATCGGTGGATATTCCGATAACCAGCCTGACTACAGCTGGTTGCAGCCCTATGAATCAAAATATCTGAAACAATATTTTTATCCTGTCCGCGGACTCAAAAACATCAAAAATGCCAACCTGGAAGCAGCTGTTAATCTTGAAAGGACTGCAGACAAAGAGGTCCTGATTGCCTTCAATACAACGGCTGAAAGAAAAAGCGCAAAGATCATTCTCCAGGCCGGAGATGAGGTCTTATTCAAAGAAGTAATCGATATAGATCCTTCCCGGCCTTTTTCCCGAGAGGTCCGTATTCCGGAATCAATCAATGATACAGACCTTAAATTATCTCTTTTTTCTTCAGCAGGTGAGGAGCTGATAAGCTACCAGCCGGTGGAGTTGAATGCAGAGCCCATGCCTGAAGTGGCTGTCCCCCCCAGGCTGCCTGACGAAATCGCAACAGTGGAGGAATTGTACCTGACCGGGCTCAGACTTGAACAGTTCTATAACCCTTCATTCAAGCCTGAACCCTATTACCTGGAAGCTTTGCAAAGGGATCCGGCAAATTACAGGGTCAACATTGCATATGGACTTATCCTCCTCAGGAAAGGGATCTATGACCAGGCCGAAGATCATTTTAAGGTGGCTCTGGGACGGATCACAAACAATCACACAAAACCTCGTGACGGTGAAGCCTATTACTACCTGGGATTATGCCAGCAATATATGGGGAAGCAGAAGGAGACCTATAAAAACCTTTTTCAGGCAACCTGGAGCCAGGCCTTCCATTCGGCAGCCTATCTTCAACTTGCACAGCTGGATTGCATGAAAGGAAATTACGGGACTGCGCTGGAACATCTCGACCGCTCCCTGACCACCAACCATTGCAATACCAGGGCATGGGGACTGAAATCCACAATCCTCAGAAAACTTGGCAACACTGAAAAGGCCTTGGAGATCAGCCAGGCAACCGAGAAAAATGATCCCCTGGATATCTGGTCGGGATTTGAGACTTACCTTTGCCAAGCAGCCCTTGGAAATTCCCTGGAAGCTGATCATTCCCTCGAATCGATAAATAACAGGTTTCATGATTATGTACAAACCTACCTGGAGCTGTCCCTTGATTACGCCAGTGCCGGATGCTGGGAAGATGCCATCAAGGTACTGACGGTCGATGGCACATCGCTCTCGAAGGAAGAGCGGGAACATCCCTTGGTGGACTACTACCTGGGGTATTACCGCCAGCAGCTGGGAGATCATGAACAGGCAATGGAGCATTACAGAAAGGCTTCCGGGAGGCGTTCCGATTACTGCTTCCCGTTCAGGCTTGAATCCATCCGCATCCTCGAAGCTGCCATGGAAGCCAATCCGAAAGATGAGATGGCCCTCTACTATCTGGGCAATCTCCTGTTTGAAATGCAGCCCGAACGGGCCATAGCCCTGTGGGAAAAAGCAGGTGAACTTGAGAGCGATTTCCCAACCCTGCACCGGAACCTGGGCTGGGCCTATTATAAGATCCGGAAAGATATCCCCGGAGCCATCCGGCATTATGAAAAGGCTGTTGCCCTGGATAAAAAAGATCAGCGGCTGCTGTATGAACTTGACCTGGTCTATGCAGATGGGCGGATCTCCCCTGAAAAACGGTTAAAAATATTGCAGGATAACCACCTGGCTATCGCAGACAATAATGTGTCAGATGCACTGGCCAGGGAGGTCATGCTGCTGGTTCAGCTCAGGAGGTATGATGAAGCGTTGGAGGTCACAAACAATAATTATTTCCGCCAGTGGGAAGGCGTCAGCAAAGCATATTCCAGCTATGTGGATGCACACCTGTTGAGGGGATGGGACCGGTTTCAGGAAGGCAGGGTCGAGGAGGCACTGGAGGATTACCTGGCGGCACTGGAATATCCTTCAAATATGATGGTAGCCGAACCATATCGGGGAGGACGATCCGCCGAAGTGCATTATTTTACCGGAACGGCCTATGAGAAAATGGGTGACCTGGAGAAAGCGGAGGATCACTATCGTGAAGCAGCCACGAAAAGACAGCAACAGGGTCTTTCAGAAATCCATTTCTATAAAGCCCTGGCTTTGAAAAAGCTGGAAAAAAATGAGGAAGCAGGTGAAATATTCGAGGGATTGATACGCCTGGGCAGGGGTAGGCTCCAGAATCCGGAGGAGGATTTCTTTGCCAAGTTCGGTGAAAGACAGACCGCGGATGATCAAAAAGCGGATGCATATTTCCTTGTGGGACTTGGCTACCTGGGACAGGGTGAAAATATGTCAGCTGAGAAGGAATTCACAGAAGCGGTAAAACTGAATTCGAACCACATATGGGCAGCTGCCCTTTTATCACAGATTAAAACAGGAAAAGCCATAACACTCATTGAATAAAAAAATGAAACCAATCACGAGACGCAGCGCCCTGACTACCATGGGTCTCGGCTCGGCATACATGATGGCCAGGGCATTCATGCCGGCAAAACCTGGCAAAACACATATCATTACCCTCAGTTACGATGATGGCTTTGAGAAGTCAAGTATCCGGACCGCCGAGATCTATGAAAAATACGGACTTTCGGCTGCCATCAATGTGATTGCCTCAGCACACGAAAAGCAGGTTTGAATTGCCAAACGAGTACCATGCATGGCCGGTTGGAGATTTTGATCTCTGGAATGATCTGCAGTCCAGGGGACACGAAATCATGCCCCATGGATACAATCACAGTAACCTGGCGGAGCTTCCCCTGGAAGATGCCCAGGAACTGGTACATAAATGCCTGGGGATTTTTTCACGGGAACTGTATGGCTTCAAGGCAGAGAATGCTGTATTTAATTTCCCCTACAACTCCTCAAACAAGGCGATCGAGGATTGGCTGAAAACCAAAGTGAGGGCCATCCGGACCGGCGGGCCGGTCGTAAATCCCCTGCCCCACCGGAACCAGTTCCGCCTGACCTGTATTTCACACGGACCCGAGAATATTGACAGGCATCTTCGAGGAGAAGATCAATGAATTCCTGGAAGGGCCCCCAGGTTGGTTTATTTACAATACACATGGACTGGATGAAGAGGGATGGGGGCCCCTTAGCTCGGTTTTCCTGGATGAGCTGCTTGACAGGCTTGAGCGGGACATGGAATCGGCAGAGGTGCTCTCTGTTACACAAAGTCTGGATCAAATTAAAAACATACTACCATGAAAGCATCCAAAAGAATCATTCACCTGCCAATAATAAGCCTGGTAGCTGTAATGGTTTTTTCCTGTGCCCCTGAAAGATCCGGTGAATTAACCGGTGATATGCACCGGACCCCGCTCGGAGATCCTGTTTGATTTTGGCTGGAAGTTCCACCGGGGCGACATGGAGGGGGCAGAGCTTCCGGAATTCGATGATGCTTCCTGGAGGTCTGTTGACCTCCCGCATGATTACAGCATTGAGGATATTGCCGGGACAGATTCACCCTTCGATCCCTCACATCCGGATGGCATCGATGCCGGCTTATCTAACCAACGGAACCGGCTGGTACCGGAAATCTTTCATGGTCCCTGACAAACTGAGAATCCAAGGAAATAAACATTCTTTTCGATGGTGTTTACATGAATGCGGATGTCTGGCTGAACGGAGAACACCTGGGAAACCATCCATACGGCTATACGGCATTCGGATATGATATTTCCAGACCACCTCAGGTATGGAGAAAAAAATATCATCGCTGTAGAGGTTAAGAATGAAGGTGAAAACAGCAGGTGGTATTCCGGTTCAGGCATTTACCGTCATGTATATATCCGTATTACGGAACCGGTGCATATTGCCAGGTGGGGCACCGGTATTACCACACCGGAAGTCCCTGATGGATGAGGCAACAGTCATTGTGTCGAACACGATCGAAAACGAATCCGAAGATGCTCAGGAATTGAATATCACGACAACCATCATGGATCCGGAAGGCAACGAGTGGCAGCCAGGGGTGCGATACCGGAACTGCGGATACTGGGAATAACCTGAAGGTCGTACAGGAACTCGAGATACAGGATCCCGGTTTATGGTTCCCCGAATCACCCACCCTTTATACTGCCGTTACAGAAATAGGATCTTCAGGAAACGGGATACTGGACAGGGTTGAGGTCGATCTTCGGGATCCGGTCCATTGAATACACAACGGACGGTTTTTTCCTGAATGGTAAAAATGTACTCGTGAGAGGGAGGATGCATGCACCATGATAACGGTCCCCTGGGATCTGCCGCATACGACAGGGCCGAGGAGCGAAGGGTGGAGCTTATGAAAGCCAGTGGGTTCAACGCCATAAGATGTGCCCATAACCCTCCATCTTCAGCTTTCCTGGATGCCTGTGACCGGCTGGGAATGCTGGTGATAGATGAATCATTTGATATGTGGAGCAGGCAGAAGAACCCGCAGGATTACCACCTGTATTTCAAGGATTGGTGGAAAAGGGATATCGAATCCATGGTGCTCCGCGACAGGAACCATCCCTCGGTAATTATGTGGAGCATCGGGAATGAAATCCCGGAAAGAGCCGATCCTCTCGGTGTGGAGACTTCACAGATGATGGGGAACTATGTCAAAAAACTGGACACTAGCCGTCCCGTTACCTCGGCGGTAAACGGCCTGAATCCGGATAAGGATCCCTTTTTTGCCACACTCGACGTGGCGGGATATAACTATGCCAGTGGGAGGTGATCACTGGCAGGAAAGCATCTACCAGCAGGATCACGAAAGGGTTCCCGACAGGATCATGTATTGCTCGGAATCCTATCCCCTGACAGCTTACGGAAGCTGGATGGCCGTGCTTGACCTTCCGTATGTTTTCGGGGATTTTGTTTGGACCGGCTTTGATTACCTTGGGGAAGCCAGCATTGGCTGGCTGGGATACCCATCACCGGGATAATTTCTATCCATGGAACCATGCATTCTGCGGAGATCTGGATATATGTGGACAGAAAAGGCCCCAGTCCTATTACAGGGACGTCTTGTGGCAGCATGAAGAGGGCACACCCGTATCCATCTTTGTAAAACCTCCCGTACCAACCTTTGAGATGATTCCGGGCAAGAAGGAATGGAGCAAATGGAACTGGCATGACATCCTGGCTGACTGGAACTGGGAGGGGTATGAAGGGGAGATACTTGAGGTAAATGTATACTGCATGTACCCGGAAGTCGAATTATTTTTGAACGGTCACTCGCAAGGTAAAAAGAAGACCAACAGGGAAAGCCAGTGGATCGCAAAATATCAGGTCCCCTACCAGGCAGGAGAATTGAAGGCCATTGCTTATGCCGGGCCACTGGAAAAGGGATCATGTATTCTGAATACGGGGACAGGTGCAGCATCCATTAAACTATCGGCGGATCGGGAATCGATCCATGCGGACGGACAGGATCTTTCTTACATCATGGTCGAATTGCTTGACCAGCAGGGAACACGTCATCCAAAGGCCGATGATCTGGTTAACTTTTCCATCAAAGGACCCGGCAGCATTGCGGCGGTTGCCAGTTCCAATCCAAAGAGCGTAGAAAGCTTCCAGCAGCCCAGGCGCAAGGCCTACCAGGGAAGATGCATGGTCATCATCAAATCCGGACAGGAAGCCGGAACGATAACACTGAAAGCAGAAGTAGAGGGACTCGCCCCCACTGAGATACAAATCACAACGGAGATATGATGCGAAGAATCTACCGTATCCTTGTTTACTTATCACTGATCTTACTGTCCCTGGGATGCACGAATAAATACCCTGCAATTGTGAAACCCAACCTGCTTTTTGTCTTTGCGGATCAATACAGGAAACAGGCTGTGGGTTTCATGAACGAAGACCCTGTGCTTACGCCAAACCTGGATAAACTGGCCAGGGAGGGAATGGCATTCACCAATGCCGTCAGTACCTGTCCTATTTGCTCCCCCTTCAGGGCCATGCTGATGACGGGCAGGTTTCCCATGTCGACCGGGATGGTATCAAATTGCATGCCCGGAACGGATCTTGAAATGGATGAGCATGAGAACTGCATAGGTGACATATTAAAGGCCAGCGGTTACAGTACGGGATATATAGGGAAATGGCATCTTGAAATTCCCTCCCTGAACAGATCTGAAGATCCAATTGATGCTGCTTCGGATTCATGGGATGGCTGGACCCCTCCGGGACCTCGCAGACATGGATTTGATTTCTGGTATGCCTATAATTGCAATGGCAAGCACTTTGATCCGAACTACTGGAAAGACTCCCCGGAACGGATCGATATTGACCGGTGGTCAGTGGCCCACGAAACAGATATAGCGATTGAATTCATTGAAAATCAACGCGATAATCAACCTTTTGCCCTTTTCATGTCCTGGAACCCTCCACACAATCCATATATAGCCCCTGAACAATACGTGGAGTTATATGCAGGAAGGGATATACCGGACCGGCCCAATGTTGAACCGGATGCAAGATACCGGAAAAGGTTCAGGGCTTACCTGGCAGCAGTAAGTTCCTGTGATGATCATTTCGGAAGGCTCATGTCTTACCTGGAAGAGGAAGGATTGTCTGAAAACACAATTGTAGTCTTTACCAGCGACCATGGTGAAATGATGGGATCCCATGACAGATACGCAAAGAGCATCTGGTATGAAGAATCCATCGGGATCCCTTTTATCATTCGATGGAAGGGTAAAATAAAACCGGGAACAGAGCACATGCCTTTCGCCTGCTATCATTTTATGCCTACACTGCTGGGTTTGATGGGAATTGATATACCGGGATCAGTGGAGGGTACAAGCTATGCTGAACTAATAAGGGGTGGACAGCAGGAAAGGGCTTCCTCAGTTGTTATCGCCGGCTATGGAAATCCTGCGAATTTGATGGCTGCGGGACAGGATCCATCCATTTGGGCATTGCAGGCCGACAGTCTCCACAAATCTGGCATTGAATGGAAGACAGTGGGATACAGAGGATTGCGCACCGACAGGTATACCTACGTGGTAGACAGGGGGTGGACAGGAAAGCACCTGAAAAGGTATCTATATGATAACCAGAATGATCCATATCAACTCAATCCTGAAACTGCTGTCCAGGCCGGCAATAATGAGTTGATGCAAAAACTTGATTTGGAATTGCTGGAATGGCTCGTGAAAATGCATGATCCATTCAAACTGAATTGAAATACTCCAGATATGAAATGCAATCTTCGAAGTTTCATGTTCCTTGTATTTCTGCTTCTGCTGGTAAGTGCTGTTTCACCGCAGGGTCATAATCATGAAATTGTTGTCTATGGAGCTACCGCCAGTGGTGCTGTAGCAGCAATAGCCGCTGCAGATGAAGGCGCAGATGTCCTGCTGGTAGAACCCCGGAGGAATGTCGGGGGAATGGTTACCGGAGGTCTTTCCCATAATGATTATGGGGACAGAACGGTGATTGGTGGAATGGCGCTCGACTTTTACAGGCGGGTGGCCGAATATTATAATAAACCTTTGTATTACTGGCGGGGACCAGAGCCTCATATCGGGGAAAAAATCTTTCGTGACTGGTTGGCCGGAGCCGGTGTGGAACTGCTGTTTGAAAGGCGGGTCACGGAGGTCCATAAAAAAAATGGGCAGATCAGCCATATTACCCTGTCCGACGGGAGCATTGTAAAAGCCAAAGTATTCATTGACGCCACGTATGAAGGCGACTTGATGGCACGTACCGGGGTATCCTATACCATTGGCAGGGAAGGTGTGCAGGAATACGGTGAATCCTGGGCCGGAAGACGGGCCATTTTACCAGATGGTCATCAGATGCTTCCCCGTGTGTCCCCTTTCAGGAATGACAAAACCAGGGAGTTGTTGCCCCTGATCAATCCGGTTCCCATGGTTGGGGAAGGAGAAGCAGACAAGGCTGTCCAGGGATATGGTTTCCGGCTGACCGTAACTACTGATCCGGACAATCTGGTTCCATTTCCCAAACCGGATAACTATCAACCGGACCAGTTTGCCCTGGTCAAAAGATACTATGAAGTACATCCTGATGCAGGCAACATGGTACATGCCGGATTGACACTCCCCAATGGTAAATCAGATATGAATTCCTCTGGTCCCATTTCCACCAATGTAATAAACGGGCTGAACTGGGAATACCCGGATGCAGATTATGCGAGACGGGGTGAAATCTGGCAGGCAATGAAGGATTATACCCTTGGTTTGTTGTACTTTCTGTCTTTTGATCCGTCTGTCCCCGAAATGATCCGGGAGGATACCCGGCGAATGGGTTTGTGCAAGGATGAGTTCATCGATAATGGCCACTGGCCGCACCAGTTGTACATCCGGGTCGGGAGGAGGATGAAAGGCGAATATTTCATGACGCAGCATGATCTCGAAAAAGACACCATCAAATATGATGCGATCGGGATGGGTTCTTACAATATTGATGTACGTCATGTGCAGAGAACCTGGATCCCGGTAAGCAGATTTCCCGAACTGCATTACGAGGTTTACAATGAAGGATATATATCCATCCCGGTGGCTCCATATGAAATCCCATACAGATCATTACTGCCCAAATATGAAGAATGCCAAAACCTGATCGTACCGGTATGTATGTCTGCAAGCCATGTAGCTTACGCTTCGGTCAGGATGGAGCCTCAGTATATGATCCTGGGCCAGGCCGCCGGTGTGGCAGCAGCTATGGCAGTAAAAGAGGACAAGCCGGCACACAAGATCAATATCATTGAATTGCAGGAGAAACTATCAGAGCGGGGACAGGTTTTGTCCCTGAAAGAAAATATTTACGGGGCCTTTGATTATGATTGCGAGATCATCATAGACAACAACATGAAAAGGTTCACAGAGAAAACCGGGAGCTGGCATGGGATTGAAACGGAACATAACGGCAGGTACCAGATGAATTACGCCCAAAATGATACCCGGCAAGGAACATTTTCATTCAAAGTCTGGCTGGAGAAGGCAGGTTTATATGAATTGAGCATCTGGCATCCCTCAAATGAATCTTATTCAGATGCGGTTCAGATTCTGATCAATCATCAAAATGGCCAGGCAAATGAGATTGTGGATCAGCAAAACAATGGAGGCAAATGGATGATCATCGGCCGATATGAATTTGAAAGCGGTTACCAGAAAGTATTGACAGTGGTAGCAGACGATTCAAATGGAACAGTAGTGGCAGATGCTATTAAACTCAGGTTAATCAAATAGAAAATCGTAAAATCATGAATTCACAAAGGAACTTCATTACCTTAATGCTCATTCTCAGCCTGTCATTTTCCCAGGCCATTGGTCAGGAACGGCTGGAACTGAATGTAATGCCCGCAAATGGCGATATGCTGATCGGCACCGATTATTATCCCGAACACTGGCCGGAATCCAGATGGGAAACGGACCTCAGACTTATGAAAGAAGCAGGTTTCAACGTGGTCAGGCTGGCTGAATTCGCATGGGTGCTGATGGAACCATCAGAAGGCGAGTACGATTTCACCTGGCTGGACAGGTTCCTGGGACTTGCGAGAGCATATGATGTCTCCGTCATTTTGGGAACACCAACTGCAGTCATGCCTGCCTGGGTGGCCAAAAAATATCCAGCTGCCCTGGCAACGATGAGCACAGGCCAGCAGATCAGATGGGGTGCAAGGAAAAATAATTGTTTTTCCAATGATGATTATCGCCGCCTCTCGAAAGGCATAACACGTGCCATGGCAGATCATTTCAAGGATGCACCTGGCGTTATAGGCTGGCAGACAGACAATGAATTTGCGGGACCCGTATGCTATTGCGATGACTGCCTTCATACCTTTCAGAACTGGTTGAAAGATAAATATGTTACACTTGAAAATCTTAATAATTCCTGGGGTACTCATTTCTGGGGACATAAACTGCAAACCTGGGATGAAATACATATACCCGAATGTGACAGCGAGGGTGGTAACTGGAGTCCGAGCGGCAATCCTGGCGCCTGTTATGACTGGCGGATGTTCAACTCCTGGCTGAATATCCGCTTCCAGCATGACCAGGTGGCCATCATCAGGGAAGTGTGTCCGGATGACCACTTCATCACCCATAACCTGATGAGTTTTCATCCCGAGGTCAGTTATTATGATCTGGGAATGGACCTGGATTTTGTGAGCTGGGACAATTATCCGGTCTGGGCAGGACCCGATATCCCGTACAGAGCTTCCATGGCAGCGGACCTGATGAGGGGGATCAAGCAGAAGAACTTCCTGATCATGGAGCAAACGGCAGGTCCGACCGGATGGGGTGTATTCTGGCGCAATACTAGGCCCGGGGAGATCCGCAAGATTTGCTACCAGCAGCTGGCCCATGGTGCTGACGGCCAGATCTGGTTCAGGTGGAGAACCTGCACAGCAGGCAGGGAGCAATACTGGCATGGTTTACTGGGACATGATGGTAAACCGCTCCGGAGATATAATGAAGCAGCACAAGTGGCTGGTGAGTACAGGTTACTTGAGCAATATCTCAGGGGTACGACCGTAAAATCAGATGTGGCCATTATCTATGATTATCATTCTATATGGTCCCTATGGGGACAGACAGGATTCGAAGGGAACAATGTACCGGATGCCGTTGCCAGGTATTATAATGCGTTTTTCAGGGCCGGTATCAATGTGGACCTGGTGAATACAGATGCAGACCTGTCGGCTTACAAGCTGGTACTTACACCGGATCTGATCATCCTTCCGGATAAACTGGCTGAAAAACTGACTGCGTATGTTGAGAATGGAGGCGTGCTGATGGCAGATTGCCGAACCGGGGTAAAGGATGAACATAACCTGGCCTGGGAGAGGACCCTGCCCGGGGAGTTGTCACCGGCACTTGGAATTGAGATCCAGGAGTACGGTTCCATTACCCCTGATTTTTCCTATAAGATCAACAGTAACCAGCTCTTTGAGGGTTCCATGACAGCAACCAGCTACATAGACTGGATAATCCCGAAAGGGGCAGAGACAAAAGCCGGTTATGACCAATGGCACCTTGAGCCATTTGCTGCGGTGACCAGGAACGAATATGGGAGGGGATCGGGGTGGTATGTAGGAACCATCGCCAGGGAGGAAGCCTTTTATGATGCAATTATCGATGCCATGCTCAGGGATGCTGGTATTGAGAAGATAATTGACCCGCCGGCAGGTGTCGAGGTTTCCATGCGACAGAGAAAGGATAACCAACTTCTTTTCCTGATCAATCACACCGAAGAGAAAAAGACCGTCAGTGTTCCCCAGGGAAAAATGGAACTGTTATCCAAATCCAAAACCAGTACCGAGCTTGAACTGGACAGGTATGGGGTGAAAGTGATCATATGGTAGATACAACCTGAGCGCATGATAAAATTCAGCCATCCTATTTTTTACATCCTCCCCCTGCTGACTGCTATTTCTTTAACCACTGGTTGTCAGCATGATGACAGTGGGGTCAATGTTCGAGTTTTTCCTGATTCAGTCCTTTCAGATGTCTCCCATCATCCTGTAGGAATAAATCTGGATTTTTTCACAGACGATGACGATTACCTGAAACCCGCCCGAAGGACCGCAGATGCACTGAACGACATGGGGATAAAATACCTGCGCTATCCCGGGGGGAACAAATCTGATTTTTACTTTTTCTCGGAGCCACCCTATAACGAATCCATCCCCACCCTTGCCCGCACCGGCAAGGGGGCGGTCGGAGGACGTCACAGGTTGCTTAAGAACTATTCCGAATATGCGGTTGATGTACTGGACTTTGACGAATTTATAGCAATGTGCAGGGAAATTGACGCTGAACCCATTATCACTGTGGCAGCGGACGAATACCTGGTTGATTATCCGAAAGGCTGTACCTGGGCATCACGTGAGGAATTGATCGAACATGCCGTCGAATGGGTACGGTATTCAAACATAAAGAAAGGGTATGGCGTCAGGTACTGGATGATAGGCAATGAAAGCTGGCATAAACAGAATGTGAATTCTACGGCCGAGATCTATGCCAGGGACGTAGTTGATTTTTCGGTTGCCATGAAAGCAGTAGATCCTTCAATCTACATTATTCCCAATGGAAATTCACAAGAATTTTGTGAAACGGTACTTGAAATTGCAGGAGATCATATAGACTATTTCTGCATTAGCAATTACCCTGTTTGGGAATACAGGGCGGGTTATGCTACTTACCGTGATACGCTTCAGGACTTGATGCATCCGGTTGACCGGGCACTCAATGCGATCAGGAACAAGGGGATGGCAAGTGAGCTGAAATTGATCGTTTGTGAATACGGCCCATTTGACTGGGCAAATTCCTGGCCATTTATCAATGACATGGGGCATGCGCTCTGCAATTTTGAAATGACGGGCAAACAATTAGAGGTACCGGAAATTGAATTCTCACAGTTCTGGAATACCCGATGGATCAATAATGATTCAGTTGAAAATGCTGTCTTTGATGCACTGGATAAGCATGGGAACTTCAATGCCAATGGGTATACCATGATGATCTGGGGGAAATTCCTGGGGGACCAGATGGTAAAATCTACCTCCTCTGTGCACCTGAGATCCTTTGCCAGTTATGTACCCGGGGAGAAAAGACTCTGCGTCTACCTGATGAATATGCTGGAGGAACCACAATCCATTTCACTGGATCTTCAGGGTTATGATGTTGAATCCATTTTACAGGCCTGGGAATTGGTAGGAGAAGGGCCTGATGATGTGGAACCGGTATGGCAGAAATGTGACTGGCCGGCGGATCCTATGCATCCAAGGGTCAGTGGGACCAGCATTACGGTGCTTGAGTACCGGCTAAAACAGGACATTAACCTTTGATAAATATGAGATTACATCATCTGATTATCAGTGGATGGCTTATCCTTATGTGTACATCATGTGTAACAAAACACCAAGCCCCGTCCCTGCCATTGATGAAAGGAATCGCTTACAGGCAGCTGGAACCAGAAGGCGAGGAATGTTCCGACATCCAAAAACTGAACGTCTCCTGGTATTATAACTGGACGCCGGAACCCAATTGCCCAAAGGATGAGAATGTTGAGTTTATCCCGATGATATGGAGCGATCATTTCGTAGTAGGCGATAACTATGAAAAGTATTTGGCCCCCTTGATCGGGTCAGATTATGCCGCTTTGCTGGGTTATAATGAGCCCAACTGGAAAGGCCAGGCAGAGATGACTGTTGAGGAGGCACTTAAATACTGGCCATTACTGGAAAGGACGGGATTAAGACTGGGAAGTCCTGCTACCACCGGAAGATCGGGACTGGACTGGACCATAGAGTTTATGAAAGGTGCAAAGACCAGAGGATACCGTATTGATTTCCTTGCTTTACACTGGTATGGAGATTGCTGCAGCACTGATGGTCTGGAAAACTTCCTCGATTACTATGATGCTTTTAGGATGCCCATGTGGCTGACTGAATGGTCATGTTATGAACAGGACATGGCTGCCAATACAGCTTTCCTGAATAGTATAATCCCGGTCCTTGAATCCTTTGAAAGACTGGAAAGATATGCCTGGTATTCCAACCGTACTACTTCTGAAAGCTACCAGGGGGCGGCCCTTTTTGACAGTACCGGAATACCTACACCTGCAGGTGAGCTATACATCAACCTGCCGGCTCAGCATTTAAAAACCGTCAGGAAGGAAACAATTCCGGATCTTGAACTTGAGATCGTCGACTGGCATGAGGGACCCGTCCTTGGAGAAGGAGATCCGGGAACCGAAGATATCAGGCATGGATTTGAAGGGGGCAGGGTCATCCGGCAGGATGGGTGGTACCACCTTTTTACATCGGAACAGTCAGGAGACCCCAAATGGGTAAAAATGCGCCTGGCCCACTGGAAAAGTAAAGACGGACTCGAATGGCAAAGGGTTTCAACCCTGTTCGAATCCAGTGGTGACTATACCGGTAAAGACACTCGAGCTGCACTTTGGTCACCGATGCCGGTATATAATGATGAGGATTCTACCTGGTATTTGACCTATGTTGCCTATCGTTGCAAACCTGACACAAAGGAATCATTTCTTAATAATCATGATGGCAGGATCTGGCAGGCAAGATCAATGGTCAAAGGAAAAGATGGCATTGGCGGGCCTTACGAAGATATTGCCGTGATCCAGGAACCGGGTCCCCTGGCCGATGAATGGGAGGGATTGCAGGGATCTGATTCTTTTTTCCCATATAAGGTCGGCAATAAATGGCTTGCCTTTACCGGTTCTGCCAAAACAGAAAAACTGCCCATGGAATTCTGGGGGAATGGACTGGCGCTGGCCCCGGCCCTGACCGGTCCATGGATCAGGCTGAGTGAAAGGAGTCCAATAGATTTCGGTACCAATTTCTCAGAAAATCCAATCGTGACCCGACTCGATGACGGAACCCTGGTGGCGGTGATGGATTCCCACGGCACCGGCTTTGGTTATTCAGTCTCCGCCGACGGGTTGAACTGGTCCGAAATAAAATATGTAGCGGTAACAGATAAGCTGGAAAAATGGTGGGCTGAGTTCCGCACTCCATTGGGACTGATCCAGGAGAGCGATGGACTCTTTACACTCTTTTTCACAGTCATGAAAAAGGGAACGGATTACTGGGATCATATCGGGGAGGAAGGCTATATATTGGATACCGGATTCGACAGTGTGGGCATGCTGAAAGTAAGATTGAGAAAAACCATTTAATACACTTTATATTATGAAGAATTCCATTTTCTTACTGATCATCACGGCCCTTACCGGGGCCTGTTCAAATGTCTACTATGTCAGCACGGATGGGAATGATGAAAATTCAGGCAAATCTGAGGCGAAAGCCTGGAAGACCATTCAGAAGGTGAATGAAACCGATTTTGTCCCTGGCTCCAGCATTTTTTTTGAAGGAGGAAAGGAATTTGAGGGGACCATCCAGCTTTCTGAAGCAGATGCAGGGTCAGCCGATAAGAACATCACCATTTCCTCATACGGCGACGGGAAGGCCCTGATCAATGGCAAGGACGAAGAGGGCCTGATTGCAGAAGGTTGTGATCACCTGGTGGTTAAGGATCTCATTTTCAAAGGTTCGGGAAGGAAAACCGGCAATACAAAGGATGGGGTCCTGATCACCGGAAGTGATTCAGTCACAGTGCAGAACCTGGAGGTTTATGGATTTCAGAAGTCCGGGCTCCATGTCCGGAAATCTGTGAAGACACATATATCATATGTATATGCCCATCATAATGGGTTTTCAGGAATCCATATTACCGGGCAAACCATGAATGACAAAACAGACTTTGACAATGCAGATTTATACATTGGATTTTGTGTTGCCGAAAGCAATCCGGGCGATCCGACAGTCCTGAAAAATCACAGCGGAAATGGTATCCTGGCCAGTTCTGTCAAAGGAGGTGTCATTGAATATTGCGAAGCATTTAACAATGGATGGGATATGCCGTGGACAGGTAATGGTCCGGTTGGCATCTGGATCTGGGATTGTACGGATTTCATCATACAATATTGCATTGCGCATGACAATAAGACCAATCCGGTGGCAGCAGACGGTGGGGGTTTTGATTTTGACGGCGGTGTATCCAAATCCATCATGCAATACAATTTATCCTACAACAATGAAGGTTGCGGATATGGACTTTATGAATTCGGGGCTGCCAAAGCCTGGGAAAACAATATCATCCGTTATAACATCAGCCAGGATGACGGCATTATCAACGGCGGAGCCGTCGGTATTTGGAAAAACGACGACCGTGGCACCATGCGCAATTGTGAAATCTATAATAACACATTTTATAACAGTGCCGAAAACGGCCCCATCATCTGGTTATATGACCACTATCCGGGATTTCATTTCAGAAACAACATATTTGTATATAACGGTACCCTGCTGGATGAGGGTCAACAATTACGAGATGAAGTCTTTCAGGGAAATTTATACTGGAACCTCGCCGGAAATCTGGGCATTGGCAGTTACAAAACCATTGAAGAATGGTCAGCCGCTACAGGCAAGGAGACGGTAAACGGCAAGTTGGCGGGTCGTTACCTGGCCCCTCAACTGGCCGCCACTGGCAGGACTTCTCTGGCAGATCCACGCTTATTGGATGCTGCTCATCTGCCGGAATACATCCCGGTTCCGGGTTCGCCGGTCATTGACGCCGGACTCGATCTTAAAGCAATGTTTCATCTGGAGGTGGGCAAGACAGATATCCTGGGGACGACAGTACCTTCAGGTCAGACTTATGACATTGGCGCAGTAGAATATAAACATCCCTAATAGATCACTCCAACCCAATGATAATCTATATAATGAGAATCTTCCTTTTCCTATTTCTGATGCTCATTTCAGGAATCTCCTGTCTGGATCAGGCAGATGAACAGGAGCAACCAAATGTGTTATTCATCTTCTGTGATGACCTGAATGATTCGGTAGAAGGATTTGGTGGCCATCTCCAGGCAAAGACACCAAATCTGATCCGGATGGCAAAGGAAGGCATACGTTTTACAAATGCTCACAGTGCAGACCCTATTTGCGGCCCATCACGAGCAAGTTTCCTGACGGGTATCTATCCCCACAATTCAGGGCTCTATGGTTATAATCAAAATCAGAATGCCTGGCATAAAAACCCGGTACTAAAGAATTGCAAACCCATTTTCGAGCATTTTGCGGATAATGGTTACCTTATTTTTGGTGCGGGGAAGATGTTCCATAATAATCATAATACCCAATATTTGTTTAACAGGCCAGATGGCATGGGAGAATTTGGCCCGGGGATGGAATACGGACCATTTGCCTGGACAGGAAATAAATCCGATAATATCTATAATGATCTTGTTGCACATCCGGATATCCCCAGAAGTTTTGGGAACTCGGGATTTACCTCATTTGCTTCGCTGGATGATGTTCCGGTTGTATCCCCAAATAAGGATCTGAATATTCCTGGGTATGCAGGGTGGTACCTTGCCAATTATCCCGATGGAAAGCCATACCGGTATAATAATGAGAACGACAGGGATCTGCTGCCCGATGAAATGTCAGCAGATTTCGCCATTGAAAAGCTGAAACAGAATCATGAGAAACCTTTCTTCCTAAGTGTTGGGATCATCCGTCCACATTCCCCATGGCATGCCCCCAAAGAGTATTTCGATTTGTTCCCCCTGGAGGCGGTCCAGCCTCCCCCCTACCTCGAAAATGACCTGGAAGACTGCGCCGAAGAATTGCATTATCAATACTACTGGCCCAAGGAACACCGGTTTCTAAATTTACTGGAAGCATATGAAGGAGATGAAGGCTGGCGGAGGTTTGTCCAGGGATACCTGGCCTGCGTTGCCTTTGCGGATGCCCAGATCGGCCGAATAATAGATGCACTGGAGAACAGCAACTATGCAGAAAATACCATTGTCGTAATTACGAGTGATCACGGTTACCACATGGGAGAGAAGGATCAATTATTCAAACATACCGTTTGGGAAGAATCAACCCGTGTTCCCATGATCTTCAGGCTCCCGGACAGGAAAAATGCCGGGCTCATTTGCTGTCATCCCGTTGGGTTGATAGATGTGTATCCAACACTTATTGATTTATGTGGTATATCAGACACCACCATGCGTAATCAGCACGGGCATCCCCTTGATGGCCATAGCCTGCGCCCCTTTTTGGCAAACCCAGTTAACGGATCATGGGATGGTCCTGAAGTTGCATTGAGTTGTATTGATGCAGGTATCCCGGTAATCCCTAATGAGCCTGGCCAGATAGAAGACCAGCAGTTTACCGTTCGTTCCCATGATTGGCGGTATGTATTGACCCGTACAGGAGCGGAGGAATTATACGACCACCGGATGGATCCGCATGAATGGCATAACCTTGCCGGTGATCCCGGATTCTATGAAATTAAAGAAGAACTTAAAGCAGAATTATTGAGTATGACCGGTCGGGATCATTGAAAAAAATTATATTTGAGCCAAAGCAACAAACAAATGAAAAATCTTAAAAGCACCGCAGCGGCCATTCTGCTGTTTGCAACATTATTTTACTGCGGGATCAACCTGCAGGGACAGGATAAATATCCTACCCTGGAGATCGGCCAGAAAGCACCTGACTTTCTTTTGCCTGGAATTGACGGGAAGGATTACAGCCTGAAGGATTTTGATGATGGCAAATTCCTGGTTATACTGTTCATCTGCAATCATTGTCCGACAGCACAATCCTATGAGGACAGGATAATACAACTGGTGGATGATTACAAGGACAGGGGAGTAAGCTTCCTGGCCGTGTCACCCAACGATCCACTGGCCGTCCGGCTTGATGAAATGGGATATACAGACCTTGGTGACGATCTTGAAGACATGAAGATAAGGGCGGAGTACAAAAAGTACAATTTCCCTTATGTATATGATGGCGAGACACAGGAAATGTCAAGGAAATACGGTCCTGTTGCCACACCACATGTTTTTATCTTCGACCAGGCGAGGAAGCTCAGGTACGTTGGCCGTATTGATGATTCAGAGATAGCTGTCCGGCCCGATACGAAACACGATACCCGGAATGCACTGGAAGCCTTACTGGCAGGGAATAAGGTTCCCGTCACAAAAACCAAGACCTTCGGCTGCTCCATCAAATGGTCTGACAAACGGGATGCTGCAAAAAAGGCATACGAGAAGATCCTGCAGGAGGAGGTTACACTCGAAGAGATCAGTACTGAAGGAGTGAAAGCACTGGTTCAGCAAAAGCCGAAAAAGATCAGGTTAATCAATGTATGGGCTACCTGGTGTGGCCCCTGTGTGACTGAATTCCCCGACCTTGTGGAGATCAATCTCATGTACAGGCACCGGGATTTTGAATTTATAACCATCAGTGCAGACAAGCTGGCGAATAAGGAGAAGGTCCATGAATTCCTAAAGAAGCAACATGCATCCGGCAGGAATTATATTTTCAATGAGACCGATAATTATGCCTTGATCGAGGCCGTAGATAAGAACTGGCAGGGAGCCATCCCCTACACTATGATAATCCTGTCAGACGGGGAGATCATCTATGCCCGGCAGGATGCCATAGATCCCCTGGAAGTGAAAAGAAAAATTGTCGAGGTACTCGGAAGAGAAAAGGACTGGTAACATGTCACAAATCCAGATTCAAATTAGATAAATCGCGGTGCTCACAATGAAAACTTTAAATGCATTCCGGCTTATTCATTTACTGATAATTGTCTCTGTGGCAGCTTTATCCTGCTCTTGCTATTCGGATTATGAAGGTGTGGAGTTTATCGAAAAGTCGCCGCGGGACTGGGAAAATCCTGCCGTCTGCCAGATCAACAGGGAGGCTCCCAGAGCATACTTTATTCCTTTTGCCGGCGAAACAGAGGCCAGGGAATACCCCTCCGGGGAATCATCCATGCTGATTTCCCTGAACGGGGACTGGAAATTTCACCTGTCCCAGAACCCGTCTGAACGCCCCTATTATTTTTTCAAGGATGATTTTGATGCCAGGGATTGGAACAGCATCCCGGTTCCATCCAACTGGGAAATGGAGGGATATGATTATCCGATCTATGTCAATATTAAATATCCTCATACCCAAACCCCTCCTTTAATCCAGGACCATTACAATCCCGTGGGTTCCTATAAGAGGACATTTACCCTCCCCGGGGAATGGGATGGCAAAAACATTTATCTGCACTTTGGCGGGGTAAGTTCAGCCATGTATGTCTGGGTGAATGAAGAGCTGGCGGGATACAGTGAGGATAGTAAAACACCTGCTGAATTCAATATTACCGGGTACCTGAAACCTGGCCATAACACCCTGGCTGTTGAGGTCTATAAATGGAGTGACGCAAGCTACCTGGAGGACCAGGATTTCTGGCGTATGGGAGGCATTACCCGGGATGTATATCTTCTTGCCCGCAATCATCAGCACATAAGGGATTTCAGGGTTGTTTCGGGACTTGACCCCGGCTATATAGATGGCAAGCTTGACCTGGCAGTTGAAGTGGTAAATACGGCTGACAACAGTAATCCCTCCCTGGTCCTTGATGCCATCCTGTATGAGGGAGACCAGGTAGTGAAGAGCTTCAGTAAAGCGGTAAATACAGGTGACGATAAAACGGTCCTGACATTCAACGAGACCATTCCCTCGGTTAAAAAATGGTCGGCGGAAACACCCAATTTATATGAATTGGTACTTCTGCTAAAGGATGAAGAAGGACGGGTGATAGAGGCAGTGCGCCAGGATGTCGGGTTCAGGACCGTGGAAATTACGGATGGTCTTTTACTGGTAAATGGCCAGTATGTTTACCTGAAGGGTGTAAACCTTCATGAACATCATGATGTCACCGGCCATGTGGTGGACGAAGAAACCATGATGAAAGACATTGCCTTAATGAAAAGCCATAACCTCAATGCGGTACGTACATCACACTACCCCCAGCCTGAAAGATGGTATGAGCTGTGTAATAAATATGGTATCTACCTTATCGATGAGGCCAATATCGAATCCCATGGTATGGGCTACGGTCCCGAATCCCTGGCCAAGGATTCTGTCTGGATGTCATCCCACCTTTACCGGACCCAGAACATGTATGAACGGGACAAAAACCAGCCCGCTATCATTATCTGGTCACTTGGAAATGAAGCCGGCAATGGCATTAATTTCTATGCTACTTATAACTACCTGAAAAAAATGGATGAAACGAGGCCTGTCCAGTACGAACGGGCCATCCTAGAAGAAAATACGGATATATTCTGTCCCATGTATATGCGCATGGCAGGAATGGAAAAATATGCCAGGAGTTCTCCGGACAGGCCGCTGATCCAGTGTGAATATGCACACGCCATGGGCAACAGTGTCGGCAACCTCCAGGATTACTGGGACCTGATCGAGCGGTACGATGTGCTGCAGGGGGGATTCATATGGGACTGGGTGGACCAGGGCATCCTGACGGAGAATGAGGAAGGTGAGAAGTACTGGGCCTACGGCGGAGATTTTGGTCCTGATACGGTACCCTCAGACGGTAACTTCTGCAACAACGGCCTGGTTGATCCTGACAGGGGAATCAAACCAACCCTGCTTGAAGTCAAGAAAGTCTACCAATATATAGAATTTCAGCCCGTGGACCTTCCCCGGGGAGTGATCTCCATAAAGAACAAATATGCTTTCCTTGACCTGGACAGATTTGATTTCCATTGGGAAATAAAGGCAGATGGGAATAGCATCAGAACAGGGGCCATCAATGATGTAAAGCTGAAGCCTGGTGAAAAGGACAACTATAAGCTGGATCTCACAATCGAACCTGAACCTGCTACCGAATACTTTCTGAATATTCAGGCTGTTCTTAAAGAAACACAGGGGCTTTTGGAAGCTGGCACCCTCCTGGCCAGGGAGCAGTTTGAGCTGCCGCTTTACGAAAAGGCAGTTCATGCAGCAAAAGAAGAGATGCCGGAACTTGCCTACAGCCAGGATGAAAATTCGTTAACCGTTCAGGGAGAAGACTTCAATTTGGTATTTGATATCAAAGAGGGAAAAATCATAAGTTACAAAAGTGCTGGCAAGGAATTGCTCCAATCTGGTCCGGTCCCGAATTTCTGGCGTGCACCCATTGACAATGATTTTGGAAATGACTTGCATATCAGGTCACGTGTTTGGCGAAAGGCAGGCGAAAGGAAAGAAGTCACCGGGTTTTCGATCGGCCACGAAGAGAATTCCTCCCTGACACTGGATTTTACATATGTAGTCAAAGATGAAAATGGGGGTGCCATTGCCGATTATTTCTCCATCTATACCATTTGGGGAAATGGTGATGTGCTGGTTAAAAACAGACTGAAAATTACCCTGCCGGATGCACCCGAGATCGTCCGGATGGGCATGAACCTGGTGATGCCGAGGGAATTTGACAGGATCACATGGTTGGGGAGGGGACCGCATGAATCTTACTGGGACCGGAAAACATCCGCTTTTGTGGACCTGTACTCAGGATCGGTTGCAGACCAGTACTGGCCCTATATCCGACCCCAGGAAAACGGCAACAAGGAAGACGTAAGATGGATGGCCATAACCAATGGCGAAGGTAATGGCCTGCTGTTTGTGGGCCGTCCATTGTTGGCTGTTTCAGCCCATCATAATATCCTGGAAGACTTCGAATCCCCCGAAAGGACAGATGGCCGTCATATAGATGGGATTAAACCTGTACACCGCCATACGGTGGATGTCCGGGAGAGGGACCTGACTTCCATCAATATCGATTACAGACAAATGGGCGTTGGCGGAGATGATAGCTGGGGCGCATGGACCCATCCGGAATACCGCCTGACTGAAAAAGAATACAGCTATAGCTTCAGGATAAGCATCGTTGGCAGTGAGGATGATCTCCTCATGCGAGGAAAATAGTCAGATATCAGAAAAAAATATATCCTTTGAAATAGATATTAAACAGTTCTTTCAGTATTATCGGGTTATTGATTCAAAGTTCCTGGCCAAAAGGATCGGGATGAATGAAACCTTGTTGTCACAATATGTTCAGGGTAGAAAAAAACCTTCTTCCTCACAAGCCAATAAAATTCTTTCAGGAATCCATGAGATCGGCCAGGAGTTGATCAACATTGGTTTATTCTCAAAATAATATGTGACATATTTCACATTTTCATTTCCTGATTTCTCACCTTTATTAAGCGAAATTCATTTAACTTTAACGGCCCGTAACCAGGCAAAAACTCTAAACCTTAAAAGTTAATTAAAATGAGAACTATTGGATTACTTATTCTTGGTGGAATTTTGATGACCTCTTGCCTTAAAACTACTGTGGAAACGAATTCTGAGCCTGAAACTGATGGAGTATTCATACACATTTCGGAGGGATATAATGACGCCCACCGGGCACTGATGCCCTTAAAAATGGCCATGATCATGGCCGAAGATAAAGATGTACTTATCTACATGGATATCCATGCAGTCAATCTGCTGGTAAAAGGATCAGAGGACCTCACATTTGATGGATTCGAATCGGCTCATACCTATATCAAACAACTGGTTGATAAGGGGGTAGGAATTTATGCCTGTCCCACCTGCCTGAAGGTTGCCGGATTTGAACCCGAGGATCTGATGGATGGAATACAGACTGCCCAAAAAGATAAGTTCTTCAACTTTACAAAAGGGCGTATAATTACACTCGATTATTAGTATTAATCCTTAATTTTTGTAAAAATGAAAAAGATATTTTTTATGCTGGGTATGGTTGCTGCATGTACAATTTCAGTACAGGTCCAGGCCCAAACCAAAGAAGAAGTTGAATTCTTCCAGGCCATATTCGGGATGGAAAAAAAGGAGGTAGTAGCAGCATTTATATCACTGGAAGGCCAGGCTGAGACTGATTTCTGGACACTGTATGATGAATATGAATCGGCCAGGAAGCTGCATGGGCAGAAAAGGATATCCCTTTTAAACAGGTATGCACTTCAATACGAGTCCCTCGATGATGCAATGACCGATCAGCTGATGACGGATATGATCTCCCTGGGAAAAGAATATGACAAACTGATATCGAAGTATTACAAAAGCATCCGCAAAACCGCAGGGTCCAAGGCCGCTGCCCAGTTCTACCAGCTGGAGGTCTATTTTCAAAGCGTAATCCGCCTGGAGATCCTCGATCAGATACCTTTCATCGGGGAATTTGATGAGTAATAGCCCGTTCTGATTAACACGCCCGGGGAATCTCTATAAATTCCCCGGGGCATTTCTTGATACAGGGTATTTATAAGCTGCGTATTATTTCCCGCTGGCCGGGTGCATGGGTCCCCCACCCAGGTAGGGATACTCATCGAACTGATCACCTCCTCTCATCACCCTTGGATCGCCCGTCAGCTCAAGTTGTTCCATCAACTGCCCGGCAAGTGATTTCTTAATATCCGCATAGGCCGGATCATCAGCCAGGTTATCAAGTTGACCGGGATCTTTCCGGCAATCATACAATTCTTCAGCCGGCCGCTTGCCGAATGACAATTCATACAGCAGCCTGTGATGATCATCCTTGTCCTTATTCTCCACCATGTATGTTTTTGTAGGCCCGTTGTCACAGTCAGCCAGCCAGAAATCAGGGAGGAATGCTTTCCCGTGATCTGGTGTACCTGCTGGCCAGCGTTCCGGCTTGAAATTCCTGATGTACAGGAAGTCATGATTGCGGATCGCGCGGCAGGGATACCCGCCCAGGTTTTCTTCCTGTCCGGGTACATGACGCTCCTTGCCATGCAATACATATCCCCGCTGGTCCTGATCAATGATGCCTTGCTTTTTGCTAGTAAGCAGTCCAATCAGGCTTTTGCCGGTCATAACTTCAGGGATATCCACACCGGCCAGTTCAAGAAATGTCGGCGCCATGTCGACCATGCTGGTGAAATCATCGAGGATCCGGCCCGGGGATCTAATCCCGGATCCCCAGCGGATGGCTAGCGGAACCCTGACGCCCGAGTCGTAAATGTTGGATTTGCTGCGGGGGAAAGGCATGCCATTATCACCGGTGACCACGATGATGGTATTCTCCAGCTGGCCGATTTTCTCCAGGGAAATGATTGCATTCATAACCAAGGTATCAAAGCGCTGGACTTCGTAATAGTAATCGGCCACGTCACTGCGGACAACCGGGTTATCCGGGAAGCATTCATACAACCGGATCTTTTCCAGGTCTAAGCCGCTAAGTACTCCGGTACCCGTCTCATAAGGTCGGTGCGGGTCCCAGGCACCCAGCCAGAAACAAAATGGTTTGCTGTCATCCCGCTTGGCCAGGAAATCATCGAATCCCTGCTCATACAGTTCGCCTGCCGGATGCTTCTCCCAACCGTCCAGCTTGCCGGGTCCCCAGCTTTTCCTGTAGTGCCCGATCTGATAACCAGCCTCCTCAAGCAATAACGGGTATACTGGCGTCGTGGGGTCAAGGGTGCTCCAGAGGTTTGCACCTGTACCCAGACGCCAGTGATACTGTCCCGTTAAAATAGCATTCCGGGAAGGCGTACAGGAAGGAGAGGAAACATAGGCATGGTTGAAAAGCACACCTTCACTGGCCACCCTGTCAAATGCCGGGGTCTTTACGACAGGGTCTCCATAGACACCTGCATGGGGCCATCCCCAGTCATCTGCAATGGCAAAAACAATATTGGGTTGCTGCGAAGATTCTTCCTGTTTGCATCCAGATAACAGGCAGGTCATTGTAAGCAGGCCGGTAAAAATAGTACATAACCTGAATAAAGTTTGTATTCTCATTATTGCATATTTTATTAAACAAAAGGTCGGTGTTATTTACAATGTTACTAAATTCACGCGGATGTACCCGGATGTTTTGGCAATTTTCAGGATTGCAGGCTGACTGGCAGATGGACAAACCTAATACGGGAATCAACAACCCCCTTTAAAGTTTTTGTGTTCGGCTTGTGCATATCATCACTCAAGATCTTTTATCCATTCCATTGCCCGGTCGGGCCAGGTGGCCAGGTGCCCTCTTCCGATGGCCAGGGAATAGCCATGCCCCCCATAAGGATAAACATGCAACTCGGCCGTAATACCATTTTTGAGCAAGGCCTGGTAATAGACGAGGCTGTTTTGTACAGGGACTCCCTCATCATCACCGGAATGAATAAGAATGGCGGGCGGGGTATCTGCTGTTACCTGCAGTTCATTCGAATAATACCTGACCAGATCCGGGTCCGGATCCTCCCCCAGCAGGGCGGTCCTGGACCCCGAATGCATGAATTCCTCTGTAAAGGAGATCACGGGATAGACCAGGATGGAAAAATCGGGACGGCAACTCATTTTTTCTACCGGATCTGTATGGCCGGGGTCTCCCCCATCGAAATGGGTAGACAGGGTGGAAGCCAGGTGCCCTCCAGCTGAAAATCCCATGATGCCAATCTTTCCGGGATCTACGTTCCAGGACCCGGCATGATAGCGAACCATCCTGAAAGCCCGCTGGGCATCCATGAGCGGTGACTTATGGGGAATGATGTTGCTTTTGGAAACAGGCAGGCGGTATTTCAGTACCACGGCTGCAATCCCCCGGGAGCTGAACCACCGGGCAATATCGCTTCCTTCCCAGTCATAGGCCAGGATACGGTATCCGCCACCGGGGCAGATCACCACGGCTTCCCCCGTGGCATTGCCTTTGGATGGCAGAAAAACAGCCATATCCGGGTGTTGTACCAGGCTCAGCCTGACGATATTGGTGGTGTCTGATTTCATTATCTCGCCGCTCTCCCTGTAATTCGGAGGATCCCCTTCCCAGAGTGGAAGGATGAAATTCTGGGATTGCAGCATGCCCATGGCCGAACATAAAAACAGAACAAAGATTATTTTCTTCATGATCCAGGTTGGATTGAAATTTGTGAGAAATGGTAAATATATGGATATTTATTCGAGGGGGCTGATGATAATTATCCTCTGACGGGCCTCCCCTGCCTTTAGGATATAAGTCCCGGAAGGCAGACCAACAAGATCGAACAAGGTGCTGGTATGCCCCTGCGAAAGGGGCTCAGTTCGCAAAAGTTTCCCCTCGAGGGAATAAAGTTCAATTTTTTCGGTGCCATTGGCGATGTTTTCTATCCTGATCTGATCCATTGCTGGATTTGGGAAAATACGGAGCTCAGCGGTGGCCGGATCAGAAAGGCCTGATGCCCCTTCAAAACCATAAAACAGGATGGTCCCTTCTTCTCCTACCGCCCAAACGTGAGCCTCATCAATGGCATCCAGATCGACCAGGTCCTGCGGGATATTCTGTGACTGGTCCTCCAGAAGGGCCTGTCCAAATATCTGACTAAAGACAATGCTCAGGATTGTTCCGTCTTCACCTACAGCCCAGAATCCAAATGGTTCTATCGCATCCACTGCCCAGAGCGTATCACCCGCCTCATAATCGTAATCGAGAAAATTATTCCATTGATCTTTTGTAAAGAAAAATTTACCATCGGCTCCCACTATACAACCATACAATTCACCCAGATTAACAAGGTCATACATGGGTTTTTCCAGGTTGAATACGTCGAGCACCCAGGGGGATGCACCCCTTCCACCCGTAACTGTGTGCATCAAACCCGCACTCGGGCCGCAGATGTCTCCCCTTTCTGTATCCCTGAAGTGCACGCTGGTAAAGATCCCTGCCACATTGATGCCGGTCTGTACCGTCCAGCTTTGACCAGCATCAATGGTATGCAGCCTAAGCCGAGGGTATCCCCAATGAATCCAACTGCCCATCCCATGGTATCATTAATGAAAAAGATATCAAAGATCCTGGAATCCAAAATAGAATAGCTTGTATCCCAGGAGGCGCCTCCATCCATTGTTTTCAGGATGGAGGCAGTGTCGTTGGTGGTGTATCCACACCTGCCAGCCATCCGGTTTGCTTGTCCTGGAAAAAAATCTTCTCGGGTAAAAATCTCATCAAGGGAATGCTGAATCTCCCAGGTGAGTCCGCCGTCAGATGTATGAATGACCGTTCCGGAATCTGAGACGGCCCAGCCATTCACGGTATCTGCAAAACTTACAGATACAAGGTCCTCCGGAACGGGACTCGTCTGAACATGCCAGTCAGGCTGGCTGAAATGCGGTGAATGTTAGAAGTATGGCCAATAAATGGAAACGAAAGATTTCTTGAATTTCATGTATCGGTTTATTTGGGGTTCCAGTATCATAATTTAAACATATTCGGGGAAAGATGAAAATGAACCCTGTTGAAAAATAATTTTTGTGAATCTTTTTCTAATAACTCTACCTCCGTCTTGAAGGTGAAATCTGGATTTATTTTACATCTTTAAATTGATACACCCAATAACATCATCATGGCAAAAAGAAAAGACATTAACAAAGTATTGATCATCGGTTCAGGACCCATTATCATCGGACAGGCATGTGAATTTGATTACTCGGGAACCCAGGCCTGCAAAGCCTTGCGTTCACTGGGATATAAAATCGTGCTGGTCAATTCCAATCCGGCCACCATCATGACCGATCCGGGAATGGCCGATGTAACCTATATTGAACCGTTGAATGAATATGCCCTTACAGAAATTATCAAAAAGGAAAGGCCCGATGCCCTGCTTCCGAACCTGGGCGGACAAACGGGACTGAACCTTTCTTCCCAGCTGGCAAAAAAAGGGATTCTGGATAAATATGGTGTAAAGGTTATCGGGGTAAATATTGATGCCATTGAAAGGGGCGAGGACCGGACCGCTTTCAAGGAAACCATGAACCGCCTGGGTATTGAAATGCCTAAAAGCACGGCAGTGAATACTGTTGAAGATGCTGAAAAGATTGCTGCTGAACTGGGATATCCCGGTGGTATTCAGGCCTGCCTATACCATGGGAGGTACCGGTGGCGGACTGGTATATAATGTTGAGGAGTTGCGGACGATTTGCAGCAGGGGATTATCGGCAAGCATCGTGAACCAGGTACTGGTCGAGGAATCTGTTCTGGGCTGGGAAGAACTGGAACTGGAGGTGGTCAGGGATGCCAAAAACCAGATGATCACGGTCTGTTTTATTGAAAATGTGGATGCCATGGGTGTGCATACCGGGGATTCATATTGTACGGCACCCATGCTGACCATTGCTCCGGAACTTCAGGAACGCCTTCAGAAATATTCCTATGATATTGTGGAAGCGATTGAGGTTATCGGTGGCACCAATGTTCAATTTGCCCATGATCCCGAAACCGGACAGGGTTGTAGTGATTGAGATCAATCCACGTACATCGCGTTCTTCTGCCCTGGCTTCCAAGGCAACCGGTTTCCCATTGCCTTGGTCTCATCCCTGCTTGCCGGGGGATTGACCATGGATGAGATCCCTTACTGGCGGGATGGCACACTGGAAAAATACACACCTTCGGGAGATTATGTGGTGGTGAAATTTGCCCGATGGGCATTTGAAAAATTTGATGGCCTGGAAGATAAACTCGGTACCCAGATGCAGGCTGTGGGCGAAGTGATGAGTATTGGCAAAAACTATAAGGAAGCCCTTCAGAAAGCCATTCGTTCACTGGAAATCGGTCGGTACGGACTTGGATTTGCCAAGGATTTTAACAAAAAGTCCCTGGATGATCTTATGGCCATGCTCAAACATCCCTCCAGCGAAAGGCAGTTTATTATGTATGAAGCACTGCGCAAAGGGGCAGATATCGAAGATCTTTTCCAGAGAACCCATATCAAACCCTGGTTCATATCACAGATGAAGGAACTGGTGGAGCTGGAGGAAGAAATCCTCAAATATAAAGGGAAAGCACTGCCGGATGATCTGCTTATACAGGCAAAAAAAGATGGATTTGCTGACAAATATCTATCCAGGCTGCTGGATATTCCTGAAAAGGAGATCCGGGAAAAACGCATTGCACTGGGAATGAAGGAAGCCTGGGAAGCCTGTTCCGGTAAGCGGGGTTGAAAATGCAGCCTATTATTTTTCCACCTATAATGCACCGGATACAGGTAGAGGTCAGCGACAGGAAGAAAATCATGGTGCTTGGAGGCGGTCCCAACAGAATCGGACAGGGAATTGAATTTGATTATTGCTGTGTCCATGCAGCCTTTGCCATACGGGAATGCCGGATATGAATCCATCATGGTGAACTGTAATCCGGAAACCGTATCGACAGATTATGACACTTCCGACAAACTGTATTTTGAACCACTGACCGTCGAAGATGTGTTGAGTATCTATGAAAAGGAGAAACCGGAAGGTGTGATCGTCCAGTTCGGTGGACAGACACCCCTGAATATTGCCAATGAGCTTGCTGAGGCCGGGGTTAAGATCCTGGGTACCACTCCGGAAACAATTGACCTGGCAGAGGACCGTGACCGTTTTCGAAAGATCATGACAAAGCTTGGAGATCCCGCAACCGGAATCAGGCATGGCCAGTACCCTTGAAGAGGCTCTCGACGATCGCAGAAAGAATCGGATATCCGCTGATGGTGAGGCCCTCCTATGTGCTGGGAGGCCGTGCCATGAAGATCATCCTGGATGAAGAAATGCTGGAACAATATGTTGCAGAGGCAGTGGGGGTCTCACCCGACAGGCCCCTGCTGATTGATATGTTCCTTGAGGATGCCATTGAAGCAGAAGCTGATGCCATTTCTGATGGAAATGATGTATTTGTACCTGCTGTCATGCAGCATATCGAATATGCAGGCATTCATTCCGGAGATTCCGCCTGTGTAATACCTCCGGTTATCATTCCCGGGAAACACGAGGAGACCATCAAAGAATACACCAGAAAAATTGCCATTGAATTGAATGTAGTCGGTTTGATGAATATTCAGTATGCCATCTATGAAGATGTTGTCTATATACTGGAGGCAAATCCCAGGGCATCGCGCACAGTACCTCTGGTTTCGAAAGTCTGCAATATTTCCATGGCAAGAATTGCCACCCAGATCCTGCTGGGACAAAAGCTTGCGGATTTTAACCTTAGAGATAAAAACATACCGCACTTTGGGGTCAAGGAAGCTGTATTTCCCTTTAATATGTTTCCGGATGTGGATCCTTTGCTGGGACCTGAAATGCGTTCCACCGGTGAGGTACTGGGAATCTCCGACACATATGGCATGTCATTTTTCAAATCCCAGGAGGCAACACAGACCAGTCTTCCCGTCGAAGGACTGTGTGCTGATTACCATTGCGGACAGGGACAAGGATAAGATCCTTGAATTTGCGAAAAATTTTCAGGATATGGAATTTAAGATCCTGGCCACCGGAGGCACCAGACAATTCCTGGAGGAACATGGGATAGAATCTGAATTTATCAAGAAAGTCCATGAAGGCAGGCCAAATATCGTTGATGCCATTACCAATGGAGAAATCAACCTGGTGGTGAATACCCCTTCCGGAAAACAATCTGAGTATGATGATTCCTATATCAGGAAGAGCTGCATCAAATACAAGGTGCCCTATATTACCACAACCTCGGCAGCCCTGGCTGCCACCAAAGGCATCAAGGACCGGAGAAACGGGGCCTACAAGGTAAAATCCCTGCAGGAATATCACGCTGATATTAAAGATTAAAATAGTTCCACAGGTCCCATCATCCCCACCGGATAATAGGGTTGCCCGCTGGTCCATCGTTGGGCGGTTTGGTTATCCTTCAGGCTTTTAAGGTAGTTGCCGGCAATGGTGGTTATTTTGATCGAGAGGAGGTTATCCCCTTTTTTCAGATGACCTCTTATATTATAAATATGGTTGCCATACCATTTGACACCTATCTATCTGCCCGTTGATGGCCAGCTCTGATACACCCTGTACCTTTCCAAGGCTTAACAGTGAATGGGCTGCCGTATTGGCTATCTGGATCTCTTTCTCATACACTGCTTCTCCGGCAAAGGATTTTAAACGGCTGTATTCCAGAAAATCAGCCAGTCTCCTCATCGAGGTTCGTCTTGTATTCCCATTTACATGGTTAAGAACCAGCCGCCATGGACCATTTATTTCCGTACCGTCTTCCCTGGTCTTAAGGGACGGGAAGTCTTCACCCTCTCTTGCCTTTTCGAAAACAATGAGCATGGAAGCAGACGGAGCCAGTTCAAGCTGAACTTCTTTTTTGCCAACCGTTGCCGGGTACCGGTATTTCTTCCCGCTTTCCGGATCCCATACCCAGGGATAGCTGCCCCGTTCATCATGGAATCTTGCCCTGAAAGAGATTGGTTCCGTCAGGCTGGAATTCACAAAAAAGAAAATTTGAGCTTCACCTGCACGATAACAGACCTGGCTCAGCTGTTTATCGGGCATTTCTATAATGACCAGGGGTGATGCCCGACAGCTTCCTGCAGGGAGGCATACCACCCGAGCAAATCCTCACCGGGAGAAGGGAAAAGGATTACATTCTGGCTGTGATTTTCAAACAACTTGTCCATGGCATCAACCACCTCTTTATCTCTTGCTTCATGTTCCTGGTAATGAGGAGAGCGGAAAGGTTTCTTGCCGATAAAAACGACCTTTCCCCCGGCCGTCGCCAATGCATCAAGGGCCCCTATGGTCGGCAATTCGATGGTCTCGGTTTCAGGGATCAGTAAGATCTGGTAAGATCGTTGCCCGTAGACCAGCCTCCCGGACCTGAAGGTGGCATTGTGAAGAATTTTTTCAGAGACATAATCGCAACCATCCCCGTTGTTATGTACCACTTCCCACAAGATTATGCTGGTAATCCGGATATTCATGGGTGGGGAAAGGATCACGCTGCGGGCCATGTTTCAGCCAGAGGTCTGTTAAAGGTTGCAAGTATGGCCACGTTGGACTGCAAGTCAGCATTCTGGAACAACCAGGACAGCCGGGTCTTATAGTCGGCCCATAATTTAAAATAGGGCCACCAGGGATTGCGTTCATTGAACCAGGTTCCGTACTGCACCCAGCCCGGATAGGGTGCTTCAGGGGGGGAATAGTTGAATCCATGCAGGATGGAGTGGGTTACGCCGGACAACATGCTCTGGTCCCCTGTGATCTTGATCCGCTCCAGGGTGGCCATGAAAACCATCTGGGTATTGGTGATCTCTTCACAGCTTACCAGCCGTTTCCCTGCCAGCCGGGCTCCGGAAGAAACAAATTTATTGATCATCCAGTATGACCTGCCCTCCGACCCCCTGTCAGGCAATTCACCACCAACCTTGGGCCTTAGCCAGGTTTCACATTCGGGTATATCGATGAACATGCTGGTTTCCAGGGGATGCATCCCCCGCCCGTAGGCCTGTACCCTTGACCGTACCCCGTTGTCATGGCACCATTGATTGAATGTATCTATGAAGCGTTCCCTGAATAGTTCAAGCCGGGTCTTGTAAAAATCAAGCCTCACCCTGTTCAGCACATCCCTTACCCGGGGCGGAAATGTTGTACCGTATTCCTCTTCTACGGGATTCCCCATATGGCCTACTTTTTTCAGTACAAAGGGAAGATAGGGAAGCAGGGAATAACCGCGTCTTTCTTCAAATTCTTCCGGCAGGTCATCATTCCAGTTTGCACCTTCAAGCTCCATGCTGTCACAGAACATGGCCCTGAGGTGGTCTCCCATGGGACCGATCTTCTCGGTCAGCACATTGGATAAGCGATTCAGGTATCGCTCCACAGCGGGTTTGCTGTAATGGTTCAACACGGGACCAGCGGCTCCCGGAGCCCCGTTGATCACCGCCATATACCCTGTAAGTTTGACCACGTAATAGAGCACATGCCGCCCTTCGGGCACATCCACGACGATGGTCTCTTCGGCCAGCTGATCATCCAGGGAAATCCCCTCAGTGAATTCATTTGAAACAGTTGGCACCAGCCTGCAGCATGATCATATCCCTGTAGACCGTCTCATGTTTCGAATGGATCTCAGGATCCACTTTTTGCAGCAATTCTTCCCGTGGAAAACTGGTATTGCTGTCCTCCCTCAAGGTCCAGGGTTTCAATGGTTACCATCTGGGTCTGCTCTTCCTTTTCCAGGAATTCCCCACCAAAGGGCCAGCCGGAACCAACGATCATATCGCATACCATGCCCCTTTCCCGGGCTCCCTGTAAGGCCACCTTCAGCATCTCAATCCACTCGTCCCCCAACCACTCAAGGGTTTCATATCCAACCGGATCTGCTCCAAAGGGGAATTTGATGGGGTTGATCTCCACGCCGCCTATGCCTGCCTCCTTCATCACATCCAGCTCCCTCAGGATCTCATCCGCAGTAAGCCGGTCACCATTCCACCACCAACGGACAAAAGGTTTGGCGCTCATCGGGGGATCCTGAAAGCCCAGGTAAAGATCAGCGAGTTCCTGATCACCGGCATCCGGGGGTGTGCACCGCTGGAACAGCACAGGAGACAGGATCAGTCCCGCAGATGTCAGGGAACCTGTACGGATAAAATCTCTTCTGTTCAGATAGATCACCTTGTTTTTTATAATTGGTTTATGGCCTCAAACATGGCCACAATATTCTCTGCAGGTACGTCCGCCAGGATATTATGCACCTGCTGGAATACGAATCCGCCGCCCGGAGCAAGGACCTCTACCTGTTTTTTTACATGATCGGAAACCTCCTGTGGAGTGCCGGTTCTCAAAATGAGCTGGGTATCACATCCCCCGCCCCAGAACACAAGGTCTTTCCCAAACTCCCGTTTCAGCCTGTCCACCCCCATGTCGGTGCAGGTGAACTGTACCGGGTTGATGGCATCGAGTCCGGCCTCTATCATGTCCCCCAGCAGGGGATAAACACCACCGCAGCAATGCAGTCCGACTTTTATACCCGGACAGATCTCCTTGGCCCTGTTCCATAGTATCTTGTGACGGGGTTTAAAAAACTCACGGTACATTTCAGGCGAGAAAAGCGGACCGGTCTGCATGCCCATATCGTCGCCGAACCCGATTACATCAATATACGGCCCTGCGGCTGACAGGTATTTTTCCAGGTTTGCCAGGTGCAATTCCATCAGCCGGTCGAGGAAACGGTGAATTCGATCCGGGTTGGCCGCCAGCAGGAAGAGGAAATTGTCTATCCTGAATAGGAATTCCCCTGTTTCCACCAGGTTCCCGCCAAATGCCCCGTAGATGGCCCGGTCCGTCCTTTCCCTCAGCTCCCTGGCCGTTTCCTCCCGGATCCGGAGGCCTTCCCTGTCCAGTCCCGCGGGTGCAGGAGGAGAACCAATCCTCCACCACATCACCTGGTTAAGATGATACTCGAGATCTTCGAAGGGTTCATCATCCCTGTCCAAAAAGGGAAAATTGGTCTGTTCAAAAAACAGGGTTCCCTTTTTCTGTATGCAGATCACCTGGTTCTCGTCACCCCGTACCACCCAGTCATCTCCCTGCTTCTCGACGGGGATAAAAGCCGGGATCTTACAGGGAGTACCATCGGGAAGGGACCAGTCCTGCCAGTATTCCTCCTTCCGGTAGAATGCCTGTCCCACATCCACCACATCTACCCCAATGATATCCAGGACATCATCCTCAATCACCGCTAGCTGCTGGATAAAATCATATACATAAATTGCCGAGGGCGGGAGTCCCAGTATCTCACGCAACCTTATATAGGCCTGTGCCATGATGCCGCTCGAACGGTGTCCCCCGAAATCAACCGGGACCCGGTCCGGCTCAACATGGTTCAGTGCCGATTGTACTCGTTCTCTTGATGTCATATTGCTGATTTATTCAGAAAATCCATACTGATAGGCAGCTTCGTACATGGCGATGATATTCGCCGGTGGTACTCCTGCCTGTATATTGTGAACATTGTTAAATACATATCCTCCCCCCTGCTTGAAGATTTCGATATTGGCCCTGACATGCTGTTTCACTTCCTCCGGATCAGCAAATGGCAGGACATGCTGGGAATCTATCCCTCCTCCCCAGAAGACCAGTTCCTGCCCGTAAACTTCCTTCAGGAAATCCGGTTCCATGCCTTTGCCGGTTATCTGCACAGGATTCAGTATATCGATCCCATTATCAAGCAGTTCGGGGATGTATTCCACACAGGAACCGCAGGTATGATACCAGATCTTGGCCCCGGTAAGGGATTTGATGTGCTGCACCAGCTTTTTTTGCCTGGGCTTGACCACCTGACGGTAAAAATCAGGGTTGAAGAGGGGGCCCCCCTGCCCTGCCAGGTCATCACCGATCATGACCACATCGATGATGTCACCGATCTCCTTCATGAAGCCCGTATAATAATCCAGCCAGAATTTCAGTGTCTGGTCCAGCAATGCCTCACAGAAAGCCGGGTTCTCAAGCATGTCCATAAACCATCTTTCCAGTCCCCTCATATACCAGCAAATCTCATAGACCACCCCCCCTATCCCGGTGGATATGGCATAAGGTGTACTTTCATGCATCCGGATAAGTTCTTCGCGTACCCCTTCAAAACGGGAAGGATCACTCCCGTCGGGAAAGGGATGGCTGGCAATATCCTCAACACGGGCCGTGGCCAGGGGATGGTGACTGATGTCCATATACAGGCCATTCTCGTCAGGCATGGACCAGACGACCCCGAATTCATCCTTCAGGTCATGCCAGAGTTGCCCGTTGCGAAAGTTCTGCCTGATGGACCCGTCGAAACCCGCCGGGCCCTTCGCGGTGATATACCTGAAATCGATATGCAAAAGCTGAAGGATCTCTTCGCTTGGCCGGACCAGTTGCTGGACAGGATCCAGCATGATGATTTCCTCATCCCGCTCCAGGTACCTGAGCAACTCAATGTATGCTTTTTTATGGATCCCGGTCTGAAATCCTCCAAGGTCGAGAGGCACACGGTCGGGTGTCTGGAAATTCAGGGCTGCATGGACCCTTTCCCGGGAGGTCATGGTTTCTTTCATATAGACCACTAAAGTTAAATCTCTTTTCCTTTAAAAAAAACAGAGAAACAAATGACCTGGCGGTCAGAATGAAAAATGTCAGCTGATATCATATATTATTACCAATTGTGTTATTATTTCGTATTTTTAGATTCAAATAATCATCAGATAAGATTTATTTCAATCGAACCACATGTCACTGGATTTCATTAAACTTCTGAAGACCATTGAAGAGAACAGGATGGATGTGTTCTCAACCGGCGAACTTGCCAGTATGCTAAGCGTTCCATCGTCCAGTATCCAGAATTATCTGGAGACCCTGGCCAATAATGAACTGATCACCAGGATTGAAAGGGGCAAGTATTGCAGGATCTATGTAAGGGACAAATTTGTAATTGGCAGCAGCATTGTCGACGGAGGGGTCGTTTCGCACCAATCTGCATTGGCCTATCACGGAATCGATGAGGATGTGCCCGGTGAGGTTTATATTTCCTCCAGCCAGCAGAAGAGCAGTAAGACCATATTTGGAAATCACTTCAATTTTATCAGGATCAGGCCTCACAAAAATTTCGGTTCAGTCAGTGTGACAACCAACAATGGGACTTTTCGGGTTACGGATGCCGAAAAGACCCTCCTGGATTGCTTTGACCTTCCTAAATATGTTGCTTCTTATCCCAGGCTGATGAAAAGGTTGATAAAGATTCCCGTGAACGGGGAGAAACTCCTCGAATACGGTCTGCAAATGAAAAATCTATCCATCCTTAAGAGAATGGCATATCTACTGGATGAAACCATCCCTGTCCAGTATAAAGATTTCCTTGATGAAGTAAGGAGCAGGCTGAATTCGAAATATACCCTTCTGGATCCTGCAGGTGATGATACCGGCCCATTTATCCCAAAGTGGCGGATCAGAAACAACACGATTATCAATCATTAATACCAGGCTTAGAATTCATGGCAAAGCAGGAAACCAACCAGCGTATCGGGGAATTACAGGAAGAACTTTCCAGAATGTCCGAGCTATTTGAGAATACAAAGATCAATTATCAATTATTGGATCCCAAAGGCATCATCAGGTATGTGAACAGGTCATGGCTTGCATGCCTGGGGTATTTCCCACATCAGGTCATTGGCAAACAGTTTGAGTCATTCCTGTCCAAGGCCTCTGCTGAGCTTTACCTGAAGAACATGCAGGCCCTGAAGCGGAGGAGACCCGAAAGATGAAATTGAACTGGTCCTGAGCTGTTCAGACAGATCGGAGATCACCGCGAGTTTTTCCTGTTTCGGAAGCAGGGATGAAAAAGGGAAATTACTCAACATCCACTGTTCCTTTCATAATATCACCCGGCTCAGGACCGTAGAAAAAGCATTGAAGATCAGTGAAGACAGGTACGAGAGGATCTTTAACTCCTTTCGTGATGTTTATTACCAGACCGACAAAGATAGCATCATCACACTGATCAGTCCATCCGTCAGGAATATCGGAGGATACGAACCCGACGAACTCATTGGCAGGTCCGTGGGTGAATTCTTCGCAGAGGATGAAGACCGGCAGAGATTCAGAGAAATAATGTTTGATCAGGGATTTGTTGATGATTTTGATGTGCGTTTGAAGATCAGGGATGACAGTTATATACATGCTTCACTAAGCGCGCATTTATTCAGGAATGAAAAGGGAGAGATTGAAGCCGTTGAAGGGGTTATCCGTGATATTTCAAGGCGGAAAGAGTATGAGTCGGAAATCGCTGCATATAATAGCAGGATGAAGGAAATAACAGATGGTCTTCCGGGAATTGTTTTCCAGCTTTTGCAAAAGGGCAAAAAACTGGATGTTACGTACATCTCACCCAATATTTCAGAAAAGACCGGCATGACTGCGGACATGATCATTGAAGCTCCTCAATCAGTGATCAAAAACGTTTCAAAGGATGACCACAAAAGGATAGCAACCGAACTGCGGAATGCTTTAAAAGAGAACCGAATAGCACAGGTAGAATATCAGATTTCTGCAGGAAAGGGCAAGAATGGGTTCTGGTCCCGCACCAGGCTTTCCCACCGGAAGATAAATGCAGAAGAAATCATATGGACCGGCATCAGTACTGATATCACAGAGGAGGTATCAATGAAAGAAAGGGTGCGTGAACAGGAAGAACACCTCAAGGCCCTTTTTGAATTCGCCAATGTTGGCATTGCCACCATGTCGCTGGATGGTGTGGTAACCTCTGTCAATCCGGCTGTTTGCAGGATCACCGGCTATGCCGAGGATGAAATTGTGGGAAAGCATTTCAGGAATATCGATATTTTCTACCGGAAAGACCTTTCCTTTTATCTGAAACTATTCAACGATGCCCTTCTTGGCAAAATCCCGGAAGAAAAGGTGGTATTCGAATGGAAACATAAAAGCGGTGAAAAAAAGTGGGCTGAATCATACCTGAATCTTGTGCGGAATAAAGGAAGGATCACAGGCTTCCAGGGGGTTTTTATGGATGCTACACACAGGATATTATTCCAGCAGGCAGAACTTTCAAAACAAAGGGACACAGAATTCCTGTTCAATGCATCATCCGTTTTGCTCACCATTGATTCGGAGGAAGACCTGTTCCGGTTTCTGACCGGGCAGATGAGAAAGCTCCTGCCCGGGATCATCTTTAATCTCAATTCCATTGATGATGATAGCAGATATCTCAGGGTCGAAGCCATTAAGGGTGTAAGTGGAAAAATCAGGAGTGCGATACTGAAACTCTTTGATCAAAACCTTGTAGGCAGGATATTCAAGGTCGATTACAGTACATTCGACTATGCGGTCCACGGTAAATTATTACAGGTGCATGACAGCCTTTATGAACTTGCATTGCACCAGGTGCCGGAAACGATCTGCATGCAGATCGAGAAATTGATCAAACTGGAAGAAATATATGAGATATCCCTCGGTGTCGGTGACAGGATCATGGGAGGAGCTGTGATCTTCATCTCGAAGGGGCAGCGCATGGAACAGGTCAGCCTGCTCGAGATCCTGTTCAGGGAGGCATCGCAGGCGCTTTTAAGACTTCGCACACACCACAGGCTGACCAAGAGTGAAGAACTCTACAGGTCACTGGCAGAGAATGCAGGGGATCTCATTCTCAGGGTGGATGAACAAATGAAACCCCTGTATGCCAACCAGGCCTTCCTGAAAACTTTCAGGATCAGGCCGGAAGAGATCATTCGAAAGGATCTTAAATACCTTGACCTCCCGGCTAGCATGAATGACCTGATTGCATCCACCATCCAACAAACCATTGAAAGCAGAGAACCCCAGACATGTGATATTGCCGTCAACCTGGAAAACGGCCCACTTTTTTATGAATGGAGGATGTTCCCGGAATATGATAAAAAAAGGCATGTAACCTCGATTCTTATTTTCATCCGGGATATAACCGGAAGGAAGGAGAATGAGGCCAGGCTCCAGGACAATATCGAGTATAAGAACCGTATCTATTCTCTGATCAGCCATGACCTAAAAAGCCCCTTCAACAGTATCCTTGGGTTCCTGGAGTTATTGAAAACGGAATACTCAACGCTTTCGGACGAGCTCAGAAAGAACTATATCAACCTTGTTTTCGAATCCTCCAAAAACCTTTATAACCTGCTGGACTCACTGCAGGAATGGAGCCACAGATTCCAGGAACAAAGCATCAAACCGGTCTATTTTGACCTGCAGGAGATGATCCGCAGGACCCTGGACCTGCTGAAAGCCCAGATACTCGAGAAAGAACTTAACATATACAATTCCATCCCTGCGGGTACCATAATCAAGGCTGATTATAATATGATCTATGCGGCCATCAGGAACATCCTCTCAAATGCCTGTAAATATTCCCAAATGGGAGGGAATATTGATATCTATGAAAACGAACAAGAGGAACATATTGTCATCAATATCAAGGATGAAGGGGTGGGCATGTCAGAAATGGAGATCAAAAAACTTTGCAATCTGGAAGAACGGTTCACAAAAAATGGTACCATGAATGAAAAAGGTTCCGGACTGGGGTTCAGGTTAGCAAACGAACTGATTGAAATGAACCAGGGCAGGTTGACGGTTAAAAGCCAAACCGGCAAAGGTTGTACGGTAAGTATCACATTGAAGAAGAATTTAACCAGTATCAAATAGCAATGAGATATTCAGCGATTTTATGCCTGCTCACAGTGACCTGTATAACTGAAATTGGTACAGCTCAAACGATAACCAAACAATTTGAACAAACCAGATACGATATAAGGGATTTACATATGCTTGACAGCCTGCACGGATGGGCCACCGGCAGGCAAATTGCCATTCTTGTAAATGAAATAAAGCCTGCGGGTAACCATACTGTTCAATGGGAAGGCACCGATGATAGCGGAAGGCAAGTATCCTCTGGGGTATTTATATGTAAATTGATCTCCGGTGAAGGGATGGAGAGTAAAATCATAATGATGGTTCAGCGGTGAGTATTGCTTGAGATTATTGTCCGATTTCGTATTTTGAAATCAAATTCTGATACCCTGGATGTGTTTTTAAAGGAGCAAAACGGATATCCCAGTCAAACCAGGTTGTGGATATCCATGATGGAACTGTGAGAAGATATTCAAATTGGTCCAGGGCAAGATCAGGTTCTCCAACCTTGGTGTAGATAACAGCAAGATCAATGATGTGTTGTATACCATAAACTGCGTCCAAAGACATGGGTAATAATTCCACCGCTCTTTTCCCCTCTTTAATAGCATCCTCTTTTTGTCCCATACCCGCATACGCGATTCCGAGAGCGCCGTGATACCTGGGATCATTTGGTATTTCCCTGACCTTTATTTCCAGGAGCTTTACTGCGGTTTCATAATCCTCCCGGGCAAGCTTATCTTTTCCCAGGTAATCATATATAAAGGCTGAGAAAAGCGTCTTCGGCATCTGCACAAAGTTTATGATTTACGCCCCAGCCAAAGGCTTCAGCTGTCAATAATTGAAGTGCTGCTTCGTAATTTCCTTCACCGACTTCCTGGTAAAACCAGGACCATAAATACCACTCATGCTCAACATGAACATTTGTGAGGGCGTCACGGGACTCCTGATCGGGTCCTCTCCAGCTCCAGATTGCAAAAGCTTTATACAAATAGGGCCAGGTTAGTTCAGGATCCATTGCAGTGGCCCGGTTACAGGCATCAACAGCCTCGCTGTACCGACGCATTAGCCATAATCCCAATGCCAGATCTGTAGGTATTGAAGGGTCCCGTGGACTCAGTTCACAAGCCTTATCAAGCAATGTAATATATTCCTCCCAACGACCAAGAGGCTCAAAGATGGCAGCCTTTGCAATCAAAATTTCAACCGCATTCGGAAGATCTTTTTCAGCGATCTCCAGATGTTTGAGTGCACTTTTGTGATCTCTGTAAGCATATAGATAGTAATAACCCAATGCAAGGTGAACCCTTGGCTGATCCGGTCCAAGCTCCAGGGCTTTAGCAGCTGCCTCGTCGGACTTCAACAAGCGGGATTCAGACAGATCATGTCTCAGATAATATAACCTGGCATGGGATCTGGCCAGTTCAGCATAAGCCAGCGCAAACCCCGTATCTATCTCCACCGCCTGCTTGAAAATTCTGCAATGCCAGGTTCCAGTTTTGCAGGGAAAAATGTGGCTGTCCGATATAATAACGTCCTCTCAGATAAGCCTGATAAGCCTGGAGATTATCCGTTGGCCTTGACTCTATTTTTTCAATCTCATCCGGGGAAAGAATAACGCTTAACTCTTCGGCAATCTTCCTGGCAATCTCACTCTGGATGGAGAATACCTGCCTTTTTTCTCTGATATAATCTTCTGACCATAATATGCCTGTCATTTTTGGCATCAATCAGTTGGATCCATATCTTCAGCTGGTTTTCCTCACATCCGACACTGCCCTCCACCAGATAATTTACATTCAGTTCCTGTCCTATGACGGAACTCGTTTTTTCGGTATTCCTGTAATGATCGGAGGAGGTTCTTGATCTTACTGTGAAAGGACTGACTCTATGAAGATGATTCAGGATCTCTTCCCTGATCCCATCACAAAAATATACCTGTGTTGAGTCCATGCTCAGGTTATGGAATGGTAGCACAGCGATTGTTTTCTCTGACTTTGAAATGTTATCAGCGCTTTTTCCTCCCCTGATAATATTAAGTGCAACCAGAGATATAATGATCACCACGCTTACATAGGTGGCCATCTTCCATTTAATTGATTCGGCAGGCTTTGCTTTCTCATCAGGTTCACCGGAAGGTTTTGTCTTTTTTACTCCGCCCGGCGTAATATCATATATCCATGAAAATACGATGCTTATTACAAGACCGATCAACAGGAGAATCAGTACAAGTTTTATTGTCCCCTGGGGTAATCCCAATGGATCAGCAATAATATCCACCAGTTCGAGCAGCGCAAATGCCGCGGCTGCATACACCGGTATGACTCCGATAACCCTTCTGCGCTTGAGTTCCTCCCAGAAGTTCAGGGGATTGTCCGGTTTGTTATGCATGGGAATAGGATGAGGGGTTTTGTTATTATAAATTTACGTTAACTGTTTACCAATGTCAAGAACATGATGTAAAAGGATGGATTCACCATCCCCGCGGTATAAACGATGAAACAAAGACCAACCTAGTGTTCATGTATGTAGAAATAAAGCAATTCCTGGGGTCCATAAAATCTGTATTAGATTTTTTCCCATCATTTGAACAATGAAAAAAATACGTTTTCTAGATTAAGTTAAATATTAAACAATTCAGGTTAAATAGATCCAATTCTCTTGCCTGGAACAGAAATTCGGTATTAATTTTGCAATAACTTAAAAAAGTACTTAAATTTGTACTTATTTAAATACTTCTAAAATGATCGCTGCAAATTTTACGGAATTCAGGACTGCTCTTAAAGATTATCTTGATAGCGTGGAAAACGACAATGAAACACTCATCATTAAGAGAAAATCTGGTAAAGGGGCTGTGTTAATTTCACTTGAAGAATACAATTCCATCATGGAGACGCTTCATTTACTGAGTTCTAAAGTGAATGCCAAAAGACTTTTTGATTCCATGGAGCAGATGAAGGATGGCTCAACTGTTCAAAATGGATTGATTGAAGAATGAAAAGGATCATCTTTTCTAAAAATGCCTGGGATGATTATTCCTCCTGGCAGGATGAAGACAAGAAAATGCTCCGAAGAATCAATGCCCTGATTAAAAATATACAATCCAATCCAAGAGAAGGAATCGGCAAACCAGAACCTTTGAAGTTTGATTTGACTGGATTATGGTCCCGAAGAATTGACCGGGAACATAGACTCGTGTATAAGGTTGAAGGATCAGATCTGCTTATATATAGTTGCAGGTATCATTATGACAGCAAATAAATCAATATTCCCATATTTTCTTAAATTGTACATTTTATTTTGAGTTATGACCAACCACAGCCTGCTCAGACTGATACCAGGAGTTCTGGTATTTGTCTCACTTTCATGTACCAATACCTCTGACTCAACTTCCGGGGATAAATTATCTGCATGGCCTGAAATAACAACGACCATGAAACCCTGGACCCGGTGGTGGTGGATGGGCAGTGCTGTGGATAAGGAAAACATTACCCGGCGGATGGAGGAATTTGCTAGTGCAGGGATGGGCGGCGTTGAGATCACACCCATCTACGGGACCAAAGGTTATGAAGACCGCTTCCTGCAACATCTTTCGGTAGAATGGATGGAAATGCTGATCCATACACTGGAAGAGGGAGAGCGACTTGGAATGGGGATGGATATGATCCTGGGGACCGGCTGGCCTTACGGTGGCCCACAGGTCGAACCCGAATATGCAGCCGGAAAGCTCTACATACAAAGCTTTGAGCTTAAAAAAGGTGAGCGGATCATCCAAAAGATACAGGTTGGTGAAAATGAACAACCGGACCTGGCGCGGGTACAGTTCTTGTATGCTTTTTATGAAGATGGACAAAAAACAGACCTGACAGGCAAGCTGGAGGGGAATCAGATAGACTGGAAAGCTGATCAGGATTGCATGCTCTATGCAGTAATTTCAGGGAAAACCGGCCAGCAGGTAAAACGGTCTGCCCCCGGAGGAGAAGGGTTTCGTACTGGATCACTTCTCTGAAGCCGCACTTGAGGATTATCTCGAGCCTTATGAAGGTGCCTTGCGACCGGCCCGGGATAAGTTAAGAGCGGTTTTCAATGACAGCTATGAGGTATATGGTGCCGATTATACCCCTGAATTTTTTGATGAATTCCGGCAGCGGAGGGGATATGATCTCAGCGATCATCTTCCGGTCCTCCATAGCGGCTCCCCGGGTGAAGACCACACGAGGATCATCAGCGACTACCGGCGTACCATTTCTGAACTGATACTGGAAAATTTTTCGGTGAACTGGACCAGATGGGCAAAAGAGCATTCCTTCAAATCCAAATATCAGGCGCATGGCAGTCCCGGGAACCTCATTGACCTCTACGCCGAGGCAGATATCCCGGAATGTGAATCCTTTTATGCCACAAAATTCGATATCCCGGGGTTCAGGTGGGAAGATTCCGATGCAAACATAGCAGACCCGGACCCCATCATGCTGAAGTTTGCTTCTTCAGCTGCCCATATAGCTGGCAAACCACTCACATCATCCGAAACATTCACCTGGCTGCGAGAGCATTTTAAAACCGCACTGTCACAGTGTAAACCCGAGGTGGAACAACTCTTCCTGACCGGGGTCAATCACACCTTTTTCCATGGATCAACCTATTCCCCGGATGAGGCCCAGTGGCCAGGCTGGAAGTTCTATGCTTCCGTGAATTTCGCATCAAATAATACGATCTGGGAGGATGCACCCTCCATGTTTGCCTATATCACCCGGTGTCAGTCCCTCCTGCAATCGGGAGAACCGGACAATGAATTGCTTGTATACTGGCCTTTCTTTGATGCGCTGGATGTTGACCCGGATGGAGATCTCATTTTACAACTGGGCATACATAACAAAGATAACTGGCTGGTCCCAACCCCCTTCTACCGGCTCGTGAGTGATTTGATCAACAAAGGCTATTCCATTGATTATATAAGCGACAGTTACCTTGCATCGGCCAAAGAAAAGAACGGCTATATACAGGTACCGGGGGGCAGGTACAAGGCCCTGATCATACCTGAATGCAAAAACATGCCCCTGCCTACCTTCGGATACCTGACCAGGTTGCATGAAAATGGTGCCAATGTATTTTTCACAGGACTCCCCGAGTCTGTTCCCGGTTACCATAGGCATAGCGAACAGACATCCAAATTACAGGAAATGATAGCCGGGGAAAAGGGACAGCTTGCCATTACGGATATTATCGCCCAGGTCCTTGATAACATGGGAATTGAACGGGAAGTACTGGTTGACACCGGACTGGACTTCCTCCGGAGGAAGATGATGGACGGGAAGGTATATTACCTGGTCAATCATACCCCGAATGAAATCAACGGTTATGTTACGATTGGCAGTCCCGCAAAATCTGTCATCATCATGGATCCCCAGACTGGCGTCACCGGAGAAGCCAGGATAGTATCCCGGAACGGGAACACCGATGTTTACCTCCAGGTCAAGCCGGGCCAGGCATTATTACTAAGGACCTATGAGGAAAAGATGGATGCATCTGCCTGGGAGTACTTTACAGAAAGCGGTGATCCTGTTGAATTAACCGGTCCCTGGGATGTGAGCTTCATTTCTGGCGGCCCCCGTCTACCCGGCAAGGTCAGGATGCAGGAGCTCCGGTCCTGGACCCGCTTCGGCAAGGAGGCTGAGGCATTCAGTGGCACAGCCAGATATACCATCCAATTTGAGAACCCCGACCCGGATGTTAGGGCCTGGCTGCTGGAACTGGGTGATGTCAGGGAAAGTGCCAGGATCCGGGTCAACGGTGAATTCCTGGATTGCCTCTGGGCCAATCCTTTTGAAACGCGGATCCGGTTAAAGCGAGGGGATCAATACCCTGGAGCTGGAGGTAAGCAATTTGCCTGCCAACCGGCTGAGGGATCTTGAATTAAGCGGAAAGGAATGGAAAATATTCTACGACATCAATATGGTGGACCGTCATTATAAAAAGTTTGATGCCACCGGATGGGAGCCCATGCCATCGGGACTCCTGGGAAAGGTCAGGATCACCCCCTGGAACAGGATAATAATTAATATCAACAGCATGAGATATCTCAGAATTTTATTTGCGTTTACCGGCATACTGGCATTTTCAGGGTGTCATGCACAGGATGGGCAGGACTGGCCTGATTGGCGTGGAGAAGGGCGGAACGGGGTCTGGAACCAGAAGAATATAATCAAAGAATTCCCCGAACGCGATATCAGACTGAAATGGCGTACGCCCCTGGGACCAGGCTATTGCGGTCCCACCGTATCGCAGGGCAGGGTCTACGTTATGGACCGGATCACCACTCCGAAAGAAAAGGAGGGGGTTCGCTGCTTCAACGCTGAAACCGGCATGGAAATATGGACCCATACCTATGATTGCAGGTATGAGGGGGTGGGCTACCAGGCCGGTCCACGGGCCAGTGTGGTGATCGATGAGGGAAGGGCGTATGCACTGGGGACCATGGGACATCTGTTCTGCCTCGATGCGGTGACCGGCCAGCTTATCTGGGGAAAGGATATGAACATTGAGTATGAGATTCGCATGCCCGTCTGGGGCATAGCCGCCGCCCCCCTCATTGTGGATGACAAACTGATCCTCCATATCGGTGGCAGCAACAATGCCTGTATCATAGCACTGGATAAAAAAAGCGGTAAGGAGATATGGACAGCATCCGGTGACCAGGCCTCCTATACGGCTCCCTACCTGACCACCCAGGCAGGCAGGAAGGTGGTGGTGGTATGGACAGGTGATCACCTGAACGGCCTGGCACCTGAAACAGGGGAGATATACTGGAAAATCCCCTTCATGATCAAAATGCAGATGGGTGTCAGCACGCCGGTACGCTATGGGAATTATCTATTTGTAAGTGCGTTCTTTGACGGATCTCTGCTGGCTGAAATATCTGAAACAGAATTAACAGCGCAAATAAAATGGATGAGGAGCGGTGCAAATGAACGCAATACAGATGCCCTGCATTGTGTTATCAATACAGCGGTCATACGGGACGGATATATATACGGGATTGATTCCTACGGCGAGATGCGATGCCTGGAACTGGAAACCGGTGAGCGGGTCTGGGAAAACACCTCGGCGGTAAATACCAACCGCTGGGCCAATGTTCACTTTGTTCAGAACGGGGAAATTACTTGGATGTTTAACGAACATGGGGAATTGATCATATCAAGGCTCTCGCCTGAAGGATTTGAAGAGATCAGCCGGGCCAGGCTCATAGAACCCACCACCGCGCAGTTGAACCGGAGCGGGACAGGAGTCACCTGGACCCATCCCGCCTTTGCCGGAAGGCATGTCTATGTCAGGAATGACAGGGAACTGGTTTGTGCCGACCTGGGCGACTAAGGGCTTCTGTACAAGGATCTATGCAATTACCTCGAATCCAGCACTGACTGGATCAGGCCTGCCACTTCTGTATGCCCGTTGTTGCGGGCAAACAAAGCAGCTGTTTCCCCGTCCTTGTCTTTCAATGCAGGATCTGCACCTCTGTCCAGGAGGAGTTTTGCCACCTCCAGTTGTCCCTCGGCAGCCGCATGCATGAGGGGTGAGAAATGTTCATCATTATCGACGATATTCGGATCTGAATGATGGTCGAGCAGCAGTTTGACCGTTTCAGGAAAGGGACCAGTGGACGCATATAATAGTGCCGTACGTCCCAATGCATCCCTGCTTCCAACCCCTGCCCCTTGATCAAGAAGCAAGCGAACGATCTCTGTATGCCCATTAAAGGAGGCATACATCAGTGCTGTCCTTCCGTCCTGATCAACATCATCCGGATCTGCACCCTGCCCGATCAATTCCTTAACCCTTTCCAATTCACCGTTCAGTGCAGCATCATTCATGCCCTGCGGATCAGCGGGGGTGGCTGCTGGCGCTGTCTGATCCGGTACCGTGGTTGATCGGGCATTCTTATTCCCCTTCCCATTACAATTCATCATGCTCATTGAAACAATCAGTAAAACTGTAAAAAGGAATGAAGGGGAGGATGATACAGATCTTCTCAGACTCATTTTATGCTTTTTCATATCTCCTGCTTTCCACAACGAAGGTAATAAAAAGATCGGGTATTGACATTGGTTATATACTTCCGTATCTTAGGCTTAGGCCCCTTAAAATTATAGCGTCATGAAAAAATATCTTTATTTATCGCTCACTCCCGAATCACTCGTGGCTTCTCAGCTCCCACCGGTTGATTTCGGTAATTACATGGCTGTGGGAACACGCAAGCGGATCCGCGGACAGGCCATATTTTTGGAGATAGACATTGAAAAAATGGAAAACCTGCCACAGGATTACCTGGATGAGAGGCTGGTGCCCTATGAAGACGGGGAACCCAAAAGGTCCGTTTTTCTTTCCATTTACCGGGTGATGGAAAGCATTACCATGGATGCCCTGAAGAATCTATACCTGGTGACCGATGATGGCAAGGTACTGGAACTGGCAGCAGGCAGATACAAACCTCCAACTACAGATATTATCCATCTCTACCAGCAGTTCAATCCCATTACTACCCGTGTTGCCAGCAAATTATCCCCTCCCGAATTCATCAATTTCCTGACAGACAACAGCAAACCCTTATTTGTACCGAAAATCTTTTTCGCGGAGCTGAAACTGGGCAAGCTGGCAAGGGATTCCTATGCCCCCATTCATGACCTGCCCTATCCGAACCCTGACCATCTCAGGGATTGCCTCGCCAGGTTAAAATCATCCAGTGAAAGACAGACCAAAACAGTCATTCGTCAGTTTAAAGGAGAACTCTCCTACAGGACCATTAAAGATGGCTTTTTCATTGGAGAAAAGGAGGCCTTCCTGTATTATCCATTCCCCTCTATTGAGGACCTCGAGGATAAATATTACTACTGGTGGAGGTCTGCTCTGGTACAGTGTTTTTAAATCCCATTCACCATGAAAAACAATCTCCCAACCCTGAGAAACCGCCGTGAGTTCGTGAAAAATTCCGGACTCGCTGCCATGGGTCTGATGACCCTGCCATCCCTCCTCGGATCTTTCCGGTTCGCCGCCGGTCCTGATCTGCCGCATTTTGGCCCGGCTGGCAACTATACGCCCATCATCAGGGCCGCTTTCATCCGGCGTGAAGAAAATTACGGAATGTTGTGGCCCGGGGAAATTTACGATGGTGAAGCGGCGCGAAAAAATTATATTGAAAAGATCAGGACTGCCGCAAAGGAGATGGGCATGGTGGCCGACATAAGCACCAAACCCATTTATTCGCTTGAAGAAGGTGAAAAGTGGATACAGGATGCTGTTGATGCGAAGACGGACGGCTTGTTGCTGGTCACACTGGACAGGCAGCAACATACCTGGCCAACGGTTGGAAAAGCCCTTGACCATAATTTACCGGTAGTGGTATTTTCACCGCTTGGTTCATCATTCACTACCAATACCAGCTTATATAATAAAAAGGACGGAGCCTTCATTGCCTCTACCGATGATTTCAAGCAGGCCGAGTTCGGGATGAAGATGCTGAAAGCCGGTGCAAAGATCCGTGAAACCAGGTACCTGGTCATCATTGAAGGGATTGATGAGATCACGGAAGTCTCCCTGAACCATTTCGGGACAAAACTCAGGTTTGTGCCAGCCGGACACTTTATAGATCAGTATAATGGCCTCAGGGACAGCAATGAGGCCAGGGAGCTTGCCCGGACCTGCATGAGCCATGCCCATCACATACATGATGCCAGCGAAGAAGACGTGATCAACGGGGCCAGGAGCTACTATGCCGTAATCCGCCTCCTGGAGCGGGAAAAGGCCGACGCCGTGACGATGGATTGCCTCGGTGTACTGGGTCCGCTCAAGATCAGCCTCCCCTGCCTGGCCTGGTCAAAACTGAATGATTCCGGCATACCGGCCGCCTGTGAAGGAGACCTCGAAGCCTGCCTGACGCATTGTGTGGTTCAATACCTGTTTGATAAGCCAGCCTTCCAGCAGGATCCTGTGGCTGAAACAGCAAAGGGATGCCTGATCGGTTCCCATTGCAGCTGCCCAACCAGACTGGCGGGACTGGATGCGGAACCCGAACCATATTCCATAATGAATCACCATGGCAAACGGGATGCTACGCTTAAACCTGACTGGAAGGTTGGACAGACGGTGACGGTTGCCGATCTGATCCTTCCCGTGGCGCAAAACTCACTCAGGAAACCCTGGGTTGAATATACGGAAGGCAGGCCAAAAATGCTGATATCCACAGGCGAGGTAGTGGAACAGAAGTCCATTCCACCCGCCGGAGGCTGCGTGGTGGCACCCATGGTGAAACTGCATGGGGTGGAAAGCTACCTCGATTACCCGGGCTTCCACCAGATGTTCTTCTACGGCGATCACAAGGATGAACTGAAACATTTCAGCCAGTTGTTCGGAATTACCGCCGAGGTGATTTAATCAGCACCAATTAGTTATTAATAACGAAAATAAATTAGAAAAAAATTTGCTTATTCCAAATACTTAATATCCATGGCATCATTCTCATATATCATGGCGTCAAACCCGGTTCCATTGAAAAAAAACCAACACCTTAGGCTCTGTTCATCAGTCCGTTATAAAACAGGTCTTAAATCCATAGAAAATCCGGTATTAGAATCAGGAGTAATCCATCCCGTTTAACATGGTAATTTCAAAGGTTTTTTGTTATGACTGGTTTATGTAATTTAAATTTTATGATATATATTTAATAGGCTGAAACATTTTGATGTTTCACTGGTGTCAAGGCAAAACCTAATTAACCAACCTAAAACCGACCTGCCTATGACGAAAATCTGACCTCATCTCAAGAGCAGGTAGATTTACCATCTCTTCCTACTAAATACTGCTCAACCCAAACTTTCTAGTTATTAACCTAAATCACAAAAGTATGAGACGTACTACAAAATTACCTGGAAGGCGTCCGAAGCAGATGCGAACCTGTAAGACTTTTCAGGTATTGAGAACTTTATTGATTTTATTTGTGTTTCAGCTATTTGTCATGATTGCTGCAGCACAGCCTGTGACCGTAACAGGAACCATCACAGATGCAGCCGGAGAGTCTATTATCGGGGCCAACATTTTAATAAAAGGTACCACCATCGGGACCATTTCTGATGTCAACGGGCAATTCAGCCTGGATGTGGATGATCCGACGGTCACACTCGTGATCTCCTTTATTGGATACTCCACGCAGGAGGTCGTTCCGGGAGACCAGCAGGTCCTCAGTATCATTATGAATGAAGATATGGTGGGACTGGACGAAGTGGTAGTGGTCGGCTATGGTACACAGAAAAAAGTGAACCTTACCGGGTCTGTGGGTACAGCCGATGGCGAAGTACTGGCAGACAGGCCCATCGCTAATACAGGTGAAGGCTTGCAGGGTGTCATACCTAATTTTAATATTACCATCCGGAACGGAGACCCTGCCGACACCCGCACCGATTTTAATGTCAGGGGATATGAATCTATCAACGGTGGTAGTCCCCTCATCCTGATCGATGGAGTGCCGGGGGACCTTAACAGGCTGAACCCGAATGACATTGCAAGTGTCAGCGTATTGAAAGATGCTTCCGCTTCCGCCGTTTATGGTGCCAGGGCAGCTTTTGGTGTAGTCCTGGTTGAGACAAAAAAAGGAAAAGGCCGGAAGGCGAATGTTTCGTTCGGGGCGGAATTTGGATGGGCCAAGCCCATTTTCCTAATGGACCCGATCACGGACCCGTACCAGTTCGCTCTGGCAAGAAACCAGGCCGAGCAGCGCACCAACGGAGCTGACAGTTACAACCAGGAAGCGCTTGATAGATACAAAAGATGGAGTGACAACCCCACTTTTGAAAATGCCTGGACGGTCGAAGAGGGAATACTTCGTTTTAATGGGTACAACAATTATTCAGATGATTTGTTAATCGATTATGCCCCGCAGCAGAAGTACGACTTCAATGTTTCAGGGGCCTCTGAAAATGCATCCTATTATGTATCCTTCGGACACCTGAACAAGGATGGATACCTCAACAACAAGGAGAAGAACGAACACTTCAAACGGTATAATGTGCTGCTGAAAGGTGATTTCAAAGTCAATAAATGGTTGTCCGTAGACAGCAGGGCATTGATCTCCACCGAGACAAGTGATATACCCACCTTTTACAACTGGGATGTGAACATCAACACCACGGCACGTCAAAATCCAATAGCCCCGATTGCATTCCCGGACCTTCCGTATTACGTAACCCCGGGGGACCATGACGATTATACACAGTACATAGGGAAGTATTTTGGTGGGACCAACTTTTTTGAGTACCTCGAAAGAGGCGGACGCAAAACCTTTACCAAAACCAACACCACCCTGACCCAGGGAGTAACGCTTACCCCCATTAAAGGTTTAAGAATCAGGGGAGACATCTCATATTCCCTCTATAACCGAATTTTCCAGGATGTGCAAAGCAAGGTGACAGTGATAGATCCAAACCCGGACCTCCTATCGGATAATATCCTGAGTAACGGGTACAGCGGAAATGACTTTATCCAGAACATCACTGACAATGACCAGTATTTTGTGTTGAATACCTATGCAGATTATACCATTGACCAGGGCTCCCATTATTTCAAGGCCATGGTTGGTTTTAACCAGGAGTGGGGAAGGAATCAGCAGATCGTCTCACAGGCATTCAGCCTGGTTACCCCTCAAATCACTGATCTGAATGCCACAGTAGGTGCTCAGCAAGCCGATGGTTCGAAGTCACATGTTGCCCTCAGGGGCGTATTCTACCGTGTGAATTACATCTTTAAGGACCGGTACCTGATAGAAGCCAATGGCCGGTATGACGGAACCTCCAGGTTCCCGAAGGACGACAGGTTTGGATTCTTCCCGTCATTTTCTGCCGGATGGAGGATATCAGAAGAAGCATTCATGAGCGGAACAAGCAGCTGGCTGGATAACCTCAAGCTCCGCGCCAGCTACGGTACACTTGGAAACCAGTTGCTGGGAGACAACTACTATCCCTACATTCCAAGCATGGGAATCGGCAGTTCACCTATTATGTTAAGCGCCGGCACCAGGTCCCCCTATGTTTCAGCAGCGGGACTGGTTAGCCCGACATTGACATGGGAGACGGTGGTTACCCAGAACCTGGGACTGGATTTTACCATGCTGGGGAACAGGCTTGATTTCTCTTTTGACATTTATTCACGGGATACCAAGGACATGTTAACGGATGTTACCTATCCTGATATCCTGGGTACTGATGCGCCTGAGGCCAATGCTGCCGATCTGAGGACCACTGGCTGGGAAATTGCGGCCACATGGAAAAACAGGATCAATACGAACTGGAACTATGGTGTTACACTGGCATTATCAGATAATAAAAGTGAAATCACCAAATACGATAATCCGACCGGATCACTCAATGAGCATTATGTCGGAGAGATCATTGGTGAACTATGGGGATTTGAAACCCAGGGCATCTTCCAGACAGATGAAGAAGTTTTGGAAATTGACCAGAGCCAGCTGGGCTCCAACTGGAGACCGGGGGACATTCGCTACGCAGACCTGAATGGTGACGGCAAAATTACCAGGGGTTCCAACACACTGGATGATCCGGGTGACCAGAAGATCATAGCCTATGAAAGTCCAAGATACAATTTTGGGATCAATGGCAACCTGGGATGGAAGGACTTCACCCTGACCATCTTTTTCCAGGGTGTGCTAAAGTATGAGTACTGGCCGCCCAATGGTAACTGGAACGCCTTCTATCCCTACAATGCAGGGAATGTTGAGTGGTACTACCTGACAGAAACCTGGAGCCCTGAAAATCCAAACGCTTATTTTGCTGCACCGCATATCTCAACAAATACTAAGCAGAATATTCAGGAACAGTCACGCTATGTACAGAATGCCGCCTATATTCGTCTGAAAACGATGACATTGGCCTATAACCTGCCTTCAGCATGGGCCGGTAAGGTGGGAATGCAGGCTGCACGGATCTATTTCTCCGGATTGAACATGTGGGAATTTACCAAAATGCACAAGCCCCTTGATCCTGAAGTACGGCCAACGCTGACCCAGGAATACTACAAGCAGCGTGTCTATTCTATAGGTCTGAATGTTACATTCTAATAACCAAAAAAGGAAAAGAAAATGAAAAAGCATATTATAAAAACAGGTTTGGTTGTTATTGCAACATTTTTGACTTTAAGTTGCAACGATGATTTTCTGGACAGACAACCATTGGATGAGATCAGCAATGAATCTTTCTGGAATACCGAGAATGACCTGCTGGTCTACAATAACGGTCTGTATCATATTGCCAGAAATGATGATCTGGTACCCATTTTAATGGCATTCGATGATGGTTTTGACAGCCACAAGTATACCAGCTGGAACCTGGACTGCTTCTCCGATAACATTGCACCGCGGGCTGACAGGCTTGATGAGTTCCAGCGGAAACGTGCGGGCAAACATGCTGTCATACCTGGTAGGGCCTGGTTTGGCTGGGGGGGATGGGACTTCCTAAGAGCCATCAATGTCGGTATGGATAATTATGGAAAGGCACAAGTTACTGATGAAGTTAGGAATAAATATATCGGTGAGGCACGCCTGCTGCGCGCATGGTTTTATCACGATAAAGTGCGCAAGTTTGGCGATGTGCAGTGGGTAGATACAGAGTTAAATATCGATGATGAAGATGTCCTCTACGGCGAGCGGGATGACCGTCAAACGGTTATGGCAAATGTGCTGGATGACCTGAATTTTGCCTGTGCAAACATCCCGGATGACTGGGGTGACGGAAATGCGCCGGGAAGGTTGGACCGCTGGTGTGCACTTCTGATTAAGGCAAGGGTTTGCCTTTGGGAGGGCACCTTCCGGAAATACCACGGCGTTGGATCCGATGCTGATATGTGGTTACAACAGGCCGCTGACGCTGCCCAGGAGATCGTGGATAATGGCCCGTACGCATTGTATACAGGTGATCCTGATGGGAACGATTATAATGCCATACACCGGATGACGGATCTTTCCGGGAACCCGGAAGTAATGTACTGGAGAAGGTACCAGCTGGGTATCTACACCAATCACACCCAGAGTTATCACAGGGGTTATAATGGAGGAGCTACAAAAAGTATGGTTGAAGATTATCTCTGTACTGATGGACTGCCCATTTCCCTTTCACCACTGTACCAGGGGGATGAGGTTTATGAAAATATCTGGGAAAACCGTGATCCAAGGTTAAGGCAGACCGTAATGCATCCTGACGACCAGCCATATTATTACTATGGGAACGGTATTCCCGAACTTTACCGATATCCCAGAATACAGGGCAATACCGGCGGTGGCATAAAAACCTATACCGGATATCATATCATCAAAACGTATGAGAATGTTGCCGCATATAACACCTATAATGTTTCAGAAACCCCTGCCATTATATTGAGGTATGGTGAAGTCCTGTTAACCTTGGCTGAGGCAAAGGCGGAACTGGGGACCATTACCCAGGGTGATCTTGACGCGACCATCAACGCACTGCGCGACAGAGCGGGCCTCCCGGTCGAGGCACATCTGATTCTCGGCGCTGAACCAGTGGATCCGCGGTATACCTCATGGCACAGTGATCCGCTCATCGTCGAGATCCGCCGTGAAAGAAGGGTGGAATTATTCATGGAAGGTTTCCGCTACTTCGATTTATTACGCTGGAAGTGGGGCAAACTGCTGGAGCAGAAAGATTACGGCATGCGTTGGGATGAGGCAACCCGCGCCCTGGTTGACCCGGAAGGTACTGTAACAGTAGGGTTTTCCGATGTGGATGGAGTCCCATACCTCGAACCATACCAGGGTACCGACTACGAAACCCCTGTATTCGATGAATCCAAGCATTATTTATGGCCCATTCCGATCGATGCTATTTCTCAAAATCCAGACCTAGGGCAAAATCCCGGTTGGCAATGATCCATAAATAAAACGATAGAGAATACATATCATTGTTGAAGCAACAAAGCCGTAGTTACCCAGGTAATTACGGCTTTATTTCATTTCTCAATTAGTTAATCTAATAAACTACGTGCTTATGAAGCCTATTGGTTTCATCCTGTTTTTGTTTTGCTTTCTGGCGGAATACGGGCTTTCAATTCAAGGTGCTGATCCTGTAAAAATCCAGGTAAGGGAAACATCGGAGATTGAATTGCTCCTTTCCAGATTGGAACTGGAAAGAGTAGAATTGGCCCGGGTTAAAAGTTCCATGACCAATCCGGAAGAGGCCGCTGCAGCATTACTGGAATACTACCGGGACCGGACTGCGGTCAAACACCCGGTAGACCGTTCATTGAAAGAAAAACTTTTAGGCAATGGCGCTACCGAGAGAGACTTTAAATATGCAAACGATGCCCTGCGTCACATATTTGTCGGCCAGTCTGCTTACCCGTCACACTTCTGCGGTGATGACATCAACTGGAATACACGCCCTGTTCCCGATATGGAATGGGTCTGGCAATTGAATCGTATGTATTTCTGGAATGCCATGGGAAAGGTTTACTGGCATACCGGTGAGGAAAAATATGCCCAAGCATGGTGTGAACAGGTCGTCGACTGGATAGTCAAAAATCCGAATGACAGCGAACACAGATATGCATGGCGCTCCATTGAAGCAGGTATCCGTGGTTACAACTGGACAGGGCTGTACCAGTATTTCCTGGATTCACCCAGTTTCACCAGTGATGTTCTGGTGGCTTTTCTGAACAGTTGCTATGACCATGCTGAATATTTAATGACCAAATACCGGACCGGAAGCAACTGGGGATTGATGGAAGCTGAAGGGATGGCTTTTATCGCCATTACTTTTCCGGAATTCAAGGATGCTGAAAAATGGAGAAACGAAGCCTTCCGGCGCCTGAACAATGAGATCAATATCCAGGTATACCCCGACGGACACCAGCGGGAACTGGCCATGGGATATCACCTGGGCTGTATCGGGTGGTTTCTAAGAACCTATGAACTGGCAAAACTCAATCACCTGGATGATGTCTTTCCCGACACATACCTTGAGAAGATAGAGAAAATGTGTGAGGTTCCCATGAAAATCTGCCTTCCGGATGGGACAAATGTACCCTTCGGAGATGCCTGGGCAGGTAAACCGGGACAGCATGCTGAACGGTTCCTGGAATGGTCAAAACTGTTTGACCGCAATGATTTTCTGTATTTGGCAACGGAGGGCAAGAAAGGTAGTAAGCCTGAGGCCACAGCCTATGCCTTAAAAGAAAGCGGATTGTATTCCATGCGCAGCGGTTGGGACAAGCAGGCCATCTGCCTTGTCCTAAAATGCGGTCCGGATGGAGGGGGACATTGCCAGCCTGACAATGGAACCTTCGATCTTTATGCAGGAGGCAGGAACCTGATGCCGGATGCAGGTAGTTACATCTACTCCGGTGACCGTGAAGGCCGTGCCTGGTTCCGGCAAACCAAAGTACACCAGACACTTACCCTGGATGGCGAGAATTCCGGGTACGCCCCCAAATTACTGCTCTGGAAACCCGGGGATGACCTGGATATGCTGGTAGTTGAAAATGCCGGGTACGAGCAATTAACCCACCGGCGCGCTGTTTTTTTTGTGGATAAACGATACTTTGTAATCATTGATGAAGCCTATGGAGATGCGATCAGGAGATATAGGCTTACATTTTCAACTGGCACCCATAGGTGCAGATTTTGACTATGAAAACTTATCTGTCAGCACGGCCTATCAGGATGTCTGGAATGTCCTTGTATGGACTGAAAAGCAGGAAGGCTTGAAACTCCTTGAAGAGGAAGGACAGGTTTCATTTGAGTACACAAAAAAAGAATCAAGGCCTGCTTTTGGCTACCATATGGAGAAAGCACCAGGAGTTGCAGGTTTGCGATTTGTAACCCTGGTAGCTCCATATGAAAAGGAAAAACCAGCCATAAAGATCAAGGTTGTTGGTGATCTCCAGCCAGGTTCATCCGGACTCCAGCTCGAAATAACGGAAAATGCAGAAACAAGAATAATAGGATATTCCTTACAGTAAATTTCCGGAAAACATTCACACTAAACCTAATAATAATGAATAAAACAAAAGCTCTGATCAATTATTTGATCCCTTTCCTGCTTGCAATGCTGATATTAACGGGCTGTTGCATATGCCGGGGAAGATATTCCTATGCTGGATAACCCCATGACGGTACAATACCTGAAAAAGAACCTCCAAAAATCCCAACCACGGCTGGTTTTGAATGCCAAAATTGAAAAAAACCTGAAGAATAAGCTCAAAACCGATCCGGTTATTCAGAATATGTATCAGGCTATCCAGCTAAACGCCGCAGAGGTGCAGCAAAGACCCCTGCTTGAACGCAGGAAGGTAGGACGGCGTTTGCTCGGCGTATCCAGGGAAATGCTCTGGCGTGTGAATATGCTCGGGATGGTTTACCGCATGGAAAAAGATCCGGAGATTTTAGACCGGATTAACGAGGAGGTCATAGCGGTATGTAATTTTTCTGACTGGAATCCATCCCATTTCCTGGATGTGGCCGAGATGTCAATGGCCGTTGCTTTAGCGCTGGACTGGACGGCAGGGGACCTGCCCCAGTCAACGATAACCCTGGCCAAATCTGCCACTCATTGAAAAAGGGATCAAGCCGAGCTGGCCGGCCAGCGGGAAAGATCCCGGATGGGCATATGGAACCAATAACTGGAACCAGGTCTGCAATGGCGGTATGATTGCCGCCTCCATTGCCATCGCTGAAGTGGATCCGGAACTGGCCGCCAAGACCATACACAGATCACTGGACGGGATCCCGCATGCACTGGTGGAATACGGACCGGATGGTGTTTATCCGGAAGGATCCACCTACTGGGGATACGGTACCGGATTTTCCATAGTGACTGCCGCCATGCTCGAAAGTGCTTTCGGCCATGATTTCGGACATTTTGAATACCCGGCCTTTAAAGAGAGTGCCATTTTCAGGTCTCTCTCAAATGCACCCTCAGGCTGGTACTACAATTTTGCCGATTGTGGCGATAAACGGGATGAAAACGGAGATATCCTCCTGGCCTGGTTTGCTTCCAAAACAGGCAATAAAACTTTCTTTGAGAAAGAACGCTTCCTGCGTCCGGCTGAGGAGATGGGTATGTTGCATCGCCTGGCAGGGGCCGGACTGGTCTGGCTGGCACAGTACGAAGAAAAAGAGGAAGTGAAGGTACCCACCGAATGGAAGGGAGAAGGAGCCAATCCGGTGGTATTTTTTACCGGGGGAGAAAATGATCCCCATCATTATTATTTCGGGGGAAAAGGAGGCCGCGGAATGGTGAACCACGGGAACATGGACGGGGGTTCCTTTATTTTTGAATTAAACGGTGTGCGTTGGGTGATCGACCCGGGAAACCAATCCTATCATGCCCTGGAGCAGACAGGTTTTGACCTCTGGGGACGGTGCCAGGCGTGTGACCGGTGGACCCTGCTGACAAAAAGCAACTTCGGCCACAGTACAATCTCCATCAATGATTCATTGCACAGGACTGAAGGACTGGTCACCTTGAGTGATTTTAAATCAGGGGATCAGCCGGAAGCCACCTTTGATATGTCCGCCACATTGGCCGGACAGGTGGCAGGTGCATCCCGTAAATTTGTTAAGGACAGCCCGACTTCCCTGGTCATAGAGGATGATATAGGACTTTCTGAAGAAACAAAGCTGATCACCTGGCAATTGATGACCACGGCTGATGTGGAAATCATCAATGGAGGTGCGATACTGAAACAGGATGGTAAGGAGCTCAAACTGGAAAACATTTCCCATCCCGACCTGGATGTGTCAATCATTTCACTTTATCCTGCCCCCCTGGAACTGGATCGCCAGATTGAAGGATTAAAACGGCTTGAGATCCGCATTCCTGCCTGGACCATTGAAGGCAATACCTGCCAGATCAAGGTAAGGCTTTCAGGAGATTAATTAAGAAAAGTAAATCAACCATGAAATCCAAATCACTAATTGTCGTCTGGTTAAGCCTGCTATTGCTTGTTCCGGTCTATTCAAATGTCCAGGCTAAGTCATTTGATGCTGATCCTCCAATACTTGAAAACCCGGTTACGGCTGACTATTTAAAGAAAAATTTATCAAAGAAATCGCCACGATTAATCCTTACTCCCAGGATTGAAAAGGATCTGAAAAAAAAGTTAAGATCTGACCCGCTCGTTCAGGGATATTATCAGTATCTGCAAAATGAAGCCCTCAAGATAATTGAAGAACCATTGCTGAAGCGGGAGCTTACGGGGTTCCGTTTGCTCTCAGTATCACGCCAGATGGCTGAACGCATGGGCGTTTTGTGTATGGTTTACCGAATGGATAAGGATCCGGAAATTTTACATCGAATCGATGAAGAACTGCAAGCTGTTTGCACATTCTCTGACTGGAACCCGCAACATTTTCTGGATGTTGCCGAAATGTCCTTTGCCGTTGCTCTGGCCCTTGACTGGGTTGGAGATGATCTGCCGGACCAGACAGTTGATGTAGCCGAATCTTCTTTGATAGAAAAAGGACTAAAACCGAGCTATAACGAAGGAGGGACACGTATGTTCTGGATCAGCAGCAGCAACAACTGGAATGCCGTTTGTCACGGGGGGATGATCGCTGCCTCACTGGCCATTGCGGAAAAGGATCCTGAACTGGCTGCAAAAACCATCGCACGGGCCCTGGAGAAATTGCCAAATTCATTGAAAGAATATGGCCCGGATGGCATTTATCCGGAAGGACCGAGTTACTGGGGGTATGGAACAAGCTATTCTGTGCTGGCTTCCGAGATGTTAAGAACCGCTCTGGGCAGTGATTTTGGCATATCTGAGAGCCCGGGCTTTATGGAGAGTGCCAACTTCCGGCTGCTCGCTACGGCACCTTCAGGTGAATACTTCAATTTTGCTGATTCAGATGGCCGCAAAGGCGGGAGTGGTTCTGTTTTGCTGACCTGGTTTGCCGCAAAAACGGGTGATGAAATTTACCTGGACAAACCTTTTCTGGAAAATCCGGAAAATGCTGGCAGGCTGGCTGGTCCGGGACTGGTTTGGCTTTTGCAATTCTCACAGACCAGGACTGGTGAATTGCCCCTCGAATGGTATGGAAAAGGTCGGAATCCCATTGCCGTCTTCCGGGGAGGGAAAGAAGACACCGGGCATTTTTACCTGGCCGTAAAAGGAGGTTCGGCCAATATAAGCCATGGGAATATGGATGCCGGGACTTTCATATTTGAACTTAATGGTGTGCGCTGGGTTATCGATCCCGGCAACCAGCCCTATTACCCGTTGAACAGGATCGGTTTTAACCTGTCGGGGCATTGCCAGGATTGCCCGAGGTGGACACTGTTGACGAAAAGAAACACCGGGCACAGTACGATTACTGTGAATGATGCCAGGTTTATTGTAGAAGCTGATGCCCCTATAACAAATTTTAAAAAAGGCGAAAGACCGGAAGTTACGATCGACATGACAGAGATTTACAGAGGAAACCTTACATCATTGCAACGCAGATATATCAAGGAAAGCAACAAGTCTTTTATCATTGAAGATCAGATTGAAATGAATGATTCCACCCGGACGATTACCTGGGCATTGATGACCGTCGCCCATGTTACCCCGGTTAAAAATGGAGCGGTCCTGCATCAGGATGGCAAGGAACTGAGGCTTTCCATTTTAGCTCCCCGGGAGCTTGAGGTTTCAGTCATTTCACTGGATCCTCCACCCATGGAGATTGATAAAACCATAGAAAACCTGAAACGCATTGAAATAAGGATCCCGGCTTACCTTTTCCAGGAAAAGAAAGGTTTGATCCGGGTACGGCTCGCGAGCGAATAATAAAGATATGGTGATACCGTTAACTCAAGATAAGGACGGATTATAATAAAATGAATATGAGGTTATTTGGTATCGCATTAGCCCTTGCAATATTGGGTATGGCTGGATCATGTAAAAAGGAGACAGCACCTCCCAAAGATTTATCGGAAGCAGGACATCCCAGGATACTGCTGCTGAAAGGTGAAGAGCAGCAGATCCATGACCTGATCGCAGAAGATGAAACCTGGGAAAAAATGCATTTTGCCATTATTGAGAAAAGCACCAGCCTGTTGGGGGAACCACCGCTTGAGCGGGTTATGGTAGGCCGCCGCCTGTTAGGCACCTCAAGAGAATTATTGAAAAGAGTCTTTTTTCTGTCCTATGCCTACAGGATGACAGGGAATGAACAGTACTTAGAAAAGGCAGAGGAAGAACTGGTCGCTGTATCCTGGTTCAGTGACTGGAACCCATCACATTTCCTTGATGTTGCCGAGATGACTATGGGGGTGGCCATTGGCTATGACTGGCTCTATGAGGACCTTTCTGAGATCAACCGGGAGGTGATCAAATCTGCCATTTTAATGAAAGGGATAAATCCTTCCAAAGACAGCCAATATACCTGGTGGTTAAGCTCTTCCAACAACTGGAACCAGGTTTGCAATGCCGGAATGGTATACGGAGCCCTGGCCATACAGGAAGACTACCCGGACCTGGCTGAAGAGATCATTGACCGTGCTTTTCTATCCATTCCAATATCCATGGAAGCTTATCAGCCCGACGGTGTCTATCCCGAGGGATATGGCTACTGGGGATACGGAACAACCTTCAACATGCTTTTTTTGAGCGCCATAGAAAAGGCCCTGGGTACGGACAAGGGTTTGGCGGCTACACCTGGGTTCCTTGAAACCGGGGACTTCCTGAAACACATGCTCACACCCACCGGAAAAAGCTTTAACTGGGCAGATTGCGGAACGGGAACAAACCTGAATACAGCCATGTTCTGGATCGCAGAACGCACCAATGATCCTTCTGTGCTCTGGTCTGAAAAAAAGTTTTTGGAAACGAGTAATTTTTCAAAGTTTAATGGGATCAGGTCATTGCCGGCCCTTATGATATGGGCTAAGGATATCCCGCTTTCCAACATTACAGAGCCTGAGGAAAAGTTTTTCATGGGTCAGGGAGCAAATCCTGTGGCCATAATGCGTAGCAGCTGGACTGACCCACTGGCCGTCTACCTTGGATTCAAGGCCGGTTCACCTTCAGTAAACCATGGCCATATGGATATAGGCTCCTTTGTGATGGAGGCCAATAACCGGCGCTGGGCCACCGACCTGGGCATGCAGAATTATGAATCCCTTGAGTCGCTGGGGATGAAAATTTTTGGAAAAACACAGGATGCCGAGCGGTGGACCATTTTCCGGATGAACACCTATTCCCATAATGTGCTGATCATTGATGACCAGCAGCAGCGCGTGAATGGTTATGCAAAAATTGACAAATATTCTGATACCGAAGATTTCATGTTTGCCATTTCTGATATCTCCCCAGTCTATAATGGCCAACTGAAAAAGGCCACCCGGGGTGTGGCGATCAAAGACGGGAAATATACCATCATCCGTGACGAGATCGAAACACTGGATAAAACCACTTTGGTCCGCTGGAACATGGTGACTTTTTCAGCTGTTGCGCTCGCGAATAAGGAAGCAACGCTTACCGATGATGGTAAGACGCTTTATCTGAAGGTCCAGGGGCCAGACAACATAATAATGAAAACCTGGAGCACGGCCCCGACCAATAATTACGATGCCGAAAATCCTGGAACAATAATGGTTGGATTCGAGTGTGAAGTGCCGGCAAATACTTCTCAGGCCTTTCGAGGTAATCCTGGTTCCGAAACCGGTTGATGCTGAAGCCACATTTTTAGATATCACCCTCGATGAATGGTAAATATATAAATCCACTAAACCAATAATTATGAAATCCAGATTAACAAAACTTTTCATCGGCGCTGTCATTGTAATGGCGGCCAATTCCTGCCAGCAGTCAAACTACCCTGAGCATCCAAGGATCTTGCTCTTTGAAGGAGAGGAAAAAGCCCTGCTGGAGCAGTTAGAAAAAACCGAAACCTGGAGGAAAATTCACGGAGTCATCCTGGATGAGTGTGAAAATATCCTCCAGCAGGAACCACTCGAAAGAATTCAAATAGGCAGACGGCTCTTAAGTACATCACGTGAGTATTTGCGAAGGGTGTTTTACCTGTCTTATGCTTACCGGATGACAGGCGACGAACGCTTTTCGGCACATGCAGAACGGCATTTGCTAAAGGCCGCAGGCTTCAGCGACTGGAACCCGACACATTTTCTGGATGTCGCTGAAATGACCATGGCTTTGGCCATTGGGTATGACTGGCTGTTTGATGAATTACCCGAAACCTCAAAACAGACCATAAGAGAGGCCATTGTTAATAAAGGGCTGGAACCTTCCTACAATGAAGATTATAACTGGTTCTTACAGGCGGAGCATAACTGGAACCAGGTATGCAATGCTGGCATGGCCTTCGGGGCCCTGGCCATACGTGAAGACCATCCCGGACTTGCAGATTCTGTGATTGACCGTGCTTTTAAAACCATTCCCCTGGCCATGCATGATTACAGGCCAGATGGTGCTTATCCTGAGGGATATGGATACTGGGGTTACGGGACATCCTTCAATGTAATATTTTTAAGTGCGGTTGAAAAAGCACTGGGAACGGACAGGGGACTTAGCGCATCTCCCGGGTTTTTGAAAACCGCCGGCTTTCTTCAGCACATGCTGGCCCCTTCCAATGTATGTTACAACTGGGGCGATTGCGGGGCAAGGGGAAACCTAAACCCTGCCATGTTCTGGTTTGCTGCAAAAAATAACGATCCCTCACTGCTGTGGTCAGAAAGAAAATTCCTGGAAAATGATGATTTCTCAAGATTTGCCCGTCAACAGTTCCTGCCTGCCATGATGATCTGGGGCAAGGATATCCAATTGGATCAGATCCAGGTCCCGGACTCCAAAGTCTGGATGGGACAGGGAAAAAATCCCGTTTGCCTCATGCGCACCTCGTGGACCGATCCCGGTGCCATTTACCTTGGTTTCAAGGCCGGTTCTCCTTCGGTGAATCATGCCCACATGGATGTCGGTTCATTTATGATGGAAGCAGAAGGTATCCGTTGGGTTTCAGATTTTGGTTCCCAGAATTATGAGTCTCTGGAGTCGAAGGGGATGTCGATATTTGGAAGGACCCAGGATGCCCAGCGTTGGACCATTTTCAGGTTGAATAACTATGCACACTCAACATTGACCATCAATGATCAGTTGCAAAAGGTGGAGGGATATGCCAAAATAGACCGGCATTCGGAACAGGATGATTTCATGTTTGCCATATCGGATATCTCTTCTCTTTACAATGGCCTGTTAAAAAAGGCGGTCCGGGGTGCCGGCATCAAAGACGGTAAGTACATTGTTGTCCGTGATCAGATTGAAACCAATGACAAGCCCGCAAAGCTGCGGTGGAACCTGGTTACACCAGCCGATGTGGAACTGGGTGAAAAAGGAGCCATGCTGACCAGGGATGGAGAAACCTTATACCTGAAAGTCCGGGGCCCCGGCAACATCAAAATGAAAACCTGGAGCACCGCCCCCACCAATGATTACGATGCCGAAAATCCGGAGACCATCATGGTCGGGTTCGAGTGTACTTTGGCGGCAAATACAAGCGAATCATTTGAGGTCCTGCTTGTCCCGGCGAAATCGAAAGAAGATGCTGATTTCCTGGATGTATCACTCGATGAATGGTAAACTTAGCGTATCTTAATCAAATAAATAAACAGCGATGAATAAAAATGGCCTCTATTTTTTACTGTCCATTTCTGCTTTATTATGTTCAAATTGCACCCAAAATACAAGCCATCATACGCTTACAGAATTTCCTGCTGAACAGAAAGAGATCAGAGACAGGAACACCGGGGTTCCTATCTCGCAACTCACCAATTACAAAGGGCACAGCCATCATTTTTATTTTACCAATCCAGGCTGGTTTGATGGCGGACAAAAACTGTTGTTCTCATCTGACAGAAATAACCGCACCAATTTGTTCAGTATAGATCTGAGGGACTATACCATTCAGCAATTAACCAACCTTGAACCTGTTCCTTTGCCCCGTGAAGTAGAATTTTTCAGGGCCTGCAAAAATCCGGTTAAGGATGAGGCCTATTTCTGGCATGATCTTGAACTGATAGCACTTGATCTGGAATCCCTGCATCAATCGACCATTTTTAAACTTGATTCGGGATGGAACATATCCATGTCCAATTGTTCCGCAGACGGGAAGAATGTATATTTTGGCACATGGGAAGACCTGTCCCATCTTTTCGAGGTGGATTTGTTGCGTGGATATATCGGTTTTGAGGAAACCTGGAAAGCAAAACCACGCAGTAAAATAATCAGAGTGGCAACCGATGGTTCAGAAAATGAAGTGATCTTTGAAGAAGATTACTGGATCGGTCATGTAAACACCTCTCCCACCCGCAGTGATTTGATCACATTTTGTCATGAAGGTCCATGGCAAAAAGTGGACAACAGGATCTGGTGCATGAATGTTGAAACGAAAGAAGTCTGGAAAATCCGGCCCAGGACAATGGAAGGGGAAAGAGTGGGACATGAATACTGGTTTGCTGATGGTGAAACCATCGGTTTTCATGGCTCCAGGACCGATGGCAGTGCATTTCTCGGTCACATCCGCTTTGACAACACACAGCATCTGGAGGTAGACTTCTCAAGCAATACCGGCCATATTCATTCCAACGATGAGAGCCTGATTGTAGGTGATGGCGAAGGGTTTATTAAACTCTGGAAATGGAACGGAGTAACGTATGATGGGCCAAGAATCCTTTGTGAACATAAATCCTCTCAGCAAACCCAGCATTCCCACCCGCATCCCCGGTTCAATGAAGCGGGGAACCAGGTCCTGTACACCTCCGATATTACAGGTTACTGTAATGTTTATCTGGTGGATATACCGGAATTTGATTCACTACCCTATCTGGATGAAAAAAAATAAGCCCTCATATGAAAAAGACCAGCCTTTATTCATTTATGTGCCTGCTGTTTGCCCTCCATGCCTGCTCACCGGCAGATCAAAAACCCATGGTGATTGATGAAACCGGCAACTCCGAAACAATTGAAGAGGTTATTGAGATTGATCTGGTCTGGGCAGGCCATCCGACGGGTTTTTGTCTCCTGACCCATGGCGATCGGCAGTATATTGCTTACTACAATGCCAACAGGAACATGATAGTCGGACAGAGAAACCTGGATGAAGATGATTTTTCACTTCACATTATGCCTCCGACCTATCGGGAAACAGCTGGCGGGACAAGTACGGTCCTGGGCTGGGACAGCCATAATTCGGTTACACTGGGCATTGATAAAGAGGGTTTTATTCACCTTTCAGGAAACATGCATGCCAATCCGCTCACTTATTTCAGGAGCAAAAAGCCAAACGATATTTCCTCCCTTGTTCAGGTTTGGGAGATGGTCGGCCGTGAGGAGAATAGATGTACCTATCCGAAATTCCTTTATTCACGTGAAGGGGAGATGATATACACCTACCGGGATGGCGGCAGCGGGAACGGTAACCAGATCTATAACATCTATGATACCGGGTCCAAATCCTGGTCAAGACTACTGGATACCCCCTTAACTGACGGACAGGGACTGATGAACGCCTATATTTCAAGTCCCGAGTTAAGAAGTGACAACTGGTACCATGCCTACTGGGTCTGGCGGGATACGCCGGATTGCCAGACAAACCATGACCTGTCCTATATGAAAAGTCCCGATCTGCAGCAATGGTTCAATGCATTTGGTGATTCTATTGAGCTGCCGGCATCCTACCCGACAAGCCAGGTTGTGGTGGACCCGATCCCGGCAGAGGGCGGGATCATCAACCTGGCAGCAAAATTCGTCCTGGATGCAAAGGACAACCCGGTTTTTGCCTATCACAAATATGATTCAGCAGGGAACCTCCAGTTCTATACCGCGCAGATCCTGGATGACAGGTGGATCTACAAACAGGTGACAAACTGGGATTACCGGTGGGAGTTCAACGGAAGGGGGAGCATTAACAGCGAGGTTATTCTGAAGGGTTTCAATGAAAGGGGGGATGGTTTTTATGAGCTGGATTACTGGCACATAAAATATGGCAACGGGTGCATCCTCTTAAATGGTGAATTTGAGTCTTGTGGGACTGTATTAAAAGCAGAACCACTCAGAACCCGTTTAAAGCCAGAAGGTGATTTCCCGGGATTAATGGTTCAGACATTCGGGGACATTGGTAAGACTGGAGAAGTGGGAGTCAGGTATATGCTAAAGTGGGAAACACTGAACCGGAACCGCGACCGGCCCCGTCCGGAGCCATGGCCGGAACCCAGCCAGTTGTACCTGTATAAATTTATTTCCGGTATCAAATAGTTTCTTGGCAAAATGTACGTACATCTGCACAATGTACACGCAACGTATACGCTATGTACATAGTAAATTTATATGTGCATAAATCCTTGTTTTATGTACATACTTTATTAAATTTGTACATGATTATCAAATAATGTATACAATATCTAACCATGGTTAAGACTGATCCGGCTATCCCTTACAATTCGCTGCCAAAACTGCCACCTAAAATTGATTTTGAAACAAAACAGATTTTGAGAAAAGTAGCAAGTGCCAGGGCTGCCTTAGCTGAAATGAAGGGTACAGGAGCCATAATACCAAATCTGGCCATGCTTATTAATACCCTGACGTTACGGGAGGCAAAGGACAGTTCTGAAATTGAGAATATTGTGACTACGCAAGACGAATTGTACGTTGCTTTTGCTACACAACAAAAAAAAATCAGTCCATCGATAAAAGAAGTCTTAAATTACAGGCAAGCCTTATGGTATGGCTACAATCTGATCAAAAAAAGGAAAATACTAACCATCAACGACATTACCAGTATCCAGCAAATAATCATCGGGAATAGTGCTGGTATCCGCACACAACCCGGAACACAGTTAATAAACATGACGACCGGTGAAGTGATCTATACACCACCAGAAGGGGAAGAAGTGATACGTAAATTGCTTAAAAACCTGGAGGATTACATTAATTTGGATGACAATGGAATAGATCCCCTTATTAAAATGGCTGTGATTCACCATCAATTTGAATCAATCCACCCTTTTTATGACGGGAATGGAAGAACGGGGAGAATTACAAATATACTTTACCTGGTTATGAAAGGATTACTGGATATTCCAATATTGTATCTAAGTTCCCATATCATTAAGAAAAAAAGGGAATATTACAGATTGCTTTCCGAAATCAGAAATGATAACAATTGGGAGGAATGGGTTTATTATATACTCCATGGTATAGAAGAAACAGCGAATCAAACAACCATATTAATCAAAAAGATCAAAGAATTATTGGAAGTAATGATTGAAAAGATCAGAACAGAATTACCATCTGTATATTCCAAGGATTTGGTGGAAACCATCTTTGAGCAGCCCTATTGCAGGGTTGCTTCGATAGTTGATAAAGGATTGTATGAAAGAAGAACAGCCATGAAATATTTACGAGAGCTTGAAAGGATTGGTTTACTAAAAGCGATCCCTAAAGGAAACCAGATACTATTCCTCAATATAAGTCTCTATGATCTGCTCAAACAGGATTTCAATTAATACCGCCTAGATCCGCGGTCCGTTTTCCAGCAGATATTCTTCTGCTTCGGCGTTCCAGAGTCCGTCATGCAGTTTCACTATTTTATGCAGGGCTGAAAAAATGGGATCTTCTTTGCCCTTCTCCGCGAATTCCTCAATGGCTGTCAGGGGAAGATCGATATGGGTATAGATCAGTTTTTTGCTCCCGGGGATACCGGGCAGGTTACAGGTAGCCTGAATAACGGCATTCAGTCCGCCGACATGGGTAACCAGGTAGGCCGGACTGATACGCCCGTCGACCATCATCCCGATGGACTTCCGAATATCATCCGTATTACCACCATTCGTTGCCACTATATGTGTGGCATTGTAATGGACATTGTAAAAGTTCAGGTCAGCCCTGAATTGTGTGTCAGCAGGTCCTGCAAAGAAGTTAAGGCAGCCATCTGTAGCTAGTAAGCTGTCTCCCTGTTCGACCAATGGTTTAACAGGGGCAAATACAAGTACATCGTCATAGCCTTTCTGTTCCCCTGCCAGGGATCTCAGATATGCTTCCGCGTCCTCATGGTCCGAGGTATTGACATAGTACAGGTCTATACCCAGGCTGGCGGCCTCCTCCCTGGTGACAAGGCCGGCAATATAGTCCAAGCGTTTCTTGTCGATATCGGTCACAACCAGCAAGGAGGGCCTCCTTTCTGTATGAACAATAAAATCAATAGCAGCGATTCCCATAGGACCTGCGGCAGCGAGCATGGCCATTTTGCCTCCTTCCTTGATGCCCATCTTATGGACATAGGATCCAAAAGTTGTATGATAATGGGCCTCGAAGGTTCCGGCCACGCAGGAATAGGGTTCTGCCAGGGAACTCATAAAGTATGAATCGGCCTCGAAGGGGATGATGCAATCCTGTTCCAGATATACCGCCGGGATGATCACATGTGTGGCATCTCCACCGAAATAGGGGAAAGAATAACCGGCTGCTTCCAGGGTCAGTGCCCCGAGTGCGGGCTGTACCGTAAATTTGTCCCCCGGCTTGAATTTGTGCTTCCACTTATCCCCTACTTCCAGGATTCTGCCGGCAAATTCATGTCCCACAATGGTAGGGTTGTCCGCCACATCATTGGGCACCCTTTTGTGATCGGCACCAAGCCTGGCCGCCTTATAGGATGACATGCAGAGGCTGTCTGATATGACTTCGGCCAGGATCTCATCATCCTTCATGGCAGGCAATTCAAACTCCTCAAGCCTGAGGTCTTCCTTACCGTATAATCGAACCGCTTTCGTCTTCATATCTGATTTTCATTTTTAGTTCAACATGGTTTGTCCCCCTGTCACAGGCAGTGCCTGTCCCGTTTCATATTCCTGATCCATGATGTACAGCACCGCCTTCAGCACATCCTCCACCCGGCAGCCCCTGCCCATCGGGACCTGCTGCTCATAGTGCCTGCGGACATCCTCGATGGTTTTTGCACCAGGTACCTTTCCTGCATTCAGGTATTGTATAAATAAGCCATTTTCAGGATCGGACCAGAGGGGTCCCTCGAAAAAGTTACCCGGACAAACGGAATTTACCTTGATCCTGTATGGTGCCAGCTCCAGGGCAAAGGACTGGGTGAGTCCAATCCCCCCGAACTTACCCCCGGCATAGGCAAAGTTCTTTTTACTGCCGGTCAGTCCCGATTTTGAATTTATCTGGATGATGTCCATAAAATATTCGCTGTCATATGCATGCTGCCTTTTCATTATGGCTGAAGCATATTTGGCGCAGTAAAAATAGGCATTGTAGTTGATCTTTGTGACCAGATCAAAGGTCTTTTCATCCATTTCATCAAGTCCGCCTGCACGCAGTATCCCGGCATTGCTGATAAATACATCGAGTCCGCCAAAAGCCTCCACCGTCTCCTTCATAAGATCCTGCAGACTTTTGCTGTCTGACACATTGGTCTTTACAAAAATTGCCTGGTTTTTCCTTTTCAGGCTGTCAAGTGTTTCCTTGAACTCTTTCCCTGCATCCTCATTGATATCGGCGATTACCACATTGGCCCCTTCTTCGAACAATCCCCTGGCAATGCCTGCACCGAATCCCATGGCGGCGCCGGTAACAATAATAATTTTTGGCGCTGCTTTCCCCCCGTCCGCATCGCCGGCAGCTGTTTTGCGCCGGTAATTTTCAACCTCCCAGGTATCGATGAACTGAATATCTTCCGGGCTCATGAAATGTTGTCCGCCGAAGGATTCGCTCAGCCATGAAATCTTCATCATGTCTTCAAATACATCCAGGATGATATCCGCACCGCTTGCATCGTCTCCGACCGCCACCATGCCGAGTCCCTTGATAAGGATCACCTTCGGCAAAAATCCAAATGCCTTCTCAAATGCAGCGATGTGGGATTGCAGGTCTCCCAGCATTTCCTCCGGAGGGTCTGTTGCTTCACAATAAATATAATGTGACTTGCAATATACTATGATATCCGGGGTGAAGGGTTTGCTGATCTTCTGATAATTGCTGGCAGAACGGGTGAAATGTTCAACAAGTGCATTGTTGCGTATCCTCAAAGTCTTGCCTCCGCTCTTTGACAACATCATACGAAGGGCCGGGAGAATATCAGTAACCCTTCCGTTTACCTCCAGATCCCCTTCCGGAGTATCCTTTTGAATGACAGATCCAACTTTGGAAAAAACCTCCTCGTATGTTTTATGTATCTCCCCGGTCGTTTCCGCACTTACAAAGATCCCATGATTCTGAAGCAGGATAATGGCCGGATCCTTTCCGGTTTTCTCCCGGTATTCCTGCAACTTCTTTTCGACTTCCTTGAAAAGGATGTAACCTGGATCTGTGTATGGGATATACAGGGCTTCCTCTCCAAAGAGTTTTGATACATGGTTCACCACATCATTGCCGCACATCAGTCCGTTCACCAGGGTGGGATGAAGATGGACCACAAATCTATATTGTATTAGGTCATGGAGGGATGTTTCAACAGAGGGACGACGGTCCGGGGTAAGATTGGCATCGGCCAGGTCATCCTTGATCTCACGTTCCCGCTGGAAGGGATCGGATGAATACTCAGCGGATGAAATCCGCTTCAATTTGTCACGGTCGAGCATGGCAAAACCACCATCTGTGATATCGGAAAGCGCAAAGCCACTGGCCTTGATCCATATCCTGTCAGGGGTTTTCATTGAGGTATTGCCCCCTCCGGCAATGACATAACGTTTGTTCTGCCCGTAAAACCGGGAAATATTGTACAAGTTCCTGCAGATCTTCTTGCATGGGTGTATATTATGATGTGAATTCCTTAATGACCGCATTGCCCAGGTCCCGGTAATAATCCTGGTTCTCAACTTCCATATTCCCCTGTCCATTAATAAAACCTTGTTGTCCCCTGGCAAGCAGGTATTGATGGGCAGCAAGCACACAGCATCCTTCATAGGATATCTTCTTCAGACGGGGAGGCAGGTCCCTGTCCTTTTCCACCTTTACGGTTATGGGGAAAAGTCCCGGGGAATTGTGCTCTGTCCCAAAAGATATCACATATTTCCTGCCATGGAAAAAGTCAACAAATTCCTCAAGCTTTTCAAGGGAATTCCGCAGGGGGATCAGTTCCAGGCAGGATACACCAAAGGATTGCAGCACCTCATCCATCCGGTCCCAGTCCCCTTCGAACCCCGTCATATTCCCCTTGGGGTCATCCAGCAGGACCGGATAACAGGGTATTCCTTTTGCATCCAGGATGAAGTCATATGATCGTTTGAAGGTCAGGAAACGCCTCCTTGTCCTCCGGCACAAAGGCCCTGCCCCCTGTCTTCAGCAAGACCGAGCGGATCTCATTTTCCACAGCGGAGGGATCATTCAGGGCAGCAGTCAAGGGCCTTCCATCAAACATTGATTCGAAGAAGCCGTTCTGATCCTCCGGGGAATAATGATCCATCACAGCTTCTCTGATGGCCCTGGCGATATGTCTTTCACGTACCAGCTTATTGGCATATTTTTCCCTGATCTGCCCATAGTCAATACTGAACCGGGCATTGATCGAACTGAGATGGGCATCTGCCTTTCGTATCATTTCTTTTACCTGGTCCTGGCTGTTCCGCTGCAGATCCTCGAAAAACATCCTGTTCTGATCAGAGATGGAAAGCGGATGCTTTAATGCCTTCCCGCTGAAATAGGTCCTTCCGGGATTGTTCGGATCGTTGACGCGTATACCCTGCTCCTGCATATCCAGCATCAGTCCCATGAATTCTATATTGAACAGCGGAAATATCCTGTTCTGCTGTCCCGCCCGGGCAAACTCATCATACCCGTCTACCGTGAAGAAATCATTTATCCCGAGGACCTTCACCCCTTCTTCCACGGCCATTCGAAACATCTGTTCAATGCTGTCAAAGGCACAGAAGGAATTCGGGCTGTGAAGATGTCCGTTCACTTCAGGTACCTGCCGGTCGTGACCGTGCATACCCAGCAGTGCCTCCGGTGCGGGAAGGTTTTGTAAGAAATCCATATTTTCTGTTTTATGCTTTCATCCTAAATTCCCCTCAGGGCCCTCCAGATTTTTTTCTCATCTGTAAAATCATTGCTGACCTTATGCCCTTTCAGGGGCAGTATCTTTTCATGGATGGCATCCACTATCCATTCGGCCTGGGGAAAGAAATAATCTTCCAGCTCATGTGCCGGGATGATCCAGTTCCTGGAACCCACAACCACAGGTGGGGCATCCAGGTCATCGAAGGCCATTTCGGTAATGTTCTGTGCCATATCCTTCAGGAAAGAGCCTCTTTCACTGGCATCACTGGTCAGCAGTATCCTGCCGGTTTTTTCCACCGATTGCAGGACAGGTTCGTAATTGAATGGGACCAGGGTCCGGGCATCGATCAGTTCAACCGACAGGCCATGCTTCTCCTCGAGGATATCCGCAGCTTCCCTGGCCCGGTAAAGGGTGGCTCCAATGCTCAGTATGGTGATGTCTTTTCCTTCCCTTTTAATATCCGGTTCCCCGAGGGGGATCTCATAATAACCTTCCGGAACCCCCTCCTTATGGAATTCCTCGCCAATCACCATATATCCGCTGGCTTTCGAAGAAGATCACCGGGTCCGTACCCTGCAGGGCAGCATTCATCAATCCTTTTGCATCGTAGGGAGTAGCCGGGAAAACCACCTTGATCCCGGGTATATGCGCCACAAGTGAGGACCAGTCCTGAGAATGCTGCGCCCCGTATTTGGAGCCTACGGATACCCTGACCACGACCGGCATCCTGATGAGGTTCCCGCTCATGGCCTGCCACTTGGGCAACTGGTTGAAGACCTCGTCGCCAGCGCGTCCCAGGAAATCACAATACATGATCTCGGGGATCACCCGACCGCCACACATCCCGTAACCGATGGCTGTTCCAACAATGGCTCCCTCGGAGATGGGGGAATTGAACAGGCGGTGATAGGGAAGCGCTTCCGTCAATCCGCGGTATACGGCAAAAGCCCCGCCCCAGTCACGGTTTTCCTCACCGTAGGCCACCAGGGTCGGATCTTTATAGAAGCGGTCGATGATGGCTTCAAACAGTCCGTCGCGCAACTGGTACTGTTTCATTCCCGAGTAAGGTTTCCCCTCGGCATCAAATGCATACCGCTCCTTGTTCGATATCTGTTTCACCCGTGGATTCTCTGCCATGGGAAGGGATACCTCAGGTTTCCTGTCTTCCATCCTATCGATGGACTGGTCAGAGAACATCATTTCACCGATCATTTCCTGCGATTTTACCAGGTCCATTCGTGGTGATATATTGTCATCTATAGATAAGGTCATGGCCCATTTGACCAGTTCTGCTGTTTCCTCTTTGATCTTGTTCAGGGCCGGTCTTGCTGCTACCCCTGCATTCATCAGCTCTTCTCCGTAGGTAATGATGGAATCGACCCCCTGCCATGCTTCCAGTTCCTCCTTGCTGCGATAGGTTGAGGCATCAGAGGGAGAGTGGCCGCTGAAACGGTAGGTCAGTACATCCAGGAAAATGGGACCCTGTTTCTGCCGGATCACATCCATTTTCCTGCGATAGGCATCGATCACGGCCAGGGGATTGTAACCATCTACCCGCTCGGCATGCATATTATGCTTGTTCAGGGCAGCACCTACGCGGGCGGCAACCTCGTAACCCATGGTTTCACCGCAGGTCTGTCCCCCCATACCGTACTGGTTATTCATGATGTTGAAGATCAGGGGCAATCCGCCCTTCTGGTCTCCTTCCCAGAGCTGATGGAACTGGTCCATCGTGGCAAAGGCCAGGCCTTCCCAAACGGGACCGCAACCCAGGGATGCATCCCCGATATTGGCCACCACAATGCCCGGTTTCCGGTTCACCTTCTTGTACAATGCCGCACCCACGGAAATGTCTCCCGAGCCCCCCACAATGGCATTGTTCGGATAGATGCCGAAGGGCGTAAAAAAGGCATGCATGGAACCTCCGAGTCCCTTGTTAAATCCTGTCTCCCTGGCAAAGATCTCTGAGAGCGTGCCATAGATCAGGAAACGAATGGCCAGGGATTTCACATCTCCCTTATGGTCCTTTTCCACGATTCCCAGGATTTGTCCGCCGAAGTATTTCTTCATGATATCCATCAGGGAATCATCATCAAGCTTCTGAATGGCCGACAATCCCTTTGCCAGAATCTCTCCATGTGAACGGTGGGATCCGAAGATGTAGTCATCCTGGTCCAGCAGGTAAGCCATACCCACAGCGGATGCCTCCTGTCCGATGGAAAGGTGGGCCGGACCCGGATGATTGTAGGAGATCCCCTGGTATTCACCCGTGGTTTTGATCAGGTTAAGCATGGTTTCAAATTCACGAATGATAACCATATCACGAAAAATCCTTAAAAAATCATCCTTGGCAAAATTCACCTTTTCCTCTTCAATTGATTTATCATAGGCATTTACCGGTATCGGATCTATGTTCAGTGTCCTTGGTTTCCTGATCTGCTCCGGATCTAAAAATTGTCGTTTAGGCATTTTATTATTGTTTTATTAAGTCGTGATCAAATGTTTCAATTTCATTCTTTATCCCGGCCAGCAACAGCGTGGCTGGTCCGCCGTCGAGGGCCCTGTGATCATAGGTCAGTGAAAGACCCATGTAAGGCACAAATCCAAAGGCCCCTCCCTCCAGCTGTGCAGGCCGCTGGATGATGGTATTCACCCCCAGTATCCCTGCCTGGGGCAGGTTGATAACAGGCGTAAACATTTCCACCCCGTAAGCACCCAGGTTGGATATGGTAAATGTTGCTGCTTCGGGCTGCAGCAGGTCCGGATCCACATTGCCGCCCCGGCAGGCTGCCGCCAGCGCGGAAAGCTGGGCCGAGAGTCCGGGCAGCGATAGATCATCCGCATTCCTGAGGGCCGGGACCATGAGTCCACGCTCAGTATCCACGGCCATCCCCAGGTGAACCTTCCTGAAATACCGAATGGAATCTCCCAGAAAATGGACGTTTGCGTCCGGATGTTTCTTCAGGGCCCTGATGAGGGCATAACTGACCATATCATTCAGGGTGATATTGTATTCATAACCTTCCGCTATTAATTTTTTTACCTTTTCCCGGAGTGAAAGGATCTTCCGGGCATCGGCACCCAGGTGGTGGGTGAGCTGGGCTGAATTTTGAAGGGATGCATGCATGGCCCTGGAGATCAGTTTGCGCATATTGCTGAGCGGCCTGACTTCTGCATCCTCCGTGAAGGAAAATACCGGAGCCGGTTTGGACTGATCTGCCGGTATCGGGGCCGTGGCTACTTCTCCAGGGGATGGTGCAGCAGCAGGAGCTTCATCCTTGATTGGCGGTTCTGCAACCGGGGGCTCTTCAGCGGCGGCCAGGGTCTCAAAAGGCGGAATACTTCCATCCATAATGGCCTCAATATCCCTGACAATGATCCTGCCATTCGGACCGCTGCCCTTGATAGCGTCTATGCTGATTCCCTTATCACCGGCTATTCTGCGGGCCCTGGGAGATATCCTGGTCTTTCCATCCGGACCCGGCCTAGAGGTTTCCTGCAGGGTGGCTAGGGCCATCCCGGCGGCAACAGTTTCCGGTGCGGTTGACGGTGACTGCTCAGGTGCTGTTACAGCAGCGGTATCGGCTCCGAAAACGAGGGGTCTTTCAACCGCTTCACCTGGTTCACCAATAACGGCAACTTCTGCCAGGACAGGTACCTCATCACCTCCCCCATAGAAAATATCCAGCAGGATGCCCTCTGCCTTGGACTCTTCCTCAAAGGATGCCTTGTCCGTTTCATAGCTGAAAAGAACATCACCAATTGCTACTTTGTCCCCTTTTTTCTTGAACCATTCCGTAATGATGCAGGTCTCCACCGATTGTCCCTGCTTGGGTAATATTACCGTTGTTGCCATAGTCAGTGTTTTAACTACTTGTATATACAAGTGCAAAATTAAGATTATTTATTGAACCACAAAGAGATTTTGTTAAATTGTTAAAACATTTCGTAAAATATTGATTAGCTGTTGTTTTGAAGTATATTATTATTATATTTGTCAGCACAATACATTACGACTTATCTTTACAATATGTTTCATATGTAATTACATGTAAAGAAGCTCATGGTACACAAAACAGCATACCGGTTACCCAGGTACAGGGAGCTTTACGAGCAACTGCGACGGCATATTGAGGAAGGGATATATGATCCCGGGGACTTGCTCCCATCGGAAAATGAATTGTGTGCGGTCAACCAGGTCACCCGTCCCACTGTAAGAAGGGCCCTGGATCTGCTGGCCAACGAAGGATATATTAAAAAGCACCAGGGACTGGGATCCGTGGTTCAGCATCCCCCGAAGGGGATCGGCATCTTATCCTTTTCCGGCACCACCTCAGCCATCGGGAAGGATAACCTGAGGACGGTCGCCATTGTCAAACCCTATGTCAGGCCATGGCCGGATCAGTTTATTTTTGACCTGATGGATACTGAGCGGGAATCGGGCTGCATCTATTTTGAGCGGCTCAGATATGTGAATGACATTCCCGTGTTTTATGACCTCTCCTACCTGCCAAATATTAACCTGCCCCGGTTCACTTCCCGGAACCTGAACAATGCTTCCCTGTTTGATATTTTAAGAGAGCATTACCGGATTGAAATCAAGGGCGGCGTGCAATACATAGAAGCCATCCCTGCCACGAAGAATTGCCAGAGACACCTGGGTGTGGATCCTGACAGGCCCATCCTGAAATTGCAGAGAAAGCTCAGCACCAACCGCCTGGATTACTCGGTCTATTCAATCCTCTTTTGTAATACTGAAGAGCATAGTTTGTACGGGGAGTTTTGACCCCTGCTATCGGGAGGTTTGTTTATCCAAACAAAAGAAATGGGAACTTCTCTGTAAGTGTACAAATCATTGAGTTGACATCCTCCCCCACGTAAACGAAGGGGATTCCATCGGCTTTTACGAAGCCACGGGCAGTACTTCCTCACGGTTTCCTGCAGGTTCCTGCTTCCGACCACTTATGCGGTTCGATCCACAGGCCATCCCCGTCTGCCCGACGGTTAAAATGTTTTTGGCAGCATTCACATCTGCATGCTGCTCATATCCGCAATCCAAACATACAAAAACATCCTGTGATCTCCTGTTCTCCTTTGATGTATATCCACAACGCGAACATTGCTGGGAGGTGTATCTGTAATCCACTTCAACAAGCTTTCCTCCCTGCCAGTCAAGCTTGTAATCAAGCTGGCGTCTGAACTCATACCATCCCTGGTCTAGGATGGATTTGTTCAACCCTGCCTTTGACCTGACATGGCTTCCCGGATCAGCTTCTGTACCCCTGGCCGATCCACTCATGCCCCTTATGTTCAGCCTTTCGACATGCACCCTGGCGTGGCTCTTGCTGGTTTGGGTGCTGAGTTTATGAAGAAAGTCCAAACGTATACATGATATGGTATGATGAATCCCTGATATCTTCTGTTTTTGTTTTTTCCAGTTCTGCGACCCCTTCAGTGCTCTTGATAGTTTCCTTTGCTCACGGGCAAGGGCATCTTCATGCCTGCGGAAGCTGTGCACCCCCTCTATCATGGTGCCATCAGAAAACACAGCAAAGCAGTTTATACCAGCATCAATTCCTATTGCTGAATTTGAAGGGTGCTTTGGTATATCAATATCCTGTTCAACCTGTATCGATGCATACCACCTGTCCGCTTTCCTGGTTATGGTGATATTCTTTACCCTGCCATCAATATCCCTGCTCTTGTGAAACCCCACCCATCCGATCTTGGGAAGAAAGATTCTGCGGTTATCAATCCTGAAACCCTGGGGAAAGCGGATACCATCACCCCTTCCTTGCTTTTTGAAAACAGGAAGGCGCTTCAGGGGCTGTTTCCGGTCAAAACAATCCCGGAAGGCCCTTTCCAGGTCCATCAGCTTCTGTTGCAGAACCTGAGAGGGGCATTCTTTCAGAAAACAATACTCTTCGGATTGTTTCCAGAGCCTCAGCCAGAAGGCAAGTTCATTGTACCAGAGTATACCCTGTCCCTTTTCAAGGCGCTTAAGGTTCATCGCCAGGGATTTGTTCCAAAGAAAACGCGATGAACCGCAGAAACGAACCAGCTTTGTCTCGGTATCAAGATTGGTCTTCAACCTTACTTTGTATGCTTTTCGTATATTGGGCATATACCTTAATTTACTAAAAATAGTCAACTTATGCAAGATACTAGAACAAAAAGAGTGTGGTTTTTCACTACACCTGAATTTGGTCTTTGTAACCAAATACCGCAAAAAGGTCTTCAATTCATTAATGACAGAAAAGCTCAAATATCATTTCCAATGAGTATGAAATGATATTGGATGCAGGCTTATTGAAGCAAGTGGTGAAGGAGATCATAAGCACCTGCTGATGGATCACCTGCCGCATACAACACCCTTAAGGATTGTCAATGGTCTGACTTGAAAAGGCGCTATTTGAGCAAAGGAGTTTCGTCCGGATTCCTGTGACAGGAATTTCCTGAACTGGAAATGCACTAATGGAAAGGGGGATTGTGGTAGCCAAGTAAGTTTGTGCTTATATCCCCTCCCAGAAGTGAAGGGATTTTACGCACATGTGGATAACTAATTTTCAGTAACTTTACTTACCCAGGAATCAACCGTAAAAACCATTTCATCATTAATAGTTTTTATTTTTGTATGTTCAATTCACGATCCTTCATAATATATTCCATTTTCTTACTGTTGTTGGGTACAGCATGTTCATGTTCTCGGCAAAGCAAATCTTCCCCCGGAATGCCCAATATCATATTGGTGATGATAGATAATGTTGGATTTGATGAGATTGGCATCAACGGCAATGAGTTGGTGAGTACTCCTCACCTGGACAGCTTTGCCAGCCAGGGAGTTCAATTCAGCCGTTTCTACAGTAATCCCATGTGCGCTCCAACAAGGGCCAGCCTTATGACCGGGCGCTACCATTACCGCACCGGCGTTATACATACTTCTCGAGGCGGGGCCAAGATGCACGGAGATGAGGTTACCGTCGCAGAACTGCTTAAGGAGGCCGGATATGCTACGGGTATTTTCGGAAAATGGCACCTGGGAGACAATTATCCAATGAGGCCACAGGACCAGGGCTTCGATGAGACCCTTTTTCATAAGTCCGGCAGGCTGGGTCAGGTTCCGGAATATACCACCTATATCAATCCCGGATTGTGGGAGAATGGAATATGGGTGCAAAAGCAGGGATATTGCACTGATATTTTTTTCGATGCAGCGATTAAATTTATGGAAAAGCACCACCATCATCCTTTTTTTATTTATTTGCCCACCAATATCGCTCATGCCTCCTCCGAAGTCGGATTGGAGGTTCCCCGGAAATACAGTGACAAATATGTAAGCAAGGGAATGGAACCAGGGAAAGCAACAGTTTGTGGGATGTTGGAGAATTTTGATGAAAACTTCGGCCGCTTGATTGCCAGACTTGATACCCTTGAGTTGAGAGAAAATACACTTGTAATATTTCTCAGTGACGACGGAAATGTAAGGGTAAATACAGGGCACTACCGTGGGAAGGGATATTCATCACCATATGAAGGCAGCATCAGGGTGCCCTGTTTTGTCCAGTGGCCGGGCCATTTCCCTGGCGGAAAAACCATTCGGAACATCGCCAGTCATATCGATATTTTACCCACCATATGCGAAATTACCGGAGTACTCTCAGAAACCGATCTGACGGTGGACGGATTAAGCCTTCTGCCACTGCTGCAGGGCCGTACCGGCCAATGGCCGGACCGCATGCTGTTCCTGCAATGCAGTCGCGGAATGACCCCTCACAGGTACCAGAACTGCGCGGTAATAACAGATACCTTTAAACTTGTCTGTTACCCGGGTACATTCGAAGACAGGCAGCTGGAGACATCAAGAGATAATCCGGTCCTGGAGCTTTACAATATTCCAGACGATCCGATTGAAGCTGATAATCTGGCAGGGCAGTATCCCGAGGTGACGGCTGAATTACTTGCAGCCTATGACAAATGGTTTGATGACGTTAAAAGCTCAAGGAATTTCTCCCCCGGTCTGATCCATATTGGTTCGGATGCCGAAAACCCTACATACCTCAGCCGGTACCAGGATGCAAGTTATATCGATAGAAAACCTGCCGGCTGGCCTGTCTTTATTGAAAGCCCCGGTAAGTATGAGCTTAGGGTTAACCGGGATGAGTCACTGGTACCGGGCAAAATGTGTATCCGGTATGATTCCACGCTCGCGGCCCTTCCCTTAAGCCAGGGGGAATATCAGGCCATCTTTTCCTTGCCCAGGGGCAAAGTCAACCTTAATATCTGGGTAGAGGAAGATGGCAGGGATTACATCCCGCGTCCGGATGAAGACAGGATCGGGGATGTCCAGATCAGACGATTATCAAAGGATGAATAAATATATGAAAACCTCAAAACTTAAGAGAGGGTATATACCCTTCTTCATTTATCTCCTGATCCAGGCTTGCTCCGGTCCCACATCGGAAATATCCCCAAACCTTACATTGATCCGGGGAGATATTAATGGCGCCATCATTAAATCAGGCAGGAACCGTCTCGTCGTCTATGGCGATCCGGCCCAGGTATTGCCCCGTGCTGAAATGGTATTGTTCACGCACGCACGCAGAGATGTTGTATGGGCAGGAAAGGGCCTTGTTGTAAAAGGGGCAAAGGCAATTGTTCCCTCCGGTGAATCTAATCTGTTCACCGGGATTGATTCATTCTGGAATGATTTCACCATGTCCCGGTATCATGATTACAATCAGCAGTCCACAAAGTGGCTCACGGAGCCCCTCCAAATTCACCGGAGTGTCAGGGGAGGTGATTCCATTCTGTGGCACGGGATCCCGATCAGGGTCATTGACAGCAAAGGATACACAAGGGGAGCTGTTTCCTATCTTGTTAACATTGATGGTATGGATGTCGCATTTGTGGGGGATTTAATATACGGCGATGGACAGATCCTGGACATTTACAGCATGCAGGATCAGATCGAGGAAGCGAATGTCGGGGGTTATCATGGTTATGCTGCACGGATGGCCGACCTGATTACAAGCCTTGAAAATATGGCTGAACTGAAGCCTGATATCCTGGTGCCTGTGCGTGGACCCGTCATTGAGGAACCGGATGAAGCCATGGCAGAACTGATAACCCGGCTCCGGAAACTCTATGAGAATTACCTGTCCGTAAATGCATTCCGTTGGTATACAGGTCAGGAAAGACATGATATAATGGCGGCAAGGGTATTACCGCCGGATATGCCCGTCGACTGGATGCCCATGGCTGAAACCGGGAAAAATCCGCACTGGTTGATCCATCATGACAATTCAAAACTCATCATTTCCGCGGATGGTTCCGGATTCCTGATTGATTGTGGCGTGCAAAGCGTATTCAGCGATATGATGAAAGTGCAGGATAATTTCCCCTGTTCGAATATTGAAGGAATGTTCATAACACATTACCATGACGACCATACCGATTACGTGAACGGGATCCGGGAAAAATACGACTGCCCGGTCTATGTGACACCGGAAATGGAAGACATACTCAGACACCCGCAAGCCTACCGCCTACCTGCCATGACATCCGAACCGATTGACGGCCTGGTCATTGTTCCTGATGCTTCCAGCATGACCTGGAAGGAGTTTACATTTACCTTCTATTACCTGCCCGGCCAGACACTATACCATGATGGATTGCTGGTTGAGAAACAAGATGGTGAAAAGATCTTCCTGGCAGGGGATTCATTCTCGCCGACAGGGCTCGATGATTACTGTCTTGCTGAACCGGAATTTTATCCAGCCCGGAACGGGCTATCTGTATTGCCTGGATCTGCTTCGCAAACTGCCCGGGAATTGCTGGATCGTGAACCAGCATATCGAACCGACATTTAAATTCACAACGCAACAGCTGGATTTCATGACTCAAAAACTTCATGAGCGAAAAACCCTGATGCGTGAACTCTTTCCATGGGATGAGCCCAACTATGGTATTGATGAAAGATGGGCGAGAATGTATCCATATGGACAGGCAATTCAGCCAGGCCAGCAAGCCACGTTCAGCGTTTTCATCCTCAATCACAGTGACCGGACCAATGAATATACGGTCCGTCCGGTTCCCGGTCCGGATGGTTTGACTGTTTCACCCGGGCAGCTTGTGATCAAGGTACCCCCGAAAGAGGAGGGTAGGGCAGAATTTGTCCTGCAGGTATCCGGAGATGCATCCCCCGGGATCAGGATCCAAACAGTTGACATCCGTTTTAATGAGTGGAATCTGCATGAGTGGTGCGAGTCCATCATCGAAATTGAGGTCCCCTCCTAATGCAGAGCTTACAGACTTTCTTCTTTAAGCTTTTCAGAAATAAAAACCTTGATAACACTTTGGCGTGTTACCCCAAGTCGTTTAGCTACTTTATCCAACTTCTGTACCATCCATACTGGAAAATCAACGCTGACTCTTTTCTGTTCCAATCCGGGTCTCAAAGCCTGGTCAAGATTTAAATATGAGGATAGATCTTCACCCGATTCAAATTTTTCTTCGAACTCAGTAGCTGTTATATATTTCTTTTTCATTTCTCCTTGATTTGCGAACCGATATTATTCTGATCTTATTCTTCCGTTTCGTAAATACAGCAGACCAATACTCATCTTCAATTACTGCAATTAGCAGATACCTTGATTCATTTACCCACTGTGCTGGAATTTCAAGCCTTTTGGGATCATCCCAAAGTTTCATTGCCGTCGTAAAATCTATCCCGTGTTTTATTTTATTAGATCTGCTTTTGTTTTCATCAAATTCAAACATTGAAAAGCAATTATTGTTCCAAAATTAATCAATTTATAATTAATAATTGTACCTTTTTTGCACTATTCAATTGTGATTAATTCATGCTGTTTCTAATCCCGATGATTTACTTTATACCCAGTTTCTCCTGCATTTTCTCCAGAGATATGCCCTTGGTTTCAGGCATAACCAGCAGAACCCATATCAGTTGCCCGACCATGCAGATGGCATAAATGGTGAAAATATGACCACCGGAAGCTTCTGCAAATATGGGAAAGGTCCATGAGATGGCTGCAGCCATAAACCAGTGGGTAAAACTCCCCAGTGCCTGTCCCCTGGCCCTGACCCTGTTGGGAAATATCTCACTGATAAATACCCAGATCACGGCTCCCTGTCCAAATGCATGGGCGGCAATAAATACCAGCAGGCTTACCAGGACAACTGTACTGCCCGCCTGGTTGAAATCGGTACCCTGCCGGTAGAAGGTCCAGGCGGTAGTCCCGAGACTGATGATGTATCCAATGGAACCAACCAGCATCAGTTTTTTCCTGCCAAAATGATCGATGATCAACATGGCTGTCATGGTGAATATTAAATTCACAAAGCCCACGCCAACCGAGCTGAGCATGGCAGATCCCTCTGCAAATCCAGCCATCCCGAAAATACGCGGGGCATAGTACATCAGGGCATTGATCCCCGATAACTGGTTAAAGATGGCTATGGCAACAGCCAGCATGATGGGTTTCATATACCTGGCCTGAAACAATGGCTTCTTTAGGGCCGTCCTTTTCAGCTTTCAAGGAGTCTTGTATCTCCAGGATTTCCTCCTCCACATTGTCAGCGTCGGCCCCCAGTCTCCAGATTACATTTCTCGCTTCTTCGACCCTGTTCTGGGCAATCAACCAGCGGGGACTCCTGGGATTGGTAAACAGAAGGAAGAAAAAAGTTATGGCCGGCAAAGCTTCAACACCAAACATCCATCGCCAGGTGGTATCCCCCAGGTCCAGTGAACTGATGATATAATTTGAAGAGAAAGCCAGCAGTACACCAAACACAATATTGAACTGGGTAAGCGCAACCATGCGTCCCCGGAACCTGGCCGGTGAGATCTCCGCATTGTACATGGGTGCGACAACCGACGATCCTCCGACGGCCAATCCTCCGATAAAACGGAAAATAACGAATGAAGCCCAGTTCCATGCCAGTCGCACTTCCAAGTGCCGAAATAAAATAGAATGCCCCCAGGACAAATAATATTGTTCTTCGTCCATGCCTGTCCGCCGGTCTTCCAACCAGGAGGGAACCAATGATGGTCCCGATCAGGGCCGTGGCCACTGTGAAGCCATGCCAGGATCCGGGATTTCCAATGAATCCCGAAAGTGATCCATATGTATCTGAGAATATGAGCTTTAATGTGCCCTCGGCTCCTGAAATAACAGCGGTGTCAAATCCGAAGAGAAGACCCCCAAGGGCTGCAATAGCTGCACTTCTTAACAGTGCTCCTTTAATCTTCATAGATGTTTTTCATCTGCCAGGCATCGAGCGAAATGAGTTCACTGCTGCTGCCCTGGGAACGAAGGGATACTCCAATACTATCATCTCTTCCGGGATATACACGCGTGGCCACACATTGCTTTCCGTTCACAAATACCTCAACAACGCTTTTATCAATGAATATCCTGAGTTTAACCGTCTCTTCCTCTCCGATGAGTACCTGGGCAGTTTCGGCGGCACGGGCCAAGGCTCCGGGAAGGGCCGATGAATGGCTTGTCTCCAGTGAGACCAGGCTGGGTGTTGCTGTTCTTATCCTCCCTTCTCCGGGTACGCTCCAATAATTGCGCCCGGAACGATACCCTCTTTCGGGCAGTATGGAAATGGTGGTGTATTCTTCACTTTTGGGGGACTCCAACACATTGATTTCAATCATGTTGGCTTCTTTTGTATCCATTTCTGCATAAATCTCCATGGCATTGCCACGGATATTTTTCAGCTTGATCGTCTTTGTTTGCCGGAAGGGTCATTGCATCCACATGTTCATGGTTATATCGCAGTGATTCAATATCTCCGGCAGGTTCTATCGCGATCTCATCGGCTGAGATCAGTGTAAGCCTTCGGGGGAGTGTCATGATCTGGTCCCACCCCTTGGTAGCCATTCCCGGATTCATGTTAAAAATGATAATCACTCCATCTTTGCCATCGGGGGTGGCCGAGGGGGCATGAACACCGGCAGGCCCCGAAGGCCCGAAATTGAAATTGCCATGATTGGTGACCACAAATTTTTGACGTTCAGTGTCATAATCGCCCAGGAGGTATTGTCCGCCGCTCATATGGCTGTAGAATGGCAAAATATAGCGGTTACCGATGGGCCAGAAGTAGGGACAGGCGTAATCGTCACCGATCAAGGTAAAGCGATCGTCCTCTACAAATGGGTGCATGTACTGCCAGTGCTCCAGGTCGAGTGAGCGAAAGAGATAGGCGGTTGCTACCGGTTTGTTACCAGGGCCCTCGTTTACCCTGCCGGCAAGCAGGGCATAATAGACACTGTCCTGCTTCCAGATGCAGGGATCATACACACTATAGGGAAGGGGGAATCCCGATGGATCGTCTATTGGAATGACGGCCCCTGCCCGAAACCTTTTCCCAGTTCAGCAGCAGCGGATCGTTCGAAACGGCAGCCATGCTGCCAACTTCCGTACCGTGATAAAATGCGATCACCCGCTCCTCGTCTACATATGCCGATCCGCTATAGCAGGCCCGCTCCGGTCCGGGGTAGATGGCCAGGGGCAGGTCCTCCCAGTGGATCAGGTCCTTGCTGACAGCATGGCCCCAATGCTGGCGGGGGAATTCAGGTGGATAGGCCTGGTAGAAAAGGTGCCAGTTGCCCTGCCAGAAACAGAGACCGTTGGGGTCATTCAAACGGCCTTCCGGATTAACGTAATGATATATGGGCCTGTGGGGATCATCTGACATCTTTTGCCTTGATTCCTTAAACCGCAACAGGAGGGGATTTGTCTCAAGCTCTTCGGCCTGCTCTTCAAGGGTCGAGGAGAAGGTGTAGCTGGGGACTATGGAAGTGTAATCCTCGACTGTCCTCCTGGGCCGCTAAAGGTTGCAGCCCAAATCCGACAATCAACCCTGTCAGCATAGACCATGCGGATGATTCCGCTTAATGTTTTTTCTTTCAGATTTTTCATTAATAATGCTCCTTTTTCCAGAACACAAAATACACAATGTTTTAATTTTTGTCTATATTCAATCTCCCTAAATAATACTGAATTACCAAACATTGAAAAGAATTGCATTTGCCACCCTTATCTTAACCTGCCTGATGGTTTCGTGCTCCTCCCCGGGGAAGGAATATTTCATTGCTTCCTATTATTTCCCCAATTATCATGTGGATGCCCGCAACACTCAAAGATTTGGGGATGGCTGGATGGAATGGGAACTGGTGAAGGATGCCAGGCCCAGGTTTCCCGGCCATCACCAGCCAAATGTGCCTGCCTGGGGCTATACGGATGAAGCCAATCCGGCTCATATGGAACAAAAGATCGATGCAGCTGCAGATCATGGGATTGATGCCTTCATATTCGACTGGTATTACTATGATGACGGTCTTTTTCTGGAGCGGGGTATTGAGGAAGGATTTTTTGGCGCAAAGAATAATAATCGGCTAAAATTCGGATTGATGTGGGCCAACCATGACTGGATCGATATCCACCCGGCAGACACCGCGTCCCTGCTCCGGGAGGGAGGTCCCGAATTACTATATCCAGGAGCGGTTACTCCGGAGACCTGGGACAGGATGACGGACTATATCATTGAAACCTATTTCAAGCATCCCTCCTACTGGCTGATCGACGGATCTCCTTATTTTTCAATTTACGATCTTTCCAGATTGGTAAGGAGTTTCGGGACTGTTCCTGCGACAGCCAAAGCCATGGATCGATTTGAGAAAAAAGTTATCGGCGCCGGGTTCAAGGGCCTGCATTTGAATGCCGTGGTCTGGGGTCATACCATCCTGCCCTCCGAAGAAATCGTTGATATTGAAGACATGAATGGATTTCTGAAGGAGCTTGGGATTTTCTTCGGCCACATCCTATGTCTGGATCCACCATGTGAGACTTGACTTCCCTGAACATCCCTATACAGACGTCCAGGAGAAGTATTTTAAGTATGCAGATCATTTTGCAGGATCCATTGATCTTCCCTATTATCCGAATGTAACGATGGGATGGGACAGCAGTCCCCGGGCAAGCCAGGAGGATCCTTATGAGAATCACGGTTATCCTTTCATGGGAACGATCGCCGACAATACACCTGAAAACTTTAAAAATGCTCTGATTCAGGTCAGGGAGTACCTGGACAGACATCCAGGGGCAAAAACATATTTAACATCAATTGCTGGAACGAATGGACAGAAGGAAGCTATCTTGAGCCGGATACCATCAACGGGATGGCCTACCTGGAGGCCATAAAAGAGGTTTTTGGCGATCAGTAGAAATCAGGCTAGCGTATTTAGAGACATTAGTCTCATTTTGTGCAACATAAATCCCAAAATATTCATTGAATTGATTGCTCAGAAAAGGTACTTTTGATTATAACAACACACCAAACCATACTCATGATTGGCATTCTTCTCATTGCAATAGGCAGCCTCGGTGCTGCCAGTTTTTATGTTCCCTTTAAAAAGGTTAAGGTCTGGGCATGGGAGTCTTACTGGATTAGCCAGGGACTTGCAGCCTGGATCATCTTTCCGTGGGTTTTTGCCCTGTTAACGGTACCTTCAGGTACCCTGATGGATATTATCCATGACGCACCCACATCTGCCAAATGGCTGAGCATCATGTTCGGTGCTCTATGGGGTGTTGGCGGACTCACATTCGGGCTCAGCATCAGGTATATGGGCATTGCCCTGGGCCAGAGCCTTGTACTGGGACTCACAGCCGCCCTGGGTACCCTGATACCTTCCATAGTTGCAGGTGAAAACCTGTTCGCAACCAGGGCCGGAATACTGACCATGATCGGTGTGGCCGTTGCGCTGGCGGGAATTACAATAGTCGGTTACGCCGGGGTCCTTAAGAACAAAAACCTGACCGAAGATGAGAGAAAGGCTGCAGTGAAGGATTTTGCCCTGAAAAAGGGAATCCCGATCGCCATTATTTCAGGTATCATGAGTGCGTGCTTTGCCTATGGTTTCCAGTCAGGGAAACCCATCGATGAAGTTGCAGCCCAATATGGCACCCATGAATTGTTCGTCAGTAATCCCACCCTCATCTTTATCCTGCTGGGCGGATTTGTTACCAATTTCATTTACTGTGTCTGGCTGAATATTAAAAACGGCAGCTATAAGGATTATATTAGCGTATCCGGAGGAGTCCTCCTGAATAACATTGCCTTCACATTCCTGGCCGGATTGCTTTGGTTCCTTCAGTTCCATTTTTACGGAATGGGGAAAAGCCAGGTACCTGCTACAATGGAAGCCTTCTCATGGAGCATCCTTATGGCACTGAGTATCTCTTTCAGCAATATATGGGGACTCTTCCTCAAGGAGTGGAAAGGAGTGGGCAGGAAAACCATCATGGTACTGATCATCGGGATCATCATCCTGATCCTTTCAACCTTTGTCATCAACCTTAATTAAAGTATTGTCATGTATAAGAGAAAGGCATTTAAAATGAAGCTGAACCCGGGGATGCTTGAGGAATATAAGAAAAGGCATGATGACCTCTGGCCAGAACTGCACAGCTTGTTGAAAAGACAGCGGATTATCGGAGTATAGCATCTTTTTCGATGAGGAAACCAATATTCTGTTTGCCTTCCAGAAAGCAGGCAGGTGACCAGGGCTCGCAGGATCTGGGACAAACAGAGATTGTACAGAAATGGTGGAAGTACATGGCAGATATCATGGAAACAAACCCGGATAACTCGCCTGTTTCCAAAGAGCTGGTTGAAGTTTTTTACATGGAATAACCAACATCAAAATATTTATACACTTATGGCAAAATCAGAGAATATCCAGAAGGCTTTCGAGCTGGCAAAAGCACAATACGCTGAACTTGGCGTCGACGTCGGGGAAGCACTGGCAAAACTTGAAGATTTCCAGATCTCACTTCATTGCTGGCAGGCTGACGATGTGGGTGGATTTGAATCACCGGATGCCGGTTTATCGGGAGGCATCCAGGCTACGGGAAATTACCCGGGAAAGGCACGTAACATTGAGGAGCACAGGAAGGATGTTGAGAAAGCAATGGACCTTATACCCGGAAAGCAAAGGTTGAACCTCCACGCTATTTATGGGGATTTTAAGGGGGAAGTGGTGGACCGGGACCAGATCGAAACGAGACATTTTCAAAGCTGGATAGACTGGGCCAGTGAACTGGGCATCGGAATCGATTTCAATTGTACTGCTTTTTCCCATCCCAAGGCTGATGATAATCTTACCCTATCCCATAAAAATACGGATATCAGGGACTTCTGGATTGAACACACCAAACGATGCAGGAGGATATCTGCGGATATGGGAAAACAACTGGGCACTCCCTGTATTCACAATATCTGGATCCCGGATGGTTCCAAAGGATGTACCGGTGGACAGGTATACACACCGGGCATTGCTCAAGGATTCCCTCGACCAGATCTTTGCAGAAAAATTACCCGCCGAGCATCTCAAGGATGCCATAGAAAGCAAATTATTCGGCATTGGGGTTGAAGCAATGACCGTTGGTTCATCTGACTTTTACCTGGGTTATGCCATCCAGAATCAAACACTGATCTGCCTGGACAGCGGACATTTCCATCCAACCGAACAGGTTGGTGACAAGATCTCGGCATGCCTGTTGTTCGTCCCGGAAATACTGCTCCATGTAACCAGACCCATCAGATGGGACAGCGACCATGTGGTTACCATGAATGATGATACCCTGATGATCGCCCAGGAGATTGTTCGTTGTGATGCACTTGAAAGGGTTCATATGGGACTGGACTTCTTCGATGCCAGTATCAACAGGATCGGGGCATATGTGGTAGGCACAAGGGCTGCCTTGCAAACCATGTTGTTCGCCCTGCTTGAGCCAAGGAAACAGCTGCTTGAATACGAAAACAATGGTCAGTTCTTTGAGCGCCTGGCCCTGCTGGAACTCATGAAAACAAAACCCTTCGGAGCCGTCTGGGATTATTACTGCATGCAGCAGGATGTGCCCGTCAGCCAGGATTTCATTACCGAGATCCAGCAGTAGACGAAAAAGATGTTCTCAGCAAAAGATAGGGGCAGTAGTTCTCATTGCCGCTGCTTCTTTAAAAACATATGGCAACAGATGTTATTTTAATTTTCGACATTGGTAAGACCAATAAAAAGGTATTGTTGTTCGATAAGAACCTTCAGATCATATCCGAAGAAGAGGATAAATTCGAGGAAATTGTCGATGATGATGGTTTCGCCTGCGATGACATAGATAAAATCGAAAATTGGATCCTTCAGTCCACCGACAAATACCTGTCTAGACCCTGCTTTTGATGTCAAAGCCATCAATTTCACCACTTACGGTGCAACACTGATGTACATTGATAAAAACGGTAAGCGTCTTACACCGGTTTACAATTACCTGAAACCCCTGCCGGAGGGAGTCGCGGAATCACTCTATGATGCCTATGGTGGAATGGAAGAATTCAGCAGGCGAACAGCTTCTCCAGCACTCGGGATGCTTAATTCCGGACTCCAGGCCCTCTGGCTGAAAATGCATAAGCCCGAAATTTTCGAAAATGTGGCCCACATACTTCATTTTCCGCAATACCTGTCCTATATGCTGACCGGCAAGATTGCCTCGGAACATACCTCCATTGGTTGCCATACAGGCATGTGGGATTTTGACAAGATGCAGTATCATGACTGGATCCGGGACCAGGGAATCATGCTGCCGGATCCAGTTTGTGTGGAGCAGGTCTTTCCGGCTGCAAAAATCAATTCCAGTGTTCAGGTTGGTATCGGCATTCATGATAGTTCTTCTTCCCTTGTACCGTATTTTCAATATACAAAGGATGCTTTTGTACTGGCTTCTACCGGGACCTGGAGCATAAACATGAACCCCTTCAACCATACGCCCCTTACAAAAGAGCAGCTGGAGCAGGATTGCCTGGCCTATATGAGCATCCAGCAGAAACCTGTGAAATCATCACGGTTTTTCCTGGGACATATCCACGATGTGAACGTTGTGCGGCTCGCAGAATTTTTTAAAGTGGATAAAAAAGCATACAGGTCGGTTGAAACCGACGAAGCCCTTCTGGAGCAGCTCAAGGAAAAGAATAAGGGGGAAAGGGTATTCTTTTCCGGTACCATGCCCGAAGATTTCATCGATAAAGACGCTAACCCCGGAAAATACGGATCTTTTCATGATGCCTATCACCAGCTGATGATCGATCTGACCGGCCTCACCGCAGATTCCATCAACCTTGTAATTACACCGGAGGATAAGACAAAAAACCTGTTTGTAACGGGTGGATTTGCTAAGAACCCCATATTCACCAGGGTACTTGCTGCCCGGTTCTGTGACAAGACTGTCTATACTTCAGAGATTGCCAATGCCACTTCCCTCGGTGCAGCCCTTGTCCTGTGGAGATGTTTCGGGGATATGGAAGAACCCGGACCGGAGATGGGATTGCAACTCATACCGGGACCAGGAAACGGGAAGGTGATCGAATAATGGCCAGGCTGAATACCGGAATAGAACCATATTTCACCCGGACCATTCTGCTTTTTTTGCTGTTAAAGGCGGGTGCAGTATATGGATATGAACTGGAGGTCAAATCCCTGAAATGTGACTTTCAGGAAGACCCGACTGGCATTGACAATAAAAATCCCGGGCTCAGTTGGGAAATAGATTCGGATCAGCGAAATGTAAACCAGATGGCTTTCCAGGTTCTGGTAGCTTCCTCCATGGAAAAGCTGAATGTTGACGACTCCGACATCTGGAACCCGGGCATCATTCAATCCGACCAATCCATTCAAATCAGATATGATGGAATTCCGCTGAAATCAGCCACAATGTATTATTGGAAAGCCCGTGTACAGGATCAAAATGGTGTATTCAGCCCTTATAGCGAAGCATCATTTTTTGTAACCGGCATGCTTGAAAAGGGGGACTGGAAAGCGGACTGGATATACGGACCAAATCTCGGATCTGATGCATGTCCCTGGTTTCGAAAGACCTTCAGCATTGAATCCCTTCCATCCAGGGCGACTGCTTTCGTGGGATCTGTCGGATATCATGAATTATACGTTAATGGAAAGAAAGTAGGTAAAGCAGTCCTGACACCTTCTGTATCTGATCTCAGGAAACGTGCCCTGTACCATACATATGATATCACCCCTTACCTGAAAAAGGGAAAGAACGCGGTGGTCGTCTGGCTGGCATCCGGCTGGGCAGATTTTCAGGATTTCAATCCTCCCGCTGATTTTGGACGGAATAAGAAACCTCTTTGCATTGTCCAGATGCATCTGGACCGGGACAGGCTTGTCCTCAGCGATTCGACATGGCGTTATTCTCCAAGTAATACCTGGCATCTGGGAAAATGGGAAAACAGTGATTTTGGCGGGGATTCGGTCAACGCCATGATGGAAATGAAGGATTGGAACCGGGCGGAATTCGATGATGGCAGGTGGGAAAGTGTAAGTGTGCATGACCCCGGCTTGATCCTTTCATCAGATCATATAGAACCCAACCGGATGGTGCGGCAAATACCGGCATCTGCCATAAGTTGTGTGTCCGCTGGAGTGTACCAGGTGGCCATGGATAAACTCTATACCGGGTGGATTGAGGTCAAAGTCAAAGGCAGCCCCGGAAACCAGGTCATCATCAGCGCGTCTGCCCATCCGGATAAAACGGTTGAATTCAACCAGCGTAATGTATATGTGATCGGCCCGGATGGTCAGGGTACATTCAGGAACCGATTCAGTTATCATGAGATTGGATACGTCACCATTGAGGGACTGGATTATGAACCGGATCTAGCGGATATAGCCGGTTACCAGGTAACAAATGACCGCAGTATTACAGGTGGGTTCGATTGTTCCGATACATTGCTGAAACAGATTTATGACATTACGGCTTATAATTATGAGAACCTCAGCACCGGAGGGATGTCAGTGGATTGCCCCCACCGCGAAAGGCTGGGATATGGAGGCGATGGACACGGCAGCCTTGACATTGCCCTGGATGCATATGCATCCCATGCCTTTTTTACCAAATGGGCTCAGGACTGGTGCGATATTCAGGATGAGAACGGTCGCATCAATCATACGGCCCCTACCCTGGGTGGAGGTGGCGGACCGGCATGGAGCGGTTTCATACTGACCATGCCCTGGGCCGTTTATCTGAGTTATGGAGACACCGTGATACTCGAACAAACCTTCCCCTCGGCCTCGCGATGGCTGGACTACATGGCCCGCCATATGGGACGGGACGGCCTGCTCGGTGTGCCTTCACCGGGCCATTGGGAATATGTCGATTCAACACGCTGGTTATTTCTGGGGGACTGGGCCACTCCCCACGGCAGCGAGGAAAGCAATTCTCCCGAAGCATCTTTGTTCAACAATTGCTATTATGTTTATGTACTTGGACTGGCGGCAAAAATGGCTGAAATTCTGGATCAACCGGACAAGGTGCGCATCTATCAGGAACAGTCACAGCGAATTGCCCAGGCGATCAATGAGAAGTTCTTTGATCCTGAAACACATACCTATATCGATACCCGTCAGACCCATTGCGTAATGCCACTGGTAGCAGGCGTGGTTCCACCGGGGCACGTGCAGGAGGTGCAGGCAAATCTTGAACAGGAAATCCTGGTCCATCGCAAGGGCCATTTCGATACCGGGATTCATGGGACTTACTACCTTGTCAGGTATCTAACCGAACAGGACAGAAGCGATCTCATTCATACACTTGTTTCACAGACTACATTCCCGGGTTATGGATTCTTCATTAAGAATGGATATGTAACCTGGCCCGAACTCTGGCAGGAATGCAACTCTGTCATGCATGGATGCCTGAATGGCATTGGCGGGTGGTTTATTCGTGGACTCGCAGGTATACGGACCGACCCTGCATCTCCGGGATACAGGAGATTCATCATCAAACCGGCCGTACCAGGTGATCTGGAATGGGTTAACGGCTATCATGACTCTCCTTACGGGCGCATTGAGTGCAATTGGGTCAGGCAGGAGGGGTCTCTGGAAATGGAAATCATCGTTCCGGCCAATACATCCGCAACGGTATATGTACCAACCTCAGATGCATCCAGGGTGACTGAGGGTGGTATGCAATCATCTCTTGGTACCACTTTTCTCGGGATAGAAAAAGGATATGCACGCTACCGGGTTGGATCCGGTGATTATCATTATATTGTGGATCAATGAGACTCGAAGACTGGAAAAAACTGCAGAATGGTTCCGACATCCGGGGTGTTGCCATTGAGGGCGTTTCAGGAGAAAAGATAAACCTGACAGGCACGGTGGCCGAGATCCTGGGCAGGTCATTTGCTGCCTGGCTTCTTGAAAGGGGATTTGTTTCACCCAAAGTAGCCATAGGGATGGATTCACGCATTACGGGCCCATTGTTGAAGGAGTCTTTTAGCAATGGACTGACAGCATCGGGAGCTGATGTCCTGGATTGCGGACTGGCCTCCACACCAGCCATGTTCATGGCCTGCATCAATGAAAACATGAATGTGGATGGTGCCGTGATGCTTACTGCAAGCCATCTGCCCTTTAACAGGAACGGCATGAAGTTCTTTACCTCTAAAGGAGGGTTTGACAAGCAAGATATCACTGAGCTGCTCAATATTGCATTCAAGGGATCCTTCCTGGAATCTGCCAGGTCCGGGAAGGTTGATGAGATTGACTTCATTTCCGATTATGCAACCACCCTGGTTGATAACATACGTGCCGGAGTAAACGACCAGGAGCGGTTTGATGAGCCTTTGGCCGGACTAAAAATCATTGTTGATGCAGGGAACGGGGCCGGAGGGTTCTTTGCTGACAAAGTCCTTGTACCCCTGGGAGCAGATATCAGCGGGAGCCAGTTCCTGGAGCCGGATGGCAATTTCCCCAACCATGTACCCAACCCGGAAGACGGGGAGGCCATGAATTCCATCAGTGCGGCGGTGCAGCGCGCCGGGGCAGACCTGGGGATCATCTTTGATACGGATGTTGACCGTGCGGCTGTGGTGGATGCCGGCGGAAAACCGGTCAGCAGGAACGAACTGATCGCCCTGATCTCTGCCATTGTCCTGGATGAACATCCAGGTTCCGTGATCGTAACTGATTCCATCACATCATCGGGATTAAAATGGTTCATTGAAGAGGAACTGGGTGGTGTGCATCACCGTTTCAAAAGGGGTTATAAGAACGTCATCAATGAATCCATCAGGCTGAACGGCGAGGGAAAGGAATCCTGGCTGGCCATTGAGACATCCGGTCATGCAGCACTGAAAGAAAACCATTTCCTGGATGACGGCGCATACCTTGTTGCCAAATTGCTGATTAAAATGGCCCTGCTCAGGAATGAAAACAGGTCATTGACAGACCTCATAGAGAATATGCCGGTGCCGGCTGAAAACAGGGAATTTCGTTTACCGCTTACCACTGAAGGCTTCCATGATTATGGAAACAAAATATTGACAGAACTGCAGGAAATGGCTGTAAAGGAAGCGGGCTGGACCCTTGAGGATCCCAATTATGAGGGAATCAGGATACATTGTTCAAATTCCCCGGAAAATGGCTGGTTCCTGCTACGGCTTTCATTGCATGATCCCCAGATGGCCCTGAACATTGAATCGGATGTGGAGGGCGGAGTGAAAGCCATCGCATCCAGATTGGGCCGGCTACTGGAGGAATTTGACCATCTTGACATGAGTACCCTGTTATGAAACAAATTTTCCATTTCGCTTTTTTCATGCTTCTGGTAATGGACCTGTCGGCCCAGAATCCAATCGTTGCTGCCGGGATTTATTTCGCTGATCCCGCTGCCCATGTATGGGAAGACGATGTTGCGGCCTATAAATATGTAACGATCAGGCTGGCTCCGGATACCGATCCCGGAAAGATAATGCTCAAACTGGGAAATTTCATGGGAACCAAATATCGGACCAGGGGAGGTGATACAACCCGGCAATCCATCTCGGCCGACATGGATATTGTTACCGGTGTGCAGGCCCGGTGGCTGAAATTCACTGGTGAAGGGAAGGATCTTTTCACCATCGACTGGATCCAGTTTAATTAAAAAATGTATTCACCGAGATTCCTGTTCAGGAGCAGGAACATGAATTATATTCAAAATAAATCGAAAATGAATTTTCAAAGACCCGTTTATAGTCTCGTATGCCTTCTCATTCTATCCTCCTTATCCATCATCCAAGCTCAGGGCCCTGTGTCTGATTCAGATTCACTCAGGAAGGACGCGCTCCGGTTATTCATGGATTGTGACGACTGTGACATCAATTATATAAGAAGGGAGATCCCTTATGTCAATTATGTGAGAGATGTAAAAGAAGCGCAGGTATATGTGCTCATAACGCGACAGCAGGCCGGCAATGGCGGACGTGAATTTACATTTGCATTCGAGGGACAGTTCGAATTCACAGGCATGAATGATACGCTCAAATTCACCAGCATGCCGGATGATACTGAGGACCAGGTGCGCAGTCAGCAGCTGCAAATGCTGAAAATCGGACTGATGAGGTATGTTGCCCGCACACCCCTGTACAATGAGATTGATATATCCCACAACGAACGTTTAAAGGAACAGGAAGTGAGGGACCGGTGGAACAACTGGGTCTTTGAACTCGAATTTTCTCCTCACTTCGAGGGTGAGGAAACCTACCGGGAATTGACATTTTCCAATTCATTCGGCGTGGTGAAGGTCACGGAGGACTGGAAACTTGAATTTGACTTCGACCACCGGTACAACCGGGTTTCCTATGACTACGAGGATTCCTCCTATACGGCATACCGGAATGAAGAAGACCTGGAAAGCCTTGTTGTTAAAAGCATCAATGAACACTGGTCAGCCGGCGGGTTGATCAATATCAGGTCATCAACCTTCAGCAATTTGAAATTCCAGACCGAAGTCATACCCTCCGTCGAGTATAATATCTTCCCGTATTCCCAGTCCACACGACGCCAGCTGCGAATGCTTTACGGGATCGGATATGCTGCCAATTATTACACTGATACCACTATCTATGACCGCATCAGCGAAGGCCTTTTCCTTCATACATTTAAGATGGCGTACGAAGTAAGGCAAAAATGGGGTTCGATCGATGTATCCATGGACATGTCCAATTACCTGCATGATTTTTCAAAGAACAGGATTGAGTTGGGGGGGCATATTGATATCAGAATAGTCAAGGGACTGTCTTTCAGTCTCTTTGGCCAAGTTGCGCGGGTCCGTGACCAGATAACCCTCCCGAAGGGGGAACTCACCGAAACCGAGATCCTGTTGAGACTTCAGGAGATGGAAACAGGGTATTATATTCATGGGGCCATCGGGATCACCTACACTTTCGGTTCCATCTACAATAACATTGTAAATCCCCGGTTCGGAAATTTTTGATCATAGGTTACTGATCCGGTCTAGAAACAAGCAATTTTCGCAGATATCAGGTAAAACGAATTTCACAATCAAAGTAATGAACCATTCATGACAAATAAAAACATATATGAAGAATCTAAAGTTTGTAAAGTATTCAGTGCTCCTGCTTATCACCTGTTTAAGCTGCACCACTGAAAATGGATCGCAAAAATTTGTATTCGAGCAGGCACATGAGCATGGGGTCCTGGCCAATGAAGGATTCAGGCGATGTAATGATTTCATGACCTCCTGGCTCAGCCACGCCGATAGCCTGACCGGCCTGATTCCACGAAACCTCTATGAATCGGTTCATATTTGGAATGCCAAGGATGCCGCAGCCGATAACTACCCGTTTATGGTGCTCACCGCTTCGATAACCAGTCCAGATATATTCGAAAGCACCATGCATGATATGCTGGCCTCCGAATCATCTCTTACGCCACGACTCGGAAAAATGCCCGACACCTATTCCTTTGTCAAACAAGGTTTCGAAAATGAAGCCATCGATACGGCGGGTATTATTTTTGGAGCATCAGAATACATTAAAGATGGCCTGTTACCCCTGACCGAATGGCTTGGATTTTCACCATGGTATGATCGCCTGGTGGAGATCCTTGATGACATCTGGACGTATGCCCCGGTCCCTACAGAATTTGGCAGGATCCCTTCAGAGAACGTGGAAGTCAATGGGGAAATGCTTCAGGCATTGTCAAGAATTTACTGGATGTCCGGCGATGAAAAATATATGGATTGGGCTGTCCGGTTGGGGGATTATTATTTGCTCGGGGACCATCATCCGACACGCGATCTCGAGTCCCTGCGGCTGAGGGATCATGGATGTGAAATTGTATCGGGACTATGTGAGTTATATTGCATGGTATCCTTTGCCAGTCCGGACAAGAAAGAGGCCTACAAGGAACCCCTTTATGAGATGCTGGACAGGATACTCGAAGTCGGCACCAATGAGCATGGCCTTTTTTACAATGTTGTCAATCCCATTACAGGAGAGATCATCAATGATGGCATAGCTGATACCTGGGGATATACCTATAATGGATATTACACGGTCTTTATGTTGGACGGGCTTGATAAATACCGCGAGGCCGTGATCCGTGCGCTTGAAAACATAGGTCACTATAAGGCTTTTGACTGGGAAAACGGCAGTGCGGATGGTTATGCTGATGCCATTGAAAGTGGCCTGAACCTGTACAACAGGGAACCCTTGCCCGTGACCCTGGATTGGCTGGATTCCGAAATCCAGGTCATGTGGTCCATGCAGGATTCAAGTCACCGGGAGCAGGCCCTTAAGTGGATGGGCTCAGGGATCATTGAAGGCTGGCATGGGGATGGCAACTTTGCCCGCACGAGCATTATGTACTGCCTGTTGAAAACTCAGGGAATTACCATTCAACCGTGGCGGATAGATGTCATTTTTGGAGCTTCACTACAGCATGACAAACTGTATGTCAGCCTCCGCGCTGAAGAGGATTGGGATGGTGATATTATTTTTGATTTCAGCCGGTCGAAGGACAATATGCACCTGCCGGTTGATTATCCCAGGATCAACCAGTTTCCGCAGTGGTTCACGGTTTCAGACGATACAGAATACAGGCTTGAGTTCAGCGGTGGCAGTGGCGCAGAAGTGGTAAATGGGAAGATATTAAAACAGGGATTCCCGGTAAAAATTGATAAAGGCAGGGCATACAATCTGGTGGTACAGGCATTGTAAAAAATATGTCAATAAAAATCCGCACCGACTATTGACATTATGCCTTAATTGAAATAAATTTATATAATAATCCGGCAGGGGTTTTTTGCAAAAACGGTTGATTTAGAATAGGATTTTAGGTTAGGTTTGACGGTTGCTGCATTCGTTTGCAGCAACCGTTATTTTATGCCCCTCCGTTTTTACATGGACTTCATCAATCTGATATCCCCTGTCAGTCCCATCGGTTCAAGTGCCTCCAGCGCGATCCACCGCCTGGCAGCTTCATTTCCGGTCAGTGAATTGGCATAATTTGCAAGGGTCGTGGTATAAATAATCTCCAGCTGGTTCTCCCCCGCTTTTAATATACCCGGAGCAATGGGATACAGATGCCTGCCCCACCATTTCACTCCAAGGTTCTCCCCGTTAAGTTTAACTTCAGTAACGTGTTTCTGGATGCCCAGATCCAGGAATGACCAGTCGGTCCCTTCCGGTTCAAAGGTAGTTTGATAGGATACCCGTCCGGCAAAAGTTGAAATGCGCGGGTCCTCATGATTACCATATTCAAACAGCCTGGCCGTCGTTAGGCTGAAATTTTCATCTCTTAGGGGTTGGAAATCCAGCTGCCAACTATCGCCGATATTCACACCAGAATGCTCATCCGGGTAAATTTGTTCCCCCTGCAGAGCTTTGTCATTTTCCTCAAGCACGACCAGCATGGATTCAATTGCCTGCAGCCGGATATTTATCTTACCATTGTCCTGGTCAGGAAGGATAAAACGTTCCCCCGTATGCGGGTCCCAGCACCAGGCAGTTTTGCCTTTACTGGTAAAAGCAACGCTGAACTCCTGGCCCTTCAATTCATCCTGGTTGGAGAAGAAAAAGATCTCATCGCCGCCGCTTTCGTACTTGATCATGTATAAGTTTTTGTCCGGTGTAGAGACCAGGATATCCTGTTTAATATTGAAGTCCTCCAGTACCTTTCCTGCCCAGGCCGTTACCGATGCAGCATCTCCCGGGGCATTTATGATCCTTACGTTTTCATGGGATGATGCGCTGCTCATCAGGTCTTTCACGGTCCGGTCATTCTTCTCTTTCTCAAAATATGATGGTGCCTCCGAGGGCATTTGTTCCACAAACAGAAACTGAACCCCCTTCTCCGCCAGATCATTTATGGCAGCAGCGGTTTCAGGCTCCATGGATTGTGCTCCCGATACAATTACCAATTTATATTCAGCCTCTTCACTTTTCATCTGTCCTTTTACCGCGAAAGCCCTCTGTATCACGCCCTCATTAATATAATCTGCCATGACCCCCAGGCGGCTGAATCCTTCCCACAGGTCATGGTTGTACCAGGGATTCATATAGAAAGGATACCTGACAAGTCCCCATTGTTTCCAAATATCCGCTTCCGGAGTGAGTATGGCAATATCGGTCACGGGTTGGGCCTGCTGGAAAACAGCCGATAGACGGGCATTGTAATCGGCCCAGCGGCGGAAATAGGGCCACCAGGTATTCTGGTCGCTGAAATAGGCTCCGAACCGGACCCATCCGGGGAATCCTGCCTCGGGGGGTGAGTAATTATAGCCATGCAGTACGGAATGATTGATCCCCGTAATGAAATTGAAATCATCGTTTTTCTTGACCATTTCCAGGGTCATCCTGAACACTCCCCGGGTATTGGTCATGGCCTCGCAGCTTACTATGTTTGCACCTGATAAATGAGCCCCTGAAGAAGCATACTTGTTCCATATCCAGTACCCATGTGCCTTGGCATTGGCTGAATACAGCCAGTTATTGCTTTCCGGGATATCAACCATCCTGTAACCATCGAGCATCCCCACCAGCCAGGGCATTCCATAAGCCTGGTAGCGGCTCTGCATATTATGTTCATTGGCCCAGTCATCGAATGTTTTCGTAAACCTTTCCAGGAAAAGTTCCACCAGTGTCTTGTTAAAATCATAGCGGATCCTGCTGTATATCCTTATTGAATTCAGCATCATATCGGAGCGTATCCGTATATCCTTCATAGGGATGATAATAGACCAGCGGTACAAATGGTTTCAGGTCATATCCGCGCCTTTTCCTGAATTCTTCAAAAAAATCATCGGTTATGTTCGCCCCTGAGAGTTCAATGCTGTCACAGAACAGGGCACGTATATGGTCGCCCAGCTTGCCACCAAGTACGGCTTCCAGGGCACCGGCCAGTTTATCCATGTAGGTACGCACATCCGCTGCATCATAATGATCCACAACCGGACCATCAGATCCCGGGGGCCCCGTGCATGACCGACCGGTATGCTTTCTGAAAGGTGCCGATATAAAGATCATACCTGCCTTCGGGAACATCTATCACAACCCTGCCCTCAGGGTCAGCGCTCTCCATAAGGTCAATTAGCTGGCTTTCACCCCTGGCACCATGAGGTATCATCTGAAGGAAAAACAAATCGGGTTCCGGGGCTATCCGGATTATTATATGACCCGAAATCCCGGCCCGGCAATTGCCATACCTCCTCTATGTCCAGTTCATACCTGCCAGGCCCCGCCAGTAACATTTTTTTGATTCCTACTCCCTGTAATAGCTGATCCTCATTTAGAAACCTTCCACCAAACGGCCATCCCGATCCCATGATCAGATCAACGATCATATTCCGTTCACCGGCCATTTCCACCGTAGCCTTTACCCGTTCATTCCATTCAGGGCTCAGCCAGTCATAGCACCGGTAATCGAAATCATCGCCACCTTCCGGTTTTTCTATGGGATTGACCTCCACACCTCCGATCCCGGCAGCTTTCATAACATCCAGTTCGCGCTCCAGTTCATCCGGCTCGATGCAATCCCCGTTCCACCACCATCGCACAAAAGGCCGGGCTTCGGCCGGGGGTTCCTGAAAAAGAGCGTACAACTCATCCGTGGAAGAGGCATCCCTGGCCATTGTTGCATCCGCCAAGTAACCACATGGTAAACAGGAAGACCTTAAATACCTTCCGGCTAGAATGATCAAACTTATCTTTCATAATCCCTTATAAATTTGTAGATTGAACTGTTTAAGTCCAACCAAGATAGAATAATTTTAAACATGAATATTAATGGAGAAAGGCAATCTTCTCAAGAGTATCCGGGCGATGTTGATCGCCGCTCTTTTCGTACTCCCCTCCTGCACTGGGAAGCCGGGGGACAAGCTGAAGGGCACGAGACCTAACATTGTATTCATCCTGGCAGATGATATGGGCTGGGCAGATCTGCCCGTTTTCGGCAACCCGTTCAATGAGGCACCGAACCTTACAAAAATGGCAGCCAACGGGATCCGCTTCACCAATGCCTACGCTGCCTGTCCCGTTTGCTCACCCACCAGGGCCAGCATCATGTCCGGACAATATCCCGCCCGCGTCGGCATCACCGATTTCATTACGGGCCACTGGCGCCCTTATGAGGAAGTAATTGTGCCCAAAAACCGGACCCAGTACCTGCCCCTGGAGATCTATACGCTGGGAGAAGCCATGAGGGATGCAGGATATGCCACAGGGTATTTTGGTAAATGGCATCTTGGGGGAGACCAATACTATCCGAAGCTCCAGGGATTTGACATCAGTAACGTTTACCAGGGAGGCGGATTCTTTTACTATGCCGACAGAATGGAAGTCCCCATGAAGGTCTCACAGGGAACGGTCCTCTCGGAAGCACTTACGAACCTCAGCCTTGATTTTATCGAAGAGAACCGGGAAAAGCCTTTTTTCCTCTACCTGGCGCATTATGATGTTCATGTACAACTGGATGCCGATTCCCTGCTGATACAGAAATACCTGCAAAAGGAAAAGGTGGATGGTTATCCCTGTAATGCAGTCTATGCGGCCATGGTGGAACATGTCGATAACAACGTGGGCCGTATCCTGGACAGGCTGGATGACCTGGGACTCACAGAAAATACCCTGGTGGTTTATTTTTCGGATAACGGCGGACTCATCAGCAGGTTTGACAGGATCCCTTTGCTGGCAGAAACCAAACAGTATATCTATGAGGGAGATACCTTGCTCTATGTAGCCTCGTCAAACAAACCGCTGCGTGCAGAGAAAGGTACCGTATACGAGGGGGGAATAAGGGAACCCATGATCGTACAATGGCCCGGTAAAATATCCGGGGGACAGGTGAGCGATGCCATCATCTCGAGCGTGGATTTTTTCCCGACATTTGCGGGACTGGCAGGCATGGAGCTTCCGGCAACACAGGTATTTGACGGGGAGAGTTTTCTCAACATACTTGCCGGGGGAGAATATGACAGAGACAGGGCCATCTTCTGGCATTATCCCGTGTACCATCATGATTTTCCTGCAAGTGTGATAAGGAAAGGGGACTGGAAACTGATCCATTATCTTCACAACGATACACGTTTTCTGTATAATCTGTCGGAGGATATCGGGGAGACCAACGACCTGAGCCGGCAGGAACCTGAAAAAACAGATGAACTTTACCGGCTGCTTGAGGAATGGAGGGAAGAAGTGAAGGCTGAATTTCCAGTACCCAATCCCGATTTCGACCCGGAACGAAGATACCAGTGGGGGATACATCCCGACAGGCAGCCTTAAATCAATACAGTGCAGGTCCCGGGAGACTTAACAGGAATGTTATTTTGTCTCAATAAGCACTGCCCCGTGGGCGCCTCTTGATCCGTACAAATTTGCCTCCGAACCCTTCAAGAGTGTTACAGACTTTACATCCTTTGGATTCAGGTGGTCAATTCTATCGGTGGGTACACCATCCAGGACAAACAATGCCGCGTGATCAAATCCTCCAATGGCTGTACTTTCACTTCCCCGAAGAAAGACCTTTAGTCCACCCTGGTTGACAACCTGAGCTCCCACCAATTCGGTCTGGAGCAATTGCTCAATACTGGTGTACTTGGTAAAATCATTATTCAGGTCGCTGTAATGGGAAAGCGCATAGGTCAGGTCTTCTTTTCGGATGTGGCCATATGCTACAGCGATCTCCTCGTTCTTATTACCTTCTTTCAGGATCATATTCACCTCGATAGGATCAGTATCCTTACCAACTTTTCTCTGATTCTTCTCAAAACCATAGGCATTAAACGTCAGCATGTCACCCTGTGGTGCCATCATCTCAAACTGCCCGAGTGTATCCGTCAGGGTGGTTGTTTTGGTCTTTTTGGATACTACTTCCGTATTTGCCAGGTTGTAATTACTGAAAGCCGTAACTCTTCCCTTCACGGACATCAGTTCCTTAGAATTCTTCTGGGAATAGGCCGGTGAACCAATGAGGATACCAGCCAGTAAAATTACCGCTACATTTTTCATCTTTTTAATTTTTACTCACATGAACTATAAAGATACAAATATCTGTCCTGTTCATTGCGAAGACAACAATTTCCGTGCAAATCTTTTCACGGTTAAAGGAGATTTGCCATTGCGGATCTGTCCTGCCATATGATCCATGAAAGGAGTGACATGGCCGAAGAAAAGCTTAAAACCGGGACAAAGGTAATTCAAGCCGTATTCTCCCTCCGGGGTGGTACTGATTCTGTTTTTCGGACATTCGCCATGGCAGGCAAAAAGATATTCACAGGACCTGCACATGGATGGAAGTCCCTTATACTTATGGAAACCAAAATTGATCTGTTCCTTCGACAGGGCCAGTTCCAGGAGTGGATTGACCATGATGTTGCCACGAAGATAATCCGGGAAAACAAAATGATCACAGGCATACACATCCCCATTCTGCTCCATCATCAAGGCATTTCCGCAATATTTCCTGAAAAGGCATAGTCCCGGATCCTCCCCGAGCCAGTTGGCGAGAGTGGTTTCAAACAACTGTACGAAAACCTTCCCGACATCATTCCTGACCCAGTCATTGAAAATACTGACCATGAATTCACCATACATCTCGGGGCTTACGGACCAGACGGTCAGTTCTGCCCCTATCCTGATTTCGGGGGGTGAGAGTTCGGGTTCAATGGTTGCCTTATGTTTAAGGTATCTTTCCACCACCGGAGCATATTGCTGGTAACTGCTGCCCAGGTCTTTCAGGAATTCATAGATCTCGGTGGGATACCTGGCACTATGTCGGGTTATCGCTGTCATGGTTGTGAAGGGCACGCTGTAGTCCCTCAGCAGGTTGATACCCCTCATTACCTTCTCCCAGGTACTTAGCTGTCCTACTCCCCGCCTGTGGTAATCATGTATCTCCCTGGGACCGTCAATGGATATCCCTACCCGGAACTGGTGTCTTTTCAGGAAGCGGCACCAGGATTCATCCAGCATTGTACCGTTTGTCTGAATGCTGTTCTCAATTTTTTTATTGCCTGCATGTTTTTTTTGGAAATACAGGGCCTGATCATAAAAAGCCGGTCCCGCAAGAGTGGGTTCTCCTCCCTGCCAGCTGAAGACGACCACCGGTGAAGCCTGTGAATGGATATACTGTTTCACATATTCCTCAAGCACCCCCTCTTTCATCATGTATGGACTGTCTTCATACATGCACATCTTCCCCCGATAGTAACAGTAGTTACAATCCAGGTTGCACAATGCCCCTACTGGTTTTGCCATCATGCTGAAGAAGACAGGTATATTCGGATATTTCAACATCATCAAACAAGCACAACGGCTTCTGATCCGATAAAATTAAATAAAAAGTGGTTCAGGCTGTCGCCCGGTGCATCGAAATTATTGAAGTCTATTGTACGTGCACGACATTCAATGGTTCTGCTTTTTCTGAATCTTGTGGATCCGTGATCAAATACCATGTCCATTTCAACCTTATTAAAATTCATTCGGGGTTAAATATCAATGTCTCACCCAGCATTTCTTTCATCTCATCCAGGTGTTTTTCATATACTCCACGGGGAATTGTCTGGTGTTTGATGCAAAGGTAGGCCGCATGCCCCAGTACTTCTCCCATCATTCCGGTGGTCCGCATGACGCGGATGGTTCCGAGTGCCACATGGGTGACAGAGATGTTCCTGCCCGCCATCATCAGGTTATCAATATTGCGTGAATACAGGCAACGGTATGGAACAGGGTATGGTTTGATTTTCGGATGTTCGTACCAGCTTATGAATTCCTCGCCGGGGAAATAGTGGCTATTAACGGAATCCGGAAAATGCAGGTCGATGTCCCAGGTGGTGGTGACTACTCCATCCGGGTAGATTACATGGTCCTGGAGATCCTGCTGGGTCAGGATATGATCCCCCAGCAGACGCCTGGATTCTCTTTTGCCCGAGATGTGAGCCACCCAGTTGAGTTTCCAGTTTGCATACTTCTCCTGTTTGTGGTTTTTCAGGTAGGACCAGTTACCGTAAATGGCACGGAAGTTATGGTCCCGTATCTTTTCGGCATCCCAAACCGTATTGAAATTTCCAAAACCTGTCTCCCATGTCCACCTGGAACGGGTACCTTCCCAATGGTATTCATCACTGAAGGGCAGGGCCCAGGGTGTTTCCGGGAACTCACTGGGGAAGGGCTCCTCGACGGCGTTCCACAGATTGGATGAACCCATGGTAAAATCATCTGCTTCTTCCGGCGCCATGTTTTCACCCGTTTCTGAACGGCTTTCCCTGCCGAGGCGGTAATCGGCCCCTGCCATGTAACCCAGTGTTCCGTCACCGGTACAATCGGCAAACAACTTGCCGGGGAATCGATATTCCTTGTTTGTCTCAATGTTCCTGGCAAGTACGGCCACGATCCGGTTTCCGTCAGTCTCCACAGCATGGGCATGGGTGCTCAAAAACAGGGAAATGTTCTTTTCCGCCATGACCACTTCCAGCTTCCTTTTGTCGCCGTATGCCCGGGCATCGGGATTGGCATTCTCAGGGTCGCCATTGTCCAGCTCCCTGACAATGCGCCCCAGTTTGGAGTAATGATTTTTGTCCAGGTCACCCATCAGGTGTACCCTGATTTCCGAGCTGTTATTTCCTCCCAGTACCGGCCTGTTCTGGATCAGTGCGACCTTTAAACCAAGGCGGGAGGATTGAACGGCGGTGGTAATCCCGGCGATCCCGCCACCTACCACCACCACATCGAAAGGCATAAGATCTTCCGTTTTTGACAAATAATCAAGCAGTTCAAAACGAAGGGATTCAAGTGATTCCCTGCTGTTTGGAGGCATGAAATCCGGATCGAGGGTCAGGAGGATAGCATCGCACCGCCCTTCGAATCCGGTGAGGTCTTCCAGCTCCATGCGTACTGATCCGCCGTTAAGTTTTACCTTCCCTCCGGAGTACCAGCGCCATTCATCAGAACCATCCGAGCCGAAAACCCTGTCCACTTTTTTCCCGTTAATCACCAGGTTGAACTTTCCTGGTCCCTTTGGAAAGGGAGCCCAGTCCTTGGTCCTGACCCAAACGTGATAATCTCCCATCCGGTCTACCTGGATTTCCGTGATGGCATTGGGTACCGGCACCCCCATTCCGTGTGCCAGCAGGTAGGATGATCCCATGATATCAAAAGACTGCTGGTCTATCACCCAGCCACCCTTTTCCTGGAATGATTCTGCTTCGATCAGGATATGGTCGCTGGCATGACCTGCAAGGGTGAACAGCAATAATGCACTTATTATTCCCATCGATCGGTATATTCTAGGTGTCCTGGCTTTTTTCATAGTTTCTTAGAATTTTTCTGGCATTCTTGTTTTCATCAGCAAGCTTTTCAAGGATCTGGTAAGTGCCAAGGGCAACCGCTTCGCTATCATGCTGCAGCAAAGATCCAAGCTGGACAATGCTGGCATTGCTCAAACGGGACCGGTTATTATCACATAGGATAAGGACCTGGTGTAATTGGTACTGGCTGAACCGGTCAGGATTACCGGTAAGTTGTTCCAATGTTTCCTCACTGACCCGGACATCCCCCATCCTGTCCAGCCACAATACCTGTGCCCTGTAATCCAGATGGTCCAGTATTTTTGTCACCGCAAGCTGGAATTGTTCATTATCCAGCCAGCTTTGTGGAAACCGGCTGACAGCCGAATGGGTAACAAAGGGATCGCTTTTTTCCAACATCTCGATCAGTTCCCCGAAGTGTCCTTCATATCCATCCGATAATAAATAATCCAGCGCATTATAATGATAATGATAATTTTCTGATATAAGAAATTTGCTTGTCAGAGCCGGTCCCCTGTAGGATTCAGTATATATTTTGATGGAGGACGGGATCTCTCCGTTGACGACACGCCAGAGCGTATATGAGCTATAAACAGCACCGGGGACAACGGCATTTTTAATGGTTTCACGGGTAGCACCGGTTACGGCATCCACAGTCTCTGATATTTTTTTTGTATCCGGATCAAAAAGGGCATTGACATCCTTTATAGTTCCGAGTACAGATTTTTTATCCTTCAGTATTTCCTCCAGCTTCAGGTAATCTTCCCGGCTGAATTCCAGGTGGTCCCATTTGGTCAGAGGAGGAAATTCCGGTACTTCAAACCGGGTAAAATTCCCCAGCAGATCCCAGTAAACATCGAGTATCAGGGACCGGCATAAACCATCATTGCATACAGGTGTATTCACATGGCAGCGGTAGAGATCCGGGAGGCCATCTGCATCCATGACCAGTTCCACCTCCATCGGAATGGAATCCCTGAACATCAACCCGAAGGCCTTGCCGGGTTTTGACAGCGCGGTATCCTGGGTATGACCCGGCAATGTCATCACCAGCATACAACCTATAAGCAGGACAGTCAAGATTTTTCTGTTCAGCATACCTTTTGCAAATATAGTGAACTGATAACAGGTATGGCCAGGTTTGGAAGATCCGGATCACAATGGATGATCAAATTTTGATTTAAAAATGTGATATTTGTATAGTATGGAGTTAATCTCAGTAATCGATGCAGGTACCGGAAGTATCCGTAATACCATTTACGATCTTTCCGGCAGAATCATGGATGTTAGGAAGAATGACAATCCCCTTATCCATCCAAATCCCGGCTGGGCAGAGCAGGATACAGCTGCCTGGTGGTCTATCCTGAAAGCTCAATTTCTCGACCTGGATCAGGCAACCCGGAATCAAATCATCGCAGTCACCGTTACCAGCCAGCGGGAAGGCATTGTACCTGTTGATGAAAATTTTCTGCCCCTGAGCAATATGATCATTTGGCTTGACGGAAGAACCGCCCGGGAAGGTGAGGAAATTGTGGAGAAACTCGGCGAACAGGAGATTTATGATATCACTGGACTGGTGGCCAATCCTGTATGGTCATTGTCAAAGATTTTATGGCTCCGGAAAAACCGCAAAGAGATTTACCGGAAGGCTTACAAATTCCTGCAGGCAGAGGATTATTTGCTTTCACGCCTGACCCGCAAAGCGGTCTCCGAATTATCCATAGCTTCGCGCACCTGCATGCTGGAGGTCGCACAGAGAAGATGGTCCAGACAGGATCCTGGAATTATTTGATATTGATGAAAACAAGCTTCCTGAACTGCTGGAACCAGGCGCTTTGATCGGGACCATTCCCGGAAATATTGTCGGAGGAGCTTGGTTTACCGCAGGGGTCAGGGTAATTCGCCGGAGCGGGAGACCAGCAGGCTGCAGCCCTGGGTGTCGGGGCCCTTGAAGAGGGGATGGTCAGCATTGGCATAGGTACCGCATCAGCGCTGTCCATGACACTGGACCAGCCGCTACGGCCCAAACACCATAAAATCATCCTGAATTGTGCCGCCCTGCCGGGAAAATGGGAATATGAACCTCCGATCTGGAATACAGGTGGATTGATCAAATGGTTTGTGGAAAACATACAGGGTAAAGATCAATCCTACGAAGAATCGCTTTCAGGAGCCGCAGGGATCCCAGCCGGTAGCGATGGACTGATGGCTCTTCCCTACTTTTCTGGGGCGGGGTCACCCAGGTGGAATCCTGAACTGAAAGGTGGTTTTTACGGACTGGGACTGCACCACGGACATTTGCATATGCTCCGGTCCCTCATGGAAAGCATTGCTTTTGAAATAAAATTCAATATTGAATCCATACGGTCATCAGGGATCATGCTTAAGAAGGTGATTCTCAGTGGCGGGGCATCAAAAAACAGGCCCCTCTGCCAGATCATTTCCGATGTACTCCAGGAGAAAGTAGAAGTTTTTGTGGAGGCCGAGGCTTCCAGCCGGGGTGTTTTCCTGTTGGTAAGAGATGCCCTTCTGGCAGGTACACAGCAGGAAACTCCAAATGTCGTTGCTCCCGAAATTATATCTTTCACCCCTGATCCTGTTAAAAAAGACACCTATGACAAGGTTTATGAGAGATACATTCAGCTGGGTGATCATATGGAAAAATTAAGTACATAATAAAGACCAGGTATGCCCATTATCACCAACGGAGAGCAGGCTAGGGAGATATTAAACGGGATCATGGAACGTGGCACTGCCATTCCCTGTTTTTGCACGGAATCTGTCTACACCACGGAGGCCATTTTCAGCGGCGCCGGTGCATATAAGAAACAGCATAATATCGAGAAAAACCTGCCCCTGATACATATCCTTTACTGCCAGTTACGAGGACCGGCAGCAATTGAAGAATTATACGGGACTGCAGGATCCGAGGGAAGGAATAATGGCAGTCAAATCTGACATTGAACGCCTGGCCAGGGAGGATGGCCCCTACCCGGGACTGGATGTCATTGTCCACCTTGACCATGCCCAGCCCGGTGCTGATGACTGGATCATCGAGGAGTACGGGGATTGGCTCTCATCGGTGATGTGGGATTGCAGCAAGTACAGCATGAAGGAAAATATCCGGATGGTCAGGGATTTTGTTACCAATAACAAAGGCAGGTTCATCATCGAAGGGGCGGTTGATGAAATTTATAATTACAGTGCCAGCAACGAACCCATGGAGGTGATCGACCGGATCACAGATCCTGAGACTGCGGAAAATTATTATCAGGGAAACAGGTGTGGACCTGATTGTCGCGAACCTGGGAACAGAACATCGCAGAACAGAAGGCACTGTTGCTTATCATGGCAAGGAGGCGAGGTTGATCAGCCAGCGGGTAGGCAGGCGCCTGGTCCTGCACGGCACCTCCAGCCTGAATGAAGCAGAGATTAAAAACCTGGCAGCCGATGGAATCGTCAAGGTGAACCTCTGGGGAAACCTGGAATCATTACCCGGTAAAGAACTGGTGAAGAATCTGATCAAAGAATTGGAGCATCAATTGTCGAAGAGCCAGATCGTGGAACTCGTTTCAGAAGGATACCTTGATAAAAACATGTTGTCCCGGACCTACAGACCATCCATACATTACCTTACGGAAAAATACAGACGGGATGAGATCTACCTGCCGGTGGCCACCCGTATCATTCAATATTTTTATGAGCAGCTGTTTGCCGGCTCCAATTGATGCCTCCGGGATGAATTGCCGGGACAATAGCACCGTGTTCTTCTAGAACTTGCCAGATGTCCCCCAGGGGAACTTCTGCTGGTGTTGTTCCAAGCCGACTGGCCAGTACAGCGGCAACGGCAGCTGCCTGCCCCATGCCCATACAGGATGCCTGTACCCGCAAAGCAGAATTGGCAGAGCGATCACTGCTTATGCACCTGCCGGCAACCATAAAATTCCGGCTATTCCTGGGGATCAATGCCCTCAATGGAATGGTAGGCAAAACATTTTCCGGAAGATGAACGGGTTTTACTCCCTCGTCGTCGTGCAGGTCAATGGGATAATAACTATAGGAAACCGCATCCTCAAATGTTTTTCCGGTCCAGTATTCTGATTCTGTAATCCTGTGCAAGCCATCGATGCGGTAGGTTTCCCTGACAGCCGTTTCTGTCTGGACCTTCACCAGCCTGGTATTTTCACACCCGGGCAAAGTCCTGAGAAAACGCAACATTCTGAGTAATGCTTTACGCCCATTTATATTTGTAATGGTATGGGTTTCCGATGTGGTTGAGTCAGCTCCGGATACATGCCCGCTAAAGGTATAACCGGTACTGTTCAGCACACTGCCTATGCTGCGGAATTCTTCCCTGGCCAAAACACCTTTTTTCAATTCTTCTGTATACATCTGCTCCAGCAGATCCATATCCAATTGGACCAGATCATAGCCTTCCAGCATAAACATCAGTGTGCCTGGCTGGGTTTCTGCTTCCCTTAACACATCGAATCCAGCCATGGAGGCAGCAAATGCATTGCCTGTGCAATCTATGATTTGACTGCAGGTTATTTGTGTATGGGTGCCCTTTCCTGCGGTTTCCACCACCCATTTATCTTTCTTGAACTTAATGCTGACCGGGGTTTCATACAACCTGAGATCCACCCCGGCACCAAGGCATTTTTCTTCGGCCAGCAGGGTATACAAAGGCCCATTTATATATACCTGATGTTTCGGATGATGCCTGCCGTGAGGAATGGAGAAATCAGGCAGTGTATCGTCATTCATAGCCACACATTCCTCTACCAGCTCCCACCCTATGCCTGCAATCACCTGTTTTCCCCAGGCATGAAAAATTCCCGGGAACGACACTCCTCCGGTTGTGGTCGTTCCTCCCAACTGGCTTCCAAATTCTACCAGTACCGTTTTACTGCCGGCTCTGCCTGCCTGAATGGCAGCAATCGTGCCTGCAGTCCCGCCACCGATTACCAGTACATCGGTCTTTATGTTTTTTTTATTCGTTTCATAGGGTTGTACCCATACATCCGCCCTTGACAATGAAGTAGCAGCCATGCCAAGAGACAAAGCCCCCATCGATTTTATCATGGATCGTCTTTCTATCTTTTCCATTTTGTTTTTTCTTTTATCCGCGACTCTGTTATCTTTTCTGGTTGCTGATTCCGTTCAATCTGTTATTCCATTCTTTCCGATGTGGCCAGGGCTATCACCCTTCCCTGGTCCCCTACTGCACAGTAATAATGGTAAACCATGCCATCATGTTTGATCACCCATGGTTTATGGGCGTAGGTGCTGTCCCATGGCTCAGAGGGATAAACCAGGTCCGGTCCGGCCCATTTGTTCCAATTCACCAGGTCATAGGAGCAGGCAAAGGTGTCAAATGCCTTCGGCCTGTAGAAGGCCCCGAAATAGAACATGACATATACATCCCCGATTTTCGCAATCTGCGGGTCACCGGAAATTCCACTTCCGTTATCAATAAGCGGTTCAAGGCCGTACCTTTTCCATTCCGTCATATTCCTAGAAACAGCCATGGTGATGCGTTCATACCCGTGTTCCGATTTGGCATTGTAATACATGATAAAAGGATAGCCGAGGCATTCCTCATGATCATGTATGATATTGCTTTTATACAGGGTCATCTTTTCAAACGGACGGGCATCTGCCTGGTCAGCCGAAAGGACCGGGTCATCTAGTTTGTTCCATTCGCCGGGTGATGAAGGATCATCGGTCCAGGCAATCCCAATCGATAGCGGGTCGGTTTCATAACCGCTCAATTTGCCACCAATATAGGACATCCAGTATTTACCTTTGTACTTTTGAATTTCATAGGAACCTCCCCAGGTAAAATCCTGCAATGCGATAAAGCCGGCTTTTTGAAGATCATCCCACCTTCCCTTACTGAATTGAAGGATCCTGCCGAGCTTATTCCAGTGAATAAGGTCCCGGCTCTCCGCAATGGCTGATTCATAACCTGTTCCGTCAAAAATTATATAGGTCATGTACCACTTATTCCCGTGCCGGAATATGCTGGGACAATCAAGCTTTTTGCCTTCTTCCTTTAAAACCACTCCAAACTTATAAGGGGTTTTAACCTGCTCATAGATCCCTGCCATGACCACTGAATCAGGCACTGGTCCAATAGCCATTGATTCTATTACTGTTCTCCCGGATGGTCCATTACATGAAACAAAACAGATACAGAGAAAGAATGGCAGGATGTATTGTATCATAAGTTCAAAAATACGATAGATTTGGAAAACATACGGGATCGATTACTTTTGTATTAATCTCCGGATATGGACCAAATAAAATCCTTCAACTACCGATACATCCTGGGTATATCTCTTGTCTCAGCCATGGGGGGACTTTTATTCGGATATGACTGGGTGGTCATAGGCGGGGCTAAACCATTTTATGAAAAGTTTTTCGATATCGTGGATTATCCCCGGCTTCAGGGTTGGGCCATGAGTTGTGCACTGGCCGGATGTCTCCTGGGATCTGTGATCTCTGGATTATTGAGCGACCGCTATGGCAGGAAAAGGCTCCTCATTATTGCCGCTTTCGTCTTTATTGTATCCGCATTGGGGACTGGAGCCTCCAACTATTTCACGCCCTTTGTGGGGTACCGTATTCTTGGTGGAATTGCCATCGGCCTGGCCTCCAATCTCTCACCCATGTATATTGCAGAGATCACGCCCGCCAAGATGCGTGGTGGTTTTGTATCGATAAACCAGCTGACCATAGTCATCGGGATATTGCTGGCCCAGATTGCCAACTGGCTGATTGCTGAACCTGTGCCGGAAGGTGCATCCGGACAGGAGATCCTGCTCTCATGGAACGGTCAAAGGGGATGGAGGTGGATGTTCTGGGCCGAGCTGGTACCTGCCTCATTATTTTTCATGCTCATGTGGATCGTCCCTGAAAGTCCCAGATGGCTCGCAAAACGTAAAAAACATGAAAAGGCGGTACAGATCCTGTCACGCCTTGGAAGCAGGGAATATGCCTTGCAGGAGGCGGCTGAAATTGAAAACACTCTGAAAAATGATACAGAAAAGGTAAATTTCCGGTCCTTGTTGTCCCCGGACCTGTCCAGGGTTCTGATCATTGGGATCGTACTTGCCGTCTTTCAGCAGTGGTGTGGGATCAATGTGATCTTCAATTACGCTGAAGAGATCTTTGCTGCGGCTGGATATGGTGTATCTGACACACTATTCAATATCGTAATTACAGGAAGTGTCAACCTGGTGTTCTGCCTGGTTGCTATCTATACGGTGGACAAAATTGGAAGAAAGGTACTCATGCTTTTGGGAGCAGGTGGACTGGCCGGTATCTATGCCCTGCTCGGTTCATTGTATTATTTTGATTTCAAAGGAATTACAGTACTGGTGATCATTCTGCTGGCCATTGCCTGTTACAGCATGACACTGGCACCCATTACCTGGGTCCTGCTTTCAGAAATCTTTCCCAACCGCATCAGGGGAGCGGCCCTGGCAGTTGCCACTTTCTCGCTCTGGGCAGCCAGTTTTATCCTTGTTTATACCTTCCCCTTTATCAACAGGGCATTCGGCACCGGAGGGACCATCTGGTTATATGGACTGGTTTGTATAGGTGGATTTATATTCATTAAAAAACGGGTGATTGAAACCAAGGGAAAGTCCCTGGAACAGATTGAAGGGGAACTGGTTAATAGTCCGTAATAACCAGGTAGATAACCATAAGTCTCCCCGGATTTTATTGATATGGCTCCAATTTACTGTTTTCGTCACTCCACTCGGAGTGATTTATTAAAGTAAAGATTATCAGTGTTAGGTGTCCCGCCATCAAGCAGGCAGGGTCCATAAAGAACCTGTTAAAAATGGTTAGGGTATCCCATTTCGAGAAAACAGGAAGTTACGGGGTTGTGACCTTTTCATGATCCTGTGACTTTTCTGCACTTTACACACCTCTGCAAGCGTTATCTAACTGATTTATTTCTAATAATATAGAAAATCCTTAGGATAAGTAATCACGCATATTCAAAAACAAATCGAAGCCTGGCAAAAGCAACTGAAATAGATAAAAATCGTGTGAAATCAGATAGTGTAGCTGGATCAGATCAAAATCACCAAGAATGAATTTCTTTTGATCTGGCCATATAATCTGATTGTTATGGTTATCTGAGATCACTACAGATATTTTTTTGGAACTTGTTCCATAACGGATGGAGCCATCCAAAGAAAACCTTGATAGGGATATTTTGTGTAGTTAATTACTTCGTCCCAACCGGCTGGTGATTTGGGTTTCCTGGGGGATGAAATTCGCGCGTTTCACGCTAATGATTCGTCGGAAATTGTAATTCTGAGAATTTAAGAACAGCATGGACAGCCTCAATCATTTGCTTACTTAAATCATCTGACTTAACCAGGCACTTGATATATTCCTTTGCATGACCAATGAAATCCGGTTTATTATCCATTATATCCTTGAGCTGTTGCATGGCTTGTTCATGCTGTGAAAGTTTCTGATAGGAAATCATCTTTAGTAATGGGCTCCAAAAAAGCCCAGGCGTATCAAACATGTTTGCTTCAACCAGCATATTGTTGTAGTCTTCTTTATCCAGATAATATAAAAAGGTCCCTAAATGAAGCCATTTTGGATACTGAAAATCGGTCTTCATGCAATCACGGATTAATTTAAATCCTGGATCAAATTGATTCATAAGACAATAAAGCCATCCGATAGATCCGGTGAAATATGTTGCATTCCGGTTTAATTGGTGTCCGAATTTTAGATGTTTTTCAGCCTCCTGCAGCCGATCAGCAACCATCAGGGGAAAAGCATAGTATATTTGGCAAACCTGATTATTGGCCTGGAGTTCAACCGCTTTTTTTCCATACTCAAGTGCCAGCTTTAAATTCTCGCGATCCAATCCGAATGTATAGACATCCGTATAAATATTAGCGAGAACGGCAAATCCTGGTCCGAATTCCGGATCTTTTTGAACAACTGTGTTTAGTTTTTCCAGGACTTCATTCGCATTTCTTTCTGTTGGATTTTTGTTGTATTCATGGAAATGCAAAAAAGCATCATAGGCCGTAAGATCATGGGTGCTCTCCCAGTGGGATTCTGATTGGAGCTTTTCACAGATTATTCCATTTACATCTGCTATTTTCTGTGCTGCCGAGCGGGCAATCGCTTCCTGCATCTGGATTAGTTCACAATCACTAAAATCAAATTTTTTCTGATCGGACCAGATAATCTGATTGTTATGATTGTCTGAAACCTCAATGGATATTTTATTGGATTCTTTTCCAAACCGGATGGAGCCTTCCAAAGAAAACCTTGATAAGGATAACTTTGTGCAGTCAATTACCTCATCTTTAACCCGTATTACCCTGATATCTTTATAGCGTGATAATTCCATGAGCAGTTCCTGTGAAAATCCATCCACTATATATTGCCTGTCATTGTCCCCGCTCAGGTTTTTAAACGGATATACAGCAATGGAATTCGATTCAGATGAATGAACCTCTCTGGATTTGTCCTCGTGCTCTGTAAAAGAAAATATGGGGACATAAGTTCCTTTGGGAAGTAAAATATGTACTTTATCATTTTGACCTTCTTCCCGGTAATACAATTCGAGGTTCCGCCGTAACCTGCTGGCCTGTATCCTGACAATGGGATCTATGGTTGCATCAAAATCATTGCTGCGGCCAAACGCATTTACAGCAATGCTGTATTGTTTCAGCACAGCCGTTTTATCATTTAACGTTTCCTGCACAATAAATGACAGAAAGTTCCTTAACATCTCTGAATCCCGGAATACCAGACTACGCAAGATCCTGGAAAGCTGATCCAGTATGTCTGTATTAGATGGTTTTTGGAGTTCTGTCAATCGATGGTACTGGTTTACGGTAACTTACTCAAAGTTACTATTATCGTTTGAGAATATAAGGTATGTTTGGCAGACTAAAATTAAATGAATTGACAAACAAGTCAAAATTCAGAAACGATTTGAACAAACTTTTCATCAGAGTGTTTCCCGAATATATTACTGTAGTTGATGAATTACTAATCCATGAGGATCTTATAGATATGCTGAAGGAATTTAAATCCTGTGAACAGGCGATATTGAAATTAAACAATAAGGATGAGGAAGCAGCCATTTACAGGGAAGTGATGATTGAACTAAAACGGGAGATGCTCTCCTTTATTTCGAGACATATTGGGGAAAAAAATTAACACATTAAATAAAATGAAACATTATTATCTGGTATTACTCGCCGTGGTTCTTTTTTCATGTCAACAGAATAAAAATGTTGATAAGGGAAAAAAAGAACCAACGGCAGGGATTCTTGATCAATCGCGCTACAATACAAAAATACCTAAGGTAATCATGACCCCCGACAAGGTAGAGACCAGGATTGGCAACCTGGAATTTTTTGATGGTTTGCCTTCTGAAAGAACAGCTGCATTGGTTTATGACAATCTTGATTTCCTGCGAGGAGTCGAAACCTTCCTGAATGGGATCCCTGCAACTTCAATACAAGCGATGAAAATGGGCATGCAGGAGGCAGATGCCAATTCTTCGAACCAGGTTGTGATCATGGACCGGCTCATGGATTCCAATCCCCTGTTTCTGACAGGGAATACCAGCACCGTATATGCTTCTGCCATACTTGACCTGAAAATAGACGGCCCGACCGTTATTGAAGTGCCCAGGGGAAGCGGACCAGGAACAGTGAATGATGCCTTTTTCAGATTTGTTGTCGATATGGGCATGCCGGGTCCTGATCGCGGGCAGGGAGGTAAATACCTGATCCTTCCACCCGATTTTGAAGGAGATGTACCCGATGGTTATTTCGTTGCTCATTCAACAAGTTATACGAACTGGTTGATCCTTCGAGGATTTTTAGTGGACGGAAAACCGGACCAGGCTTCGGCCATGTACAGGAATGGATTAAAAATATACCCCTATAAGGATAAGGACAATCCCCCTGCCATGCAATTTATCAATGGATCAGGAAAGGCCTTCAACACCATACATGCAAACAATTTTGAATTTTATCAGGAATTGCACGATGTTTTGCAATATGAACCGGTCTCTTTCCTGGATCCTGAGCTCCGTGGTCTGTTTGCCAGCATCGGTATTCAGAAAGGGAAAGAGTTTGCTCCGGATGACCGCATGAAAGCCATTCTGGAAGACGCCGTGGCTGTTGGGAATGCGACAGCAAGAGCCATTGCCTTTAAATCAAGAGATGAAAACGCGTTTTTATATGAAGGCAGTCATTGGGAAATTGCTTTTCTGGGTGGTGATTACCAGTGGTTAAAAGATGGTGGTGAAGGCGGAAGATTCCTCGATGCCAGGACCCGCTTCTTTTACAATGCAACGGTGAACACTCCGGCCATGGCATTAAAGATGGTCGGCAAAGGCTCGCAGTATGGATTTTGCACGCTGGATAGTGAGGGCAATTACCTCGATGGTTCAAAAAATTATACGTTGCACATACCTGCCGGCGTTCCGGCAAAAGATTTCTGGTCCATCGTGCTGTATGATCCACAAACACGCTCCGAACTTCAGACGTCACAACCCTTGCCCAGCATCAGCAGTCAAAGGACGCCACTCTCCTACAACGAAGATGGTTCCGTTGATCTGTATTTTGGCCCCAGCGCCCCTGAAGGCAAAGAGGATAACTGGAGGGAAACCGTGCCAGGAAAAGGCTGGTTCGTATTGCTGAGATTATATGGCCCGCTGGAACCCTGGTTTGATAAAACCTGGCAACCGGGTGAAATAGAATTAATTAATGAATGAACAATTACAATTTAAAAATCATTTTATGAAAACAAAAATTTCCACGATTACCATTCTGTTTGCGCTGTTGAGCTTTGTGAGTATAAGAGCTCAGGAGAACATCAACAGAGAAATACTTCCGGTCGTAGCTCCGGAGCCTGTAACGTATACGGAACTGGATGTCCGGAATACGAAACCACCTGTACCCTTTAATGTTACTGCGCCCAAAGGTGCTCCCAACGTAGTGATCGTATTGATAGACGACCTGGGGTTCGGGGCTACCACGACTTACGGCGGACCCATCAAAACACCGACGATGGATGAACTTGCGAATGAGGGTTTGCGTTACAATAATTTCCATACCACGGCCCTTTGTTCGCCAACAAGAATGGCTCTTAAAACGGGAAGAAACCATCACACCACAAATACGGGTTCAATTATGGAGACGGCTACTGCCTATCCTGGTAATACAGGGGCGCTTCCAAACAGTGTTGCTCCCCTAGCAGAAATGCTGCGACTCAATGGTTACAGTACTGGCGCATTTGGAAAGTGGCACGAAACTGCTGCATGGGAAACCAGTGTGTCGGGTCCCTTCGATCGCTGGCCAACACACCAGGGTTTTGACAAGTTTTACGGTTTCATAGGTGGTGAGACTGATCAGTGGGCTCCACTCATTTATGATGGAGTTAAAAAAGTAAATCCTCCCAAAATGGATAATTATCATTTTACTACTGACATGACCAATCAGGCCATTAACTGGGTGAAAGCCCAGCAGTCGATGACCCCTGATAAACCTTTCTTTGTCTATTTTGCTACCGGTGCTGTGCATGCGCCTCATCATGTTTCAAAAGAATGGAGCGATAAATATAAAGGACAGTTTGATAAGGGATGGGACAGGATAAGAGAGGAAACGGTTAAAAATATGAAGGAAATGGGAATTATTCCCGAAACTACAAATCTTGCCCCGAAGCCTGCAGACATTAAAGACTGGGATAAGCTAACGGACAATGAAAGAAAACTCTTTGCACGCCAGGCAGAGGTATTTGCCGGGTTCGTTGAAATGACAGATTATGAGGTCGGACGATTGGTGGATGCCATTGCAGAAATTGATGAACTGGACAACACCCTGTTTATTTTTATTGCCGGTGACAATGGGACCAGTGCCGAAGGCGGAATGGTTGGCATGTACAATGAAATGACTTATTTCAATGGCGTTGAGGAAAAAGTGGAAGACCTCATTCCATTGATGGATGAGTGGGGACTTGAAGGAACATTCCCCCATATGGCTGCAGGATGGGCAGTTGCTTTTGATGCACCTTTTACATGGACCAAGCAGGTGGCTTCTGATTTTGGCGGAACCCGCAATGGCATGGTTATCCATTACCCGGAAGGAATCAAAGACAAAGGTAAACTGCGCACACAATTCTCACACGTAATTGATATTGCCCCGACAGTTTTAGAGATAGCCGGACTGCCGGAACCCAAGGTAGTGAATGGTGTACCTCAGACACCTATCGAAGGAACAAGTCTGGCATTTTCTTTTAATGATCCGGAGGCGGCAGAGCGGCATACCATACAATATTTCGAAATGTTCGGTAATCGTGCCATCTATAACAATGGCTGGTTCGCACGTACCATTCACCGGGCTCCCTGGCAAACCAGCAATTTACCGCCATTGGATACTGATGTATGGGAACTCTACAATGTGGGAGAAGATTTCAGCCTTACCAATAACCTGGCTGAAAAACACCCTGAGAAATTAAAGGATATGGAGAGTCTTTTCATGTGGCAGGCTCAGAAATACCATGCGTTGCCCATTGACGATAGAACCATTGAAAGAACCAACGCAGCTTTTGCCGGACGCCCTGACCTGCTGGGAGACAGGACCTCCCTTACATTGTATCCGGGGATGGAAGGAATGATGGAGAATACGTTTGTCAATATTAAAAACAGGTCATTTTCAATTACGGCTGAATTAATCCTTCCTGAAGGTGGAGCCAATGGCGTCATCCTGACACAGGGTGGACGTTTTGGAGGATGGTCATTATACCTGAAGAATGGCAAACCGGAATTTACCTATAATTTCCTGGGACTTGAAAGGTATGTTGTTGCAGGTTCTGAAAAACTTTCCAAGGGTCCCGTAAATCTGAAGTTCGATTTCGTTTATGATGGTGGAGGACTCGGAAAGGGTGGTGTCGGCACCATCTATATCAATGGTAAATCAGCAGGTAAAGCTCGGATAGAGAAAACCCAACCATATATCTTCTCCGCTGACGAAACAGCCGATGTGGGTCTTGACAACCAAACACCAGTTGCTTTGGGCATTGGGTACGGTCCCGAGGAAACCATTTTTACAGGTAAGATTCATAAAGTTACGGTGGAGTTAAAATAAACGGCATACAAAACCATATATCCGTCATCACTCCAGGGTGATTTTGACGGAATGAAAAAAATAACCAAGAACAACTATTAGGAAGCATTTAATTTTTATTACACTGTTGCTTACAGCTCTGATCACTGCCTGCAACACAGGCAGCAGGAATACTGCTGTGTGATGTCTTCGACGCAAAAAAACAAGAGCTGATATGGGAAGGAATCGGAACCAAAACCATTGTTGAAGATCCGGCCAAACGGGAAAAGAACATTCCTAAAGCTGTTCAGACCATCATGTCAAGATTCCCAGTTGCACCCAAGTAATAAAGGTTCGTCCGGAGCGTATTGCTTAAAGGCGATGCTGGGATTTCTTACATGATCCCGTATTTCCTGAAAGCCTCACTGGCACTCATCCCGTTCTCAATGGCCTTTTTTACCAGCTTTTCGCCCCTTGCTTTTTCGATGGCCAGGGAAATGATATCGACCTCATCTTTTTGAGGAACAATGCAGACCCCGTCTATATCACCAATGACTATATCGCCGGGCTGAATGGAAACACCTTGTATCTCTATGGGCAGCCTGAAATCCATTACTTTTCCCCTGGGTCCCTGGTCCTGTGCAAACCGTCCATAACAAAAAGTCGGAAAATTCATCTCAAGGATCCCTTTAGTATCCCTGGCATATCCGTCCACAACTGCCCCTGCTGCACCCAGCTTCATGGCCCGCGTACTCATAAGCTCACCCCAGAGGGCATAACGCGGGGAAGCACCGGTGCAGATGTATACTTCGTTCCTCTTCAGATCATCCAGTGCTTCCAGCATCAGGCCAAAAGGTTTGTTCATCAGCTGATTGGACGTACCCGGCACCAGTTCCCCGAAGGTATCTGCCTCCAGGACCGGCATGGCCCTGCCAACAACAAACATTTTATCATCAAGGGGCTGGATCTGTGGCGGAAGAAACTGGTGCAGGTATCCATGCTTATCCATAACATCTCCCACCACTGCTGAGAACAGTTCCTGCTTGATTATCCGGAACAGTTCATCGTCATTTGTCCATACAGGCATAAGCGTTAATGTAGTGTACTATTTCTCCTCCTGGTACGGTTTAACGGTCTCATCCATTGGGATTCCGAGATCCTTGTAATGGTTGGCGCGGCCTTTCTGGTCACCCTCCATAACTTCCCTTGCCAGTTTCCCTACCTGCAGTGCATGTCCACGGGGCACTACGATGACCCCGTCACCATCGGCCACAACCAGGTCTCCCGGGTAGACCAGGACACCTCCGCAATTCATGGGGAAATTATAAGAATCTATGATCAGCCTTCCCGGCCGGATCCCCCGGGTGCTGTATGCGTCACGGCAATACACAGGAATGCCCCTGGTTTTGATGATCTCATCGGTATCCCTTGCGCCCCCATTGGTAATGACCCCGACAAAACCGTTTTTTGCCCAGCCAAGGCTGTTATTGGACCCAATATTGCCGGTCTCATCCACCCCGTTAACATCCATCACCACTACATCCCCTGGTTTTCCCGATGCTACCCAGCCCCTGTCACTGGCCCTCCCGTATTGTTCACTTTTCCATTTCTTCGCCTCATCCGTGTTGTCGAATGAGTTTTGTCCCACCCTCACATCAGTGGGCACGTAGCGCACGGTAACGGCAAATCCCAGGACCCGGTGGCTGAAGTCATCCACATCCCGCCAGAGCGGCCGGATATCATTATGCATCAGGCCGATGTCCTGTAATCCTATCAGGTCCATCCCGTCCAGCACATCTGTTACCCGAAGGTCTTTGTAAAGGTCCAGGATCTCCTGCCTGGCCTCATCGGAATTATCAAAGCTTTTGTTCTCCAGCATCCTGACACCTTCAGGGGTATAAAGATCCTGAGCCGCTAGATTGACTGTGGTCAATAACAACATCAAAAATAAAGTGTAAGCGATTGATTTCATGTCTTAATGGTTAATGTGTTTATAAAAAGTTGTCTGCTTTTCTATAGGCTTCTATCAATGCTCTTTCTCCCTGTATCCCTTCAATGCTCCTGCCGTGCTCCATGCAAAGTACACCTTCATACCCTTTCTGGTATATATGCTTAAAAATATTCAGGTAGTTCATTTCGCCAGTACCGGGTTCTTTCCTGCCGGGATTATCACCAATATGGAAAGCGGCGATCTCGCTCCAGGCCCTGTCTATATTTGGGATGATGTTACCCTCGGTGATTTGCTGGTGATACATATCATCCAATAATTTGCATGAGGGACTGTTAACAGCCCGGCATATGGCGTAGGCCTGGGGAATACCGGTGAGGAAAAGGCCGGGATGGTTCCATCGGTTCAATGGTTCAAGGACGATGATCACAGCGTCTTTTTCTGCGATCTCGCTTAGTCCCCTCAGACAGTCTATTACATTTGCTGTCTGGTATTCCTTCTCCAGTTTTGTATCAAGTTCTCCGGGTACGATAAGGGCATGTTTTGCCCCGGTCCGCTTCGCCGTCTCAATGGCAACATACATTCCCTGCTTCCATTTTTCCCTGCTCTCAGCGTCATCATAGACCATTGACTTTCCGCCCTCCCCGGCCCGCAATACAAAGGGGCCGATGTCCATGTTCAAGCGGCTTAGCTCAGTTGCAATCTTTTCCTGCAGAGCCGGATCCTTGTTCGAAAGTCCGTTATCAAAAATGGCCCTGAAACCCTGGTCATTACAAAATTTTATAAAGTCAACCGGATCTTTCCCAGCCAACTCGGGAAAAGCATTGAAGCTGGGGGCATATTTCAGATTGAACCTGGTATTATTTGACATTGCTGCCGGATCAGGATTTCCAAATCCAAGGGTTCCCAGACCTGCGGCAGCCGAGGCAGCCACTGTCCGTTTAATAAAACTTCTTCTTCTCATATTTTTCGTTTTAATTTAACCATTTAGCACCCATCCTTCCCTGTACTCTTTGCGCAGATAGTCGTTGGCAACGGAATCATTGATACATGCTCCCTGCAGCTGGATCATAGCTCAACTCCCTGCCTGCGCGATGAGCAGCCAGGCCAAGCATCAATGTTTCTATCATGCGGCCGGCGTAATCAAAATCACAGGATGTCTTCAGGTCACCCTTACAGGCATTGAGCCATTGTCCCACAAAATCACCATGTGGAGGTGCAACTTCATCCGCTGATGGGAGCACTGATAGTATGTCATATCTGCACCCTCGGAAGACGGGACCAGTATGCGGTTCCGAAAATCTGCTATGAGTACACCTTTGGTGCCGGTAAACATCGCCCCATGACCCACTTTTGCAATATCAATGGCAGGATGTGGTGATTCGGGTTTCAGGGTACCCTGGTACCACTCTACACGGATATCCCCCCGCCAGTCGTTGGCAGGAAAATCAAAAAGAGCATGGAGGTCAGAAGGGCAGACTTCCGGATTATACGGGTCTCCACTCGCGCTGGCACTTGTTGGCAGGCCGGCATCTATCGCATTCCAGGCCAGGTCCATCGTATGGCTGCCCATATCTCCTACCTGCCAGCTGCCAAAATCATGGTACATATTCCATTGCAGGCAATTGGCCCCGGGCTTCCCGATGAGATAGTCAGGATTGTAGGGATGCATCTTGTACCGGCCCTATCCATTGTTCCCAGTCGACGGTTTTTGGGACCGGGCCCGCGGCGGGAAGGTAACCTGTTTTATTGTGGGTACGGTTTCCAAATGCCTGCACCACCTGCAATTCACCAATTGCACCATGGCGTATCAATTCCGATACACGGTCGAAATTCTCAATTGCATGGCGCTGGGTTCCGTGCTGGGTGGCCAGTTTGTTGTTTGTTCGCGAGGTAGGTCTTCCGTACCTCGCGTGCCTCAAAAACACATTCTCCAAGCGGTTTTTCACAATAAACATGCAATCCGCGGTTCATGGCCCAGATGCTGATAAATGCATGGTGATGGTCCGGCGTGGCGATGATAACGGCATCCAGATCCTTCTGTTCAAGGCACTTGCGCCAGTCCGTGTATCTTTTTGCATTCGGAAACTCACCAGCTGCCAGGGCCATGTTACCTTCATGGACATCACAGAGCGCCACCAGGTTCTCGTCCTTTAAGGATTTATAAAAGCTACTGCCACGGCCATGGGCCCCGATCAGGGCAATGTTCAGTTTATTAACTGCGCTTTTTCCTGCCAGGGCACCGGATGGGAGGATCATCAACCCGGCACAGGTGGCAGTTGCGGACTTTACAAAATTTCGTCTTTTCATGGTTTCATTTTTAGAGTTCTATGGTTACACTTTGCCCGGCATAATTGTCCTTTGGTAAATCAATGGCAATTTCGGATAGCTTTTCCTTTTCATTCCAGACAGCATTAAAAATATTACCTGATTTTTCAATCCTGGATGAAATGGAAAGATGAATTTTACCCAGTTCTCGGTTGGGATCTGAGACTGAAATCTGGGTGATGTTCCCTCCCTCTGTTTTTACCAGTACAATCCCGGGACAATCACATTTCAATATCATCCCGTCGTCTATCTGAACTTCACCAGCCTTGTAGAATACTGCCTGGCACATTTGTAAGCCAGCATGCTTTACTGCCTGTAATTCAGGTGTATTGGATAAAATACGCACATGATTTCTGGAAGTATTTTGTTCCAGTTCTTCTACAGATGTAGCAGGAACGACAATATACTGATAAGATTCATCGCTTGGCCTTTCTCCATGGCCGATCCATAGTTTAAACACATCCAGCTCTATATCCTCTTTGGGTGAATCGGTTTGTCTGTTTATGGCATACCAGGAACCGGTGGCCCTGTTGTTTTTGATATTTACTGCCGAAGGTTCCGGGAATACATAGCCAATCCCATCCTGAAAGATCCAGTCCACATTTTCAAACTGTTTTTCTCCTTTCTCAATAAGGGATTTTTCATTTTTGCTGAAAACGATAACATCGCCGCGAAGCAGGCACTGATTGAGTGTGGTAACAACGGGAAGCTTTTTATTGCATGAAATTCCTGAGCCCAGGCAAACATACTCATCATCAAAAAAGAACCAGGACTTTCTAGCACAGAGCGGGTCGTGCGGGCTTTTAAAATCGAAAGCTGCTGCACCGTATTTACCATCTGTAACGGCGCCGGCAAAATCGGTCAGTCCCAGCTTCTGTATTTCATCTTCGGAAGGCATCTCAGGTTTTTGCATAATGGTCGCACCGGGAATCTTCTGGTAGTCAAAAACCGGCGCTATATCGTAATATTCATCGCCTGTACGGGAAATATGATTGGTACCGTCGCCCCTGTGATGATTAAACAAAGCTTCACTATTGTATGGCTGTTCCATATTGTGGGTGCGGGTTGAATACATCCTTACAGAGGTAAAGAAATCAGGACGCTGGAATGTAAAATGTTCTGAATCCCAGTAAAAGGTAGCATGTGAAAGCGTTGGTTTCATCCCCTTGCTTCGAATGTCTGCAATTTCCCGGATCTCCTCTTTCCTGTAGTCTGTTGTAAGCAAGAGTCCTTCGGCCATACCTGCATCATAAGCCCGGAGAGCACCCTCACGGCTTATGCTCCTGTTTTTGGCCCCAGGATCCGGGTATTTACCATAGACTGAAGTTTTGCAGATGCCGTCCAGGAAGTAATCTGTCAATTGTTCCAGTTTCTCATCGGAAAAGGCATACCGGGTACCTGCAGTATACACTGCCCATTCCACAAATGCACCGGCATAACCCAAGCCATATGAAAGGGTATTGTTAACCCCGTCGATTCGATGATGAAAACTGTAATCATATTGCATACCCCGTCCATTGGCATCTCCGGTACCCAACCCTCCCCTGTTCTGACGAAAACCATATCCATATTGCATCCCTATCCAGGGCACAAATTTTATTTCACCTTCTATAACTTTAATGACTTCCTCAAATTGGTTTTCTTCATTCAAAAAAAGCAGGTTCTTGGCAAGAATGCCGGCGATTTTTATTCTATCTCCACTGGGCCTGGCACCGGAGGCATTAAGGTGGGCACGCCCGATGATGGGTTGCGTTTTTTCGACCAGACCGGCCGGCAGTTCATCTCCCATGATCAGCATCAGGTTTACCATGCTGCCTGGTGTGCCTATCTGATTGTACCACCAGTTGTCTGAGAAGAAGTCGTTATCCACCCAATAGGTCAGTGCCGAAACCAGGGTTTCCCTGACTTTTTTTTTCTTATAATATTTTGAAGATTTGGTTTTGTAGGCACGAGCAAGGGAGACCATGTTTATGTAATGGTAGCGGTGTTCAAACCCGGTACGGGAAACATCGGTATAATTTATACCTGGCCAGGTGCCATCTTCCCTTAAGGAATTAATCAATATGCCAATCTCATTATCGTCAACCTTGGATTCCATCAACGCATCCACAACGCGCCGTTTCACTGTTTCAATATCTGAAATGGCAAATACTCCCTTATTCACAGATAAGAGTAGTGATAAAATGATGAAAAACTTAAATAATCGTTTCATTTTTATTGATTTTATGCTTATAAGTTCGGCCGTTTGTCTTTCCAGAGTTTGAAATCGTCCCAATAGATCTGCAATGTTTTACCCTTGCTGTTCATATAATCGATCAGGCCTTTTGAAGTGTACAACTTCAAGGGATTAAAATCAGATACCCCATCAGGATCCGGATCATTGGTGTTATGGGTGATTTTATGAAGATCGAAAATCACTTCTTCTTTACTTTTATCATTCTTGATTGCCAGGAAATACCTCCCCTCCTGATCGTTTCCTTCTTTGTAGTAATATTCAAGTGTAATCCATTCTCCAATGGGAACCTTTACCTTCTGATTGGTTTCTGCCCAGATGGTGGTATATTTTTGGCTTCCATCTTCAAACAGCTGGCAATCCTGTGCATCGAGGATAAAATACAGATCGCTTTCGCCTTCAACCGGTTTACCTATTCCGAGGGTAATCCGGAAACCATAAGGTACCGATTGACTCCAGGTAATATTGTTCCAGTATTCTGCAATGGTAAGCCAGTGAATCTTTTCGGGATAGGTGCGCACCGCATTAAAATCCTCGTGCAGGAATATCCTTGTTGACTGATAGAATTCTTTCATTCCGTTGCCTCCGTAAATATTTGCCTGTATGCGCCCTTTTTTTCCGTCCACGTTGGGTTCATTAAGCCAGAAATGCAGTACATGGTTATCCGGATTTCCTGGTTCCGGAATAATCCTGGCCAAACGCATTGTTGAATCGCCACCCTGGTATTGCAGGTTAAAATTTCCAATATCAGGGTGATTATCCAGATCATTCACCCAGTCGTTCGGACCGATCAGGGAATGATCAACACCTGTTATATCAGCATCCGAGTCCCTGGGAACAACCCTTGAATCCGGTTCAAAACCTGACTGAAAGATCAGTTCCGCTTCGGCAATGTCTGAGTTCTTATCCTGTGCACATGCATTGCCAAGCAATAACGGCACGACAGATATGATGAATACCATTTTTTTCATAATATGACCTGAATTTACTTATCCTTTTTAATACTTTTAAAATACCATTGCACGCCCGGATTATCAGGTGTACCATCTCCTCCCAAATCAAAACGATTTCCGAATCCATGTGCTTCTCCCTGATACCAAGGGTTTGAATGAAAATGGACATAAAGCCCCGCCCTTTTTTTTGCTTCTTCAATTTCAGTGTAGTGTATGGCTTTGCCTTCCGGGGTATAAACTCCCTGAGGTCTGAATTGTCCGGTCCAGCCTCCAAAAATTTCCACATTTACGATGGGCTTATCCGGAACACCGGCAGCCTTAAAAAAATCATAATGCCATCCACTGTGATGCCCGTTCTCAATATCTACACTGTATGTGTCAAATAGCAGAACATCCACAAACTCTGATTTTCCGATTACAACATTCATGCTGTCATGATAACCACCACCTCCTACATTCCTTTCAGGGTCTATTTTCTTAACCTCTTTGCAGAGACCTATAATGTTTTCCGGATCGTTGAATGCAAATGCCTGAAAGGATTTATAATGATTGGAATTTTGTTCATTGGCGATGTTGATAATTACATTCCGGAAGGGCTTTAATTTCTTCGTAATTAACCGGACAGCATTGCGAATGTCTTCTTCGGATTTCAGCTTACAAAGCTCAGGATCCTTAATGGTACGCTGGTAAAAAATACCAACAATGACCACCATATCTCTTTGGGCACATTCGTCAATTATCCTGACCAGCCGATTCCAATGAGCCACGTCAACGCTCAATCCCCTGGCACCAAAAGGATCGGAAAAACCACCACTTGATCCCTGTAAAAAGACGGAAATGCAATTGATCCCGATGGATTTATAATCATCCAGGTTTGAGATAAGGTCCGTTGTATATGCTTCGCTTTGCGATGCACTTGCCACCCGGACTCCCCACATGTCAAAAGATTTTCCATCCAACAGAAAAGCCTCGTTGTCAATCTCCAATATCTGTGCAGAAAGGGAAGTAAAGAACAATCCACACATTAGTACGATCAATGTTCTATACATGCCTGGCATTATTATACAAGTTTAATTACCTGCCAGCCTGACTTTAATGGACAATGTATCATCCTCAATTGTCCAGGCCGGTATCCTGATTTCCAATCGTTTCAATCCCTCTTTTATGGTATCCAGGTAAAGCGGAGGAGGATTGAGTGAGATAACAGACATGGTAAATTCAGGATGCGAGAGTATCTCTACTTTAATACTTTTTCCAGCCTGGCTCAATATGGCACCGCCATCAACAATTTGCACATCGGCCTGGGTCATTAATTGCCAGGTAATCAATTTGGTTTCCTCCGATATCCCAATATGATCCTCAATAAGGAGTGAAGTCGGGCCATCTTTGACAAACTTCCTGCTGGCACTTTTTAACTGGCCTGTAAAAGTGGGAGTCATATCAATGGTAACTTCAGGATTTACCCCGGTTTTAAAATCAACAATCGTCGCTTTCCCATCGACTACATGAAGTTCATTATTGACAGAAATTGTACTGTGGCCGAAATTACTTTTATTGAGCAATTTCCATCTGTCACATTCCTGGCAATTGCTCCACAATTTAAAGCCTGTTCTTTCAATTACGCCGTAGCTCCGATAGTTGCCGGGATCCATACTCCATCGCAATCCATATAATTCAAAAACGAATGACCCCCCATCCATGTTCCCGTGATTAACCGTTCCCCGTCCGCCTTTTCCTCCAAAATAATATTTATTCGGGTCATTCTCTCCACCGGTAAAAAACACCACCGGATTTGCTCCATCACCTTTCCATGCAGTTGGAATGACCTCCTCTCCTTTTTCTTCATACTGGGCCAGCCATACCAGTCCGGGGCCTGCCAGTCTTGATAAATTTCCCATTTCTTCAGGGGGCCGCATGAACAAATCCTTTTCAAAAAAGGTCTTGTTGCCTGTTTTTGATGCAAACCAGGCCAATGTAAAATCACCATTGCTTCTGCGCCGCTCGCCGCAGTCGGCAAAATTGTATACCAGACCCGATGGTGCAACGGATAATATCCTGAATACTGCACTCTCCTCAAATGCCGGATAATCAAATATTCCAAAGTCGGTTCCAAAGGCGCTTTCAAACATGGCAGCAGTTACGACCGTAAATGATGTTCCGTAGCCCCAGTAAGTAGCACCTTCCGGGTATACACCGTCGGGACCATATTCAGCCAGGGCATTTACCATGCCATCGATGGCCCTGTGGATGGTCCTGGCCGCGAGTTCTGGTTCAATTTCAGCTACCGCAATCGAGGCAGCAACCATTCCTCCATTACAAACCTGGTTCCAGTTATTATTGCCATATGCCCATCCGGGGTTTCTACCGTTTTCCGGCCAGCTGGGTTTTATTCCTTTTTCTATCAGAGATTGCTTTGCCAGATCAATGGTAGATCCGGGCAGTGCACCTGCTGTCCAGTCTATTGCAAGGGCTATCGCAAGTGACATTTCACCGACATCCAGAAAGTGCCGTGGATTCCAGGTAGGGAAAAGACATGCTGCCATTACCTCCTCATTGATTCGCTCCAGCATCCGGGGATCTTTTTCAATCCTGTAGACCATTGCCAGCATGCTTATCCGGTGAAGCAAATCCCTGGAAATGTCAAGCTGGTTATCCTGGGATCTTTGTTCCATAGGGATTTCCAGATTTATGATCGATTTCTCAAAAACAGATTCGGCATTCAGTTTTATTCCTTTATAAACGTTCTGGACGACAGGATCAGTTTTCAGTTTATTCTTCAAATTCTGCTCAATCTTCTTGTTCAGAACCAGACGGGGAGATTGTTTGCTCAAGTTCTTCTTGAGATATGCCACTGAAATTGGATTTTCCAGTTTTACCGGCTGTGATTCAGGAAACTCAGGACTTTGAGAAAAACCTTTCTGGCCCATTAATAGAAAAATGAACCAGCAGCATAACAGGATTTTCTTGTTTGGTTTTTTCATTGCATTATTTTAACATTTTGCCATACGGCTCTTTCGCCCAGGCCTGAGTGTCAATCTTGATAAATGCTACCAACAATCAAGCAAGGATGAAAACATACTTAAATAATTGTTTCACAGTTTGTTCCGCAGGATCTGTATTTAGATCAGTTCAGATCTCCTTGCATAGCCCTCCAACCCTTTCCCCTCTTTAATAACTCACCCAGTTGATTGATTAAATCGGCGTTTTCCGGAAATCTGGAAATATTCACATTTTCATCCGGGTCAGTCTCATGATCAAACAGGTCACGGGCCATTACTTCCCCGCTGATTTCCTTGATCCATTCTGTGTAGCGATACCGATCCGTTTGTATACTGTAGCCGATTATCAGTTTTTCAGGATCATTCCTGTTAAGCGGCCATACCGAAATGGCTCCCTTTTTCCATGGTCTTCCCGGATTCTCAATAAGTGGTGCAAGACTTGCTCCCTGCAAATGTTCAGGAAGCTCCAGACCGGCTAACTCGCAGAGCGTTGGATAGATGTCCACAAATTCAACCAGGGCATTGGTTTTTAATGATGCCCCGGATTGTCCGGGTACTTTCAAAAGTAATGGCACATGATTGTCCAGTTCAAACTGGGTGTGTTTGCACCACATACCATGTTCGCCAAGCTTCCAGCCATGGTCGCCCCAGAGTATCACGATGGTGTTTTGATCCAGGCCATTTTGTTCCAGTCCATCCAGCAATCTCCCGATCTGTGCATCGATGTAAGAGACACAGGCATAATACCCGTGCTTAAGAGTTCTGGAAAGAGTGTCATCCAAAAGCTCCTGACCTTTTGGAATGCCGGCATAATTTCTCAGTTCACCAAAATTATATTCGAAATACCTGCTCACATTCTCAGGCATATATGGATTATCCGCCATTTCAATTTCATTTGCATCATAAAGATCCCAGTACTTTTTTGGTGCATTGAAAGGCAGGTGTGGTTTCTTGTACCCCACTGCCATAAAGAATGGCCTTTCACTGGATTTGTAAACCCCCAATTGATCAATGGCCAGATCCGTCATTAAGCCGTCATGATAGGCATTATCGGGCACATCCGGCGACTCAAACGCGGGACCCCTGCCACCACCCGGCTCTCCTCTTTGTTCCCGGTAATAAGCATCATAATCTTCCACGATCTTAATGGCCTCCTCCGATAAATAACCCCTTCCCTGTTCCGCAGTTTCGGGTATTACCCTGTTTGCTCCCCACTGTACCTGGCGGTCTATCCCGTGGTGGTAAATTTTACCTGAAGCCCAGATTTGGTATCCATTGTTTTCAAAATGCTGGTTGATCGTCAATACATCAGGGGCAAGTTCATCCAGTGAACTGGTGTTGTATATCCTCAGAGTATCCGGGCGCAAGCCACTCATCAAACTCGCCCTGGATGACATGCAAATGGGCTGCTGGCAATATGCCCGGCTGAAAATCATACCTTGCCTTGCCAGCCGGTCTATATTCGGGCTTTTTATGGCTTTATTACCATAACATCCCAGTTCCGTTCGAAGATCGTCAACTGCAATGAAAAGCACGTTGGGGAGGGGATGCCCATTATCACCTTTTTTACTTATACCCTGGCAGGATGACATGGCAAAGGCCATGAATAATACAATGATCGAAAGTTTATGGTTTTTCATCATTTCTCTATTATTACCAGCAAGATACAGAATATTTAGCTTATGAATCTCAAATGAGAAATATTTAGTAATTTTCCATTTAGCGGTCATTAAAGGCTGTGATCACCCGTTATTGAAAACTAAGTATATTTCGTTATGAAAAGAAGATCATTTCTGAGCAATAGTGTGGCCATGGGCCTGATACCTTTTTCATTTGAGACTTCCCAGGAAGTTTACCATGCGGAAGAAGTAACCCCAGAAAAACCACAATCCGGACAACCGCACAAGGGGAAAGTGCTGGCTGCCATTCAACCCCACTCTGATGACATACCCATATTTGCCGGGGGTACTGTCGCCAAGTTAATTAAAGAGGGTTACACCGGGTACCTGATCAGAACAAGCAATGATGACCATGCCGGCCGGGGGAGCACGGTAGGTGAAGTAATCCATAACAATGAAAAAGACAATGATCAGGTAGCCATTGCATTGGGATTGAGTAAAGTATATGATCTTGGTTACCGCAATCACAGGATGGACAATATCAGTATACAGGAATTGAGGGGCCGTTTAATCTTTCTTTTCCGCCTGCTTAAGGTCGACACCATTATCTCATATGATCCCTGGGGCCATTACGAGGAAAACCCGGACCACTATGTTACGGCCAGTGCTGTAGAATCTGCCTGCTGGATGGCTGGTGGCGGACTGGATTACCCGGAGCATATGGATGCCGGGTTGCAGCCCCATGCAGTTAAGGAAAGGTATTACTATGCCCGTGGCCCACAGCTTGTAAACAGGATTGTAGATATAAGTGAAACCATTGACCAAAAAGTGGAGTCCAACCGTGTGATTGTAACGCAGGGACCTGGAGGAGATGCGGGGGTACGATTAAAGGAACGTCTGGCCCGGGAAGGTAAATACCTGACCCTGTTGGGGGAAAGCAACGAGAGTGCCAACAGGAATTATATTAAAAACATCGTTTTTGATATTGACTCTCAAAGAATACGGGGAGTCCCTTCAGATAAAGACGTTGGAAAACCATATGGCTTTGAATGGGCCGAACGGTTTCACTATATTGGTCCACAGGCATCAAAACTGGAGGAGTATATCAGGTCGAATGCCCTGGAAAAATAAGATCAATTCATGATTGTATGAACAGAACAGCAGCCATTACATTATCATTATTCATAAGCCTTGCGGGTATTTCACAGGGCATGAACTGGACAGCCGAACGCATTACTTCTGCCCAAAGCCAGAGCGAATCGAATTCCTGGATAAACTTCCGGACAGAAATTGAAATGGAGAGTGTACCGGGTAAGGCTCTTGCCTGCATTGCCTGCGACTCAAAATACTGGATGTGGATCAACGGAAACCAGGCTGTCTATGAAGGGCAGCTGAAAAGGGGGCCAAATCCGGATGATACCTATTACGATGAGGTGGATATAGCACCTTTCCTGAAAAAGGGGAACAATACCATTGCCATTCTGGTCTGGTATTTTGGCAAGGATGGATTTTCCCATAACAGCAGTGGTGAAGCGGGACTGGTATTCCAGTGTGATGAGATCGGACTGGCCTCGGATGGTGAGTGGAAGGCCCGGCTCGATCCGGGGTTCGAACATACCGCAAGTCCTTATCCCAATTACCGCCTGCCGGAATCCAACATCCGCTTCAATGCACAGGCTGGAAATTTTGACTGGATCCAACCGGGCATTGATTTGAAGGGATTCGGGAATGCAAGGGTCATTGCTGAAGCCGAATCCCCTCCCTGGAACAAACTTGTCAAAAGACCCATACCTCTATGGAAGGATTACGGCCTGAAGAATTATGAAAACAATGATGAGATCCCATCTACAAGCAATGGTGGCGAGATCATCTGCACGTTGCCATATAACTGCCATATCAGTCCCTATCTTGAAATTGAGGCGCCTGCCGGACTGCTCATCAATATCCAGACCGATAATTATGATTACATGGGACTGCCCGCTGCATCGGTCAGGGCAGAATATGTTACAAAGGAAGGTGTGCAGCAGTATGAGTCGCCGGGGTGGATGAATGGCCACATGGTAAAATACAAAATCCCGGAAGGCATTGAGATCAAAGCGCTGAAGTACCGGGAGACAGGTTATAATTGCGGGTTCACCGGTTATTTCGAATGTGATGATGATTTCTTAAATAAGCTCTGGCAAAAGGCCAACCGTACCCTCTATGTGACCATGCGGGATACCTACATGGACTGCCCCGAAAGAGAACGGGCCCAATGGTGGGGAGACCTGGTAAACGAGAGTGGTGAGGCATTTTATGCATTGAGTCCTTCTGCGGCCGCCCTTACAAAAAAAGGAATGCTGGAGCTCATCAACTGGCAGCGCAATGATGGCACGATTTACTCACCGGTCCCAGAGGGGAACTGGGACAGGGAACTGCCGGGTCAGATGCTGGCCAGCATTGGTTATTATGGCTTCTGGAATTATTACATGAATACCGGTGACAATGAAACAGTTGCCAAGGTTTACAATGGCGTGAAAAGATACCTGGATATCTGGCAGATTACGGATAAGGGGATACTGGTGGAACGGGAGGGGGACTGGTACTGGGGTGATTGGGGCGAGAAAATTGATAAACAGCTGTTATTCAATGCATGGTACTTCCTTGCTTTAAAAGCATACGCGAATATGTCTGAGCTGCTGGGTAAAGATCGGGAATTTACCCGTATTCAGGAGGAGATGGCAGCTTTCAAAAAATCCTTTAATACTGTTTTCTGGGACGGGAGAGGATACCGTACGGCCAATTATGAAGGTGCATATGATGACCGGGCACAGGCGCTGGCTGTGGTATCCGGACTGGCGGATAAACATCAGTACCCGGCTCTTTTGAAAATATTCAGGAGCACATTCCTGGCCAGTCCCTATATGGAGAAATATGTCCTGGAAGCCCTTTTTGTTATGGGTGAAGACGAATATGGACTGGAGCGGATGAAAAAAAGGTTCTGGAAGATGGTTGAAGAATCAGCATACACTACACTTTATGAGAATTTTGGCGGTGGACAGGACATGGCAGGCAGCGGCACAAACAACCATGCCTGGAGCGGTGGTGGATTAACGATTTTGTCAAAGTACGTTTGTGGCCTTTCACCCATTGAACCGGCGTGGAAAACCTTCCGGGTAAAACCACAGCCAGGGTTTTTAAAGTCCGCTGCAACAGGGAACGAAACCATTGCTGGAGATATTTCCGTCAGGGTGGAACAAGACAAATCTTTGTTCACGATAAATCTCAGCGTACCCACCGGTACCCATGCATTGGTTTGCATTCCTGTCGATCGCAGGTCCATTGATGTAAACGGAACCCGGGTATTCCAAAAAAAAGCCGTTCAAAATGAACTGGCCACATTCGAAGGCACAGAGGACGGATATAACCGTTTTAAGGTCGGATCCGGCCAGTTTACCTTTTCAGCAAGGTAAAATCGGTTTTTAGCTTTACCTTTCCAGATAAATAAGCCGGGACTGAATATCCATTTGATTGGCGATCAGGTAGAGCCTCAATAGCTCCATCATCAGGTTATCCGCACGGGTGATGGCCTCATAATGCCGGTGCTTTGAACTGGCTTTTGGAAGCGGTGAGGATTCATCAAAAAACATATCCAGGGCCATCTGGGCAAAGTGGTGTGCCCTTGTAAGGTAAATCTCATCTGATGTGATCTCATGGGCATTCAGGAGCAAATGAATGACATCTCCCAGCGACCCCGGGTATACCGGGAAGTCGGTAACCGGTTCTGTATCCAGGTAGCGGTCAGCAGCGGCCAGGATAAGATGCCTGAATCCTTCATTGCCTGTCTGTTGAAAACGCAGCATGCATACGTTCGCAGCGTTTGCATCGGTACTTTCCCCATAGCCGGTAGTCCACCGGTCTGTATAAATCCGGTTATTCCCATTCCTGACATCCTCGGCAGCAAGTGTCTCAGCATTCCCTTGTGATACAAATCCTGATCCATTTGGTGAAACATCATGCTCAATCCTCAAATAGACCTCATCAATTTCCAATGCCATTTCTCTCAATTTAATGCCCGTTTCCCGGGGCAACTTTGGTGCCGCATCCCAGAGATCAATGGCCAACCCAAGGTTACTGCTTGGCCAAAGCAACAGGTTTGTGGAACGGGGATTATCTACCTCCCCGGGGATGGCCCCTGATGTGCTGTTCCTGTTCCTGCGATAAAAATCATACATTACCTCTATGGCCCTGAGATACAATGTATCCCTGGTCTGTTCATATGCCTCGGCCCAGGTTGCTATAAAAAACCCTCCATGTCTCGGATACTGGTTCTGTATTCCTGTCCCATGACTATCATACTGCGCATGACGCGAAAACTCGCCCGTCGCATGATCATGGATCTGATGGTTCCATAAACCTGAGGCAAAATCAATGCAAGGCTGAGGTGTCAGCTCATAACATTTCTCCCAGAACACCCATGGTCTGAAAAATTCGTGGTTATACCGCTGATTTTTTTCAATGGTCGTTTCAGTGTTGAAATCCCACCCAATGTGCTCGCCCCAGGCCATTAGCCCGGTTTGCTTGCTCTGGCAATTTTCAAAGAACCATTTCAGGGTTTTGTCCGCTTCTTCTGCATATTTCCTGTCTCCCGTCAGCTCGGTCAAAGCGTTGAGGATTTGATAGAGGTTTTCATCATGCATGGGATTGGCCCCGGTCAGCATTCGGTCATGCGGCCTGATGCCCCAGCTTTCTCTCTTAAGTGAAAGCAATGATTCCAGTGAATCACCCTCAGGAAGGCTCATTGATTCCCGGAGAAGCGTTGAAGCGATCAGGGGCGAGTTTTCCCTCCCATAGGTATCCCTGCCAAACTCCAGCAATGCATTGGCATAATCCTCAACATGAACCAGGTACTCGGCATGTTTCCTGTTCTGGCAGGAACTCAGCATAAGGGTGATCATTATAAATACATAAAATCTCATATGGCATCATTCTCTTTAAGTGAACCTGAAGATACCAGCTCTTTTTTCAAGCGCTTATGGATCTTGTTTTCTTTGCGGCTTAACCGGTCAAGATCAAGGGGTGATGTCTGGTCTATATCCATTTCCAGGTCAAAAAAATCGCCGTTATTGAAAAGGACATAGCGATGGTCACGGGCCATTTCCCGTGCTCCTTCGAGGGTGCGTCCATTGGCACCCCAGTAATGGCAGAAAATGGCCTTGCGGGGTTTGCCTTTCTTTCCTTTCAGCTGTGGAAGGAAGGATCGCCCGTCCAGGTTCGGAGCGGGTACCTCCGCGCCCGCCAGGTCGCAAAGGGTGGGAAGCATGTCTGAAAAATCAATCAGGTCATCCGTAGTCTGTCCAACCGGAGTTACACCCGGCCAGGACACGATGAGCGGGTACATGGGTACCCCGGTCCGTCATATGGGATTTCCCTCCCCTGATGATGCTGCCATCCCTCATCTTTGTATAAATATTGGTAGCGGTACCGTTATCCCCTGTAAACATGATCACCGTATTTTCACGCAGTCCGAGTTCATCTACCTTTTCAATTATGTTCCCCACTATCTTATCCATATAATTAACCATATCCGGAAAAAAGCTGGAATCACCCGCATGTTTCTTCATGGGATACCGCATATCCGGATCAGTCCATTCCGGGGAATCCGGGGTTGGCGTGAAAGGATTGTGGACCAGCACCATTGGATAATAAACAAGGAAGGGCTGGTCCTTTTGTTCTTCCATGAAAGCCAAAATAAAATTGGAGAAAACATCGGGGCCATACTGTCCTTTGAGTATGGGCAGCTCCGCACCGTTCTTCACAATCAGGGGGTCGGCATAACGTTCTCCTGCCTGCTTGTATTTTGATACCTGCCAGAGACAGGAAGCATCGAATCCCAGGTCTGCAGGCCTGTTCAGATCATCCCATCCGGGTTTTTTCATTTGCCATCCATTCAGCTGCCATTTGCCGGAGATACAGGTAGCATATCCTGCCTTCCTTAAGAGTTGTGCAAAAGTAACCTGGCTGGGATCCAGGTATTCAAATCCCTGGTAGTTCCGGTTGTTATAGAGCCCCGTCATAATCTGGACACGGGTAGGTGTACAAACTGGCTGTGCATGGCATTGGGTGAAACGCAATCCGGAAGCAGCAAGACTGTCCAGTACCGGTGTATTATATTCAGCAGCTCCATAGCATGCCAGAGCCTCCTGTCCCAGATCATCCGCCATGATGAGAATGATGTTGGGCTTCCCCTCCCGGTTGCCGGATGCCGGTTCCGGAATTGAAGAACCGGTGATGAAGAATATTGATAGAATGAGTGAAAGTGCGTATAAAAATGATCTCATATTAAAATATTTTAGCATTAAGCGGTAAGCCTGTACTGGTATTATTATTAGCAACCTTAAAGGTTTCTTTTTGACCTTTTGTAATAACTTTTCCTTTCCTGAACTCAATGCCGCCAAAGCCATTTAAACCAAAAAAATCCAAATCCAAATCACCATTAAGGGATGTAATGGAAACCAATTTTCCTTCTTCCTGGTTAATTATCTCGATGGTTCCATACAGATAACCATTTGACCAGAAGAATTTTCCATTTCTGGCATTGAAAGTCATATTATCTTCAACAGCTGAATATTGAAATCCTGTATAGGCCAGTATTCCCGACCAGGCAGCCATAGCCCTGGCGTAACGGTGTCCGTACTCCCCTTCATTAAAGGGATTTCTTTTATAGCCATCATAGCGGTCCCGGATGGATCTGTAAACTTTAATACCAGCATCTACCTGACCTTCATAGATCATATGGGCGGCAGTGCTGTATTCAAACCCGGTCATGATCTCTGTGTAATAGGGAAAGGGAAACTCCAATAAGTCTCCTCTGGGATAACTGGCCATGATCAATCCCGCTTCATTTCCAAGCCCGAAACTCCTGAAAGTATTGAAATGTTCGTTAAAGTTTTCGATGTAATTGTATTTCATGATGCTTTTCAGGGTCGTCTGAACATGATCACGATCCAGTAAATAACCCAGTCCCGCCGTATGAGCCAGGTATTGGCCTGCCATCTGGTCTACCAGGCAACCCTTGCCCAGCTGTCCGACCTTAGGGGTACCTTCAGGAATATGGTGTTCGTAATATTCTCCGTTGTAAAGGTTAGCATCAACCCATTTCCTTCCTTTATCATAAAGGGTCCTGCACTCCCTTGCAAAAGCCCTGTCATTAAGGTGTAAGGCCATTTCTTCTGAGGCTCTGAGAGCTCCCAGATACCAGGCCGCCATCTGGGGATTCGGTCCCAGATAATGGATATCCATAGTATTATACTGTTTTCCTTCCATCACCCCATCCTTATCCTGGTCCCATATACCCGTCCAGGCGAAAGACATGGCTTTCTTTATGCCGGGCCACATCATCCTGAGTTTCTCATCGTCACCGGATAGCTGCCAGTCCCTGTACATCTTTATCAGCGTACCCATCTGTCCATCAGCTGCCCAGTGCGTAAAGCTTTTGCCTCTCATCTCAAGGGGCAGCCCCACACGTTCACTCATGCCACCCTCCTCGTTCGTTGCATGCAAAAATTCAATTTCCCGGAATTTCATCGCCAGGTCGCCGAAAAGGAATGGCACAGTGGATTCATAGTTCCATACACGAAAACAGGTGCCAAATCCCCAACCCGGTGATTTGGAGGCGCCTATTTTGGTGCCTTTGATGCTGCCCGTTCCTTCAAATCCAAAGGGGAAACCATCAGCTGTGCGGAATACGGTCTGGCACCGCAGATTGTTCAGGTTAAATAATCCCGCTTCTTTGATCACATCTGGAATATCACTTTGAACCAGTGCATTGACAAATCTCACCGTTTCCTCTTCCAGCTGCCCCAATCCGGATGCTGTTCTGGCGGCTACATCCCAGGCATCCCGGTAAAGTGTGGTATAATAATTACCCACAATTTCCTCCCCGCCATAACCACCTTTCTCAGCCCTCCTGGTACCCCAGGCCCTGCGGTTTGGAAAATGCCAGGTAAGCATAAACGTGACGGTCCTGCTTTCTCCCGGTTCAAGAATAGTTTTAACGGCCAGCGTTGCAGGCGGGGTTTGGATCCTGTTTTCTTCATTATCAGGATTTTCAGTGTCTCCTGGTTTGTCCGGGTGGTCAGTGAGTTCACCATCAGCGATAAAATCATCCCAGAATTCCCGGAAAGTCCAGTTCCAGCCCAGTCTGGCCCAGGATGTCCTGTAGCTTACACCTTCTGCAGCAGTTGTTGTCAGGGCCATGGTGCCCCAGTTGACGTCATTTGGGTCCACGCCTTCCGAGTACATATAAACCCCTTTCAGGCCATCTTCTTTACGGTATTCATTAAAATTCCCTTCCGGTTCTCCACTCCAGCCATCTACCCCTATATAATTTGGTACCATACCGCAAACAGCAGTCTCCACCCTATTTTTGGAATGGTTGGTCAGCACATACCGCAACACGGCCACCGGGATGCCACTCTTATCTGCATCACCCACTACCAGTGGATTGAAGGCTTCCAATCTAACCTCTATTGGTACATCCTTGTGCCTGAAATTCACCTGGGCAAGTGGATAGGCGACGGAAAAGATGGTCTCTTCAAACCTGGGGAAACCCGAATTAACAGCATCGGCTCCCCAATCTCCATAATATTCTCTTACAGGGACCGGGCCCTCCAGCACCCTGATCCTTGCTTCGCTTCCATATTGTTTATAATACAATGAGAAAAAGGGCCCGTTGGAGATGGTTGGTGGGACAAGTTTGAAGGCGGGCAAATAGCCAAGTGCACCCCTGTTCATCAGTTCCCAGTCCCTCAAATCCCCCCTGCCACCGAGTGAAACCGTGCCTGTGCCAATACCTCCCAGGGGCATGGCAACCTCATCGAGGTATTTTCCTTCATAGGTTTTAAGGACAGGCCATTGATCATTCCTTTCCTGGGCAATGGCTATATTGGTCAAAAAGACCAGCACAGCCAGACCATAACAGTCTTTTAAAATACTCCTTTTCATCTCAGAACAATAATAAATCATTCCGCTAATTCAGATACACGGAAGTTTTTATAACGGGCATTCCTTGATGCCATGTGCCGCAGTCCTATGCGACCGTTTGCAATAGATGGCAGACTTGTATTCTTCCAGTGGCAGAGCATTTTTTTATCGGGACCAATGATCTCCATGTACAGATCGTTCCCATATTTAATCACCGTGATATGATGTTTGACCCCCGGTTGAAACAGTCCCGATTCAAAATAATCAGGTGCAAGGTCCGTACCCTTCAAGCCATTGCCCAATTCAGGCATATACCTGCGCGCCCGTATGTAATCATGCTTATCAGGTTCATCGGTATTGCCGTATGCGGCATAACTGATATGATAGGTATTCATGTGATTGAAATACATGCTCATGGCCGGAACTCTCCTCATTTCTGACCATGTAAATATTTCTTCTGCAAAATCTCCCTGTCCGCTCCCTGTAGCCTGAATATAGAGGATATTCACATATTTTGTGGCAGCGTCAAGCCTTGTATATTCATACTCGATTTTTACATTCCCCCTGAAACTTTTCCTGGTCCACAACACGGAATGACTTGAATCTTCGGCCGGGACTGGGCCCGCAAAAAACTCCATCCCCAGAGGAGCATTACAGACCCTGGCTTTCAGTCCGTCCAGCAGCCATTTCTCATTCCAGTCTGATGTCCCATGATCAAAAAATGTTTCTTTCCAGCCGAGTTTCTGAATCTCGCTAAATGACTCCTCCTGAGCATGCAGGACTGGCATCAGCCAAACCAGGGAGAGGGTCAGGATAAAATTCTTCATCATTTGGCTGCATCTTCAATCTTGTGAAAGAAATCCCCGAAGATGGCATCCCTGCGGATGTGGTAAGCGGCCCGGATGAGGTGCCTTGAATCATCAAAACTAAAAGTATGCTGATCCGTAACAATGGGACTGTGGATCAGGTCCGACGGGGTCCATTCCCCGTTTATCAACCAGGCCACCGCGGTCATGTCCCACAGCACCTTGGACCAGGCATAATGGTCCTTCTCGTAATCCTTGAATATCTCCAGCAAATAGTCCCCTATGGCTCCACGTCCCTTGAGGTAGAACTCCATCTCGGGCAAAGTTGTGGCCAGGTGGGTTACCACCGGTGTGCAGGGCAATTGCATAAAAGGCACCCCGCAATCGAAGATCAACCTGGAAGCGTTCAGGTCCTGCGAAAAATTAAATTCACGGGTATTCTTCCAGTGAATGGAATTCCCGCCCAGCCAAACCACCACGATATTATTGATGATGGAGGGCTCCATCAGGATGGCACTGGCCACATTGGTAATGGCCCCGACGGCAACCACATACAGGGGATCATCGGGACTGGCGGTTTTGGCTCTTTTGATGAGGTCAAGCGCAGCAGGGCTTTCGACAGGTTTTTCAAGGTCCTCCAGATATTCCCTGCTCCCTTTGAAAACAAATCCTTCATGGTCAATACCCAGACGATCCAGCAAACGCAGGATCTCCTCATAGCTTTTCTCCATTCCGTCTCCGGGTCCATCGGACCTTGAATTGAAAAAAGGAGCAGCATAGAGGGCTTCGACATCAAGCTTTTCCTTTGAAAGCAAGGCATAAACAACGGCGAACTGGTCATCGATCTCGTTATAGGTGTCGGTGTCCAGTACCATCCGGACCTTGCCCTGCGGCGGGATCAGCCTGGCGATCCTTTCGGTTTCAGGGATCTTGGGAAATTCCTGACCGGAAATTTCCAATCCCCCAAACAATACGGGTACAATAACCGGGAGTAGCATCCATTTTTTCATAATACAAGTTTTTAGATTAATGATCTGTTTATGTTTCATCTTATTTTTTTGCCTGATCCATGCTTACGACTGCAACAAGCCGCTCCCTGATCCGTCCGGCCTGCTTTTCATCTACGCTGAGATAACGGTGTTTACCCTGCGGATACGGGGTGAACCTGGTCACCACATGGTGTTCCAGGTCCGGTTCATATCCCAGGAATACCTTGCCGGGAGGAGAAATGGTAAAGTAGGAAGAATCCCTTTCCACTCCAAATAACACCGAGGTCAGGTCCCACGCAGGCCTGTCGTAAGGCATGGGCTGATAGTTTTTATAGGCCTCCACAAGAGGATGGAAGTCCACACTGCTGAAATCGTTCTGAATGCTTTCTCCGGGAAATGGACATGCCCATCCAACATCAAAGGGACTGAACCATATCTCGGTCGGCCAGGATTCGAGAACTTTTGCTGCAGCTGCAGGGTCATTGAAGATATTTGTCTCTGGGCGGGCTTCCCGGAAATTACCGGCCATCATGCTCAGGTAATCCACTTTGCGGGATACCAGCTCAAACCCGGACAATCGTGAATATTCATCTGCTTCCGAGTCGAGCAGGCGGGCCAGGTTGGTGGACTGGCCAACGGCAATGATAACAACAGAACTATCAGGCGATTCAGAGAGCAGTTTCCGATAGAGGGCGACAGCAAGCGGAAGGTTTTGTCCATCCCGCAGGCTGCGTGCAAATACTGGCTTCCCGTCCATTTTCATCTCCACAACATGCCTGGCATATGCCGATGTATCATGCTTCACCCCGTCGATGACGATCCCAATGGGCAAGTCAGGGTACCCATACCAGGTATTCATAACATCGATATACCTGGCAGAATATGGATGGTCTTTGCAGGACATGACAGCCATCATGTCTATCCAGCCAAGGTCCATGTAGTTATACAGCATGGCAAGGGCCAGCGCATCATCAATATCGGCACCAATATCGGTATCAAAGATCACCCTGAGCTTTTCCCCGGCATCCTGCTTTTCCAAGGAGTTGCAAGAGAACAGGATAATCGATTGGAAAAGGATCAGGGCAATGGCGATCTGCTGCCATATAGACCCTGGATTTTTTTTCATTGACTGGCTGATCATTATCGCATTACCAAAAGATGCTATAAATTACTGATAAAATCGCAATGACAATAATGGAGCTGATATTAAATGCCGGTCCCGTATGAAAAAGTGATTTCTTCAGGGGAATGGCCTTAGGGCTGATGCCCTTTCTTTCCCAAAGGCTTATGCCAATAATAACGGCACAGAGCATCAGGAAGGAAATGCCTACGCGGTCCATAAATGCCATCTCCGGAAAAAGCAGATCGAAAGCAAATGACAAAGGTATGGTCAGTATGGCAGCCACCAGGACCGCATTGGATGTTGCCCTTTTCCAGAATAGTCCCGCCAGGAAGATGGCCACTACCCCCGGTGTCACATAACCGGTAAAATCCTGGATGAACTGAAATGCCTGGTCCAGGTTCCTCAGCTGCGGTGCAATGATCACGGCAATGGCCAGAACAACGAGTGCAGTGATCCGGCCGGTCCGAACCAGGATCTTTTCCGATGCATTTTTATTGATCAAAGTTTTGTATAAGTCCATCGTAAAAATCGTGGATGAGCTGTTGGTCATGGAACTCAGGGATGAAACAATGGCTGCGATCAGGGCCGCAAAGACCAGCCCTTTCAGACCCACACCGACATAATTACTCAACAGCCAGGGGTAGGCATCATCCGGCCTTTCAATATCCGCACCAAGCACAAATGCGGCTATTCCCGGGAGGACCACCAGCAGGGGCAACAATAATTTCAGGAAACTGGCAAAAGCCATACCCCTCTGGGCTTCCCGGATATTCCTGGCCGCCAGGGCTCGTTGTATAATGTACTGGTTGCATCCGAAATAATAGAGGTTGGCCATCCACATACCTCCTATCAGGACCCCGATGCCGGGCAGATACTTGTAGGACTCATGCCCCTTCTCCAGGATCATATCAAACTTTTCGGGGGCTGCCGCGAGCATGTTATTAAATCCGGCCACCAGGCCCTCTCCTGCTCCAATCTCACGGAGGACCAAGAAAGTGGTCACAAATCCACCAAAGATCAGGAAAGTCACCTGCACCACATCCGTCCACGCCACAGCTTTGAGACCCCCGTAAACCGAATAAAGCGCAGAGAAAAGTGCGAGTCCCAATATAGCGTAAAACAGGTTTATCCCCAGGACCGCCTTCAGCACCAGTGCACCCAGGTAAAGGACCGAAGTGAGGTTCACAAAGACATAGATCAGTAGCCAGAATAATGCCAGGCTGGTCCGGACCCGCCCGTCAAACCTTACCTCCAGGAACTGGGGCATGGTATAGATCTTCTTCTTTAAAAAAATGGGCAGAAAGAACTTGGCCACGATCAGGAGGCCCAAAGCACCGATCCATTCATAACTGGCCATCCCCAGCCCAACTGCAAAACCTGCACCGGACATTCCGATAAACTGTTCGGCGGAGATGTTGGATGCGATCAGGGAAGCGCCAATGGCCCACCAGGGCAGGGCCCGTCCTGCCAGAAAGTAATCGGAAGATGTTTCTTCCTGTCCTTTTTTCCTGCGTGACACATACAGGCCAAGGCCAATGATCACACAGCAGTAAGCCATAAATACAGCGATGTCAAGGCTTGAGAGATCCATCAATCGATTTCTTCCTTTTCAAAATCTGTGGGACTGACCCATCCGGCTTCCATTTGCTCACCCTTTTTGAAACGGTTGTAAAAATCCCTGTTTTTTTCATCGGCATAAGGATATTTATCAAATTCCTCACCCTTCCCGTACATCCGGGGATCACCTTCCGCTTTCAGTTCCTCCATGAGTTGTAGTTTTAATGCTTCCTTCACATCCTGAAAGTCTGGATGTTCGGCAAGGTTGTCCAGCAGCCAGGGATCTTCCTTGATGTTGTACAATTCTTCTGCCGGCTTCTTACCAAAATTCTGTTGCCAGAACCAGCTTTCCGCATTCAACCTCCTGTCGTTCAGGATCAATGACTTGGTCGGTGATCCGTCGGTATCCAGGTAGCCTGTTTCAGGATTTCCGGCCGGCCAGCGTTCGGGGTGGATATTCATGATATAGACATGATCCCGGTTGGCAATACCACGGGCAGGGTACCCGGCATCATCAGGCCGTCCTACATCGGTTCGCTCCTTGCCAAAAACCATGAAATTACGACCCGGGGAAAGGAGATCCCCTTTAAGGAGGGATACCAGGCTCTGTCCTTCCATGGTTTGCATGCCACTTTCTTCGACCGGGATGCCTGCCAGCTCAAGGAAAGTAGGGGCAAAATCGGTAAAGCTTACAAATCCATCAAATATCCTCCCCGGCTGTTTTATCCCGCCTGGCCACATCATGGCCAGAGGTACCCGGTTGGCTATCATATTCGGCATGCCCTTGACCCTCGGGAAAGGCATCCCATGGTCGGAGGTGACTATCACCAGGGTATTCTTGAGCATATCTCTTTCCTCCAGCATCCTGAGCATCCTGCCGATATGGCTGTCAAAGTACTCCACTTCCATTGCGTAATCCAGCATGTCGTTCCGTACCGTATCACAGTCCGGCCAGTAAGGGGGTACCTGGTCTAGATCAGTCAGCTTTTTGCCGGCCTTACTGAAGCCGGACCGGTACTCATAAGCCCTGTGTGGTTCCACACTGCCGTACCAGAAGCAGAAGGGTTCCCCATCTGGTTTTGAATCCAGGAAAGCTTCGAAATTTGCAGCATAATCATTATTGCTGATGAAACCTGTCGGAGGCTCTGTTTTGTGCTCATTAAAAGCGGGGCCCAACAATTCGCGGCCTTCCCCGTCAGCTGTTTTCACAATTCCCGGTGCCCATCCCTTCTGGGTGTGACCCACAAAATAGCCGCTCTCTATCAGGCATTCTGCATAGGTTTTGAATTTTGGAGGGAAGTAACACCAGTGGTTGGCTGCCGCCTCCAGCTGCCAGGAATTTCTTCCTGTTACGATACATGATCTGGAAGGGGCACATTTCGCATTGGGGGTAAAAGCCCTGTTGAAAAGAATTCCCTGCTGTGCAATCCTGTCGAAGGAAGGAGTTTTTACCCAATCACATCCATAGGCCCCGGCATGCGGAAAGGATTGGTCATCTGCAATACAGAAAAGGATGTTCGGTCGTTCAGCCTCAGTGGAAGGATTTGCACATGAGGCCAACATAAGAAGAATGCCGGCTAAAACATTAATGCTTTGTCTTGTCATGGTTGTTATATTACTTAATCCGCTGTGAGTTTGCTCCCCCACCAGTCATCATTTGGTTGCCAGTCAGGGGATAGGTAATTCAACCTGTCCTGCTCCAGCCTGGGCCAGAGTCCAGTCCTTATCTCCTCCTGCCTTTTCATGAACAGTTCCTCGTCATATTCCGGATCAGGAACGGGTATCCAGGCATCTACCTCCGCCAGCCAGGCTTTCAACCTGGAACTCATCCTCGCGGTTATCCCGGGATTCTCAGCCGAAACATCCCTGCGTTCACCCGGATCTGACGTCAGGTTGTACAGCTCATCAAGACCGTCTTCCCAATAATGTATCAATTTCCATTCTCCTTCCCGGATGATGGAAGAAGGATCACCTCCCTGGTTCCCATAATGAGGATAATGCCAGTACAGAGGCCTTTCCGGAATACTGCCCCCGGTCAAAAGCGGCACCAGGCTTACCCCGTCGATATGCTGGTCCGGTCTCGGTCCGGCCCCGACCAGTTCCAGCAGGGTGGGATAAAAATCTGTCCCCGTTACAGGTACATCGCATATTGAACCCGGATCACCCAGCCATGGTACCTTGACAAAATAGGGCTCCCGTATCCCTCCTTCCCACTGGTAACCTTTCCCTCCCCGCAAGGGCAGGTTGGATGTGGAGAAATTATCTCCCGATGAGACACCCCCGTTGTCAGAAGTAAAAATAACAATGGTATTGTCTTCCAGTCCGAGTTCCTCCAGGCAATCCAGGACCAGTCCCACAGCCTCATCCATGGTTTCCATCAATCCACCATAAATGGGATTATCCTGGACCTGGCGGATGGGAAGCCTCCGTTCCATGATATACCCCGACTCCTTAATTCCCTGTTCCTCTGCCTTTTGCCTGTATTTATCCCATTTTTCCTCTGTGGTCTGGATGGGAGCGTGAACCGCATAAAAGGACAGGTATGCAAAAAATGAAGTGTCTTTGTTTTCCCTGATAAACTGAACGGTCTCCCTGGCCAGCCGCATGGATAAATTCTCACCTGGCTCTCCATCTTCGAGTTTGGGATTCTTATAGGGTGAAAAAAATCCACCCCGTGGTGATCCGGATTCAAAACCTCCCTTGTTGAAATCAAATCCATGATCTTCGGGGTAAGAACCTTCGGACCCCAGATGCCATTTGCCTGCAAAAAAGGTCAAATAACCCGCTTCTTTCATTGCCTCCGGAAGGGTAGTGAAGGCATGGGGCAGGTTATGCAGATAGTCCGCCGGCAGAAGCCTGGTATAACGATTATTTTCCCTCCACTCTGTTCCGGACCTGGCCCCGATATAGTCAGTAATTCCGTGTCGTCCCGGGAACTGGCCGGACATGATGCTGGCCCTGGATGGACTGCAAACCTGGCATGTGGCATGTCCGTCTGTAAAGATCATACCCTCCAGTCCAATCCTGTCAATATTGGGTGTTTCATAAAATTCACTGCCCATACAGCTCAGGTCATGATATCCCAGGTCATCAGCCAGGATAAACAGGATGTTGGGTTTCTTTGGAGCTTCTTTTTGCTGGCAGGAGACCATCATGCCAATACAAACCAGGAGAACCATGGCAATGGGTCTTGACATTTTACCGTTACTTAGCATTTTCTTGATTTTAAAATTATCTGTAAGGAAGTATAAATTTACAGAAGGTATTTGGTTAATCAAATTTCAACCAGGTATTCACCCGGACCATATTCCCCGATCAGGCTGAAACCACCCTCCTCCCGTTTGACATCCACTGCCTCACCGTTCAATAGGACCGTTGTCTCAAGTCCATAGGTGGGAACATGTATTATGCCCCTGCTGTTCTCCGGGATGTGGATATGCCAGGTTAGCTTGCCTTCAAGGTTTTTCCATTTGCTGGCAATGGTTCCGAACCCTGATTCATAAGTAGCGGAAGCTGAGTCAAGCTGCCGTGTAAGATAGGGCCTGAACTCAATCAACTGGAAACCCGGTTGATCCATGACCGGTTTGATCCCGGCAATCCCTGAATAAAACCATTCCTCAAAGCCGGCCTGCATGGGATGGCTGTGAGATCTCAGATAACTTCCCTCAGCGTAATTGTCGTTACATGGGAGAATCTCCCAGAGGGTTGTGACATCATAATGCTCCCACATGAAGGCCAGGCTGTTCCGTCCGGTTTTTGTCAGCAGTCGGTATACCTCATCCTCGTACCCGTTTTCGGCAAGGACCTTGAAAACACGGGCCAATCCGAAGATGCCGGTATTCAGGAACCCGTCAAATTCCTCGTGGATATTCTTCACAATGGAATGGGCCACATCTTTCCTGTACTCCGCAGGTACGATGCCGATGTCAAGTGCCATGGCATCTGCGGTCTGGCTGCCAAAAGTATGGTTTCCCACATCCAGGAAATGACGGTTGAAATCGGCCTTCAATTGTTCAAGCATCCCGGCATAACGGGACTGATCTTCGGGCTTGCCCAGCAACGTTGACACCTGCACCATGATGCTGACGTCCAGGATATGGAAAGCGGTGGAACTGACCGGAACAGGACAATCGATATTTCCATTCCCCCCCGGCGGACACCAGTCCCCCAACCCATGCGGAATGACCCCGTCCTCTTTTTTTCCCTGGATGTATTCCACCCAGATCCTCATATCGGGGTAAAAATTCTCCAAAATCATCCTGTCACCATAATAAATATACAGATACCATGGGATCTGAACCATGGCTGTTCCCCAGTCCGGTGAAGCCACCCCGCTGGTCCGCTTACCCGGTACGATCATGGTCGGAACGCCTGCAGGTTTTGTGACCATACTGCGGTCGTAAAAACTTTCCGAAAAATAAATTTCCTCTTTTTCTTCCCTGCCGGAAGAGCGCATATCGAACATGTATTTGGTAAAAAAGTGCTGGGCCCCGTAGTTGTAGATCATGGACCGTATCATGGCATGGGCATCCCCGGTCCACCCACATTTCTCCCTGTGGGGGCAATCGGTCGGGATACTGTGGATGTTCCCGGTGATGGTCCATTTCGACAGCTCATGTAACCTGTTGATATTCTCTTCAGAACATTGGAAGCTGCCAGCTTCCGGAACGGATGAATAGATCACCATCCCTGTGAGGAGATCCTCAGCCGGCACCTGTTTTAGTCCCCGGACCTCCGCAAACCGGAAACCAAAATAGGTGAACCGTGGTTCCCATATTTCCTCAACCTTGCCTTTACAAATGTATTTCTGGGTCTGGATGACCTTTGTGGCAGTTAGCCCGGTGGTACGCGGATCGATGTTTCCCTCGGCATCCAGCACCTCTGTACATCGCACGGTGATTTCCTGTCCCCGCTCCCCCCTGATCCGTAACTTCAGCCACCCGGCCATGTTCTGTCCCATATCAAAAATATAGCTGCCATCACCCCTGTCAATGATCTGTTTCACAGCTATCTGATCCATTACGCGGATGGGTTCCGCAAACTGTTCGTAGAGCATGGTTGGATGCACCTCCGGATGAAGTACCACCCGCCAGTCCGCCGACACCTCTCCGGGATTATTCCAGTTCCCTACCTCCAGCCGGGCATCATAGTGTTCCCCTCCATAAACATTGGAATAGGTAATGGGACCGGAAGTCCACTTCCAGCTATCATCTGAGGAAATGACCTGCCTGGTCCCGTTCTTTTTATGGATCACAAGCTGGCAGATAAATACAGGCTGGCCGTATACCATGGGTGGGTATTCTGCCTGTCCCTTCCAGACCTGGTTCTGGTTGTACCAGCCATTGCCCAGCATCACACCCAGTACATTTTCCCCCTTCAGATCCCCTGGATCAATATCGTAAGCCGTGTAATAGGTATAATCCTCATAATTCGTCTGCCCGGGATCCAGCACATTTTTACCGATCTTTTCTCCATTCAGGTAGGCTTCGTAATAGCCCGGGGCAGCGATGCAGAACCTGGCAGATTTGATAGTTGCTGCATCCGGGATCTCAAATACCTTACGGAAAATGGGCAGGGGCGCACCGGGGTCATAGTCATAGGTCAGCCAATCTGCGGACCAGTCAGCAGGATACTCCAGCGGTAACACAAAGCGAGCCGCCTCACTCCACGCCGACCGCTGATCATGCTGGTCCCATACCCTGACCCTGGCAAAGTATTGCTTTCCGTTTTCCAACTCGGGTCCATCATACCTGAACTGAATGGAATTGGAGGTTTTAAGTTTTTGAGAATCCCATATATTCCCCCTGCTCAGAACTATGATGTCCGGATCATCTGATACAGTGACCTGGCATGCCTGCTGTGTAAATCCATCGGGGCAGGCAGTGGTTTTCCAGGAGAAAACCGGATCATGGCTGATATTGCTGATAAAGGCAACATCAAGATCGCTGACCCTGCAGCTGGGTTGATCACAAGATATAACCGACATCAATACCCCTGCTATCAATGCCTCGGGGAGGGCTTTCCTGATAAATTTCTTTGTCATAACGTTTAGGGTTTTGGCCAGTCCCATGATACCAGGTCATCACTCCATGCTATGCCAATGGAACAATTTGCCACAAATGTTTCAATTGAATCTTCTTTTCCGGGACCTTCCCCGTGATAAAACATAATATATTTTCCAAAATCTCCATCCTGACGCAGATCCAGCACAACTCCTGCGGTCAGGCGCCGCTCTGCCCAGGGCCATTCCCCCTGCCCCAGTGTGATCAATTCACCCAAATCTCTCCAGCTGACCAGATCAGGGGATCGCTTCACACCGATCCCGTTCCGGGGAGAGTGAAAAAGCAGGTATTCATCCTGATCTATCATCACACAGACATTCTCCCCACTTTGAGTCCGGCCGGCAAAGGTCCAGTTTTCCAGGTCATGGGACCAGGAATAACTGACCCCGTTCTGCTTATAAAAGCACCACCACTTGCCAGGTTCATCCTTGTCCTCAACCAGGTATGGATCTATCATTCTGCCCATGTCTGCCCGGGCAACATCATTCCCCTTCACCTTCAGAAGCTCCGGTTCTCCCCACCTTTCCAAATCCTGGCTGCGCATGATCCATATCCTGGAATCGCCGGTCCCATAACGAAGCTTACCACTGCTGCGGGTATATCCGGGGATGGGATAGGTCTGCAGGCAAAGGATCCACTCGTCTCCAAACCGGACCACGTTACCCGGACTGGAAAAATTCAGGTTTTGATCCCTGGGGGTAATTCTCCTGGGCTGTGACCAATGCATTAAATCCTGAGATTTGCTCAGGGCAGTATACCAGCATATTGAGTCTTCCGGTTCAGTTTCCGTGAGCGTAAAAAACAAATAAAATGTTTTCCCATGGTACAGTACGGCCGGATCACGGTAAGCCAGGCTGTCATTTCCCTGAAGAAGAATGGGTGATTTCAGTTGCAAGAGCGGCTCCACTGCAGGCAGGCATCCAAATAACGCCACGACTGAGAACAGGACTATGATGTAAATTGGCCCGGACTTGTTAAGGTATGCCTTCATAACTTATGATTGTAATGCCGTGATACTGCCCCGGAAGGCTTATCAATTTCATATAGTTTCCCCACATCAGGTCCGGGTAATCCCAGAGATCATTGATTATAAGCATATTATCATTCCCCACCCGGTCGAATCTGCAGGCCTGTGTCCCGGTACCATGAACCGAAATGCCTCTCCCGCTGTCCGTATGCAGACTGAATGAATATATATTTTCTTTGAGGGACCGGGCCGAATTTGAATACGCCAATTGCTTTTCCGGACCAAAATAGTAGAATCCTTTGGTATCATATATCCACTCATGACCGGGTTTTTCCCGGTAGGTCATCGGGGGACTAAAAGTCAGGTCTGCACTGCCCACAGGATGCCCGAGATCTGATTCGGGGTAAGCAGTAAAGTATGCTTTTCTGTCCCATGAAACCTCCCTGAACGCATCTCCGGCCACAAAATAAATACCCGCCTCCTGAACGGCTTTCCCTTCGGGCAGTCCCTCTAATTCGTATTCCACCTGCATGGTACCGTACCCATCGATCCTGATTACGATGGAGGCTTCAATATGGTCGTACACTCCCCGCGTATATATGGTTGCTATCCCGTCTTTCAATTCATGGCGGACGGACATACACTTCCAGTTTTGAGCGAGGTCAATGATGGATTCAACTGAGCCATAGAACTTTTTTCCCGGGATAGACAGGTTTAGATGGGGACCGGATTTAATGAGTCCCACATCACCTGCTGCAAGATCCCGGATAAGGCCGTCGCTTTTGTCTATGGACAGGCTGAATCCCTTACCACTGATAACAATCCTGCCGGCTTCATCCTCAAGGGTAAGCTGACCCTTTTGCAAGGCAGGAATTTCTGACTCCCGCTCTCCAAGCCGGAGATTGTATTCATCCACCAGCATGTTGTCATCGAGATAGAAGGCGATATGGAGGCTGCTCCCCTCCTGCCAGTCCATGGCAGGAATTACCAGCTCCCCTTTTTTGTGTGGCTCCAGGTCCATCCTTGTTACATTTCCGGAATTGCCCTCATAGGACCAGGCAATCTTCAATTCATTGAAATTGGTATGGTCAAAACGGTTATGGACAGGTATTCGAAGCTCCTTGCCTGGCTCATGATCCCTGATGCTTTTTACCATTATCCTGGCCGGTGAATAGGCTTTTTTGGTCCCCCAGAACTCGGGCTTCTTCCTCCGCCATGTATCAATGATCCCCCATTCCCCGTATCCGACACAGGGACCTTCAAAATCCAGCACACCTTCGGACCATCCCCACCAGTCGCGGAATCCATCCAGGGTATCAGGCAACATGAAGGTTTCGTCAATCATGCACCAGATCGCACCTCCGAGTCCGCCCTCAGCCTCGAACAGATTGTTCCACATACTGTCCAGACTCTGTCCCCAGAAATTGCGGACATTGGGGTCAGCCAGCAGGGTCGGTTTATTATAGCAGGCAACATGTGCCCACTCATCAAAAAGCACCGGCATGGGGGCATACTCAAATTCCATTACCTTAAATCCATATTGCTCTATGTCGCCCCTCCAGCTGGGGTAATGAATACTGAGTATGTCATAGATCCTGAGGCTATCCGGTACCTGGCCCGGGTAAGAGAAGATGACGGGGCGTGTCGGGTCGGTATCTTTAATCCATTGATAGGACTTTAGAAAATTCATTCCATAAGCGTTTTCATTTCCTACCGACCAGATGATCACGGATGGATGGCTGCGATGGTTAATGACCATTTCCTCAAGCTGTGAAAGGTAGCGGTGGGTGAAACCGGGGTCATCCTGGCTGGTGCCTGTTGCCTGGTAATTTCCTGAACGGTGGGTATGGACAAAACACACGGCTGTTTCCACCTCCACATAAATACCATATTCATCACAATAGCGCAGGAAACTCTCCGAAGGCGGATAATGCGATGTGCGAATGAAATTCATATTGGCCTCTTTGGCCAGCTGTACATCCTCTCTGTCCAGTTCAGGCGTGGTCATCCGTCCCAGTAAAGGATGGATATCGTGCCGGTCTGCCCCCCGGAGTTTCACCGGTCTGCCATTCACCAACAGACTGTTCCCTTCAACCTGCAATTCCCTGAAGCCTACCTTGTCCGTGCGGCTCATCACCCCTACATCTCCATCGGTGAGGGAAGTGACTAGGGTATAAAGATGGGGATGTTCGGCATCCCATTTAAGCGGATCCTCCAGGGCCAGGGAAATACTCCCTTTTTGAGGCAGGTCCAAATGGACGGTTTTTGCAACTGAACTATGTCCCGCATCAAACAACTCCACACATACACCTGCGTCTGAGGCACTGCTGAGCTCATAAAATAGCTTAAGTTCGGCATCCCGGTAGTCTCCGTCGAGCTCCGTTTCAAAATAAAACTTGCTGAAATGCAGCTCGGGTAAGGCCATCAGTTCCACATCCCGCAAAATCCCCCCGATCTGGTGTTTAGCATATCCGCTGGCATAAGAGATATCATCGATCCTGTCAATGATCTCAACAGTGAGGATGGCTTTTTCTCCGGGGGTAACATACTTGCTTATATCGCAGTCCCATTTTGTAAACCCTCCATAATGTTCTCTTATGAATTCTCCGTTCACCCATACCCTGGCATAACTGTATACCCCGTGGAAAACCAGGAAAACCTGTTTGCCGGTAAAATCTGCAGGTATGGGAAATTCCCGCTTATATACATATGGCTGGTCATGCCGGATGGCATATCCCTGCATCTGGCATTCTCCGGGGACAAGAATATCAGGCCATTGCTTAAAATCTGTTTCATTTTCCCAGAACGCTCCCGGCGGATCCATCGAGAATTTCCAGGTCCCGTTCAGTGAAATCACAGGCTCCACAATACCCTGCACCTGCATGGATGGAAAAGTTGATGTATCGGAGCAGGTCGGGAGGGAAATCAGCAATACCAAGGCAATTGCCGGCAAAAAGGGGACTGCCTTTTTCATATTGATTTTACAATTTCGATATCCTGCTCAACCCATTCGGTGATCTTTTTATAATCCACATATCCTACCCGGTTGGTCCACAAGGGGTTGATGTTCTGCTGAAGGGCCATTTCCACATATTTGTGCCAGTATTCCTGAGCCTGTGTAAGTTGTTCAACAGCCTCTTCCTGGTATGATTTCTCATTTGATTCCTGGAAAAGTGCAAAATTTGTGGAGCCTGCGATCTTATGGGCATAATATTTCCCGAGCAGGGCAACGGTCCGGATATCGTGCAGCGTTTCCTTAAGCTCCTTATTTCCCCCGGCATCTAATGTTTTCAGAATTTCAAGGGCCTTGCCGGAATGGTCATGCAATTTTTCAGAGACCTCAAACGGGGTAAATAAATCAGAAGATCCACCCTCCAGGGTCATTTTGACATAGTCGGGAATTGACTGGAATCCTGATTTCGGATGCGGCGGCAGGGAGATGAAACGATTGACATCGTGGAAGCCTGTCTCATTCCCGGAAAAATTAGGATGGCTTTTACATGCCTCTATATACCATTGGAAGTCAAGTGATCCCCAGTGAAATCCCGTAGTGGTGGGATAAACCATGGACGCTTCCTGCCAGGCGGCAAACAGTTTTTCAGCATCCGCCTCAGGAAACCTGTCCTGAAGGATCTGAACAAAGCGCTCGTTCCCAAGCCCTGGATCATAGCCCAGCCTGCCCCAGAGCATCCAGTGGTACCAATGCTTCACGATCTCTATCTGGCGTGGATTTTCAGCTTCCCGGGACAGGAATTCCCGTCCCCATATCCACTGGTCGGAGCCATAATAAAATCCCCTGGAAACCTCGTATGGAATATTCCGGATGAATTCGCGGACAAAATCGGGAGCCCCCCAGCGATACTGGTAGCTATCATCGTTTCTGAGGGTCCATATGGTTTTCATGCCCTCTATGTCTTTCACGAATTCATCATGAAAAGCTTGTTCGGTTGCACTGAAAACATGCGCCTTTGCATACTTGAAGCTGAAGATGAATTCTATGTTCGGATGCTCGATCAGGGTCCTGAACTTCCTGGAAATGTCCTTGGCACCGGTCATATGCTGGCGGTGGATAAAAGTGAATTTCCTGTCCGGCATTTCAGCCGCTGCATCCAGCATTCCCTGCGCATAGGTTTCAAATGCCCATGTTTCTTTTTCTTCAAAGCCTGAACCATGCATGTTTTCACCCGTGGTCAGTCCGATGCCCGCCAGATCCGGATAAGCTACAAACATCTGCTTGATGCTTTTCCGGAAATAATCTCTCGTGGTTTTATTGTTGATATCATCGGTAATTCCATACTTTCCACCGGTACCATTTACAAAAATGTTCCAGGTAACCACATAAAAATCAATATTCCTGCTCTTGCCGTAGGCCATGACCTTTTTCCAGAAATCCATTTTTTCCTCCATGGATATTTCTTTTATGACCTCTATGTTCTCCAGGATTTCCGGAGCATCGAATCCAATGCCATTGAGGCTGTAAAACTCCTGAAAGTCAACGGTGGAACGCTGGACATCATCGAGGGCAACATCAGGATAATCGGGTACCCTGACCAGTGAAGGGAAGGGGTGCAGGCTCCAGAGAGAGATATAATTGTAGCGGTACCTTGCCAGGTTATCAATGTATTCTTTCCAGAAATCAAAGCTCCACATTTCGGGAATGTTCTGCTGGGCTGCATCACAGACATCGGAATAGCTGGGTGTCCGGACATCCAGGGGGATATTGAATTTGGTCCCGCGCATCTCCATATACGGATTTCGGGTTATTTCAGTCACCCCTTCCAAACCTGATATTTTCACCTGTTCAGCCAGTTCCAACCCGCCGTACATGACCCCGGCGGCATCTGTACCGATGACCTGAATGGTTTTCCCGGATTTTTTGATGCTGAACCCTTCCGGCTTCAGTGCATCGGACCCGGGTTGAATCATCAAAACAACATCAGCAGTTTCATCATCAACCGTTTGAACAGGGATCCCTTCGGCCCCGAAGGCGGCCGCCAGTTCATCCATGGCAAACCGGATTTCTGGATCATCACTGCCAGCTGAAATGGAAATGGTCTGATTCTGACATGAATAAACCAGTAAAATCAACGCCAGACATCCGAGGCGAATAAAGTTTTGAAGGGGAAAAGGTAATAGAGTTTTCATGGTTTGTAGGATTTTAGATCACATTTGTTTTTTGTACGGGATCAGCCTGACAGGTCCCATCAGTCCTGAAGGTTTCAAGGGCCAGGTCGAGGCATCAAAAGGTTCATATAAATGGCTTACCATATTGATATCATAAAACTTTTTCCACTCAACACCCCTTAAATCCAGGTCCCTTATTCGGTTCGCTGAAAGGTTTGTCACCTCAATGGATATTTCGTTTACTCCCTGGTGCAGGTAATCAGATATATCCAGTCTGAAAGGATGGGCGACCAGAATGCCCGCCGGGTCTTTGTTTACCCGGACCCTTGCCGATTCACGTACATCCCCCAGGTCCAGGTAATATAGATGGGGTTGCCCTTGCGGCAGTTCAACTTCAATGGTATAGCTGGCAGCACCGGCAAAGCCATCAACATGCTTCAGGTCAAATGCTGTCCAGCTCACCAGCGTATCGGTTTGTACCGGCCCGGGCATATAGGGTCCGCCTTCAATGAAATTAATATTCCAGGGCCCTTTAAGCTCGATCGGGTTTCCGGATGACACCCGGATGGGCCAGGATTTACCTTCCAGGTTCTTCTTTCCGTAAATCCTCAGCACCCTTGTCTCTCCCGGCTCCATTTGCAGATATATTTCAGTGTTCTCACGGGCTCCCCTGATGCTCGCCATTCCGGTTTTCCCGGTCATGGGATCCATGATCAGGGCAGACCGGAATGGTAATGCCAGTTCAATCCAACCGTCCATCCTCCCTGAAGACTGATTGGCTATGAAATAGATCGTATGATCTTCCATTTTCCGCCTTGTGAACTGAAGTCCGGCCCCAACCATGGGTTCATGCCTGATTTTTGCCAGGCCCAATAGCTTTTCCAGGTTATCATCCACCAAAATCTGACCATCCCCTGATACCATCCTGCCGCCTGACTCAAATGGTATATCCTCCAGGACCGACATCAATTCCTCTTTCCTGGAATGGTACTCTTTCCAGCCAGGTACATCCCCTGGCACCTGCTTCCAGAAAAGAATGGTGGCTCCTTCACCGGCGAGTTTAATAAGATGCTCCAGAGTACTGATTTTCATATACCTCGTGGCGGGTACGAGTAAAGTACGGTAAGTTCCTTTACCCCCGGTAACCAGTGCCCCATTTTCAACCTTGGTCTTCCCGGCCTGATTATCTGAAATATAATCAAAAGTGTATCCACGGTCCACCATCCAGCGGGCGGCTTCACCACATGCCGATTCTTTCAGCCACATTGGATCATGCACACGGAAACGCAACTCAGCTGTTCCCCCTCCCATCCAAAGATCGTATACCGGCCAGTACAACAAAACATCATGATCGGCTTTTCCCTGTTGCAGAACACTCTGGCAGCGTGTAATATAATCATTCAAAACCGGTATGTCGCGGAATATGGAATTCCTGAAATTGGCCTGGGTAGAGGCATAAAATAACCATCCGGGCCAGTCGGCATCCATGGGACTGTAACACAGACCATGATAATAAATCCCATTGATCCCATTTAAAAATAGCTGATCTGACTCTGCTTTAATATGGGAAAGCGCCGTGTGGAAATGATTCCTCAGCCAGGTAAAACTTTCGGCTATGATCAAATCATGACCAGCCACATGGGCTGCCGAGGATGCAAAACGGTTTACCAGGATGTCGGGTGTCTCCGGATTGGACAGATCAGGATCACGCCGGTATCCCGGGATATTGAACTCGTTTGCCCCGAATACTTCTGTTTCAGGTATGGAAGCAGCTGAATACATATCCAGGATATTGGCCGGTGCCCCGTGAGCCTGCATCCTCAGGCCACTGCCCTTTTGTTTGCTCCATTCAGCAATCTCCCCAACACATTCCAGGAGCAGGTCGGACAGTGTTTCACGATAATCGCACATCACCCGTCTGATCTCATCCGGATCTCCCTCCCCCCGAACGCATCCGTATGATCTGCCAGGTCGTAACCGCGAAGTTTCCTGAAAGAATCGAGCAATTCAGGGCACCAGTTCCCTTCATTTTCAAAGGAGTCATAATAGAAAGCCCTGGGGGACAGCCCACTTCCTTCCTTAAATCGTTCCGAAAGCCAGTCAAAATGGTACTTTACAGCAGCCTGCGAATATGGATTGAGACAAAGGCCTTTCCCCCCGGGTCCGGCTCGCTTCACCGAGGCATCCAATGTATTAACCTCTATCCTGCCATTGATCACTGAAAAAGATTGTTCGGCGTAGGGCCTGGTTACATGTGGCCCTCCCATGCGCCATCCCGAGGAGGGTGTCAGGTCGATATTCATTCCCAGCCGTTCTGCTTCTTCCACTGCATAATTGAACATATCAAACCAAGCCGGAGAAAAAATATCCAAGAATTGGTCCTCCTCGCCCTTCACCCCATAGATACCAACCACACCCAGATTCCCCCATCCGGCTTTCCGGTAGGTTTCCAGGTTCCCCGTCAGGCCTTCCTTGCTCACTGCACCTCCTGGCCACCACCAGTAGGCTCCCGGCCTGGCCTCTGTCCGGATCTCGGGCCAGTCTCTACCCCCGGCTGCAAGAGCCTTTTCCAGGAATTCATCCGGCATGGTCCACCCCGGAGTGGCTGACAGCGGTTCTTTATGGTGGGATTTGGAAGGGTCATGGCATTGTCCCGACAATACCAATATTGTTAACAATAAACATGTTTTAGTAACTACCCTTCGGATCATTTTGATGGTTATATTGAGAATTCCATGGCTTTAAATAACCCATTTATTTCAACCCTCCAGCAGGTTGATCAACTTCATTCCGAACCCGGGATCTTCGGAGACGGTGATCTTTCCATCTTTGATCGGGTAGTTCCCAAGATCAATGTCATCCGAAATTATGGTAGCCCCCTCGATGGTACATACATTGCCCATGCCTGCAGACAGGTGGGAGATGTAATGGGTCTTGATCATGGTGCCCCAGGCGTGTGGACTCGTCAGCATGCCCATTTCGATCAGGGTTGGTATCAGGTTCCTCCAGGGAGTGAATCCAAGTCCCACTATATCCGCCAGGTACACATCCATCAATCCCTCCCTTCCCAGCCTCATGCATACATCGAAATCAGGATTCCTTTCCCCATCCGCATAATAAGTTTCTTCCCTGCCATTGCCCATCATCCATTCCTTCAGTTGCCTGCCTTCTTCATATGTTTCCACGAAAGGCTCCTCCATCCAGTAAAGGGGGATGCCTTCAATGCCCTTCAAAAATTCTATGCTGTCCTGCAGCGTATATGCATCATTGGCATCCACCAGGATGTCAATCCTGTCACCAAACTCTTCATGGATCAGCCTGATCACCTCGATATCACGGGCAAGTCCCTCGTCGTGCGGGTACCAACGCCCGCTTCGGCCAATTTTTGCCTTCAACTGGCGATAGCCAAAATCATAATCCCAGTGGCAATTTTTTAGAATGTTGTCAAGTCCCGCCGGATCCTCCTCCGGCTCCAACTCGTCAAAATAGATCATGCCGCTGTAGACGCGTGTTGATTTGGGTCCCTTTGCTCCGAGCATTTCATATACTGGCACTTCAAGGATTATTCCCGCCAGGTCGTGAAGTACAAAGTCAAATGCCAGGTACTCATCTGCCAGGATGCCTGCATCCGGATGGAAGAGCTGGTCCACTGTTTTGCCTTTTACCAGGGATGTAAGCGCGTCTGTCTCTTTCCCCTTTCCCCAGGGTATCAAACCCCATCCCGATGCTCCCTGGTCGGTTTTCATCTGAACAATATTTTGTTTGTGATGCTGCCCATGCCTTCCAATACGTCCATTCATTCCCACGAATCTCGGCCAGCTCCAGTTGATATGACCGAATTCGACCCTGTCAATGGTATGCCTGGCCAGCTCCTTGGACTTTCCTGACCCGGTACAGGAGGTCAGGACGCTTTTCCTGGCAAGAAGGGCTCCTGTTGAGAGGATGCCGGACCGAATGAGAAAGTCCCTTCTTATCATGATCTTTTATGATATGGATTAACGGCTGATTTCTCCTTTCTTTATCTTTTCATATTGATCCATCATCTCCACGGCTACATCCTGTTGCCCGGTGAAAATATTGTTTTTTTCCCCCGGGTCATCCGATAGATTGTATAGCTCATACCTGTGCCCGGCAGGTTTCTGGTAAGTCAGCCGGGTGACCTGATCCTCCGTCATGTGATCTACGAACTTCCAGTCTCCTTTCCTGAGTCCGAAACTTCTTACGCCTTCTTCAAATATGAAGGTGCGCCCTCCGGCGTTTTTCTTCCCGAGCAACGCATCCAGCACATCATAGCTGTCCGGGAAGATCCCGGCGGGAGCCTCATTCCCGGCAAGCCTGTTCAGACTTACGGCCAGGTCAACGGTAGATATCATGGCATCTGATGTAGCTGGATTGATGGTCCCCGGCCAATAGGTTATAAAGGGGGTCCTGGTACCTCCTTCATACGGACTGTATTTACCCCCCCTGTAAGGTCCGGCAGGTTTATGATCACCGAGCATCTCAATGGCCCCGTCTTTGTATCCGTCATCCAGTACCGGTCCGTTATCGCTGCAGAAGACAATCAGGGTCTGATCGGCCAGGTTCAGCTCCTCCAGCACATCGATGATCGCACCTACCTTATCATCCAGTTCGACAATGGCATCTCCCCTGAATCCCATATGGGTTGATCCATGGAAGCGCTCGTTGGGCATCCTGGGAACATGGATGTCCTGGGAGGAAAAAAACAGGAAAAAGGGTTCATCCTTATGTTTTGTGATCCATTCTACTGATTTCTTCACAAACTGATCCCCCAGGTCCTCATCCCTCCACCTGGCAGCATGTGCGCCCTTGAACCAACCTATCCTGCTGATCCCGTTATGGATGGTTTGATTATGGCCTTGAGACCAATCCATCTTGAGAGTGTGCCGGAAGGTTTCGCCATTTGTATCGCTGACAGCTTCTTCCCCAACAATCAATGGATCGGCGGGGTCCAGGTTGGCTACCCGGTGATTTTCCACATAGACGGACGGAACCCGGTCGTTTGTTGATGGCAGCAGGTAGCAATAGTCGAATCCCAGTTCCAGGGGACCCGGAGTTATCTCATCATTCCACCGGGGTTTTGGATCTCCCAGTCCCAGGTGCCATTTCCCAATTACTGCTGTCTTGTATCCTGCCTCTTTCAGCATCCCGGGAAGCGTTGGTGTCCCCGGCTTGATGATGGAAGGTGATTCCGGTGCAGCAATCCCTGTGCCCTCCTGCCGGAAAGCATACATCCCGGTAAGAAAGGAGAAACGGGTCGGGGTACAGGTCGCCGCCGTACAATACCCGCTGGTGAATCTGAGTCCGCCGCTGGCCAGCTTGTCAATATTCGGCGTACTTACTGCTGTGGCCCCATAGCTGCTGACGTCACCATACCCAAGGTCATCTGCCATGATCACAATGATGTTTGGCTTTTCAATGGCAGGATTACAGGAGACCAGCAAGATGCAGCTCCAGGTAAAGGCAAGGATTTTGAAAATGCTTTGTTTCATAATCGCATTATTTAATTCGATAAGATTTAGAAAAACACCTGGTGCAGAAGGTATAAAGCAGCTGCAATGGCGGCACCAATCAGGGGACCCGTAACCGGGATCCATGAATAGCGCCAGTCGCTCGTCCCCTTGTGATTGATAGTCAGGATGGAATGCATGATCCTCGGGGCCAGGTCTCTCGCCGGATTAATGGCATATCCCGTAGTCCCTCCCAGTGAAAGGCCGATAGCCGTAACCAGCAATGCCACCGGGAGTGCACCAAGGGTCCCCAGGCCGATGGCTGTCTCTTCAACTCCCGGAATTTTCAGTGAGGGCTGTGCAATATACAATATGACAAAGATCAGGACGAATGTTCCGATCACCTCGCTGATTAAATTGCTTGCCGTTTTGCGAATGGCAGGTCCTGTTGAAAAACAGGAAAGCTGAGCCTCCTGATCTTCTGTCCTGTTAAAATGATGGCGGTAAAACAGCCACACCAGGAATGCGCCTGTGGATGCTCCCAGCATCTGGAAGAGGATGAACATGGCCACCTTGGCCCAGGGAAAAAGCCCGGCCAATGCCAGTCCAAAAGTCACGGCAGGATTGATATGAGCCCCGGAAACCGGTCCCGCCACGGTCACCCCGACAAAAACAGCCAGTCCCCATCCCAGGGATATTACAATCCATCCACCATTGTTTCCCTTGGTATCCTTGAGCACCACATTGGCAACAACTCCGTTCCCAAGAAGAATAAGCAGCATGGTGCCCAGTGCTTCAGCGATATATTCATTCATTTTCCATTATTGTTTTATGGTTTAATCCTCCCAATCTTTTGCCCGTAATACTGCCTTCTCCCAGCCCGAGATCAGGGCATCTCTTTCAGGACCGGTAATCTTCTTCTCAAACTTACGGTCAATGGCCCACTGTCCTTTTATTTCATCGACGTTTTCCCAGAAATTGACCGCCAAACCTGCTAAATATGCAGCGCCCAGCGCTGTTGTCTCAATAGACTCCGGCCTGATTACCGGGATCCCGATAAGGTCTGCCTGGAACTGCATCAGCAGGTCATTGACTGCAGCGCCACCATCAACCTTTAACTCACGGATCTCAATACCTGCATCATCTTCCATCGACTTTATGACATCATTTACCTGGAAAGCAATGCTCTCCAGGGCGGCCCTGGCTATGTGGCCGGCATTCACACCACGCGTCAATCCGGCGATGATGCCCCGCGCATACTGATCCCAGTGCGGCGCCCCCAGTCCCGTAAAGGCAGGCACAAAATATACCCCTCCATTGTCATCCACTGAAGCGGCAAGCGCTTCGATCCCGGCCGAATCCTTAATTATCTTCAACCCGTCGCGCAACCATTGAACGACTGCTCCTCCGGTAAAAATACTTCCTTCCAGGGCATAGGTGGTCTCCCCGTTTATCTGCCATGCAATGGTCGTCACAAGGTTATTCTTTGATTTTACCGGTTTGTTTCCTGTGTTACACAGGATAAAACAACCGGTCCCGTAAGTGTTCTTCACCGAACCCTCTTCCAGGCACATCTGTCCGAATGTGGCAGCTTGCTGGTCCCCCGCTATACCAGCTATGGGTATGGAAACTTCGAAAAGACCTTCGGCAGTGTGACCATAAATCTCAGAAGAAGAGCCCACCTCAGGCAGGACACTCTCCGGAACACTGAAAATCTCTAAAAGATCTTTATCCCAGGAAAGTGAATTTATATTGAACAGCATTGTCCTGCTGGCATTGGTGACATCTGTGACATGGACCTTTCCACCCGTCAGTTTCCAAATCAACCAGGTATCTACCGTACCAAAGGCCAATCTTCCCGAGTCTGCTTTCTTCCTCGCACCTGGCACATTTTCAAGGATCCAGCTCAGTTTCGTTGCGGAAAAGTAGGCATCGATCACCAGGCCTGTTTTATCCCTGATTTGGTCTGCCAGTCCCTTCGCCTTCAGTTCATCACATAGTTTAGAGGTCCGCCGGTCCTGCCAGACAATGGCATTGCAAACAGGCTCACCCGTTTGTCTGTCCCATACCAGGGTAGTCTCACGCTGATTTGTAATGCCAATGGCGGCAATGCTCTGGGCTCCTATCCCTGAATCAGAGAGTACCCCGCGTGCCGTTTCAAATTGTGTCGACCAGATCTCTTCCGGGTCGTGCTCAACCCATCCCGGATTGGGAAAAAGCTGGGTGAACTCTCTCTGGGCAGCCTTGATAATTTTACCCTTGTTGCTGTAAATTATACTTCTGGAACTGGTTGTTCCCTGGTCAAGGGCCAGGATATGATTTTTGTTGTCCATTTAACTGGTTTCAATTAAGTTTTCAATTTAAGAAAAATCCTTTTGTAAGATATCTACTTCGATACAGGATTACTCACCCGTCCGGTGGAAGCCCATTCAGCAGCCCGCAGGATCAGCGCTTGAAATCCTGCAGTACCCAGAGCCGTTTCATCATGACCCAGGATGGTATGAAAGATCCGGCCTTTGCCATAACCGCCAACAAAGATGGCAGGCTGGACACCTGTATCCTCTTCCGTATTTACAGCCGTACCAAGCACCTCGAATGCTATGTTTTGCCCGGCATTGATCCAGAGTTCATCTACCATATCAAAATCAGCAAGTCCACTGGTTACGGGGTGTTCCTGGTTTTGTACAGATACTTTAACCCGGCTTACCGGTCCATGCCAGGTACTGTCCATTATCCAGGCTGCTGTAGAGATCTGTTTGAACTCAGGCCAGGAGTAAAAGGCTGAGGTAGAGGAATGGAAAAATACCAGTCCCCCGCCTTCCCTGACAAACCTCAATAATCCCTGTTCTGCCTCCTCCGGCCATCGCACCTCATTGTCTGGCCATGAATTCCAGTTGTTTAACAGGACATCATATTTTTTCAGATTTTCAAAATCCAGAGTGTCCGGTTCAGTAGTGACATCAACTGAGAACAACCCGCTTTCTTTCAATGTGCTCTCCAACACAGCCGTGGTCTGCTGCCAGTTGTGGTTGTTTCTGCCGGTCAGGATCAGCATATTTAATTCCCCTGATGTGTCTCCCGGTCTCTGGCAACCGGTAATACAGAGAAAAAGTGCCATTACAGCCGTAAATCCAGAGATCTCAAAATTTTTCATTTCAGTTGAGTTAATTTAATGATGGCACATCCCATCGGACCGACTTTGACCGTCATTTCATCAGAAAAAACACCCATATCCTTTTGCCTCCAAAGGTCCCTTGCCATTTGACCGCAGCACATCTCCATCTCCCTCCAGAATACACTGATCTCCGCATCTCTATCTTCCTGGAGATTAAAGAAACCAGCTATGACGGAACCATCTGACATGGTTTTCTTCAATATCCAGGTATCCGGTGTCATCCTTACAGGTTCTGCACATTTACCCATGGGGTCCTGATTCACAGCGATCAATTCAATATTGCAAAGGATGTTTCGGGTAAATTCATCCACTGCCCCCATATCACCGGAGAAGAAAAGTGGACAGGCCATCATGCACCAGAGTGCGAAATAGCTGTATTGTTCATCAGGCGTAAGTTCAACCGGGTGAAGGGGTGATGCCTTTTCAAACGGGGAGCGCCACATACCGAGGATCAGGTAATCAGGGTCGTTCCAGCTAGCTGGACCGTTATGTTCCCTCAGCCCAATATTTTTTTCAGCGATTTTATACACACCGCCCTCAGTAAGTGTATGGCCCAGGTCTCCCCCTACCCTCCAGGAATGTCCGCCGGCTTCCCTTCCCCATTCCCAAACCTGGTAGCCATATTCACAGATATTCAGGACAATGTCCCTGTCCTGGGCTTCCAGCGCCCCTGACATAAGTTTATAGGGTATGGAACGGTTTTCCAGCTTGTCGCCCTTCATCAGGTTCCAAACCTGTCCGTAGCTGCACCAGTCATACTTGAGCAGGTCGAATCCCCATTCGGCATAGGTCCGGGCATCTCTGATCTCATGGCCGTAGGAACCCTCAAATCTCTGGCAGGTGGTTTCTCCGGGTGAAGTATAAATTCCCGCCTTCAGACCATGGGCATGGATATGATCGGTCAGGTCCTTCATATCTGGGAAATCCCTGGCCGGCAGGACCTGATTGTTTTCATCACGGACCTTACCCACCTTCGCCTCCTGGTCGAGTCCCTCACTCCTTGTCTTACGGTTCGGATCCAGGGTACCTTCCACATTCTCGGGTGATATCCTCATCCAGCAGTCATCGATGCTGACATACTGGTAACCCACATCTGCCATGCCACTTGTCACCATGGCATCCGCCGCAGCCATAATCCGGCCTGCGGTGACAAAATGATAATGGGTATACCAGTGGTTCCAGCCCATGGTGGGAGTCAATGCAAGAAGGTCACCCACCACCAGGGTGAATGGTTTTTCATCCTTTCCCTTCGCGTTTTTCGCTCTTAAAGTAAATTCATAATCCCCCTTGTTTACGGGTGTACGCCCGGTGATGATCCCCTTTTCCCTGTCCAGTTTGAGCGTTGGTGGCAGTCCCGTAGCTTCGAAATCAATTGGCCTGATCCCGGTTGTTGGGATCCGGTAAATAAAAGGTTTATCAGGCCTTGCCCCGTATACCGCCTGGGAATTGATCTGTGGCTTCTTACCTGGTTCAGGGGTCAGTATCTCCCTCCCTTTGATCCTTGCATCATAGGTTTTTTGTCCATAAACCATTGATAGCCGGACTCCCAGGACAAGGCAATAAATAATAATCAAGGTTTTTTTCATAGAAAGGTTCTTCATTGTTAGTTGCTTCTGATGATTTGCATCAGCTATGCTGGGTTTAGCGATTCTTCCAAACTTATCGTGTCCAGGCCGATCAAACGAGTCGGGGTTCAGGTTCGCCTATCGATAATCAGCACCGGTGAGGCTTTCAATCACCGATGTTTGCCAATCCTCCAGTTGCCGTTCCAGGTTCTTAACCACCTCCGCCCTCGATTCACTGAGATCATTCTTCTCAGCCGGATCTTTCCGGATTTCAAACAGCTCTAAAGTGGGATTTTTACCCGGCCCGACGACGAGTTTATAATGGCTATCCATGATCACCCGGGGACCCTCATAATCCTGTTCTGAAATTTCCCTGAGATGGAGGTTACGAAAGTTCCGTGTATATATCCCGTCCATTTGCTTTACCAGCGGTGTTGTTCCTTCCTGTTGATCAACTTCAATATAAGGCTCCCGGTGTTCTCTCCCAATGATGGTGTATTGCCAGAAGCAGATAGGGCCGGGCCTTTCCGACATGCGCCCGTCGATCAGGGATTTCAGACTGATGCCGTCCAGCTGGCGATCTGGAAGAGGCTGACCGACGAGTTCACAGACAGTAGGCAGCATGTCACTGGTTACGGCGTTGACATTTGATATGCGCGGTGAGGAGATCCCTATTGGCCATTCGATGATCCCCGGAACACGAATACCGCCTTCATACATGGTGCCCTTCTGACCACGGAAAGGTGAGGTCACAATACCGTCGCCCGGAGTTCCGTTGTCACCGCAGTACCAAAGCAGTGTATTCTGTCGCAGATCTTTTTCCTCGAGCCACTGGCGCAGCCGCCCGAGGGAGCGATCCATGGCCGTGATTTCTGCATAGCGTTCCTGCAGCACCTCGCCGAGCGGTCTTTCAACCTGCAACCCGGTCTCGTTCGATGTAAGAAGCATCATTTGGTCATTGTACATGCCGGGAAGATCATCATACAGGGCCAGGTCTTTCTCCAGACCGCTGTATGGTTCATGGGGTGAACCAAACCAAAGGACCACAAAGAATGGCTGTCCGTCCTTCCTTGCCCTGGATATGAATCGGATCGTCTCCTCAACTAGGATTTCTGAACTTTCCCCGTTGAATTGTCTGGGGGGTCCCCCGTTACGGGAGAACTGAGGGTCAATTTCAAAGAAATTATCATGGGACAGCCATTCATCGAATCCCATTGCCCCAGGATTGGTTGGTGATCCGGCTTTCACTGGTCCCAGGTGCCACTTCCCGAAATGACCACAGGCATAACCAGCTTTGCCAAGAATTTCAGCAATGCTGATCTCCTCCGGCCGGATCGACCAGTTGGGACTAAATGTCCCGTAACGATTCGGATGACGTCCGGTCATTACGCTTCCCCGCGTCGGCGAGCACGACGGATGTGCTGAGTAAAAGCGGTCCAGTCTGAGTCCGCTACTCGCCATCTCATCCAGCACGGGGGTTTGTAGATGCGGGTGCCCATTGTAACCCGTCTCATCCCAGCCATGATCATCACCCATGCACAAAATGATGTTGGGCCGCTGATCTGCATTTGCACATGACGATAAGGAAATTACTACAATGATACATGCGAGGGTGGCCGCTCCCAGGGTGAAACTCCTTTTATTCAGTGAATAATCCATAAGGTCCAGTCACAAGTGTGATCAAATGCCATAAAAGCTGATCAGCCATTAATTATTGACAGGACTATAAGATAAGATTTATTTGTTTAACTTTCCGACACTAAACGATCTATCTCATGAAATTATCAAGAAGAAAATTTTTAAAAACAAGTAGCTATTCTCTGGGCTCTGCTGCCATTTTAAGCTCACTACCCCTAAGTATGATTGGATGTGGAACGGGTATGGCGGAATCATCTTTTGGTTTTCAGATCTGGACCATTCGTGAAGAATTAATGGCGGATTTCCCCGGAACGCTCAAAACGATGGCGGATTTCGGTTACAGGGAAGTGGAGATGTGTTCTCCGCTCGGTTATGATTTTAAATCACTGCATAAAATCAAGGGACCGGATATGCGGAAGATCATTGAAGCTGCGGGATTAAAATGCACCAGCTCGCATTACACCATCGGTGAATTGCGTGATCATCTTGACAACAGGATTCAATGGGCTCATGATCTTGGGATGAAACAAATCATCCTTTCCAGTTTCTGGTTGCCCGAGGATGCCACTCTGGACGACTACAAAAAGGCGGCCGATGAATTAAACATCATTGGTGAGAAGACCAAAAAAGCCGGTATCCAGGCAGGATTCCATAACCATCACATGGAATTTGAGAAAAGGGACGGTGAGCTTATTTATGATGTTTTATTGGACCGGCTGGATCCCGATCTGGTCAAGATGCAGTTCCAGGTAGCGGTAGTCAACATCGGTTACAAAGCAGAAGATTATTTCAATAAGTATCCGGGCAGGTTTATCTCAGCCCACTTATCAGATTGGGTGAGTGAAGAGGAAAGTGTACCTGTAGGTAAGGGAATGGTGGACTGGCCAGCGTTCTTCAAAGCTGCCAAAACAGGCGGTGTGAAAAATTTCTATGCTGAAATCAACCCGGAATTCTTTGAAGAAAGCATAAAGTACCTGCTGAACTTATAGAAGCAGGAATCAATCTGTAATCAAACACTGAACAGCATCTTCCTTAGTTGCTAACAAACAATGTCTTACAAAATTTTAACACGTTTTTAACATTTTAAATCGCTAATTTCCTTCCGCGAAAATTTCATTTTTCATACAAAATGCGATAAAAAGATATTTTTGTCTTAATATTGTCCGTTTTCGTACGTATTTTCTTTCTTTAATCCCGGTTCCGGACACTCATCCAGAAACCATTTTTCTCAGTATATTTTTGATTATTAGATACTTACATTACATGGCACGCCGATTGAATAAGCTGACTATGTAATTTGGGGTAGAATTGATAAACAAAATGCCTTATAAAAACCACACAATCATGAGAACAATTAAAGCAGTTTTATTTACAGCAAGCATTGGGGTAAGCTCCCTGCTTACGGGAGGAAATGTTTTTGCAACCGATGCTGTAACCGTTTCCACCAGCAATACGGAGAAGAAAATCAAGGTTCAGGTCGTTGAGCCAAGGCTACAGGATATTTCGGTCTATGTCTCCGATGCTGAAGGAAATATTATATACCAGGAGGATATCCGCGCCAGTACAACCTATGGCAAGGTATATGATTTTTCTGATCTGCAGGATGGGGTCTATACATTCACTTCCAATGGAGAATACATCACTACTACTAAAAGGATCATGGTAGAAGGTTCATCCGCCAGGGAAATCAGCAAAGAAGCGAGTTACAAACCTGTTATTACCCTTAAAGACAGCTACTTAAAGGTAAATTACTTCAACGAAAACCAGGAGGATATTGAATTTTCTATCGAAGGTTCAGGCTCAGGCAACATATTTCACGAGAGTAAGGGTGGAAATGATATCGTTTACGGGAAAATGCTGGATGTCAGCAAGATGCCCGCTGGAAAATACTATGCCAGGTTGAAAGTTGGCAATAAAGAATATTACCAATCTTTTGAGAGGTAGTCCTTCTTTTAAAAAACATGCTTTGTCAGGGCTGTCTCCACGATTGGAGATGGCCCTGATTATTTAGGGGATTTCGGTTCATATTTTAACTTTTAATACCCATTAAATCCCTGGCTTCAGAGGCTGTCATGGGTTTCATGTCCATCAATTCAAGAAGCCTGATTAGTTTATCAAGGATTTCCATGTTGTTCCGTGCCAGTTTGCCTTCCCCGAAAACGAAACTGTCTTCAAACCCAAACCGGAGTGAACTGGCTCCCATACCCGCTGCAGTGGCCAAAATCGAAAGGTCGGCCATATTCTCATGGATAATTCCCCAGTGGCTTCCTCCAGGAATGGCCCTTTTGAGTGCGTTCAGGTGATCAGAATCGGCCTGGATGGCGTTTTCAAATCCCATGCAGAAATTAAAGGAAAATGGCTCCTTGGCCAAGCCCTCATGTCCGATCTTCACTACGCTGGCTATCATGCTCAGATCAAAGATCTCCATTTCCGGGACCACGCCTGCCTCCATCATTCTTTTTGCCCAGTAACGGATATCCGGCAATGTATTGATATATACACCTTCGCCGAGGTTGGCCGAGCCCATATTCAGAGAAGCTACTTCCACCCGGGGATCATTGAGAGAAACACAGCGTTCTTCAAGTGACAGATCAGCCACACCTCCGGTGGAACCCTGGATAATGATATCGGAATCCTGCCGGATCAGGTCTATGGTCCTGGAAAAATGGCTCAGGTCAGCGGTTTGCTCACCCTTTTCATTCCGCACATGCAAATGTACCATGCCGGTCCCCATGCCGGCACATTCAATCACTTCTCTGGCTACCTCTTCGGGTGTATAGGGTACTTTTACACCTTTCGGAACCGAAACCGTTTCATGGCATACAGGAGCTACAGACAGCAATACTTTTCTCATCTGGTTTTCAGTTTGTTGAATAATTGGGACAGGGCATCGTTTTCCCCCACATTGCCCGGGAAAACGACATACTTCAGATCAGGCCTGTCGTCTGGTACCAGGACCGGTACCCCGGGCAATGCGGGGCCTGCAACCGTGGCACGCTGTATACGCAATCCCTTCGAGGCAATGTCATGGGAGGTGATGCCTCCCTTGGCGACAATAAATGCCGGTGTGTTCCTGATCTCCCGGCTGATGGTCACCAATGCGTCAGAGACTGTTTTTCCGATGGCCAGGTTTTCTGCCGGGTCATCAGTGTAAACCAGTTCCCTGGATGTAAAAAGTACGATATGCCTGCCCTCGGCAAGATATTTATCTACCAGCCTGATTTTCTCGCTTAAATACTCTCCCGTTGAATCCTGCAATAAGCGGGCTACCTCCAATTCTATGGGGCGGATACCTTCCTGTCGGATCAGGTGCTCCAGTTGCATGGTGGACCTGGGAACATAGGATCCCACGATAAACAGTCCGCCACTGGAGCTACCTGCACCCATCTCCGTTCCATCCAGTGGTTCCCTGGGCTGGATGGCACCGAAAGAATTCAGGAAAGATGCCGCCGTGCGGTATAGCAGAACGGCCCCTTTTTTCTCAGCTTCCAGCGCACCAAGTGCGAATATATCTAGGTCGTTTTGCACTGCAGCATTTACCACCACCACTGCACCCGGATCCAATTCGTTCAACTTTTGCCCCACATAGTCAGGGCCTTTCATCCGCAGTTCTTCCAGTCCGAATGAAAAAACCAGCTCTTGGGATATCCTTCCTGAAGTCTTTTCCTCCACCCACTTTTTAAGATTGGAGTGACTGAATCCGAAAACCTTATCCTCCGCCGAGGGTGTCCGGGCGGCAGGGACCAGTACGTCCCCGGTTTTTACATAATGCACATCCCCTATGGTGTACCTTCCCCCCTGGAAAAAGGCTGGAATGATGCAATGGACCGGTGTCCGGTCGAACAGAAATTGCAGGGCATCCGGTTCGGCGGGATAATGGCCCCTGAGCGTGGAATCACTCCTGGATATAATGCTGAAAGCCCTGCCGGTTTTTTCCGAAGCTTCCTTGATCAACTTTCCTATTTCCCTGTACAATGCCACCGCATTATCCTCAGTCATACTTCTGGAGTTGGTCATCAGAAAGAACAGGGGGGTTCCGCTGCGCATTTCCTTTTCAAGGATATCCTGGTCCCACCGGAAAAGCACAGGTATCCCATGAAGCGTTTGGCAACCGGTTGGATCATCATCCAGCACTATGATTGATCGGTCTGATTCCCTGATAAACCCCTCGAGCCGGGAAAATGCATCTGGGAATTGAGATTGAGGCAGCTTTTTAGTGATGTCTTCAAATGTGCTCATATGATATCCATTTCAATTTTCCCGAATGGACCGAACTCCATCACCTGCCACGGCAATTCTGGCGGTCCCTGTTTCCTGTCCACAGACCCGTCGAAAATCAAGCAGATTTTATCTGGAAACTGTCACTGAATTTTTCCCCTTTAATTTCGGGTTTTTAATTTCAAGAACAATTCTTGTAATTCCCTCCGGCCAGTAACGTTTTAACCCTGAATCGCTTACTTCGTAAAACTCAATCTTGGGTGAAACAGATTTTGTATCGTATTTCATACTAAGCTCAAAACCATTGCCCTGCAGATTTAATACACCCGGTCCGGATTCACTTACCTTGCAATAGGTTATAAAATTCAGGCTGGTTGGCTGTTCTTTAATTTCAGCCAGTTCCCATGAATCCGAAATGGTAAGTTTTTTACCCCGGTCAAGGCGGTAACTTCTGACCCATTTTTTAACCGCTGCTTCATCGGTGTATGCTCCGGCAATGTCTGTTGAAAAAACTGCCTTTTTGGCATCGGCCGTAAAAGAAGTATTTTTTGCCCTGTATTGACTTCCCTGCATCTGGTCCACACCATTTATTTTTGGCAGTTGATGGTAACCCGATTGCATGGTCCAGATCTCATAACGCTGGCTGCTGAATGTCTTTCTGGTATAGGTTTCCCGGCCTATATCAATCAAACAAGGCTTTCCGTCGAAGTACAGAACACAGGTACCCAGATCGTTATGGTTATGACTTTCGGCATTATGACCTCCCTTGGCTGAAAAAAAGAAACCTTCTGCAGAACCTGCCTTATCACGGGCGCCCGCAACTTCTGTATCGGGCAACCAGAAATCGCTGATCAGGGCATTTTCCGCTGGTGCATTATTGATCTCATCCAGGTACATCAATTGCATGATTTGCTCATCTACTTTTCCACCAGGGGTCTGCCGTCCCCAATCCTGCCGCTTTGCCAGAAAGGCCCCGAATTTTTGCATGGTGGAATCCTTGATTTCCTTACCGTACCAGTATATAATGGCAGGACGGCTGCCGGTGGTTGCATCGGCGTCGGCATAATTGATGAAGTAAGGATAATCGATATAGGCTTTGTAAATATAGGTGCCCATATTCTGAATCAGCTGGTTGTCGTATACATCAAATTTCCCCTGTGTCGCCAGCTTCAACAAATCAAGGTTCTGGAACAGGGAGGCTCCTGCCCTTCCCCAGTAGGAAGGGCCTTCATCGCATCCACCATCAGCAGGATACCCATTGACAAAAACATCCAGTGAACGGATCACTTTTTCAACCCCTGCCAGCCTTTTCCCGGGGTCCTCTTCCAGGATCAGTATGGCTGTCAGCATGTTATGGTTTGTCCATGGATTCCAGTTATTGACCGTGCGCCTTCCGTCCAGTCCCTGCCACCAGAAATCGTCGCGCTCGTAATATGGGATTACGGCTTTTTTCATGATTTCATCTCTTAACCTTTTAGCGATCAAAGGGTGCACTTTGTCAAATTCATCTTTGAACAAAAACCAGGTCCAGGATAAAATGTTTGTAATTTCCCCTACTCCCAGATCAATAACCGGTTCGTCTGCATCGGGCAGGCCATGTGCCGCTTTCTGGGCCGTCAGGTGAGCAGACCAGCCCCACCAGGTTTGTTCACTGTAATACCAGGCACCATTAATGATCTGGTCGATAAACCGGCCCTTGCCCTCAACCAGTTCACCCATAACCAAAGCCATGAGTGCCGCCCTCGGAGCCGCGTAAACACTTTGGCGGCGGTCACCCGAACGGATAATTTCGAGGTAATCTGTGGCTTTTACAATGGGCCAGTCATAATCAATGGCCTCTTCAGCTTCCTGGATATATTGTTTTATTAATTCTGCTGGCAGTCCGTTCCAGAAATCCCTGCTCTGATAGGTTGGTAAATCAATCTCTGAAAAGTTTTTAACCAGCACCGATCCGAGATCAATGCTTTTGGCTTCCTTAACAAGGACATCTCTTTTTTCCTGTGCAAAACTGCCTAATGTAATCCAACACAAGAGGAAAAGAAAAAGTAGTCTGTTCATGATTTAAAGTTTTTATGGTTATTTGATTTGGAAGTCAAGTATGCGCAGCGTTGTTCACCTGGTTTGCTGCACCATGGATCTTCAATTTACCAGAATCTCCCGGCAATATTCAACACATTTGCTGGTTTCTATCACAGCATTGGAAGTCACAGGCACCGGATACTCCAGCTCTATATCGCAATATATTGGCCACTGCTTTTCCTTGATCAGATTCAGTATATCTGCCAGCGGTGTCTCCCCTTCCCCCCATGGCATATTCGTGTTGGCAGGTTCTGAATCCTTACCGGTTTTGTCTTTCAGGTGAATGCTGAATATCCGGTCATGGAGTTTTTCAATGATCTCATTGGGATGTTTTCCGGTGGCCCCGAAATAATGCCCCACATCAAAATTCATCATATTGTTTGGGGAATACTCCAGGAATTCTTCAAAATTGAAGTTTGGGTCCCCCGGCTGACCATGGTTATGATAGATCGCGTACATATCATGCTTCTCGGCAAACTTGCCGAGCCGCTGACAGGCATCATGACCTATCTCATTGGTAATACCGCCGGCACCAAGGGCTTTTGCCACCTTGAATGCATAGTCAATTTCCTCATCCGACCATCCGGCAGGCGCTAACTTCACGATGTGGATATTCACCCCTGAATCGTTGTACATTTTCCTCAACTCAATGAACTTGTCCATGGATACAGACAGGCGCCATTCCTTCTGTTTCTCCCTGGCATCCTGCACTTTTTGATCATATGCTGCCTGCTCCTCTTCGGTCATTTCACCACCTCTTCCCGGCCTGGTAGGGGATGGAGGGATCCCGGCAAAACGTTCTGCTACGTCACCCATCAATTCAATGGAGCTGATCCCGGATTTGAGACAATAATTCAGCATGTCCCCAGCTTCACCCTTAGGCATACTTCGCCAGCTGTATGAGATCACGCCGATCTGAACACCATTAAATTTTGAATCGGGTTTATCTTTACTCGTGCATGAATTCCCCAGCAGACCAGTGGACAGGACCACTGCAGCAAGTGTCAATTTTCCAATAATAGATTTAAACATGTCTTTTTGTTTTAAAGGTTATTTATCTTACAAGGACCACCCAGTCTTCCCCCGGGTCAGCAGGAGGTTTTCCCAGTTCTACAATGGACCCGCCCTGTACCTCCGCAACCGGGCCACCCTGCAGTCCAATCCCGGTTCGCGGATTGTACCAGCTTACTTTGAATGGCCCTTCTGCTCCTTTCAGGTTCAGTTCTGCTGAGCCCGCTGCAGGCAGATAAACTACATAGATCTCTCCGGGTTTTGCAAAGCAGTAAAGGCTGTTGTCATGCAACTCATTACCGACCAGGGCATCAGCATTTTTCATTTCCCAGAATGGGATCTCATGATCATAGAAAAAAGCCAGTGCGATCCTGGAATAATCCCATGTCCTTTCCCTGCTTCGCCAGTCTTCGGCGTTCAGGTCATTTTGCGGCAGCCGGTAGCCAAAATAATATTCCACACCTGCGCCACCACCCATTAAATTGCCCCAGAGTACCTCGCTCCGGATCTCATCAATGGTGGGTAGTTTGGGAGGCTTCTCCATTTCCTTAAGTGCAGCCACCGCCTCCTCCATACCCGGGTATTCAGGGTCCGGCGGTGTACCGGTCTGGGCATTGCCTGCCTCATCATGGGCCACCACCCAGGGATGTCCCGACTCCTCCGAACGGGTTACCCAGCGCACCGCCTCGGCATGTGTTGTGGAAACATCGCTGTTCTGTATGGAAAGTCCCGTTAGAACTGTCTGGTCTCCGAGCAAGGGACCATAAACCTCCTCATGCCGGTTCGGATAAGTATGTATAACTACAATATGACCATAGGGATCTGTTTGCCGGATAAATCGGGCCATGTCGCGGATCTGTTGGGTGGACTGGGTATTTTCTTCACCAAGGTTCCAGTTAAGGGCCAGGTGATGCCCGTACCTGGCAATCAGTTCCCGCAGGTACAGCTTCCTTTCCGGTCCAAGGTCTCCCCCGTCGAGGGCCTGCCGGGTGGATGCTTCATTCTGGTTGTTCAAATCATCATTTTCGGTCTCCTGCAGCTTAAAGTGGAGGTACATACCACGGGTGGTGGCATGGCTGAATACTATCCCCCACTGGTCCAGTTTGGAACAATCCATATGCAATTTATCCTCGTGACTGATATGGGGCCAGACATTGTCCCCGTCTCCGCCGGCATTATAGGTCAGGAATGAGAATACGTTGCATCCTTTCCCTGAAAGGTAATTGATCGCACCGATCAGGCCTTTTCCCTTACCATCCTGCCAGGTCGGATCCCCTGTTTGCCAGTCCCCGATGTGCGGCCCCCAGGACTTCAGTCCCGCGGTTACGGCCTCACCCGCACGTTCTACCCCTGATTCCTTTGCGGCATAGGTGCCATCGAAATCTTCATAAGCCAAAAGGGTTTCAGGGGCATCTGCACCCGCCTTTAGAAAGTATTCCCCGGTACCTGCAAACCTCAGGTAACGCTGACCGACATACTGCAGTCTTCCCCTGGCCCGCAGATCCGGTCCTACTTTATCACCCTGACCAACATGAAACCTGCCGCTTATCCCATCCCATTCAGTGGGCTCACCCTTCAGCCTGAATGATATTTTGTAGTCCCAGTTCCCCGTTTTATCCGGTGAAAGATGTGCACGCCATTTGTCACCGCTTTCTAGCTGAGGTTTCTGCAGCATTGCCGTCGGCAGCAAAATACCCTGGTACCGCATAGGATGGATTCGCCGGATTCATGGGTAAAAACAACATCCATCCGATAATCGGTAAAAGGGTTCGGATCGGTATCACTTTCATGGGCAAAAGGACCCTCAAGGGTCAGTATCACATTGTGCCATTGCATCAGCTCACCGCTGATCACAATGTCTCCGCCGGGTTTACATCCCTGGTTGAAGGCCAGCATCAGGATGAGACTGCAGCATATCAGAAATCTTGTATTTCTCATTTTCCCGTTCTTAGAGTATCTCCTTGATCCTGATATTCCTGAATTTCACGGCCATGTGTACATTGGGATGGAGCTGCAATCCAATGGGTCCTTCATCGTTGATCACGATGCCTTCATAATCCACAAAGGGTTCCTGGTTCAGGAAGGTCTGAATACGCTTGCCGGTCATGATGATCCGGAGATGGTTCCATTCCCCTACTTTATGAAACTGATCAACCTTATCGGTCTGTCCGGGATAGGCACCCTTCTCATCCTTTGGTGCATAAACACAGGCTGTCATATCCCTTTGCAGCGAACGCGAGATCCCGATCTGCACCTGGTGGCCATTGCCACGGGGAAAAACCCCGGTGTCATAATCCTTGGTCAGCGTAATATACTCAAGTTCAAGTTCGTAATCTCTGTAGCTCCTGTCTGTCCATAGCATGGAACCCTTCTCATCCGGGTTTTCACCGAACAGCTCACCATTTTCTACCTTCCAGTGGGAAGCGAGTTCTGCTGGATCACATTTCCAGCCCTCCAGGGTCTTGCCGTCAAAAAGGCTAACATAACCGTCACCACAGTTGTTGGAGACAATCAGTACCACAAGCAACAGGGGTATTTTCAGCATTGTTTTCATAGTATGTGTTATTACTTGGTTTTAAACAACTTCAGGGACCACATAGGGATGCCTGTAATTCCTGGTCAGCATCATATTTGCCTCATCGTGATCGATAAACTTCTCGAACTCACCATTGAATTGCAGAGTATCTTCGACCCTGTATGCAATATTTGCGATCAATGGAAGTGCCGAAGACATATGACCTTCCGCAATGTCACAATGCAGATCGAAGCGGTTTCCCGAACGGACAGCATCGATGAAATTGGCAAAGTGTCCGCCACTTTCAGGGGCAGCCCGGAATGTCTGGTCACCCCCGACAGCAGCGCCCTCCGCTTCCATGCCTGAACCTGCAAATGGCTCTTCTTCACGTCCCTTGTATGCCTTCCAGTTTCTTCCGTTTATTTCCAGCCAACCCTCGGTACCATAGAATATGTTACCGATTTTGATGCCTGCCGGAGCTTCTGCATTGGTATAACGGCCCCGGGTTTCGAACTCAAGGATCTTACCATCGTCATATTCAAATACAGAGGTTTGTGTGTTGGGGGTCTCCTGTGAACATTCTTGTGGCGAGATCCCGAATATGCCGCCGATGGACTGGACCTTGACCGGATGGACCTTTTTATTCAATCCCCAGCGGGCAATATCAAATTGGTGAGGACCCTGGTTGCCCGTGTCGCCATTTCCCGTGTCCCAGTGCCAGTGCCAGTTATAATGACCTTTCATCTCATTGTAAGGACGGTATGCAGCCGGTCCGAGCCAGAGATCATAATCCAGTGTTGCAGGGGGTTCGCTGTCCTTCGAAATGCCAAACGAATCCCTTGGCTTGAAGCAGGTACCCCGTGCCATGTATACTTCGCCAATGCCACCGTCATGCAAGAAGGCCATGGCCTGCATCACATTGCTGCTGGACCGGTTCTGAAAACCGACCTGGACCACCCGGTTATATTTCCTGGCGGCTTCCACCATTTTGCGGCCTTCAAAAACATTGTGTGAGCTGGGCTTTTCAACATATACATGTTTTCCTGCCTGGCATGCCCAAACCGTTCCCAGTGCATGCCAGTGATTGGGGGTTGCCATGGACACAGCGTCAATCTCCTTGTCTTCGAAAATCCTGCGAATATCCTGCTCAGTACCGGGTTTTTTCCCATTTTGATTTTCAAGTGCCAACTGCACGGCTGCATCTAAAACGGCTGTGTCAGCATCACAGATCGTTTTGATAACTACGCCTTGTTCAAACATCTCGGAGAATGAGCTCACATGGCTCTTCCCCCTGCCGTGCACCCCGATGACCGCCATGGTAACCCGGTCATTTGCCCCCAGGATGCTGGCATATGATTTTGCAGACATGGCTGAAAATCCAACAGTTACCCCTGCTGTACCCAGGGCTGTTTTTTTAATGAAGGTCCTTCTGTTTTCCATTGCAATTTTTTTTTATTTATTTCTCTGGTATAGATTTGTTAAATGTATTTAAAGCATTCAAGGTATAAAAATTTTGCTTTCAGCCGACTTCCCTGTTGTTTGCCACCAATCCACAGTTTTTTGGGTCAACTCCCGGGCAATGTCTGTTTCTTCAGCAGCCACATTCCTGGATTCACCAGGATCATCTTCCAGGTTATAGAGCAGGGGTCTGCTTCCGTCAATGTCACAGAGTAATTTCCATTGACCATCCCGGACTGCCAGGTCCGGCAGGTTTTCAAATCCGTAAAAATCCTTGCGATCCGGCGGGCGGCTGAAAAAGATGGGTGCTTCCCTGGATGCTGCAGACTTGCCCAGCAGGGTGGCCAACATATCCTCACCATCATATGTTATACCCTCCGGTGCCAAGGCTCCGGCAAGATTTAGCAGTGAAGGGACCATGTCTATGGCTGCCAGAACAGAAGTTTTATTCCGCGTGCCTGCTGATCCTTCAGATGTGAGTCCGGGGCCCCATACGATCAAGGGAGACCTGATACCACCCTCAAACAAATGGGTCTTGTAACCTTTCAGGCAACCGGCACGCCCGGCGCCGGGTTCGGGGCCATTGTCAGAGCAGATCAGCATCAGGGTGTTGCCGCGCAATTTTTCATTGCTCCTGATGTAATGGAACAGGGGCTCAAACTGACGGTCCATTTCTTCAAGTACCGCCAGGTAGAGATCGCGCTTTGTCTCACCCCATTTTTCAACAGGCGGGAAATAAGGGCTGTGAACATCATCCGGCCAGATATTGACATAAAAGGGGAAATTGTCCGCTTCTGCCTCTTGCATGAACCCAAGGGCCTCCGATACAAATCCGCCTGTAATGGAGTATCTCTGCATCCATGTGACGGGCCCACCCAGGATTTCCGCATCTGCCCAGATCCTACCAGGTTCTTCCCGGCCTGGTTCCATGGTCAGGGGCAGCAGCTTTGGCCCCATACCCTCGAAGTTTGTCAGTGATGTGTCAAAACCGTAATCTGTAATGGCCGGTGCCCCGGTCACATCCCTTTGTCCACCCATATGCCATTTTCCGAAATGCCCTGTTCGGTACCCTGCTTCCTTCAGGCTTCTGGCAAGCATGGGAGCCCCGGGATCCAGCCAGTTCACCAATCCCCTCTCTTTGTTCGTGTTACGATGCGCCAGGTAGGAAGTGATCCCCCAGCGCTGCGGATATTGTCCCGTTGAAATGGCAACCCTTGAAGGCGAGCAGATCGGGGAGTTCACATAAAACTGTTCAAATGCAATCCCTTCGGCAGCCATCTGATCGATATTGGGGGTGCTGGCATCCGAATTTCCAAAACAGGACAAGTCTGACCAGCCCATATCATCGATGAAGATCATTATAATGTTCGGGGGAGGGGTATCGTGAATGGGGGCACATGAGCACAAGAATCCCATTAAACCCAGCAGCAGTATAACATGCATCCTTTTCATTTATTCCACCACTTTTCTATCTCAGATGTCAGGCTTGAAACTACTCCCGGATTATCAGCTACCAGGTTTACGCGCTCATCGGGGTCCTCGAGCAGGTTGTACAATTGGGGCTTACCGTCCGGTTCAATGGGATAAAATTGAGGATTGTAGGGCCGGTTCACAGGGTCCGGAAGGATGAGCTTCCAGGGGAGTTTCACAATGATCCGGAAATTCAGGCTTTCATCTACTGTCGTAAAATCATGTGCATATGCTTCGGCAAAAATGGCATCCCGTCCGGAAAGGGCCTTTTTGTCCAGTACATTTATGCCCTGCATTTCTGGTTCGGGCTCTATGCCGCAAATCTCCAGGATGGTGGTGGCTATGTCAATGCTGCTGGCCAGGTTTTCCTTATCCATCTCCGGATCTATCACACCTTTCCAGCGGAATATCATGGGTGTCCGGATGCCCATCTCATAAGGGGTGGTCTTGGACATGGCATCAAACCGGTTGGGTTTGTCAGGATCCTGTATCCATCCATTGTCGGTTACATAAACAAAGAGGGTGTTTTCGCTCAGTCCCTTCGCTTCTATATAGTCCATCAGCTGGCCACAGGTAATATCAAACAGGTCGCACATGGCCCAGTAATTTGCCACCGCTTCGCTCTCTGCGACCGGCAGGTATTTGTCCCGCAAACTGTCAGGCGGGGTATGGGGGGCATGGGGCAAAAATGGGGCATACCAGACGAAGAAAGGTTTTTCTTTGTCCCGGGCATCCTCAATAAACTTATAAATTTCATCCAGCCCTTCCCGGCCGATCCGCAGTCCCTCATCACCATGCCTTCCACCGCGGTCCGGGTCTCCATGGGTCATGCCCTCGGTAAAACCTCCCCTTGAGGGATTTCCTTCCCACCATTTTCCGGTCTGCAGGGAAACATATCCGGCTTCTCCAAGGATATCAGCCAGGGTGGGCAGTTGCTCGAAACCGGCAACCACCGATTCATTGGCTTCGGCACGGATATTCATCCATTCTTCACCGTATCTTTCCATGGTACCAAAATCAAACACGGGATCGTTCCCGACCACCTTGTGCTGGTGGGGATAAAGGCCCGTGGACATGGAAGCAAGTGCCGGACGGCAGAGCGGTGCAGCGGTATATCCCCTGGTAAAAGTGAGTCCTTCAGCCGCAAGCTGGTCTATCCTGGGTGTCTCGATGTGTTCATGGCCCAGGAAGCTGTAATCCGGCCAGCTCTGGTCATCCGATATAATCAATACGATGTTTGGCCGCTCGGGTGCAGTCCTTTCGGTACAGGCATTAAGTCCACCTGCAAGGATCAATGTACCTGATAACAGAATGCTTGTTTTCATGGATTATCTGAGTCTTTCAAACTGTCCGTTGAGTGTATAGGATTTCCCCTTTTCTGTTTCAAAATCAACGCGTTGCTCTTTATACCGGAGCTGGCATCTTTTCCCTGCTCTGGATAAAACCTTGAGGGTGTGCAATTCTCCATTTTCCCAGTCGAAATCCAGTTCAAATCCACCCCTTGCGCATACGCCGTTGATACTACCTTCCGGCAGGATATCCGGCAGGGCAGGCAGCAGATCTATTGATCCATGATGGCTTTGTATCAGCATTTCAACCATACCGGCAGCTCCCCCGAAATTGCCATCGATCTGGAAAAGGTTACCACCTCCTCCCGGATGCGTATCAAATAGATTGGGAAAGGAACCCCCGCCCATGCTTTTACCAGCCGATGGCACCGGCCGAAACAGCATAGCTATGAGCCTGGCGGCCCTGTTGCCATCGAGGAAACGTGCCCAGAAATTAACCTTCCATGCCAGGCTCCATCCTGTTCCTTCATCCCCCCTTAAAAGCAGCGACTTCCGTGCTGCCTCCATCATTTCCGGTGAATCTATCCAGTTGATATCATTCCCCGGATGCATGCCCCATAGATGGGAAACATGCCGGTGCTTGTTTTCGGGATCATCAATGTCTTCCATCCATTCCTGTAACTGTCCCAGCCTTCCTATCTGATTGGGGGCTATCCTTGGGATCATCTCCTGCAGCAAAGCACTAAATTCCCTGTCGGTACCCAGTATTTCCGAGGCCTCTACACAGGATTTAAACAGGGACCTGATGATCTGGTGGTCCATCGTGGGACCGGCAACCAGACCTCCGTTCTCCGGAGAATTGGACGGCGTACTGATCAGCCATCCTGTTTTCGGATCCGGGATCAGGTATTGTGAATAAAAAAGGGCGGCTTCCCGCATCACCGGATAAGCCCTTTCCCTTAAAAAATCCACATCCTGGGTGAAGAGGTAATGCTCCCATAAATGGCTGGAAAGCCAACCGCTTCCGCTTACCCATATGCCATGGTTGGAATTGTTTATGGGGGCTGTCCCGCGCCAGAGATCCGTATTGTGATGCAGGACCCAGCCATCACACCCGTAATGGTTCCTGGCAGTGATCCTGCCTGATTCCACACATTCATCGATCATGTTAAACAGGGGATCATGGCAATCGGAAAGGTTCATCACCTCCGCAGGCCAGTAATTCATCTCGGTGTTTATATTCACCGTGTACTTACTGCCCCAGGGCGGTTCAATCTCCTGGTTCCATATACCCTGCAGGTTGGCCGGGTAGGTTCCTTCCCTGCTGGAACTGATCATCAGGTAGCGGGCATATTGGACATAGAGGGCGATCAGTGACGGGTCGCCGGCAGATTCCTGGTAAGCCTGAAGCCTCAGTCCGGTAGACAGCGTATCGCGTTCATTCTCTCCAAGATAAATGGAAAATCTATTGAAGTGGGACTGGTAATCATCCATATGCTCCTTTTTGATCTCCACCCAGGAAGGACTGACCATCTTTTGGGAGAACCTTTCAAGTTCGGCAACAGGATCATTGCTTACATCCCTGTAATTTTTAAATGATGTCGCAGCATTCAAATAGAGTGTTGCACTGCTTGCCCCTGATACCGATACCTGCTCTCTGCCGGCATCGATCTCACCATCAGTTTCCAGTACAAGCTCTGCCACACCGGTCAACACTCCATTGCCAAGGGCTATCTTCATACAAAGCTTTCCGTCTTCTAACCGGAATTCCTTTTGGGGATGAGGCGAATCAAAATGATAACTGAAATCCAGGGACTTTTTTCTGTCCGATGTCAGATGGATGGCGATCACCTGCCTGGGATGGCTGGCAATTACCTCCCGCTCGTAACGGACCCCGCCAACCTTGTAGGACGTATTACAGACAGACTCAGAGAGGTCGAGTTCTCTGATGTATTCCGTAAAATCACCATGCCCGGGAAAGGATAAATAAAGATCCCCGAAAGGCTGGTAGTTCGTTTGTCGAAGCGGGACACTCATGAATTTTTCCATACCCAGTTCATGGGCTTCATTTTGCTTCCCGTCAAAAACCAGCTGGCGAAGCTCATCCAGGTATTCATTGGCACCCTCGTGGGAATAATCATGTGGCCCACCATCCCAGAGTGTCTCCTCATTGAACTGTATCCGCTCCGTTTCAACGCCTCCGAATATCATGGCGCCCACCCTCCCGTTGCCCACTGGCAGGGCCTCATTCCAGTTAGCGGCAGGTTGACTGTACCAGAGTCTCCATTCACTTTGCTGCTCACTTTCTGGATGGCAGCCTGCCATAATAATGGTCAGGATGGTTATCCTGACGGACCATCTGGCCATTTTTAAATAAATCATTACGGGTTATATGGACTTACAAATGTATATTGGCCAGAACCTATCTTAACTTCAACATAATCATAATCAACTCCCTCTGCAGAAACCATGTTCACAAGCCCGACTGCTTCCCCGTTAACTTCAAGCGATTCGGCAGTGGATGGAACAAATACAGTTGCACTGGCATTCACCGGTATATTGACACTCAAAATAAATTTACCTTCTTTTACTTCCCATGCTGAAGAAACCTTTCCGTAGGGTGAATCGTGGGTGGCGCTTACATTGTTCATATCACCCCCGGGGTGGGGCTTGATAATGATGGATTTGAAACCGGGAAGGGCAGGATCCATATCCAGCCCTGCCACCTTCCGGTAGAGCCAGTCCCCTACCGCCCCGTAGGCATAATGGTTAAAGGAATTCATTCCCGCGTTCTGGAAGGTACCATCCGGTTTCTGCCCGTCCCATCTTTCCCAGATGGTGGTGGCACCCTGGGTGACAGGATACAGCCAGGACGGATAATCAGTGCGGTACAATAATTTGTAGGCTTCATCCAGGTAGCCATATTTTGTCAGTACAGGGCAGATGTCAGAGGCACCGAGGAAACCGGTCGTAATATGCCCGAAGAGGTTCACATCATCCGCCAGCCTTCTGGCTGCAACGGCTTCCATCTCGGGTGGAATCAAACCGAAGGAAAGTGCCACCACGTATGCGGTCTGGGTATTCGACGACAGCCGACCGTTGGGCGTGATATATTCCTTTGCATAGGCATCCTTGATCTTTGCCATCAGTTCACTGTAAACCCTGGCATCTTCATCTTTGCCAAGGATCTTTGCCGTCTTCCTGAGGATATCGGTGGAATGGTAAAAATAGGCCGAGGCCAGCAGGTCCTTGTCTGTCGTCGCTCCGGGATAATCCGAGCGGGTGGTGGCAAACGCCAGCCAGTCCCCGAACTGCCCCTCGGTCGGCTTCCAGATATAGGCATCTCCCGCCTGGGTGCGCATATACTCAACCAGCGCCTTCATGCTTTCGTACTGCTCTTCCAGGATGCGCACATCCCCGTACCACAGGTAAACGGTCCAGGGAACGATCGTAGCCGCATCCTGCCAGCCATGGGCCCCTCCCCTGCCGAGGACGTTGGGAATGACATGCGGGACGGCCCCGTCCTCGTGCTGATCGGCGGCCAGGTCCCTCAGCCACTTGGTATAAAATCCCGCACAATCCATATTGTAGCAGGCAGTCGGAGCAAACACCTGGCAATCACCGGTCCAGCCCATCCTTTCGTCCCTTTGGGGACAATCGGTCGGCACATCCACAAAATTGCCTTTTTGTCCCCATACAATATTGTGCTGCAGCTGGTTTATCAGGCTGTCATTGCAGGAGAAGCTGCCGGTTTTTTTCAGGTCACTGTTGACGACAATACCGGTCAGCATATCCGGGGTCACTTCTCCTGGATAACCGGATATATCGACAAAGCGGAATCCCTGGAAAGTAAAATGTGGTTCGAATATTTCTGTGCCACCACCCTTGCATATATAGGTGTTCGTCTGTTTTGCACTGCGCAGGTTCTCGATATAGAAATTGCCTTCCTTATCCAGTACTTCGGCATGGCGGAGTGTAATGGTTGTTCCCTTGGGACAATCAACCTTCAGCCTGATCCATCCCACCATGTTCTGTCCCATGTCCACCACCGTATCACCTTCCGGGGTGACCATGATCCCGATGGGGGTAAGTTCTTCCAATTTCCTCATGGGGGCTGAGGCGGGATAAACGATCAGGTTTTTATCATTCCTGACGATTTCTGTCCCTTTCCAGTCACCGTCATCAAAGCCCGCCTTGCTCCATCCCGGCATTTCGAGCCGTGCATCATAGGTCTCCCCGTCATAGATCACGGACTTGCGTATGGGTCCCATGGACGATTTCCAGCTTTCATCAGTAAGTACCACCTCGGTGCTGCCATCGGTATAGGTAACCTCGAGCTGGGCAATCACATCCAGGCTTTCCTTGCCCAGTTTTTCTTCGTTCGGCCTGAAGCCCCTGAACGCCCTGTACCAGCCGTTGCCCAGGGTGATCCCTATGGCATTGCCACCGGTTGAGAGCATGGAGCTCACATCATAGGTCTGATACTGCACCCTGCTGTGGTAGCTGGTCCAACCGGGTGTCAGCACCTGGTCCCCCACTTTCTCACCATTGATCTCCGCCTCATACAGTCCCAGGCTGGTAATATACAACCTTGCAGAGGAAACCTGTTTGTCAAGGTTGAACTCCTTTCTGAACATGGGACTGGGATGATAGACTTCCGAGAACCAGATAGAGGATTTGATCCAGTCCGGTTTCCAGTCGTCAGCAGAGAGCAATCCAAGTTCAAAGCTGGCCGGCTCGGACCATGCCGAGGCTTTCCCGTCCTTGTCCCATACCCTGACCTTCCACCAGCAAATTTCCCGGGATTTCAGCACATCACCTGCATATTCGACCAGGATGCTCTGGTCCGACTCCACTTTGCCACTGTTCCACCGGTCCGCCTTTTTCTCATTCAGCAATTCTGGAGAGGAAGCCACCAGGACCTGGTAGGCTGTCTGCACCTGGTCCTGAACCCCGGATGTAAGTATCCAGGATAACCTAGGTGTGCTAATGCCTATGCCCATGGGATTGGTAAAATACTCACAGGTGAGATCTCCGGCCTCGATGGATCTGGCAGCATTCATACCATGGCTGAAGAGTAATAAGCCTGCAAAGATGAGAGGTGTCAGAAATAATTTTGTTCTTTTCATGGTTCTGGTCTATTGAATGAATTTATAAATGTAATCAAGTTGGGGTAGTCAATCGATGCACAAAACAATCCTTTTGATATACTTTTTGGCAATTGATTTAAAATTACTGATTCTGCCCAATAATTCATATTATTGGAGTTGAAATAGCCCGGAAACGAAAAATTTAGTTATGAACACCATTAGAATTCCTTATGGCAAAATGCGATCAGAATTTGAGCGGATTCTGCTGAAACAGGGACTTGCCGGCGACCAAGCTGAAAAATGTGCCCGAATCTTCTCTGTTAACAGCCTGGAAGGTATTTATTCACACGGGGTCTACCGTTTTCCCAGGTTCATCGACTATATCAAAAAAGGCTATATAGATGTCAAAGCCAAACCTGAATTGATCCACGCATCGGGGGTCCTGGAACAATGGAACGGAAAACTGGCACCCGGTCCCATGAACGCTGAATTCTGCACCAATCGCGCCATGGAGATTGCGGAAGAAAATGGGATGGGATGCGTGGCCATTGCAGAAACCAACCACTGGATGCGTGGCGGGACGTACGGATGGCAGGCTGCCCGGAATGGATTTGTATTTATCGGGTGGACCAATACCGAAGCCAATATGCCGGCCTGGGGAGCGATAGACAGACGCCTGGGGAATAACCCGCTTGTCTTCGCTGTGCCCTTCGGAAAGGAAGCCATAGTACTTGACTTTGCCATGACACAATTTTCATATGGAAAAATGGAGGCTGCACAACTGGAGGGAAAAAGATTGCCATTCCCGGGGGGCTTCAACATGGAAGGCGAGTTGACAGACGAACCGGCAGCCATCCTTGAAAGCTGGCGTGCTTTGCCCATCGGTTACTGGAAGGGAGCAGGCCTTTCCCTGCTGCTGGATATTCTGGCTGCCATTTTATCTGCCGGAAACTCAACACTGCAGATCAGCAAACGTGAAGCAGAATATGGTGTTTCACAGGTTTTTATAGCGATCCACCTTAAAAAACTAAGCAATTACCCTGGGATTGAAAGGGCCGTATCAGACATCATCACTGACCTGCAGGATTCGGTCCCGGATGGTCCGGATACAGACATTCGTTACCCGGGAGAACAGGTGCTGCGTACCCGGACTGAAAACATGGAAAATGGCATTCCTGTCAACAAGAATGTCTGGGATGAGATTACCCTTCTTTAATCTTCCGGGCTGATCAGATATTCCCTGGTCCATTCATACAACATGCTGCGGTGTTCTGCCATGACACCGGCATATTCCTCCATCCCGGCAAGATTTTTCATTTCCCCCGGATCCTTGTCCATATCGATCAGCATTTCACGTGGTTCACCTCCCTTAAACTGACAGTATTTGTAACGGCCTGATCGGACCATTCGTCCCAGATCGGTTTCTGAAATGATAAATTCGCGCCAGTCTGCCGGGGCCTTGCCCCGGGTCAAGGGTATGATACTGCGCCCATGCAGGCCCTCCGGTATCTCCAGTCCAGCTATGTCGCAGAAGGTAGGGATCAGGTCAACCGAAGCCGAGACCAGGTGTTGCCTGTCAATGCCCCGGGATATACCCGGACCGGCGACAATGAAAGGCACCCTGGCAGCTTCCTCGTAAAACTGGGTCTTGTGCACCATCCTGTGGGAACCATCCATATCGCCATGGTCGCTGGTGAAGATAACGACGGTATGCTTATCAAGCCCGGTTTCTGTCAGGGCATCGAGTATGGTCCCGATCTGCCGGTCCACATCTTCGGTAAGTCGATGATAGATCCAGTGGTGCATGCGCCAGTCCTCCTCTGTCCAGTGATTCCGGACATGGTCAGGCATGTAGTAATACACATCTGATGCCGCGGGTTCGCCACTTGGTTCAGGTCTTAAATTCTCCATGAGGATTCCCGGGACGTTTTCAGTAAGCTCGAAATTCGATTTCAGTGGCGGGCAACGGGCATCATATACACCATCTGCCCTGGCCTTTTCTGCCAGATGAACAGCATCGGCGATTTTTTGCCGCTCCACCTTATTGTCGGGTGCAAATTCCGGAAGCCCATAGTACTCGATGGTGGCATCGATCTCCACATAACAAATATCATGGGGATTGATTAAGGAAGCCACCATGAAAAAAGGTTCTTCAGGCTTGCTGCGAAAAAATCCGGCGCATTTTTCGGCCAATCCTTCCCGTTCATCCCTGGTCAGGTCCTCAAAACCGCAGCTTTCCATATCCAGTCCCCTGGCCCAGTGGGTCTTGCCACCGTATATACAACGATAACCCGCCCTTCGCAAAATCTTTCCCATGGTGTTTTCCAGCACCGCCCCGGGGATTACCGCATCCTTTGCATCCCTGTTATGCGTGACCCCGAAAGCACTGGGGAAATACCCTGTCATCATGGAGGTACGGGATGGTATGCACACGGGATTGGGACTATAAGCCAGTTCAAAGCGCATCCCGGATGCTGCCAGCTTGTCCAGTGCAGGGGTTTCCAGGTAAGCATTCCCTGCACAGCTCATCATGCCGGCAAACTGCTGGTCGGTCATGATGAAAAGGATGTTTGGAGTGGAATCCGTCCTTTTGGATTCTTTCTGAAGGCTGCATCCTGTGAGGCAAAAAATAGAAAGTACCGGGACCAGATATATGGATCGTCCAATGAATGGTTTATTCATCACTATCCTATTTATTATTGCTTAATTCATCCAGGTACACCCTTGCCCATAACTGGCTTACATCCAGGCTGGCTGATTTTTCAAGATACTCTATGGCATGCGAGGTCTCGGCTTTCCCCATATATCCAAGTCCCATTAAATAATACCCATCAGCCTTACGCTGCCTGTCTGTCTGATCATCCCCGAACTTGGCAAAGAAATCGACCTCCCCAGAAGATTCAATCCGCTGCTCTCCAATTTTAATAATATCCTCGAGCAAAATTTCTGCTTCTTTCTTTTGCTTCATTTTCTGGTAAGCAAGGGCTTTGTAATACTGATTCCCGGGATCCCTGCTGGTGGCTTTTAATGCTCTGGCATAATATTCTCTTGCAGGCTTTTTATCTCCGTTCAATTCATATGCGAGTCCGGTATAATAATATATCTGAGGATTCCTGGAATAAGAGGTATCCCTGCCCACCATATGGTTCTCAGGATATGTATCAGCCATGAGCAGGTCTTCAATGGCCTTGTCATGGTTCCCACCGGCTATGGATTCCTTTGCCCTCAGCAGATGCGCTGTGACATGAAGATCATGCAGCTGTTCTGAACCTTCCTGCCGAAAGAAATAGGTTTCATTCATAAGATCAATGGCCCTGTCATATCCGCCAGTTTGAACAAGGACCTCAATTTCCTGCATCAATCCATCCTGCCGTCCGGCAACATATTCATGGTTTGAGGTCAGCCATTCCAGTCTCTTTTCGAGCGGGTCTCCACGCCTTTCGTAAAGTTTGTCCAGCTCCGCATAATACTTGGGCTGAGTTTTATCATGGGAAAGGGCCGTCTCATATGCCCTTATGGCCTTGTCAATATCCCCGGTAAATTGATGGTACCCAAATCCAAGGTTGCGGTGTGCAATGGCCAGGGCAGGGTCCATACCGACAGCATTTTCCCATGCCAACATGGCTTTTGCCGGTTGTTTATCAAACAGGAGATTCCCCGCGTAATAATGGGCTTTTGCATCATCCGGCTGATATTCAATCGCTGCTTTGTAGACTTCCAGGGTTTCAAGCCTGAAAGGAAAACAATAATCCACCGGCAATGACATCCCATGCCGGAAAGACTCCCCGGCAGCCTGTTCATTCCCCTCCAAATGATGCAGATACCCTAAATAATAATGTATGGTGGGATAATCACTCAATGCGGCTGTCCCGGAATTTTTGGCCATCTCTAACAGTTGCAGGGCTTCCTGCCGGAAACCTGAATTCATGTATCCAACAGCCAGTTCAAGGTAATTTTCAGGATAATCTCTGAGTAATTTTTTCAGGTCGGTTTCATTTCTCCTGGCGGCATCATTTTCAGAGGGGGCTGCAGAAATAATACGCAATTCATTTGCCGCATACTTATTGATTGGATCGATGCGAAGGATCTTATTTGCATACCTGGCTGCATCCTCTCCCTGCTCCAAATGGCGCAAGAGGCTGGTTTTTAAGCATAAGGCATTGATGTTCATTGCATTGACTGCAAGGGACTGGTCAACGGCCTCCAGTGCATCATCGTATCTTTCCTGCAGGCTGAAAAGCTGGGCCAGATGAAAATAGGATGCTGACCGGAATTCATAATCCCATGCCGCCCTGTAAAGGGTATCGATGGCCGACTCAAAGCTGCCTTCATGCTGAAGGATAACTCCAAGGTGATAGAGCGGTTCACAATCCCTTGGTCTGGTGTAATCTTTGGTTAAGCGGGAAATGGCAGTTCTCAGGTATTTCTTCGCCAGTTCATTTTCACCCTTTTCCTTGTATATGATCCCCATGGCCGTATTGCACCTTACATCCAGGGGATCCCTGCCCAGCGCCTCCATGAAATAGTCCTCCGGCCTGATCCTTGCATTGTGGAATTGCCGTATCCGTAAGCCTGTGTAGTACAGTTCTTCTGTTGTTTTTATGTCAGATGGCTGTGCGGGTGGAACAATGGCTTCCGGCAAGGGGGAAAGAGGTGCCGGAGGTTCCGCCTGGTAGGAAATGACTTCCCGCCCGGAAGGGTTCAATAAGCTTATTTTCAGATCATGCTCCCGGAAATCTGCTTCCAGGGTCTGGGTATACGTAAAAGGATTTGCAGGATCAATGTCAACGGACTTTGCCAGTATGGTCTTACCCTGATGCTCCAGCAGGATCACAGCATCCTCCATCTTTGCGGTCGTGTTGGCCGCCAAAAAGACCCGCCCATTTTCACCGACTTCCAGGTTTATGCTGGCCTCCAGGTTGGCATTGGTCACCCCTTTGGTCTCCCTTAAGGGGTACCAGTATTGTTTGAATTGCTTCACCTCGTATGGCTTGATCCAGCTGTAATCAGGCTGGTTGTCGGAATAGGCCCCGGCCATCAGTTCTGCATAGGGACCGTCATCATCGGTGAGCACCTTGGTATCCCACATCGACCCCATGTAACCGGGTCCCCATTCCCATAGCTTAGCCCCTTTGACTATATTCGGATTACAAATGTGGATGGTTCCGGCATCCTTTGAATAATCATAGCCGGCCAGGAATCCTTCTTTCAGATCATAAGCAAAAAAGGAGTTCTGCGTGGGATGGTTTTTCCACCAGCTGGCATCGATACCCTTGCTGTAATAATCCTTTCCCGTATAGGGTTCCCATGTAACGGGCCAGTGGGCAAAACTGTTCTTTGAATGAAAAACGGCAAAATCCACCGAAGGCGGAAAGATCACCTGGTAATCCTCATTAACATGGGTGGCAACATTCGCCCAGTAAAGGAATGAATTGATATTCTCGGTCGTGTTCATCAGGGTTCCTGACACTTCCAGATATGATTTTCCGGGATAGAGCGTGATCCCGATGGTCCAGTTCATCCTGTGACGGGGTTCGAATTCACCAATCCAGATGGTCGAGCTCCCATCGGGATTTTCAATCAGGCGGTAGTCCACCGGCAAATAGGTGGAAGCCCTGTGATGATGAAAGACACAGAATTCAATCCCACCGGATACCCAGGCGCCCGTCATCCCGATCGAAGCGGGTTTGATGACATGCTGCCGGTAGAACATCTCATAACCGTTGGTCTTGTCTGTCGCATAAAATAACCTGCCACCGATCTCAGGCATGACACAAACTTTGAGATATTCATTTTCAAGGAAAAGGGCATTGTACTGTTGATCGACTTTTTCATTGGTAAAGTTGTCCTGCAGGGGATAGGGATAGATCACCCTGCTCGCGCCCTGGTATGACTGGTTCCTGAAAAAAGCAGGATTGGGATCATTTGGATTCATTTTATAGGTTGGAAGGCTAATGGATTCTTCCCATACTTTTACGCGATCGTCCGGTTGTGCCTGCACTGCCTGACCGGTCTGGACCAGGATCAGAAAAGTGGTTAATATCAGTATCTTTCTCATTGTATTGATTAAATTATGTCTTTGATTTAAATGATTTTTCCGTGTTTATAGCAGAGTTCTATGAACTTAAGGACCCGTTCCGGGCTTACATCTGCCTGGATGATGTGTGCAGGTGAGATCATATATCCGCCCCCTTCCCCCAGGATGCTGATCTTCTCTATGATGTCCTTTTCAAGCTGTTCATCCGTCCCGTTCGGCAACAGTTCCTGCTGGTCAATGGCTCCCCAGAACGCAAAAAGTTCGCCGAAATTGTCTTTCATATCTCTCGGGAGATGCCCCGGAACATCCGGCTGGACAGGATTAAATACCTCAAATCCCATCTCATGAATATCCTTCAGCAATTCACTTACGGCCCCGTCACAATGCAGTATGGGAATGATATCCGGGTTTCTGTCCCTGAACCGCTGGATCATTTCAGTATAGATTGGCTTTAATTGAGTGCGGAATGTTTCGGGAGCCATGATCAGGCTTTGCTGGGTACCAAAATCATCCCCGAACCATATCGCGTCCACCCCCCGGTCGATCAGGTTCAGTCCGATTTCTGTCTGAAAATCAGCACAGGCCCGGAACAGTGGTACTACATACTCAGCCTCCATCATCATATCCACCAGCAGTTTCTCCATCCCGACCAGTTGATGGCCGAGCGAGAACACAGTTACCTCGATGTCACCGAATACCAGGTAATCATCGTGGTACTTTTCGACCAGTGCTTCCGCATCCCTGTAGCGTCCCGGTGCATCTGGATCGGGGAAGGTGTATTGATCGATATCGGCCTTGGTCTGGGCATGCGCCAGGGGGTAATCCACCACCTCGACATAGATGTCTCCCTGGCGCATCTTCATCCTGTATTCATTGAGCCAGTGCCCGTTCTCATCCGGTTCGATCCGGTAGTCATCCGATACCGAGGCACCGGTGACCACCACATCGCAGCCCATATGGGTGCGCAGTTCATTGGCGCTGATCCGGTAGGTCACATCTTCGTAGAGGTTTTCAGTGTAATGGGCAGGAATGTTGAGTTCCTTCCCGAAATGGTCGGTCAGCTGCCGGCACATTTCAAACTGGACCGGTACGCGGTCCGCCTTGCCAGGCATTTTCCCGAATGTTTTTAATACCCTTTCACGTGCATTCATGGTTTAAGTTTATTTATCATCCAGCTCATATATTTGTTTCGCAGCCTTGTCATCAAGATCAACATTTGACACCTGCCTGATGGCTATCTGAAAGATCATGTCTTCAGGGAGATCGATTCCCTCCATGGATAAGCCATCCACATCATCAAATACAAAAGCCGGACGAAAATCCCGGTCTTCAAGTTTCAGGGTTATGTTTTTCATTTTGATATTTTTTGCATGACGCACATAAAACCCCCAGGCTGGTAATTCCTGAAACATGGAATACTCAGGATATTCTCCCACCTGCTCGGGAACCTGGTCCAACCTTGTCAACGGGATATAAGCCATGCCTTTGGTAGCCCGTCCCGGATAGGTGATCTGGATATTTTCCAGGGTAACATTTTCAATATAATGGCCCGGAATTCCTGCGATGGGGGCGGGAAAGGGATTGTGTAAAGATTCAACTGCCGGTCCACGCATATCATAATCGATATCGGGCCGGCCGAAGGGTACCTGCACAATGACATTTTTGATGGATATGTTCTTCACGATCCCGGGCCTGTCTCCGTCTCGGTGACCCAGGCGTATAAAAATGGCATTCCAGGTATTCACTGCTGTTATATTCGAAACGGCTATGTTTTCAATCAATCCCCCATCTACCGATTCGATGGCAATGGCTGAACGGTATGTATCAAAAACTTTGATGTTTTCGATGACAACATTCTTAAAACCGCCATAGGAGGCAGTCCCGAATTTAATGGCAGATGCACTGGATCTGACCGTGCAATTTGCAATGTAGACCTGATCGTTGATATGATCCGGAGAATGAGATTTAAGACAAATCCCATCATCGGCAGAATTAACATCGCAATTGGTTACGCGTACATTTCTGCAATCAACGATATCAAATCCATCGTTGTTCCAGTAGGCCCTGCTTTCCACTTTGACCTGGTCAATCTCAAGATCGGTGCACTGTTCATAGGTTTGCACCCAGCAGGATGCATTTTTAAGGCTCAGACCAGATACCCCAACCCCTTTGCAATTCAACAGATAAATCAGCTGTGGCCGATAATACTCACTCGGACGCCTTCTCCTGAGGTTGTATCTGGGATCCACCAATGCTCCGATATGGTGCAGGCTGTCCACATTCAATGCCAGGGCCCTTCCCTGTCCGTCGATGGACCCGCTTCCCCTGATGGCAATATCAAAGGCATTATCGGCCAGGATTAGGGCCCGCCAGTTGTTCATTTCCCTATAATGAACCGGGTTGGTGCTTCCCAGCATCGTGGCCCCATCATCCAAATACAACTCCACACCATTTTTCAGGACAACACTTCCGGTTAGAAATATACCTTCCGGAAAAACCACCCTGCCCCCTCCATCTTTAAAAGCTGCATCAATGGCATCCTGGATGGCCTTCGTATTCAGGGTATTTCCGTCGGGAACAGCTCCAAAATCAATAATATTAAACGTTGGATTATCTTCAAAGGAAGCTTTCATATCCAGTCCGCCCGTCAAAAGGCATGAAAATGATAAAAGGTACTTTAATAGGTTGCTAATTTTCATCGCTCTGGTTGTTTTGGTCGCTGAGTGAGAAAGGCCGCGCCTGTTTGTCCGTCCCCCATTCCATATCGGGTTTATCGCCCATCTCGAAATCGATGCTGCCTCCGCTTGTTAGTTCAAAATGGTCCAGGTAGTTTTTATCCGTGACAACTCCATTCAATTTTAATCCATGGATATATTTTTTTCCCGTTGAGGCTCCCGGGGCATGGATTACCAATGCTTTTTCATGGTCCAGTTCAATGGTGATTTTATCAAACCTGGGACCTGAAATTACATATTCTGGCAATGAAGGACAAACCGGGTAAAATCCCATGGCCGCAAATACGTACCATGCGGACATCTGCCCGGCATCATCATTACCGCTCAAACCGCCAACATCAGCACTGTATTCAGTTTCCAATATTTCAGATACCAGCTGCTGGGTCTTCCATGGTTGTCCGGAATAATTGTACAGGAACAATATCTGGTGACCCGGTTCATTTCCGTGCCAGTACTGCCCGCTGCTGTGAAAATGGTCGAGATTGTTATTGAATCCTTCCTCCCCCCCATCAATTGGATGAGTCCCGCGATGTCATGTGGAACATACCAGGTATATTGATAGGGTGTCCCTTCGGTGATGTAGGATTTTCTTGAGAACTTATCAAAGTCTTCCGTAAAATTTCCGTCTGCAAATTTTCCCCTTACACAGGAATCGATCCTGCTGTATACGTTCTGGTAATTCATAGACCGATTACTTAATAATTCAGCATGCGGATGATCTCCATATTTTTCGGCCACCTGGCTCAGGGCAAAGTCATCAAAAGCATATTCCAGTGTTCTCGAAACCTGCTCGTTCTTATGGAATGACTCCTTCACTTCATCTTCGAGTGGAATATAACCATATTTCAGATATGATTCCAGTGCGCGGCGACCTTTCCCGTCAGCATACGCTTCGTAAGTATCCGGCGACTGAAAAGCGTTTTTCAACAATATGGCATATTCCTCATCCCTGAGCTCAATTACCTCTTTGATGTATGCATCTGCAATGGTTGCTACTGCATGGTCTCCGATCATGGCCGAGGTATAGGAGTTCCAGACTGGAAATATGGGAAGCCAGCCTCCCTGTTCCGCTTTCAGCAAAAGGCTTCTCATCATATCAGCGCTCGATTCCGGCATAAGAAGGTTGAAAAGGGGATGGGAGGCACGATAGGTATCCCACATGGAAAAGTCTGCATAATAATCGCCATCTCCCGAATTCAACACATGCGCTCCTCCGGCAAAACTCATGTAGGAACCATCACAATCATTAAAAGTCCTGGGCTGCAAAAAGCTATGGTATAAAGCCGTATAAAATTTGATCTTATCCCCTTCATTCTCTCCTTCTACCTGAACTTTTGAAAGCAGGTTTTCCCAACTCTCCTTCAGCTCAAGCTTTGCCCGTTCAAAATCAAGGTTCTCTGTTTCAGTTTCCAGGTTTTTCCTCGCCTGCTCAATGCTGGTGAAGGAAGTCCCGATGGTAACATAAATACATTCATTTGCTGGCAAGTCATAAGAAACATAGGCTCCCAGGTTTTCCTGATCGGACACCTCCTGCTTACCTTCGGAGAGTATATTTCCTGCATACACTCCGAATTGCTCAAAATCATGACTGAACCGAACCACAAAATAGCCACTGAAACCAGCTTCCTCTCCCCATCCCTGGTATAAACGGTGAACCGGATTGTATCCGGTGATTTCATTCCTCTCAGGTATGATCCGAACAAATCCCCTGGCTTCATCGCTATTGGGATTCACGACAATATGGGCCTTTCCTTCCCGGTTAAAGGTAAATTTGAACAAACCGGACCGTTTGGTCGCCGTCAGCTCTGCATCTATGTGATAATCATCCAGGTGAACCCGGTAGTAATAGGGAGTTGAGATTTCTCTGTCATGTGAAAACCCTGAAGCACGTTCCGATGGAAGATATTTCAGATCTCCTGAAACCGGCATAATGGTCATGCTTCCATAATCCTGTGCACAGGATCCGCTTAACCAGTGACTGCCACGAAATCCCTGGATCACTGAATCGGTATAATAATACGGAGCAAGGCATTTCCTCTCTGTTTCTTTTGTCTGAGGGGTCCAGTTGGTCATTCCGAACGGAGTCGTGACAGAGGGTACGACCTGGGCATTGTTTTCACTGCCATGGCCGTGTTTCATCGCACTGATCGTAGTTGAAGGGGCCGTTCCTATTAAAGGATTCACATAGTTGACATATTCCAAGGGATTGTTTCCTGGAGTACAGCCCAGCAATGGTATCAAAACCAAAAATATGAATCTTAATTTCATGATTCCAACAGGATTTGTGTTTTCTGGTCTCTCTTTACCCAAATCTTTACAAGGAACCAGTCTTCTTTTCTTTCGAAACTGATATCGGCCGAACCCCTGTCCTTTAAAACGGGTTCACCAAGTTCAAGGGGCCACTTTATCAACTGGGTTCCGGCTCCGTCCACCTGATAACTGAGCTGATTCCCGTCCGAATGGGCATCTGAAATGGAAGCAGTGGAAGAAACAATGGATATCCCGGTGCCTTCATTTGGTAATACAAAGATGGCAGATGTGGATTCTTTGTTTTTAAAAATTAAATCCATTTGCAGCAAATCTTCCCGGGCATCATATGGATTATTCAAGACAGCCAGTAATGCCGATGTATTCAGATTTTGTTCGAAGCGGTAATCAGAAGGTTCTTCAGAAAAAGAGATGATCTGTCCCGCCCCTTTTTCGCTGTTGATTATGGAATATATCTCGGGTGATCCGCCCACCTTGCCGATAATGGCGGGCTCAGTCTCAGCAATATAAGGAAGAATCCTTTTCGATTGCCGGACCTGCCGGCCAACGAAGTCCCTTTGTGCTCCCTTCATCAGTGAAAGGTCCCCCCAGAATCCATGCCCTGCAAGCAGGGAGTTATTCACATTGTATTTCATGCATCCTGCCAGATCATGGGGATAGCTTGCATAAGTAAAAAGTTCCAGCGGTATCAGTCCCGCAAATTCGTTGGCAATCGTTCTCAATGATTTTGTCCGAAAGCCTGAATAATCATTATAACTGCTTGCACCGTTATTCATAAAAAATAATTTTCCCTGGCTCAGAGGAGCCAGGCCGATCATTACCCTCCGGGCTTCGGTAAGATCGATCTCAATGACAAGTTCCGGCTCATATTCAGTGAGAATTTCCATCGCTTTCACCACATATATGGGCAGCAGGTATTCATACCTGGCCCTGATCTCATCTTCAGCATATCCATTAGACCCATGGTCCAGATCCGGCAGGGAACTGTAAAAAGTATTGATGGCATCCCATTTCATAAACCGGCAGCCCTGATCTATCAATCTCTTGCAATCCTGGATGAAAAGATCAGAGAAATCACTCACAAAATCGAAAGCGGGGTGACCCCACTGGGCCTGTATGGGTCTCCCTTCAGAATCCAGGATCACCCATTCGGGATGTTCTTTATAGCGCCGGGTGGTAGAATCAATCCCCATAGGTGAGAACCAGAGTCCCATTTTTATACCGAATTCATCCAGCTTCTCTTTGATGGGACCCAATCCATCCGGGAGGCGCTCTTTATGCGGTGTCCAGTCCCCCTGCGTCTGCTCCCATCCATCGTCCAGCACAAATATATCCACGCCGAGCTGGGCAGCATATTCAATCTCCTCGAAAATGCGATCGTAGGTTAAAATGTCCCTCAGTGGTCTTGATCGATCTTCCCGTTGCATTCCCCATGTATTATAATAGAATTCAGGCTTCCTGGAAACCGGATTTTCACAGATCTGATGAAAAAGATAATTTCTGATGATCTCCCTTCCCTTATCCAGATCTTTTTCCTCATAAAAAGCAGTAGCTGTCCATACCGTTTCATAGGGATGATCTGCATCTATTGATTCACCTTCCAGATATGCCCCCCGTAAAGCATCAACAGATATACTTACCTGATCCTCTATTCGTTGAGTGCTGACTCCAAGAAAATAAAAATCACTGTCCTCCAATGCAAAATTGAATACCCCCTTTGTACCCTGCATGGCGTCATTAATGAGATTCCCTGCACCGGTCTTCTCCTTGTTGAGCAAACCATTGATATTGTCCTGGGAGGCATGTTCATAGGCTGTTATCCAGCTCAGTGATTTCGAATGTAAGATATGAATCGGACCCTTGTAAACTGCGCGACCGGATCTGAGGGGCAGGGTCTGTATATCAGGAAAATACATGTGATTGGGGGATTTTTTCTCCCAGCCGGCTATTGTAATCTCAATGGATTTCAAATCATCATCAGGTCTTGTATGTATGGCATATTGAGGGAACCTGAAATGCAAATCTCCCTGGTTCTTATTCAGCCTGAAGGTATCCTCCGAAGCATTCAGGATGAGTTTTTCCCTTACCAGTGAGGACCCGGGAAACACCTGCTGAACAATGTTGACGGAAAGGCCTTTGACATGCTTTCGAACGCCCGAAAACTCCAGGGAATATTCAATGCCCCCGTTCTTCATTTGCCGTTCATTGATTTCCCTGAACACCCAGAGCTTATCATTTGATGAGGTTATTTCCCCGTTGATCATGAATTCAAAATATGGCGCACCTGAATGATTGAGAATCCTGCCGTCTTTTTTCCTGTAATATTCGGGCTGGATGACCCCCGGATTATTGCGGTCACATATAAAAGTTTTTCTGAATTCACTGTTTTCAATCTGGATTTGTTTCTTTTCCGAAAGATCCCCGCATGATAAGAAAAGCATAATTGCGATGACCAATGAAATGGAGTTCAATCTTTTCATTCGTTTCATAAGAAGATGAATTGATTATACAAACTTAATTAAAGTACCGATTACTACCTCTTCAGGTCCTGTGATTATCTCCGTATTAACAAAATGAGGATTTAATTATCTTTATTGCCAATGAAAATACAATCCGGCAGATCAAAAGGCAATTTCAGGTGGTTTATCCTCTCTCTGCTCTTCCTGGCCACAACCATTTTATATATCGACCGTTCTGCCCTGGGCATCCTGGCGCCGGACCTGCAACGGTCCATCGGCTGGAACGAAGAACAATACGGCTATATCAACATGGCTTTCATGATCGCCTATGCCATCTGTTTCCTTATCATGGGAACCATAGTGGACCGGATCGGCACCAAAAAGGGTTACATGATATCCATCGGTATCTGGAGCCTTGCCACGGCGGCACATGCCCTGGCAGCAAGCTGGATCGGTTTTGCCATTGCCAGGTTTTCCCTTGCGGTTGGCCAGTCGGGTAATTTCCCATCGGCCATCAAAGCTGTTGCTGAATGGTTCCCCAAAAAGGAACGTGCACTGGCAGTGAGCATTTTTAACGGGGGTTCCAATATGGGTACCATACTGTCACCTTTGATCATACCGGGACTGGTCCTGATGGCAGGGAACTGGCGGGTGGCTTTCCTGTGGACAGTGCCGATCAGTGTGATCTGGCTGTTTCTCTGGTCCAGGAATTTCAAAAAACCTGAAAACCATAAAATGGTTTCAGCAAAGGAGCTGGCTTTTATCAATAGTGACTCGGTCAGCGAGGAAAAAATTGAAAAACTGCCATGGAAAGCCATACTTCCTCATCGCGGTACATGGGCCATTGCTGTTGGTAAATTCATCGCCGATCCCGTCTGGTGGTTTTACCTGTTCTGGGGGGCAAAGTTCCTGAATGAGAAATTCGGCGTAAACCTGAAGGAGATCGGATTGCCATTTTTCACCATTTACCTTGTTTCATGGGGTTTGGGAATGGCCCTCGGCTGGTTCTCGTCGAAACTGCTCAAAGGCGGGATGAGCATCAACAGGGGGCGAAAACTGGGAATGCTGGCATGTGCCATCTGTGCCGTGCCGGTGGCACTCGTTCCCCATACCCATTCCCTCTGGCTGGCTGTATCCCTGATTGCCCTGGCAGCCGGGGGGCATTGTGGCTGGTCTGCCAATATATTCAGCCTGATGTCGGATATCTTTCCCAGGAGAGCCACGGCATCGGTAGCCGGATTCGGTGGTTTTGCAGGAGCAGTCGGGGGTGCCATAGTGGCCTTTGGCGTTGGGAAGATACTTCAGCAGATTGGCCCGGATGGATATGCCATACCTTTCCTGGTAGCCAGCTGTGCTTATCTGATCGCCCTGCTGATCATACACCTGATCGTTCCGAGGATCAAACCCATGGAGTGATCAGGGGTTCAGACAATCTTCTATCTTTTCCCCTTTCAGCATGGCTGCCAGATTATCAGCAGCCCGCTTCTGCATGATGCCTATGGATGCATCTGAATACCAGGCATAATGCCCGGTGGTAATGATCCTGGGATGTGAGATCAGTCCCTCCTGCCGCTGATCGGCAGGTTCATTCTCATATACATCTATGCCGGCGCTGTGTATGCGTTTTTCGTCCGCCGCTTCAAGCAGGGCCTTTCCATCTATGACAGGTCCGCGGGAGGTATTGACCAACACCGGGCATTGTTCCATCCTGCTGAATGCCTCCCTGTTGATCAGGTGCCTTGTTTCATCTGTCAGGTTGCAGTGAAGACTGATCACATGGCTCTTCTTTAAAAGGTTTTCCAGGTCCGATTTTATGGCACCGTGCCGCTCAAACTTATCGTCGGATATATAGGGATCTGTTGCCAGCACCCGGGAGAACAGATGCCTTGCTTTATCACAGAGGGTCCCCCCTATCCGGCCCAGTCCGATGATGCCAAGCGTTTTATCGTGCAATTCGAAGACCTCGGTAAAAGGAGGTTTGCCGAAAGCAGTAAGGATATTCTTCTCACCTGCAGGCAATCCGCGAATACAGGCAAACATCAATGCCAGGGCATGGTCCGACACACTGTGATTGCCATAACCTTGTACATTGGCCACCTTAATGCCTCGTGCAGTGGCCGCCTCGACATCGATATTATCGTAACCGGTCCCATACCTGACGACGGCCCTCAGATGGGGTGCCCTGGCGAAAGTCTCCCCGCCGATCGGCGTATCCCTTACGAGAATGCCTTCGGCCTTCCTGGCCAATTCCCTTTTCGCCGGGACATCCGCCCGTTCGCCCTGGAATATCTGCAGCTCATAGCCCATGCCTGGGAAGAGCTCTTTTTCATAATCATAGGATTTGTATCCGGTATCGATAATTGCGACAATTGCCATTCTTTTGCTGTTTATGTTAAAAATATTATCCAGGATTTTTACCAGTCCACTACAGAACCATCGGAATCGAGGTATGTTTCATGGCTTTTCCAGTCATGCCCCATTTTCCCGGCAAGGGCTTCTTCATCCAGCTCGATCCCGAGACCGGGCCCTTCAGGTATCGGGATATGCCCGTCCACCACCTCAAATGGTTTTTTCAGGTACCCTTCACCCAGGTTAACCTGCTCCTGGCACAGGAAATTAGGAATGCTGGCGGAAAGTTGGATACCCGCAGCCAGGGAAATGGGTCCCAGGGGATTATGCGGGGCGATGGAGGCATAATAGGCTTCTGCCATCCCGGCGATCAGCCTGCACTCAAAGATCCCGCCGGCATGGCAGAGGTCGGGTTGCAGGATGGAGGCAGCACCTTTCTCAAGGATCTCCCGGAAGCCCCATTTGGTAAAGATGCGTTCCCCTGTAGCTATGGGAAGATGGGTCTTTCTTGCCAGGTCCGCCATCACATCCACGTTCTGGCAATTGACCGGCTCCTCGATGAAGAAGGGCTGGTAAGGTTCAAGTGCCCTGATCAGCAGGGAGGCATTCTGGGCACTGATGGCCCCGTGGAAATCGATACCGATATCCGCATCATCTCCTGCGGTTTCACGCAATAACGCAAAGCTTTCCACAGCATTGTCAATGAAGGCGGGAGAAGCGATGATCCCCGATTGCCTGGCGTTCAGCACGCCGGTTTTAAAGGCAGTAAAACCTTCATCCCTGGCCTTTTTAATGGCTTCAACCGACCCGGCATGGGCATATACCCGAACGCTATGACGCGTAGGCCCCCCCAGCAATTCATATATGGGTACACCCAGGACCTTCCCCTTGATGTCCCACAAAGCCTGCTCAACCCCGCTGAGGGCGCTGGTAAGTATGGGACCGCCGCGATAGAAGGCATGCCGGTATATGGCCTGCCAGTGATGGATCACATGCCGGGGGTCCTTCCCGAGCAGGTATGGTTCAATTTCACTGACCGCTGTGGCAACCGTGTCAGCCCGGCCTTCCACCACCGGTTCTCCGAGTCCCACAATGCCCTGATCGGTATGGATCTTCAAAAACAGCCAGCGCGGTTTCACTTTAAAGGTTTCCAGTTTTGTGATGCGTATCTTTCCACGATCATTCTCTTCCTGGCCGGATCCTTCTCCCTGCCTGGGGGATTGGGCCTGCAGGGAAGCCGGAATGGACATGGCTCCGGTTGCACCCAGAGCCACGGATGCAAAGGCCTTCTTCAGGAAGGTACGCCTTGACCGGGCAGTATCTTTCGTTCTGTTGTACATGACATTTGCCTTTATCGTTATCCAATAAAACCGGAGGAACGGGGCATAGTTTTCTTTAAGATCCCTTTATTGGGCGGTTCTCCGGGTTGAATCGGGACTGCTGAGTCAAAGTTAAAATTTATAGGGATTCATTGGTTCGAAAACTCCTCAAATCTATATAATTTATGATCATCTGCTCAATTCAATGGTTTTTGTATAAATTTAAATCCCAATACATATTAACCTTTCAAAACAATATCAAATGAAAAAAAGTTGGATCTCACTGGTGTCAATGTTATTCATTACAACACTGACCGTCTTCGCACAGACATGGCTGCCTTCCTTTTTCTCCGATAATATGGTCATGCAACAAAATGCTGAAGTTTCTATCTGGGGGAAAGATGATCCCGGCACGGACATTAAAATCTCTGCCTCCTGGGGAGTGGAGGCCGGGATCAAGACAGACATTGACGGCCGCTGGAAAACGAAAATTTCAACCCCCGGTGCAGGTGGACCTTATACTTTGACCATAAAAGGAAGTGAAGCCATCGTTCTGAATGATGTGTTAACAGGTGAGGTCTGGTTATGCTCGGGCCAATCCAATATGGAAATGCCGGTTAAAGGATACGGCAACCAGCCCATATCAGGGAGCAATGAAGCCATTCTCCATTCAAAGAACCCAGACTTACGCGTTTTTCAGATTGGGAAGCAGCCCAGTGTAATACCAATGGACGACGTAGAAGGGAAATGGCAAATAGCTTCACCTGCCACTACTCCTGATTTTTCAGCGACGGCATACTTCTTCGGGGAACTGGTCCAGGAAATGCTTGGGGTGCCGGTGGGCCTCATCGTTACATCCTGGGGCGGATCCAAGGCAGAGGCATGGATGAAGGAGGAGGCCCTGAAACCATTTAATGAAATAAGTATTCCCACAGAGGTCCCGGAACGGGGACCACATCAGGCAGCAACCATTCTTTACAATGGCATGATCCATCCCTTTATCGATTACCACATCAAAGGTGCGATCTGGTACCAGGGGGAAAGCAACCGCAATAAAGCATCTCAATATGCAAGCCTTTTCCCTGCCCTGATCGAATCCTGGAGGACAAAGTGGAACCTTGGCAATTTCCCGTTCTATTTTGTACAGATCTCACCCTATGACTACGGATCATCTGAAGAGACAAAATATGCAACTGCCCTCCTTCGTGAAGCACAACTCCTTTCCATGCAGCAGGTGGAAAATACCGGTATGGTAGTGACCGCAGACATTGGTGATTGTGATTGCATTCACCCTGCGGATAAGTCAACCGTTGGCCGGCGGCTTGCTTACTGGGCCCTGGCTGAAACTTACGGATACGAAGGGCTGGCCTACCAGAGCCCGATATACAGGTCTATGGAAAAAACAGAAGATGGGAAAGTCAATATAAGCTTTGACCATGCCCCAAATGGACTTACCAGCTTCGGGAAACCACTGTCAGGATTTGAGATTGCCGGCGGAGACCAGTTTTTTTATCCGGCAGAGGCGGTCATCAACCGCGATATAACCGTTACCGTCTGGAGCAAGTATGTACCTCATCCGGTTTCCGTACGTTATGCATTCGGCGATTGCGAGGAAGTCACCCTTTTCAATATTGCCGGGTTGCCGGCCTCTCCCTTCAGGACAGATGACTGGGCTGAATAGCCGGCAAGGCATAAGCCAGCTCATCTGAAGCAATTACCGTTTCATACTGTCGGATTACGCTTTCGTCTCTCTTGTTTTTGTTTGAGCGGATTTAGATCGCAATTTTGATGCAGAATTATAAATCTTCTTAATTTAAAAAACCAAGACAATGAAAACGATGAATGCGATATTAGCAACCATTACCGTAGGCGCAAGCGCCTTATTATTTACAGTAAATTCTTATGCGGGCGATGAAATGAACGTCACTCCGATTACTTCTGAAAAGAAAGCAAGAGTTGAACTCCAAAGACCCAAATCCATCGATGTATCTATTTTCGTAACCGATGTTAATGGCAAGGTTCTACACGAAGAAACCATCAAATCCCAGAAATCCTATGGCAGGGTGTATGATTTCACAAATTTACAGGATGGGAAATACACCATCATATCCAATGACGATTATATCAGAACCACTACGGAGGTAGCGGTACACCAGTCTGACGTTGAGGTATTGAGTAACGAAGTTGAATATAAGCCGGTATTTTCAAGCAATGAAGGTTTCCTAAAGGTCAATTACCTTAATTTAAAGACTGAGGACATCAAGTTTACCATTGAAAGCGGCAATTCAGTGTTTTATGAAAGTGCAGACGGCAATGATATTTCTTATCATAAAATGCTGAATATAAGCAAGATGAGGTCAGGTGATTATTATGCAACGGTAGAAGCAGGTGACAACACTTATAGCTATTATTTCTATGTTCGTTAAGAACGCTGATTCAATCTAATCAAACATTAAAATAGGGGCTGTCTCAAATCAAACTGAGACAGCCCCTATTTTTTCTCAGACCTTGAAATCCAACAGCATCATGGGCCATGTTGGCCAGATGCCAGTAATTGCTCAATTTCTTTCACTTTCGGGATAGAAGTCTGTGCACCCTGCCTGGTAACCGATAATGCACCTGCTGCATTGGCAAAACGTACAGCATCCACAATATCCCGCTCACCACTCAGCAGGGAAACAGCAAAGGCACCGCAAAAGGTATCCCCGGCTGCCGTTGAATCGACGGCATTAACAGCAAAGCTTTCCACGAATTGCCGAACCTGATTATCAAAGATAAACGAACCCCGGCTACCCAGGGTAAGAATGATGTGCCCGGGGCCCATTTCCTGAATGGACTTGCACACTGCTTCCTTATTATCATCGGTGACTTTTTGTCCGGCTATTATTTCCGCCTCGGTCTCATTCAGGACAAGGTATTCAAGTGATGCCAGCACTTCCTCATCCAGCTTGCATGCAGGCGCTGGATTCAGGATGATCCTTTTCTGATGCCTGGCAGGCCAATTTGCATATATGCTGTATGGTTTCGTATGGTATCTCCAGCTGTAACAGGATCAGATCTGTCTCTTTTATCAGTGCCTCTGCCTTGTCAATGATGGCATTAGAAAGGTGATTATTGGCTCCGGGTGCTACTGCAATACTGTTCTCACCATTCCGGTCGACGAGTATCAGGGCCGTTCCGGTCGGGACTCCGGGAACCAGGGATATCTGACCAATATGAATCCCGTCTTCCCGGAAACCTTCAAGCATCTTTTTCCCGTCATCATCCTCTCCCACGCAAGTGATAAAGGTAACCTCACCCCCTGCTCTTGCTGCTGCAACAGCCTGGTTGGCTCCCTTCCCTCCATGTGCACGGGCAAGGTCAGCATTACCGACGGTTTCTCCCGGGACAGGCAGATGGTCCACCATGGCAATGATATCCATGTTGGTGCTACCGATTACTAGTATTTTACTCATGGAAAAGAAGATTACAGTTTAGCCAGGATGATGAGTCCCAATCCACCGATAAAGGAGATAAACATCACGGTCAGTAAGAAATTGGTCTTTGACTTGTTGGGTGAATTCCGGAATTCTTTCCAGATAAAAACACCCCATGCCGCAGCGACCATGGTAGCCCCCTGTCCCAGGCCATAAGAAACGGCAAAGCTGGCCTTATTGGCAGGAAGTATGCTGAAAAGCATACCGAGGCACCAGATAATGCCTCCCAGTATCCCAATGGCATGTAATCTTGGGGTTCCTTGTTGAAAATACTCCCGGTAAGTTGCCCTGGATCCGGTTATTGGTTTATACATGATAATGGTGTCCCATAAAAAGTTTGATACAAATATCCCAAGTGCAAAGCAAACCAGGGCAGTATAGGGCGTAAGCATGCCGGCGGCCGGATTCACAAAATCCAGACTCATGGAGGCCGCTACAAAACGATAAAACATACCCATGAAGATGCCGCCCAGGACAGCCAGCAGCAATCCTTTCCATTTTGCATCTTTGACCCTTTCCGTGGGCATTTGATTGTAGGCAATTGCATCAACAATGATGGCGATGGTTACCAGGGCCAATCCCACAAAAAGAAATACTGGATTCCCATCCGGGGATGCCAGGTAATTTATCACCACCCCGATGACAAGGGCCAGGCCGATCCCGACAGGGAAAGCCACGGCCATTCCGGCAATTTCAATTGCGATGACCACCATGATATTGGCGAGGTTAAAAACGATCCCTCCGATAAAGGCTGAGCCCAGTGCAGATGTTTCAGCCTGCTGCAGATCTGGCAAAAATGCCCTTCCCTGATCACCAAAACTGCCAAGGGTAAAAGCCATGATCAGGGAAAAGATCAAAATTCCGATTACATAATCCCAGTAAAAATGCTGAAAGGACCACTTGCCCGAGGCAAGTTTCTGGGTATTGGCCCATGATCCCCAGCACAGCATGGTTATGAACAACAATAAAATGGCCAGGCCATAGGAATTGACAATGAACATGTTTGGAGTTTATTAGTGTTTATTGAAATCAATATACATAAAAAATCCGGCCGGAGGAAACCAGGCTAATTATTCTTGGGAGATTCCTTGACCGTTTTCCGGATTTCTGAGGGGGATACTCCAAGTTTCTTCTTGAACACACGGCTGAAATAGTAAATGGACTGAAAACCAAGCTCATAGCTTATTTCTTTGATGATCTTATCAGTGGACAATAACATCTCCTTGGCCCGCAGTATTTTCAGGTCCAGGTGATACTGCACAGGCGGTACGCCGGTATATTTTTTAAACATCTTCCGGAAGTAGGAATATCCGATATTGTTCTTCTCTGCAAAACACTTGAAGTCGATTTCCTGCTCCACATTTTCGCGGATGTTGAAACATGCATTCTGAATAATCTGTTCCACCCGCTTGCCGGAGAAATCTTTCTGTTTATCCAGGGAGATCATGTATCCCAGGAGTTTCATGATCATACTTGCGGCAACCTGCTGAAAACCAGGCTTCTCTTCCAGGATATACTCAAATATCTTGTAATAGGTATCGATGAATTCCTCCCGGTTCCCAATGTCTGTCACAGACTTCCCCGCAGCAAACCAGGGTTGACTGAAAATCTGGCTGGCGATATTTCCGCGGAACCCGACATAATGTTCCACCCAGCCGGTCTTCATGCTGGGCCGGTACCTGTGCCAGTCGCCGGGCCTCGTGATGAGCAGGGAACCGGGCTTGATCCTATACCGGCCCGAGTCATTTTCATATATACCATCCCCTTCGGTAATATAATTGATCTGATACTCATTCAGCACCCTTCCTTTCTCCCATGCAAAATAATAGCCTGAGGGATGTTCGGAGGGAGGGTAGACAGTATTGGCAGATATATGGGCTTTCCCTGCACAAAGCAGGTACAAGCCCCAATCAATATCCTCCTGACCCGGTGTAAGGTATTTGAAAAAATCATCCATTGGATGAGACAATATAATCAATTCAGTCCAAATAGATATTTTTACAGGGTTTTAGTAAATTAACGGACCATTAGATCAGGTATTATGGATTGCCGTAAGAACTGCGGGGCCTGCTGCATTGCTCCCTCCATCTCATCACCCATTCCTGGCATGCCGGATGGCAAACCGGCAGGGGTAAAGTGTATCCACCTCAAGGAAGATTACAGCTGTGGTATCTATGACCAGAGACCAAAGGTATGCAGAGATTTCAGGGCAGAAGAATTGGTTTGTGGGGGGAGCAGGCAGGAAGCCCTCTCCATCCTTGGCTGGCTTGAAAAAGGATAAGACCTCAAACTGTAATTCCCTGTTTATTGAATCCTTTCAGAAGGTTCTCCATGGCTTCCTTTTCAATGTCGAACCGGCAGGATCCGGCAAAGGAACCGACATGTGGTGTCAGGATGGTGTTCTCAGGATGGTCGATCAGGGGACCCAGGTATGGTTCTTCCTCAAAGACATCCAGGGCCACCCCGCCCAATTTCTTGTTCTCGAGTGCAGCGAGCAGGGCCTTTTCATCTATCAGTCCCGCGCGTGAAGTATTGACAATGATCACACCTTCTTTCATTTTCATAATGGCATCGGCATTGATAAGATGATAATTTTCTTTTCTCATCGGCATATGCAGGGTGACGATATCAGCATTCCGGAGCAGAAAATCAAAACTGACCATTTCACAATATGCATGTATTTTGACATCGGGGTCGAATCCGATCAGGTTACAATCAAACGCCGCCAGCAGGCTGCTTACCCTGGTACCCAGTATCCCGCAACCAATGACCCCTACCATTTTTCCTTTTAGCAAGCCCGTTACCATTCTGTCCCATTGATGCTTTCTGACCATTCTATCAAGTTGATTCAGCTTCCGTGTCAGGTTGAGTATCATGGCCAGTGCCAGCTCGGCGGCCGGAACATCGGGTGCCAGGTGGGTGCCTGTAACAATGATCCCCAGTCTCCTGGCCGCCCTGTAATCTATCGTTTCAAGGTCTATACCGCACCTCGAGATCACTTTCAGGCTCTTGGCGGCTTTCAGAGTTTCATGAATGATCGGTTCAACCCCGGCGATGATCCCGACAGGATCAAAGGCAGAGATCAACTGATCCAACTCTTCACCGGTCAGTCTTCTTCTTTGCGGATTTTGGATCAGGTTGATCGATTTGGGATACCCGCTGTATGTGTAACTGGAAGTGTTGCACAGAACATTGATTTTGTTTTCCATAACGAGTATTTCTTTGCATATAAATAAATATATGAAATCAATAAGCCAATGTAAAGGATATTCCGGTATAATCTTCAATTTTTGTAATTTCGCTCCATGATCCAAGAGATAAACAGCCTGGCCGAAACACACACCCCTTTCCTGCTTATCGTAGATTTTGAAATACAAAAACCCCTGGTCTTTCCAATTGAAAAGCTGCCCAATGACATCAGGTTTACATGCCCTGCATACAGGTCACCCGTCGACAGCCATGTCTCTTTACCGGAACGGGTGGAATTTCAGGCCGAACCTGTGGAATTCAGCAAGTATGCTGAAGCCTTCCGCATCGTCATTGATAACGCCCGTGCCGGTAAAACCTACCTCACAAACCTGACATTCCCTACAAAACTAACAACAAACCTTGGTTTGCAGCAAATATATCATCTCAGCCATGCCCCGTATAAATTGCTTTATAAAAATGAATTTGTGTTTTTCTCTCCCGAGACTTTTATCCGGATCAATCAGGGAAAGATCTATTCATTTCCTATGAAAGGGACCATTGATGCGGCCCTGCCAGGAGCAAAGGATCTATTGCTGAATGATGAAAAGGAAATGGCCGAACATGTTACCATTGTTGACCTCATACGGAACGATCTCAGCATTCATGCAGATCATGTCAGGGTTGAAAAATTCAGGTATGTGGATACCCTGGTAACCAACCGGAAGGAATTGCTGCAGGTAAGCTCGGTTATTTCAGGCAGCCTGCCGGATAATTATCAATCCAGGCTAGGTGAGATCATTTTTTCCATGTTGCCGGCAGGCTCCGTCAGCGGTGCTCCAAAGGAGGAAACACTGCGGATAATCAGGGAATCCGAAGGCAGTCCAAGAGGTTACTATACCGGCATAATGGGATATTTTAACGGCCGGGATTTTGACAGTGCCGTCATGATCCGGTTCATAGAACAGCAGGATGAAGGGATGATCTACCGCAGTGGCGGTGGTATTACCTTTATGAGCGATCCTGAGAAAGAATACCAGGAACTAATAGATAAGGTTTATGTCCCTATTGCTTGAAACCATAAAGATTGAGAACGGGCAGATCCGTAACCTGGAATGGCATAATAAGCGTTTTAATGCCAGCCGGAAGGCCTTGCTGGGTATCTCCGAATACATTGACCTCGAAAGTGTCATAAAGGTGCCGGATGATCTCGGAAATGGAATCTACCGTTGCCGCTTGCTGTATGGCCGGGAAATCGAGGAGGTCCAGTTCCATCCCCATCTATACCGTACGGTCAGGAGCCTCAAAATGATACAATGCAATGATATCGAGTATGAATACAAGTTTGCCGACCGGCGGAAGTTTGAGTATCTCTATGAATTGAGGGAAAGTTGCGATGAGATCCTGATCATCAAAAATGGTTTTATCACAGATACCTCCATCAGTAATGTTGTTTTCAGCCTTTCAGATGGCTGGTGGCTTACTCCTCACAGGCCTCTGCTTAAGGGTACCATGAGGGCATATTTGCTTGAGACCGGACAGATTGCTGAGGCGGTGTTGGGCGTGGAAGACCTCCCGCTGCTGACAGGGGCCAGGATGATCAATTGCATGATGGATCTGGAATCCGGTCCTGTTATTGAGATGGACCAGATTGTTTTCTGAATGCTGGCATCCCGGATCACTCACCATTCCCGGGCTGGAGAATTTTAACATTTCTGGAGCATACGATTTTTCCAGAATAATTTGACAATATCTTACGATAATTGTATATTTATACTTTATTCGTATGTTTTCAATTACTTCGTATGAAACGTAAACAACTCATACAGACTGCGAGGGACCTGTTCTTCAGGTACGGGATCAAACGGGTAACAGTAGAGGAGATCTGCAGGGAGGCCAAGGTAAGTAAGATGACCTTCTACAAACATTTTAAAAATAAGAATGAGCTTGTTAAAACCTGGATCACCGAAATGACGGACGAGGCGATGGAAAGGTATAATACCCTCATGAAACAGGACATTCCTTTCGAAGAAAAGGTGAGGGAAACCATCCGGATGAAACTGGAAGGGTCTGACCAGATGAGCCAGGCCTTCTTCTCGGATTATATCCCCCAGGCTGAACCCGACCTTCGCGATTTCATTCACCGGCGCATGCACGAAACCATGGGATTGATCATTAAGGATTACGCTGAGGCACAAAAAAGGGGTGACATCCGGCAGGATATGAAAATCGAGTTCATACTCTGGTATTTAAATAAAATGCTCGATCTGATGGAAGATGATACATTGGAGAAGATGTACGATAGTCCCCAGGAAATGATCATGGAGATGGTAAACTTTTTCTTTTACGGAATTATGCCGAGAAAATAATGGGCAGAGTATTAAGTTATATTGGTAGATTATCTTCATTTATGCTGTTGTTTGCGGGAAACCTGCCAAACATCACAGCCCAGCCATTCACCTTCAAGGGGCAGGCTGTCGGGTGGACCCTTGCAAGCCAGATGGAGGACCTTCCCGGGGCACCCGGACAGGGCAGTACCGAAAAGGTCTGGAGGGGACAGGCAGGCCTGCGGTATCTGCCGGAGATACAGCTCCATGCTCCCATTAATAAAGACTATTCTTTTGATGCTGAAATATCGGCGAATATTTGGGGATCAGGCCTGTACTGGTCCGCCGACAGTACAATTTGGGAGGGAGATCTAAAACCTTACCGTGCATGGATGAAGTTTTCGGGGGAACAATTCGAGGTAAGGGGCGGACTCCAGAAGATCAATTTCGGATCGGCCAGCATGCTCAGGCCACTGATGTGGTTCGACCAGATCGATCCGCGTGACCCGCTGCAACTAACCGACGGTGTATGGGGGATCCTTGGAAGGTATTACTTCCTGAACAACGCCAACATTTGGGTCTGGGGTTTGATCGGCAACGACAAGCCGAAGGGATGGGAGATCATACCTTCGGTCGGGAATAAACCGGAATTCGGGTTCCGTGTTCAACTCCCCATACCCGGTGGAGAACTCGCTACCACCTATCATTACCGTGTGGCCGATGCAGAGAAAGTCTTTCCGATCCCACCAGGGGGAAAACCCCATGCAAGGGAGAAGAGACTGGCCCTGGACGGAAAATTTGATTATGTGGTTGGCTTCTGGTTTGAGGCTGCCCTGATCCACCAGGAGATCAATATACCGGAGCTGGAATACAAACATATACTGAACCTTGGACTTGATTACACGTTCGGGTTGGGCAACGGCTTGCAACTGATGACGGAGTATTTCACCTTCGGCAGCTCGGAACAGCCCCTTAGAGATGGGGAAAGTGTTCATTTCTCTGCCCTCAATGCCAATTATTCATTCAATATAATCAACGGCTTGAATGGTATCCTTTTCTATGACTGGACCAACAAAGAGATCTACAATTTTGTCAACTGGTCCTGGCAATTCGACAAATGGAGTTTTTACATCATGGGCTTCTGGAATCCCCAGACATTTAACCTTTACCAGGGCCTGGAGGGGACCAATCTTTATGCTGGCAGGGGACTGCAATTCATGGCGGTATTTAATCATTAATGGAATCAAATATTTCTACAAATGGAAAACAATGAAATCGTAACAATCTCCGGCCTTGTAAAACGCTTTCCAATCGGGGGAGGCCATTTTACGGCGCTGAACGGAATTGATCTTACATTTGGGACCGGGGAGTTCGCGGGACTTGTGGGGCCTTCGGGGTCCGGTAAAACCACGCTCCTGAACATCATCGGGTCACTTGACGCTCCTTCTGAAGGAACAGCTGTGGTCCTGGGCCAGTCCGTCGGTGGGCTATCCCATAAGAAGGCAGCAAAACTCCGAAAGGAAAACCTGGGGTTTATCTTCCAGACCTATAACCTGCTGCCGGTCTATACGGTATTCGAGAACGTGGAATTTCCCCTCCTCCTGCTCGACATGTCGGCGCAGGAAAGGAAGGAGGCTGTTCTGGAATCACTGGATTGGGTGGGACTGTCAGATAAGGTGAAATCACGTCCTGCCCAGCTATCCGGCGGGGAATGCCAGCGGGTTGCCATTGCACGGGCCATGGTAAAGAAACCCAGGCTTGTCCTGGCCGATGAGCCTACTGCCAACCTGGATGCAGCCAATTCACACAACATCCTGCAGACCATGGAGAACCTGAACATAGAATTGAAAACAACATTCATCTTTGCCACCCATGACGAAAAGGTAATAAAATACCTGAAGCGAAAGATTTCGCTGGAGGATGGCAGAGTTGTTAAAGATGAAAAAAAATAAACAGCCATGACAGCATTTAAATTAGCTTTTCGGAATCTCATAGGTGCCGGACTGCGCACCTGGCTTAACGTTGGCGTTCTCGCCTTCATCCTGATCCTGATCATTATGCATTATGGGATCCTGGACGGATGGAACAGGCAGGCCGTTACAGATATGATCGCCTGGGAGATCGGCGGTGGACAAATATGGCATTCCGGATATGACCCTTATGATCCCTTTACACTGGAGGACAGCCATGCAATTATCCCGGGGTCCATGCAGGTCGAAATTGAAAAAGGGAACCTGGCCCCGGTATTGATCACCCAGGGTACCATATATCCTGAAGGAAGGATGCAGAGTATACTCCTGAAAGGCATAAACCCTGACCAGCAGGTTTCCGAACTGCCAACAGCAAAGCTGGCAGGGGATTACACCGAGATTCCGGCCATCATAGGGCACCTTATGGCAAAAAATACCCGGCTTAAGGAGGGAGATCTGGTAACGGTCCGCTGGCGCGATGTGGATGGGACATTCGATGCCACCGAAGCTTTGATTGTCGGGGTGTTCAAGGCAGATGTCCCGGCCGTGACAGCGGGACAAATGTGGATACCTATCGACAGGCTGAGGGAAATGACCCAGATGCCCGGCGAGGCAACCATGCTGATCGCGGACCAGGATTATACCTGGTACGGGTCGGAAGAAGGATGGGTACTGAAGGACCATGATTTCCTGCTGAAAGAAATGCGGGAAATGATCCGCATGAAAACCATTGGGGGATCATTCCTGTATATCATCCTGATGCTCCTGGCAATGCTGGCGGTGTTTGATACCCAGGTATTGTCCATTTTCCGCCGGCAGAAAGAGATCGGTACCTATATGGCCATGGGCATGACCCGCTCACAGGTTGTCCGGCTCTTTACGGTTGAAGGGGCCATGCACTCCATCCTTGCGGTAGTGGTGGGTGCCATCCCCGGGATCCCTTTCCTCATCTGGCTGAGTAATAAAGGCTGGGCCATGCCCGTCGATTCTGAAGGATTCGGGATGGCCATTGCCGAGAGGATTTACCCGGTTTATAGTATGGGACTGGTACTCACGGTTATGCTGATCATCATTGTAACCACTACCATAGTGAGTTTCCTGCCTTCCCGCAAAATATCCAAAATGAACCCAACTGAAGCAATTAAAGGAAAATTACAATGATACGATTTCTGTTTAAAGGAATAATAAGGGACAAGCAGAGAAGTCTCCTGCCTGTTATCATAGTGGCCGCCGGAGTCTCGCTTACCGTCCTGATGGTTTGCTATCTCTCGGGCGTATTGGGAGATTTCGCCGATTTCTCCGCCAGGTTCTCCACCGGCCATGTCAAGATCATGACCAGGGCCTATGCTGAAAACAGCAACCAGGTTCCCATTGACCTTGCATTGACCGATGTAAGTGAACTGCTCGATGATGTAAAGGCGGAATACCCGGATATGGACTGGGTTTTGCGCACACAATTCGGTGGACTTCTGGATGTGCCCGATGAGAACGGTGAGACCCGCTCACAGGGACCCGTAATGGGTATCTCCATCGATATGTTCAGCCCGGGTAGCAAAGAACCCGAAAGGCTGACCCTTGACCGGATACTGGTACAGGGGGAAATCCCTGACAGTCCGGGAGAGATACTTATCTCCGACGACCTGGCCATCAACCTGGAAGTCAAACCAGGTGACAACGTAACACTAATGAGTTCAACCATGTTCGGAAGCATGACATTTTATAATTTCATCGTATCCGGAACGGTAAGGTTCGGTACGGTTGTGATGGACAAAGGGGCCATGATCGCAGATATTTCAGACGTGCAGGCTGCGCTGGACATGTATGACGCTTCCAGTGAGATACTGGGATATCTGCCCGGCGGTTACTGGGATCCCGAACAGGCTGAAATCATCAAGCTGGGATTCAACAGCAGGTTCACTGATCCCGATGATGAATTTTCTCCTGTGATGGCCATGCTGACAGAACAGAGTGACCTCGCAGGATACCTTGAAATGGTGGATGCCATGTCGTTCATCATGGTTTTTGTTTTCGTACTCGCCATGTCCATTGTCCTTTGGAACACCGGACTGATAGGCGGACTCAGGAGATATGGTGAAGTGGGTATCCGGCTGGCCATCGGCGAGGAGAAGGGACATATCTATCGATAGCATGATCTGGGAATCCATCCTTATCGGAATCATCGGTTCGGCATTTGGCACCATAATCGGGTTAGGTTTCTCATACTGGCTGCAGGAGGCGGGAATTGATATCAGCAGTATGACACAGGGAGCCACGATGATGATGCCGGCTTCATTTCATGCCAAGATCGTTCCACAGGCTTATTTCATAGGGTTTGTACCCGGCCTGATTGCTTCAAGCGTAGGAACCATGCTGTCGGGCATCGGGATTTATAAAAGGAAAACGGCTTCATTATTCAAAGAACTGGAGACATAAAACCAGAAAAACACGTTTCAATCATGAAAAAAATACTCGTATTATTATTATCAGCAAGCAGCCTGCTCCATGCACAATACCCTTCCGGGGATGAGGTCATGGAGCGCATGGACCGGAACATGTCAGCGAAAAGCCGTATTCTCACCTCAAAAATGGTGATACACGGTCCCCGTTCCAGCCGGACCATAGAATCCAGATCCTGGTCGGTAGGCGAGGAAAAGTCCTACTCCGAGTACCTGTCCCCTCCCAGGGAAGCAGGTACCAAAATGCTCAAACTGGAGGATGCCCTCTGGATCTATTCGCCCTCAACTGACCGGACCATACAGATCTCCGGGCATATGCTCAGGCAGTCTGTCATGGGATCAGATCTTTCCTACGAGGATATGATGGACGATGCCACCTACAAGGATAACTACCATGCGGAGGTGACCGGTGAAGAAACCCTGAGGGATGTAAAATGCTGGACCGTCCAACTCGAGGCAAAGACCGATGATGTGACCTACCAGGTCCGCAAGATCTGGATGGACGAGGAAAAGTATATCCCCCTGAGAGAGGAACTGTATGCCAAGAGCGGCAAATTGCTTAAAAAGACTGAGCTCTACGACTTTAAGCGTGTACGGAACAGGTGGTTCCCGGGAAGGATGGTATTCAAGGACATGCTTAAAAATGGCGACGGCACCGAGTTTGTCATTGAAGAAATAACATTTGATGCTGACATTCCCGAGCATATTTTTACCAAGGCATCCCTCAGGTAGATTTATGAAAGGTAAATTGTGGAGTTACCCAATAACATCGGAAATATCTTTTTCCAGGATGGTTTGAATTTGGCCAGGGAGCACCTGGCAGGGGGAGTTACTGAAACAAAGTTGGTCAGGTTGATGTCGGCAGCTTATGAAGCAGTGGATGGATTGATCTTATCTTTCCGGAACAGGTGTGAGCGGGAAGGACTCAAAATCGATTGCCGCAAGGCTTGTGCATGGTGCTGCCATCAGGCTGTTCTGGTCTCCACCCAGGAAGTCCTCCTGATCAGCCAGGCACCTTTCCGGGGAGATGGCCCTTGAGCAACAGCAGTTAGTCTGCAGGAAGTCCAGGGAAAAGGAAGCCATAACAGGTGATATGAGTGTAAGGGAATTCCTGCAAACCTCATACCCCTGCCCCTTTCTCATGGACCACTCCTGCCTGATCTACCCTGTGAGACCAATGGCCTGCCGCTGTTATCTCTCTTCCGATGTGAACAGCTGCATGGCTCTGTATCGCCAACCCGGGAACAAGCAGATAATGGCTGCCCTGTATGATTTCCCCCTTCGTGCAGGACGGTCTATCAATGAGGGCATCAGGGCTGTCCTGATGCAAAACAGGATCATCACATCCGAATGGTTGCTGGAGGTGCTCATAACCAAAACATTTGCCAGAGAAGGGATATTCGATGAATGGCTATCAGGGGAAGATCCATTTGCCATCAGGACACTGTCTGCCGACGAGAATGATTATTTACGGGAATACCAGGGACAGGCAGGAATCATTTAAGAATGGTGATTGAAGAGGCAGGTTTTTCTTTTGGTTTCCAGGGGATCATGGCCGAGGTTCTTTTCAGGTAATCCCTGTAGCCGGTCTTTCTCCGGAGCATGCGTTTATCTATCATGGGTATGCTGATCGTATAAAACATCAGGATAATGATGACCGGTCCGGGTACGATCCACCAGTAGAGCCTGTCCGTGCCTGTTGAAAACAGGAAAAGCCCTATCCAGAACAAAACCTCCCCGAAATAATTGGGATGACGGCTGTATTTCCACAGGCCGGAACATAGGAAATCACATTTATCCTTATCATTCACATACCTGCTCAGCTGAATATCCGATATCGTTTCATATGACTATCCCGGCAAAGTGTAATGAACACAGCGAACCATTCCATGAGCCCCATTCCCCCTTCATGCAGGACGAGGGCCGGGATAAACGGCAAGGCAGCCAAGAAATACAACAAGGGTTGGAAAAAGGTGGATGCCAAAAAAACTGACTACCCAGTAGTTTTGCTGGTATTTTAACCGAAACGCAAGGTAACGCCAGTCTTCGTCCCGCAGACCTTTCCACCTGAGGACCCAGTTCATGGTCAATCTCAGAGACCAGACCATGACCAGTGATCAGGACCAGGGTCTGCAGCAGTGTTAATGCCGTCCAGGTCTGGTCATGGAAAATCCAGTAGTATAAAATCAAGGGAGGAATCAGGCTCCAATAGGGATCATACATACTGGAATTATTGAATGCAACACTGAACAGAAAAATGACGATGGTGGCCAGGATATCCAGGACCAGTACCACCAGGATCGGGTGAATGATGGACACAGCATCATAGATAAGCCATACCATAAGGCCTGCGACGACATATCCCAGCAGGCAAATGATGAGTCCCAATGCCTTATTCCCTTTCCGATTTGCCATTCAGTTTCCGAGCAGATATATCATATAATCCGGAAAAATACCAATCTTTTTCAAAACCCGAAATTGATATTACGAAATAGCGTTTAAACAGTTATATTTATCACCTACAATTTTAATATCACCAATCATAAGAAAAATGGATAAAGCAGAAATGTACACTGACAAAGCAATTGAATTGCTGATGACATGGGGACCCAAACTGGTCCTGTGCCATTGTTATCCTGGTGGTTGGTATCATCGTTATTAACTCTTTTTCAAGGTTCCTGCGGAAATTAATGAAAAAACGTGAGGTGGATCCAACCCTGGTCCCATTCCTGGTAGGATTGATCAAGCACACTGCTGAAAATCATGCTGATTATTTCCGTGGTGGATATCGTGGGTATCAAGACCACCTCCTTTGTCGCTGTACTGGGTGCAGCAGGACTTGCAGTTGGACTGGCTCTACAGGGGAGTCTTTCAAACTTTGCAGGAGGGGTACTGATCCTGATTTTCAAACCATACCGGGTGGGAGATTATATTGAAGCCCAGGGGGAGATGCAGGGAAGGTTACCGCGGTCCAGATATTTAATACCATACTTGCTCACGCCTGATAACCGAAAGGTGATCATGCCAAATGGTGCGATCTCAGGCGGGACCATCACCAATTATTACGGCTGAGGAAAACAGGAGGATGGATTTAATATTCGGCATAGGTTATGACGATGACCTTGAAAAAGCTAAAAATGTGCTTAAGGATATGGTAGATGCAGATCAGCGGATACTTACTGATCCTGCACCTTTATCGCCGTTAAGGAACTTGGGGATAGTTCGGTAAACCTGATGGTACGGATCTGGTGCAGAAAGAGGATTACTGGGATATTCATTTCGACTGGCAGACCAACGTAAAGCTGCGTTTCGACAAGGAAAACATCACCATACCTTACCCGCACAGAACAGTCTATACGATTGCCGAATCGGCGAACTGATTATTACCTGAATCCTTATGGAGCACAAAAACAACTGCCTGATCTGCGGAAGTGAGCTGGTGTACAACGATGCGCTTCAGCCCAATGAACTGCCACTACTGCGGACAGGTATTCGAAAGCCAGGTAGCCTGTAGCGAGGGGCATTTCGTATGTGACAAATGCCATGCTGCCCCTGCAACTGAAATCATCAAGACTTCCTGTTTGAATGCCAGCTCCGGAAATCCTGTCAGGCTGGCCACGGAGATCATGAAACACCCATCTGTAAAAATGCACGGGCCGGAACATCATTTCCTGGTGCCGGCGGTCTTGCTTGCGGCATACTACATGCGGATCGGCCAGCTGGACCAGCTGGAAGAGAAACTGTCCCAGGCCGAGAAGAGGTCCGGTTTTATCCATGGTGGTTTCTGCGGATCTCATGGGAATTGCGGGGCTGCTGTCGGGACCGGCATATTCATGAGCCTGGCAACTGGTTCCACCCCACTGTCAACGGAGGGTTGGCGCCAGAGCAATATGATCACGGCCGAATCACTCATGTCGGTTGCCATACATGGCGGACCGCGATGTTGCAAACGGGATACTTATATATCCCTGAACCGGGCGATTGATTTTATCGAGAAGGAATTGGAGGTAAGCCTGGAAAAGGAGGAAAACATCAGCTGCGAATTCAGCCACCTGAATAAACAATGTTTGCTGGAAGGTTGCCAGTATTACCCGGGTTAGTCCGGTATGGTGCCATCTAGGTCAAAGGTGAGCCAGAGTTGCTGGGAGTAATCCACCTGCCCTTTTACGAAGTGCATCCCAAAATCCAGTTTCAGTTGCACGGGACCGGTCCGGAATGGCAGTACAATCAGGTCCAGGCGCCCATACCTCTCGAGCCGGTAGAATGGATCACCATAAAGGAAGGTTTGACCCTCACCTGCATAGTAGGTAGCCGATACACCGGCAAATTTATAAAGGATTGTCGCCTGTCCCAGGAAACCTACCGGTGTTTGCCACGCATCGCCCTGGGAACGGATCCTGTCCAGGGAGCCGAGGATCCCGGCCCTGATGCAAAGTGAATCAAGAAAGGTTTTCCGGGAAAGGTCCACTCCTACGTTTACATTATAACCCATATTATCCCTCAGGGAATGATCCGGATCATATGTGGCCTTACCGGCAAAATGTGACATTAAAAAATAATTCGAGAGAAAGAAATCCTTGAAAAAGAATCTCCCGGATGTTCCGGCCATGAATCTTTCATGGTTGGTATCCGTTTGCCGGCTTGTCCAGTCAAGGAAAGCGTTCTGCTGACCCCAGTTCCAGGAATACCCCCCGTACAATCCCTCGATATTCGGCCGGTAATACATCAATGTGTCAGACAGGATTGCCAGGGGGAAGGCCAGCAGATCCCGTCGTGGAAAAGCGCCTGCAAACAACCTTACCCCACGGTGGTTGTATTCATAATATAGGGTAAGATTGGGTTTGTTGGCATCTATGGCAGTACCAAACTCGAACAAATAATTGATGCCTGCACGCAACCTGTGAATATCAGAAATGCTCCCACCCACCTCGGCCCGGAATCTTGAACCAAATATGGTCTGGGGATTATCAATCGAAAAATATTCCCGGTTATCCAGGAACCCGTCAAAACCGGCCAACCATTCAAATCTCTGTGATTGCAGATGAGAAGAGAATGCTATTATAAAAAAGAGTATGGGAAGAAATCTTCGCATAGCCAATTGTTGGGAAGTAAATATAATCTATTTTTAGGGACAATATGCTTTCAAAAGAGAATACAAGGATTGCCTGGTTCGCCCTTGCCTGGTTTCTGATAAATCTTGTACAATCCTACTTCACAGAAATTATTGAGGACGAAGCATATTACTGGGTGTACAGTGAATTCCCGGCCTGGGGTTACTTTGACCACCCTCCTATGATCGCCATGCTGATCAAATTGGGCTCCCTGCTCCTCCCGGGTGAGCTGGGAGTAAGGCTGTTCCCTTCACTGCTTGGAGCGGCAACCATCCTGGTTGTCTATCAACTTATTCCAAAAGGCAACAGGGACCCGCGAATATACATCATCTGCATCATAGCCATCACCCTGATGCATCTGAACGTAGCCGGTTTCCTGGCCTTGCCGGACATCCCCCTGGTCTTTTTCACCTCCCTGTTTTTCCTGGTCCTGAAAAGATTTCTTGTAGAGGACAGGATGATACAGGCTCTTGGACTGGGACTGATCATTGCACTGATGATGTACAGTAAATACCATGCCCTGCTGATCATCTTTTTTACCATCCTGTCAGACTGGAAACTGATCCTGCGCAAAACTTTCTGGGTTATTGCGGCTGTTGCGGTGATTTTGTACCTGCCCCATATCATCTGGCAGGTCAAAAATAACTTTGTCAGTTTTCAGTATCACCTCGTTGGTCGAAACGATCCCTTCCAGCCCAGACAAATCCTGGAGTACCTTGGTAATCAGCTGCTCGTTACGGGTCCTTTTGTTGGCGTCCTGCTACTCTATCTTGCATTTGCCAGACCTGCAAAGGATGCCTATGAGAGAATGCTGAAATTCAATCTTATTGGCTTCTTTGGATTTTTCTTCCTGTCCAGCGTCAGGGGGCATGTGGAACCACACTGGACAGCAGCAGCTTTTCCTCCCATGATTGTGCTGGCCATGCTGAATATCGACCGTTATCCAGGCTTGCGAAAGTGGATCAGGGTACTGGGACTGGCAAGCATACCCCTGATCCTGGTCATCAGGGCCTACCTGATCGTTGATTTCCTTCCCCTCCCGGCACATGTCACCCGGATGTTCCATGGCAAGGATGTGTGGGCCAGGCAGATTGAAGAAGTAGCCGGCAACCGGCCCGTTGTTTTTATGAATAAGTACCAGTCCCCCTCCGTCTACTGGTTTTACACAGGGAAAAAATCATTTACACGCAACAATATCTATTACCGCAGAAACCAGTATGATGTATGGGACATGGAAGCAGATCTCCAGGGAAAGGAAGTGCTGCTTGCCCGGTGGGGACAGGCAGACAGTACACGGGTTATTTCAACGAAGCTGGAGGATATCCATTATTACATGATCAAGAATTATTGTTCATTTAACCGGCTGTCAATCAAAATTCCGGAAAAGAATCTGCAAGCATCACCCGGTGAACAGATCAGCCTTCCCATACGGATAGAAAATCCGACCTCCCGCAGGGTCTGCCTGAACTGCACATGCGACCTGCCACCTCTACTTTTTCAGTCCTTTGAGGATGGGGACCGCCATACGTTCATGACCCCGATCAAAGATCAACCCGTGTTGACTTCAATTGATCCGGGTGAGCAGGTGATATTGGATGTTGGGATCAAAGTTCCGGACCAGACCGGGGATTACCTCCTGATGGTCTCATTTGGATCAGAACTTCTGTTGCCCGGAATAAACGGTTCACCTGTGAAACTAAGTGTTACAACTGTTCCGCTTTAATCCGCCAGGTCCATAGTGAATTAAGGAAAAAATTAATGAACGTCCCGACAATGATCCCGATCAGGTTGGCAACCAGGTCATGGACCCCAAACGCTTTTGCCAGCAGCAGAAGGATCCCATAATTAACCAGCCCGGCCAGGCCCGTCACCAGGTGATACCGGAATATCCTCGACAACAATCCCACCCTGGTATTTCTTTTGCGAAATGTCCAGATATTATTCAGGAAAAAATTGGTTAAAATGGAAATCTCAATGGCAATTGGAGAAGCATATTCCAAATTCAATCCGGCATGGCGGGTCAGTAAAAAGAAACTGCCCATATTCACAATCACACCGGAACCGCCCACAACGGCAAACTTCAGGAATTCTTCCAGTTTCTCGGTCTGCACTCCGATGCGCAGCATCCAGCCTGTAAACCAGCCAGTAAAATTTTGTTTCTCTCAGATTCATAATTTTCTGCTTAAATACCACAGTCCCCTATGGGTTGCCCCGGCGGTGCTTCCAGCGGGCTCTCGTGTTCATACTTTTCGGGGTGCTCGTCGGTAATGGCTGATCTGTTTCAATGTGTATTTAAAATGGGCTTCCTGTGCTATATCCCAGGAATATGCCAGTTGTGAATTGATCCATTGTTCGAGCTCATCCAGTTTATAGCTGGTTATCGCCCGGACCTGTCCCAGGGCTGATTTATCGGAGGCCAGCATCATCATATGGTGAAGGACAAGGTAGTTCACTTCTCTCTGTATTTCTGCCAGGTAAGGATCGACGTAGATGATATGCCAGCTTGCATCGATGATCCTGTCCAGAACGTCCTGGAGCCCGGGTTGTTCAGCATCCCTGGCATGGTGCTCGACAATCCTCGTAGCTCTCATGGTATTAAAAAGCAGCGACAAGTGTCTGGTCAGCAGCACTTTCAGCAGCGGCCAGGGGATCAAAGGTAATGCCTGTGCGGGATTTGAAGTGTTCCCTGTCTCTTTGGTATCCCAATGGTTTGGGTGGTATGATGTCCAGAATCACTTCCGGAATGGCGAGAAAATCTGCCTCAATGGTTTTTAGCATGGCATCGAGGCAGGCCAGCTGATCGCGCGGGGATACCATCTCCAGCTTCAGCTCCTCTCCGCGCAGGGCATAGTTATAATGCATCCCTCCCAGGGTTTTTGCGGCTGCTTCCAACTGGTAACGGTGAAACATATAAGCCGGTACCAGATACCCTCTCCAATTCTGAATATGGTATTCCTTCCCTGATATTCTTCTCTGAGAATTTCTCCAGCAGATGCCTTCTGATGGTGATCACCCTCTCCAGCTCAGCAACGGCATTCGGTGCATTGTCCCAGAGATGGGTGTAAGGATGGGCAGATCCTTCCCCCCGGGCATCCCGGTCAGACAAAAAACGAAGTCCATCTGCCCTTGCTTTTTCCAGGATTGTTTCAAGGGACTCTTGCTCATCCACACCATCCGGAAAATCCTGGTAACCGTAAGCTACGAATACTTTATCCCATTCCCCGATCCCGGTGTCATAGGCATCTTCCAGGCTCAGGGAGCCATCCTTCAGTGTCACCAGCGGATGCGGATAATCCATCACCGAGGACAGTGCATCTGCTGATGCGATATAATTGTGTTGAAATCCAAGTGTATGTCCTACTTCATGAGCGGATAACTGACGCAACCTTGCCAGGGCCATCTCCTGCATATCTTCTGGGAACGGGCTTCGCCGGCTTCATAGGGGGAAAGCAGGGCTTCAGCGATCAGGTAATCCTGCCTGACCCGTTGGGAACCAAGGCTGACATGTCCTTTCAGGATCTGGCCGGTCCGTGGATCGGTTATGGAGCTCCCGTATGACCAACCACGCGTGGATCTGTGCACCCACTGTATTACATTATACCGTATATCGAGGGGATCGGCATCCGGGGGAAGCAATCTCACCTGGTAAGCATTTCTGTATCCAATGGCTTCGAACGCTTCGCTCCACCAGGACGCACCTTCCAGGAGGGCACTCCGTACGGGTTCCGGAGTTCCCGGATCAAGGTAATAGACAATGGGTTCAACCGCTTCGCTTATGGCCGTTGAGGGATCTTTTTTCTCCAGCTTATGCCGGTAAATAAATCTTTTGGTGAGCGATTGACCAAGTGGCCTGGCCAGGTCCATATACTGAAGTGACATAAAACCACTCTCGGGCATGAAAATCCGGGGTTGATATTCTGTCAGATCAGGCAACCTGACCAGGGAGATATGCTGTCCCAGGGTGATGTGTTCCGGAGAAGGGACAACCTCCCTGACAAACCTTCCGCTATTTTCACCAGAATATGTCAACAGAACATCAAACTCGGTATTGTGAGGAAAATTCTTTGTCCGGTCCATGTTCATGGCAGACCTGGAATCATCCACACGATATGATCCCTGGCCGGTGTGGTTCAGTACCTCCGATATATGGTTCTGATCACTCAACAGGAAATCCGAAATATCAATCAATACTTTCCCTCCCTCTTCGGCCAATGCTGTAAATCCCCAGATCACAGATGTTGCAAAAGATTCAGAAACGGCTCTCACCTCAAGGCTGTCTCCAGTATCAGCACGGTAATCCAGGTTGGGCTGAATCAATAAAACCTTGTTCCCGCTGCGGAAGAAGGAGACCACCTTCTGAGCTCCGATCTTCCCCCGGTCGAGCCCAACATCATTCGACCCCATACCCCTTGAAAGATAGCTGACCGCCAGGAAATCCATGTTCCACCTGTCCACTTCCAGGAAGATCTTCCCTTCCTCCTCAGACCAGTAGAAAGTGAAAAAACCGTCATACTTTTTCAAGTCCCGATACCTTTTCGTCAATTGTCAGGCTTTTCCCTTCATCTGTGATATTAGCTGTAAGTGTTTGAAATGCAGGCAGAAATATGAGAATGGCAAGAATGAATTGTCTCATAAAGTAGCTAATTTAAAATAGCCATTAAAAATAGATATTTTTATGAACATGAATGATCAGGAAAGAAGGCGGAGAAAACAATTTCAGAAGATTTCAAATAAGGTAGGCAAAATGCTGAATGAACATCAGCTGATAGAGGCCGGTGACAGGGTACTGGTAGGGCTGTCCGGGGGCAAAGACTCGATGATCCTGCTCGAAACCCTGGCTGACAGGAGAAGGCATCTGCCTTTTGATTTCCAGTTATTTGCAGTGCATGTCAGCGCCACGAATATTGGTTACGAAATGGATACGGAATATTTGAAAGCGTTTTGCGCCGAACTGAACATTCCCCTTTACCTGGAAGAAATTGAGATAGACCTGACCCTTGATCCAAAAAAAGCACCCTGCTTTGTCTGTTCCTGGCACCGCCGGAAACGGATCTTTGAATTATCGAAGGAACTGGACTGTAATAAGGTTGCCCTGGGACATCATAAGGATGATGCCATACAGACCGTATTGATGAACATGATTTTCCATGGTTCCATAAGTTCATTGCCACAGAAATTATCAATGTTCGAAGGGTCGGATCCGATTAATCAGGCCACTTCTGTTCATCCCGGAAAAGGAATTGACCTATTACGCCACCCTGCGCTCATTCAGAAAACAGGAGAAATCCTGCCCTCATGACGATACCACCAAAAGAGAATCAATAAAGGAAATTATACGTCAGATGGACCGGTTAAACCGGAATGCAAGACGAAATATCTTCCAGGCCATGGACAATATCTACGAAGAATACCTGCCGGATATTAAAAAAGACGAGAAGATCAGCCAGGAAGATTCATCATCGAAAAAACAAAGATTGTAAATTGGCGGCCATTGGCAACCAGGAAAAATGATGAGCGAGTGAATCGTTAGATGGAGGTGATCAAAAAGGAATACTGGAATGGCCCGCTTGATGGACAAGGAGGCAGTAATGGTTATCAGTCATCGTTCCTGTACAAATCGGATCGGTTTATCAGCATCCTGATTTCCTCCGGGTTCATGTAGTACTTGTCCATAAAATCAGTCTGTTTATTATTTGAACCTGACACTTCCCTCACATGCTCTGCATATTCCAATAATTGCCACCCAAGTCCATGTTCGATGGTCCGCATGTCAGTCCCTTTCTCCATGGAGGCCCTGAAGGCCCCCCATACATAGAAGTATCCCGGTATATTGATAGCTGGTAACTGTTCAGGGTCTGGTATTCAGCCGTGTGAGCCAGCTCATGGCCAATAATTGCAATTTGGGCATTGAATGGCAGGTTCTTTAACAGCACACTTTCCATCTGTGGCAGGCTCTGGTCACTGATGATCACCCTGTATGTCCTTTGATCCCGTTTTCTGAGCAAGGAAAACATGGTAGGTCTGGAGGCTAAAGGAATAAACGCTTTTTTAACAATGAACTTGATATCGGGTGTTCTTTAACTCTGGATAATGCCGCAATGCAAGCAATGTTTGCAATTCAAATCCTTCGGGCAACTCTTTCCTGCACCCCAGTGCAGTTACCAGGCTATCGATACTTTGCTCATAATCTCTTGCATGGTAAGTGTCTACAGGATCCACATCTGGATAATCTACAAACTCAACATGGCAGGCTGACAGACACAGCAAAAGTGTACAAAATAATATCAGGCTTCTTCTATGCATCGGGTTTCGCATTTACTTATCCGCCAGCAAATTATCAAATTTCCTGACATCCTCATAAGCCGCATTTTCAAGTACAGATCTGATCCGTTCCACACTGGCAAGGGTTTTCCTATCTGTCAGAAACGACAATACCTCGGCAGAGATGCCAAGCTTCAATCCATTAAATAAGAAAGTATTGATGGCGACTTTGGATGAAAGAACCTCGTATTTTGGGACCTGCCTGGATCCTTTCTCTGTTCCTGAGAAAAACGAGAGGTTTACATATCGATTAATCCCGGCATTCTTCCCCACTTGCTTTAAATGCCTGTTAAAGTCTGAATTACGGTAATAAGGGAAACAGTTGCTATTCTGACCTTCCTTACCAATGTACTGGCTAATGATACCATATGCACGCTCATTGAGTGGTAAATTATATGACTGGTATTTAACATTCCCCTGCACACTGATGTAACCCGGGTAGACATTGCTGCTTTTTAACAGGTATATCCGCGAGAGTTTAAGTCCCGAAAAACACATAAAACAAAAAATATCCCTGATTTCAGTTAGTTCAGGTGACAAAGGTTCAAACCGCCAGATTCTCATCAACTCTTCCCAGTCGAGGACGAGGTCTGATTGGCTGATCCTTGGTTGCCTGATCCATTCAAACTCAAATTCCTTGTATAAAAGGCTTTTATTATATCCTCTGCTGGTGGCCCAGTTCAGGAACCATTTTAAGACATCCAGGTTTTTTGAAATTGTATTGTTTGAATGACTGTATTTAATCCTGAAGAAACGTATGTATTGTTCCAGGAAAGTTCTGTCGATCCGGCTGAACTCGATCTCAATTTGTTCTGTTTCGGCGAATTTTCTTAAATGCTGATAGGTGGTCCTGATTTTTCTGAAGGTATGAATACTCCATTTGTGATGATTCTCATCAATGAACAGCATGAACACATCAAAAAAGCCAATGTTCGATTTTCGCCTGTTGTATTTAATCTGTTTCCTCAGGTAGTCAATCCCCGGGCTTAATCCCATTGTCTTTGCTTCCAGATAAATCCCCATAACTTCATCGGCGAGGGACTGTAAATACCTGTTCATGGCCTTACTTCCGCGTGCCTGCGCCAGCACACGTTGGGACCGAAAGTCCCAATCTGAAAAATCAATCCGTTCTCCGGTATTCAATTGCAAGCGTTTACCATCGAAACTAAAATAAAGCATTATCGGGACCTGTTTCGTCCTGGTTCTGTCCATTCTCATCCCTTCTTTTCTCTAAATAAAACTTTGAAGATGCCATAAATCATACTTATTCACATACAATATTAATCATAAATATAAATGTAATTTGATATAATTATTAACTATAATATTGAATATATGAATATTATATAATAAATACTTTGTATTATATTTAGTTTTTTATACTATAATTAATTCAATTTTAAAAAATATATATTTCAACCGAAATCAATTGATAACTGGCTATTATTTAACTGATTATCATCATCCGGCTGTGTCAGGTTTGACAATGTGATTCCCAATAGCCTTATCCGGCTACCCTGAATAAATACGTTATTCAACACTTCTTTTGCAGTGTTAAGGATTTGTTCATCACTCTCTACCTCTTTCGGGAAAGTTTTGCTTCTGGTAATCTGTTGAAAATCGGCATATTTGATTTTAACGGTAAGTGTTTTGCCCTTTACCCCGGTCCTGAGCAGATCATGCCAGAGCATCTCGGTGATATCCTGGAGGGTTGTATGGATATCATTTAGATTAGTTAGATCTTCTTCGAATGTGCGTTCCTTGCCAAATGATTTCCTTATCCTTTCAGGATTGACCGGTCGGTTATCAATACCACGACTGATATCATAGAAGAAATGACCATTTTTTCCAAACAATCTGATCAAATCATGCAGGCTCTTTTGTTTCAAATCATATCCCTTATATATTCCCTGCTGCTGCATCCTTTGGGCAGTGACTTTACCCACACCAAAGAATTTATCCACTGGAAGTTCATTAATAAATGCTTCCACTTCATGAGGTTTAATAACATAAAGTCCATCAGGTTTATCCAAATCCGAAGCTATTTTAGCCAGAAACTTATTTACTGATACACCTGCAGAAGCGGTCAAATCAGTTTTATCCTTGATCCTCGATTTTATCTCGCGGGCAATTATCGTGGCTGAGGGTTGGTCTAGTGTATTGCATGTTACATCCAGGAAAGCTTCATCTAGTGAGAGCGGTTCAACAAGGTCCGTAATCGAATGAAAAATCTCCATTATCTGCCTGGAGACCTGTTTATAAATGCTGAATCTGGGTTTTACTATTATAAGGTCGGGGAACCTCTTGATTGCTGTGAGAGTTGGCATAGCTGACCTGATCCCGTACTCTCTGGCTTCATAGCTGGAAGCTGCAACCACTCCACGCTTACTTGAACCTCCTACAACCAGGGGCTTACCTTTGTATTCCGGGAAATCACGTTGCTCGATAGAAGCATAAAATGCATCCATATCGATATGAATGATCTTTCGGACTGGTTTACCCGTATCATTTTTGTCCACTGTCTGAAATATTACCAATCTGAAATACAAATTAATAAATTTGGGATTAATTACGCAGTCAGGATGCCTGAGATAGTTATCACGAAAGACGGATCTCACTCCATATATGTTCGTGAAATGAATGAATACTACCATTCTGTCCACGGGGCTATTACTGAATCCCAACACGTATATATTGAGGCCGGATTAAAACAAATTAAGAGCAGGCATATCCGGATACTGGAAATGGGATTTGGAACCGGATTAAATGCCTTACTGACCCTGGCAAAAGCAAATGATTCAGATATATCCATCCATTATACCGGAATTGAAAAATATCCTCTCGAAAAGACAATTACTGACTTACTGAATTTTGAATCAATCTCTGATCCTTCCATTAAAGGCATGCTTAAGCTCATTCATGATTCTCCCTGGAATCAGGAAATAACGATCAAGCCTGGATTTATCCTGAGAAAATTGTTGTGTGATATGCTCGAGATGGAAGAGATAAATGAGTTTGACCTGGTCTATTTTGATGCGTTTGCTACCGGACAAGCAGCCAGAACTCTGGACAGAAGATTTATTTAGACGGATATTCCTGTCCATGAGGTCTCATTCCATTCTAACGACGTATTCATCTAAAGGCACGGTCAGGCGCAATCTGAAAGCTGCAGGTTTTCGGGTGGAGAAAATCCCGGGACCTCCGGGGAAATTTGAAATGACCAGGGCATATAAATACTAATTAATGCTGTGCAAGGCTGATATTACAATTTTTTCAGCATAAATAAAGAAAAAATGGGGCTTCCCTTGTTGGCAAGCAGGGCGTATTATTAAAATTATTGACTAAATTCGCGGTTCATTAGTTATTAAATTTAATTCAATTCAAATGAAAGGTAAATTTTTTATTGCATTACTCCCTGCAGTGTTGTTTTATATATCTTCCTGCCAGCAGGAAATTGGAAAGGTAGAATTGAAGACTGAGCATGATTCAGCATCATATATAATTGGCCATCAGATTGGAACACAAATGGCAAGCAGTCCTATGACTGAGCTAAATGTTGCAGCTGTAGCAAATGGTATGCAAGATGCCATTGATAAGCTGGATTTATTTATGGATCCCAGTGAAGTTGAAATGTTCATGACCGAATATATGAGAAAGACTGAAACAGCAGCAAGTGAAGTTTATGTTATCGAAAGTGAGAAGTTTCTTGCAGAAAATATGACAAGGAAAGGGGTCGAAGTCACTGAGAGTGGTCTTCAGTATGAAATCCTTGTTGAAGGAAATGGTGAAAAACCAACCAGTGAGAGTCAGGTAACAGTTCATTATCATGGCACTTTAATAGATGGAACGGTTTTCGATTCTTCAGTTGACAGAGGTGAACCTGCCACCTTCGGTGTAAATCAGGTTATAAGAGGATGGACTGAAGTCCTGCAGCTCATGCCAGTTGGTTCAAAGTGGAAGGTATACATCCCAAGTGAACTTGCCTACGGTGCAAATCCACGTCCGGGCGGTGCTATTAAACCTCATATGGCATTGATCTTCGAAATAGAATTGATATCTGTAAACTAATTATACAATGAGTTTTGAGTTAGCTGGAAAACTGATTGAAAAATTTGATGTGAACCAGGTCAGTGATACCTTTCGCAAAAGAGATTTTGTGATTGAGAAAACTGAAAACCAGGGAGGCCAGGAATTTATTGATCACATAAAGTTCCAGCTAACCCAGGACCGTTGTAATCTTATTGAGAGTGTTAATCTTCAGGATGAGATACGGGTGAGTTTCAATATCCGGGGAAGAAGATGGGTGAAGGACAATAATGTAAGCTATTTCACTAATCTTGAGGCCTGGAAAATAGAGAAGATCACCGTATCCCCGGAACAGACTCCTCCCCCACCTCCCTTCCCGGCGGATGAAGATTCTCCTCCCTCTGCGGAATTCGACGATCTTCCCTTTTGATCCTTACTAACCCAAAAAATGTATCCTGAAAAGACATCAGGGAATCTCGCCCTGATTTCCTGGTGTCCTCAGGCAATAAATAAATTCGAAGTAAACGGATTATTTAGTTGAGACTTTATCTCCCTTACAGCTTTGCAGGGGATAAAGAATTTGAAAGTTGATCCCTTAAAAACGTTGTCCTCAACCCAAATCTCTCCGCCCATTAATTGTATGATCCCTTTTGAAAGCGTCAGCCCGAGGCCGACCCCACTATCAACACCTTTGCCATATTCGTACTCATCACCCTTCTCAAAACTCTCGAATATTTGTTTTGATTTCTCCTGCAAAACTCCTTTTCCACTATCTGTTACAAAAAAGGTTATCTTATCCTCACCTTCCTCCATATTATAACCAAATTCTATTACACCCTTTTCCGTGTATTTAAACGCATTGCTTAATAAGCTGGTGATTACCTGATTAAGCCTGTACTGATCACTATGGATCATGATATCATCAGCCTTTGATCCCAGGTTTAACAACAGAGCAATATGATGCCTGTCATTACGATGTCTGTCTACATTGAAATAATGGTAAATATCTGTCAGGAACTGGTTGACAAAGCATTCTTCTTGTCTAATCTTCAACTGTCCCGTCTGTATCATTGATACATCAATCATGGCCTCAACAACGTTAAGCAGCTTGGCACTACTCTGGTTGATATGATCCACGTATTCTTCCCTCTTCTTATGAGGGAGTTGTTGATCATTCAAAAGGCTGGAGAAACCCAGAATTGCGTTCATCGGTGTACGCAATTCATGCGAGATATTGGACAAAAACTTGGTTTTCAGCTCCTCAGTTTTGGTCTCATTATTTTCAACCTCTGATTCCAGTTCCTTGATACGCTTCTCAAGTTTCTCTACGTATGCCAGCAAATCTTCGTATGTGAGCGTCTTCTTCATGAAATCCCCGAACGGGTGTAGATTTGTCTTACTTAATACTTCTCATTATTTTCTTGGCTTTCTTATTGAAGCTTCCCTCACCTTTGGATATCTCCTTAAAATGAGCACGGGCTTCAAGGTTGTTACCTGTACGCAGATAACAGAAACCAAGATACCATTCTGCCTGTTCAATGTACAGGTTGTCGTTATGATCTATGATCGTGCCGAACCTGTTTTCGGCCTTTGAATACTGTTCAGTCTCCAGGTAACTTATCCCTGAATAGAGATTGGATTCCATATTTCCAGGCTCCGTTCCAAGTATTTGCTCATAGATTTCAATCGCCCCAAAGAAATCCCGGGCATCATACTTAGTTTGTGCCAGATTGATCAGGCTCTGTGTTTCGCCAGAACGATAGACCATTGTAACCTCATACGGTTCATAGTGTCTCTGGTATATTTGTTCATTGGTCAGCTTCTTATGCTGTACCTTCAACAGTATACCAAAAGAAAGTAATATTGCCAACGAAGCTATGGCTCCGTAAGACAGCATTTTTCTAATGCGCGAGTGTTGGTCCGGTTCCCTGGTAGGATCCCCAATTGAATTGTGGATTACATCCAATTGGTCACGGAGGTCCATAACATCCTGCTCTCGGACTGCATTATCGACTTCCCTGTACAATTTGATGTCCTCTGCCAGGACTGCGTTTGATTGTAATTCTTTATTGAACCAATCCAACTCTTCCCGACTTAATTCTCCATCCAGGAATGGCTGGATGAATTCGTCATATTTACTCATCTTTTCCATGTATATAAGGGTTTGATTGTTTTATCTTTATTATATTTAAGCATATATATAGCTACATCATTACATTCATACTCCATTTGTAAGGCATTAATCCTCACTGCATGTAAGTGCATTCCTACCATGAATACAAAGTATCCAGGCAGCTGCCACCATTTCCCAAACAAGGGAAATGTCTTTCACCAGTATCTGCTTGTACGCCAAATCTCAGCCACTACAAGCCATACCTTGAAAACTGTATGTCAAAGTTGATCCGAGCTGTCTTCTAAAGCAGCTTCAAATCGAAAAAGCAAATTCTTGCTATCTCATTCTACCATTATCAGGTGGAATGAGAATTGGAAGATCAATTGGAGCAGCGGTTCACCACCTCCTCTTACATTGACCAAATCATTTAATGATAATACATCTTCGCTGAAAGCAGCAAATGAGACTTGTGATCTCTTCTTCGAAAAAAGGGCGATTAAATTTTTCATTACTTTTGGGTTTGAGAATCTGCCTACTCTGTCAAAGCTTTTCGGCTAACGCTTTTAGGGATCAATTCATAACTTTATTCCACAAAACCTTTATAGGTTACCCATAAACAATAAAAAAAAATATCTTTGTTCGTAAATATTTGTCTATCAATGCTTTGATAGTGTGAATTTTTAAAATTTGAAAATACTGAAAGAATAAAATGACTATCTTTATCAATAATTCCATAATAAAGTTGGACTGCTGATGATTAAGAAGTACATTATCCAATTAGTCATTATTGTCTTTGTCTTACTTCTGGTTTTTATTCCAGTCCGATCTTTCCCCAACTCGAATTCAACTAACTATTTTCAAAGTAAGGATACAATTGATCCTTTTATGCCTACCGATACACTGGACTCACTTATGTGGCTTTATGATCAAGAAGGGTATAACTATATGTTGACTGGAGATTATGATCAGGCCAATATATTTCTCAATAAATCGCTAGAAATAAAAAAAATAAGGCTAAGTGAGACAGATATACAATTAGGAAACTCATATGTGAACTTGGGTGTTTTGTATCTACAAACATGGAGATTTGATGATGCACTCCTTTGCTATAGGGAAGCTGAGCAGATTTATAGAAGGATAGATAGTAACTACATAAATCTCGGATCAGTATATGTGAATGAAGCTATTATATATAAGCATTATGGTGATTATGAAAAGGCTAAATCTTTCATTAATAATGCGATCCGAATTTTCAGTAACCGACAAAAAATTAATTACGATCTACTTAAGATTGCTTATTATAATTTAGGAAATATAGAATACAGTGGGGGCAATTTCAATGAGGCAATTAATGCTTATACGAGAGGAAAATTCTTTAATAGAGGTAATGATACACTCGACATCTTATTAGCATTTACGAGTATTGCCCTCTGTTATAATAGTTTAGATCAAGATTCTCTGGCTCAGAAGTATTATGAATCAACAATAGATCTTGCACAAGCTTATTATGGTGAGAATAATTCGCAAAATGCAAGATATTTAATGAATTATGGAATATTCTTAATTGAAAAATTAGGGAAACATGAAGAAGGAAGAGAACTCTATGAAATATCTCTAAAAATGTTTAAAGACCGTGAAGGAAATAAAGGAGAAGAGACATCACGTTGCTTATATAATATTGGAGAATACTATTTCATTTACTTAGACAATCTTGACAATTCATTAAGATATTTACAAGAATCACTAATTTATGCAGAACCTGATTTTAATGACGTATCAATATATACTAATCCAGAATTATCAAGTAGTAGACTCAACAGAAGAATGCTTGAATCTCTAAAGCTCAAGGGGAGGGTCCTATTAGAATCATACAGGAAAAATGGTAAGATTAAAGATCTCACTACGAGTCTTGAGACATATGATTTAGTCATGCAGAACCTCGATAAAATTCGGGGCAGATACAATGATGAAGAAAGTAGATTCATTTTTTCTAGGCAACAATATGAATTATTTATTCAGGCAATTACGGTTGCAAACCTGTTATATACTTTAACAGACAATATAACCTATCTGCAGAAATCACTTGAATACAATGAAAAAGCTAAAGCATTTAGTTTACTTATTTCTCTACGAGATCTCAAGGCAAAACAATTCGGTGGTTTACCGATTGAACTACTAGATAAAGAAAAAGATTTATCTCGACAGTTAGCTCTATATGAAGAAAGAATATTTGAAGAAAAACGGAAAGACCAAAATCAAGATAAGGTTAAATTGGACTTATGGGAAGAAAGATTGTTTTGGCTTAAGCAGGAAAACGATCAGCTATTACATCAATTTGAACAAAACTATCCCCAATACTTTGATCTTAAATATGATACTAAAGTATTATCAATTAATGAGATAGCTAAAAGTTTAACAAACGAGACGCTAATTGAGTACACTATAGCAGATACATTACTTTTCATTCATGTTTTTAATAAAGGAAGGTCAAATCTTTTTACAATAAGAATTGATAGTTCATTTTACAACAATATTAGATATGTTCGAGATTTTCATATCGAACCAAATTTCTCGAATAATGTGAAACTCAATTATGAGAAATTTTGTTCGATATCGTATCAGTTATATCGAATACTTATTGAATCCTGTAGCAGTATGATATTGGAAAATTCATTAATTATTATCCCTGATGGTTTGCTTTCCTATGTACCATTTGAATCCTTAATTACCTATCCAGTATACTCAAATACAGTTAATTACCGAAATCTACCCTACTTATTGCGACATCATGCAATTAGCTATGCATATTCAGCGACCCTACTTCTAGAATCACAAAACAAAGAATCAAAAGCAAAAGAAGGACTATTAGCTTTTGCACCAAGCTATACTAACTTACTAGATACACCAATAAATAATTTTGAAAAGGGATATTTAGATAGTTATAGGGAAAAACTTATACCTATTCCTGGGGTAAAAGATGAGGTCAAAATGATATCCAGACAGATCAATGGTAAGCTATTCATTGATGAAGAAGCGACTGAAAGTAATTTTAAGAAAAATGCAGAATATTTTGATATTCTACATTTAGCAATGCATACAATTGTTAATAATGCAGATCCAATGTATTCTAAACTTGCATTCACACAAAAGATTGATGCAGTCTGAAGATGGTTTTCTAAATACATATGAGATTTATAATCTCTCGTTTTAATGCACGTATGGCTGTTTTAAGTTCATGTAAAACAGGAGTGGGAAAACTAATGAAGGGAGAAGGCGTTATGAGTCTTGCAAGAGGATTTATGTATGCAGGGTGTCCTAGTATTGTTATGACGCTTTGGGAGGTTTCTGATAAGTCTGGGGCCCGCCTGATGGAGGGCTTTTATAAATCTTTGAAACAGGGTAATTCCAAAGCAGAGGCGTTACGAGAAGCAAAATTAGATTTCCTTAAAAATGCGGACAATCTTAAAGCCAATCCTTATTTCTGGTCAACTTATGTTGTCATTGGTGATTCCAGTCCCTTGTTCAAAAAGAGTTTGGCTTATCTCTACTGGCTCACTGCAATTCTGTTGATTGTGGCTGGGGGATTACTATTTTATTTCCGGCGGCAAAGAATAATAAAAGGCAGAGAAACCTTCAAACCCGATTCTTTATTATCCTGATATGGTGCGATTTTTTCCGGAATGAAGCATTTTCTATCTAGGTGTCGGGCTCATCCCAGAGATCCGGATATTGGTCATCCTGCTTGATCATTTCTATAAGTTTGTCCTTGCAGTTATGCTTCCTTTTCTTTACGTAATTCTCACTCTTAAAGCCAAGGGCCTGAGCAATTTCTTTTTGAGGGATGTCTCGTGCAGTTAATTTCAGGATGTTCTGGCAGTCTTCAGGGAGTTGTTTAAAGTATTTCTGATACAAACTCATTTTCAGATCTTCATTGCTGACCTTAAATGGTTCCTCCTTAAGTTCAATAAAACTCTGCTGGTCCTGAATCTTCTGGTCCTCATATTTCTTGGTCCTGAGATGTTTCAACCAGATATGCCTTGCAATGGAATACATAAAGGTCTTAAAGCTGCTATTCAGGAGGAAATGTTCATGTTCCTTGACCTTGCGATAAATAATAATGAGGCATTCCTGGAAAATATCTTTCGCATCATCGGGGGTACCACTATTGGTAATAATAAAGTGATGGATGGAGGGGTAATAGTTTTTATAGATATATTGCAATACGCAGTTATCGCGGGCCTTTATCCCCTCTATAATTTCCTCAACCGAAAATTCACTCACTTTATAGCCTGTTCAGGAGTATTAAGGCATAAAACTAAAAAAAAAACACCAACAGCTCTGAGATCAGAAGACATATTTGATGTCGCGTGAAGGTTCAGAAATGCATCACACAACCTGTATCGAATATACAAGAGACTGGCCTTCAGTACTATAGTTCGAAAGAGTTAGAGAAATAAAGTGTGTCTGAACCGGTTTTCTTCGATCCACTTCTCTATCAGGTAAAGCAGCATAATCCCTCCGGACCCGAGGATTATCCATGTCAGGGTAGAATTTCTAAAATCAATAATGCGCAACTTTTCCAGGTTTATCGCAGGCAGGTTGAAACTCCAACCCAGGTTTTCAGACAGCCAGCCAGGAGAAGAAGATTCACCGCTCGATCCAGCTAAGATGATCAATATCATGATAATAACGGAAATGCCAATACCAATCCATCCGGCAGTGCCTATAAGAGGTTTGCTCACGAATACAGGTTTGATTGTCTCCAGCTCTACTCGTTCCATAACTTTCGTTGTAAAGTCCGCTGGTGGGTTACTCATCTCAAAATCCTTCATGATCCCGGAGATGAGTTGGTCTTCATTATTTATGTTTTCTTTCATATCAGATTATACGTTTCTTCTTTTAAAAAACTCTGTAACACCGTCAGCATCTTTTTCCTGGCCCTGAATAGCTTAACCTTGGTGTTGGTTTTCGTTAGCCCGGCAATCTCTGCAATCTCATCCAGGTCCCGCTCCTCGTAATAATACAAAATTACAAACATTCTTTCATCCCCATCCAGTGAATCCAGTGCTTTTTCTAAATATTTCTTACGCTCCCCTGCGGCAAGTGTCTCATAGCTCTGTTTGCTCTCCGTATATAAATTATCCGGAATATGAGACTCATCAAGGGAAACTCTTCCAGCAGGTTGTTGTCTCAATTTCGAAATGGCTGTATTATAAACTATCCTGTACAACCAACTGGAGAATTTTGCTTTCCCTTTAAAGCTGGAAAGGGACTGATACGCCTTCACAAATGCATCCTGTGAGATCTCTTCAGCCTCTTCCCTGTCCTTTACCAGCCGTATTGCAAGAGAATAAACCATTGTCTTATATTTATCGACCAGGTAGGCAAATGCATTCCGGTCTCCCCCAAGAACTTTACTGATGTAAATATTGTCTTGCTGATGTTCCACCATAACTATGACGCCAAAATGAAAATTTGGTTACAGGTTGTAACCGGTTTAAAAAACCCGCGTCTTAAGATTGAATCAAATTTATTAACTAAATCTTAAAAATCATGAATGCTGGTGAAGTTCTTGTCCCGATTGCATTTTTCTTGGTAGTATTCGGTATTGTATATTTATACTATAGTTCCAGGAATAAAGAACGTCTTGCGCTAATTGAAAAAGGTGCTGAGGCTTCCATCTTTTACGGACCCAGATCAGAAAGATCAGGAAAATGGATCCTGAAAGTCGGGATTCTTGCCATTGGCGTTGCCCTTGGGGTGCTCGTCGGATCAGCTCTTGTAAGTGCAGGGATGGATCATGAGGTTGCATACCCTGCCTCGATCTTCTTGTTTGCAGGTATTGCACTTGTAGCTGCCTATTTCCTTGCCCGAAAGGTAAATGGATCAAAATAATCAGGGTTAAACCGTTACTACTTCCTCCCTGTTGTGGTTCCTGAAGAGGGACTATGGCAGGGAGGTTGTTTTTTAAAGACTCCGGTAATATTTTTTAAATTTGTCAGGTTGTGCCATTAATACATAAAAACCATGGATTCTCTTACACAATGGGTGGATAAACTGGACAAGTTATTATTGAGTACCGGTATGCCAGAGGGGATGGAAGCTACTACCCGAACCGTAATTGTGGCAACCGCAATACTGGTGATGGCCATCCTGGCAGATATAATAACACGCAGGATCATACTGGCAGGGATCAGGAAGATTGTCCTTAAATCCAAAACACAGCTTGATGACATCCTGATCCAGCGGAGGGTTTTTCATAAAATTGCCCATGTCGTTCCGGGTCTCCTGATTTATTTCACGGCCGGATTTATATTCTCAGATTATCCCGAATTGGGAGATGTTATCGGCAGGCTTTCGCTCGTTTATATCATCATTGTATTGCTTCTGAGTGTAGATTCATTTATCAGTGCCTTGCACCAGATGTACCTTACCACGCCTATATCTGAAGGAAGGCCTATCAAAGGTTACGTCCAGCTGGTAAAGATTGTAATCTATTTCCTTGCAATCATTCTAATCATTGCATCTCTGATGAAAGAATCGCCCAACAAACTGCTGGCGGGACTTGGTGCGATGGCAGCCGTCCTGATGTTTGTTTTTAAAGATACCATTCTCGGATTTGTGGCAAGTATTCAGCTTTCGGCCAATAAGATGGTTGTTCCGGGTGACTGGATCTCAATGCCAAGCCGTAACGCAGATGGAATCGTTCTGGATATATCATTGCATACTGTTAAAGTTCAGAACTGGGATAAGACAATAGCCACATTACCCACTTACGCACTTGTTTCAGAATCTTTTCAGAACTGGAAGGGGATGGAGGAATCAGGGGGAAGAAGGATCAAGAGGTCCATTAACATTGATATGAATTCTGTATGTTTCGTGAATGATGAGATGTCAGCTAAATTTAAAAAGATCCAACTCCTGAAAGACTATATAGAAAGCCGTGAAAAAGAGATATTGGAGTACAATAAAAAAAATAATTTCGATGATTCGATCATGGTAAATGGAAGGCGTATGACCAACCTGGGGACCTTCCGGAAATATATTGAGGAATATTTACGCCTTCACCCGAAAATCCATAATGATATGACTTTCCTTGTCAGACAGCTCCAGCCAGACGAAAGAGGATTACCCATTGAGATCTATGTCTTCAGTAATGACCAGGCATGGGCGAATTATGAAGCGATCCAGGCAGATATTTTTGACCATATACTGGCCGTGATCCCTGAATTCTATCTGAGAGTCTTCCAGAACCCAAGTGGCAGGGATTTCCAGAATATTGTCGGTCATTAATCTACAAAACAGTCAGGCCAATGGGGCAGGACAACAGGACTGTGTCGATTTGATTAAGGCAGTGTAAGGATTGCGTTCTGAAGGCCAAAAAAAAGAAGGGGAAGGAAATTTTTGATTGGCCAAGACCCGGTAATGAGATAAATTGAGATGGGTTAATTTCCAGCCCCTACTTTAATTACTAACTAAAACCAATACAAAATTATCAAATTGTTACTGTATTGCAAATTTTCACTAAAGTTTCTGATATTATCTTGCAATACAGTTATAAGTTGTTATTTTTACTGCCAGTTTTTAAGAAATCTCTTATTTATTTAGAATAAAAATGGCGGAAAGCTTACAGATTGATAGTTTGGACAAGAAGATCATCAAAATGATCACGAAGAATGCCAGGATCCCTTATCTGGAGGTTGCCAGGGAGTGCAATGTTTCCGGCGCAGCCATCCACCAGCGGATCCAGAAACTCACCAAATTGGGGGTTATTACAGGATCGAAATTCACCATAGAACCTAAGAAGATCGGCTATAAGACCTGTGCCTACATGGGTATCTTTCTGGAACAAGCCAGTTTATACAATAATGTATTGGAGGAATTGAAAAAAATTCCAGAAATCACCCAATGTCATTTCACCACCGGCAATTATTCAATATTTATCAAGATTTTCGCTCGTGACAATGAACACCTGAAGAGCGTCCTGAGTGATAAAATCCAATTGATCTCCGGTATAGCCCGGACAGAAACTTTTATCTCGCTGGAAGAAGGATTCAACCGGTCTATCCCCTTTGATTAATCCCGTGTTCTCTGCCGGATGGCTTCATACACCAGCAGGGAAGCTGCAACGGAAACATTCAACGACGAAATATTACCAAATAGGGGAATGGAGATGAGTTCATCACACATCTTCAGGAGAGCTACCGAAATGCCCTTCTCTTCAGCTCCCATAACAATTGCTACCGGATCAATGAAACTTGTGTCAAAGTAAGTATTGCCAGACTTCTCGGTCGCCCCTATGGCCCTGATCCCGCTATTCTTGAGGTAGCTGACAGCTTCCGTCAGGTTGTAATGTCTGCATACCGGGACTGTTAATAATGCTCCTGCTGATGTTTTAACAGCATCTTCATGGATCCTGGCAGCCCCCTTTTGCGGGATGATCAGGCCGTCTACTCCTGCACATTCCGCAGTGCGTGCAATGGCCCCGAAATTGCGTACATCCGTGATCCCGTCCAGGACCATCAGCAACGGTACCCTTCCTGACTCATAAATCATGGGTACCAGCTTTTCAAGATCATGATAGAGAATGGGAGATATCAGGGCTACCACTCCCTGGTGATTTTTGCGGGTAAACCTGTTTAACTTCTCAACAGGTACAAATTGACTTGGAACGCCAGCTTTTCTGGTAAGATCCATTAATTCTGAAGATTGTCCTCCCCGTAAATCTTTCCTGAAAAAAATCCTCTCCAACTCCTGACCCGATTGAATTGCCTCTGTAACCGCCCGGATGCCAAAGATGATTTCTTTTTGATTTCCCAATGCAAAGCCCTCTAATTACTTTCGGTGTAGAATATCTTTCCGCTTCTCCAGTCCCTTACAGCCTGGACCCACATAGAGTTGACAAAATTCCTTTCCAGCATGAAATCGTTCTGGGTATATGGACTTACATGCCTGGTGAAGGTGAACTGGAGTGGATCAGTGCTTTTTTTCCTGTAATAGACCCATATCTCGGTATCTCCTTTTTTGGTCAGGATGTTTGGCGGACCGTAGACGATGAACATCATCCCCCGATCCGTTTTCCATCCTTCCTTGTAGGAAGTAAAAAAATAATTGGCGAAAAATACCCGGTTGTAATAAACGCGAATTAATTCCCTGGCAGTCTGTACATTCCCGGCGGACTCCAACCAGAAATTATCCACGGCCAGTTTCATATTCGTCTGATTCATCAGCTCATTAAACTCAACTGAAGAAGCCAGGTAGGCCATTGGGCCGATCATATTGGCAACAGTTGCCACCCGGGGATAATTATCCCCAAAATTGAACAAAGTTAATCCGCCGGGTTGGCGTGGATCAACCTGGATATGATACATCCCCTTCCTGGGAAGTCGGTGCCTTGATGTGTCGCTGTAAGGATAGGCAAAGATACTGTCCGGGATGAAATCGGGCCTGGTAGAACTTAAATTTGTTACCGGGGGGCGCGGTAAAGGAGTCTGCTCCTGGTAATACTTAATATATACCGTATCTACACCCTTCCGGTTGTACTGTATATTAAAATATTCGCCTGACTGGAATACCCGATCAAAAGAGGGATGACCATTCGCTCCGGTAACCATATAGTTCTGAGCCGTATTTATGGTACTGCGGTCAACATGAATATAATTTGATGTCCCCTTTTTCCTCAACATATCCGTGGTGGTTACCTTCAGCATATACTTCTTTCCCTCCATGGTCCTTATGGGCAAATTGGCTACAAACACGGTTTTTACCTCCTCCATGTTCAAAACGAATTCTGTCGTGTTGCTGTCTGCAACCAGTTCACTTTCCTTACCTTCAATGATCTCATTGAGTACATATTTGATCTGTAGCCGGGACTGGTAGGTCTCTTCCATATTCGCCTGGTTAAACAGTAGTTCAACCGGGTAAACCTTTATGTAAAACCGGGATTGGGTCCTTGTCTCATGAAATACTATAAACTCAGGATGTAAGGGTGAACTGGAAGGATTGTAAAGGAATGCCATATTCGACCTGGCGGTCTCCTGTTGTGGCTTAGACACACAACCAGATACAGCTAACAGGATCAAAAGAAATCCAGTCAAGAAATAACCACCTATTCTCACAGATTTATACTTCAGCATGGTAAAATTACTCAATTTCTGCCTTTATTAAGTCGTTCCAGCGCAGTCTGATGCTTTTCCCAACTCTCCATTTCATGAAACAATTCAGTTTTCAGTTGTTCATACTTCGTAAAAACAGACTGATCCTTTATGTTTTCCGGCTCATGCATCAACCGGTCAAGGGCCTCGAGCTCATCTTCAAGCCTGGAAATATTTTCCTCTGATTGTTCCACCTTCCTCTGAGCGATCCTCTTGTGCTTTTCAAAATCTTTTTTCTTCTCATACTCATTTTTATTGCTGGACCTTTTAGGTGACCTGCCAGCATCTGCCGGCCGGGCCCCTTTTTCCACCTCTTTAAGGCTTGATATTTTCTTTCTCTGTAAAAATTCATATATGCCGCCGAGATGCTCCCCTACCCTCTGTCCTCCGAATTCGTAAACCTTGTCAACCAGCCCATCCAGAAATTCCCTGTCATGGGAAACCACAATTAAAGTGCCATTATATTGCAGCAGGGCATGTTTCAGGATATCTTTTGACCGCATGTCCAGGTGGTTGGTCGGTTCGTCCAGGATCAGCAGATTATAAGGCTTCAGCAGCAGCTGTGCCAGGGCCAGCCTGGACCGCTCTCCTCCTGAAAGGACCTTGACTTTCTTATCGATATCTTCACCATGAAACAGGAAAGCCCCCAGAATATTCCTGGTTTGTGACCTGATGTCTCCAACAGCAACATCATCAATCGTGGAGAAAACCGTTTTATTCTCATCCATGATCTCATCCTGGTTCTGGGCGAAATACCCTATGCTAACGTTATGACCTATCTTCACGCTGCCTTCATATTCAAGCTCTCCAACCAGTATCTTTGAGAAAGTTGTTTTCCCCTCCCCATTCTTCCCGATAAAGGCCACCTTCTCCCCCCTTTCAATGACCAGGTCTATATTTTTCAAAACGCACAAATCATCATAATGTTTTGTCATGCGCCGGGTTTCAACCACAATTGTACCGGACCTGGGCGCTGGCGGAAACTTGATATTAAACGTTCGGAAATCTTCCAGTTCGATTTCAACCATATCCATTTTCTCCAGCATTTTGATGCGGGACTGGACCTGGACAGATTTGGTATTCTTATACCGGAATCGTTCAATAAAACGCTCTGTATCCTCAATCTTCTTCTGCTGGTTCCTGTATGCCGCCAGCTGTTGTTCCCTTCGCTCCGCCCTGATGGTCCTGAATTTGGAATAGGAAACTTTATAGTCATACAGCTTACCGATAGAGATTTCTATGGTACGGTTGGTAACCGTATCAAGGAATTTCCGGTCGTGTGAAATCAAAAGCACGGCTCCCTCATATTCAGCAAGGTATTTTTCAAGCCACTCAATGGATTCTATATCCAGGTGATTGGTAGGCTCATCCAGCAACAATACCTGGGGTTTGGACAGCAAGATCCTGGCCAGCTCGATCCGCATTCTCCACCCTCCGCTGAATTCAGCTGTATTCCTGTTGAAGTCGGTTCTGCTGAATCCAAGTCCCATCAGTGTCTGTTCAATTCCGGCTTCATAAGAATTCCCGCCCAGCACCTGGTACCTGTGCAACAATTCCGAATACCTGTCAAATAGTTCGGGCTGGCTTTCGCTGATCCCGGGGTCTTCTATATCTGCCTGCAGGGTATCGATCTCCTTTTCCATGGATATGATCTCACTGAAGGCTTCCAGTATCTCATCCCACAGAATCTGCTTGTCGGTATATTTCATTTGCTGGGGAAGGTAACCAATATTCACTCCCTCAGGCTTTACTACCTGTCCCTCAGAGGGTTCCTGGAGTCCAGCGATAATCCTGAGCAGGGTGGTCTTCCCTGCCCCGTTCCGTCCGACCAGACCAATCCTGTCCCTTGGATTGATAATCGCGGAAACATTCCGGAAAATCTCCTGGCTGCTGAAAGACATGGATATGTTATCCAGTGAAAACACCTGACCAATGTAAATTTCTCATGAAATTTTGCAAAGATAAGATTATCGCGCTGTCTATTCATATTTTTTAGAGAGCCAATCCAAACCCTCTTTGGCTACATCCACATCCTGCTGGCCGGTTCCTCCCGAAAATGCACCAACTATATATCCCGAGTCAACTTTAATTATTGCTCCACCTTGCCACCCAAATTCCCCTGTTATATCTTTCCTCTCTTCATTCCCACTATCTTGATGTGTAACGGCCATTTCTGAAGCCTTGGCATAAGCAATGGCAAGGAAATTTGCATCGCTATTGGCAAGGCTACCAACAACTTTCATTTTTGAAATCCATGATTCTGAAACATCACCCGGGATAAAGGCAATCATCGCTGCACCCTTGATGGATAATTTTTGAGCAGCCCTTTCTATTATTGCCAGGCACTCATCTGCATGTTTTAAAAAAATTTGCTCTCCGTTTTTCATAACCTCCGTTTTTATTTTTGTTCCACTTTCAATTGCAATGTTGGTTTCTGCCTGGATCTCAGAATAAATACTGGATGTAATCACAAGCGCCATTAATAAGAACATTTTTTTCATGATTGTTAACTAAGTTAAGAGTTTAAGGTTACAAGTAAATAATTTTATCGACGTAAACTTGTCCAATGGCAAAATATTACCTTTTTACAGCTTAACCTGCGGTTCAGTTTGAAGAGGCTGGTTCCAACCTATGTAAATTCGAAAATTTGTACCTTTGATCGGAGTGCCCATTCAATAATACTCGAGGGTGTTCGATATTAATGATACGAATTTTAAACTCCAGTTAAATTGAGAATTCCTGTTATGAAAAAGTACATATTAACCGCTGTCATTTTCCTGGTGACCGGTTTTTTGCTTGCAATACTGGTCCTCATTTACAAAGGACCTTCCATGATGATGCTTGAAGATCAAAGCAGGTTTGACTTCGAAGAAACGGTTTCCTACCTGGAGGAACTCGCCAAAAATCATGGCTGGTCTGTTCCCACAGTCCATAATCTTCAAAAAAGCATGGAAAAGGCTGGCCATGAAGTAAATGAGGTAAAGGTTTTAGCTCTGTGCAATCCAAATCATGCCATCAACATTCTCCAGGGAGATGAGGAAAGGATCGTTTCCAGCATGATGCCCTGCAGGGTTGCCGTTTATGTTAAAGCAGATGGCCAGACCTACATTTCCCGGATGAATTCAAAACTCATGTCCAAAGGAATGAACAAGAATGTGAGATCGACCATGAAATCGGCATTTACGGAAATGGAAGAAATCTTATCCAACTTGGTAATTATCGAATAAAACGTATAGGATTGAGACGAAGGAAGCTTCCACTTATTGAGAAGATCGAGATCACGGATATCGGTGCCCGTGGAAAAGCCATCGCCCGGGTTGATGAGTTTGTCACCTTTGTGTCGAACGGACTTCCGGGAGATGTTGTGGACATCCAGATCACCCGCAGGAAAAAATCATTCCAGGAAGGGAAAGTGGTCAGATTTCATGAGTACTCAGCGCGGAGAACTGAACCATTCTGCCAGCATTTTGGACAATGTGGCGGGTGCCGCTGGCAGGATCTTAAATATACCGAACAGCTGCATTACAAACAGCAGGAGGTCACCGAGAACCTGAAACGGATAGGCCAGATTGAACTCCCGCCGGTGAATCCGATAAAGGCATCGGCCAATGAAAAACATTACCGGAATAAACTGGAATATACATTTTCCAACAGGCGCTGGCTTTCAGCAGAAGAAATCAATTCAGGCGATGAATTTACAGACAGGAACGGGCTTGGATTTCATGTTCCGGGTATGTTTGACAAGGTGATTGACCTGAAGGAGTGCCACCTGCAGCCCGGCCTTTCCGATACAATCCGTCAGGAGATCAGAAACTTTGCGAGAGATCGTGGACTCAGTTTCTATGATCTTCGGAATGGTGGTGGTTTGCTGAGAACCCTGGTAATACGCAATACACTGAAGGGAGAATGGATGGTCCTGGTGGTCTTTTTCGAGGATGATGAGGTTCAAAGAAACTTGCTGCTGGACCATTTACATGCCAAATTCCCGGAAATATGCTCCTTGATGTTTTGCATCAACCGGAAGGCCAATGACTCCATTTTTGACCAGGAGATCCTCCTTCATTCAGGCAAGGACCATATTATGGAACAGATGGAAGACCTGCAATTTAAGATCGGCCCAAAATCATTCTTTCAGACAAATACTGTCCAGGCACTCGAACTTTACCGGAAGGTCAGGGATATGGTGGAACTTAAAGGCGGGGAAGTGGTGTATGATCTTTATTCGGGGACCGGCACGATTGGTCTTTTCCTTGCCAGGCAAGCTGGGAAGGTGGTCGGGATTGAATACATCGATGAAGCCATCCGGGATGCCAGGGTTAATGCGGGTCTGAACAAGATCGAAAATGCAGCGTTCTTCAGCGGGGACATCAAAGATCTGCTGACTGAAGAATTTGTAAGAGAGCAAGGTCAACCTGATGTACTGATTACCGATCCCCCCAGGGCTGGGATGCACAAGGATGTTGTGGATGTTATTCTTTCGGTGTTACCGGCCAGGATCGTATACGTCAGCTGCAATTCTTCCACCCAGGCCCGGGACCTGCAGTTGCTGAGCGGGCAATACAAAGCCCTGGAGATCCAGCCCTTCGACATGTTCCCCCAGACCTACCATGTAGAGAACATCGTCCTGCTGGAGAAAATATAGCTGTATGTATGGACAGTTAAAAAAATTTACCGGGCTTGCTAGTCAGGAAGCCTGACGTCGGGCCATTCCTTGCGAAAATCCTCCCAGTATTTTTTGATGGTCCTTTTTATTTCCGGACTCAAAATCAGGATCCCGACAAGGTTCGGAATGGTCATGATAACTATGGTGATGTAGGATACCGCCCAGACAATGGTGGTGTCCGTGAAGGCGGCGAAAAAGAAGGTCACCACATAAATCAGCCGGTAAATGATCACATACTTTGTGCCGAATAAATAGGTGACGGCCCGGTCGCCGTAGTAGGACCAGGAAATGGCGGTGGAGAATGCAAACAGCAGCAATCCGATCGATACGATGTATTTTCCAAAGCCTCCCATTACACTCCTGGTAAATGCTTCCGTTGTCAGCGGTGCGCTGTGCATGAGTGATCTCCCGCTTGTCATGTATTCACCAAGTTCATCCTGCAATTTTCCATCCTTGATCACTACATTTCCGGTATATAATTCAGCATTCTGGTAAATCCTGACATCTTCAGCAATGGATCGTGCAACCATGAGGGTCACATTCCCGGATATCACACCGTCATCAATCCTGATTGACCCGTTGTAAAGATCCAGGTCTTCAGTATTCTGGAGATAGGCACTTAATTGTCTTTTGTGTTCAGGATTGGCATCATCATAAATACCATCCAGGAATATCATATCCGTCTGCTGGAACTGGTTATCAATTTTCTCCTTCCAGACACCCGATGAAAGCAAAACAAGTCCCGTAAGAAAGCAAATAATGATGGTATCGATAAAGGGCTCGAGGATGGCCACCAGTCCCTCGCTTACCGGCTCATGTGCCCTGGCTGCCGAGTGTGCGATGGGTGCAGAGCCCTGCCCTGCCTCGTTGGAAAACAACCCCCTGTTCACCCCCCTGTTTACGGCAAATATAAAACTTGCTCCAAGAAAACCACCTACGGCAGCTGTACCTGTAAAAGCATCTGTGAAAATGGAGATCAGGGAGGGGATGATATTTTCATAATTTGTACCTATTACCAGTATTGCCCCCACGAAATAGATGAGGGCCATGGCGGGTACGAGCGTTGATGTAACCTTGGCAATCCTTTTAATGCCGCCAATGATGACCAGTCCGAGTAATACCGCCAGTATTGCCCCGGTGATTTTTTCATCAATACTAAAAGTGCGGAACATCGATGTGGATATGCTGTTGATCTGGGGAAGGCTGCCGGTGCCAAAGGATGAGAGAATGGTAGCAACGGCAAAAAAAACACCCAGCCAGGTTCCGATCCGGATGATCTTCCCCTTACTGGTTTTAATGTTCAGACGTTTCTTCATATAATACATGGGGCCTCCTGAAATGCTTCCATCCGGCAGAACATCCCGGTATTTATGAGATATGGTAACCTCAACAAATTTGGTGGTCATCCCGAACATGGCGGTAATCAGCATCCAGAACAGGGCTGCCGGTCCACCAAGATGAATGGCCAGGGCAACACCTGCTATGTTTCCGGTACCGACCGTTCCGGAAAGAGCTGTCGTAAGTGCCTGAAAATGAGACGTATCTCCGACATCTCCTTTTTTGTCAAATTTTCCTTTTACTACCCGTATTGCATGACGGAAGTAGCGGAATTGAGGAAATTTCAGATAAATGGTGAAAAAGATCCCGGTTCCAAGCAGTAAAACGATAAACCAGGGATGTCCTCCGATGTAACCATCCAGGTAGACCAGAAAATTATGAACTTTTTCCATGAAACAGAAGATTTGGGGATCATCAAAGTCAACAAATGTAGCAAAATTTGATAAAATCCATTAGCAAACCCATCCACTTCCGGGGTGTTGCAATATGAGCAGATTATGAACTGTATCACGAAAAACTCCCTACCGCTGCATAGGAGGGCTAAATATCTACCGTTACCTGATTATTACCTTCTTGACATGGGTATCATCAGATTGGATTTTGATAAAGTAAATGCCGCCCGGTAAATTTTCCCTGTGAATCGTAACAGAATTACTATTGATATTATCGATGGTTCTTACAGTCCTGCCATGAATGTCAATCAATTCAATTTTCTGAATTTGAACAGCATCAGAAAGTTCGATTGTGGTGTAATCTCTAAAGGGATTTGGATAGACAGTATAATTAAGGTCAGGAATTATATTGGGAATCGAGGTTGTTAATTCTGACCAGTACGACAGATGTCTGAAAGTATAAACCCACTCATTCGTTTCTGAATCCCATCCATACCCAATGTGCTCTGTTCTATTCCCATTAGCATCATATATACTAATCCATCGCTCATCCACTACCAATTCATTAGTATTTGTATCCCTAGAATAATAAGTAGTTTCAGTTTTATTCCCATTGCCATCATATTCATAAACCTGGCGAGCATCAAACACCCAATTATTGGATATTAAATCCCATGAATAATACTGATATTCAGTTTTATTACCATTGGCATCATACATATAAACATTACGCTGTCCCTCGACCCAGTCAAAAATTTCTGAGTCCCATCCATAGCTAATAGACTCAGTATTGTTCCCATTGGTATCAAATATATATAAACCATGCCCCATCCCTCTCCAGTCATTGATTTCTGTATCCCATATATACCAAGCCCACTCAGTTAAATTCCCATTAGCATCATATGTATCAACACTATGTTCACTCCCCTTCCAGTCATTGGTTTCTGAATCCCAGTAATAATTTATGAACTCAGAAAGATTTCCATAGACATCATATGTATAAACCTCACGATAATGCTCTACCCAGTCATTGGTTTCTGAATCCCACTCATAATCATTATATTCAGTTCGTTTTCCATTGACATCATAAGTAGAAAATTCGCGCCAAATATTTTTCCATTCATTGGTTTCTGAATCCCATCTATACCTAATCATATCAGTCTCAGTCTCATTTCCAATGGTATCATAAGTATAAACGCTCCGAAAATCAACTACCCAGCCATTGGTCCCTGAATCCCAATCATACTCAACCTCCTCAGTTTCATTCCCATTGGCATCATTTATATAAACAGAACGATTGTACATCACCCAGTCACTGGTCCCATTATCCCAATTATACCAAGTTGTCTCAATTAAAAACCCATTGACATCATATGTGTAAACCGTATGAGGGTGAACACCAATCCAGTCATTGGTAACTGTATCCCAATTATACTGAGCTGTCTCGGTTCTATTCCCATTGGCATCATATAGAGTAACATCACGCCATTGCCCTACCCAGTCATTGGATTCTGAATCCCAGGTATAACGAATGTACTCAGTTTGATTCCCGTAAGCATCATATGGAGTAACATTACGAAAATCCCCTACCCAGTCATTGGTTTCTGAATCCCAGGTATAACTAATGTATTCAGTTTGATTCCCGTAGGCATCATATTTAGAAACCATACGACCATACATCACCCAATCGTTGGTTATTGTATCCCATGTATAGGAATAAGTTGAATCGCATACAATTATACCATCCTGCTGGCAGAACAGGTTTAATGAGAAGGTGGCAAAGAGTAATGATATGTAGATTTTTTTCATGATCTTATATAAAATTACGGCAAAATATTAAGGGTGCCAAGGAGTTAAACTGGAATAATATGCAGCACTCCCCGGTGAGCACCTGCACCACCGAAATGCTTGCAAGTATTAAAAAAATTGCTATTTTTCAGGCGGTTACCAATTCATGCCAAACCGGCAATGGTCAGGCTTTTATTATGTCAGTAGAGATTCATGAGGTCCTGAACCGGAAACAAAAGAGGCTGTTCATTCACCTCCCGGCCAGGATCCATAAAGGTCATTCCAACTGGGTCCCTCCCATTTATATGGATGAACGGATCTATTTCAATTCGCAAAAAAACAAATCCTTTAGTTATGCTGATACCATCCTTCTCCTGGCTTATAAAAAAGCCCGGCCGGCCGGCCGGATCATGGGTATCATCAATAAGCGGTACAATGAATCGCACGGGGAATTGAACGCCAGGTTCAGTTTCCTGGAATGCTGGGATGATCCGGAGGTGGCCACAACTTTGCTACAGGCAGTCGAAGCATGGGCCGGAAAAAAGGGCATGGTAAAACTGGTCGGTCCCCTGGGATTTTCAGACAAGGATCCCCAGGGACTTCTGGTTGAAGGATTTGATGAACCCATTGTCATCGCCACCAATTGCAATTACCCCTACCTCCCGGAATTCGTCGAGAACAATGGATTCAGGAAAGAGATTGACCTGGTGGTCTATAAACTCGACATCCCTCAACAGGTACCCGATATTTACCAGCAGGTCCACGACCGGGTTCTCAGCAAGAACAACCTGGTAATCAGGGAATTTAAAAACAAGAAAGAATTAAAACCTGCCATCCGTCCTGTGCTCAGCCTGATGAATGAAACCTTCCAGGATATCTATGGATACGATAAAATGACCGGAAAGGAGATGGACGAGTTTGCGGCAAGGTACATTCCTTTGCTTGATCCGGATTTTATTAAAGTGGTGGAAAATAACCTGAAGGAACCGGTGGCTTTTCTGATCGGGATGCCTGACATCAGTGACGGCATACGCAAATCCCGTGGCTACCTCCTGCCCATCGGTATATTTCGTATCCTGCGCTCCGCAAAGAAAACAAAACAATTGAACCTGCTTCTGGGAGGGATCAGGGAAGATCACCGGAACCATGGACTGGATGCCGTGATGGGTACACGGATGATTGAATCTGCACGGAAAGCGGGACTTGAATACCTAGACAGTCACCTGGAACTGGAAAGCAACAGGAAGGTCAGGGCCGAAATGGAACGCATGGGCGGGAAGGTGTACAAGCGCTACCGCATTTTTCAGAAACCCATCCGTATGTAATCCACCATTAGGGGGATATCCAGTTTCTTAATACCGTGCCTGACAAGGTGGATGCCGTCCTCCTCCATCACTTCACTGAACCATTCAATATCCCTGGAGCCTTTCTCCAGGCTTTTACGATAATTCTCAATCGCCCCCGTGCGTTTCCCCTGGCACCAGAGCACATGTCCCAGGTTCATATAATCATTCTTGTTACCTTCCTTTTCTATAACTTTCAGGAAATATTTTTCAGCCTGGTCAAACTTGCCCAGCACAAATGAACACCATGCAATGGGACGGTGGATCTTGTGATTTTCGGGGGCCTTGTATTCAACCTTGAAATAATATTTCAGCGCTTCTTCAAATTCCTGCTTGTCCATCATTGTATGTCCCAGGAAGGTCTGTATAAACAGGTTGTCAGGTTCCAATTTTTCCGCTGCCTTATAATATTCCAGGGCTTTATTAAAGTCCCCTGTCTTCCGCGAACAATAAGCGATCTTTTTTACCACCCAGGACTTGCTGCGGTCAAACAATTCGGCTTTATGGTAAAACTCCAGCGCTTTTTTAAAATCCCCGATTTTCTGATAGGAGAAAGCTGTCTTTTCATATAATTCGGCATTTTCCTCGCTGCAACATAATTGCTCAAAGATCCTGATGGCATGCTCGAACAGGTTCTTCTCAAAATAGAACTCCCCGATATTCCTCAGGATCTTACTGTCACGGATCAATGCGGTGAACAGGTTTGAATTTTCAAAATCAAATTCTATCTCGAATACGTCATCAAATTCTTTTTTGAGTGGATGCAGTTTAAAGAAGCGATACAGGTCCTGCAGGTACTGGGTATAAATTGCCTTATCCTTAACGGTGTCATCGATGAGTTCATCACTGTCGGCCATTTCATTCATGGCTTTCAGCTCCATATTGAACAATTCCATCATCATTGATTTCTGCATCGTTGGCATATGCCTGACATTCAGGCAGAATGAGTACTTGTCAGAATTGCATAAAAAAGACGAGCGTTCCAGTCCCTCTGTAAACATATCCACATCAAAATCACTTTCCTGGTCGGATAATCCCTCTCTTACCTCCTTATTTTCCTTATGGAAAGGAAGGAACCAGTTACTCATAGCGTCAAAAAAAGGAAATCTCTTTAACATGGCAAATGCGCTCAGGAAAACATCCGATCCCTCCATCTGGAGTGCGGAGAATTCTTCGATCTTATGGTACAGGTCGGGGGTATCCTTAAACACCGTTTCCCACTCAGGGTTCTCATCCTCAATGTTTTTTGAAGAGAGGATATCCTCAAGGTCGAGTTTTTCTTCGAGGGTGGACTTAATTTTCATCATCTCCGGCAGGATCTCTTCCCTGATCTTCTTCGTTACTTTCTCAGTTTCCAACGCCTTCAGAAACTGTATCACGATCGCCTCAATGTTTTTTTCGAGCTTATTGTTTTCTCTTGCCGCTTCCAGTCTGTTTGTTATCTCAGGATAATAGTTCAGCCGGTAATCATGGAAATAGAGTCCCAGGAACAACCCGATCAGTGCACGCTGCCAGACCTGGTTCTCCCCTTCTTCAAAGAAATCAAATAAAAGATTGACCTTTTGAATATCGAAATGGCGTATCAGGGAAAGGGTGAGTGAACTGACAAGAACGGACTTGTCATGCCAAGGGATGAGTTTAGATTTACAGATCTTTCCAGCCATACTGATCTCGGCCTCCCTGAATTTATCCGTCAGCCAGATCATCCTGAAAATGCTTAAAAGACTTTTCTGGTAATCAACCAGCGGTGCTCTTCTTCCGAGAGGATGTATTCAATTTCCTTTCTGAATGCCAGGTTTTCGGCCAGGTCTGAAGATGCACTGGACAGCCGGTTCTGTTCTACTTCCTGCTTCAGCTGAAAATAAGAGATCAGCCTTTCTTTCATCAGAATGTCCTCCCGAATGTCATCATTCAGTTCAAGAACTGACTTCATCAACCTTTTAAATACCATTTCCTTTTGGGGATCGTCTCCCAGCTCAAAAGAATAGGTAAGCATGTTGCGATAAGTATCCCTGTGTTTGTCCAGCTGTATTCCCAGGTCCCTTTTGGTACACAAAACAGCCAGGCTGCCCATGGCATCCATGGCCTCATTGACCCGCTGGTCTTCTACGAATTGGATAACCTGCTGGTATTTATCTGTTAGTTCAGCAAAAGTCATTAATTCAGCATTTATGGTACTGTCGGGAAAAATTACATTCAAAAATTGACCCAATGAATAAAGGTACAAATTACAGACATTTTGTCACCTGTATCGTCAGAGGTCTCTCGATTAAACCTTCTGACCGGGAAATTAGCCTGTATTTCCCATGGCATTCGCAATGGCATTGATACATCGGAGCAGGCTGTAAAGGCTTTCCTCCTTTTTCTGCTGCTCGCCAGCTTGATAAAAGGGATACCTGGCTGCGGTGAAGATAATCAAGAGCGGTAGCCCTGAGCATTGTCGAATAATAATGATTGATTCGCCGCTCGCTGATGGGTTTTTCAAGGATCAGGAGCAACATTCCTTCGGGTCCTTTCCAGCTCGGTACGGATATTTGCCATCATCCTATCCTTGATACGCGTGTCTTCCACCAGTGATGAATACAGATCCATTATCCCCTCATCAGTGGTATTCACGCTGGTATCAATGTTGGTCAGCAGATACCTGATGAAGGCATCGTGTCTGAACCAGTTTAACGAACTGCTCTGTACATTTCAGGTTCATTCTTCATCAGGCTTTCCAATGCGAAGCCTACCCCGTACCAACCGGTAAGATTAAAACGTGTCTGGCTCCAGCTGAATACCCAGGGTATGGCCCTCAGATCGGACAGGCTTTTTTTACCCGGACCGTCTGGCCGGCCTTGAGCCTATTCTGCTCTCTTCGATGGCATCGATCGGGGTGGCCTGGCTGAAAAATACCAGGAAATCCAGGTCACTGGTAAGTTCTTTATAGAAGCGTCATGCTTTTGTCCACCAGGTAGTCCATGATCTTTTCTCCCGGGTGGGGAGTCCTAGCTTTGACTGCCTTTCGCGAACCGAAGAACAGGCCGTACTGGCAATCAGCAGTTCAAGGTTGTAGGCTGCATTTCCAATGTTTGCATATTTCCGCTCGATGGTTTCTCCCTGTTCGGTAAGCCTGATATCTCCCTTCAACGGTAAAAGGGGGCAGAGAACGAATAAACCAGTGGGTCGGACCTGCACCCCTGCTGATGGATCCGCCTTTACCATGAAAGAACCTGATCCTGACCTTGTGTTTCCTGCCCGTTTCGGTCAGTAAGGATTGGGCCTGGTAGAGATTCCATGCACTGGCCATGATGCCACCATCCTTGTTGCTGTCACTGTATCCGATCATGACTCTCCTGGACGAGCTCGTGAGAACCGGTTTCGCACGCTGGAACTCAAGGCTGTTTTTCGTAACAGGATGTGCCAGGAAATCTCCGAGTAACGGGCACTGTTTCGAAGGTCTTCGATGGTCTCAAACAGGGGAACCAGGGGCATTATACTGGCCAGTCCCGCTGGGAGTCCATTCTGTGAGTCCCGCTTCACGCGCCAGCAGGTAAACTGTCAGAAGATCTGACAGATCACGGGTCATGCTGATGATCAATGGACCCAGTGCATCAGTGGGAATACTGCCGGATATGGTCGCCCAAGTCACCTTTAAAGTGGCCATGGATTCCTCTGCCTCTCCCCCAGTCCTTCAGTTCTTCTGACAAAGGGCCTGTTGGTAAGTAATTCACGGTTTAACAATGCGAGCTTTTCTCTTTTCCGGCCAGCTGGCAAAGTCTTCGCCACACTTCATGGAATGTCCAGCAACTGTGACAGAGACTGAAGATAATAGATGGCTGTTCTGTCGGATGTCCAGCCTGGCCAGGTGAAACCCAAAGGTCCTTACAAACCTGATCATCCGCATAACTTCATTCCTGGCCAGGGTTCCGGCACCATATTCCAATAATGCATCTCGCAGAATGTACAGGTCATCGATGAGTTGCCCCGGTCTCGGTATAGGTTTGTCTGGATCCTTTTTATCCGGCAACTTGCAGCATCAGGAGCCGGACAAAATAGCTGAATGCTTCTTCATAATGAAGCCTTCGGAGCTTTGTCTGCACCCTTGATCTGCTGAAGTTCTTCCATCCTGTACATGCATTTTATTACCTGCTTCCTTAATGGAACAGAAAATACTAAGGTTTTTGGATAAGGCAGTAATTGTTCCCGTATCAGGGAAATGGCGTTCATTCTCAGGATCATGAAGTGTATCTCTGGTCACTGCTGAAGTTACTAAGGGGTGTCCGTCACGGTCACCACCCACCCAGCTTCCAAATGAAACATGCGGCCAGGAATCAGGATCCTGAAGCAAGGATCGTTAATCCGGCTTTTTCCAGGCCTGCAGAAACCTTTCATCGTGGATACCAAGAATTCCGGGAAAACATTATTGAAATAGTGGAGCACATTGGTCAGTTCGGAATAGACATCCGGTTTGGTAACGTGGATATCTGCAATATGCCAGAGCCTGTTTAGTACCACCTTGATATTGTCCCGGATCAGTTCTTTCTCCGAGTCTGCATACATGGAATTTTCAAGCTTCAGGAAAAGCACATATAACTGCCTGTATTGTTCCAGCACCACCGGACGTTTGGCTTCCGTGGGGTGTGCCGTTAAGACAGGTTCAACATGAACATTCCTGATTACCTGGCGATGATCTGATTTTCTTTGATTCCAAGATCCTTTAGACCCTGAAAACAATTGGCCCATAGTCCATTCACACCACTTGTCGTTGCCTCTGCCTCTTTCTTGCGACGGGTCTGCATGGCACCATTGACCTCAACAATATTCAGCAACTGAAAACAGACCGAATAGAGATGGAATAACTTGTCTGAGGTTTGGTGATTGACGGTGGGGATTTCCTGGCTGATCCATGGAATATACGGAACGAGGTCCGATTCACCATTCTCTTCCAGTACCTCGCGGAGGCAATATAGAAGGTATTCCAGGTCAATGTATGGTTTCCCGAGCGTATTTTGTATTGTTTGCAGATCATTCATTAGATGTTCCAAATAGTTTGGCTTGTTTATGCTTGTCTGGGAGGAAAAAAAAGACCGGCTCATATTGGGTTACGAGACGGTCTCAATAATTTTATGTAACCCATGTTTACTGGAGCAGCAGATTGTCTATCTGGTTGCGAAACATCTGCTTGGTTTCTTCCGGGGTTTGGGCTATGCCTGAAGACATGGTTGGTTTTCCGTCCATGGGACAGTAGAGAAAAGCCGGTATGCTCTGGATGCCGAAAACCATGGCCAGTTCCTGTTCTTTCTGTGTATCGATCTTATAAATGTTGATCTTGCCCGAGTACTCCTTTGCCAGTTCTTCCAGTATGGGAGAACTGGTCCGGCAAGGGGCACACCAGTCTGCATAAAAATCGATCAGGCAAGGCTTTTCTCCCAGGTATTTCCATTCCTGCGGGTTCTCTTCATAATTCATAACCTTGGCGAGGAAATCTGCCTTGGAAAGCATGACGGTGCCTTTGGCATCTTCTTTTGCTACTTCCTTGTCAGCTACTGCTACTACTTCAGCGCCACCTTCATCTGATCCACTTGCTGTTTGACCACACGATACCATCCCGATCAGGACGGGCACTGCCAATAATAAAATTCCTTTTTTAATCATTTTCTGTTGTATTATGTTGGTTTGTATTGTTCTTATTCCAGGCTGGAGCTGCAAGCAGGCCAACCAGTCCTCCCATCAATGTACTGCTGGTCCAGTTAGCTGTAAGGGGACAGGTCCCCGTGCTGCATCCAATGAATCTCCAGTAGGCAAAACCCACGACCGCTCCAACTACGGCGAATAATGCTGTTTTCCAGTATCGGTTAATGAGATCGTTCATGATCGGCTCTTTTGATTGACAAAGATACTATCAAATAATGTTCCACACATTTAAATAGATGCATATTAACACATATTTGACAGTTTGACAGAAATAATCATCAGGGCAGTGTCTGGATTTCTCTATAACATGCCATTTAGAATCATCCTGTGGATATTGCTCTCTTTTTCAAGGCAATCACCGGGAAAAACATAATATCGTGCTCAATCTTGCCATTGACCTTTACTTGTGTGACCTGGGATGCACGGTACCTGGGTGGCCCGCTCCGGGCAGGCAATTACCAAGTCTACTGCCCGAATTACTGATCCAGTTGGGCACTAACCCTGGCCATTTCATTGATCCTCCGGTTCAGGTCGTACAGATAGTCTTTGGAGTCTTTATTTTTGTATTTACCCCAGGCTTCCTGGGCCCAGGCCTTGGCTTCTTCAAGGTTTCCTTCAATTTCACAAACCACAGCCAGATTGTGAGCTGCTTTGCCTTTTGTTTTACGATGTCCGGATTCTACAGACTGGAATAAGGCCTCTTTGGCTGCAGACCAGTCATTGACTTCCATCATTCGGGCACCTTCGGCAAAAACATCATCCCCTTTTGATTTGCGGTAGTATTCCCTGGATACCCTGTACCAGGTAGGAGACAATCTTCGCCCATACTCAATCCCCGCTTCATAACTGGCCTCTTTGATTGCAGCATTTTTGCTTATAATTCCATTGAGGGCAGATTCAAAGGAAAGTTCCCCTGACCCGATATTTTCATGATGGCTGTACTGGTACTGATCGATGATGCTTTTACTGGCCGGATCATACATCCGTATACCGGCCTGAACCGTTGCGATCTGCCTGACACCTGGGACGATTATAAAGTCCGTATCAAATTTTTCAATGGCAACAATGGCATCAGCCTGGTATTTTTTACAGAGCGTTTCGATCTCTTCCCATGAGAGTGGTTCAGGGAAAGCAGCACTAAAAGGCGAACCTCCCTTATACACTTCCGTAGTCCTTTTTATGCTGACCGTGGCTGAGTTCTCCAGCATGGCATGTACACCGTCCATCAGGATCTGGGTGGCCAGCTTGTCTTCACCGATCAGTTCACCGGTAATAACACCCTCAATTACATTGGATGCATCATCTTCAACAAGTGTCCGGTCGATCATGGCCGCCACTTTAATATGGTTCGGGACATCCCTGAGGGCAGGGATGATCACATTGAAATTCATGGTGGGTGCTGCCAGGGTCAGAAATGCAATGGCAAGCGCCGGGAAAAGGATCCTTGTACTTTTCATTTTAACAGATTTTGGTTACCCAAAACCATTATACGGGATCTTTGAGGTTAAGGTTTTTTTTGGCCTCCGGTCCTCAGGGTACCTACCAGTCCAATCAGGAGTGTTACGGGGCAAACAAAAACAGCGATCAGAAAGAAACCTGCGCCTATAATTTCAACTCCTATTGCTTCGAAAACATTATGCAATATAATGCATACAACTAATCCAATGATGGATGCTACAAGTAACTTCACAAATCTCTTATTCTCTTTCCAGTGATGGATAAAAGCATATATTATAGATGCAACGCCAGCATAACATAACAGTATACCCGGCAGATTATCCGGGATGCCTATGATTGCTGCAAATGCTACCAGGCTGCAACCAATGAATAACAAGATCAGTGTTATCCGGAGTCGCCGGTTGGCTGTGAATCTTAATAATGTTCTCATCATTAAAAGTATTATGGGCGACAAAAAAAGGAATTGCGATGAAAACTACCTTATGGTATGGGAGATCCTGTTGGGTGAGATCACTCCTCCTTCTCTTCAAGCTTATAAGCCACAACATGATGCTTTGCAAACGTCGGGACCATTAAAAGGTTTTTCTCCGGAATATAATCAATGTCCGCAGCCCCTGTTTCCTGGTCTCTGGTATCAAGAAGAACTACCTTGCTTCCGTCGGGATAGACCATGAAAACCTGTCCGAACCAGTCGGTGACAAGGAAATGCCCGGGAATACCCACACTTGCGATTCCGTCACCCTTGTTTATGCTATCGGCAAGTACGGTGATTTGCTTTGTTGCCAGATCAACGGTAGCAAAATCCTCACTGCCCATGGAAGCTACCAGCAGTCTCCCCCCGTCGACCAGTAAGCCATTGGGTGCATTCAGTCCCTCGCTCAGCCAATTACTTACCTCCCCGTTTGATATCAGGAAGATATTGTTGTTATCAGAATCTGAAACGTAGACATTTCCCTGAGCGTCAATGCTGATGTCGTTGATCATTTTTGCCCCTTCGAGAAATATCCTTTCCTCGATCTCTCCTTTTGCAATATCAATGACGATAACCTCATCAACATCACTAACATAGAGTTTGCCGTCGTAAATACCCAGACCTTTGGGAGAGCTCATATCTGCCACCCATTCCAGGTCCAGTATCTCACCTGAAGTGCTGAGCCTGGAGATGAAACCGTTCCCATCCTTTTCACGTGGGTTGTCGTTCATGTTTGACACATAGACCACATCATTATCCTTGTCATAAATGACACATTCAGGCACCCTCAGCAGGGTGTCGGTTTTCCAGACTTCGACCAGTTCGAATTTTTTAACGGTAGTGACATCGCCGGCATCTTCACCGGATTTTTTCTTCTGGGAATTGCAGGAAATCAGAAAAAGCAATAAAACAACTGAAAGGATCTTGTACTTAATCATGGCTTTTGTTATTGGTTAGTATTAATATTTTAATCTAGGAGTCTACGGGAGGCACCTTCGCCTGCCAGTAATCCTTAAGATCGTAAAAGGCCTCAAACATGGTTTTCGTGACATCATCTGTAGTGCCAATTGCTTCGGAGTCCCCATAATTAAAGACAATCAATCCACCGCTGGGACGGGACCAGTGTTTCACCAGCTCATACGCCTCCTGCCTGACTTCCTCATGATTGCCTTTGGGCAGGGTATTCTGGATATCTACCGTTGTTAAGAAACACATCTCTCCGGCAAATTTATCTCCAACATTCTCAATTCCGTAGACTCTTGGCTGTTGCATATTCATAACATCCACGCCTGCTTCCCTGAAAAGGGGGACAAAGTCAACGACATTGCCGCAGCTGTGCTGGATGACATGCCAGCCATTGTCATGTACTACCTTGTAAAGTTCTTTATACCTGTCCAGGAAAAACTCCCGGAAAAGGTCCTGCGAAATATAAGTGTTCTGTTGTGTCCCCCAATCATCCGTAAGGAAAATGCCATTTACACGGTCCCCGAAGCGGCGGCCGGCCTCACGGATGTGCTCCACTTTATAATCCAGGATCATATCCAGGACCTTATTGATCTTTTCGGGCTCCAGATAGAGATCCGTAAGTGTGTTCTTAAATCCCCTGAGCATCTCGAGCCGCTCGATCAGGTTGAAGTGTGAGGTGATGATTGTATAGCGATCGCCGGCATCCCTGATACCCTCATCAATGCGCTCAAAGTAGAAGGGATTTTTCGGATCCGGAGGAGAATAGGAATCCAGCCTGTTCCAGTCTTCCAGAGGATGAAAAACAACCTGCCCCATATTCTTTGATGTGGTCGTTTTCCACCGGCAGCCCCAGTCGTCGGGTGCGGCATTGTCAAAAAACCACCCGGCTTCCTGCCTGTCCATCTCCCAACTGTCGCATACATCATTGGGAAAATCGTCAAACTGGCCTGAAAGCTTTTTGGTCCAGGCACTGCCGATAAAGAATGGCAGCCTGGGGGGCATATCAAATTCAATGGCCCGGCGGACTATCTCTTTTCGTTCCAAAACCATTTCATAATTTGTTCAGTTCAGGAGGTAAATCCCTGTCGGGCTTACCCCAATAATATGAACGCTGAGTAAAACTACGCTGCTTTTTTAAAAAAACATAATTTTTTATTTGATGTCCGGCATATTACTACCTTTTCTTACCATAACCGGCCTTCCGGGTATTTGGGGGAATTTCATTATTTTAGATCACTTTAACCCGACCATGCCATGAAACACCTTTTGTTATTAATTATTTACATCTCCCTGACCAATGTCTCATCTGGAAAGGAGTTCACTATCTTATCTCCGGACAAAAATACTGAAGTAGTGCTAACACTGGATTCGGAAATCGGAATAACTGCCTATTACGAAACACATGAACTTTTTAAACTGGAAGATATCACACTTGAGATTGAAGGTGAGGATTTTACCTCCGGTATTAATAAGATCAGGAAAGTGGAATCCAATTCCATAAGCCGGAAGCTCCATCCTCCAGTTAAGGAAAAGTACCGTGAGATAAATGAAGCGTTCAATGAACTAACCATCCGTTTTAGAAGCAATTATTCATTCATTGTCAGGGTATTTAATGAAGGAATTGCTTACCGGTTCCAGACATTCTTCACCGACAGCCTGGTGGTAAACCATGAAAACCTCACCCTTCAACTTGATGAGCAGGACTCTCTCTGTTATCAGAAATCAGCCACATTTAACTCAAGTTATGAAACCCCTTACCAGTATGAGGCGATTGGTGATATTACCAGGGATGGCTACTGTTGTCTTCCGGCCTTGGTTAAAAAACCAAATGGCGTGAACCTCTTAATTCTGGAATCAGATCTTGAGGACTACCCTGGTACCTGGCTTAAAAGCGCAGGTAATTCTTCATTACAATCAGCACATGCTGGATACCCCGCATCCTTCAAATATGAGGGCAGTGCATATGGTCATGGTCAGGTAAAAACCCATGAAGATTATATTGCCATCACGAATGGAAGCAGAAGCTTTCCATGGCGGATCTTTGCCATCTCGGAAAGTGATGCAGGATTGATTACCAATACCCTGGTATATCAGCTGGCAAAACCATCCCGGATGGAAGATCTGTCCTGGATTGAGCCGGGCGTTGTGACCTTCGACTGGTGGGGTAGGCGCAATATTTACGGGACGGATTTCAAATCCGGGATAAATACCGAAACCGCCAAATATTTTATCGATTTTGCTGCCACATTTGGATTCGAATACTTCCTGTTTGACGATGGATGGTCGAAAGAAGATGATCTCTTTGCCATTAATCCCGGCCTGGACATGGACGAAGTCATGGCTTACGCAAAGGAAAAAAATGTAAAAATAATGCTCTGGGTAATCTGGAATACATTTCAGAAACAGGAACAGATGGCCTGGGATCAATTTGAAAAGTGGGGAATCAGCGGGATTAAATTTGATTTTATGAACCGGGACGATCAGCAAATGGTACAGTTTTACCACCATGTTGCTGAGGAAGCTGCCAAACGAAAAATGGTCATTGATTTCCACGGAGCATACAAACCCGCGGGACTAAGGCGCCTATATCCGAATGTATTGACGAGGGAAGCCCTGATTGAGTTTGAATATAATGGGTGGACTGAATACGATACCCCTGAACATCATAACCTGTTACCCTATATCCGCATGGTGGCTGGTCCGGTGGACTATATTCCTTTCACTACCCATAACGCTCAAAAGAATAATTTCAGGCCTGTTGGTGACATGCCAATGGGACAGGGAACCCGGGCTCATTCAATGGCCCTGTTTGTCATCATGGCAAGTCCGATGCAGATGTTGCCCGATTCCCCATCCGATTATTACCGTGAAAAGGAATGCACCGAATTCATTTCCAAAATCCCGGTTGAATGGGATGACATGAAAGTACTCCATGCTAAAATCAGGGAACATACGGTACTCGCAAGAAGGAACGGGGACAATTGGTATATAGGTGCCATTACCAACTGGGATCCGAAGGAGTTCGAGATCGTTTTTGATTTTCTGGAGGATGGTGAATACCAAATGGAGTTTATTGAAGATGGCATAAACGCCGACACCCGTGCCATAGACTATCTGAAAAGATCACTTACCATCACCAAAGGCGATTCCCTGAATATAAAGCTTGCACCCGGAGGCGGCTGGATAGCCAGGTTGGTAAAAACCGGTTAAAAAATCGAGCCTCTGAGATATCATGGAGCAATACCCTGTTCCGGTTTCCATTCCAGGGTGTTTAATAATACCCTGAAGAAATTTGGATTTTCAAAATCAGATACGGTATGACCTGCCTGGTAGTAAAAAATGCTGCCCTTTCCTGAGTGTTTATACCAGCCGGAGGTGGGTTGCATCCTTGATCCGTCTGCACTTTTAAAACCAAACAAGACCTTGATCTGATCGTCCTTTAAACGTTGGTTCAAAAATATCTCAGTATCAGGTAAATCAAATGCCGGATATACACCATGGAAAATGGTATCATATTCCGATTGGAATGGAACGGTTTTATCATACCTGATGCCGTTGGTTGTAATAAAATGTCCGGGATACAGATTAACCATGGTATGTGTGGTTTGTCCAATGACGCCCCATGGAAATTCATGGTGGTCTGTGGGGAACAATTCGATGCCCAGGAAATCCAGCCATGCCGGATTCTGCATTTTTGAGGAAGCCAAACCATGATGCAGTACAATTAAAGATCCACCTCCGTTGGTAAAATCAATGAATGCCTTCTCTGCATCCTGATCAATCGGTTTGTGGACATACATGAAGACAAAATCAAATCCTGTCAAATCGAGCTCTATCCCATCCTGTTCAGCCTTTTGAATATAATAATCATATTCGCCCAATATGGCTGCCATTGCATCCATCTGAGGCCATTCGTCTGCAATGATCATGATCTTTTCCTGATTGCAGGAAACGATCAATAGAGCTATAATAAGTAACAATTTGACCCTCATCATAGGTGCATCCGCCTGTAAATGGTAATGTTTGATCCGTTCCAAAGAATCGGTTTCATGCATTGACGATGGGTGATACCTGTTCGCCGATAAGCTTGATGGCTTGAATCAGCTGGGAGTGCGATAATCCAGCATTATCCATCTGAAAGGTAAACCTCGAGATACCACCCAGCGAATCACTGTGCCGAAGGATTTTCTGGGCCACCTCTTCCGGATTTCCAATCACCAGGGCACCCGTTGGTCCGACCTGGGCATCAAAATGCGCACGGCTCACCGGTGGCCATCCACGCTCTTTACCTATCCGGGTAAAGGTTTCTGCATAACCGGGATAATAGTCTTCAATCGCTTCCTCTGCATTATCAGCCACATAGCCAAGTGAATGCAATCCAACCTTCAATTTTTCAGGTGAATGTCCTGCCTCTTCACCAGCCTGCCGGTAAAGGTCTACCAGGCGACGAAACCGATGCGTTTCACCTCCGATTACTGCAACCATTAAGGGGAGACCCAGCTTTCCGGCCCGTACAAAAGAAGCAGGCGTACCTCCAACACCAATCCATACGGGCAGGGGATTTTGCACGGGCCTTGGGTAAATGGCCTGATCCCTTAGGGTGGCACGAAATTTACCCGACCAGCTTACAACCTCATTATCCCGGATTTTCAGCAGAAGATCGAGCTTCTCCGCAAATAGTTCATCATAATCATCCAGACTTAAGCCAAACAACGGAAAGGATTCTGTAAATGATCCGCGACCAACCACCATTTCAGCCCGGCCGCCAGAGATCAGATCGATCGTTGAGAAGCTTTGAAAAGCCCGCACCGGATCAGCCGCACTCAAAACTGTTACCGCACTTGTCAGACGGATGTTCTTTGTACGGGCCGCTGCCGCTGCGAGAATAACAGCCGGGGCTGAATCCAAAAACTCTTTGCGATAGTGTTCCCCTATCCCAAACACATCAAGGCCTGCCTTGTCGGCATGTTCTATTCTTTCAAGCAGTTCAGACAGGGCTTTTGAGCTATCTTCGGCATTCCTGCTATTCCCGGTCCCAATAGCAGCGAAACTATCAATTCCAATCTCCATAATACCTTAATTAATTTTTCACAGGGATCATCCGCCATATGGTAGATCTCTTCAAAGACAAGCTTCGATGGCTCAGCATTTCGCTCTGGCGGCACATTCATAGATCTTATCCACCACGATCATGTCTTTCAGTCCCTCTTCCCCAGGGACCCGCATGGGTTTGCCGTTGAGAATACATTCCGCTACCTCGTCCATCTGGGTGGCCTGCTGGTTGACAACGGGGAATTCGAGCACCCCTTTGCTGGTTTTGCCCTTTATTCCCCGGTAACTGGAAAATGGTTCAAGTTCGAATCCTCCATCCTCTGCAAACACCTTCAGGTAATTAAAGCCTGTATGAAAGCCTGTTGCCAGGCTGGCGACGCAGCCAGAGGGAAATTGAAGATCAAAGAGCATCACTTCCTCAACTTCTGAAAAAATGTCCGGCCGGATAACATAGGTACGGGCACTTACACTGACCGGTTCTTCCCCCGTCACGTAGCGTGCGGCCTGAAGGGGGTAAACACCCATGTCCATCATGGCTCCACCGCCCATTGCCTTCTTTACCTTCCAGTGATCCGGACGTTTCTCCCTGTAAGCGGCTCCACAGCTTATCTGCCGAACGGGGCCGAACACCTTCTGCTGTCCCAGCCTTATGATCTCCTGGGTGTTGGGTTCGAACTGCATCCGGTAACCAATGGAAAGCTGCACTCCGCTTTCTTTGCAGGCTGCGATCATTTCCCTGCATTCGTCTGCATTCAATGCCATCGGTTTTTCACAGATCACATGCTTGCCGGCCCGGGCAGCGCGGATGGTATATTCCCTGTGCATGGAATTCGGCAAGTACGACGTAGATGATATCTATATCGGGATTATCTGAGATATCATCGATAATTCTCGTAGTTGTAAACATTCTTCCTGGGTATGCCGTATTTTTTCATCCATTTCTCTTCCTTGGATGGGGTTCCGGTCACTATCCCGGCGAGATAGGCCGTTTCGGTCTCCTGTAGGGCCGGAGCCAGGAGATTGCTACTGTAATTGCCCAATCCGACCAGGGCTATGCCTACCTTTTTTTGTTTTCCTGTAAGAATATTGGGGATCGCAAATGAATTAACAGCGAGCCCGGTGCCTGCCATGGCGAGGGTTGAATTCCTGATGAAACTCCGGCGGGAATGCTTATTTTCAATCATAGCTTCATTTTTTTTAATGTACAATATCGCAATTTAAATTAATACAGATGAGCTGTTTCAATGGCCGTTTTAATATTTGCCCAGTCGATGTTTCCCGGCAGCGTGCATGATGCAGCCAGTACAAATTTTTCAGGGGCTTGAGAAAGTACCCTGCTGACCTCAATGGATATCTCATCCTTGTTGCCGGTAACCATGATCCCTCTCTTATGCATCCCCCCCATGAATGGCCGACGGAATAGTTGATACATCTCTCTGCTGCCAATGGTCTGATCATTCGTGAGTTGAAGACTGCTATTTATGATGTGTCCGGGATAATCAACAAAAGCCGAATAGTCGTCATAGTTGCCCCAATGATCACAGATGTGAAGGATATTACATGAGCAGCCTGCCTCCATCTCCATTCCCGCTAATAGGTCATAGGGTTTCACATAATCATTAAACAAAGAGGCTACAGAAAACCGACCACCTTCGCCTCCCTGAGTGCTCTGAAGAAATCCGTCCACTCCCAGTTTGATACATTCTTTAACGTAAATGAGCAGACTTTCGGTAATGATTTCCAGACCCTTCCTGGTCTGTTCCGGATCCTCCTCCAGGTGTTTGGTGATTATTTCGTCACTTGTGGTATGACCAGCACAGGCAAAGGGAGAATAGAATGTGGCGATGACAGGTGCCTCCTTCTTTGCTTCCTTTAGGACGCCTTTTATCACGGCGAGTGGTTCTTCATAAAAATCCTTTTTATGCAAAGGCATACTGGCCCAGTCTGAAGGTTTTTGAATTCCGGTTATTTTAGGAAATGTCTTTTCATACTGAATCTTCATAAAATCCATATCGGTATACCTGAAATACTCCAGGTGCTTCTGAATGGCGGATTCCCCGGCCTTATATCCTTCGCCAAAATGAATAAAAAAGCCCGCTGGAAAGTCTTTCTGGGGTTTGTCCTCATTAATCAGGCTCAGAATGAGTTCCCTTTTTTGTTTATGCGATGATTTCCGTCCGGAGCATTGAAGCATACCCAACCCGCTTCCCACTGTCGCCGTGGCCAGCATACTTGATTTTATAAAATCCCGTCTATGCATGATTTCCAAATTTTAATTTTCTGAATCTAACTACAAAAGCCCAGGTATTTCATCAAAGTTATAAAGAAGATTTCAAATTCCTTCAGCACCCCGCATATCATCCAAAATGTTTTATCGGCCGAAGGGTTAAGGATCTTTTATTTTTAATCTGATATTTTCAACAGGCAGTTTTTTTCTGTTAATAAACGATAATTGTTCGAAAAAGAATTATTGATATTTATTACAATTTTCATCTAAATTTGCGATCATTAAAATTATGAGGAAAGCAATACATTTCCAGCTGGTTATACTCCGCATGATCCGGCAGATCCAACAGCGCCGTCTTATCCTGGCGCTTAGCCTGCTCATCGGCCTACTGTCCGGAGTTGCAGCCATTTTGCTAAAAAACCTCACCCATTTTGTGGAACACAGGATCATAGCACTGTTGCTTGGGGGATCTGCAAAAATTTCTTACATCTTACCTCTCATTGGAATTCTGACCACCGTTATTTTCGTTTCCTATTTGTTAAAGCAGGATATCGGTCACGGGATCAGTAAAATATTATACTCCATCTCCAAAAGAAAAGGACATCTTAAACCTCACAACACATGGTCCTCCATGGTAGCCAGCTCATTAACAGTTGGATTGGGAGGTTCAGTTGGTCTGGAGGCGCCCATAGTTCTGACCGGTGCATCCATCGGATCCAATATAGGCCGTTTGCTCCGGCTAAATTATAAAACTGTCGTTCTTCTGGTGGGATGCGGTGCTGCCGGGGCCATTGCGGGAATATTCAAGGCCCCCATTGCTGCCCTGATCTTTGTATTTGAAGTTCTGATGCTCGACCTGACGGCGTGGTCTGTGGTCCCGCTGCTGCTCTCTTCGGTCACCGCCGCGGTGGTCTCCAATTTCTTCCTGGGCAAAGAGGTTGTATTCTCGTTTACCATCAGTGAACCATTTGTATTCGGCAACCTGCCGTTCTATATTGTACTGGGACTTTTAACCGGACTGGTTTCCATCTATTTTACGAGGATGAACATGTGGACCGAACACACCATCGGCCGGGTTAAGAACACTTTCGTCAGGACTGCCATCGGTGGTTTAATGGTCAGCGTGCTTATTTTTTTCATGCCCCAACTTTTCGGGGAAGGATATACAACGCTGAAAACACTGCTGACCGGACAATCCTTAGAGCTTTTCGACGGAACCATTTTTGAAAATCTGCTCAGCAACCATTCCTCCTTAATTATTCTGTTTTTTCTGATGCTGGTGATTTTTAAGGTTATTGCCATGGCCCTTACCACAGGCAGCGGCGGTGTTGGTGGAATTTTTGCCCCTGCCCTGTTTGTGGGTGCGATGAGCGGGGTCATGTTCTCGAAAATCCTGAACACTTTTACCAGAGCCGGAATTTCAGAGAATAACTTTACACTGGTTGGGATGGCCGGTGTGATGGCGGGTGTGATGCATGCGCCACTGACGGCCATCTTCCTGATTGCTGAGATTACAGGAGGATACACCCTGTTTATACCCCTGATCATAACCGCTACCATTTCATATATTACCATCCTGGGATTTGAAAGACAATCCATTTATACCATGCGGTTGGCGAAAAGAGGGGAATTGATGACCCATCATAAAGATAAGGCTGTGTTGAGTATCCTCAAGGTGAAAAATGTGCTGGAAAATGATTTTCAGAAAGTACATGTAGATGGAAAGCTCTCAGACCTGGTGAAAGCCATATCACTTTCAAAGCGGAATCTTTTCCCGGTCGTAAATGATGAGGAGGAACTGGTCGGGGTCATCAACATGGATGATGTCCGGGATATTATATTTAATAAGGAACTGTACGATAAGGTCACCGTTTTGGAGATCATGCAGACACCTCCGGCCATCATTGATAGGGAGGACAATATGAGAAAGGTCCTGGATACCTTCGAAGAGACCGGATCCTGGAATTTGCCCATTACCTACCAAAATAAATATATCGGCTTTATTTCAAGATCCAAGATTTTTACTTCTTATCGGAATCTGCTGAAGGAATTCTCGGATGACTGATGCAGAAAGCTTTGCACGAGCTCAGAAATTCCCTGATTTCATCCAAACTCCTCCGGCACCCCGCAGATCAGCTTAAAAGGCTTGTCACCCTTGCCTTCAATGATATGGTTTTTGTGAACCATAGGATTCTCAGAACAGAATAAATGCGTAAAGGATCATACAATTTCTTCCCTGACTCAGAAGGTCTCATTCATCCTGAGGTAGAACCCGCTGGAGCCATAGTTCCCCCAGGCAAAATCAATCCCCAGTTTTGTCCGGGCGTTCTTGCTGGCCATGATCCTTATGCCGGTGCCGCCAGCGATGTTCACGTAGTCTAACAGGTCAATCTCCGCATCCCTGTTGCTTGCAGTAACAGCATTGAAGAATACAACCATTCCCAGGAAATCGGGGTTCTTCCTGGTGGCTGCCAGGTGTTTCCTGAATTCTGCTTCCCCGTAAATAAGGCTCTGACCCCTGAATCTGCCCACAGTATAACCCCTGCCGGATTTGTTGTACTGATCCTCTCCCAGTGCGGGCATATCCAGAGAGGGCATGGCACCGGAGATGAGAAAATTGCCCATACCCCAGAAACACAGCATGTTATGGTGATTCTTGGTGAGATCGAGGTATTTCCGGTACTCGGTATAAATTATGGTGGAGTTCTTATCGCTTCCCAGGAATTCCGGATTGATATGAAAAGACACATTGGCATACTGCCCCTTGTATGGACAATTCTGATTGTCCCTCGAATCATAGCATACATTGAGTGAGATCCCCGAGAGCAGGTTCCGGTCCTGGTCAAAGCCGTATTTATCATTATAGGCATAGTAACTTGTTATGACCGGAGGATCAGCGGTGGTATCAGCCAGTTGGTCATTTATATCCGTGAAGATGTCAAGATGATATCCTACTCCCAGATAAAGATTGTCTTTGATTCTTTTTAAGACGGTTTCGTAAAACCTGATCTGTTTATAGGACATCATCTGGGCATCATTGATAGGGGCTGAGAAGAGATTGTCCCCTATCTCAAATCCATTGCTGGCAAGTTTTGACGAAGAAGGTCCAGTTCCCCCGCCGTAGGTGGGCTGGGAAGTATCCATGTAACGCCAGTCGCCGTTTAGGATCCAATTATTGCCCTCTGTAAAAAGGCTGCTCTTGAAATATACCAGTAACTGTTTCTTTGTAGTGTACATGCAGGATGCCAGGGTCGAAGAGATGCTGGTAGAGGCGGGATTCCCAAAGAATGCACTGGATGAGGCACCCGCCCCGAACATGAATCCGTTTGACGGATTGTATCCCACGATTGGCATGGCGATAATGAAAAGATCTCCTTTACGGGGTGGGTAGGGCTTTTTGTAAAGCCTGATCCCGGTCCTGGAAACCGTGTCTTTATTCTCCTGGGCCTGGATGGGATGGCACAGCAGCAGACAGGCGATTGAGCTGATAATAATAACTCTCATGTTGGGTAATAAATACATGGTATACTGCAAATAAAAAGCGTTGGCTTATTCGATGATCCGAATTGTAAGGTGTTTATGGATTATACCCAAATGTAGTAAAGAACAGTACTAATATCAAAAAAATACGGCTAGCTTTTCTTCGGGATTGACCAGTGCAAAGTCACCGGCCTGCAGTGGCTGCTCCTCCCCTGCCTCATTCACCAATGCCACTTCACCCTCAATAGTGTAGTTCATTTGCACTTTAAGTATTACGGAGAACTTGAGATGATTTGCCATTTATTCAGTTTGTCTGGCACGTAAATGCCACTATAATTTAGTTGCAAATTTAATTGGCATTTTGTACCTTTGTTAAAATAATCATAGTCTTATGACTAAAGCTGAAAAGCTAATTAACCGATTCTTGTCCCGGCCAAATGATTTCACCTATAATGAGTTGCGCAGGCTATTGAGTAGCTTTGGTTACAAAGAACAACAGGGATCTGGATCAAGGGTTGTTTTCAGCAATGAAAGAATAAAGCATAATATTAAATTGCATAAGCCTCATCCAGGTAATATTCTTAAAATGTATCAGATTGATTTGATAATTAAGGAGTTAATATCAAACGGATTGTTATGAAAGATGTAATGAAGTATAAAGGTTTTATCGGTTCTGTACATTACGCAAGTGAAGACAGGGTATTCTATGGAAAGATAGAAGGGATCAATGATTTGATCAGCTTTGAGGGATCTACGGTGGATGAACTTGAAGAGGGTTTTAAGTACATGGTTGATGAGCATATATTGGATTGCAGCGTGAGGAATATTCCACTAGAGAAATCATACAAAGGAAATCTCAACATCCGGTTATCACCTGATCTGCACAAGAAAGCTGCACAAAATGCTGCCCTGCGAGGTGTCTCTCTGAATCAATTTATCAATGATGCCATTAAAGAAAAAGTGACATCTGCCGATTCGGATTAGTGAATTATTCTCACTCAAACTCTTTCGGCACCCCGCATATCATCTTAAAAGAAACATCACCCTTGTTGCGGTACTGGTGTTTCTCATCAGGATTGACCAGGGCAAAATCACCAGCCTTAAGGGGCGTCTCCTCTCCTGCCTCATTGACCAGTGCTCCCTCACCCTCGATGATGTAAATCATGTGCACTATAAGTTTTACGGAAATTTATGATATTTTGCAATTGTATTTATGATATTTTGCAATTTGATTGCATATATCTTATATTTATCCATGTTTAATGATTTGCTGAACTCAGATGTGGATAGACCGTGACTATTCTGAAAAGATTAAGAGAGCAGTTAAAACGAGACCTGTAATTCTATTAACCGGAATAAGACAGGCAGGGAAAAGTTCGTTGTTGCAACGGCTCTTTTCAGAAGCCGAATATATTACCCTGGATAGGATTATCTTTGCTGAGGAAGCTGAAGAGAATCCAACTGTGTTTCTCGATCGTTTTAAAAACCAGGTAATTATCGACGAGATACAATATGCACCCTCGCTTTTTCGTGATTTGAAAATTATAGTCGATCAACACAGGAATATCAATGGGAAATGGATTTTAACAGGAAGTCAGCAGTTCCTACTCATGCGACATGTAAGTGAATCCCTTGCCGGAAGAGTCAGAATTTTAAATCTTGGCACTCTGAGCGCAGGAGAATTACACAGAACAGACTTATTAAAGAACAAGAGGGACTTATTATGGAAAGGAGGATTCCCGGAACTATGGGCCGAGGGATTGGATGCGAAGGAATTCTTTGAGGATTATATACAGACATACCTTGAAAGAGACCTGAAACAGATTCTCAATGTTACAAACCTGAGGGATTTTAGGCGTTTTCTATCCATGCTGGCAATAAGAGTCGGACAATTGCTGAATTATTCTGAGATATCAAGGGAGGTTGGTGTAGCCGTAAATACCATACGGGCATGGGTAAATGCACTGGAGATTTCAGGATTGATTATTTTGTTACCTCCTTATTACAATAATCTCGGTAAACGATTAATTAAAGCTCCCAAACTCTACTTCTGTGACAATGGATTGGTAAGCGCACTGCTGAATATTGATTCACTGGATACCCTTGAGAAATCCCTTCACCTAGGCAACATCTGGGAAAATTTCGTTCTGTCAGAATACGTGAAAGAAGGATTCGCTGCAGGAAAAGATATTTTCTACTTCAGGGATACAAACGGAGTCGAAATTGACTTCATTATTGAGAAGAAGGGTGAAGTCTTCCTGGTCGAAGCCAAACAAAGCGAACGTCCTAATCCATCAAAACTGAACTTCAAAAAGATTGCCCCATTATTTAAAGAGAAAGTCAGCTCAATGGTTGCCTGCAATGTAGAAGATAAAGGGCACATTGCATTAAAGGAATTCTCCATTTTTAATCCTCTCTTCGGCTCCTTCTTTTAAGACATTTCTTATTAAGTCTATTTGATCCTTCCCTGTTCACTCAAACTCTTTCGGCACCCCGCAGATCATCTTGAAGGGTTCATCGCCCTTGTTGCGGTACTGGTGTTTTTCATCGGGATTGACCAGGGCAAAATCACCTGCTTTCAGGGGCTGCTCCTCCCCTTTTACGTTGACCAGTGCACCGCTGCCTTCTATTACGTATATCTTGTGAAACATAAATCGACATGTTGATATATATTTTGCAGTTCACTATATTTGTACCATATTGGTACATATAAATTAATTATGGTGATAGTTAGTAGTAGAGAATTCAGAGACCATCAAAAGAAGTATTTTGACCTGGCGGACCAGAATGAGCAGATAATTGTTCAGCGAGGAAAGGATAAGGCCTATGTTATTGTTCCTCTAAACGATGCTGACCGCTTATCTGTCAATGATCAATTAATCCAGACGGTTCAGGAAGCTGAAGCAGAATACTCTAAGCGCAAGTCTACCAGCATCAAAGATCCCGACAATATATGGGAAAGTATACTTTAGAGGTCTCTTCGAAAGCCAGAAAAGAATTACAGTTGCACTATAAATCAGGTAATAAATCTGACATCAGGAAAATCGAGCAGATTTTCTTGGAATTGTCAAATACTCCCTATGAAGGAATAGGAAATCCTGAACCGCTTAAATATCAAATGTCCGGATATTGGTCAAGACGAATAAACAGGAATGACCGGATCATTTACAAAGTATATGAAGACAAAGTGATTGTACTGGTAGTATCAGCTATCTGCCACTATGGAGACAAATAAAAGCTCCTCTTATTCAAACTCCTTCGGCACCCCGCAGATCATTTTAAAGGGCTTATCACCCTTGTTGCGGTACTGGTGTTTTTCATCAGGATTGACCAGGGCAAAATCACCAGCCTTAAGGGGCGTCTCCTCTCCTGCCTCATTGACCAGTGCTCCCTCACCCTCGATGATGTAATTCATATGCTCATATGGATGCTGGTGGTAGGGTGTATGTCCTCCGGCTTCTACAGTAAATACCCTGTAGGAATAGACAGGAATCCCGTCTCCGTTTCCCAGCGGAAGTTGTTTCCAGGCTCCGACAGCGCCGTCCATGTGGACTTCCTTCTTCTCGACTTCGTTCAATGCTATGATTTTCATATGTTAAATTTTAATGATTTTGTATCACTATCAATCGAACTGTAAATATACTGTGAGGATGGCGAACATTTCAAATAATTGTCATAAAAGATGGAGTGTTTATTAAGATCTATATCACCCATATAATCTGCATAATGTAATTTCTTGATTTCAAGAGAGCAAACATGACAACTTTCTGATTTTAAGAAGAAAATTAAACAGACGGGGAAATGTGAATATAACTTTGCATTGTTAATGGTGATTTAATCAAATGCAAATTATTTATTCAAAGCTCAATCACAATATAAAATAATCGTAAAAATCTAAAAAAAATGAAAACAATAAATTATTATTTGGGTATTTCAATTATGGTTTTCATTGCACTCCTGGCTTTCAGCTGCAAAACGGGTACTCCCGGCGATGCTGTCAGAGCTGCGATGGAAAAGGAAATAATAAAAGAAAAAGCAGAAGTATATATTGAGGAGTTGAATGTACCGGCAGTAGTTGTGAGAGAATTCAATAAAAACCAATCAGATACGATTGTAAGGCAATGGCTGGTTTATAAAGAAACACCCGGAGAGGAAATCGATATTGAACTTCCTGAAGTCTATATAGTAGCTTACGGCAACGATGCTCAGGAATATAGGGACAAATACTCCAAGGATGGGGAGATTATAGATATGAACCATCTGGTAAATCTTTCTGTCCTCCCGCATCAGGCATTGGATTTGCTTCAAAAAGGTGAATATAAGGAATGGGAAGTTGTCGGAGATGTATATGAGACACTGGATAATATTACAAATGAACCGATTGGTTTCATTGTAAAAGTCAAAAAAGCCGAGCAGAAGGAACGGTTGTTTTTTGATCCAGAAGGGAATGTGGTGAAGATCCAGAAACTGACCCGATAATCCCTATGGTTATAGCCAGCTTCAGAGAAGAACCATCTCAGCGGGAAGGAAGTATCCTCCCAGACCACATCTTAACATCGCTTTGGTCCTAATTTCGAGTTTAACGTGACCTATGCGCTGAACAGGGTCTCCAACGACAAAAAAGGGATCGACAGTGAATTAGGTAAAGAGGAATCCTAATTCAGGGCGGCAACAGCATCCACTTCAATTTTAAAACCGAAGTGAAGGTCTCGTGTAGGTACCATTGCCCGCGCGGGACGGTGATCACCGAATATTTCTGCATATACCTCGTTTACCTTTCCCCAGAGGGAAATATCAGAAATGTAGACCGTAACCTTTAGCACATGGTTCAGACTGCTGCCTGAGGCATCCAGTATGGCAGACAGGTTTTTCAGGACCAGCCTGGTCTGTTCCTCGATTGAGCCGGTTTGTTTTTCTCCTGTCTTCGGATCTACAGGTAGTTGTCCGGATACATATACCAGCCCATTGTGAACAATGGACTGGGAATAATGACCTCCCGGAAGGGGCGCTTTGTCTGTTTTAATGGACTTCATCTCATATACCTATTTTATCAGCTTCATAATTAAACTGGCCAGGAGCCCGGCCAGGGGTGCAAATATGATCACACTCAACATATGTATCAATGTAAACCTCCAACCCATAATACCCACCTCAAGAGGGATCCTTGCCACCGACATCAGGGCCCATCCGGTCACAAACGCCACCATGGTGGGTATACTTGCCCCTGTTTTCAGCAAACCTGCCGCGATGGGCAAACTGACATAGGGTCCGCCTGGCGTCAGAGCACCTGCAACAGTTCCAATGAGTATCCCGCGGAATCCCGACTCATCTCCCACCCACGAACTGATCAGATCCCGAGGAATAAGCGTTTGTACAAGTCCGGCAATAATAAATGCAAATATCAGCAAGGGGATGATTTGCAGGGTCATGTTCCAGGCAGATTTCAATCCTGCTACATTCTTACCTTCCCCCTGAAGGGACGCAATGATAAAAAGTACAACGGCGATGACAAACATCACCACCGTCGGCCAGAAAATCTGTGAACTCATCATTTTTTTCATTTCTTATTCAATGGTAAATCAATTCCAAAATTACGTTTCTTATCCTCCCACTTCAACATCACACCGAAAAACATTCCCAGCAGTCCCAATCCCGCAAACATCAAAATGGTAGGTGTATAGTTTAAGACTTCTGGATTGCCGGGATTGGTACGATCCAGAATCATCCCGGCCAGGATGGGAAATCCCCAGAGGCCGAGGTTCTGGACCGAGTACATCAATCCGTAGGCTGTCCCGATCTCCTTGTCCCTCACTAGCTTGACCATAGACGGCCACATGGCAGCCGGGACCAGAGAAAAGGCTATGCCCAGCAATACCATAAATACGTAGGGTTTCAGAGGCGTAAGGGCAAAAACCAGATGGACAATTAAAAGCGTGAGAGCTCCAAAGATCATGGCTGACGCACTTCGTCCCTTCCGGTCTACCAATAAGCCAAAAAGCGGTGTAAAAAACATGGTCCCCAGAGGCAGTAAAGAGGTTATCCTTCCGCTCTGGACAGCTGTAAGGCTGAATTTATTCAGGAAGAAATCCGGTGCAAAGGCGACGAAGGGAAAAACGGCAGAGTAAAAAGTCACACAAAGCAGCAATATCCAGATATAGGCCCTGTTGGATATGATCCCGAAAATATCTCTTATGGAAAATTTCTCATCATCAGATAACAGTTTCTTATCCTGTTTGGTCTCCCTATCAATTTTTATATCAAAAAGCATGTAGACGATAAAAGCCAGTAATCCCATACAGACCAGTACCCCGGCAAACCATACCGCAGTATTGAGCCCTGCTCCATCCTTGGCAAGTACAGGAGATATCTGGAGTGCTGCAAATGTACCCAGGCGGCCAAAAGCAATTTTTAAGCCAAAGGCCAGGGCAAGGTCTTTCCCCTTGAACCATTTCACCAGGATCTTGCTTACCACAACGATGCTGGTTTCAGCTCCCAATCCATAGAAAAATCTTCCCGTCAGCATCATTTTCAACTCCGGGGAATAGGCGGGCCAGAATGAAGACATGAAGGAATATCCGGGTCCGTCATTGCCATAGGCAGAGGATGCTCCGTATGCTGTCAGCATGGCACCAAAGGCCATGAAGAAAATAAACATGAAGCCGGTCCGGCGTATCCCAAGCTTATCCAGGATCATTCCACCGATGACTGCCATCAGCAGGAAGGTATTCGGGACGGAATAAAAGGAAACAAACAAGCCGTAATGTGTGTTCGTGAAATTGAACTCCCGCATCAGCAGATCCTTCAAGGTTGAAAAGGCATCATAGAAATAGTAGTTGACCGAGAGGATGGATCCGACCAGGATCAGGATACCCCATCGCGCAAAAGGGGATTCATTCAGGGCTTTTCTGATTTTCTGCATCTGGCTTGAATAGTCGCTCAAAATAAGCAAAAGCAGCCAGAAATTAAACTCTTTTCCTGCAGTTATATATTGATGAAATAATTTTTGTTCTTCCGGGCTATTTTTATACTTTTGTCAAGCTTTTTCGGAAAGCAAATGAGCCAAAGCTCTTGGAGAGGTGGGAGAGTGGCTTAATCCACCGGTTTGCTAAACCGGCGTACTGGGAAACCGGTACCGGGGGTTCGAATCCCCCTCTCTCCGCATGAGGGCCTGGGTGTGAAGGTGTGGGTGTGAGTGTGGGTGTGGATGAGGCCAAATGATGTCAAATAGAAGTTAGAAGAGAATGTTTGATTTTGAGAAGTTAGATATTTACCAGGTCCTGAGGGATCTTAATTACAAGGTCTTTTCGTATTTGAATGAGGACAAGAAAGTTGATCAGCTCGTAAAGGATCAATGGAAAAGAGCTTCTCAGAGCGCTGTTTTGAACCTGGCTGAAGGGACCGGAAGAATGACCATCCCCGACAAAAAACATTTTCTCACGATCAGCCGTGGCAGTATTTTTGAAAGCGTTGCACTCATGCAACAGGTTTTCGACCAGGGCCACATTGAAACAAAGCTCTACGAAGAGCTTTATGAAAAATATGAACAGGCTTCGAAAATGCTACTGGGTATGTTTAGAAGCTATGATAAGTAAGGGAAGGTGGCTCTTTGCCCCCACCCTTCCACACCCACACATTCACACCCACACCCATGCCGTCCTCGGGGTGTAGCGCAGTCCGGTTAGCGCACCTGCTTTGGGAGCAGGGGGTCGCAGGTTCGAATCCTGCCACCCCGACCTGATAATCAAAGAGTTATAGACCATTAAGTTTATAACTCTTTTTTATTTGCATTCAATTTGCATACAAATTGTCATTAAAACTATTAAATGGGTAATGCTTCCGGTTATGACGACAAAGAAATACCATATTTTGCCCTTTAGCTAAATTTGAAGTTATAGAAATCAGGTGATTACTTTCTGATACAAAAAGTGAGGAAATCCTGTATCGGCTATTCGTCAGCAGGATAGGGGAGTTTCGTGTATATTAAGTAACAAAAATTTACCTAATTATTACCTTCTCAACATAGGTACCATCAGATTGGATTCTGATAAAGTAAATGCCGCTTGGTAAATTCTCTCTGTGAATCGATACAGAATTTGTATTGACATTATCAATACTTTTTACAATCCTGCCATGAATGTCAATCAAATCGATTCTCTGAACTTGGTTAGCATCTGATAGTTTGATTGTGGTGAAATCTGTAAAGGGATTGGGATAGACTATGTAGTTAAGGTCAATAATATTGTTGGAGATAGAGGTTGTTAATTCTGACCAATATGACACTTTTTTCGAGTAATAAATCCAGGCATTGGTTTCTGTATCCCAATGATAACTAATTCCTTCTGTCTCATTCTGATTGACATCAATCACATATACACTGCGAAATTCCCATTCCCATTCATTGGTTTCTAAATTCCAATCATAACTAATTGTCTCAGTTCTATTCCCATTGGTATCATAAGTCATATTATATCGAAATATCCCTACCCAAACATTGGTTACCCGATTCCACAAATAAAAACTGTACAACGTTTGATTCCCAATGGCATCATATGCTAATACCCAGCGTTCCTGCCCCATCAAGTCATTGGTTTCTGGATCCCAATCATAACTTTTGCTCTCAATACAATTCCCATTGGTATCATAAGTCAAAAAATAGCGATGAAATCCTACCCATTCATTGGTTTCTGAATCCCAATTATACCAAATTATTTCAGTTTGATTCCTATAAACATCATAAGTAATTACTTCACGCCAAGAATTTATCCAGTCCTTGGTTTTTAAATCCCAATTATAACTAATTTCTTCTGTCTCATTCCCATTGGCATCATATGCATAAACGGAACGTGAATAATTTACCCAGTCATTGGCTATAGTATCCCAATTATAGATAATCATTGAATCGAGTACAATTAAACTATCCTGCTGACAGAATAGGTTTAATGAGAAGGTGGTTAGGAGTAATATTATGTAGATATTTTTCATAACAATTATATACAGGTATAGCTGATTTCCAATTACCTAATTATTACCTTCTTAACATAGGTATCATCAGAATATATTCTGATAAAGTAAATGCCACTTGGTAAATCCTCTCTGTGAATCGTTATAGAATTACTATTGACATTATCAATGGTTCTTACTATCCTGCCATGAATGTCAATTAATTCAATTCTTTCGGTTTGGAGGTCATCAGAAAGTTTGATTGTAGTGTAATCCGTGAAGGGATTTGGATAGACAATGTAATTCAGGTCAATATTATTTTTGGAGGTAGAGGTTGTTAATTCAGACCAATATGAAATCGCTTTCGATTCATAAACCCAGTCATTGGTTATTGTATCCCATTTATAAACTATTTCATCGGTTTGATTCCCATTAGCATCATAAGTATAAACAGAACGATAATCCCCCACCCATTCATTGGTTACTGAATCCCAATTATAACCAGTGTATTCAGTTCTATTCCCATTGACATCAAATGAACTAACAACACGCGAACCCTTTACCCAGTTATTACTTTCTGAATCCCAATCATACCATATTTCCTCAGTGTTATACCCATTGACATCATATGCTAAAACAAAACGAGAACTCACAAACCAGTCATTGGTAATTGTGTCCCAATAATAAGAAGCACTTTCAGTAATATTCCCATTGGCATCAAATGACCTAACAGAACGCCTTTCCCCCACCCAGTCATTGGTTTCTGAATCCCAATTATAATATTTTTCTTCAGTTTCATTCCCCTTGGCATCATATACATGTACAATATGCTGAGACCCTACCCAATCATTGGTTTCTGAATTCCACCTATACCATATAAACTCAGTCAAATTCTCATTAGCATCATATGTATAAACGCTACGATAGCCATCTCCCCAGTCATTGTTTTCTGAATCCCAAGAATAATCAATCTTCTCACCTATTTTCCCATTGGCATCATATGTATAAACCCAACGAGATTTCGAATCCTCTACCCAGTCATTTCTCTCTGAATCCCAATTATACCAAGTGTACTCAGTTTTATTTCCTCTTGCATCATATGCATAAACATCACGCCAAACACCTACCAAGTTCTTTATTTCTAAATCCCATCCATACCGAATATACTCAGTTATATTGCCATCGACATCATATGCCCAAACTTCACGATAATTCCAAACCCAATCATTGGTATCTGTATTATAAGCTAAAAACTCAGTTCTGTTCCCATTGATATCATATGCATAAAAACCACGAGAATGATTCACCCAATCAGTTCTATCTGAATCCCAATAATAGCGATATGTTGAATCGAGTACAATTAAACTATCCTGCTGGCAGAACAGGTTTAATGAGAAGGTGGTAAAGAGTAATAGAAAGAAGATTTTTTTCATGACCTTATCGTAACTTACTGTGAATGGAAACGCCAGGTGTTATTCAGTCGAACTTTGCGAGATATAGGAAATATTAAATAAAATTACATCAATATTCTCAGAGTGTCAATTATTAGAAGTGGATGTCATAATATGGATTGCAATGAAGTCACATGCAAATTAAAGGGAGCAGTACGAATGCCTTATCCTGCCAGAATTGGGTTATTTTATTTGTGGATTGTGGCATAGGGATTTTATAATTTTGCGCCTTTCACCTGATATCAAACCAATCCTGCTTTTTTCAGCAACTCATTATACATGGGCTCATCTGGGATGCGATATCTATCAACTGAATAAAATCTAAACCATGGTAGCCATGAGTCATGTTCATTACAGGCCTGCTCTAAACACTCATAAAAAAGATCCATTTCGCCCCTTGCTTTATGAATCCAGCAAAAACACATTGGAGGTATATATTCATGTTTCGACCTCTGTTGCAAATTATGATATAACTCATCTCCTTCCTTTTTTTGATCAATGTGATAGTATGCATTTGCTAAAAGAGCCATGATAAATGTATTATCATCTGACAAGGCAAATGCTCGCTCAAATTCGACAATAGCCTCCTCGATCATACACTTTCCAACATAAGCTAATCCAAGATTATTATGCACTGCCCAATAGTTAGGATCCATCACATTTGTCATTGTCAATTCTTCAATCGCTTTGTCAAACTGTTTATCCATGATATATAACCATCCTACATTAACATTAAGCCAACTTGAAAGAGGATCAAGCACTTGTGCTTTTTTTGCTTCCGTAAGGCTTTCATCATAACGCTCGGTGATTGCCAGTATAAAGGCATACGATAAATGTGTATTGGCTGAATTCGGATTTAATTGAAGGGCTTTCTTATAATTTTTTTCTGCCTCTTTCCAGTTCCAGTCATAAAGCCGGTTTATGTTACCTAACATGGTATAGGCTTCTGCCAGGGTATTGTCCAATTCCATAGCCTTCTGAACGTATTTCTTTATTTTGGGGTAGGCAACATTTGGTGAAACATTTCCATAAAATGCGTATTGGAGGTGGACTATGGCAATTCCGATAAAAGCCAAAGCAAAGTCCGGATCCTTTTGGATTGCTTGCTCAAAATACTCCATTGCATGATTATATCCTTCATTTGTCTGCATCTGCCAATGGTAATTGCCTTTCAGGTAAAGATTATAAGCCTCAAGATTGTAGGTTGGCTTCTTTTCAATCTGTCCCATTTCCAATGGAGATAGGACTATTTTTAATTCTTTTGCCACTTTGAATGCAATCTCGTCCTGGATGGAGAATATATCTTCCCATCTTCCATTATATTCATCCCCCCAAACATGGTCTTCTGGATTAGACCGAAGCACCTGTATGCGAATACTTACATCTTCTTCATGTCTTTGTATACTACCCTCAATAATGTAGTTTACACCAAGTTTTTTTGCAATTTCCGGAACGGTTGGTCTGCTATCCCGAAACTGCATTGTTGAGCTTCGGGAGAGAACGCGATCAAACTCCTTAATCTTCTGCAATTCCAGAATAATCTCATCAGTAATAGCATCACCAAGGTGTGAATATTCCTCATCTGTACTCATATTATCAAAAGGAAGCACAGCAATGGATTTCTCCAACTTTGATATATCTGAAGATTGTTTCCTTTCGCCAGTTGTATGAAATATTATCAAACCAATAATAATGACAACACTTATGTAGGTTCCAATCTTCCAGGCATTTACTACTGATGGTTTTTCTGGTGCTTTTTCGGTAGCCTCTATAGCAGGTTTGGTCTTTTCAATTCCTTCAGGCGTGATGTCGTAGACCCAGGATACAATCACGGTAATTATAAAACCTACACATAACAAAACGATGATAAAATTTAAAGTCCAATCCGGTAATCCTAATGATGGAGCAACCATGTCAGTTAGCTCAAGTATAGCATAAGCAGCAGCAGCATACACAATAATAACGCGTACGACCTTTCTGCGTTTTAATTCCTGCCAGAATTGTCCAAGATTGCTGGCTTTGTCAGGCATATACGGATATGTTTATTATCTAAATGCAGATGAAATTTTCATAATAATATCAATCCTGAGATTGAAAACTGAAAGTGAAAAATTACCATGTGCTATGCAGTCGAACTTTGCGAGATGTGGGAACTCTAGATTAAAGATATGACAATATATTAAAAATATCATTGAGTGTAAGCCCCGTTTACGCTGGGATTTTTTTATTGATTATTACAGTTACCTAATTATTACCTGTAATATATCAGCACCTCGTTTACATATGATTAATGGAGTAAAATATCAGCGCCTCGTTTACATATGATTAAAACTTTAAATAATATCAGTTCATTAATTTAATGTTTCGACCCCCCTAGGGGGGCGCGCCTTCTAAGGAAGGCAAAATATCAGTAGTTCATTGACATATTGTTTTTCAATCAACAGGCATAGCAAAGGGGAACACATGATGGATTATCCCATCCTGCTTTATTAAAAGAACATGTTGGTCTACCACTATTTCAGCGATGATGTAGGTGTAAACTGAACTCTTTCTTCAGAGTAAAGCAGGTTCTTAGTATTGTCAGTTTTCTATCGCTTCTTATAAAGCGTATGAAGATCACAGATCCATCAATAAGGGGGATCGGTTCCCTCCAGATTGATTGGCCCAAGTCTATTCTCTTGAGAGATGGAATTTATCTGGTTGGGAGTTTTGCCTCCTTGGGTCGAGTACCTGTGGTTCTGATTATGAAAATCAGAGAACACGGGCGTTTTTCTTCCAGGTCTTCATACGAAGTGAACTTCGGAGCCGAGAAGAAGTATTTGTAAAGGTTCGAGTTGAACTTTTCAAATTACTCCGTTTCTCCGGGTTCAGAAGGGGGTATAAAGATGGGCGTCACACCTTGTGATAGAGCCAGACGTACTACAATACCAAAACTCCTGGGATAACGATTACTTCCTCTAAATGAAAGTTCATTATCCATTTGGAGATAGTCTGGCATCCCATAGACAGTCCAAAAGTGTGCAATGCTTCTAGCTACCGTAGTGGAGCTCTTGTCTCTGATCGGATAAACACCAACATGATGATTTTCAGTATCAATAATGTTCTGAAAATAGAATCGGGAACCTTCGGCAAGATACCTGGGACCTACCAGATCCATCTGTTGAACAAGCGTAAAATAGTTCGGGTACTCAATGCCCTTTCTCTGTTTTACAATGCTGGTGTTGATCAGATTGTTCCGTTTCAATATCCGGTTAATAGTCGGTATTGAAGGTGACTTTAGCCCCATACCTTCTATCTCATACATGATGCTTAACGCTCCTGTTTGAGAGTAACGACGGCCTGCCAGAGCCTTTCTGACATTGATAACCAACTCTTCTTCTTTTGGTGGAGTTCGGTTGCGTGCTCGCTTTGGTGAAGTTGACTTGGAGCGATACCAGTCATCTCCACCCTCGCTACGATAACGGGTGATCCATTTATGCACCCACTGTCGTGAACGACCAAGCTTATGAACAATATCAGATATGGAACCTCCTTTTCAGATGCAGTTCCACTGCTTGTTGCCTGAGAATGAGATCGTCTTCCATAATTTAAAGTGTTATGGAGACGAAAAAACAATATTTCAAAGAACGTAAACGATCGTTATGTAAACGATGTTATGATATTTTGATCTTCCTTAGATGTAAACGATGTGCTGATATTTTATGTAAACGATGTTATGATATTTATCAATTACCTTCTTAACATAGGTATCATCAGAATGGATTCTGATAAAGTAGATACCACTGGGTAGATTATTCTCTGTGAATTGTTGCAGAATTGCCATTGACATTATTAATGGTTCTTACAGTCCTGCCATGAATGTCAATCAATTCAATTTTCTGAGTTTGGACAGCATCAGAAAGTTTGATTGTGGCGTAATCTGTAAAGGGATTGGGATAGACACTGTAATTGAGGTCAATGATATTTTGGGAGATAGAGGTTGTTAATTCTGACCAATATGATACTTCTTTATAGTTAGGAATCTCGCCATCGAGAAGTGAACAATTACAACAATATACAATATACTCAGTTTGATTTCCATTGGCATCATATTCATAAACATCTCGTTCCCACACTTTCCAGTCATTGGTTGTTAAATCCCAAGAATAAAGTTTCCGTTTAGTTTGATTTCCATCGGCATTAAAGGCATAAGTCGTCCGAGAATCCCCTACCCATTCATTGGTTAATGAATCCCAAGAATAGCTGCTCCGTTCCGTTTGATTCCCATTAGCATCATATGTATAAACAGAATGCCTAATATTTATCCAATCATAGGCAATTGTATCCCATTCATAACTAATAAACTCAGTTTCATTCCCGTTTGCATCATATGTATAAACAGAACGATAACTACCTACCCAGTCATTGGTTTTAGAATCCCAAACATAATATGCTTTTTCTGTTTGATTCCCATAGTCATCATATGCATAAACATAACGATTTCTCCATACCCCCCCCCCAGAAACTGCTAGTTACAGTGTTATTCCTATTTGCATCATATGTGTAAAATCGACAACCATCCCATACCCAGTCATTGGTATTTGAATCCCAAAGATACATATAGGTTGAATCGAGCACAATAACATTATCCTGCTGGCAGAATAGGTTTAATGAGAAGGTGGCAATAAGTAATAATATGTAGATTTTTTTCATGACCTTAAAGTTTCAATCTGTGATTGGAACATCTAAGTGCTATGCGGTCTAATTCTGCGAGAAGTGGCAAATCTTAGATAAAAATATGTCAAGAGATTCAGAATATCAACTATTTACCATACAGAAAGTAATAAATATTGATAATCAATCAAATATGAAAAAAGGTATAAATAGGGGACAATGAATACTGAAAATCCAAGAAACTGGATGTTGAATCGCTAAGGGTTCAAACCATTTTCTTTACATAAATCTTTGTATTTCTCATTATTGAAACGCATACCCCAGTCACTCACATTTATTAACTCCTCCATACATTCAGCCCTAATTGATTTTCTTGGGTCTGTCTGTCCTATATCTTGTAAATCAATTCTTTTAATAAGCCAGAAAGCTGTTTTTAACTTAATTGAAGCATTTTCGCTTTTCAAACTATCCTTTATGGCATTTAATGCTTCGTCATAAAGCCCAAAAAGTCCATTCTTAATGGTTTCTTTTACTTCTGCACAAATTCTATTGTAACAATAAGCCTGGAAATTTATTTTTTCAAACCAATTATACATTGTGCCTCTGTCAATATTCAGTTCATTAGATACATCTGATACATTTTTACCACTAACTAACAAAATAGCCGCCTTTTCTTGAATTGGTGTCAATCCAGTTTGTGGACTAATTTGTTCAACCTTTGAAAATGTCGATTTCTGTTGATTTTTGTTTATTGCTTTCATATCAATTCAAATTAGTTGTTAATACTTGTTTTAATTCCAGTAATCGGTTCAGGTATGGCAGGTAGGTACTTTTGCCGCTGTTCGCTTTCACGGTGGCTAAGTGGCTTTCAATAAATCGGGAAATATCTGTTATCGTACTGTAAGGGTTCAATTTAAAGGGGAAGGCTGGTAACATTGTTTCTGTAAAGTATTTTTCCAGGTCGGTAATATCCTCCTCCCAACTTTCGGGCTGTTCTTTATTAGATAGTTCAATTCGTTCAGTTTTGATTACCTCAACTTTTAGTAATACATCAGTGTGCGAAAAAAAAGGTTTTTTCAGGGGTTCACACTTTTCACACTTTTCACGGTTTAAGGTTTCAGCTGGCTGTGTTTGAAGTGTGGGCTGTTCCTTTCTGAATAACCTCCAATCCTGAGTTATTAATTAGTCTGCCAAATCTTTCCCTTCGTGCCTGTCAGCTTCAAGTGATAATTTTTCTAACAAGTCAGAAAAAATAAAGCGAGTACCAGGTAATAAGCTCTCAATAATTTTAGCTTTTCCCTGCCATTCGTTAAATGTAGTGCTGCCTCTGGAAAGGTCAGGAAAGGTATAAACGTCCCTGCCTTGTAATGCTTTCAGCATATCAAGTGAAAAACTGCTTTTATTGTAAACTGCTAACCAAATAAGGGTCTCGGGTTTGTCAGGAAAGCCAAAATACAGGGTGCTGTAAACGGCTGTTTTAGGGGCTTCAACCAAGGCAACGGGGTTAAGTGGATATTTGATTAAAAGATATTCGCCAAACAAACAGGAAACCTTTATTTCGTTCTTAAGGTATGCTTCCAACCATTCAGGCAATGGCTTGCTTGTCCTGGTGTGGTGTTTCGCAATTATTGAGTTTAAAAAATCCGTGGCTGTGGTATGGTTGTTTTCGTCAAATTGTTTTACCTGAATTGCCCGTACATTGTCGCTGAAATCAATAAATGGAAAGGTATTTGACCCTGCTCTGTATCCATTGCATACCGTACCCAAATAATACAAAGAAAAAACCTTTTCAATGTCTTTGGCTTCAAATGGAAATTCAATGCTGGACAATAGGTTTTGAATGAATTGGTTTTGAACATACCGTTCAGGTTTTAAGGTTTGTTTAAATACCTCAACTGGAATAAAAACAGGTTCGGGCCGAAACTGCCTTGGCGCATCAGGATCAACCTTATTTCACCTATTTTGTTAACGTCTTCCAGTAATTCTTGAAATTCACCTAAATTTTCTGTAATTTCCTTGGGCTGTATGTCTCATTTGCTGCATAACTAGCTAGAATACAGTCAATTATATGAGGAAGTGCAACACTTTTTTTAATCTGCTCGTCACATTATTAACAATTAATCATCTAGAAAACTTTAATTAACGATGAACCAGAAAGATTTAAAACGAAGAGATTTTATAACAAAAGCTACTATCGGTACAGTCGGAGCTGCAGCTTTCATATCGGCCTGTTCAACAGAGAAAAAAACAAAAACAATCAATGAACCACCTGAATTGCTTGACCAGGCCCCTGACGGCAACGTTATAAAAGCAGGGTTAATTGGCTGCGGCGGACGCGGAACCGGAGCTGCCATTAATTTTTTAGATGCTGGGCCAAACCTGGAGATTGTGGCTTTAGGCGATGTTTTTCAGGATAGGATTGATAGTTGCAGGGCAAATTTAAAAGAAGAGAAAGGTGTGGAGATTGCCGATGAAAAATGTTTTCTGGGATTTGACAGCTATCAAAAAGTAATTGATTCGGGTGTGGATGTGGTATTACTTTGCACACCGCCTCATTTCCGTCCAAAACATGTTGAGGCGGCGATAAATGCCCGCAAGCATGTTTTTATGGAAAAACCAGTTGCTGTCGATCCGGTGGGTGCACGGTCTGTTTTGGTTTCTTCAAAAATGGCTGAATCGATGGGACTGTGTATGGTTAGTGGTACGATACGAAGAGTACAGAAGGATTATATGACCACCCAGATGAAAGTAGCTAACGGTGAAATAGGCGAAATTGTTGGCGCTAATATTATCAGAAACGGAGGCGCTCTATGGTATAGAGAAAGAAAACCCGAATGGACCGACATGGAATACATGCTGCGAAACTGGGGAAACTTTTGCTGGCTTTCGGGCGATCACATCACGGAACAATTTATCCACGAAATTGATGTAATGAGCTGGCACATGGGCAGGACACCGGTTAAAGCAGTAGGCTGGGGTGGCCGCCAAAGGAGGATTACAGGCGATCAGTATGACTTTTTTAGTGTGGAGTACGTCTACGAAAATGGTGTAAGAACACACTGTGCAGCTCGTCAGATAAATGGCTGTACCAACGGCAAGGTGGAACGTATTGTAGGTACTAAGGGAGTTGCTATTGCTTCTGGTCAGATTCTTGATCTTGATGGGAATGAAGTATGGAAATATCCGAAACCGGAAGAAGAAGATACCGAATCGAAATGGAAAGTTACCAATCCGTTTGTACAGGAACACATCAATCTTGTAACCGGTATCAGAACCGGAAACACCGTTAACGATGCTGAAGCACAGGTGAATTCGACCCTGATGACCATCATGGGCAGAATTTCGGCTTATACCGGAAAAGATGTTACATGGGAAGAAATGATGAATTCAGACCTCTATCTGGGACCAAAAACTTATGCTTTTGGCCCGGTTCCCGGAATTCCTGAAGAAATACCCCTGGCTGGGGAAGAAAATAAGCTGACTTAAGTCTAACTTAAGATTATTCGAAATGAAACAGTTGCTATTTTATTACAGGATTAATGCTTGTTGGCCGGAGTTATATCAGCGCAGGAATCACTTTTCAGATTTGGTGAAGAGATTGGTCTGCAAAAGATTATTCCAGGCGAGAATGTGGAAGGTGTACCCGTTAACTGGATACAGGTAAATACCGAAGCTGAAACCTGGAAAGTTAAGGGGAATGAGTTGATCTGTTCAGGGCATCCGATTGGGGTAATCCGTTCAGAAAAGAGGTACGAAAACTTTTTATTGCACATCGAATGGAAACACATGGAAGCCGGGAGGGAATTCAGGGACTTTTGTGTGGAGCGATGCTGAGCCAGGCGACAACCGTTTGCCAAACGGGGTAGAAGTACAAATGCTGGAACTCGATTGGGTAAACCTGAATACAAAAGATGGTAAAACACCTCCGGTTGCTTATGTACATGGCGAAATTTTTGGTGTTGGGGGGGTAGAAACTGTGCCTGATAATCCAAGGGGACGCCGTAGTAAATCTGTTGAAAACAGGTGTAAAGGAAGAGGGGAGTGGAACACCTACGAAGTGGTCTGTGTTGATGGAACCATCAAGCTTTCGGTAAATGGTAAATTTGTTAACGGGATAAGTAAATCAACAAAAAAGGAGGGATTTATATGTCTTGAATCGGAGGGAGCTGAAATTCATTTCAGAAACATTAGAATAATTCAATTGCCCTAAAGCTTGTGTAGCCGTTAGCAGCAGGTATTGATCTTGTTTAATCGTAATTATTCTACCAATACCAGTTTGATCACTTTGATGAATTCGCCCGCTTGCATTTTGCAAAAATAGAGCCCTGCTGAAATCGATTCATCTGTATAATTACCAGTACCCTATGAAGTCGTATGATGCCCTGCCAGCTTAGGTCCAGCCATCAATTGCCTGACTTGTTTTCCCCGACTATCATAAATTGTTATAGTAACTTTAGTTGGATGTGGAAGATCGTAGCTAATAGTGGTGTTTGTTTTAAAAGGATTTGGATAACTAGATACTGTATATTTGAGTCGACCGGTAACTATTAATACTGCTTACCGGTCGAAAAAATCAACAGTTGACTTAAGGACTCATCTTCACCCATAACGATATATGTTCCGTCTTCTGAGGATGCTATGGTTCGCAGCTGGAAACCTCTCCATAGAATTCCTTGCTCTATTCCCGGAGCTTTCATTTCAAATTCCGGATTTCCCAGATCCACAAAACCGACATTTTCATCATAACTAAAAAGGTGTGCATATCCCGGTGCAGCCCCTGCAATTCCATAAATCTTACCATTACTTGCCGTAGCCAATCCCCTGAGCCTGTTCATCATTATTGGCTTACCCAGGTTCTTTACGGTTTTAGTTTGGGGATTGAGTTCAAAAAGCTGACCATCGCCGGAATTTCCTCCATAGATCATTCCATCCCCGGATTTCGTCCATGATTCCACCGAACCCAGTGTATTTCTTCCCCAAACTTCGGGAAGGTTGTCTTCCAAATAATAAAAATGCTCATCACTGGGATTAAAATAAAAGATCCTGTTTATTAATGCGCTTCCATATATCATTCCGTCGCTACCTTCAATCAGCGCACTGCACAAATAATCCATGGGCGCAAGGGCATAGTCTTTCATGACTTTGAGGTCCGATTTCGAAGGGGCAATATTGGTGTATTGTTTTGTTTCTCCGGTTTTAATATTGAAAGTAAAAAACAATCCTGAAGGATAAGTGATTCCAAAGAGCATGGATTTGCTGGTATTGGTAGTCAGCGTTAGGATCCCTTCACCAGGAACCGGTATTTCCAGATCTTTGATATTGATGTCTCCACTATTATCTATAATTATTTCTAACAGATGTCCGCCAAAATTACTATTCGAACCAGTTTCATTTGCAATGGTCCCTGCATACAATTCGCCATTGTTACCAATACAAAATCCAGTTTGAATCTGTTGTTGACCAGAAATTACTTCTTCAACATCATATACAAATGTTACTTCCCGCTTTGATAATGAGGCAGAAAATATAAATGGAGCAAGGCCTTTTATCGCAGCCGTGCCACCAATGATATAATCCCCAACAATCGCCAGAGAGGCTATTGAATTTCTGTAAATGGGCAATCTTTTCAGATAGGTATTTGGAAGTGAAACTTCAATGGCAAATGCACCCTCAGGATTGAAGAAGGTATATTGTGCCATCAATTGATTTGTAAAGCCAATGAAAAAGGATACCATTAAAATCTTCATAATAATATTATTCATCATTTTACTGGTCTTTCAGGATTAAATTTTATCATAAATGGCCGGCTGTTTACAGCCTCCTCATTGCCCTCTTTTTCTTCACTTACCATTCGCCTCCCCGCAAAATAAATATTCCCGTCCTTATCAGTGACATCGGATCCGGTGGCCTCAACCATGGTATGGACAGGGAATTCGTAGATAATTTTCTTTTCACCTGATTCAGGATCGAACTCCACCATAATGGTTTTGTCTTTTTTTACGAAATTCCCGTGTCCCCCGATGATATAGTATAGTTTACCGTTAGCGCCAAGTCCTAGGTTCGGGACGTAGGGCTTCCACTGTTCCCCCTCAGGGAGGTTAAAAACGCCACCCAGATCCTCATATCTACCGATCCCGTCTTTTTGTGGATGAAAAGCCACTATTTTTGCTCCATAGGTGATTAGATATATGATCCCGTGTTGGTGATCCTTTGCATAGGAAGTGATACCGGTGACAATATGTGAACCCGGAGTTCCCTCAAATGCCGGCAAACTTTGCATAGCAAAAACAAGTTTGTCAGAGGTAATTTCGTATTTCACCAGTCGTTGCCTCCAATCAACATAATAGCAGTTACCCCATTGATCCGTAAAAATTACACGAGGTACATGAGTGCTTGCCAGCCTGCCCAAATCTCTCAATTTGTTCTCATCTGGTTTATAAACCAAAAAGTGGGCTTGCGGGTAAGTGATCCCATAAATTGTACCCGATTTTGCATCGACATCAATATCTTTTAAACTTTCATATTGAAGTCCTATTCCCAGGTTGGTAAGCTTATCGCACGTTGGGTCCCAAGACATAAAATGTCCACCCGCATATCCTTGTGGATTATTCATTAAATATTCTTCCCTGGATTCTCCGCCATCCGTGGAAAAATACATCACACCATTGGCTCCTTCGACAATCTTTGAATGGATTTTTCCCTGCCATTGGAATTCTCTTAGATTCGCCATTTCTGATATAAATCCTTTATTGCTCATATCATCCTTTGCTACATCATACTCATATAAAGCAATGTTGTCATGGTGATTGGTTACTCCTATATAGACCGTGTTGTGAACTGTGCTATACCCAATATCACCCCAGGTGGAATGTTGATCCGGAAATCCAGGGTAGTCTATAAAAATGATATTGGCTTTTGATATTTTTTCCTCCTGGGCATTCATGTCAGTGGGCCCAAAATACAGGCAACATAACAGTGATAAAGCATATGAATTCTTTCGATAATTAATCATAAATCTATATTTTCATCTTCTGAGGTAAACTTTATTCGATGTTAAGGTCTTCCTGGAGCTTCGAGTATTTCAGTCCTAAAAAAATTATTTAGTTTTTTTCTTGCTGATTTTTTCCAGTACACTCAGCATCTTCTCGGGGTGCATTCTTTGTGTATAATCGGCCTCAACATGGACAGCTGCAATGGTAAAATCCTGGTTAATGATGAAGGTAGCGGGTACCGGAAGCAGTCTGGAACCGTCCCCATTTAACAGTGTCAGATCTCTTCGGTTATGATAGTCTTCTCCAGGATCGAATTGCAAATTATAAGCTTTTATAACTTCCTGTTTACCATCACTAAGCACTTCAAAGCCAAGATCGTTTTTTTGTTTGGCGGTAAGTGCATCATCTGGTTTTTGAGGGCTAATCGCCAAAATGCTGGCGTTATATGATTCAATTTGAGGCAAATACTTCTGAATTGTCCTAAGGTCTAAATTGCAGATAGGACACCATTCTCCCCTGTAAAATTTTAATATTACAGGTCCGGATTTCAAGATTTTGACAAGGGAAATTTCCTTGCCAAATGCATTTAACAATGTAAAATCAGGTGCTTTTTGACCAACGTGAAGCCCTTTAGCATGCCGTGCATTGGCAATGACTAATTTTTGGAATTCTTTTAGTTCACTCATGGAATATTCAGTAAAATGCAAATTTTACAAAGGTAATTTTAGCAGCTCTAGTTTTTTTTGCTATTATACTTAAAATTATCAGAATACTGTTTAAAATATTTGCCATTCACAAATACTTGGTCTGCAGCCTATAATTATGGTAGTAAAACTGAAAGATAACGTGAAGCTTGGTCATTGAGTATCTGGAAGGATTGATCCACTTTTCCTAGCGGATTTTTAATCTTTGACACAACGAACAGAAAATGCCATCTTTTTGGTAAGATTATTCCTGCCTATAAAGCTGTTGTCGTGGTATAAGCTCCGATAGAAGGCAGTTGTAGTTGGGAACTCTGTTGTGGACCACCAGAAACCTCCATTCCCAATAGGATCAAAATGCCCGGTCCAGCCACGATAGCCACTTCCTCTGGCTGTAAAGCCAGTTTCATTATTGGCTCCAGCGTTTGGACTGGTCCAATGATTTGTGCCGGCTTCTTTTAGTTTGTCACCTTCGGTTATTCCTCGCAATCCGATTTGGTCAGCATCTGCTTGACTTATCCCAAGATAGATTTCAAGTATTTTCCATTCAGCATCGCTTGGCAGATGCCAACCTGTCGGGCAGACTCCCTGTATACCACTGGGATTGGCAGAACTACTGTTAGCTTCGTTCATCGCTGCGGCCCATGTATATAAAGCACCGTAATCCCTGGCATAGCTTGCACTGTCGTCGTAATACCAACAGTATGCCAGGCTGTTATCTGGTAATGCGTCCCAATTGCTCCCTCCAGATACCAGGCTTATGGCTGTGCCATTCGCATAATGACCCGTTTTCAGATTCTCAGCCATCCATGTTTGTGTTCCAATCCTTACGGTTGCATAAAGATTGCCTTCTACGTCGTTGATGGTACTGGTTTTATTTCCTGTAATAGAGATGTAGTTTGATTTGATTAGACTATCGGATCCATTTTCATTTGTCACTGTAAGTTTTACTGTGAAGATCCCTTTTGTGCCATATTGATGTGTAGGATTCTGTTGAGAACTTGAGGTTCCATCCCCAAATTCCCATGACCATGTGTTAGGGTTATTAGTTGATTGATCGATAAACTGGACCGTATCTCCAATATAATAAATAACTGAATTTGAAGCTATAAATTGGGCATCGGGTGGTTCTGGAGCAGCACTAAGAACGATGGTTATCCCATCTGATGCTGACCCTCCACCAAGGTCTTTGGCTACTACCTGTATTGCATGGTTACCTGGTTCTTCACCTTCTGTATCCCACTGGAAGTGATATGGAAATGTATTGGATGAACCTACTCCCACATCATTTATGTAGAATCTAACTTCAACAATGATACCGTCCGAGTCATCTGCCTTTACAGATTATCGTTATCAAATCACCTAAATAAAATGCATCTCCATTTGATGGACTTATGATCTCGCATGATGGAGGTTTGTTCTTATTTTCACAACTTAATATGATGGCTAGAAATAATAGGAGTGAAAAGAAAAATGAAATCTTCTTTTTCATGATCAGTAATATTAATGTAAAATCAAACCGAGCATGTTCTGTGTACAACCTATTATTAGTATAGCAATATGCATCTTTTTGAAAGTATTTTACGCATTAAAAGGTTCTTGGTTGCATCTGATATTGTGAGTGGTTGTGCTGGTTTGATTTTTATCTTTGTATGGTCTGCAATCCAAATCCCATTCGAATCTTAAAGTTAATCCCGAAGTTATATCTTCAGATATCAATTAATGCGAGACATATTTTATAATGCTGATTGCATTCGATCAAACTTTTTACGAATCTCATCCTCCAATGTTAAAGGTATAACTATACTTAACCAGGATTGTGCGAATGCTTGTGCGAGGCAGGACTGGAATTTCACGCTGCCTGTCCGTGTTAAGACCTTCATCATAGACTATGTACAAATCATTACCTTCCCGCGGATTGTACCTGAACCTTATATTGGTAATGACTTTATCAGTAGCACTATTGTATTGGACTAAGGAAACCAGGGAAAGCTTGCTATTCAAAAATGCCGATATTTTTAGCTGCCCTATATGACCTATGAATTTCTGGTTGCGATCTGGAAATTCAACTGCGTTTAACTCGTACATACCTTCTAGTTGCAAATGTTTGGATATATTGGCAACAGGCATTAAATTGATTGTAACACGCCTTCCATCATAAAAAGAACCCGCATTAATAGTTGTGGAAAATTTATAGAGACTCCCTCTCGGTGAATTGAAACTACCCACTATACCATAGAATGTATACCTGCCTATTGGAACATCGGCATCATCTGAAAATGAAAATGATTCTGTAACATCTTCTATGGATTGCCTGAATGAGATTGATCCAGATGAACCCGGCCTTGTTGAAAATGCCCATCCGGGACCTATTTCAGATGATTCAATCTTACCATCCACATTACGTATGAATGTAATTCCTTCAATGAAAACCTGATGGTTTTGTAATATAGATTCTTCACCGGGAAACCATCCATAGTGCATCCTGTCACCAAAACGAGTATAATTATCGCGACGTTCATATCCTATACCCGGGTTGAAATCATCCCCGGATCTTGAGTAGCTAAGATTATAACCAAGTCCTTTATTACTTCGCCGGGTCCAGTTTACATATATCTTGGAAGGCTCTAAAGCTATAATCTGGTTTTTATTATCATTCTCAAAGCTCTGCGCCCATTTCAGGGTCAGATAATCATCTCCAAATAAACGGAAGATACCATCAATCCCATAAGCAGTATTCCAGCTATCCCTGTTTCCTATTCTGTGATGTAACCATGCCTCCTATGTAAGAATATTGATTAATGACCTGCCTTCGCAGCCGCATCACATTAAAATTTTCTGATGGAAGATCCTCAAACTTCTGCGTCTGCATGTTGAGAAATCCTATATCCCATGGGCCAGCTCTGCCAACTATCCTGGCACCACCATAGATGCGTACCTGGTTTCCTTCGTGCAATCCGATACGCCGGCTGTAAAAGAGGCGATCATCATCTTCAAATCTAAATTCAAAGTTTCCCTGGCGTTCCTGGAAAAAAAGTCTTTTTTCTGGAAAGAACAAGGAATATCGTGTAAGATTTATCATTTGATCATCAGCCTCTACCTGTGCAAAATCAGGATTTATGGTAACATCCAGTGTAAGGTTGTTTGTAAGCCCATACTTAACATCCAATCCCGCTTCACGAGACAAACTTGTCTGTCCTTTCGTAGGCTGTTTCAGCATCATTGAGTTCATTTGATTGTCCCAAACCTCCAAGAATATAGGGAGTAATGTAGAGAGGATTGTGGCTGTTTGATACCTTCAAAAAGAACTTCTTGTGTTTGTGATGGTTTGAAAGCCCCCCAAAAATCGAACTTTTCTGGGATTAAAGGGAAAATATCCATTTCAAATTTGCGTGCAATCCACCGATAAGCTGAAATGCCCATTACAGTTTGACCATTTCTTTCTTCAAATCTAAGACTTGAGAAAGGTATGCGCATCTCTGCGAACCACCCATCATCATTTTGCACGGTTGCCACATCCCAGAAGGTATTCCAGCTTGAATTTGATATTTTTTAATGGTGCTCCATCAGCATCATTTAATATATTCACATCTGTTCGTGTTCCAACCGGAGTTGTAGAGAAACAATACTGCATTTTCATTATCATTGAATGCATCGATTATGATCGTCAGCTGATCTGTATTATATTCCCAGCCATCGCGTTTAAAAGATGTTGCTTGTATTTTAGACGGCTCACTGTCATAAAATCGTCCGGCAACGTAAAGGTAATTATCGTCATAGCCCAATAAAATCTCCGTGCGCTCTGATGGTTCACAACCAAAATTTGGTACCCTCATAACCATCGGCAATGAATTTATACCATTCCATGCAGATTCATTACTTAAACCGTCAAGTTCTACCGGCGATTTAATGCGCTGGATTTTGATGGGTTCATCAGAAAGTCCGGCTTCTGGATCCTGAGCCAGACTTACAATATTCGAAGTTGTTGTAATACTAACTCCAATTAATATTGCATTAAATATGCGTGTTGGCATATCCTGATTCTACCAATTACAGTAAAAGTGTAATGCTATATGAAATTGAGAAGTTTATAGAAAAGTGAAAATCGTAAATTGAAAGTGCCAGAGGCTATGCCGTCGAACTATGCGAGAGATGAGAAAGTAAGTTACTTCTTTGGGAAAAGGAAAAGACCAAATCCGACTGCCAGGAACAGGTAAATAAATCCAGCACCTAATCCAAGAGAGTTTAGTGTACCATTAAAATAAAAAATCAAAACTGCGATTAATCCGATCAGGTCATAGAAAAAGGCATCCAATACAATGGCCTGGCGAACCGGACCTTTTTCAGCGTTCCGGCCAAACCAGCAAAGCAACATATTACCAACAAGAGTAGCTCCGTAAATTCTTGCCAGGAATGCCGCTCCTGCACCAAAAGGACTTCCCATTAATGTAAAGAACTGCTCAGGGATAAAAAGCATAATCGGGAAAAATACCAGACAAACAATGGCCTTGATGACCATAATGGTTTTGAATTTCATGATTAATAATTATTGGTTTAGGTAACTTCGATAATTCAAAATTAAGGGGTAAAATAACCCAGATTGAGAATGTAATCGAAAGACTGGTCCTGGATACCCGAAGTGCTATGCGTTCAAAGGGTGCAAGAAGGTTGGAAATCTTAAATAAATGTATATCAATATGACTAGAATTTCAAATAGTTGGGCAGATCTTTTCACCCTGACCTCCCACCTCAACATTATAAAACTATCCTGGGTGTGAATGTATTCTAAAATCCAATTTCGGAGAAGCTTACAAAACCTTCAATAAAGTTACTGTTTCGTAACATCGGATATATAAAATTCATAGAAATAATTCCATCTGAATTTCTTTCCCGGCTCGATCTTAATATGAATATATGGTTCAGGGCATAAAGTAGTAGAAGAGCCCCAAAGTACCATTTTTGACAGCGGCTGATCGCCTCTGATTCTTGCTCCAGCACCGGTTATGTGGTTTTCAATTGTAATGTCATAACTTGTTAAGCTATCATTTAATCCTTCCAAGGAGGGGCAATAAATGTACTCACCTTTAACTAAGTCTCTTTTGAAAATTATTTTATTCCCCTGAAGCTCGGCAATATCCCCAATGCCTCTTCCGGTACCTGAAACATCAACAGGGAAGGTCAGTTCTAAACCTGTACCTGTAGGATGATTATCAATTACAAAGAAATTATGATCATAAACATCTGTCTCAATGGTACGTTTCCCGGTATTTTTCAGGACATGAGATATTACCATTTCAGGTTTGTCTTTAACAAGCTGAACTGACTTGGTATATTCGTAGGAATAATTTTCATTATTCAATTCCTGCATGAACTCAACCCCGTCTGCCTTCTTTTCAATTTTCCAGTAGCCGGGATCAACAATAGGATATAAGGTGAAGCTGCTATACTTTTTATCAGAGAGTTTGGTTAATACACCAACGCCAATCTTAACAAAATTACCCCAGGGATCAGCTTCATTATAATTCAAAGGGCTAAATTCTTCCACAGGGCCCATTATTGCATCATGGATAGTCGGACTATACTTTTCAAACCACTGTCCGAAATAATTATGTCCCTTATATTCAAGGCTGGAAATTACGCCTGACCAGTCGAACCTGGTTGCCATATAATAACCATTTTTTGTATCAGGAAGATACAAACGGGCCTTGATTATACCGTTTGATATTTCCGCCCGGGGATATTCAGTTGAGTGAAAGGCACTGATTATTAAAGCGCTCAGCAAAAAAGTTACAATGATTATTTTCTTCATTTTGGATTTCTTTACATTCAGATTACGTATTGAAAGTTAATATATTTCCTCGTTTTAATATCTACTGGTTGTTCCTGTATTCAGAATAAATTCCTGCTATTTTGAGTACCTTTATTTTTACCAGCATTTTAATCAAACTATTAATCAAAAGGAGAAAATGTCATGAAATGACTAAAATCCTCTGCTGTGGCATTATTGCTTCTGACGAGTGTATGCTCAAGTTCATGCAAGCAGAAAGAAATCAAGGAAGCGCACGTTTTTGAAATAATAGAGATTTTACTTACTGCAGAAAACCATTATGATAATCCATATAAAGATGTAGAATGCTGGGTAGAGCTCCAGGGAGCTGATTTTAATAAACGCATCAACCTCAAACCGGGTGAAACAAAAACCGTTGAGTTCGACCTGAATGCTGAAAACCTGTACATCTATAATCCGAAAATGGAGAAAGTGGTAGAACCCGGTAGTTTTACAGTCTCCGTGGGATCTTCCTCTATGGAAAAGGATTTAAACGAAATTAAATTGACCGTTTTATAACCCTGCATACCAATAAAATCAAAGAACATGAACAAAATTGCCCTCCTGTTCATACTGAGTTCCATCGTCCTCAGCAGTTTTTCTCAAGAAAAACGTGATTTGTTACAAAACAAAGCCAAAGAAATTGGCATCGAAAAAGTGCTGATTAATGATTTTTCAGAACTTGATTTTCCAACCTATTACGATCGGGCCTTTTGGGAGAATGTTCCTGACCCTGTCAGGAAGAAGTACATTCAGGAAGCGGAGAAGTTTTTGGATTACGACTGGCCGGTTGTAAAAGCCACCGATTATCTGGAGATCATTCGTTCTGGCAGGAGAAATTCTGAAGCATGGGGAGCACCGCGAGCCGCCCTGACTGCAGTTGCAATGGGTGAATTGATCGAGGGCAAGGGCCGCTTTACAGACCAGATAGTCAATGGTTGCTGGTACTATTGCGAACAAACCTGGTGGGGATGGGCGCCACACCTTATGAATGGGAAAATGCCGGACGGCTTGCCGGATCCTGTTGAACCACTGCTCGATCTTGGCGTTGGTGAAATAACCAATATCCTCTCCTGGACCTGGTATCTTTTTAAAGATGAATTCGATAAAATTCATCCATTGATTTCCAAAAGACTCAAGGATGAACTCATGAAAAAAGCCGTCCTGCCTTACTACGAACGCGAAGATCTCTGGTGGATGGGTTTGGATATTCCGCGTAAGGTTAATAACTGGGTCCCCTGGGTAAATCACAACTTGCTCACTGCAATATTAATCCTTGAAGATGATCAGGAACAAAAAATAAAGGGTGTGCAGAAAGTACTTCGCGGAGTGGATGTGTTCATCAATCAGTACCCGGAAGATGGCGGCTGCGATGAAGGTCCCTCCTACTGGGGACATGCCGGTGCGGAATTATACCTGAACATCGACTTATTGAGAAGAGCTACAAATGGAAAATTCGATATTTTCGACAAGCGGTTGATACAAAACATTGGCAGTTATATTTACAAGGCGTACATCGATTACCCTTATTTTATCAATTTTGCTGATGCTGCTCCAAAAACGGGTAGCCGTCCTCAGGTTATTTACAGCTATGGTAAAGATATTAAGGACCCGGTGATGCAAAATTTTGGATCTTTTTTGGCCAAAGAACAGGGATGGGGTGTAGAAACTCCAACAGGAAAAATAGACGAACAAATAATGCAATTAATGTATATGGATGAAATCAATTCATCTCCGGCCACGAATCCACTGATCGGTGATTTTGTACTGCCTGATATAGATATTGCAGGCGCCCGTGATAAGGAGGGGTCCTCCAAAGGATTCTTTTTTGCTGCCAAGGGAGGGAATAATGGAGAAAATCACAATCATAATGATGTAGGTTCCTGTGTGGTTTATTACAATGGAAAACCATGTCTGATTGATATTGGCCCTGAAAGGTATGTTGCGAAAACTTTCAGCAGCAGGCGTTATGAAATCTGGTCTCTACAGTCTCAATACCATAACACACCTACAATTAATGGATGTGATCAATCACCGGGGGCGAAATTTAAGGCCATTAACAGTTCCTTCAATACCAATTCAAAAAAAGCCCTTTTTTCCACAGATATTGCAGGAGCTTATCCGGATAGTGCGCATGTTCAAATGTGGGTACGTGATTATGTTCTGGAAAGAGGTAAAAAATTTATTATTCGGGATGAATATCAGTTAACCAGGACTGGAGATGGGTCAACATCGCTTAATCTAATCACCAACAGCAAAGTTTCAGAAATTGCTCCGGGAACATTACAACTGGATGGCGAAGGTTTTACACTTGCATTGGACTATAATTCAAAAAAGGTTTCTCCCAGAATTGAATTTATAGAAGTAACAGATGAGCGGCTGAAAAGTTACTGGCCGGAAGGAGTTACACGAATCGTTTTTGAAATATCTAATCCCAAATTAACAGGGAAAAGTGAATTGGTACTCAGAGATGTTATGTAGGGATATTGTTAAACCGTTATAACTACTTTTCCCCGGGCATGTCCTTCTTCCAGATACCGAAGGGCTTCAGCAGTCTCCTTTAAAGGATAACGTTTATCAATAATCGGCTTTAATTTTCCCGTTTCAAGTAACTCACTAATGAATAACAGATCCTTTTGGTTGACATTGGCGACCATTAATTTCATATTCTTAATCCCGGTCATTGATCTGAACATGAGCTGGAATATCCGAGCCATGGAACCTCCTGCCAGGACATACATTCCATTGGGATTTAATATCCGTTTATATTCTGAAATCGAACGGTATGCTGCAATATCAAAAATCAGGTCGTATGGATGCCTGTTTTTAGTAACATCTGACTGAGAATAATCTATGACATGGTCTGCACCAATTGAGCGAACCATGTCCATTTTCGTCGCACTGCACACACCGGTTACTTCAGCTTCGAACAATTTGGCAATCTGTACTGCAAAAGTACCCACTCCACCGGAGGCTCCGTTAATCAGAACCTTTTGATGTGCCTGAATTTGTCCCTTATCACGAAGACCTTGCAAAGCTGTTAGTGCTGCCATAGGTGCAGCTGCAGCCTCTTCAAAAGTCAGATTTGCCGGTTTCAGCACAAATCTGTTTTCATCCACACATACATACTCGGCAAATCCTCCGTAGCTGCCTTCTCCAAAGACTTCATCACCAGGCTGAAACTGATTTACATTACCGCCAACCGCTTCTACCTGACCCGCTATGTCAGCTCCGAGTATCTTGTGTTTAGGTTTAAGAAGTCCAGCTCCCATCAGTCTTATCAGGAAAGGGTCGGCTCTCAGGTGACGCCAGTCATATGCATTTACTGATGCTGCATGAACTTTTAACAGTATCTCATTGTCCCTGGGAATGGGTTTTTCTACCTCTTTAAGTTGAAGAACATCGGGGGATCCAAATTTTGTGTAAACTATTGCTTTCATTTTATGCGGATTTATTTTACCGATTCAATGTAGTTGATCAACAGTTTCATATTCCGCAGGTATAGCCCGGTGGATATATACTCCTGGCCGGTGGTATCCCTGAAGGGAGAAGTGTCCGTTTCATCGCCTACATCCATGGATGCAAATTTATCTGTATGCTCTTGTTTTTGCCCATCACCAATATATGGATTGCTGGTCATTCCCTGTTTTGTCAACCAACGATTCTCATTGTCCAGTGAATGGACAATTTCCTTTACCCTGGCCGGATCCGGAATCTCGTCAAATGTATTCACGGTTCAGGTTATAGAATTTCTGCGGAGCTACATCTCTGGTAAATTCACCAATTTTCAGAGGAGACTCCTCTGTAAGCTCCTCAGAAGACATGGTGCTTAAGCGGGCATACTCCTGCTTCAGCTTCTCAATGGCAATTCTGGTTTTCCCTCCATAATGACTCAGCAGCTTATCATCATCGTAGTCAGAATAGTAGTAACCGTATTTCACATTTGAGCCTTTCCTGTGAACATAAATGGGCCTGTCTGTACCCACTTCAACAAAGGTGGAATGGGTATACCTGCCATCCTGGGTTTTGTTTTCGGGCAAGCTTGTTCTCTCTAACCATGCCATAGCGGCGGGGACCTGGTTCAGGTATTTTTTATTGCCGGTGATTTGATAAAATTTTAACAGAAGCAAGGCATTTTCGAAGGTCGTACCGGGTAATAGCGCTTTGGGCTCATACGTTCTTGCCCTGGCAGGATTGAGCTCCATATCGTATTGCTGTCCCCAGCCGCCACTCTCGTGCTGGGAGATCAGGTAGAAATTCATTCCCCGGTTGATCGGATCCAGGAACCGCTCATCTCCAAGGGTTAAGTAACATTGGATAAGAAAATGTATATTTTCCCAGATTACATCGTCATTGAAAGTGTATAAAGAGGTGTAATCCGGATTTCCGTTTTTACTGAAATCAAATCTCAGGGGATATCGTTGGGGCCAGCCGCCCAAGGGATACTGACTGTCCAGGATAAAATCAATGGCTTTGTCCAGTGCCGGTTTAAAGGTTGCATCCAGCTTCTCAAGGTAGATCCTTAAAAGAAAGCGGGCTGCATCGGAGGTAACATCATCATCAAAAGTGCTGTTTCCGTAATAATGTTGAAACTCTTCCAGCCTCCAGCCGTTTTTGCCAATGGTATTGTACCAGTGCTTAAGTGACCGGTCACCTGCAAAATCAACCATATAGTTCCATCCCCCCTCCTTCCCCTGTCCCCAGATTACAGCCGAAGCAGCTTTTTCCGCTGCCTGATAATAGTACTCATCACCCGTGGCACGGTAGGCATCCAAAAACAGATGTCCCATACTGACGGTGCCTGGATGTTGCAACCAGATCATGGTTTTGTACGCTTCCATCTCTCCCCATTGCCGTGAAAAGTCCGGCAGATAGTACCACAGGTAACCGCCATTTGTGCTGACATCCTCGACCATATATTTCGTGGCACGCTTCATGACCTGCTCCACTTCATCAGCCGGTTCAGGGTTTTGAGCCTGGATTTGGATAGTAATCAATGCCAAAGCCAGGATGCTAATCAGATTTCTTTTGCGGTTCGCAAATGTGGGACAGATCGGTTTCATTACCATGTGACCAGTGTATTTATCCTTGTAATTTGGGTTATTTTCTTTTCAGGGTCGACCTGGATACTTCCGCTGCTTAAATCTGTTCCAGGCGGGACAGTCAGTTTTATATCCACCCAGTTAGGATTCAAATCCATGGGCGCCTCCATCGGAGGTACCGGCACTGTTACAACTGAATCACCCATGGCATTCTTCAGTTCAAGAGTGGTTTCAGGGCTGGCAATAGCCCCCTGGCTGTAGACACGGACAGTCACTTCATTTCCGTCAATTTGAATACGGGAGGAGCTTATGGCAAGATCCGGACGTTCCTCATAGGTTGTTTGAGCAGGTTCAAGCAGTTCAAGGCGGATGATGGTGTTTTTTCTTGAAGCAAAGGACAGGTTCAGTTCAGTGCCCCGTTCCGCGTAAACAAACGCCTCAGTCCGTTCAGTATCTATTTGCTGGTCATCATTTGTATCCAGCCCGGTGGCTACAAGCCATTGCCCGGGTTTAATATCCCACAGTGTCATTCCCGCATTGACCATTTCCTCCTCAAGGTTAAAAGCAATGATGTCTATGCTGGTGGAATTGGCATTGCTTACGAACAGGGCCAGACTCTGGTAACTTGCCGGTGCTTTGATATTCCAGCCAACAAAATTTTGCTGGTAGATATGGCGAATTCTTGCCAGTGCGACACCTCCCAACCGATCTCTTTGAAGCGCATTGGTATTTACAGAAATCCTGTCTATCCAGATACCACCTATGGTGTTGGAGTGTTCGAGTACGCCCAGATCCTTGATATTTTCGGTATAGCGATCAACGAGATCTTTTGTATTGAATACCCGGGTACCCGGTATACTGTCCTTTATAGGAGAAAGGTACCCTGGATCACCGGTAAACTCGTAAGCAGCCAGAAGAACCTGCCAGGCACTCTGCAAACCTGGTTGACCCTGAACTTCACCACTGCTAAAGTGAATTTCAGTATAGAAGTTCCCGTTCTCATCCCGGTGGTCCAATAAAGCATCAGCAAGATCAATGATCATCCGGCGAAGCAATGGATTACCGTTGTATCTTGCTATCATATAGGGTGTATGCAGCATGTTGAAAGAATAGTGACCCGACCACTGCCAGGGATCTTCAGTGGATGTATTTGTGCCACCAAAAAGCCTTGAACGAAAATGGCGGTGGCCATCCGGGGCGATCCGGGTGACCTCTTCCAACACTTTCTTAGCAGTCTCCATTCCCCTGGACATGTACAGAGGCTCCCCGTAATCGATGAGCATGAGCTGCCCAACCGCTTCGATACCCTCTTCATAGGCATGCAGCTGATCTGTGGATATGGTGGCCAGCCCGTTGGTAAAAAGTGGCAAACTTTTTTGGCGAAGGCTGGCATCATAGGGATTGCGGTCCTGGTCGAAATAGCTTTCCAGAAACAGCCTCAATGATCGTGCTATTTTATCGGGTTCTATCCCCATAAAAGCCGACCCGACAAGGAAATTGGTAAAATCATCATCGTCGGAAAGCCCCCCGCCGAACTCACCATTACTGACCTGTCGATGATCTATGTAAAAGGAAACTATCTTTTCCAATTGGCGCAGGTATTCCATCTGCAGAAATGCCCATTGTGGAATACCCGAAGGGCAATTCGGGATTTCATACTCCGGACGGTCTTTGATGTCGCGTGTTTTGGCATACTTATATGCCTGTCCCAACCAGTGTTCCGGGTTGACCTTCATCAGATCTGTGTAATCGGCAACAAAACGGTTGTAAAGGTTTAACCTGGAGCTTGAAGGATGTTCTTCGACTGTAAATCCGAATAGGTCACGGATTTGTGTAAACCGGTCCAATTCATGTTCTGCTTTTGCTTCATCCAGGGTTTTGTAAACCAAACGTATTTGAGAACCTTTCAGCGTCTCTGAAGTAAGTCCTTCACCTGCACCTGCAAGGGTGATATAAAGGGCATGCCCCTCCGGCAGCACGCGGTCACGCGTATCAATCCACAGGGTATGAGGGGTGCCCGGTTTTACTGAAAAGCTGAAGTCTGCAAGGTCACGCATCGGCCAGATGGGGTCTTTCACCCTGATATTCAGGGGAAATACACCACTGTGTGTGGGGATAACCGGCAGGGCCGGGATCTCAATTTCCACGCCATCCAGGCCATGATCCGGTTGGCTAGTATAAGGAATAATCATATGAATGAACGGAAGTGGATCCTTGATGACTGAAGACTTCCCACCCGGAGCCTTGGGAGATTGGCCTTGCCCTGATCCGATCATTTTTGTGCATTCGTCTGCAGGATAACGCCCATCAATGAATGCAACAAGAACAACCATTGCTTCATTTTGAATATTTCCATCGAAGTGATCCAAAGAGAATGACTCGCTCATACTTCCGGGTGGAGCACTTCCTTCATGTACATGATAAACGCCCAGTTCCCCGATGGGTTCCTCGATCAGGGCATTGTCATAGCGTATCTTTCCACCCCGGGCAGTTGTTTCCAGGCGGTGGTAGGATTTAACCTGCTCCTTTTTTCTAACTGCGAATGTATGGTCGTAAGCAAGGTCTTTCTCATAAGTCAGTTGTCCCCAGGCCCTGCCCCACACCTCAACATGGTTCCAGGGTTCATCTGGTAAATGAAACTTGATGGATTGCCCCGACATGGAATAGCAATCCCAGTCAGGCAATACAAAATAGTCGTACCGGCCGGGGAGTCGTGACATATTATAAACCCCTGGCCAGGTGGTCTCACGAATACCATCATTGGCCTTCCACATCCAACGTTTCACATCATATGCATCATGAATACCAATTTTCCTGACCGTCATATTTTTGGATGTCAATTGGGTAGGTGGTTCATTGGGCAGGTTCCACCCGTGGCGGTCCCACCAGGCATCACGCCAGCGACGGGCATTCAAATCACGCTTTAGGGCAGAAACGTTTTCCGGGATCTCGCCACGCGACAGACCTTCGATATCCCCATCCGAAAGCATCTGGTCGTAGATCCTCAATTCATCCAGGTCCCCTCCCCGCATGAACGAATATCTGCTCTGAACCTGATATGGACTGATGATGCGTGAATGTGGACCAAACTGGTCCAATCCCGCATCGTATACCTTCCCGACGACAGATTTTTTTTCAGCCAGTTCACCATTGATATACAACCGCACCCCCTCGGTTTCGTCCCATGAAAATGCAATATGTGTCCACTCCTCCGGGGAAGGGAATGGATCCATAAAATGCGATACACGCGTACGTGTCAGTCCCACATCCGTCACAAAAGCATCAAACCCGGAACCATTATAATCGATACGGAGCCACACCATATCCCAGCTGCTGTGATCAGCATAAGCGACCCGGAATACAGGGAAAGGGGTTGGACCAACCGGATAGCGTGAGCGCCAGAAGAAGGACAGGGTTCCCCTCTGGGAATAAATGTTTCCCGGAGCCCAGTATGACATCAATTGGTTGTCGTCAGCTTCAAAAGCAGACCCAATGGCGCCATCGCGAATGATTTTTAATCCCTTCAGGAAATTGGGCTTATCCTGACCACCGGCAGCATAATCTGCGGTAAATCCATTATCTCCGGATAAATAAAAAAGCAGTCCTGGTTCAGGGGATATGGATGGGTTCACTGCCTGTCCCGCTATTGAACCGGCAGCAGGTTCCGGCGAAAGCTGCCCCAGGCAATCCCAATTATACAGAAGGGCCAACAGCAGGAGCGAAATCGCAACCGGTTTAAATATCGAATTCATTATTTGCAGGACTTGGGAAACTCCTTGACAAGAGTAGTTCTTCCCAGGTTAATAATAGAATTGGAAACAAAGTCAAGGTTGATTCAAGCAATCCTTGTTACATAGTCAGGGGTAGTGTGGCTATCAAAAATTAAATGGCAGGTTCCCAGCCCGGTTCGTAATCACGGCCCCAGAGTTTCATTGCATCCCGGTCATACATCCTGCCTGTGACATCATCAATATCGAAACCTTTTCCAATGCGGTATGCGATATTTGAATAATGTACCATGCCCATGGTAATGGCGCCCTGATCGATGGGTGCGGTCAATTTACTTTTACCGCGGATTGTATCAAAGAAATTTACGACATGTGCCGTTGACATATCGCCTCCGCCGCCAAGTGCGGTGCCGGCTTCCTGTGATCCTGATTTGCTGTCTTTCACCAGCTTCCCCGAACGGTCATATAAAGCGTAGCCGTCCCGATCCACGAAAACACTTCCTTCACTCCCAAAAATTATGGTTCCCCGGCCGCCACCATAGGTAGGATATCCATTCCGGCTTTTCCCATCCCAAACAATTATTTTATCTCCGGCAAACCTGAAGGTTGCCTCCATTGTATCGTACATTTCCCAACCATCATCCAGGAAATGCCGTTTTTCTGCTTCCACATCCACACGGGTAGGATAATCAACCTGAAGCGCCCAACGAGCAACATCGAACTCATGAGTCGCATTATTTCCCGTTTCTGCGGTACCATAATCCCAGCCATACCAATGCCAGTGGTAATCCCATGTTTCCTGGGTATATTCCCGCCTGGGTGCCGGTCCCTGAAAAAGTTCCCAGTCCAAACCCTCGGGTACCGGAACTTTTTTCTGAACCGGAGTCGCTCCTCTACTGGCTGTATAAAAGGCAGTCGCTTTATAGGGAGTTCCTATTACTCCATTATGAATCTCATTAATGATTTCGATGGTATGCGCTGAGGAACGCTGCTGAGTCCCCATCTGAACCACTTTATTGTATTTTTTCTGGGCAGCAACAATTAATTCATTTTCAAACATATTATGGCTGGCTGGTTTCTCAACATATACATGTTTACCTCCTTTAAGTGCCATAATAGTACCTGGAGTATGCCAGTGGTCAGGTGTGGCATTTATTATTATGTCAACCTCCGGATCGTTTAGTACTTTCCGGATATCATTTTCAAGTTTTGGCTGATGGTCGATTACTTTTGCAAAACGCTGGGCAGCACTCTCAAGCTGGCTTTTCATTACATCGCAGAGGTAGAGTAATTCAACATTGTTTTCCTTATTTCCAATGGGCGGAACATATGCACCCAGGCGGCGACCCAACCCCATAATGCAAATGCTCAGGCGATCGTTGGCGCCTATTATCCTGCCGTAACTACGGGCCGTCATTCCCATGGCAGAACTGCCGACAGCGACACCGGCTGCACCGGCAGTTACTTTTCTTAAAAAATCTCTTCTGTTTGAACTCATTTTAATTCATTTTTAGTCATCACTGCAATTTACTATTTTTTTTTGTAGCTTACTTGCAGTCCCGGTTAAGGGACCAAACTTAAACACAACAAGATGAATTCATCCAGAAGAAATCTGACGAAAACCATTGTATGCCAGATACTCCTGCTAATATTAGTATTTATATCGAGCTTTAATGCAAATGGGCAAGAACCGGTTGATTCTTCAAGAATTGTCAGGGTGCTTACCTACAATATTTTACATGGAGCAACCATGAAAGGGGATTTCAATCTGGATAGGATTGCGGATGTGATCAAATCTGTTAACCCGGATTTGGTGGCTTTGCAAGAAGTTGATTTCAATACAAACAGAGCTAAAAACATGGATCTGGCTACCGAGTTAGGTATTCGAACAGGGCTTGCACCGCTTTTTGGCCGGGCCATGCCTTATGATGGCGGTGAATATGGAGAAGGAATATTGTCTGCATATTCATTTTTGACGACTCAAAACCATGGATTACCAGCACAAGAAGGAAAAGAGCCAAGGGCTGCCCTTGAAGTAAATGTGATGTTAAAAAGCGGTGACACCATACGATTTATTGGTACACACCTGGATCATACAAGAGACGAAACCGACAGAATAAATCAGGCCAATCAAATTAATGACATCTTTACAAAAAAGGATAAACCTTCAATCCTGGCCGGGGATTTGAATGCCAGGCCGGAGAGCAAAACCATGAGTATCATACTTGAAAAATGGACAAAATCTTTCTCACAGGATATTCCTACTTCCCCATCAGAAAATCCAAGGGCAAAGATAGATTACATTCTTTTCAGACCTGTTGAACGCTGGAAAGTACTTGAGACCCGGGTAATTGACGAAAAGGAAGCTTCTGATCACTGTCCGGTTTTAAGTGTTTTGGAGTTATTGCCTGAAGATTGATCTAAAAATAATAGATATGAAAAAGATTGTTTTGTTGTCTCTGATATTGTTGATCGCCGGTGGCATCAGCATCGCTCAGAATACAAATGATGAGAAACTGGATTGGTGGGGAGATATTGATGGATTCATCAATCAACAGGACAAAATCACGCTGGATTTGGTAGAAGAAGCATTGGCGAAGTATCCGCCATCTCTTGCTGAACCATTGGAGCGCAGAATGGCAATGCTGATGTTAGATGGCGTGTTGCATGAGGAACAAGCTGCTCACAGGTCCTCGGTTCAGAATTTTTTGCATGAAAGGATAACATTGTCTGTAGAGGAACTGCAGCAAACGGATGTGAAAGAAGGGGCTATGATCTGTAAGCTTTATAATCATGGCTTTATCATTCGAACAGCCACTGTAACTTTCGCTTTTGACCTGGTACGTGCGCATTCAGCCGATGCGGATGGGTTTGTTATTGAGGATGTATTAATGAATAAACTGATAGAGCAGTGTGACGCATTATTTATAAGCCACCGGCACGGAGATCATGGAGATCAATGGGTAGCCGAAACATTTATCCTTCAAAACAAACCTGTTGTTTCCCCGCCGGAATTATGGCAGGATAAGCCAATCTACGAAAAAATCATACATCTTGAAAGGGAGCCACATATCATGCAGGCGCTTAAGATACAGGATGGCAGACAAAACCTAAACGTGGTTAATTATCCGGGGCATCAGGGCACAGATATTGAGAATAATGTGTCCCTGGTTTTCACGCCAGAAGGAATGTCTTTTGCTCAAACAGGTGACCAATCAGGACCAGAAAGCGACTGGGATTGGATAGATAAAATTAGAAGTCAGTACAGCGTGGATGTACTTTTCCCCAATTGCTGGACGCCTGATATTCACAGGGTGCTTAGAGGTTTTAATTCAAAACTGGTAATAACAGGGCATGAAAATGAGATGGGGCACACCATTGATCACCGGGAGTCAAATTGGCTGACATATACACGGTTAAAAGGATCTGAAATTCCTTTTCTATTACTTACATGGGGAGAGTCTTTTCACTATATTCCAGGAAATATCAGGCAATGATTTTTGTCCGGCAAAATTCATTTTCGAAATGATTTATCCAATTCCTTCGGATACCTGTCAGCCTGTGTTTTCCACCAGGCATCCAGTTCTATCATAAGTTTTTCCTGGATTTCCGCATATTCTGTTTGGCCAAATTTATTTCGGGTTTCAAGAGGATCTTTATCAAAATCATACAATTCATAAACAGGCTCGCTGTTTTTTACAGCTTTCCTGATTATTTTCAGGGAACCCGACCTGAGCATACAGAGGTTATTTTCCGGGTCTTCCCCAATAATTGAGTACACCTTGTTCTCCCAATCAGTAGTCCCCTTTTCTGATCCTATTAAAGGAAGAAGGCTTCTGGATTCCATATTGGGAAGATTTCTCCATTCTTTATCTCCGGCAATGTCCAGCAGGGTACCATACACGTCAATTGAATTTACCAACTCCTTTCGTATGCCTTTCCCTCCCTGTCCCGATGCAGGTTTGATGATCAATGGGATTTTGGTGCTTACATCGTACATTTCCCCTTTAAAAAACGTTCCGTAAGCACCATTAAAATCCCCGTGGTCTGCTAAAAATACAATCCATGTATTATCCCACATTCCCTTTGCTTTCAACTGGTCAAACAATATTCCCAAATAATGGTCTATCATGGATATTTGGCCGTAATAGGCGGCTATAACTTCCTTGTATTTATGTTCGTCCCACTCAGCCCGTAGCTTCTTTGACAGTTTCCCACCCAATGCTCCCATTTGGAATATGGGACTATTTTCCAACCCGGCATAGAACCTGGGACCAAGTACTATGTCTTCCAGCCTGTACATGGTATCCCAGGGCGCAGGTGCCAGATACGGCTGATGGGGACCAAAAAATGAGGTGAACAGGAAGAAAGGTTTTTCAGGATCGCTATTTTCGATAAAATCCATTGACTGCTGCACTGTCCAAGGAATATCATGCTGCTCTTCTGTCCTCCAGCCGCTTCCCATGATAAATTCATAAATACTATCAGGGTAATGGTTTTCATCCCTGTCAAAAATCCCAACAAAATCCGTTGCACTATTTTTAAAATGAGTTTCCCTTAGCCATTCAATATAATCCGAATGTTGATCATCGTTGGCATATACCGAGTATGGGGCATCATTGAGTGCTTTGAAATCAAATCCAAATTTATCCTCGGCAGGTACAAAGTGAAGTTTCCCTGCCATACCTGTGTAATAGCCCAGGGTCCTGAGCCTCTCCGTCAGCAGATAACGATTTATACTTACCCCACCTTCCACCGTCTCTTTGAACGGGACCCAGTTGCTTACCATGCCGTTGCCAGGCGGGTATATTCCGGTTTTAATCGATGCTCTTGAAGGTGTACAAACCGGGGAAGGGCAATAGGCATTTGTAAACAAAAATCCTTCACGGGACAGGGCATCAATATTGGGTGTTTTGATTGTCAGATCGCCCATTGCACCGAACCTGTCGAAACGCATCTGGTCACACATTACCATGATAATGTTTGGTTTTGCCGGTTCTTTACGCTCCTTACAAGATGAAGTCAGTAAAAAAGGAAACAGCACAAGCAAGGCAAGTTTTACATCTATATGTTTCATAATCTGAGATTTAATCTTTTTTCAAGACATGCAGTCCCTACAGAACTGGATGAGTTTGTTTCTTTGAAAATACTAAATACAAAAATGTAAACAAATTCATCGCATATAAAAATGAGCCGATTAATCGGGTGATTACTGACAGATATTATTTTCCCCGATTTTCAATGTTTGCTCGGTTTCTGGCCTTATATTTATTGGAAAAAGAGGAAACCACAAAATAAATATGGAAAAATCATTAATCAAATGTCTGGCATTGTTGTCTGTTTCGATTCTCCTGATTTCAGGTTGTTCCCGGAATTCGGAAAATCATCCCCGAATTTACGGAAGTGACAAATCCAAATCAGATTTCCTGAAATCCGCCAATAGCGTTGATTGGAAAAAACAACTGATTGAAGACAAGAAAGCAAACCTGGATAAGTACCTCAATTTATGTGAAAAGGATCCGGAATGGTTGATTTCCCGCTTACAGATGAACTGGAAAACAAAGCACAGCAAAGTTTACCTGCATGGTGGAAAATTTTCTCACTCTGATGGGGAAGCACCGTTACCTACCGTCCGTTTTTCAGGTTCACGGGACTGGGCCACAGATTATTTATCACCAGCGTTGGAAGAAGTGGAGCCCTATTTCGATGATGCGCGGGGAATGTATCTTGAAAATAAAACAAGCGGTGAAAAAGAGTGGGTGCATCCTTCGAAAACCGGTCATATCATCGAGGGCATCAACCGTGACGTAATGGAACTGGTTCAGGATGCTGCATTCCTGTACTGGCTGACCGGAGAAAAGAAATATGCAGCATTTGCAGAACCTGTCTTTTTCAAATATATCGACGGGATGTACCATCGGGAGCCCCCTTTGGACCTGGATAGTTCCGGTCAACAGGGACTTTCAGGATTGGCTACATTTGAGGTTATCCATGAGCAAGTAGTGGTCTATCTGACCATTACTTATGACTTTTTACACACCTATTTCCTGGATCATGACAGAGATCTGAGTAACACGGTTGCGGTTTTTCAGAGGTGGGGAGATCAGATCATCAAAAACGGCGTACCTGAAAATAATTGGAATCTTTTTCAGGCCCGATATATTACCTACATCGCTCTGGCTCTTGATGCGGACGAAAATTATGACAACGGAAAAGGTCAACAGCATTATTTAAAGCGCACCTTCGATGAATCTTCCACGAGACAAATTGCGCTGAAAGAGTCGCTTTTGGTTTATGATCAGGAAAATGGGATATGGCCTGAATCTCCCTCCTATTCCATTCATGTGAATACCACTTTGCTCCGGATTTTGACGCTGCTTGATAATGTTAGCAACCAAAATGAGCTTTCTGATTTCCCCATTATCGAAAAGGCGGGTCTGGCGGTATTTCAATACCTGTTCCCCAGCGGCTATACATTGGGGTTCGGGGATTCAGACCACCGGATTATCCCTCCCGAAAATTTTGAGTTGCTTATTGCAAACTACCGAAAGTACGGCCAGAAAGAGAAAGAGCTGATGATTTCGGGTTTGTTGAATCAAATTATTGACAGGGGTGACTATATCCGAAAAGGAAGGGATCTGTTTCATCTGTTTTTCTATGTAGACTCCATTGAACAGGGTGGTACTACCGGCGGAAGCTCTGCGCTGATAACGCCCACCTTTTATGCCCCGAATGTAAGCATGTTTGTTCAACGCATGGGTGAAGGTGATCAGGCCATGATGGTTTCCACTGTCGGATCTTTCGGTAACCATGCACATGCCAATGGCATTGCCATTGAATTGTTTGCCAATAATTATGTCCTGGCTCCCGATATGGGAAGGGGACCAAGCTACTGGCACCCTTACCATCGAGAGTACTACGCCAGAATGCCCGCCCACAATACCGTAGTGGTTGATGGCAATTCCGACTATCAGACCATGATGAGTTCTCATCCATATACCCTGGATAATCATTTTCCAATATCAGGGGATGAAAACCCAGATTTCGATAAAGTCAGCTTTAACAAAGTTTCCTTTCTGGAGCCCAAAACCCAATCGGACCAACAGCGGCTAACCGCCATGATCAGGACAAAATCGGGGAAAGGTTATATCCTGGATATTTTCAGGTCCAGGAAGAAGTATGCATCTACTCAACAACACGACTATTTTTATCACAACCTTGGACAATCGCTTGAAATATTCGATAATAACAACCATGAGCTGGCCTTAAAAATAAGTAATGAACTGGGCACGCATCAGGGTGACATGAAGGCCTACGATTATTTTACCGATGAGAAATCAACATCCGTAAATGAAGATCTGACAGCATTGTTTACCATGGAGGGCAAAGCGGGGATCGGCAATTTAATGAAGCTGTGGATAAATGGAAACAAAAACCAGAAAGTATACTCGGTACTGGCCCCTGAGTGTAATGCCTTGTCAGAGGGTACGGCACCTGCCGGAATGCTGGGACAAAAAATCCCGACACTCATTTTAAGGAGGGATGAAGAAGCCTGGAAAAATCCCTATGCAGTGGTATTCAATCCGTATTTTGAAGGTGGAGAAAATCCCGTTGGAAAAGTAAGTTTTGTAGATCATAATGAGCACACAGAATCTCAACTCATTCATGTAACCCATGCCGGAGGATCATGTAAGGATGAGGTTGTTGCCAATGCGTCAGAAAATGATATTGCCTCCGGAGATGATTTTTATCAAAAAGGATTGTTCTCGGTAACCCGGTGGACTGATGGGGAAACCAATCCCGATTTCATTTTTGTGTCGGGTATGTACAGATTTGAAAATGCGGGCTGGGAAATTATTGCAAGTAACGAAGCCGCAACTGTATGTATTGAAAAATCAGAGCAGGGCTTTGTGCTGCAAAACGACAAACCTGTGCTGGTAAGAATTCCGATAACCGAAGGTTTTCATCCGGCAAAAATGGATATTCTGGCACAAGGGAAAGTCGTATCGCAGAAGAAAGGGATGATAAACAGATCAAATTCCAATCTGGTTGAGTTCCGGTTGGAAATACCCTGTAAGCAAGCGATTTTAACTTATGAATAAAACAAATCTATCGTAAGAAGATGAGAATAACAGCGGCTATATTTTTCATCCTGACTGTATTGACATTTGACATTCAGGGTCAGGAAATCTATGTCATTGGACATGCCCATATGGATCCTGTCTACCGCTGGCGATGGAATGAAATCAGGAACCGGGAATTACAAACCACCTTTACGGATGTACTGGAAGTACTGGAGGATTATCCGGATTTGCATTTTGTACAGAGCTATTTGCTTTACTATGAAACCATTCAAAAATACTTTCCGGAATTGTTTGCCAGAATAAATGTGAGTATTGAACAGAACAGGTGGAGTGTAGTAGGAGGACAGTGGGTTGAACCCGATGAGACATTGTCCTCTGGCGAGAGCCTCATCAGGCAGTTCCTTATTGCCAGGGATTATTACTCAAAAAGCCTCAAAATAGGCGATATTAATATTGCCTGGTCTCCGGATGTTTTTACCGGCCATCCGGTTACGTTACCAAAAATATATGCTGGCTGTGGAATACAAAACTATGTGTTCAGCAGGGCAGAACCAGAAGGGAAAAAAGTATTCTGGTGGGAGTCAAAAGATGGATCAAAAATCCTGGCCTACAAAATACCCGGTCATTACAACCCAACATATCGCGAGCTGCCTGAATACATTGATACCTGGGTAAAAACATCGGGTTATAATAAGCCCTTGATAACCATTGGAAAGGGTGACCACGGTGGAGGACCCGGCCCTGGTGACATAAATGCACTGGAAAAAATGGCCATTGATCATTCTTTGAAATTTATTCATACTTCCCCTGATAAATATTTTAAGGAATTGCATGAATCAGGCAAGCAATGGCCGGTTCAAAACAACGAATTTGGTTACTCCCCTGAAAAGTCCGGATTTAAGGGCTGTTATTCATCACAGGCCAGGATAAAAAAATACAACAGACATCTTGAGAACCAGCTTTTGGCTGCTGAAAAGTTCACTGCAATTGGCACCCTTCACAAAGGTAAACCATTTTACCCGAGAGAAGATTTTTCGGCTGCATGGAAGATTCTGCTGCTCAACCAGTTTCACGATATCATTCCCGGAACCCTTACGGGTCTGGGCGCCAATGATGCCATCCAGGAATATCAAAAACTGGAAATCATTTCATCAGAATTGCTTTTCAACGGTCTTGAAAACATTGGAAATCGAATCAATACCCAGACAGCCGGTATTCCTCTGGTAATTTTCAATCCGCACTCCTGGCCGGTCAGCCAATTTGTCGACGCTGAAATTACTTTTATTAAAGGGCTTGTCAATTTTGACATTCTGGATACGAATGGTATCAGTGTTCCGTACGCTGTCAAAGACAAATCCGAAGATGGTTTGATTTACACGGTTTCAATAGATGCTCGGAATGTTCCTCCACTTGGATATAAGCTGGTCGAGGTTGTTGAAAAAACACCCGATGTGCTGAGTACGGACTTAAAAACAGGTAATGGAGAGGTTGAAAACAACCATTATTTAATCCGTTGGAACGAGAAGGGACTTACAAACATATATAGCAAAAAGCTGAACCGTGAAATATTGGAAAGTCAAGGTAATACCTTGCTGTTATTGGAAGATTTTGGATCCAGCTGGTCATTGGGCCTGACCGGAAAGGAATTTCACCCTCAATCTCTCACAGAGCCTGAGATTGTTTACAGTTCACCCATTAAAACAGTGGTGAGATGGGAAGATTATTTCCAGTCCTCAAAATTTGTCCGCTACATGACCATTAAAGCTGATTGTGAGCAAATCGATTTTGAGATGGAAGTTGACTGGCATGATCATGACAAACTTCTGCGGGTGTTATTTCCTACCCGGATTCTGAAAGGTGAAGCGTATTATGATCAGCCCTACGGATATGTCAAACGCCAGGGAACAAGCATTGAATCCCCGGCACAAAAATGGATCGATTATTCAAATCAGGAATATGGCCTTTCTCTGTTAAACAATGGCAAATATGGTTTCACTATAAACGATGGGGTGTTGACCATGTCTGTTGTACGGGGGGCACGGGATATGGACCCGCGCATGGACGAAGGAAAACATACTTTCAAATATGCTTTGATAGCGCATGCATCAGGCTGGAGGGATGCTGACATTCCTTTAAAAGCCTGGCAATTCAATCAACCCCTGATTGCCAAACAGGAAAACCGGCACGGGGGAAGCATCAGTGGGTGGAAATATTCAGAGCTGTCCTTTCCGGCAGAGAAATCATTTTTCAGCATAGAAAGCGATCACGTTATTATATCGTGCTTGAAAGTTAAGCAGGATGCCTATGACCCTTATGACATAGTGCTCAGGATTGTAGAGACAGAAGGAAAAGACGAGGCGGTAAGGGTTAAGCTCCCTCATTCACCCAGGGAAGTCCTGGAGTGCGACCATCTGGAAAGACCCATCGAAGCTAAAAGTACCCTGGCTTTGGAAGGGGACCAGTTTATATTCAATATCCGGCATGACCAGATCAGAACATTCCTGGTCAGGTTTTAACTACTAAATTGAATTTAACAAGTGAATGGCAGATTCCAATTGTTTATCCCTACCGCTTAAAATATCTTCTTCGGTTTGCTCAATTCGAATATCCGGCGGACAACCTACCCATTCCAGGGGTAATCCATTGTAACCACGCCAATCTGTTGTACCGATATATATTTTTTTACCGCTTGGCAGATTATATTCAGCAGGAGCTGGACCAGTCGATCCCGATGATCCCCCACCTGTTGTATCTCCAACCACGGTAACACCTGATATCTGTTTCATTACATCAGGGAAAATATCACTTGCACTGTAACATACTCCGTTGATTAACACAGCAATCGGATTAATATATTGAAAATCGCCCTGAGGTTCAAAAGGTGGTAAGGGGATTCGCTGACCGAGCACATAATATTCAGGTTTTTCAAGTGGTGAAGTTATAAGTCTGCTTACAACTGCGACCAGACTCTGATATGATCCCCCGTTATTATGTCGTATATCCAATATAAGTGCCTTTGTATCTTTGACATAATCAAGTGCTTCTGAGAAAGAGTTTATAAGGTAGTCCTCATCGAAGGTGCCCATATAAATATACCCGATATTCCCTTGAATGATTTCGTACTCAATGGTACCTTCCCCGGTGATTTTTAGTTCCTTATCAAAATAGTTTCTGACAACAGCTGGATGGTATGCATATTTATCTTTAATCCATCTTGGAGCATAATAGGTACTTATCGATCTGCCTCCGTTGGTTTTTACATGAACATGCATATCTTTCAATTCACCCAGCATTTCTATCAGTACGGTGTATATTTCATCCCCCTCGGCTTCCTCGGCCCTGGGTTTGTAAACCAGATAGATACTATCCCAGTTAATCTCCTTAAATTCAAGATAGGGATAAACGGTGTTCACTCTTTCCCAGGTTGCTTCAAAATCTTCTAAATTAAGATTTGAATTTGCCGGATCCACAAACACATTCTCACATCCATAAAATAGAATGGCAGAGCTGATAAATATTATCCATCTTGCTTTGACCATGGTCTGAGTCTATAATTGATGGAAATGATCAAATTATTGCTGGCAGCAATATAAGGGTCCCATTTGTTGATGCGGGAAAGATCAAATTTATATCCCAGTGAGATTGATAACCTATCGACAAAATAATATCGTAAGGAAAGGTCGAAATCAAGTTTTGTTGCAGTCAGAAAGGAAAGCAAGGCTGGACTTGAGTCATCTTCATATTTTTGCTCGTCAATTTTCTTACCGGAAAACGAGAACAAAGTTGGTCGTAGAAATCCCTCAACCCTCAATTTATCATTTACGGCATAAACAAATTCGGTATTAATGCCTAAAGAACCCATTATACCGAATGTTTTCGGAGAAATGAATGTCCCGGGATTTACAAAATTGTAATAGATATCATAGTAAAAAAACTGTACAGACGGTCCCAGATAAACGTAAACACTCCTGGAAAACAAAGAGAAATTTCCGATGTGATAAATAAAGTCCTGGTTAAAATTGAATTGCTGCACTTCTGCAGAAATCTTGTTATTTGAAATATTGGTTGAGTGCCGGTACTCAAATTCTAAGCGGTATGCGTTTCTATTTTGGAATCTTACCCATTCCACATTGAAATAGGGCAGTGTACCGGAATATTGCTCTTTAGATATATATTCATCTTTTACAGAATATAATCCTTGCCCGTATCCTAAAAAAATACCCGATGGAAATACATTTTTATGGTTCAGGGTATCCTGGGCAGGTGTTTGCATTGTAATAAAAAGTGCAATGCCAGAAATGAGGATCCTTGATTTGGTTTTCACAGGTGAACCGTTCTCAAATTCAAATTTAGTTGTCTGTACAAAATTTAGACCCTTAGCGAGCCACGGAAACCCCTGGCGGCATAGTAAGATTCTGCACCATTGTGATACACAAAGACAGTGTCGTAGCGGCGATCACAAAAGATGGCACCACCGAGTTTTCTAATATCAGCAGGTGTTTTCACCCAGCTCGATGTTTTCGTATCGAAATTTCCAAGTTTCTGCAACTCCCGATATTGTTCTTCCGTTAAAAGCTCAATGCCCATGGCAGCAGCCATATCAATAGCGTTATTTTCCGGTTTATGTTCTTTCCTTGATTCCAGCGCTTCACGGTCGTAACAAAGACTTCTGCGGCCTTTAGGACTTTCCGCTGAACAATCATAAAAAATGTATTCGCCCGTCTTTTTATCATGACCAACAACATCCGGTTCACCGCCGGTTCTTTCCATTTCATTGAGCGACCACAGTTTTTCAGTATTGGCTTCCAGCTTTGCTTGTACTTTAGCCCATTCAAGACCTTTATGGCGGTTCATGTTTTTCTCAAAACGGGCTTTTAATGCTCTGAGTAGTTCTTCACGTTGTTCTGGTGACAACTCCTTTTTATTTCCCATTGTCATTATGTGTTATTCTGAGCGCCAGCATAATCAATAATAATTCCTTCCTGCTTAGATTTTCTGATTTGAAGCGAAGGTCCAACCCACCGGGAAATCGATCACATCCGCAATTTTAACTTTCTTCCCGGTCTCGATGGATTGTCTGGCTGCGATTCCAATCAGGCTGGATTGTATGCCAGCACGGCTATCTGCTATTTTCCCAAGAGGATCATTTTGACCGGGAAGGAAAATCATATCCTTCAATTTCTTATCCGCCCCACCGTGTGTGCCGACCGAAGGATCTACGTGCCAGGTTTTTGTATCCTTAAAGCTATGTGTCAACCTGAAATCGGAACCATGTCCGGGATCCCAGGACTGGCTTTGATATACCCTTACATCGAGCCTACCTTTCTGCCCGTTAAAGGCCAACCTTTGTCCTTCGTACGGCAGAAATGCATTCAGGGAATAGCTCAAGATCGCACCTGTATTGTATTTTACCTCCACTGTCATTGTATCATAGGTGTCAATATCATTGTCCCACACGCAGCCATCTCTCAAATACCCGTCTTCTTTTTCACAGGCAACATACATTTCGGTCATTAATTGGTCTTTCGAGATATCCCAGAAAAAATCACATTTATCGGTAAAGGAACAATTTCGGCAGTTTTTGCCACGGAAGGCATTGTTCCTGCCATAGAAAGAGACATCCCCAAAGGCACTTACTTCTACCGGTTCAGCATCCAGGAACCAGTTAATCTCGTCGAAATGGTGCGATGCCTTATGGCAGAGCAATGTTCCTGAGAACCTGGATTTGCCATGCCAGCGCCTGAAATAACTTGCTCCATGGTCAATGTCAAGGTATTCCATATAATCAGCTGAGATGATCTTCCCCAGGCTCCCTGAACTGAGTACCTTTTTTATTTCCTCAGCATGGGCTGAATGCCTTGCATTGAATGTGGTGATTACTTTCCTGCCCGTCCTTTTTTCGGCGTCCAGCAGCTGCTGCGCCTGAGAGGCTTCCGAAACCAGGGGTTTTTCACAGATTACATCACAGCCAAGTTCCATGGCCCTTATCGCATACTCTGCATGGAAGCAGTCGGTGGTGGTTACGATTACAACATCTGGACTGGTTTCCTCTATCATGCGTTTGAAATCCCCGGCCAGGTATACAGGTGCACTGGTGCCAATGTATCGTTTTGCAAAATCAACTCTCTTTGGATTGATATCGCAGAGGGCTACCATCTCCAGTTGATCTGCATACTCGTCCACCAGGTCTTTCCCCCAGGTAGATGTACCTCTGCTCCCCGTGCCAACCAATGCAATTCTAAGCTTATTTCCCGATTCTTGAGTTGCATAGGATTTGTTTGAGATTAATCCCAGAGCCGAAATGCCAAGCGTCAGTTTCGCACCCTTATCAATAAATTCTCTTCTGTTTATTTCCATTTTCGTGAATATTGGTTAAGTCTATCATACAACCTTGTCATTGCCATCAAAGGATTGTGTCCCAAATAGTCCCGGCAAGGTTCATTTTTCTCAGTCTGAGGTTTTCTTTGAAGCTCCCTCTGGTCTCCTCCAAAAGGATGGTAGAATTCCCAGATTGTACCCGTCAGTTCAAATTGTTTTGCACTTTGGTCGAGTGCTTTTTCCAACAATATTTTTGCAGCATCCTCTCTCCCATAATTAATACAAGCCCTTGCTATCCAATAAGTCATACTGTTCCAGGCAGATCCTCTCCACAACCTTAACTCAAACCTGGGATCACGTATCCCAACAGTCGCAATGGGATGAGGAGAATTAAAACAAGTCGTATCCAGAATATATTCATCAATCATTCGATTGGCCTGCTTTGGTGTGGCAGCACCCACAATCATTGGAAAACATGTTTCAAAAGCCAGTGTTCGAAACGATGTATCTTCAATGGCCCAGATGTCATAAAACAAACCATCTTCTTCATCATAGAGTTCATTTTGAATAAATGATGCAAGTTCCATCTTACGCTTTTTGAAATAACCATCATCCATATTGAGCATTTCAGACCATTTGCATGCCATTTTATATAGATTGTAGACGAGGCTGGTTGCATCTATACACGCCCATTTGCCATAAGATGTTTCATCAAATCGTATCCCTTCATCTACACCGCTTTCCCATCTTTTGTATAATATATCGTTATAGAAAAAACCTTCCGTTTCAGCCTTGCGACTATTTTCAAACCAGGTAATTTGTCTAACAAGGGGGGTATAAAAATATCTCAAAACAGAGTCCTGTCCGGTCATTTCAATGTAATCGTCAACGGCAAATACCCATACGGGTGGATGTCCTTCAATATTCCGGCTCCATATCGCACTGTCTTTCTCTTCCCTGGGCATCCAGAACGAACCCGGCAATAATCCATGAGGTTCTTGATTTTTAATGTTGTTTAATAACTGCCGTAAGGAATGTTCGGGATAAGAAGGCATAACATCAATTGCCTGATGAACGATATCCCAATGACCAAATGCAGGTCCGTAAATATAACCGGGCCCTATTTCCTCCCATTCATAATCAAAAGGCCATTTGGGTGGATGAGTGCTTTTTTGGTGCAAGTCCGCCAGGTACGAAAGCATTGGCCGCCATTCAGGTTTTCCCATTGTTTTGGCTTCCTGTTTAATATCCTGCCAACCCTGAGGGCTCCCGGATGTGATATCAACATCGGGTTGGGCACCCAAGGCCCTACTGACTAATAGAAGTACAAATATCAAAAGGGTTTTCATGGTTGGTAACAGCATAATTTTAGCACAGGGGATTAAATATAGCAATATCCAGGTAGATTATTGGCAGAAATCATCATCAATACACCAGCGAACCAGGTTGAGTTACCATCGACTAACTGATAATATAAATAGCTTCTAAATAAGCCAGGCCACTGAACCGGGAATTTATTTAACTTTGGAAAAAGCCACATGAAAAAAGTAAAAGTAATCTTTATCACCTTTCTGATCTTGAACGGATTCCTTACGGAGAGCGAGTCACAGATTTTTATTGGAAACACCGAGGTCGATACAAATACGATTGCCTCAAATCTTGATACTCCCTGGGAGATTATATGGGGACCGGATGATATGATCTGGATAACTGAAAGGAAAGGGCTGGTGAGCCGGATAGATCCGGAGTCGGGCCACAAAGAAGTCCTCCTGGATATCATTGAGATAGTAGACGAGGGCATTGAGAACGGACTGCTTGGAATGGCATTGCACCCGAATTTCGAGCATCCCGACTCCCAGTTCGTATACCTTGTTTATACCATTTATACTCAGGCCAGGTCGGAAAGGCTGGTCAGATACACCTTCGATACGGACACCCTGATCGATGAAGTGATTTTGCTTGATGGAATCCATTCTATTTTGTACCATGCCGGCTCAAGGCTGCAGATATTACCAGACAGGACCATTCTGATGACCACCGGGGATGCCGGAAGCTCTGGTGTCTCACAAGATACCAGTGCATTGGCAGGAAAGATCTTAAGGATAAATCCTGACGGTTCGGTACCGGATGACAATCCCATTCCCGGCAATTATCTCTGGTCACTCGGTCACAGAAATGCCCAGGGACTGGTACTGGCCTCGAATGGGATCTTATACAGCTCTGAGCATGGACCTGCTAATGATGATGAGATCAATATCATTGAAAAAGGCAGAAATTACGGCTGGCCGGATGTGCAGGGATTTTGTGACCTGGAATATGAGCAGACATATTGCACCGCCCATAATATCAAAGAACCCATCTACGCATGGACACCGACGCTGGCCGTATGCGGACTCGACTATTATGATCATGATGCCATTCCGGAATGGAAGAATTCCCTGCTGCTTGCCACCCTAAAAGCACGCCGAATTGTGGCAATGAAATTAAGTCAGGATGGAAGATCTGTTTTACAGGAAGAACAATTCTTTAAAGAATGGTGGGGAAGGCTGCGGGATATATGTATTTCTCCTGATGGCAGGGTTTTCATAGGGGTCTCTAACGGTGATGGAAGGGGAACTGAGCCGGGAGATGACAGGATAATCGAGATAGCTGCATTGAATGTTCAGGAATACTGCAGTTCGGAACAGTTTGCTACCATCTGTCCGGGCGAAACCTACAACTTTTATGGACTCGAGATCAACCTTCCCGGGACTTATATTGATACAATTTTCAGTGAAAGCGGATGTGATACTATAATTTCCTTGCAGTTGGATGCTTCAGAGGGATATGATTTCGAAGCGGACAGTATTGTTGTTGAGGAATCTGTAATGATGACATTGAATGATACCTTGACCTTGACTGCACTTGAAGGTTTCATTTCTTATAAATGGAATAATGATCTGCCGTCACCAAACAATACAATCACCATTATTGCTAACGAACTGGGTGAAGGCAACTATTTGTATACAGTAGATGTTGAGGATGCAGACGGATGCATCTTTGCTCGATACAGTAATATTAATTATTACATCCGCTGTTGGCATCAATAAATTTTCAGGTTTGGAATTTTCAGCCTACCCCAACCCGGTTACGGGGGATGAATTGAACATAGATTATACCATTGCTGCTGAAGCGGTACTGATTATTTACAACGAGGTTGGAATGGAAGTATCCAGGAAAATTCTTTCCCCGAGAAACAGCACTGTAATAGTTTCTCTCCCGGAGCAGGGTGGACTTTACTATCTTATCATCAACAGCAGTGAGGGGACCGGGTATTTGAAAGTGTTGAAACTGTGACCAGTTGAATGTATACGCCTTCTAAAATCCTAATATGACTAAGTCAATATTATTAATTCCGATATTCTTTCTTATGTCCATGAGTCACGATCGTGAGCCCATGAAAGCCAGGTTCTCAAATTCTGCTTCTTATCGCTGGCTTAATAAAGAAGTACTGGATCGCTATATGCTTGATGACATGGAAAGCATGGATAGCTGGGTTGCCTTCACGAAGGGTGCTCAGCAAGTTGTGGATGCCAGGGTGGATTCCAGAGCGTCTGAAGCAAGCCAAAAGATTGCCAGGATGACACTCTCGGGTGAAAGATTTCATAGCGGCAACCATTCACTCCGGATGAGTATTCCCACCAAACTTGACATTCCAGGCCCAAAAAGTGGAAGAGGCTGGGGTACAGCTGGTGTACGGAGGCAATTCAACGGAGAGGACTGGAGTAAATCGAATCGCATCTCCATATGGATTTTTCCGGATTGTCCAGGATTTTATATAAACTGGCTGGAACTCCGGATCTACAACGATGGTGTGAATAAATTACCGGCCTTGTTCGGACAGGAAGGTGAAACATCTCTTCTTTTGCGCAATAATGAATGGAATCATGTGGTATGGGAGATTGGCAATGTGGATCGAGACAAAGTGACGAGCCTGGAAATCTCCTATTACCTGAGCGGTAACGAACCAGAGGCATCAGACACGGCCAACTACTATTTGGATCACCTGGAATTGCAAAGGGTTGATCCGGATCACATCGAAGGATGGGATGTCTGGCCCGGGAGGATTTCATATAGTCATACGGGTTATCAGTCCGGCGCCATAAAAACAGCCATTGCAAACGGATTGGATGCCTCGAATTCAGGGTGATTCATGAACAAACCGGTGAAACCGTGCTGTCTAAACCGTTGAAGACAGTGAATACACATCTGGGTACTTACCAGGTAATGGACTTTTCAGAGATCCGGAATGCCGGCACCTACATCATTGATGCCGGGGGAATACGAAGTCATCCGTTTGTAGTAGATCCAAATGTATGGCGAAACACCATTCTGAAAGCGTTGAATTTCTTTTATGTGGAACGATGCGGCACTGCCATTCCCGGAGTTCACGGAGCCTGCCATAGAGACTGGACTTGTGTACACGGTGATAAAAAAATAGTCATCAATGGAGGCTGGCATGATGCCGGTGACCTCACTCAGGGACTTGGAAATACAGCCGAAGCGGTCTATGCGATGTTCAGCCTTGCTGAGTACCTGCATGACAGGAATGATGATCCTGATCTGTACAATCGCGTCATGGAAGAAGCCCGGTGGGGACTTGACTGGATCCTGAAAACAAGTTTCAGGGATGGTTACCGGAATGGCGGATCAATCAGCAGCCGAAGGACCAACGGCATCATCGGCGACAATGATGACCTGACCTCAACAGCCAGAAACAGTCCAATGGATCATTTTGTAGCATCTGCAGCTGAGGCTATTGCATACAGGCTTTTGAAACAGACTGATCCAAGGTTGGCAGCATTATCCCTTGAAGATGGCAGAGGAAGACTGGCAATTTGCTGTTGAAGGAATGGCAAAAACAAAACAGGTTCCTGATGAAAATGTATTTCGGGGGACATTTGATTCGGATAATGTAGAACATGAGGTGCCTTCTCTCGGGATTATTGCTGCTGTTGACTTATGGAAAGCAACGGGCAAGCGTCAATATATTGACCATGCATCGGAATGGGCAAAGGTCATCGTAAATTCACAACAACGAACCATGCCGGACTGGGAAGTTCCCATTATGGGATTCTTTTACACCAGCCAGCAGAAAGAACATATTTTGCATTATTGCCATCATGGACGGGAGCATTCGCCGATCATGGCACTTACCCAACTATGTGAAGCGCTACCGGATCATCCCGATTGGATGAAATGGTATTCCACGGTGACCTTGCATTCCCAGTATCTGAAAAATATTGCCAGATACACCGAGCCTTATGGTGTTATTCCCGCTTCTATTTACTCAGACCAGGAATACCTGCTTGCACCTGAAAGCCGACGGGAATCTTACCGAGAGCAGGTTCTGAATGGCATACCATTAGGGGAAGGTCATTATCTGAAATTGTTTCCGGTATGGATGGATTATCGTGGTCATTTTGGGACGATCCTTCCACAGGCAAAGGCACTTGCGAGTGCCGGAAATCTTCGAGGGGACCTGGCATCTGCACAACTTGCCCAACATCAGTTGGAATGGGTGATAGGCCGCAATCCGTTTTCTCAAAGCTACATGTGGGGTGAGGGGTATGATTTTCCTCCCTTATACACACCTTTATCGGGTGATATGGTAGGTGGACTTCCAGTGGGTATTCAGACACGTGGATCTGAGGATGTCCCTTACTGGCCGGTGCAGAACAGTTGGACATACAAGGAAATCTGGTCCTTTCCGGTAATTGGATGGATCTCTCTTATGCGGAATGTCTCAGGTCCTGCGATGGTGGAAGGTTTTGCTGAAACCAAGATCGAATTCAAAGAAACCAGCTCTGAACAGGCGATAATGGTAATGCCAGGCCCATCAGATGGTAAATTTAAAGTAATGCTTCCGCAGGGCAATTACCTTGTTAAGTGCGGTGAGACCTGGACATCATCAGATATTCCTGCCTGCCAGTAATTATCAACTGGATCTCCGTCCCGGAAAAACCATGGATTTTGAGATATCTCAGACTACATCAGAAAATGGAGAAGTATCAGTATTACTGATTGCATATGGCAGTGGCAGACACAAATTCACCATTAGAACAGATAATATTTCTATTGACCATCCAGAGCAGGAGTTGGACCTCAAACCTGGGATTGCAGTCACATTGAAATGGAAGGGACATATATCATCAAAAGAAACCCCATGGATTGCCGTTATAGTGCCCGATGACGACCTTTCACTGCGCAAGGAAATAATGGGATCGGTCTGGGAGGAATAAAATTCTATCCAGGCTGGTGAGGAGCTCAGAGGTGAAACAATCTGTCAATTATTTTCTGTCTAACATCAGTCGCAAAGGGTACTTACATCAGCTTCCGCCTCATCTATTGATTTTTTCCAATCAGTACGGCTTTGTCCGGTTAAGGTTGCACAATTGCCATAGGGCTTTAATGCATTGATATAATCCTGGTAAGCAGCTTTATACGCACTACAGTTTGCTGCACTTGGATCCAACGCATAGGCTGTTCCAGCAGTGGTTATGGCAGTAAATTCTGCTTGCAATTCTGTCGCCCATGCAGCTGAACAGGGCGCAACTCCGTCACCATCCTTGCTGCAGCTTGAAACGAGTACATTGGAACAAAGGATGAAGGTCAGGAAGATAAACACATTCTTCATAGTTTATAAGGATTGATTAGAATGAATAATGAATCAAATCTATCGACATTTAACCTCCTATACCTGAAAACACTGTATAAATTACTTCTAAATATCTCTTAACAGGATATTGGCATATTTATGTATGTTTTAGGCCTGAATTGAGCAGGTTGTATTATGAGATTCTAAGTAAATGGCAGGTGCAAAGTGACCTTTTCCTGTAAATCACACTGCCTGAAGCGTGATAAATATACAAAGTGAGTGTAACGGGACCCGATCAGTCTTTCAAAAATATCTCGATGACTGGTATCTCAACATCTGGCTTGTTAACGGGAAGGCTGAGATTGATGTCATTCTCTGACATCTGCTCACGTACCCAGTGTCCCCGGGGTTCGGTGATCCGGATCTCAGAGGCATCGTGCAGAAACTGTGCATATTTCACCTTATCCCCGTATCCTTTCAATGAAAAGTTTTGCAGTGGGTAGTCCAGTAAATGAATATAGAGCCTGTTGGTTTCAGGATTGTAAGTCAATAAGGTATTATCCGGCACCTGGAAATCATCCGGTGCCTGCGTACAATTATAAATCGACCGGTTGTTGTACTTCATCCACTCTCCCATCTTCTCCAGGGCATTGTCTGCACGGTGGTCGAAGGTTCCCCGTGCAGTGGGACCGACATTTAACAGGAGGTTTCCTCCCTTGCTGACCGTCTCGATGAGCAGGACCAGTAATTGCTTGTTGTCTTTCCAGGTATGCTCGTCACGATAATAACCCCAGGACCCCGAAAATGTCTGACAGGTTTCCCAGGCCACCCTTTTGCCGTCCACTTCTGGCCATTTGCTTACCTTGAATTGTTCCGGCGTTTTGATATCCCATCCGCCTGGAACATCCAGCAGGTCAGCCCGGTCATTCAGTATGATTTCGGGCTGCAGTTCCCTGACCATTTTCACCAGTTCCATCGAACCCCAGTCATTGCGGTCTTTACCGAATTCACCGGGAAATGAATAATCCAGCCAGAGGATATCCAATTTGCCGTAACTGGTAAGGATCTCCCGAACCTGGTTCTTAAGGTACTCACGGTACACGGCCATATCCCTCCCCTTATTCAGTTTATCATATTCCTCCTGTGTTTCGACACGCTGGGGATGTACCCTGTCGATGGTATATTCCGGATGGTGCCAGTCGATCAGCGAATAATAAAATCCAATGCCCAGTCCCTCTGCACGGAATGCCTCCACCCACGCCTTAATGATATCCTTACCATATGGCGTATTGGTAACCTTATAGTCCGTATACTTAGAGTCAAACATGCAAAAACCTTCATGGTGCTTGGATGTGATAACCGCATACTTCATTCCGGCAGCTTTTGCTTTTTTTGCCCATTCGGTGGGATTAAACAGATCTGGATTAAATACATCAAAATACTTCTGGTAGTCATCATCGCTGATCCTTTCCCTGTTCTTTACCCATTCATGCCGGGCAGCCTGTGCATAGAGTCCCCAGTGAATGAACATACCAAACCTGGCATCTGTATACCAGGACATTCTTTCTTTTTGTTGTTCCGGGGTTTCATCCCATATTTTTTCCTGTCCGTAAGAAGAATTGACTGCCATGAGGGCCATCAACAAAAGCATCATCCTTGTTTTCATAATTATTTGTTGTTAAGTTTCAGGTTCAGAATTGACACGAAACCGAAAATACTCAATTATTATTAATTTGAAGACTAAAATTACAGAATCTCGACATGAATAAAATCATACTTTCAATTTTAGCATCGATCCTTTTTTCTGGATGTGTATCTCGAGAGAATCCCACCCCTTCCAATACGACTGAAAATCCTGCAGCCATGGCGGTTAAAGGGGAAGGAGAATGGTGGCTGGAACGGCACCAGACCATCTTAAGCAGGCTGACAAAGGATCCTGAATTAATACTCATCGGCAATTCCATCTTCCACTCACTGGATAATGAAAACCGCCAGGAAGTCTGGGAAAAATACCTTGACCAATACCGGACTGTCAATATGGGTATCTCAGGTGACCGGACCGAGAATGTAATATGGAGGCTTCAGAACGGCTCCCTTGAAAACATCCATCCGAAAGTGGCTGTCATTTTAATTGGCACGAATAATACGGATGGCAATCACTATCTTAACATCAGCACCCCTGAGGAACTGGCAGGGGGAATATGGAAGATCTGTGAGATCGTTGAATCAAAACTTCCTGATACGAAGATCTTGATTATGGGTATCTTACCATATGGTTATAAGCCCAACCACCGGGACAATATCAATAAAGCCACTAATAGCCTTATTTCAAAGTTCCCTGAAAAGAACCCAAACATCCACTACACTGATATTGGCCATATTTACCTGGATGCTGAAGGCAAGGTGAGAAAAGAACTAATGCCGGATTACCTTCATCCAAATCCTGAAGGCCACCTGCTCATGTTTGAAGCGCTGGAGGATGAAATTGAAAGCTTGATGGATGAGTAGCGTGTTTTCGACACAATCTTAAATTGGACAGCTCAAATCACAACAAAATTTCAACTGAATTAAATTCAACTTATTCTGACTAGCAAGTGCTTGTTCGACTTCCTGGATAAGTTGATGTAAGAGGATGATCATACATCGACATATTTTCTTCGGCCTGTTTAAGAGCCTGAAGAGCTTCTTCATATTTGCCTTGTTTGTAATAGCCAGATCCCAGGCTATGCAATACAAAAGGATGATGATCACCGTAGTCTTCCTTTGACAATTCCATTGCTTTCTGCAAATAATCCATTCCCTCCTCAAGATGCATGTTATTATCAATAAGCAGATTTCCTCAATATATGATAATACCAGTATAAATTGATTACCAGGATTTCCAGTATCTTTTCAGGCCCCTGGTCTAACCTCATTTCAAGAGCTCGTCTACACAGTTCTTCAGCCTTTTCATTTGTCCGGCTTCAGAATACATCTTCCTACCTGAGATATTATCCAGGATTCAGGGTAAAAGTTGCCAATCTTTCGGAAAGAAGATTTAAATTGGCTTGATATATTGATTTGCAGCAACTTGTATCATTTTGCAACAAGGCACATACTGCCTGGGACTTGCAGATATCGGTGGATTCAGGAAAAAGTAAATACCTTCTTTAAGTATTTTTTGTGCTTTATTGTATTTTCCAAGTTGCAGGTAGGTGTTGCCCAAACTGTTATAAAAATATTGATTTTTCCAGTGGTCCAAATTGCTTGTTAAGTTCTAGAATTTGCTCAAGCGAGAGCAAAGCCTCATCATAATTTTCAATTTGAGTTATAGGTGACCCAAGCCAAAACCAGTTCAAACGAGAAAGTGGATCTAATTCAGTAACCTGTTTAAAGTAACTGATGGTTCTATAATGGATTTTTATCTAATGTATTGAGCCTTAAAAGCCTCCAGCCAGAGCTGCATCTTCTCGGGCAATTTATCCTTCCCTTCATCGGCTTTTAACATGGCGATTTTTGGCCCAATTGAATGCCCCATTTGATGACAAGGAATATGCTGACAAAAAAATAGGCACTTGTAAATGTTGAATCAATCTCAATGGCTTTTCTAAAATGTCACTGAAACCTCCGCCTGACCAGTCCATAAATCCTCCATTCCCTGGATAAAATACTTGTATGCCTCAGGTGAAGATGTTGTCACATAATCAGCTGGTTTCAATGTCAGTCCCTTCTTCCATTACTGATAATTTCCAGATAATCATTAATGGCATTTGAAAGAACATCAACCATTGAAAAAATACTATCTGCTTTACCCTCAACATGATAATGTTTTCAGGACTTTATTCGTTTTGGTTTCAATGAGCTTTAAGTTGATCCTGAATGTGGAACCTGCCAGCAAATAATTTCCATATATATATGACTTCACCTGTATCCTGCTGGCCACCTGTTTGGCAATATCCGGTCCGATGGAAGCAGTCTGAACGTTTTCTACATTATGAATAACATCAGTAATGGTCTGGTTATCAATAACTGTTAAGTTCGTTTGAAGTGGAAAGTGAACTGATCAGCAGTTCTGATATCCCATATTCCCAGTGATTATAGGAATCATCCCCTGTATTATTCATAAAAGGCAAAACAGCGATGATTTTCTTTTTCTCCAGCACCCTGTCATACTGAGATTTGTTTGCATTAAATACTTTAGGATATGCAAGGATCACAACCACCGCAAATAAAATAGTGATCACAATGTTGTTTGCATTAAGCAACCTTTTAGCAGGTTGAGGTTGAACCTGAATTTCCTTTTTCTTTTCCTCATTCAGTGGGATGGTTTTCATCAAACCTTCAGGGGTAATATCAAATATCCAGGAAACAATGGCTGTTATCGGGAATCCAATGATTATTAAAATGATAACAAATGTGACTGTCCAGTCAGGCAGTCCCAGCCTGGGCAACATGATATCACTTGCTTCCAGGATGATAAAAGCTGTAGCAGCATACATGGCAAGTACCCTGAAGACTTTACGGCGCTTTATTTCTTCCAAAAGTGATTGATATTGTTCATTGATGATGTGATATCTTGGGTTGTGAAAACGATCGTCTAACCTATTCTTTCTCAAAGATATAAAAATTATTTAGAATCATTACAAATAAGCATGCGTTGATGACTTCCAGACGTTAAATTAGGGTCTTCTGGTGATCTTGCTTAAAATGAAAAATGGTGGCTTCAAAATGGTGGCTTTGAAAATATAAGCTCAACCACAGGAACCATATAAACAATGCCACGAATATCCTCATTAAGAGGAATAATCATCCCAGGAGATTACACATAGAAAAGTAATACACCACTGCGATTACCTGATCTCCTGAAACAATACACCTAATTCAATTTTCCAAAAGTTTTAAGATTATTGAATCGTGTTCCTTATTCAGGAAGATTCAAACTTTGAATAATTTCCTTAAACCGGGGATCGTTAAACAAAGGTTTAAAGTATGCGTCATATTTATACCACGGAACGAAATCCTGACGCCGTTTATAAGCTTCTTCGATCCAGTAAATGGCTTTGTCATTGTCTCCAAGCACAGCATAAATTTCGGCAAGGCCCCATTTGTACCATTTATCATTGATTTTTTCCAATTCGACAGCAATCTCAAGTGCCTTATCTCTCTGACCGGAAAGAGCATATGTAATTGCCAGATAATGTTCAAAACCGGGACTGACTGCCAAGCCTTTATTATGGGTCTCGATAGCCTCCTCATACCTGCCCATTCCGGTATAAGCCTGTCCCAACACATGTAATCCCGGAGGATAATTAGGATTCAGTTCGAGTGACTTGCGTGCCTCTGTTGATGCCTCCTCATAACGGCCAATCCAACCATATAAGGCGCCAAGATTGTATATATAAAAAGGATTAATGGGATCAAGTTCAATAGATTTTTTAAATTCAGCTATGGCTCCATTTACATTGTTGCTCAGCATCAAAAACCATCCAAAAAGGTAATGGGGTTGAGAGAGATTCGGATTCAGGTCCATGGCCCGTTTTAAGTAACTTTCTGCAGCAGAAAAGTCCCAATCGATATAAAGTGGTCTGGCAGCAAGAACAACATATGCATCCGCCAGGGATGAATCGAGTGCCAGGGCCTGGTGAGCATATGCTATTGACCGGTCCTGTGCATCCGGTACTACAGCAGATACATGACCCGCGGTGCTGTAACCCAGTGCCAATCCAAGATAAGGTAAGGGATCTGAAGGATCTATGGCAATTGCATCATTATAATATTTTTGCCCCATTTTAAATCCTTCCGGAGTAAGTTGATCCATATAAAACTTTCCCTTATAAATTGCCTCAATGAGATCCGGATCGTGCTGCCTTACATGGGTGAGCTTTTCCTCTTCCTGGGGTGTCAGCTTTACCTTAACTTCATTGGCAATTTTTTTTGTAATCTGGTTATACAGATTCAGTATCTCGCTTTTATCCTCCTCGTAGTCTCCGACCCAGAGTTGTTCCTCCTCGGGGAGGCACTGATCAACCTTACCTGGAGACATATATTGTCACCCAGGCACATGACAGCAGCTTCAATCACCGCCTGAACATTTAACTCGGATGCGATTTCAGATGCTGACTTGCCAGCATCTTTAAATACTTTGGATGAGGTTTCGGAAATGACCCGGAGTCCGCTGAGCTGACCCATATCCCCGATCAGCGATGAATGCATGCCAGACACGAAATATTCCAGCTGGTCGTCACCTGTATAATTTTCGAATGGAAGTACCACCAGCGATTGAATGTCACCAGCCCGAAGCTGATTGCCCCCACCTGCAATATTCAGCGTAATCAAACCTATAATCACAGCAAAACTCACATAAGTGGCAATCTTCCATGCATTGGGGACAACAGGTTTTTCACCCTCCTTGATCTCGCTCAAGGGTTGGGTTCTTTCAATGCCTTCCGACGTCAGATCATAAAGCCACGATAAAATAATGGCCAACGGGAATCCAATAGCCATTACAATAATTACAATGGTTTGCAATGCGGCTGGAAGGTTTAGCGGCTCAGCCAGATTACCAACCAGATCAATGATTACAAAGGTAGCGGAGGCATACACCGCGACCACATGGACGACTCGTCTTCTTTTTAGTTCCTGCCAGAACCGTCCAAGATTACTTGATTTACCAGGCATTTGATTCATCTGTATTAAATTTTAATATATTCTACTCTTAAGAGGGATTCCATTTATCAGCAAGCCCTAGAAGGATGAATTAATTCCTAATCTGTGCAATTCCGTTATAATTCAATACCAAAAGATGAGATCGAAAATTTACAATGGGGACATCTATGTAAAAACTGAAAACTAAAGGTGAGATAATGCCAAATGCTATGCAGCCGAACTCTGCGAGAAGTGGAAAAACTAAATTAAAGGTATATCAACATATCGAGAATGTCAAATAGTCTGGATCTGAATATTGCAATAACCGGGAAAGGCTATAGTTTGCTTAAATTTGAAGCCATGGAGGGATAATATTGAAAAATTGATGATTGAATAGCAATTGGTCAGGATGGGTTGACTTCAGCAAATGTTTTTGCTTAGCGGGTGACACTTCTTCCTTCTTCCATGTACTTCTGAAGCAGGCTGGATAAATGCTCCACGACCCCGGGATACTGTTCATGCAGGTTATTCTCCTCTTTGGGATCTGTGCTCAGGTCATACAACTGGATTTCAGGCAAGCCCAAATCTTTTGCCAGATCGTTGCCGGGTTCGCTCCAGCCCCCGGAGCCGCCGCAGAGCTCGAGTTTCCATTTTCCCTGGCGGATGGCAAAAGATCCGTCAATGGAATGGTGGACGGTTGCTTCCCTGATGGGCTTATCATAGGGTTCTCCGAGCAGGGCAGGCAGGATATTATAACTGTCCTCACCGGTATTATCCGGCAGGGGTTTATCCAGGATGGCCGCACAGGTTGCCAGCAGGTCGGTATGACAGATGATCTCATCGCTTTCTGATCCGGGAATGATTTTCCCGGGCCACCTGGCGAAAAAAGGAACATGGTGGCCGCCTTCCCAGATATCTGCCTTGATCCCCCGGAAAATATAGCTGGGATTATGCCCGTATGCTCTGACCGAACTGGTAGACCCACCCATGTTGGTACCATCCCTGCCGGGCGATCCATTGTCACTGGTAAAGATCAACAGGGTATTTTCTGCCAGTCCCGCTTCCTCCAGGGCTTTCATGATCTGTCCCACCGTCCAGTCCACCTCCTGCACAAAATCCCCATAGGCCCCAGCATGACTTTTACCTTGAAAATCAGGTGCCGGGGCAATGGGAGTGTGGGGTGCTGTAAGGGGAAAGTATAGAAAGAATGGTTTGTCCCGCTCTTTTTTAAAGAGCCCCTCTCCTGCTCCGGCGCGAATGTATTCCACAGCCTTCCGGGTCAGTGCAGGCATTACGGCTGACAGTTTCCAGCCTTCCACCATGGGACCCGGATTACCATACATGGTGTCGGGTTTATTTATTGATGGCAGCCCGATGGTCCGGTTGTTTTCTATGAAACAATAGGGCGGGAAGTTGGGAACATCATCCCCGAAATAGTAATCGAAACCCCTCGTGACCGGTCCATTCTTAATTTCAGCAGAAAAATCAATTTTTTCGGCCATCAGATTCCGGATGGCCGGATCCCACTTTCCCAATGGGATCTCTTCATTCATCCCTGAACCATCCAGGGTAGACCAGTCCCAGCCCAGGTGCCACTTTCCAATGCAGGCTGTAGTGTATCCATGCTGCTTCAGAAAACCGCCAACCGTCAGCCGGTCAGCTTCGATCAGCGGACCATCCCATGGCCATAGAACGGAACTTTTCAGGGGGGATCTCCAGCAATACCTGCCGGTGAGGATCCCGTAACGGGTGGGCGTGCAAACGGCTGAACCGGAATGTGCATCCGTAAAGGTGATCCCTTCCATTGCAAGCTGGTCCAGGTTGGGCGTCGATACCTTGGCATCAGGATTCAGGCCGCTTACATCGCCGTACCCCATATCATCAGCAAGAATGTAAACAATATTTGGGATACTTCTCCGTATCCTGATTACATCCGGAAATATATCCAGAGTCGCCAGTAACAGGGAGACAAGGACCAGGTTATTTGATGGTTTCATTTGCCATCGGGTTTCTGATAATACCGTACATAATCAATCTCATATTTCAGCGGAAGCAGGCTTGTATCTATACCTTTCTGCCCCCCCCAACCACCTCCATAGGCCAGATTAATCAAAAGATAATGTGGTTTGTCATATGGCCAGGTGTCATTATTGCCGGCCATGTCATTCTGGAATGAGAAATAGAGAGAATCATCAAAGAAAAAATCCATTCGGTCTTCGAACCATTCAAGCGCGTAAACATGAAATTCCGCCCAGGGGTCTTCAACCATTATGGTATTGCCTTTACCAGTGCCAAGTACATGGTTATAAGATTTTGTGTGTATGTTGGCATGTATCTTATCCGGATCATAACCCACATGCTCCATAATGTCAATTTCTCCACAGGCTGGCCAACCGACCTCAGACCTGTTTGTCCCCAGCATCCAGATGGCAGGCCAGGATCCTAAGGCGGATGGGATTTTTGCCCGCACCTCAATCCGGCCATACAAAAAATCAACTTTATTGAATGTGTTGATGGATGCGGATGTAATAGAATCTTCGGCTTCCAGAATAGCCTGTATGGTGCAATACCCATTTTCAACTTTTGCATTCTGTATCTGATCCGTATAATACTGCAGCTCCCTGTTTCTAATATACCCCGTTTCATATCCCCAGAATGCCTCATTGGGTTTTCCAGTGTAATCAAACTCATCAGACCAGGTAAGCTCCCAGTCCTTTCCCTCGTTGCAACCGGCAAGCAAAAAAAAGAAAAACAGCACCGGTAAATAATTTGGTATTCGGTTCATGGTGTTTGAATTTAGGGGAGCATGATATTAAATAAGTCAATAAATTTATACTAACTAAGATATTAATAAAATGATTACCAGAGCTGAGTTCAGGGAGGCTTGTAAAAAGGCTCTTAAAATGATGGAAGCAGCAGGGATACACCTGACAGAAAAAGAGAAATCAAAGATCACGGCTGCTGATTTTGGCCTGAGCCGTCTTAAAGAAGAAGGCATACAGATCCTCACCATGTTTGAAACGGACCGGGTAGCCGGCAAAATACTCGTACTTTTTCCCAACCAAACCATCCCGGAGCACTGGCATCCTGCAGTTGGAGATGATCCAGGAAAGGAGGAGATTATCAGGGCCATAACCGGAGACCTGTATTTCTACATCCCTGGAGAAAACACTTTAAAACTCGGATTTATCGTACCCGGAAAAAAGACCTGCTATACCATGAGAAATGAGGTCGTATTGCATCCAGGAGAACAGCTCATTTTACCACCCGGCACAAAGCATTGGTTCCAGGCGGGCAAGAAAGGAGCCGTCATGTATTCCTTTTCAACCAAAGTGAGAGATACTTTGGATCAGTTTTCAGATACAGGCATTGTCAGGGAAACTGTGATAGTCGATTGATTATTGGTACAACTATTTAAACTTAAGAGTAGTAATTTCATGATGGCCTACTTTCAACTGCAGGTCATTATTGTTTATTCTCAGCGGCTCTTCCTCCTCTTCGATAAGGTTGGTCTTGATTGCAGAATCAAAAGATTTCCATAAAGTCAGATCACTCTCAGTATCTTTGTCATCATAATTGTACAACCTGATTACCATGGCATTTTCCTTTTCAGCTTTTTTCATCGCTGTAACGATTATATTATCCTGCCCAACCTTTAAAAAGCTCTCGCTTTCACCAAGTTTTGCATTTGCGTATTTTTGAGGGGCAATAACGGCAAAAAGTTGTTCATTGCTTTCCCTTCCAAAGTGTATCCCGTTTTTCCAGCCAGCTTCGTGTGAGGTTATGGAAAATGAATAGCTATGATGCCCGGTCTGATGATATTCATTGCCTTCAAAATGACAACTGCGCCGGGATGCAAGTAAAATGGGTTGTAAAAGGGTATTTTGCAGGTCCTTATCAGTTGGATTTATGTAATCCATCCCAACCACGCTGGAAGCCATGGTGACGCCGAATCCATTTCCGGATGCATTGATCCAGTTTTCAATACCCCGGGGATGCAACTCGCTGCACTCAACTTTATATCGTTCACCTGCGGCTCCGGGAATTTCATCTTTCCCAACTTCAACAACACCATAGGGAACTTCATAAGCGACTTGACCATTCGCTTATATTCAGTGGCAGGGCCATTCTGTATTCCCGATACATGGTTCCATCCCAGTTCTTTAAAGCGACATCAAAATCGATTTTTTTAATCTGATGATAAAAGGTAACCACCAGTTCGGCAACAGCATTCCGAATTGCTTGTCTGTACCTGAATGATGTGAATACCGGTCCATCTATCGGTCTACCCTCCATTCAGTATGATAATTACCGGTTTTATCAAAGCCCTCCATTTCGGGCTGCTGAACAGCATCAAACTCTCCGGCACCGTTTCCTTCAGATTTCATGGTAAATATTTCTCCGGCATTAAAAAAAGCCGGATCGATCAACTCCTATGTTTAATTGTTTGTCAAACAGGCTTGAGATCCCACCATCTGAAAACTCAGCTTTGTAGAATTCGTTTTCAAAAACATTATCGAATGCTTTATTGGGGGAAGGTCTTTCTTCTCCGGACAGTTTGAAATAATAGGTGTCGAAACCAACTGAAGGAACATTTGATGCCATGAAATTTACCTGTGCGGATTGAAGATATCCATTGTCATCTTTACGCACCTTTTCCAGCTGAGCGGGGATTTCTTTGCCATCTTTCGAATGGACCCGGACGGACCTGGCCTGTTGCGGATCAAAATTCATCATACATTTTACCAGGCCGGTTCTGTCCCAGTTCAGGCTATTAAATACAATCACAGGTATCCCGTTCTGATCCTGGGTAGCAACTTTTGCAGCCAGGGAATGCAATGAATTATCAAGAATCCGTTTGGCTTTTTCATGTGCATCTGCAAAACGCAACAGGAAAATATCATCCGTGCTTTGGCCGCCTTTTCCTCCCCAGCCATGGTCGGGATAGATCTTTGATTCCCAGGCCTCACTGAACAACCCAACCGGATATTTTGAGTATGAGCCACTTACCAATGCATCTGCCACTGCAAACTTTTCGGCAGCCGGAAGCAGTACATCTGCTTTTCGGCTATGGTCCATTGCCCAATGATGTGATGGTCCGTGAATGTATATCCAGACATTCGGTCGTTCCCCCATTATCGAGGGGATTTCTTTTGACGACTTCCTGATTTGATTGAAGAATTTATCCAGTGTTGAATATTTAATTTCTGGCAGTTTTACCTGAAGTTTTTCTCCATTTTCATTCTCCACTGTCTCCAGGTTGTTCCACAAGTTCCTGAAAGGATCAAGGTTTTCGACCGGTTTCGGGTCCCAGATAAATTCAAAATTCAGCACAGCAGGCATAACCGTTTGAGAACCTGGAACATCATTGTATCCATCTGACCAGAATAATGCCTGCTCGGCAAGGGACCTTATGGCGGCTTCATCTTCTTTGGCCAGGATGTTGTAAAAATCAATATAATGACCTGGTGTATAGGTAGTTACTTTAGATCCATCGGGACTGTACCAGTCAAACACCCCGCGCCCATGACGGCTGACAAACATATTTTCGATGCCTGCTTTTGCCATTAACTGGGGCATCTGAAGACTCCTGCCCGGCACATCTGAGTTGTAGTATGAGGTGGCGTTATAACCATCAAACTCCTGTTTCAACCATAACTTACCCAGGTAAAACTGCCGGGCCAATGATTCGGCAAAGTACATTTCCTCATATGGCTGGGTATATGTTCCACCAATTAGCAATCTTCCTTCTTTCAGGCGTTCGGTAATTTCTGCTTTCTTTTCGGGATGACGAGCAATATACTCCTGAATGACAGAAGCCTGTTCTATATCCATCTCAAAGCCATGCTCTTCTTTCAGGCGTTCCAGAAATGGGCTGATCCATAGTGTATCGCGCATGATAACACAGTTCTCAATTTCATCGATCCAACCCAGATCCTGATGGGTTGTTAGTGAAAGTAGAATATCTCCGCTTGCCAAAGCGGATTCGGATACGCTCTTCAACACTTGGAAAGTTTCATTACTGACTTTTAGGGCATCCTGGCTTTTTACAGAAGTGCTGGCGACAATAATCAGAATTACCTTGATTATCAAGTATTTAATTTTCATAATGTCAAAATTTTATTATCTACCAGCCTGGTTTCCCTCCGATAAACCAACCCATCAAAATTAGAGAAAAACGGGCAATGTATTCCGATCATTTAAGATGGTAAGGAATATTTAATGATCTTTAGGCTAAAACAGTAATGAGAACAGCATTCGTCTTCATATTGTCCATCATGCTGGCATCATGCGCTACAAAAAAGCAGGACAACAAGGAACTGGCAAAAAGAATTCTTGCAGATCAATCCATGCAACAGGTGGATAAAATGGCCAGGGAGCTGATGAAAAAAGGTTTTTATGCGGGATCTGGTTATCAAATGGTCTGGGCGAGGGACCTGAACACGTTTATAGAGTTGTCCTGTGAAGAATATGATCTGAAAATCCTCAGGGAAAATTTATTGATGTTCTTTAATTTTCAGCAGGAAAACGGTGAACTGCTGGATGGGTATGTACCCAGAGAGGGTTTCAACTGGGATGATCCGAACACCTATGAGTCAACTACAGCGCCTGGACATATAGGATTTAAGAATACCGTAGAAACCGATCAGGAGACTTCACTCATACAGGCAATCGAAAAATATATATCAAAAACCGATGATCATTCCATACTTGATGAGAAAGTTGCCGGTATAACTGTTTATCAAAGACTTGTACTGGCTATGGAGTATTTGTTAACCGAAAGATATTCAGAAAGGTATGGCCTTATAACCGGAGCCACCACTTTTGACTGGGGTGATGTTCAGGTGGAGGGGGGAGCTGTTGTTGACGTTGATGAACTTACCCATTGGAGCATCGATGTATATGACAATGCCATGCTGGCCATTGCCCTGAAAAACATGGAAGCATTTGCTGCCAACTCAGATGAAAAGCAGCGATGGAAAGAACTGCATTCAAGTATTAAATCCAGTATCAAAGAGCATTTGTGGGACCCGGAAAAAAACAAATTCATTCCACATCTTTACCTTAACGGTTCTCCTTTTCCTGGCGATTTTGATGAAAATGCCATTCACTTTCATGGGGGAACAGCGATGGCCATTGAGGCCGGTATCTTAAATCAGGAAGAAATAGCCGCCGTGCTTTCCCATATGATAAACAATGTAAAACTATCGGGTGCTCCTTCCATCGGCTTAACGGTATACCCTCCCTATCCCGAAGAAGTTTTGGGGGAAAATATATCTCCTCCATACCATTATCAGAATGGCGGGGACTGGACCTGGTTTGGCGGGCGGATGATACAGCAACTCATTGCCTATGGATTTGTATCAGAAGCCTATACTCTGGCACGACCCATGTTGGACAGGGTATTGGAAAATGATGGATTTTATGAATGGTACAATATTGAAGGGACGCCACAGGGTTCTGCGAATTTCAAAGGATCTGCAGGAGTTTTGGCAAAATCGATTGCCATGTTCAGGGATTGGGCAGAAAAGAATAACTAAGGATATGAAACCCTAAAACAGGTTATTAAAACCATCAGAGATACCGGAACCGCTATTTTATTCATGGCTTTAATCCATCTTAAAATGCTTCAATACCCTTAAGGCTCTCAATGTATTCCACTTGCTTGGTTTCCCCACTGTTTCCATATCAAAATGAACCTGGCCTGGATACTTCGCCTGCAGATTCCAGGTATGATCTTTATTTCTTTTCCTGTATCCCTCGCTTCGTGATTATTCCTACATAACTATTTGATATTCAAAGAATATTTTTCTAAAATGGGTGCTGCACGGGGTTGTTCTCTGTTTCTTTGCTCTTTCCTGTCGGTGATTTATATCAAATGAAGCCGAAATGATTATGGAAGTCTACTGTGAAGAAGGCAAGGGACCTTTTTTATCAGTTTGTTATACATATTAGGTGCTTTATCGAATTAGTTAATAAGTCGATATTTTATGTCCCAATCAAGCTTTTTCCTTCAAGATCTGACGGACCTGTACCTTTTTCAATGAAAGAACAATCACTTTGGGTGTCATGGACGATTCTGTGGGTCGGGAATCGTCTGACCACAAAGGGGATTCTTACCAGAAGCACTGGATTAAGGTAGTGACAAAGCTGTCGGGGTACTGCATTGACGAAAACAGGAGGATAGAGAGGGTAAAATCCAGGACGCACACTAACCAATTTATTCATCCCTCTCATCCATCTTAAAATGCTTCAATACCCTCAAGGCTCTCAATGTATTCCACCTGCTTGGTTTCCCCGCTGTTTCCATGTCAAAATGAACCTGTCCTGGATACTTCGCCTGCAGATTCCAGGTATGATCTTTATTTCTTTTTTTTAACAAAACCTGTATGGCAGGATTCATCCTCTCATCCCAGTCCCATTTGGTATGCTGGATATAATCCAATGCCCTCAGTATATCATACCTCCACCGGCATGGGAAGGGAATACGCAGAAAGTCCTTGTTGATGATCTCACCGGTTCTGTCTGACAGAAACAATTGATGGATGAGTATGAATTCCATGGATGATTGACGCGCAAGCCTTAATTCGTTCAATCTGTAATGATATCCATTCCGTTCATATTCAGTTATTCCTTCAAGTACCGACAGGGTTGTGTGGAGTGAGCTGTGAACGGCACCAGACCTGTTTGACCTGCAATTGAAGCCACCATCAGGCATGGTCTGAGACAGGATAAAATCCACAACCGATTCAAGCTTATCAGCAGCTGTCTTAAAATAGGAAGCATAATTTAAAAACATTCCGTTAATACATACATCACTGACTTGAACTGATCCTATGGGTCTGATCCCACCATCACTCCCCTTTTCAGTGCTTGCTATCATATCCAGGGATTCCTTGATGAACGGATGATCAGGCTCAATACAGAGATTGCGCAGATCAAGCAGGGTATAATGAGATGAGGTCCATTTTGGCTGATAGAACTTCATTCCCCAGTGTCCATCAGATCTGCGCCTTGACAGGAACCGGGCACCCCATCCCTCCTGGGCGATCCTGTTCAGTAAATCTTTAGGTTCAGCGGACAACAGATCCCGGTATACCTGATATTGAATGGAAACATCACCTTCCAGCAACCAATCAATGATGTTCTGCGGAAAACGAAGTAATGGCATATCTAATGCTATTCATATCTTCAGTGCTACTGAAAATCAATTTCATATTCCAATTTTTTTTCAGCTCTTATTTTGAATCCGTAACATACCTTGTTGTTCAGTTCAGTTTCAATCAAAGAAGCATTAATTCCTGTACTATTTATAAATTTAATAAGCATCGCTCCACTGGCATTCTGAAGCATGATTTGATTTTTATCCCATGTTAAACTGTCACGGGATGATTTCAGTATGGGTAAGGTCTCGAAAAATTTGCCAGTATGTTCTATTTTGACCGACAATCTTTCCTCTTCGAAGGATATTACTTTTTTACCCAGTTCTACCAAGATCATAGGATATCTCTAAGTCACTGCCACTAAAGTCATTTTTTCCAATCCCGGGCTCCAGGATTTGCCCTTCCAGTTTTATTTGCGCGAAAATATTACCCGCTTCGTATGATTTTTCATTTCCTTCAGCTCTGGTTCCATAGTCTGCAACATCACTTCTTGATTGAGACTGGATCACCGTCCCCATAGAAGGGTTCCATACCAATCCCAAACCATATCTTTGCTGCCCGGTCAGTATTTTCCCACCATTGAAAATGGCGTAATAAGCAGGCCTTCTGATAAATGCATAGTTTGTCTCGCTCCGCTCATCTTTTCTTATATGAATAAAATTCTCCTTTTTCAGATACGGCAACTGGTTTATGGCTTCTTGTTTCTGTTTATCTGATGGAAGCCACATTTCCATTCCCTCATGTAAAAAGGCATACGGAGAGAAAGCGTTAAATTCACCCAACTGTAGCGGGGCAACATCGGGGTAGGATTCTTTCATGGCATCATACTTTTCCTTTTGCGACCTTGCCAGTTCCTGCTGGCTCAGCTCAAAGGCATGTACCATGGGAATAAACTCAGCCTGCGGAACCCATCGCGCATAAGCAGGATCTTCAACCTCGTTTTTCAAATAAAATCCTTTTCTCTGCCGTGTTTCAATGGCCCTGTTTAAATAATAACACGGATTATCAGGTTCTTTTACAGCATTATATGAAAACCAATCGTACCAGTTTTTTGTTTTTTCAATGATCTCATCATGAAGTTCCTTTCCCTTTGCATACTGCCAGGCAACCTGAAGGTCGCTGTGGTGGGTACCTAGGTTATAACCCCAGTCGGGACCTCCTTTTTCATAGAAAAATCCAGCGGGGCTCTGAAATTCATACATGCTTTGCTGAAATCTTTCCCGGAGCAGGGCTTCAATTTCAGGATCAGGCCAGATATCCAGATACATAAGTGCCCCACCCCATAAATTGGCATACTGGTTGGTATAGTTTCTTCCGTGTTCCCATAATTGTTCATGGGTAAAGCCAATGTAAATTGCCTTTCTCAAAGCAAGCCGTGACCGTTCGAAGACTTCATCGTCTATTTCTGGTCCTCTGTTTAATAACCATAATGCGCGGCCTATAAACTTGGTAGCGAATGCAGTGGGTGCCAGACTCCATTGTTCCGTCCCATATTCGCTGAATCTTCCATCCTCATTCTGAATATCACACCAAAAAGTTAAGGCTACCTCAATCCGGGTTTTCAAGCTGGGATCATTATAATAAGGATTCCATGGACGCTGGCTGGTATAAAACCATACAAGGCTCAGAATTCCCTCCATTACCCGCGCATTGTAAGGGTGATGGTTCCGGCTCCCTCTCCATACTGACAAATTGAAAAAACCTCGATCCATTCCCGTATCTGAAACACTGTTTGCAACCGCGGCAAAATGCTTCAGATAATAGGGCATATACCATTCTTCGACGGTAAATAGTTCAGGATTGATTTCTTTGAGATCAACAGTTTTGACTTTTGGCAGACTTGTTTCCCCGTTTTGCTGATCTGTACCGCAAGCAGAAAAGATCAAGCATATGAACATTAAGTACCAAACTGATTTACTGATGTGTATTTCCATTATTTAAAATAAAATGTTCCTTCGCCTGTTTGAATTTCTATAAAGTTGCTGCCTGTACTCAGGATCTGCACTGCGGGATCAAATTGAACACTTGCTATCCCGGGTCCGGTCAATTTCACTCTGGCACCATCTGAAATGATTGCTCCTTCGTTTCCCATGGCATACATGGTTACCGGATTATCGGATTCGAAACCAACATTGCCGGTTGAAAAACTTTTGCCGTTTCTAACCAGATAAAATGAGGTTGACTGATTAACCTGTCTGGTCAGGCAAAATCCAGCCTTGTAATTTATCCCGCCCGATTGAATTACATCTACCGGGGAAGATTCAAAAACATAATCTACAACATCTCCCTGCCCAATGGAACAACCATTGAATTGTTCTCCTGATATTTTTTGAAAATCCGCTTTAGATTTGGTTATATTATAAGGGAATATAATAGTTGCCAGATTTTTGCTGTCCTCAGTATCCATGTCATAAACGGCTTCCAGCCTATTGTGATCTGGGTAGCCCGGGTAGCGGTCCGGAACAGCAGATTGTGATTTTTCGATATTTACTTCTACAGGCGGAGTGACATAATAAAAACCAACCGAAGTGCCATTTACGCTCGGGTAATGATCGATTTGAGCAATATATTCTTCCAGGGCGGCAATTTCAAGTACACTGGTTTGGTTTGCCGGATGCAGGTAATTGTACACCCTGTCGCCTGCGCTTGCCGAGACCTCATCGAAAGTGATGAAATAGCCTCCGGCACCATGGTTCGCATGTACCAATACCAGACTTCGATCATGCGTTTCGGAAGTCAACGCAGGGCCATCTGAACCAACCGCAAAATCAAGTCCCGATGAAGTAAAACCTTCAATTATTCCACCGCCCAATCTGGCGTCATGGTTGTCCCCATTTATGGTTAAGGTATTATTTAAGTCTGCCGCACGGACGGGCGCTCCAAGCCTACCTCCGTTCACCAGCAGGCGGTTGCCATAACCCGACAGGGCCAGGCCATTTACCTCGTAATGTGTGTGCCACTCATCCTGTGATTTGATATTGTACAGTACCGCATGCAGTCCGTCCCGGTCATCTTCCTTTTCCCGGAAAAATGCGCCTCCGTTTTCATAAATCTTACTCGATGGAACAATGGGATCCGGCAAATCCTGCCCGGGTAAAATGTAAGTTAAAATGTGTCCGATCGCCGGAGTACCCTCGAGAAACCAGGAAGCATACCCGGCTGCTTCCATATCAAAATTCACAACACGGCGGTGCAGCATATAATTTCCAATTCCCTGAGTAGGCAACATGTCGCCAAAAATGGCCATTTCTTTTGCGCAGTTAATACTTGAACCGAACAACCATCGATGGAATTTCTGCAGGCGTTCGTTGTTGTAATAACCGTTATCTATCCCTGTAAACTCAAGAACATCCATGTATCCTGCTTTTGACACCCTGCTATCTCCACCACCCACTCTCTCCCAGGCATAATGATTGGTTACCGGGCTCACTCCATCAGGTGTGATCTGGTACATAATGGCATCGTAATATTTGGTATCAGGCTCCGTCCTGTCTCCCTTGTAGATATCCCAGGTACCATGTGTTCCATATCGGACCGTCTTCCATGAACCTTCCCTGTTAACTTTAAAGATCTGGCCTTTTATTGCCTCTTCACAGGCCAGTATATCTGCGTATGCAAGCCCGTCGTAAACCACATCCAGAGCCAAAATGGCACAGAAGAAGGACCCCATGGGTTTAACCACCTTTCCCCAATCTCCGCTTTCTTCTATTTCTACCGTGGAATATTTATTCAAAATGGCATCTTTAACCCGTTCTGCATGGAGGGTGGCATTTCCTTCGTCTAAAATGTAGGCAAGTGCTGCAGCTCCAACATATTCCTGCAGTTTGTATGCATCATTTGAACTTCCTGCCCTGGAACGGTCAATGGCATCCTCTTTCATAGATTTCCAGGGTTCTGCTGAAGCCTTATCACGCAAAGCCTGGAACTGTTCTTTTTTTACGATCAAAAACGGATGATGTGTCTCTTTACTCGAATCATCAGGATCATTAGATGCACCTTCATTTTTGCAGCTGGTAATTCCCAATAAAACAAGAGCTGTAATCCAAACAATATTCATCAGCCTGTTCATTTATTAAGGATCATCGTTTCTGTTCAGACAATTAAACAAATCTATGAAAGATGGCCAGAATACACATCCTATTTCAGGGCTAATTTTAAGGAAATCCTGCAGAATTGTATTATGAGAAATAATCACCTCGATGAGCAAGCCTTAAATTTGAGGGAATTGTTCAGAAGAAGTCATAGAATACATTGAGAAAAAGTAAATTTGTGTTAATACCGACTCTCAGACGTATAAATCGATGAATATGAAAAAAATAACCATTTCAGGAATCGTTTCATTTTTTTTACTATTTCCCTTTGTTGCTGATATTGGTATGGCACAAAGCCCGGCTGTAAAAATCTATGAGATCGAGGAAGAAATATTGGAACACAACCAATTGCCATTAAATCCATACCCTCCATTCGGATTATTGACCGGCTATATTACGTATCCGTATCAATTTTATGGCAGTAAATATTTTCAAATTGATAAGAGGAAGATCAAAATACTTGTCGCCGAGAACGAATTTTTAAAGATCGGCATGGCACCGGATTATGGTGGGAGGTTATGGTTTATTTATGACAAGATCAGGAACAGGGAAGTGATACACAGGAATTATAAAGAAGCCAAATTTTATAATTCCGGAATGGGCTATCAATATCTCGGTGGTGGAATGGAATTAAATATTCCAAATGCCCATTCACAAACCAATGCCAGATTGAGAGAGTGTATAATGAAGGAGAACGATGACGGTTCTGTTTCACTGATCATGAGCAATACGGAAAAAATCGGCAGACTTCACTGGAGCGTAACATTTACGCTGTCACCGGGAGAAGCGCGTATCAGGCAGGATGTGCGGGTTGCAAATGAAACCCGACTGGAAGAAAGATATTTATACTGGGCAAACTGTGGCATACCCGTTAATGAAAATACAGAATTTATTTATCCTGAGAACAGCGGTGCTTTGCACGGGGAATACGAAAATGAAGTCTCATGGCCGATATATGCAAACAAGGATATTTCCATCCTGAAAAATGTGGATGAGGCAGTGGGATTTTACATGCTGAATGCACGGGAAGGGTATATGGGATATTACAACCATGATGAGCAGTTCGGACTGGTGCATTATGCTGATGTAAATGATTTGCCGGGGAAAAAATACTGGAGTTGGGGCTGGCATGTAACAGCCCTTGAAAAGAGATTTACGCATGCTGAAGATGTAAATTATGGCGAAATTCAGAGCGGCAGGATCGTCATCCAGGAAAAATTTGACAAAATCGCACCAATGAGCACGCTGGAGTTTACGCATTATTGGTATCCGGTTGGGGCCATAGGCTCTTTCAACGGAGCATCAGAAAATGCAGCCGTTAATTTCAGAATGGATAAAATAACAGAAGCAAGAGCAGTAGCCAACATTAAAATTCAGGCCAATAAAAGCTATGAAAACCCCAAACTCTTATTAAAACAAAATGACAGGATCATTAAGGAAATTGCACTTTCATCCCTTTCACCACAAATGCCTGTTTCACTTTCCGAGGAGTTTGAATTGAAAAACATTAATATGAGAGAAGTTGCTCTTTACCTGGTTGATAAAAATGGAGAACCAATAACAAATGTTTTGTCCCGGGCAGAAAAACCAGTCCCCTACGACAGCTATTTCAATGCCCATAAACACGCTGAACAGGAAAGAAAGGATTTTACTGCCGAAGGCTTATTTGCAAAAGCCGAAGTGCTTTTTAACGATTGGTTTTACCATCTGCCGGAAATAAAGGAAATATTGAAGGAAGTGCTTACCGTTGACCCCGGTTTCTCGAGGGCGCATACCGAATTGGGATTAATGGACCTCAGGGGGGGTAAACTGGATGAGGCCCTGGAACATTTTAACATGTCGTTAAACAGAATCCCAGATGATGGCCGCACCTTATATTACAAAGGGCTTACCCTTATGTATATGGGGAATTTTAACGAGGCGGAATTTTTCCTTCGACGCTCAGGACGCTTTGGATATGAATATCCCGAACGAATAGCTGAAGCAGAAATGGCCATTATGCACAATGATCTCAACAAGGCCAAGCATCCATCTCGAGAAAGCGGTTTCCATCAACGGGAACATTCTCAAAGGACATATTTTTATGGCACTTGTCGAAGCCAGGCTTGGTAACAGCCAGGAAGCTGAAAAATTCCTTGCCATGGCATCTTCTCTGGATGCTGAAAATCCGATCGTCTTTTGTACAGATTATCTGATAAAAAAATCGGATAAATCCATTGCCGGTAAAATTGCCTTGAGATATGAAAACTTCCCGGATGAATTACTCGAAGTTGTGGTAACATTTTATGGCGCGGGTTTTATGGAAGAAGCCTTCCAAACCCTTAATCTGGTTCAAAAAACCAATAGCATGGTTGAATTGTACCGGGCAGAACTGGAAAGCTTAACCGGTAAAAAGTCCAGGGATACAGGAAATCCATCTGTCACCACAGAATTTGCCTGGAGGCTGGAAGAGTATTTCATCCTGAAGAGAAAAATCAAACAAAATCCGGAGGATGCCGGATCGTATTATTGCCTCGGGAATTTCAAGTACGCGCATGATTTTGAAATGGATGGTATCGATTACTGGAAGAAAGCGCATCAGCTGGGATATAATGACAAAGTGATGTCTCATTTCCCTTTATCGGGCCATTAGTAAGCTCGGCAATAGCCATGAGGCATATGAATATTTGCTGGAGGCTTACCGGTCAGATAAAAGCGATCCCTATATTTTCGAATATTATGTGGATGAGGTTCATAAACGCGAGGGGCTTGAAAAGGCAATAGCCTTTATGGAAGAGAGGTACCATGATTTCGAAAATGATTATTCCCTCAAGGCGAAATTAATGAATACCTATATGAACAACGGCCAATATGACAAATTGGAAGCCTTATTACTGGAATCCAATTTGCATGACACCCATCGCTTGTCCTTTGGTGAATTCTGGAAGAATTTAAAGATGGCCGAGGGATATAATCTCCTTAGAGAAGAGAAATACAGCGAAGCATTGGAAGTATTTACAAAATCAGTAGAAGTGCCCGGCAATATTGCCCAGCATTATATGCCTATGTTTATTTCCCAGGCGAGAAGATTATTTTATATGGGATATTGCAACGCAAAATTAGGCAACCAGAAAATAGCAGAAGAATTGTGGGAAGATGCCCTGAAATTGAAGAGAGATAGCAAATATCAGGCAGCTTATAAGTTCAGGGATTTAAAAACGGTCTATTATCAGGCCTTTTGTCTGAAAGGATTGGGCAGGTATGATGAAGCTGAAAGATATATCACCTTGCTGGAAGATTATGCGAAATCAACCTCGCTTAAAAACAATCCCGATGCACAGAAGATGCTGCTGACATTATCCATAACCGGTTTGGAAGATATGGATGATTTTGAAAAATGGGATTCCGATTTAGGATTAATAAAGATAAATGCGAACTTTAATGCTCCGGAAGAATAGGATATTAATTACAACATAACGTTTCATAAAGTAAATGAAGAAAATGGAAAAAATTGGTCCGGTAAAAGACGGTAAGGAACTAACAAATACAGGTGGTGAAACCGTTGATGTGCTCAATCCGGCTACGGGTAAAGTGATTTGTAAGCAGTTATGCTGCGATTCAAAATGTGTCGATGAGCTGGTGGCATCTAGTAAAAAGGCATTCAGTTCAGAACAGTGGCAGAGCATGTCGCCTTCTGACAGGGGATACCACCTGATGAAGCTGGCTGATATAATTGAAACGCATGCAGGGGAACTGGCTGACCTTGAATTGCAGGACACCGGGAAGCCTATCACTCAATTAAAGAATGCCGAGATTCCTCTGACTGCATCAATCCTGCGGTTTTATGCAGGAGCTGCCGATAAAATTGAGGGGCGTGTAAAAGCATCCTCCTCCGGAACGTTTCAGTTTACCATGTATGAGCCCTACGGGGTAGTGGCAGGTATTTTACCATGGAACTATCCACTGGTAAACGTGGCCATGAAAGTAGCGCCGGCATTGGCAGCGGGAAATGCAATTGTCATTAAACCTTCTGTCGATACACCATTGACCGCTGTAAAGTTCGCAAAGTTATGCATTGAAGCGGGCATTCCTGGAGGGATTGTAAATGTGGCTCTGGGAAAAGGTTCTTCGACAGGTGAGAACTTAATCAATCATAAAGATGTAAAGAAAATCTCCTTCACGGGTTCAACTGCTATTGGTCAGCATATCCAGAGACAGGCCGTAGATCAGATGAAGGCGGTGAATCTTGAACTTGGCGGGAAAAATGCAATCATTGTATTTGCGGATGCCGATTTGGACAAAGCTGCTGATGCAGTAATCATCAGCGCTTTTATTAATGCGGGACAGTTGTGTGTGTCCTGTTCACGCTTATTGGTTCAGGAATCCATTGCTTCGGAATTCCAATCAATCCTTATGGATAAGCTCAACAGGCTGAAAGTGGGCAATCCCAATGATAAAGACACATTGGTCGGACCAATGATCACAAAAGCCCAGTATGAGATAGCACTGGATTATATTAAGATTGCCAAGGCTGAGGGATGCAAGGTCCTGGCAGGAGGTAAAAAGGATGAATTTTTCAGATTCCCTGGCCGGAGGTTTATGGATTGAGCCGACAATATTATCTGATGTAAGAGCAGATATGCGGGTTGCGTCGGAAGAAATATTTGGTCCGGTTTTAAGCATGATCCCCTTCAAGGATGAAGCAGAAGCTGTAAAAATATCCAATGGTGTTATATACGGTTTATCCGGTTCTGTCTGGACAAAGGACAGCAGCAGGTCCATACGTATGACAAAAGCACTCAATACAGGCATTATCTGGGTCAATTGTATGATGGATGGTTACCCTCAAATCCCTGTTCCTCCTCATAAAATGAGCGGAACGGGCGTTGAGCTTGGCATTGAGGGATTGATGGCTTATTGCAAGCAGAAGAGCGCAGTGATGGCTTATGACGATAAAGCACCCGTCGGATGGGATCTGTAATGAACAGGGAAAAACTGCTGCAGAAATTCAGGGGCAAGCCGTTTAACGAATTGCCAAGCCCATCAATTGTTGCGGATATTGATGCAATTGATGCAAACCTGGCAAAGATGGATGATTACTTTGCCGGCCCGGCATGCAAATTACGCCCCCATTTTAAGTCTCATAAATGTGTGACGCTGGCAAGACGCCAAATGAGTCATTCAAATACCGTAGGGATCACATGCGCAAAGCTTTCCGAAGCTGAACAACTGGTAGCTGGCGGCATAACTGACGTACTGATCGCCAATCAGGTTATCGGCATGGATAAAACAGAGCGCATCGCGGAAATGAATCGCCATGCCATTGTCCGCGTTGCTGTGGATTCAGAGCTGGGAATTGAGCAGCTCAGCACCGCTGCCCGAAAAGCCGGAGTTACCATCGGAGTTCTGGTAGAAATTGACATCGGCATGAATCGCGGTGGTGTTCAGCCGGGAAAACCTGCGCTTGATCTTGCAGAAATAATTTCACGTGCTCCGGGCATTCATTTTAACGGAATACAGAGTTACGAGGGACATATTGTTACGCTGGAGGATTACGATGAACGAAAACGTCGTGTCGAACAGGACTTTAAGCCGGTGATTGAAACAAAGAAACTCCTCGAACAAAAAGGATTTCAAACAATTATATCATCCGGAGGAACCGGGACCTATGATATTACCGGGAATCTGGAAGGCATCGATGAACTGCAATGCGGCAGTTATGTTTTAATGGATTCGGCCTATAAGAAGATACGTCCGGAATTTCAGAATGCACGCTATGTACTGGCCACGGTCATTTCTGATCGGAAGGAGAGCAAAACGGTTGATGTTGGACTAAAAGGTATGGGTGCTGAATACGGAACCCCGGAAGTTATAGGCCATCCTGAAGCAGAATCTCTGGGTTTTGCGGAAGAGCATCTCAGGTTTAAGAAATTAAAAGCAAACCTGGGTGAAAAGATCCGGATCATCCCGCCGCACGGATGTACAACAAATAATCTTTATTCTAAAATGTGGATCACACGCAAGGATATAATTGAAGATGTTTGGGCCATTGAAGGTCATGCTTGCCTGGAATAAATCAAATAATTATAAAGTTTAAAACGAATGGAAAATTACATTGAACTTGAATTTTTGGAGCTAAAGATCAAAGCCCGCGCAAGGCTGCTGGTAGAAGAAATGCCCAGGACTTGCAATGAACTGCTTAAGCACCTGCCCCTGGAAAGCATGGCAACACATGCGCGTTATTCAGGCAGTGAGGTGGCCATGCTGCTTTCCACTGATATAAAAATCGGGAGGGAAAAAGCCACCTGTGCCGTGCAAACCGGGGATATCGCATACATCTGGCTAAACCAGGATGACCATTATGGACTGGATGATGATGTTTCGGAGATCTGCTGGTTTTATGATAAAGACAGTACTCCGACCATGGCGGAAGGCCCTGTCAGGGTAAATGTATTTGCCAGAATTGAAGGAGATGCCACAGCATTCTACAAAGCATCAGCCGATACCAGGATTACCGGAGTTAAAAATGTTCGCATAAGTCTTATTAAGGAATAATAAAGATGATGAACCATAAATCAGAAATCAATACAATAGGTATAATCGGTTTGGGTTTGATGGGACAGGGAATTGCAAGTTGCTTTATCAGAAATGGTTTCAATGTAATTGCATACAGTCGGACAGCAATCAGAGAGCCCGAGACATTGGCTCATATTTCAAGCAGCCTCAGGCAATTGGTGGACAGGAATATCATTGCTGAATCTGAAACCGAAGGATGGGAGGAGCGTTTCACGTATGTAAACGCTCTTGAAAAAATGGGCGATTGTCAATTTGTGGTTGAAACAGTTGGTGAATCATTGAACTTAAAGAGGGAGATATATAAATCCATAGAATCTGTTGTTGAAAAAGATGTGGTTATTTCAACGAATACATCGGGCATTTCAATTTCCTTACTTCAGAAAGAGCTTGTCAATAAAGAGAGATTCATTGGAATGCACTGGGCGGAACCAGCTGATCTGACAAAATATCTTGAAATATCGCGAGGAGATGCTACCGCTGAATCTGCAATTGAAATTGCTCGCAACATTGGTGAAAGGTGTGGAAAACAGCCAACCATTATCAATTATGATATCGCCGGATTAATTTCAAATAGGATGATGTATGCCATGATGAGAGAGGCGATGCACCTGGTGGAAATCGGGGTGGCAGATATAGAAACCGTTGATCGCTCATTCAGGAATGATATTGGCTGGTGGGCTGCGCTTTGCGGGCCATTCCGATGGATGGATTTAACAGGTTTACCCATATATGCGAAGGTGATGGATGGATTGTTTCCCGAGCTATGCAATGGGGATAAAGCTCCTGAACTGATAAAAGAAAAAGTGGCTTCTAAATCAAAATTCTATGATTACCCGGGAGATGAAGAAAAAGAATGGGAAAGTATATGGACAGATTTTACGCTCGATCTCAGTGAACTCATTAAAAAATATGAGGTTAAGGCAAAACTATAGTCTATGTTGGAATTAAGCGATATTGAAGCCGCCATTGACGAGCTGTTGCCTGAAATAATTGAGATACGTCATTATCTGCATGCCCATCCCGAATTATCGCTTAAGGAGGTCGAAACATCAGAGTTCATCAGAACCCAATTGTCAAAACTGGACATTGAAGTTCTGCCCCCCTTTCTGTCAACAGATGTCGTAGCCCTCCTGGGTGGCGGGAAAAGTAGGAGAAATGTCACCTTAAGGGCAGATATGGACGCCTTACCGATTATTGAAGAAAATACATTCCCATACTGCTCCAACAACAGGGGGGTGATGCACGCCTGCGGTCATGATGGCCATACTGCAATGTTGCTTGGGGCAGCAATAATTCTTGAAAAATTTAAGGATCACCTGGACGGTTCTGTCAGGCTTGTTTTTCAGCCCGGTGAAGAAGTGGTAGCCGCGGGAAGGGATTTGATTGAAAAAGGCATTCTGGCAGAGCCCAAACCCAATGCCGTACTGGCACTGCATGGATGGCCCGGTTATCCGACCGGGGCGATTTGTTCAAAATCCGGAGAAATGATGGCAGCGGCAGATTTTTTCAAGATTACCATAAAGGGAAAGGGCGGTCATGGTTCAAAGTCGGATCAACAAAACAATCCCATTGTAATAGCGGGTAAAATAGTTGGTGGATTATCCGCCATTCCGGAAAGGGAGTTTGGCCCTGATGATCTTGTTGTGATCAGTATCAGCAAGTTTGTTGGAGGCACCACCTCAAATGTTATTCCGAATGAAGTAATTATTGAAGGCTCTTCCAGGTATTTTGATGGATCTGCAGGCAGAAGAATTCCAGGCCTTTTTGAAAAGATCCTGAAAACCGTATGTGAAAAGACAGAAGCAAAATATGAATTGAAATATGACAGGCCCTATATCGCTACTGTGAATGATCCGGAAATTATAAAGGAATGTAAAAGGATAACAAAGGAATTCTTGGGTGACTCAGCCTGGATTGATATTCCTGATCCGGTAATGAGTTCAGAGGATTTCTCATATTACATACATGAAAATCCCGGTGGGATGTTTTTTCTTGGTATGGGGGAGGATAGCCCGGGACTTCATACAAATTCCTATGATTTCAATGATAAAGCCATCAAAAATGGCATTAAATTCTTTGTCCTCTCTGCATTCAGCTTCTTATCCGAAAATATTTTTAAATCTGGGAATCAATAGGTTGCCCTGCTGCTCACCTTTGATGTAGAAGGCAAATACGGTAACGGTACAGGAAGCGAAGATCTGGAAATAGAGAACTACGGACTGATTTGTACCTGTGAGCAAAAGACAGAATTTTACAGGCAGGGTTGCATTTTATTGCTTTCTATCAGAAGGATAACTGGTCTTTTATAACCTGAATTTACTTATATTTTGAACATAGTAGTATAAAGCCAGCAAGTTGTATCTTTACTATGATGCGAAGATTGTTATGAGAATTTATGCCAGGCTTCCTGATCATCCTGCTGGCATTTGGATGCAATTACCAGGATAGCCAGACAGCGTGGCTGGAAAGACCAAATATCCTCATTATGATCGCTGATGATATGGGATATGCAGTCCTGGAATGTTACGATGGTGCTTTGAATACGCCCAACCTTGACCGTCTTGCCGAAAGCGGATTATTATTTACGGATTTTTATGCTGCTGTTCCGAATTGTTCTCCATCCCGCGCAGGATTGCTTACCGGACGTTCACCCTCAAGAACCGGCATCTAAAATTACAGGCCTTCGGGCCACCCCATGCACCTGAGAGATGAAGAGATAACCATTGCAGAAGTATTATCAGAGCTAGGATACCAGACATCACATTTCGGGAGATGGCACTTGGGGGCTCTGCCTTATGATTCCATACTGCAACATCCCCAGCCATCGGATCAAGGATTCGGCTATTCTCTTGGTACTGAAAGTAATGCCGTTCCGTCTCATTTGAAACCTGTCAACTTCGTTAGGAATGGTGAACCTATAGGCATGCAGGAAGGTTACTCATGCCAGATCGTCGCAGATGAAGCAATATCATGGCTGACTGATCTGTACGAACCAGCAGTCCCTTTTTTATGTGTGTAACCTTTCATGAACCCCATGCCAAGGTTGCCTCCCCTTTCGCTGCCGAATAACTTGCGAATATCGAGAACCTTGACTCGGCTGCTGGTAGAATATTCCGAATCCTCGAGATCAATCAATACCTGGATAATACGCTTGTTCTATTCAGTTCTGACAATGGGTCATACAGGCAGGCGTCAAATGGGGACCTCAGGGCCAAGGAAAGCTATCTCTATGAAGGAGGAATCCGGGTGCCCGGGATCCTTCACTGGCCATCAATGATAGATGAAGGAATGATCATCAACCAGCCTGCCGGATTTGTGGATGTCATGCCCACTATTTGTGATATCATGGGCAGAGATAATGATACATTGCAACGTACCCACGGCTTTTCTGAGCCAGATATGATCTACATTAATAACATGGGGCTTCAGGAATATGAACTTTGTGATCTGGGAAGTGATATATATCAGGACTATAACATGATCGATACCCATCCGGCTGCCGGCACCTATATAAAATTGATTGATGACAAATCGCTGGAGATTCACAGGGAAGGTTATAGCCGGGAAGAACTTCCGCCGGCAACAGGCCCTAAACGGATTAAAACAGATTGGGTCAGGTACACCCGCAGATCAGTCCAACCAACTCAGTAATTGGCATTCTCCATCAGGTTGATCATGGCCAGCAGAGCACCTCAATGGTAGAAGTGTCTGCTTCTCTCGGCAAATAATGGTACACTTTTCACATAATCCTCACATTCATCCAAGGAATATTAATATTCAAGATTTTTATCATGTGTTTCGTCAAAACAGAATAAAGGAGAAAAAAATGTACACAATAAAATAATATATTTATATATCAATATCTTATTTTCTTTTAATAATTTAAACTTTTTAATATGATGAAACCTCAATTTTTAAAGAAGAAAATGTCAGTTTTGACATTTTTCCTAACATGCTTTCTGGTAATAGCATCATTACCGGCAAATTCTCAATTGCTTAACCCTACAGCTCATCCAAAGTTTGTAAATCCCCTCCCCATTCCTGCTCAGATTAATGTTAAAAACGGGGGGACTTTTCAGATGGAAATGAATGAAACTACCCAATGGTTGGGGCTCACGACCCCAGGTCCGGGAGGTACTCCTCTTCTTACCAAAGTTTGGGGTTATGGTCCCCTGGGTGGAACGGTCACCTATCCCGGTCCAACCTTTATTGCTAAGAAAAATGTGCCTGTCAATGTAAGCTGGATCAACAATTTGCCCGGACATTTTCTTCCCGTAGATGCAAGTTTGCACATGGCTTCCCCGCATGGTTTGACAATACCAGAAGTAGCTGCCTGGTATGCCGCTGGAAATGTACCAACTGTCGCTCACCTACATGGAGGTCATACAGAATCCGCCAGTGATGGTTTACCCGAGGCATGGTTTACCCAGGGATTCGGAACCACTGGAGACCACTTTGTAAAACAGCAGTACAAATATCATAATGATCAGGAAGCAGCAACTTTATGGTATCATGATCATGCACTTGGTATTACAAGACTAAACGTTTATGCAGGCTTAGCGGGCTTCTATCTTTTAGAAGACAATAGAGAGCGCAAGCTAACAGTTAATGGTGTGTTACCAAAACAGAAACATGACATTGAGATTGTCATCCAGGATAGAATGTTCACTGCAAACGGACAATTATTCTGGCCCTCCTACCCGGGTGATCCGGCTTATGACGATTTCATTACAGACGAAGGAGCAGAATTAGACAGATTCGATGGCAGGGATGGATTTGTTCATTTTCCCGGGGGCGGACCAACAGCATTGGCAGAATTTTTTGGCGACTTCATTATTGTCAATGGAATGGCATGGCCATTTTTGGATGTTGAACCCCGGCCCTATAGGTTTCGCTTGCTAAACGGATCTGATTCAAGATTCTATATCCTAAAATTTGAAAATGGGATGCAGTTTCTTCAGATTGCCACGGACGATGGATTACTGCCCCTCGCCGTGGAATTAAATGAGCTACTCCTGGCACCCGGGGAAAGAGCAGAGATCGTGGTCGACTTTGCCCAGGTTGGTATGGGTAACAGTATAAAAATACTGAATTTTGGTCCGGATTCACCTTTTGGAGGTCTGCCGGTCCCAGCTGCAGATCAAGCTGATCCCAATACTACCGGTCAGATTATGCAATTTAATGTGAATAAAAAATTAAAAGTAAGCAAAGGACTTCCAATAGCTACTGTTGCGGATGGATCTCGTTTGCGACCTGACCTACCCGATCCTGATGGGATTACAGCTGACATAATAAGGCAGCTGGTATTGTTCGAAGGAATGGATGAATATGGGAGATTGATGCCAATGCTGGGCACCCTGGCTGATGGTTCATTAACCTGGAGTGATCAGATCACTGAAAATCCAGGGTTAAATGATGTCGAGGAATGGGAAGTTTACAATGCTACAGGTGATGCCCACCCCATTCATTTGCACCTGGTATCGTTTTTAATAAAAAACCGACAGGAATTTACTGGAACTGTTGCTGATAAAACGCATTATTCACACGCCGGAGAAGAAATTACAGGAGGTAAACTGACGTTTAGTTCACATGGCGCCTCAAGAGATCCTGAGGATAACGAGAAAGGATGGAAAGATACAGCCGTTATGCTGCCTGGTGAAGTCACAAGGGTAATAGCAAAATTTGACCGTCCGGGCCGCTATGTCTGGCATTGCCATATCCTCTCCCATGAAGATCATGAGATGATGAGGCCATTTCATGTTGGGCCTATCCCTGCTGCTGCTGGATTGAAAAGCGAATCGATTGAAGATATATCCATTGACAACCTGGCTGGGTTCAGGGTCTATCCAAATCCAGTCTCCGAACAGGGATTTGTTGAGTTCACATTGGAAGTGTCATCAAATGTTCGCATCAGTCTTTATGATCTTGACGGAAGGCTGGTCAAAACAGACGAGTTTGGTATGATCCAAGAAGGAGCCCACACGATTACCATGCCAGTGGGGGATATCGCAGAAGGTTTATATATACTTGAACTCAATGCAGGTCAGCACCTGAACAGGGAAAGAATTGTTATCACAAGATAAGCTGTTCAATTTTCCTTTAGATAAAAAAGCGCCGGCTGAATAAACCGGCGCTTTTTTTATCTGGTGCTGCCTCATTCAATTTCCCCTTTCGATGCAAAATATGGACAATCTGTCGGCCATTATATCCCCTTAACACTATACAACCTTTCTTTAATATTCCCTGTCAATGCCAGGAAACCATCTAACAGCATTCTGATAATAAACCTTTTCAAGCACCTCCTTCGGCAGGGCCAGTCCCTGAATGGTATATTCCTCTTCGGGTACAGGCTTTCCACCACGGATGTTATTTGCCCAGGGGAAGATTTCATCCGAGGCATAATATTTCATGAAGAAATCATGCCTGCTTAGATAAGCCAGCTTCATGTTGTTTATCTGCTCCTCTGAGAGAGGATTACCGTCACCATCGAACATGCTGGCGCCCTGATCTGTCCCATACATGATCCTATCCTGGTATTGTATGAAAAACGATCTCACCTTGCCCCTGGCCTGCCAGGTCAGATACCTGGTCCTCCCGCCGATCTCCACGGCAAAATTCGGATACCTGTCCAGCCGTTTGATGACCTCGTTTACATCATAGGACATGCTTCCCATATGGGCACCCACAAACCTCAGCGTAGGATGCCTTTCGAGCACATGGTCCCGGGCCGCCATAATATCACTGTAGGATGGTTTATCCGGTTTGTCCCAGAAATGGTATTCTGGGTGGTCTGACCAGTAAAATTGTGGTTTTCCTTCTACATTGCTGGGCATCCATGCATCGATGGGCTCGCCCAGGTGTGCAATCAGGGTCTTTCCCTGGTTAGCAATAAAGGATAATATGGGTTCAAACATGGGATCATCTATCTGAATATAATCCCCGTCCATATTTGTGATTTCCATCCCTATATCTTTCCAGACCTTCACCCCAACCGCCCCGTTCTGAAAATCTTTACCCAGCTGCTGGATCACATTATCCGCCCAGTCCGGATCATCCCTTCCGGTTAAGTCAAAAGTGGTGACCCATGCATAGTAGCGGGGATTTCTATTGAAGAGTTGTCTCGCTGTATCAATGTCCTTATACATTCTCTCCGGATCTGTACCCCCCGTGCAAATGGTCAGGACCTTCTGATCAATGCTGTCCAGAACATCCCTGAACCAGGGAGCATCACTTCCCATATGGGTATGTATATCAATCTTTTTAATGCTTTTAACATAGTCTGTCAGATCCAGGCCTGATTTCCTCGTGCAGTTTATCAGGACACAATGGTAACAACGTGATTACCAATAAGATTCTTCTTTTGATTTTCATTATTTACGGATTTGTTTTTTGCTATTCTATTTTACAGTAAGGCCTGATCTTAACTCTCATAGTATGAAACCCGTTCCACGCTATGTGGTCTAAAATTAGAAATATTCTGGTATTTTTTGTAATATTAAGATACAGGAAACCGCAAAACACCAATCCTTTTAATCTCAACCAAAATGTCAAAACCTAAGCCAGATCTCAAGTCCAAGTCTTTCATCCATCGTTTCGGTGATTCATATGACGAATTTGTCCAGGTACTGATTGATAAATTCACACTAACCCGTGAGGGCAATGGGAAATGTCTTGAATTTGAAATTGACAATAATCATAAGGCCATAAGGGATCCCCAGGCAAGGTATCTGCTAAATAAATTTGTCACTAAAAAAAATAAAGGAAAATCAAGTCCCGTATTTGATCAACTACAAGACCTTTGAGAAGGATAAAAGCATTTTGTCTTACCATTTTGAAGACAAGCATTTCCCTTTCCGATATGCCAATGGGGGGGTTTTACCCATCATAAAAATTAAAAAAAAGGATTATTTCTGCTTGTTTTATCGTGCCGTATTCCCGGTAGGTTGGAACATTGCGAATGGGGCTGCCAATACCATTGACGATATCAGGAATCCTGTCAACATTATCCATCGGGAGTTCAGTGAGGAATTTATTATTGCTGATCACAAAAACGAAGCTCTTATACATTTTTGATATTGACAATGAACAGACAATGAGTGGAACACAGGAAACAGCGCTTGAACTTGTGGAATAAAAGACTTAAGAAATACAACTTGAAAAAATACCAGCGAAAATCAATACCGTTAAAATGGATTGAAGGTGAAGACAAATTAAAAATTAGTTATGGAAATGACAGTTTTGCATATGACGGTTTTTTTGTGAACATTACCCCGGATGATAATGCGATTGAGATAGATAAAATAGCTTTGATAAACCTTCTTGGAAGTTTTAGTTTTTATGACGGGGAGGTGGAATTTATAAAAGACAAGCGTGGAAATTCAAAAGGTTTCGTACTGGACCGGATCATTGGGTTTTTCCCGGTTAAGCCTTTTCTGAAAAACCTAGGAAACAATCGATTTGAACCCGAGTTTTTTTATTACTCCGGGAGAAAGTACCCGGGGAAAAAGTTTAAATCCATATTAAAAAAGGATTATATAAAACGGCATACTGATATTGGTTTCAGAACAAAAAACCAGCAGAAAAAATATAGGGATGCTGTAAATAATAAAACCGATTTAGATTTATGTCCCATTACCAGGGCTGTGGCTGATAAATATAATATCTGGAAAAAAGCTGAAAAAGAATCTGTTGAAATCAGAAGTAAATTGAATGAAGAAAAAAACATTCCGAAAATACCCAGAGGAGGCTTTCAAATCTTTATCAGCTTTAGAACAAAAGATCAAGCAACTGCAGAATTATTATATGATTTCTTAACCAAGAAGGGTTATAAGGTTTTTTGCAGCAGCAAAAGCATTAAAATATTAGGTGAAAGTGATTATGCCAAAGCCATAAATCAAGCATTAGAGCAAGCAAAATGTCTGATAGTGATTGGATCGGATCTTGAATGCTTTGAATCGGGATGGGTCGATTATGAATGGACTACGTTTCTGATGCTCATATTATCAAGAGATAAGAAAGGTGCATTGTTTACCCTCACTCAAAATATAGACCCTCATGACTTGCCATTGGGTTTGCGTACCCGCGAAAATATTCCGATAACCAACAATTCACTGGATGTAAGTTTTGATAACCTTCTGGGATATATCAGAAATGCGATGAAGAATTGAAAAGTTATGTATCAGGGCAAACCTCTGAAACGAATTTCTCGACCATTTTCCAGGAAGTGATCCGGTCATTGATACAATCTTGTAAGATTTTGAAACCAGGCTTTGTGGTGAGATTGATGGGAAGGGGGTATTATCATTCTTCCTGTTGTGGCATTACAGATGCATGTGATGATAAATATCGAGGATACTGACCTTTCTTTAACGACAGTCCCAAAGTCCCATTTGGGTCTGCAAAAGTGAGCCTTTCATCGTACCCAAATCCATTGTAGCCGGAAATGCACTAACCATAATTGACCCTGATCGCCAAATTGACAAAATTGAAGAATACAGTGCAACGGGAACACTGGTTAAAACCATACATGATACCGGCAATGGTGGAAGTAATTTTCAACTCGATGAGTCTCTCTGATCAGTTACAATTAAATAAATATTTTGATCATGATCTTGCTTCACTGCATGTTGACTAGTTCAGAATTATCGAAAAGTGATAATGTGACCTACCAAAAAATAAAGCTGCCCGATTGGACAGCCTTATTATGGAGCATCACTTTTGTCTTACTTGGCTAAGATTAGCTGTTTCGTAATTACATCATTTTCCATGATAAACTTAATTATGAACGTACCGCTGGCCAATCCTGCTTCAGGAGTGAATTCAAATCTGTACCTGACATCCTCCTTCATTATACCCTCATGCAGGTTCTCAATCAATCTACCTCCCATATCATAAACATTAATCATCAACTCGATTGATTCATCATGCTGGACTTCAATATAGGCAGTATTAGAGAATGGATTTGGATACAGTTCTATTACTGATAAAGTATTAACACTTTCAGCTAAGATGGTTTCCGATTTTTTCTCGGAACCTTCATGTATCACTATTGACCCACCTCCAAGTTCTGTTGTAGGATCACCATCATCATCGGCACCCATCTGATTATCGTAGATAACTTCATCACCATTTGCGATATCCCAAATTTTCATTCTGAGTAAATCTGGGTCACCATTGTCCTTTAGATCACCATCGATTGCAGAAATCATGAATCCATAACTACCTACCCCATTTATAGTTCCTTCTCCTTTGAATTTGGCTTTTGAACCTGCTATAACAAGCCAGTCATAAACATAACTGTTAAAGTTGAGATCTCCAGCATTAAAATGGAATTCTGTATTACCTTGAGGAACTGTTGAGCCTTTTTTATACTTTGATACAAATCCAAAGTTAGCTTTACCTATTGCATCAGAATATTGCGTAGAAGCTCCAGGAGGAGAATCTATCCATCCTCCACCAGTTACAAATCCACCCTCTGGATCATAGATCACGATATATTGAAACACATCAGTGACAGATTCTCCGCAGGCATCAATGAGGGTCAGTGTAAGAGTAAATACACCTGGTGTGAGATAAGTATGTTCAGCAGATATTTCTGGACCAAGAATAAGTTCAGGATCACTCCCGTCACCCCAATCCCAATTTGAATTGGCAAGGTTATTATCCAGATATGATGCTGAGACATTTATTGGTGTATTAATCTGAACTGGATCAATTGGAGCTGAGATAGTTGTGATTACAGGGAGGTCATTTGTTACAGTAATATTGGCAGTACATTCTACGGTTTCAGTTCCATCACTCACTGTCAATGTCACTGGCGTAACCCCAAGTTCATATGGTCCAACAGGGGAAAGAACAAGTGTTATAGGATCTTCATCAGGATCATAAGAACCATTATCGATCTGTTCTGCACTAACATCAGCCTGGCAATTTGCATCAGCGGTGACAGTTATATCTTGACACACTGCCAGTGGAGGTTGATTTAATACAACCGGTCCAAATTTCATCACAAACCCGTCGTGCCCAACACCACTCTTGGATTCTTTGTATGCACCAGAAGTTGTCGGGAAATCAAAAGCATCTGTTTTACCTGTTACATAGATATTTCCATCGGGGTCCAAAGCTACTTCTCGACCAAGACAAGCGCCATTCTCACTTTCACTCAATATTGCAGTTGAAAAGATCAAATCACTCCCATCTGGGGAGAGAATAGTAAGAAAGGCATCAATACCGCTAAGTGGGACAAAAGTTTGCATTGCATCTGGAGTAGTTGGAAATGCCTCATCTGAACCGGAATATTCGTAGTAACCCCAAGATTCGCCTGTAATGTAAGCAATCCCATTGTGATCAACACAGATTCCCAAACCATAGTCTATTGAAGTTCCTCCTATGTAAGTTGAATATATAAAATCACTACCGTCAGGAGCAAGTCTAACAACAAATGCATCCTCTCTGCCATTTCCGGTCTCATCGAAGGCCCCTTCAGTTGTTGGAAAATCACCAAACAAGGGTGGATCATATTCGCTTGTAAGTGTTGCTCCTACAACATAAACACTACCATCATCGCCAACATCGATACCATGTCCACCGTCGGTATGGCTTCCACCGAATGTAGTCGAGAACACAATATCGCTTCCATCAGGTAATAGCTTAACAACAAAACAATCCGTAGCACCACCTGTAATATAGGAATGACCCTCGCTGTCGATTGCAATATCGAATTCATTAGCATGCGTCCAATTAGTCCTCCCACCCATACCTATAAGGGTTGAGAAAACCATACTTAAACCATCAGGTGCAAGTTTAGTAACAAAAAATCCATCGCTGATGTTATGTGTCTCACTATAAGATCCTTCTGTGGTGGGTAAATTCGCACCAGGTACTCCAGTTATATAGGCATGGCCGTCCTCGTCCACCTCAATGCTTGTTTCAGCAGCTGCCAAGAAACTCCGATAAACTATATCGCTCCCCTCTGGAGCAAGTTTTATTACAAATGCCTCCGTACCTCCAAAAGTTGTCCCCGGCAATGTCTCTTCACCAATATAAGGGAAAGGTGTACTGTTGGTTTTTCCTACAATGTAAGCGCAGCCATTACCATCCACTGCTATAGAACGACCCTCATCCATCCCAAAACCTCCTATTAACGATGAATAAATCAGGCTGCTGCCATCAGGGCTTATCTTCGTGACAAATATTTCTTCTGTACCTGATTTATAATCAAAGTATTGTCCAGTTGGATTTGGGAAGTCAGCGCTGTTTGTAGTTCCGGTGACATAGGCACAGCCTTCATTGTCTATTGCAATGGATTGAGCCTGATCTTCATCACTTCCTCCAATGTAGGTCGAATAAACCAAAATTGGATCGATCACCAAGGGAATCTCTGGATTATAATCAGCGACTTTAAACGCAAGTCTATTTTGGTCTGCGATTATATACTCACCATCAACATGAATTCTTTCATGGTCATATTCTTGATAAATTATTGGTTTTTTCTGTATTACCTCCCCATCAGTAAAAAGCAAAACAGCATTCCCATCCTCATCAATGTTTAAATCTTCCATACCTTTAAACTCAATCAAAATAGCTTTTGGATCAGTGCCAGGTTCCACAATAAAATCGTATTCCAACTGCCGTTGATTTCCATAATATATTAGATCAATTCCTGGATAAACATCCTCATATTTGACTCTGGCATAGTTAGAAATGTTTCTTTGAAAATTATCGGGATCATTACCAATTAAATAATTTGTTTTTCCAGGTTGTTCGTCAATGCCGGTTAACCTGGGATCTGAGTTTGCTCCAACTAAGTTCATGCGTAATACACTCGATGCCGGATTTGTTTTAGAATCTGTGATGGATCCAAAGGATTTCCGCACAGCCAGCACTGCTTCATCTGGCTTCAAAAACAATGTGTATCCAATACCTCGGGATAAAAACTTTACATTGTCACTTAATTGCCCTTGGTTTGCTTCAAAAGTAAGAGGTAACTTTCCATAATTTTCAGCAATTTGCTGTATTTGAATCCCAGAATTTCCAAGTTCATCCGCTCCTGCATTTACACTGCTTAGAGGTTTGACATCTACAGTTTGTGTCCATAAGTTACTAGGAGATATCAGCATAACAGTTAGAATCGTAATAGATGTGAGTAACTGAGAATAAATTTGAATAGGGTTTTTCATGATAGTGTCTGCTTAGTAAAGTGAATAGGGTTAATTAAATTATGTCAAATAGATCATATTTTTAAAGTTCAAATATTTCTTATTAATAATATAAAGTATGGAGGATCACGGGTCCCGTAAAGGGATACATTATTTGAGAACAGTATTCTTGGCAAACTATGAGAGTAAAGGAGTGTATATATTGAAAGATATTGTTCTGAGATTGTAAGCTGTATGTAATACGCTTTGTGCGAGGCTTTCAAAATGTGCGAATCCTTCAATAAAATTAGAACAATAATTAATGAATATCAAAAAGATCAGAAAGTATTTTCTCAATAAATCTCCCTCCTCAGCAAATCTGTAATACTCTTCATTTCCGGTAAGTATGATATGATCCAGCACTGATATATCAAGATGTTTTGCACCCTCATTAATCTTCTTGGTAATAGATAGATCAGCATCACTTGGCTTAGTATTCCCGCTTGGATGATTGTGAGCCAGAATAATCTGTGCTGCATTTGCTTTTAAGGCATACTGAAAGATTATCCTGGGATCTATTACCGAACCTACCACTCCACCTTTGAAGAGAGATACAATATCCAGGGCAGTTATGCAACTTTCTTTCTGTAAAATCATTAAACCACGGTTATTCTTTTCTCTTTGATGGAAGACAGCTCATCAGCAGGAGCGCGCTCCTGCTGATGAGCTGTCTTCTGATTTTCAAATTCCCTAAGCCGCTCCATATCCAGGTATATCCTACCAGTTACCCAGTCCTTATGCCACTCTTTCAGTAATGCCGTAAATAGCCTTACACAACTGGCCGGATTTGGAAAGATTCAGACCACCTGACTCCTTCGCTTTAGTTCCGGGTTCACATGCTCGATAATGTTTGTGGTTCGCAATCTTTTATGATGCTCTATCGGTGCTGCATCATATACCCCCAGGGTCTCCCAGCCATGCTCCGATATGAACCATACCAGGTCCGAATATTTATCCTGGTAATGGACTGAAATCTGGTCAAGTTTTTCTTTAGCTTCTTTGTAGGTATCTGCGTCCCATGCATGCATTAACATCTTGTACAGATCATCTCGCCTGCTCTTTGGGACCAGGTCCAGCGCATTAACCGAAAAATGGCGCTGACAGCGCTGCCATATTGCACCCGGAAAATACTTTTTAATGGCTGGGTGGATCCCCGGATGACCATCGCTGGTAAACAACCTGACACTTTCAAGACCACACCTCCATAATCCACCGATAAACCGGTCCCAGGAATCACTTGTCTCTCCCCAGGCTGTTTCTAAACCCACTTCATGGCGGTAACCTTCCGAGTCAATCCCAAGTGTGATAAGAAACGCTATATCTATGATTTTGCCATCCACTCTAAAACTTTCATAGCGAGCATCAATATTCAAATATCGATATTCGTTTTGCAAGGACCTTTCCCTCCAGGAATCAAGCTCCACATCCAAAGTGGCCGAGAACCTGCTGATGGATCCGGAAGAATACTCCCTGCCCATTAACTGTTCGGTAATCATCTTCATTTTGCGAGTCGATACTCCCTGGATGTAAGCCTCTTCAAGAGCCAGCACAAGAGCTTTCTCACTGCGCTGGTAGCGCTCCAGTAGGGCAGGATAAAACTGCCCGTCACGGGTCTCTGGTACACGCAGAGCCAAGGTGCCAACACGGGTATACAGCAGTCTGGATTTATATCCGTTACGCTGGCTGCGACGTTCTTCTCCGCGTTCATAACTTCCTACACCGATATGCTCATCCTGGTCCAGCTCCATTAATTGCTGTAATCCTAAGCGGACGATCTCTCCATTAAATTGTCTCCCTGATAATTGATCAGTTCTGTTAATAGTTCCTCTGAGGAATAATTTGTAATTTGTTCCTTTTTGAAAGAAATGGTTAATTGTTTTTTTGGTTTGCACTTAAAAACTAATTCTTCAACCGTGGCTTTCTTTATTTTTTTTTCAACAAATCAATTTTACAGAAAGAAAATTACGTAACG
>CAWBYY010000012.1:0-65590 GCA_963793095.1 uncultured Chloroflexia bacterium
TTCAACGCATCGCTGAAGCTGCTGCACCATCTTGCTGTTCGTTATCCCAGTTGCTTCAACGGTATTGAATTTACTTAACTCCTCCAGTAGTTGTTTGTATCCACGAATTCGTGGTTTGAGTTTTGTAACTGATAATGTACAGCCGGTTGGTCTGATCCAACGACAACTCCTTTTACCACTTCGAATGTTGGATTATCTGTAAATATGGGGATATTCCATAGGTATAGGCCATTATCAATACGATGTTCAAGTTCAACAAGCCGTTTTAGATCGTCTTGGACATACTTCTGCAAAGCCTTTACAGCTTCTTCTCTGGTGTTCGGGTCTTTGATTAATCCTGGTGTGAGACCTAATCCCTCGAAAATCAAAGTCCAAAGGTTGATGGGCAATTCTTTCGGACGGCTGATAAAACGAAAATCCCTTAAATCAGAGAGAGCAGTCACAGCAGCCTTATCAATACTACTTGCATCTAATGTGATCTTTCGCCTTCAAGATTGATGACAATATCCCCGTTGTGCACTAAGGCAAGAAGGACAACTACAACCCATTCAGGTTCCATTTTGAAATGTAATCTTTCTCAATCGGAAGGATCCCAGAAGCCACCAGTTCGATGATCTCTCCTCGATTGACGACCTGATTTTCTGGTTTTGCTTGAAGTATCCCCAAGAAATGATTTGCATATTTTGAATTATATGGACGGATATTGTCCTCATCATCGATTAACTCCAAGCCCTCTAGGACTATCCTGGCCAATCGTGTAATCCCTCGCCCAGAAAGATAGTTAATCGCTTCTCTAGCAGTATCTGCTCGCGCATCTTCGGATATAGGCTGTTGGGCATTTTTAAATGATGGATATTCTGGATATTGATCCTCAAATTCTGGGGATAATAAATTAGAAGCAACAACATCAATCAATTCTTGAATATTGCCGCTGGCAGAGCTTTTTGTCTCTTTCAATGCTTCAGTAATTGGTTTGGTGATACCTTGGTGGTAAACATGTAAGCTACTGGCAATATTTTCTCGTAGCCAGCGCAATAATTTCCCCAAGTAATAATCTGCTTTGTCTGCATACACTTCGCGGTGAGAAGCCGATTCGTTTGCTAGTGTACGTGATCCAGCATAACAGCGGATTAATTCCTCAAACTCAGGTCCAAAAGATTTCAATTGGAAAATGACCTCATTTGGATATACATCTCCATTCCATTTGAACTCACTGAATGGAGGGGCAAAATAAACATAAAAATCTCTCGGAGGTTGAGCTGTTGACCGTTCATCGGGTTTTCCAAAGAATAAATATCCTGGTCGGGTTACTTTTTTCTCAGGCCAGGGAAGCTCGAAAAACCAGATTTTATATCCTGTAACGTATGTGGTTTCAGATAAACCTAATTCCTGCCGAAGAGCATCGAAGAAGTAGCGGTTGAGACCATCCGGTCCCATAAATTCTCCCCGCTCCTCAATTTCAGCATCAAAGTCAATATCCTTTTTGACATCAATGTAATACTGATCGTTTGCATCATTATGAGAGATGTATTGCCCACTAACCGTTAGACGTATTTCCTTCAATGCAACTTGTACCTGGTTCAACAAGAATTCGTCCGTATCTTCTGGGGTTTTGACATATAAACACAGGTTGTCTCGCAACTCTTCTGGAGTTGCTCCTAGAGGAGCATTGATGTCATCCGTAGTAAGACGGATAACACTAAAACCGTTAATAATCCTCAGAGCCATTGGTAATAAATGTTCTCTGGAATAGGCGTTTTTTACCCTACCAGACAACACACCACTCTTGTCAATCACTTCAGCAACTTCAGGAATACTTCGGATCGATGGATCTTCTTTGATAACATCCCAATATTGGTCATAAGAAATCAATCCAGGCTTATCTTCAGGCACTTCTTTATCAAGAAGCCCAAGCATTGCACGGCTAAAGGTTTTTAATACTTCCCGTTTTTCAGCAATATAAACATCTTCAAAAACATCAATATAAGCAGGATGGATTGGGAATAACCTGGCGTATTCGGCTATTCGTTCAGCCATGTTCCTATATAAGGGTGTGAACTTGCGGAGATGTTCAGTTATTTTTGCGATTTGTTCATCATTTTTCTTCAACAAACGATTTGACACCACAAAAGCGATATCTTCACGAACAATGCGAACTTGCTCAAAACGATCTCTAACTCTTCGCAGCTGGTCTGATACAAAGCTGAATTTTACGTTGTCAAACAAAGCCTCTTGTAAGCCACCAATAAAGCGGAAGGGGGTAGATTTAGAGACTTCCCCTAGCTCCCTAAGGAATCCAAGATCTAAAATGATTTGCTGCTCGTCTCGAGATCGAAGATAGTCAAGTAACTCATCAACAATCAATAAAATCCCTGTATCAGGATACTTGTCTTGGAAAAAGCCAACAGCTTCAATTAATGCGTCTTTGTTGCCAGTGATCGTATCAGCTGGTGGAAATGTGTATGAGATACCCCACTTTCCGAATGCATTCTCAATTTCCCGAACAAGAATATCTCGTAAACTTGCAGTAACAGCACCAATTTCTACACGGATAACTTTAAACTTGCCTGCTACTTTGCTTGAATCCTCTTTAACAGACTCGTGATTCAGGTCATCAACCAGGTCGGCATGTTCAGCTATTGCGGATATTACAGACATCAAGTGGGATTTACCCGTGCCATAATTACCAACGATTAACACGCCTTTGTTATCAAGAGGTTTGTCAAACTGAAGCTGTGGAATGATGATGTCTGCCATTTGAGCAGCCATTCGATCTGAAATCACATAGGTTTTTACTAATTGCTTTGCTTCAGACTTTTTATCCGCATCACGAAGTTGAATTATCGTTTCAATAGGTTCAAATTCAAAAAGTTCACTGTAACGCATGGCTCACTCCTCAGAAGATCAAACGTGTATTATCTCAATCCCAGGATTACCCCAAGTTCTATAATGGGCATGTTCAGGAGTTGCATAACTCAATTTGTTGTTTCTAAATTCACCAGGCCAAAGCACTAGAAGTTTTTTATTCCTGCTTGCCTGTTTGAAAATAACTAAGTGGATCTAGTTTAAAACTTGGTTCGAAAAGAATATCAATGTCGGTCACCAGAATTGGTTCTTCTTCAATCTCATTGATTCTTTGTGAAATCCAATCAATGATTTCTTTTGAATAATCAGCTTGCTGTTTTCGAATTAGTAATTTGCTAAGTTCCTTATTCAATGAAATTACAGGCAAATGATATTCGGAGACTATCCAATTCGCAGCTTTTTGAAGCTCTTCAATCGATAGGTTTATTCCGATTGCAAGGTTAGGTTTATGATCCAACGAAAAATAATCCCTGAGATTATCCATTAGCAATCCACATGAAAACCAAACAGAATACGAAGACCTGGCTGCTTCCAAAAAACGGGAGTTTTTATTATAAGTCTCGTATGATGTTTAATAAATCAAAATCGAAATCGATTTTGGTTGAATAGATATTGGGTTAATTGCTGACTAAATATGATTGATCTTACAGTTCAAATTTCTTGAAATGCATACACCAGTTTATCCTCGTTATGAGATCTAAGTATCATTACAAGCAGAATTATTTGATTTTTTTTGTTTCGATAAGGGAGAATGTGTTTTTTAAAACTAGGCAAATTCAAAATTATAGTATCACGAAGATGGATAGGTTCACTTCGTACTCATTCTCAATCACTTGAATATCAACCCTATATTCACCATTATTATCACCATAAGTACCTTTTGCGTCATTAATTGCCAAGAAGAGATATCCCTCTTCAGTAACAGTAATTTCTTTTTTCGTACCAATAAAAAACGATGATTCTTTATTGTATTGATTTATCCACCCGATTAATGATCCGACAAAACCGATTTTTCCACTATCTGTTGTTAATGCACGTTGATTAGGGAAAACTACAGGATAAAACCTACCCTCCGGATCTTTTCCAACTAAAGGAAGCCCATATTCATTGCATATGATACCAGCTGGGGTTGTGAAGTGGTTGAAGCTATCATAAGAAATTAATCCCCTAGCAAAAAAGATAATCTTCTGGCCTGGATAAACCTTTATGTCAGTATTCACTCCTTCTTCCACTGATGCGTCGATCTGACAAATATAAGTCTCTTCTGAATTGCCAATATGGGCAGAAATTGGTGAATCGAAATACTCATCCGTTGGTTCAAACTTTTGAACTAATTCCTTCAAGTCTCCTAGAAGCTCTGGGTATCGCCTATTTTCCTTGACTTGTTCTTCGTGATCCTGTTTCATCTTTTGAATTATAGTAACAGTCCATTCCTCGGGATCTGAATCAATTTCCAGCATGATGGGTTGGACATAGGAGGACATGGTTTTCATAACCCATCCGTTCTTCCGGTGTTTGATTGGGATCATATCTTGATGCTAATGGTTTTTCTCCCTTTATATGAGCTTCTTCTCCAACAACTCTATCTGTACGTCTTTCTTGTACAAGTTCAACATTGCATCCAGGATAACTACAAATATTACCTGATCGAGACCATAGTTTTTTCCTATCGTATGTTTTCATCTATTCATATCCAATGAATTATCTATGATGGAATTTGCTTCCAGCTTTTGTTGAAAAACTATTGAAATTCAAGAGAGCAAAATTTGTTAATCGATTTTTAAAAATTTTAATAATTATAATCGAATCATCTTTAAGTAAATTCATGCTTGGTTACCACTTCATAATTTCGAATTAAAAAAAGATTTCTTCCAATGAAGTCCGTTATATAGAAGAGGATTCCTACCTTTCATATGGAGAATTAATACACTTGTTATAAATCAAAGAAATTTGGACAGGGTTGAAGGTATTGGAAATTTCCAGGAATTTACTGATTTATAATTTCTCATTAGATTATGAAAGACATTAAAAAGATCAAAAAAAAGCCATTACCCAATACGCTCAAATATTCAAGTCTAGCAATTTCAGGTCAGCCAGGTGCTAGAAGGTCAACACTTCTTGCCAATCTAAAACCTTATCTATTTCCTTTGCGTTGGGAGTTTTTTTCTGGTGGTGAGTGGTCGAGACAATTTTCAGTAAAAGCTGGTAATAAATGTTAGTGTTGCAACTTCGTAGTGCACCCCGAAACTTGGACACAATCAATAATCAAGTATCATAGTTCAAGAAATCGGAGGCACAACCAATGGCACGTATCAAGACGCACCTTTACATCTGAATTCAAAGCTAAAGTTGTTCTGCAACTGATTAGTGGTGAGAAGAGTCTGGCAGAGATTTGCCGCAAATACAAACTCAACCAACAAATGGTATCCCGCTGGAAAACAGAGTTTCTGCAAAATGCACCCAGCGTATTTGAGCGCAAAAAGGGATACAGTGAAGAACAACAGCGCATTGCAGAACTCGAGCAGGTACTGGGTCGCAAAACAATGGAGCTGGAGATCGCAAAAAAAGCATTCGACATCTTGGAGCAGATAGATACAAGAAACGGGAGATAGCTCAGAAATTGGCCAGCGAATATCCAATAAAGACCATTTGCCATATTTTGGAAATACCTCGTAGTTCGTTTTATTATCATCCAAAACTTCAAGATGAGAGCAAACTGGAAAATGCCATCCTGGAAGTAGCTGGAGCATGGCCAGCATACGGATATCGCAGGATTACGAAGCAGCTGCACAGAGAAGACTGGAATATCAATCATAAGCGAGTGTATCGAATTATGCAAAAAATGGGCTTACAAGGGCAAATAAAGCGCAAAAAACGCTATACAACCAACAGTCAGCATCATTTCAAGCGTTTTCCAAACCTGATCAAGGAGCTCACTATTGATCGTCCAGATCAAGTTTGGGCATCAGATATCACTTATGTGCGTCTACAATCGTGGCTTCGTTTACCTGGCTGTGATCATGGATGTCTTCACCCGCTGCGTTCGAGGTTGGCATCTGAGTCGTAACCTGGATCAAGATCTGACACTGACAGCATTAAAGAAGGCTCTAAAAAAGGGAAAACCAGAAATCCATCATTCGGACCAGGGTTTACAGTATGCAGCTCGTGAATATATCAATACACTGCAAAACGCTGGTGTGAAAATCAGCATGGCAGACCTTGGAGCAGCCTGGCAAAATGGGCATGTTGAAAGGCTTATTCGAACAATCAAGGAGGAAGAAATCGATCTGACAGAATACCAGGATTATTGGGATGCCTATCGCCAAATCGGTAAGGTTTCTAGAAGATGTTTATATGAACAAACGCATCCACTCATCCTTGGATTATCTGACACCAGTAGAATTTGAAACATTCTGGCTAAGCAGCGATCCGCAGCTCATGTATTTAGCTAATTATTCAGTTTTTAATGTCCAATTTTATGGGTTCACTACACTTTCTTCTGTAAATATAAAATTTTTCAAAAATGGAAAGTCATGTGTTTCCTGAAGGTAACCATACCAAAAAGGAGAACTCCATGACCCACCAGGACGATTGTACTTTTGTAGTTGAATTACTCAAACAGGTTGCAGAGCAAGGTTTGGATTACCTGCCTTAGCTAACCCGTATTGTGATCAACACTGCTATGCAAGCTGAACGATAGAAGTATCCCGGGTAGTCCCTACCAAATACCCGATAAACACCAAAGACACAGCAATGGGTTGAAACCCAAAACGGTCAACACCCGAATTGCTCCAATCACTTTCGACATCCCCCAGGTCCGGGAAGGCGGCATGGATCCACAGCCGCTGAAAAAGCGATTGGATCGTGAGCTAAATCCTGCCGGTGTTTTTTTCCAGCGCCCTGGTCAATGCAGCCAGCAGGATTTCGGCGTGTTCCCGGCTGAATGTGATCGGGGGGCGGATTTTCAGGACATTGTTGGCGGGTCCTGTGGTCCCAATTAAAACGCCATACGTGCGCATATGGTTCATAATGCGGCTTGCCAGGTCGGGATCAGGTGAACCGCCGGGTTTAACGATATCCACCCCCAGCAGCAAACCAGACCCGTGTATTTCACCCAGCACGGGGAAGCCCGCCTTTAACGCCGCGAGCCGTTCCCGCAAATAATCCCCCACAAGGAGGGCATTCTCCTGCAGGCGCTCCTTTTCGATCACTTCAAGTACCGCCAATCCAGCCGCGCAGGAGACCGGGTTGCCGCCGTAGGTATTGAAGTAGCCGCGTATTTTCCGCCAGGGCCCGGGCAATTTCCGGCCGGGTCACGACCGCCGCAACCGGATGCCCGTTGCCCATTGGCTTTCCCATCGTGACAATGTCGGGCACAACCTGGTTGAACTCAAAACCCCAGAAGTGTCTGCCAGAACGTCCGAAGCCAGCCTGGACTTCATCGGCGACGCACAACCCGCCTGCCGCCCGCGTCCGGCTGTAAAGCGCCTCCAGGTAGCCCTGCGGCGGGCTGAAAATTCCGTCGCTGGTGAAACCCGAATCCAGTATCAGCATGGCTGGCTGCTGGCCGCGGGCGGCAAGTTTCCCGAGCGCCTCTTCGATCCCGGAATCCGGTTGGATAAAGCTGGGTGTCTGAGAGCGGCGGATAGAGGGTCTGGACATGCTCCGGCAGCTTTTCCAATGGAATTTCTTCGGAGCTGAAGCCGATGGTGGCATCCGAGTTGCCGTGATATGAAAACCTGGTTATCAGGGCGCCGCGGTTGCCCGAAACTAATTTCGACATCCGCCAGGCAAGTTCGTTCGCCTCCGATCCTGTGCAAACAAACATGCACACACTCAGCGGTTCCGGCAAACGGCTGGTAATTTGTTCGGCTAACTCGAGGATCAGGCCGTGCATATAGCGGGTACTGGTGTTCAGCTTGCGAGCCTGGTCAGCGATCGCCTTGACCACATGGGGGTGGCAGTGCCCCACGTGGGCGACATTGTTATACGCATCAAGGTACCTGTCCCCCTCTTCGTCATACAACCAGACCCCTTCGCCGCGCACAATATGGATTGGGCGTTCGTAGAACAGGTAAGTGCAGGGACCCAGCAAACGGGCGCGCCGCTCCAGGTGGGTTTGAACTGCCTGAGGCGCTGGTTGGGGAATTCCGGTCAGGCTCTCTTTTTCCCATAACCCGCAGGCTCTGAAGAGCCGCTTTGTTACTTCGCCCGGGTCCAGGCGGTGCCATACCTCCAGCATTTCCCACACTCTTTCAACGCCCCCCATTATGTACTGGCGGTTTTCCGGGAATAAAGTAACCCGCCAGCTTGCGATGATGTTCAACATTGAGAGACGGGCGGCTATCAGGTCATACAGGACCGAAATTTCAGCGGGTTCAAGCGGCAGGGCTTCGTGGTAAGCGGCGGTGATCTCCGCGGCGGCTTCCAGCGGGTCATCCTGCCCGGGAAGAATTTGAGCGATCGTCACAGCCAGGTCAGCGGCAAGGATCGAATGGAGCATGTCCCCAAAATCTAAAATGCCGGCGATCTTTGCCGGGTTACCCTCTGCCACAACGAAATTATCAGGAGTAAGATCATTATGGATAAATTGAGCCCGCAGCTTTGGTATTTCGGGGAGCACCTTCCGTTCGAAACGATCCAGGAAGTGGCTTAACAAACGCTGGTGCTCCGGGTCAGGATATGGTGTAAATAACCCCTGAGTTTAGCGGCTTGCTTCAGGTCCCATAAAAGGTCATAATTTCCAGCCGGGTGAAAGAATCCCCTTAAAGCCAGGTCCAGCCGCGCCAGGCAGGCTCCCGCCGGGCGAAACAGCCTGCGGTCTACCGGGGAATCGTCCGGATTGCAGCCCGGCATGTAGGTCAGAACGTGTACGAAGTGAGTCGCCCCGTCACCGGATTGGACCTGTGTCAGCGCCAATTTATCGCGGGAATAAATGACCCGTGGCACAGGCAGTCCTGGGTCAACCCTGGCGATATGTTCCAGGGCGTTTAGCTGCATCTCAAGCACAGCCGGGTCCGCGGCCCTGTTTGAAATTTTTATAACGAAGCGCTCCCCGGCCGGGCTGTCAAGCAAAAAATTCTGGTCCCTCTCGCTGTCGAGCGGGGATATGGTGCCGGAAAGTCCATAGAAATCCAGGGCGATTTCGGCTGCTTTTTGGGTGGAAAAACCGGGTGGTTGGGCAGCCAACATTCCGGCCTGGTTGTATATCTGCTCAGGGTCAGGTTTTGAGTTTTTCATGTTATTTTATTATGCGGAAATTAGACAGATCTGGATCAGGGCTGGCCAGGGCACAGCTGCCTGTTTTTATAATTCAAAAAATATTTCCCCATTCTTGATGGTCAATTCAGGATCAAAATAGTCAGGATATTTTATCATTTCGCAAATCCGTTAACCGGCGCAGGCTGGTCTCGAAGGGCTTTCGGCTCACAAAGCACGAATGGTGTATATTAATCCACCCATGCTGTTAGCCGCTTCAGGGCAGGCATCACCCCTGGGCACAATTACACTGGGATTTCGTCACAATTAAAACATATTATTGCGATTCCCGTTGATCCCCATTGACATCATTACGAATTTCGGTAGAATAAGATTATGCTGGATGACCTGGACCGGGAAATTATTTCTTTCCTCCAATATGACGGGCGGATGCCCTTCACTCAGATTGCGGCAGAATTAGGTACAACCGAGGGGACTGTGCGGCGGCGGGTTAAGCAGCTCGCTGACGACGGCATTATGCAAATTGTGGCGATTGTTGAACCGCACGACATGGGCTGGGAAGAAGCCGCCATGATCGGCATTTCGGTAAAAGCCAACCTGATCTCATCCGTCGCTGAAGAGATTGCGAAACTGCCCGAAGTCGCCTATCTGTTTCAGGCGGCGGGAGAATTTGAGCTGGTCGCCGAAGTGTTCTGCAAAGACCGGGAGCATTTTGTGTCCTTCCTCAACGAAAAACTCCAGCAGATACCAGGGATAGAACGGACCCAATCGTTCATGATTTTAAAGATGCACAAGCTTTCTTACCGCTGGGGTGAAGCGGAACCCCCGGAGTTCGCCCGTAAATAGATACCCCCTTACTGGATGTGTGGGCAAGAATTTTACAACAGGAGCGCGCATAAGAATGGCAGATCCACCCCAAAAAATCGCTGAGCTTGTCCACCAGAAATCAATCGAAATTCTTCAAGAGGTTGGATTTTGCGTGCCGGACGGGGATGTCCTGAGGCGTCTTGATTCTTCTGGATTTATCGTTGATTTTAATTCCCAGATGGTGCGTATTACAACGGATTTGCTGGATGCCGCCCTTGAGAGCCTGCCCGGGGATGTCAGGCTCTATGACCGGGACGGGGGCGACCTGGCTAAATTCGGGGTTGAACCCTGCTTCATGGGCGCCGGGACTCCCGTGAATGTATTCGACCTTCACAGCGGGGTACATCGATCTGCCACCAGGCAGGATGTCCAGAACCTGGTCACCATCCAGGATGCCCTGGCCCAGGTGGATATAGTCCGCCCCACAGTGACCGCCACCGACCAGGGCGAATATTCCGATATGGTCGAAATTTTCGAATTATTACGAAACACCGCCAAGCCGGTTGTCCACCGGGTGCTTTCCCCTTCCAGGGTGGATGCCGCGGTTGAGATGCTGTTCGCGGTGGCGGGCGGCGAGCGGAGCTTTCCGCCAGAAACCCAACTTTGCTACCCTTTACTGCCCGATCAGCCCCGGTTATTTCACCCCCGAAAATGTCCGCTGCATGTTGAAATGGGCTGAGTATGGTGTCCCGGTCACCCTGTTGAGCATGGCTATGGGAGGCGCGTCCGCGCCAGCCACCCTGCTGGGCGAGCTGATCGTGATCAACACCGACATCCTGGCATGGATTGCGGTCCTGCAAATTCTCTACCCCGGAACGCCTTTACTATACGGCAGCGTATCGGCTGTACTCGACATGAAAACAGGCTTGCTGCCGCTGGGCGCCCCGGAACGCGGGATGATCAACAGCGGGGCTGCCATTATGGCGAATTATTACGGCATTCCGTCAATGTGCGGCGGTCTTTCATCCGATGCAAAAGAACTGGATGCCCAGGCCGGGTTTGAAAAAGTCAACACTGTCATCCCGCTGCTCCAGCAAAACGCTTCCATCATCTACGGGGTGGGCGCAACCAATGCCGGCTCGACGATTTCATACACCCAGATGGTCTTTGATAATGAGATCATCGCGGGAGTGCGCCGCATGTGGGGCGGGATCAGCCTGCACGACCCGGCTGAAGAAGTTGAATTGATCAAGTCCCTCACCCCGCGCGGCAATTTTATGTCCGCCGTCCACACCCGGCGCCATTACCGGGGGCACTGGTACCCGGAAATTATCAGCCGGGATACATACGATACGTGGGAAGAGAAGGGCGAGACCATAGAGCAGATTTGCAGGCGCAAAGCCCGGGAGATATTGGAGGATCACAAACCGGCTCCCCTGGAAGCGGGGGTCGAAGCAGAATTGGAACGCGTTATGCGCCGTTTTATACCGGATTTTGGATTTGACCGGGCAGGTTCTGGAAAACAAGGACATAAATAATATGAATACTGAACGCCCACAAATAGAACCGATCCGCACCACCTATAAGCTGAAGTTCCTGGATGAAAAACAACTGGATAACCTCCAGGATGCAACCCTGCATATCCTGGAGAATACCGGCGTTCAATTTCCGTCTGAAAAGGCGCTGGAGATCTTCGCCGGGCATGGAGCGGACGTCGACCGCGATTCGCAAATTGTAAAAATCCCGCCCGACCTGGTATTCAAAGCCATGTCCACAGTGCCGCGCTATTTTACGCTGGGGCGCGAACCAGGAATTCGACCTTCCGCTGCAGGAAGGCGTCTCCTATTTCACCAATGACGGCTGCGGCCATCAGGTAGTGGATTTCAAGACCGGCGAGCGCCGCCCGTCCAGGAAAGAAGATGTCGGCATGGCTGCCCGCATCAACGACTATCTGTCTTCGATGTCTTTTTGCTGGACGATGGTCAGCGCCCAGGACTGCGGGGTAACCTCCCCCCTCCACGAGATAGACATCTCCTGGAGGAACAACACCAAACATTACCAGAGCGTCACCATGATAGGTGAGCCGATATGCCGCTATGGAGTAGAGTTGGCAACCGTACTGCGCGGCAGCCTTGAAGAAGTCCGCCGGCGCCCGCCAATCTCGCTGGTTGTATGCACCATCGCTCCGCTGGTGCAGGATAAAGAAGCCATCGAAGGCGCCCTGGTGCTGGCTGAAGCCGGCCTCCCGGTGGTGATCATGTCCATGCCCACCATGGGCACAACCGCCCCGGCTACATACGCCGGCGCCCTGGCTGTTGGGGACGCCGAAATCATCAGCGCGGTGGTCCTGTTGCAGTTAGCCCATCCCGGGGCGCGGATATTCCATTCCCTGCTGCATGCCTGGGCGGACCCCCGCACCGCCTCTTACGTGGGATACCCGCTGGATTCGCGGGCGCGTTACGCCCCGGTCGAGATGGCTCACCACTGGGGCATGCCTTCGCTCGGCGGCGCCTTCGGGACTGAGAGCCCCGAACTTGACAGCTGGCAGTCGGCAGCCGAGGTTGCCACCGATCCGTTCCTGGTGGGGCTGGCAGGCGCAGAGATCGTAACCGGCATAGGTCTGCGGGACACCTACACCCTGCTCTATCCTGAAGCCCTCATCCTGGATGACTATCTTTACCACCAGGCGCGCTTCGCCCTGCTTCATATGGAAGTCAGCCCCGAGACCCTGGCAGTTGAGGTTACCGGTAAGGTTGGACCGGGAGGGCATTTCCTGAGCCAGACCCACACTCGCAAACATATGCGCACATCCTTTGAGCGCGGCCTTATCCACCAGTTAGACCCGCTTGGCAAATACCGCGATCCGGTGGAAGTCGCCCGCGAAAAAGTCAGCTGGATTCTGGAAAATCACCATCCAGAGCCGCCTTCAGGGGATATCCAGAAAGAAATAAACCGGATACTGGCAGCGGCAGACCGGGAATTAAAACCTGACTCTGAAAATGCTTTTTATAACGGAGCACATGGTTGTAAAGCCGCCGCGATTGGAGTGACCATAGGAAACCATGGAAAACAAAACACCAGATTCCCTGGGTTACCACATGCCCGCTAAATAGGAACCCCGTGAAGGGAACTTAAAGAGGAGAGGTAATGTACAGTGAAACCCCACCCATAAAACCCATTTACCCTGCTTATCACCTTCGCATCCTGAGCGATGAACAGTTAGCCCAGTTTAAATCCGCCACATTCGAACTGCTTGAGAAGACCGGATTTCAGTGCCCATCGGAACGAGCGTTGAAAATTTATGCTGAAAACGGCGGGAAGGTTGATTTCGAGAATCAAATTGTCAGGCTGCCGCCGGATGTCATCCTCGAAGCTCTCTCGCATGCCCCCCGTTATTACACAATGGGCGGTCGTACTGAAGCCTTCGACCTGGATCTTTCTAAGGGAGTCCTTTATGAAGCGACGGACGGCACCGGGACAAAGACAATCGACTACGTTACCCGCCAGCTGCGTTCTTCTGTCAAGAACGATGTGGCAAAATCTGCCCGGATCGCGGATTACCTGTCATCGATCAGCTTTTACTGGCCGATGGTCAGCGCTCAGGACCACCCTATCGCTCCTTCTCTCCATGAGCTGGAGGCTTCCTTTAACAACACCCTCAAACACGTCCAGACGCCGACGGTCGTGGAAGTAATTACGGCGCGTTACGCAGTTGAAATGGCGAAGGTTGTGGCTGGCAGCGAAGAGACAATGCGCCGGCGCCCGCCCCTTTCGCTGCTGATCTGTACAATCGCCCCGCTGGCACAGGATGCAGAAAGTATGGATGCTGCCCTCGTGGCTGCTGAGGCTGGCATCCCGGTTGGTTTTATGTCCATGCCGAATACGGGGTCCACCGCCCCGGCTACAATTGCCGGGACTATCTCCCTTGGCGATGCGGAAATTGTATCGGCTATGGTCCTGGTCCAGATGGCTTTCCCCGGCGCGCCGGTATATCACTCCTTCATGCCAGGCATGACCCACCCCCATACAGGCGCATACTACGGGCATGAAAGTTATGTATATGCCATTGGAGTGGAGTTAGCCCATATGTGGGGTGTTCCTACCCTGGCGGGCACCTATGGCTCCGGTGCCCAGTCCCTGGGATGGGAAAGTGCACTGCATGGAGGAATGGCATCCCTGTTATGCGCGTTATGCGGGGCGGAAACAGGCAGCGGGATGGGATTGCTGGACGGCAGCACAATCCTGGTCCCCGAAGCACTGGTACTGGATGCAGAACAATATTTTGGAATCAAGGAAAATCTCGAGGAATTAAATACCGCACCTGAGTATATGGCGCTGGATGTGATCGATGCGGTCGGGCCCAGGGGTCATTTCCTCAGGGAGCGCCACACCAGGGAATTCTTCAGGAAGTTGGACTTCTCCGATGTAATGCAGGTGCCTGCAGAAGAAGGCAAATACCGGGAACCTCTTGAAGTTGCCCGGGAGAAAACAGGTTGGATTTTGGAGAACCATCATCCCGAACCTTTGAGTGATAACCAGCAGGACGAGCTGAAAAAGATCATTCTGATTGCAGAGAATGAACTGACCGGCAGGGAGTAATCTGTGGAAACATATTTACGAGTGTTATCCGACCAGGATCGTGAAAGAGTGCATGAGAGCACCCTGGAGATACTGGCAAAAACTGGCGTGAAGGTGGACACAACAATTGGGCGCCAGTACCTGAAATCAGCTGGCGCTGAAGTTGATGAGGAAACAAAGATTGTTCGATTCCCGCGGGATCTGGTGGAAGAAGCGCTTGAAATGGCTCCAAAAGAGTTCTCTTTGGGCGCCAGAAGACCGGGCTGGGACTTAGCGATGAACCAGGGTGAATGCACCTTAATGGGCGATGGCGAAGGGATAACGGTAATCGATCGAAAAACCGGGGAATACCGGCCAACCAATCACCAGGATTGGCTGGAGGCAACCCGGCTGTGTGACGCCCTGGATGAGGTTGGAGTGTACTGGGCTATGGCTGAACCTGGAGATACTCAGGATTCAATCTCAGAGTCGGTTAATTACTGGAGCCAGACATTCAGGAATTTCTCCAAACATGTTCAGGATTCTTCCCAAAGAGCCGAGTACAGTCCCTGGTTGCTGGAAGTGATGCAGGTTATATTTGGTGATAAGCAAACCATCCGAGAACTGCATCCTTTTTCGTTCTTAATTTGTCCGCAGTCCCCACTATCTATCGAAGCGCAGCATACAGACGCCTATCTCGCCCTCAAAGGCTGGGATATCCCGGCTGCGATCATGCCGATGCCCTTGATGGGCGGGACGGGACCAGGGAACATGATCTCGATGACCATCCTGGGCAATTGTGAGGTTATTGCGACTTTGTGTCTCATCCAGGCTGCGGATCCGGGAACGCCTGTCATTTATGCGCCCGCCCTGGCAGTTATGAACCCGCGCAGCGGCTTGTACAGCGCAGGGGCCATTGAAAATGCCCTGCTGAATTCGGCTGCTATTGAGATGGCACGGTATTATGGGCTTCCCGTGGAAGGTTCAGGATGCGGAACAGATACTTACACCACGGGAATCCAGGCCAGCTATGAGCGTGCCCTGAATTTGCTGGTCCCCATGTTATCCTGGCCCGACTTGATGGTAGGATGCGGATTACTGGGTGGCTCGATGATACTGAGCCTGGAGCAGCTGGTGATCGATGCTGAGGTTTTTCGAATGACCAGACAGGCTCATCGGGGGATCATGACCGGTGAGAAATATTGGCTGGGTGAGGTGATCCAGCGAGTTGGACCGGGCGGAAACTTCCTGGGTGAAAAAACCACCGCTGCCAGTATGCGCTCCGGGGAGTGGTTGTTCCCCAGTCTGGGAGTTCATGACACCCAGCAAGCCTGGGAACAATCGGGTCGGAAAGACATCCTGGAAGATGCACGCGAGAGGGTCGATCGAGCTGTTAAGAACTCACCAATCACTTCCACTCGGGGATGATAAAGAAAAAGAGTTGACCAGGATCTTGAAAAGGGCAAAAGAAAGTGAGGAATAACCCGGACAGGTGATAAGGGCAAAGGGATCAAAACCAGGATAGTAAGAAGGAGATTGTTATGAAAGTCTTAGTTTTGGGTGGGGCAGGAGCTGTGTGCAGTGAAACCACCCGAGATCTGGCCCAATACAGCAATTTCGAAAAAATTGTGGTTGCGGAATATAACCTGGATGCTGCCAACGAGCTCGTCAAGGATATTGGTGACCCAAGGTTAACTGCTGTCAAATTTGATGCAAATGATTACGACTCCATGTTGAAATTGTTTCCAGGTCACGATGTGGTGATCAGTGGTTTACCCTGTGAATATGACCTGGCAGTCACCAGAGCCTGTGCGGAGACTGGTGTGAATGGACTGGATGTGGCTACAGAAGAAAACCAGTGGAGCTATGATGCTGTCGCTAAAGAAAAAAATATGGTTTATATCCCTGGCATGGGAGCGACTCCTGGTATCACCAATGCTATGGCCAAACATGCTGTAAACCAGATGGATGAAGTTGATGATATCCAGATTAACTTTGCCGCTTTCCGCTGCCCTGCACCAGCCCCCGGTCTGTTAGTGACCTTTCTGTGGGAATTCAATCCAAAAACTGAAACCAGGTTCTACTTCAAGAACGGCGAGTACCACCTGGTGGGTCCTTTTGAGGGATTAAAAAAAGTGGACTATAAGGGAGAAATCGGAGTTCAGGAGGTCTGTTATATCCCTCATCCGGAAACACGGACCATGCCCAAAAGCCTGGGTGTCAAAAATGTGTCTGTGCACGGATGTTTCCCACCCCAGGCCATGAATCTTGCCAGAACTATGCTGGAATGGGGTTTATTTGATGATGAGCCCTTCACTTATAAGGGCGTTGAGATTAATTCACTTGATGTGATGTTCGAACTCTTGCTTCGATCACCCCGAACCAAGGAAACACCAGTCTGGGGATACGGGTTGGTCGTGGAGGTTTTTGGCAAGAAAGGTGGAAAAAAGCTCAAGATAAAACTCTGGAATGAACACCCTCCGATGAGCGAATGGGGTGGTAAAGCGGCCTATTACAAGAATATAGCCATCCCGCTCAGTATTGGCGCTCAAATGATCGCCAGGGGTGATGTCACCATCCGGGGAGTCGTGCCACCAGAATTAGCCATTGATCCCGAAATCTTTTTCGATGAATTAAAGCTGCGAGGAATCACCATTGGCGAAGAGATCAAGTGGTTCGAATAATCAATATCAGTGACTGGCCCTCCCGGTTTTTGGAAACCTGGAAGGTCTTAATCAATCATATCTCAGGAGGTCGAAAATGCGTATCTTTGTGTTAGGTGGTGCAGGAAAGATGGGCTGTATTTCGGTTCAATCTTTGGCGAAAGATGACCGGGTTGATGAGGTCATTATTGCCGATATCGACATGGAACAGGCTGAGACCGTCGCTGATTATATAGACAGCCCAAAAATTAAAATCCAAAATGTAGATATCAACGATGAGGCTGGTTTTGCCAGGGCGCTGGAGGGGGCGGATGCCTGCCTGAACGCCACCGTTTATTATAAGAACCTGTCGGTAATGCAAACCTGTCTCGAGGCTGGAGTTCATTATACCGACATGGGCGGGCTGTTCTACACGACCCGAAAACAGCTTGAAATGCATGACCGCTTCAAATCGGCCGGTATCAGTGCTGTCCTGTGCATGGGATCCGCTCCCGGGGTTCCGAACATCCAGGCCCGCTATGCTGCCGACCGCCTGGATACCATTGAGAGCATCAAGATCTTTGATGGGATCAAGCCGCCTGCGCCAGATGACCTGCGCTTTTCCTATGCCGTTCCCACAATCGTGGATGAATTAACCGTGGAGCCCATGGTCTTTGAAGATGGGAAGTTCGTAGCCAAACCACCCCTGAGCGGTTTCGAAGACTACTGGTTCACCCAGCCGCTTGGTTTGCTGCCCATGCACCTCTCTCTGCATTCGGAGGTTGCCACTTTGCCGGTGTTCTTCAAAGATAAAGGCGTGAAAAATTGCTTCTTCAAGATCAATTACTGGGGCATGGCTAAGGAGACGGTTGAGAAAGTGCGCGTCCTGGCTGAGTTCGGTTTTGATGGGCGGGAGCCCGTAGACATAGACGGAACATCGGTTGTACCGCGGGATTTTATGGTTTCGATGCTGTCGGGATATGTCCATCCCATCACTGATCTCCTTGCGCCTCCCAAATCCCAACCTCCTGATTGGGCGAAAGAGATTGTTACCGAAATTCACGGCACCAGGGATGGAGAAGATATAACTTACCGGATGGGAACACTCACCTGCAAGGGTGCCCTCCCCACAGGGTTAGCGCCAGCAATTGCCGCTATCTGGCTTGCGGAAGGACGCGTTGAACCTGGGGTCTTCCCTCCAGAGGCCTGTATGGATCCGGAAGCCTTCTTCAAGGAAATGGAAGCACATCAAATTTTCACCCAGGTGACAGTTACCCAAAAATTGTAAAAGAATGAAATACTTTTCCCATTCCCATAACCGGGGTCAGAATTTCAGACCGCCTGACCTTTATGAATATTCTGTCGACAATTACTGGTTCAAAACAGTCGATCTTGAGAACCAAAAAATCAACGAACCCCTGCGAGGCAGTCACAATGCCGATGTTGTCATTGTGGGAGGTGGCTATACCGGTCTTTCAGCCGCTTACCATATTCGAAAAAAATTTCCCGAAAAGCAGATTGTCTTATTGGAAGGTGCTTGCTGTGGTTACGGCGCCAGCGGGCGTAATGGCGGCTTTTGCATTGCTACTGACCTCATTGGTGGATCGGACGAATCTGATCCCGAAGTCCGCCAGAAGAACCTGGAAGTTTCATTCTACGGTCTCAACTTCATCAAGAAAATGATTGCCGAACACGGTGTCGAGTGCGATCTTGAAGAGAATGGGATGCTTGCTGTCGCATTGAACTCAAAGCATGTCCGGAGGCTTAAAGATTACCAGGATAGACTGAAAAGATTTGGCCTCAATTCCACCTATCTTCATGGGGAAGAATTAAAATCTGAAATCAAATCTCCTCGCTACATTGCCGGATTGAATTATCCACATGGCGCGATCCTCAACCCCGCCAAACTTGCCCGCGAGATGAAGCGTGTCGTGGAAGAAGTGGGTATTGAGGTCAGGGAAAGAACGGTTGTTACCCGAATAACACCTGGAAAAATAAATCTTGTAGATACAGAATTAGGCGATATCCGTGCGCCCGTAATTGTCATTGCTTTGAATGCTTATGCGAATAAACTTGGTTTCTTCAAAAATCGCTCTTTTCCCATCAGCGTTTTCCAAGTCGCCACCGAACCCCTCAGCGAAGCCCAGTGGGAGGCGATCGGGTGGCAGAACCGCCAGGGTTTGTATGATATGCGGACGATGTTCAACTATCTGGTTCTGACTCGCGATCGACGGATCGTGATAGGTGGATCAGGCGCTGAATATTATGCCAGTGATGCCTTATGCTCAGGCAACGACAAAAAATTTACCCAACGTATCCTTAAGGATCTCTTTTCCTTCTTCCCTCAACTGGAAGGATTAGGTATCGAACACGCCTGGGGGGGCACAACAACCCACACCCGGGGAACGACTCCATCAGTAGGTGTGATGGGCGACTATCGAAATATTTATTATGGAGTTGGATTGAGCGAAGGGGTTCCAACGACTCAAACATTTGGCCGAATCATTGCAGACTTGATGGCTGGGGAGTCAAATGAGTTTACCAACCACTATGTAGTAAATCACCGGATTCCTTATGCCGGTCCATCCAGGCTGCGGAGAATTTTAAGTCGTGGTGCCAGGTGGTACTGGGAAAAATATGGATGATTGACAGTGGACTTATCTGGTATCCCCTCAGGTAAGGGATTATCGCCTGCTGCCATATGCCCGTTGTGCGGCGGACCCAATGATTGTGCTATGGCAGCTGATCCATCTGCGAGCGAGTGCTGGTGCGAATTCGAAGAATTCCCACAGGATTTACTGGCGCAGCTACCTGAACATACACAAAATAAGTTTTGTATTTGCCGGACTTGCCTGTTAAGCTATTTAAAATCAAGAAGCCATCAGGATAATACCGATGAAGGATAAATAGAGGTTGTGGAATGTTTACACATACCCCGGATATTGTTCCGTTCAAATCCCCAATAAAAGCCGAGTTGTTGTCGGAAGTTGAACTGGAAATAATTAAAGGGAAAACTCTGCATGTATTAAATGAAGTTGGTGTTCATTTTCCTTCAATAAAAGCTTTAGATATTTTCGAAAGTTTTGGTGCGCTGGTGGATTTTAATAGCCAAATTGTGCGCATCAGTCCAGATTTGGTCGAGAAAGCGATGTCGGCAGCACCACGCTCCTTCATACTGGGTGGAAGAGAAAAACGGTTAGACCTGAAACTTGATGGAAAACAATCCTATATTTCCACAGACGGAACAGGGATTCATGTTATTGATCTGGAGACTCGCCAGAAGCGCCCATCATCTAAAAGCGATATAGCCATGATGGCGAGGGTGTGTGATGCATTGCCGATGGTCAGCTTTTACTGGCCGATGGTCAGTTCGAAGGAATATGGGCTCACCGAGCCCATACACAACTGCCATGCAAGTCTTACCAGTACATTAAAACATGTCAGAGGGGGCACAACGGTTCATCCTGAGTTGGCGAATTATATTGTCGAAATGGCCACTGTTGTTGCTGGAACCGTTGAAGAACGGCTCCAGCGCCCGCCAATCTGCGCCAATATCTGCACAATATCACCATTGAGTCACGATAAGCATGGTATAGAAGCTGCGCTTATTTATGCTGAAGCTGGAATCCCGCTAAGTTTTATGGCTATGCCAACCATGGGTTCAACTGCACCTGCATCAACTATGGGCTCCCTGATCATGGGGGATGCGGAGGTTATCAGCGCGATGGTGCTGATGCAGCTTGCCTATCCTGGGACTCCGGTGTTCCACGCCGTTTTTACATCACTGATGGATCCGCGTACCGGCGGTTATATCAGCGATGTGCCAACCCCATCCTATGTTGTGGCAAAACAACTGGCGCACGCCTGGAAGGTTCCCTGCCTTGGCGGTGCCAGGGTGAGTGGAGATGCACCTGTCCTGGGATGGCAATCCGGTTATGAGGTGGGTCTCGGGGCAGGCATGATCGCAATGGCAGGCGGTGATATTTGTGGTTTGATGGGTTTGGTTGGGAGCGCAACCACTCTTTATCCGGAAGATGTAATTCTTGATCACGAAGGTATCGCCCATGTTCATGAAATCGTGAATAGAAAGCCGGTTGATGATATTGACCAGGTATTGGAGCTAATTCAATCTGTTGGACCTCGTAATCACTACCTTAATCAAAAGCACACTCGAAACCATATCAGGGATTTTCAACTGCCGTCCATATTCAGGCAGTATGGTTCTGATGGTGTACAAATTGACCCACGTGAAATTGCATTGGAAAAATTCAAGGAAATTGAAGCAACCCATCATCCTCATCCCCTTCCTGATATTGCGCTTAAAGAAATGGATCGAATTCTCGAATCTGCAGAAAAAGATTCGAAAACGATCTGATAATCTGAACATTTACGTAGAATGATCTAATTTGCACCAATAAACCTTAATGTATTCATTTTATTCAGAATTTATGTGAAGAATTTCCGATACAGTAATAATTTATGCTTGGGATTGACATTTCAGAATATATAAATTACCATGATGTCCTAGGTAAAAGCCATAAGTTCCAGCTTATTTGGAGATCCATGTATAAGCTTGACCGGACAGATTGGGGGATAATATACCTGCTCAATAAAGATGGGCGGATGCCAAGCGCTGAAATCGCGAGGCGATTAGGAAATATCTCCGCCCGCACTGTCACAAATCGAATCGATGCTCTCATCGAGCACGGAATAATTAATATATGTGCTGTCATTAATCCTGTAGAAGTCGGCTATTCTGTGATGGCCGATGTTTTCATCGAAGTTGAACCCGGGCATGTACGAGCTGTTGCTGAACAAACTGCTCAATTTCCTGAGGTGAGCTATGTCGCCTGCGCAACTGGTGAATCGGATGTCAGTATCTCCTTAAGGGTTAGAAGCATTGAAGAGCTTTTTACCTTCACAACTGAAAAACTGGGGAAAATTCCAGGTGTTCGCCGAACACAAACTTATCTCCTCCCATTAAAAATCAAAGACCTTGATTCATGGTTACCTCCCGAATTATTTGAAGAATTGAGTGAAAGCGTTTTGGTAGACAATTATCCATTTAATGAAAACACTGGTGGAAAATAAACCACTTGTGGGTAGAAACCTGGAGAGCAATATCCACTCTTGGATATTGGGATCAAACAACAATAGATATATTTATTCTATTCTGAAAATATTGTCTTACCATAAAATCTAAAACAAATTTAGGAGGCATAAATGTCCGAAGAGATCTATCAAAAGTTAGCCCAGGCAGTGATCGATGGTGAGGTAGAAGATGTAAAGGCACTCGCTAACCAGGCACTCGAACTGGGATTGGACCCACTGGTTTGTATTAACGAGGGTCTGACCAAGGGAATCCAGAAAGTTGGGGAACTGTTTTCAACCGGGGAGTACTATTTACCTGAGTTGATTATCGGAGCCGATGTTATGAAAGCAGGATTGGATATTCTCGAACCAGCCATGCTCGCGGATCAGAAACGGGAAATTGTTGGAAAAGTGGTGCTTGGCACAGTCGAAGGTGACCTTCATGAAATTGGCAAGACCCTGGTTGGCACCATGTTGACAGCCAACGGTTTTCAGGTCATAGATATTGGAGTAGATAAGAAATCCGATGACTTCATTAAAGCGATTATTGAATCGGACGCAGCTATAGTTGGCGCTTCAGCATTATTGACCACTACTATGTTGAAGCAGAAAGAACTCATCAATGCTATTGAAGAGGCTGGTCTGCGTAAACGGGTGAAAATCATGGTTGGAGGTGCACCTGTTACCGATAGCTACGCAAAGGAAATTGGTGCTGATGGTTATGCGGAGGATGCTATTTCAGCGGTCGATATGGCATTCAGGTTGATTGATGCGCCTGCATAGGTTAAATAATAGGGAGAAGAACTGCTGAAGTTTTGTTAGATAAGGAGAAAAAATTAACTGAATTCCAGTAGGAATCCTGATAAAACCCCTGGAGTGGACTGCAAAAAAAGCAGAGTTCCCATGGGAAGAACCCAGAACAGCCAGGGCTAAAAGAACGGCATTATTCTGGGTTATGTTCAAAGAAACAGGAGGAAGAAATGAGTAAAAATTTAAAGATTTTGGGATTGATGGCGATACTGGTTTTGTTGATTATGAGTTTATCAGGCTGCACAGGAGGCCAGGGACAACCGGCAGAACCTGCCGCGCCCGAAGAGCCAGCGGAGGAAGAGACCGCTGCTGAGAGAACCACCAGCCGGAAAGACCAGCATAACAATCCTTATCCCGGATAACCCGGTAGCGTTCAACGGCGTAAATACCGACACAGGCTATGAGCAGGCTCTGGGAGAAATGGTGATGCTTTCGCTGGCGGAAATTGACCCGAATGGCAACGTCTACCCGGAATTGGCAGTCGAGATTCCCACTATTGAAAACGGCGGTGTGGTCGTCGATGAGGACGCCTGGACCATGACCGCCACCTGGAAGCTTCGTGACGATGTCTACTGGGCAGATGGCGAGCAGGTCACTGCTGATGATGTCATCTTCACCTGGAATGCCATGCAAGATGCCGGAGCATGGTATGCGCCGATGGATTACACAGAATCGGTTGAAAAGATCGATGACTTCACCTTCCAGGTTAACTTCAACTCGGTATTTCCCGCTTACGATGTGCAATTTGGCGGTGAAGATGTCTTCATCTATCCCGAGCACTACTGTGACGCTGAGGCGGGTTTTTACGAATGGAATTGCGATGATCAACCCCTGAGCAGTGGGCCGTATATCCTGGAAGAATGGGTAGCCGATGATCACCTGACATTTGTTAAAAATGAGAACTACTTCGAAGAAGGCAAACCTTCCATCGATGAGGTCATCTTCAGGATCGTTCCTGAGGAATCTGTAAAACAACAAATGATGCTCGAAGGGGATGCAGATCTTCACTTCTGGCCTGCTGAACCTGCCTCCAATGTATATAAGGAGCCTGACAACGGCACCGAGTGGGTAAAATCGCCAACCGAACGCTGGGTGATGAGACTGATCCCCAATATGTATATGAAAGGCGATCGTGAGACCCCCCACCCGTTCCTCTCTGATGAACGCGTCCGGCAAGCTTTGCGCATGGCAGTTGATGTTGACACGATTATCAATGATATTTTCCTGGGATATGGTGTGCCGGTCTGGAATGATTTCTTCCGGCCGCCTTTCAATGGCTGTGATATCCCAAGACCAGAATATGACCTGGAAGGCGCTGCCGCGCTTCTCGAAGAGGCTGGCTGGACAGATACGGATGGTGATGGCATTCGTGAGTGTCACGGCTGTGAAAACGCCGAAGAAGGCACACCGATGAGCATGGAATTCGCTATCTACGCTGAATATGGTGAAACCCTGGAATTAGCCCAGCAGCTAATTGCAGAAAGCTGGAGAGAGATTGGAGTTGATGCAAAACTTCAGATTATCGAAGGCGCCATTATGTGGGCAGAGGCTGAAGATGGCGGCACTGAAATTGCCGGTCTTTATGAAATGGATATGTGGGATGATGGGTATCCCGGCATCGATCCTGCCGACCAGATCTGGACTTTCTATTCCTCCGGGAGTGATTGGAATTACGGTCATTGGGTCAATGAAGACATGGATGCCCTGATCGATGAATTCTATACACTGGATGAAGAGTACCGTTTGGAAGTCGCCTGTCAAATGGCAGCTATACTTGAAGATGAGCTGCCGCAGATTCTGCTTTTCTCTACGCTGGAAATGCACGGTCTTTCTGAACGGCTACAAGGCGTTTTACCCTCAACAAATGATCCTGTAACCTGGAATGTCGCCGATTGGACAGTCAAAGAAAGTGAGTAGACAAATTTGAGTCACTGCAATATATGGGAAAGGTGAGAAGGAGGGGTTCAGTTCTGGAACCCCTCTCTTAAATTATAGTAAGGAGTGTATATGGGACAATATATCGTCCGCCGCTTGCTGCAAGCCATCCCAATGTTGTTACTGGTAAGCATTCTCCTTTTTGCATTTGTCAACATAGCCCCAGGTGGGCCAATGAGTGCATACAGCCGCACTAATCGAATACCACCTGAAAAGAAAGAGGCTATCAGACGGTCATTTGGTCTGGATAAACCTCTGCCCATTCAATATCTGATCTGGTTGATTGGAAATGATTGGATGCAGTATGACACAGATGGCGATGGCGTTTTTGATGAAACAGGCACGCGCAAAGGCATCCTGCGCGGCGATTTCGGTTATTCCTACAAAAATCGAGAACCTGTTTTGAAAGAAATCGGCCAGCGGGTTTGGAACACGATCTATCTTATGACCGTCACGCTTATAGTGGTCGCCCTTGTCGCTATTCCGGTTGGTATTTTATCGGCAGTCAAACAATACTCCGCTTTTGATATCACTGCGACAACCCTATCATTTATGGGGCAGGCCATCCCGGAATTCTGGCTGGGCTTGATCCTTATTCTAATCTTTTATGCTGCCCTGGAAAATCCAATTACCGGCGGTCCTCTCTTACCTGCCGGAGGAATGTACACCCTCGGGGAGGATTTCTCCATCTGGGATAGAACCGAACACCTTATCTTACCTGTCATAATGGGTATGGTTGGTTGGGTAGCCTGGTATTCACGTTTCCTGCGGTCCAGCATGCTTGAGGTGATCAATCAGGATTATATCCGGACCGCACGGGCAAAAGGTCAGGTTGAACGAAAGGTTCTCTACAAACATGGTCTTAAGAACGCCCTTATCCCCCTGGTGACAATGTTCGCCCTGGATTTTCCGTATATATTTTCGGGCTCACTTTATGTAGAACTGATCTTCTCCTGGCCGGGCATGGGGCGCTTATACTATAACGCCGCGACATCCCGGGATTACCCAATCTTATTGGCTGTCCTGATCATTGGGGCTGCCTTGATCATCATAAGCAACCTGGTGGCTGACATTGCCTACGCCAAATTAGATCCTCGAGTTCGCTACGATTAAATATTAATCTTTCATGACAAAAACCGCGGCTCTCGAGCAAAGCCAGAGTTCCATCCCAGTAACGGACACACTGCGACCACCAGAGAGTATGGGATCACTGGTCTGGCGGCGTTTCCGGCGCCACCCGGGAGCAGTGTTTGGAACGATTGTGTTAGCGATCATCGTGATAGCAGTGCTTCTGGCCTCTCTGTTACCATACGACCCTGTAGAATCGGATATCAAGAACAGATATCAAGCGCCTTCCCTCCAACATCCGTTTGGCACGGATGGGCTGGGCAGGGACCTGTTGACACGCTGTCTTTACGGCGGTCGTGTTTCATTATTTGTGGGATTTATGGTTATGGTGATTACTCTCATAATCGGTGTACCTGTAGGCATGACAGCCGGGTATTTCGGGGGTGGGATTGATAATGTGCTGATGCGCATTATCGATGTGGCACTGGCACTTCCCACGCTGCTTATATTAATCCTTTTATCCGCGATAATGCGCGAAAGGGAAGTTCCGTTATTAGAAAGCAATAACGTTATGACGATCGCATTCGTAATTGGAATATTTTCCTGGATGACAGTGGCGCGCCTTGTGCGGGCAGTTTTTTTATACTTGCGTGAAATGGAATATGTAACCGCCTCCAGGGCATTGGGAGCATCCACATTTGTTATCATGGTAGGTGAAATCTTACCCAATGGTTTTGGTCCTATCATTGTTGAAGCAACCCTGGAGGTTGGATATGCCATAATGCTTGAATCAGGATTGTCCTTTTTGGGGTTCGGTATCCAACCTCCAACTCCGAGCTGGGGAAACCTTTTAAGCAACGCCCAGGAACATCTGATTGAATTCCCCTGGCTGGCGATCTTTCCTGGTTTATTGATTTTCCTGACAATCATCTCGATCAACTATATTGGTGATGGATTGCGAGATGCTTTGGATCCATTCAAGGTTATGGGAACACTGGAATAAGGTAAATGAATGGGCAGGAAAGGAAATCCATAAAAACTATGCTGACAGAACAACGATCCTTAAATTTAAGAAGAAAATTCAGTTGTTGATTTTCAATTCTGGAGAAATCAATTGCCGAAGACCGACATTCGATCATTGTTAAAAGTAACCGGGCTGAAAACTTATTTCTTCACAGAAGACGGGGTAGTAAAAGCTGTAGACGGAGTGGATTTTGATATAAACCGGGGCGAGATATTAGGTCTGGTTGGCGAATCCGGATGCGGAAAAAGTGCCACCGTTCTTTCGATTATGCGGTTGATTGGCGTGCCTGGAAAAATCGTCAGCGGTGAGGTGATATTTGAGGGACGAAACCTGCTGACATTATCTGACAATGAGATTCAAGATCTGCGGGGCAACCAGATTTCTATGATCTTCCAGCAGCCCCAGTCCAGTTTGAATCCAGTTTTTACAATTGGCGACCAACTGGCTGAAGTTCTCCAGATTCATATGGACATCGAAAAAGATGCCGCCCTGGATCGTTCCATCGAACTTCTGCGAATCGTCGGTATTCCCGATCCGGACCAGAGAATAAAATCGTATCCCCACCAGTTATCAGGAGGACAGGCTCAACGAGTCATGATCGCGATGGCACTGATTCTTGAGCCGAGCCTGCTGATCGCTGATGAGCCCACAACAGCGCTGGATGTCACGATCCAGGCACAAATCCTTGACCTGATGGGTGACCTGCGTAACCAGATGGGAACCGCTATCATCCTGATCACTCATGATCTGGGTGTGATTGCAGAAACAGCCGATCGAGTATCTGTGATGTATGCCGGGAAAATAGTTGAAAAAGCCACTGTTACCAATCTTTTCGAGCAGCCTCTCCATCCATATACCCAGGGTTTAATCAATTCAATCCCTATATTGGGTGAAGTTAAAGACCGTTTAGAGGTGATCGAAGGGAATGTCCCAAATCTAATTAATTTACCCCTGGGATGTAGTTTTGCTCCACGCTGCCGGGCGTACTCTGAACAAGGTTTATCGATATGTACCAACCAGATACCAGATCTGATTCCAACTCAGGTAGATCACTCTGTCCGCTGTTGGCTCTACCAGGACAATGGTGCAACCAAAGCATAAATATTTTTTAAATAACTATAGAAGTATAAAGTATACCGAGTGTTTATTTAATGGATAACCATGAACCGACCTCGCCAGACAATCCGGTAGATAATAACCATCAAGAACTGGTCCGGGTCGAGAAACTTGTAAAATATTTCCCCGTTCATGGCGGCGTTTTTCGACGTGTGGTTGACTGGATCAAAGCTGTGGATGGCGTAGATTTTACGATCAAATCAGGAGAGACGCTTGGATTGGTTGGAGAATCAGGCTGCGGGAAATCAACTATCGGTCGAACAATGTTAAGGCTTATTGAACCAACCAGCGGTGACGTGGAATTCGATGGGACAGATATATTCGAGCTTTCAAATCAAGAAATGAAAGCTAAACGAAGAGATATGCAGATCATTTTTCAAGATCCATATGCTTCTCTAAATCCGCGTAAACCTGTAGGAGATTCAATCATTTCCGGTTTGAAAATTCACAAAATTGGGAACAAAAAGGAACGAAATGAGATACTAATCAAAACGCTCAAAAAAGTGGGCCTGTCAAAATACCACGCTCACCGCTATCCTCACGAATTCTCTGGAGGGCAGCGGCAGAGGATAGGAATTGCACGAGCTATTGCCATCCTGCCAAAATTCATCATCTGCGATGAACCAGTATCTGCACTGGATGTCTCAATTCAATCTCAGGTGCTCAACCTGCTGCAGGATCTACAGCAAGAATTAGAACTCACATACCTGTTTATTGCGCACAATTTATCTGTCGTAGAACATATTTCTGACCGTGTGGCGGTGATGTACCTGGGAAAAATTGTTGAGCTCGCTCCAAAATTAGAGTTGTTCAAAAACGCAATGCACCCTTATACCCAGGCGCTTATATCGGCTATTCCTATCCCAAAACCCAACCTCAAACGCGAGCGCATCATATTAACGGGGGAAATTCCCAGCCCCCAGAATCCCCCATCTGGATGCCATTTTCATCCCCGATGCCCTGCAGCTATGGAAATTTGTTCACAGGCAGAACCTCAGTTTGGCGAGGTTGTACCAGAACACTGGGTATCCTGTTTTCTGGTTAGTGGAGACATTCAAGGATCAGGATAATCCATCCCCGAAATATTGAATTTTGCATAATTTCCAGTAATTTTGTGTCAATTTAGCATTAATCTAATTGGTTTTATTCATAAATTTTATTATTTTCTTGATTCTGGTATCAATTTGTGATATAGTGAAACACAAATAAATCAGGTATTTTGTGTCATGAACCAGCCAGTTAGCAATATTCCCCCAAGATTAGATGAAATCGATCTTCAGATTATCAAATTCCTGAATGATGATGGAAGAACACCTTTCTCCCAGATAGCCAAACGGTTGAATGTTTCCACTGGGATGGTCCGGCAGAGATATCACCGTCTTGTTAAAGAAGGAGTGCTGCAGGTAGTGGCGGTAACCAATCCGATGCTGATGGGATTTACCACAATGGCCCATATCGGGGTAAAAGTTGACGGCCGGCGCATCCAGGAAATTGCTGACCAGATCGCAGCATTTTATGAGGTGATATACCTGGTGCTGTTGTCCGGTAGTTATGACCTCCATATCGAAGTCGTATGCCGGGATAACGCTCATCTCATGGATTTTCTAACAAATAAATTGTATTCTGTGGAGGGCGTAAAAGATACAGAAACATTTATATGCATGCGTATCGCAAAGGAGGTTTACACCTGGACAGGATATCTCAATGGGAAAAATCAAAAACAGTTACCAGATTAGCGAAAATATTCAAAACCACCCAAGTTTATATATAAACAATCTTTTTGGGCATATACGGAGAAGAATAATATGCCGATCCCGGATTCAATCCTCTACCTAACAGAAGCGCAGGTCAAACAGACCCTGTCTGTTGCTGAAGCAGTTGACTTAGCCGAGAAAGGTATCAAAGCTGACGCTGCCGGCCAGGTTGCAGGCGATAAATTTTATATGGACGTCGCGCCAAAAGGTTTTATTAAACCTTTTTCCGGTTATATTTCCGGGGAGAAGCATGCTTTTGTAAAAACCTTCAGCTACTTCCCTGAAAATCCAGATAAATTCAACTGCCCCACAACATCTTCAATGGTATTACTTTTTGACGCTGAATCAGGATTGCCAGCTTGTGTGATGGAAGCCAGTTGGGTGACCGGGTTAAAGACCGCCGCCTCAACCGCCGTGACGACTGCCTACCTGGCTAACCCTGGCTCAGAGACCGTGACAATATTCGGGGCAGGAACACTTGGACGGCTGCATCTAATCGCGCTTGCCGAACGGTTCAACCTCAGCCAGGCTTATTTTGTGGATATTCGGCCTGAGGCTGCCGAAGCGTGCGCCCGTGAACTCGAGCCTTTATTAGGATTCCCGGTGAGTGCAATTCCTCTGAATGACCACAAGGATGCAGTTGTTATATCGGACATAGTTTTCACCGTCACTACTGGAAACCAGGCGCTATTTGAATACTCCTGGTTAAAAGCCGGATCTTTCGTTGCCCGACTGGGATCTTATCAAGAGGTAGCATTGGATGTCATCACTAATGCAGATAAAGTTGTGGTAGATAACTGGCGTTACGTCAGTCCTCGAATCCCAGAAATAATCCAACTTGTAGCTGACGGCCGTTTCAAGGAGGAACAGGTTCATGCTGCCTGGCCTGATATTGTGGCGGGAAAATCAAAAGGTCGCGAAAATGACCAGGAAATCATCGTGTATATCGCTCTGGGGATATGGGGAGAGTATGCCGCCATCCTGCCGCAGGTTTACCAGCGGGCGTTATCCCTGGGAATTGGGCATAATCTTCCTTGTTCCCACTGAGGTAAATAACCTGGAACTGCAGCGAACATAAATCTGGATATTATTACAAAAATTATTAGGAGAGAAAGAAATGAATTTACAGGGACCAAAAACCAAAGAGCTTTTTAACAGAGCACAACAAGTAATACCATACGGCGTTAATTCCAACTTCAGGTACTGGGGTGATGATGATACGCTCATCATCACGCACGGGGAAGGCGCCTACGTATGGGATGCCGATGGGAAACGATATATCGATTACCGGTTGGGTTTTGGACCGGTCATATTAGGTCATGCATACCCGAGTGTTACTAAAAGAGTACAGGAGGCAATCGAGAGCGGGACTGTTTTCGCCTGGACAACACCCCTTGAGATCGAACTTTGCGAACGGATCAAGCGCATGTGCAAAATTGACAAAGTTCGATTAACCAATACCGGTACAGAAGCCACTATGCATGCCCTGCGTATCGCACGCGCTCACACCAACCGCGAAAAGTTTATTAAATTTGAAGGGCAGTATCACGGTATGGCTGATTATTTTATGTTCAGCACTGCCTCAACAAACCCGCGTTCTCTGGGCTCCAAACGAAGTCCAATCAATTCACCGAACACTTCCGGTATACCAAAAGATATCATTAAATATGTGATTAACCTTCCGTTCAATGATTTTGAACGGCTGGAGGAAACAATCAAGGCTAACTGGGGTGATATAGCAGCTATTTTTGTAGAACCAATCCTCGGCAATGCGGCCGGGATTATGCCGTTGCCAGGATTTCTTTCGAAGATGCGAGAGCTTTGTGATGAGTACGGTATTGTCCTGGTTTTCGATGAGGTGAAAACTGGCTTCAGGATCGCTAAAGGAGGCGCGCAGGAATTCTTTGGCATACAGGCAGACCTGGTGACATACGCAAAGGCGATGGGTAATGGTTTTCCAATAGCCGCGATTGCCGGAAAAGAAGAGGTTATGATGACAGTTCAACCGGGAGCGACTGCGCACGGCGGCACATATTCAGGGAATTCCGTTGGCGCTGCGGCTGGTATAGCGACTCTCGATCTACTGGAGACCGAGCCGGTTCTTGAGACCATCAACAAACGCGGTCAGACATTGATGAAAGGCATTGCCGATATCCTGACCGAAGCCGGAATCCCGCATTCTATCACTGGCGTACCTTCTATGTTTGGAATAGTCCTGGGTATCGAAAATGAACCGCATGATTTCCGTGAATATTTCAATGGAGATGGTGAATTGTATGAAAAGATCGCACTGGAATTGATCCACAGGGGCGTACAGCCGGACGGCGACTCTCGTGAACCCTGGTTCCTGTGCTACTCGTTGAGTGAGAAGGATGTGGATGAGACCCTGAACATTTTTAATGATTCGGTCAAAGCGGCAAAGGAATAATATCTAGCGCTATCAGAGTGTTATCGGAAATTTTCGGAGATGTATTTCAACCAAGAGTGGATCGAGAATAAAACAAAAAGGAGAACAACAATGCGCGTCTTAGTTTTAGGTGGGGCAGGAGCAGTGTGCAACGAAACCACCCGTGACCTGGCTGAATACAGCGATTTTTCAGAGATTGTTGTAGCTGATTACAACCTTGAAGCCGCCAAAGCATTGGTAAAAGAGATCGGGGACCAGCGCCTGTCAGCGATATTCTTCGATGCTGAAGATTATGATTCAATGCTGAAACTGTTTCCGGATTTCGATGTGGTTGTCAACGGTCTTCCCTGGAAGTACGACATGCCTGTTACCAGGGCATGTGTTGAGACAGGTGTAAGCGGACTTGATGTGTCTACCGAGGAAGATCAGTGGGATTTTGATGCCGCAGCGAAAGAAAAAGGGATGATTTTCATCCCAGGCGTAGGAGCGACGCCCGGTATTACAAACGTGATGGCGCGCAAAGGCGCCGATCAGATGGACCAGGTGGATGAAGTCCAGATCAATTTCGCTGCCTTCCGCTGTCCAGCCCCAGCGCCTGGTTTGTTGATCACATTCCTTTGGGAATTCCACCCAAAAACCAAAGAGCGTACTTATTACAAAGACGGAGAATTCATCTGGGTAGGTCCTTTTGAGGGCACCCAAATGGTTAATTTCCCCGGGCAGATCGGTGAACAGGAAGTCTGTTATATCCCCCACCCAGAAACCCGCACCATGCCCGAGAGCCTGGGAGCAAAGGCTGTCTCTGTGAAAGGTTGTTTCCCGCCACATGCAATGAGATTGGCGAAAGCCATGCTGGAATCTGGCCTCTACAGCGAAGAACCCATCACAGTGAAAGGAATAAAAACCACTGCGTTTGAGATGATGCATGAAATTTTACTGGAGCTGCCGGAGACCAAACAAACCCCTCTCTGGGCTTATGGATTGGTGGTTGATGTGATTGGTAAACGGGACGGTGAAGATATCACCATCAGGTTCTGGAGCGAGCACCCACCCATGGAAGAATGGGGCGGTAAATCCGCCTACTATAAGAATATTGCCATACCCCTCAGCATTGGGGCGATTATGATAGCCAGAGGGGATGTTCCGGCAAAAGGTGTACTGCCCCCGGAATCGGTCCTGGATCCGGGAATTTTCATTGCTGAATTAGAGAAGCGCGGGATTAAAGTAAAACAAGAAATCCAATAATATCGGAGAGCAATATGACAGAAGAAGTGTTAAAGAATTATTATGCAGGTAAATGGGAAGCGGGAGATACGAGTGAATTGCAAGCAGTACTTAATCCTGCAACCAACGAGATTATTGGACATGTTCCGCTGTCGCCGCCGAAACAGGTTGATCTGGCTGTTCAAGCTGCCAGCGACGCATTCGACGGTTGGCGCCGCACACCAGCAGCTAGCCGGATACAGCCTCTCTTCAACCTCAAAAACTTGTTGGAAGAGAATTTTGAGGAAATTGCCCGAATGATATCAACGGAAAATGGAAAAACATTGGGGGAATTGCGCGGCGAGATGCGTAGAGCAATCGAGAATGTGGAAGTAGCATGTGGAATCCCAATTTTAATGCAGAGTGAATTTTCTGAGGACATCGCAAGCGGTATCGACGAATTTATGATCCGCCAACCCCTGGGTGTCGTCACGATTATTGGACCCTTCAACTTCCCCGGTATGATCCCGTTCTGGTTTTTACCATATGCAGTCGCAACCGGTAATTCTGTAGTTGTGAAACCATCCGATCGCTGCCCGATGACCATGCAAATGATCATGCGCCTGATGGAGCAAGCCGGATTTCCTCCAGGTGTTATCAATTTAGTAAACGGAGGTGCAGACACAGTAAATGCTCTGCTCGACCACCCAAAGATAAAAGCGGTCAGTTTTGTGGGTTCGACACCGGTTGCACGCCATATTTATTCTCGCGGCGCTGCAAATGGTAAACGCGTCCAGGCCCAGGCTGGTGCTAAAAATCCACTGGTGATCATGCCGGATGCCGATGCCGAAATGACAACCAGGATTGTGATTGATTCTGTTTTTGGAAACGCCGGGCAGCGCTGTCTGGCTGCTGCCACCACTATTCTTGTGGGAGAAGCTGGCGAAAAATTTCTGCCTGCATTTCGAGAAGCGGCCGCTGATCGGATCGTTGGATGCGGCCTCGACGACGGGACAGAAATGGGACCGGTTATAACTCCCCAATCCAAAAAACGCATCCAGGGGATTATCGAGAAAGGTGTTCAAGATGGGGCTGAATTAATTTTCAGACGGACGCCAGGCGACTATCCCCGGATATGAAAACGGGAATTTCCTGCGCCCTTCCATCCTGGCAAATGTGGCTCCAGACAGCGAAGTGGCCACAACCGAGATTTTTGGTCCGGTTTTGGCGGCCCAAACCGTCAAATCTCTGGATGAAGCTATCGAACTGGTTAACATACGTCAGTACGGTAATATGGCATGCATCTTCACCAGCAGCGGGGGCGCAGCACGCCGCTTCCGTTATGAAGCCCAGGCTGGAAACGTGGGTATTAATATCGGAGTTGCCGCCCCGATGGCATTTTTCCCTTTCAGCGGCTGGAAGGACAGCTTCTTCGGCACCCTGCACGGTCAAAGCAGGCATGCGGTCGAGTTCTACACGCAAACAAAAGTAGTCATCGAACGCTGGTTGAAGGAGTGGTCCAGGCAGTTCTAAGAACCACAATAGCTGAGGGTAACCAATAAATCAGATTTTGAGGTGGAAATTTGATGCCAGGTGGATGAGCAAACTTGCTCCATCCAGATATTAGGAGATGGATATGTACTCGCCGACCCCGGATATTTTGTATTTTTCAACGAAGAATAAGATCGAGGTTTTTAAGCCGCACGAGCTTGAAACGATCAAAAGCGGCACCCTGCGGATACTATCTGAAGTTGGAGTTTACTTTCCCCAGCAAAAAAGCCCTCTCGATCTTCGCAGATCACGGCGCTGACGTTGATTGGGAAACCCGGATTGTCCGCATTGATCCAGAAATGGTCAGGTCCGCCATGTCGACCGCCCCGCGCAGTTTTGTGCTCGCCGGACGCGAAAAACGGTTGGATCTAATCCTCGATGGAAGCAAAACCTACCTGTGTACTGACGGTTGTGGTGTTCACGTCATTGACCTGGAAACCCGGCAGAAGCGCGCCTCAAGAAAAGATGATGTCGCTATGATGGCGCGAGTAGGTGATGGGTTGCCTTTGATCAGTTTTTTCTGGCCCCTGGTGAGTGCCCAGGACCACGGAATGACTGCCGCCCTGCACGAATGCCACGCCGGCTTGACGAATACCCTCAAGCATGTCCGCGGCGGCACAACCATGCATCCAGAACTTGCTCCTTATCTGGTAGAGATGGCAACCGTTGTTGCCGGGAATGAAGAAAACCGCAGAAAACGGCCTCCAATCAACGCCAACATCTGCACTATTGCACCGTTGGCCCATGATGAACATGGCATTGAAACCGCGCTGGTATATGCAGAAGCAGGAATCCCAACCAGTTTTATGGCGATGCCAACCATGGGATCCACCGCCCCAGCATCGATCCTGGGAGCCATTGCGGTTGGAGACGCAGAAGTAATAAGCGCGATGGTTTTGATCCAGCTGGCATACCCGGGCGCGCCTGTATTCCACTCCATCATAAATTCTTTGATGGACCCAAGAACCGGCGGGTACATCGGAGGTGCTCCTATTGCTTCCGCAGCTGTCGTTCAACTGGCCCATTCCTGGAACGTTCCCAGTCTCGGCGGCGGTTCCACTTCCAGTGACGCGCGGGATATCGGTTGGGAGTCGGGGGTTGATGGCGGGTTTGGCGCTGCTCAAATAGCGCTTGCCGGCGGCGAAGTATGCGGTTATTTGGGGATGCTTGGCTCTTCTATGATTTTGTATCCTGAACAGATCATCCTGGAGCACGAAACCTGTTTGCACGCCCTGGAAATATTTAAAGACTTTGAATTTAACGAAAATGACATGGCATTCGAACTGATAAAAAAAGTTGGCCCGCGCGGGCATTATTTGCGTGAAAAACATACCCGCCAACATATCCGGGATTTTCGTTATTCACCCGTACTGCGTATCCAGGATGAGTCCGGCAAACCGCGCCAGCCGCGCCAGGTTGCTCTGGAAGAATTCAAGAAGATTTATTCCAACCACAAGCCGGAACCACTTCCAGATTCGGTACTGAAAGAAATGGATCGAATTATGGATGCAGCCGACAGGAAGGCAAAAGAATTAGGAGCATGATATGCAAGAAAATCAAATTAACCAGGGAACAACTGATCTTCTTCCTTCACGTGCAAAGGTTGTAATAATTGGGGGTGGAGTAATTGGCTGCAGTGTCGCCTACCATTTAGCGAAATCAGGCTGGAAAGATATCGTTCTCCTGGAACGCGCCCAACTCACGGCTGGGACCACCTGGCATGCTGCTGGTCTGGTAGAAGCTGGCGGCTTTTTCAGTGAGACCACAATTGAGATGGCAAAGTACACGTTGGAATTATACAGCCAGCTGGAGGGAGAAACCGGCCTGGCGACAGGATTAAAAAATGTTGGAATGCTTCAATTTGCCAACAGTCCATCCAGGTTAGAAGAACACCGCCGCATATCAACCTTCGACAGGTATTTTGATGTTCCCATGCAGGAGATATCACCCGGGGAAGTCAAGGCTTTATGGCCGCTGGCATACACAGATGATATTCTGGCCGGTTTCTTCACACCCAGCGACGGCCGTGTAAATCCGATCGATGTCACAATGGCGCTGGCAAAAGGCGCCCGGAATGCTGGCGTAAAAATCTTTGAGGATACTCCGGTACTCGGATTCACAATAGAAAACCGGATAATTACTGAAGTTATTACTGCTATTGGGGATATTGAAAGTGAATATGTTGTCAACTGCGCTGGAATGTGGGCCCGCCAGATCGGCAAACTGGCGGGTGTCAATGTGCCTCTTCAACCGGCGGAACATTACTACTTGATCACCGAGCCGATCGACGGCGTTAATAACGATCTGCCTGTTCTGGTCGATCTGGACAAATACGCCTATTACCGTGAAGAAACCGACGGCATTTTACTGGGTCTATTTGAACCAGTTTCAGAGCCATGGGCACTGGAAGGCATTCCAGAAGGATTCACATTTGGCGAAATTAAACCAAATTGGGAGCGGATGTCCCCTTATATCGAGGAGGCAATGAAAAGGATCCCGGTTGTGGAAACGGCTGGAATTCACAAGTTCTTCTGCGGTCCCGAAAGTTTTACGCCCGATCTGGAACCGCTGATGGGATTGGTGCCGGAATTGGATAATTTTTTTGTGGCCGCCGGGTTCAACTCGCTCGGAATTTTACTGGGTGGCGGGGCTGGAAAAGTATTGGCTCAGTGGATCGTCGACGGGATACCGGAAGTTGACGTTACAGGGATCGATATCGCCCGCATGCACCCATTTCAAAACACACCGGGTTATCTCAGGGATCGCACCACCGAGATGCTCGGGTTCATGTTTGAAGAAGGTTACCCCTACAAGCAGTTCAAATCAGCCCGAAACGCCCGCAAATCTGCATTCCACGACCGGCTGGCTGGTGCGGGCGCTCACTTCGGTGTGTATGCCGGCTGGGAATATCCAGAATGGTTTGCTCCGGAGGGCGTTGAACCGAAAGCGGAATACTCGTGGGGTAAACAGAACTGGTTTGAATATACAGCAACCGAGCACCGCGCAGTTCGCGAAAATGTTGCCATGCTGGATTATTCTGTGATGGGCAAGATCCTTGTCCAGGGGCGTGAGGCGGAGATGTACCTCAATCGGATCTGCGCAAATAACATCGCTGTACCGCCCGGCCGTATTGTCTACACGCAGTGGCTGAACGAAAGAGGTACCATCGAAGCCGATCTGACCGTCACCCGGTTTGCTGAGGACCAGTTTCTGATCCTGACCGGGGACGGCACCATTACCGCAGTTCAGGCCTGGCTGCGCCGGCATATCCCGGACGATGCACACGTATTCTTTACCAATATTACATCCGCTTACAGTGTGTTGAACATCCAGGGTCCGAATTCACGCCAATTCCTGTCCCGGATAACCAGTGTTGATATGTCGAACGAAGCCTTTCCATTCCTAACCATGCAGGAGATCGACATCGGGTACGCTCTGGTTAAAGCGCTGAGGATCACTTATGTCGGCGAATTAGGCTGGGAGCTTTACATTCCAACAGAATTTTCACTGCATGTGTTCGATAAAATTGTGGAAACCGGCCGGGAATTTGGATTGAAACACTTTGGGGTACAGGCTCTGGATACCCTCCGGCTGGAAAAAGCCTACCGTGATTATGGAAACGACATTGACAACACTGACTCCCCCCTGGAAGTGGGTTTGGGTTTCTTCGTGGATACCGACAAACCGGGAGGCTTTATTGGTAGAGAGGCCATCCTCAGGACAAAGGAAGCAGGCCTGAAATACCGCATGGTTCAATTCCTGCTCGAGGATCCTGAACCGAGATTGTATTACGGAGAAGTTATCTATCGTGATAACAAACCGGTGGGACACATTATGTCAGGTGGTTATGGCCACACTCTGGGCGCCTCTGTTGGTGTCGGACCGGTCGAAAATGAAGGCGAAACCGTCTCTGCAGACTTCATAAAGAGCGGATCTTACGAAATTGACATCGCAGGGGTGCGTTATCCGGCAAAAGCGTCGCTCAAACCAATGTACGATCCCCAATTGAAACGGGTACGCAGCTGAGAGACATCCCCGGGTAAGAACCCGGTCCAAATCCCGGGCGGCATCTTGACCGTGAATATAATATTTGGGGATAGGCGGAACATCAAAACCAGCCCTCGCCATCCGGACTTGGAAGTAATCCTGGAGGTGGTGTGGGGTTCACATATCCTCCAGAAGCCAGTTTTGACGCAAACTCCAGTGAAAGACCTTATATAAATTCGAGGTCCTTTGCTGAAAATCAGGTTATTGGACTGTTGTCTGCCCTAGGAGCGGACTTTGATCCCATCGGGATCATACATCGGCCGGAGAGAAGCCTTCGCGGAATAGCGCATGCCTGCAACTTCAATCTCATACGAGCCGCTCTTGACGTAATCGACACTCACCCCGCCTTCGTTATGGATCGAGCCCAGCCCAACCGCCCCGCCAAGCGTATGCCCGTAGCCTGCGCTTGCAATGTCACCAGCAAAATTCCCATCCCGGTAGATGGGCTCGCTCCCATACAGCAGCGGCTCCGGGTTCTCAAGCATGAACTGCACAAGCCGCTCTTTCAGGATACCCCTCTCCATTTTCTTCAGCAGCACATCCCTGCCGATAAACCCGCCGGGTTTTTCGAAATCCACAAAATAGCTCAATCCCGCTTCCAGCGGCGTGTCGGTATTATCGATATCATACCCGTAATCGCGGTATGCCTTTTCAATGCGCAGGCTGTTCAGCGCCTGAAAACCCGCATGCCTGAAACCAGCACTCTGACCCGCTTCGATCAGAGCATCGAATACATGCAGTGTAAACTCAGTGGGTACATGCAGCTCCCAGCCTAATTCGCCCACGTACGTTACCCGCAGTGCCTTCACCAACGCATACCCGATATCAATCTCCTGCATGCTCATATATGGGAAGCTTTCATTTGACATATCCGCATTTGTCAGACCGCTGATCAGCTGGCGCGATTCTGGTCCCTGGACGTTGATTATGTTGTAAGCGGATGTGACGTCCGTAACGAAAACATGCTCACCAGGCAGGATGTGATCGTTCAACCAGGTCAGTACATGGTGGTGAGCTGAATCAACCAGGATGAGCAGGTACTCATTTTCCGCAAGGCGTGTTACTGTAAGGTCCGCTTCGATAGTGCCCCGCTCGTTCAGCCATTGAGTGTAAACGATCCGCCCAGCCGGAACAGCCACATTATTCGCGCAAATCCGGTTCAGCGATTTTTCAGCATCTTTGCCCTGTACCAGGAATTTCGACATATGGGTCAAATCCATTAATATGACCTGCTCGCGGGCTGCCTTATGCTCCTGCGCTGCATACTCGAACCAGTTCTGGCGCCCCCAGGAATACTCGACCTTTGGCTCGACTCCCCTGGGAGCGAACCAGTCAGGGTATTCCCAGCCCACTGAATCCCCGTAGTATGCGCCGGCTTTCAACAGGCGCTCGTACATGGCTGATCTGCGGGTATTGCGCGCCGTCTTGGGCTGCAGGTTGGGCCAGCTGATATACTGCCACCCGAGCAGTTCGACTATCCGGTCGTGCAGGTATTTTGGGTTATTCTGGAACGGCATAAATCTGTCGATATTGATCCCGCTTGTATCCACACTGGGGTACCCATCAACGATCCACTGGGCTATCACTTTTCCTGCGCCGCCGCCCAATAAGATCCCGAGCGAATTAAAGCCCGCCGCAACGAAGAAATTTTTCAACTCCGGCGCTTCGCCCATCAATGGGCCCATATCGGGCGTGAAACTTTCCGGGCCGCAGAAGAATGTGTGCACCCCTGCATCCCTTGCCGCTGGAATACGTTTCATCGCCTGTTCAAGGTAGGGAGTCATCCGTTCCCAGTCCGGGGGGATTTCCCCGAAACTGAAATCTTCAGGGATACCGCCCATACCCCAGGGTTTTCCAACCGGTTCAAACAAACCCAGCATCAACCCGCCCATCTCTTCCCGGTAATATGCAAACAGGTCCGGGTCTTCGACGATAGGCAGATCTCGGTGCAGGCCTTCGATCGGTTCGGTTACCAGATAGTAATGTTCTGCTGCATGCAGCGGGACATTGACTCCAGCCATCTTCCCGATCTGGCGCGCCCACATCCCGCCGCAGTTAACCGCGTACTCGCAGTGGATTACACCCTGTCTGGTTTCAACCGCTTTGACCCTGCCTTTTTCCTGCTTGATGCCGGTTACCTCCACACCCTCCAGGATGAGAGCCCCACCCATTCTCGCCCCTTTAGCCAGGGCGATTGTGGTGTCAACCGGGTTCGTGCGCCCGTCCTCGGCGGTGTAAAAACCCGCCAGGATATCGTCCGTGTAGAACAAAGGCCACAATGCCCTGACCTCCTCCGCCGAAATCTCATCCGTGCTCACGCCGTATGCCCGGCAGTAATCAGCCCGCTGGCGCAGGCTGTACAAGCGTTCGGGGTTGCTGGCAATCTGCATATAGCCGTTAGCAAAGAAACCCGTATCCTGCCCGGTTTCATCCCCCAGTTTTTCGTACAATTCGCGGGTGTATTTCGCCATTTCAATTTCGGTTTCAGTTGAGAATCCACTCACGATCAACCCAGCCGCATGCCAGGTGGTTCCGGCTGTCAGCTGGCTGCGCTCCAGCAGTACCACATCCCGCCAGCCAAGCTTCGTCAGGTGGTATGCCACACTGCACCCGATCACTCCCCCTCCAATGATGACTGCCTGTGCATGTGAAGGCAGTACTGGGTTTTTTGACTTCTCGGGTATTTTATTCGTATTCATCAAGGTATTCCCCGGGTATCCATGCAGCATTGCTCTTGATTTTTAATGGCATCAAGTGGGTTTGAGTGTGCCGTACACCTGGTATATTGCCCAACTCCTCCGAAACAAAATCGAACAGTTCACCAATGCTCGCGCGCCCGTACAGACAGGATCACATCCTTCTCGCCGCTTGCGCAGGACGAATAACTGACCTGTGGAAATTCAGCCGCCTTTTCAGCGACCGCTCTCTGCTCCCCCGGTTCCGTTTCGATGAACACCTCCGCCATCACACCGTACCCCACCATTTCCGGGTTGATAACCGCCCGGATGTTAATGATGCCATCCTTTACCAGCGCCTCGATCCGGTTGTTAATGGTGCGCGCCGAGACATTTTTCAACCTCCTCTCAATTTCAGCGTGAGGCATCCGCCCATCTTTGTTGAGCAGCGCGATAATCTCCCAATCGATTTGATCGAGATTCTTCACTGGCATTTATCCATAATAAACAATTTTTCAAAGCATAACTTATCCATACCGAAATGTCAACAATCCGGAGGATTTATTTCGGAAATGGACAAATTATCCATTGTTTGCGGTATTAAATGGAACTGGCATGTTATAATCCGCCCAGTTAATAATAAGGAGTGTCTGCTATGGCGGAAAGTGAAAAAATCGATTTGATTAACCGGCTTGGGGAAAGTCACAAAACTCTCCGGGCGGCTTTCAATGATACTGATCTGGAACTGGTTATTCACCGAGGCACCGGCTGGCGAATAAAGGATATCCTTGGGCATATCGCGACCTGGGACCGCCAGGCTGCTTCATCCCTGGTTGCCTTTAATGAAGGGAGCATGTATTCCATCAAAGATTTTGATGAGGATACCTTTAATCAGGGGGAAGTATCGAAAGCCCGCATGTTAACCGACTCTCAAATTCTGGAGGAATGGGGACAGGCCCGCAGGGCATTTATTGAGGCGGTCAGGGACATACCCCCCGACCGGTTTCCCGGTGACTTGTTATTCCCCTGGGGAGATGAACGCGGCACCATCCCCGCTCTGGTGGAATATATGCTCGAACATGATCTTGAACACTGCGCTGAAATTGCGGCCGGAATCCAGGCTTCGAGTAAGGACAGCTAGATATGCCTGAGAATATGCGTGAGCTGGGTGTGGTCAAACTTGTCCAGCTGCAGCCGGACGGATTGATTATTAAAAATTCATCCGGTTACTTTTACGACGTTTCCAGGCGGGTGCAGGTTGGCAGTCTAATGATCACCTCCAGGGGCATTGAGGCGGTACGCCTTTGCTGCTGTAAGTACCTATATCAATACCCAGTAGTAAAATATCAGCCCTCGCATTCTTCTTATATAAAAATATATGATCACAATCGAATCAATCTGTCTCTGCGAGAGAGGCTTCTTTTACCTGCTGCTCAATCCAAGGGTATGTAAGAGCAATTCCAGCCTTTAGGTCGAACTTCGATTCCCAACCGAGCGAGTAGATACGTTGATTGCTAAAGTTCCGCGCTTGAACACCTACCGGCCCTTCCACATGCTTTATGTTGAATCTTTTTCCGGATACCTCAGAGATAGTCTCAGCCAGCGTATCCACACTGACATATTGGGGGGATCCAATATTAACCGCCCCCTCCAAATCGGAATGCATCAGCATATATATCCCCTCAATCATATCATCAACGTAAGTATAAGAACGGATAGCAGTTCCATCCCCCCAGACTTCTATTGTTCCACCATCCTCGATTTCGGCAACCTTTCGGCACAATGCCGCAGGAGCTTTTTCTCTCCCACCTGTCCAAGTTCCCTCAGGGCCATAGCAGTTCTGGAAACGGGCAATACGAACTTTCATACCGTGGTTGCGCTCATAAGCCTGAGCGATACGTTCTGCATAAAGCTTTTCCCAGCCATACTCGTTATCTGGGTTGGCCGGAATGGCATCAACCTCTGTCATCTCAGGCTCACCAGGCAGCATATCACGGTAGACGCACACTGAGGAAGAGAAGAAGTAGCGCGGTACGCCCAGCTTCCAGGCATGATGTGTCATATGTATGTTGATCAAGGCGCTGTTATGCATAATTTCACACTCAGCAGAATGTATGAAACCCATACCACCCATATCAGCAGCCAATTGATATACTTCATCAAAAGTGCCACCCGGTAAAGTCAATGCATTCAGGCAGTTTTCTGCTTCTCGCAGATCAAGAATTATAAATTCATCCGCTTCAGATGGAGCAAATTCGTGCTCTTTTATATCAACTCCGCGCACCCAGTATCCCTCGCGTTTCAATTTCTTTACTAAGTGGCCTGCGATAAAACCGCCTGCACCACAAACCAATGCTCTTTTCATTTATACTCCAATTTCAATTCGACACCTTTACTCAATCTCACGACGGGCTACGACCCGTATCGCATCCTTGATTGGCGTATCGTTAACCAAGATAAGATAGCCGCCGCCGCCTGCGCCTGACAACTTCCAGCCGAGGGCGACATCCCGGTATTTTTCGATCAGAGATATGACCATGTCATTCATCATATCTGGGTACATTACAATTTGAGCCTCGAACGAGGCTCTGAAGGCGGAGCCAAAGGCATACACATCTCGATTTAGTATCGCCTGCCAGCAATCATCAGCCGCATCCGCCAAAGCCTTAGCTTTCATGCGGTCGAAATGGGTATTAGCAAGCACATCAAATTCGGCATGTCGAGGGCCTAATGGAACCAGGTAAAAAGAATTTTCAACAAATCGGATTAAGTTCTCATCAACATTATGTTCGATATACTCAGGCCAATACCCGCCATCATAATACGCTCTAGCGAGACCTGGAAATACTATTCCGATTAAATCCTGGGAACCAGAAATGATCTCAGTCCCCGGTGGATTGTCGCAGCAGAATAAAATTTTTGCATTTTTTTCAGGATTTCCAGGTGGGAGGCGTGGTCCCCATAAATCAATTGCTACACGACGAGTGCTGGTGGCCATCCCGCTGCGTTCGTTAAATTGAATGGTTGGTTCGAGAGAGATGGTAATTACTGAACCGGGATAGTGTTTGGAAACAGAAGGCTGGTCTAACCAGCCCCCGGCGATATCAATTCGGAATGGGATCTGGTGAATCGCGCGCATTGCGGTTGTTGTGCGGGCGGGTAAACCAGCGAAAGGTTCTCGCTGAAGGATGATATATTCAACTCCATATTCTGCGCATAACTCCTGCTTTTCGGGGGTATTACCGTCTGCATTGACAAGCATGATGTCCGGTTTGAGTTTTTTGAAATCTTCCAGAAAATCGAGCATGCCAGATCCTTCTGAAATGAAAGCCTGTTTCACATACTCTACAGAGCTGACCATAAATTGCCGTTCTTCTTGAGAGTTGACCGGCAGCCTTCCCTTTAACTCGTACACAGTTTTATCGGATCCCAAAGCTACGTAAAGATCTCCATATGATGAGGCTTCTTTAAAAAATGCAATGTGGCCACTGTGCAACATGTCGAAACATCCGCTTACGAAAACTTTTTTATTCATGTCAAGAATCAACAATTAAATAGGTTTGAGAAATTCACCAATTTTGATAATCATCTGTGTGTTTTCGATACTCAAGATTTTCCTGAACTTCTTGAGAAACCGCAATCTGGGCTGCCTGGATCGTCCGGGTTAAATAGTACATTTTACAGGATTCTTCCAGGCTCGAGCACCATTGGAAAGCTTCTTCCAGTACTGGACCAATGGAAAAACAGCCATGTCCTCGTAACATAAATATCTTGTAATCTCTTAGTGTTTCCGCGGCCAATTTGGCAACGTCTTTTGACCCAACTGTTGTTTCTGCTTGTACGACAGGAATTTTTCGAAACAGGTATGAACCTTCACTATCAATCGGTATGATGGCATCTTTTACTGCCATGGAGAGAGCTACAGCGTGAGGTGGATGTACGTGAACGACGGCCAAAGCGGAAGTATTTTGATAAATCGCCCGGTGCACAACCAATTCACTCGAGGTTAGCATAATATTGCTGTCATCTTCATCCAATCCGGTTTCGATCAGGTCGATTTCGGTTAAATGAGCCAGCATTGACCCGGTGCGGGTGATAACGATCCTGTCTCCCATGCGCACACTCATGTTACCACCATGGGAGGATGTCAGGCCGCGGTAAAAAAGGTCATGACCAAATCTTTGAAATTGATTAAGCATAGTTTCGCTCCTTTACCAACTGCTCTAATCCTAAGGCTGTAAGTTTCTTTGTTGTGGGGATACCTTCGTGAGTCCAACCCCGGAAGCGGTAATAATCTGCCAGCATTTCATCAAGATGCACAACATGTCCAGCGCTGCCGCCTTCTTTGAGGGGTTCGCTTGTAAAACGCGGAGGCAGCGAATCATCAGAACGGGAGAATCCAGCCTGCAGGTTGTAGATTCTCTCCAAATTCCAGATACGTTCACCTACTAATTGCAGATCTTGCACTTCATATTCAATCCCTGTTATGGCTGTTAGAAGGCGGTTAAAGTATTCGTCACCGATAGCGAAGTTAACAAATTTACACATTCCGATTGAGTCAATCACTGCGTTGGTGTGCTGCAGTACGATCAGGATTCCTGCTTTCCCATTTGAAATGTGCCGGTCTAACAATTTGGGTGTCCCCAACAATTCAGGCCCAAGCATATTCCCGCGTAAGTGGCAGGCTCCACGATTGGATGTGGCATAAAGCAATCCCTGACCCTGCATTCCACGCGGATCATAGGCAGGGAATTCTAAACCTTTAACCTGCATAGAAGTTTCGGGCATTCCGTAGCGATCCGAGAGGCGTTTTGAGCCTTCAGCGATATGATCGCCCAATCCCCGCCGGTAGGCGATATCTTCTATGGTTTGCAGGAGTAAATCGCTGCGGCCAAACCTCAGTTCAGTGTTCAACCTCCCATGCTGGGCTAATTCCATGGCGCAGGCAATCGTAGCCCCGCAAGAAATGGTATCCATCCCCAGTCGATTACACAGGTAATTGGCTTCTATGATTGTCTCAAGGTCATCAATATATAAAGATGAACCCAGAGCATAGATCGTCTCATATTCAGGGCCTTCACCTTCTTCACGGCTGGTTTTCGTAATGCGTTTACATCCGATAGGACAACTCCAGCAAGCGCCTCGTTTTGTCAAGAACTCATCCCGCAATCTTTCGCCCGAGATTTTCTCAGCATGCTCGAATTCACCTAATTGGAAGTTTTGGGTAGGCAGCACACCGTACGTATTCATTAGATTAACCAGCACAGAAGTGCCAAATTTTGGCAGTCCTTGCGATGTTCGGGGGGAAGCTTTGACCATCTTTCCAGCTTCATAATTAACGAATTTATATGTTTCCAGATCAGCGATCCCCGGTTTTTGATTACCATGGGCAACGATGGCTTTGAGTCTCTTCGATCCCATAACTGCACCTACACCACCGCGTGCATAAGAACGCCCATTTTCATCCGCAATTGATGCGAATAAAACCATGTTTTCACCTGCAGGACCGATACCTACCACCGCAGAGTTTTTAAATTTTAATCGTGAAACAACCTCTGGTATCTCACATCCCCACAAATCATCCGCTGGATGAATTTGTGCGCCATTCTCTGATATTTCCAACCAGACGGGATGGCTTGATTTCCCATATATTACTAAGGCATCGAACCCAGCCCATTTTAAGCGCACTCCAAATTCAGACCCGGAATTCGCATCAAATATTGTTCGTGTCAGTGGCGACAACGTACTCATGGATGAGCGGCCCCCTGTTGGCACACGCACACCAGTTAAAACTCCCGTGCAAAATGCCAGGATATTTTCTGAACTGAGAGGATCGGTTTTGGGTGGGACGGTTGTGTAAATCAGGTATGCCCCGAATCCCCTTCCACCCAGATATTTGTGTAAAATCTCTTCGTCAATTTGTTCAATAACTGAACTACCGTCACTCAAATTAACTCGCAGCAATCTTTTAGTCCAACCATGCATATCTTGCTCCTGATATTTATTTTAATAGCACGGATTCATTTTCCACTCTCTCATAACCACTAAAACACAGCACTTGGTCTGGGATTTGGACCACCAATTACATCCGCTAAGAAATAAGATTAAGCTTCATATTTTAGATGTAGTAAAGTAAAAGTAGTCTCTTAACATTAATTCTCTGCAATGATTCCTTCATGTCGGTTGAGAATAACCAAAAAATCGTTTACTCTCTTACCTTAAGGGTTAAATAGCGTTCGTAGGCATCATCCCAAGCAATAGATTTTGCTGGAACATACGTCTGTAATTCAAAGGAGTCCCCCACTATCGCACGTCCTTCCAAAATGGATTCGATATCACCCATTGCAGTCATCTGGACGAGGATATTACCCAATGCAGTAGCTTCAATGGGACCCGCAATGATGGTTTTATTAGTGGCATCAGCAATGAATTGGTTAAGAAGTTTGTTCTTTGCGCCTCCCCCGATAATATGAATGACTGGATAATCCAGCTTTCTCAGACGTTCAATCTGCTCTGCTACCCAACGATATTCCAGCGCTAAACTTTCCAGGATACAACGGATGATTGCACCTTTGTCAAGCGGTATTGATTGACCGGTATCAGAACAAAATGATTGAATGGCAGCCGGCATATCTCTGGGAGTCACGAAGCGGCTGTCATCAGGAATGATAAGGGATACAAATGGTTGTGCATCCGAAGACATATGAGTAAGCTCATCATATGTATAGAGTTTTACTTGGCTTGCCCATACACGGCGGCATTCTTGAACGAGCCATAAACCAATAATATTTTTCAAATAACGGATTTTATTCCCAACTCCACCTTCATTGGTCATACCGGCATTTAAGCTGTCTTGGCTGGTGTCGGGATGATCGATTTCCACGCCCAACAATGACCATGTTCCGGAACTCAAGTATATATAATCTGAAGATGATACGGGGATTGCAGCGACTGCGCTGGCGGTGTCATGTCCGGCACTGGCGATTACTGAAGCAGAATCCAAACTAATATCTTCTTTCAGGGAGGGTCTCAATTCACCTAATACTGTGCCCGGAGGTACAACTTCACTAAAAATTTTTGTTGGAATCCCCAGCCGAGTTAATAAGTCAAAAGCCCACTCCTGCCCCTGCATATTGAAACACTGAGTCGTGCTCGAAATGGTGTACTCATTGACTTTACACCCGGTGAGATAGAAGTTAAATAAATCGGGCATGTTAAGAAATGTATGCGCAATCGATAAAGCTGGTGCATTCATTGCCGCCATAGAATACAGTTGAAAAAGACTATTGAGCTCTAGGAATTGGTTTCCCGTTTGTTTATAAATCTCGCTTTTCGGAATCCGGGTAAATACGGTTTCCATAATCCCTTTAGTGCGTTGGTCCCGGTAATGATACGGAATTCCTATGAGCGTATCATCAGCTGCCAATAATCCAAAATCAACTCCCCAGGTATCCATTCCGATACTGAATACAGATTCGCCATATTCATTCGCCGCGGCAGACAGCCCGATCTTGATCTCATTCCAGATGTGCAGAACATCCCAGTGTAAATGCTCACCCAGCCATATTCCGTTGTTTACGAAGCGGTGCAATTCTTGAATTTGTAAAGTTTTCCCATCATAGTTTCCAGCGATGAGGCGCCCACTCTCAGCTCCCAGGTCAAATGCCAGGTAGGTTCGGGTATTCATTCAAACCGCCTATGGAGTTTTAAATAAATGATATAGGAAGAATTAGCCATTCTGATGGGGACATTGACGCTGAAATTAAGAAACCCCTTTTTTCAGAATGATGTTTGCATATTTTCTGGTATCACCGCTCATTACAACTGCAAAAGCCTCGGAGGCGCGCTCATAAAAATCGAAGCGTTCAATAAACCTGATTAAGGGTGTGTCTGGAGCGTAGGCATTGATTACGCGTCGATAACCCGCTTCCACTGCCGGATCTGGTTCATCACCTGGGACACATTCCATCATTACAACAGGATCATCTACATAATTATCCAGTGCAAAAAGAGGCAAAATGGCATCTAATAAAGCTTCGATTTGTAAACCATCAGCGCGGATTACATTAGGGTTGGTACTTTCACCAGGGAAATGAGCATCAGCCAACACGATTTCATCCCCGTGCCCCATGCGGTAGATTGCAGCCAGAAGTTCAGGGCTAAATAATGGCGAAATTCCTTTTAACATAGTCGTTCTCCAGGGAAGTGTATCTTTTTCTCATGCGCTAATTAATTTATAATCCGATATGCCCCAAATTTAAGGGTCAAATAAATGGAAAGCGTTAGCGAATTACTTGTAAAGAGCTCCTAAATTTGTACAAGCCCGGAAATCTGCGCCTTGAGGTTCGTTTGCCCCAAACAATGTCCAGGTATGAGGTCTGAAAATTCTCTCTTCCGAGACATTGTGCATATAAACCGGGATTCGGAGCATTGAGGCCAGTGTGATTAGATCGGCGCCAATATGACCATATGAGATCGAGCCATGATTCGCGCCCCAATTTGCCATGACAGTGTAAACATCGCGGAATGGACCTGAACCGGTTAAGCTCGGCGCAAACCAGGTTGTCGGCCAACCAGGATCAGTACGCTCATCGAGGATCTTGTGGACATCATCTGGCAAATCCACAGTGTAACCTTCCGCTATTTGAAATGCAGGTCCTAACCCTTTCGCTAAGTTCAATCGACACATCGTAACAGGCATCCCGCCAAGAGTCCTAAATTTTGACGACCAACCGCCACCTCGGAAATATTCAGTCCGACCGGCATGCCAGGTTGTTGCCTTTAAACATCGATCGGCATCCTCGGCGGAAATATCCCAATAGGGTTTTATGGCTGGCTTGCCATCCATTAACTGCTGGCCGGTTCCATCGAGAGCGGCTGGACCAGAGTTGATCAGGTGCAGAATTCCATTAGAAGCCATCCCTTCGAGTTCGTAACCGCTCACACGTTTGACTGCCTGTGGGCTCCAATAGGTGCGCACATCAGCAAATATCTGGGCAGTTCCGGTTAGCAGTTGTCCAAACAACATGCATATCCCATTCAGGGCATCGTTTTCTGTGGCGACGATATAAGGTTCACGAATTCCATTCCAGTCAAATGAAGAATTAAGTATGGCTTCCATAAAATCACCGTTGGGGAAATGATCGGTCCACTGGCGCTGTCCCTGGAAACCAGATGCTATGGCGTTATGGCCAAGCGCTTCTTCACCAAATCCGAGCTGGTCAAGCTGAGGGTTTCCGACCATCAGGTCCCTGGTGATCAACGCCATTTTGACAGAAATCTCCCAATCCGAATTTTTTTGTTCACGTGTACGAACGAAATCAGGAGGGTTGAAGTCCTTCCCTTCGGGACAGTTAGCCTTAACCCATGTCAGAGCTTTGCTGAATTCTTCTGGATCAAAGATATTTTCGTTCATCCTCCGGACAAATTCGGACATGTCCACTGATTCAACCCGCATGCCGAGATAATCTTCAAAAATGTGTTGGTCTACTATGGAACCTGCAATACCCATTGATACGCCGCCCATCGCCAGATATGATTTACCACGCATCCTGGCGACCGCGAGACCTGCGCGCGCAAAACGCAGTAGTTTATCCTGTACGTCTTCCGGAATGGATGTGTCACCAGCATCCTGCACATCGCGGCCGTAAATGCTGAAGGCCGGCAAACCCTTCTGGTTGTGTGCCGCTAAAACTGCTGCCAGGTATACAGCGCCGGGTCGTTCGGTACCGTTAAAGCCCCATACAGCTTTGGGGATCAATGGATCCATATCCATGGTCTCTGAACCATAACACCAGCAGGGGGATACGGTTATGGAGAGACCAACGCCCTGGCGGGAGAATTTCTCCGCGGTTTGGGCCGCTTCAGCAACACCTCCAATGCAGGTATCGGATACAACGCATTCCACAGGCAGTCCATTGGCGTGGCGAAGATTGTCGCTCAAGAATGCAGCGGTATTCTTTGCCATATCCATCGTCAGCTCTTCCAATGATTCACGGATCCCTTTCCGGCGTCCATCTATAGCCGGGCGGATGCCAATTTTTGGCATTGAACCTACCAGCCGGTTGCGAAGGAAATCGTTTTGATTTGTTTCCATAGTGTTACTCCATTTGAAAGAAAACCGGGTTCAATCTAATAGATAGTAGACCCTCAGGCAATGTAACTTTCAAAAACAGGGACTGTCCATTGTATCTTGAACAGTCCCTGTTCTTTTCTTCAGATATTCATATTCTACTTACTTGTAGAGTACAGCCTGAATCTCAGCATCATCAATGTTGCTGGCGTCGTACCACATGAAGCCGGTATCGATGGTTTTGGGCAGAGTTTCACCATTGATGGCCATGACAGCGGCTTCAACGCACTTGTAGCCGATGCCAACCGGGTTCTGGGTGATAGCGCCTGCTTCAGCGCCGGAGCGGATGGCATCCATCTGCTGTTGGCCGGAGTCGTAACCAATCACTACCAGGTCGCCTTCCATGCCAAGTTCTGAAACAGCATTCAGAACGCCGATAATCGAACCTTCGTTGGCGCCAAAGAAACCCTTCAGATTCGGGTGAGCCTGGATGATGGCCTTGGCCAGGTCAGTGGATTTGAGCTGGTCGCCGCCACCGTACTGGACATCCACTACGGTGATATTCGGGTAATCGCTCTCCATTTGGCCGACGAAACCATCAACACGGTCGATGCCGGTGCGGCTGGTCTGGTCATGAGCGATCACTGCAACTTCGCCTGCACCACCGATCAAGTTCAGCCATCTTGTCAGCAGCCACTGCTGCTGCAGCAATGTTGTCGGTTGCGGCTGTGGAGACGGGGATATCGCTGTCGACACCGGAGTCAAAACCGATTACAGGGATACCAGCTTCTTGAGCCTGCTCCAGCAGGGGCTGAAATGCTTTTGAGTCAACAGCAGCCAGACAAATGGCAGCCGGATTCTTGTCCAGAGCCGTCTGGAACATTTCAACCTGCTTGTCAACCATGGCCTCAGATTCTGGACCTTCAAAAGTGATTTCTACATCAAATTCTTCGGCGGCTTGCTCGGAACCTAATTTAACAGCCTGCCAGAACTGGTGCTGGAAGCCTTTGGAAATTACCGGGATGTAGGGAGTTTCTTCACTCTCGGGGGCTTCGGCTTCGGGGGCTTCTGCTGCTGGAGCTTCGGCTCCTGGAGCTTCAGTGGCTTGTGGCGCACATCCCGCGATCAGGCCAAAGACAACCAGTATACGCTAACAGCGTGAAAAGCATTTTCTTCGTATTCATTTTTTCTCCTTGATTTATCTTATTAACGCTCTTGATTTTGGTACTTCTTATTTGAATTTTGGCAAATATATATCCTCCTTTACTTAAAATATAGACATCGATTGATTGATCGTTTTTATCGTCGCCGGCGCAGAATATCCAGGTAAACAGCCAGGATGACAATAGCAGCCGGTCACGACAATCTGCCATTCCTGCGGCACGGAAAGGATACGCAGACCGTTGGTGAGGGTGCTGATAATGAAAGCACCAATGATGGTTCCCAGGATCGAGCCTTCACCGCCGCTCAGTGACGTGCCGCCAATTACCACCGCCGCAATGGCATCCAATTCGTAACCAGCCCCAAGGGCAGGCTGGGCAGAGTTCAGGCGGGAAGCTATCAAAACGCCGCCTATACCGCTAAATAATCCCGCCAGGGTAAAGACTGCCGTCTTCCAAACCGCCACATTGACACCTGAAAGGCGGGTGGCTTCTTCGTTGCTTCCAAGGCAAATGTGTAGCGCCCGAGAATCGTGCGAGTCAGGATAATGTGGGCAAAAAAGGCCGCGCCAAACAAAATCAGCACGGCATTGGGAACTCGAGACCAGGAATAATCTTACCCAATATCGACCCCATGGCCATTTCACGGAAAGCAGGCGTATCATTGAAATAAATTGGCCTGAGATTCCGAAATCACCAGTGAAAGACCTTTGGCGATATACAACATACCCAGTGTGGCGATAAAAGGCGGGATTTTCATGCGTGAAATCATAGTTGCCGTTGATAAATCCAGCCAGGCTGCCTGTCAGAAAACCACCAATGATGCCAACAGGGATCGGCAGACCCAATTGGTAATAAAAACACCCGTCATTACCGCAGATAACGTCATCACTGTGCCCACTGAAAGGTCAATTCCGCCGTTGATGATGACAAAAGTAGCGCCCAATGCCAGAACACCATTGACAGCGGTCGCCAGCAGGATGCCGACAAAATTATCGAAGGTACGGAAATATGGTGAAGCTAGTGAGAAGCCGATCAACAATACAATCAGGGCGCCGAATGCCATAATCTGCTGCATGGCATCGGAACGGAATAAAGTTTTGGCAGCTTTGGTTTCATTTTTCATGGCATTTTCCAATGGGCGAAAATTAAATTGGTACTCTGGCACTTTCTACGGACCATGTTGCCCCGCATAGTAGCGTATTTCATAATACTTTCCTGGGTTACTTCATTGGCATCTAAAATACCCGTCACCCGGCCTTCACACATGACCACCACGCGATGGCTCATGCGCAGAATTTCGGGCAGTTCTGATGAAATCATAATGATGGATTTCCCACTGCTGGCCAGATCGTTGAGCAGTTTGTAAATCTCACTTTTGGCTCCCACATCAATACCGCGGGTGGGTTCATCAAAAATCAAGATATCGGTATCGGCAGTTAACCACTTGCCAATAACAACTTTTTGTTGGTTGCCCCCGGATAGGAAATTTACTTTTTGTTCAAGGCTGGGTGTTTTGATGTTCAATGCATTAACCATCTCCCTGGCCCTGGAGGTCTCTTTTTGAAATCCACCAAGCTAAACCAGCGCAGGAAATTTTTCATACTGGCCATGGCAATATTCTCCTTGACATCCATGCCCAGAGTCAGACCATAACGTTTGCGATCTTCGGAAAGATAGCCAATGCCATACACAACCGCATCCTTGGGCTTTTGATCTGTACTTGCTGACCTTTGATGTAAATTTCACCAGAATCAAGCTTGTCTGCGCCAAAGATAGCCCGCGCCACTTCCGTGCGCCCAGCACCCATCAATCCGGCAAAGCCCAAAATTTCGCCCTTCTTCAGATTGAAACTGACATCCTGCAACACTTTGCCACGGTTAAGATTGCGAACTTCAAGCACGACTTCCTGGCTCGGGTTTTCCGGAATTTCTGGCGCCGATTCATAGATAGTACGCCCAACCATCAGGCTGATGATTTTGTCAATGGTGGCATCTTCGGTTAACAGCGTGTCGATCATTTTTCCATCGCGCATCACCGTAATCCGGTCTGCAATCAGTTTGAGTTCTTCCAGCCGGTGCGAAATGTGGACAACACCAACACCTTTTTCGCGTAACTGCCTGATGATTTTGAAAAGTTCATCAATTTCCGTATCGGTCAGGGCTGCGGTTGGCTCATCCATGATCAGGATTTTTGCGTTGAATGACAGCGCCTTGGCAATTTCCACCATTTGCTGCTTTGCAACCGTCAGGTCAGCGACTTTTATTTCTGGATCCAGATTGCAGGCTGAGCATTTCGAAAAGCTGTTCAGCTTTTTTGGTTGGTGGTTTTATCATCCACCACAAATGATATTTTTGCGCGCGGTTCACGACCGATAAAAATATTCTGCGCAACTGTCAGGTGCGGCATCAGATTCAGTTCCTGGTGGATCATGCTGATGCCCAGGTCCTGCGCCAGGCGCGGGTTGACAATCTCGACTTCCTTGCCTTCAAGGTAGACGTGTCCTGCATCCTTTTGATAAATCCCACCCAGGATCTTCATCAAAGTTGATTTTCCCGCACCATTTTCACCTACCAGCGCATGCACCTCACTGGTGAATAAATCGAAATCGCATTGATCTAGCGCATGGACACCCGGAAATCGTTTATCAATCCCTTCCATTCGAACTAATACTTCACCCATTGATCAACCTCAGCGTGACTAGTATGCATACAATTTTCTGGATCTTTGGCAGGATTGAGCTCTCGATTGTTTTGTTTTTTTTTCGAAAAGAATTATTACTCTACCATTAATTGCAAGAAAAGAATTTGCTAAAACCTTAAATTTAAACACCTTCTCCACTTGAATTTCTTATGATCAATTCAGTGGGTAGGACTATCTGCTGGCAAGCGCGGCGGCTGCCATTTTTGATCTGTTCCAACAGCAGGCTGTCAGTCTGGTTCCCCATTACATGGGAAGGTTGTTTCGCTAATGTTAGAATTAGAACAGGTTTCATGGAATGCGCACCATTTTAACTTTTCATACTCATCATGTCAATGACACGTGACATCCTCTCGGTAATATTATCTTTTGACTTGACACGTGATGACAATCATCACTAATAAAACTCATTATGAACCTGACCGTCCTTAGTTTGTAAACGTCCTCCTGATCCTCTCCATCCTAGATTTCCATATTGAATGCTGGATAGCATCTAAAATCCTCGCAGCAAGGTGCTCTCCCTGCGTGGTAAACCTTCCTTTGGAGTACGCTCTAACACAACATATTCAATGCCGTGCTCCTTACAGAATGCTCTCTTTTCGGGTTTGTCGCCGTCCTGGTTAACAGCAAAGATATGCGGCTTGATGAGGTCAATTTCTGGTTCCGCATCCATCCAGCCGTGTCCGCTGGAAATTACAGTACGTTTGACAAAACGGATTGAATCCACCAAATAAGCGCGTTCATCCTGTGAAAACATCGGGTGCCCGTCCCCTTTCAACAGGCGTATATTTTCATCATGACCGACAACCACATAAAGGTCGCCCAAACCAGAAGTCTCTTCAAAAAAGCGTACATGACCTGAATGCAGCCAGTCAAAAGACCCGGACACCAGGACTCTTTTTGCGGGTTGGGTGATATCCATTAATAGATCGGCAGCGGGGGAAAACCACCCATATCAGCTTGTTGGATGATCCTATAGTCAATCCCCTGAGCAGTACAAAACTGCTGTCTATGAGGGGTATGGTCGTTTTCACAAACTGCCCATATCTCCGGCTGGAAGCCCTCAATCTCTGGGATGTAGTTTGCTGCAACCATCTGATCAAGCACTGTGACCTGCGTTACAAAACGAATTGAATTGAGAAAATAGGCGCGTTCCTCCTGCGGGTAGTGCGGATATGTCCCTTCAACCCGACGAACAACCTCATCTGACCAGAGCAGCACATGCAGTGAACCCAATTTCGAGGCAGCCTCTAAAAAGCGCACGTCGGAAGATTGGATTTTATCGAAACTGCCGGTCACGACAACGCTTTTCATGCGATTCTCAGTCCGCGGTCCTTACTGAAATATTGAATGCGCCCGGTACGTTTTCCTGACTAACAACCAGCAGGTAGCCGCCACCACAACCGGAATACATGGCGCCGTTATATCTGGATTGGTAATATGCGCAAATACGCATCAGATCGATCGGAATAGTTGGATGCCCTACTGTGTGCGGCAGAATCGTCTGCCAGCACAACATACAATCGTTGAAGGATGCGCCTAAAGCCTGCGTATCTTTGTTGAGGATGGCGTTAAAACAATCCACGCCGGACTGTCCCAAACGACGGATCCAGTCCGGATCCAAGTTCTGTTTCCCCAGGGGGGTGTACCCGGGAGGACGCTGTGCGATGGGTACTAGATGCAACACGCTCTCCAACCATCCTGCTACCGCAGTGTTTTTGATTGGATTCGACATGAACCGGGAAATAACCGCCCTCGAAGTTAATATCGTAATCCAGGCGGTTAACCCCTGGATACACCAGACCAGCCATATCCTGCGACCCGGAAGGTTCCGCTCAAATCTTTGTTTTCCGCGGCATACAGCTCGCGGATCAATTCGGCGGGTGCCCTATCGGGGATGCTTCCGTTCCAGATTTGATCGCGCGATCTCACGGGTGCTGGTACCCATCCCGCAGCGGTTCATAAAACGTATGGTGGGCTGCAATCCCACTACCACCATCGAACCCGGCGGGGAGGGATTATGCCTGGATACAAAGGGCTGGTCAATCCAACCACCGGCTAACGCAACCCGGTAAGGCAGTTTCCCGATGACATCTGTAATATTCTTGGGTGCCATTTATTTCTCGCAGGTCAGTCCAGCGTGAGGTACGTCCTAAAAATCTTCAGCTTCACCAGCCGGTGTTGGTTTTCCGGCTTTGCGGTCCTGGATACTGGCCTTTTATCCATGCATATGTCTTATTTATTCCTTCACTCAGCGACGTGTCCGGTTCCCAGTCCAGCACCTGTTTGATGAAGGTATTATCGCTGTTGCGGCCGGCGACACCCAGCGGTGCATCCGCTTTGTAATTACGTTCCAGCTTTGTACGTCGGCCACATTTTCGATCTTGCTGACCAGCTGGTTGATCGATACCAGTTCGCTGGAACCAAGGTTTATGGGTGTCGCGATCAAATCGTCGCAGTGCATGATAAGGTCGATTCCTTTGACGCAGTCATCAATATACATAAAACTGCGTGTTTGGTGCCCGTCGCCCCAAATGGTAATCTCGAGTACGCCGCTGTCCTGGGCTTCGATCACCTTGCGGCAGAGGGCTGCCGGGGCTTTTTCCCGCCTGCCGTCCCAGGTGCCGTCCGGTCCGTAAACATTATGGAAACGGGCGATATACGTACCCATCTTGCGTTCCGCCCAATACTCCTGGCAGAAAATCTCTGATACCAACTTTTCCCAGCCATACCCACGCTCGGCCATGGCCGGATAAGGCATCCGATTCCTTCAGCGCCCTGGAGTTGGGATCATTCTGCAGATCTACATTGTAGGCACAAGCTGAGGATGAAAAGAAATAACGCTGTACACCGGCATTGTATGAAGCCTCAAGCATATGGGTGTTGATTAGAACACTGCGCAGACATTCCACCCGGAAGCGTTCGATAAACCCCATCCCGCCCATGTCGGCTGCCAGGTTGTAAACTTGCACGGCGCCTTCAACAGCCCGGGTGCAGTTCTCACGATAGCTCAGATCCATGGAAAGGTTTTCTACTCCAGGTACGCGTTGATACCATTTGGGCAGCGGTTTCTTGTCGATCGCGCTGGATGCTGGTGAATCCGGAATCGTGGAAATACCTGACCAGGGACCCGGCAATGAAATCCACCGGCACCTGTTACAACGATTAAATCATCCTTGTTTAGGGTAGTTGGCTGCAGTTGGGTTGCTCGCCATTAATAAAATCTCCTTGGTGATTAACTCGCCGAATCTACGAGATGATGTCAGCGGCAGCAAAATTCAAAAAATCAAACAATTGCTTGTCCACTTGATTTGCGCGTGATAATTTCAATAGGAAGGATAACCTGCTGGCATTCATCAGGCGCCTCGCCGGTCAGGCGCTCCAGGAGCAGTTCGGTAGCGCGCTGGCCGATCTCGTAAGCCGGCTGGGCAGCAACAGTAATGAAGGGATCGACCACCAGGTTAACCGGCAGGTCGTCGAACCCGGCCAGGGCGACATCCTCGGGCACGCGTATTCTGTTATCACGAAATGCTTTCAAAACACCAATACTGATAAAGTTGTTGGCGCAAAACAAAGCGGTCGGAGGCGGTGTTTGTTTCATCACTTTCACTGCAAGGTCATATCCACTAACCTGGGTAAACGAACCATAAAAAATCTGTTCGTTCTCTCCGAGTCCGGCATCAGCCAGGGCAAGTCGATACCCGTCAATTCGGTCTTCGGCTGTGGAAACCCCCCGGGGTCCTGAGATTACCGCAATCCTGGTGTGTCCTAAGTCAAGCAAGAGCTTGACGAGCTGGTAGGCGCCGGATACCGAATCACAGCGGACCGCATCGGTTTCCACATCCGGGATGCTGCGATCGATCAACACTACCGGGATGTCATTTGATTGGAAAAACTCGACCGACTTTGATTTGCTGCAGGCAGGCACTAAAATTACACCGTCAACCTGTTTTTGAGCCAGAATTTGGGCATACTTAGAATTCCTCAGTTTCAGACTTCATCCGTATTGCAGTAAATCACTGAATATCCAGATTTTCTTGCGGCATCTTCAACGCCGCGTGCGATGACGGTGAAAAAAGGGTTGGTTATGTCGGTCATTACCAATGCCAGCGTGTTGGTGCGCTTTGAGCGCAACCCACGGGCGAGCATGTTGGGGACATATCCCAACTCAACAACTGCGCGCTGCTACCCGTTCCCGGGTTGCGCGGTCTGACATAGCCTGAATTATTTATGACCCTGGAGACGGTAATCGGGGCGACACCGGCATGTTTTGCCACATCATGGATGGTTGCCATCGGTATTTGTAGTTTATTGAATGAAAAATGGCTTATGGTATCGTTTTCATGATATCGTTACCATGATAACGATATCATAGCATTAAAAAATCACCTCGTCAAGAAAAAAGTAATAATTTGCCAAACTTGCGCCAGAGTTGGTTGTGATATCATCACACCAGAAATGTGGCGTTCTGGAAATCTAGGTGCAGCGCCGGGTGTGTTGGAATTAATTATCTGTACCTGGTTTAAATACTTAACAGGAGGGTGCCGGCATGATACTTTGCTGCGGAGAAGCTTTGATTGATTTTGTCCCTATTCCGCAAACGGACGCCTACCAGCCGTGTCCCGGGGGTTCAATTTTTAACGTCGCTATCGGATTAAGCAGGCTTGAAACGCCCACAGGCTTTTATTGTAAAATGTCCACCGATTTTTTTGGAGATATGCTGATCGCTAACCTGGAAGAAAACGGGGTAGATACAAGTTATTGTATACGTTCCGCTGATCCAACCGCACTTGCTTTTGTCAGCCCGTCTTCAGATGAGCACATCGAGCCGCAATTCTCCTTTTATGCAAATGGATCTGCAGACCGCAGTCTGACCGTAGATGAGCTCATACCTCAAATACCCGAAAAGGTAGCAGCAATGCACTTTGGTTCCATATCAATGGTTATGGAGCCGGGAGCAACTGCTCTGGAGGTATTAACGGCCCGCGAGAGTAGGACCAGGATTATCTCTTTGGATCCCAATATACGGCCAGATTTGATACCTGATCATGATACATACCGGACACGCTTTGAGGGTTGGCTCGCTTCAGTGGATATCTTGAAATTGAGCCGGGTTGATTTTGAATGGATATATAGGAATGAGGAATTTGAAAAACATCTGGGACATTGGTTTGATCTGGGGTAAGTTTAGTGATCCAGACAAAAGGTAAAGAAGGCGCTGAGGGGTACACCAAATCCAGTACATCGGCGCATGTCAGAACCCCTGAGATTGAAGTCGAGGATACAGTCGGGGCAGGAGATTCATTTTTATCCGCTGCACTCGCTTATCTATACCATCAGGAACTTTTGGAAATTAAGCAGCTTGGAAATTTAGTCAGGGAACAGTTAAAAGACTGTCTATATTATGCAAACCAGGCAGCAGCGATAAACTGCACTCGAGTGGGTGCCAACCCACCTTATAAACACGAACTCGAATATAACATCGCCCCTAAACGAGGGTAAACGAGGTGGACCTGAGGGGATTCGAACCCCTGACCTCCTCAGTGCGATTGAGTCTTTGGATTTGTCCATTGTGTCCACTTGCCTATATATGGGGGTATACAGTTCTATCCAATCACCATATATGGGGGTCAAATTGTCCATTAAGTCCATATATTTCCATGTCTTGTTACCCTGGTTGCACCAGGTTGCACCAGAATTGCACCAGACATGAAGAAGGAAAGGCGACTCGAAGATGTCACAAAATTTCTATGGCATTCTGACTGACCTGGTTTTTGTTCTAATCCAAATTTTTCTCTTGGATCGGTTTTTGGGGACAGGTCATAAGGAACTCTTAGGATTGAATTAAGTCTATTGTAGATTTCCATCAAAATAATTGCATTCGTTTTCTGATGTTCAATATATAATCATCTTCATTTTTTGGATAGTCTGCTTCTTTAAAAAGGGTATCTCCAGTTTCATCCCACTGTGGATGGTGTGATTTCTCTTTATAATAACTTCTCATCCGCCTGAAGATAAAAGAGAGGATTTCGTCCCAAGTTAATTGAAGAACATTTTCCCCTAATAGGATATCCTTTAGATCTGCGACAGTTGACAGAACGATTTGAATTTCTTCATTTTCATATAGTTGGTTGTCGTATAATTCCCTGGATGCATTGGGGACGATTTTGGAATAAACATTCCTATTGCATATAAAATTCTATTCAAATTTTCTACTTCTGAATTAGTCCAAGGACCATTAAGTCTGCAATACCCTCCTCTTTTTACTTCTGCGATCACAAATAATATTTTATTGAGTTTGTTAAAGAATTTAAAATCATTCATTGGTCTATCAGATAATGCAAATTCTTTTCATATGGAAACCTGACGGCTAAAATATCTGCATCGGTTCTTTGAGAAGTGCCATCAGATATTAATTCAGGGTGTACTACGAAATTTTCAATAGTCAGGAATCCATTCAATCGGAAAAACCAATAAGCAATTTTCTCGGGATCTAATGGTCGTATTTCATTCATGTCTATCTCCTTCAATTTCTAGAGGAGTCTGTCCTTTAACGGTCCTTCTTAATGCCTTGAGAGGACATCGTCCTAATTATTGATCATTTATTAGTTGAATAAAGGGATTTGATTCGATAATTATCATTTACTATTATATTCCTCTATTACTTTGAATTTCTTACTCGACTTTTGCGATAGATTATAAATTGCGTTTAGTCTCAATTTCATCGTTTAGGTTCTTCCTATTCTATTTTCATCATCTTATGAAACGCTACAATACCGTGGGAAGTGTGTCGGTACCTGCATAGTCCCCAGTACTCTACATTCCAACTTATTATGTTTTTTGACGATGTCCATCATGACCTTATTAGTATTCACCGCATAAGTCACCATTGGCTTACAAACAGCAGCATTGGTCTCACGCACGATCCAGCATCAATTTTCAACACTTTCCAATGCCAGTGGAGTTCCTTTTGGATATCGTTTCAATAAATGACGAATGGCGCCGATACTTGTGTTTTATCTAGGTATGTTTGTAAAGCCAGCCTTTATGATCATAAAAAACAAATTGCGAATATTGCTTATATGCATCACATCCTATAATTAAGTTCATTTGCTTCTTAATCCCCTTTTGTCTTAAGTGGTTTTTTCTCTACTGCTAGCGTTGCAGGAAACGCAGATTTTTCATAAATTCACACAATGCTTGACACAACTCTTACAAAATTCCAGAAAGAATATTACACTTTCTAATTTAAACAAAATTGGTACTAAGGACATAAATAATTATCTAAAAAAAATGAAACAACCCCAATTACAAGAAACAAAGTCGCTAGCCCACTTTCATTAAAGCGACTACCAAATTTATCTAATAAACTATACGGAAATAGAAAAAACCTAATAATCAAATGTGAAATAAATAATATTGCATAAATTACCACCAAAAAAATACATACAATTATTAAGAATGGGATAAGTATTAAAATAATTAGTATCATTGGAGGAAAAAAATATATAGTTAGAAACCAATAAATGCACAAGTTCTTATTTGAAATTTCCCGTTCTTGAAGATGAATTACCCTCCTGCTAAATAGATTAGATAATAGGAGTAATAACAGTACGCATATCAACAAAAAAAGATATCTGTTAAATTCAAAAAAATCCACAAATTGAAATACCAAAACAAAAAAGAGAAAATCTATGAACAAAACGGATGGAAACACAAATCCAAATATAACTTTTTTGTTGACACCCAAAATATTTTTTGAGACGAATCCATAAGATTTGAAATATCCAGAATGAATTTCCCAACAGAAGATCTAACCGTATTCAAAGAAGGTTCTAAATATTCCACCCATAATTCCTTACTGGAAAACAATCTGAGTCTCTTTCTCAATTAATTGCTGTCCCTTTAAAAAGTAACCGACAAAACTAAAAAGTAGGGAAATAGCCCCCACGGTTATAGAAATCTTACACAAAATCGACAATAATGGTTTCGATTATCATCATTTCCTCCCCATGATCCAAAACAAAGATTCTGATTTTTATAGTGATCGTTATTATAAATTTACATTCGAATTAATGAGCACTATCTTTTCTGTAAATTTGATTGATTTGGTTTCCTTAGATGGTAAATTTTGCACCTTAATAATCTGATCGGAGGTGATGGCATTATACTCCCCATATCGAAAGTGAAGGAGATTCCTTTAGTTTGCCATTTTGCACGATACACCATCAACAGTGCTTCAATAAACCACAAACAGGGATTTTCATTAGGAAAGATGCTCATATCCGCACTGCGACGGTGGAATTCTCGGTTAACTCATTCTAACCCATTGGTTACGTGAATCATGTGCCATTGTTCGATTGGGAAGTCTAAGAAGGTTGAACCTTCGGTTATGTGTTTCTCCATCCAATCAGCCTACCGGGTAGCATTTTTCTCGAACTTGTGTACAAGAATAGCCAAATTAGCTTCTGCCACATTTCGGTTCGAGGCATTGAACAAGGCTCGTATGTCAGCAACTAGTTAGTGTAAACTTCTTTCTGTAAATATTAAAATCTTCGAAAATGGTAGGTCAGGTGTATCCTAAAGGTAATCACACCAAAAAGGAGAACACCATGACCCACCAAAACGATTGTACCTTACCAGTTGAATTACTCGAGCAGGTTGCAGAGCAAGGATTGGATTACCTTCCCGAGCTGATCCGTATTGTGATCAACTCTGCCATGCAAGCTGAACGCCAGAAGTATTTGGGTGTAAGCCCATACGTCAGGTCCAACGAGCGTCAGGGACACAGCAATGGATATAAACCCAAGACGATCAACACCCGGATTGCGCCAATCACTTTCGACATCCCCCAGGTCCGGGAAGGCGGCTTCTACCCGCAGGCGTTGGAGAAGGGATTGCGCAGTGAACGGGCATTGATGCTTGCGTTGGCCGAGATGTATGTGCAGGGCGTGTCCACCCGCAAAGTCGCTGCTATCACAGAGAGATTGTGCGGCAGTGAGATCTCTTCTACACAGGTCAGCCGGGCAGTGCTGGCTGTGAAGCTGGCAAAGTATTGATTACAACCAGCATTACCAACAAACTGTTTGTCCCAAAAAGAAGCCGAAATTTCACTGCCTTCTATGAGACCGACTACAGCCTCCCGTCCGTTATTATAATTCACCACTTCCCACGCCGTATCAACCAGATCGGTCGCGTTGGCAACGAATGTTGCCAAAACTTGATCGCCATCCTGAAAGATGAGATCATTTTCCGTCATTATGAAGCTGTTTGTTGCCCCCAATGCAGTGGTGAACGCATCCGCCTGTGTCATAACCGGTTCGGGACAGGCCATCAACGTGGAAGCGCCTGCCTGCATATCGATGGTCAGTGTAGTGCCATCTTGGATATACGCGGCATTCAACAAGTTACAGCCATCTGATCCAGTGACCGTGCCCCCCGTACCAAACTGGAGATACATAGTCGTGCCAGAAATAGGCAGTTCACCATTTAAGGCGCTTAGCAGCCAATTCGTCCCGGCAAGATCACCACTCGCTTCCGGAGCCGTTTCGCTGCCACCGACTTCCTCTGTGCCAGCCACAAAAGTTGCCAGCACTTGATCGCCGTTGCTCAGGCTTAATTGGTTGCCGCTGGCGGTGAAGCTGGTTGTTTCAGACAACGCTGTCGTATAAGCGGTGGCCTGATTCATAACAGGTTCCTCACAGGCCATCATCGAGGAAATTCCGGCTGATTGGTTGATGGTCAGGCTGCTGCCGTCCTGGGTGTACGTGGTGTTAAAACGGTTACAGCCATCTGTGCCGAAGGCTGTGCCGTCTGTACCAAATTGCAGGGTAACGGCCTGTTCCTGCAACGGTAATTCGCCATTCAAAGAACTCAAAATCCAGTCT